>NZ_LQQA01000017.1 GCF_002101965.1 Mycolicibacterium wolinskyi
CCCACGCCACCCCCGCCACCTCCGCCGCCGTCTCCGCAGTACCCCTACGGCGCCTATCCCGGTGGCTATCCGCCTGCACCGCCGTACGGTGCGTATCCGCCGCAGCAGCCGTACCGGCCCTCGACGGGGCCCAGCAACGGGTTGGGCATCGCGGCATTGGTCACCGCGATCATCGGGCTGGTCCTCGTGTGGTCGGTGGTCGGCGGAGTGGTGCTCGGTGCGATCGCGGTGGTGCTCGGATTCATCGGGCATGGCCGCGCCAAGCGCGGCGAGGCCACCAACGGTGGCGTGGCGATCACCGGAATCGTGCTGGGCGCCATCGCCGTCGTGCTGTCACTCGTGTTCATCGGAATCTGGGCGAGTCTCGGCGGGCGCTGGTTCGAAGACATCGGCGGCCGGGACTACCTCAGCTGCATGCAGGAAGCCGGTAACGACCAGGCCGCCCAGCAGCGCTGCGAAGAGACCTTCCAGGATCGTCTCGAGGACGAGTTCGGCGTCACCCCGACGCCTACGCGCTGAGCGCCGCTACTTCGCGCCCGGGAAGTACTTGACGATGCCTTCCTGGACGACGGTCGCCAACAGCGCGCCCGATATGTCGAAGAAGTGCCCCGTACCGAGCCCGCGGGATTCGGCGGCGACCGGCGACGCGGTCGAGTACAGCACCCACTCGTCGAATCGGATCGGGCGGTGAAACCACACCGAGTGGTTCATCGTCACCGCGAAGATCCGGTCGAAACCCCACGACAGGCCGTGGGTGGTGATGATGGAATCGAGCACGGTGGTGTCCGACGAGTACACCAGCGCGGCCGCGTGCAGCACGGGGTCGTCGGGCATGGAGCCCTCGGTCTTGAGCCACACGCGGTTGTGGTCGAGCTTGCCGCCCTTGTCGCGCATCACCCACGCCGGATCGTTGGTGTAGCGCCATTCGATCGGACGCAGCGCCTCGACGAACAACGGCACGGTCTTCTCATAGCCGCGCAGCAGTTCGTCGATCTTGGGCAGGGTGTCCGGATGCGGCACGTCCGGCGCGGGGACGCTGTGCTCCAGCCCGCGGCCACCGTTCATGTACGACAACATCACGGTGGTCAGCAGCTGTCCGTCCTGCATGACGTCCACGCGCCGGTTGGCGAAACGACGTTCGTCTCGCAACCGGACGACGTGGAACTCCAGATCCTTCTCGGGGTCGCCCCCTGCGATGAAATGCGCGGACAACGCGCTCGGGGCCAGCTTGTGGTCAAGCGACCGGCTGCCCGCGACATACGCCTGCGCCGTCATCTGGCCGCCGAAGGTGCGCACCGGGTTCTTACTCGGATGCGAGCCGATGAACAGGTTGTCGTCGATGCGATTGAGATCGAGAACCGCCAGCAGCTCCGCGAAATCCGAGTGTGACACTGAGCTCCTTTTCGTGCGCCCCTTGCCGCAGCGCTAGACGTCGTCCTCCCCGATGCGGTGCACATGGATCAGATTCGTGGAGCCTACTGTGCCAGGAGGCGCACCCGCGACGATGACCACCAGCTCACCGCGCTTGTACCGACCGAGGTCCAGAAGCGACTTGTCGACCTGCCGGATCATGTCGTCGGTGCTTTTCATCTGCGGCACGATGAACGTCTCAGTGCCCCACGTCAGCGCGAGCTGGCTGCGAACCTCCGGCAGTGCGGTGAACGCCAGCACCGGCAGCGGGGTGTGCAGGCGCGCGAGCCGGCGCACGGTGTCGCCGGACTGGGTGAACGCGACGAGCGCCTTGGCGTCGAGCCGTTCGCCGATGTCGCGGGCCGCATAGGAGATCACGCCGCGCTTGGTGCGCGGGACGTGGGTCAGCGGCGGCACCACCACGGAGTTAGCTTCGACCGCTTTGATGATGCGGGCCATCGTCCTGACGGCCTCCAGCGGGTACTTGCCCACCGAGGTCTCGCCGGACAGCATCACGGCGTCGGCGCCGTCGAGCACGGCGTTGGCGACGTCGGAGGCCTCCGCGCGGGTCGGCCGGGAGTTCTCCAGCATCGACTCCAGCATCTGCGTCGCGACGATGACCGGCTTGGCGTTCTCCCTCGCCATCTGGATGGCCCGCTTCTGCACGAGCGGCACCTCCTCCAGCGGCAGCTCGACGCCCAGGTCACCGCGGGCGACCATGACGGCGTCGAAGGCCAGCACGATCGCCTCGAGGTTCTCGACGGCCTCGGGTTTCTCGAGCTTCGCGATCACCGGTACGCGCCGGCCGACGCGGTCCATCACCTCGTGGACGAGCTCGATGTCGGCGGGCGAACGCACGAACGACAACGCGATCAGGTCGACGCCCAGCCGCAGCGCGAACTCGAGGTCGTCGATGTCCTTCTCGGACAGCGCGGGGACCGAGACGTTCATGCCCGGCAGCGACAACCCCTTGTTGTTGCTGACCGGACCGCCCTCGGTGACGGTGCAGACCACGTCGTTGCCGTCGATCTGGTCGACGACGAGGCCGACCTTGCCGTCGTCGACGAGCAGCCGGTCACCCTTCGCGGCGTCGGCCGCGAGGTGCTTGTAGGTCGTCGACACCCGGTCGTGCGTTCCCTCACAGTCGTCGACGGTGATGCGCACGGTCTCACCGGTCGCCCAGTACGTCGGGCCGTCCTTGAATCGGCCCAGCCGGATCTTCGGTCCCTGCAGGTCGGCCAGGATGCCCACCGCATGACCGGTGGCGTCCGAGGCCGCCCGAACCCGCTTGTAGGCGGCCTCGTGGTCGGTGTAGTCGCCGTGGCTGAAGTTCAGCCGTGCGACGTCCATCCCGGCTTCGACCAGGGCACTGACGGTCTCGTCAGTGCCGGTGGCCGGGCCAAGCGTACAAACGATCTTTCCGCGTCTGCTCACGTCTCCTGAGCATAGTCGTTGATCGATTCAGACGACGGACAGCGGGAGGGCTCCGGGACGCACGGGTGACGGCAGGTCGGACTCGCCCATGAGGTAGGCGTCGACCGCGTGCGCCGCGCTGCGCCCTTCGGCGATCGCCCACACCACCAGTGACGCTCCGCGGTGCGCGTCCCCGCAGACGAACACCCCCGGCGCGTCGGTCTGCCAGTCCGACCCGCAGCTCAACGCCCCCCGCCGGTTGAGCGTGAGTCCCAGGTCATCGATCAGCGCCATGTGTTCGACACCTTCGAAACCGATCGCGAGCAGCGCGAGATCGCACGGTATCTGCAGTGAATCCCCCACGGGCGTGATCTGCCTGCGGCCGTCGGCGTCGCGCGTGACCCGCACCTCGGCGATCTCAACGGCCCGCACGTGGCCCTTCTCGTCGCCGAGGAACCGTTGCACGGCGACCTCGAAATGCCGCGCGCCGCCCTCCGCGTGAGCCGGGGATGTCCGGAGCACCAGCGGCCAGGTCGGCCATGGGCTGAGTGTCTCGTCACGGGCCTCTGGCGGTTCGGGGTTGTAGTCCAACTGTGTGACCGAGGCCGCACCCTGACGGTGGGCGGTTCCGAGGCAGTCGGCGCCGGTGTCGCCGCCGCCGATGATCACCACATGCTTGCCCGCAGCGGAAATGGGTGAGGCGCCATCGCCTTCGCACTCCCGGTTGGCAGGCACGAGGTGCTCCATGGCCAGGTGCACCCCGTCGAGTTCGCGTCCGGGCACGTCGTTGTCGCGGCCCCGCAACGCACCGACGGCGAGCACGACCGCCTGGTGGCGGTTTCGCAACTGTTCGACGGTCACGTCGACGCCGACCTCGCACTCGGTGACGAACCGGGTGCCCTCCGCCCTCATCTGAGCCAACCGCTGGTTGAGGACCGACTTCTCGAGTTTGTACTCCGGGATGCCGTAGCGCAGCAGGCCGCCGAGCCGGTCATCGCGCTCATAGACCGTGACGTCATGACCCGCACGCGTAAGTTGCTGGGCCGCAGCCAGACCCGCGGGGCCCGATCCCACCACCGCGACGCTCTTCCCCGTCGAGATCGCGGCGGGTTGCGGTTCCACGGTGCCGTCCATCCAGGCTTGGTCGGCGATGGTCTGTTCGATGCGTTTGATCGTCACGCTGCCGCCGGTCTGTTCCTCAGCGATCGACAGCACACAGGCCGCCTCACACGGCGCCGGACACAGCCGTCCGGTGAACTCCGGGAAGTTGTTGGTGGCGTGCAGGCGATCGCTGGCCGCGTCCCACCGTCCCCGGCGCACCAGGTCGTTCCACTCCGGAATCAGGTTGCCCAGCGGACAGCCCGCACTCCCCGAGTGACAGAACGGGATTCCGCAGTCCATGCATCGGCGCGCCTGCTGCGACACCTCCCCGGCACGTTCGTGTGGGTCCTGGCGCTCGTACACCTCGCGCCAGTCGCCGACGCGTTCGTCGACCGGACGCTTGGCGGCCTCGATCTTGGGTACTCGCAGGAATCCGGTCGGATCAGCCACGGCTGGCCTCCATGATCGCGCTGTCTACGTCGCGTCCCTCAGCCTTGGCCATCCGGGTGGCCTGAAGCACGCGCTGGTAGTCGGTGGGCATGACTTTCGTGAATTGGGCACTGCGCCTTGGCCAGTCGGACAGGATCGAGGTGGCCAGGGTGCTGCCCGTGTGCTGAGCGTGTCTGGCGACGACGTCGTGCAGCCAGGCCAGGTCCTCTGGCTCCAGCCGCTGCAGTTGCACCATTTCGGGGTTGACCCGCGCCGGATCCAGCCCGAGCACGTAGGCGATGCCACCCGACATACCGGCCGCCATGTTGCGCCCGGTCTTGCCGAGGATGACGACGCGACCGCCGGTCATGTACTCACACGCGTGGTCACCGACGCCCTCGACGACGGCCAGCGCCCCGGAGTTCCGCGCGCAGAACCGTTCCCCGACGCGGCCGCGCAGGAACACCTCCCCCGACGTCGCGCCGTAGAGCAAGGTGTTGCCCGCGATGACGTTGTCCTCTGGCAAGAACAGCACGTCGTCGGGTGGGCGCACGATCACGCGCCCACCGGAAAGCCCCTTGCCGACATAGTCGTTGGCGTCGCCGATCAGCTCGATGGTGACCCCGGGCGGCAGAAACGCCCCGATCGACTGCCCGGCAGATCCGGTCAGGGTGATGTGAATCGTGTTGTCCGGCAAGCCTGCCGCGCCGTAGCGGCGCGTGACCTCAGAGCCCAGCAGTGTGCCGACCGTGCGGTTGACATTGCGGACCGGCAATTCCAGGCGAACCGGATGCGCATCCTCGAGGGCACCTTCGGCGAGCTGGATCAGAGTGCGGTCCAGCGCCTGCTCGAGACCGTGGTCCTGCGCGCGAAGCCGGCGGCGCTGGGTGAGCTTGCCGCCGTGCGCATCGGTGGGCATCGCAAAGATCGGGCTGAGGTCGAGCCCGCGGCTCTTCCAATGCGCCACGCCCGGTGCCGTATCGAGGACCTCGGCATGCCCGACGGCCTCGTCGATGCTGCGGAAACCGAGCTCGGCGAGGTAGCGCCGGATGTCCTCGGCGATGAACGTGAAGAAGTTCTCCACGAACTCCGGCTTTCCGTTGAACCGGGCGCGCAGTTCGGGATTCTGCGTGGCAACGCCGACCGGGCAGGTATCCAGATGGCAGACGCGCATCATGATGCAGCCCGAGACGACAAGAGGCGCGGTGGCGAAGCCGAATTCCTCCGCGCCGAGCAGCGTCGCCACGATCACGTCGCGTGCGGTCCGCATGCCGCCGTCGCACTGCACGGTGATGCGGTCCCGTAAACCGTTGAGTACCAACGTCTGCTGGGTGTCGGCCAGGCCGATCTCCCACGGCGCTCCGGCGTGCTTGAGCGATGTCAGCGGCGCCGCACCGGTGCCCCCGTCGTACCCGGAGATGAGCACCACGTCGGCGTGCGCCTTGGAGACCCCCGCCGCCACCGTTCCGACGCCAACGCTGCTGACAAGCTTGACGTGGATGCGCGCGTCGGCGTTGGCGTTCTTCAAATCGTGGATCAGCTGGGCCAGATCCTCGATCGAGTAGATGTCGTGATGCGGCGGCGGCGAGATGAGGCCCACCCCCGGCGTCGAATGCCGGGTCTTGGCGATGTTGGGATACACCTTGTAGCCGGGAAGCTGGCCGCCTTCGCCGGGCTTGGCGCCCTGGGCCATCTTGATCTGGATGTCGGTGGCGTTGACGAGGTAATCGCTGGTGACGCCGAAACGTCCCGACGCCACCTGCTTGACGGCGCTGCGGCGGCGCGGATCGTAGAGCCGGTCGACGTCTTCGCCGCCCTCACCGCTGTTGGACCGCCCGCCGAGATTGTTCATGGCGATGGCCATGGTCTCGTGGGCTTCGGCCGAGATCGAGCCGTAGCTCATGGCTCCCGTGTTGAACCGCGTGACTATCGACTCGACCGGCTCCACCTCGTCGAGTGGGACCGGTGGGCGCAGCCCCTTCTTGAATTCGAACAGGCCGCGCAGCGCCCCGCCCTCGCGAGCCAGCCGATCGACCTCCTCTGAGTACTGGGCGAAGACGTCGTGACGCCCGGTACGGGTCGAATGTTGCAGCAGGAAAACCACTTCCGGGGTGAACAGATGAAGCTCACCTTCGCGCCGGAACGCGTACTCGCCGCCGACCTCGAGCCTGCGGTGCACGCGTTCGGTCGGGTTCTCCGGGTAGGCGCGCCGATGCCGGAGCTTGACCTCCTCGGCGAGGACATCCAGCCCGACACCGCCGAGTTGGCTCGTCGTGCCCGCGAAGTACTCGCTGACGACCTCGCGGTCCAGGCCGATCGCCTCGAACACCTGGGCGCCGGTGTAGGAGGCGACCGTGGAGATGCCCATCTTGCTCATTACCTTGACCACGCCCTTGCCGAGCGCCTTGACGTAATTGCGCACCGCGGTGGCCGATTCGATCCCGGTGAGCTCGCCCTCACGGATGAGGTCCTCGATCGACTCGAATGCCAGGTACGGGTTGACCGCGGCCGCACCGAATCCGATGAGCATCGCGATGTGGTGCACCTCGCGGGCGTCCCCGCTCTCCACCACCAGCGCCACCTTGGTGCGTTCCTTGGTGCGCACCAAGTGATGATGCACGGCAGAGACGGCCAACAGCGACGGAATCGGCGCGCGGGTGTGATCGGAATCCCGGTCGGAGATCACCAGTGTGCGAGCACCTTTGGCGATCGCTTCACAGGCCCGCAGTCGCAGGTCCTCCAACGCCTCGGCCAGTCCCTCCCCGCCGCGCTCGACGTCGTAAAGCGCACGCAGCACGGTGGTCCGCAGGCCGGGGTGTTCACCGTCATCGTTGATGTGGACGATCTTGCCGAGTTCGTCGTTGTCGAGCACCGGCCACCGCAGCACGATCTGCCGACACGAAGCGGCCGTGGGCTCCAGCAGATTCTCCTCGGGCCCCATCACGCGCGCCATCGAGGTGACGACCTCTTCGCGAATGGCGTCGAGGGGCGGATTGGTCACCTGTGCGAACAGTTCGACGAAGTAGTCGTAGAGCAGCCGCGACCGTGATGACAACACCGCGGTCGGCGTGTCGGTGCCCATCGAACCGAGCGGTTCGCCGCCCGATGCGGCCATGGGGGTCAGCAGTATCCGCAGTTCTTCTTCGGTATAGCCGAACGCGATCTGACGTCGCACGACGGATTCGTGGTTGGGCTGGACCCTGGCCCGGTCGGGCAGGGTTTTGAGGTCCAGCAGCCCGGCGTGCAACCACTCCCCGTAGGGTTCGGCCGACGACAGCCGCTCTTTGATCTCGTCATCGGAGACGATGCGACCTTCCGCGGTGTCGACCAGGAACATCTTGCCGGGCTGCAACCGGCCCTTGGCGACGATCTCGCCGGACGGCACGTCGAGCACACCACTCTCGCTGGCGAGGATGACCTTGTCGTCGACCGTGCGCCACCATCGTCCGGGCCGTAAACCGTTGCGGTCCAACACCGCTCCGACGACGGTTCCGTCGGTGAACGTGACACAGGCGGGCCCGTCCCACGGTTCCATCAACGACGCGTGGTACTGCCAGAACGCGCGCTCGGCCGGATCCATCGTGGTGTTGTTCTCCCACGCTTCGGGGATCATCATGAGCACCGCGTGCGGCAGGCTGCGGCCGCCGAGATGAAGCAGCTCCAGAACCTCGTCGAAGGACGCCGAATCGGACGCGTCCGGCGTGCAAATCGGCGACAGGCGGCTCAGATCGCCCGGGATCCGCGCGCTTGCCAGCATGGCCTCGCGGGCATGCATGCGGTTGCGATTGCCGCGCACGGTGTTGATCTCACCGTTGTGGGCGACGAACCGGAACGGGTGGGCCAGCGGCCACGACGGGAACGTGTTGGTCGAGAAGCGGCTGTGGACGATGGCGATGGCGCTCTGGCACCGCTCGTCACGAAGATCCGGAAAGTATTGGGGCAGTTGCAGGGTCGTCAACATGCCCTTGTAGACGATGGTGCGGCTCGACAGCGACGGGAAGTACACGTCGGACTGTTCGGCCCGCTTGCGTAACGGGTAGACGCGGCGGTCCAGTTCGATGCCACCCGGCCGGCTGCCCGCGACCTCGGGGCCGGCGACGAACAACTGCGCCATGTACGGCATACAGCCGAGCGCCGTCGTCCCGATGCCGGCACCGTCCGGGTCCACCGGCAGTGCCCGCCAGCCCAGTACCTCCAGGCCTTCCTCGGCGGCAATGGCCTCGATCCGATCGCGGGCCACGTTGCGCGCGACCGGGTCCTGCGGCAGAAAACAGATACCGGCGGCGAACGTGTTGTCGCCGTCGGCGGCCGGTTGCGGCAGCTCGAAATCGACGGTCTCGCGCAGCAACTCGACCGGCAACTGGATGAGAATTCCGGCGCCGTCGCCGCTGTTCGGTTCGGCTCCGGCCGCGCCGCGGTGCTCGAGATGTTCGAGTGCGATCAACCCGTCGGACACGATGCCGTGGGAGCGGCGGCCTTGAATATCGGTGATCATGGCAACGCCGCAAGAGTCGGCTTCGTTGTGAGGGTCGTAGAGACCCTGCGCGTCTGGCAATGCCGAGAAGAGCACTGGCTCGCACCTCCGCAGTCTGGAACTTCCTGGTCCCGGGACTGCACCGGCCCGAATTTCTAGTGTATCAGCGCAGGTCGGCGACTACTCCGCAATCACAGTCGGCACCAACGGGAACCCCGGAACGTTTCGCACGACGGTCCAGGCGACGATCGCGAGCACCAGAACCACCACAGCCGGAGCGGGGAACGGCCTGCGGCCCATGCGCCATCGCGCCGCGATCCATACCGCCAACAACGGCAGCCCGACCAGCAAGAACACGTTGTCGACCACTGCCGCGCCGATGTCGCCGTGCAGCAGGTCGTGCGTCATCCGCAGGCCGCCACAGGCCGGACAGTCCCACCCGGTGAGCGCCTTGAACGGGCACGGCGGAAAGAGAAAACCCGGACGATGGGGATCGCCCAGACCGATATAGGCGAGCCCTCCGACGAGTACCGCGCCCGCGCCCAGCGCGCCGTAGCGCGCGGACTTCGTCCCGAAGGCGCTACTAGGTTCCATCGCGAAGCGGACGCCCCTGCGGATCGCGGACCTTGTCGGTCAGGATGAGGATCGCGTCGACGATGCCCCAGATGAATGCACCGATCCCGCAGGTGACCAGGCCGACCAGCAATTGGGCGATACCCAACCCGGTCTGGCCGAGATAGATCCGGCCGAAGCCGACGAACCCGATCAGCCCGATCAACTGAAGGACGCCGGCGGTGACTTTCGACTTGTCGGAGTACGGCTCGCCGGTGATGGGATGGCGGCCATACGGGGCGATGGGGTCGCCGAAACCGGGCGCATAGCCGGCCGGAGGTGGTTGATACCCCGGAGGTGGCGGCGGCGGGTAACCCGCAGGCGGAGGATATGGAGGCGGCGACGATGCGCCGTCAGCGGTGCCACCGGGCTGCGTTGGATCGGTCATATTGCCAGCATGCCAGAGCGTCGGGCGTTATCGGTTGCGGCGCAACCACCGACGAAAACGCCCGCCCTCCGGCTGGACCTGCTCGGGCGCTGCGACGTCCTCGGTGGAAGCAGGCTGCGCGACGGGGGTTTCGGCTTCAACCTCGTCTGATGTAGCCGCTTCGGCGGCCGGCTCAGTGGGCTCAGCCTCGGCCTCGGCGGCCTGCTCTTCGTCTTCCGGCTCGGTCTGCTCGGGCTCGTCGACGGTTTCGGTGACGTCTGCGGGCTCGCCGGCCTCGTCAGCGGCGACCTCGTCTTCCGCTTCACCGTCGGCAGGTGTCTCGGTGTCGGCCTCAGCCTCGTCCTCGTCGGTCCGCTCTTCGTCTTCCGGCTCGGTCAGCTCGGGCTCGTCGACGGTTTCGGTGACGTCTGCGGGCTCGCCGGCCTCGTCAGCGGCGGCCTCGCCCTCCGCTTCGCCGTCGGCAGGTGCCTCAGTGTCAGCCTCAGCCTCGTCCTCGTCGGTCCGCTCTTCGTCTTCGGTCTCGGTGGACGACTCCGCGACGACGTCGGAAACCTCGGCCTCACCATCAGGCTCAACAGACTCAGCCGCCTCAGCCGCCTCAGCCGCCTCAGGCGCCTCGTCCTCCGCCTCGGGCTCGGCGGTTGCGTCCTCGGTATCGAGTTCGGTCGCCTCGGCGTCGGGTTCTACGTCGGACTCCTGCGACGCGGCGGCCTCGGCCTCCGCCTCGGGCTCGGCGGGTGCGCCCTCGGTGTCGAGTGCGGACTCGTCGGCCTCGGTGTCGGACTCGGCGATCTCAGCGGACTCGTCTTCTGCTTCGGTTGGAATGGGCGCGCCCTCGACCTCCGGCTCGCCGTCCTCGCTGAGTTCTTCGTCGCCCTCGGAAGGCGGCTCGGTCGCGTCCGTCTCGTCGGAGTCAGGCTCTCCTTCGTCCTCTTCTTCCGCTTCGGGTTTGGCGGGGGCACCTTCGGTGTCCAGTTCGGTCGCCTCAGCCGCGTCGGACTCGAGAGCGTCACCTTCAGTGACCTCGTCCTCATCGAGTTGCTCGACTGAATCCTCGTGGTCGGGCTCGGGGGCGACGGCCTTGAGCTCGACTGCCGCCGCGGCGTCGACGCTGTCGTCCGTGACGACTTCGTCCGTGTGCATATGGTCGGCATCGGTGTCGCCGACTGCTGCGGCGTCCTCGGCCTCACTCTTCCCGACGACGGCTGCCGCTGCCACCACACCGGTCGTCGCGGCGGCGGTGACGAATTCCTTGCCGACCTCGTCGACCGGTGATTCCTCGGCCTCGGCGCGCTTGCCGCGCAGGGTGGCCGGCTCTTCACGGCCTTTGGGAGCAAGCATGATGTAGACGACTGCGCCGATGAACACGAACGTCGACGTGAACGTGTTGACCCGGATACCGGCGAATTCGGTCGCGAAGTCGCTGCGCATCAACTCGATCCAGAACCGGCCGACGCAGTACCCGGCGACATAGAGCGCGAACAACCGGCCGTGGCCGAGGTTGAACTTCCGGTCCGCCCAGATCAACAGGGCGAAAATCAGGACGTTCCACAGGAGTTCGTACAGGAACGTGGGGTGGACCACGGCGACGACCTGGCCGGTGGAGACGCCGTTGAGCTCATCACGGACCCCGGCGGCGTTGAGCCGTTCGTAGATCTCCAGCCCCCACGGCAATGTCGTGGGCCGGCCGAACAATTCTTGGTTGAAATAGTTGCCGAGCCGGCCGATCGCCTGGGCCAGGATGATGCCGGGCGCGATCGCGTCCCCGAACGCGGGCAACGGAATTCCGCGCAAACGGCAGGCGATCCAGGCGCCCAGGGCACCCAGCGCCACCGCGCCCCAGATTCCCAGGCCGCCTTCCCACACCTGGAAGGCCGCCCCGAGACCCTTGCCGGTGGGGCCGAAATAGGTGTTCCAGTCGGTCAGGACGTGATAGAGCCGGCCGCCGATCAAGCCGAACGGCACTGCCCACAACGCGATGTCGTAGATGACGCCTGGTTCGCCGCCGCGGGCCTGCCAGCGTCGGTCGCCGATGATCAACGCCGCGACGATGCCGATGATGATGCAGAGCGCGTACGCGCGGATCGGCACCGGCCCCAGATGCCACACACCCTGTGCGGGGCTGGGCAAGTATGCGAGCACGGTTGTGGTCAAGCCGAAATCCTTTGCCGAACACCGTTGGCCAGTTCCTCGGTCAGTGCGCGGACGGAATCGAGTCCGCTCTGTAATGCCGAGACGAGGGCGGATCCGACGATCACGCCGTCGGCGTAGGAACCGATCTGGGCGGCCTGCGCACCGGAGCGCACCCCGAGCCCGACGCCGACCGGGATGTCGGACACCTCGCGCACCCGGCGCACCAGCTCGGGGGCGGCCGACGACACCGCGTCACGCGCACCGGTGACGCCCATCGTCGATGCGGCGTAGACGAATCCGCGGGACGCCTGCACCGTGGCGGCGAGCCGTTCCGGGGTCGAGGACGGCGCAACCAGGAAGATGCGGTCCAGTTTGTGCGCCTCGGAGGCCGCGAACCACTCGTCGGCTTCCTCCGGGATGAGGTCCGGGGTGATCAACCCGTAGCCGCCTGCCGCGGCCAGGTCGCGGGCGAAGGTGTCAACTCCCTTGCGTAGCACGGGATTCCAGTAGGTCATCACGACCGCGCGACCGCCGGCGTTGCTGATCGCCTCAACCGCGGCCAGCGTGTCGCGCACCCGGACACCGCCGGCCAGTGCGGCTTCGGTGGCTGCGGCGATCGTCGGCCCGTCCATGCCGGGATCGGAGTAGGGCACGCCGACTTCGACCAGGTCGCAACCGGATTCGACCATCGTGGTCATCGCCGCGATCGAGGTCGGCACATCGGGGAACCCGGTGGGCAGATAGCCGATCAGGGCGGCGCGGCCCTCCGCGCGGCAGGTGTCGAACAGTTCGGCCAGCCGGCTCATCAGGACTCCCCTTCGTCGAGCAAGCCGAACCACTTGGCCGCCGTTTCGACGTCCTTGTCCCCGCGCCCGGACAGGTTCACCACGATGACCGCTCCAGAGCCCAGTTCCTGCCCCAGCTTGAGAGCGCCGCCCAGCGCGTGCGCCGATTCGATGGCCGGGATGATTCCCTCGGTCCGGCACAGCAACGAGAAGGCGTCCATCGCCTCGGAATCGGTGACGGGCCGGTACTCGGCCCGTCCGATGTCCTTGAGATAGGCGTGCTCGGGTCCGACTCCGGGATAGTCGAGACCGGCCGAGATCGAGTGCGATTCGATGGTCTGGCCGTCCTCGTCCTGGAGGAGATAGGAGAACGATCCCTGGAACGCGCCGGGTGTCCCACCGGTGAAAGTTGCGGCGTGGCGGCCGGTTTCGACGCCGTCGCCGGCGGCCTCGTAGCCGATCAGCCGTACGCCTGGGTCGTCGATGAACGCGTGGAACACACCGATCGCGTTGGAACCACCGCCGACGCACGCGGTGACGGCATCGGGAAGCCGGCCGGCCTGCTCCTGGATCTGCGCCCGCACCTCAAGCCCGATGACCCGCTGGAAGTCACGCACCATGAGCGGGAACGGATGCGGCCCGGCCGCGGTGCCGAAGCAGTAGTAGGTCTCGTCGGCGTTGGTCACCCAGTCCCGGAACGCTTCGTTGATGGCGTCCTTGAGGGTCTTCGACCCGGCCTGCACCGCGACCACGGTTGCGCCGAGCAGACGCATCCTGGCGACGTTGAGCGCCTGGCGCGCGGTGTCGACTGCGCCCATGTAGATCACGCACTCGAGCCCGAGCAGCGCGCAGGCCGTCGCGGTGGCCACCCCGTGCTGGCCGGCCCCGGTCTCGGCGATGACGCGTGTCTTGCCCATCTGCTTGGCCAGCAGTGCTTGACCCAGCACGTTGTTGATCTTGTGAGATCCGGTGTGGTTCAAGTCTTCCCGCTTGAGGAAGAGACGTGCACCGCCGGCGTGCTCGGACAGCCGGGTGGCCTCGTACAGCGGCGACGGGCGGCCGCTGTAGTGGCGCTGCAGCCGATCGAGCTCATCGAGGAAAGCCTGGTCGCCCCGGGCCTTCTCGTAGGCCGCGGTGACTTCTTCGATCACGGCCATCAGCGCCTCGGGAACGAGTCGGCCGCCATACGAACCGAAATGCCCGCGGTTGTCGGGATCGTGGACAGTGCGTTCGGCCACCCCAGCGCTCGAGCGCGGAAGTTCAGGGCCGGCGAGATCCGCCATCAGTTTGTCTCTTCGTGCAAGCGGCTCATGGCCGATTAGCGAGCCGGTTTCGGGCAGGACGGGTGAGTGCCGGCGGTGACCAGATCGGCGACCGCGCTGCGGGGATCCCCGCTGGTCACCAAACCTTCGCCGACGAGCACGGCATCGGCACCCGCGCCGGCGTAGGCCAACAGGTCGGCGGTGCCGCGAACGCCGGACTCGGCGATTCGGATGACGTTGCTCGGAAGGCCGGGCGCGATGCGTGCGAAGCAATCGCGGTCGACCTCGAGCGTCTTGAGGTCGCGCGCGTTGACCCCGATGACGGTGGCACCGGCCTGCAACGCCCGGTCCGCCTCCTCTTCGGTGTGCACCTCGACAAGAGCGGTCATCCCGAGCGACTCGGTACGCTCCAGCAGCGATTCGAGCACCGACTGGTCCAGCGCCGCCACGATCAGCAACAGCATGTCGGCGCCGTGCGCGCGGGCCTCGTGAATCTGATACGGCTTGACGATGAAGTCCTTGCGCAGCACCGGAATTGACACCGCTGCGCGTACGGCGTCGAGGTCGTCGAGTGAGCCGTTGAACCGCCGCTGTTCGGTCAACACGCTGATGACCCGTGCGCCACCGTCCTGGTAGGCCTGCGCGAGCTCGGCCGGATCGGCGATGTTCGCCAGCTCGCCGCGCGACGGGCTTGCCCGCTTGACCTCGGCGATGACACCGATGCCCGGCTCGCGCAACGCGGCCATCACGTTCAACGGTGCCGGTGCGGCTTTCGCCCGCTCCTTGATCTCGGCAAGGCTTGTCACGGCCTCGCGGGCGGCAACATCGGCACGGACTCCTTCGATGATGGAGTCGAGCACTGTGGCCGAACTCATCGCCCGTCGATTCCTTTCCGGTGTGACCGGGACGATCCCGGTTGACCTCCCTCGAAGGGTAACCGCCGCCGCACCTTCATCTGTCACCGACCCTTGTTGTCCGTATCGGTCTGGTCGCCGGTCGGATCGCGACCTTCGTCCAGTGCATCCCAGATCATTCGCTCCGACAGCGGTTCGTCGGAATCCTGCCGGGTCGCGGCCCGGCGGGCGGCGGGCGCGGCGTAGCGCGTCGACACCCGGCGCTGCGCGACCTTCGCCGACCGCATGAGCAGCACCGCACCCGCGAGCGCGCACACCGCCGCGACCAGCGTGATGACCGCGCCGCCGTAGTACCGCTGTGTCCCGGTCAGCTGCGCGACGGGCACGAACGCCAGGTCAGCGGCGCGCACCGCGACGTCCTTGATCACCCACAGGCTGATCGCGAGGTAACCCATGCCTGCGCTCGCGGCCGCCACCAGGACCGCGAGCAGGCGCAGCGCCCACCCGCGCACCGCCAGTGCCGCGACCGCGGCCGCCAGCACCAGCAGGGCCAGTGGGATCAACGCCGTCGACCAGGTCGCGCCGTTGAGGTCGGTGCTCTTGGGTTGCCCCAGCCCGTCGAACGAGCTCACCTGCACCCAATCCATGCGCGAGGCCACCCACAGCCCCAGGGCCGCGACGACGAGCAAGACCTGCGCTATCCGCATCATGGTTCGGCCAAGGTGTCGGCGGCGGCGATCGCGTTCAGCACCGCCTTGGCTTTGTTGGACGCCTCGGTGTACTCGTACGGCCCGTTGGAATCGGCCACGACTCCCCCGCCGGCCTGCACATAGGCGGTGCCGTTGCGCATCAACGCCGTGCGGATCGCAATCGCGAAATCGGCGTTGCCTGCGAAATCGAGGTAGCCGAGCACACCGCCGTACAGCCCGCGGCGCGTCTTCTCGACCTCTTCGATGAGCTCCATCGCCCGGACCTTCGGCGCACCCGACAGCGTTCCGGCCGGGAAGCACGCCGTCACCGCGTCCAGCGCCGTCTTGCCCTCGGCAAGCTCGCCGGTCACGGTCGACACGAGGTGCATGACGTGGCTGTAGCGCTCGATGTGGCTGTAGTCCTCGACCCGCACGCTGCCCGGCCGGCACACCCGGCCGAGGTCGTTGCGGCCCAAGTCGACGAGCATCAGGTGCTCGGCGCGTTCCTTCTCGTCGGCCAGCAGCTCCTTTTCGAGCAGCACGTCTTCTTCCTCGTCGCTCCCGCGCCACCGGGTCCCGGCGATCGGATGCGTGCTGGCGCGCCCGTCCTTGACCGTGACGAGCGCCTCGGGGCTGGAGCCCACAATCGAGAAGTCCAGTCCCCCATCGGCATCGGGCACGTTCAGCAGGTACATGTAGGGGCTGGGGTTGCTCACCCGCAGCATCCGGTAGACGTCGAGCGGGTCGGCGGCGGTATCCATCTCGAACCGCTGCGAGGGCACCACCTGGAACGCTTCCCCGGCCTCGATGTCGCCGACGAGCTTCTCCACGATCGCGGTGTACTCCTCGACCGTGCGTTGGGCGCGATGCGCGGGCGCGGGGCGGCTGAAGGTCGCGACGGCCGACGGCAGTGGCTGGCCGAGCGCCTTGGTCATCACATCGAGACGCGCGACGGCATCGTCGTAGGCCCAGTCGACGCGTTCGTCGGTGCCGTTCCAGTTGACCGCGTTGGCGATCAGGGTGATGGTGCCCTCGTGGTGGTCGACGGCGGCGATGTCGGTGGCGAGGAGCAGCACCATGTCCGGCAGCCCGAGATCGTCGACGGCGAGCTGCGGCAGCCGCTCCAACCGGCGCACCATGTCGTAGGCGAAGAATCCGACGAGTCCCGACGACAGCGGCGGCAGCCCCGCCATGGACTCGGTCTTCAACAACTCCAGCGTCGCGGCGAGGGCCTGCAGCGGATCGCCGCCGCTGGGTGCGCCCTGGGGCGCCGTTCCCAGCCATACCGCCTGATCATCGCGCACGGTCAACGCCGACGGCGCGCCGGCACCGATGAACGACCAGCGCGACCACGACCGGCCGTTCTCCGCGGATTCCAGCAGGAAGGTCCCGGGGCGGTTGGCGGCAAGCTTGCGGTAGGCCGACAGCGGCGTCTCGCTGTCGGCGAGCACCTTGCGGGTGACGGGCACGACCCGGTGCTCAGCGGCCAGCGCCCGGAAGTCCTCGCGGGACGTGGTGACTGCGAGCGAGCCGGCGGCCCCGTTGGCGGTGATTTGCACGGTTCAATCCTCCCAGACCGCCGGCACCGTGCTGGCATCCAGACGGCGTAGCGTGGGCGGCCATGACACCTATCAGAACGGGTGACACCGTCGCCGAGTTCGAACTGCCGGATCAGACCGGCACAATCCGAAGCTTGACAAGTTTGCTCGCAGACGGGCCCGTCGTGCTGTTCTTCTATCCGGCGGCGATGACGCCCGGATGCACCAAAGAGGCCTGCCACTTCCGAGATCTGGCCGCGGAGTTCGCCGCCGCCGGCGCGACCCGGGTCGGCATCAGCACCGACCCGGTCGCCAAGCAGGCCAAGTTCGCCGACATCCAGCGCTTCGATTACCCGTTGCTATCTGATGCCGACGGCAAGGTGGCCAGCCAGTTCGGCGTGAAGCGTGGCCTGCTCGGCAAGCTCATGCCGGTCAAGCGGACCACGTTCGTCATCGACACCGACCGCACCGTCCTCGAGGTGATCTCGAGCGAGATCAGCATGGACACCCACGCCGACAAGGCACTGGAGGTGCTCAAGGCGCGTTGACGGCGCGCAGCACCGCGGCCATCGACGCCGCGAGCACCGAATCGCTGCGACCGCACGCCCAGCCGGTGGCACCGTCGGAGCGGTATTCCAGGTAGGTGACCGCCGTGCTGCCGATCGACTGCTGCGTCAGGCTGAGCACTTCGATCGGCCGTCCGATGTCGGCCAGCGCGGCCGTCAGCGCGTCCACCGGCCCGATCCCGCGGTGCGTGCTGGACACCGTGCGGCCGTCGGCGACGAGGGTCAGCTCGGTGACGGCCTCGGGGCCGTCGCCACCGGTGTGCCAATCCTTGAGTTCGACCGGACCGCCGGACTCCAGGTAGGTCGCCTCGAACAGGTCGAACAGCTCAGCGGCCGTGATCTCGGCGCCGCTCTCGTCGGCGTGCCCCTGCACATGACGCGCGAAGTCGATCTGCAACCGCCGGGGCAGGTCCATTCCGAACTCGGTGAGCAGCAGATAGGCGATGCCGCCCTTGCCGGACTGCGAATTCACCCGGATCACGGCGTCGTAACTACGCCCGATGTCGGCCGGATCGATCGGCAAATAGGGTACGCGCCAATCGACTTCACGTTCCTCGCGACCCATTGCCGCAGCGCGTTCGCGATGCTCGGCCATTCCCTTCTTGATCGCGTCCTGGTGTGTGCCGGAGAACGCGGTGTGCACCAGGTCCCCGACGTAGGGATGGCGTTCGTGGATCGGCATCCGCGTGCAGTGCGCGACGGTTCTGGCGATCTCGTCGATGTCGGAGAAGTCGATCATCGGATCCACGCCCTGCGCATGCAGATTCAACGCCAGGGTCGCGATGTCGACGTTCCCGGTGCGTTCACCGTTGCCGAACACGCACCCCTCCACGCGCTGTGCACCCGCCAACACAGCCAGCTCGGCGCACGCGATCCCGGTGCCCCGATCGTTGTGAGGATGCACCGACAGGATCACGCTGTCGCGGCGAGACACGTTGCGGTGCATGTACTCGATCTGGTCGGCGTAGACATTGGGGGTGGCGACCTCGACGGTGGCAGGCAGATTCAGGATCACGGGACGCTGCGGCGTGGCCTGCCACAGCTCCGTCATCGCGTCGCACAGAGCGAGCACATAATCGGGCTCGGTGAGGTTGAATACCTCGGGCGAGAACTCGAACCGGACGTTGGGCAGATCACCGGCGAATTCCAGGACGTCACGCCCGCCGGCCAGGATCAGTTCCCGCAGTTGAGTGCGATCCTTGCCCAGCACCACGTCACGCCACGTCGGGGCGGTGGCCGTGTACATGTGGATGACGACGTCGTTGCGGATGCCTGCGATCGACTCGACCGTGCGCTCGATCAGATCGCGGCGTGCCGGCGTGAACACGACAATGGTCACGTCGGGCGGCGCGATGTCGGATTCGGCCAACAGCCGGACGAAGTCGAAGTCGGTCTGTGAGGCCGACGGGTAGCCGACCTCGATCTCCTTGTAGCCCATGGCCACCATCAGTTCGAAGAACCGGCGCTTGCGGGCGGAATCCATCGGTTCGGCGAGGGCCTGGTTACCGTCGCGCAGATCCACCGGTACCCACAACGGCGCGGCGGTGATCCGGGCCGTGGGCCAAACCCGTTGGGTGAGTGGAACTTCGACGCGGTCGTACACGCTCGCGTAGCGGTGCGAGGGCATCTGGGAATGCCGCTGCCGGTTCCACGCCGGCGCGGTGGCCGGGACGTCACCGGCCGGGGTGTCGATGGTGGGAAAAGCAGAAATGGTCATGAGGCCGCTTTCGGTCGGTTGGAGTTCGACCGGCGCGAAACAGCCCCACGGCAGGGGGCCGGTCGATTCAGGCCCCGCCGCGGCGGCTAAGGAGAAGGACGCGCGTCATGATGGCTAGACTATACACACAACTCCTCAGACAAGTAGAGAGGTTCAGGCATGACCGCCCAGGTCCAGCGCCATCCACTGGCAGCGCAAACCGCGTCACTGCTGCTGGCCCGCATCCGTGACGGCGAGTGGCCGCTCGGCCATCGGCTGCCGGGTGAGACCACGCTGGCCGCCCAGCTCGGTGTCGGGCGCTCGACATTGCGCGAAGCGATCCGCGAGCTCTCCGGCAAGGGGGTGCTGGACAGCAGGCAGGGAGCCGGGGTTTTCGTGACCGCACTCGACGTCGCCGAGGATTGGGACACCGTGCTGCGGCGTTCGACGATCGTGTCGGTGATCGAAGCACGGATCGCCATCGAGGCCGAGGCGGCGGCCCTGGCCGCGACCCGGCGGACCCCCGCGGACCTGCGCACCATCAGACGCACGCTGGTGGCCCGCGGCGTGGTCGGACAGTCGGTACCCGATCACGTCGACGCGGACATGGCCTTCCATCGCGCGGTCATCGCCGCCGCCCACAACGATGTGCTGACGCAGTTGTTCGATGCCTTCCTGCCAAGGCTGCGGCTGGCGATGATCGACATGCTCAAGATCAAACCCATCGCGTCCGAACCCTGCGATCACGCCCTGCACCAGCAGCTGGCCGACGCGATCGTCGCCAGAGATCCCGAAGCCGCCGCCGCGGCCAGCAGAACCCACCTGAGCTCATTGAAGGAGTCTTTCGCATGACGTCGGTCCTCGAACTCGACGACGTGACATTCCGTCGCGACGGCAAACAGATCATCGACGGCATCTCGTTGACCGTGCAGGCCGGCGAACACTGGGCGCTGCTGGGGCCCAACGGGGCGGGCAAGAGCACATTGCTGGGATTCTGTGCGGCCGTGACCTTTCCGACGACCGGCACCGTGCGGGTGCTCGGCGGACAGATGGGCCGCACGGATCTCACGGTGCTGCGCCGCTCGATCGGTCATGTCAACCCGCGTCACCGCCTGCAGTATCCGCTGAGCGTGCGCGAGGTGGTGCTGACCGGTATCACCGCAACCATCGACACCGCGGCGCGCTGGGCACCGACCGCCGACCAGGTGCGCCGGGCCGAGGAACTGATCGACACCGTAGGGCTGTCGGCGCGAGTCGATGCGGTGTGGCCGACGCTGTCGCAGGGCGAACGCGGGCGTGCCCTCATCGCACGCGCGCTGATCTCGGATCCGCAGTTGCTGCTGCTCGACGAACCCACCACGGGGCTCGACGTCGCCGCCCGTGAACAGCTATTGGAAACCCTTGACACACTGGACGATACGCATCCCGACATGGCGTCGATCCTCGTGACGCATCATCTGGAGGAACTGCCGACCAGCACCACCCACGCGCTGCTGATCGCCGATGGGCGAACGGTCGCCAGCGGCCCGGCTCTTGACACGGTCACCACCGATCATGTGACGACGGCATTCGCGCATCCGGTGACCGTCGGCCATCAGGACGGCCGGTGGACGGCCCGAGCGAAGCCCGGCCCGCGGATCCGTTAGGGCGCCTGGCCCGGGGTGTTGCGGCGCCTGCGCGCTTCCCGATGCCTGGTCACCGGTGAGATGTCGAGAACGCGCGACACCATGGTCGCCAGGAATCGCGCCGGCTGTAGCTGCGGCGGGACGGCGTCGTGGCGGATGGCGATGTCGGGCAATGCCGCCAGCGCCGCATCGACCGCGGCCGTCTCGACATCGACGATCTCGAAAAGCGTGTCGGGTTCCGCCTTTTCGATGCTGTCGACCTCGTCGTCTTCGCGGGGCACTTCAGCGTCGTAGTCGATCATCACCAACGCGACCGCGTGATACGCGTCGTCCTCGGTACCGAGCTTGCCCAAGAGGTCGATCAGCCATTCGGCCTTCTCGGGTTCGGTATTGAGGATGGTCGACCGCAGACCGTAGACGAATCCGAGTGCGGCCAGCGGGTGCCGCAATCTCAGATTCTTGGCGTCGCCGTAGCTTTCCTCGACGCGGTTGGCCGCGTTCTTGCCGAAGCTCGAATCCATGCGTTTCGTGCTGATGAGAAGCTCGGGCCCGGTGTCCCAGTCCGAGATCACCACGTCGACCTGCTTCATGTAGTGCTTTCCGAGGACGCTCGCGCTGGACCCCGCCACGCCTTTCATCGAGCGCCGCAGACGTTGTTCGATCAGCACGCGTTCCTTCTGCGGCAGGGCGTCGAGCAGGTTGGCGATGGCACTCGGCATGATGCGTGGATCGGTGGGCCGCGGCCACACCGCGTCGGGTTCGAAGCCGGCCCGGCGGAGCTCGTAGGACAGCCACACGTCGAGCGCCAACGCCGGCACCCCGGTTGTCGAAGGGGCATTGAGGTGCAACGGCACCCCGAGCAGTTTGCGCAGTACCCGGAAGTCGGGCACGTAGGCCGGCCCGCCGTCGCTGTGCACCCACGGACTGGAGTGCCGGCCTGCCGGTGCGGCATCCGCGACGATGCGATCGAATATCGCCCACGCGGTCGCCTTGGTTGACGGTTCAGCGGGCACGCCGTGACCTTACCGCCCGCCGGGTGGCCAGTGAATCGTGGGCGCTGCGAACCGATTCCAACGGTACGCGGCTGTCCAGGCCCAGCGCATCGTCGACGATCCTGACCGCACCGAGCAGTTCGCCCCGGCTCAACAGCGCCGCAATCCGGCGCCTGACATCCCGCAGCTGCGAGCTGCGCTCGGCGATCAGTCGCGGCGCCGGCACCAGCCATCGATCCGCTTCGCGCGGTTCGATTTTCAGGATGCCGCCACCGTAGGACCGGCCGACCATCTCGGCATGCAAGAGGGTCGCCGAGTTCAGTGCGGCCAACGGCAGCAGGTCGCGGCCCAACCCGCTGAGTCCGTCGCGCAGGTACACCCCGTGCACAGAGTTGAGGTGGTGCGCTTTGGCCCGGTTGGTGACCAGGCGTGGGGTGTCGGCGTTCATACAGGTCAGCAAGAGGTCGGCCGGCTCGACCAGCGGCACCAGATACCAGGGCTCACGGACCCGGCACTTGTAGGCCAGATGCACCCCGGCAGCACGCCCGGCCTCCACATACCGCTTGGCGGCGGCCGAGAGCGCTCCCGTGGGCCGGAAGAGATGGATCGACTTACCGTCCTCCCCTAGCCGTGCCAGCTGGTCGGCCGACAGCGTGAGGCCGCGCAGATGCGCGCTGCCCGGCGGAGACAGCGGCAGCACATCGGCCGGCCGCAGCCCCAGCTCACGTACCCGGGCCGGCGACAGGGCGAAATAGCCATTGTTGCCGGTGACCATGCCGAGCGTGGTGTCGGCCCAGTGTTCGAGCAGCGTGAAATCGCCTGCGGTGTGCAGTGCATGGAGTGCATCGACCGGGCCGTTGCCGACGAGGCCGCTGATCCACTTGTCCGCCGGATCGCGTGGTGACCAATTCCGTTGCACGAGCTCGGATGTCAGCGATTCGGCATTGCGAGCCCGATGGATGACGGCATGACCTGACGGGCCGCCGTCGAAACCGTCGGCCAGCAGCAGCACGACATCGGCCTCGGCTTCCGGGAACACCTGCTCGTCGAACATCACCAACTCGACGCTGGCGAACCGGTCGAACAGGAATTTCCGCACGGCCGCCGCGTAATTGACGCTGAGTAGCTCCGCAGGCAGCACGAGCGCCATCCGGCCGCCGGGCCGCAGGAACAGCGCGGCGTGGACCGTGAATGCCGCCCAGCTCGACGCGAGACCGGACAGCGTGACGCCGGCTTTGAGCGCGGCGCGCCGCGACTGTGCACGAGCCTGTCCGCGGAAGTCCTGATACCGGATGTACGGCGGATTGCCGATCACCGCCGCATATTCCGGACGCGGATCGACGCCGAAGAAATCAGCGGTGCGGATCCGGGCCCGTCCGCCGGCCTCGGTCACCCGTCGCCGCGCGGTCGCGGCACTGGCCGGGTGGATCTCGACGCCGTCGACCTCCGGCTCAGGCGCCCCCAGCTCACGCAATCGGTGGGTGACCGCCACCAGGAACGCCGCATCACCGGCCGACGGCTCGAAGATACGGTCGTCGGCCGATCGCACTGCCCATTGCGCGAGATAGGCCGTGATGGCGTCGGGCGTGAAGAATGCACCGCGTACCTTGCGAGCGTCGGCGGTGTCAGTCACCCCGTCATTGTTGCCGACGGCACCGACAAAGTCCCGGAAGGACATGTGGCGGTGGTCCTACCGCTCTTCTGTTGCCCACCTGGCCGCCGACAGTCGCGCACTGTGGCAAAAGCGTTGCTGCGCTGTGGAAACGCGAGTATCATCGAACATGTGTTCGAATCGCGCACGCTCCCGTCGCTCGGTGACCTCACCGACGCGGCGCTGATCGACGCGCTCGCGCAACGCACGCGTGCTGAGGCCATTTCGGCCGCAGAGCGGCTGGCAGCCATCGGTGAGATCGTGGCTCGTCATTGTGACGACGAGGACGACGCCTCTGCGCACCGCGCGATCGATGGCTGGGAGTGCGCTACCGCGGCGGTCAGCGCGGCGTGCAATCTCGGTCGCCGGGCCGCCTCGGCGCAAATGCGCATCGCCGAGGCGCTACGTGACCGGCTGCCGAACGTGGCGGCGGTGTTCGGGCAGGGCCATATCTCCGCGAAAGTCGTGGCCACGATCACCTGGCGCACCCAACTCGTGGTCGACACCGAAGCCCTCGCGTTGATCGATACCGCGTTGGCCGGTGCGGCCACAAGCTACGGGACGCTGTCGGCCACCAAGGTCGAGCAAGCCATCGATGTGTGGGTGGAGAAGTTCGATCCTGCCGCGGTACGCCGGACACGCACTGCGGCTCGCAGCCGCGACGTGAACTTCGGCGACACCGACGATCCCGCGGGCACTGTGTCGATCTGGGGCCGGTTGTCGAGAATCGACGGCGCGATTCTGAAACAGCGGCTCACCGACATGGCGTGCGGCGTATGTGACGGCGACCCGCGCACCATGGCCCAGCGCAGGTCAGATGCCTTGGGCGCGCTTGGAGCCGGGGCTGATCGGCTGACCTGTCTGTGTGGCAGCCCTGACTGCGCCGCGGCCGGGGTCGATCCCCGGGCCGACAGCGTGGTGATTTACGTGCTCACCGACGAGTTGCCCACGTCCTCTCCCAGCAGCGACGACAGCACGTCACAGGCTGACGTTTCACCAACAGAGAATGCGGGCGACGACGGTGACGCGCGGGAACCACACGGCGTTGAGGATCCGCAACCCGAGAACATTGCCAGTGCCCCCGCGGCGCCCCGAGATCCACTGTTACACGGCGAACCCGATGTCGCCGAGCTTGCCGCCGATTCCGTGCCCGCGGTATCGGGTGGGCCGGGCGTGCTGCTCGGCGGCGGCATCGTGCCCGCCCCCGTGTTGGCCGAGCTGATCGCCACCGGGGCCGCGGTGAAACCTCTCAAAGATGCCGGCGCACTTGGCGACGAGGCGCACTATCGGCCCTCGTCAGGTTTGGCGGCGTTCGTACGGATGCGGGACCTGACCTGTCAGTTCCCGGGGTGTGGTGTCTCGGCGCAGTATTGCGACCTCGACCATGCCGTCGCGTGGCCGGCCGGTCCCACCCATCCGGGCAACCTCGGCGCCAAATGCCGAAACCATCACCTGCTGAAGACCTTTCACACCGGCGTTGACGGCTGGACCGATGTGCAACATCCCGACGGCAGCCACACCTGGACCGCTCCAACCGGCCACACGTCGCACACTGCTCCGTTCAGCCGAATTCTGTTCCCCCACTGGAAACCCCACACACCGCCGCCACCCGCGGGGCCGCCACCAGCACCCAACGCCGACCGGGTGGCCAAGATGCCGACGCGCGCACGAACCCGTCGGCAAACCCGCGATCAACGTATCAATGCCGAACGCCGACTGAACATCGAACTGGACAGACCACCACCGTTCTGACCGATTCGATTCTGCGGGCCGCTATCCCGTCGGTTCGCCACCCAACAACAGGTCGGCGTCGAAGCACGTGTGTGCGCCGGTGTGGCAGGCCGCACCGACCTGGTCGACCTCCAGCAGCACGGTGTCACCGTCGCAGTCCAGACGAATCGAGTGCACGTACTGCGTGTGCCCGGAGGTCGCGCCCTTGACCCACTGCTCACCGCGGGACCGTGAGAAGTACGTGGCCTCACGGGTTTCCAGAGTGCGGGCCAATGCGTCGTCGTCCATCCAGGCGACCATCAAAACCTTGCCGGTGCCACGTTCCTGCGCCACCGCGCTGAACAGCCCGTCAGCATTCCGCTTCAACCGAGCGGCGATTTTCGGATCGAGACTCATCGCACAATGATCCCTTCCGCCGCCATCGCCGCCTTGACCTGGGCAATGGTCAGTTCCCGGAAATGGAACACACTGGCGGCCAGCACTGCATCGGCGCCGGCCTGCACAGCGGGCGCGAAATCAGCCACCGCACCGGCACCACCGCTGGCGATCACCGGAACCCCGACCGCCGCCCGCACCGCCCGCAGCATCTCCAGATCGAATCCGGCCTTGGTGCCGTCGCGGTCCATCGAGTTCAGCAGGATCTCCCCGACACCGAGCTCCGCACCCCGCGTGGCCCACTCGACCGCGTCGATACCCGTACCGCGGCGGCCGCCGTGCGTGGTGACCTCCCAGCCGGACGGGGTCGGCGCGTCACCGGCGGGCACCGTCCTGGCGTCGACGCTCAGCACGATGCACTGCGAGCCGAACTGCCGGGCCATCTCGGCGAGCAGTTCGGGCCGCGCGATCGCGGCGGTGTTGACCGAAACCTTGTCCGCACCGGCACGCAGCAGGACATCGACGTCGTCGACCGAACGCACGCCACCGCCGACCGTCAACGGGATGAACACCTGCTCGGCGGTCCGTTTCACCACTTCGAGCATGGTGGCCCGGCCCGACGACGAGGCGGTCACGTCGAGGAAAGTCAGCTCGTCGGCACCCTCGGCGTCGTAGGCGGCTGCGAGTTCGACGGGATCGCCCGCGTCGCGCAGGTTCTCGAAGTTCACGCCTTTGACGACCCGGCCGGCGTCGACATCCAGGCACGGGATCACCCTGGTGGCGACATCGGATACGACGCTCACAGGTAGTCCTCCGGATTCCCAGCCGATTTCACGATCTCCAACATCTTCTCGTGCACGCCGGGCGCGGCGGCCAGTGCCGACTTCGACTCGACGGTCCACGGCTCGCCCGCCAGATCGGTCACGATGCCGCCGGCCGCCCGCACCAGCGCGACTCCGGCCGCATGGTCCCAGATGTGGTGCCCGAAACTGATTGCACCACCGAGGATTCCGGCACCCACATAGGCCAGGTCCACCCCGGTGGCCCCGTGCATGCGCACCCGCGAGCAGACCCGGCTGAGGTTGGCGAGTACGGCCGCGCGGTAGCGGCCGGGAAACCGCCCCCGCGAATCGATGTTGAACGTCTGGATACCGATGATGGAATCGGCGAGTGTGGGCGAGCCGAGCGGCTGCCGCGCCACGCCGTTGTCCTCCAAGGGGCCGCCGACGATTGCCGAGTACCGCTGCCCCATGAACGGCAGCCAGGTCAGGCCGGCGACGGGTTCGCCTTCCGCCAACAGTCCCAGCAGGATCGCAGCCATCGGGGAACCGGCCGCGTAGTTGAACGTTCCGTCGATCGGGTCGAGCACCCACACCAACGACGAGTCGATCGGCTCGCCGCCGAATTCCTCACCGTGCACCCCGATTCCGGTGGCCTCGGTCAGCGCCCGCACCACTTGCCGCTCGATCGCGAGATCGACCTCGGTCGCGAAGTCGTTGCCCTGCTTGCGAACAGCGGAGTCGGCGCGGTGCCCGGCGACGAACGGAACCGCAGCGGCGTCGAGGATCTCGGCCGCGGTGGCGACCAATGCGGCGAGCTTTGAAGTCTCCAGTTCCCCCACCGCCGTTATCCGCTGACCGCGGCCAACGCCTGCGGCAACGTGAATCGCCCGGCGTAGAGCGCCTTGCCGACGATCGCGCCTTCCACACCGCTTCCGGTGAGCGTCGCAATCGCCCGCAGATCGTCGAGGCTCGAAACGCCGCCCGACGCGATCACCGGAGCGTCGGTACGGCCGGCGACCGCCGACAACAGCTCCAGATTGGGTCCGGTCAGCGTGCCGTCCTTGGTCACGTCGGTGACGACGAACCGCGAACAGCCTTCGCGGTCAAGACGTTCCAGCACCTCCCACAGATCGCCACCGTCGGTCTCCCAGCCGCGGCCGCGAAGCCGGTGGGCGCCATCGACGATCTGGACATCGAGTCCGACCGCCACCTTGTCGCCGTACTCGGCGATGGCCCGCGCACACCACTGCGGGTTCTCGAGCGCCGCGGTGCCGATGTTGACCCGGGCACAACCCGTCGCCAGGGCTGCCTTGAGCGAATCGTCGTCGCGGATACCGCCGGACAGCTCCACGTCGACGTCGAGCTTGCCGACCACCTCGGCGAGCAGTTCACGGTTGCTGCCCCGGCCGAACGCGGCGTCCAGATCGACCAGGTGAATCCACTCGGCGCCATCGCGTTGCCAGGCCTCTGCGGCCTCCAACGCCGAGCCGTAATCGGTCTCGCTGCCAGCCTTGCCCTGAACGAGCCGTACCGCCTGACCGCCGACCACGTCGACAGCGGGGAGCAAAATCAAACTCACAGTCCCTCAACCCAATTCGCGAGGAGCGTCGCACCGGCGTCGCCACTCTTCTCCGGATGAAATTGTGTCGCCGACAAGGCGCCGTCCTCGACGGCGGCGATGAACGGCACGTGATGCGTAGCCCACGTCACCAGGGCTTCGGATCGTCCCGTCCATTCCTGTGCGGCGTAGGAATGGACGAAGTAGAAGCGGGTGGCGGCGTCGAGGCCCTTGAACAGCGTGCTGCCGTCGGGCGCGTCCACGACGTTCCAACCCATGTGCGGCACCACCGGCGCATCCAGCCGGGTGACCGATCCGGGCCACTGCCCGCAACCGACGGATTCCACCCCGAACTCGATGCCCCGCGCGAACAAGATCTGCATACCCACGCACACCCCGAGCACCGGACGGCCGTTCTGCAACCGATCGGCGATGATCTTCTCGCCGCCGATCGAGCGCAGCCCGGTCATGCACGCCTCGAACGCCCCCACACCGGGCACCACCAGGCCGTCGGCCGCCGCGGCGGCGCCCGGGTCGGCGGTCACCTCGACATCGGCTCCGACCCGCTCAAGCGCCCGCTGCGCCGACCGCAGGTTGCCCGAGCCGTAGTCGAGCACCACGAGTTTCTTTGTCACAGCGTGCCTTTGGTCGAAGGAACGCCGGTCACGCGGGGGTCGAACTCCACGGCCTGCCGCAGCGCCCTCGCGACCGCCTTGTACTGGGCCTCGGTGATGTGGTGCGGATCGCGGCCGTAGAGCGTGCGCACATGTAGAGCGATGCGCGCGTTGAAGGCCAGCGACTCGAACACATGCCGGTTGATCACGGTGTGGTACGGCGCGCTCGATCCGGCGATCGTGAATTCGACCATGAACTCCGGCTCACCGGTGTGCACGAAGTACGGCCGGCCCGACACGTCGACAGCGGCATGCGCCAACGTCTCGTCCATCGGGATGAACGCATCGCCGAACCGGCGGATCCCCTTCTTGTCGCCCAGCGCCTCACCGAGGGCCTGCCCCAGCACGATCGCGGTGTCCTCGACGGTGTGATGCCCCTCGATCTCGATGTCGCCCTTGGCGTGCACGGTCAGATCGAAGCTCGCGTGGCTGCCGAGCGACGTGAGCATGTGGTCGAAGAACGGGACGCCGGTGTCGATGTCGACGACACCGGTGCCGTCGAGGTCGAGCTCGACGACGATGTCGGATTCCTTGGTCTTGCGTTCGACCTTCGCGCGACGGCTCACGATGCTCCTACCGGGCTGTTGAGTTCGGTCTTGGCCACTTCGGCACTGGTGGCCAGAAATGCGTCGTTCTCGTCCGCCAGGCCGATGGTCACCCGCAAGTAGCCGGGGATCCCGACGTCACGGATGAGCACTCCGTCGTCCAGGTAACGCTGCCAGGTGGCGGGGGCATCGGTGAATTCACCGAACAGGACGAAATTGGCGTCGCTCGGGATCACCCGGAACCCCAGCCGCGCCAACTCGGCGCTGACCCGGTCGCGTTCGGCCGCGAGCTTGGCGACACTGCCCAGCGTCTCGTCGGCGTGGCGCAGTGCGGCGCGCGCCGCTGCCTGCGTCAGCACCGACAGGTGATAGGGCAACCGCACCAATAGCAGCGCGTCGATCACCGCGGGCGCGGCGGCAAGGTAACCGAGCCGCCCACCCGCGAACGCGAACGCCTTGCTCATGGTGCGGGAGACGACGAGCTTGGCCGGGTACTCGTCGAGCAGGGCCACCGCGCTGGGTTGCGAGGAGAACTCGCCGTAGGCCTCGTCGACGATCAGGATGCCGCCTGCCATGGCGTCGAGGACCCGGCGCAGGTCATCCAGCGGAATGCTCTGTCCCGAAGGGTTGTTCGGGCTGGTCACGAACACCACGTCGGGCCTGCGGTCCTTGATGGCCGCGATCGCGACATCGACGTCGAGGCCGAAATCGTCTGACCTCGCGGCCTGCAACCACTCGGTCTGGGTGCCGTCGGAGATGATCGGATGCATCGAGTACGAGGGCACGAAACCGATCGCGCTGCGGCCCGGGCCGCCGAACGCCTGCAGCAGCTGCTGCAGGATCTCGTTGGAGCCGTTGGCCGCCCACAGGTTGTCCACCGTCAGATGCGTACCCGTCGCCGCGGTCAGGTATGCCGCCAGATCGGTACGCAACGCGACCGCGTCCCGGTCGGGATAGCGGTGCAGTTCGGCCGCCGCCTCGCGCACTGACGCCGCGACGTCGTCGACGAGCGCCTGAGTCGGCGGGTGCGGGTTCTCATTGGTGTTGAGCCGCACCGGAACCTGCAATTGCGGCGCGCCGTACGGCGACTTGCCGCGCAGATTGTCGCGCAACGGCAGATCGGCCAGCGTCACATCCTTTGCGCCCGTCACCGCTCGAACCTCCGTCGCACCGCTTCACCGTGCGCCGGCAGATCCTCGGCCTTGGACAACGTGATCACATGCCCGGACACGTCTTTGAGCGCTGCTTCGTCGTACTCGACGACGTGGATCCCGCGCAGGAAGGTCTGCACCGACAACCCGCTGGAATGCCGGGCACAACCCGCGGTCGGCAGCACGTGATTGGAACCGGCGCAGTAGTCGCCGAGGCTCACCGGCGACCATGCCCCGACGAAAATCGCACCGGCGGAACGGATCCGGCCCGCGACACCGGCGGCATCGGCGGTCTGGATCTCGAGGTGCTCGGCGGCGTAGGCGTTCACGGTTCGGATGCCGGCTTCGATGTCGTCGACCAGCACCGTCGCCGACTGCTTGCCGGTGAGCGCCGCCGTCACGCGTTCGACGTGGACCGTGGTGGCGAGCTGGTTGGCCAGTTCGCGGTCGGTGGCCTCGGCAAGCGCGACGCTGTCGGTGACCAGCACGCTGGCCGCCATCTCATCGTGCTCGGCCTGGCTGATCAGATCGGCGGCGACGTGCACCGGATCGGCGGTGTGGTCGGCGAGGATGGCGATCTCCGTCGGACCGGCCTCGGCGTCGATGCCCACCTGGGAGCGGCAGATCCGCTTCGCGGCGGTCACATAGATGTTGCCCGGCCCCGTGATCATGTCGACAGGTGCCAGCTCGGTGCCGTCGGTGTCGGTGCCACCATAGGCCAGCAATGCGACCGCCTGCGCTCCGCCGACGGCCCACACGTCGTCGACGCCGAGCAGCGCGGCCGCGGCCAGGATCGTCGGGTGCGGCAGCCCGCCGAACTGGGCCTGCGGCGGGCTGGCGATCACCAGCGAGTCCACCCCTGCGGTCTGGGCGGGCACGACGTTCATCACGACGCTCGACGGGTAGACGGCGTTGCCGCCGGGCACGTAGAGCCCGACCCGCTCGACCGGAACCCAACGCTCGGTGACGGTCGCACCCGGGGCGAGCGTCGTGGTGGTGTCGGTACGGCGCTGGTCGGCGTGCACCGCACGCGCGCGATCGATCGACACCTGAAGCGCGGTGCGCACGGCCGGGTCGAGTTCGGCAAGTGCCTGTGTGAGGGCCGCGGCCGGCACCCGCACGGTGTCCGGGCGGACACCGTCGAAGGACTCGCCGTACTCCAATGCCGCAGCCGCACCACGCTGCGCGACCGCCTCGACGATCGGGCGGACCTTGGGCACCACGGCGTCCACGTCGACGCCACCGCGCGGCAGGGCAGCACGGAGTTGGGCTGCATTCAACGCGCGGTTGCGCAGGTCGATACGGGACATCTGAAACTCGGCCATCGCGTCAATTGTCCCTGATCAGTCCACCTGAATAAAAATCCATCGAGCCGCAGCCACCGTAGGGTGGCCGCAAGACCTGCGAATGGAGCCCGCGATGTCCGCCAAAGACCATCCCAACCACGCCCCGGGCGTGCCGATGCTCGTTCCGCCCTGGCTGGAACGCCTGCAGATCAAGTACATGAATCCGGCCATGCGACCACTGTCGAAACGCCTGCCCGGCTTCACCGTCATCAAGCATCGGGGTCGCACGTCGGGAACCCCGTACGAGACCATCGTCACGAGCTACCGCAAGGGCAACGTGCTCGCGGTCCTGCTCGCCCACGGCAAGACCAACTGGGTCAAGAACGTCCTCGCGGCCGGGGAGGCGGACGTCCACCTGTTCCGCGGCGACGTCAAGATCACCAATCCCAGGGTGCTGCCCGCCGGGACCGACGATCCGTCGCTTCCCCGGATCGCCCGCATCGGCGCCCGCCGGACCGGGGTGTTCGTCGCCGATATCGTTTGACGTCGCTGCCAGACTGCACGTATGGCGTGGCAAGTCTGGCTGGCGTTCTTCGGCGCGGCGATCGTGATCAGCGTGTCCCCGGGCGCCGGGGCGATCCAGTCGATGGCCACGGGCCTCACGCACGGCGTACGCCGCGGGTACTGGAGCATCCTGGGCTTGGAGATCGGCCTGATGCTGCAGCTGACGCTCGTGGCCGTCGGCCTCGGCGCGGCGGTGGCCGGCTCGCTGCTGGCGTTCAACATCATCAAATGGGTCGGGGTGGCCTATCTCGTCTACCTGGCCGTTCGGCAATGGCGGACCGCCACGCTTGACCTGCGTGAGCAGGTCGGCAAGTCCACCGAGGGCGGCCGCCTGGCCCTGGTCGTGCGCGGGTTTCTCGTCAATGCCACCAACCCCAAAGGCCTGGTGTTCTTCCTCGCGGTACTGCCGCAGTTCGTCGTGCCGACCGCTCCGCTGCTGCCGCAGTATCTGGCGATCGGGGTGACGATGATCGTTGTCGACCTCGTCGTGATGGGCCTCTACACCGGGCTGGCGGTCCGCTTGCTGCAGTGGCTGCACACGCCGCGGCAACAGACGGTGCTCAACCGCGTGTTCTCCGGATTGTTCGCGACCGCGGCAGTGGTCCTGTCCCTGGTGCGGCGCAGCGCGCCCGCCTAACCGAAACCGGTCAGATGTCGAGCCCGATGTCGAGCACCCGCACCGAGTGGGTGAGCGCGCCGATCGCGAGGTAATCGACACCGGTGCCGGCGTACTCCGCAGCACTGGCCAGGGTCAGCCCGCCCGAGGACTCAAGCAACGTCCTGGGTGACCGCGAATCCCGGCGTTGCACGGCGATCTGGGTCTGCCACACCGGGAAGTTGTCGAGCAGTACCAACTCGACGTCCGCCGAGAGCACGTCGTCGAGCTGCTCGAGGGAGTCCACCTCGACCTCGCACGGCAGATCGGGCGCTTCGGCGCGGACGGCCTTGAGCGCCGCCAGCACCGACCCCGCCGCGGCGACGTGGTTGTCCTTGATCAGGGCGGCGTCACCGAGGCCCATCCGGTGGTTGACACCGCCGCCGACCCGCACCGCGTACTTCTGCAGCGCTCGCAAGCCGGGAAGCGTCTTACGGGTGTCGCGGATCTTGGCGTTCGTGCCGGCCACCGCGTCGACCCAGGCCGCGGTCGCGGTCGCGACACCGGACAGGTGAGACACCAGGTTGAGCATCGTGCGTTCGGCGGTCAGGAGTTCGCGAGTGGGTGCCTCGACGGTGAGGATCGGCGACTTGGCGTCCAGCCGCGCGCCGTCGTCGACCCGGTGTAGGACCCGGTACGCGTCGGCCCCGATCACCTCGTCGAGGACCAGCAGAGCGATGTCGACGCCGGCGATCACGCCCGGCTCGCGGTTCACGACCGATGCCGTGGTCACCGCGTCCGATGCGACCGTGGCCAGCGTCGTCACATCCGGGCCGTACCGCAGGTCTTCCTCGAGTGCCCGGGCGACCACCGCCTTGGCTTCGACGAACTCAGATTCCGAAAGTGCCATCAGCACACCCCCGATGGGATCTCGACGGCGATCTGGCCGCCGTCGGTGCGAACCGTCAACGAATGCTCCTGGGTCGAATCGGCGCCGGGGAAGTCGGCGCGGTGGTGACAACCGCGGCTCTCGGTGCGGGCCAACGCGGCGCCGACCACCGCGCGTGCCGTCGTGGTGAGTGCGGCGTCTTCAAAACTGCTGCGGCTGAGCGGTTCTGCCGACCGCGCGACGTCGAGGGTCGCGCTCAGCAGGCTCAGCCCGGCGGCGTCGCGGACCACCGAGGCATGCTTGGACATCGCGCGTTGCAAGGTCGTTCGGTCGGCGATGTCGCGACGGTGGTCCTGCGGGGCCCGGGCCCGCACGGAGCCGGCGTGCACAGCATGGTCGGCCGCAGCCCTGCCTGCGCGTCGGCCCACCACGAGGCCTTCGAGCAGGCTGTTCGAGGCCAGCCGATTGGCCCCGTGCATGCCCGTCCGACCCACCTCACCCGCGGCGAACAACCCGGGCAGCTCGGTCCGGCCGTGGACATCGGTGACCACGCCACCGCAACTGTAATGCGCGCCCGGCACCACCGGGATCGGCTCGCGGGTCGGGTCCACACCCGCGGCCGCACACGCCGCGGCGACCGTGGGAAACCGGCGCACGAACTCGCCGACGCGCCGCGCGTCGAGGTAGACGCACGGATCGCCGGTTTCGGTGAGGCGGGCGTCGATCGCGGCGGCAACGACGTCGCGGGGCGCCAGATCACCCATGGGGTGCACCCCTTCGGTCACCGAGTTCCCTTGAGAGTCGACCAGTATCGCGCCCTCACCGCGCAGCGCCTCGGTGATCAGCGGCCGTCGGCCACCGGCGTCGGCATCGAACAACATCGTGGGATGGAACTGGATGAACTCGATGTCGCTGACCGCGACGCCCGCCCACAGTGCCAGCGCGATACCGTCGCCGGTCGAACCGGCGGGGTTGGTGGTGGCCGCGTAGAGGTGGCCGAGGCCGCCGCTGGCCAGGATGACCGACGGGGCGTGCACGATGCCCGGGCCGTCCTCGTTGCGCACCAGCACACCGGTCACCGCGGTGTCGTCGTGCAAGATCTGCATCGCGACGTGGTTTCGCCGGATGTCGAGCGTTGCCGCGGCCAGGTCGAGGGCACGCTGCACCTCGGCTCCGGTCGCGTCACCGCCCGCGTGGATGATCCGGCGCCGGGTGTGCCCGCCCTCGCGTGTCAAAGCCCAACGGCCCGGGGCGGTTTCGTCGAACCGGGCCCCGTCGGCGACAAGATCGGCGACGGCGGCATGGCCGTCGGCGACGATGGACCGCACCGCATCCGGATCACAGAGTCCGCCACCGGCAGCGAGGGTGTCGGCGACGTGCGCGTCGACCGAATCATCGTTGCCGGGCAGGACGACGGCGATGCCGCCCTGGGCATAGAAGGTCGCGGTTTCGCGCGCCTTGCTCAGGACGACGACGCGCCGCCCCCGCCGGTGCGCGGCCAGCGCCGCGACGAGCCCCGCGACACCGGTGCCGATCACGACGACATCGGCCCGCTGCTGCCACAGCGTCGACGTGCCGCACGCGAATCGCTGGGAGTTCATTCTCCGCCGCCGGGCTGCCCGATCGCGATCATGCGCTGCACGCTGGCACGGCCCAGCCGGGCGGTTTCGGGGTCGACGTGCACCTCGTCGGCGCCCTCGATGAGGCAGCGCAGCAACGCGGCAGGCGTGATCATCTTCATGTACGTGCACGAGGCCCGGTCGTTGACCGCGAGGAAGTCGACTTCCGGTGCGGCCCGGCGCAATTGGTGCAGCATCCCGACCTCGGTCGCGACGAGCACCTGCCGGGCGTGCGTCTCGCGAGCGGCGTCGAGCATTCCGCCGGTGGACAGGATCTTGACGCGCTCCTCGGGCACGGCACCTTCACCGGCCAGGTAGAGGGCCGACGTCGCGCAGCCGCATTCGGGGTGCACGAACAGCTCGGCATCGGGGTGCGAGCGAGCCTGGGCCGCCAGTTCGTCGCCGTTGATCCCGGCGTGCACGTGGCACTCCCCGGCCCATACGTGCAGGTTCTTGCGGCCGGTGACGCGCCGGACGTGCGCCCCGAGGAATTGGTCGGGGCAGAACAGCACCTCGCGGTCCTCGGGGATCGACGCGACCACCTCGACCGCGTTCGAGGACGTGCAGCAGATGTCGGTGAGCGCCTTCACGGCAGCGGTTGTGTTGACGTAGGAGACGACGACGGCGCCGGGATGCTCGTCCTTCCATGCCGCGAGTTCGTCGGCGGTGATCGAATCGGCCAGCGAGCAGCCCGCGCGCTGATCCGGGATCAGCACCGTCTTGTCGGGGCTGAGGATCTTGGCCGTCTCCGCCATGAAGTGCACGCCGCAGAACACGATGGTGTCTTCGGGTGCCTCGGCGGCGATCCGCGACAGGGCCAGCGAGTCGCCCACGTGATCGGCGACATCCTGGATCGCGGGCAGCTGGTAGTTGTGTGCGAGCAGCGTGGCGCCGCGCATCTCCACCAGCCGGCGAATCTCGGCCGCCCACTGCTCGTCGCCCGCGACACCCGAATAGCCGCCGGGGCCATCCACAATCCGGTCCGCGAGGTCCGTCGTGAGCATTCCGTTGAGCACCGTCACCGCGGCCTCCTCATGAAGTCAGGTTTTCGACTTATAATCGAAAACATGCCATATGGTAACACCGCGCACGAAGTGCTCGCCGTCGTGTTCCAGGTTCGCGACCTCAGCTCCCGGCAACCCACGCTTAACGTGCTGTTATGGCAACGGGCACTCGAACCGGAGCGCGGAAAGTGGTCGTTGCCCGGCGGACGGCTCGGCGACGACGAGGATCTGACGAGCTCGGTGCGGCGCCAGCTGGCCGAGAAAGTCGACCTCCGTGAGTTGGCCCACCTCGAGCAACTCGCGGTGTTCTCCGACCCGGCCCGCATCCCCGGCGTCCGCACGATCGCATCGACGTTCCTTGGGCTCGTACCCTCCCCCGCCACCCCGGCCCTACCGTCGGACACCCGCTGGCACAACGTCAACGACCTTCCGCCGATGGCCTTCGACCATGCGCCCATGGTCGAACACGCACGCACCCGGCTGGCCGCCAAACTGTCGTACACGAACATCGGCTTCGCTTTGGCGCCAAAGGAATTCGCGATATCCACCCTGCGCGACATCTACAGCGCGGCACTCGGCTACCAGGTGGACGCGACCAACCTGCAGCGGGTGCTCGAGCGGCGCAACGTCATCACCCGCACCGGCACCACCGCGCGCTCCGGGCGCAGCGGCGGGCGTCCCGCGGCCCTCTACGGGTTCACCGAATCGCGCTACCGCGTCACCGACGAGTTCGCCGCTCTTCGTCCGCCCGGGTGAGTCGACTGGATTCTTAGACCCTTCTTAAGTAACAATGCCGGGATGGATTTGGGCAGTGCCGCCAACGCGACCGGAGCCGAGTGGATCGGCTGCGCACCGCACGAAGAGCTCGATCGCACCGCCCGGCCCCAATTGCCCAGCGACGACGTGTTCTACCTGCCGCCCGCGGGCTTCCATCACGCCGAGCCCGGCACCGTGCTCCGCAGCCGCGACGTCGAGGTGGCGTTTCTCGGCCTGATCCCGCAGCGTTTTCATGCCACCCAGCTGCTCTACCGGTCCACCGACCGCCATGGCGCTCCGGAAGCGGCCGTCACGACGGTGATCGTGCCGCCCGACGCCAAGCCCGACTGCCCGATCGTGTCCTACCAATGCGCGATCGACGCGATCTCGAATCGGTGCTTCCCGTCGTATGCCCTGCGCAGGCACGCCAAGGCAGCCGGTTCACTGGCCCAGCTCGAGTTCCTGCTCATCACCGCGGCGCTCGCCGAAGGCTGGGCTGTCTCGGTGCCCGACCACGAGGGTCTCGACGGCATGTGGGGCACGCCGTACGAACCCGGCTACCACGTGCTCGACGGCCTGCGCGCGGCGCTGAACTGCGAACAGCTGTCGTTGACCGACGCGTCGCCCATCGGACTGTGGGGTTACTCCGGCGGCGGCCTGGCGAGCGCGTGGGCGGCGGAGATGAGCGGCTCGTACGCACCGGAGCTGAACATCGTCGGGGCCGTCCTCGGCTCGCCCGTCGGCGATCTCGGACACACGTTCCGCCGTCTCAACGGCACGGTGTTCTCCGGGCTGCCCGCACTCGTGGTGGCCGCGCTCGCCGACACCTACCCGGGCCTCAACCGCGTCATCGCCGAACACGCCACCACCGAGGGGCGCAAGCTGCTGCGGCGGCTCCACGACATGAGCACCGTCGAGGCCGTGGTGCGGTTGGCGCGCACCGACATGGATGATCTCGTCGACCTACCGCTCGAGCAGATCCTCGACAGTGCCGAGGTCACCGAGGTGTTCGACGACATCAAACTCGGCGTCGCCACCCCGAATCCGCCCGTGCTGATCATCCAGGCGGTTCACGACGAGCTGATCTCGGTCGACGACATCGACGAACTGGCCGACGCGTATCTGGCCGGGGGTGCGGACGTGACGTATCACCGCGACCTGTTCAGCGAGCACCTGCTGCTGCACCCGATGTCGGCACCGATGGCCCTGCGGTGGCTGACCGACCGGTTCGCCGACCGTCCGCTCAGCGAGCACCTCGTGCGCACCAAGTGGCCCACACTGCTCAACCCGATGACATATGTCGGGATGGCCCGGCTCGGACGGATCGCGCTCAAGGTGGCCACCGGTCGCGCGATCGGGCGCCGCCCGCTCTGATCTCCGCGGGCCGCTGGCACAATGGCGGGTAGATGCGCTACACCCGACATATTCCGGCGGTGGCCCTGCGCGACAGCGTCGACCACCTGTGGTGCATTGCGGACGGGCCCCGGCATTCGGCCGAGCGAATCCTGCCGACCGGCACCACAGAACTCGTCGTCAACCTCGGCGCGGACACCATAGCAATCACGAACAACCAAGGTTGCCAACGCTTTTCGGGCACCGTGCTGGCCGGCCCGTATACCACCCCGTTCGACATCGACGCGCGCAGGCACACCGCGATGGTCGGTGTGCATTTCAAGCCCGGCGGCGCGCGCACGGTCCTCGGGTTTTCGCCACCCGACCTGCTCGACAGCCATGTCGACCTTCATGCGTTGTGGAACGGCGCAGCAGACACCATTCGCGCCGAACTCTGCGAGGCAGGATCGGACGCCGAGCGCTTCGCGATTCTGGAGTCGGCGTTGCTCACGCTCCGAGCGAACCGGACCACATTGACCCCTGAAGTGGCGTTCACGGTCGATGCACTCGGCTACGGCACGCCTCATCCCCCGATCGCAGCGCTCGCGCGCGAGGTGGGGTTCAGTCACCGGCGGCTGGTCCAGCTGTTCACGCAACAGGTGGGCGTACCCCCGAAGCGCTTCGCGCGGGTGCGACGGTTCCGGCACGCACACCACCACGTGATGTCCGCGCAATCGCTGCCGCACTGGCCGGGGTTCGCGCTCGCGCACGGTTACGCAGACCAATCCCACATGATTCGCGAGTTCCGCCGCTTCTCCGGCCTCACCCCTGTGCAGCACTTTCGCGGGCGAAATCTCATGAGCAAGGACGATCACCTCGCACTGCGCCAATAGGTCAATTTCGTTCAATACACCGGCCGGCGATCGGTTCGATACTGCAGGCATGTTCAGCACCGGAGCAGTCCGCTACCTGGTCGCCGATGTCGACCGGGCAGTCGGCTTCTACACCCAGCATCTGGGTTTCGAACTGCTGCGGCAGCCCGCACCGGCATTCGCGGCGATCGCCAGCGGCTCACTCACGCTGTGGCTGAGTGGGCCGGGGAGTTCGGGGGCCCGTCCGCTGACCGACGGTCAGACTCAGACTCCTGGCGGATTCAATCGGATCGTGCTCGAAGTCGAAGACCTCGATTCGGCGATCGGCGAATTGCACGGGCGCGGAATCGAATTCCGCAACGACCTCGAAGTCGGCCCGGGTGGCAGGCAGATCCAGTTGAGCGATCCGGACGGAAACCCGATCGAGCTGTTCGAGCCCGCGCCGGTCAGGACGCCTGCGGAGTGACCGGCGGCGGAAGCACCGGGAAGGGCGGCGTCTCGACGGGCGGCCACGCGCCCAGATCGTCGCGCGGGGTCGACACCGCCAGCAGCGCGTAGACGAGCGCCGCGATGGCCGCCGGGAACAGGATGGTCGCGGCGATCTGCAACGGCGTGTGCCCGAAGAACACCGGCGGCGCCTCGACGACGTAATGCACGCGATGTTCGGGTGTCACGGGCGCGGCGGCGACGTCGACGGTGCCGTAACGCCAATGCACGAGTACAGCCCCGACGCCGGCGGCCGTTGCGGCCGCGGCGGCGCAGCCGGCGGCCAGCGCACCGACCAGCACCGGCCCGCGGTGAACCCGCCACTGCCACAACGCAACTGCCGACACGACGGCGAGCACCACGAGCAAGCCCGAGAACATGAACGCCGCGGTGAAGAAATGATCGGATTCACTGCCGAGGTAGGCCCGTAGCCGCTCGCCACTGCGAGTCAACGCCACCACACCGTGAATCGCGGGCGCAAGCCACGCCCACAACACACCGAGCAGCGCGCCGGCCACCGCCAGGGCCGCGATGACGATCATGACCGCGCGAAGGCGCGAGACACGCGGGCCGTCGGTGACCTCGGCGGGTTCGGTGACCGCCGCGTTCTGGGTCTCGTTGGAGACGCTCACCGCTGTGTCTCGAGTTCGGTCGAATCCACCTGACCGTGCCGGGAGCACTTGGCCCACCAACCGTCCGGCCGCACCTGAACGATCATCCGGCGGCCGCATTCGGCGCAGAACCGCGGCGGTTCCAGCCCGAGCTGGGCCGTGGTGGGCAGCGCGCTGCCCGCCGGGCCACCGGTGTAGACGTTGTAAACGCCTGCGCCGACGGGCGCGGGCAACGCCGGAGATTCGTCGATCATCACCACCCTGTTCTACAGGCTGGCGTTGAGAGCCTTGATCGGCATCTGCAGATCGTCGAGGAGCTCCAGGTCAGCTTCGGCCGGACGGCCGAGCGTCGTGAGGTAGTTCCCGACGATGACGGCGTTGATGCCGCCGAGGATGCCTTGCTTGGCGCCGAGGTCGCCGAGGGTGATCTCACGCCCGCCCGCGAAGCGCAGCATGGTCCGGGGCAACGCCAGCCGGAACGCGGCCACGGCCTTGAGTGCCTCCGAGGCCGGCAGCACCTCGAGATCGCCGAATGGCGTGCCGGGGCGCGGGTTGAGGAAGTTCAGCGGGACCTCGTGCGGATCCAGCTCGGCGAGGTTGGCGGCGAACTCGGCCCGCTGCTCGAGCGTCTCGCCCATGCCGAGGATGCCGCCGCAGCAGACCTCCATACCGGCTTCCCGGACCATGCGCAGGGTGTCCCAGCGCTCCTCCCAGGTGTGCGTGGTCACCACATTGGTGAAGAACGAACGGGCCGTCTCCAGGTTGTGGTTGTAGCGGTGCACGCCCATGTCCGACAGTCGCTGCACCTGATCTTCGGTGAGCATGCCGAGCGAACACGCGATCTGGATGTCGACCTCGTTGCGGATGGCTTCGATGCCTGCGGCGACCTGAGACAGCAGCCGCTCGTCGGGCCCGCGAACCGCGGCCACGATGCAGAACTCCGTGGCACCCGTCTTGGCGGTCTGCTTGGCGGCCTCGACCAGGCTCGGGATGTCGAGCCACGCGCTGCGCACGGGCGAGGCGAAAAGCCCGGACTGCGAACAGAAGTGGCAGTCCTCGGGACAGCCGCCGGTCTTGAGGCTGATGATGCCCTCGACCTCGACGTCGGGGCCGCACCACTTCATCCTGACCTCGTGCGCGAGCGACAGCAGCTCGTCGAGCCGATCGTCGGAAAGTTGCAGCACCTGCAGCGTCTGGTCCTGGTCGAGGCCTACGCCGCGCTCCAGTACCTGCTCGCGGGCCACACCCAAGACATCTACGGTTGCCTGCGTCACCGGCTTTCCTCCTGCGGTTCGTCGACCTTGAACACGTCGGCGGTGCCGACCTTGAACACCGTTCAGGTTAGGGTAATGGTGTGCAACTCCACAAACCCGACGTGGTCGCCGCGGCGACGGCCATCCTGGACAACTACGGCATCGGCGATCTGACGATGCGGCGCCTGGCGCGTGAGCTCGGCGTCAGTCCCGGGGCGTTGTACTGGCACTTCGCCAACAAACAGGAACTGCTCGGCGCGGTGGCCGACCATATCCTGCAACCCGCGCGGGTCGACGCCGCCGGACTGGGCTGGCGTGATCGGGTTCAGGCGATCTGCACGACGCTGCGCGACGCGTTGCTCTCCCACACCGACGGCGCGGAATTGGTGTCGTCCAGCTTCGCGGCCGGCCAATCGGCAACAGCTGCCGGCATCGTCGCGCAGCTGACCGACGCCGCGCACGAGGCCGGTGTGGCCGTGGACGACGCCGAACTGGCCGCTCGCACGGTGATCTACTACGTGCTGGGGTTCACCGTCGACGAACAGTCCCGGCTGCAGTGGGACGCCGCAGGCGCGCTCACCGACGAGCAATCCGTGTTCGTCCGTGACGCCAACCGGCAGTTCGCGTTCGGGTTGCGGCTGCTCGTCGACGGTCTCGGCGTGCACGGCGGCACCGAAGCCGACGTGATCGAGCGCAGCTTCGACTGACCTGGCGGCGCGTCACTGCACGCCGTTGGACACCACCGCGCTCAGCGCTGTCAACGATTCCGTTGCCCCGGACAGTTCGACCGACCCACCGCGTCCCCACGTCCACAGCGCCAGATCGGCAACCGGGCCGCGGGCCGTCGCGGTGGGGGTTGCGGTGTCGCGAGCCCGCACCGCGCGCGGCCAGTCGCCGGCTCGGCCGACCTCGACGAGCCATCTCTGGCCGGTATCGGAGCCGAGGAATTCGACCACGGCCTGCGGCTCATGCGTCGTGTCGGCGGGCTGCCAGCCCCACATGACGTCGACCGCGTGGTCCACCGCGCCCGCCGCCACCTCGGCCGTGATCGCGCTGATCGGCAGGCCCGCGGCCAATTCCGCGTCCACCCGGTGCATCGTCGCCTCGTAGGTCTGCATGCGCCTGGTGAACCCGACGGTTTGATCGGGCTCCCACCACGACCAGCGCACGGCGTCGTCGCCGAGTTCCTCGAGCTGCCTCAGCAGCGCTGCGGTGGCCTTCTCCCGCAATACCAAGAGATCGGCGACCGTCGCGGGCCGCGCGGGTTTGGATTGCTCGACGGATGCGAGATCGGCTTCGCTGCAGACGTTGCGGGCCAGTATCCCGGCCCAGAAATAGTGCACCTCGGTGAGGTGCCACAGCAGGTCGGCCGCGTTCCAATCCGGGCACGTCGGGCAGCGCACGTCGGGGTCCGTTTCGGACAGCACGTCGGCCAGGCGCTGCGCCTCGGTGCGGATGATGCCAATCCGGTCCATGCCAACCAGGATGTCAGCCGATCGGGTGCTCTGCCTTCTTGTCACCGTCCCAGTGCCGCAACCCCACGACGGTTCCGACGATCTCGGCCGGACCACCCGCGATGCGCAGCGCCGTGGCGAGCTTGGCGGGCGCGACCCGCCGGGCCAGCGTGACGTGCGGCGTCCACTGCCCCGGCTCGGTGTGCGGCAGCGCGGCGGGCGACACGAGCGGTAGGCATGCCCGGTAGACCTCGGCCTGGACGTCGAGCAGGGCAGGCGACGGCACGAGCAGCCGGGCCAACACACCTGCGGACCGCCCGAAGATCAGCGTGGCGCCCAACTGGCACGGTATGGGAAAACGATCGGTCAGCGGCCGCAGCACCGCGTCGGCGGCGGCGTCGATGTGCTGGGCGACGGTCAACGTCGCGTGCGGCCGGCCGGCCGGCGCCTGACTCGGGATACCGGCATCGCGCAGCACGTCCCAGATGTGCCGCACGGCGGCCTCGGTGTCCGCGTCGAAGACGAGCTCGACCGAGTGCACCATCTACGTGAGGCTTTCGATCCACGAGCGGTCGAAAGCCGCTGCACTCATCGCGGGGAATTCCTCGGGGCTCAGGCCTGCGGCCCCCGCGGGCAACACCGCACGCACCGGGGCCAGCTCGCCGAGCGCCTCGCGGTTGCCGAGCTCGGCGACGCCGGGGTCGGCCGGCCATGCGCCGATCACCAGTCCGGCACACGGAATGTTCTGCCCGGCAAGGGATTCCAAAGTCAATGCGGTGTGGTTGAGGGTGCCCAGCCCCGGGGAGACGACCACGAGGACCGGCGCGGAGAGATCGGCGGCGAGATCGCGCAGCGTGACACCGTCGGCGCCCAGCTCCACCAGAAGCCCCCCGGCGCCCTCCACCAGCGTCAGACGCCCGGGAGCGTCCACCGCGCGCACCCCCGCGACCAGATCGGCACGCGTCGGCAGCGGCAGCCCGGCCCGCTCGGCGGCGGCCACCGGAGCCAGCGGTTCGGGATAGCGCCAGCCGCCGTGCAATTCGGTCACCCCGGACAGCCTGCGCACCTCGCCGAGGTCGTCGTCGCCGTCGACCGTCCCGGTCTGCACAGGCTTTCCCACGGCGACATCGAGACCGGCGAGTCGGGCTGCACAAGCCAGCGCCGCGGTCGTCACGGTCTTACCGACACCCGTGTCGGTGCCGGTTATCGCCAGGACGGTCACATCGGTTCCTCGTCGGTCACCCGCGCGGTGGCAAGCACTTCGGTCAGCACACGCCCCGCGAGATCCATCTCCTCGCGCGACAGCGAAGCCCGCGCCGTCAATCGCAGCCGGGAGGTGCCCGCGGGAACGGTCGGCGGACGGAAACAGCCGACCCTGACACCGCGTTCCAGACACGCCGCGGCTGCCGCGACCGCGACCTCGGGCTCCCCCAGGATCACCGATACCACCGCCGAGTCGGGCTGCGCCGCCACATCCGAGATCCGGGCCAGTTCGGCGGCATGGGTCAGCACGGCCCGGGCCCGCTGCGGCTCGGCGATGAGCACGCGCAGTGCCGCCCAGGCCGCGCCGACCGCGGCGGGCGCGAGCCCGGTGTCGAAGATGAATGGTCGCGCCGCGTCGATGAGGTGCGCGCGCACGGCCTCCGGACCGAGCACGACCCCACCCTGACTACCGAGCGCCTTGGACAGCGTCGTCGTCATCACGACGTCGGGCGCTCCGGCCAGACCGACCTCGTGGAGCAGGCCCTGCCCACCGGGACCGCGCACACCGAGACCGTGTGCCTCGTCGACGAGCAGCAGGGCCCCATGGCGCCGGCACACCGTGTGCAGCTCACGCAGCGGCGCGAGGACCCCGTCGGCACTGAACACCGATTCCGTCACCACCACGGCGCGTTCCTCGGTGCGTGCGCTGAGCGCCGCCTCGACGGCGGCGACATCGCGGTGCGCCGACACCGTCACCCGGGCGCGCGACAGCCGGCAGGCGTCGACGAGCGAAGCATGGCTGAGCGCGTCGGAGACCACGAGCGACCCGGGACCGGACAGCGCGACCAAGGCACCGAGGTTCGCGGTGTAGCCCGATGAGAAGACGAGCGCCGACTCGGCCCCGACGAAGGACGCCAACGCGGTCTCGAAACCCTCGTGCAACTCGGTGTTGCCCGTGACGAGTCGAGAACCGCCTGCACCCGCACCCCAGACCCGCAACGCCTCGACGCCGCCGTCGAGCACATCGGGATGCTGGGACAACCCCAGGTAGTCGTTGGACGCCAGGTCCAGCTCCGCGCCGACCGGCGGACGCGTCCGAAGCTCACGTCGCAGCCCCGCCTCGCGGCGCTGTTGTTCGACGTCAGCCAGCCAGGCGAGCGGTGAAAGACCTGTGCGTGTCACCTGGTGCTCCTCAGTGCCGAGTGCGGACAACCCGCGCGAAACAGTCCGCGGGCCGACCATTGAACACCGTTCAGGTTAATGCACGGGCGACGCCGACCATCGCGGCGGTGATCTGTTCGACCTCGGCCGGCGTGCAGATGTAGGGCGGCATCGCGTAGACGAGGTTGCGGAACGGCCGCAGCCAGACGCCGTGCCGCAACGCCGCCGTGGTCGCGACGCGCATGTCGACGGGTTCGGCCATCTCGATGACGCCGATCGCCCCCAGCACCCGGACATCGGCGACACCGGCCAACTCCCGCGCCGGTTCCAGACCGTCGCGCAGCCCCGCTTCGATGGCACGAACCTGGGTACGCCAGTCGCTGTGGATCAGAAGCTCGACCGCGGCCACTCCCACCGCGCAGGCCAGCGCGTTGGCCATGAACGTCGGGCCGTGCATGAGGGCCCCCGGCTGCCCCGAGCTGATGGTCTGCGCGATCCGCCCCGTGCACAATGTGGCCGCCAACGTGATGTAGCCACCGGTCAGCGCCTTACCGACACACATGATGTCCGGGCTGACCCCGGCGTGCTCGGCAGCGAAAAGCTCACCGGTGCGGCCGAAACCCGTGGCGATCTCGTCGAAGATCAGCAGGACGTCGTGGCGATCGCAGATCGCCCGCAGATCCGACAGGTAGCGCGGATCGTGAAACCGCATCCCGCCGGCGCCCTGAACGACGGGTTCGACGATCACCGCGGCGAGTTCGTCGGCGTGTTCGGCGAGTTGCCGCTCGAACGCCGCGATGTAGGCCGGGTCGTACTCGGCGGGCACCGGCGCTGCGAACTCCTGAGCGACCAAGACGTCGGTCCACAACGAGTGCATGCCGCCGTCGGGATCGCACACACTCATCGGCGTGAACGTGTCGCCGTGATAGCCGCCGCGCCACGTCATCAGGCGGTGCTTGCCGCCGCTCCCCAGACTGCGCCAGTACTGCAGCGCCATCTTGACCGCAACCTCGACGGAAACCGATCCCGAGTCACTGAAGAACACGGTCTCCAGGCCGGCGGGCGTGAGCTCGACCAACAGCTGGGCCAACCGCGCCGCCGGTTCGTGGGTCAGGCCACCGAACATGACGTGGTTCATGGTGGCCATCTGACGGTTGATCGCACCGTCGAGAACCGGGTGACCGTGCCCGTGTACGGCAGTCCACCACGACGCCATCGCGTCGAGCACGTCGATCGGCCGGCCGTCGTCGGGATCGATCACCGTCAGCCAGGCGCCCTTCGCCCCGACCGCCACCACCGGCGGCAACGCCTCCGCGCCGATGGTGCTGTAGGGGTGCCAGATATGTGCGCTGTCGATGGCACTGATCTGCGCCGGGGTCAGGTCGGCCACAGACCGGGAGCCTATCCCTTTGCTCACACAGTGTGGTGCAGGCATCCGAAATATGAGCGGCAGGCTGTTCTTAGGTAAATTGACCTCGATCATGATGACCCTTGCCCCCGCCCGGCCGGCGCCTGTCAGCGAAACATCGCGCGCCACCCCCGCGTCCATGGGCACCCGGAAGTCGGGTTTCTACCGACACGATCTCGACGGTCTTCGCGGTATCGCCATCGCGCTCGTCGCGGTGTTTCACGTTTGGTTCGGCCGGGTTTCCGGTGGTGTCGATGTTTTCCTGGCGTTGTCGGGGTTCTTTTTCGGCGGCAAGATCCTGCGGACCGCACTGACGCCGGGGGCTTCGCTCTGGCCGATGTCGGAGGTCGTCAGGCTCGTGCGGCGACTGCTGCCCGCATTGGTGGTCGTGCTCGCGGCATCGGCGGTTCTGACGATTCTCATCCAGCCGGAAACTCGCTGGGAAGCGTTTGCTGACCAAAGCCTGGCAAGCCTCGGCTACTACCAGAATTGGGAGCTGGCGAACACCGCTGCTGACTACCTTCGCGCCGGTGAGGCAGTCAGTCCGCTCCAGCACATCTGGTCGATGTCGGTCCAGGGACAGTTCTACATCGCGTTCCTCGCGCTGATCTTCGGGTTCGCCTTCCTGTGCCGCCGGCTGTTCGGGCGGCACCTTCGGACGGCATTCATCGTCGTGCTGACCGCGCTGACGATCGCGTCGTTCGTGTACGCGATCATCGCGCACAACACCGATCAGGCGACGGCGTACTACAACAGCTTCGCGCGCGCCTGGGAACTGCTGCTCGGTGCGCTCGCCGGCGCCGTCGTCGGTTTCGTGCGGTGGCCGATGTGGCTGCGGACGGTGATCGCCGTCGTGTCGCTCGCCGCGATCGTGTCGTGCGGCGCGTTCATCGACGGCGTCAAAGAGTTTCCCGGCCCGTGGACGCTCGTTCCGGTGGGCGCCACGGTGCTGTTCATCCTGTCAGCCGCGAACCGCTCGGACACCGACCGGCTGCCCGCTCCCAACCGAATGCTGGCGACGAAACCGTTCGTGTCCCTCGGCGCGATGGCCTACTCGCTCTACCTGTGGCACTGGCCGCTGCTGATCTTCTGGTTGTCGTATTCGGGCCATACGCACGCCAATTTCCTCGAAGGCACGATCGTGCTGGTCGTGTCGGGCGTGCTGGCGTGGCTCACCACCCGCTATATCGAAGAGCCACTGCGCGCACAGACCGCGAAGGCGCCCGCGCCCGCGATCCCGCTGCGGGCGCGCCTGCTCCGCCCGACGATCGTGCTCGGCTCGATCGTCGCGCTGCTCGGTGTGGCACTCACCGCCACGTCCTTCACCTGGCGCGAACACGTCACCGTGCAGCGCGCGAACGGCAAGGAGCTGTCGGGCCTGTCCGCGCGCGACTATCCGGGCGCCCGCGCGTTGCTCAACAACGTGCGCGTGCCGAAGTTGCCGATGCGACCGACTGTGCTCGAGGCCAAGAACGACCTGCCGGCCTCCACGAACGACGGCTGCATCAGCGATTTCAACAACATCGGTGTCATCAACTGCACCTACGGCGACAAGAATGCGGCCCGCACCATCGCCCTTGCCGGCGGCTCGCATGCCGAACACTGGATCACCGCGCTCGACCTGCTCGGCCGGTTGCACAACTTCAAGGTGGTCACCTACCTCAAGATGGGTTGCCCGCTGACCACCGAGGAAAACCCGCTCGTGATGGGCGACAACCGGCCCTACCCCAAGTGCCGTGAATGGAATCAGCGCGTGATGGCGAAACTCATCGCCGACCACCCGGACTTCGTGTTCACCACCTCGACGCGACCGTGGAACATCAAGCCGGGCGATGTGATGCCCGGCACATACGTGGGGATCTGGGAGACGTTGTCGCAGAACAACATTCCGATTCTCGCGATGAGGGACACCCCGTGGCTCGTGCGCAACGGCGAGCCGTATTTCCCGGCGGACTGCCTGGCCAACGGCGGCGACGCCATCTCCTGCGGCATCGAGCGGTCCAAGGTACTCTCCGACCACAACCCCACACTGGATTTCGTCGGGCGGTTCCCGCTGCTGAAGCCGCTCGACATGAGCGATGCGGTGTGCCGTAAGGACTATTGCCGTGTGGTGGAGGGAAATGTGTTGCTATACCACGATTCTCACCATCTCTCGACGACCTATATGCGCACCATGACCAATGAACTGGGTCGCCAGATGGCAGCAGCCACCGGTTGGTGGGCGCAGCCATGACGTCGGCTTCCCTACCCGAGCCCATGTCGACGGTGTGGCCGGGCGAGGCATATCCGCTCGGCGCCACCTATGACGGGGCGGGTACCAACTTCTCGCTGTTCTCCGAGGTCGCCGAGCGCGTCGAGTTGTGTCTGATCGCCAAGGACGGCTCCGAGGAGCGCATCAACCTCGACGAGGTCGACGGGTATGTCTGGCACGCCTATCTGCCGACGGTCACGCCGGGACAGCGCTACGGCTTTCGCGTGTACGGCCCGTGGGATCCGGGCGCCGGCCACCGCTGCGATCCGAGCAAGCTACTGCTCGACCCGTACGGCAAGTCGTTCCACGGTGATTTCGACTTCTGTCAGGCGCTGTTCTCCTACGACTTGAGTGCCGAACCGGCCGGAACCGGAACCCCGCCCGGGGTCGATTCACTCGGTCACACCATGACGAGCGTGGTCATCAACCCGTTCTTCCAGTGGGGTTCCGATCGCGCCCCGAAGACGCCCTACCACGACACCGTCATCTACGAGGCGCACGTCAAGGGGATGACCCAGACGCACCCGGGGATCCCCGAGGAACTGCGCGGCACCTATGCGGGCCTGTCTCACCCGGTGATCATCGACCACCTCAAATCGCTCAACGTCACCGCGATCGAACTGATGCCCGTACACCAGTTCATGCACGATCACCGGCTGCTGGACCTCGGGCTGCGAAACTACTGGGGCTACAACACCGTTGGGTTCTTCGCACCGCACTTCCAGTACGCGGCCAACCGGCACGCCGGCGGCGCGGTCGCCGAGTTCAAGACCATGGTCAAAGCGTTCCACGACGCGGGTATCGAGGTCATCCTCGACGTCGTCTACAACCACACCGCCGAAGGCAATCACCTCGGCCCGACGATCAACTTCCGTGGTATCGACAACGCCGCCTACTACCGGCTGCTCGACGGCCAGCCGGAGTTCTACAAGGACTTCACGGGCACCGGCAACAGCCTCAACGCGCGCCACCCGCACACCCTGCAACTCATCATGGACTCGCTGCGGTACTGGGTGCTCGAGATGCACGTCGACGGTTTCCGGTTCGACCTCGCCTCGACCCTGGCGCGCGAGTTCTACGACGTCGACCGGCTGTCGGCATTCTTCGATCTGGTGCAGCAGGATCCGGTGGTCAGCCAGGTGAAATTGATCGCCGAACCGTGGGATGTCGGCGAGGGCGGCTACCAGGTCGGCAACTTCCCAGGTTTGTGGACCGAGTGGAACGGGAAATATCGCGACACTGTGCGCGATTACTGGCGGGGGGAACCCGCAACCCTGGGCGAATTCGCATCCCGGCTGACGGGATCGTCGGACCTCTACGAGGCGACGGGCCGGCGCCCGAGTGCGAGCATCAACTTCGTCACCTGTCACGACGGCTTCACGCTCAACGATCTGGTGTCGTACAACGAGAAGCACAACGAGGCCAACGGCGAGGACAACCGAGACGGCGAAAGCCACAACCGCTCCTGGAACTGCGGTGTGGAGGGGCCGACCGACGACCCCGACATCCTCGCGCTGCGCGGCAAGCAGATGCGCAACATCATCGGCACGCTGATGCTGTCGCAGGGCACGCCGATGCTCGCGCACGGCGACGAGATCGGCCGAACCCAGCTGGGCAACAACAACGTGTACTGCCAGGACTCGGAGATCTCGTGGATGGACTGGTCGCTCTGTGAGACCAACGCCGACCATCTGGCGTTCACCCGCAAGGTGGTCGAATTCCGCAAGCGACACCCGGTGTTCCGGCGCCGCCGGTTCTTCGAGGGCAAGCCGATCCGCAGCGGAGACCAGGTGCGCGACATCGCATGGTTGACGCCGTCCGGCACCGAGATGACGCCCGAGGACTGGGGTACGGGCCTGGGCACCTGCGTCGCGGTGTTCCTCAACGGCGACGCCATCGAAGCGCCGAACGCCCGCGGCGAACGCGTGGTCGACGACTCGTTCCTGTTGTGTTTCAACGCCAATGATCACGCACAGGACTTCATCACGCCGAACGGCGACTATGCCGCGGAGTGGACCGCCGATCTCGACACCGCAGACCCGACCGGTGATTCGGATCTGGTCGTGGCGGCCGGGGACAAGATCTCATTGCAGGCCCGGTCACTTCTCGTGCTGCGTAAGACGGCCTGACCGATGACGCGCCCGGTGCTCTCCACGTATCGCCTGCAGATGCGTGGGGACTGTTGCACATTCGACGACGCCGTGAATCTGCTCGACTATCTCGACGAGCTCGGCGTATCGCATGTGTACCTGTCGCCCATCCTGACCGCCGCCGACGGTTCCACCCACGGCTATGACGTCACGGACCCCACGACGGTCTCGGCCGCCCTCGGCGGGCCGGACGGACTGCGCCGACTCTCCGAGGCCGCGCACAAGAGGAACATCGGCCTGATCGTCGACATCGTGCCCAACCACGTCGGCGTCGCCGATGCGCAGCAGAACCGCTGGTGGTGGGACCTGCTCACCCATGGTCGGGCGTCGGCCTACTGCTCCTACTTTGATATCGACTGGAACCTCGACAACGGCCGAATCGTGTTGCCCATCCTGGGTTCCGACGACGATGTCGCCGATCTCGCCGTGGACGGCGACGTCCTGCGGTTGGGCGACCTGACCTTGCCGATCGCCCCGGGAACGGGTTCGGGCACCGGGGAACAGGTGCATGACCGCCAGCACTACCGGTTGATCGGATGGCGACACGGCGTGTGCGGATATCGCCGGTTCTTCTCGATCACCTCACTGGCAGCGCTCCGCCAGGAAGACCGGGCCGTGTTCGACGCGACCCACGTCGAGGTCAAACGCTGGTTCGACGAAGGACTGGTCGACGGCCTGCGCATCGACCATCCCGACGGTTTGACCGATCCGGCCGGATATCTCACGTGGTTGCGTGATCTGGTCGGCCCGTCCGCGTGGATCGTCGCCGAGAAAATCCTGGCGACCGACGAAGCCCTGGATCCCGCACTGCCGATCGCGGGCACCACGGGATACGACGCCCTCCGTGAAATCGGTGGCCTGCTCGTCGATCCCAGCGGAGCACCTGCGCTGACGGAGCTCTGCGCCGACCTCGATCCCGGGTCCGAACAGCAGCTCAAGACGACTGCGGTCACCAACACCCTGCGCAGCGAACTGAATCGGCTGTGCCGGCTCATCTCGGGTAAGACCGCCGACGACGACCCTGCGCTCGCGCAGGCCATCGCCACGCTCGTCGGCCGGATCGGCGTGTACCGGTCCGACTATCCGGCACTGTCGGCCGTCCTTCCGGTCGCACTCGCGGAAACCGGCTCGGCGGCACCGGAACTCGCCGAGTCACTGACCGCGATCGCGGTCGAACTGTCGACGAGCGCCGAAGCGTCGGCACGGTTCAACCAATTGTGCGGCGCAGCGACCGCGAAAGCGATCGAAGATTGCCTGTTCTACCGGGATGTCCGGTTGGTGTCGCTCAACGAGGTTGGCGGTGAGCCCGAACGATTCGGCGTCACCGCCGCCGAGTTCCACCAGCGGGCCGCCACCCGCGCGGCCATGTGGCCGACCGCGATGACGACGCTGACCACTCACGACACCAAGCGCGGTGAGGACGTCCGCGCCCGCATCGGCGTGCTGTCCCAAGTCCCGACGCTGTGGTCGGAGTTGATCGACCAGTGGACCGCGCTCGCTCCCCCGCCGGATGCCGCGACCGCGTTGTTCTTGTGGCAGAACATGTTCGGGGTGTGGCCGACCGATGGCAAGGTCACCACCGAGCTGCGTGACAGGCTGCAATCCTACGCCGAGAAGGCGATGCGCGAGGCTGCCACCAAAACGTCATGGCACGACCCCGATTCGGCATTCGAGGATGAGGTTCACCGCTGGCTGGACTCGGTGCTCGACGGACCGGTCGCCGCCGGGTTGACCGAACTCGTCGCGCAACTCGACGAGCACGCGCGCAGTGACAGCCTGGCGCAGAAGCTCATCCAACTGACCGCTCCCGGTATCCCGGATGTCTACCAGGGCACCGAACTGGCCGAGGACAGTCTTGTCGACCCGGACAATCGTCGTCCGGTCGACTACGCCGCCCGCCGTATCGCACTGCAGGAGTTCACCGATCCCAAGATCCGGGTGACCAGCGCCGCGCTGCGGCTCCGCCGCGAACGGCCCGACATCTTCCGCTCCGCCGGGTACACGCCGCTGCAGGCCGCCGGTACGGCCGCGCCGCATCTGGTGTCCTACCAGCGCGGCGCCGACGTCGTCGTGGCTGTCAGCCGGTGGACCGTCGGATTGGCCGAAACCGGCTGGGGCGACACGGTTTTGACTCTTCCTGACGGAGATTGGCTGGACCGCCTCAGCGGGCAACGGTGGACGGGAACGGTACTCGCCGCCGACCTGTTCGCGAACCTGCCGGTCGCACTGCTGGAGCGCGAACCATGACCGAATTCGCCGTGTGGGCGCCGAACCCGCGCATCGTCCGGCTCGACGTCGACGGCACCATGCACGAGATGACCCGGTCGGACGACGGGTGGTGGCGGGCCGAGGTGACCTGCCCCGACGACGCCCGGTACGGATTCGTCCTCGACGACGATCCGAAGGTGCTCCCCGACCCGCGCTCACCACGGCAACCCGACGGCGTTCATGAACGCTCACAACTGTGGCAGCCCGCCCCCGGCGCCTGGACCGACGCGGGGTGGGCGGGTAAGTCCATCGCCGGTGCGGTGATCTACGAACTGCACACCGGCACGTTCACGCCTGAGGGCACGTTCGACTCCGCGATCGAAAAGCTGGACTACCTGGTGGATCTGGGCGTCGACTTCGTCGAGTTGATGCCCGTCAACGCCTTCAGCGGAACACACGGCTGGGGGTACGACGGGGTGCTGTGGTACGCGGTGCACGAACCGTACGGCGGCCCCGACGGACTGGTCAGGTTGATCGACGCGTGCCATGCCCGCGGACTCGGCGTCCTCATCGACGCGGTGTTCAACCATCTGGGCCCGTCGGGCAACTACCTGCCGCGGTTCGGCCCCTACTTCTCCGCCGGTGAGAATCCATGGGGAAGCTCGATCAACCTGTCCGATGCCGACGCCGACGAGGTGCGCACCTACATCATCGAGTGCGCGTTGCGCTGGATGCGCGACTTCCACGCCGACGGGCTGCGATTGGACGCCGTGCATGCCCTGATGGACAACACCGCGATCCACATCCTCGAAGAACTGTCCGCCGAAACCGACACGCTCGCCGAGCAACTCGGCAGACCGCTGTCGTTGATCGCGGAGAGCGATCTCAACGATCCCCGCCTGATCACGCCGCGCGACCGCGGCGGATACGGCTTGACCGCGCAGTGGGACGACGACATCCACCACGCCATCCACACCGCGGTATCGGGTGAACGGCAAGGTTATTACGCCGATTTCGGCTCACTGCAGACGTTGGCGACCACGCTCAAGAACGGCTACTTCCACGCCGGGACGTATTCGTCGTTCCGGCACCGCAGACATGGGCGCCCACTCGACACCACCACCATCCCGGCCACCCGGCTGCTTGCCTACACCCTCACCCACGACCAGGTGGGCAACCGCGCGGTCGGCGACCGCCCGTCCCAGCGACTGACCTTCGGTCAGCTCGCCGTCAAAGCCGCGTTGGCACTCGGATCGCCTTACACCGCGATGCTTTTCATGGGCGAGGAGTGGGGTTCGTCCTCGCCGTTCCAGTTCTTCAGCTCCCACCCCGAACCGGAGCTGGCCCGCGCGACCGCCGAGGGCCGCAAGGCCGAGTTCGCCGAACACGGCTGGGATGCCGACGAGATACCCGACCCGCAGGATCCGGCGACATTCCAACGGTCCAAGCTGAACTGGGACGAGGTCGGCGAGGGCGAGCACGGCAGGTTGCACGCCATCTACCGCCGCCTGATCGCCCTTCGCAAGACCGAGCCCGATCTGGCCGATCCGTGGCTCGATCACATGCGGATCGAGTTCGACGAGGCACAGCGCTGGATCGTCATGCAGCGCGGGGCCCTGTCGATCGCGTGCAACCTCGGCGCCGAGGCCGTGAAGATACCGGTCACCGGCGAGGTGGTGCTGGCGTGGGACGAACCCGGTACGGAGTCGGGGATGACGGTACTCGGCGGGCACAGTTTCGCGATTCTGCGAACGGTCAACCCGTTGTCGACCGACTGAGCGGGACCTGACCTCAGGTGAGATAGCGGTACGTCGGCGAACCCGGCTCGAGCAGCTCGACGTGGATATCCGACGCCTCCATGCGCGCAAGCAGACCTTCCAGATCGGCCGCCGAGCTCAACTCGATGCCGCACAGCGCCTCGCCCGTCTCCCGGTTGTTGCGCTTGACGTACTCGAACAGTGTGACGTCGTCGCCGGGGCCGAGGATCTCGTCGAGGAAGCGACGCAGCGCCCCAGGCTCCTGAGGGAAATCGACGAGGAAATAGTGCTTGAGGCCCAGATGAACCAGTGAGCGCTCCAGCACCTCGTTGTAGCGGGTCACGTCGTTGTTGCCGCCGGAGATCAGGCACACGACCGTCGATCCGGGTTCGATGTCGGCCTCCAACAACGCGGCGACCGACAGCGCACCCGCGGGCTCGGCGATGATGCCCTCGTTCTGGTACAGGTCGAGCATGGCGGTGCAGACCGCGCCCTCGTCGACGGTGGTGATCGACACCATGTTTCCGGCCGCGGCGAGAGCGGCGTACGGCAGAGCACCGGCGCGCGCGACGGCCGCGCCGTCCACGAACTGATCGACATGCTCCAGCGTCACCGGCTCACCGGCCGAGAGTGCGGCGATCATCGACGCGGCCCCGGCGGGTTCCACCCCCAGCACCGCGGTGCCCGTCGTGCGCTCGGCCAAGTATGTCGTCATACCGGCGATGCAGCCGCCGCCACCGACCGGCACGATCACCAGGTCGGGCTCGCCGTCGAGCTGGTCGAGCAGCTCTGCGGCGATGGTGCCCTGGCCGGCCATCGTGCGCACATCGTCATACGGCGGAACCAGCGTCGCGCCGGTTCGGGCGACGTCGTCGAGTGCGGCGGCCGCGGCCAGGTCGTAGGTCGATCCGACGGCGATGAGCTCGATGAACTCGCGACCGTGGTAGCGGATGCGGTCGCGCTTCTGCTTCGGGGTCTTGGCCGGCACATACACCCGGCCGTGGGTCTTCATCGATCGGCAGGCCATCGCGAAGCCCTGCGCGTGATTGCCTGCCGATGAACACACGACGCCTGCGGCGAGTTCATCGGCCGACAGCTGCGCCATCAGGTTGAACGCCCCGCGCACCTTGTACGAGCGCACGGCCTGGAGATCCTCGCGCTTGAGGTACACGGTCGCGCCGGTGGCCTCCGACAACCGCTCGCTGATCTGCAGGGGGCTGCGGGTAACCACACCCGAAATTCGCTGAGCAGCCTCGTCGATGTCAGCCGCGGTAAGCGGCGCCACTCGGGAGTCTTTGCTCAGTTCGGCAGTCACCGATCAATAGTGCCACTGGCCAGCGTTTTCACTTAATCGGGGTCAGGACAAACACCGGAATCTGGCGCTCGGTCTTCATTTGGTAATCGGCGTAGTCGGGAAAAGCCGCCACCGCGCGCTCCCACCACACGGCCTTCTCGTCGCCGAAGACCTCGCGGGCCTCGTAGTCGCCGACGGCGGCGCCGTCCTGCAGTTCTACGTGCGGGTTCTTCTTGACGTTGTAGTACCAGACCGGGTTCTTCGGTGCGCCACCCAGCGAGGCCACGACCGCGTACTGGCCGTCGTGCTCGACCCGCATGAGCGGCGTCTTGCGGATCTTGCCGGTCTTGGCGCCGACGGTGGTCAGCAGGATCACCGGCCTGCCCTGCAATTCGGTGCCCTGGGTGCCGCCGGAAGCCATGTAGGTCTCCGCGTTCTCCCTGGCCCAATCCGACGTGCTCGGCTCATATTCTCCGGTCAGAGGCATGACGCCAGCCTAGGCTCACAACCTGAAGTGATGATCCTCATTCAGGGTTTCGGCTGGCCGAAATCATTCTTGCGAGCTATCGTTGTACACATGACCGCAGCCGGGAACTTTCGCAGCGCCACCTCCCGGGCCGACCGCGAGATCTCCATCGCCGGGGTGCCCTGGCCTGCCTACAAGGTCATCGCCCTCGCCGTCGGCGCCATCGTTCTGGTTCTCGTGGGTCTCGCGACCTTGAGCGCCGCTCCCGCGGTTCTGTCGGGCGCCGCGGCCGCCACCGTGGTGTGGCTGGCCCTCGGCACCTTCTCGTCGTCGGACCGCTAACTTTCGAGCAGGCCGCGCAGCGTCTCCAGGTCAGCGGCCACCGCTGCGGCGTCCGCGTCGAATTCCTCGTCGGACATCCCTGGTCGCTGCCGCACTGTGAACACGACCTCGCACCGCGCCTCCCCCACACCGGCAGGCAACACCCGCATCGGGTTGTAGACCGTTTCGCCCGACGGCAATCGCACGACATGGTCGAGCACGCCATAAGTGTTGGGCGGTGTGAATTCGACGCTCACCTCCCCCATCGGGGAATCGGCGACCCATCCGTCCGCCGTGAGGCGTAGGCCGCCTTGGGCGAGCCCGGCCGCCCACCGCGTCATCTGGTGCGGATCGGCGGCGAACGCGTAAACCGCATCGGGTGAGGCTTCGATCCACACGCTTATGTGTCGGCTCCGCATGTGTACAGGGTAGGCCAGCCCAGTGCTCCTCCATCCCCTCCGAAGCAAGCAGGACGTGGAATCCCAAGGGGCTGAACAGATTAGGCGCACCGTTCAGTCGACGATGAGGTGTAGGTTCTGACCTATGGGACTTGCAACCGCGCACTTGTCGCCAGTCGAGCAGACGGCATTTCTCACGGTCTATGCCCGCGCACTCGACAGCCGGTGGGCGCGCCCGATCCTCGGCGATACGCTCGCCGCCGACGTCGTCGGTCAGATCGACTACGACTTCGCGGGCCTTGGAGTCCAGACCAGCGTGGTGTGCCAAACCGCGCTCCGCGCAAAGATGCTCGACGACCGGTTGCGCGCATTCGTCGTCGAACACCCGGACGCGGTTGTGGTTGACCTCGGTGGCGGGCTCGACAGCGGTCTGTATCGCGTATCACCGCCGGACACGGTCGACTGGTACAACGTCGATCTCCCCGGGATCACCGCGTTACGCGAGCAGGTTCTTCCGCTGCATGCGCATTCGCATTGCATAGCCGCGTCGCTCGCCGACAACCGGTGGCCGGCCGGCATCCCGGCCGACCGCCCCACCATGGTGGTGGCCGACGGCCTGTTCGCGTTTCTCAGCGAGCCGGTCATCGTGAGCGTCCTGCGGACCGTCACCGACCACTTCGCTTCTGGTGAACTGGCGTTCAACGACTACGGACGCATCGGCTGGGTGAGCCGTGCGGCCATCAAGCTGTATCCGCAGAAGATGTTCAAGGACGTCGGAAGCCAGTGGGGCTACCCGGGATTCAAGGATGCACACCACCCGGAGACCTGGAACCCGAGACTGAGCCTGGTCGAGGAGGCGAGCCTCACCCGCGCTCCCGAAGTCGATCGGTTCCCGGGTTGGCTACGGGTGGCCACCAGGCTCAGCGCGAGAAGCAGAACGGCGGCCCGCAAGGCGCGAATTCTCCGTTACCGGTTCTGATCTGGCCGGGTGATCTGTCAGCAATCTGCGTCGATTGTCAGCCCGGCAAGCACCTCATCGAGCGCCTTCTGGGTGACGGCGTCAAGTGGCCGGGCGGGCAGCCGTACCCTTTCCGAGGCGATGATCCCCCGCCGCACCAGAACGTGCTTGTGCACCGACCATGCCTGACCAGGGCGCACGCCTAACCGAATCAGTGGCTGCAGCCGGTCGAACGCGGCACGAGCCTCGGCGCGCCTGCCGGCCGAGAAAGCGTCGAGCACGGCACGCAGATGGTCGGAGAACTCGCAGGCCGGCATGGTGCCGACCGCGCCGTTGTCGTACTCCTCGATCAGGTCCTGAGCGTTCTGACCGCCGAGGACCGCGAAGTCCGTCGCCGTAGCCGCGACGATTGCGGCGATCTTCACTGGAGTGGGAGGGGCTTCCACCTTGACCGACGCTATTCCCGGAACCGCGGCGAGCTTGACGATCTGCGCGACACCGATGTTGACCCCCGTCACACCGGGGGCATCCTGCACCATGACGGGAACGCCCGCGGTGGCCGCCACTTCGGTGACGAACTCCCACACCTGCTCCTGCGACGGCTTGGCCAGGTACGGCGGAAGCACCATCAGATGGTCGGCTCCCCCTTCGACGGCCTCTTCGGCCATCTCGAGTGCCGTGACGGTGCTGGTGGCGTTCACCCCGGCGACGAGCGGAAGTTCACTTCCGGCGACCGCACGGACTTCACGCAGGATCGCGGCGCGCTCGGCACGCGTGAGGGCGAACCCTTCGCTGGCCATCCCGAAGACCGCGAGACCATCCACGCCGCAGCGCATCTGAAACTCGATGAGCGACCTCAGCGACGCCAGATCGAGCTGTCCGTCCGGGTCGAACGGGGTCGCCAGAATCGGGACGAGACCGGTGGGGGCGGGCCGGGATGTGTGCACTGCTCAGTTCTCCTCTGCGAGATGGGCTACCAGGTCGACATCGACGTCGATGCCCAAGCCGGGGCCGGTGGGTACCGCGAACCCGGTCGGGCCGGCATCTATCGGCGTGCGCAGGATCCGCTGCGCGACGGGCACGGTGTCCGGCTGAAATTCGAAGTACGGGCAGTCGGGCGTGGCGGCGCTGACATGTATTCCGGTCGCGAGCGCGATACCCAACCCGACCGAGTGGTGGTATGCGAGCGGAACATGGAATGCCGATGCGAGCTCGGCGATCGCGACGGCTTCCGTGATTCCGGTACGCGCGACGTCAGGCTGCGCGATGCGCAGCGCACGGCGAGTAAGCCAGTCGGCGAACTCGTAGCGATGGCGCATTGACTCACCGACTGCGATCGGCGTCGTGATCCGCTCAGCCAGCTCGCGGTGTCCGGCAACGTCTTCCGGGGCCAGCGGCGCCTCGAGGAACACCGCGCCCCGCGAGTCGAGTTCGCGTCCGAGGGTGACCGCTTCGCCGATCCGGTACGCCCAGTGTGCGTCCACGGCGATACGCAGGCCGGGGGCTGCCGCCGCGACCGCGTCGAAGGTCGCGAGGTCGGCCCCCACCCCCTTGCCCAAGGCGAGCTTGACCATCCGCGCGCCGGCTTGCTCCCAACGGGCTGCGAGCGCGGCCCGGCCCTCGTCCGTCGGTTCAGGTAGGCCGGAGACGTATGCGGGCACCCGCTCGCGGTGCGCCCCGCCCAACAACTGGCTGACTGAGAGCCCGGTGACCTTGCCGTGCAGGTCCCACAGCGCGATGTCGACCGCTGCAAGCGCGTCGGCCTGGTGCCCGCCGAGGTGACCTCGCTCGCGCATCAGGTTGCGCAAGCGCTCCCAGATCGGGCGGACCTGCCGTGGGTCCTGGCCGACCAGTTGTGGTGCGATCAACCGGTCGACGACCACGGCCGCGATCTCCGGGCCGACGGGCGCCAGTGCCTCCCCCCAGCCGACCTGCCCATCGTCCGCTCGCACCGCGACGAGCATGGTCTCGAACCGGCCGGAATACAGGCTTCGCCATGGTTTGCGCACCACGTAGCCCTCCTCGGCGGTGAGCTCCGCGCCGTCGTCCATGGCGCCCAGGTAGGCCCGCTCACCTCGCTGTTTCAACACGTAGGTGGTCACTTCGGCAATGCGCACCGGCAACTCCGTTCCATCTCATTGACAGCCACCATCTTTGCAAGAGGCTTGCATATGATGCAACTCACTGCCAATATTTGGCGCATGGCAGTGGAGAAAAGTGGAAACCAGAGCGTCGAACGAGCAGCAGCGGTGCTCCGACTGTTCACCGGAAGAAGCCCGGCCCTCCGGGTCTCGGATGTTGCCTCCGCGCTGGACCTCGGGCTCTCGACAGCATCGCGACTGCTGGCGACGCTGGAAACGGTGGAGCTGGTCAAGCGCGATCCGGTCAGCCAGCTCTACGAACTAGGCCCGGCGGTGATTGCGATGGCCGGGGTTGCGCTCAACAATGAGCCCGTCTACCGGCAGTCCAGGGCCGTCACCCAGCGACTTGCCTGGGAGCTGGGCCTCGGCGCCAATGTCGCGGTCCGCCGCGGCGACTCGCTCTTCTATCTGCAGAACGTGGAAGGGCCGCTTGCGCACAAGTCCTATTCACTTCTGGGGCAACGCAATCCGTTGCATGCGACGGCAATGGGCAAGTGCCTGATACTTGAGCTTTCCCGCGCCTACCGGGTTGAGCTACTCGGCGCCGGGCCACTGGCGGCCTACACCAGCCGCACGATCACCGATCACGATGCGCTCGACGACGATCTACGGCGTTGTGCCACACGCGGTTACGCGACCGAAGTCGAGGAGCTGGCGCTGGGCCGCGCCTGTATCGCCGCCCCTGTCCGAGACCACACCGGCGAAATCGTCGCGGCGCTTTCGGTGTCGGGCGCCCTGTCCGCCATCAGCTTGTCCGAGCGCGAGGCGGCCCTCGGCGCAATTGTCATCGAGGCCGCTGACTCCGTGAGCGCGAGTCTCGGCTACTTGGGCCACACCCCGACTGTCCCCTCACATCCATGACAACGAACGACGGAGTTCACATGCCAGCCCCGACCCACCTCAACGCCGACGCCGCACCGGCGACAACTCCCTCCCGGCGGGTACTGATCGCCGGCACGATCGGCAACTTCGTCGAGTGGTTCGACATCGGTATCTACGGAACTTTGTCATCTGTCATCGCCTCCAACTTCTTCGCGAAGGGCGACCCGACCTCGGCCATCCTGTCGACCTTCGCCATCTTTGCCGTCGGGTTCGCGATCCGGCCGCTCGGCGCCCTCTACTTCGGTCCGCTCGCAGACCGCATCGGCCGCAACCGCGTCCTCGCGATCACCGTCATCGTGACCTCCGTCGCCACGTTCGCGATCGGCGTGCTGCCGACCTACGCGAGCATCGGTGCGCTGGCACCGATGCTGCTCATCGTGGCGCGTCTGGTACAGGGATTCGCCGCGGGTGGTGAAACGTCCAGCTCGGTAGGCCTGCTCTTCGAGTACGCGCCCCGAAACCGGCGCGGCTTCTACACGAGCTTCGGGGCGAGCATCGGATTCGTCGCATTCGTGGCGGGGGCCGGCCTGGCACTGATTCTGACCCTGATCTTCGGCGACGAACAGTTGACCGAGTTCGCCTGGCGCATTCCGTTCTTGATCGCCCTTCCGCTCGGGATCGCCGGGCTTTATCTCCGGATGAGACTCGATGACACACCGGAGTTCATCCGGCTCGAAGAATCCGGCGAGGTCGCCGCGTCACCGCTGAAGGAGACCTTTCGAACCGGCCGCAAGGCGATGCTGATCCTCGGTGGGGTGATTGTCCTCAAAGGCGTCGCACACTGGGTGTTGCAGACGTACATGGTCAGCCACCTCAGCCGCACTCTTCACTTCAGCGCGGCCGAGTCGTTCACAGCGTCGACGATCTGTATGGCGGTGGTGGCCTTGTGCATTCCGGTGGCAGGGCTGCTGTCGGACCGGGTCGGCCGCAAGCCGGTGATGATCCTCGGCGCTGCCGGTCTGATCGCCTTGGCCTGGCCCGCACTCGTCCTGATGACCCTCGGAAACGCCGTGCTGGCGGTGCTCGCGATGGTGGTCCTCGGACTGCCGCTCGCCGCGTACGACGGCGCGGTCAACGCCAGCATGGCTGAGCTCTTCCCGTCGCGCATCCGCACCGGTGCGATCGCGATCCCGTACAACATCGTGGTCAGCCTGCTCGGCGGTACTGCGCCCTACATCGCAGCCTGGCTCACGGCGGTGTCGGGCTACACGCCCGCGCCGGCCTTCTATTTGATGCTCGCCGCAGCCATCACCCTTGTGACGGTAATCGTCTGGGTCAAGGAGACCACCGGGCCGAACGCACAAGTCGACGTGGTGGCGTGAGGCCGCGATGCTGCCATTACCCGCGGGGTAATCGACGGCGGAACGGGCTCGAGTGATCGTCAAAGCGTGACCTTGCGCATCGGAATCATGCTGCCCAGCCGCGAAACGGCCATGACCGGGCGGCACGACGCCGCAGGACTCGTGGAATTCGCTCGTACCGCAGAGGATTACGGTTTCGACTCGGTCTGGACCGGCGACTCCCTGCTGGCCCGCACCCGGGTCGAACCGCTGTCACTGCTCGCTGCTGTCAGTGCGGTCACGAGCCGGATCACCCTCGGTACTGCGGCGCTGATCGGTCCCCTGCGTCCGCCGCTGTTGACGGCTGCGCAGGCCGCGACCGTCGACCAGTTGTCCGGTGGGCGTCTGGTGCTCGGGCTCGGTTCGGGCGCACCTGTTCCCGAGAGCCGACGTGAATTCGATGCGGTGTCAATGCCGTTCAGCGCGCGGGCCGCTCGGCTCGACGAGGCCGTCGCTCTATGGCGGCAGGCATGGACCGGCACGGGTCGATTCAGCGGCCGCTACTGGCAGGTCGACGATCTCGACGGGGCGCTACCACCGGCACGGCCCGGTGGTCCACCGCTGTGGCGGGCCGGCGGTGACACCGATGGCGTGATCGCGCGCGTTGCCGACCACTACGACGGCTGGCTACCGTACCTTCCCGATGCCGGCGCGTATGCCCGAGCCTGGGACCGAATCCGCGAGCGGGCCACGCGATCGGTGACGCCTGCCCTGTATGCCACCGTCAACATCAACGCCGACCGGGCCCGTGCGCACACCGAACTCGATTCTCACGCCCGCGCCTACTACCGTCAGCCGTTGGACGCCATGCGGGAGATTCAGGCGTACCACGGTGGGTCGGTCGCCGAATGCGCCGACTGGCTCAACCGGTATGTCGAGGCGGGCGCGCGGCACGTCATCCTCCGGATCGGCGCACCCGACCCGCACCCGGCGATGCTTGCCGAGCTTGTGAGCGTCGTCCGTGGGATGCGCGCTCAGGCCGGCACAGCGTCGTGAATTCCGCACGTGCACGAGTCAATTGACGGGCAGGTGCACTTCATACCCCATTCGATGATGTCCCTGGCACGAGCCAGCGACCGCATCTGCGCATCGATCTCGGTGAGCTTCGCCTCCGCCAGGGCCCGCGCCCGCGGCCGGCCCGGGGTGACGTCTGCCATCAACACGGTGATCTCGTCGAGTGAGAAGCCGGCCGCCTTGCACAGCCGAATCACCTCAAGCCGCACCAGGACCGATTCTTGGTAGCGCCGCTGGCCGCCGGCGCGCTCGGGGGGCGGGATGAGACCGACCCGCTCGTAGTAACGCAGCGTCGTCTGCGCGACGCCCGTACGACGCGCCACCTCCCCGATCGTCAGGCGTTGGGTCATCGCGACCTCCTCGATCCAGGGCTTGACTTAGAGTCAACTCTAAGTCGTTGACTTGGACACATGCCACTCACTGGAAGCACGCTCGACACCCTGCGCCGGTCCCGCTACGCACTCCTTCGCACGTACCGCCGCGACGGCACAGCCGTCGACACCCCGATCTGGTTCGTACTGGAGGGCCGAACGATGTTGTTCCGCACCAAGATCGGGCCCAAGACGCGACGGATCACGGCGCGGCCCGATGTCGAACTCGTGCCATGCGACTACAAGGGCCGCGTGACGGGCACAGATCGGGTGACCGGACGTGCCACCGTGCTGACCGGCGCCGAGGCGCAACGCGGCAACCGGGCCCTGCATCGCCGTTATGGCTGGCAATGGAACGTCGTGCCGGTGCTGAAGATCCCCGGCGTCACCAACGTGCACCGCGATCTGCCGCTGCGCGAAAAGCTGCGGCGTGCCCACGATCGGAACGTGTGGCCCGACAGCGCGATCGTCCGCATCGACCTCGACGGGTGAGGCGCCGAAACTACGCTCTGAGACAGAAATCGGTGGATTCTCGTCATAAGCCGTAGTGTCGGCGCAAGCGCCGCCTAACCGAGGCAGCCCGGGCCCAACAGCGCCTTGAGATCGCCCATCAGCGCCGACGACGGGGTGACCCGCAGCGACTGATCGAGCTCGAGCGTGGTGATCCGCTCGCCACTGATCAGCCGCAGGTGCACCTGCGCGGTGCCCGGGTGGTTGGCCAGCACCTGTTTGAGCGCACTCACCTTGTCGATCGTGCATTGCCGGGTCGGCAGACTCACCGCGAGCGGCCGGTCCGCCTGGGCGCTCGTGAAGTCCGGGACCACCAGTTCGTGGGCGATCAACGCGATCCGGTCGTCGCGTGCGGCGACCTTCGCCTTGACCAGAACCACGACGTCGTCGGCGATCTCGGCGCCGAACAACGAGTACGTCTGCGGGAAGAACAGCACCTCGATGCCACCGGTGAGATCTTCGAGTTGCGCTGAGGCCCAGGGCAACCCGTTCTTGTTGACCCGTCGGTTGACCGAGGCCAGGATGCCGCCGACCAGCACCTGCGCGTCATTGGCGACGTCACCGTCGAGGATGGCCGGGATCTGAGTGTCGACTTGATTGGCCAGCAGGTGCGCGACGCCGTTGAGCGGGTGCCCGGACACGTACAGGCCGAGCATCTCGCGTTCGAGCGCCAGCTTGTGCTTGTCCTCCCACTCCTCTTCGGGAACTTTGATCGCGAACGCAGAGTACCCGGTGTCGGTGTCCGCCCCATCCCCGCCGAACAGGTCGAACTGACCCATCGCCTCGGCCTTCTTGGTGCCGAGCACCGAATCGACGGCGTCGGTGTGCACCAGGAACAGGCCCTTGCGCGGATGCCCGAGCGAATCGAACGCGCCCGCCTTGATCAGCGATTCGGTGACCTTCTTGTTGCAGGCGGCGATGTCGATCTTGTTGAGGTAGTCCGAGAAGTCGGTGAACTTGCCCTTTTCGGTGCGGGTATTGATAAGCGACGCAACGACGTTCGCGCCGACGTTACGAATGGCGCCGAGCCCGAACCGGATGTCGTCGCCCACCGAGGCGAAGTTCTGCACCGACTCGTTGACATCGGGCGGCAGCACGGTGATGCCGAGCCGGCGGCAATCGGCCAGGTAGACCGCGGCCTTGTCCTTGTCGTCACCCACCGAGGTGAGCAGACCGGCCATGTACTCGGCGGGATAGTTCGCCTTGAGGTACGCCGTCCAGTAGGACACCAGACCGTAGCCGGCGGCGTGCGATTTGTTGAACGCGTAGCCGGCGAACGGAAGGATGGTGTCCCACAGTGCTTTCACCGCGCCTTCGGAGAATCCGTTGGCGGTCATGCCCTCCTTGAAGCCCTTGTACTCGGCTTCGAGCACCTCGAGCTTCTTTTTACCCATGGCCTTACGCAGCGCGTCGGCCTTGCCCATCGTGTAGGAGGCGACCTTCTGCGCGATGAACATGATCTGCTCTTGGTAGACGATCAGGCCGTAGGTCTCGGCCAGGATGTCCTTGAGCGGCTCCTCCAGCTCGGGGTGGATCGGTTTGATGGCCTGTCGGCCGTTCTTGCGATCGGCGTAGTCGTTGTGGGCGTTCATGCCCATCGGGCCGGGGCGGTACAGCGCCAGGACTGCCACGATGTCGTTGAAGCCGGTGGGCTGCATACGGCGCAGCAGGTCCCGCATGGGGCCACCGTCGAGCTGGAACACGCCGAGGGTGTCGCCACGGCCCAGCAGTTCGTAGGCCGCCGGGTCGTCGAACGGCAGCGTCTCGAGATCCAGGTCGATGCCGCGGTTGGCTTTGATGTTCTCGATGCAGTCACCGATGATCGTCAGGTTGCGCAGGCCCAGGAAGTCCATCTTGAGCAGGCCGATGGCCTCGCACGACGGATAGTCCCAGCCGGTGATGATGGCGCCGTCCTGCGGCCGCTTCCACAGCGGGATCGCGTCGATGAGCGGCTCGGAGCTCATGATCACCGCGCACGCGTGCACACCCGCGTTGCGGACCAGGCCTTCCAGGCCACGTGCCGTCTCGAAGATGGTGCGCACATCCGGATCGGTGTCGATCAGAGCCCGGACCTCGGCGGCTTCTTTGTACCGCTCGTGGTTCGGATCGGTGATCCCCGACACCGGGATGTCCTTGGCCATGATCGGCGGCGGCAGTGCCTTGGTGATCCGGTCGGCGATCGCGAAGCCCGGCTGCCCGTAGTGCACCCGTGCCGAGTCCTTCAGCGCCGCTTTGGTTTTGATCGTGCCGAACGTGATGACCTGGGCGACCCGGTCGCTGCCCCACTTGTTGGCCGCGTAGCGCAGCATCTCGCCGCGGCGGCGGTCGTCGAAGTCGATGTCGATATCGGGGGCGGACGGGCGCTCCGGGTTGAGGAAGCGCTCGAACAGCAGCCCGTGCGGGATCGGGTCGATGTTGGTGATGCCCAGCGCGTAGGCGACGAGCGACCCGGCTGCCGAGCCACGGCCGGGCCCCACCCGGATGTCCACCGAACGCGCGTAGTTGATCAGGTCGGCCACGATCAGGAAGTACGACGGGAAGCCCTTGTCGCAGATGACCTTGATCTCGTAGGCCGCGCGCTCGGTGTACTCGGCAGGCACCGCGTCACCGCGGAAGCGCCGCTGCAGACCCGCCGTCACCTCGTGCGTCAGCCAGGAAGCCTGATCGTGCCCGTCGGGCACCGGGAACACCGGCATCCGGTCGGTCGGCTCCCACACCTCGGCGTAGGACTGCACGCGTTCGCCGATGAGCACCGTCGCGTCGCACGCGCCCGGCACCTGGGAGTCCCACAGCGCCCGCATCTCCTCGGCCGATTTGAGGTAGTAGCCGTCGCCGTCGAACTTGAACCGGTTCGGGTCCGACAGCGTCTTGCCGGTCTGGATGCACAGCAGGGCTTCGTGGTTCTGCGATGCTTCGCGCGTCACGTAATGGCAGTCGTTGGTCGCCAGTGGCGGGATGCCGAGCTTCTGCCCGATCTCCAGCAGGCCCTCGCGGACCCGGCGCTCGATGTCGAGGCCGTGGTCCATCAACTCCAGGAAGAAGTTCTCCTTGCCGAAGATGTCGCGCCACTTCGCGGCGGCCTCGAGCGCCTCCTGCCGGTGGCCGAGCCGCAGCCGCGTCTGCACCTCGCCGGACGGGCAGCCGGTCGTGGCGATGATGCCCTCGGCGTGTTCGGCGATGAGCTCGGCGTCCATGCGCGACCACTTGCCGAGCTGTCCTTCGAACGAGGCCAGCGACGACAGCTTGAACAGGTTGCGCAGGCCCGTGGCGTTCTCGGCGACCATCGTCATGTGCGTATAGGCGCCGCTGCCCGAGACGTCGTCGCCCTTCTGGCTCGGATCGCCCCACTGGACCCGCTTGGTGTCGAACCGGGAACCGGGGGCGATGTAGGCCTCGACACCGATGATCGGCTTGATCCCGGCCTTGGTCGCCGAGTTGTAGAACTCGCTGGCGCCGAACATGTTTCCGTGGTCGGTCATGCCGATCGCGGACATGCCCAACCGCTGCGCCTCGGCCAGCATCGGGGTGATCTTCGCGGCGCCGTCCAGCATGGAGTACTCGGTGTGGTTATGCAGGTGCACGAAGGACCGCGAAGATGAACCGCTCATAGGCACGCCAGTCTATTGCGCCCCACCGACACATCCGGGCGTGTCGGATCGCGTGTCTTTGCCGGCTGTTCAGATCCCCCGTTCGGCGTCTGCCAGCAATCCCCTGCCGAGTACTTGATCAAGTTGCCTGGTTATCAATCGAGGGTTCGGAACACGCCCACATCCCGCCCAGGCGCCGACACCCCACAGGATCGCGTGCAGAAGTTCGGCGATCGGTCCCGGCTGGGTGTGCGGCGGCAGTTCGTCGCGCGCGATGGCGTGCGCGACGACGTCGTCGAGGAACCCCCGGATCGCCGAAACCGACGCGTTCGGCAGAGCGGGATTGCGTCCGGCTTCCAGGCGCGCGCTCACCAGGAACGCGACCATCGTCGGGTCGCGATGCCACACGTCGACCAGCGCATCGACCAAGGCGCCCAAGCGGTTCAGCGGCGCGTCGTGTTTTCCGGCCTGGTCGATGCACCGATTGACGACACCCGCGGCATCCTCGACCAGCGAGTCGTACAGCGCCGCCCTGGTCGCGAAGTAGTAGTTCAACGTGGGCCTGCTGAGCCCGGTGCGCTTGGCGATCTCCTGGAAGGTCAAGGCCGCATAACCGCGTTCGTTGATGATCTGGCAACCCGCGCGCTTGATGGTCGCCCGTGTCTGCGCGGAATCCGCACCCACCGGCCTACCGGGTCCGCGGCTGGGCCGAAGCCCCCCAGCTTCAGTCATGAGCAAACGCTATGACATAGCTACGGAGGCGTCAACATAGACCTTCCGGCAAACTTGGGCGCTAATCCCGGCGACTGACAGGGCGCGCCGGCGGTCGTCGTTGTCGGCCTGTCACCGTGATGACGATTCCGGCTCCACCCGATCGACAGTCTCGGACGCGGAGTCTTCGGATCTTCGCGATCTCCGGGCCAACGCCTCGACCGCCATGATCGCCAACGCGAGCCAGATCAGCGCGAAACCGATCCAGCGGCCCACCGGCATGGGCTCGTGCCCGATCAGTACGCCCCAGGCCATCTGCAGCGCCGGGTTGAGATAGAACAACAGCCCGAGCGTGACCAACGGCAGTCGTTGTGCGGCGGCCGCGAACAGCAACAACGGAATCGCCGTCACCGGTCCGGCCAACAGCAGCAGCAACGCGTGACCGGTGCCGTGGTTGACGAAGTTCGCCTGGCCCAGAACCTGCAGGGCGACGAGATAGCCCCCGGCGATCGGCAGTGCGATCAGCGTCTCGACCGCCACGGAGACCCGCGGGTCGGCAACGACCACTTTCTTGACCAACCCATAGAAAGCCCAGCTGAACGCCAACGCGAACGCGATGTAGGGCGGCGCGCCGACTTCGACGGTCAGCAGCACCACGGCCGCGACCGCCAGCAGCAGCGCGACGAGCTGCCAGCGCGTGATGCGCTCGCGGAACACGAGCACGCCCAGCGCGACACTGAGCAACGGGTTGATGAAGTAGCCGAGCGCGGCGTCCACCACATGTCCGTGCGTGACGGCGTAGATGTAGACGCCCCAGTTCACCGACACCAGCGCCGACGCGAGCGCCAGCTGCAACCACGTCCGCCCGCCGAGCCGGCGTAGATCGCCCAGGCGGCGAGCCACGACGACCACCAGGAACAGGAACACCGCGCTCCACACGATGCGGTGCGCGAGGATCTCCAGCGGCCCGGCCGGAAGCAGCAGCAGGAAGAATCCCGGGCACAGGCCCCACCAGGTATAGGCACCCGTGCCGAACAGGAGTCCGGACCGCCGCCTGTCGCTCACAGCTGGTGGTTGCGTAGTTTGTCGAGCGCGTCCTGGAGGTCCGCGGGGTACGGGCTGGTGATCTCGATCCGGCGACCGTCGGCGGGGTGGGCGAACGCCAACGACCGGGCGTGCAGCCACTGTCGTTCGAGCCCAAGCTTTTTCGCCAGCGTCGGGTCGGCGCCGTAGGTGATGTCGCCGCAACACGGATGGTGCAGCGCCGCGAAGTGCACGCGGATCTGATGGGTGCGCCCGGTCTCCAGTTCGATGTCGAGCAGGCTCGCGGCCTGGAACGCCTCGAGCGTGTCGTAGTGGGTGACGCTGTGCCTGCCGCCCTCGACGACCGCGAACTTCCAGTCGTGGCCGCGGTGGCGGCCGATGGGCGCGTCGATGGTCCCGCTCGACGGATCCGGGTGGCCCTGCACCAACGCGTGGTAGCGCTTGTCCACCGTGCGCTGTTTGAACGCGCGTTTGAGCACCGTGTAGGCGCGCTCCGACAACGCGACGACCATGACGCCCGACGTGCCGACATCGAGCCGGTGCACGATGCCTTGGCGCTCGTGGATGCCGGACGTGCTGATCCGGAAGCCGGCGGCCGCCAAACCGCCCAGCACCGTCGGGCCGTGCCAGCCGACCGTGGCATGCGCGGCCACCCCGGGCGGTTTGTCGACCGCGACGATGTCGGCGTCGGAGTACAGGATCTCCATGCCCTCGATGTCGACCGGGGTGTTCTCCACCGGTGCAGGCGCTTCCGGTAGCCGTACCTCGAGCCAGGCCCCGGCGACAAGCTTGTCCGATTTACCGGCCGGTGCCCCGTCGATGTCGACACCGCCCTCCTCGGCGAGCGCCGCGACGACGGTTCGGGACAGGCCGAGCAACCGGGCCAAGCCCGCGTCGACCCGCATGCCCGCCAGGCCCTCAGGGACCGGCATCGACCGGGTGGCCACTATGAGGGCTCGGCCTGGCGGCCGACCGTGCTCGATTCGTCGGTTTGGGCGACCTCACCGGCGGGTTTCGCCGGGGGGTCGGCGGGCTGCGCATCCGCGCCCGACGGCGCATCCGGCCGCCGGCGACCGACCGTGTCGAAATCGAACCCGAACAGCGAGAGCGCCACCAGCAGGATCGCGCCACCCACCACCGACGGGTCGGCCACGTTGAACACCGGCCACCAGCCGACCGAGAAGAAATCGACGACATGGCCACGCAGCGGGCCCGGTGAGCGGAAGAACCGGTCGACCAGATTGCCTGTCGCGCCGCCCAGGATCATGCCGAGCCCGATCGCCCACCATGGCGATACGAGCCGCCGGCCCATCCAGACGATTCCGATCACCACACCGGTCGCGATGAGCGTCAGCACCCAGGTGTAGCCGGTGGCCATCGAGAACGCCGCCCCCGAGTTGCGCACCAGGGTCCACGTGACGGTGTCGCCGATGATCGACACCGGCTGACCGGGCGTCAGGAGCCGCACCGCGAGCACCTTGGTCACGACGTCGAGGAACAACACCACTCCGGCGACCGTGAGCAGCAGGCGTAGCCGACGCCTGGGCGGTGCAGGGGATTCGGCATCCCCGGGTGCGTCGGTCACCGGCTCCGCCGGCCCTGACGTTTCATCAGTCACTCCCCCATCATCCCAAAGTGCCGGTGCGGAACAATCGCGACCGTGACCCGGGCTGCTGACATCGTCGTGATCACCACTGGCGGCACCATATCGACCAGCACCGACATCGCGGGCGTACGGCGTCCGACGCTCCATGGCGCCGACCTCATGGCGGGCCTCCCGACCGCGGGCAACGTGCAGGTGATCGACCTGATGACGGTAGACAGCGCACTGCTGGGGCCGGCCGAGTGGGACCGTATCCGAGCCGCCGTCGCGACGGCTGCCGAAACGGCGGACGGCGTCGTGGTGACCCACGGCACCGACACCATGGAAGAGACCGCGCTGTGGCTGGAGCTCACCTATGCCGGCAGTGTGCCCGTCGTCCTGACCGGCGCCCAGCGCGGCTCCGACGCGCCGGACAGCGATGGACCGGCCAACCTGCGCGACGCGCTGGTTGTGGCGTCCAGCCCGCGGGCCCGCGGTCTCGGCGTCGTGGTTAGCTTCGCCGGCGCGGTGTGGCAGCCCCTCGGTATGCGCAAGCGGTCCACGAGCGATCTTGCCGCGTTCACCGGTAGCCGCCTGGGAACCGTCGATGGCGACGTGTTGGAGGTTTCCGCGCAGAAGACGCGTCCCTTCCTCGGCGCCCTGGTTGCCGCGGATGCGCCGCGCGTCGACACCGTCGCCACGTACCCCGGCGCAGACACCGCCGCACTGGACGCCGGTGTGGCGGCCGGGGCCCGCGGCGTCGTGCTGGAGGCGATGGGCTCGGGCAATGCCGGCACGTCGCTGATCGACGGAGTTCGACGGCACTGTCGCGGCGGCGTCGTCGTCGCGGTGTCCACCCGCGTGCCCGACGGGCCGGTCCGCCCGGAGTACGGGCCTGGCCGGGACCTGGTGGACGCCGGGGCGGTGGTGATGTCGCGGCTGAGGCCGGCACAGGCCAGGGTCTTATTGATGGCGGCACTGGCTTCCGGCCGGCCGGTTGCCGAGATCGTGGATGTCTGGGGTTGACGTCGCCGGTTCAATGAAAGCTATGCGCCAACACTTCATCGCAGTTGCCGCGATCGGCGTGTTGGGGCTTGCCGCGGCACCGGCCGCCGCGGCCGATCCGCCGGTCGGCGCCGACGACATCGACCGCTATCCCATCGCGCAAGGGCACTACAGCTCGCCCACCGACTTCTACGGCGTGTTCTTCAAGACGCCGGACGGCCGGGCCTGTGGCATCGGACCCAACGGCGGCCCGGTGGGATGCGATGCGGTGCCGATCGACGCGCCGCCCGGCATGAACCAGACCGTGGTCAACAGCGGCGTCGCCGCGACGTACCGGTTCTCCGACCACCCGTCGTTCACGCGCGACGTCGACGTCCTGCCCGAGGGGCACCGACTGGAGAACTGGGGAGCCAGTTGCGGTGTCGGCTACCAGGGCACGGTGACGTGCAAGACCTACGGCCGGCACGGCTTCATCCTGTCGGCAGGCTACGGCGTGCTCTGGTAGTCGGTAAGGCCATCGAGGTAGTCGGCCCAGTCCAGGCTGTCGACCGGATTGGCGCGCGTGAACCCCGGCGTGTCATCGGCGAACGTGCGCGCAGGCCCGGGTCCGGACGCCCTGGTCTCGAACCGCACCGTCATCACGCCGTGGCCGGCGCCCTGCACCCAGCCGTGCCCGTGGTCGGGGTGGCTGACATCGTCACCGATCCGCCAGACGGACGCGGGCTGCGCGGCCGGCGCGCCGGGATCGGACGTGTACGCCGGCTGGTGCGTGTCCGCTATCTCCTGCGGCTGCTCCAGATCCGGGAACAGCGATTCTTGCCTGGTGTCGGTCAATCCCGAAAAGCCAACGCCGACAAGGCGAATCGGGCCCACTTCCACAGGGTCGAGCAGCAGCCGGCGCGCCGTACCGATGAGTGTGGCCGACTCGGTGGTCGCGTACGCCAACGTGGCGGATCGGGTCAGCGTGCTCATGTCGGATTTCTTCAGCTTGACGGTCACCGTGCGCGCCCCGCGGCCGTCCTTCTCCAGGCGCCGATGGGCGTGCTCACCGATCGGGCCGATGGCGTCCTGCAGCTGTGCCAGGGTCGTGAGATCTTCTGGGAACGTCGATTCCGCGCTGATCTGCTTGGCCTCGGCCCGTTCTGCCACCGGCCGGTCATCGATGCCGCGGGCCAGCCGGTGCAGTGCGGGGCCGATCGTCGTGCCGAGCACGCTGGCGGCTTCGGTGTCCGACAGTGCCGCGAACGCGCCGACGGTCTCGATGCCCAACCGGTGCAGTTTCTCCTCGGCGACCGGGCCGATCCCCCACAGCCGGCGCACCGGAAGGCCTTCGAGCAGTAGGGCCTCCTCGTCGCGAGTCACGACGCGGATACCGTCGGGCTTGGCGAGCCCCGACGCGATCTTGGCGATCTGCTTGCCCGAGCCCGCGCCGACGGAGGCCACCAGACCGGTCTCGGCCAGCACCTTGGCGCGCAGATGCTGGCAGAACACCTCGACATCGGCGGCACCGGCACCCACCAGTTCGGCCGGTTCGCCGAACGCTTCGTCGAACGAGAGTTGTTCGAGTACGGGGACGACACTGCGCACGGTGTCGAGCGCCCGACGGCTGGCCACGCCGTAGACCGCGCCGCGCGGTGGAAGCACGACGGCGGGGGCACCGACGAGTCTGCGGGCCTGGTGCATCGGCATCGCCGAGCGTGCGCCGTAGCGCCGGGCCTCGTAGCTCGCGCCGGCCACGACGCCACGCCCGCCCAGGCCGCCGACCAGCACGGGCCGTCCGCGCAGCGTCGGCCGCGTCAGCTGCTCGACCGATGCGAAGAACGCATCCATGTCCAGGTGCAGGACCCAGCGTCCGCTCGCAACCCCGAATGCGGCGCCCTCCATGACTGCCGATGCTAAGGCGTTAGCCTGACCAGCATGGAGCCGGATGACGTGCCGATCAGCGACGAGTCGATTCGCCTGGGGCAGTTCCTCAAACTCGCAGCGCTGATCGACAGCGGCGCCGACGCCAAGGCCGCGATCGCCGATGGTTTGGTGACGGTCAACGGCGACGTGGAGCTGCGGCGCGGCCGCCAACTGCGCCCGGGTGACGAGGTGTCGCTCGGGTCGCGGTCAGCGCGCGTCAGCCGGGGCTGACCCCCGCGGTCACGCCTTCGTGATCTCCACCCGGACACCGTCGCCGATCTCTGCTCCGTCGGCGACATCGGTGAATTCGAAACTGGTGGCCAGGATTTCGCCCGCGATGAGGTCACGGTGCGTGCGTGCCCACGCCAGGTAGTCCGCCGGTACCGACATCTGCACGAAGATCCGGTCCGAAACCTCAAGCCCCGTCGACTTGCGCAGCTCCTGCAGTTCGCGGATCCGGTCCTTCGCCCAGCCCTCGGCCTCCAGTTCCTCGGTCACCGTGCCGTCCAGCACCACCAGGCCCGTACCGTCGGGCAACGCCGCGGTCCACTCCGGATCGGCGGCAACCAACTTCGAGGTGTACTCCTCGGGCTGCAGTACCACCGGGCCCGCGGTGAGCGTGCCGTCGGGGTTCACCACGCCCTCCCCCGCCTTGACCGCCTTGATCGCAGCCTGGACGTCCTTGCCGATACGCGGGCCTGCCACCCGCGCGTTGACCGCCAGGTCGAACCGTCCATAGGCCGGGACATCGTCGGTCAATTCGACCTGCTTGACGTTGAGCTCGTCGGCGATCAGCTCGGCGAACGGGGCCAGACTGTCCGGATTCTCCACCGCCACAGTGAGTTTGGGAAGCGGCAGGCGGACGCGCAGTTTCTTGGCCTTGCGCAGCGAGGACCCGACCGAGCACACCTCGCGCACCTGGTCCATCGCCGCGACCAGATCCGGGTCCTTGGGCAGCACGCCGGCCTCCGGCCAGTCGGTCAGGTGCACCGAGCGCTCACCGGTCAGGCCACGCCAGATCACTTCCGTGGCAAGCGGCAGCAGCGGCGCGGCGAGCCGGCACGTCACCTCGAGGACGGTGTGCAGCGTGTCGATGGCATCGGCATCTTCTTCCCAGAAGCGCGAACGTGACCGGCGCACATACCAGTTCGTCAGCGCCTCGGTGAACTGCCGCAGCTCGTCACAGGCCCCCGAGATGTCGCAGACGTCCAGCGCGGCGGTGAGGTCGTCGCGCAACTGCGCGAGCTTGGCGAGGATGTAGCGATCGAGCACATTCGCCGAATCCGTACGCCACTTGCCCTTTTCGGGTGCGTACAGCGCCAGGAAGCTGTAGGCGTTCCAGAGCGGCAGCAGTACCTGGCGGACACCTTCACGGATGCCCTGCTCGGTCACGATGAGGTTGCCGCCGCGCAGGATCGGCGAGGCCATCAGGAACCAGCGCATGGCGTCGGACCCGTCGCGGTCGAACACCTCGCTGACGTCGGGGTAGTTGCGCAGCGACTTGCTCATCTTCTGGCCGTCGTTGCCGAGCACGATGCCGTGCGACACACAGGTTTTGAAAGCCGGCTTGTCGAACAGCGCCGTCGCCAGCACGTGCAGGGTGTAGAACCAGCCGCGGGTCTGGCCGATGTACTCGACGATGAAGTCTCCGGGGAAGTGCGCGTCTGATCCTGCCGCATCGCCGTTGCCGCTGACGCCGTCGAACCACTTCTGGTTCTCGAACGGGTAGTGAACCTGCGCGTAAGGCATCGAACCGGAGTCGAACCACACGTCGAGCACGTCCTCGATACGGCGCATGGTCGATTTCCCGGTGGGGTCATCGGGATTGGGGCGGGTCAGCTCGTCGATGTAGGGCCGGTGCAGGTTCGTCGGCCGTACTCCGAAGTCGCGTTCGAGTTCGTCGAGGCTGCCGTACACATCGATCCGCGGGTAGGCCGGATCGTCGGACTTCCACACCGGAATCGGGGTGCCCCAGTAGCGGTTTCGTGAGATCGACCAGTCCCGGGCGCCCTGCAGCCACTTGCCGAACTGGCCGTACTTGACATGCTCGGGGTACCAAGTGATCTGTTGGTTGAGCTCGACCATCCGGTCCCGGAACTCGGTCACCCGGACGAACCACGACGATACGGCGCGGTAGATCAACGGATTACGGCAACGCCAGCAGTGCGGATAGGAGTGCTCGTAGGTTTCGTGGCGCAGCAGCACCGCACCGTTGACTCCCGCGGACCCGTCGCCGTTCTTGAGGTCACGGATGATCTGCGGGTTGGCGTCGAACACATGCTGTCCCGCGTAGTCCGGCACGGTTTCGTCGAAACGGCCCTTGGAGTCGACGGGCGTGACGGCAACGATGTCGGCGGCATCGGCCGTGGCCTTGTCATCCTCGCCGTATGCCGGCGACATGTGGACGATGCCCGTACCGTCCTCGGTGCTGACGAACTCGGCGGGCAACACCTGGAAAGCGTTGGGCGAGCCCATGAAATACGGGAACGGCGGCAGATAGCGGATGCCGAGCAGATCGCGCCCCGAATATGTGCCGACGATCCTGGGCTCCTCACCCAACTCCCTGGCATACGCCGCGAGCCTGGCCTCGGCGAGCACGTACCGACGGCCGTCGGCACCCTCGACCTGCACATAGGTCACATCGGGGTTGACGGCGACAGCCTGGTTCGACGGCAAGGTCCACGGTGTGGTGGTCCAGATCAGCAGGTTGGCGCCTTCCAGCTCGCCGCCTTCGACCCGGAAGCCGACGGTCAACGCCGGATCCTGGCGGCTCTGGTAGACGTCGTCGTCCATGCGGAGTTCGTGGCTGGACAGCGGGGTCTCGTCGTTCCAGCAGTACGGCAGCACGCGGTTGCCCTCGTAGGCCAGACCCTTGTCCCACAACTGCTTGAAGGCCCAGATGACCGATTCCATGAACGACGGATCGAGGGTCTTGTAGTCGTTGTCGAAGTCCACCCAACGGGCCTGCCGGGTCACGTAGGCCTGCCATTCGTTGGTGTACTTGAGCACCGAGGCACGACACGCGTCGTTGAACTTCTCGATGCCCATCTCTTCGATCTGGGCTTTGTCGGTGATGCCGAGCTGGCGCTGGACCTCCAGCTCCGCCGGCAGCCCGTGGGTGTCCCAGCCGAATCGCCGCTCGACCTTGTAGCCGCGCATGGTGCGGTAGCGCGGCACGATGTCCTTGACGTAACCGGTCAGCAGATGGCCGTAGTGCGGCAGGCCGTTGGCGAACGGCGGCCCGTCATAGAAGACGTACTCCTCGGCGCCGTCGCGCCGCTCGACACTCGCCCGGAAGGTGTCGTCGCGGGCCCAGTAGTCGAGCACCTCGAGCTCCCGCTCGGGGAAGTTGGGTGCGGCCGGCTTGGGATAGGCGGTCACTGGCTTCGTCTCCTGTGCCTGAAGTTCGGCACGGGGACGACGTCGCGCCGGTGCGCGAGCGCCGCGGTACCACCCCGCTTGCGCGCAGAATGCGCGCCGCTCAACTGTCGGGCGATGACGGGCCCACCCGTTCGGTTCTACTTGGCCGGGCGGGACGAATCCCGCCGCGGCCGTTCTTCCGAAGGCTCCCCGGTGATGGCCGGATCAGCGCCGATGCATCAAGTTTAAAGGCCGACGCAAATCGGGTTGCCCGGGCTAACCGGACGTCACCTCGATGAGCGCCGACGGGAACTGTTCGGCCAACTCCTCGACGGTGTAGGCATCGAAACTGCGGACGTCGAAGGACCAGTCGACCGTGAGCCCACCGGCCGGACCGGGGTGCACGCGCAGCTCCAACAGGTACTCGCCGGGCTCGGCGAAGACGCCTTCGCCGTAACCGATGCGTACGGCAGCCCCGATGGGGGCGGTACCGGTCGTCGCCGAGCGAGCCGTGGCCAGCAGTTCGGACCCCGACAGGCCGCGTTGCGATACGCACGGCACGGCGACGCGGCGCGATGCGCCGTCGTGCGTGTCGACATCGACGACGAGGATTCCGTCACCGATCACCCGCGCGACGGTACGACCCAATGCCGCCACCAGGATGTCTTCGGCAGCGCATCCCATCGCGGCCTGCGCGCCGTGGAGTTCGGCGGCGAGGACGCTGTCGAGGACATTCGAGGTCGTCGACCGGTCGACAGGACGGGGTGGCGTGGCGGTGGCGTGATCAGCAATCCAGCACGTCACGCCCGACGCGCCGGTCAATAGAGGAGCAGCCATGCCGTCAACGCTAGCCATACTGTCCCAAAAATGGGAGAGCAGTGCCAGAACTCTTACACGCCTGTCAATTAAGGAACAGCCACAGACATTCCGGTTCGTGATGCCCGAGATCGACAGTGGGGTTTATGGTGTGGTAGTGCCCCGCACCGATGAGAACGGCAGGCAACTCAAAGCCCTGTTGGACTACCTGCTGGACGGCGAGATCGACGCCAAGGCGATTTACACCGCCCTCGGGGTGTCGAGCAGTACGTATTACCGGCGCATCAAGGAAGCCGACTATCCGAACGCCGAGGAGTTGCGCCAGGTCGCTGACCGGTTCCACCTGAGCTACCCCGACCTGCAGATCCGGTTCGGCTTGATGAGCCGGCAGGAGGTCTGGCACTACATGGAATCAGCGCCCGTCACCGTGGCGCCGGTCGAGACCGCGACTCGGGTGAGCCGACCCAAGAAGCTCTCCGAGCTGTCCCCCCGTCCGGATGCGCCACCCCTTTAGCCATACGATTTGCTGAAACGCAAACCCGCCCGAGGCAAAATCTGATGTCCGTAGCCATACTCATCGCCATCACATTGCTCTGCATCATGTGGAGCTTGTGGATCAGGCGAGTCACCTGGACCTGCCGGTGGGAGGTCGCCGCCACCCTCAACATCGCGCTTCAGGGGCTGGCCGTGCTGCTGATGTCGCCGTTCGCGTCGGAGACCGTCGGACAGCTGCTCTATCACCTCACGGGCAAGTGGAACGTCGAGGACTACATCGGCCACGACTGCTACATCGTCGCGGCATCGGCGGTGGTCTACAACGCACTGGGCCGGCTGCAGGACGACTACGGGATGCAGCACTCGTTCAAGCAGTATGTCGAGCGCCCCGCCACGGTGTGCATCCCGTTGCTGCTCGCCGCGTTCACATTCGGGAACGGCGCGGCCGTGTACCGCCCGGACTTCTTCCAGGTGCCCACCGATTTCTGGCTCAACGTCTACTGGGCGCTGCTCTGCGGCATGCTCATCTATCTGCTGGGCTACGGTGTCCGCGCGATGCTGATCCTGCGCCGCGACCCCCGGTCCCGGCGGATCGCCAACATCTACCTGTTCGCTTCGGTCAGCGGCATTCTCGCGTGCGTCGTGCGGATCGTCACCGCGTTCGTGCCGCAATTGCAGCCCATCGAGAACGGCCGCATGGTGTGGCTGTTCGCGTGCACGTGCGGCGCGGTCTTCGCGCTGTCCGCCGCGCACTCGTGGCGGTTGAAGACACGGGTCTTCACCGACGCGAGGCGGTGAGCGCAGCGGCCGAACCGCCACGTTGACCCTCGTCGGGGCATGTGCGTGTGTGACGATCATCGGGTGTCGACGAATCTGACGAAGATTGCCGTGGTGGGCTTGCTCATGGCCGGTCTCACCGCGAATCAGCCGTCGGCGCATGCGGATTCATGTCCCGAGGTCGAGGTCGTGTTCGCCAGGGGCACCGGCGCACCGCCCGGCATCGGCGTGGTCGGGCAGGCCTTCGTCGATTCCCTGAGAGCGACCGCACCGACGAAGACGATCGGGGTGTATGCAGTGAACTACCCCGCAGGAATCGACTTCGGCAACTCTTCCACGTTGGGCGCGAACGACGTGAACGCACACCTGCAGACGATGGTCGTCGATTGTCCAGGAACGGAATTCGTCCTCGCCGGCTTCTCGCAGGGGGCGAACGTCATCGAACTCGTCACCGGTACCGAAGGCGCCGCCTGGGGGTATGCGGCGCCCTTGCCCCCGGCCGTCGCCGATCGCGTCGCGGCGGTCGCGCTGTTCGGCAACCCGGCCCGGAAATCCGGGAGAGCTTCGTTCACGCAGACGAACTCGCGCTACGGAGACAAGAGCATCGACCTGTGCGCCATCGGCGACCCCGTGTGCTCGAATGGCGTCAACCTGCCGGTGCACGGCGCGTACGTCCAGATCGGGGCGACGGCCGAAGCCGCCTCGTTCGTCGCCGGCCACCTGTAGTACGCCACCTGCACATTGGCAACCGGTAAGCTCCGATGTGCCTATGCCCGGCCGGTCAGTTTCCGGGCAGGAGTTTTCGAGAGGGCGCCCATGAGCCAGTCATCCATCCCCGCCGTGTTGCGTGAGCGGGCGAGTCTCCAACCCAACGACATCGCCTTCACATTCGTGGACTACGAGCAGGATTGGAATGGCGTCGAGCTCACACTGACCTGGGCCGAGCTGTACCGACGGACCCTGAACCTGGCCCAGGAACTCGGGGCCAACGCCACTGCCGGCGACCGTGCGGTGATCCTGGCACCCCAGAGCCTCGAATACCTGATCGCGTTTCTGGCGTCGCTCGAAGCCGGCATCATCGCGGTGCCGCTCTCGGTGCCGCACGGTGGAGCCCACGACGAGCGCACCACCTCGGTTCTCGACGACACGTCCCCGGCCATCGTCCTGACCACGTCGGCGGTGTCGGCGACCGTCCGCGAATACGCGAACGCGAACGGCAATCGGCCCGTCGTGATCGAAGTGGACGCTCTCGACCTCGACAAGAAAGGGGCGCGCCCCGCTCGCGTGCGGCGTCCCGAGATCGCCTATCTGCAGTACACATCGGGATCGACGCGGCGCCCCGCTGGTGTCGAGATCTCACACGGCAACCTGTCGGCCAACTTCGAGCAGATGATGGCCGGATTCTTCGGCGACCACGGCAACGTCGCGCCTGCCGACACCACGTTCGTGTCGTGGTTGCCCTTCTACCACGACATGGGACTGATGCTCGGCATCTGCGTGCCCATCCTCGGCGGCATCCGGACGGTGCTGACCAGCCCGGTCGCGTTCCTGCAGCGACCGGCGCGATGGATGCAACTGCTGGCCAGTCATTCCCGAACCGTCTCGGCCGGACCGAATTTCGCGTTCGAACTCGCGCTCGGACGCACCTCGGACGAGGACATGGCCGGTCTCGACCTCGGCCATGTGATGTATCTGCTGAGCGGCGCGGAACGGGTGCACGCGGCGACCGTGCGGCGGTTCACCGAACGCTTCGCCCCGCTGAACTTCCCCGCCGCGGCCATCCAACCGTCATACGGTCTTGCCGAGGCGGTGGTATACGTCGCGACGCGTGTACCGAGTGAACCGCCACGCATCACGAACTTCGATGCGGACAAGTTGTCGGCAGGTCAGGCGGTTCCCACCGAAAATTCAAGTGGCAGCCCGCTTGTCGCCTATGGATTGCCCGCATCGCCCATCGTGCGTGTCGTCGACCCGGACACCCGGGCCGAGCGGCCGGATGGCGCCACAGGTGAGATCTGGGTGCACGGCAACAATGTCGCACTGGGCTATTGGCAGCGCCCCGAGGACAGTGACCGCGTATTCCGGGCCACGATCGACAACCCCTCAGAAGGGACGCCCGCCGGCCCGTGGCTGCGCACCGGTGATCTGGGCTTCATCGCGGACGGCGAGCTCTACATCATGGGGCGCATCAAGGATCTGCTGATCGTGTACGGCCGCAACCACTCCCCCGACGACATCGAGGCTACCGTGCAGGAGATCAGCCGGGGCCGGGTGGCAGCCATATCGGTACCGGATGACCGGACCGAACGTCTGGTCGTGATCATCGAACACAAGAAGCGCGGCGACTCCGAAGAGGAAGCCCTGCAGCGCCTCGATTCGGTGAAACGCGATGTCACATCGGCGATTTCCAAATCACACGGGCTCAAGGTCACCGACCTGGTGATGGTCCCGCCCGGCTCGATCCCGATCACGACAAGCGGCAAGGTGCGGCGGGCGTCCTGCGTCGAGCAGTACCGCCAGGATCAGTTCGCCCGCCTGGACGCCTGAGCTATACCGCGACGTTCTGCGCGTATGCCGCGGTCGGGCGACCGTCGGCGACGCGGGCGTACACCGATCGCATGGTCTCGATGAACTGACCGACCGACTTCCGCGCCGCGGAGTTACCCGGGAACAGCGCTGTCACCACGGTCTCGTGCTTGAGCCGGGTCACCCACATCGAAACCTGATGCGACGCACGGCCTTCGTTGTAGATCTGAAAGTTCAGATCCGAGCTCGCGACCGTCGACAGCGGCGCCACACTGGCATCAAGGAACGACATCACGAAGTTGCCCGGCCGCGGGCTCTTGATACCCCGATTCGGCGGCGCCAGCTGCATGACCCGGTCGAAGGGCACCTTGGCGAGGTAGGTGCCCGTATCGAACGATTCCTGCGCTGCCTGTGCGGCTTCGGGGAATGACATCGACGGCATCGGGACGCTGACCGGGACGAGGCCGGTGAACCAGCCGGTGGTGACGAGCTCGGTCGGGGTCGTCCGTGTGTCGGTCGGTGTGATGACATGAAAAGCATCCGCGCCGGTGAGTTCTTGCGTGGCCAGGCCCGCGCATGCGAACACCCCGCCGCTGAAGCGGGCACCGCCTGCCACACAAGCGGATTCGAAGCGTTCGGTCTGGCGCGAGTCGAGCACCGAGACGGTCATCGTGTCACCGTCGCACGGCACAGACAGATCGCCGAGCGGTAAGGGGAAGGCAGGCAAGGTGCCGTCGTTGTCGGCGGCGAAGTCGATCCACGCGCGGATCTCGGGCGAATCCGGGGTGAGTCCTGCGGTGTACTCGCGTTGCTGCAGGCAGTACTCCTCATAGCTGCCCGCCTGCGGCAACTGCACAGGTGCCGCACCCTGGACCAGCGCGCCGTACATCATGTAGATCTCACCGAACAGAACGCCCATGATCATCGGATCGATGTACAGGTGAGCGATGCTCGCGTAGAAGGTGAAGTGGTCCTTGCGCTGGATCACCCCGAAGCGGAAGCCGTCCCAGTGCCGCGGATCGGGTGTGGTGAGGATGTGCTCGCGTAATTCGGCGGGACTCAATTCGCCGTGCCGCTGCGGTGCCACGGCGATGTCCGCAGGGTCGGTGATGGTGTGGCGCACGATGTTGTCGGGGTCGTCGAACTCGAACCAGCTGCGATAGGTGTCATGGCGGCGCAGGTGGGCGTTCAGGACATAGGTCATGGCCCGGACGTCACACTTGCCGGGTATGTCCCACGTGAAGATCATCAACCGGGACATGTCGAGTCCACGGGCCGCGTGGTCGGCGAAGCGGCGCAAGTGCTGGGTCTGCTGATAGCTGGGCGGCACGGGATTCACGGGGGCCTGCAGCGCTTTGGCGCAGGACGCCGGCGACGCATGCCAGCAGACGACAGAACCCCTGCTCGGCTCCCACTCGTCGATCGTCGCTATCCCGAACACACAGCCTCCTTCGAACAGGCGTTCAATCGAGCGACCCCTTGCCGGAAGATTCCGGCGCCCCCTTCATGCCGCGACAGGTCCACGACCACGCTTCGCTCCGCGCGCATCAGGCAGGGATCACCATCTCGCCATCTGACCGGCACATGCCGGCCGTTGCCTCTCCTGCCCTGGTTTTGCTTCCGGGGATTCACGCACGTCGTTGTGGCGCGAAGTTCTCACTGTGTCACACCTAACCAGAGGACCATAGGAATTGGGAGACTACCGGCTCATGCTTGCATCGATGTTACAAAACGCCGAACCGGCGAAAAGAGGAGACGTACGGGCCGAAGGGCGTTTGCCCGGCCGAAACCGGGAACTGACGTTTTCATGTTGGCGTTCCGATGATCTTGACGCTGATCACGTGGTCGGCCACCGCGCCCCCGGCGCGATTCAGGCAAAGCAAGGCTGTGAGCACGGGCGTTACGGGAGAGCCCCAAGATTCCGACACACCCACTAATGGTGTCCGACATTGCCACGGACAAATCGCGCTATCGCGTGTCGGACGATCTAGTCACCCGTCGAATCACAAATCGCCCGCCGATTTCGCCGAGCCGCGAATATGCCTCCGATATTCGTTTCCGAACGAGCGCATGACAATTCCGGCGTTGCAGTACATTGCCGGATGATCAAATTCGCATTGGCGCGAGAATGCGCAATTGCGGTGGACAGCGGACCGCTGAGCAATTCCGGATGATTGATTCGGCATGCGGAGATGCCACGCGCGTACCAACCTCGTCAGCGGGCCGGACCGCGACGATGAAAAGTTTGCTCGCGCCTCGCCCCCAAAGGCTCCGCACGGCGTCAAGGGGCACACTGCCGCGGCGAGCGCTGTGCCAGATGATCCGGCCCTGCGGCGTCGAGCGCCGCTCACCGGCCCGCTCGCTTGTCGAGGGACCGCAAGGGAATTACTCACGCTGATTCCGTCTCCGGTGCGAAGATGATCAATGGCCGCCCGTTCGCGGAGAGCGCGCGTCGTTTGATCTAGAACGACGATTATGCGCATGCCGGAGTAACACTCCGAAGCCGCTGGTACCACCGTCGCGGCCGGGGCGGCCGCGTTCGGAGAATGGGCCACGGCAAGTCGCAAGAATGGTGAACCGAGCCGGCGTTTTATAACGTCTTCGTCAATTTATGCTTCGCACGCCTTCGCTAATGTGCGCAGCCAATCGGTGTGCCACAACCGTCCTGGCAACGCCCACAAGGCTTTCCGGCAAAGACCTGCCGGTGGCTGACACGAGACCCGCCTACACCGCGACCGATGCGATCAGGTCGGCAGGCCATGCTTCGACGCATCGTCCCGGTAGAGGTTCGCCCACTCGTCGGAACGCCGATCGGCTTTCCGCTCCAACGCCGGGCCGGGTGCCAGCTTTGGATCGAGACCCAACGCGGACATGATGGAACCCGCCACGCCGGTGAAGTCGCTGCACAGAACGGGATACGCGACTTCGATGGGCGTGATGCCCTCCTCGGCGAACCAGCTGCGCCAACCTTCCTCCTGCGCGCGCAGCATGCGCACCAGGTGAGCGATCGCCCCGGCGTGATATTGCGCGTGCGCGTCGCGGATGGGCTCCGGCCTGCCGCGCCACACCTTCGTCTGTACCGCGCGCCAGAAGGAAACCGCCTGTGAGACCACGTCCGGGCGATGAACATGGACGAACAAGGGCTCTTCGCCGATCACATCGCGAATCGCTGCTCGCAGCCCGTCTCCGGACCGATCCGGCAGATCTTTGGCACGGTTGAGCAGCAACGGAGTCTGATTCCACATGAGCTTGCCGCCCCAAACACCGTTCGGAGTCCGGCCCACGGTGCGGACGTACTCGCGCCAAATCTGCGCTGGGGCAAGGTCTGGCGTTCCCGGATCGAACGGGTCGAGCAGGCGCAGTATCGACTCATCCTCGACGCCGGCGAACCACTCCCGCGGCTGAGGAGCCCGGCTCGTCCACGGCTGGTATTGGAAGAACTCCTCGGGTTTTCCGGCAAGTCCTGTCGAGCGCAGTGATTCGACCAGCAGGGTGCTGCCGCTGCGCTGGGACGCCAGCACGAGATATGACGACGGCTTAGGCGCCACGTCAAACCGCCGCGACGGGGCGTCCGATGGCCGGCGTTCCACGTCGGCGCGGCTTCACATTTCGATGGCGACGTGAACGTTCGCCGTCATCATCGACGCGCGGTATGCGCAGGTCTTCGCCGAACATTCGTCTCCTTCGCCTGCTGCACCGTGCGCGATTCCCCCCGGAAAGCGCGACCGACGGACCTCAAATCAGTACCCTAGGCCAGCAACCAGATTCTCGCCTATACCCAAAACACTTGAACCGGTCTTCGCGACGCGTTTCATCGCCGTTGCGTCGGCATCGCAACGAATTCGAGGTTGTCCGAACAACTTCCGCCATGACCGGGATGCGCGCACACGCTGGACAAACCATTCCAGGGCAGACCCCACGCGCGCCTACGGCGTCGTCATGCGGGTGCGAGACCCGCAAACTGCGGTGGGATACGCAGTTTCATTCGGCCCATGCGGCAACATGGCGCAGCCACTCGACGCGAGGGGTACGGTGCTTGGTCATGTGGGCAACCGTGTTGGTCATGGCCTTCGCGGTGATCGTCGAACCCATCCGGATCGGACTCGCGGTCCTGATGCTCAATCGGCCGCGCCCGCTGCTGCAACTGCTGGCGTTCCTGTGCGGCGGATTCACCATGGGCATGGGCGTCGGCCTCATCGTGTTGTTCGTCCTCCGTTCCACGCCGCTGGCATCAGGACGTTTCACCGTCCCGTCGGTACAGATCACCGTCGGCATCGTCGCCCTTGTCATCGCGGTGGCACTGGCCACCGACATCTCTATGCGCGGGCTGCGCAGGCGCCCGGCACGGGCCTCGGCCGGCCCCGGACCAACCGCGTACGACGAGGATCCACCGCGGCGGCGCAATCGGCTGTCGACCCGTATGCGCTCGATCCTCGGGGGCGACTCGCTGTGGGTCGCATGGGTGAGCGGCCTCGGAACCGCTTTGCCCTCAGCCAATTTCATGGGCGCGATGGCGGTGATCCTGGCTTCCGGGGAGGCGCCGATCGCCCAGGCGCAGGCATTGCTGCTGTTCAACGTCGTTGCGTTCACGTTGGTCGAGATTCCGCTGATCGGATACATCGCCGCGCCCAAGAGAACTCAAGCCCTGCTGTCGGCTTTTCACGAGTGGTTACAGAACCGACCGCGGCGCGACATGGCCATAGTCGTTGCCGCGGGAGGATGCCTGATGCTCGCGATCGGGCTTGCGCACATGTGACAGCGTTGGCCCGATCCCGGCCACAGCGTCAACGGATTTGCTGCAATCGCGGATACCGAACGCATTCCCGGTGCGATCCGGGCGACCCGCTCCGCTTACGCCCACAAGGGCACATCCGATGACAAACGGGGCTCGATCCTGCCGACGACACGGGTTACGATCACAAGGATGCAAATTTGCCGGGCGATCGCTCTTGCCCACCGTCAGGAGGACGCATGAACAGACTGTTCGCGGCCGCCGTCGCCGCGGGACTGGTCGGCTCGGTCACCGCATTCGGCAGCGGTGTGGCATCGGCTGAAACAGCGTTCATCGTGCCGGGAACGGCACCCTCGCCCTACCCGGCGTTACGCGCGTTGTATCACTTCGACCCCGCAACGCAACCCGCGATCGGCGCCAACTATTACGACAGTGCCGGCGCGACACGTGAAGTCGTTCCCTATCCCGGCAGCCTGTGGCCGCTCACCGGCGAGAACTCGCCGACGCTCGCACAGTCGGTCGCCGACGGCACCAACAGCCTCGATTCGCGAATTCGCAGCGCCGACGGGAATGTCACCGTGACCGGGCTGTCGCAGGGTGTGCTGGCCCTCAACGCCGAGCAGGCGCGCCTCGCGAACGATCCCACCGCGCCCGCCCCTGACAACCTGACCTTCGTCAAGACGGGCAATCCCGATCGTCTGTTCACCAAGTGGTTCCGCCCCGGCACCACGGTGCCGGTCCTCGATTACACCGTCCCCGCGCCGGTCGAGAGCCAGTACGACACGGTGGAAGTCGTCGCCCAGTACGACATCTTCAGCGATCCGCTGGATCGGCCCGGAAACCTCTTGGCATTGGCCAACGCTCTCGTGGCGGGCGGTACGTCCCACACCGCGACCGCGTTCTCGGATCCCGCGAGCATCCCGGCACAAAACGTCACCGTGACCACCAACAGTCGGGGCGCCACCACCACGACCTATTTCATTCCGGCAGAGCAGCTTCCGCTCGTGGAGTACCTGAGCCAGGGCGGAATGTCACCGGAAATGGCCGCTGAACTCAACCGGTACCTGACGCCGATGGTCAATCGCGCCTACGGTCCGCCACCGCCGCCGGTGGAACCGGGCGTGCGGCTCGCCGACCTCCGCGGTATCGCACCGGGCAACATCGCGACTCCGATCTCGGTTCCCATCAACGCCGTTTCGACCGCGACCAACGTCGCGTCCAACGCCGTCACCGCGGTCAACATCGCCAACCAGGTTCGCAATCTCCTGCCCAAGAACGGCGTTCAGCTTCCGAAGAACGGCCTACCGCTTCCGAAGAAGGGCATCCCGCTGTTGCCGAAGGGCAAGAAGAAGCGCTGACGCGCCGAAAGGTCAGTTCCGGTCAGTGGCCGTGGGTCACGGCGTCTGCCCGTGACGGCCACCAGTTGGCCTTTCCGACCAAGGTCGCCGCGGCGGGCACCGTGATGGTCCGCACCAGGAACGTGTCGAGCAGCAAGCCCACCCCGACGACGAATCCGGACTGCACCATCGTGCTGATACTGCTGAACACCAGACCGAACATCGTGGCGGCGAAGATGAGCCCGGCCGCGGTGATCACCCCGCCGGTCGCCCCCACGGTGCGGATCACACCGAGCCGCAGACCAGGTTGGGATTCCTCCCGGATCCGCGATATCAGCAGCATATTGTAATCGGCTCCGACGGCCACCAGAATGATGAACGTCAAACCCGGTACGCTCCAATGCAATTCCTGCCCGAGCAGGAATTCGAAGAAGAGGGTGCCGATGCCGAGGGCCGCCAGGTATGAGACGACCACCGACAGGATCAGATAGATCGGCGCCACGACGGCTCGCAGCAGGACCACCAGGATCAGCATCACCACCAGGATCGTCACCACGACGATGAACCGGATGTCGTGGTTGTAGAAGTCGCGGGTGTCTCGAAGGATCACGGGGAACCCCACGACCGACACCGAGGCGTCCGCGAGCTCGGTGTTCGGCTGCGCACCACGCGCGGTGTCCATGATCTCGTTCACCTGGTCCATCGCCTCGACACTGAACGGATTCAGATCGGTCTGAAGCAGGTACCGGACCGAGTGACCGTCCGGTGAGATGAACAGCTGCGCTGCCTTCTTGAAATCCTCGATCCCGAAACTTGTTGGCGGCACGTAAAATCCGGCCATGGCGGGCGTGCCCGCGTCCTGCTTGAGCGTCATCAGGAATGCCGATGCCTCGGCCAGGCTGCCGCTCATCTTCAAGGTCTCGCCCACCAGCTGCTGCACGCCGTCGGCAACCTGCCTACTGGCGTCGGCGAGCTTGTCGGCCCCGTCCTGCACGTTGTCGAGCCGGGACTGCACACTGCTCGGATTGTTCAATCCCAATGAGCGCATGGCACTCGACGCGGTGTTGAGCGCCCGCCGCAAATTGGCCGTCGTGCTGGCCAGCGACTGCGCGGCCTGCGTCGATTGCAGCTCCCGGCCCAGCTCGGCGAGCCGGTCGAAGGTGCCGTCGGTGCGGGCAACCGAAAGCCGCACCAACTGATTTCGCGCGGTGACGCAACCGGGATCGGCATCGCATACCGGGCTCGCGTTCAGTGCGTTGAGAACCGGCCCGATCCATTCGAAGCTGTTGGACAGGTTGGTCACGTTCACCCCGATCGACTCGCCGAGCGATCGCATGTTGTTGACGAACTTCGTCGCGTTGTCGAGGTCACGCAACGTCTTGCTGCCGCCCACCGAGTTCTGGACCGCCGCAAGCGTGTCGAGCATGCCCCTGGCCTGGTTGATCGCCTGGCTGACCTGTCCCCGGACCGTGCCAAGGCTGTCGGCGAGCGCATCGGCGCCGGAATTCAGCCGCGTGAGATCGTTTGTGCGGTCCACGATCTGCTGTGATCCCGCGCCGAGCTGTTTTCCCACCTCGCCGGCCTGGTAGGAGATCTTCGCCTGCTCCAGCGGCTCACCGGTGGGCCGAGTGATACCCCGGACCGGTCCCATCCCCGGCAACTGGCTGACCCGCTGGGCCATCTGTTCGAGATCGGCAAGGGCCTGCGGTTCGCGAAGGTCTTTCGTAGAGCTGATGACCAGGTATTGCGGAACGATCGAGTTCAGCGGGAAGTGTTGTTCCAGTGCGGCGTATCCCTGCGAACTGGTGGCGTTGGCGGGCAATGCCTTGCGATCGTCGTAGTTGTAGCTCGTCGTCAGCACGAACCCGGACAGCACGGCAAGGATGATCAGGCTCGCGACGAGATGCGCGACGGGCCTGCGCACGATCCGTACCCCCGAGCGTCGCCAGAAGCGCGTCGTGAGATCACGTCGCGGCGCGATCCAGCCTCGCCGCCCCACGATGGTCAACACCGCGGGAAGCAGCGTGACCGCACCGAGGAACGCCACCGAGATGGCGATCGCCAGCGCGGGCCCCACCGAGGAGAACAGTGCGAGCTTGGTGAACGACATGCCGAGGAACGTCACGGCGACGGTGGCCGCGGACGCCGCGATCACTTTGCCGATGGAGGTCAACGCTTTTCGGACCGCGTCGTCCGAGCTCTCACCCTGGCGCAGGTAGTCGTGGTAGCGACTGATGAGGAACACGGCATAGTCGATGCCCGCGCCCACCATCATGCCGCTCATGAACACGATCGTCTGGTTGGCGATACCGAGGCCCAACAATGCAGCGCAGGACACCACGGCCTGCGCCACCACCACCGCGACACCGATCGACGCCAGCGGCACCACCATGGTCACCGGGTTGCGGTAGATCATCAGCAGGATGAACAGCACGAGGACGGTGATCGCGGTCTCGATCACCTTGAGGTCGCGCTCCCCCACGGCGTTCAGATCGGCCACGGTGGCCGCGGGCCCGGTCATGTGCGGGGTCAGGGTGGTGTCGACGACTTCACGTTCGACCACCTCGGCGACCCGCGCGTAGGCCTCTTTGGACTGCGGCGTTCCGAGGGTGCCTGGCAATGTGATCGGCAGCAACCACGCCTTGTTGTCCTTGCTCGTCATGACCTCGCGCAGCGGGGGTGCGCTCAAGAAGTCCTGGAGCTTGGCCACGTCACCGGTGTCGCGGTGCAGCGCGTCCACGAGTTTTCGGTACACGGCTTCGTCGGACTTGCTCAGACCGTCGTCGTTGGTCAACACGACCACGACGAAGCTGTCGGTACCGGCTTGCTGGAAGGCCGTCAGCATCTGCTTGCTGGCCACCATCGCCGGAGCGTCCTCGGGAAGGATTGCGACGGGCCGCCGCTCGGCCATCTCCTTCAATGTGGGCGACACGACGGGCAGACAGACGGCAAGCGTCAGCCACAGCGCGATGACCGCCCATGGGAAGCGGACGATGACGTCGCCGAGCCGGGCGAAGACGCCGACCTCCGCGTCGGCCGGATCCGTTCGCCGCGCCACTCGAAACCGCCTGATAACTCTGCTGACCCTCAAAATAGTACGCTGACGCGTCCGTTCATCCCGTCTGCTCGGTCAGCGCACGGGCTGTCGCTCAGCCTCATTTCGAGTTGCCGCGACCAGCACGTCGCGCCCGCCCGTGACGCGGTCACAGACCTCTTGCAGCGCAGCCACGTACCGGTCGACAGACTGGCGCGCCACCGGGTTCTTCGGGAACACGACGGTTGCGAACGTCTCGTTGAACCGCCCGACGAGAGTGCTCAGCGGATAGGTCACACGGCCATCGCTCAGCGTGGCGATCCGGACGCCCTCCTGCAGATTCGTCAGCAACGGGGCCATCGGGCCGGAACTGGCGTCGAAAAAGTTCAGCATCGGGAACAGCGGTTGTGGCGGCGTCAGGTGCGGGGCCAACTCGACCACCCGCTCGAACGGCACGAGCGCAGCGGGTCTGCCTGTGTCGAAGTCACGTTGGGCGGCGCGGATGCTGTCGGCGAACGACGCGCCCGCGACGGGGACGACGACGGGTATCAGGCCGGTGAACCAGCCCTGGGTCGTCAGCTCATCCGGCGTGCGGGTATCGATCGGCGTCAACCCGTAGTAGGTTTCGAGGCCGGTGAGTTCGCGGAGTGCGTGCGCCACCACCGCGAACAGGCCGCCGATGAAACGGGATCCGGCAGCCACACAGAGGTCTTCGAACCGCTCGGTCTGCTGCCGATCCATCAGCTTCACCGCGACCAGATCACCGCCTTCCGACGGCGATCCGTCGTCGAGCGGCAGCGGGAACACCGGAAACGTCCCATTGTTCTTCTCGGCGAAGGACTTCCAGGTCTGCACCTCGGGTGTATCGAGCGTGAGCGACGAGGTGAACTCGCGCTGGCGCAGGCAGTAATCGTCGTAACCGCCTGCGTCCGGCAATTGCAGGGGCGGGGCACCGGATACCAGCGTGGAGTACATCGCCTGGAATTCCAGCAGCCCCACACCGACGAACTGGCCGTCGACGTGCAGGTGGTCGATGCTGGACCAGAACGTGAACTTGTCTTCGCGTTGGATCACACCGAACCGGAAGCTGTCCCACTGCAAGGAATCCGGCGTCGAGGCCACCTGGCTGCGCAGCTTGGCGGCATCGGCCGCACCGTGACGCTTGGGCACGAACTCGATGTCGGCGGCGTCGGTCATCGTGTGCCGGACGACCGTGTCCGCGGTGCCCGGGTCATCCGCCCGACGGTATTCGAACCAGCTCCGATAGGTGCTGTGCCGGCGCAGGTGCGCGTTGATGACATACGTCATCGCGCGGATGTCGCAGCGACCCGGCATGTCGCACGCCGCGATGAACAAGCGCGAGTGGTCGACACCCCGGCTGCCCTGCTCGACGAAGCTGCGCAGATGGCGCGTCTGTATGTAGCTGGCTGGCACCGGACTTTCCGGTGCCTCCCGCGCCTTGGCCAGCGCGGCCTCGGTCGGCTGCCAGGAGATCAGCGAACCCGGCTCAGGTGTCCATTCGTCGATCGACGCGATCTCTACTGGACCTAACAGCACTCTTCTCTCCCGATGTCCGGCCCCCGCTCAATGTTCACCAATTCCCCACTGCCGAGGGCGATCACGAAGCCGCCGTGGCAGGTTCCTGGCCGGCCAGCCGCTCACACAGGTGATCGGCGAGGCCCCGGATGGTCGTGATGTCCATCGAGTTGATGCGCACACCGGTCTCCGCCTCGATCCGGGTACGCAGTTCGAGGTTGCCCAACGAATCCAGTCCGTACTCCGGCAGCGGACGGTCCGGATCGACCGCACGGCGAAGCAGCAGGCTCACCTGCTCGGAGATGATCCGACGCAGGTGTGTCGGCCACTCCTCGGCAGGCAGGGTGTTCAGTTCGGCCCGCAACTTCGATCCCTGCGGCCCACTTTGCGCGGCCGACTTGAACATCTCGGCGAACGGGGTCCGTTCGGCGAACGCCACCAGCCACGGCGCGCCCATGATCGGTGCGTATCCGGTGTATGCACGCTCATATCGCAGCAGGGACTCGAAGGCGTAGGCGCCTTCGTCGGGTGCGATCGAGTTGTCCCCCGCCGCCATCGCGACACCCCGGCCGATCTCGGCCCAGGCGCCCCACGCGATCGTCGTGGCGGGCAGCCCCTGCGACCGCCGCCAGAAGGTGAACGCATCCAGCCAGCTGTTGGCCGCGGCGTACGCACCCTGCCCCGGCGAACCGACCAGCGGCGCGGCAGACGAGAACACGCAGAACCAGTCGAGCGGTAGCGACGCCGTAGCTTCGTGCAGGTTCCAGGCGCCGTAGACCTTTGGCGCCCAGTCCCTTTGGATGATGTCGTCGGTGATGTTCGTCAACGTGGCGTCCTCGACGACGGCAGCAGCGTGCACGACACCGCGCAGCGGCAGCCCGGTGGCAGTCGCGGCCTCGACCAGCCGCTCGGCTGTTCCGTCCTCGGCGATGTCACCCGACTCGACCACGATGTCGCCACCCGCGGCACGGATCAACTCGATGATCTCGAGCGCCTGCGCGCTCGGCCGGCTGCGGGAGCTGAGCACGATCCGGCCGCAGCCCGCGGCGGCCATCTTCTCGGCGAGGAACAGGCCAAGACCGCCGAGACCACCGGTGAGGATGTAGGAGCCGTCCTCCCGGAACACCGGAACATCTTGGGGCGCAACGACGACCGTGCTCTGACCGGTACGTGGCACGTCCAGCAGGAGCTTGCCGGTGTGTTGCGCGCCGCCCATCGCCCGGATCGCGGTGGCCGCATCGGCCAGCGGGTAGTGCGTGCTGCGCGGCATCGGCAGGTACCCGTCGGCGGTCAGCTGGAAGACCTTTTCCAACAGTGACCGCATGATCCCGGGATGCGTCACCGACATCAACGCCAGGTCCACCGCGTAGAAGGTCAGGTTGCGCCGGAACGGGAACAGCCCGACCCTGGTGTCGCCGTAGATGTCGCGCTTGCCGATCTCGACGAATCGCCCGTTGAACGCCAGCAATTCGATGCCGGCGCGTTGCAGCGGGCCCACGACCGAGTTGAGCACGATGTCGACGCCGTACCCGTCGGTGTCCCGGCGGATCTCCTCGGCGAACGACACCGAACGCGAATCGTAGACGTGCTCGATTCCCCAGTCGCGCAACAGCTGCCGCCGCTGGTCGCTGCCTGCGGTGGCGTAGATCTCGGCGCCTGCGGCCTTGGCGATCGCGATCGCGGCCTGGCCAACGCCACCGGTGCCCGAGTGGATCAGCACCTTGTCGCCTGCCGTGATCCGGGCCAGGTCGTGCAGGCTGTACCACGCGGTCGCCGCGGCCGTGGCCACCGCCGCCGCCTGCGCCTCGGACATACCCTCGGGAAGGGTGACGGCCAGGTCGGCGTCGCACGTGACGAACGTGCCCCAGCAACCGTTGCCGGACACGCCGCCGACGCGGTCGCCGACCTTGTGTCGCGTCACGCCCGGTCCGACGGCGGTCACCACGCCCGCGAAATCCGTTCCGAGCTCCGGCAGCCGGCCCTCGAAGCTCGGGCACTGCCCGAATGCGACGAGGACGTCGGCGAAGTTGATGCTGGACGTGCTGACCGCAACCTCGATCTGTCCGGGGCCCGGTGCTTCCCGATCGAAGGACACGAGTTCCAGGGATTCCAGGTCACCCGGATTCCGTACCTGCAGGCGCGTGCCCTCGCGGTCGTTTTCGATCACCTTGCCCAGCCGCTCGTCGGCCTGCAGTGGCGCCGGGCACAGCCGCGCCACATACGATTTGCCTCGGCGCCAAGCGGTTTCGTCTTCCGCGGAGTCACTGAGCACCTGCTTGGCCACCAACTCGACATCGGTTTCGGAATCGATGTCGACCTGGGTGACCCGACTGTGCGGATACTCCATCGCGATGACTCGCATGAGGCCGCGCAATGCCGCCTGCTCCATGTTGAGGACGTCGCCGTCCGTCACCTGCTGCGCATTGCGGGTCAGCACGACCATCCGAGGCAATTCGCCGTGCGCGTCGACGAGCGCCTGAGCGATGTGCACCAGATCGTGCACGGACTGCTCGCCCCGCCGGCAGGTCTGCCAGTCGACCTCGGCCGATGCCGGGCCCGCGACGATCACGACACCGGTGAGCGCTTCGTCGCGCAGCGCGGCGATCTGGCTCGCGATCGCCTGCTTGTCCGCGTCTGCCCAGGGCACCACGGTGCAATCGGCGCCTTTTGTCTTCAGGGCCGCGACGAGGTTGGCGCTCAAGGCATCCCGATCGGCACCCCGGTCGATCACCAACCAGACGCCCGGCTGGTCGTGCTCGGGTTCCTTCAGATCACGCTGCAGCCAGTCGATGGTCAGCAACCGTTCGTTGAGCACCTGGTCGGCGCGGCCGCTCTCCGACATGCCGGTGCCGAGCCGCAGACCCTCGACCTCGACGAGGACCGTGCCGTTCTCGTCCAGCACCTCGAGGTCCGCCTCGACGCCGGACGCGTCGGTGCCGGTGACGCGCACCAGACAGAACGCCGCGTGGCGGGTCGTGTTGTGCAACCGCAACCGGCGCACGCCGAGCGGCAGCAGCAGGCTGCCGTTGGCCACGGCCTGCACGCCGGCATCGGCCACCACGGCCTGGAAGCACGCGTCCAGCACGGCCGGGTGGGCGCCGTAGCCGCCCTGCTGCGAGCGCAGCGGGCCGGGAAGCGCGACCTCGGCGAGGACGGTGCCACCGTCGCCGGTATGGGCGGCCGCGAGCCCGGCGAACGCCGCACCGTGATGGACGCCTGCGGCTTGGAACGCCGAACGCAGATCCTCACCTTCGACCCGTTCGGGATGCGCGTCGCGAAGCGCATCGATGTCGCGGACCGGGGCGTCTTCGCCCGCGGCACCCGCATGCAGCGTTGCGGTGGCCCGCTGGGTCAGCTCACCGGAGCGGTAGGTCTGCACGGCGAAGTCGACAACGCCTTCGGAGATCACCGTGGCCGCCGCGGACACGGGTGTCTCCTCGTCGAGCAGCAGCATCTCCTCGAACGTGATGTCGTGGACTTCGCCGGCGTCACCGAGCACGGTATGCGCGGCAGCCAGGGCCATCTCGCAGTACGCCGCGCCGGGCAGCACCGCGACGTTGTGCACCTGGTGATCGGCCAGCCATGGCTGCGCGTCGATGCCGACCTCGCCCTGCCACACGTGGCGTTCGGGCTCTTCGGGCAGCACGACGTGCGAGCCGAGCAAGGGGTGAACCACGACGCTGGCGGCCCCTCGACCGCTCTCATGGCCGTCGCGGTCGAGCAGCAACTGGCGATGGGTCCAGGTCGGCAGCGGCGCGTCGGTCACCTGGCCATCGGGATACAGCACCGAGAAGTCGACCGCGGCGCCCGCGCAGTGCAGGTCCGCCAGCAGGCCGCGCAGCCCGAACGGAAGCTCCTGCTCGCGCCGCATCGCGGCCAGCACCGTGAGCGGAATGTCGAGACTGCGGGCCGTCTGGTCGACGGCGTGGTTGAGCAGCGGATGCGGCGACAGTTCGGCGAAGACTCGGTGACCGTCCTCGAGTGCAGCCTGGACCGCTGCCGCGAATCGCACCGTGTGGCGCAGGTTGTCGGCCCAATACCAGCTGTCGAGTTCGACCACGTCGCGCGGATCGTAGGACGTCGCCGAGTAATACGGCACCGTCGGCGCGCTCGGCGTGAGCTCTTCGAGTTGTTCACCCAATTCGTCGAGGATCGGATCGACCTGCGCCGAGTGCGATGCCACGTCGACCGCGATCTCGCGTGCCATGACACCGCGTTCGTCCCACGAGGCGACCAGGTTGCGGATGGACTCCGCGTCGCCACCCAGCACGGTCGACTGCGGAGAGGCGACCACCGCCAGGGAGACGTCCGAGATGCCGCGCGCCGCGAGTTCCGAAAGCACTTGCGCGGCAGGAAGTTCGACGGACGCCATGGCTCCGCCACCGGCGAGCCGCAGCATCAGCTTGGAGCGACGGCAGATGACGCGCACGCCGTCGGCGAGGGAGAGTGCACCGGACACCACGGCAGCCGCGACCTCGCCCATCGAGTGGCCGATGACCGCGCCCGGCACGACACCGTACGACTTCATGGTCATCGCGAGGGCGACCTGCACGGCGAAGATGGTGGGCTGGATGCGGTCGATTCGTGTGACCGTCTCGGCGGCCGACATCGCTTCGGTGACCGAGAACCCGGACTCGGCTTCGATCAACGGCTCCAGCTGCGCGACCGTTGCCGCGAACACCGGCTCTTTGGCGAGCAGCTCGCTGCCCATCGCGGCCCATTGCGAACCCTGGCCGGAGAAGACCCAGACCGGCCCCCGGTCGCCCTGGCCGACCGCCGGTTCGCTGACGGTGTCGCCGTCTGCGACCTCGTTGAGTGCGGCCACCAGCTCATTCGCGTCGGTCGCGGTGAGCATCGCTCGGACCGTGCGGTGGCCCCGCCTGCGCGACAGGGTGTATCCCAAATCTGACAACGCGGGCCCGTCGGCCGTACCGACGCGCTTGGCCGTCACCCATTCGGCGAGCTGCCTTGCGGTCCGGCGCAGTTCCTCCTGCGAGCTCGCCGAGATCGGGAAGACCATCGGCGCGGCCGGTGCCTGCGGCGCGGGAGCGGTGTCGTCCGCGGAACCCTCGGGCGCCTGCTCGACGATGGCGTGCACGTTCGTACCGGACAGACCGTAGGACGACACCGCTGCGCGGCGTGGCCGACCGCCGTTGGTCGGCCACGTCGTCGCCTCCTGTGGCACGAACAGCTGTGTCTGCACTGCGGCCATCTCGTCGGGCAGCGCGGTGAAGTGCAGATTCTGCGGAACGACGCCGTGCTGTACGGCCAGCACGGCCTTCATCAAACCGAGCGTGCCCGCCGCGGATTGCAGGTGCCCGAAGTTCGTCTTGATCGAGGTCAGCGCACACGGACCGGCCGTTCCGTACACCGCCGCGACACTGGCGTATTCGAGCGGGTCGCCGACGGGGGTTCCGGTGCCGTGAGCCTCGACCATGCCGATCGTCGCCGCGTCGACACCCGCGACGTCGAGCGCCGCCCGGTAGACCGACTCCTGCGCATCGCGCGAGGGGGTTGCGATGTTGACCGTGTGGCCGTCCTGATTGCTCGCGACCCCGCGGATCACGGCGAGCACGCGGTCGCCGTCGCGCTGTGCGTCGGCCAGTCGCTTGAGCACCACGACCACCGAGCCCTCGGCGGAGACGAATCCGTCGGCGCCGACGTCGAAGGCACGGCAGCGCCCGCTCGGGGACAGCATCCCCGCCGCTGAACCGGACGCCGCCTTACGCGGCTCAAGCAACACCGACACGCCGCCGGCCAGGGCGAGGTCACTTTCCCCGTCGAGGAGGCTGTGACAGGCCAGGTGCACGGCCGTGAGCCCCGATGAACACGCGGTGTCGACGCTCACCGCAGGCCCGTGCGCACCGAGCGCATAGGAGATCCGGCCTGACGCCAGCGAGAAACTCGTGCCGGTGAAGCCGTACGGCCCCTCGAGCGAGCCGGTGTCGGCCGCGAGGTAGGCGTAGTCATTGTGCGTCACACCGGCGAACACGCCGGTTTTGGAACCGGCCAGCGACGCGGGATCGAACCCGGCCCGTTCGACGGCCTCCCATGCGGTCTCCAACAGCACCCGGTGCTGCGGGTCGATGGCGATGGCTTCGCGTTCACTGATGCCGAAGAAGTCGGCGTCGAACCCGCCGACGTCGTCCAGGAACGCACCGCATTTGGAGACCGAGCGGCCGGCGACCCCTGGTTCGGGGTCGTAATACTCCTCGACGTCCCAGCGGTCGGACGGAACCTCGGTGACGAGGTCCTCACCCCGCAGCAGCGCCTCCCACAGCTGATCGGGGGACTCGATCCCACCCGGCAGCCGACAGGCCATACCGATCACGGCAATCGGGGTGACAGAAGTATCGGCCAAGTCGGCTCACCTCTTTCGATGTGATCGATGGGCAAAGCATCGATGGACAACATAAAACGCGGAAAAATGTTCGCTACGTCTGCATCGACGCACGCTACCGGATGCCCGTATCCAGTCAGGAGTTGTTGCCAACTCGCGTGCGTAGCGTAACGCTTCGCTCAGCCACGATGTTGGAAACATCTGATCGCAAAAGTGACGATCAGGCGCCCCCTACACGCTCATCTTCCGGACACCGTCGGGTATGCCAGTTGACCCCCCACCCGCACACGACGCGTTCTGTCTCGTCTCCCCCAGGGCGAAAATCGTTGTAGCCCAGCACTGTAGCGTTGATCCATCAGCGCAGGAAGGCCCGCATACCATGTCTAGGGCCATGGCGAGCCGACGTCAATTCTGACAATACATGCTGTCATGACGTCCATTCTTAGCAGGTCGCACCACCATTTCGCGGCATCATTCGGAATATCCATAGCCTTCACACAGATAGTTAGCTGACAAAGGCGGCGCAAACATCGGATCCCGTCGAGTAATCGTCATTTATATCCGTTGTCCATTATTTCTTTACTTTTGTGAAAGGTAAACGGGCCGCAATTGCAGCTAATACGGCGTCAGTGAGAGTCAGGGGTTTGAACAGGTGTGATGCATCACAAATCATCGTGAGCGCAATGGTTGACCCCATGCCGATGACGGTCACGACCATGGGGGTTCCGGCCATCCCGAGCGACATTCGGGCCGCACGGAAACGGTGGTGCGCGTCACAATTTACGCCAACGGCAAATTGGATCACGTTAACGAAGGACAGTTCTCCCGCGTTCGACATGCCATTCCCAAAATTGGGAATGGCTGTGACTCAGATCACTAGTTTGGGACACTAACTAGCCGGGACGCCGCCCATCAGGTGGCTGACGGCCATGGGGTTAGTTCGCTGGAGAGCGCAGGGCGGTCCGTTGGACGCGCTGCCGCGCGTCAGCCCGCGGCGGGCCTGGGTACTTCGTACGGGGGCGCGCCGAGTTCGGGAACGGGAAGGTATCCCCGCTTGCGTGCGCGCGCCACATCGTTTCGGATCAAGGCGTTGAGGCCGACGAACGCGGCCATGTCCAGCACCATCGGCGTCAGCAGGCGGTTGTGGACGTAGCCGATCGCAAGCCCGCTGGCCGGGTCCGCCCAGCCGACCGAGCCGCCGAGCCCGACGTGACCGAATCCCGGCATCACACTGAACGGCACAGAGTGGTACCCGAGATGAAAAGCCAAGGGCACCCCAAGGTTTCGATCCGGACGCAAGCTGGGCCGGCCGGTGAGCCCGGCGACGGTGCGCTGCGAGAGATACTCGGCGCCACCGAACCGTCCGCGGTTGGCGATCGCCCCGTACATCTTGGCCAAACCACGAGCGGTCGCCACCCCGTTGGCCGCTGGAATCTCGGCGTCGAGAAACGGGGTGTCCCCCTGCACCAGCGACATCACGCCGGGAAAATACGTCGACCCGAAAAACCCGGAGAACTCCAACGCGGCGACCCTCGGCGCGATGAAATCGAAAACCTGGTTGGGCCAGGTGCGCTGCGGCGCGAGGATCTGAGCGGCCCGGGTCGGCGCACCGACCGGTGGCCGGCCGAGGTGCAGACCGTCGGTGCGCAGCGGCTCGGCGAGCTCGGTCCGGAACAGCGCCCGCATGTCCTGACCGGTCACCGCACGAGCCAGCCCGGACATCAGCCACCCGTAGGTCAGGGCGTGATAGGCGGACTTTCCGTATAGCAGGCGATTGACGGGCGTGGCAGCGATGCGCGCTTCCATCGTCCGGTGGTCCAGCAGATCGGCCTTGGTCACACCGTTGAGCTGCGACAGCCCGGCCCGGTGGCGCATGACCTCCCGCACCGTGATGTCGGCCTTGCCGTTCGCCGCGAATTCCGGCCAGTACGCACATACCGGGGTGTCGTATTCGATCAACCCGCGATCGACGAGCCGGTGTATCACCGTGGAGGCCATACCCTTGGTCGCCGAGAAAACCATGGCCCCGGTGTCGGCTGTCCACCGCAGTGTTCCGGCGCGGTCGGAGTAACCCGTCCACACATCGAGGACCGGCTCACCATCGAGATAGATCGCCAACGCACCGCCGCCGAACCGGCGGCCTGGGAACAACTGGGCGAATCCGCGGACGGTGCACGCGAAACTGCGGTCCGCCGCGCCCTCGACGCCCGCTGGGAGTGCCACGCCGCGCCCCCGATTGTGATCGGTCACACTATTGAATTTACCTGGACCCCCGGCAAATTCTCCATGCGTTACCTATCCGTTAAAAGCGCTAGGCCACGGCGTCATCCGATCGGCTTGTCGTCGACCTTGAAGTCGACGTTGACGTTGGCATCCTTGCCCTCGCCTTCCACGCCCTTGACCGTCGCCGTGAGCCCGATCTTGGTGCCGTCTTTCGCCGTCAGCACGCAGCGCTGGGTCGTGCCGACAACGCCTGCGATGCCGTCCTCACATTCGACCGACTTGGCCTTCTTGCCTGCGGCGGCCTCCAGCTCGGCTTTCGCCAGGGACTGCAGTTTCGTTTTGGCGACCGTCGGCCGGCTGTCGACCTGCGCCGCACCGCCGCAGCCGGTCAGTGCCGCGGCGGCGATTGCCGCGGTGACGATGAGCAAGCGGGATCTCGACTTCGTCATTCGGGTTGGTCCAGCCTTTCGCTCGGCGCAGTCGCTGCGATCAGCGTAGGCGGTCGAGACCTGCGTTCGTCAGTTCGCCGCGTCCAGAATCTGCTGTGCGGCCAGCGCCGGGGTGAGTTCACCCTCGCGCACGCGGCGTTCCACCTCGGCCCGGATACTGCGGACCTCGGGGTGCGACATCAACCGGTCCAGAACGGTGTCGCGCACCATCGTCCACGTCCAGTCGACCTGCTGCGCACGGCGGCGAGCGTCGAATTCTCCGGCTTCGGTGAGCACCCGACGGTGTTTGAGCACCGTGTCCCACAGCTCTGGCAATCCGGTGCCCTCGACCGCACTCATGGTGAGAACCGGTGGTCGCCATAGTGTTTCGCGTGGATAGATGAGCCTGATCGCCGCGGTGAGTTCGCGCGCGGCGCCCTTGGCCTCGATGGCGTGCTCACCGTCGGCCTTGTTCACCACGATGATGTCGGCCAGTTCCAGCACGCCCTTCTTGATGCCCTGGAGTTGATCTCCGGTGCGGGCCAACGTGAGGAAGACGAAGGTGTCGACCATGTTCGACACCGTGACTTCCGACTGTCCGACGCCGACCGTCTCGACCAGGATGACGTCGTAGCCGGCCGCCTCGAGCAACACGATCGTCTCGCGGGTCGCCTTGGCGACCCCGCCGAGCGTGCCCGACGTGGGTGAGGGGCGGATATAGGCGTCGGGGTGCACCGCCAGCCGCGCCATGCGCGTCTTGTCTCCCAGAATCGACCCGCCCGTGCGGGTCGACGACGGATCGACGGCCAGGACGGCCACGCGATGCCCGGCCTCGATCAGATACATGCCGAGCGCTTCGATGGTCGTCGACTTACCGACGCCGGGCACCCCGGTGATTCCGACGTGCAGTGCCTTGCCCGCATCGGCCGTCAACTGCAGCAAAAGCTGTTGGGCTTGGTCACGATGGTCGACCCGAGTGGATTCGACGAGCGTGATGGCCCGCGCCAGGGCGGCGCGGTCACCCGCACGGATGGCGTCGGCGAGTTCGGGGACGGTAGGCATACCCCTAGCTCAACTGGTAGCCGAGCCGCTCGGCCAACTTGCGCAGCAGGCCGATCGCCGCATCGGCGATCACGGTGCCGGGCGGGAAGATCGCGGTCGCGCCTGCCTCGTACAGCTCGTCGAAGTCACCGGGCGGGATCACGCCGCCGACGACGATCATGATGTCGGGCCGGCCCACCTCGGCGAGCGCGTCACGCAGCGCCGGTACCAGCGTGAGGTGTCCGGCGGCGAGTGACGAGACGCCCACCACGTGCACGTCGTTGTCGGCCGCCTGACGCGCCACCTCGTCCGGGGTGGAGAACAGCGAGCCGACGTCGACGTCGAAGCCGATGTCGGCGAACGCCGTCGCGATCACCTTCTGACCGCGGTCATGCCCGTCCTGGCCCATCTTGGCCACCAGGATTCGTGGCCGGCGGCCATCGGCCTCGGCGAACTTCTCGACGAGCTCGGTCGCGCTTGCGATGTTGTTGCCCTTCCCGATTTCGTCACGGTAGACCCCCGAGATCGTACGGATCTCCGCCTGGTGGCGTCCGTACACCTTCTCCAGCGCGTCCGAGATCTCCCCGACCGTCGCCTTGGCCCGTGCCGCGTCGATGGCGAGCGCCAACAGGTTGTTGCCCAATCCGTCCTCGCCGGCAATCCCGGTGGCCGCGGCGGCCCGACTCAGCTCGGCGAGCGCGGCCTGCGTCGCCGCTTCGTCCCGATCGGCGCGCAGCTGCTGCAATTTGGCGAGCTGTTCGGCGCGCACCCGACTGTTCTCGACCTTGAGGACCTCGATCTCCTGGTCCTCGTCAACCTGATACTTGTTCACACCGATCACCGGCTGGGCACCGGAGTCGATGCGGGCCTGGGTGCGGGCGGCGGCCTCCTCGATACGCAGCTTCGGGATGCCGTCGCTGATCGCCTGAGCCATGCCGCCGTGCTCGGCGACCTCCTTGATGTGGGCGCGGGCCCGCTCGGCGAGCTGGTGCGTCAACCACTCGACGTAGTACGAGCCGCCCCACGGATCGATCGGTCGGGTCGTGCCCGATTCCTGCTGCAGCAGCAGCTGGGTGTTGCGGGCGATGCGGGCTGAGAAATCGGTCGGCAACGCGAGCGCCTCGTCGAGGGCGTTGGTGTGCAGCGACTGGGTGTGGCCTTGGGTGGCGGCCATCGCCTCGATGCACGTGCGGGCGACGTTGTTGAACACGTCCTGGGCCGTCAACGACCACCCCGAGGTCTGCGAGTGGGTGCGCAACGACAGCGATTTGTCGCTCTTCGGGTCGAACTGGGCCACCAGCTCGCTCCACAGCAGCCGGCCCGCGCGCAGCTTGGCCACCTCCATGAAGAAGTTCATGCCGATGCCCCAGAAGAACGACAGTCGCGGTGCGAACTTGTCGATGTCGAGGCCGGCGTCCAGCCCCGCCTTGATGTACTCGACACCGTCGGCCAGCGTGTAGGCGAGCTCCAAATCCGCTGTGGCCCCGGCCTCTTGGATGTGATAGCCGGAAATCGAGATCGAGTTGAACTTCGGCATCCTGGCGCTGGTGTAGCCGAAGATGTCGGAGATGATCCGCATCGACGCCTGGGGCGGATAGATGTAGGTGTTGCGGACCATGAACTCTTTGAGGATGTCGTTCTGGATGGTCCCGGCGAGCTTCTCGGGTGGCACGCCCTGCTCTTCGGCAGCCACGACGTACAGCGCCAGAATCGGCAGCACCGCACCGTTCATGGTCATCGACACCGACACCGTCGACAGGTCGATGCCGTCGAAGAGCTGACGCATGTCGAGGATGGAATCGATTGCGACGCCTGCCATTCCGACGTCACCCTGCACCCGGGGATGGTCGGAGTCATAACCCCGGTGGGTGGCCAGGTCGAAGGCGACCGACAGGCCCTTCTGTCCCGCGGCGAGGTTGCGACGGTAGAACGCGTTGGACTCCGCCGCGGTGGAGAAACCGGCGTACTGCCGGATGGTCCACGGCTGGTTGACATACATCGTCGGATAGGGCCCGCGGACGAACGGCGGTGCACCCGGAAAGCTGTCGAGCGGGTAGCCCGCCGCGACGACGGCGTCCCGGTCCGCCGCGACATACACCGGCTTGACGTCGATGCCTTCCGGCGTGGCCCACGTCAACTGCTCGGCGGCGTACCCGTGCGCGGCGGCCGCCGCGGCCACCTGCGCGTCGACCGCGTCCGGCGTCGCGGGCGCACCCGCGCTGTCTCCGTCGAGGGGTACGTCGGCGAAGCTGCGGATCTCAGATCCCGTGGTTGCGGTCATGTCAGGCCCCCAGTCCGGTGAGCAGGTTCGACAACGCTTCGACCGCATCGATTTTGGCGGTCAGGTATCCGTCGGGTTTGGCATCGGATTCGGCGACCGCCTTCTCCGGGCCCGCGAGCAGAACCTCGCGGACGCCTGCGGCGCGCGCCGCCGCGACCACCGCCGAGGCATCGGTGCCGTAGCGGGTGTCGGTTCCGCAGAGCACGGCGACCGACGGCGCACCCGCGTCCGCGACCGCGGCCGCGATTCCGGCCGCGTCGACGGTGCCGGGGTTGACCGCTTCGATACCGCCCGAGGCCAACAGGTTCGACGCGAACGTGGTGCGAATGTTGTGTTCGGCCAGCGGACCGAGCGGCAGCAACAGCACCTGTGGCCGCGCCCCGGTTTTGGCCAGGAATGCGTCGGAGCGGTCTCGCAGCGCCTCGAAGCCCGCCGCGTACCGGGCGATCGAAGAAGCTGAATCACTTTGAGCCAGCGGCTTTTCCGCGAGGTTCGGGAACTCGTTGACACCGGTGATCGCGGTACGGCGGTGCGCGATGTCGGCGCTGCGCCGTGCCGCGATCTCGGCGATCTGGGCCGCTACGTGGTCGCGCGCCGCCACGAACCCGCCGCGCGCCTCGATGTCCTGGAAATGCGTCCACGCCTCCCGGGCCAGTTGCGCAGTGAGATCCTCGACGAACCACGAGCCACCCGCCGGGTCGAGCACCTGGCCGATGTGTGACTCCTCCAGCAGCAGCAACTGGGTGTTGCGGGCGATGCGCCGGGCGAAACTCGTCGACGTCCCGTCCAGGCCACCCGGAATCGCCGCGTCGAACGGATGCACCTGCACGGTGTCGGCTCCCCCGACCCCCGCCGAGAACGCCGCCAGCGTGGTGCGCAGCATGTTCACCCAGGGGTCACGCTGTGTCATCATCGGCAGCGAGGTCACCGCATGGACCCGGGCGGCCCCGGCATCGGCGGCACCCAGCACCTCGGCGACCCGCGCCCACAGCTGTCGCGCGACGCGCAGCTTGGCGATCGTCATGAACTGGTCGTCGTCAGCGGCATAGCGGAAACTGATCTGCCGCAACGCATCCGGAGTGGTCAACCCGCCGTCGGTCAGGAGTCGCAGGTATTCCACCGCGGCGGCGACCGAGCCGGCGAGTTCCCACGCGGCGCTGGCGCCGAGGTTGTGGAACGCGGGGCCGTCGACTGTCACGGCACGCACCCCACCCCTGTAGCCGGTGAGTTTCGCGGCGGTGCCCAGCACGTCGGCGTCGTCGGCCGCGGGCCGGCCGGACAGCGGAGCCGTCAGCGGGTCGGCACCCAGGTCGATCGACAATCTCGAGCGCTGGTCGTCGTCGAGACCGGCCACGAGCGACAGCACCGCGTCGGCGGTCGCGGCCAGGTCTTCATCGGTGGCCTCGAAGATCACCGGCACGAGGTCGAGGAACACACCGTCGAGGAGGCGGTCGAGTTCGGCGGGCGCGATGCCGTCGTCCCCGCCGATCCGCAGGGCGAGCGCGCTCGCCCCCTCGGTGAGTGCCACGAGCACCGCGCCGTTGACGGTGTCCACGCCGGTGCCGGGGACGGCCGGGAATCCCTCGACGACCTTCCAACCCGACTTCACATCACGCAGTGCGTCACCGCCGCGGATGAACGGCCATTGGCCGGGCAGCGCGGGCTCGGCATGCTCGTCGAGGCTCGTGTACAGCGGCCGGATCGCGAAGCCCTCGTAGGTCGGGGAATCGAGCAGCCGTTCGGGCTCCGGCCCCAAGTCCGCCGGCTCGCGCCGACTGCTCTTAGCGAGCACACCGGCGACCGCCGTGCGCCACTGGTCGCGATCCGCTTCGATCGCGCTTGACCCCTGTAAAGACACCCGCATCTCCTGTTGTCGCAGCGTGTGACCTACCCACTTGCCCCTCAGGCTAAATGATCGCCGTCACCGCTCTGACCGCCGGTCAGCGGACTCACGGCGCTGCGCGATGGGGGCGCCTGCCCGCGACCCGTAGTCTTGGTAGGCGTGAAAGCCGTAGTCAGCACCCTGCGTACCGTGCGCGCTGCGGTAATCACGACGGCTTCGCAGCTCTCGACGCGGCGTATCTTGGCGCTCCTTGCGGGCATTGTGATTCTCGTCGCAGTCGCGCTGCTCGTGCCGCTGCCGACCGCCATGCAGCTGCGGGACTGGTCCACGTCGGTCGGTCCGTGGTTCCCGCTCGCGTTCCTCGGCGCGCACATCGTGGTGACCGTGTTCCCGTTTCCCCGCACGGCTTTCACACTGGCAGCGGGGCTGCTGTTCGGGCCGGCCACCGGCGTCGCGCTCGCGGTGGTCGCGAGCACCGTCAGCGCGGTATTGGCGCTGCTGTTGATCCGGGCCGCCGGGCTGCAGCTCAATCGGCTCGTATCGCATCCGCGGGTGGAGTCACTCGATGCGCGGCTGCGCCAGCGTGGCTGGCCGGTGGTCCTGTCGACGCGGATGATCCCCGCCGTGCCGTTCTCGGTGCTGAACTACGCGGCGGGCGCGTCGGCGGTGCGCGTGCTGCCGTACACCCTCGCCACGGTGGTGGGCCTGTTGCCCGGCACGGCCGCCGTCGTCATCCTGGGTGACGCGTTGACCGGCAATGTCAGCCCGATGCTGTTCGTGGTGTCGCTGTGCACCGCGGCGCTCGGGGTGGCCGGTTTGGTCTTCGAGATCCGCAGTCACCGGCGCGAGCAGCGCAAGAACCGGGCGGCCGACGCTCCGGCCGAAGAGGCCTTCTCCAGCTGATTCAGGTGGCCCGGCCGGTGCCCTTGGCGGTCAGCACCGCATAGGTCGCGAGGAAGCCGGCTGCCGGTATCGCGTTCACGGGTTTGTCATGAGCCCGGATGTGGGCTCCCACGGCGAGTACGAAGTACACGGTCAGCAGCGCCGTGGTCAGCCGGCCGAGCGCCGGGTAGCGCCCGGCGGCCAACAGACCCACCGCCGATGCCGACTTGATCACGGGAAAAATCCACCGGATCCGCGGCGGCACACCGAGATCGTCGAAGGCCTTGACGATGGGCGGCGCCTTGAACGCGCACGCGGCGGCATCACCCGCCTGGATCGCGGCCAGCGCAGCATATGTCTTGGGGACAGCCATGGTTTCACGCTAACCAGACGGCGCCGCGCGTCAACTCCTACTCCGCCCGGTGTGCACCGCCGGGCAATTCCGGCGAAGGCGGAACCCCCAGCGACGGATTAACCGGTGCCGAACCGAGCGGCGGAGTGGGTTTGCGCGCTTCGGCCTCCGCCTTGGCGACCGCCTGTGCGATCTCCGGATCGGTGTCCGTGGAGAACCAGTCGGCGACCTCGTCGCTGTCGTCCTCCGGCTTGGGCAGATCCTCGTCCACCGGCGACGGCGTGTAGCGGAACACGCCGTCCTCGCCGGGCGCGCCCAGCAGCTTGGTGAACCCCTGCAGCGCAGCTCCGAAATCGCTTGGCACCAGCCACACTTTGTTGGCCTCGCCCTTGGCCATCTGCGGAAGCGTCTGAAGGTACTGGTAGGCCAGCATCTCCGGGGTGGGCCGGCCGGCCTTGATGGCCGCGAACGTCTTCTCGATGGCCTTGGCCTGGCCCTGCGCCTGCAGATATTGGGCAGCGCGCTCGCCCTGCGCCCGCAACATGCGCGACTGGCGGTCGGCCTCGGCGGCGAGAATCGCGGCCTGCTTGGCACCTTCCGCGGCGAGGATCTGCGACTGCTTCTGGCCCTCGGCCTGCTTGATCGACGACTCGCGCACACCTTCCGCGGTCAGGATCATCGCGCGCTTCTCGCGGTCGGCCTTCATCTGCTTCTCCATCGATTCCTGGATCGACGGCGGCGGATCGATGGCCCGCAGTTCCACGCGAGCAACCCGCAGACCCCATCGCCCGGTCGCCTCGTCGAGCACACCGCGCAGCTGGCCGTTGATCTGGTCGCGCGACGTCAGGGTCTGCTCGAGCGTCATACCGCCGACCACGTTGCGCAGTGTGGTGGTGGTGAGCTGCTCGACGCCCACGATGTAGTTGCTGATCTGGTACACGGCCGCTTGCGGATTGGTCACCTGGAAGTAGACGACCGTGTCGATGTTGACCGTCAGGTTGTCCTCGGTGATCACCGGTTGCGGCGGGAACGACACCACGCGCTCACGCAGGTCCACCCGGGCCCTGATCTTGTCGATGAACGGCACGAGCAGCGTCAACTGGCCCGACACGGTTTTGCTGTACCGGCCCAGTCGCTCGATCACCGCCGCCTCGGCCTGGGGAATGAGCGCGACCGACTTGGCCACGATGATGATCGCGAACACCACGAGCACGATCAGCAAGACCAGGCCCGCTACTGCACCTTCCATGGGGATTCCCTCCTGAGGTCAAAGCGTCTTGAAGACAACCGCGGTCGCGCCGTCGATCCGGACCACCGTCACCTGGTCACCCGGTTCGTACACATCGTGGTCGTTGAGCGGCCGGGCGGTCCAGATCTCACCGTCGAGCTTGACCTGACCCTCGTGCTGCGCAACCCGATCGAGCACCAGAGCGGATTTGCCCTCAAGTGCTTTCACCGGCTCCGGCAGCCCCTTACCTGCCTCGAACCGCCGCCGCAGCGCCGGACGGACCAGCACCAGCAGCAACACCGAAACCACCAGGAACACCAGGCCGTCCGCCCAGATCGGCCAATCCAGAAGCCAGCTCGAACCGGTCGCCGCCAATGCGCCGCCCGCCAGCATCAGCAGGAACATGTCGCCGGTCAGCGCTTCAGCCCCGGCGAGCACCAGCGCCAGGATGAGCCAGATCAGCGGAACGGGCATGCGCCCACCCTAGCGAATCCGGCCTGATCGGCGGCCGACAATTACACTGCGAGCATCATGTGGTGTCCAAGTGCAACGCTGTCGATGTGGGTCAACGCCTGGCTCGCGGGTGCCGCCGCGCCTGACGATGTTCTGGATGCGTTATCGCAATGGGCGCCAACGCATTCTGTGACCGCCTACGATTCCGGTGCGGCCGCCCGCACGGGTTTGCCGTGGCCCGAACTGGAGGACTCCGGTTCGGTGTCGCTGCTGCAGACGCTGCGCACCGCCGTGGGCGGCGGCACGTCGATGCCCGCGATCACGGTTGCCCAGCCGGTTCCCGGCGACGTGCGCGGCCTGCCCGCGGGTACGCAGTTCCAGCGGGACGCACTCGCGGTCGGGGAAGCCGTGATGGTGACCCACGACGAACTCGACGGGGTCGGGCTCGTACCGGAATTCGAGTATTTCGAACTCGACGACGTGGAGATGGCGTCGGCGTTCGAACCCGAACCGCGGGCGCTGTCGTGGACGGTGTATTCCGTTCCGACGATGCCCGTCGCGGAGTACTTCGACCTCGGCGAGGCCGAGTACGAGTTGCGCGCGGCCGTCCGCTCGGCTGCCGAAACCCTCGGTGCACTACGCGCGGGCGTCGGAATCGACGTCGAGGATCCACGCGGGATGGTCGAGCAGATCCTGGAGGCCAACCGCCTGCACCGCATCCCGGACCACGCACCCACGCGGGCGGTCCGCGTGCTGGAGACCGCGGCGCACGTCGACGCGATCATCGCGGTGAGCTCGGGGTTGATGCCGATCGGGCTGCAGAGCTCGTCGGAGGTGCAGATCGCCGGCGACGCGTTGCGGCCGCTGGCACTTGTGGTGCGCTCGGCACGGCTGGCCGCCCTCAACGCGATACTGCGGTCGGCCTGGCGCGACTAGGGCGCCGAGCTAGGCCGGACCGCCGCAGCACTGCGGCGCGCAAGGCGCCCCGTTCACACTGAATCCGTAGCCCGGCACCGGGTTTGGGTCAACTACCCGCTGCGGCTCGGCACCGCTGCGGAGTTCGTCGATGAGTCCAGCCGCCAACCGGGCGAACCGCGGATCGGCGTTCGGAGTGGCGGCCCGCACGAATGCGATACCCGCCGCTTCGGCCTGCAACCGCAGTTCGTAGTCGAGGTCCCACACCACCTCGATATGGTCGGCGACAAAGCCGATCGGGCACACGATGACCGCCCGGGTCCCCCGCTCGCCCAACGCGCTCAGGTGATCGGCGACGTCGGGCTCCAGCCATGGGATGATCGGCGGGCCCGATCGGGACTGCCACACCTGGTCGTACTCCTCGAAGCCCGCCGCGGCCGCCACCAACCGGGTGGCATAGCCCACCTGCCGGCTGTACAGCCGCGGGCCGTGCCGCTCGTCGGCGGCGATCGGGATCGAGTGCGCGGTGAACACCAACCGGGCCTCGTCGCGCAGATCGTCCGGCAGTGACCGCGCGGCGGCGCCGATCGCGTCGGCGAACATCTCCACCAGGAGCGGGTGGTCGAAGTACTGCCTCAGCTTGACCAGTTCGGGGGCGCCGTCGCCGACCGCTGCGCGGGCCCTTGCGATGTCCTCGACGTACTGCTTGCAGCTCGAGTAGCCGCCCCAGGCCGATGTGGTGAAAACGGCCGCCCGCCGGATTCCGTTGTCCCGCATGGCCGCAACGGTGTCCTCGACATACGGGTCCCAGTTGCGGTTGCCGAAGTAGACGGGCAGGTCGGGAACCTGCAGGCGCAGTTGCTCGATCAGCGCGCGGTTGATGCCGTTGATCGGGGAAACCCCGCCGAAGTGCAGATAGTGTTCGGCCACCTCGGCAAGTCGTTCCGTCGAGATGCCCCGGCCGCGCGTGACGTTCTCGAGGAACGGCATCACCTGCTCGGGGCCCTCCGGACCGCCGAAGGACAACAGCAGAACGGCATCAAAGGTGGAGCAGTCCATTCCTTGTCGCCTGTCGCCCTAGAGCAGCTGCGTGCTGGCGCCGCCGTCGGCGTAGATGACCGTGCCGGTCGTGGCGGGCAGCCAGTCGGACAGCAGGGCGCACACGGTCTTGGCGACCGGCGTCGGGTCCTTCATGTTCCAGCCGAGCGGGGCACGCTGATCCCAGCCCTCCTCGAGCAGCTGCATCTGCGCCCCGGCCTCGTCACCGAGCGCACCGCCCACGATCGCGCTCATCGCCAGCGTCCGGATCGGCCCGGCCGCAACGAGATTCGACCGAACGCCGACCTTGCCCGCCTCACGTGCGACGAACCGGTTGACCGATTCGAGGGCGCTCTTGGCCACCGTCATCCAGTTGTAGGCAGGCATCGCGCGCGTCGGGTCGAAGTCCATGCCGACGATGCCGCCGCCCGGGTTCATGATCGGCAGCACGGCCTTGGCCAGCGAGGCGTACGAATACGCCGAGATGTGGATGCCCTTGGCGACGTCCTCATAGGGCGCGTCGAAGAACGGGTTGACGCCCATGCCGGTCTGCGGCATGAAGCCGATCGAGTGCACGACGCCGTCGATCTTGTTGCCCTCGCCGATCACCTCGGTGATGCGGTCGGCCAGCGTCGCCAGGTGCTCCTCGTTCTGCACGTCGAGCTCCAGCAGCGGGGCCTTCTCGGGCAGCCGGTCGGCGATGCGCTGGATGAGCTTCATCCGGTCGAAGCCGGTCAGCACCAGTTCGGCGCCGGCCTCCTGCGCGACCTTGGCGATGTGGAACGCGATCGAGGAATCGGTGATGATCCCCGTGACAAGGATGCGCTTGCCTTCTAGAAAGCCTGCCATGTGAAAGTCCTTCTCTCTCTTAGTGGCCCATGCCCATGCCGCCGTCGACCGGGATGACCGCGCCGGCGATGTAGCTCGCGTCCTCCGACGCGAGGAAGCTGACCGCGCCCGCGACCTCCTCGGCAGTGCCCACCCGCTTGGCCGGGATGAACTCCAGGGCGCCCGCCTGGATCCGCTCGTCGAGCGCGCGGGTCATTTCGGTGTCGATGTAGCCCGGTGCCACGACGTTGGCGGTGACCCCCGCCTTGGACAGTTCGCGCGAGATCGAGCGGGCCATGCCGATCAGGCCTGCCTTCGCCGCCGCATAGTTGGCCTGGTTGCCGATGCCCCACATGCCCGACACCGAACCGATGAAGATGATCCGGCCGAAGCGCTTGCGCTGCATGCTGCGCGACGCGCGCTGGGCCACCCGGAACGCTCCGGTGAGGTTGGCGTCGATGACGTCGGTGAACCGGTCCTCGGTCATCCGCATGAGGAATGCGTCTTTGGAGATGCCTGCGTTGGACACCAACACCTCGACCGGACCCTGGTGCTCTTCGACCTCCTTGAACGCACGGTCGACGGCCTCGTTGTCGGTGACGTCACACACGACGCCGAACAACCCCTCGGGTGCCCCGGATCCGCGGTGCGTCACGGCCACCTTGTGGCCGTCGGCGGCCAGCCGCTGCGCGATCGCCAGGCCGATACCCCGGTTTCCACCGGTGACCAGCACGGATCGTGATACGAAAGCGGGACGGCCCGCGGCGGATTCGCCCGCAGTCTCGGCTGGATTGTCGGTCACGGTAATTTCTCTGCTCCTCGCGTCCGCAGTCATCACCGTCAACTTAACGTGCGGCCTGCGGTTCCCCGAAATCGACACCGGGGCGCGCTCGGCGTAGCTCGACCGTGCGGTTACGGCGTCGAGTGTGACGTAGTGGCAGGATCTACGCCGGAGACCCACCGCCTGCGCACACTCGGTCGGCTGCCACCTATCCGGGCAACCGGCGGTTGATCAGCAACGCCGCGACGCCGGCCAACGCGAGCACCAGCGCACCCAGGCGCAGCCAGCCCACACTGGCGTCACCCTTGATGGTTTCGTAGCCGATCTGCTGCTGCAACGACGTGAACACGGCCTTGAGCTGTTCGAGGCTCGACGCGGTGAACGCGTCACCACCCGACAGCTGCGCGATCTTCTTGAGCATGTCGTCGTCGACCGGCACCGGCTGGCGCTGGTCGTTGATCTCGACGTAGCCGTACGGGGTGCCGAACGACACGGTCGAGATCGGCACACCCTGGTCATGGGCGGTCCGGGCGGCGGTGAACGCGCCCTTCGGGTTGTCCGGGTTGGACGGCACCGTTTCCTTGCCGTCCGACATGAGCACGATCCGGGCCGGCGGCGGTTCGTCGCCGCCGCCGATCACCGCACCGACGGTCGCGATCGCCTGCAACGCGGTGAAGATGCCCTCACCGGTGGCCGTGCGGTCGGCCAGCTGCAGCTTGTCGAGCCCGTTCTTGGTGGCCTCGCGGTTGGTCGTCGGCTGCACGAGCACGGTCGCGGTGCCGGCGTAGGCGATGAGTCCGAGGTTGATGCCCGGGGTCAGCTGATCGGCGAACTGCTTGGCGGCCTCCTGCGCGGCGACCAGGCGGCTGGGTGAGACGTCGGTCGCGCGCATCGACTGCGACACGTCGATCACCAGCATCACCACGGCACGGTTGCGCGGAATCCGGACGTCGTTGGTGGGACCGGCCATCGCGATCGTGAACAGGACGAGCGACGACACCAGCAGGATCGCGGGCACATGGCGCCAGCGGGTCGGCTGCTTGGGCGCCACGCTCTCCAACAGCTCCATGTTGGCGAACCGCAGGATGCGCTGCTTGCGCGCACGCTGCACGGCGATGTAGAGCGCGACGAGGCCCGCGACCACGATGAGGAACAGGAACCACCATGCGTGCGCGAAGCCCGACAGGCTCATCGGACCGAGTAACGGTAAAGTCATGTGCTACTTGCCATTTCAGTTTCGTGTCCTCGACACCGGACGGACCGGCCTAGTGACCGGCCAGGGCGCCGCGCCTCCGGTTGGCAACGAACCGGACCACATCGGCGATCCAGTCCCGGTCGGTGCGCAGGGTGAGCAGTGGGGCGTCGCAGCGCCGCAGGGTGCGGGCCACCTCTTCACGGTGCGCGGCGGCGGCCTGTTCGAAATCGCTGCGCAGTTGCGCGTCGATAGTGAACTCCCGGGTCACCCCGGTTTCGGTGTCCTGCAGGATGACGTCGCCGACGTCGGGCAGCTCGACGTCACGCGGGTCGAGCACCTCGATGCCCAGCACCTCGTGACGGCCCGCGATCGCCCGCAGCGGTCGCATCCAGTTGATAGGTCCAAGGAAGTCGCTGATGATCACCGCCATGCCGCGACGGCGCTCGGGCCGGCGCAGTGCGTCGATCGCGGCGGCGAGATCACCCCGGACACCGGTGGGAGCCTTGGGCGTGGTGGCGATCGCACGCAACAGTTCCTGCTCGTGCACCCGGCCGCTCAGCGCCGGAACCCGGCGCATCGTGTCGCCGTTGGCGATGATCGCGCCGATCCGGTTGCCGCCACCGCTGTTGAGAAATGCGATCGCGGCGGCGGCCGCCACCGCCAGATCGCGCTTCTCGCAGCCGGTGGTGCCGAAGTCGAGGCTCGCCGACACGTCGACGACGAGCCAGGTCTCCAGCTCGCGGTCGGCGATCATCTGCCGCACGTGCGGCTGGGTGGTGCGTGCCGTCACCGACCAGTCCATCCGGCGCACGTCGTCGCCGGGCTGGTAGATCCGCGACTCCCCCGGCTCGGACCCCGGGCCGGGTATCAGGCCGAGGTGATCGCCGTGCAGCACACCGTCGAGCTTGCGGCGCACCGTCAGCTCGAGCTTGCGCAGCGCCGCCGTCAGGGCGGGGTCACGGATCTCCCCGCGTTTGAGCGAAGGAAGGTCGACGGCGCGTCGGGAACTGGTCACCGACCGCTGGCCGCGGCAGCTGCGGCGGGAACGGCGGGCGGAACCGAATGACCTTGCTGCGGAAGAGCATTCACCTGCGGCAGGGCCACGGTCTGCAGGATCCGGTTGACCACCGTCTCCGCGGAGATCTCGTCGGCCAGTGCGTCGTAGGTCAGCACCAGGCGGTGGCGAAGCACATCGGGGATGACCTCGACGACGTCCTGCGGGATGACGTAGTCACGCCCGCGCACCAGCGCGAGCGCACGCGCCGCCGAGATGATGCCGAGCGAGGCACGCGGGGACGCGCCGTAGGCGATCCACGCCTTGGCGTCGGGCATGCCGAACTTCTCGGGCTCGCGCGTCGCGGTCACGATGCGCACCACGTAGTCCACCAATGCGTGGTGCACGAACGTGTTGGCCGCGATGTCCTGCAGGCGCAGCAGGTCGCCGGTCGCGAGGATCTGCTTGGGCTCGGGCGGCTTGACGCCCATCCGGTAGATGATCTCGCGCTCTTCCTCCGGCGACGGATAGTCGACGTTGAGCTTGAACAGGAAGCGGTCGCGCTGGGCTTCCGGGAGCGCGTACACGCCCTCTTGCTCGATGGGGTTCTGGGTGGCCATGACCAGGAAGGGACTCGGCAACGGGAAGGTCTTGCCGCCGATCGAGATCTTGCGCTCGGCCATGACCTCCAGCAACGCCGACTGCACCTTGGCCGGCGCGCGGTTGATCTCGTCGGCGAGCAGGAAGTTGACCACGACCGGGCCGAGCTCGATGTCGAAGTCTTCTTTGCCCTGCCGGTAGATGCGCGTACCGATGATGTCGGTGGGCACCAGGTCGGGCGTGAACTGGATACGGGCGAATGTCCCGCCAACGACCTTGGCGAACGTCTCGACGGCAAGGGTCTTGGCGACGCCTGGCACACCTTCGAGAAGCACGTGCCCCTTGGCCAGCAAACCGACGAGCATGCGCTCCACCAGTTGGTCCTGGCCGACGATGATGCGCTTGACCTCGAAGATCGCGCGTTCCAGGGTGTGCACCTCGGCCTGCAGACCACCGTTGGTGGCTGCCTGCGGGGCGGCCTGCGCGGCATGGGAGCCGGTCGGCCCGGGCGGATAGCCCGGCGCGGGGCCCGAACCGGGATACCCTCCGGCGCCCTGCGGCGGTCCACTCGGTGACGTCATCAACTTCCTCCCACGGTCGTGATCTGCAAAACGCTGGTCTTGCCGGTTGTACTCAGCCGGGCAATCAGGTGCCCGCAGTCAACTATTCCAGGCACCTCGGAATCCGTCGACGCTGGCCGGAACTGCTCAGCTTCCCCTCAGGATTCGATGATGCGGGCCGCGTAGGGCTGCAAACCCGATGTGCGCACCGGGCTCACCGTCACTTTGCCCGCGCTGCCGGATGCTTCGATCATCCGGCCACCGCCGAGGTACATCGCCACGTGCTGGCTGCCGCCCGGCCCCCAGAACAACAGGTCGCCGCGCTTGGCCTGGGCCACCGGGACTTTGCGGCCGGTGTTGTACTGATCGCCCGAGTACTTGGGGATCAACACGCCGACGCCCGCGTACGAGAACTGGGTGAAACCCGAGCAGTCGAAGCCCACCGTGTTGGCCCCGGAGTCGATGCCACGGCTCGGGCCGCTGGGCTTGCCGCCGCCCCACGAGTACGGCACGCCCATCTGCGTGCCGCCGCGCCGGATCACGTACTCGATGGCTTGTGGTCCTCGGACACTGCCGGCGGCAACGCTCGTCGGTGCCTCGTTGACGAGTCCGAGACTGGCCAGGAACTTGCGCCCCAGCCCCATCGTGACCTCGGTGGCCTGCGCGGTCGCCTGCAACGACGCGTTGGCGATCGCCAGCGGGTCACCCGGCGCGCCCGCACTGATCAGCTTCGGCAGCGTGGGGTCCCATTGACCGTCGTCGGGCGCGGCGCCGGCCGGGGTCACCAGTCCGATTCCCGCGACGGCGAGTGCCGCGATGACGGTCAGGCAACGTAAGACGAAGGAACGCAAGGTAATCCCATCAGTATTCGATAAGCCGGGTCACGTATGGCGTCATGCCGCTGGTGCGGACGGGCGAGATCTTGACGTGCGATCCGGTGTAGGGCGCCTCCAACATCTGCCCGTTGCCGAGGTACATCGCGACGTGCTGACTGGCGTTCGGTCCGTAGAAGATCATGTCGCCGCGACGCATCTGTGACGACGGGACCTTCCGTCCGGCGTTGTACTGCGACCCGGAGTAGTGGTCGAGCTTGATGCCGACGCCGGCGAACATGTAGAGCATCAGGCCCGAGCAGTCGAAGCCGACGGTGCCTGCGCCCGAATCGATTCCGCGGCTGGGTCCGGCCGCGTTACCGCCGCCCCACGAATACGGCACACCCATCTGCGACATCCCGCGCCGGATCACGTACTCCATGGCCTGGCGCCCGTAGACCCGCGGGATCGCACCGTTGGTGAAGCCGCTCGGGGTCGGCAGGATGCCCAGCTTCTGCAGGAACGTCCGCCCCATGTTCGCGGTGACCTGAGCCGAGGTCTGCGAGATGCCGAGGATGGCATTGATGATCGCGATCGGGTCACCGCTGACAAACGCGCTGGGGATCGCGGGCAGCGTGGGATCCCATGCGGTGTCCCAGTTCTGGCCGGCCTGGACGGGCGCACCCGGTGCGCGGTCCCAGTCCCCCGCCGCGGCCTGCGGGGCGGGCTGGGGTGCGCGCGCCGGCGCACCAGACGCCGCCGAGACCGTGCGCACCTGGTCGAGCTGGCGTTGGGCCGCGGCCCGTTCGGCGGTCAACCGCTGCAGTTCACCCTGTTGCGCGCTGAACGTCTGCTGGGCCTGCTTGAGCGCCGACACCGCGGAGTCCTGGCTGGTTTGCGCGTCGATGGTCGCCTGGTCGGCTTTCTGCTTCGCCAGCCGGGCCGTCGACTCGCGGTTCACCTGCTCGGTGCGGGCACGCTGCAGATCCGCGATCACCTGGTCGGCACTGGCCGCCAGGGCCTGGCCGGTGGCGGCGGTGCTGACCATGTCGCCGGGATCCGCGGCCGTCAGGTACGAGCTCGACGGCCCGTTGACGTAGGTCGCCGCCGCGAACGTGTCGAACCGCTTCTGGGCGGCCTCGATCGCCGCATTCGCATCGGCGATGCCCTGCTGGCTCGCCTCCACCTCGCGTTGCGCGGCTGCCGCGCCGTCACGCGCGGTCTGCACATCGAGGATCGCTTTGTTGACGGTCTCCTGTTGCGTCTGGATCGCCGCGCCCAGCTCCTGCAACTTCTGATCGGCATTGGCGACGGCCGCGACCAAGGTCGCGAGGTCTGAACCACCGGGGTCGGCGACCGCTGGGCCACCGCCGGACAGCGCTGTCGCCAGCAGCATGCCGAGCGTCAGCGGCACCGCGAAGATCCGGGCATACAGACGGGACGGAGAGGTCCGATCTGCGCCGCGAGTGCGCGGTCCGCGAGCGGTGCGTCTCATTCGACTCAAGTCTCCTATGGCTCAACGTCGGCCTACCGGCAGATTTGCTCGGCGCCTATGCGCAGAAGTCACACGAAGCACAACTACAACAATTGGTACCGATTGCACCGTACGTCACAGGTGACGCTAAAGAAACTTTAGTCACAAATTACAATAATGTAATTGCGAGGAGTGTGACCAATTAGTGATATTCGGACAATTTCCGAACTAATGTTCGATGCGCACTTCGGGCGTCACCGAGTGGCGTCCGACGGCTGCGCCGCGGCCGATCGTTTGCTGCGAACCTGCAGCATGCGGGTGCCGACGGCCGCCGCGGCGACGCCGAGGACGAGCACGATCGTCAATGCCGTCCACGGGAAATCCGGGGTCGTGATCTCGCCGACGAAATTCTGCGCAGAAAGGACCGGGTTGCCGGTCTTTGCCACGTCCTGACCGGCCTCCAAAGTCACCCGATCGAGCGTCGGACTGTAAGTACCGGCGAATGACGGACTCAACGCCAACACGGTCGACCCGGGATTGGCCTGGCCGACCTCGGTCGCGATATCCCGCAACGGCGTATCGATGCCCGGATTCCTCGGCAACACGACGATCTTGAGGTCGACGCCCTGCTGGCGCGCGTCGCTGACCACCTGTCGCAGCCCGTCGACGACTGCGGCCGGCGCACTCACGCCGTCGTCGCGAACATCGGCCTGCACCGCCGCCATGCACTGAGCGACGCCGTCGGGCTGGCCCGGATCGATGCCGACGGTTTCGCACACCTCGACCGGGATGAATGCCGGGAGGAACGGGATGACGTGCGGTCCAGTCACACAGGCAAGGTACCCGTGCCCGCACCGCCCCGAGAATCCACACCGACGATCGCGACGGCATCGTCACCGTCCCGTGCGCCCGTTGTCACGCCAGCGTGACCGTCGGCGCCGGTTGCCACTCTGGCGTGACAGTGGGGAGTTCACCCGAACCGGGTGGCAGGCGCCACGCGGGAAGGGAAGACTGGACCCCGCCCTGGAGCGCATTGCAGGACAAGCGTACTGTTAACATCGGAACGCCGCAGACACAGCCCGTCGCGGCGAGATTGAGCCGGGAGTTGATGTGAGCAGCGAGAATACGGAAAATTCGTCCCTTAACTCATTTGGTGCCCGTGACACCCTGACCGTCGGGGACCAGAGCTACGAAATCTATCGCCTGGACGCGGTGCCCGGTACCGAGAAGCTTCCCTACAGCCTCAAGGTGCTCGCGGAGAACCTGCTGCGCACCGAGGACGGCGCCAACATCACCAAGGACCACATCGAGGCCATCGCCAACTGGGATCCCTCGGCCGAGCCGAGCGTCGAGATCCAGTTCACCCCGGCCCGCGTGCTGATGCAGGACTTCACCGGTGTGCCCTGCATCGTCGACCTGGCCACCATGCGCGAGGCCGTGGCCGCCCTCGGCGGCGACCCGAACAAGGTCAACCCGCTGTCGCCGGCCGAGATGGTCATCGACCACTCGGTCATCCTCGACGTGTTCGGCAACGCCGGCGCCTTCGAGCGCAACGTCGAGCTCGAATACGAACGCAACTCCGAGCGCTATCAGTTCCTGCGCTGGGGCCAGGGCGCGTTCGACGACTTCAAGGTCGTCCCCCCGGGCACCGGCATCGTGCACCAGGTCAACATCGAGTACCTGGCCCGCGTCGTCATGGTCCGTGACGGCAAGGCCTACCCCGACACCTGTGTTGGCACCGACAGCCACACCACCATGGAGAACGGCCTCGGCGTGCTGGGCTGGGGCGTCGGCGGTATCGAGGCCGAGGCCGCCATGCTGGGCCAGCCCGTCTCGATGCTCATCCCCCGCGTCGTCGGCTTCAAGCTGACCGGTGAGATCAAGCCCGGCGTCACCGCGACCGACGTCGTGCTCACCGTCACCGACATGCTGCGCCGCCACGGCGTGGTCGGCAAGTTCGTCGAGTTCTACGGCAAGGGCGTGGCCGAGGTGCCGCTGGCCAACCGCGCCACCCTGGGCAACATGAGCCCCGAATTCGGTTCCACCGCAGCGATCTTCCCGATCGACGAAGAGACCATCAACTACCTGCGGTTGACCGGGCGCAGCGAGCAGCAGCTGGCGCTGGTCGAGGCCTATGCCAAGACGCAGGGCATGTGGCACAACCCGGACAAGGAGCCGGTGTTTTCCGAGTACCTGGAGCTGGACCTGTCGACGGTGGTGCCGTCGATCTCGGGCCCGAAGCGCCCGCAGGACCGCATCGAGCTGTCGGATGCCAAGAACGCCTTCCGCAAGGACATCCACAACTACGTCGAGGAGAATCTCCCGACGCCGCACACCCAACTCGACGAGGCGGTCGAGGAATCGTTCCCGGCCTCCGACCCCGCCAAGCTGTCGTTCGCCGACGACGGCGCGGTGGACGTGCGTCCGTCCGCGGCCAACGGCTCCGAGGGCCGGCCGTCGAAGCCGATCACCGTGCGCTCCGAGGAGCGCGGTGAGTTCGTGCTCGATCACGGGGCTGTCGTCGTCGCGGGTATCACGTCGTGCACCAACACCTCCAACCCGTCGGTCATGCTCGGCGCGGCGCTGCTCGCCAAGAAGGCCGTCGAGAAGGGCCTGAGCACCAAGCCGTGGGTCAAGACGAACATGGCGCCGGGCAGCCAGGTCGTCACCGACTACTACAACAAGGCCAACCTCTGGCCGTACCTGGAGAAGCTGGGCTACTACCTGGGCGGCTACGGCTGCACCACCTGCATCGGCAACACCGGCCCGCTGCCGGACGAGATCTCCAAGGCCATCAACGACAACGATCTGTCGGTGACCGCGGTGCTCTCGGGCAACCGCAACTTCGAGGGCCGTATCTCCCCCGACGTCAAGATGAACTACCTGGCGTCCCCGCCGCTGGTGATCGCCTACGGCATCGCGGGCACCATGGACTTCGACTTCGAGACCGACCCGCTCGGCCAGGATCAAGACGGTAACGACGTCTTCCTCAAGGACATTTGGCCATCTGCCCAAGAGATCGAGGAGACCATCGCGTCCTCGATCAACCGGGAGATGTTCACCGAGTCCTACGCTGACGTGTTCAAGGGCGACGACCGCTGGCGTTCGCTGGCCACCCCGGAGGGTGACACCTTCGAGTGGGACGAGTCGTCGACCTACGTCCGCAAGGCCCCGTACTTCGACGGCATGCCCGCCGAGCCGGAGCCCGTCACCGACATCAAGGGCGCCAGAGTGCTTGCGCTGCTGGGCGATTCGGTCACGACCGACCACATCAGCCCGGCAGGCGCGATCAAGCCGGGCACCCCGGCCGCGCAGTACCTCGACGCCAACGGCGTCGAGCGCAAGGATTACAACTCGCTGGGGTCGCGGCGCGGCAACCACGAGGTGATGATCCGCGGCACGTTCGCCAACATCCGCCTGCGCAACCAGCTGCTCGACGACGTGTCCGGTGGCTACACGCGTGACTTCACCCAGGAGGGTGGCCCGCAGTCGTTCATCTACGACGCGTCGGTGAACTACAAGAAGGCCGGCATCCCTCTCGTGGTGCTGGGCGGCAAAGAGTATGGATCGGGCTCCTCGCGTGACTGGGCGGCCAAGGGCACGGTGCTGCTCGGCGTCAAGGCCGTCATCACCGAGTCGTTCGAGCGCATCCACCGCTCGAACCTGATCGGCATGGGCGTCATCCCGCTGCAGTTCCCGCCAGGCGAGTCGGCCGCGAGCCTCAAGCTCGACGGCACCGAGACCTACGACATCACCGGCATCGAGGCGCTCAACGAGGGCAAGACGCCGAAGACAGTCAAGGTCACCGCGACCAAGGACGATGGTTCCAAGGTCGAGTTCGATGCGGTCGTTCGCATCGACACCCCCGGTGAGGCCGACTACTACCGCAACGGCGGCATCCTGCAGTACGTGCTGCGCAACATGCTGAAGGCGAAGTAGACCCGGCGGACCGGCAGAAGGTAACGCGTTGCCCCGGGTAACCGACGACCATCTCGCAGCCCGGCGCCGTCAGATCCTTGACGGCGCCAGGCGCTGCTTCGCCCAATACGGCTACGAGAGTGCGACCGTGCGGCGGCTCGAGCAGACGATCGGGCTGTCGCGCGGCGCGATCTTTCACCACTTCAAGGACAAGGACACCTTGTTCTTCGAACTGGCCCGCGAGGACGCCGAACGCATGGCCGACGTCGCGGCGCGCGAAGGCCTGATCCAGGTCATGCGTGATCTGCTGGCCGAGCCCGAGCAGTACGACTGGCTGGCCACCCGGCTGGAGATCGCGCGAAAGCTCCGCAATGACCCGGCATTTCACCAAGGCTGGGCGGAACGGTCAGCCGAGCTGTCGGCAGCGACGACCGAGCGCTTGCGCCGGCAGAAGCAAGCCGGACGCCTGCGTGACGATGTGCCGAGCGCAGTGCTGCACATCTACCTCGACCTGGTGCTCGACGGCCTCGTCGCCCGGCTGGCTTCAGGTGAAGACCCGAAGAACCTCAGCGCCGTCCTCGATCTGGTGGAAGCCTCGGTGCGACAGCAGCAGCCGACGAGCCAGTGAGTCAGGCCCGCGTCTTGGTCCGGTGATTGGGCCCACCGCGGCTGCGCATGGTGGTGCCGGACTCCCGCAGCAAGCTGTGTATCGAGCCGTAGGACCGACCGGTCCTAGCAACCAGCGAGCGGATGCTGGCACCCCCCTCGTAGGCGCGGCGCAACTCGTTCAACAGCTCGTCCCGGGTCTTGTTCGTTTCCTTCATCGACATCTCCCCGCTCTCGATGTCCCGACGCATACCCACCCTAGGAAGCAGTCACACACCGATGGGCGGATTTGTCCAACGTCTTAGATTTACGTGGCCGAAAGCGAGACGGGTCTTGAGTTTTCGCGTCAGGCGAGTTCGATGAGATCGCGGTAGTCGTTTGACCAGAAGTCCTCGGTGCCATCCGGGAGCAGCACGACCCGCTGCGGATCGAGCGCTTCCGCGGCGCCCGGGTCGTGCGTCACCAGCACGACCGCACCGACATAGCTGCGCAGCGCGTCGAGCACCTGTTCACGTGACGCGGGGTCGAGGTTGTTGGTCGGCTCGTCGAGCAGCAACACGTTGGCCGTCGAGGCCACCAGGCCGGCCAGCGCCAGCCGGGTCTTCTCGCCACCCGACAGCGTGCCCGCCGGCTGATCGAGCTGGGGACCGGTGAACATGAACGCGCCGAGCAGGCCACGCAGATCCTGCTCACCGGTGTCGGGAGCCGCGTGCCGGATGTTCTCCCAGACCGTGGCGTGGTCGTCGAGCGTGTCGTGCTCCTGGGCGAAGTAGCCGATCTTGCAGCCGTGGCCGGGTTCCAGCCCGCCCGCGTCGGGGCTCTCGGTCCCGGCGAGCAGCCGCAACAGCGTCGTCTTGCCCGCGCCGTTGAGCCCGAGCACGACGACGCGCGAACCCCGGTCGATGGCCAGATCGACGCCGGTGAAGACCTCGAGCGACCCGTAGTTCTTGGTCAGCCCCTTGGCCACCAACGGCGTCTTGCCGCACGGAGCCGGCCTCGGGAACTTGATCCGGGCGACCTTGTCGGCGACCCGTTCCTCGTCCAGAGACGCCATCATGCGATCGGCTCGACGCAACATGTTCTGCGCCGCAACGGCTTTCGTCGCCTTGGCGCCCATCTTGGCCGCCTGAGCCCGCAGCGCCGATGCCTTGCGCTCGGCGTTGGCGCGCTCACGACGGCGGCGCTGCTCGTCGGTGGCGCGGGCATCGAGGTACTTCTGCCACGTCATGTTGTAGACGTCGACCTCACCGCGGACGGCGTCGAGGAACCACACCCGGTTCACGACCTCGGCCAGCAGGTCGACGTTGTGGCTGATCACCACGAGCCCGCCGGTGTGATTGTGCAGGAAGTCCCGCAACCAGCCGATCGAGTCGGCGTCGAGGTGGTTGGTCGGTTCGTCGAGCAGGAGTGTGGTGGCCGATCCCGAGCCGGTGTCGCTCGCGGCGAACAGGATGCGCGCGAGTTCGATACGGCGGCGCTGGCCGCCCGACAGCGTGCGCAACTGCTGGGTGAGCACGCGGTCCGGCAGGCCGAGGCTCGCGCAGATGCGGCCCGCCTCGCTCTCGGCCGCATAGCCGCCGAGTGCGGAGAATCGCTCCTCCAGTTGGCCGTAGCGGCGCACCGCTTTGTCCCTGGCGGCGTCGTCGGCGACCTCGGCCATCAACACCTGCTGCTTCTCCAGGTCGGCGAGCAGCGTGTCCAGGCCCCGCGCGGACAGCACGCGATCGCGGGCCAGCACGTCGAGATCGCCTTCCTTGGGATCCTGTGGCAGGTAACCGATCTCCCCGGTGCGCGAGATCGAGCCCGCATAGGGTTCGCCCTCGCCGGCGAGGATGCGCATCGTCGTGGTCTTGCCCGCGCCGTTCCGGCCGACCAGGCCGATCCGATCGCCGGGCTGGACGCGCAGCGCCGCGCCCTCGGTGGACAGCAGAGTGCGCGCGCCGGCGCGGACCTCCAGGTCCGTTGCGGTGATCACGCTGCTCTGCTCCTATCCTCGGGTTTCCCGGATCTGCTGGCTGTCCGGTCAAGGCTGGGAGTCGCTTTTCGGCACGGGCCGCCCCAGCGTTCTCGAAGTTCGCAGCAGCGGGCGCACGAAGAGTAGTCCCAGGCCGTCGGCCGGTATGTGCCCCTCCAGGCTAGCGGCGTCCAGTCCACTCCAAAGACCGCGCCTGGTCAACTCGGTTTCCGGGCCGGTGACGCCGGCACAGGAGTTTGCCGACTTGCGATGGCGGCCCGGACAGCGTTTCCTGAGACAAACCTCACCGGCCAAGGGGGGCATCGGGTAGAGGGCACATCAAACAGATCCGTTCGCCTAAGCTCGTTTGGTCGTGCATCGGAGAGCTATGAGAGGGGCATAGTCATCGAGTCGTCAATCCCTGCCGTCCTGAGGGAGCGCGCGAGCATACAGCCCAACGATGTCGCGTTCACGTACATGAACTACGACACCGCTTGGGAAGGCGTTCCCGAGAGCCTGACGTGGTCGCAGCTGCATCGGCGGGCAGTCAACCTGGCCGACGAGATCCGCGAGCGCGCCGAGTTCGGCGACCGCGCAGTGATCCTCGCGCCCCAGGGCATGGAGTACGTGGTCGGTTTCCTCGGCGCACTCCAGGCCAACCTCATCGCGGTCCCGCTGTCGGTGCCCATGCCCGGCGTGAGCGACGAGCGAGTCACCGCCGTCCTCGCCGACGCGACACCGACGGTGATATTGACCACGTCGGCCATCGTCGACGATGTCCGGCCGTATGCCACAAGCGTCGACGGGCGCCCCGCGCCGGCGATCATCGAGATCGACAAACTCGACCTCGATACCCGGCGCCGGGTCACCCGCCGCCGCGAAGAATGCCCCGAACTCGCCTACCTGCAGTACACCTCGGGTTCGACGAGAATCCCGGCGGGCGTGATGGTGTCGCATCTCAACCTCGCGACCAACTTCGAGCAGATGACCACGTACTTCTTCGCCGATCACGGCAAGGTGGCGCCGCCGGGCACGTCGGTGGTCTCCTGGCTGCCCTTCTATCACGACATGGGCTTGCTGCTGGGTATCTGCGCACCGATCCTCGGCGGTTGGGAGACGGTGTTCACCAGCCCGATCGCGTTCCTGACCCGCCCGGCACGCTGGATGCAGCTGCTCAGCAACCGGCAGTGGGGCCTGAGTGCGGCCCCGAACTTCGCATTCGACCTTGCCGCCGCGCGGACCACCGACGAGGACATGGCCGGCCGCGATCTCGGCAACGTGCTCGCGATCATGAGCGGGGCCGAACGCGTGCAGCCGGTCACGGTCCGCAGATTCGCGCAGCGATTCGCCCCGTTCAACCTGTCGGACACCGTGATCCGGCCGTCGTATGGCCTCGCCGAGGCCACGCTGTACGTCGCCACCCATGCGCCCGGTTCGAGCCCGACGGTGGTGACCTTCGAGCCCGAGAAACTCTCACAGGGCCAGGCTGAGCGGGCTGACGGCGGAACCCCGCTGATCAGTTACGGCACGCCCGAGTCGCCTGCCGTGCGCATCGTCGATCCCGAAACCCGGCGCGAATGCGGCGCTGGCTCGATCGGCGAGATCTGGACGCGCGGCGACAACATCTGCCTCGGCTACTGGAACAAGACCGACGAGACCGCACACACCTTCGGTGGCCGGATCGACAACCCGTCGGACGGCACCCCGGCCGAAAGCTGGCTGCGCACCGGCGATCTGGGTTTCATCTCGGAAGGTGAACTGTTCATCATCGGCCGGCTGAAGGATCTGCTGATCGTGCGCGGGCGCAATCACTATCCCGATGACATCGAGGCCACCGTCAGCGCGATCTCGAAGGGCCGGGTCGCGGCGATCTCGGTCGACCGGGACGGCACCGAGCAGTTGGTCGTCATCATCGAGGTCAAAGAACAGGGCAACGACCCCGAGAACGCCGGCAAACACGAGGCGCTCAAGACCGAGGTGACGGCCGCGATCGCCAACGCGCACGGGATCGGGCCGGCAGATCTGGCGCTGGTATCCCGCGGATCGCTGCCGATCACCACGAGCGGCAAGATCCGCAGGCAGAAATGCGCCGAGCTGTACCGGACCGATGCGTTGACCCGCGTCGACGGCTGACGGGACGGTACGCAGCGGATGTATCAACAGTCCAGCCCGGGCCGCCCGGTGCGATCGGTCAGGTTGTCATGATCTCGTTCGTCATCCCGACGCTCAACGAAGAGGAGACGATCGGGAAGACCCTCGAATGTCTGTCGGAGTACGCGGGCGAGCACGAGATCATCGTTTCCGACGGATGCAGTACCGACCGGACGGTCGACATCTGCCGCCAGTACACCGACACCGTGGTCGTCCACGACAAGCCCCATCGGCAGACGATCGCCGAAGCCAGGAACGCCGGTGCCGCGGTCGCCCGCGGTGATTTCCTCGTGTTCCTCGACGCCGACGTCATCGTGCCCGATGTCAACGAGTTCTTCCGAGTGGCCGACCAGGCCTTCCGGTCGATCGACGGCCTGGTGGCGTTGACCGGAAAGTACCGGGTCCTGCCGGAGGTGAGCACTGCGGCGGACAAGTACGTCTTCACCATGCTGGGCCTGCAGTTCCTGTTGCAGAACAACGTGTTTCGGGTCGGCGCCGCGGGCGGCGAGTTCCAGATGATCACTGCCGAGGCGTTCCGATCGGTGGGCGGCTTCGACGAGAAACTCGTGGCCGCCGAGGACATGGACCTGTTTCGCAGGCTGTCGCGCATCGGGCGTACGCACTTCGCCCGGCAACTGACCGTCTACCACTCCGGTCGGCGCGCACATTCCATCGGTTGGCCGCGGCTGCTCTGGAAATGGTTCAGCAATTCGGTCTCGGTGTTCCTGTTCAGAAAATCGGTGAGTAGAGAATGGGAGGCGATCCGGTGATGCCGACCATGCGCGACGGCGGCAACATGGCGCCGGCCCAACGGTGTTGGCGGTTTCGGCAAGGTGGGGTCGCGTGATCGAACTGAGCGGCCTCACCAAGGCTTACCAAGGAGTGGCGGCACTCAACGACGTGAGCTTCTCGGTGCCGACCGGATCGGTCCTGGCGCTGCTCGGTCACAACGGGGCGGGCAAGACCACAACCGTCAAGATCCTGTCGACCTTGATCCAGCCGACGTCCGGCCGGGCGCTCGTCGCGGGCTTCGACGTCGTCACCCAGGCCGGGCTGGTGCGCCAGAACATCGGTGTGACAGGACAGGAAGCCTGCCTGGACCAGCTGCTGACCGGACGTGAGAACCTGACCCTGTTCGGCCGGCTCCACGGGTTGCGCCGCAGGCAGGCCCGGGAGCGCGCGGACGAGTTGATCGACCAGTTCGATCTCGAGCACGCCGCCGACCGCTCGGTCCAAACCTATTCCGGCGGGATGCGACGCCGGATCGACATCGCGGTCGCGCTCGTGGTGCCGCCGAAGGTGCTGTTCCTCGACGAGCCGACAACGGGTTTGGACCCCAGAAGCCGCAGGCAGGTGTGGGCACTGGTGTCGTCGCTCGCGGCGCAGGGCGTCACCGTGCTGCTCACCACGCAGTATCTGGAAGAGGCCGACATCCTGAGCGATTCGATCGTGATCCTCGACTCCGGCCGGGTGGTCGCGAGCGGCACCGCCGATGATCTCAAGGGCCAGATCGGAACCAGTTACTGCCAGGTCACCCTGGTGCGCACCGCGGACGTCGCGCGGGTCGCGGCCGTGCTGGCCGACATCGACGAGATCGACGCCGACGAGGAGACCAACACGGTCTCGGTGCGCGCGGCCGACGGTGTCGGCACCCTCAGCGAGGTGTTCCGCCGTCTCGACCAGCTCGGCGTCGAGCTCATCGACATCTCGCTGCGCAAACCGTCGCTCGACGAGGTTTTCCTGCACCTCACTCCCCCGGCACTCACACCATGACAGCCGTTCCCGCCCTCACCGAGCGGGTGTTGCAGGTTGCGTTGCGCGACTTCGATCTACTGCTCGGCGTTCTCGCACCGGTGTTGACCCTGCTCGGCTTGAACTTCGCCCTGCAGAACGTCATCGACACCGGCGACATGAGCTACACCGAATACGTACTGCCCGCCACCATCATTCAGGCGATGCTGCTCGGTACCGTGACCGCTGCGGACCGGGCCGCCTGGGAGCAGTCCTCCGGATTCACGATGCGGCTACGCACCCAACCCATTTCGGCGCTGGCTCCACTAGCGGCCAGGATGGTGTACGCGCTGATCCGCGGCAGCCTCGCGCTCGTCGCGACGGTGATAACCGCGTATGCCCTCGGTTTCCGGTTCACCGGCGGCGTTCTGTGGACGGTCGTATTCCTGCTGATGCCACTGATACTGGCGCTCGGTCTGTCGTTGGGCGCGGACGCGACCGGGACCTGGGCGCACCGCGTGGGCGCGGGACAGTTGCTCCTGTTCCCGCAACTGTTGCTCGTCTTGGTGTCCACGGGCCTGGCTCCGGCCGACTCGTTCCCGGACTGGGTGCAACCGTTCGTACAGAACCAGCCGGTCTCCCAGATCACCTCGACATTGCGCGGCTTGGCCGACGGCCATGTGGTAGGTACGGAGCTGACGATCACGCTGGCCTGGTGCCTGGGTCTGCTCGTGGTGTTCGGAACCATCGCGGTGCGATTGCAACGGCGGCGCGGATGAGCGTCGATTCCCCGCCGCGGACGTCCTCGTGGACCGCGAGCCTGATTCTCGCGGGCCGCCTGTTGACCCATTGGCGCCGCCACCCGCTGGTGCCGATGCAGTCGCTCTTACTGCCCGCACTGTTGTTGGTGACCTACTACCTGTTGGTCAGCAAGTCGATGGTGCGCCTGACCGGAGCCGACAACCTCACCGCATTGGTTCCCATGTGCACGGTGGCCGGGGCGATGATGGCGACCATCGGGGCGGGTTTCCAGATACCCACCGAACGCGACAGCGGGCTGTTGAGCCGATTCTGGGTCTCGCCGGTGAATCGCGGTAGCTTTCTGGCCGGCACGTTACTCGCCGAGGCGGCACGGACGCTCGGCGCCGGTGTCATCATCTTGGGCATCGGCATGCTGCTGGGCCTGCGGTTCGACGGCGGCTTGCCGGCCTTGATCGCGTTCCTGCTGATTCCGGTGCTGGTCGCGGTCGTGTTCGCGACAATCGTTGTCACCGTTGCGGTCTCGACCCGCAGCGCGGCACTACTGACGTTGCTGGGCACCGCGGCGACGGGCATGGCCTTCTGCACGGGCGGGGTGGCGCCCGTCGAGCTGTTCCCCGCGTGGCTGCAGCCCATCATCCAGATCCAGCCGTTGACACCCGTCGTCGACTCGATGCGAGCGCTCGCCGAGGGCGAACCCGTCGGGTGGTCACTGCTCGTGTGTTTCGCGTGGTTGGCCGTATTGCTCGCGATATTCGGCCCGCTGGCGGTCCGCGGCTACCGGGCGGCCGCGGAATCGGGCGGCTCGGGATAGCCCACCGCGCCGCGCGGTGACGCTACCGGTTGCGCGATTCGTCGCTCCACGCGTCGGCGACGACGCTCGCCGCGTGCGTTGCCGCGGCGAACTCACACGTCTGTAGCGCACTGTCGGCGTCGTCATCGTCGTCGGGAGTCGCGGGCTTACGCAACGGCCCGGCCGACGCGGTCTTCGGCCGGTGAACCGCGGTGCCTTTCCGCTGCGCGGGCGTGGTTTTCGCGGGCCACCAGTTCGCCTTGCCGATCAGCACGCACGCGGCAGGCACCGTGATCGTCCGCACCAGGAACGTGTCCAGCAGCAACCCGACACCGATGATGAAGCCCATCTGGACGATCGTGGTGATGCTGCTGACGGTCAGGGCGAGCATCGACGCCGCGAAGATCAAGCCGGCAGAGGTGATGACGCCGCCGGTGGCACCCACGGTCGTCACGACCCCGGACCGCACGCCGTGGCGCGATTCGTCGCGTATTCGTGAGATCAGCAGCAGGTTGTAGTCCGCGCCGACCGCGACGAGCACCAGGAACGCCATGCCCGGCACACTCCAGTGCAGATGCTGGCCGAGGATGAACTGGAACAGCACCACGCCGATCCCGACCGCTGACGCGTAGGACAGGATCACCGACGCCACCAGGTAGATGGGGGCGACCAGCGCCCGCAGGAGCAGCACGAGGATCAGGAACACCACGATGAGGGTGGCGATCACGATGAACTGGATGTCGCCGTTGTAGTAGTCGCGGATGTCGCGGTTCACCGCGGAAAAACCGACCATCGAGATCTCGGCGTTGGCCAGGGTGGTGTTGGGGCGCGCACTCTCGCCGGCCTTGATGATGTCGGCCACCTGGTCCATCGCTTCGGTGCCGAACGGATCCAGCGCGGTCTGCACCAGATAACGCGCGGTGTGACCGTCCTCGGACACGAACAGTTGCGCGGCCTTCTTGAACTCGTCCTGCGTCAGCACCTGGGGCGGGATGTAGAAGCCCGACATGGGCGGGTCGGCGGCGTCGCGCTTCATCGCGAGCAGGAACGCCGAGGCCTGGTCCAGGCCGCCGCCCATCTGCCGGGTCTGGTCCACGAGCAGCTGTACGCCTTCTGCGAGTTGGCGGCTCGAGTCGGCCAGGGTGTTGGCTCCTTGCAGGGCACTGTCGAGGGTCCTCTGCAGGCCGCTGGGCGAATCGATGCCGAGCTCGCGCGCGGCCGCCGTCGCGGTCGTCAGATTGGTGTTGAGGGTCCGCAGCGACTCCGACACGGTGTCGGTGCCGCGGGTGCCTTCCAGTTGCCTGCCGAGCTCGGCGATGCTCTGTATCGCCGGATCGTCCCGTGCGTTGGCGATGCGCTGGAGGTCTCCGCGGGCCGCGACGCATTCCGGGTCGGTGTTGCACGTGAGGCTCGTGTTGAGGCCGTTGGCGACCGGGCCGGCCCACGTGGACAGGTCGGTGATCCGGGAGATGTTCACGCCGAGGGAGTCCCCGAGCGACTGCATGTTGCCCACCAGCGTGGCCGTCTTGTCGATCTCCTCGAGCGTCGTGGCGCCGCCCTGCTGGGATTCCATGTCGCCGAGCGCGCTCGCGAGCCCGCGGACGCTGCCCAATGCCCCGATGATCCCGTTGCGGACCTCGTTGAGGACGTCGGCGAGCTGATCGGCGCCGCCGCTGAGCCTGCTCAGGTTCGACTCGTTCTGGCTGATCGTGGTCGACGCTTCCTGGAGCTTTCCGCCGACCTCACCGGCCTGATGCGTGGCCCGCGCCTGCTCGAGGGTTTCACCGGCCGGGCGGGTGATACCCCGCACGATGTCGATGCCAGGCACCTGACTCACCCGGGTCGCCAGCTGTTCCATGTCGGCGAGCGCTTTGGGCGTCCGCAGGTCCTGATCCGGCGACTGGATCAGGATGAACTGCTGCAGCGTCGTGCTGATCGGGAAATGCCGGTTCATCGCCTCGTATCCGAGGTTGCTCTCGGCATCGGCCGGCAGGGTCTTGCGGTCGTCGTAGTTGAACTTCACGAACGCGGCACAACCGGCAAGCGCGACCAGCACGGTGAGGCTGCCCGCCAGATGGATCACGGGCCTGCGCACGATCCCTACCCCGGACCGCCGCCACAACCGGCGCGTCCCCTCGCCCTTGCGTGGCTTGATCCAGCCGCGCCGCCCGGCGAGCACGATCTGGGCGGGCAGCAACGTGATAGAGGCCAGAAAGCCCACGGCGATCGTGACCGCGAGAGCCGGGCCGACCGTCGAGAACACGCCAAGCGTCGCGAAGGACAACGCGAGGAACGTCAGCGCCACCGTGCCCGCCGAGCCCGCGATCACCTCGCCGATCGTGCGCAGGGCCTCGACGAGCGCGTCGTCGGATTTCAGGCCGGTTTTCACCAGCTCCTGGTAGCGGCTGAACAGGAACACCGCGTAGTCGATGCCCGCCCCCATGATCATGCCGGTCATCAGGACCATCGTCTGGGGTCCGAGCCCCAGGCCGAGCTCGCCGAGTGCGGCCACGACTTGCTGGGCGACGACCAGTGACACCCCGATGGTGAGGATGGGCATCAACATCGCAACGAGGTTGCGGTACACCACAATCAAGATCAGCAGGACCGTGATCACGGTCGAGAGTTCGATGACGATCTGATCGCGCGCCCCGATAGCGTTGACGTCGTCCAGCGTCGCCGCCGCGCCGACGATGTTGGCGGTCAGCGTTGTGCCCGCCGTCACTTCCTTGACCTCGGCGATGACCGCGCGGTAGGCAGCCTGTCCCGACGGGGTACCCATGGTCCCCTTCAGGTTGATCGGCAGATTCCACGCCTTTTTGTCTTCGCTTGTCATCACCTGCCGCAACTCGGGGATGGTGACGAAGTCCTGCGTGGATTCGACGTTGGTCGTGTCGGCGCGCAGTTTCTCGACGACTGCCCGGTAGACGCCTTCATCGGCTGGTGTGAGCCCGTTTTCGTTGCTCAGAACGACCACAGCGACGTTGTCCGAGCCTGCTTCGCTGAATGCCGCCTTCATCTGTTCGCCGGCGATCAGTACACGCGACTCCGACGGCAGGAACGGCGGCGGATTGCGCTGCGCGACAACCGCCAACGGAGGCACCGCGAGGAACAGCGCCAACGCCGTCGCAACCCAGGCTATGATCACCAAAACCGGGTGGCGGACGATCATTCGGCCGAGGGCGGGAAGCCCGCCATGAGCGAGCACGCCGCTGGAGAAGGCGCGCCGAATCATCCCCCAAAGCTACATGGGAGGGGCATCGTCAGTGGGTTCTCCCCACGCGTTCTCGTGCCCTCCGGACCCACCGCTTCCCGGCACGGCCGCGTCCCACCTGACACCGGCTCGCCCGATCTGCCCATGGTCTAATCGGGTCATGCCGCGGAGCACCGGATGAGGTTCGCCATTGCCGCGCACGGCACCCGTGGCGACATCGAGCCCTGCACGGCACTCGCACTCGAATGTGTGCGCCGCGGACACGATGTGCGGATGGCGGTTCCGCCGAACCTGGTGTCGTTCGTCGAGGCGACGGGTCTCGGTCCGGTCGCCTCCTACGGCGTGGACTCACAGCAGCAGCTCGAGGCCGAGATCTTCCGGAAGTCGTGGAAGCTGCAGAATCCGCTCACCGCGCTGCGTCAGCTCAAGGACTACACGACCGAGGGCTGGCAGGACATGAGCCGAACCCTGGTCGAGGTTGCCGACGGCGCCGATCTCATTCTCACCGCCACGACCTACGAAGAAGTGGCCGCCAACGTCGCCGAACACCTCGGCCTTCCGCTTGCGGCTTTGCACTACTTCCCGTTCCGGGCCAACACCCAGATACTGCCGGTGCCGCTTCCCGGCCGCCTGGTCCGGTCGGTGTGGCCCGCCGCCGAGTGGCTGCACTGGCGGCTGATCAAAGACGCCGAAGATGTGCAGCGCCGCGATCTCGGGTTGCCGAAGTCGAGCGGCCGGGCGATCGGGCGCATCCTCGACGCCGGAGCCCTCGAGATACAGGCCTACGACCCGCAGTTATTTCCGGGGCTGGCCGAGGCGTGGCGCGGCGTGCGTCCCGTCATCGGCGGTCTGACACTGCAACTCGACACCGACGCCGATCACGACGTCTCGGCATGGATCGCGGCAGGCCCGCCACCCATCTACTTCGGGTTCGGCAGCATGCCCGTGCAATCGCCGTCCGCCGCAGTCGCGATGATCGCCGATGCCTGCTCGGCGCTCGGTGAGCGGGCGCTGATCTGTTCCGGTGTATGGGATGTCGACGGCGCCGACGTGCCCGAGCACGTGAAGATCGTGCGCACCGTCAACCACTCGGCGGTCTTCCCGCGATGCCGTGCACTCGTCCATCACGGCGGTGCGGGCACCACCGCGGCCGGGTTGCGCTCGGGGATACCGACCTTCGTGCTGTGGGTCGGCGCCGAGCAGCCGCTGTGGGCCGCCCAGGTGAAGAGACTCGAAGTCGGCACGGCACAACGCTTTTCGGAGATGACCCCCAAATCGCTGCGCGTAGGCCTCAGAACGATACTCGAGCCCCGCTACCTGGCCCGCGCGCGCGAGGTCGCCGAGCTGATGACCGCACCCGAGGTCGCCGTGGCCACCGCGGCGGATCTACTCGAGGCGGCGGTACGCAAGGGCCGCAGCCCGGTCAGACAATCTCGGCGGTGAGCCCGAACTCGTCGAGCACCTCACCGGCGAGTGTCCGCAACCACGCCTTCGTGTTGGGCGCACCCGGCTGGTATGCCACGACCGAGATGCTGATCTTTCCGGTGATCCGGCCTGCCGCGAGGACGAGTTGTCCCCCGGCCCCCTCGATTTGAGCGCGTTTGACGTTCTGGTCGACGGGGCGCCACATCACATAGTCGGCGTCGGTGCCGTCGACCCTGCCCACCGCCGGGTCGACGTCGCCGAGGTTGGAGCACGATACCGGCAGGTCGCCGAACACCATGGCGCCCATCCGCTTCACCGCACGCTTGGGGATGAACGGTGTCAGCGGCAGCAGTGCGAAGGTCTCGTCCGGTGTCTCGCGCAATTCGGCGAGTGCCGACCGGATCGCCGCCCGCGGCGTCTTGAGATCGGTGCTGGCGGTGGCCGCTTCGACGTTCACCCGGGCGAACCGCAGAGCGTTGGCGCGGGTGTCGCCGGGAGCCCGGTCGCTGATCGCGATCAGCAGTGCGACGGTCCCGTCGTCGGCCCGGCGCCGGTTCAGCCGGGTTCCCAGCCGCGCCGACAACCCGGCGAGCAGGGAGTGACTGTTGCCGCCGCGCTCTTCGGCCGCCCGGTCCCAGGCCGCGATGTCGACGAATACCGTGACGGTCGGCACGACGATTCCGCGGTGGTCGTCGACACCCGTCGCGCCGGGCGACACGGCGGCGGGCGACGCCGATGCGGACTGCTCGTGACGTGCCGCGCGCGCGAGCTTCACACCCGCGGCCAGCGCACCGCCGAGCGCAGGGAGGTCGCGTGCGGTCTGGATGGCGTCGTCGATGATCGCGCGACGACGGGTGCGCGATCGCGGTGGCGGGTAACCGAAGTCGCGCACGGTGCCGTTGACCGCGTCGGCGATCGTCTGCAAGAACCCGAGTCCGTCGAACAGGCAGTGCGAGCCCACGAGGCTGACAGCTGTGGAGCCGTCGGTCATCGGCAGCACACCGAGGTGCCAGCCCGGCCCGCGCTGGGGATCGACCGGTTGCTCAGCGCGTTCGTCGATCCAATCGCTCAGTGCGGTGCGCGGTCTGGCGTCCTCGGCGATGTCGATATCGGTTGCCGGACCGACCGATGAGACCCACCGGTGCCTGCCGAACGGCAGCGCCGAGTGCTCGATACGCCTGCCCGCCAGGCCGTATCCGAAATTCTGGTGAAAGGTCTTGAGCCCCGCGTAATCCAGCGGACGCTCGTACACCCACACCGACTGCGCGAGCTGCGCGCGGCCGGTCGCGCGCAGCGACAGGTAGGTGGCTTGGTCGAGATATTCGAGCCGGTTGTCGTCCATGTCAGATGATCACACCGGACAGGCCGAACTCCGACAGCGTGTGATCGACCAGGCCGCGCAGGCGGGCTCGGGTGTTGGCCGCTCCGAGCTCGTAGCCGACCACGGTGATCGAGATGCGCCCGCCGATCCGCGCACCCACCACGGTCAGCAGCCCGCTGCGTTGTTCGAGCACTCGGCGCGTGATGTGCTGGTCGACGCCGCGCAGCAGCACGTATTCGGCGTCCGTGCCGTCGGCGCGGCCGATCTCGGCAGGGAGGTCTCCCAGATTGGAGCAGGACACCGGCTGCTCGGCGAATCCGAAGGCGAGTTCCGCGGCGTGTTTGACCGCACGCTTGGGCATGAACGGCACCAACGGCAACAGTTCCATGGCCTCGTCCGGCGTATCGTCCAGCTTCCGCAGGCTCTGCCTGATGTCGGAACGCAGCGCCGACAGATCTCGGGTCACGCCGTCCGGATCGGCTGAGACATTGGCCAGTTTCACGGCGTTGGCACGCGTGTCGGCGAGGTCGGTGCGATCGTTGATCGGAATGATCAGCGGAACCTTGCCGTCGGCGGCGCGCCGGTTCATCACCTCGGCCAGCTTGGCGGCGAAACCGGCAAGAAGCGAATACGTGTTGCCGCCAAGGCTTGTCGCCCGCGCGTCCCAATCGGCGAGGTCGACGAAGGCCGTCAGTGCGGGCACGCGCACGTGCCGGTTGTCCTCCCACTGCGTGACCGGCGGTTTGCGGGCCGGCGCCGCGGCGACGCGCTCCTTGCGCCGCCGCAGCGCCAATTTGCCTGCGGCGACCAGGGTTCGGCCGACCTCGGGGAAGTCGTGCAGGAATTGGCGGGTGTCCTCGGCGAGAGCCTGCCTGCGGGTCCGGGAGCGCGGCTGCCGGTAACCAAGATCGCGGACGTTGCCGGTGACCGCTTCGAGCACGGTCAGCAGGGCACCGCCACCGTCGCCGAGGCAGTGCGAACCGACCAGACTGATCGCCGTCGAACCGTCCGTCATGGGCAACACCCCGAGATGCCAGCCCGGTCCCCACTCGGGGTCGACGGGCAGGGCGGCCCGTTCATCGAGCCAGTCGCCGAGTTCGTCTCGCGGGCGCGCATGTTCGGCGATGTCGATATCGGCGGGCGGCCCTAGCGAGGACACCCAGCGATGGCGGCCGAACGGCAACGCCGATGGTTCGATCCGCCTGCCGGCGAGCCCGGACCCGAAGTTGCGGTGAAACCGCCGCAGCCCGTCGAGATCGACGGGATGCTCGTATATCCACACGCACTGCATGACCGCGGCCTGCCCGGTGGCCCGCAAGCCGAGGTACATCGCCTGGTCCAGGTACGTCAACCGGTCGTCGCCGTGCGGGGCACGTTTGTTCGTCTCCCCCGCGCCGACCGTGGGTGATGTCGCGATCGCCACCGTCAGCCGCCGAGAACCCGCGACAACCCATGCGACGCAGCATGATGGCGGCCCGCACCGTGACGGCCGATCAGCGACTGTGCGGCCGATCCGCCCTCGGCCACGCGCCGGTACACCTGCTTCATGACGTTGACATAGCGCTGAACCGATTCGCGGGCGACCGGATTGTCCGGGAACGCGACGGTGACGACGGCCTCCTGCGCCGACCGATTCACCCAGATTCCGACTTGATCAGCAGATCGGTTGTCGCAGTAGATCTTTCCGTTCATCCGTTCCCACTCGGCGATGATCGCCGGGGACAGCGGTGGCAGTGCGGCGTCGAGATAGGAGAGCATCTGCACACCGGGGCCGGGGCTTCGCAATCCCATGCGGCCTGCCGCCAACTCCATCACCCGGTCGAATGGCACGTGGGCGAGTTCGGTCCCCGAATCGAACGATTCCTGAGCGGCGCGGGCCGTGTTGCCGAACGACGCCGCATCCACCGGGACGCTGACCGGGACAAGCCCGGTGAACCAGCCGGTCGTCATGAACTCCGCGCGGCTGCGCCGCGTGGTGGTCGGCGTGATCGCGTAATAGTTTGATGCGCCGGTCAACTCATGCTCGGTCAACGCCCCGCACGCGAGCACTCCCCCGCTGAACCGAACACCCTCTGTCGTGCACACCTCGTCGAATCGGTGGCACTGCTGCGCGTCGAGCAACTGGACGGTGATCATGTCGCCGCCCCATGGCACCGACAGGTCACCGAGCGGCAGCGGGAAGTACGGCAGGGTGCCGTCATTGCGTTCGGCGAAGGCGATCCACTCCCGAACCTCGGGTGATTCGAGGGTGAGCGCCGACGTGTATTGCCGCTGGCGCAGGCAGTAATCGTCGTAGCTGCCCGCCTCCTCCAACGGAATGGGGGTGTCGCCCCCGACGAGCGCGGCGTACATCATGTGGATCTCGACGAGCACGAGGCACATGAACATCGCGTCGGTGTGGACGTGGTCCACGCTGATGTAGAACGTGAAATGGTCCTTGCGCTGGATGATCCCGAAGCTGAAGCAGTCCCATTGCAACGGGTCCGGGGTGGCGAGGACGTGTGTGCGCCATTGCGCCGCTGTCATCTCGCCGTGCTCGGTCGGCACTAATTTCAGGTCGCGCGGGTTCTTGATCGTCCGGCGCACGATCTCGTCGTCGGCGGTGAACTCGAACCAGCTGTGGTAGGTGTCGTGCCGACGGATGTACGCGTTGAGGACGTGGCTCATCGCGCGAAGGTCGCACCGGCCCGGCATATCCCAGGCCGGGGTGTTGAGCCGAGCCATGTCGGCACCGGCCGAGCGGTGCCGGCGGAACGTCCGGATGTGTTGCTCCTGCTGGTAGCTCACCGGGACCGGACTGATCGGTGCGTCGCGAACCTTGGCTTGCGTCGCCGGCGACGGATGCCAGGACACCACGTGCCCGGGTTCGCCGATCCAGTCGTCAATGGCCCTCAACGCGACCATGCACCCTCCCCTCCGTCCGCGCCGCGGCGTGCGGCATCACCGGTTGCAGTTCCGGCGTTCACTGCGTGGTCACGACGACGGCGTCCTCCGCCAATGCCATTCCCAGATGCTCGGCGAGGGCGCGCACCGTCGTGATATCGGTTGTGCTGACCCGGATTCCGGTTTCGGCCTCGATCTTGGTCCGCACCTCCAGGACGCCGAGCGAATCCAGACCGTATTCCGCGAGCGGCCGGTCGGGATCGACGGTGCGCCGCATGATGATGCTGATCTGCTCGGAAATCAGCCTGCGCAGCCAAGCTTCCCATTCGTCGCGCGGCAGTTCTTTGAGCTCCTTGAGGAATCCGCTGCCGGACGGCTTGACGCCGCCGAGATCCCGGAAGGCCTCCGCGAACTTGTTCCGCTGCGCGAACTCGACGAGCCAGGGCGCACCTGCCACGGGTGCGTAGCCCGCGTAGTCGCGGCTGTGCCGCAGCAGCGTCTCGAACGCGTACGCGCCGTCGTCGGGCGCGATCGCCATCGCGGTATCGGCCGCGACCGCTGTGCCGCGGCCGATCTCGGCCCACGCACCCCACGCGATCGAGTTGGCCGGCAGCCCCTGTGCACGGCGCCACCGCGTGAAAGCATCCAACCAGCTGTTGGCCGCCGCGTAGGCCCCCTGCCCGGGCGAACCGACCAGTGCGGCCGCCGACGAGAACACGCAGAACCAATCCAGCGGCTGATCGGCCGTGGCGTCATGCAGGTTCCAGGCCCCGATCGCCTTCGGCGCCCAGTCGCGGCGGATCAACTCTTCGGTGATCGAGGGCAGGGTCGCATCTTCGACGACCGCCGCCGCGTGCAGGACACCTCGCACCGGCATCCCGGTCGCAGTCGCCACCGCCACGGCGTGCTCGGCCGAGGCGGCCGAACTGATGTCACCCAGTACGACCTCGATCTCGGTGCCGCCCTTGCGAATTGCTTCGATCGCAAGCTGGGCCGCCGGGGTCGGCGCCGACCGTCCGTTGAGGACGATGCGGCCGCATCCCGAGTCGGCCAGCCGCTCGGCGAGGAACAGTCCCAGCCCACCCAGGCCGCCGGTGATGATGTAGGCACCGTCGCCGCGGAACGGCACGACCGCTTCCGGGGGCACGGTCGCGCTGGTGTGCCCGACCTCGGGTACATCCAAGACCAGCTTGCCGGTGTGTCCTGCAGCACCCATCACCCGGATCGCGGTGGCCGCGTCCTTCATCGGGTAATGCGTGGTTTCGGGCAGCGGCAGCACACCATCGGCGATCTGCTGGAAGACGGTCTCCAACAGGCGCCGGACACTGTCCGGATCGGTCAACGTCAGAAGCGCCAGATCCACCGCGTAGAACGACAGGTTGCGCCGGAACGGGAACAGGCCCAGCTTCGAATCCCCGTAGATGTCGCGCTTGCCGATCTCGACGAATCGGCCGCCGAACGACAGCAGTTCCAAGCCGGCCCGCGCCGCCGCACCGGGCAGCGAGTTGAGCACGATGTCGACGCCGTAGCCGTCGGTGTCCCGCCGGATCTGATCCGCGAACTCTGTGGAGCGCGAATCGTAGACGTGTTCGATGCCCATATCGCGCAGCATTTCTCGGCGTCCGGGGCTGCCCGCCGTCGCGAAGATCTCGGCACCGGCCGCCCGCGCGATGGCGATGGCGGCTTGGCCGACGCCACCGGTCGCAGAGTGGATCAGCACCTTGTCGCGCGCGGAGATACGGGCCAGCTCGTGCAGGCTGTACCACGCGGTCGCGTGTGCGCTCGGCACGGCGGCCGCGGTGCGGGTCGGCACCGCCGGTGGCAACGTGACGGCGAGGTTCGCATCGCAGGTCACGAAGGTGCTCCACGCGCCGTCAGCAGCCAGGCCGGCCACCCGGTCGCCCACCTGGTGATTGGTGACACCGAGCCCGACGGCCGTCACCACACCGGCGAAGTCCGCGCCGAGCTGCGGCAGCCTGCCTTCGAAGCTCGGGTACCGCCCGTAGGCGACGAGCACATCGGCGAAGTTGAGGTTGGATGCCGCCACCGAGACCTCGATCTGGCCCGGGCCGGGCGGAACTCGGTCGAACGCGACCAGGTCGATCGACTCAAGATCGCCGGGTTTGCGTATGCGCACCTGCAGGCCGTCGCGGTCGTGGGCGACCGTTCTGGTGTGGCGATCGCCGGGCTGCAGCGGAGCCTGGCTGAGCCTGGCCACGTACCATGCGCCGTCGCGCCACGCCGTCTCGTCTTCATCGGAACCCGACAACAGCTGGCCCGCAACCGAAGTGACGTCGGTGGCACCGTCGATGTCGATCTGAGTAGCGCGCAGAGCCGGTTGCTCGACAGCCAGCACGCGCATGAGGCCGCGCAACCCGGCGTGTTCGAGTCGGGCGACGTCCCCGTCGACGACGGTCTGGGCGTTGCGCGTCAGCACGTACAACCGGGCGGGCTCGCCGGGGATCTCGGCCAGCTCGCGCGCGATCCGTACGACATGCGAAACCGAATCCGCCCCGAGTTCGGCGGTGCGCGGCGACGGGTCTCCACCCTGATCTGAAGTCAGTACCACGACACCCGAGAAAGCGTGTGCGGACAAGCGGTTACGCAGTTTGGCGGCCTGCTCGGCGTGGTCGTCGCCGGTGCCCCACGCCGTGGTGGCCACCTCCGCGCGGTGCTTGTGCAGCGCGTCGGCCAGCGTTGCGGCGATCTCGTCAGCCTCACGAGATGTGCTGATCAGCAGCCAGCGGCCGCCGACGTCAAGGGCGTCGGGCTCGGGCGAATCCTTGCGGTGCCAATCGATGGCGAGCAGCCGATCGTTGAACACACGTTCGCGTTGAGTGCTCGTCGCGACGCCGGTGCCCAGGCGCAGGCCTGTGACCCGCAGTAGGACCGTGCCGTTCGCGTCGAGGACGTCGATGTCGACTTCCACCTCGGCGAGGGTGATGGCCGTCGTCGTGACGTAGCAGTAGCGCACGTCGCGGGTCGAGCCGTATGCGCGGATCCTGCGCACGCCGAGTGGCAGCATGATGGCCCCGGACGGGTCGGCCTGCAGTTCTGGGTGTGCCCCGACCGCCTGGAAGCAGGCGTCGAGCAGCGCCGGGTGGATCCCATATGCGCTCTGCTGCGAACGAATCGGGCCGGGCAGCGCCACCTCGGCGAGCACGGTGGCGCCGAACTCTGCGCTGTGGGCAGCCGTCAACCCGCCGAAGGCCGGGCCGTACTGGATGCCCCGCGCGTCGAACCAGCTGCGCAGGGCGGCTCCGTCGAGCCGCACCGGGTGATCGGCTTGCAGTGCGGCGATGTCGTAGGCCCAGGGTTCGGGCTGATCCGTGGACGCGCGCAAAGTCGCGGCCGCGCGGCGGATCCGCGCTCCTTCCGCGAAGGTGTCCACCTCGAATTTCATGGTGCCAGGGGCGTTCACCGATCCGACTGCGGAAAGCGTCGTCACCTCGTCCAGCAGCAACATCTCATCGAATGTGATGTCGTGCACCTCGGCGTCGTCACCGAACACGGTGCGCGCGGCAGCCATCGCCATCTCGCAGTACGCCGCGCCGGGCATCGCCGCGACGTTGTGCACCTGGTGGTCACCGAGCCAGGGCTGCGCCGCCGTCCCGACTTCGGACTGCCACACGTGCTGTTCGGGTTCCTCCGGAAGCCGGACATGCGCGCCGAGCAACGGATGGATGGCGAGAGTCGAACCGCCCATGGCGTTTTCGCTTGTGGTGCGGGTGAGGATCAGCTGTGGCCGCGTCCATGCCGGCAACGGTGCGTCGACGAGCGCACCGTCGGGATAGAGCGCGGTGAAGTCCGGTGCGGTGCCTGCGCTGTACAGATCGGCCAAGACGTCGCGCAGACCGTGCGGCAGCTCTTGCTCGCGCCGCAACGTCGCCAATGCGGCGACCGGGACGTCGCGCGCGGCGGCGTTCTGGCTGACGGCGTGCAGAAGCAGCGGGTGCGGCGAGAGTTCGGCGAACACCCGGAAGCCGTCCTCCAGGGCGGCCTGCACCGCAGCGGAGAACCGCACCGCATGGCGCAGGTTGTCCACCCAGTAGTAGGCGTCGTAGTCGGCGGGCTCGCGCGGATCGTAAAGCGTCGCAGAGTAATACGGGACCGTCGGCTCGGCGGGCGACAGATCCTCGAGCACCTCTTCGAGCGCGTCGAGGATCGGATCGACCTGCGGCGTGTGTGAGGCGACGTCCACCGCGACCTCACGCGCCATCACACCGCGGTCTTCCCATTCCCGCACCAGCGTGCGGATCGTCGATTTCTCCCCGCCGACCACCGCCGACTGGGGGGAGGCGATCACCGAGAGGACGACGTCGGTGGCGCCACGGGCAGCCAGTTCCGACAGCACCTGCTGGGCCGGTAGTTCCACGGTGGCCATCGCGCCCGAGCCCGATATGGTCTGCATCAACCGCGAGCGTCGGCAGATCACCTTGACGCCGTCTTCGAGCGTGAGGGCGCCGGCCACCACGGCCGCCGCGGCCTCACCCATGGAATGGCCGATGACCGCACCGGGCTGGACACCGTAACTCTTGAGGGTCTCGGCGAGCGCGACCTGCACCGCGAAAACGGTCGGCTGAACGCGGTCGATACCGGTCACCTTCTCGGCGGCCGACATCGCCTCGGTGACAGAGAAGCCGGATTCCCGGGCGATCAGGGGCTCGAGTTCGGCGATCGCCGCCGCGAAGGCAGGCTCGGTGGCCAGCAGCGCCGAACCCATCTGCGGCCACTGCGAGCCCTGGCCGGAGAACACCCAGACCGAATCGCGGCCCAACCCGTTCGCCGCAGGCGGAAACGGCATGTCACTGGCCGCGATCTCCTGTAACCGGCTGGTGAGTTCCGTTGCGGTGCTTGCCAGCACAGCTGTCCGCACCGTGCGGTGCGCACGGCGACGGGCCAGGGTGTAGGCCAGGTCGCGGAGTTCGAGACCGTCCGCATTGGCGCTGACCCAGTCGGCCAGGCGAGTTGCGGTGTGGCGCAATCCTTCTGCCGACGTCGATGACAGCGGGAAAAGCCATGGGGCCGTGAGCCCGTTGGCGGCATCGCCGTCCAGGTCGCCATCGATCAACCGCGGCACGTCGCGCACCGGCGCCTGCTCGAGGACGGCGTGCACGTTCGTGCCCGACAAACCGTACGCCGAGACCGCCGCACGGCGCGGGTGGTCTGCCTCGACGGGCCAGGAGGTCACCGCCTGCGGTACGAACAGGCCCGTTGCGATCTCGGCCATCGTGTCCGGCATGCGGTTGAAATGCAGGTTGGGCGGCACCTCGCCGTGCTGCAGCGCGAGCACCGCCTTCATCAGGCCCAGCGCCCCCGACGCCGACTGGCAGTGCCCGAAGTTCGTCTTCGACGATCCGAGCGCGCACCGGCCCGCGGTTCCGTACACCTCGGCCAGGCTCGCGTACTCGATCGGGTCGCCGACCGGCGTGCCGGTGCCGTGTGCCTCCACGAAGCCGATGCCGGCGGGATCGATACCCGCCGCGGCGAGCGCGTCGCGGTAGACCATCACCTGGGCGGCCTTCGACGGCGTGGCGATGTTGACGGTGTGACCGTCCTGGTTGCTCGCGGTGCCCCGCACCACGGCGAGAATCGGGTCGCCATCGGCCAAAGCGTCGGGCAACCGCTTGAACAGCAGCATCACCGCGGCTTCGCCGGATACGAAGCCATCGGCGTCGACGTCGAATGCGTGGCAGCGTCCCGTCGGCGACAGCATGCCCTGCGCGGATCCGGACGCGACCTTGCGCGGTTCGATCGTCAGGGAGACGCCACCGGCCAGTGCCAGGTCGGATTCGCCGTCGTGCAGACTGCGGCACGCCATGTGCACCGCAAGCAGGCTCGATGAGCACGCCGAGTCGACCGTGAACGCCGGTCCGTGCACGCCGAGGTGGTAGGCGATCCGGCCCGAGGCCATGCTGTAGTTGCTTCCGGTGAAGCCGTACGGCCCAACGATCGCGGGGGTATCAGCGGCCAGTAGCTGATAGTCGCTGTGCGTCATGCCGACGAACACGCCGGTGCGCGTCCCGGCCAGCGTCACCGGGTCCATCCCCGCATGCTCGACGGCTTCCCACGCGGTCTCGAGCAGGAGGCGGTGCTGCGGGTCGATCGCCGTCGCCTCGCGTTCGCTGATACCGAAGAACTCGGCATCGAACCCGGCGATGTCGTCGAGGAATGCGCCCCATTTCGACACCGAGCGTCCGGGGACCCCTGGCTCCGGGTCGTAATGCTCGTCGGCGTCCCACCTGTCGAGCGGAACCTCGGTCACCAGGTCGGCGCCACGCAGCAGGGCATCCCACAGCTCTGCCGGCGACTCGATGGCGCCGGGCAGCCGGCAAGCCATGCCTACGACCGCGATCGGAGTCACTGGCTGCTCATCAACCACAGGGTCCAAACCTCTTTCACACGTGCTCATGTCCTCGGCATGGCGCGACGTTGCGCTTCCTTATCGCTGGCCCAGAGCCGTCAGCCTGGGGTCACAGCGGGCCATAGCAAAATCAATTTTGGGAACGTAGCACAGCCCTCAAGGCTTCGCGAGTGCTATCCCAGGGCCGCAAAGAGGCTAAGTTGTCGGCAAATCTCCACTCCAGCAATACTTTCCGCGTACCGCTGACATGTGTCAGATGCCCTGTTCAGAGCGGAATCAACCACTGGCCGACACCGCACCTCACCTTCTAGCAAACTATCGGTCGTACACGTCGAGTGGTTTTCGTCATCCTGATATCAATAAGTCGACCACTGCGGGTGTAGACAATAGCGCCCCAGCGGCCGGATTGGTCGGGTACCTCGACCGCACCATGGGTCGCCAATGGGTCCGCGCACATCGGCCGAGCATCGGGCCCACACGCCAGCGGGGCTCGAAGCATCTTGGGCGCCAAGGGATTTGATGCACGGCAGGGGTCGGCAGACAGCGCCGGCCGCGGCACTTTCGTGAACCGCCCCACAGCGCGCATGACAACATTGGCTAGGCTAACCTACCTCATACTGAGCATTCGGGCGGTCCTCCGTCCCACCCGAGTGGACCCGAACGTGACGCCGGAGCGGGTTCACGTCACGATGAGCGATAAGGACGTCGTACGTTATGAGCCGGTTGAGACACCCCGGCGACGCCAATTCCCAGATATCGGGCGGCGCGCCGTGGATCAAAGCACTGGCCGTGATCACCACGGCCATCGTTTTCTTGACGGTCGTCTGCGCCGGCATGGCACGTCGCCTATCAGCCGCTCGAGCCCGGGCAGTCCGCGGCGGCTCGCCCACCGACTCGTCCGTTCCGGTGCGCGTGCCGGCCGAGCGCCCCATCGAACACCGCTCAGTGCCTGCCCACTTCGAGGCGACCGCGTGCAGCCGCCCAGACCGGATCGCCCTCCGCACCACGACCCACACCGTCACCTACGGCCAACTGCTGGCCGCAGTCCAGGCCCAGACCGTGGCCACACCGGTGGGTACCCGGCCGCGCGCGGCACTCGTCACCGCCGACCTCGCCGCGCCGACCGTTTCGAAGATCCTGGGTATGTTTGCATCGAAAATCGCCGTGGTGGCGGTGGATCGAGCCACGCCCGACAACCGTGTGGAAAAGATCACAGCGATTCTCGCCGAACACGGATACGAGGTGTCCACCGCCGACGAACCATTCGACAGCCCCGGCGATCCCGCCTCTACGGTGTCTGCCGAACCGGAAGAGAGCCCCGGCCTCGACGACATCACCAGCATCCAGTTCACGTCCGGTTCCACCGGTACGCCCAAGGCCGTCCTGCACACCAACGGCATCTGGCTGGCCGATGCACAACTGTTGAACGACCGATTCGGTCTCGCCGATGGGCGGAAAGTCGCGCTCTGCATGCCCATCAGCTTCGCCGGCGGCCTCAATGTGTTGATCGGCTGCCTCGTAGGAGGTGCCGAGATCGTCGGGATCGACCCGCGCGAGCACAGCGCGGCCGACGCGTTCGACCGTATCCGCGAGTCGGGCGCCGAGGTGATCACGTGCACGCCGTCTTTCGTCGACGCCTTGCACACCGCGGCTCGTGGTGCCACGTTGCCCGACGTCCGCCGGGTCGTCACCACCGGCGAACCCACCCACGTGCGCCACATCAAGCTGGCTCGCGAGCTGACACCCAACGCGGTGTTCACCAACTGGGCAGGATCCACCGAGACACTGGCCATCGCCAGCTATGACATCGTGCCGAACGCCCCGCTCCCCCGCGGCGTCGTCCCGGTGGGAATTCCGGCTCCGCACAAGCGGATCGATATCGACGACAACGGGGCCGTCTCCATCAGCTCCCGCTATCTCGGGCCGGGCTATCTCGACGCGGTCGCCACCGCCGCCACGTTCGCGCACCACCCCGACGGCGTCACCACATATGTCGGCGGCGATGTCGGACGGTGGGACGGGCAGGACAATCTGGTGCTGTCCGGACGTGCCGGCAGTACCGTCAAGATCCGCGGATACCTCGTCGAGCCGAGCGAGATCGAGGCGACACTGTCGTCGTACGACGACATCCGCGAAGTTGTCGTCGTCTCCGAATCGACCGAAAGCCCCACTCTCACGGCCTACGTCACACCCAGTGCGACAACCAGGACGCCCGCCGTCGCAGATCTGCGGACGAGGTTGCACCGTGACCTGCCGCCGTGGATGGTCCCGGCCAATATCGTCATCCTGCCCGCGCTGCCCCGTGGTGACCGGGGCAAGGTCGACCGCGCGGCCTTGCCGAAACCGGTTCGCGCGCCGCATGATCCGCCCCGAGGAGAACGTGAAGCCGCCGTCGCACGATTGTGGGCCGAGGTACTCGGAGTGGACGAGATCAGCCGAACCGACAGCTTCTACGCACTCGGTGGGGACTCCCTGTCCGTCATCCGGATGCTCGAAATACTCAAGAAGACGCAAGGCATTTGGCTCAAACCGGCCGACCTGGCGATGGCGCCGACGCTCGCGGCGTTCGCCGGCCAACTCGCCGACGGCCACACCGTACGAACACCGCAGGACCGCCGACCGCTGAATCCGACGACGGTGCCGCTGCGGCCGATCTCGGGGAACACCGTCGGCCCGACGTTTTTCTGCTTCACCGGCGCGGGAGCGCTGTCGCTGTGCTTTCTGCCGCTGGCCGAACGCGTAAGCGCAGAAACCGCGGTGTACGCGTTCGAACCCAGCGGACTCAACCGGGGCACGTTCCCCGATTGGTCCATCCGCCGGGCCACCCGCCGGCATCTGGCGGATCTTCGCCGCATCCAGCCGCACGGCCCGTACACCCTCGTCGGGCACTCACTGGGTGCTCACATCGCGTTGGAGGCCGCGCGGCAGCTCGAAGCAGAAGGTGAGGAGGTCGAACTGGTGGCGATGCTGGACCCGTGGCTGTCGCCGAGGGTCGCGCGCGACGCCCGTAAAGACCTGCCAGGCGCGACCGTGACACTGCAGACCGACGATGCGAACACGTTCGACACCTGGTGGGCACGGCAGAAACAGATACCGCTGGCGGGTTTGTTGTTCGGCGGCCATCGGCGAAGGACGCTGGCGACCGAGGAGGTCGGGATGATCACCGGCTACCGGCACCGGCCTGCGCCGTGGTCCGGTCGTAGCCTGCTGATCCTCAGCCACCTCAACCGCGACGACCCACGGCTGTGGCAGCGAATCCTCACCGGCGACACGGACTTTCGCGTCGTCGAATGCGACCATCACTCGATCGTGCGCGAACCGCACATCGGCGCCGTGGTCGACGCGATCACCGCGGCGCGCGCTGAGATCCGCCGGCCGGTGAGCCGGTAACGCCGCCGCTCAGCGTTCGTCGGTGAAGATCGGGGCGCGTTTTTCGGCGCGGGCCGCCACGGCCTCCTCGAAGTTCGCGGTCAGCAGACGCACATAGAGCTGTCCCAGGCCTTCGGCCTGCATGTGCCCCTCCAGGCTCGAAGCGTCCAGTCCGCTCCACAAGGTGCGCTTGGTCAATTCGGTTCCCGGCCGGGAGAAGGCCGCGATGCGCTCCGCCATCTGGTAACAGGTGTCGAGCAGCTCGTCGTCGGGCACCGACCGCGACACCAATCCGATCCGCTGTGCCTCGTCGGCGTCGACATCCCGGCCGGTGAGCATGATCTCGAACGCCCGCGACGCACCGATGGCGCGTGGCAACAGATAGGACAGCCCGAGCTCGCTCGCGGTCAGTCCGTTGTTGATGCCCGCTGCGCGGAAGTACGCGCCGTCGGCGGCCACCCGGATGTCGCATGCCAGGGCAAGACACAGCCCACCGCCGATCGCGGCGCCGTTGACCGCTGCGATCACCGGTTGATGCAACCTACGCAGGGCAAGGATCACGTCGTCCAACAGCTCCATCGAGCGCAGTGCGTACGTCGGCCGGGTGAGCCCGTCGACGTGTGGCACCGAGCCGGCCGATTTGTGATCGGCCCCAGAAGAGAAGCCGCGCCCGGCGCCCGTCAGCACCACGACGCGCACGGAATTGTCGTAGCGCAATTCTTCGAGAACGCGTTTGAGCGGAACCATGACGTCGAACGCCATGGAGTTCATTCGCTCAGGCCGATTCAACGTCACCAGGGCGACGTCCGGCCGCGGACGATCGACGAGGACGAAGTGGTTGTCGTCAGTCACGGACAAGCACGTTAGCGCGCCGCCCCGGTCAGCCCTCGGCGAAGCAAGCCATTTCGGCGGTCAGGACTGGTGGGCGTCGTCCTGAGCAGCGATCGCCGCGTCGATGTCGAATTCCTTGATCTTCTGGACCAGGTCCTCCAGCGCGGCTGGCGGCAGTGCCCCGGCCTGGTTGAAAACCAACTTGCCCTTCTTGAACGCCATCAACGTCGGGATCGACCGGATATCGGCGGCCGCGGCGAGTGCCTGCTCGGCTTCGGTGTCGACCTTGGCATGAACGATCTCGGGATGCTTGTCGGACGAGGCCGCGAACGTCGGCGCAAACGCACGACACGGCCCGCACCAGGACGCCCAGAAATCCACCAGCACGATCTCGTTGTCGTTGATGGTGTCGTTGAACTGTTCTGCGGTGATGTCTTGCGTGCTCACACTTGTCCTAACGCCGGGGTGGGACGGGCTGTTCCCCACCGTACGGTCACAACAGGCTGGTTAGCGCTGTTTCGGCGGGGGTACCCGCGCAATCCGCCGCCAACCACTCACTGAAAGTCTTTGAATGCGTTGAGCAGCCGGTTGCGAAAGCGCGGATCGATCTCGTCGTCGGTGATCCGGCCCACGGTACGCACGGTCTCGCGGAACTGCTGCAGGTAGCGCTCACAGCCGTCGCACTCCAGCAGATGCATGTCGAAACGCGCCCGGGTGTCGGGATCGAGCGCACCGTCGAGATAAGCCGTGACGAGCTCGACGAGTTCGTTGCAGTCCATCGCTATGACACCTCCTGCAGATAGTCCTCAAGTGCCTGTCGCACGGCGGCACGTCCGCGGTGCAGGAGGACCCGTTGGTTGGCGACCGTGAGGTCGAGTAGTCGACACACCTCGGCGGAGTCGAATCCGAGCATGTCACGCAAGGTCACCACCATGCGCTGACGCTCGGGCAGCTTCTCCAATTCGCGACGTGCGAGTTCCATGAGTTCGGTGCCCAGCAGCGAACCCTCCGGTGTTTCCGGGAACGCGGATGGCGCCGCGTCCGCTTTCCAGTGCCCGGGCCACGGATCTGAACCAGGGCGGAACCGGGCCGGGTCGACCGTGGTACCGGTGAACGCCGCGATCTCCGCATCCGCGTCGCGTCGCTCCCGAACGCCGCGGGACTTGGCGATGTTGATCATCACCGTGAACAGCCACGTCCGTAGCGACGATCGGCCCTCGAACTTCCCGATGCCCTTGATCAACGCGATCCACGCCTCCTGCACGACCTCCTCCGCAATCTCGGCACTCGGTACGTAGCCACGTGCGACCCGCAGCATCGCGGGCGCGTGCTGATCGACCAGCATCGCGAAAGCCGTCTCGTCGCCGTTGCGCAGCGCTTGGATCAGTGCCGTTTCGTCTACCGTCGCGACCATCGCCGATCCTCTCCGGGGTCTGACGATTTCTCAGTGCGTGTAAGTGCCCGAAGCGTTACACACTTTCTGCGACGGATTTCTCGAACCAGTGATTCGCGTATGGCTCGTCGCTGAACGGAGCGACCTCGCGATAGCCACAGGTGCGATACAGGTTGAGCGCCTCGGTGAGCGCGGCGTTGGTGTCTAGACGCACGAGCCGGTCGCCGTGATCGCGGGCCCTGGACTCGAGTTCGGACAGCATGCGCCTGCCCAGACCGATCCCGCGGGCGCTCGGCGCCACCCACATCCGCTTGACCAGGGCCACCGCATCCGGATACCAGATCAGCGCGCCGCAGCCGACCGGTTGTCCGTGCAGGGATGCGACGAGCAACAGGCCGGCGGGAGGCGTCATCTCCTCATCGGCGACGGGGCTCACCGCGGGGTCGTAGCCTGCGGGGAACCGCTGGGCGAGCTCCGCGTAGTAGGTGTCGAGGCAGAACCTGGCCTCGGGCCGGCGCGGATCGCATTCGGCGATTCGCACGGTCGAGGCGGTGAGTAGCCGCTCGACCTCGGCCATCGCCTCCACGAGCCGAGTCTGCTGGGTGGCCGTGAGGGGTGTGAGGATCGCGGCCGCGGCGTCGTCGGAACGTGCGTTCAGTGTCTGAAGCTCGCTGCGTCCGGCCTGTGTCAACCAGACGGTGCGCACCCGCCGATCGTCGGCCTGGGGCTCGACCGTGATCAGCCCGTCGCGCTGCAAGGCACGCAGGAGCCGGCTCAGGTACCCGGAGTCCAAATCGAGTCGCGACCGGAGGTCGCGGACATCGCAGCCGTTCGCGCCGATCTCCCACAACACGCGGTCCTGCCCGAGGGACCGGCCGCTGGCCAGGTAATTCTCGTACAACACCCCGGCCCGCTGAGTGACGGTCCGGTTGAACCTGCGCACCTGCGCGATCATGTCCGACGACATTCTCTGACCTTAGTCAGGTAATCGGTCGGGTGCACCGAGGACCGTGATATCGGTTGGTATCCCTGGAGGGAGTCGAACCCACAACCACTGGATTCTGAATCCAGCGCCTCTTCCAATTGGGCTACAGGGATTTGGGGCGGCCGGAGGGACTCGAACCCATCGACTGTGGCGTCACAGACCACTGTGTTGCCGTTACACCACGACCGCCATGGACAACTCGGTGAGCAAGCTCGCCCACCGAGCTGTCAGACCGCTACGAGCACCGGCGCCTGACCGAAGACGTCGGGCTGCTTGGGCTCGAACGGCTCACGCATCATCGACATTCCGGCCTCGCCCGGCGTCCGGTCACCCTTGCGGCCGTTGCACGGCTGGCATGCCGCGACCAGGTTGAGCCAGTGATCCGACCCGCCGCGGCTACGCGGCAGGACGTGATCGACGGTGTCGGCCCGCCCGCCGCAGTAGACGCACGTGTGGCGATCCCGGCGAAGCACCCCGACGCGAGTCGCCCGATCGGTCGGCCGGTACGGGATGTGCACGTACTCACGTAGCGCGACCGACATCGGCAGCTCGATCACCAGCGACGGGCTGTGGATGTGCACCGCCGGGTCGTGCGTGTCGATGATGTACACCGCATCGCGCAGGATGAGCTGCACGGCGTCCTGCCACGGAATCCGGTACAGCACACGGTAATCGGCGTTGTATACGTCGACGGTCAGTTCCTTCATGACGGTGTGCCTCCTCTCGGTCTCCGGTGCACCGCTCTGGACCGCAGGCATTGTGGCGCAACACGATCCGCTCAGATACTGCTATGCCGACCGCGTGCTGTAAAGCGGAATATTGCGCGAAATTCGATGACGCACAACGTAATTGGGCGCAACGCGGCGGCGGAACGTCAGCCGACGTACCTGGCAGGGCGAACAGAGTTATTGAGATGTGTATGAGATTTTTCGAGGGCGCCCGACTTGCGCTCGGCCGCAACCGCGCACGACAACGGGGCCGCGGATGCACGGTGCATCCCGGCCGGCGAACAGCAATCGCGCGTCACGAACATGCCGTGACGGTAGCACTCGGACGTGATGCTCCCCACTGGTTTTTCCGTCGAGCGTGGGGGCCGTGCACGCGAAACCGCCGTCGCGCGTACACGACCCCCACGCTGGGGCGAGTGCCCGTTCAGGAAGCCCGTTGGTGCGGACGCCCTGACACGAAACGCCAGATCGCATGGTCGAGTTCGATCGCATTCCAGCCCGCAGCTTCGGCCACCCCGCGAATCAACTCCGCCGCACCGGCGGAGTCGACCGTGCCGATCTCGCGTGCGACATAGCCGACCACCACCGGGCCGGCATTCGCCCCGGGTATCTGCGCGAGCTTGAGCGTGTAGTCCCATGTGAGGCCCGAACGTTGTCCGGGTGTGGCGCACCACACCGCCCTGGCCCGTGCACGGCGCTCGTCATCCGCGGCGACGGCGCGTAGATCGTCGGTCGTGTCGATGCCAAGGGCCACAAGCGCTTCGGCCACTTCGGCGATGGCCTGGGCCTTCAGCGGCGCGTTCGCCGCGCTGGACGTAGGCCGCCGATTGCCGATCTGCGAGGCCCATGGATCGGGACCGCCGAGTTCGCGCATCGTGGCCAAGAGTTCGGTGAGACCGTCGGAGTCGGCATCACCGCCTTGCGCAGTGCGGTGATCCCGATACCGGCCGACCACCTTTTCGACGGTCACATACCGCGCCCCGGTCGAGTAGATGGCGTCGATCACGCACAGCGCCAACGAATTTGGGTAACTGATCGAGCTCAACCACTGCTCGGGATCACCGAGGTCGCGCTCACACGCGGTGCGCAGCAGGTCAATGTCGGTCGGCATGGCAGTACTCCTCTGATCGTGCGGCGACTTCGACTGTCGCCGTCGAGCAGGAAGCTAGTGACGCCACCCGACAGAGCAGCCCGGCAATGGCATCGAATTCACTAGTTATCCACAGGCGCGATCGACATTGGCCAGCAATTGCGCCTGATGCTTGGGCCACCAGAAGATCTCGACCAACAGCAACACCAGATAGACGAACGACACCACCGCGTTGCCGATCGAACCGAACACGGCGTCCCACACTGCCGTCGCCACCGCGACGCCCAGGACGAGCAACAGCACCCACCGCAGCGGCCGGGCCGCCTCGACGGCCGCGTGCATACCTTGCCGGTAACCGGTGGCGGCCTCGGCGAGCCGTGGGTCGTCGAGGCGAATGCCGCGACGCGCGGCACGGACCAGTGCCACCCGTTGAGCGCCGTCGAGTTGTGTCGCCATCGGCCAGTACCGGGCCATCCTCATCGGCATCCAGGTGCCGTAGAAGATGCCGACGACGACGAAGGCCAACGCGCCGGCCAGGAAGAAGCCCGAATCGAGCCACGCAAGCACACCGAGGCACAGACCGACACTCAGACCGGTGATCAGCGCCCGGTAGAGGAAACCGCCATGCCAGACAAAGGCCGGGATCGTGACCACCCGGCCATTGTGACGGGCCTACCGGCTACTAGACGGTGAAACCGAGCGCCCGCAGCTGTTCGCGGCCGTCGTCGGTGATCTTGTCCGGGCCCCACGGCGGGTTCCACACCCAGTTGATCTTGATCTCGTTCACCAGGCCGGCGCCGACCAGAGCGGTGCGGGACTGGTCTTCGATCACGTCGGTCAGCGGGCACGCCGCCGAGGTCAGCGTCATGTCGATGAGCGCGACGGGTCCGGAATCGCCCTGCTCGACGTTCAGTCCGTACACCAGCCCGAGGTCGACGACGTTGATGCCGAGCTCGGGATCCACGACATCGCGCATCGCCTCTTCGACGTCGGCCAACAGCTCCTGATCAGGCGCTTCGGTGTCGCTCATCGTCGGTCTCCTCACTGGCTTGCGCCAACGCGTCTTTGAAAGCCATCCACCCCAGCAGCGCGCATTTCACCCGCGCCGGGTACTTCGCGACACCGGCGAACGCGATGCCGTCCCCGAGTACATCTTCGTCCCCCTCGACGTTGCCGCGCGAGGAAATCATCTCGGTGAATGCGGCAACGGTCTTGAGTGCGTCGCCGACACTCTGGCCGATCACCTGATCGGTGAGCACCGACGTGGCCGCCTGGCTGATCGAACAACCCTGACCGTCGTAGGAGACGTCGTCGACCGTCTCGCCGTCGTCGGACAGCGCGACCCGCAACGTCACCTCGTCACCACAGGTCGGATTGACGTGGTACACCTCGGCGCCGAACGGTTCCCGCAGCCCTCGGTGATGGGGATGCTTGTAATGGTCCAGGATCACTTCCTGGTACATCTGGTCCATTCTCACGAAAAGAACTCCACGGCCCGTTTGACACCGGCGACCATCCGGTCGACCTCGTCGAGCGTGTTGTACACCGCGAACGACGCGCGCGCGGTCGCGGCGATGCCGAACCGGCGGTGCAGCGGCCAGGCGCAATGATGCCCGACCCGCACGGCGACGCCTTCGTCGTCGAGGACCTGCCCGACGTCGTGCGCGTGCACACCGTCGAGCACGAAACTCACCGGCGATCCCCGATGCTCCAACGACTGCGGCCCGATGATGCGCACGCCCGGCACGCCCTGCAAACCCTCCAGCGCGGCGGCGACGAGCGCGGCCTCGTGCGCCTCGACCGAGGCCATGCCGAGATCGGTCAAATACCGTGCGGCCGCGGCCAATCCGACCACCTGCGACGTCATGGGTGTACCCGCTTCGAAGCGTTGCGGTGCGGGCGCGTAGGTCGTCTTCTCCATCGTGACGGTCTCGATCATGGACCCGCCGGTGATGAACGGCGGCATCGCGTTGAGCAGCTCGCGCCGCCCATAGAGGACGCCGATCCCGGTGGGGCCCAACATCTTGTGCCCGGAGAACGCGGCGAAGTCGACATCGAGCGCATGGAGGTCGACGGGCTGGTGAGGCACCGACTGGCAGGCATCGAGCAGCGTGAGAGCGCCGACCGCCCTGGCCCGCGCGACGAGCTCGGCGACCGGGGCGATCGCGCCGGTGACATTCGAATGATGGCTGAACGCCACCACTTTCACCCGCTCGTCGAGCTGCAGCGAATCCAGGTCGATGCGGCCCTCCTCGGTGACGCCGTACCAACGCAGCGTCGCACCGGTACGCTCCGCGAGCTCCTGCCACGGAATCAGGTTCGCGTGATGCTCGAGTTCGGTGGTGACGATGACGTCGCCGGGCCCGACGGCCCGGTCGAACCGCTTGTCCCCCAGCACATATGCCACCAGGTTGATGGCCTCGGTGGCGTTCTTGGTGAACACCAGCTCGTCGGAATCGGCGCCCACGAAGTCCGCGATGTCGGCGCGACCCTGCTCGTAGGCGTCGGTGGATTCCTCCATCAGCTGGTGCGCACCGCGGTGCACGGCGCCGTTCGACGTGATCAGGAAATTCCGCTCGGCGTCCAGCACCTGCAACGGCTTCTGCGATGTCGCGCCGGAATCGAGGTAAGCCAGCTGGTTTCCGCTGCGCATCACCCGGTTGAGGATCGGGAAGTCGGCCCTGATCCTGGTGAGATCCAAAGTCTGCGCAGATGCAGTCATGTCACGCTCCGACGGCTTGTGTGAAGCGCACGTATCCGTTCTCTTCGAGTTCGTCGGCGAGCTCGGGTCCACCGGACTCGACGATCCGGCCGCCCACGAACACGTGCACGAACTGCGGACGGATGTAGCGCAGGATCCGCGTGTAGTGCGTGATCAGCAGGATGCCGCCGTGGGTGTCCTCGGCGTAGCGATTGACGCCCTCACTCACCACGCGTAGCGCGTCGACGTCGAGGCCGGAGTCGGTCTCGTCGAGGATCGCGATCTTCGGCTTGAGCAGCGACAGCTGCAAGATCTCGTGGCGCTTCTTCTCACCGCCGGAGAATCCCTCGTTGACGCTGCGCTCGCCGAAGGCCGGGTCGATGTCGAGGTCGTCCATCGCGGCCTTGACCTCCTTGACCCAGTGCCGCAGCTTGGGCGCCTCGCCACGCACCGCGGTGGCCGCGGTGCGCAGGAAGTTCGACATCGAAACGCCGGGCACCTCGACCGGGTACTGCATCGCCAGGAACAGACCGGCACGCGCCCGCTCGTCGATCGACATCTCGAGGACGTCCTGCCCGTCGAGCGTGATCGAACCGGACGTCACGGTGTACTTCGGGTGGCCGGCCACGGCGTAGGACAGCGTGGACTTGCCGGATCCGTTGGGGCCCATCAGCGCATGGGTCTCCCCCGAGTTCACGGTGAGGTCGACGCCCTTGAGGATCGGGATGTCGGTCCCGTCCTCGGCGGACGCGACGCTGACGTGGAGGTCCTTGATTTCCAGTGTGCTCATCAGTGCTTGATTCCTTCGGTTAGCGCAAGTTCGTGTTCGATGGCCTCGGTGAGGCGCTCGCGGACGGAGGGCACGGCGATCTTCTGGATCAGCTCGCCGAAGAACCCGCGCACCACGAGTCGCCGGGCCTGGTCCTCGGGGATGCCCCTGGCCTGGAGGTAGAACAGCTGCTCGTCGTCGAAACGTCCGGTCGCACTGGCGTGCCCGGCGCCGACGATCTCCCCGGTCTCGATCTCGAGGTTGGGCACCGAATCGGCCCGCGCGCCGTCCGTGAGCACCAGGTTGCGGTTGACCTCGTAGGTGTCGGTGCCGGTCGCCTCGGCGCGGATCAGCACATCGCCCACCCACACGGTGTGCGTGTCGGGCTTGTCGGTATCGGGATCGCCTTGCAGCGCACCCTTGTACGTGACGTGTGAGCGGCAGTTGGGTTGCGCGTGGTCGACCAACAGCCGCGACTCGAAGTGCTGGCCGTCGTCGGCGAAGTACAGGCCCAGCAGCTCGGCGTCGCCGCCCGGTGCGCAGAACCGCACCCGGCCGGTCAACCGCGCGACGTCGCCGCCGAGGGTGACCGCGAAATGGCGCAGCACCGCATCCTTGCCGAGCGTCGCGTGGTGCATGCTGACGTGCACCGCGTCGTCGGCCCAGTCGGCGATCGACACGACCTTGAGCTGCGCGGCGTCGCCGATCACGAATTCGATGTTGTCGGCGTAGGTTCCGCTGCCGCGCTGGTCGATGACCACGACGGCCTCGGCGAGTTCGTCGACCCGGATCTGCAGGTGACCGTATGCCGTGGAGCCCGCACCGGGACCGCTGACGGTGATCTCGATGGGCTCTTCGACCTGGGTGTTGCGGCCGACGGTGACGATCGTCGCGTGCCCGAACGACGAATATGCCTGCGCGGCAACCCGATCGGCGGGCACCCCGCCCTGGCCGAGACGTTCGTCGCCGCGCTCCACGGTCTCGACCATGACGCCGGGCCGCTCGGACACCTCGATCAGGGCGCTACCCGTCACCGGGGCGGATCCGTTGTGCAGGCCGCGCAACCGCTTCAGCGGGGTGAACCGCCACAGTTCGTCTCGACCGCCGGGCACCTCGAATGCGTCGACGTCGAACGATGTGAACAGCTCGCCCTTGTTGGTTCCCTCGACCGCAGTAGTTAGCTCGCCCACTTAACCGACCGCACCTTCCATCTGCAGCTCGATGAGCCGGTTCAATTCGAGCGCGTACTCCATCGGCAGTTCCTTGGCGATGGGCTCGACGAAGCCGCGCACCACCATCGCCATGGCCTCGTCCTCGGTCAGGCCGCGGCTCATCAGGTAGAACAGCTGATCCTCGCTGACCTTGGACACCGTCGCCTCGTGACCCATCGTCACGTCGTCCTCGCGGATGTCGACGTAGGGATAGGTGTCGCTGCGGCTGATGGTGTCGACAAGCAGCGCATCGCATTTGACGCTGGACCGCGATCCGTGTGCGCCCTTGTTCACCTGGATCAGGCCGCGGTAGGACGCGCGGCCGCCACCGCGTGCGACCGACTTGGACACGATGTTGCTCGACGTGTTCGGCGCCAGGTGCAGCATCTTGGCGCCGGTGTCCTGGTGCTGGCCCTCGCCGGCGAAGGCAACCGAGAGCACCTCGCCCTTGGCGTGCTCACCGGTCATCCACACGGCCGGGTACTTCATCGTGACCTTGGAGCCGATGTTGCCGTCGATCCACTCCATCGTGGCGCCCGCCTCGGCCCTGGCGCGCTTGGTCACCAGGTTGAAGACGTTGTTCGACCAGTTCTGGATGGTCGTGTAGCGGCACCGCCCACCGGGCTTGACGATGATCTCGACCACGGCCGAGTGCAACGAGTCGCTCTTGTAGATCGGTGCCGTACATCCCTCGACGTAGTGCACGTAGGCGCCCTCGTCGACGATGATCAGTGTGCGCTCGAACTGGCCCATGTTCTCGGTGTTGATCCGGAAGTAGGCCTGCAGCGGGATGTCGACATGGACGCCCGGCGGCACGTAGATGAACGAACCGCCCGACCACACCGCGGTGTTCAGCGCCGAGAACTTGTTGTCGCCGGCCGGGATCACGGTGCCGAAGTACTGCTTGAAGATCTCGGGGTGCTCGCGCAGACCGGTGTCGGTGTCGAGGAAGATGACGCCCCGCGCCTCGAGGTCCTCGCGGATCTGGTGGTAGACGACCTCGGACTCGTACTGCGCGGCCACGCCGGCGACGAGACGCTGCTTCTCGGCCTCGGGGATGCCGAGCCGGTCGTAGGTGTTGCGGATGTCCTCGGGCAGGTCCTCCCACGAGGCCGCCTGCTTCTCGGTCGAGCGCACGAAGTACTTGATGTTGTCGAAATCGATGCCCTCGAGGTTGGAACCCCAGTTGGGCATGGGCTTCTTGTCGAACGTGCGCAGTGCCTTGAGCCGGATGTCGAGCATCCACTCGGGCTCGTTCTTCTTGGCCGAGATGTCACGCACGACCGCCTCGGACAGGCCACGCTGCGCACTCGCGCCCGCGGCATCGGAGTCCGACCAGCCATAGCCGTACTTGCCCAGCGAGGCGATCGTCTCTTCCTGGGTCAGTGGCGTATCGGGCGTGATGGTCATTTCGCCGCTCCTTGATTGATTGCAGTGGTTGTCCGGGGGCGGGCTGTTCCCCGAACATCTGTCGAGTTGTCTGTGTCGAGTGGTACGTGGGTGGTACAGGCGCAGTCGCCGTTGACGATGGTCGCCAGGCGCTGTACGTGCGTGCCGAGGATCTCGGCGAACGCCTCACTCTCCGTCTCGCACAGCTCCGGGAACTCCTCGGCGACGTGCGAGATCGGACAGTGATGTTGGCAGATCTGCACACCGTGGACCGGTCCGCTCACCGGCGTCGTCGTGGTCGCATAACCGGCCTTGGTCAAGGCGTCGGCCACGCGGTCGGCAGTCTCTGCAACGTCATCGGACCCGCCGGTTACTCCCGCCAGGATCGTGTCGATGCGGCGGCGCGCGAACGTCCGGACCGCGTCTTTTCCGCCGATCTCCCGCAGCTGCCGGATCGCGGCGACCGCCAGGTCGTCATAGGTGTGGCCGAGCTTCGCCCGCCCGGCCGCCGTCAACCGGTAGCGTTTCGCCGGCCGGCCCCGGCCGTTGTGCTGCCACGCCGCGGCCGCGCTGGCCTGGGCGTCGCCGGCGTCGATCAGCGCATCGAGATGCCTGCGCACGCCCGCGGCGGAGATTCCGAGCCGGTCTCCGATCTGACCTGCGGTGATCGGGCCTTCCAGCAGCAGCTGGATGATGGCCCGGCGGGTCTGTCCGTCCGAAACGGGCACGACGGCCGCAGCCGCGCGCGGATCGTCCGGACGTAATTTCACAACACCATTGTGACGGAATTCCGTGAACGGTTCTAGCAAGGGCACCCTTACGTGACGGGGGCCACCCTCGCCCGGCGGGAGCGTCCTGGGCCGCCGGTTACGCTGCTGTGATGGCCAGCCGCCTGTCGTCCTTCAGCTCGTCGATCGCCCGGTGGCACGGCGACGAACGCACGGTCGGGTCACCTCTCAACGACGCCGAAGTCGTCGCCCTGCGCCGCACCCGGCTGTTCGGGGCCACCGGGACCGTCCTGATGGCGATCGGCGCCCTGGGTGCCGGGGCCCGTCCCGTCGTGCAGGATCCGACTTTCGGAGTGCGGCTGCTCAACCTGCCGTCGCGCATCCAGACGGTATCGCTGACCATGACGACGACCGGTGCGGTGATGATGGCGCTGGCGTGGCTCATGCTCGGCCGGTTCGCACTCGGTTCGCGCCGGATGTCGCGCAGCCAGCTCGACCGTACGCTGCTGCTGTGGGCGATACCGCTTCTGCTGGCGCCGCCGATGTACAGCCGCGACGTCTACTCGTACCTGGCCCAGAGCGAGATCGCGCTGATCGGCCTCGATCCGTACCGGGTCGGCCCGGCCACCGGGCTTGGCCTCGATCACGTGTTCACGCTTTCGGTGCCGAACCTGTGGCGCGAGACACCCGCCCCCTACGGCCCACTCTTCTTGTGGATCGGCCAGGGCATATCGGCGTTGACCGGCGAGAACATCGTGGCCGCGGTGCTGTGTCACCGGCTGGTCGTGCTGGCCGGCGTGGGCCTGATCGTGTGGGCCACGCCGAGGCTGGCCCGGCGCTGCGGGGTCGCCGAGGTGAGCGCGCTCTGGCTCGGCGCGTGCAACCCACTGCTGTTCATGCATCTGGTCGCAGGTATCCACAACGAGGCGCTCATGCTCGGCCTGATGCTGGCCGGCACGGAGTTCGCGCTGCGTGGGATCGACGCCGCCCAGCCTCTGTTGCCCCGGCCGCTCGCCTGGCCGAACACCCGCACCGACTGGGCACGCTGGCTGCCGATGGCGACGCTGGTGCTCGGCGCCGTGCTGATCGCGATGTCGTCCCAGGTCAAGCTGCCGTCGCTGTTGGCGTTGGGATTCGTCGCCATGGCGCTGGCCTGGCGCTGGGGCGGCACGCTCAAGGCTTTTCTGCTGGCCGGCACGTCGCTCGGCACGCTGTCGCTCGCGGTCATGGCGGTGATCGGATGGGCCAGCGGCCTCGGCTTCGGCTGGCTGTTCACGCTCGGCACCGCCAACGTGGTGCGCAGCTGGATGTCCCCGCCGACGCTGCTGGCGCTCGGAACCGGTCAGGTCGGGATTCTGCTCGGGCTCGGGGACCACACGACCGCGGTACTCGGCCTCACCCGTGCGATCGGCGTGTTCATGATCTCGATCCTGGTCACCTGGCTGTTGTTCGCGGTGCTGCGCGGCCGCCTGCATCCCGTCGGCGGACTGGGAGTCGCGCTGGGCGGCACGGTGTTGCTGTTCCCGGTGGTGCAGCCCTGGTACCTGCTGTGGGCGATCATCCCGCTCGCCGCATGGGCCACCCGGCCGGGCTTCCGCGGCGCGACCATCGCCATCACGCTCGTGGTCGGCATCTTCGGGCCGACGGCGAACGGGGACCGGTTCACGCTCTTCCAGATCGTCATGGCGACCCTTGCCAGCGCCCTCATCGTGCTGATCCTCATCGGGCTGACCTACCGGCGGCTACCGTGGCGTGCGTCACCCGAGCCCGCGACAAGCCCACCGGCGGCACGAACTGAACACCGCGACGCCTACGCTGAATCCCCGTGACCTCGTCCGACCCCGCCGGCTCCCCGCGCGGCGAAACCCCCGTGCTGCTCCGCGGCGTCACCAAGCAGTACGGGTCGACGACGGCCGTGTCCGGACTCGACCTGGAGGCCCGGCGGGCCGAAGTGCTGGCGCTGCTCGGCCCCAACGGCGCGGGCAAGACCACGACCGTCGAGATGTGCGAAGGGTTCATCCGCGCCGACGCGGGCAGCATCGAGATCCTCGGCCTCGATCCCGTCGCCGACAACGCTCGGCTGCGCGAACGGATCGGTGTCATGCTGCAGGGCGGTGGCGGCTACCCCGCCGCGCGCGCCGGCGAGATGCTCGATCTGGTCGCGTCCTACGCGGCCAATCCCCTTGACCCGGCGTGGCTGATGGACACCCTCGGCCTGACCGAATCCGCACGCACGACCTATCGACGGCTGTCCGGCGGACAGCAGCAGCGGCTCGCACTCGCGTGCGCCGTCGTCGGCAGGCCCGAACTGGTGTTCCTCGACGAGCCCACCGCGGGTATGGACGCCCACGCGCGAATCGTGGTGTGGGAGTTGATCGATTCGCTGCGCCGCGACGGTGTCACGGTCGTGCTCACCACGCATCAGCTGACCGAGGCCGAGGAACTCGCGGATCGGATCGTGATCATCGACCACGGGGTGGCCGTGGCCACCGGCACGCCCGCAGAGCTCATGCGCAGCGGGGCCGAGAACCAGCTGCGGTTCAGCGCACCGCGCAAACTCGATCTGTCGCTGCTGATCTCGGCGCTGCCCGAGGACTACACGGCCACCGAGACCGCACCGGGCGAATACCTGGTCGAGGGACACATCGACCCGCAGGTGCTCGCGACCGTGACGGCGTGGTGTGCGCGGCTCAACGTCCTCGCCACGGACATGCGCGTCGAGCAACGCAGCCTGGAAGACGTGTTCCTCGACTTGACCGGACGGGAGCTACGGCCGTGACAGAACCGACGATGGCGACCGACCGATTCGCGCCGGGCACCTTCACGCCCGACCCTCGGCCCGCGACGGTCCAGAAGATGCTGGCCGCACAGTTCGGCCTGGAACTCCGCCTGCTGCTGCGCAACGGTGAGCAACTGCTGCTGACGATGTTCATCCCGATCACGTTGCTCATCGGCCTGACTTTGTTGCCGCTCGGCTCCTTCGGCGAGGACCGCGCGGGCACGTTCACACCCGCGATCATGGCGCTCGCGGTGATCTCGACGGCGTTCACCGGGCAGGCGATCGCGGTGGCGTTCGACCGGCGCTACGGCGCGCTGAAACGTCTTGGCGCGACCGCACTTCCGGTGTGGGGCATCATCGCCGGGAAGTCGCTCGCGGTGGTCGCGGTGGTCTTCCTGCAGGCGATCCTGCTCGGCGCCATCGGTGTCGCCCTCGGCTGGCGGCCCCCTCTGGCCGGCCTGGCGCTCGGCGCCCTGATCATCGCCCTCGGCACCGCCGGATTCGCCGCGTTGGGACTGCTGCTGGGCGGCACGCTGCGTTCGGAGATCGTGCTCGCACTGGCCAACCTGCTGTGGTTCGTGTTCGCCGGACTCGGTGCACTGACGCTCGAGGGCCAGGACGGACAGGCGATTCCGACCGCGGTGGCCTGGGCCGCCCGGTTGACCCCGTCAGGTGCGCTCACCGAATCACTGACGCAGGCGATGACGCTTTCGGTGGACTGGTTCGGCCTGGCCGTGCTCGCGGTGTGGGGCGCCGTGGCCGCGGTCTGCGCGCTGCGCTGGTTCCGCTTCACCTGACCCCGGCCCGCCGCGGAACTGCATTCCCGGTCGTTGACATCGCGTGGTAGCGACCGGGAATGCAGTTCCGCGGAACGGCGAGCCCTACTACAACCTGTAGTTCGTCGTCATCTACGATCAGGCCGTGCCCGTCGGACGACTTTTCCTGCGTCTGGTCGACCTGCTGCCCGTACCCAGTCTCCCGGTCCAGCGGATCATCGCGTTCCTGGTGATCCTGACCCAGGGCGGTATCGCGGTCACCGGCGCGATCGTGCGGGTCACCGCGTCCGGCCTGGGTTGCCCGACCTGGCCACAGTGTTTCCCGGGCAGCTTCACCCCGGTGCCGCACGCCGAGGTCGCCGTCGTCCACCAAGCCGTCGAGTTCGGCAACCGCATGATCACGTTCCTGGTGGTGTTGACCGCCGCGGCCGCGGTGCTTGCGGTGACCCGGGCCAGGCGCCGCCGAGAAGTGCTGGTCTACGCCTGGCTCATGCCCGCCTCGACCGTGGTGCAGGCCGTCATCGGCGGAATCACGGTATTGACCGGTCTGCTGTGGTGGACGGTGGCCATTCACCTGCTGGCCTCGATGGCGATGGTGTGGCTGGCAGTGCTGCTCTACGTCAAGGTGGGCGAACCGGATTCGGGCGTGGCGGTGACTCGGGTTCCCAAGCCGCTGCGTCAGCTGACCGCGCTGTCCGGCGTGGCTCTGGCAGCGGTCCTCGTGACGGGAACCCTGGTGACCGGCGCAGGCCCGCACGCCGGCGACAAGAGCCTGGATCGGGTGATACCGCGCCTGGAAGTCGAGATTCTGACGCTCGTGCACATGCACTCGTCGCTTCTCGTCGCCTACCTGTCGCTCGTGGTGGCGCTCGGATTCGGGCTCGCCGCGGCCCGCGCGGCCCGGCCGGTCATGGTGCGCCTCGGCGTGCTGGTCGCCCTGGTGTGCGCGCAAGGCCTCGTCGGTGCCGTGCAGTTCTTCACCGGTGTGCCCGCGGCGCTCGTCGCCGTGCACGTCGCGGGCGCGGCGCTGTGCACCGCGGCCACCGCCGCGTTGTGGGCGTCGATGCGTGAGCGTCGCCCTGCCGACACTGTTGCGTGATCACAGCGAAACCGACACATCGCGCGCAAACCTGTGATTGATGTGATCGATTCACAGAAGTGCCTTACGCTGTCATCATGTCCCCAGGGTTGAGCGCCCACGCCCGCCGGGCGGCGATCGCCACCCGCATCCACACCGACCGCGAAGTCGACTTCACGTCGCTGGCCGACGAGTTCGGCGTCTCGGCGATGACCATCCGCCGTGACATCGAGCGGCTCGAAGACCAAGGCATCGCCCGCCGCGTGCTCGGCGGCGCGATCGCATTCGGCGGTAAGTCGACCGAGCCGTCGTTCGCCTCCCGGGCAGCGGAATCCGCGGACGAGAAACTGCACATCGCCCGCGCGGTCGCCGATCTTCTTACCCCGCAGGAGACGGTGATCCTCGACAGCGGCAGCACCGTGCTGGCCGTGGCGCGCGCGCTCAAAGGACGCGACCTCGGCTTGACCGTGATCACGCCCAGCGTGCTCGTCGCCGTCGAACTGGCCGAGGAACCCGGCACCACGGTCCTGCTGACCGGCGGCAAGGTGCGCCCCGGCGAGCTGAGCTTGATCGGCGCCGAGGCCGAGGACTTCTACCTGCGCTACAACTGCGACACCTATGTCATGGGTATCGCGGGCGTGGACGGCAGGCGCGGCGCGTCGGAGTACCACCGCGAGGAAGGCAATGTGAAACAGGCGGCGATGCGGTCGGCCGACCGGGTGATCGTCGCGGCCGACGCCACCAAGCTCGGCCGCGTGCAGCTGATCAATGTCGCACCGGTGTCGGACATCTCGGTTCTGGTGACCGACGGATCGCCGACCCATCCGACCGTCGAAGCACTGCGCGAGGCCGGGGTCGAGGTGTTGTGCGTCAACGCCGTCCGGTCAACTCCAGCGCGCTGACACCCCGCCGTCTCGTCCGGCAGGACGCCGCACCTCGGCGCCGGCCTCCTCGGCGATCAGCGCACCCGCCGCCCAGTCGTGCACGGCGAGATCGTCCTCGACGAACGCGTCGAGGCTGCCCTGCGCGACCAGGCACAGGTCGACCGCCGCCGCACCGAACCGGCGCATATCGGTGTACTCGGTCATGAGCGCGCCGAGTTCACGTAGCTGACGCCTGCGGTGGCCCGGGTCGTAGGACAACCCGGTGCCGACCAGCCGCGCGGTCGTCGTCACGTGCGGCAGCGGCAACCGTTCCCGCCCGGCACCCGAATCAACGATGGCCCCAAGGTTTTTCGCTGCGCTCCACGTCATACCGAGCGCCGGCGCCGAGACCGCGCCGGCCAGCCAGCGACCGTCGGCAACCGCGCGTACGGCGACCGACGTCGCGAAGTACGGAATGCGGCGGGTGAAGTTGGTGGTGCCGTCGAGCGGGTCGATGACCCATTGCAGCGGTCCGGCACCGACATGCTCGGCGAGCTCCTCACCGAGCACGGAATCGTCGGGGCGCGCGCTCAACAGGACCGCCCGCACCGCTTCCTCGGCGGAACGGTCGACGGCGGTGACGACGTCGCCCGCGGCGGTCTTCGTCTCGGCCGAAACCGGATCGCCGAGCTGGCGCAGGCAGACGGCCGCGCCGCGCTGTGCCGCCTCGACCGCAAGGACCCGCAGCTCCTCACTCATAGCGTCTTACGGAAATCCTTGACCACGTTCATCAACTCGGTGACACGCGAGGCCACCGCCCGGTTCTCGAACACGCCGTCTTCCTTGAAATACGTTCCGACGATCGCGCCGTCGGCGATGGACAGCTGGTCGGGGGCGTTGTGGGCACGCACGCCGGTGTTGACGAACACCGGGACGGCACCGGCGGCGTTCTTGACCACCTGCAGCGCCTGCGAGTCGGTCGACGCGCCCGCGGTCAGCCCGGACACACAGATCGCGTCCGGCCGGGTGGCGAACACCGTGGTGGCGGTGACCGAGGCGAGATCGCGGTCGGCCAGATAGACCGCCGACTCCGGAACGATGTTGAACAACAGCTTGACGCCGTCGCCGCCGATGCGGTGGCGATGCCGCGCGACCGCGCCGACGTTGGTGTCCCACAAGCCGAAATCGCTCGCATAGACACCGGTGAAGATTTCGCGAACCCACTGCGCGCCCGTTGCCACCGCCAGATCGATGGACGCCCGCCCGTCCCACAGCACGTTCACGCCGTAGGGCACCGAGAAGTCCGGCAGCAACTCGCCGATCACCCGGGCCATGGTGATCGCGGTGATCGGTTCGGTCTGGGTCAGATACGGCAAGCTGAACTCGTTCGAGATCATCACGCCGTCGACGCCGCCCTCTTGCAACGCCGCCAGTTCACCGCGCGCGCGGTCCACCACCGCGCGGATGCCGGCAGCCGAATCGAAGCCGGGGTCGCCCGGCAACGCGGCCAGGTGCAGCATCGCGATCACGGGCTTTCGCACCGCGAACACCTCATCGAGCCAACTGGTCATTTGGGAAGCCTCTCGGATCGTCGTTCGGCAGACTGTGTCACATCAAGTGTTATCAAATCACAGTCAGACTACAGAATTTCGTGACTTTACGTGACTGTCACACATAACCTGTGAGAATCTAACAGCCACGGGGTACGGTAATGCCACCGCAGCGAGGTTGCGTGCAACCGCCACAGCCAACAGGGAAAGGACCGCATGCCGGAGTTCACGATCGGCGTCGACATCGGCACCACGGGGACCAAGACCGTGCTTGTCAATGTCGGCGAGGCGCGCATCGTCGCGCAGGCCTCCCGCGACACTCGGCTCCACGCCGACGCCCCCGGCCACGCCGAGGCAGATCCGGCGCAGTGGCTGGACAACGTGCACAGCGGAATCCGCGAGGTGCTCGCGCAGTCCGGTGTTCCCCCGCGGGAAGTGGGCGCGCTGGCGACCACGGGCATGGTTCCGGCTGTCGTGCCGGTCGACCACGCCGGCTCGCCCGTCCGGCGCGCCATGTTGCAGAACGACGCGCGCGCCACCGCGGAGATCGAGCAGCTCAAGGCGGCATCAGACGCCGAGGCCGTCCTGGCCGCGACGGGATCGGCGATCACCCAGCAGTCGGTGGCGCCCACCGCGATGTGGCTGCGCCGACGGGAACCCGAGACCTGGAATGCCACAACGCATCTCGTCGGCTCATACGACTGGGTCCTGATGGCCCTCGGCGCCACCCCGCACGTCGAGCTGAACTGGGCCATCGAATCGGGCCTTGGCACCGTCGAAGGGGTCCGCTTCGACCCGATGTTCGAAGCCGCCGACCTCAAAGCCGATCTGGTGCCGCGGGTCCTCGCACCGGGCGCCCGAGCCGGCGAGTTGAGCCGCGACGCGGCGGAAGCCACGGGCCTGCCCGCGGGCCTGCCCCTGATCGTCGGCGGCGCCGACCACGTGCTGTCGGCGTACGCCGCCGGAGTGAACACACCCGGCGACTGGCTCGTGAAACTGGGCGGCGCGGGCGACATCCTGGCCGCCAGCGACAGTCCGGTGATCGACGCACGGCTGTATCTCGACGCGCACCCGGTGCCGGGTCGCTGGCTGCCCAACGGCTGCATGGCAACCAGCGGCAGCTTGATCCGGTGGTTCCAGACCCTGTCCGGCGGTATCGACCTGATCGCGCTCGACGAGGAGGCCGCCTCCCGCGCACCGGCCGAAGTGCTGTGTCTCCCATACTTTCTCGGTGAGAAGAGCCCGCTGCACGACCCCGATCTGCGCGGCGCTTTCGTCGGGCTGGACCTGGCCCACACCCGGGCGGACATGTACCGCTCGGTACTCGAGGCCGTCGCGTTCGGCTTCAAACACCACACCGAGGTGTTCACCTCGATCGGGGTGCCGCTGCAACGCGCACTCGTCACCAACGGCGGAAGCCGCTCGGTGCTCTGGAAGCAGATCCTCGCCGACGTGCTCGACACGCCGCTGTCCCCGATCGTCGGGCACCCGGGCGCTTCGCTCGGCGCCGCTGTGGTCGCGGCGGTCGGCATCGGTCTACTCGACGACTGGGACAGCACCGGCCCGTTCCGCACCCTGGGTGATCCCGTCACGCCCGACCCTCGAAACACCGACCGGTACGCGCAGGCGTACGCCGAATGGCGAACCCTCGGCGACGTACTGACCCCCGTCTCTCACCGCATCGCTCGAAAGGCCCGATCATGACCGCCCAGAACAACATCCGCACGGCCGTCGTCACCGGCGCCGGATCCGGCATCGGCCGGGCGATCGCCACCACACTGGCCGAACGCGGGTGGCGCGTGGTCGTCACCGACATCGACGCGACGGCCGCCGAACAGACCGTCGCGGCGCTCGCCGGGACGGGGCACGAGGCCGTCGCACTCGACGTCACCGATCCCGCGCTCGCGAATTCGGTGGCCGACGACGTCGCCGACCGGCTCCGCCTGCAGGCGTGGATCAGCAACGCCGGCATCTCGGCCATGGCCAGGTTCGTCGACGTCTCCCCCGGTCAACTCGACCGCAGCCTCGACATCAACCTCAAGGGTGTCTTCTACTGCGGCCAAGCCGCCGCCCGGGCAATGATCCGCACCGGTGTGCACGGCACCATCGTCAACACCGCGTCGATGGCGGCCAAGCAAGGTCGCGTACCGTTCCTCGCCGACTATGTGGCGTCCAAGTTCGGCGTGCTGGGCCTGACCCAGGCGATGGCGTATGAGCTCGCCGAGCATCACATCACCGTCAACAGCGTGTGCCCGGGTTTCGTGGCCACCCCGATGCAATCCCGCGAACTGGAGTGGGAGGCCGAGCTCAGCGGGTCGACCCCGGACGGCGTGCGCCAGTCCTGGATCGACGCGACGCCACTGGGCCGCCTGCAAACCCCCGACGACGTCGCCCGGGCGGTGGCGTTCCTGGTCTCCGAGGATGCCCGGTTCATCACCGGAGAAGCACTGTCCGTCAACGGCGGTGCCTATATGGATTGAGCCTTCCTCCCCCACCGCTCGATCCATCCCACCCGGACAAGGGAAAGTGAGAACGCATGAAAATTCCGATGTTGCGCCGGCGCCCGGCGCGGCCGAAAGCGACCCGCTGGTTGCCGGCAATCGCGATGGCCGCCGGACTCGTGCTGGCCGGTTGCGCCGGTACCGGTGGCCCCGATGAGCAGAGCGCGTCGGGCCTCGGCGACGTACCGACCGATACCAATGCCACCGTCCGGGTGCTGATGGAAAACGTCCCCGACACCGACATCGTGAAAAACCTTGTCGGACAGTTCAACCAGAAGTATCCGGGCATCAAGGTCCAGATCGAGACCATGACATTCGACCAGATGCGTGACCGGTTGGTGTCGTCGTTCCAGGCCGCCGAGCCCGCCTACGACCTGATCGTGGTCGACAACCCGTGGATGGACGATTTCGCCGACGCCGGGTTCCTGGCGCCGCTGGGCGACCGCATCGCCTCGACCACCGATTACCGGCCCGACGACTTCTTCCCGTCGCTCACCGCGATCACCGACGTCGACGGAACCACCTACGGCGTGCCGTTCTACAACTACGCACTCGGCTACATCTACAACAAGCCCGATCTCGCGGCGTCCGGTCAGCAGGTGCCAACCGACCTCGACGCCTTGATCGCCACGTCGCAACGACTCAAGACCCCGGACCGCGCCGGCATCGCCATGCAGCCTCAGCGCGGCTACAAGATCTTCGAGGAGTGGGCCAACTGGCTGTTCGCCGCCGGCGGGTCCATCTACGACCAGGACGGCAAGCCGACGCTGAACACCGAGCAGGCGGCCCGGGCGCTCAACGCCTACATCGACACCTACCGCACTGCGGCGCCGCCCAACAGCCTCGCGTGGGGCTTCGACGAGGCGTTCCGCTCGGTGTCGAGCGGCAAGGCCGCGTCGATGATCGGCTACAACTGGAACCTTCCCGCGCTCAACGACCCGGCAGGCGCGTCGGGTGAACGCGCCGGCCAGTTCGCGCTCGCCCCGATTCCTGGCGGCAAGTCCGCGCTCGGCCTGTGGAGTTGGGCGATCCCGGCCAACTCCGCGGCCTCCGACGCGGCGTGGGCATTCGTCTCCTGGGTCACCTCGCCCGATGTCGACGCACAGCGAGTCGCCGACGGCGGCGCGGTGATCCGTCAGAGTTCGCTGACCGACCAGAAAGTCCTCGCCGACGGATACGGCGCCGACTACTACAAGACCGTCGGCGAGATCCTCAAGAACGCCGAGCCGCTGAGCCAGGGCAAGGGCGGTGAGGAGATGATCCAGGCCGTGGGTACCGAACTCAACGATGCCGCCGCGGGCAACAAGAGCGTCGCCGACGCACTGCGCGACGCCCAGGCGGCAGCGGAGCGGATCCAGCAGTGACCGAAGGGAATCCGGCGGCCACTTCCGTGAGGACGCGCAGATGAAGTTCAAGTACGGCATGCTCATGCCCCTGCTCGCCCTGTTCGGCGTGGCCGTCGGATTCCCGCTCTGCTACGCCGCCTACCTGTCGGTCACCAACTACAAGCTCACCGACCGCGAACCCCCCGGTTTCGTCGGCGCGGCGAACTTCACGAACGCGCTGTCGAACACCGCGTTCTGGGAGGCGTTCGGCACCACCGCGATCTACGTCCTGATCGCGGTGAGCGTCGAGCTCGTGCTCGGCTTCTCGCTCGCGCTGGCACTGCATCAGCAACGGTGGGCCAAGGACCTGTCGCGCGCGATCGTGCTGGCGCCCATGTTCATCACGCCCATCGCCGTGGGCCTGATCTTCCGGTTCCTGCTCAACGACCAGATCGGTGCCATTCCGGCACTACTGCACGGGATCGGCGCCGACTACGACTTCTTCGGCGCCGGCCGCGCCTTGCTGACGCTGGCCTTCATCGACGTCTGGCAGTGGACCCCGTTCATGGTGTTGCTGATCCTCGCGGGCCTGGAGTCGATGCCCAAGCAACCCCTGGAAGCGGCCAGAGTCGACGGTGCCGGACCGATCTACCGGTTGCGGCGCGTGATGATTCCGATGCTTGCACCGGTGCTCACCGTGGCGGTGCTGCTGCGCGGCCTCGACGCGCTGCGCGTGTTCGAGTACGTCTACGCCACCACGCGCGGCGGCCCGGGCACCGAAACCCAGACCCTGCAGTACTACATGTACCTCGAAGGCATCCAGTTCTTCCGCCTCGCCCAGGCCAGCGCGATGGCGTTCGTCGTCCTGGTTCTGGTGCTCGCGGTGATCGTGGTGGCGTTCCGCACGATGGAACGCAGCCGGGAAGGAAGCTCCGCCCGATGAGCCGACCACGCTGGCTGGAGACCCTGCGCATCGCCGTCCTGACGGCGGCGTTCATCTTCGTGCTGTTCCCGATCGCCTGGGTGGCGCTGGCGAGCTTCAAGACGCCTGCACAGATGTCCGAACCGTTCCTGCTGGCCTTTTCGCCGACCATGGACAACTGGCGCGCGGTGCTGGAGTCGGGCATCTTCGCCGCGGCCGGGCGCAGCGCGCTCGTCGGACTGGTCACCGTGAGCATCAGCCTGGTGGTCGGCAGCATGGGCGCCTACGTCATCGCCAAGTACCGGGCCGGCGGATCGCTGACCCGGTTCGGCATGCTGGCCGCCCAGGTCGTACCGCCGGCGGTGATGGTCTTCCCGTTCCTGACCATGGCGCATGCCCTGCGGCTGACCGACACCCTCGCGCCGGTGATCTTCGCGCATCTGTCGTTCGTGCTGCCGCTCGTGACGTGGTTTCTGATCGGGTTCTTCGAGGCCGTACCGCCGTCGTTGGAGGAGCAGGCCCGCGTCGACGGTTTCACGCGGTGGCAGGCGTTCCGGCTCGTCGTGCTGCCGCAGGTGTTTCCCGGCATCGGCGCCGCAGGCATCTTCGGGTTCACGCTGTCGTGGAACGACCTGTTCTACGGGCTGATCCTGGCGCCGGGCAACGCCGCGATCCTGCCGGTGGCGATCTCGAACTTCAACACGTTCCGCGGTGTGCAGATCGGCACCATGAGCGCGGCCATCATGATCGCGATCATCCCGGTCGTGGTGGCCAGCTTCTTCATCCAGCGACGCCTGGTCCAGGGGATCAGCGGCGGCGCGGTCAAGTACTAGACAAGCAAGGTTGGAACAAGATGGCAGCGGTGACATTCTCGGCGGTCAGCAAGTCCTACGGGGCCGCGACCGTGGTTTCCGGACTCGACCTCGAGCTCGCCGACGGCAGCATGACCGTCCTCGTAGGCCCGTCGGGGTGCGGCAAGACGACGTCGTTGCGGATGCTGGCCGGCCTCGAGGCGGTGAGCGCGGGAACCATCCGCATCGGCGACCGGGACGTGACAGGCCTGGAACCCAAGGAACGCGACATCGCGATGGTGTTTCAGAACTATGCGCTCTACCCCCATCTGTCGGTCCGCGAGAACATCGCATTCCCGTTGCGCGCCAAGCGGATCGAGCGTTCTGAGGCACTGAGGCGGGCCGACGCGATCGCCGAGTCGCTCGGGCTGGGTGCGCTGGTGGCCCGCAAACCCAAGGACCTGTCCGGCGGTCAGCAGCAACGTGTCGCGATCGGCCGCGCGATCATCCGCGAACCGGCCGTGTTCCTGTTCGACGAGCCGCTGAGCAACCTCGACGCCAAACTTCGGGTGGAGACCCGCACCGAGTTACTGCGGCTGCAGCGCCAACTCGGCATCACGTCGCTGTACGTGACCCACGACCAGGAAGAGGCCATGACGTTGTCGGACCGCATCGTGGTGATGCGCGACGGCCGCATCGCGCAGGCCGGCCCGCCCGAAGAGGTCTACCGGCGGCCTGCCGACACGTTCGTCGCGACGTTCGTTGGGAGCCCGAAGATGAACCTCGTCGACGGCGCGGTGAGCGGTGGCGAACTACGCACCGAATCCGGGGTCCGGATCAGGGTTCCCGGACCGGACGCGGCCGCGGTGACCGCCGGGATCCGGCCCGACGACCTGATCGTGACACCTGCCGCGGACGGCGGGGCCACCGTCGAACTGGTCGAGCTCCTCGGCCCCCGCGCCATCGTCACCGTTCGTGCGGCAGACCAGCAGCTGACCAGTGTCGTGGAGGCCGCCGCGCTGAGCGAGGTCACCCCGGGCGTTACGGTCGAACTCTCGGCGGCCGACGTCCACCGCTTCGATGTGACGAGCGGGGTCCGGCTGAGCGACTGATCGTCCACGCGGTCGGATCAGCGCGCGATCTGCGCGGCAACTGTTCGCGTATCGATGGCCGACCACACCTGGGCGATCTTGGCGTCGCGGAAACGGTAGAAGACATGCTCGGTGAACGAGACCCGTGTGCCGGACGGTTGGAAGCCGAGAAACTCTCGCTGCGGAGTGCACTGAAACAGCAGTCGGCCGGCCAGCAGATCGTCCTGAACGACGATGAGGTCGGCGTCGAACCGGAGATCCGGTATCGCCGCTACGTCGGATTCGAGCATCTCCCGATAACCGCTGAGCCCCAGTGAGTTCCCGTTGTGGATCACATCCGCACACACGAACTCGCCGAGATCGTCCCAACGCCTGTCATTCAGGCACTCGAGGTAGCGGCGGTAGATGCCGGCGGTCGATGCCTCGATACTCACAGTTCCCCCGTGTCAGCCGCGCCGGTGCGAGAGCGGTCCCAGCCCGAACCGCTCCAGAGCCGATTCGACGCCGATCGCGAACTCCCGTTCGGCGTCGGCCCGGTCGCTCTGCTTCAGCTGCCGGAAACCCAACGACGGCTCGACGAGTTCGAGCTCGAGCAGCCTCGGGTCCTCGGGTCCACCGATCACGTCCACCCGTGCGTAGAGCAGATCCTCCGGTTCGATGTCGAACAGCCGCGTCACCGCCCAGATCGCGAGGCGGCCCACGCGCCACACCTCGTCCTCGGGGTCGGCCGGGGACAGCGATTCCTCGGCATAGGTTCCCGACTCGTCGAACTCCGGGGCGTGCCCGGCCGGCGGCAGGATCGGGCCCTTGGTGAACGCGTGCGATTCCTCGCCGTTGAGAAACACCAGCGCGGTCTCACCGTCGGCGATTCTCGGGTCGTAAGGCTGCACGAGCACGCCCTTGCCCTGGGCCTGCAACGCCGTCGCGTGGGCGGCGGCCGCCACTGAATCGACGAAGCGCTGGGCACCGGCCGAACCTGCGCCGACGGCCGGTTTCACCACCACCTCACCGGCGGGCACGCGTACCGGCTCGTCGACGTTGAAGTACTGCGTCGGCACGACCGGCACGCCGAGACGCCGCAGATCCTCCAGGTACCGCTTGTCGGTGTTCCAGTCGACGAGTTCGGGTGCGTTCAGCAGGTTGCGCACCGACCGGGTCCACGACAGGAACTCGTCGAGCCGGCCGGTGTAGTCCCACGTCGCCCGCAGGATCACCAGATCGGCCTCCGATGTGGCCGGGTCATCCCAGGCCAGCCAGCGCGCATGGAGACCGCGTTCGCGCAGCGCGGCGACGAGTCCGCCGTCGTCGCCGTCGCCCTCCGGCAGCGCTGCACAACCGGCGAAGACGATGCGGGGATGGAACAGATCCGGACGGGCGAGCTTCACTCCCGTGATGATAGGTGTGGATGATAGGGGGCGTGTATGCCATCGAAGTTGCCGAGACCGGCGGACCCGAAGTCCTGAGCTATGTCGAGCGGCCCGAGCCCTCCCCCGGGCCCGGCGAGGTGTTGATCAAGGCCGAGGCCATCGGGGTCAACTTCATCGACACGTACTTCCGTTCGGGACTCTATCCGCGTGAGGTGCCCTTCATCGTGGGCACCGAGGTCTGCGGCACCGTGACGGCCGTCGGCAACGACGTGGCCGCGCTCGCGGTCGGCGACCGGGTGGTCACCGCCAACGCCGTCGGCGCCTACGCCGACATGTGCGTCGCACCAGCCGATTTCGTGGCCTACGTGCCCGACGGGGTCGCGCCGGAAGCGATTGCCTCGGCGCTGCTCAAAGGCATGACCGCGCACTACCTGATCAAGTCGACCTATGCCGTGCAGCCCACCGACACGATCCTGGTTCACGCCGGAGCCGGCGGTGTCGGCCTGATCCTGACCCAGTGGGCCACCAGCATCGGCACCCGGGTGATCACGACGGCCTCGACACCGGAGAAGGCCGAACTGTCGCGGCAGGCCGGCGCCGTCGAGGTTCTCGAGTACCCGGAGGATCCCGATGAGTTCGCGGCCAAGATCCGCGACTTGACCGGAGGCGCGGGCGTGGCCGCGGTCTACGACGGCGTCGGGGCGTCGACGTTCGATGCGAGCCTGGCCAGCCTCGCGGTGCGCGGCACGCTGGCGTTGTTCGGTGCCGCGAGCGGCCCGGTGCCGCCGGTCGACCCGCAACGGCTCAACTCCGCCGGTTCGGTGTTCCTGACCCGCCCGACGCTGGCCCACCACACGCGGACCCCCGACGAGTTCTCGTGGCGGGCAGGCGAGCTGATCAACGCGATCGCGGACGGTTCGATCACGATCACGGTCGGCGGGAAGTACCCCCTGGCCGATGCCGCCCGCGCACACACCGACCTGCAGGGCCGCAAGACCGTCGGGTCAATCGTGCTCGTGCCGTGACACTGAGCTCGCCGAGGCTACGGGTTTTGACGGAAATCGGTCGATGACCGTCAAGAACCGTAGTTTCGGCGCAGATCAGAACAGCGTCGGCAGCGCCAGCGCCGAATCGATCGCCAAGGCGCAGAACACCACGGCCAGGTAGTTGTTCGACTGCAGGAACAGGCGCAGCGGCTTCACCGGCTCGCCACGCTTGACGCCGGAGTACAGCTGGTGGGCCATCACCAGGAACCACGCACCGGCCAGCAGCGCGACCGCGCCGTACAGCCAGCCCGTGGCCAGCGCCAGCACCAGCGTGGTCAGCACGGTCAGCCAGGTGTAGATCAGGATCTGCCGGGTGACCTGACGCTCGGTGGCCACGGCGGGCAGCATCGGCACGCCGGCCGCCTTGTAATCGTCCTTGTAGCGCATCGCGAGTGCCCAGGTGTGCGGCGGTGTCCAGAAGAAGATGATCGCGAACATCACGAGTGCCGGCCACTGGATCGTGCCGGTGACCGCCGACCAGCCGATCATCACCGGCATGCATCCGGCCGCCCCGCCCCACACCACGTTCTGCGACGTTCTGCGCTTGAGCAGCAGCGTGTAGACGAAGACGTAGAACAGGATCGTCGCGATCGCGAGAAGGCCCGACAGCAGGTTGGTGGTCCACCACAGCCAGCAGAACGAGCCAACCGACAGCACCAAACCGAAGATCAGCGCGTGCCGCGTCGGCACCGACGCTCGGGCCAGCGGCCGCCGCGCGGTGCGTTTCATGACCTTGTCGATGTCGGCGTCGGCCACGCAGTTGAGCGTGTTCGCCCCGGCCGCCGCCAGCATGCCACCGACCAACGTGTTCAGGATCAACAGCGGATCGACCGTCCCGCGGTCGGCCAGCAGCATCGCCGGAATGGCGGTGACCAGCAACAGCTCGATCACACGCGGCTTCGTCAGCGCCAAATAGGCCAGGAACGTGGACCTTATTCGGCTGGGCGCCTCACCGATGAGCCGGCGCTCGCGGATGCTCACGCAAATAACTCCTCGGGTGGCGTCACGTGGCTTCTACTACACACGATGGTAGACGGCGACCTGACGGGCTCCACACCGCAGGGTCCAATCGTGCGGCCGCCCGAGGTGAACGGAGCCCGAATCGTGCACAACCAGTCTGCGGCGGATGAGTCGCCCGCACTAGGGTGTTTGAAGTAGCAGCAAGTCAAGCGCGAATTATCTGAATGAGGAGCGAGCACGTGACCACGGCCGAAGAGATCACCGCTCTCACCAAGCCCAACCACCCCGATGACTGGACCGACCTCGACAGCCTCGCGGTCGACACCGTCCGGGTGCTGGCGGCTGACGCGGTGCAGAAGGTCGGCAACGGCCATCCCGGAACGGCTATGAGCCTGGCTCCGCTCGCCTACACGCTGTTCCAGCGCCAGTTGCGCCACGATCCCAGTGACGTCCATTGGCTGGGCCGCGACCGCTTCGTGCTGTCGTGCGGGCACTCCAGCCTGACGCTGTACATCCAGCTGTACCTCGGCGGCTTCGGCCTCGAGCTCAGCGACATCGAGTCGCTGCGCACGTTCAAGTCCAAGACGCCAGGACACCCCGAGTTCCGCCACACCAAGGGTGTGGAGATCACCACCGGCCCGCTGGGCCAGGGGCTGGCCTCGGCGGTCGGCATGGCGATGGCCTCGCGCTACGAGCGCGGGCTGTTCGATCCCGACACCCCGTGGGGCGAGAGCCCGTTCGACCACTACGTCTACGTGATCGCCTCCGACGGCGACATCGAGGAAGGCGTGACCAGCGAGGCGTCGTCGCTGGCGGGCACGCAGCAGCTCGGCAACCTGATCGTGTTCTACGACCAGAACCAGATCTCGATCGAGCACGACACCAACATCGCGCTGAGCGAGAACGTCGCCGACCGTTACCGCGCCTATGGCTGGCACGTGCAGGAGGTCGAGGGCGGCGAGAACGTCGTCGGGATCGAGAAGGCGATCGCCGAGGCCAAGAAGGTCACCGACAAGCCGTCGTTCATCGCGCTGCGGACGATCATCGGCTACCCGGCGCCGACGAAGATGAACACCGGTGGCGTGCACGGGTCGGCGCTCGGCGCCGACGAGGTCGCCGCGACCAAGAAGATCCTCGGCTTCGATCCCGACAAGAACTTCGAGGTGCGGCCCGAGGTCATCGAGCACACCCGCAAGCTGGTCAACCGCGGCCAGGAGGCACATGCCAAGTGGCAGAGCGGATTCGACGCGTGGGCCGAACGCGAGCCCGAGCGAAAGGCGCTGCTGGACCGGCTGCTGGCCAATGAGCTGCCGGAGGGCTGGGATTCCGAGCTGACCTACTGGGAGCCCGGTTCCAAGCCGCTGGCCACCCGCGCGGCCTTCGGCCAGGTGCTCAACGACGTCGCGCCGAAGCTGCCCGAGCTGTGGGGCGGGTCGGCCGACCTCGCGGGCAGCAACAACACCACCATCAAGGGCGTCAAATCCTTTGGGCCGCCGTCGATCTCGACCGACGACTTCACCGCGGACTGGTACGGCCGGGTGCTGCACTTCGGTATCCGCGAGCACGCGATGGGCTCGATCCTGTCCGGCATCGTCCTGCACGGGCCGACGCGTGCGTTCGGCGGAACGTTCCTGCAGTTCTCCGACTACATGCGGCCGGCCGTGCGGCTGGCGTCGCTGATGGACATCGACACCATCTACATCTGGACCCACGACTCGATCGGCCTCGGCGAGGACGGGCCCACCCACCAGCCGATCGAGCACCTGGCGGCGCTGCGGGCCATCCCGAACCTCTCGGTGGTGCGGCCCGGTGACCCGAACGAGACGGCGTACGCGTGGCGCAGCATCATCGCGCGCGGCAACGGCAGCGGCCCGGTCGGTTTCATCCTGACGCGCCAGGGCATCCCGGTGCTGGAGGGCACCGACGCCGATGGCGTCGCCAAGGGCGGCTATGTCCTGGGCGGGCCGGGCGACGGCGAGCCGGACGTGATCCTCATCGGCACCGGTTCGGAGCTGCAGCTGTGCGTCGAGGCGCGAAAGATCCTCGCCGACAAGGGCGTCAACGCCCGAGTCGTGTCCATGCCGTGCGTCGAATGGTTCGAATCGCAGCCCAAGGAGTACCGCGACAGCGTGCTGCCACCGGCTGTTTCGGCGCGGGTGGCCGTGGAAGCAGCCGTCGCCCAGAGTTGGTACAAGCTGGTCGGCGACACCGGCGAGATCGTCTCGATCGAGCACTATGGCGAATCCGCCGACGACAAGACGTTGTTCCGCGAGTTCGGTTTCACCCCAGAGGCTGTGGTGGCTGCCGCGGAGCGATCGCTCGAGAACTGATCGAGAACTAGTAGAGAAGGCGAATCATGACTCAGAACCCGAATCTCGCGGCGCTGAGTGCCGCGGGCGTATCCGTATGGCTCGACGACCTCTCCCGTGACCGGCTCCAGACCGGGAACCTGCAGAACCTGATCGACACCCGCAGCGTTGTGGGCGTCACCACCAATCCGTCGATCTTCCAGGCCGCGCTGTCGAAGGGCACCGCCTACGACGCACAAGTCAAGGAACTCGCCGAGCGGGGCGCCGACGTGGACGCCACGATCCGCACCGTCACCACCGACGACGTGCGCAACGCCTGCGACGTACTGGCCAAGCAGTACGAGGCGTCGGGCGGTGTCGACGGGCGCGTGTCGATCGAGGTCGATCCGCGCCTCGCGCACGACACCGACAAGACGATCCTGCAGGCGATCGAGCTGTGGAAGATCGTCGACCGGCCGAACCTGCTGATCAAGATCCCGGCGACGCTTGCCGGCCTGCCCGCGATCACCGCGGTGATCGCCGAAGGCATCTCGGTGAACGTCACGCTGATCTTCTCGGTCGAACGGCACCGTGCGGTGATGGACGCCTACCTCGCCGGCCTCGAGAAGGCCAAGGAGGCGGGCCACGATCTGTCCAAGATCCATTCCGTCGCATCGTTCTTCGTGTCCCGGGTGGACACCGAGATCGACGCGCGGCTGGACAAGATCGGCAGCGAGGACGCCCTCGCCCTGCGCGGGCAGGCGGGCGTCGCCAACGCCCGGCTCGCCTACGCGGCTTACGAAGAGGTGTTCGGCGGCGACCGCTACGCCGCGCTCAAGGCCGACGGTGCCCGCGTGCAGCGTCCGCTGTGGGCGTCGACCGGTGTCAAGAACCCGGAGTACTCCGACACGCTCTATGTCACCGAACTCGTCGCACCCAACACCGTGAACACCATGCCGGAGAAGACCCTTGAGGCCGTGGCCGACCACGGCGAGATCACCGGCAACACCGTTTCGGGAACGGCCGCGGCGGCTCAGGAGACCTTCGACAAACTGGCCGCGATCGGCATCGACCTGCCCGACGTGTTCAAGGTGCTCGAAGACGAGGGCGTTGAGAAGTTCGAGAAGTCGTGGCAGGAACTGCTCGACGCAACCCAAGGTCAACTCGACGCCGCGAAGAAATGACAGCGGTCAACGACAAGCCCGAGGTCGCGTGGCGTAATCCGCTGCGCGACAAGCGGGACAAGCGGATGCCGCGGATCGCCGGGCCGTGTGGCGTCGTGATCTTCGGCGTCACCGGCGATCTGGCCCGCAAGAAACTGATGCCGGCGATCTACGACCTGGCCAACCGCGGTCTGCTGCCCGCATCGTTCGCACTCGTCGGGTTCGCCCGCAGGGATTGGGCCGACGAGGACTTCGGCAAGGTCGTCTACGACGCCGTCAAGCAGCACGCCCGCACGCCGTTCCGCCAGGAGGTCTGGGACCGGCTGGCCGAGGGATTCCGATTCGTCCAGGGCACTTTCGACGACGAGGCGGCGTTCGGCCGGCTGGCCGAGACACTCGACAAGCTGGACGTCGAGCGCGGCACCGGCGGCAATCACGCCTTCTACCTGTCGATTCCGCCGAACGCATTCCCGCTCGTGTGTGAGCAGCTGCGTAAGTCGGGCCTCGCCCGGCCGCGCGACGGCCGCTGGAGCCGTGTGGTCATCGAGAAACCGTTCGGCCACGACCTCAAGACCGCCCGCGAGCTCAACTCGGTGGTCAACAGCGTGTTCCCGGAGGAGTCGGTGTTCCGCATCGACCACTACCTGGGCAAGGAGACGGTCCAGAACATCCTGGCGCTGCGCTTCGCCAACGCGCTGTACGAACCGATCTGGAACAACAACTACGTCGACCACGTGCAGATCACGATGGCCGAGGACATCGGCCTCGGTGGCCGCGCCGGCTATTACGACGGCATCGGCGCGGCGCGCGACGTGATCCAGAACCACCTGTTGCAGCTGCTGGCCCTCACCGCGCTCGAGGAGCCGGTGAGCTTCAGCCCGCACGAGCTGCAGACCGAGAAGATCAAGATCCTGTCCGCGGTGAAACTCGCCGAGCCACTGGACGAGACCACCGCACGCGGTCAGTACGCCGCGGGCTGGCAGGGCGGCGAGAAGGTGGTGGGCCTGCTCGACGAGGAGGGCTTCGCCAAGGACTCCACGACCGAGACCTACGCCGCGATCACCCTCGAGGTGAACACCCGGCGCTGGGCGGGCGTGCCGTTCTACCTTCGCACCGGAAAACGCCTGGGCCGCAGGGTCACCGAGATCGCGCTGGTGTTCAAGCGGGCACCCCATTTGCCGTTCGACGCCACCATGACCGAGGAACTGGGCCAGAACGCCCTGGTGATCCGGGTGCAGCCCGACGAGGGCATCACCCTGCGCTTCGGCTCCAAGGTGCCCGGCAGCGCGATGGAAGTCCGCGACGTCAACATGGACTTCTCTTACGGGTCGGCGTTCGCCGAGGACTCACCAGAGGCCTACGAGCGGCTCATCCTCGATGTGCTGCTCGGCGAACCGTCGCTGTTCCCGGTCAACGCCGAAGTCGAATTGTCTTGGGAGATCCTCGATCCCGTGCTCGACTACTGGGCGGCCAACGGCAAACCCGAGCCATACGAATCGGGTACGTGGGGTCCGCCGTCAGCCGATGAGATGTTGCGCCGCACGGGCCGGGAATGGAGGCGTCCCTAGAGATGATTGTCGACCTGCCCGACACCACCACGAACAACGTCAACAAGAAGATCACCGGACTGCGTGAAGAGGGCGGCGCGCTCACGCTCAGCCGGGTGTTGACGCTCGTCATCGCGCCGGACACCGAGGACATCGTCGAGGATTCCATCGAGGCCGCGAATTTCGCGAGCCGCGAGCATCCCTGCCGCGTGATCGTCGTGGTCCCCGGCGACCCGAACGCCGACTCACCGCGCCTCGACGCGCAGCTGCGCGTCGGTCACGACGCGGGTGCCGGCGAAGTCGTCGTCCTCAAGCTGTCCGGTGAACTGTCCGGTCATGCCAGCAGCGTGGTGCTGCCCTTCCTGTTGCCCGACACCCCGGTGGTGGCCTGGTGGCCCGCCGTGGCACCGAAGGTGCCCGCACAGGACCCGTTGGGCAAGTTGGCGATCCGCCGGATCACCGACGCCACCAACGGCGCCGATCCGCTGGCCTGCATCAAGAGCAGACTGGCCGGTTACACCCCGGGCGACACCGATCTGGCCTGGAGCCGCGTCACGTACTGGCGGGCGCTGTTGGCCGCCGCGGTCGACCAGCCGCCCCACGAGCCGATCACGTCGGCAGTGGTGTCGGGGCTCAAGGGTGAGCCCGCACTCGACATCCTGGCCGGCTGGCTGGCCAACCGGATCGACGGGCCCGTCACCCGGGCGGTCGGTGAGTTGAAGGTCGAGCTCACGCGGCCGAGCGAAACCGTCACGCTGGTGCGTCCGCAAACCGGCATCACCGCGACGCTGAGCCGCACCGGGCGCCCGGACTCGCTACTGCCGTTGGCCCGCAGAGAGGCCAAGGAATGTCTGGCCGAGGATCTGCGGCGGCTCGACGCCGACGAGATCTACCGCAACGCACTGCAAGGCATCGACAAGGTCCAATACGTATGAGCGACACAGTCATCGAACGCTATCCCGACACCGCTGCGCTCGTGGCGGCCGCAGGTGACCGGCTGGTGGAAGCCATCAAGTCGGCGATCACCGCGCGGGGCCAGGCCACGATCGTGTTGACCGGTGGCGGCACCGGCATCGGCATGCTCAAGCGTGTCGGCGAGCGCAGCTCCGAGATCGACTGGGCGAAGGTGCACCTCTACTGGGGCGACGAGCGCTTCGTACCGCAGGACGACGACGAGCGCAACGACAAGCAGGCCCGTGAGGCGCTGCTCGACCACCTCGACATCCCGGCCGTCAACGTGCACGCGATGGCGGCCAGCGACGGTGAGTTCGGCGACGACCTCGACGCCGCGGCCGAGGGCTACGCGCAGCTGCTCGCGGCCAACTTCGACGCCCCAGGGCCCGAGTTCGACGTACACCTGCTCGGCATGGGCGGTGAGGGGCACATCAACTCGCTGTTCCCGGACACCGCCGCGGTGCGGGAGACCGCACGGCTCGTGGTCGGTGTCACCGACTCCCCCAAGCCGCCGCCTCGGCGAATCTCGTTGACGCTGCCCGCCGTCCAGAGCGCGCGGGAGGTGTGGCTGGTGGTGTCCGGCGAGGCCAAGGCCGATGCGGTGGCCGCCGCCGTCGGCGGTGCCGATCCGGTCGACGTGCCTGCGGCAGGCGGGATCGGGCGGGAAAAGACGGTGTGGCTGCTCGACGAGGCCGCGGCCGCCAAGCTGTAGCGCCCTCGGTCAGTCCCCGGTGGCTGCGCCGTGATCGGTGTGCCCATCGGCCAGCGCCTCGGCGTAGCCGGCCAGATAGTCGGCCGGGTCGCGGTCGGCGTCCGCCCGATCACGACGCCAGGATCGAAGCTCGCAGAATTGCCGCACAGCAATTCAGACGCGCTGGGGCCGCATTCGGTTCCCTACCGCCATACTGTTCGACATGGCAGACAAAGGGGACGGCCGTGTTCGCCCGGCCTCGGGACGGCAGCGAATCAAGACCCTGACGCAGGCTGCGCTCAATGCCGACATGACCGTCGAACAGGTCGACACGCTGCTGACCGATCTCAGCAACACACTGGTCGATCTCAACAAGTCCACCGGCGGTCTCGACGCCACGCTCGACCGGTTCAACGCCACGATCACCCGCATCGATGAACTCGCACCACGGCTCATCGGCGTGGTTGAGCGGCTGGAGGCCATCGTCGATCGCGTGGAGGTCATCGTGGGGATCGGTGAAGCCGTGATGTCGCCGCTCGCGGTCACCGAGAATGCGGTTCGCGGCGTGGTCAAGGCGATTCGCGGCCGTACTCATCTGTAGACAGCCGGCCGTCGGCCAGCCGGACCGTGCGCACGCAGTTGCCTGCCGCCAGCTCGGCGTCGTGGGTGATCATCAGCACGGCCAAGCCCCGGTCCATTTCCCGTTCCAGGACGTCCATCACCGTCGCGGCCGCGGCGGGGTCCAGCGCCGACGTTATCTCGTCGCACACCAACACTTTCGGCGCGTATGCGAGGGCGCGCGCGATCGCGACACGTTGGCGTTGGCCACCCGACAGCATGTGCGGATAGCGCTTGGCGAAGTCGTCGGGCAACCCCACCCGGGCCAGCACATCGGCCACCGCGCCCCGATGTCCGTTGCTGCGCAGCGCCCGGTCGAGGGTCGCGCCGACGGTGCGCCTCGGGTTGAGCGTGGCAGCGGGGTCCTGCGGCACGAGTTGGATCGCCATCTTGTCCGATCGTGACCGGCGGTGCAGTGGCTGCGCCAAAGCCGTTCCGCCCAGCACGATCTCGCCGCCGTCCGCGACGACCTGACCGGTCAGCGCCCGGGCGAACGTCGATTTCCCGGCACCGGAATCGCCCACCAGCGCGACGGCTGATCCGGCCCCGAGGGTCAGGCCTGCCTCGTCGAGAACCCGGTGGGCGCCGAACGTCACCGTGAGCCGGCGTACCTCAAGGACGTCACGCCCGGTGGGCCGGCGTTTCGGCGCATCGCGCACGGGGGGTGTGGGGGCGGCGGCCGCGCCGAGTTCGACGACGTGATCGGCAACCGTCGCCGCCGTGCCGGTCGTGTGTGCGGTGACGAGGACGGCGACCCGGCGGTCGCTCGCCCAGGTGCGGATGAGCGTGGCGATGTCGTCGCGGAGGGGCTGGTGGAGTCCGGCGAAAGGTTCGTCCAGCACGAGAACCGGGGTCAGCCGGGACATGGCACGGGCGAGGGCGACCCGGCGCTGCTGGCCGCCCGACAGGCGTACCGCCCGACGTGTCGCCAACCCGTGGTCGAGTTGCACCATGTCCAGTAGCTCGGTCACGGAAGGCGCGTCGGGATGGGCGAGTTCGGTGAGCAGATTCGTCACGGTCGCGGCGGGGTTGAGTGCGGACCCGGGATCCTGACCCACGTAGGCGATCCGGCTGCGCCGCAAGGCGCGCAGCGCACGGCGATCGAGCGCGGCGACCTCGATGTCGCCGACTCGCGCGCCGCCGCTCAGTGTCGTGCCCGCCGGCAGATCGCCCACCAGACTTCGGCACACGAGCGACTTGCCGCCTCCCGAAGGCGCGATGAGCGCGGTCACCGTCGAGGCTTCGAGATCCAGATCGACGGGCCCGGCGAGGATTCGGCCGGACGCCGCGGTGATCGTAAGCGCGCTGGCGGCAACGACACTCATGACCGTTCCCCCGATTGCCGGTTGCGCACGAGTACCGCGATGTTGACCGACACCGCGAGCACGGCGATCGCCACGGCGGGAGCCACGACAGCGGCGGGGTTGAGCAGCACCCCCGACGCGTTCTCGCGCACCATGACGGCCCAGTTCGCCCCGCCGACCGCGGGAATGAGCTGCAGGAAGGCCGCGGTGCTCACCACATAGATGGCCTCGACATAACGTAGCCCGAACTGCGTCGCGATTGTGTCGCGCAAGTTGGGCAACACCTGTCCGAAGACGAGATACGGCAACCGCTCTCCTGCCGCCTCGGCCACCTGGACGTAACCGCTGGCCGCGACGGATGACGCCGCGCCCGCGAGAACACGCGTCGTGTAGGGCGTTCCGATCACCACCGCGAGCACGATCAACACCCATATCCCACCCTGCGGCCAGGACACCAGGACCAGCAGCATGAACAGGACCGGTGGCACGAGCATCGTCGCGTCGGTGATCCAGCCGACCGTCGCCGCGTAACGCGGCCGCAGCGCGACAAGACCGCCCAAGGTGGCCGCCAGCGCCGTCACACCGACCGCGATGACGGCTGCGATCCAGGCCAGCGTCCAGCCACCGGCGGCAAGCTTGGCCAGCACATCCTCGCTGCGCGCGTCCGTTCCGAGCCAGTGCGCGGCCGACGGCGACGCGAACGGCACACCGGAACCGCGGCCTTCGACATCGGGCGCGATGAGTCGACCCACGGCGACCACGATCAGCACCGCCACCGCGGGTGTGACCAAAGCCCAACGCTGCCGGGTCATTCCGCACGTGCCTTCGTCCAGGCCCGCGTCGCGTCGGCGAGGAGCAGCATCAGCAGGATCACCACGCCGGTGCAGGCGACCACCGCCGCAACGACGTTGACGTCACGCGTGTTGACCGAACCGGCGACCACCGCACCGACACCGGGAAAGTTGAACAGCGACTCCACCACCACCGAACCACCGACGATCATGCCCACGGTCGTCGCCAGTGAGGCGATCATCGTCGGCAGCGCCCGCGGCGCGATGTACCGGACGAACAGCGCCGCCTCACCCACACCGTCGAGTTCGGCGGCATGCACGTACGGCAGCGACCGAGCCTCCCGGATCGCGGCCACGAAAACCCTGGTGTTCCAGCCGATCTGCGGGAGCGCCAGGGCGATCACCGGCAAGATGTACATCGACGGATCGCGCGGGGCGCCCGCGGAATCCTGAACGGTCACGGCGGGCAGGACGTCGAGCGCCAAGGCGAATACCAGGATCGCGATCGTGGCGACGACGAACTCGGGCAGTGCGATCACCACGATCGTGCCCACCGATGCGATGCGCCGGAACACCGGCCGTTCACCGCTGGTCCAGTAGACCGCGAGCAGCGTAGCCACCACCACCGTCACGAGCAGCGCGACGCCGGTGAGAACCAGCGAGTTCGGCACCTTCGCCGCCAGCAGGTCACCCACCGGCTCCCCGCGCAGTGTCGTGCCGAAATCTCCGCGTACCAGCCCCGACAACCACTCCCAGAACCGCACCACGACCGGACGGTCCAGTCCGAGTTCGGCTTCCCGTGCACGCACCTGGGTTTCGGTGGCGTCACGGCCCAGCAACGCGCGCACCCCGTTGCCCGGCAACAACGCCATCGCCAGCATCACCGCGAACAACGCGACCACCAGCATCGCCGTACGGTTGAGCAACGCGGCGGCGGGCCGCGCGGCGCGGGCTAGGTTTCGAGCCACGTGTTCTCTAGCTGGGCCCGGCCCCAACCCGGCAACTCGGGCAGCCCGCGGACGTTCGAGCGGGCCACGTCGATACCGTCGGCCATCCCCCACAGCACGTAGCCACCGCGGTCGAACTGAATTTGTTGAAGGTTGGTCGACGCGTCTCGGTAGTCGGCCGAATCCGGGGCGGCTGCCAGCCCGGCACGGTATGCCGCATCGAACTCCGGATCCGTGAAAGCGGTTTCGTTGCTGGTGGATTCGGAGTTGAGCACCTTGCTGGCGAAGAACATCACCGAGTCGTTGGTGGGCCAGCTCGCGGTCGCCAAGGGCGCCGAAGGCTTCGCCCAGTAGTTGTCGTAGAAGTCGGCCGATTCCTTGACTTCGACGGCGATCTTGAGTCCGATGTCCTGCAGCTGCGCGGCGAACAACTGCGCCGCCTCCACCTCGTTGAACACCTCGCGTTTGGTGATCAACGGATAGGTTCGCGCGGTGTCGAAACGGGCTTCGGCCAGCAGACGCCTGGCCCGCGTCACGTCGCGGGCGCGTTGCGGCCGGTCGACGTACGTCGGATCTCCCGTCCCCAGCACGTCGTTGCCGACACTGCCGTAGCCGGACAGCACCTGCTCGATCATCGCCTGCCGATCGACACCCAGCCGGATCGCCTCGCGTACGCGCGGATCGGTGAACGGTCCGTCGGACGTGCGGATGGCGATCGGCATCGACAGGTCGTTGGGCCGACGGACCAGGATGAGATCGGGCCGCGCCGATGCCGTACGCGCGGCCAGCGGGCCGGCGCTGGAGGCCACGTCGATCTCGCCACCCATGATCGCGTTCGCGAGCGCATCAGTCGACTCGAACCGCGTCACCACGATGCGGTCCAGCAGCGGCTTGTCGCCATGCCACGTGTCGTTGCGCACCAGGGTGGCGTTGCCGTCGCGGTGACTGCCGGGTTCCATCCGGAACGGTCCGGTGCCGATGAAATCCGACCGATCGGTGCTGCCCTCTTTGACGGTGAACGTCATCAGCCGCAGCAGCAACGGAAGCTGGCTGTTGGGCGTCGGAGCGCGCATGGTCACCGAACGCGCACCGGACGGCACGATCGAGTTCAGATCGACCGGTACCTTCCACGGCGTCATCTCGCCGAGGGTCTTCAGCGACCACGCCACGTCGGCGGGTCGTACCGGGCTGCCGTCGTGGAATGTCGCGCCTTCGGGCAGCGTGAACGTCCACACCTGCTGCTGCGCGTCGGTGGTCCACGAGGCCGCGAGCCGGCCGGTGACATTCGGCGATTTCGCCGGAACCGTCAGCGGGTCGTATACCAGCGACATGATCAGCATGTCGGAGTCGTTGGCGAGCAGCCCGAAGGGATCCGACACCACGTTCGACGCCTGCCCGAGCGCGCCGATGCGTAGGGTCCCACCCGGTTTGGGTTCACCGCCACCGGGTCCGGGGCTCGACGAATTCGCCCCGCAGGCGGCGAGGGTCACCGCCGCTCCCAATCCCAGTGATGCCCCGATAAACGACCTGCGGTTCAACTGCGGCAACTGAGTTCCCCCTCGCCGTTTCCACCCGCGCCGGCTGCACTGCTGTCCCCGTAGCTTAAGTTCGCCTAACCTCGGCACGCCCACAGGGTCGAACGTGTCGCGGGCCCCGGGTTATACGGTGTTGTGCGATGACGGTCGCCGCGACGGGACGCGAACTCACCCGCTTGGCGGGGCCGATCGCGCTGACACAACTCGCGCAGGTTGCGCTGACCACCACCGACCTGGTGATGATGGGCCCGCTCGGCGTGGCCGCGCTCGCCGCGGGTGGCTTGTCCATCACGCTGTTCAATCAGCTCCGCACAATGGGCGTCGGCCTGCTGACGTCGGTCGGCAACTTGGTCTCGGCCGCCGCGAGCCGGTCCGAACGCGACCAGACCACCGCGCAGGCGTCCGGCGACGAGACGCGTGATCTGGTCCGCGCCGGCTTCCTCGTCGCCACGGTCGCCGGAATCGTCGGAGGGCTCGCCCTGATCGGCCTGGGCTATCTGCTGCGCTGGCTGGGTCAGGACGCCGCCGTGCTCGACGGCACGCTGCCGATGCTGGCGGCGCTCGCGCCGGGTCTGGTGCCGTGCCTGTGGTTTCAGGTGGTCCGGCAGTTCACGGTCGGCATGCGGCGCCCGAAGGCGCTTCTGCTGATCACCCTGGCTTCGGTCGCCCTCAACGTCGCGCTCAACGCCGCGCTCATCTACGGCCCCGGCCCGCTGCCGGAGATGGGTCTTGCGGGCATCGGCGCCGCGACGTCGCTGGTGTACCTGCTGACGTTCGTGGCGTTCACCGCGATGGTGCGGGCCGACCCCGAGCTGGCGCCGTACTTCAGCGTGGCCGTGCACCGCGCGCCGCTGCCCGCGGTGAAGCAGATCCTGCGTCTCGGCATTCCCATCGCAGGCACCTATGGCAGTGAGGCCGGGTTGTTCTCGGTGACCGCGGTCGTGATCGGCACGTTCGGTGCACCCGCCCTGGCCGCCCACTCCGTGGTGAACCAGTTGAGCTACATCGTCTTTCAGGTGTCGGTCGGGATATCCCACGGCGCCTCGATTCTCGTGAGCCGCCTGGTGGAGCTCGGTGAGGCCGCGCAGACTCGCCTGATCGCCTGGCTCGCCTATGGGCAGGGCGCGGCTGTGGCGGCCGTCGTCGCGCTCATTTACCTGGCGATTCCGACCGAGGTGCTCGGGCTGTTCATGGACACCGGTGACCGCGCCGCGCTGGTCATCGCCATGGCGTTGCTCGCGGTGGCCGCGTTCCAGCAGTTCGTCGACTCGGCCCAGAACATCGGTATCGGCTTGCTCCGGGGCCTGCATGACACGTCCTCGAGCTTTGTGATCACGATCGTCGGCTATTGGGTCGTGGGGTTCCCGGTCGGCCTGCTGCTGGCCTACGCCGCCGACCTCGACGCAGTGGGCATGTGGCTCGGCCTGTCCGCGGGTCTCACCACCGCCGCGGTCCTGCTGCTGATCGTGTTCCGGCGCCGGTTCGCGGCGGCGGTTGGCTAGCCACCGTTGCGAGAGCGACAATCTAGCCGCTGTTGCGAGAGCGACAATCTAGCCAACGTTGCGAGAGCGACAATCTAGCCGCTGTTGCGTAGCGCGGTGGCCAGCCCGCTCATCGTGAGAAGGATTCCGCGCTGCACGAGTTCGTCGGTGTCGCCGGACCGGTACCGCCGCAGCAGTTCGACCTGCAGGTGGTTGAGCGGTTCGAGGTAGGGGAAACGGTTGAACACCGAACGCGCGAGTGCCGGGTTGTCGGCCAGCAGGTCGTCCTGGCCGGTGATCAGCCGGTGCATCCGGATGGTGCGGTCGTGCTCGGCGACGATCTTGTCGAACACCCTGGCTCTGAGGTCCTCGTCATCGACCAGCTCCGAATAACGCGCTGCCAGACCCATATCGGCTTTGGCGAGCACCTGCGCCATGTTGGACAGCACGGTGCGGAAGAACGGCCAGCGTTCGTAGAGATCCTGCAGGACCGCCAGCCTGGATTGGTCTTCGGCGACCCATTCCTCGAATGCCGTGCCGGTGCCGTACCAGCCGGGCAGCATGACGCGGGACTGGCTCCATGCGAGCACCCACGGGATGGCACGAAGATCGGCGATCGATGTGGTGGGTTTACGCGACGTGGGGCGGCTGCCGATGTTCAGCGCACCGATTTCACTGACCGGTGTCGACGCCTTGAAGTAGTCGACGAAACCCGGTGTCTCGTGGACCAATTCGGCGTAGGCGCGCTGTGCCCGGGCGGCCAGTTCGTCGAGCACCCGGTAGGCGGGTTCGGCCTCCTCCCCGAGCCCCTCGACGTCGAGCAAGGTCGATTCCAGCGTCGCGGCCAGCAGTGTCTCGAGATTGCGGTGCGCGATCCGCGGCTCGGCGTACTTGGCCGCGATCACCTCACCCTGCTCGGTGATCCGCAGTGAACCGTTCACCGCTCCCGGCGGCTGGGCGAGGATGGCGTCGTAGCTGGGCCCTCCGCCGCGACCGACGGTTCCGCCGCGACCGTGGAAGAGCCGCAGGCGGATTCCGGTCTTGCGCGCCGACTCGACGAGGTCGAGCTCGGCGCGGTACAGCGCCCAGTTCGCCGCGAGGTAGCCGCCGTCCTTGTTCGAGTCCGAGTAGCCGAGCATGACCTCCTGGTGCCTGCCGCGGCAGGCCACCATCGTGCGGTACACCGGAAGGTCCAGCGCCGCTTCGAGAATCGACGAGCCGCGCTGCAGATCGTCGATGGTCTCGAACAGCGGCACGATACCGACCGGGCAATAGGGTTGCGGCCCGGTCAGATTGAGCAGGCCGGCCTCTTTGAGCAACACCGCGGCCTCGAGCATGTCCGAGACCGACTGGCACATCGAGATGATGTAGTTGGGCACCGCCTGCGGGCCGAGGACCTTGACCGCCCGCGCCGCGGCACCGACGATGTTCAGTTCCTTGCGCGCCAACTCGGACAGGTCGGCGCCCTCCCCGATGAGGGGACGGCGCGTGGAGATCTCGGCCGCCAGTAATTCGACCCGGTCCGCCTCGGGCAGCGACGCATAGTCGGCATGCACTCCCGACCAGGCCAGCAGTTCGGCGATCACCTGCTCGTGCACTTCGGAGTTCTGCCGCATGTCGAGGCCGGACAGATGGAAACCGAAGACCCGCACGGCTTCTCGCATCCGGGCCAGCCGGTCGTCGGCCACTACCGCACTGCCGTTGGCACGCAGTGACGCGTCGACCGTGTCGAGGTCGGCGAGAAACTCGACCGGGGTCGGATAGGGGTCGAGACCCAGATCGAGTTGGTGTTCGGGTTGTTCGTCGAGAATCTGCTGCGCGGTGGCGGTGAGCCGCGCGTGGATCACCCGCAGCGCTCTGCGGTACGGCTCATCGGCACGTGCCGGTTCGTGGCACGCGTCGGCCAGTGCGGTCAGGCCGTCGGTCACCTTCACAAGCCGCGCCGACATCGACAGCTCTTCTTCCAGCGCAGTGATCTCGGTGAAGTAGTGCGCCAATGCCGTATAGGCGGCGCGGCCGGTGGCGAGCCGCACCACGTCGGCCGTCACGTTCGGGTTGCCGTCCCGGTCACCGCCGATCCACGAACCCGGCCGCAGGATCGGTTCGGTCAACAGCTCCGTGCCGGGCCAGCGGGCCTGCAGCGCATCACGGACCTCGGCATTGACCTGCGGGATGACCTGGAAGAACGCCGCCGGATAGTAGCGAAGGCCCGTCTCGATCTCGTCGGAGATCTTGAGCCGCGACAACCGCACGAGCGCGGTCTGCCACAACGTCAGGATGTGCCTGCGCAGCTCGATCTCGATGTCGCGCCCATCCTCGGTATGCGTGTGCCCGTGCAGGCGCAGGCGCATGAGTTCGGTGATGCGGTGTTGCGTGTCGAAGATCGTGCGGCGCCGGGTTTCGGTGGGGTGCGCGGTGATGACGGGCGAGACCAGCGCGCCGGTCAGCGCGTCGGCGACGGCGTGGGCGTCCAGGTCGGCCGAATCCAGCTTGAGATACGTCGCGGCCAGGCTGCTGTCCTGCGGCGGTTCCCCGGCTGCCACGTGCACGGCACGGCGGCGCTCGCGGTGGATGTCCTCGGCGACGTTGGCCAGCAGCGCGAAGTGGGTGAACGCACGGATCACCGGGATTGCCCGGTGAACGTCGATCCCGGCGAACAACCCGGCCAGTTCGGCGCGGTCGATCTCGGAGCGGCGAACCCGGAACGACTCCACCCGCGCCCGCTCCACGAGGTCGAAAACCGCTTCGCCGTTCTGCTCGCGCACGGTATCGCCGAGGATCGCGCCGAGCAGCCGGATGTCTTCGCGCATCGGCTCGGTGGCGTCACGCCCGACCGGGGTGCGGTGTACCGATCCGATCGGCTCGAGGGTGGTGTCGGGGCCGTCAACCATGGGTCAAGTATCGGGGTGATCAGACCCGGGTGCAGGCCCGGGCAGCCCCCTCCTTGGCCAGGCCATCGGAGCGCGCTTGCTCACATGAGCAAAAATATGCGCATATGTTGACGTCCTCACATTCCTGTTCATAACGTGATGAGCGTCATGCGCAGCCAAACGACTGACGCGCACAGCTAGGAGGAAAAGTGAGCTTCGCAAAAGCCCTCTCGGGAATCGCGCTCGGGGCCGCAATGGCACTGGCATTCACCGGTTGCTCGGTGCCCGGTGACAACGCTGCCCAGACCACCACGGTCACCGACGGACCCCTGAAGATCGGCTTCAGCCAGGCAACGCAGCAGAGCCCGTTTTACGTCGCGCTCACCGACGCAGCCAAAGCCGAAGCTCAGGCGCAGGGCGACGAGTTCTTCTACGCCGACGCCAACGGCGATGTGACCAAGCAGAACAACGACGTCCAGGATTTGATCACCCGGGGCGTCAATGTGCTGGTGATCAACCCGGTCGACCCGAAGGGCATCACGCCATCCCTGGCTGCCGCCGAAGCGGCAGGCATCAAGGTCGTCACCGTCGACCGCCCGGTCGAATCAGGCGCGGCGGCCTTCGTCGGCCGCGACAACAAAGCCATGGGCCAGATTGTCGGCAAAGCCGCCGTCGACACACTCGGGCCCGCTGGGGGCAAGATCATCGAGATCCAGGGCGACGCGGGTGGCGCGGTAGCGCGAGACCGGCACGACGGATTCCAGGCTGCGGTATCGGCGCAGCCCAACATCACCGTCATCGACGGTCCGTACTGCGACTACACCAGATCCAAAGCGGTCACCGCGATGCAGGACCTTCTGCAAGCCCATCCCGACCTCAAGGCCGTCTACGCCCAGAACGACGATATGGCGCTTGGCGCTCTGCAGGTTCTGACCGAGAACCACCGCGCCGACGTCAAAGTCTTCGGGGTGGACGGCCTGATGGAAGCCGTGCGCGCAATCGCCGACGGCGACCAGTACATCGCCACCGCACTCAACGACCCCAACGCCGAGGGAAAGCTCGCCATCCAGACGGCAGCCAAGGTTGCCCGCGGTGAGTCCGTCCCCGAGTTCGTCGATGCCGGAACAGGTTTGGTCGACAAGTCGAACGCACCCTCGCTGGTCAGCCAATCGACTTTTGCTGCCGAATAGCCGACCAACTCAATCGACCAACGACCACACACGAGGAGAAGAGCTTCAATGACGACCGAGGCACCCGCCCCGACAACCGCGGCGATACAACCGGCTCTGCCCACGCACATGACTGCGGCAGTGATGTACGCGCCGGGAGACATCCGGGTCGAGCAGGCACAAGTGCCCAGGCCCGGGCCGGGTGAGGTACTGCTCAAGGTCGCCGCCTGCGGTGTGTGCGGCTCCGACATCCCCAGAATGCTGCGCAACGGCGGCTACATCATGCCGATCATCTGCGGGCACGAGTTCTCCGGCTGGGTGGCCGAACTCGGTGATGGCGTCGATGGATTCGACATCGGCGAACTCGTATCGGTGCCCCCACTCATCCCGTGCCGGCAATGCGACTTCTGCGCCAAAGGCTCATTCGGCCTCTGCGAGAACTACGACTACTTCGGAAGCCGATCCGACGGCGCCTACGCCCAATACGTCGTCAGTCCGTCAGGCAATCTGCTGAAACTGCCCGCGGGCATAGATCCGCGCGCCGCTGCAATGCTCGACCCCGCCGCGATCGCGCTGCACGGGCTGTGGAAGACCGACCTGCGCGCCGGACACCGTGTCCTGGTCATCGGCGCGGGCCCGATCGGACTTTTCGCGATCCAATGGGCAAAGCTGCACGGCGCCGGTCAGATCGTGGCGATCGACCTGAGCGAGGAGAAGGCGAACATGGCACGCGAGGCGGGTGCCACGCACGCCGTGCGGAGCGTCGAGGAGGCGCGCGCCTTGGGCGGCCGTGGCTTCGATGTCGTGCTCGAATCCGCCGGTGTCCCCGCGACAGCCGATATGGCGGCCAATCTCACCGGTCCGCACGGACACGCGGTCTTCGTCGGTATCCCGCACGCACCGGTAACCCTGGATAAGGACACCTTCAACCAGTTCATGCGGCAGGAGACGAGCCTGCACGGCTCGTGGAACTCGTTCTCGGCACCGTTCCCCGGTGACGAATGGCGTACCTCCGCTCAGATGCTCGCCGAAGGAAAACTCAAGTGGGAGTTCATGATCACCCACGAGCTACCACTTTCGGAGCTACCGCAGATGATGCAGCGGCTCGGCGACCGCTCGATCTTCTCGTCAAAAGTTCTGTTCCTGCCGAACGAGGACTGACACATGGGAATACTCCTGACGATCGACCTCGGCACCGAGGGCGCGCGCATCGGCGCCTTTACCGAGGACGGCACCCCGCTGGGCACGGCACACCGCCCTTACTCGACACACCACCCGCGACCTGGTTGGGCCGAGCAGGATCCGCGGGATTGGTGGGCCGCGATCACCGCCGCGACTCGTCAGCTGTTGGACAGCGAGACGTGCCGGATCGCCGGCCGCGTCATCGCGATCGCCGCGTCGACCACCGCCTCGACAGTGGCGGTTGTCGACGCGGCGGGAACACCGCTGCGCCCGGCGATCCTATGGATGGACGCGCGCGGTGCCGCGGAATCTGAACAAACCGCGCGACTGAGTCTGCAGCATCCGATCCTCGAGTGGTCAGGCGGATCGGATGCCGCAGAATGGCTTCTGCCGAAAGCGATGTGGCTCAAAAAGAATGACCCGGACGCGTACCGGTCGGCCGCGCGCATTGTCGAGGCCGTCGACTACCTGACCTTCCGGCTCACCGGCCGATGGGTCGGGTCGCAGATGAATGCCGTGTGCAAATACAACTACGACACGATCGAGGGCCGTTTCCCAGCCGAACTCTATGCCGCGTTGGGAATGGACGACCTCATCGGGAAGCTACCGGATGAGATCGTCCCGGTGGGCGGTGTCGCGGGCACCCTCACGGAGGCTGCCGCTGCCGATCTGGGCATCGAAGACCGACCGGTCGTCGCGGTCGGCGGCATCGATGCCCATGTGTCGCTCCTTGCCTGCGGCGGCAACGTGGACGGGTTGGTCTCCATCGTGTCCGGCACGTCGTCGGCCATCGTCACCGAAGTAGACCGACCGACCACCTCCAACGAGGTGTGGGGCCCGTATCCCGATGCGCTGAACCACGATAAGTGGCTGGTGGAGGGTGGTCAGGTCACCAGCGGTTCGGTGCTGAAATGGACGGGCGAATCGATTATGGGCGTGCCGCGCGGCGATCTCCCGGCGCTGATCGACCAGGCCGGCGCGGTCGACCCGGCTTCGCACGGCTTACGTGCCCTCGACTACTTCATGGGCAACCGGACACCGCACCGGGAGGCCCGCCTTCGCGGTGCGGTCATCGGGCTCACGCTGGGCACCACGAAGGCGGAACTGTACCGGGCGATGGTCGAAGCTGTCGCGTGTGGGACCCGCAGTGTCATCGATTCGTTCGAACGGTCCGGGGTCCCGTGTGCCCGCCTTGTCTTCTCGGGTGGCATCGAGCGAAACCCGTTGTGGCAGCAAGTCACGGTCGATGTGCTCGGTCGGCCCGCCGAGCTCGTGATCGGTGAGAACCTCACCCTGCGGGCCTGTGCGGTCATCGCGGCGACCGCGGCAGGAATCGTTCCGAGCCTGCGCGCCGGGTCTCGGCTGTTCGCCCCCAAGGTCCGGATGATGGAGCCCGAGCCAAAGCGAATCGCCGTCTACGAGAAGACTTTTGACGACTATCAGCGGCTCACCGCCGTGCTGCGTCCGATCATGTGTGATGCCGCCGACGGCGGTCCGAGTAAGGCGCAGGGCGGGCGTGCCGCATTCCAGGTGGTGCGGTGATGAGCGCTTGCGCGAAGAACGGACAACCCTGATGAGCGCTTGCGCGAAGAACGGACAACCCTGATGCGCTCGATCACTGGCAAGAGTCACACCGACCTGCTGCTCTATGTCGCACAGTGCTATTACGAGCAGGGCCGCACTCAGGAAGACATCGGGTCCGAACTCCACCTGACTCGGTGGAAGGTCGGGCGACTTCTCGACGAGGCTCGCGGGGCGGGCCTCGTCGAAATCCGGATCGTGCATCCGCAGGCGCGTCGCACCGACCTCGAAGTGGAGATGCGCGGCCGGTTCGGCCTTCGCGAGTGCGTGGTCGTGCCGGGTCCGGAAACACCTGACACCGCCGGGCGTCACATCGCGACCGCCGCAGCGAATTACCTGAAGTCGAACTCGTCGTGGATCACCACCCTGGGCGTCTCATGGGGCAACACCCTGCAGCAGATAGCTGCGGTGCTTCCGGCCGGTTGGACAAGCGGTATCGAGGTCATTCAGGCCAACGGCGGGGTGAGCCGATCGGTGCATCCTACGAAGGCCGCGAATATCGTGACGGGCATTGCCCACAGCGGAAATGGCCGGGCGACCCTGTTGCCGGTGCCCGCGATCGTCGAGCGGATCGAAACGCGTGACGCGCTCTACGCCGAGGGTTTCGTGGAGGACGTGCTGAGCCGCGCCCGCAGGGCAGAGGCACTCCTGTTCTCGCTGGGAGCGCTCGGCCCGACCTCAGTGCTGGTCGAGTCGGGGGCCGTCACACCTGCCGAACTCGCTCAACTCGAATCAGCCGGTGCCTGCGGCGACATCCTGGCCCACTACATCACCGAGACCGGCGAGATCGCGTACGACGACATCGACAGGCGCACAGTAGGTCTCAGCCTCGACGACGTCAAGAACGCCAATTGTGCCATCGCGGTCGCCGCAGGCGCGCGAAAAGTGCCTGTCGTCAACGGTGCCCTCAACAGCGGTCTGTGTTCGGTCCTGATCACCGACGAACCCACGGCACTGGCCGTGCTGGAGCAATGACATGACAACCAGCCACAACGTGGAATCGACGCTACCTGGGCCCGCCGGCGACACCGGGAGCGTGGCCGCGCTGAAGATGCACAACATCGTGAAAGCGTTCCCCGGCACCAAGGCATGCGACGGCGCGACCCTCGAGGTCGCCCGGGGCGAAGTGCACTGCCTTCTCGGTGAGAACGGCGCCGGGAAAAGCACTCTCATGAAGATCCTGTCCGGTTCCTATACGCCAGATTCCGGAACGATCACTTTGGACGGCGAGGAAGTCTCGTTCGGCTCACCGATTGATGGCGTGCGCGCAGGCATCAACACCATCTACCAGGAACTGGACCTCATCCCTGATATGACCGTGGCACAGAACCTCTTTCTGGGCCACGAACCGCTGCGCGGCCCATTCGTCGCACGCCGACAACGAGACCGGCTGGCAGCGGCGGCCATCGCCAGAGTCGGTGGGTGCTTCGCACCGTCTGATGTGGTCGCGAATCTGTCCGTGTCCGATCAGCAGCTCACCGCAATCGCCAAGGCACTCACCACCGACGCCCGCATCATCGTCATGGACGAACCCAGCGCGACACTGACCGATCACGATCTCACGGAAGTGTTCCGCGTGATTCGCGAGCTCACCGCCGCAGGGAAATCGGTGATCTATATTTCGCATCGGCTCGACGAGGTGAAAGCGATCGGTGACCGTGCGACGGTCATGCGCGACGGCGCCACCGTCGGAGTGTTCGACGTCGCAACGGTGACCAAAGAGGAACTGGTAGAGGCGATGATCGGCCGCGGCCTGCAATCCCTCCCGCCCAGGAAACCACGCGCAGACGTGGAGAGACCCGAGCTGCTGGAGATTCGTCGTGCCGTCATTCCGGGCTTGATCGACGTGTCCGGCATCGCGGTACGGCGCGGAGACATCATCGGGTTGGCGGGGTTGGGCGGGGCGGGTCGTTCCACATTGCTCGCGACCGTGTTCGGCGACCGCCGCGCTGCGCTCGACTTGACGTTGAACGGCAAGCGCGTCACTCACCTGACACCCCGGAGCGCGGTTCTGGCCGGAATCGGATTGGTTCCCGAGGACCGCAAGAGTCAGGGCCTGTTCCTCGAGCAGTCGATCCTGCGCAACGCCGGCATCGCCGCGCTCGCACCGTTCGGTATCAACCCGATGAAAGCCGCCAGAGCGCTGTGCACGCCGCCGCTGCAACGCCTCGGCGTGAAGTTCTCCAGCATCGATCAGCCGGTCGGTGAACTCTCCGGCGGCAACCAGCAGAAGGTCGTGCTGGCCAAGTGGATGGCCCGCGGGATCGACGTGTTGCTTCTCGACGAACCCACCCGCGGGCTGGACATCGGTGCGAAAGCCGATCTGTTCGAACAGGTTCAGGCACTGGCCGAAGCAGGCGTCGGGGTATTGATGGCATCGAGCGAGATGAGCGAGTTGACCGAGAACTGCGACCTGATCTGGGTCATGCACGAAGGCAGGAACATCGCAGCCTACGACCCCAGAAACACATCACCGGCGGACATCGCCCGCTGCGTCGTCACAGGAAGACAGGACAATGACTGACCTCCTCCAGGGCCCCACTCCCGCCGCGCCGTCGACCACGGCTGTCACCGCACGGACGCGCCGCCAGAACATCATCGTGCGGTTCAATCTGCTGTTCATTTTCGTTGCGCTGTTCGTCGTCGCCTCCATCACCGCCCCGCAATTCCTCACGTCGCAGAACCTCGCGAATCTGCTCCAGCAGTCCAGCCTCACCGGCATCGTCGCGATCGGCATGACGGTCGTGATCCTCACCTCCGGCATCGATCTTTCGGTGGGAAGCGTTGCGGCACTGTCAGGAATGTTGGTCGCGATCCTCATCGGACTGGGGATCGCCTGGCCGCTGGCCATGTTGATCGCGATCCTGAGCGGGCTTTGTCTCGGCGGGATCATGGGCGGGCTGAGCGCCTACTTGGCCCTTCCAGCATTCATGGTGACGCTCGCCGGGATGCAGAGTATTCGCGGTCTGACATTTCTCACCACCAATGGCACGCCCACAACCGCGGAGATCCCGGTCGGCCTGCGGTTTCTGGGCGCCGGCACCGTGGCCGGCATTCCGGTTGTCGGGCTTATCTTCGTGGCCACCACCGTGATCGTGGGTCTGGTGCTACGCCGCACGACATTCGGCGAACACGTCTACGCCGTCGGCAGCAACGCCAAAGCGGCACGGCTGTCGGGGCTACCGGTGCAGCGCATCACCACTGCGGCGTATGTGATCTGCGGAGGGTTGGCCGCGTTGACCGGAGTGCTGCTCACCGCCCGGCTCACCATCGGTCAACCCACCGCCAATACCGGGCTGGAACTGGATGCGATCGCCGCCGTGGTGCTGGGTGGAACCAGTTTGTTCGGCGGAAAGGGCGGTGTGATGGGCACATTCATCGCGGTGCTACTGCTGTCGGTGCTGCGCAACCTGTTCAACCTGCTGGGGTTGAGCTCGTTCTTCCAGATGCTCGTGACGGGACTGATCCTGGTCGCCGCTCTGATCATGAACTACATCCTCGACCGTCAAGCCAAGAGCGCCTGAACCCCACCATCGACAGAAGGGCCCATCCGATGACAATCGAGACCCAACCGACCGTGGCCGAGGTCGCCGCGATGATCGATCACACCCTGCTCAAACCGGAAGCCACCGCAGCCGACGTCGAAGCACTCATCGCCGAGGCGGTGGCACTGCGCACCTATTCGGTTTGTGTGTCGCCATCTATGCTGCCGATCGGCATACCCGCCGGCTCCGGACTCAAAGTCGCCGCGGTATGCGGGTTTCCGAGCGGAAAGCACACCTCGCCGGTCAAAGCTGCCGAGGCAGCCGAGGCGGTGCGGCACGGCGCCGACGAGATCGACATGGTGATCGATGTCGGTGCGGCCAAAGAGGGGGCGTTCGACCGCGTCGAAGCCGACATCGCGGCGGTACGCGCCGCCGTGCCTGCGACGAAGATACTCAAGGTCATCATCGAATCGGCCGCCTTGACCGACGACGAGATCGTCGGGGTGTGCCGCGCGGCGGCCGCAGCGCGCGCCGACTTCGTCAAGACCTCGACGGGTTTCCATCCAGCCGGCGGCGCGAGCGTTCACGCGGTCGAGCTGATGTACCGCACGGTGCATGGAGACGGACTCGCGGTGAAGGCATCCGGCGGCGTACGCACCCTCGAGCAGGCACGGGTCATGATCGCAGCGGGCGCGACCCGCCTGGGTGTCTCGGGCTCGCGCGCATTGCTGGGTGAGCCCGGTGCCGGGTCGGCTTCGGACTACTGACACCGAGCAGATACAAAGGCCGCCCCGGTTGCAACCGGGGCGGCTTTTCGTACGTTTCGGATCAGCTGTACTTGATCTGCAGCGCCACGCCGATGATGGACACCACCCAGATGCCTGTGACGAAGAAGGTGAGGCGGTCCAGGTTCTTCTCCACCACGGTGGATCCGGACAGGCTCGACTGGACGCCGCCGCCGAACAGGGTGGACAGACCGCCTCCCTTGGCCCGGTGCAGCAGAACCAAGAGCACGACCAGCACACTGGTCACGACCAGGACAATCTGCAGCGCCAATTCCATGGCCGCAAGAATACCTGGTGAGCCTGCCCGGCCCCGCGTGGGGTTACGGCAGCGGACCGCCTGCGGCGATCGCCGACAGCGTCGCGAACTGCTCGCCGTCCAGCGATGCCCCGCCGACGAGCGCGCCGTCCACGTCGCCCTGGGCCACGATCTCGCCGACATTCTTGGCGTTGACCGACCCGCCGTAGAGCACCCGGATGCCGGCCGCCGCCTCGGGTGACGACAGATTGCCGAGTTCGTCGCGGATCGCCTTGCAGACCTCCTGGGCGTCGGCCGCACTGGCCACGCGCCCGGTACCGATAGCCCACACCGGCTCGTAGGCGATCACGAGCTTGCCGATCTGTTCCTTGGACAGCCCGGCCAGGGAGCCCTTCAGTTGCTCCACGTTGTGCTCGACGTGGTTGCCCGCCTCGCGCACATCGAGGTGCTCGCCGATGCAGACGATGGGCGTGAGGCCGTGCTTGAACGCCGCGGCGGCCTTGGCGGCCACCAGGGCGTCGTCCTCGTGATGGTAGGTGCGCCGTTCGGAGTGCCCGACCACGACGTACGTGCAGCCCAGCTTGGCGAGGAACGCACCGCTGATCTCACCGGTGTAGGCGCCGGAGTCGTGCTGTGACACGTCCTGGGCACCGTAGGTCAGGCGCAGTTTGTCGCCGTCGACCAGCGTCTGCACGCTGCGCAGATCGGTGAACGGCGGGATGACGGTCACATCCACCTTGTCGAAGTACTTGTCCGGCAAGGCGAATGCGATCTTTTGGACCAGGGCGATGGCCTCGAAGTGGTTGAGGTTCATCTTCCAGTTGCCGGCGATGAGCGGCTTACGGGCCATGGTTCTACGACTCCAGTACTTCGATGCCGGGCAGGGTCTTGCCTTCCAGGTATTCCAGCGATGCCCCACCGCCGGTGGAGATATGCGAGAACCCGTCCTCGGGCAGGCCGAGCTGACGCACCGCCGCGGCCGAATCGCCGCCGCCGACGACGCTGAACGCGCCCTTGCCGGTGGCACCGATGATCGCCTCGGCGACACCCTTGGTGCCCGCGGAGAACGCCGGGAACTCGAACACGCCCATCGGGCCGTTCCAGAACACCGTCTTGGCGTTCGAGAGCAGCGCGGTGAACCGCTTGACCGACTCCGGGCCGATGTCCAGGCCCATCTTGCCGTCCGGAATGCGATCGCAGGCAACCGTTTCCGGCTCGGCATCAGCCGCGAACTTGTCGGCGACCACGATGTCCACCGGCAGGTGGATCACGTCGGCGTAGTCTTCGAGCAGCTTGCGGCAGGTGTCGATCATCTCTTCCTGCAGCAGCGAGGTGCCGACCGAAACCCCTTGCGCGGCAAGGAATGTGAAGCACATCCCGCCGCCGATGATAAGGCTGTCGGCCTTCGTGGCCAGGTTCTCGATGACCGCGAGCTTGTCGGACACCTTGGAGCCGCCCAGCACGACGGCGTAGGGCCGCTCGGTCGAGCTCGTCAACTGCTCGAGCACCTTGACCTCGGCAGCCACCAGGGTCCCGGCGTAGTGCGGGAGGATGGTGGCGACGTCATACACCGACGCCTGCTTGCGGTGCACCACACCGAAGCCGTCGGAGACGAACGCGCCGGGTGAACCGTCGGCACCCTCGACGAGGCTCGCCAGCGCCTTCGCCAACTCGAGCCGTTCGGCGTCGTCCTTGCTGGTCTCGCGCGGATCGAACCGGATGTTCTCCAGCAACAGCACGTCGCCGTCGGTCAGGCCTTCGGCGCGTGCCAGCGCATCGGTGCCGACCACATCACCGGCCAGTTGCACATGGCGGCCCAGCTTCTCCCCCAGTGCCGCGGCGACGGGCGCCAGCGAGAACTTGGGATCCGGGCCGCCCTTGGGACGGCCGAGATGTGCGGTCACGACGACCTTGGCACCGGCCTCGGCCAGTGCGTTCAGCGTCGGCACCGACGCGATGATGCGTCCGGGGTCGGTGATGGTTCCGTCTTCGTCCAACGGGACGTTGAGGTCGGAGCGCACCAACACGCCCCGGCCCTCGACGCCCTCGTTCAGAAGATCTTCGAGTGTGCGGACAGCCATCGCGACTAGAGAGACTTGCCGACCAGCGCGGTCAGGTCCACGAGGCGGTTGGAGTAGCCCCACTCGTTGTCGTACCAGGACACGACCTTGACCTGGTTGTCGATCACCTTGGTCAGGCCTGAGTCGTAGAGCGAGCTGTGCGGATCGGTGACGATGTCGCTCGACACGATCGGTGCGTCGTAGTACTTGAGGATGCCCTTGAGCGGACCCTCGGCGGCGGCCTTGAACGCGGCGTTGATGTCATCGACGCTCGCGGCCTTGGAGACCTCGGCGGTCAGGTCGGTGACCGAGCCCGTGGGGATCGGAACCCGCAGCGCGTAGCCGTCGAGCTTGCCCTTGAGCTCGGGCAGCACCAGGCCGATGGCTTTGGCGGCACCGGTCGAGGTGGGCACGATGTTGATCGCGGCGGCGCGGGCGCGGCGCAGGTCCTTGTGCGGACCGTCCTGCAGGTTCTGGTCCTGCGTGTAGGCGTGGATGGTGGTCATCAGGCCCTTGACGATGCCGAACTCGTCGTTGAGCACCTTGGCCAGCGGGCCGAGGCAGTTCGTGGTGCACGAGGCGTTGGAGATGATGTTCTGGCTGCCGTCGTACTTGTCGTCGTTGACGCCGAGCACGATCGTGATGTCCTCATCGCTGGCGGGTGCGGAGATGATGACCTTCTTGGCGCCGGCGTCCAGGTGACCCTGCGCCTTGTCGCGCTTGGTGAAGATGCCGGTGGATTCGACGACGACGTCGACGCCGAGGTCACCCCAGGGCAGCGCCGCCGGGCCTTCCTTGACCTCCAGGGCCTTGATCTTGGTGTCACCGATGACGATGGTGTCGTCGCCCTCGAGGCTGACGTCCTCGGGCAGCCGGCCCAGGATGGAGTCGAACTTCAGCAGGTGCGCGAGGGTGGCATTGTCGGTGAGGTCGTTGACCGCCACGATCTCGATGTCGGTGTTCTTGCCCTCGGCCTTCTGCGTCGCCAGGGCCCGGTAGAAGTTGCGTCCGATGCGGCCGAAGCCGTTAACGCCTACCCGGATGGTCACGTGTCTCTCCTAATTGTCGAGGGAAAGTTGCCGGTCACTGCTCGTCAGCCAGCCTAGTGGTGCCTTCACCGGCTCGTGCGGTGTGGTCAGAAGCCCGGTCAAAGCGCGGCCAGGTGCTGATCGGTGAACGGGTTGCCGAGCCAGCGCCGGCGAATCTGCTGCAGCGTGCCGTCCGCTTCCAATTCGCCCTGAGCAGCGGCGATCCGGTCGAGCAGTTCGGTATCGGCAGGGGCGACGGCGATCGCGATCTCCTCGGTGGACAGCCTGCGCTGCACCACCTCCACCTCGGGCAGGGGCTTGACCAGTTCGGTGAGTACCGGAGCCAGCTTCATGACCGCGTCGCAACCGCCGGTGGTCAGGTCCTCCAGCGCCGCCCGGATGTCGCCATAGTCGTAGACGCGCACCCGGGCCGCCCGGCGCTGGGCGACGAGCCGCTCGGCGATCGGCTGGCTCGTATCACCCCGTTGGACGCCGATGGTCAGTCCGGCCAGGTCAGCGACGGACCGTACATGTGGCAAGCGATTGGTGTCGGCCGCCAGCGCCTGGCCGGTGATCAGGTACGGCGGCGCGAACGCCGCCATCCGTTGCCGCTGCGGGGTGACCGTGGTGCCCGCGATGACGCAGTCGTAGGTGCCGGTGCCGAGACCGTCGAAGACACCGTCGAAATCGGTGCCGGTGTAGTCGACGAATTCGATTGTGGCGCCGAGCCTCTCCGCGATCGCGCTGATCAGGTCGATGTCCAGGCCGGCGCGCCCAGGCCCAGTGGCCATCCCGTTGAACGGCGGATCCGGTGCCACCACGCCCACCCGCAAGGTGCTCATCGCCTCACCGTATCCGGGTCAGGCTCCCGACGGTCCCGGTTGCTGCCTGGGCAGCTCCGTCGTCGGGGCGTCATCGGTCGAGGCGCCGACGGCAACCGGTTCGCGCGGCGGTGGCAATGGGCGCTGCCGTTGCCGTACCCGCAGCACGTTGATGGGCCACCAGAACCACCGGCCCAACAGGGTGGCCATGGCGGGCATCATGAACGACCGCACCACCAGGGTGTCGAACAGCAGGCCGAGCCCGATCGTCGTGCCGACCTGCCCAAGCACCCGCAGATCGCTCACCACCATCGCCGCCATCGTCAACGCGAACACCATGCCCGCGGCGGTGACCACGCTGCCGGTGCCGCCCATCGCGCGGATGATGCCTGTCTTCAAACCGCCGGGTATCTCCTCTTTGAACCGTGACACCAACAGCAGGTTGTAATCGGACCCGACGGCCAGCAGCACGATGACCGACATCGCGAGCACCATCCAGTGCAGGTCGATACCGACGATGTACTGCCAGATCAGGATCGACAGGCCGAACGACGCGCCGAGCGACAGCAGCACGGTGCCGACGATCACGATCGAGGCGACCAGTGCCCGCGTGATGAGCAGCATGATCAAAAAGATCAGGCACAGCGACGCGATGCCTGCGATCAGCAGGTCGTACTTCGAACCGTCGGCCATGTCCTTGAACGTCGCGGCGGTGCCGCCGAGCGAGATCCGCGCGTCTTCGAGCGGCGTGCCCTTGACGGCCTCGATCGCCGCGACCTTGATCGGTTCCACCCGCGCGAGCGCTTCCGGGGTCGAGGACTCACCGCGGTGCGAGATGATCATGCGGATCGACTTGCCGTCCGGGGACAGGAAGGATTCCATCCCGCGCTGAAAGTCGGGGTTTTCGAACACCTCTGGCGGCAGATAGAACGAATCGTCGTTCTTGGCGGCGTCGAATGCCTTGCCCATCTCGGTCGAGTCCTTGCTCAACTCGTCCATCTGGTTGTAGAAGCCGGACATGGTGGCATACGTCGTCAGCATCATCTGCTGCATGCTCTCCATCGTCGCGATCATCGACGGCATCTGAGCGAGCAGCTGCGGCATCAGCGCGTCCATCTCGGTCATGTTGACCATGACCTTGTCCATGGTCGCCGTCATCGTGTCGACGCCGTCCATCGCGTCGAAGATCGAGCGCATCGAGTGGCAGACCGGGATGTCGTAGCAGTGCGGTTCCCAGTAGAAGTAGTTGCGGATCGGCCGGAAGAAATCGTCGAAATCGGCGATCTTGTCCCGTAAGTCGTGAATGGTGCCCTGCAGTTCGTTCATCTGGCCGACCATGTCGTGGGTGACGCCGGTGAGCTGTGTCATCAGCCCGTACATGGTCTTCATGGTCTGGACCGTCTTGCCCATCTCGTCGGCCTGAGTCTTCATGTCGGCCATCCGGTCCTTCATGAGCTTCATGTTCTGCATCTGCCCGACGCCCTGCATGCTGATGAGGAACGGGATCGAGCTGTGTTCGATCGGCGTGCCCTCGGGTCGGGTGATGGTCTGCACCCGCGCGACACCCGGCACCCGGAACACCGCCTTGGCCACCTTGTCGACCACCAGGAAGTCCGCCGAGTTGCGCAGATCGTGATCGGCCTCGATGAGCAGGATCTCGGGGTTCATCCTGGCCTGGCTGAAATGCCGGTCGGCGGCCTGGAATCCCTCGTTGGCGGGTATGTCCTGCGGGATGTACTTGCGGTCGTCGTAGCTGGTCTTGTAGCCCGGCAGAGCGGCCAGACCGACCAGCGCGAGCGCGAGCGACGCGACGAGAATGGGCCCGGGCCAGCGGACGACGACCGTGCCGACCCGGCGCCACGCGTGAATCCGCATGGCGCGCTTGGGTTCCAGCAGACCGAACCGGCTTCCCACGGTGACGATCGCCGGCCCCAGGGTGAGCGCGACGAGCACGCCGGCGACGATGCCGACCGCACTGGGGACACCGAGGGTCTGGAAGTACGGCATGCGGGTGAGCGTCAGACAGTACGTCGCACCGGCGATGGTGAGGCCCGATCCGAGCACGACATGTGCTGTGCCGTGGAACATCTCGTAGTAGGCCGGCTCTTTGTCGAGGCCCTTGGTGCGCGCTTCCTGGTAGCGGCCGATCAGGAAGATCGCGTAATCGGTGCCCGCCGCGATCGACAGTGCCACGAGCATGTTCACCGCGAACGTGGACAGCCCGATGATGTGATAGTGGCCGAGCAGCGCCACGACACCGCGGGCCACCGCGAGCTGTACACCCACCATCGCGAGCACGAGCACGACGGTCACGATCGACCGGTAGAAGAACAGCAGCATCGTGATGATCACCGCGAAGGTCAGCAGGGTGATCTTGACCATGCTGCCGTCGCCGGCATGGTTGAGGTCGGCCTGCAGTGCGGCGGGCCCGGTGACGAACACCTTGATGCCCGGCGGCGGTGGCAGTTCCCCGGTGATCGCGCGCACGGCATCGATCGATTCGTTGGCCAGTGCCTCGCCCATGTTGCCCGCGAGGTTGAGCTGCACGTAGACGGCCTTGCCGTCGGTGCTCTGAGCGGAGGCCTCGGTCAGCGGGTCGCCCCAGAAATCCTGGATGTGCTGCACATGCTTGGTGTCGGCCTTGAGCCGTTCCATGAGCTGGTCGTAATAGGCGTGCGCCTCGTCGCCGAGTTCCTGCTCGCCTTCGAGGACGATCATCGCGACGCTGTCGGAGTCGGATTCCTCGAACAGCTTGCCCATGTTCGTCATGGCCTGCATGGACGGGGCGTTGTGCGGGCTGAGCGATACCGCGTTCTCTTTGCCGACCTGTTCGAGCTGGGGTACGGCGAGGTTCATCACCGCGACGACGAGCAACCAGCCGAGGATGATCGGTATCGACAGCCGCCGGATCCACCGTGCCAGGAACGTCGGCCGGGTGATGTCGCGCTGAGCGTGGTTGCTCATACGGACTTCGCGAAACAGTAGATGTAGGCGTTCACGTCGTGTGCAGTCCGTTCGTCTTTGACTTCGCCGTCAGAGGAGATGCGGCAGCCGATGAAATCGCTGTTGCCTTGCGCGAGCACGTTGCCGGTCATCGACGGCGCGTTCGTGACGATCTCGACCGACCACGGCAGGGCCACGCCGTCGACCTGGTTCGGCTCGCCGTCGTCGTCGATGTAGTTGACGTCGGCCACCGCTCCGGGCGGGCCGAAGATCTCGTAGACGACCCGCTTGGGGTCCGACACGTTCTTCTGGTCGTCGGACATGCTGCCGGCATAGGTGGGCAATTGCTGGGTACCGAAGATGCCGCGGATCTTCGTGACAGCGAACCCGCCGATGGCGATGACAGCCGCCATCACCAGCGGAATCCACGCCCGCTTGAGAGTCGTGAGAATCGTCGGTCCCCTTCAACTTAGGGTTGGCTACCCGAAGAGGTTAACGCACACGACGTGCGTAACGGCGACTACGGTTCGTCGGAGGTTTTGTCGGAGGCCTGCCGGAGGAACCCACCGCGCCATACCTTCCGTTATGGTTCGGCCCGTGGAACCGGTCACCTTCAAGAGGGCCCGCACCGCGGAGAACAAGCGCGCGCGGGCGGCCGCGCTGATGGAGGCGGCCCGGTCGCTCGCACTCCAATCGGGCGTGGCGGCAGTGACTTTGACCGCCGTAGCCGATCGCGCCGGGGTCCACCACTCAGCGGTGCGGCGGTACTACGCCTCGCACAAGGACATCCTGTTGCACCTCGCGGCCGAAGGCTGGGGCCGCTGGTCGGCCGCGGTGTGCGAGAGCCTGGCCGCTCCGGGCCCGGTGTCGCCGGCCCGCGTCGCCGAGGCGCTCGTGGGCGGGCTGTTGCAGGACGTGCTGTTCTGCGATCTGCTGGCCTATCTCCCACTTCACCTCGAACACGAGGTGAAACCCGAACAGGTCGTCAAGGTCAAACGACAGTCCTACCCCGCCGTGATGTCGATCGCCGAGGCGATCGAGCGTGCGCTGCCCGCCCTCGGCCGCCAGGGCGCGGCCGACATGTTGTCGTCGGCGACGGCGCTGGCGGGCACGCTGTGGCAGGTGGTGCACCCGCCTGCCGATCTCGTCGACGCCTACGCGACCGAACCGGCGGTGCCGCCCGAGTTCGATTTCGAGTTCGGGCCGACGTTGACGCGGCTGCTCACCGCGATGTGCACGGGGCTGGCCGCACAGTCGGGCGACTAATCCGCACGCGTGCGGCCGAGCACATGCCGCAGCCCGTCCTCCAGGGTGGCGTGCCGGAATCGGTGGCCCGCGCGCTCGAGCCTGACCGGCACGACGCGCTGGCTGGCGCACGCGAGCTCACGCGCACCTTCGTCGCCCAACAGCAGCTTCGGACCCGACGCCGGCACCGGCAGCAGCGCCGGCCTGCGCAGGACCCGGGCGAGGGTGCGGGTGTAGTCGGTGTTGCGAACCGCTTCGGGGGCAACGGCATTCACCGGTCCGGACAAGCCGTCGTCCCACAACGCGCGGTGGTACACGTCGAGCAGGTCATCGATGCCGATCCACGACAACCACTGAGTGCCGTCGCCGATCCGGCCGCCGAGGCCGAGCGCGAACAACGGATAGAGTGCGCGCAGCACTCCGCCCCGTGGGGATTGCACGATTCCGGTCCGCACCTGCACGACCCGCAATCCGCCGGCCGCGGCAGGTGCGGTGGCCGCCTCCCAGTCGGCCACGACCTCGGCGAGAAGGCCATCGCCCCGCTCGCTGTCCTCGGATACCGGGTTCTCACCGGTGTCGTTTCCGTAGAACCCGATTGCCGACGCGCACACCATCGTCGCCGGGCCGTCAGCGGTCCGGGCGGCAAGCTCGGCGAGCCGTCGGGTGGGGCCGACGCGGCTCTCGCGGATCGCCCGCTTGTGCTCGGCGGTGAAGCGGCCGGCGATCGAGGCGCCCGCCAGGTGGATCAGCGCATCCACGCCCGACAGCAGCTCCGGCTCAGGATCTGCCGGATTCCACTGGCGCTCGTCGGTATTGGCCGCAGAATGTCGCACGAGCTTGATGACGCGATGCCCACCGGTGGTCAGAAACGCCGACAACGCCGAACCGACAAGGCCGGACGATCCAGTGATCGCGACCGTCACCGATCCCAGGCCCCGCTCGCCGGCGGCACGGTGCGCCGCGAGGTCGGCCGCGAGTTGGCGATGCCGGTAGGCGAACATGGGATGCAGCGCAACTGCCGGCACCGGCGTCTCGACCCGGTCGATCATCCGGGTCCGGCCGTCACCGGCGTCTTCGAACTCGTGGGTGTGCGTCCACCGGGCCACGACGCGTACCGGCAGCGACGCGATACCGTCGCTGCTGATCGAATCGACGAAACACCTTGGCGGATTGTAGAGTTCCGGACGATGCCGGGCCACCCAGCGCAACCCGCCCGGTAGCGCCAGGCGCGCCCGGCCGTCGGCCAGCGACTCGGCCTCGGAGACTATGCGCACGGGTTGCCATGGCGGCGACAACCGCTCGAACGCACCGGGACGCGCGTGCCAGGAAAACACGTCGTCGCGCGGCGCGTCGATCACCGTCGTGAATACCCGCTCCATGGTGCGGACTCTACTGAAGATTCCTGCCACGCTATGTGCGCACCGGGATCGCGATCTCGTTGCGACGCAGGAACGGAACCGTCCATGGCGGGTCGTAGAACCAGGCGGTCGCCTCGCCGTCGGCATCGAACCCGTACTCGCGCAGCACCTCACGCAGTCGCGCGGTACGTTCGGCGACCGCATCGGGGCCGCGGTCGCCGCTGAACCGCAATACCGCGACCGACTGGGCGGGTATCTCAGCGAGGCGGACCCTGTCGTCGTTGGGCTCGGGCAATGTGTCGATGGTCGACCTGGCCGGCATGTAGAACTGCACGTCCCACTTGTCGCCACGACCGCCGGTCTGTGCGACCGGCGCGGTCATCGCGATCTTCTGCCCGCCGACCGGGCCCGTTTCGCTCGCGCCACCGTTGTCGCCGAATATGTAACCGGCGAGGCGCCCGAATCCCAACCGCAGGGCGGCGTCCTGGTCGGCGCCGATCGTCACCGCGGCGATCCGGGGGCCGTAGTGCCGGATCTCCACCCCGTCGGCCAACGATTCCGCCTCATATGGTGGTTCTTCGGTGCCCACCCGCCAGCCGATCACGGCAGGCGCAGCTTGGATGAGCCGGCTGATGAGCCTCGGTATCTGCTGAAGCACGACGCGGTCCCTTCTCGTGAGCGCGGCCGAACGCCACGGTCCGACATCAGGGATTCGGAACCGACGCCACCTTGGATTGCCCGGACAGTGAGAATTCATGCGTATCGCGCTCGCTCACGACAGCGCCGGCGGTATCGGGGTCTTCCCGCCACCCCGGCGGCCGCAGCACGTAGCCGAGACGCCCGCGCCAGGTCCTGGCCCGCCAGACATCGCCCACCATCGCGGCGAATTCGTGGAAGTTGGCCTTGACCGGGTTGTACGTGTCGATGTTCTTGGTGAGCCCATAGCGCACAGGTTCGCCCTCGGGCGCAAAACTGCCGAACATGCGGTCCCACACGATGAGGATGCCCGCGTAGTTCTTGTCCAGGTACGGGTTGTTCGCGCCGTGGTGCACGCGGTGGTGTGAAGGCGTGTTGAACAGGAACTCGATCAGCCGCGGCAGCCGGTCGATGCGCTCGGTGTGAATCGGGAACTGGTAGAGCAGCACGATCGCCTGCGACAGGAAGATCAACCAGACCGGGATGCCGATCACCGCCAGCGGCACGTACACGATCGAGCTGAGGAACGATCCCGGGATGAGCCACGGCAGGCGCACGGCCGTCGAAAGATTGAAGTGCTGGCTGGAATGGTGCACGCTGTGCGCCGCCCAGAACAGCCGGATGCGGTGAGACATCCGGTGTTTGACGTAATAGGCCAGGTCGGCCGACACGATCGCGACGATCCAGACCCACCAGTGCGCGGCCGACAGCTGCATCGGCGCGAACGCCGCCGCGATCGCCACGATCGGAACCTCGATGAAACGCTCCAACGGCCGGACGAGATAGCCGAGGGCATAGATGGACAGGCTGGTGGAGCTGTCGCGCCACGAGATGCCGGCCCGCGGCCGAGGATTGTCCTTGTCGAAGCGGTAGCTGAGGAACTCGATCGCCATGAGGACGAAGAAGGCGGGCATCGCGTAGAGCCCGATTCGCATTGCGTCGACCATCGGCTATCCCCGCCCCGCCGAGGCTTTGGGCATGCCCGCGATCTGCCATGCCAGGGCCTGCCCGAACAGTTCCTCGGGCACCCGGTCCGGGTCGATGCGGCGTTGCCGGATCAGCCCCTGGAACAACGCGAGCACCACGACCGCGAACGCATCCGGAGAGACGCTGTCATCAACATTGTTGCGCTCCAAGGCTTCCGCGACGATGTCGCGCACCGAGGCGAGTGTGCGTGCCGAGCGATCCACCAGGATCTGCATCGCGTCCGGGTTGCGCACCGCCTGCAGCCAGAACTCCGACTGGATCGCTTCGAACTCGATGTCCTTGTCGGCGATCTCGATCAGCATCCGCCCCAGCGCCCGCAACGGTTCCCCGGTCTCCCGTCGGCCTTCGGCGAGCGTGTCGACCACCTGGTCGATGCGGCCGGATGCGCGCTCGGCCATCAGTTCGGAGAACAGTTGCTCCTTGCCCGAGAAGTTCGAGTAGACGGCTCCCACGGAGAACCCGGCGGTCGCGGCGATCTCATCGACCGATGCCGCGGCATAGCCCTTGCGGGCGAAAGTGCGCGCCGCCGCGTCGAGCAACAGCGCACGGGTGCGGGCCTGGTTCTCGGCGCGCGTCAGCCGCCGGGGTTTTTCATCGTCATCGTGAGGCATATTCAGATAGTAGTCGTTATTTGAATATCGATCATTCTGGGAACGCTGTGAGTCGGCGCGGCGGTCGGCAGTGCCCGAGAATGCGGTACATGGCATTCGTCGCTGCGGTGATCGTCGTCCTCACGTTGATCGCGATGACGACGGGCCGAGCACCTGCGGTCCTGGCCCTGATATGCGCCCTGGTCGCGTCGGGCCTACTTGGAATCGCCACTCCCGGCGAGCTTTTCGGCGGTCTGAGCAATGCGGGCGTCATCACCATCGCAGCAATGCTGGTGATCGCCAAAGGGGTTCTGCACACCGGGGTGGTTTCGCGGGTGACCTACCGCCTGCTCACCGACGTGCGCACGCCAGGCCAGGCGCTTCGCCGTCTCATCCCGCCGGTCGGGTTCGTCTCGGCGCTCATCAACACCACCCCGATCGTCGCGATGCTGATCCCGGCCGCCAAAGAACTGCAGCAGCAATCCGGCGTGCCGGCCCGCGGCGTGCTGCTGCCGATCGCCCATGCCACGACCCTCGCCGGCTCCGCAACACTGATCGGCACCAGTTCCAATCTGCTCATCGCCGCCCTCGCCGCACCCGCGGGCGTCGAACTGTCGATGTTCTCGTTCGTGCCGGTCGCCGTCCCGGTTGCGCTCGTCGGGTGGGTCGTCTTGCTCCTGACGGCGCCGCGGATACTGGGTGGCACATCGGAGATCGCCGCGCGGGACTTGTCGTGGCAGGCCGAGATTCCCATCTCGGCGCGCGCCATCGCGGTCGGCAGGACCGCTGCCGAGTTCGGCATCCACACCACCCCCGAGTTCGGGCTACAGGAGGTGCTTCGCTGGGGCAAGCCCGTCGGGGCGGACTCGGTGCTGGAGGTCGACGACGTCCTCGTGTACCGGGCGACCGAATCAGGTGTCCGAATGCTCTGGGGCAGTCCACGATTCGGGTTGTCCCCGCAACGGCTCTATCTGGTCGCGGTCGCCGACAACGAGCAGGCCACGGTGCGCGAGCTCGAGGAAGACGAAGACATCATGGTGGTCGCGGCCCAGACGGACAAGCGACTCCGCGACGCCCCCGCCGAGCCGGGCGCACTCTGCCTGGTCACCGCGAGTTCGGCCGACGTACTCGCGCACAGTCCCCTGGTCGCACTGTGGCAGCAGGCCACCGGCAAGGCTCCCCAGACCGGCAAGACGTGGGTGGCGCTCGGCATCCTGGCGGCCGTCATCCTGGCCGGATCGTTCGGGATCGCCCCGGTCGAACTCGCCGCGGTCACCGGTGCGGTGCTGATCGTTCTCACCGGCGTGCTGACGCCGAGATCGGCCGTGCGCGCGCTGAACTGGAACATCCTCGCGATCATCGCCGGATCCATCGGGCTCGGCGTCATCGTCGTCAACAGCGGTCTCGGCGGCTACATCTCGGCAGCCATCCTCGAACTGTCCGGCGACAGCACGGCGCTCGTGGTCCTGGTCATCGCGGTGGGTACCACGATCCTGACGAACGTCGTCACCAACGCCGCCGCGGCATCGATCCTGACACCGGTGGTCCTGACGATCGCGGCCAGCACCGGCCTCGACCCGATGCTGCTCCTCATCACGGTCGGCACCTGCATCTCGTTCACGTTCTTCAACCCGTTCAGCCACCAGTCCAACCTCATGGTGATGCGGCCGGGGGCTATTCGACGGCGACGTTCATGCGCTTCGGCATCCCGCTCACCGTCGTGTCGCTGGTGACCGTGGTCGGCGTCGGCTGGGCTCTGCTGTCGGTCTGATCGCCTGCAACGCTTGGCTTTTCGCGGGCCGATCAGGCGTCGTCGAGCAGATCCGGTGTCACGGCCGACTCGGTGTCGGGAATCCCGTCCTGCTTGGCCTTGCGGTCTGCCATCGACAGCAGTCGCCGGATACGCCCCGCCACAGCGTCTTTCGTCATGGGCGGATCGGCAAGCCGACCCAACTCCTCCAGAGAGGCCTGCCGATGCTCGACCCGCAGCTTGCCCGCCGCCGCCAGATGGTCGGGCACCGTATCGCCGAGGATCTGCAGCGCCCGCTCGACCCGGGCGGCCGCGGCCACCGCGGCGCGGGCCGAGCGACGCAGGTTGGCGTCGTCGAAGTTGGCCAACCGATTGGCCGTCGCCCGGACCTCGCGGCGCATGCGCCGTTCCTCCCAGGTCAACCGCGTGTCCTGAGCGCCCATCCGCGTCAGCAGTGCGCCGATCGCCTCGCCGTCGCGAACCACCACGCGATCACTCCCCCGGACTTCCCGGGCTTTCGCGCTGACGCCGAGCCGCCGCGCGGCACCCACCAGAGCCAGCGCGGCCTCCGGTCCGGGGCAGCTGACCTCGAGCGCCGACGAGCGACCGGGCTCGGTGAGCGAGCCATGCGCCAGGAACGCGCCCCGCCACGCGGCCTCCGCATCACCGACGCTCCCGCCGACGACCTGGGCCGGAAGTCCGCGCACCGGACGGCCCCGCAGATCGAGCAGACCGGTCTGGCGCGCGAGTGCCTCACCGTCATTGGCCACGCGGACCACATACCGCGTGCTCTTGCGAATACCGCTGGCGGACAACACATGGACGACCGCGTTGTAGCCGTATAGGTCGTAGATGTCCTTGCGCAACCGGCGCGCGATGATGCCGAGGTCGACCTCGGCCTCCACGACCACCCGGCCCGCGACGATGTGCAGCCCTCCGGCAAAGCGCAACAGGGACGCGACCTCGGCGCGGCGCGCACTGACCGAGTTGACCACGAGGCGGCTCAGCTCGTCCTTCACCTCGGCTGTCATCGCCACGGCTCGTCCCCTCTCGATCTGTTCGGTGCCGGTTCCTGACGCGTGACGTCGACCGACCTGGCGGCGGGCGTGGGAACGGTCGGTTCCTGCACGCTCCGGCCGGGTGCCATTGCTCGCAACCGGACCCCCTCCAGAGCCGCGGCCAACCTTGCCGGGTCATGTAAAGGTGTACCAGGTCGAGACACGTCAGCAAACTCGACGCGGGCCTCGAGGATGTTAGCCGTGCGGCTGAGCTGCTCACGTTCGCGGTCGCTGGGCACTCTGCTGGCGTCGACGATGATGTCATGCACCGTGAAATCGGGGGCGTGCTGGGCCAACACGTGGATGTGACGCTCGGCGGAGAACCCGGCGGTCTCACCGGGTTCGGCGGCCAGATTGAGGACGAGCGCGCGGCGGGCCGTCGTCGCGCGCAGCGCCGCAGCCAGCTGCGGCACCAGTACGTGCGGAATCACACTGGTGAACCACGAACCCGGTCCCAGCACGACGAGGTCGGCCGCCATGATCGCCTCGACGGCCTGCCGGGTGGCCGGCGGGTCGCCCGGCAGCAGCCGGACGCGGCGCACCTTGCCCACCGTCGTCGCGATCGCCACCTGACCGCGGATCACCCGGCTCATGCGCGGATCGGCCTCCAGGCCGGCGACGTCGGCCTCGATCTGCAGCGCGATCGGGCACATCGGCAGGACGCGGCCCTTGACACCCAGGATCCGCGCCAGCTCGTCGAGCGCGGCGACCGGGTCGGCCAGCACCTCGTTGAGGCCGGCGAGCATCAGGTTGCCGATCGGGTGACCGGCGAGCGCGCCACTGCCACCGAACCGGTGCTGGATGATGGTGGCCCACAGACGACCGTGCGGGCTGTCAGATGCCAACGCCGCCAACGCCATTCGCAGATCGCCAGGCGGGACGATGTCGAGCTCGCCGCGCAACCGGCCCGACGAGCCGCCGTCGTCGGCGACCGTCACCACCGCGGTGACGTGTGGGGTGAGCCGCCGGGCAGCCGACAACGTGGCGTAGAGCCCGTGGCCGCCGCCCAGCGCGACGATGCGGGGCGTCACTCGCGCCCCAGATCCCGATGCAACGCCCGCACCGTGAGCCCGTCACCGCCCTGCAACCGCTCCGCCAGTGCTTCGGCAATCGCGACACTGCGATGTTTACCGCCGGTGCAGCCGATGGCGACGGTCATATAGCGCTTCCCTTCCCTGCGGTATCCCGCGATCACAACGTCCAAGAGCCGATGGTAGGTGTCGAGGAAATCCTTGGCGCCCGGCTGACCGAGCACGTAGTCGCGCACGTCGGGATGTTGACCGGTGTGCGGGCGCAGTTCGTCGACCCAGTGCGGGTTAGGCAGGAACCGCACGTCCATCACGGTGTCGGCATCCATCGGCAGGCCGTACTTGTAGCCGAACGATTCGACCGTGACATTGGTATAGGCGACGGTCTCCCCGCCGAACGCGCGCTCGATGCTCTCCCGCAACGCGGGCACCGACAGCTTCGACGTGTCGATCACGAGGTCGGCGCCCGCTCGCACCGGCGCCAGCATCGCCCGCTCGGCGGCAATCCCCTCGGCCAGGGTCTGGTTGCCCTGCAGTGGGTGACTGCGCCGGTTCTGCTCATACCGGCGCACCAGGATGTCGTCGGAGGCCTCCAGAAAGAGCACGCGTGGGGTGATGTTGCGCGTGGCCAGATCGTGGCGCACCCAGTCCAGGTCACCGGTGAATCCGCGGGAGCGCACATCCATGACCACGGCCAGCTGGGTGATCCTCGACCCGGCCGCCAGCCCCAGCTCGACCATCCGCGCGATGAGCTCGGGCGGCAGATTGTCGGCGACATACCAACCGAGGTCTTCCAACACCTTTGCCGCCGTGCCACGCCCGGCACCCGACAGCCCGGTGACCAGAACGACGTCGATACCCGACTCCTCGTCCCCTTCGGCGATCCCGGTATCGGGACCGTTCTCGTGAAGGTCTCCGCTCACGTGCGGTCCGCCTGTTGCTCGCCCTCGTTCATCCCCGACCCCGTCATCACCCTGCGTCGATCATCCTCGATAACCATTGCGGGCGCGTTCGAATTCGCCTCGGCATTCACCTCAGTACCCGACCCGGTCTCGGCCGGCACGCCCTCCTGCTGGGTCTGCGGCTCACTTCCCGGTTCGCTCGGCGGACCGCCGAGCGCCTCAAGCACGGCTCGCGCGGTGGCCACACCGATGCCCGGCACCGCCGTGATCTCCTCCACCGTGGCCTCCTTGAGCCGGGCAACCGAACCGAAATGCGTCACCAGCGCCTTGCGCCGATGCTCGCCGAGCCCGCGAACCGAATCGAGCGCGGACGCCGTCATGCGCTTCGATCGCTTGCTGCGGTGGAAGCTGATGGCGAACCGGTGCGCCTCGTCGCGCACCCGCTGCAGCAGATACAGGCCTTCGCTGTTGCGCGGGAAGATCACCGGATCCGGCTCAGAGGGTACCCACACTTCCTCCAGTCGCTTCGCGAGCCCGATCACCGCGACGTCGTCGATGCCGAGTTCGTCGAGCACCGCGGCGGCCGCGTTGACCTGTGGCGCACCGCCGTCCACGACGAACAGATTGGGCGGGTAGGCGAACCGTCTGGGACGTTGCTCACCGCCGGCGTCGGGTTGGGAGTCGGTCACATGACGCAAGAAACGTCGCCGGGTGACCTCGGCGATCGAGGCGACGTCGTCGGACCGCCCGTTGCCCGCCGCCTCGCGGATCGCGTAATGGCGGTAGTCGGATTTGCGTGGCAGCCCGTCCTCGAACACGACGAGCGACGCGACGACGTCGGTGCCCTGCACATGGCTGATGTCGACACATTCGATACGCAGCGGCGCATCCGCCAGCCCGAGCGTGTCTTGAATGCTCTGCAGCGCTTCCGATCTCGCGTTGAAGTCGCCGGCCCGTCGCAGTTTGTGCTGGGCCAGCGCCTCGTGCGCGTTGCGCTGCACGGTCTCGGCGAGCGCCCGCTTGTCACCACGGACGGGAACTCGCACGCTCACCCGCGAACCGCGCAGGCCCGACAGCCAGGTGGCCAACTCGTCGACATTTGGCGGCAACACCGGAACCAGCACCTGCCGCGGTACGGGATTCGTGGCCTCGTCGGCCGCGCCACCGAGTTCGGCCTGCTCACCGTAGAACTGGGTCAGAAACTGCTCGACCAACTGGTCCTGCCCGGATTGTTCCGGGTCGCCCGACTTCTCGACTATCCACCCGCGTTGGCCGCGGACCCGGCCACCGCGCACGTGGAACACCTGTACGGCGGCCTCGAGTTCGTCGTCGGCGAACGCCACCACGTCGGCGTCGGTGCCGTCGCCGAACACCACGGCTTGCTTCTCGAGTGCCCGCTTCAACGCGGAGATGTCGTCGCGCAGCCGCGCAGCCCGCTCGAAATCCAGCTCCTCGGCGGCGGCGGCCATCTGCTGCTCCAGATCCCTGGCGAGCCGGTCGGTCTTTCCCGCCAGGAAGTCGCAGAAATCCTCGACGATCTTGCGGTGCTGCTGCGCGGTGACCCGGCCGACGCACGGCGCCGAACACTTGTCGATGTAGCCCAGCAGGCACGGGCGGTCGATCTGGTTGTGACGCTTGAACACTCCGGCCGAGCAGGTTCGCGCCGGGAACACCCGGGTGAGCAGATCGAGGGTTTCCCGGATGGCCCACGCATGGGAGTACGGGCCGAAATACCGGACACCTTTACGGCGCGGCCCCCGGTACACCATCAGCCGGGGGTATTCCTCGTTGAGGGTGACCGCGAGCACCGGGTACGACTTGTCGTCGCGATAACGGATGTTGAAGCGCGGATCGAACTCTTTGATCCAGTTGTACTCAAGCTGCAGCGCTTCGACTTCGGTGTTGACGACCGTCCACTCGACGCTGCCCGCGGTCATCACCATCTGTCTGGTGCGCGGGGCGAGACCGGCAAGATCGGCGAAGTACGACGTCAGCCTGCTGCGCAGGCTCTTGGCCTTGCCGACATAGATGACCCGACCGTGCGGATCCCGGAACCGATACACCCCCGGCTCAACTGGTATCGACCCGGGCGCCGGCCGGTACGTCGCTGGATCGGGCACGGTTTCCAGGTTACTGCCGCGATCCGACGGAACTCCGCTACCGTCGAGGGGTGCGATTGCTGGCGTCCACACGGTCGGTCATCGCCCTGCTCAGCGGTGTCGTGCTGATCGCTGCGGGGTGCGCCGACGGCCCCGAACGGCCGGCCCGCACCGTTGCGGGCCCGTGCGAGATTGTGTCCAACGGCACACCGATGCCCAAGCCACCGGCCGCTTCACCCCCGCAGTCGGCCCCGCCGGCACCTGTCCCCGCCCCGCCTCCGACGAGCCGCGACCTCGCCACCCGACCCGAGGTCGCGACCGGCTACCGCAGTGACATGACGGCCGTGCGCACCGCCAAATACGCGGTCGCCACCGCGAATCCACTGGCCACCGAAGCGACCTGCAGGGTCTTGCGCGACGGCGGCACGGCGGCCGACGCGCTCGTGACCGCGCAGGCCATGTTGGGCTTGGTCGAACCACAGTCGTCCGGTATCGGCGGCGGCGGATTCCTCCTGTACTACGACGCCGCCTCCGGCGCGGTACGCGCCTACGACGGCCGCGAGACCGCCCCTGCCGCTGCCGACGAGAACTACCTGCGCTGGATCTCCGACACGGACCGCACCCAGCCCAAGCCCGACGCCCGGGCGTCGGGCCGCTCGATCGGCGTGCCCGGCATCGTGCGCCTGCTCGACGAGGTGCACCGCGAGTACGGCAAGAAGGAGTGGCGCGAACTGTTCAACCCGGCCGTCTCCCTGGCGGACCGCGGTTTCGACGTCAGCCCCCGCCTGGCGGCGGCGATCGAGGACTCTGCGACCGAACTCCGGCTCGATCCCGCGGCGGCCGCCTACTTCCTGAATGCGGACGGCAGCCCCAAGCCGGTTGGTACCCGCCTCACCAACCCGGCGTACTCGAAAACCCTGGGCGCCATCGCATCCGATGGGGCGCAGGCGTTCTACAGCGGCGACATCGCGCGCGCGATCGTGGCGGCCACCGCCGACCCGGCAGGCGGCCGCACGCCGGGCATGCTGACCGAACAGGATCTCGCCGCCTACACCGTCAAACAGCGCGAACCGTTGTGCACGCCGTACCGCGGCCGCGAGATCTGCGGCATGCCACCGCCCTCGTCCGGTGGCATCGCGGTGGCCGCCACGCTCGGTGTGCTCGAACACTTCGCGATGGGCAACCACAAGCCGACCGACATCGATCTCAACGGCGGGCGGCCCACCGTCATGGGCGTCCACCTGATCTCCGAAGCGGAACGGCTCGCCTACGCCGACCGGGATCGCTACGTCGCCGACACCGATTTCGTCGCGCTGCCCGGCGGCTCGCCCGACACGCTGTTGGGAAGCGCCTACCTCACCGGCCGGGCCGCGCTGATCTCCGAACAGCGCACCATGGGTACCGCACAGCCGGGCAACTTCGGCCCACCCATCACCGCACCGCCGCAACGCGAGCACGGCACCAGTCAGGTGAGCGTCGTCGACAGCTACGGCAACGCGGCCTCGCTCACCACGACCATCGAATCTGCGTTCGGCTCGTTCCACATGGTGGACGGATTTCTGCTCAACAATCAGCTCACCGATTTCGCCGCCGAACCGGTCAGTCCCGAGGGCACGCCGGTGCCCAATCGGGTCGAGCCCGGCAAACGGCCACGTAGCACCATGGCGCCGACCCTCATGTTCGACAAGGGCACGGCAGGCCCGCCCGGGTCGAGAGGCCCGCTCTACGCCGTGCTGGGCTCCCCCGGCGGTTCGGTCATCATTCAATTCGTCGTCAAAACCGTTGTCGGCGTCGTCGATTGGGGCCTGGACCCGCAGCAGGCGGTGTCGATGGTCGACTTCGGCGCCGCCAACACACCCAAGACGAACATCGGCGGCGAACATCCCAACATCGACACCTCCGGCCCGCCGGGACTGCCCGGTGATCACGACCCGCTCGTGAAGGGCCTACGCGCACTGGGCCATCAGGTCGACCTCGCCGATCAGTCCAGCGGTCTCTCGGCGATCGTGCGCGCCGAGCCCGGCTGGATCGGTGGCGCCGACCCGCGCCGCGAGGGTCTGGTGATGGGCGACCCGGGTTGACCCGCACGCCCATGAGGTACCGGGTGATCCGACTCACCGAGGCGGACTGGCGACTGTTCGCCGTCCTGCGGTTGCGTGCGCTTGCCGACTCGCTGGGGGTCGACGACCAGCACTATCGCCGCGAATCCAGATTCACTGCCGCACAATGGCGCCGAAGACTGCGCGATCACGCTCAATTCACCGCGGCGGTCGACGGGCGAGCGGTCGGCCTCATCGGCGCGCAGCAGCAGAACGCCGACACGATGTACCTGTATTCGTTGTGGGTCGATCCGGCGGCGCGTGGGCACGGCCTGGCGCATCGGCTGATCGGCGCGGCCGTGGACTGGTCGCGCGGCCGGCGAGTCCAGACCGTCAAACTGCGGGTCGCGACCGACAACGCAGCGGCCCGCTGCGTGTACGAAAGCCTCGGTTTCGATGTGGCCGATGCCGAATCATCGGCCGGGGCCAAAGAATTGGCGATGACGCTGCGGGTCAGCTGAGTCCGGTGCGGTACTTCGCGACCAGCTCCCGGACCTTGTCCATCGCGTCGACCGCACGTCCCTTGTCGATCGCCTGGATCGCCATCACCGGGATGTACTCGTCGTCGGGCAGATCCACGCGGGCCCAGCGGGCGCCCCGCGGGAACGAGACATCGACGACGTCGGACCATGGGATGGTCCGATAGCCGACGAGATTGCGCACCGCCACGCCCGACGGTCCGACCCGCAGCCGCGGCCGGGCGAACATCAGCACCACACAGGCGATCACGGCACCGAGCAACGCGATCGCCACCTGATCGGCAGTGCGAAATACGACGCCGGTGGACCCCACTTTGAGCAACGCGCCCACCGAGACGTGCGCCGCGAAGATGATCAATGCCGCCCCGTAGGCGAAAATCGGTGTGCGGTACGGGCGGATCTCGACGTCCCAGGTGTCTGCCGTCATCTGACCGGTCATGCGCGGGCGCGCAACTCACGAAGGGTCAGTGCGGTCGACAGTGCGGCCGCTGCCGCCTGGGCGCCTTTGTCCTCGGTCGACGACGGGAGGCCGGCCCGATCGAGCGCCTGTTCTTCGGTGTCGGTCGTCAACACGCCATTGGCCACCGGGGTCGACGCGTCCAGCGACACCCGGGTCAGTCCTTGCGTGACGGCATCGCACACGTAGTCGAAATGCGGTGTCTGGCCACGGATTACCACACCGAGCGCCACCACCGCGTCATGGGTGGCCGCCAAAGCCTGGGCCACCACCGGGATTTCGATCGCACCGAGCACGCGGACGACGGTCGGCTCGGCGATGCCGGCATCGGCGGCAACCTTGCGCGCACCGTCGAGCAACGCATCGCAGATCTTCGTGTGCCACGTACTGGCCACGATCGCCAGTTTCACATTCGAGGCATCGATCTGCGGCAGTTCGGGAACGCCTGCGCCCCCACTCATTTATCCGCCACACCCTCGGCACTCGGCGGGCGGCGGTCCCCCAGCAGGTACACCGCCTCGTCGTAATCGTCCATGCTCACCGCTTCGTCGTAGTCGTCCAGGCCGACAAGGTCATGGCCCATGCGATCCCGCTTGGTCATGAGATAGCGGATGTTCTCCGCGTTGGCCCGCACCGGCAGCGGCACCCGCTCGATGATGTGCAGGCCGTAGCCGTCCAGTCCGACGCGCTTGGCCGGATTGTTGGTCAGCAGGCGCATCGACCGGATACCGAGGTCGACCAGGATCTGTGCGCCGATGCCGTAATCGCGTGCGTCGGCGGGCAATCCGAGCATCAGGTTGGCGTCGACGGTGTCCTCGCCGGCGTCCTGCAACTGGTAGGCCTGCAGCTTGTGCATCAAACCGATGCCGCGGCCCTCGTGCCCGCGCATGTAGAGGACCACGCCGCGCCCTTCGCGTGCGACCATCGCCATCGCGGCGTCCAGCTGCGGGCCGCAGTCGCAGCGCCGCGATCCGAACACGTCACCGGTCAGGCATTCGGAGTGCACGCGGACCAGCACGTCGTGACCGTCGCTGTTCGGGCCGGCGATCTCGCCGCGGACCAGGGCGACATGCTCGACATCCTCGTAGATGCTCTTGTACCCGACGGCGCGGAACTCGCCGTGCCGGGTCGGGATCCGCGCCTCGGCGATGCGCTCGATGTGCTTTTCGTGCTTGCGCCGCCACTCGATGAGGTCGGCGATCGAAATCAGCGCCAGGTCATGGTCGTCGGCGAACACGCGCAACTCGTCGGTGCGCGCCATGTCCCCTTCGTCCTTTTGGCTCACGATCTCGCAGATCGCGCCGGCGGGCTGCAGACCGGCCAGCCGGGCGAGGTCGACGGCCGCCTCGGTGTGGCCGGGGCGCCGCAGCACACCACCGTCCTTGGCGCGCAACGGCACCACGTGGCCGGGTTTCGTGAAGTCGTCGGCAACCGTGTCGGGGTTGGCGAGGGCACGCATCGTGGTTGCCCGGTCGGAGGCCGAAATGCCGGTTCCCACATCCTTTTTCGCGTCAACGGTGACGGTGTATGCGGTGCCGTGCTTGTCCTGGTTGACCGCATACATCGGCAACAGGCCCAGGCGATCGCAGATCTCGCCGTCCAGCGGCACACACAGATAACCCGACGTGTAGCGCACCATGAACGCGACCAATTCGGGCGTGGCCTTCTCGGCGGCGAAGATGAGGTCGCCCTCGTTCTCGCGGTCTTCGTCGTCGATCACAACCACGGCTTTGCCCGCCGCGATATCGGCTATCGCCCTCTCGACGGAATCGAGCCTGGTCATCTGCGCCACCTTGCCTGTTCAGTGCGACGTTCCATACGTGGAACCATCGTCGTCGACTCCAGTATGAACCACCGAAAACCAGCAGTTATTGCCAGCTCTTACTGAGCGGTACGGCTCATCAGCCGCTCGACGTACTTGGCGATGACGTCGACCTCGAGGTTCACCTGCGCACCGACGTCCGCGTGGCCGACCGTGGTGAGCTCACGCGTGGTCGGGATCAGCGACACCTCGAACCAGTCGTCGCCCAAGCCGGAGACGGTCAACGACACCCCGTCGACGGTGATCGAACCCTTCTCGACCACATACCTCGACAGCGACTCGGGCAGGCCGATCCGCACAACCTCCCAATGCTCGGACGGCGTGCGCGAAATCACATGTCCGGTGCCGTCGACATGCCCCTGGACGATGTGTCCACCGAGGCGGCTGTTCACGGCCGCGGCACGTTCCAAATTGACGCGGCCGCCGACCTCGAGCTTCTGCAGGCTGGACCGGTTGAGGGTCTCGGCCATGACGTCGGCGGTGAAGATCCCGTCGGGCCGGATGTCCACGACGGTCAGACACACGCCGTTCACCGCGATCGAATCCCCGTGCCGCGCGTCGGCGGTCACGATGGGCCCGCGGATGGCCAACCGCGCGGCATCGGCGAGGTCCTCCTTGTCGACGAGGACGCCCAGCTCTTCAACGATTCCGGTGAACACGAGGACCAGAGTATTCAGTCGGTGACCGGTTGGAGAAACGGCCGCACACGTGAGGAGCGAAAAGACAGTTCGTCGCGGCAAGCCTCTACGATGCAGTCATGCAGACGCGCCCACGCTTCGCAGTCCAATCCTTGCTCGCCGTTCTTTTCGCCTCCGTTGCGCTCGTCGCGGGGTGCTCGTCGTCGGAGAAGACGTCCGACGCTCCGCTTCCCGACGCCACGACGCTGTTGCAGGAGTCCTCGGCGGCGACCAAGAGCCAGCAGAGCGTGCACCTGCTGCTGACCGTGCAGGGCACGATCGAAGGGCTGCCGGTCGAGAAACTCGACGGTGACCTGACCAACGCTCCGGCAGTCGCCGCGCAGGGCACCGCAGATCTCATCGCGTTCGGCCAGAAGATCGCCGACGCGCAATTCGTCGTCGCCGACGGCAATCTGTATGCCGCGCTCACGCCCGGTGACCCGCTGTCGAACTACGGCGCGGCCGCCAACATCTACGACGTCTCGGCCATCCTCAACCCCGACACCGGCCTGGCCAACGTGCTCGCGAACTTCAGTGACGCCAAGGCCGAGGGCCGTGAGTCGATCAACGGCACCGAGGGTGTCCGTGTGACCGGCAACGTCAGCGCCGACGCCGTCAACAAGATCGCACCGCAGCTCAAGGCGAGCGGTCCGGTGCCGGGCACCGCGTGGATCACCGATGACGACAAGCACACCCTGCTGCAGGCCAAGCTGGAGCCCACGCCAGGAAACAGCGTCACGATGACCCTGTCGGACTGGGGTAAGCAGGTCACTGTCACCAAGCCCGCTCCCTGATGCGGACCGCTGACGCGGTGACTTCCCGCGGAAACCGCACGATCGCGATCAGCGCGGGCAGCCTCGCCGTGCTGCTCGGCGCCCTCGACACCTATGTCGTGATCACGATCATGGTCGACATCATGAAAGACGTCGGCATCGCGATCAACAAGATCCAGCAGGTCACGCCGATCATCACGGGTTATCTGCTCGGCTATATCGCCGCCATGCCGCTGCTGGGCCGCGCGTCCGATCGGTTCGGCCGCAAGATGCTGATCCAGGTGGGGTTGGCCGGTTTCGCGATCGGATCGGTGATCACCGCGCTCTCGGGCGATCTGACCACCCTTGTGATCGGCCGCATCGTGCAGGGCACCGCGAGCGGCGCCCTGCTGCCGGTCACGCTGGCCCTGGCCGCCGATCTGTGGTCGGCGCGTAACCGCGCCGGTGTTCTGGGCGGGGTGGGTGCCGCGCAGGAGTTGGGAGCGGTCCTGGGCCCGGTCTACGGCATCACGCTCGTCTGGCTGTTCAGCCACTGGCAGGCGGTGTTCTGGGTCAACGTGCCGCTGGCCGTCATCGCGATGGTGATGATCCACTTCAGCCTGCCGCCACGAGACAAAGACCAACCCCCGGAGAAGGTAGACGTCGTCGGCGGTGTGCTGCTGGCGATCGCGCTCGGCCTGGCCGTCGTGGGTCTCTACAACCCCGAACCCGACGGCAAGCAGGTACTGCCCAGCTGGGGCCTGCCGGTTCTGGCTGGTGCGTTGATCGCAACGGTCGCGTTCTTCGCGTGGGAGAAGGTCGCCAAGACCCGGCTGATAGAGCCCGCAGGCGTGCACTTCCGGCCGTTCCTGGCGGCCCTCGGCGCGTCGCTGTGCGCCGGTGCGGCATTGATGGTCACCTTGGTCAACGTCGAGCTCTTCGGCCAGGGCGTGCTCGGTCAGGATCAGAACGAAGCGGCGTTCCTGTTGCTGCGGTTCTTGATCGCATTGCCCATCGGCGCGCTGCTCGGTGGCTGGCTGGCCACCAGGATCGGTGACCGGGCCGTCGCGTTCATCGGTCTGGTGATCGCGGCCGGCGGCTTCTGGCTGGTGTCGCACTGGTCGATCGACGTGTTGTCGGCCCGCCACGACCTTGGCCTGTTCAGCCTGCCGGTGCTCGACACCGACCTCGCGATCGTCGGGCTCGGGCTCGGCCTGGTGATCGGCCCGCTGACCTCGGCGACGTTGCGCGTGGTTCCGTCCGCACAGCACGGCATCGCGTCGGCGCTCGTGGTGGTCGCCCGCATGATCGGCATGCTGATCGGCATCGCGGCACTGTCGGCGTGGGGTCTGTACCGGTTCAACCAGCACCTGGCGACCCTGGCCGCGACCAACAACGCCGGTCCGATGTCGCTGGCCGAGCGGCTGTCCGCACAGGCCGAACGGTATCGCGAGGCGTACGTGATGATGTACGGCGACATCTTCTTGATCGCCGCCGTCGTGTGCATCATCGGCGCGGTGTTGGGCCTGTTGATCAGCGCCCGCCACGAGCATGCCGACGACGTCGAACCGCCTTCCGGGCCACGCCGCGACGACGCGGATTCCGACGATGCGCCCACCGAGCTGCTAGACCTTCCGACGCAGGCACTTCCGACCCAGTCGGCCGATGAGACGGTTCGGTTACCGGGTCAGCAGCCGCCGGGTCGGCACCGTGCGCCCTGACGCGGTCAGCAGCGTTCGACACCGGGGCGCAGGAGCCGCGGCAGCTCTTCGCCGGTTTGCGGTCGTTTGCCGGGCAGGACGACACGGAGCGGAGCGCACACCAGGCTGCGGACCGCGCGTGGCGTTAGCGGGGAGATACTGAGCCAGTCCTGCAGTGCAGTCACGCTCGTTTCCTTTGCTCGTGTTCACCCAGCGCATGTCGGCAGTGAACGCGCTTTGGTACGAGTGTACCGAGGCACCGGCCGCAAAACCGGTGTCAACCGGGCCGTCGGCGCCTGTCAGTTGGGTACGAGACTCAGTAAGACATCGGGGCCGATCGCCTCGATCCCGTCGAACCGCCAGCGTTGCGCGTGGGCGATGCTGAGGACACCCACGTCGTCGACTGCGGTGATCGGCCCGCCGAGCAGAATCGGCGCGACGTACGCCAGGATCCGGTTCACCACACCGGCCCGCAGGAATGCGCCCGCCAATGTCGGCCCGCCCTCGACCAACACGTCGGTGCGGTCGGCGAGCGACCGGATCACCTCGTGCGGGTCGTGGGTGCGGATCACCATGGTGCGCGAATCATCGTTGAGCACTTTGGAATCCGACGAGACCTCGCGCTCGCCCACGACCACGCGCAGCGGCTGGCGGTCGGCCAAGGTGCCGTCGGGCAGCCTTGCCGTCAGCGCCGGATCGTCGAAGAAGACGGTGCCGGTACCTACCACGATGGCCTCGGCGACCGCGCGCCTGCGGTGCACATCGGCCCGTGCGGCCTCGCTGGTGATCCACTGACTCGATCCGTCGGCCGCGGCGCTGCGCCCATCCACGCTCGTGGCGAACTTCCACGTCACGTGAGGGAGCCCCGTGCGTTGCTTGTGCAGCCACTCGCGTAACGGCCCTCGGGAAACCTCGTCGGCCAGCACCCCGGCGGTGACCTCGATGCCCGCATCGGCCATCCGTGCCGAGCCGCCTGCCGCGACCGGGTTCGGATCGCCGACGGCGTAGACGACGCGCGAAACTCCTGCCGCCACAAGGGCATCGACGCAGGGTGGGGTGCGGCCATGATGGTTGCACGGTTCGAGCGTGACGACCGCAGTGCCGCCTGCGGCCCGGTGCCCGGCGTCTCGCAGTGCCATCACTTCGGCGTGCGGCCCGCCCGGCGGCTGGGTCCCACCGACCCCGGCGACCTGCCCATCGGCGTCCAATATCACCGCACCCACCGGCGGATTGGGATACGTCGAACCCTTGACCCGCTCGGCCTGCTCGATGGCCAGCCGCATGGCGGCCTCGGGCTCAGCGGTCACAGTGTCAGGTGCTTGGAGGCGCTTGCGGCCCGCTGCCGCAGGGATTTCACCGCGGCGGCGGGATCGGCTGCGCTGTAGACGGCGGACCCGGCGACGAAGCAGTCGACTCCCGCCTCGGCCGCCTGCGCGATCGTATCGGCGTTCACGCCGCCGTCGATCTCGACGACGACCGTGAGCTCACCGGAGTCCACGAGCCGGCGTGCCGTGCCGACCTTCGCCAAGACCTCGGGGATGAACTTCTGGCCACCGAATCCCGGTTCCACCGACATCACCAGCAACGTGTCGAACTCCCGGAGGATCTCCAGATACGGCTCGAGCGGGGTGCCGGGTTTCACCGAGAGACCGGCCTTGGCGCCGGCCGCGCGGATGTCACGGGCGACGGCGACGGGATTGTCGGTGGCCTCCGCGTGAAACGTGACGTTGTACGCGCCGGCCTCGGCGTACGGCGGCGCCCACCGCTCCGGGTCCTCGATCATCAGATGGCAGTCCATCGGGATGTCGGTGACTTTGAGCAGCGACTCGACCACCGGCAGGCCGAGCGTCAGGTTCGGCACGAAGTGGTTGTCCATCACGTCGACGTGCAGCCAGTCGGCGCCGGACACCGCGGCCACCTCGTCGGCGAGCCGCGCGAAATCCGCGGACAGGATGGAGGGCGCGATGAGCGGTTCAGCCATGTGGCTAATCTACTTTCAGTGCTGCCGCGAACATCGCATCGGTCCCCTGCCGGTGCGGCCACAGCTGGACGTGGGGGCCGTCGCCGAGGTCGTCGACCGGGTCGAACAGCGGCCGGGTGTCCAGCGCGGTCACCGGGTGGCGCCGCAGCGCATCGGCCACGACTCCGACGGTTTCGGCGAGGTGCGGCGAACACGTGGCATACAGCACGACCCCGCCGGGCCGGGTCAGCTTGATCGCTGCCGAGAGCAGTTCGCGTTGCAGCTTCGCGAGTCCGGGGACGTCGCCCGGCTGACGTCGCCAGCGCGCCTCGGGCCGGCGTCGCAACGCGCCGAGCCCCGTGCAGGGCGCGTCGACGAGCACCCGGTCGAAGCCGGGTTGCAGGTCGGAGTCGCGCCCGTCGACGCGATGCACGTCGACGTCGAGGCCACGGGTGTTCTGCTCGACCAGATCGGCCCGCCGCTCCCCCGGCTCCACCGCGGTGACGTGCGCTCCCGATGCCTTGCCGATCGCGGCCAGCAGGGCCGTCTTGCCGCCCGGCCCCGCACACAGATCGAGCCAGCGGCCGTTGTCGGCCCCGTCGACCTCGGCGAGCGTCAGTGCGCGGGCGACGAGCTGGCTGCCCTCGTCCTGTACCTGCGCGGCACCTTCGCGGACCGCGCTCAGCCGGCCGGGATCACCACCCGACAGGTACACCGCGTACGGCGAATACCGGCCGACGGTTCCGCCGGTCTGCGCCGCCAGTTCCTCGGCGGTCAGTGCGGTCGGTCGCGCCGCGAGGTGCACCACGGGCCGTTCGTCGTCGCTCGCCAACAATGCATCGAGTTCGCCTGCCTCGGCGCCGAGTGCATCGGTGAACGCCTGGGCGATCCACCGCGGGTGGGCATGGACGAACGCGGCGTGCCCGACCGGATCGGCGGCCGCGGACGGCGCGAGTTCATCGGTCCAGGACTGCTCGTCGCGCGAGGCGATCGTGCGCAGCACGCCGTTGACGAAACCGGCACGGGCGGAATCGAATTCGATACCCGCCTGCTCGACGGTCGTCGACACCGCCGCGTGCGGCTCGACCCTGGTGCGCAGCAACTGGTAGGTGCCGAGCCGAAGGAGATCGAGCAAGACGGGATCGATCCGCTCCGGTGGTCGCCCGGCCGCGCGTTCAATGACCGCGTCGAGCAAACCGCGGGTCCGGCACGCGCCATAGGCCAGCTCGGTGGCGAACGCCGCGTCACGGCCCTCGATGCCGCGTTCGCGCAGCAGCGCGGGCAGCGCGAGGTTGGCGTACGAATCGCGTTCCGACACCGCACGCAGTACGTCGAAGGCGGCTTGCCGGGCCGGATCGAGCGGTTTGCGCCGCGGCGGACGTTTGCGCTGCGGACGGTTCGGTGGTCTGGTCATGACGCGTGCACCGAATCGTCGAGACGCGCACCGCGAGCCCAGTCGGCGGCGTTCATGAGCTTCTTGCCCGGCGGCTGAATCTGGCCGAGCCGCACCGGATGCGAACCCGTTCCGACTTCGACGCTGTTGCGCCCCACCCGGATCGCGCCGGGCGGCAACGGATCTGCGGATTCCGCCAACTCGACTGGGCCAACCTTGATCCGCAGGTCGCCGATCATCGTCCACGCCCCCGGATTCGGTGTGACCGCACGGATCCGGCGGTCGACGACGTGTGCCGGCAGATCCCAGCGCACCCTGGCCGACTCGACGGTGATCTTGGGTGCGACGGTGACGCCGTCGGCCGGCTGCGGCACCGCGGTCAGCGAGCCGTCGGCGATGCCGTCCAGCGTGGTCTCCAGCAGCATGGCCCCCGAAATCGCAAGGCGGTCAAGGAGTTCGCCCGCGGTGTCGGTGTCCCGCACGGTTTCGGTGACCACGCCGTACACCGGGCCGGAGTCGAGCGCCGGTTCGATGAGAAACGTCGTGGCTCCCGTGACGGAATCCCCTGCGGCAATCGCGGCCTGCACCGGAGCAGCCCCGCGCCAGGCGGGCAACAACGAGAAGTGCAGATTGATCCAGCCGTGCGGCGGTACGGCGAGCAGCCGTCGGCTCAGCAGCGCGCCGTAGGCCACGACCGCGCAGCAGTCCGGTGCGAGCCCACGCAACTCGGCGACGAATTCGTCGTCGTTGGGGCGCGCGGGCCGCAACACGGGTATGTCGTGTTCGATAGCCAGCCGTGCCACCGGAGACGGCGCGGGTTTGCCGCGTCGGCCGGCCGCCGCATCGGGACGGGTGAGCACCGCAACCACGTCGTGGTTGGGCGATTCGATCAGTCGCCGTAGTGCCGGCAGTGCCGGCTCCGGAGTACCAGCGAAGACGAGACGCACCGAACCAGTCTAGGGATCGCCGACAGCTCGACGGCAGCGGGCAGGCGCCGAGGCTCGATCACCCAGCGCGGACGACGGGTGTGTCGGCGTCCGCGTACTCGTCGCGGATCCGGTCGGCCAGTTCGAGGACCCCGCACGTGCTGTGCAGCGCCGCCTTCGCGCGCTCGACCGCTGGAACGCCGGGAGCGACGACCGGCGCCTCGACACTGACGGGTGTATGCGGCGGCATCGCGAGCAACAGCGCGAGCAGGTCGAGGCCCCCGGAGCCGGGCAGCAACCTCGCCACTCGTGACTGATACACCAAATCCTCAGCGCTGCTGGGCAGTTCGGTGGGCGCATCGCACAACTGCAGATAGCGGAACCACGACGCGGGAAGGGTGGCGAGGTCCGCGAGTACGTTGTGCCCCCGGTAATAGTGAATGGGGTCGATGAGCAGGCCGATGTTGCGGTGCCCGGCACGCTCGATGAGCGAGGCGGCCTCGGTGACGTCGCGAACATCGTTGTACGGCATGGGTTCGATGTTCGGCGTGAGCCCGTAGCCATCGGCCAGCTCGGCCAGTTCGGCAAGATTGTCGGCGGCACGGCTCATGTCGGGATCGTTGCCCGCAACCAGGATTTCGCCGGCTCCCAGATACGCGCCGGTCTCCAGAAACGCTTCGAAGTCATCGCGCACCCGGGCGGTCGGTGTGAGCCGCAGCACTTCGATGTCACGCAGTTCGATGCCGGTGTCGTCCAACCGCTCGCGGGTCTGGCGGATCAGTGGAGTCATGCCGATCGTGGGACGCTGCGGTTCGTCGGCCGTCGCCCGGATCAGGCGCAGGCCCACGGCGTGATACCCGGCCGCCGCGGCGCAACTGACCATATCGGGAGGGCTGAGTTCGAGCACCGTCAACGGTGCGAGCCCCAGCCTTGCGCGCGCCGCCACCAACTCCACGGACATTCTCACCACCAGACTCTTCTGCCCCCTGCAGGCACTCGATTCCGTACCGAAGCGCCCATTGTGGGTGAGCGGGCGCCGAGTTTGGGGCCTACGTCCGCCCGACACGGGGCAGGTGTGGCGAATCAGTCACTCAGCGGCGCGGCATCTGGTAAAAATCACGCTCCTCCACCGCGGCCAGCCGTGCGACATACATCCAGGGGATCGTTGCGATCAGGCGGTTCAACTGGCTGACGGCGTCGTTGTAGTACTGGCGCGCGAACGCCAGCTTGTTCTCGGTGTCGGCGAGGTCGTCCTGGAGATCGAGAAAGTTGTTCGACGAGTTGAGCTGAGGGTAGGCCGATCTCAACGCCAGCACTTCGGCGATGGCATCGTCGAGTTCCGTTTCGGCCGCGCTTCGCCGCGCCACCGATGTGCTGCGCGTCGCGCTCGTCAGCGCGGCTGTGGCGGCGCTGACCTGGCCCAGCACCGCCTTTTCATGGGCCGCGAAGGCCTGCACGGTATGTACGAGAGCTGGGATCAGCGCCGCCCGCCTGCTCAGTTCCACGTCGATGCCGGCCAATGCCTCGGCGACATTAACGTCAGCGGCGCGAAGCTTGTTGTGCCCCACCACGAAACCGGTGAGGACCGACACCGCCAGTATCAGGATCACGATCAACGCCAGAGTCACGTCCATCGCCGCCTCCTCCGCCGGTGGAATCCCAGCTGGACTGCGATGTCGAGCTGTACCAATCCGGTTGAGGCGCAGGAGTGCCGATGCTGTCGTGGTATTTCTTGGCCCACAGTGCAGCCGTGCCGGCCGCCACCGCGAACGGAACGTAGGCGAGGTAGAGATCTTTACGGGCGGCGAAATCGAAGCGTGTCTCGGCGGAGTCGGTGGACAGCAGCCGATGAAAGCCGCCTACGCGCGACCACAGATCCCGCCCGGCGAGGGTTCGCCGCGTTCCCACACCGTCCTGCCATGAACCCACCGACAGCACGAAGAAGACCGCGAACGGCAGCCCCCACATGGTGACGGGAATGCCGAACCACAGCCAGAATCCGCCGAGCGCGGCGAAAAACGCGAACGCGTTCGCGGTGCGCACCCAGAGCTCCTTGCGACGGTTGACGAGCAGACCCCCGTCGAACGCCCACTTCTTCACCGCGGCGGTCATGTCCGTCTTGGCCCTGCTGAGTTTCTGCCCGGACTTGACGGTGCGTTTGGCCGCGAACTCGGCACCGGGCTGCATCACCTTGAGCGCGGACCCCACTGCGACGCTAACGGGGTCGACGTCAGCCCACGCCCCTGGCTCGGCGAGCCCGCGAACGTTCCATTGCTTGTCGCTGACCTGCCGCAACTCGACGAGTCGACGCTCGGCGAGATAAAGCAGTGTGGCGGTGAGTCCGTTCTTCGGGACACTCTCGGTACGGATGTACTCCGTCTGCACCGGCCCGAGCCCATCCGGCGGTCCATACTGCAGCGGAAATCCGGGGGTCGGCTCGCTCGTGGTTCGTGACCAGAAATAGGCGAGCAGCCCGAGCGCGACCGACAACCCGGCCACCCACAGCACCGCGGTCAACGACCGTCCCAGGATCCGGTCCCAGGTGTGCGGCCAGGGCAAGCTCACCTGTGGCGGCGTGGTTACATCGACGCCGGCCCGCAGCGTGACCGGCGTATGCGGACCCAGATCCAGCGCTTGCATGCGCACGGTGTTGCCACTGACGGCCAGGTCCCGGCATGCGCGGCCGACCCCGGTCCCCACGCTGCACTCGGCACCCGTGATGTCGGCGGGCAAGGTAACCGAGATCTCTGCCCGCTCGATCGTGTTGTTCCAGGCCGGTGCGATGACGTTCCAGTAGAAGACCGACCGCGAGTTGGGATCGCCGGTGGATTCGGCGAACTGTTTGTCGGCGCCGACGCTTCCGGGATCCAGCACGCCGGGGATCGTGTAACGGATCTCGAAGACGTGGCTGCCCCAGTCGAGCGTCACGTCGGGATCACCGATTCTTGCGACCCGGAACCGTTTGTCGCCGGCCCACTGCAGCTGATAGGGCGCGGGCCGTCCGTCGAGCCGGACCGAAGTGATGTCCGGCTCCTGCCGCAGTCGGGGGTTGTTCTGATTGGCCACATCCCAGTGCCGGAAGATGCCGTGGCGCCCACTGGGAAAGTCGGCGGTGATGGTCTCCACCGCGTGCAGCCGTCCGTCGGCGTCCACTTGGAACTCGGCCTGGTAGTCGGTGATCACCACCGGGTCGGGCGCATCGGCCCGCTCATCGTCGCCGCCGCCGAACACGAGCGGCCAGAGCAACCCAAAACCAATGAGCGTCAACGTAAAAAGCCACGCCAACGCCCGTCGCATCGCAGCCTCCCGCTCGCCACTCACCGATACCGGGTGAGGTGTCCGCCTCACCCTATGTGCAGCGGGTCGATCTGCACTCGAGATGGCTCCTGATCGTGGCGTGCGCTGAGCACTGCGGTCGCGCGCCGCAACGCGCCCGCCAACTCGAGTCCGCCGTCGCGGGGCACCCGGACCAGCATCCGACTCACCTCGGCGTCGGCGGCCATACCGGGGGGTCTGCGGGCGCCGGGCGGCAGTTCCACGGGTCCGAGTGGCTCGGCGGCCGCCGGCAGCTGTGCCGTCTCCAGTAGCGCCATGACCGCGGGCGTTGGGCCGTCGACGGCTGCCATGTGAACGGCCGGCGGCAGTCCGACCTCGTCGCGGCCGTCGAGTTCGGCGTCGGCGTGGCCGACCGGATCCCAGCGGATCAGTGCCTGCACGGTCGGAAGGGCCGACTCCGCGACCACTGCGACCACCCCGCTGTCGCCGCGGGACCGGACCAGGGCGGCGGCCGCCATCCAGCGCCGCAGCGTGTCCTCGGCGGCGCGCAGATCCTGTCTGCCCAGCAGCGCCCAGGCGTCGAGCAGCAGCGCTGCGCCGTAGCCGCCGTCGGCGACCGGTTCGGCGCCCGGGGTACAGACGACGAGGGCCGGTTTGTCCTCGACGGTGCTGACGACGGCGTCCCCGCCCGACGTGATCACCGTGGTGCCGGGAAAAGCCCGGCCGAGTTCTTCTGCGGTGCGGCGTGCCCCGACCACGACCGCCCGGACGGCGTCCGACCCGCAGCGCGCACAACGCAGCGCGGGTTCTGCTCGGCCGCACCATCGGCACTGCGCCGCGGCGCTGTCGCGGTCGGGCAACGCCAAGGGGCCGGTGCAATGCCTGCACCGGGTGATGGTGCGGCACCGCGCGCACGCCAGCGCGGGTACGTAACCGCGTCGGGGCACCTGGATGAGTACCGGACGGTCGGCCTGCAGCGCCGTGCGGGCGGCCTGCAGCGCCATCGACGGCAGCCGTGCGGTGTGTGCGGCCGGATCGCGCTCCTGGGCGTAGTTGCTGGCCTCCAGCGCGACGACGCGCGGTGCCGCCGCGCGCACGACGGGACGCGTCGCGACCAGGTCATGTGCCCACCGGGTCCGCACGAGCGCCTGGCCCTCCGCGGTGCGGGCATAGCCGCCGATCATTGCCGCACAACGCAATTGGTGGGCGCGCAGCATCGCGACCTCACGGGCGTGCGGGTAGGGTGCCCGCGGTTCGGCGAGGTTGTCGTCGCCGTCGTCCCACACCAGGATCAGCCCGAGCTCGGCAACCGGGGCGAACACCGCGCTGCGCGTGCCGATCACCACGCGGGCCTGACCGCGCAGCACCGCGAGCCAGCGCCGGTACCGCTGCGCCGGGCCGAGTCCGGCCGACAACGCAACCACCCGGGATTCGGGAAGATGAGCGATCGCGGCCGCATGCAACGCGTCAACGTCACGCTGGTCCGGCATGATCGCGAGCACGCTCTGGCCCGCGTTGACGGTGACCGCCGCGGCTTCGGCGAGCCGCTGCGGCCACTGCTCGCCCGGCAGTGCCTGCCAGACGGCGCGGGCCGCTCGCCCGTCGTTCAACGCGGTCAGGAACTGTTCACCGCGCCCGTACCGCGCCCACCCGCTCGGATCGACGTCGATCGCCGGAATCGGTTGCGGCTCAGGCGGAGTCTGCTTCTCGACCGTGGCGTGGCGGGGCGGCACGGCCAGCCGCAGCACGTCGGGCCGGGTGCCGGCATAGCGCGCGGCGACGGCGTCGACCAGCCGCCGCACGTCGGCGGTCAGAACGGGTTCGGCCGACACCACCTTGTCCAGCCAACCGAGCTTGCCGTCATGGTCGGTGTCGGATCGGCGCTCCAGGATGAATGCGTCGACCAGCCGGCCGTGGAAGCGCACCCGGGCCCGCACGCCCGGTTGGGCATCATCGGACTGTTCCGCAGACACCAGATAGTCGAATTCCCGGTCCAGGTGCGGCACCGACAACATCGGCAGCACCCGGGCGATGGGTTCGTGCTCGGCGGCGCGCCGGGTGATGGTCACGGCGCAGATGTAGCAGACGGTGCCGACGTCCGGCCGAAGAACAATCCGGCCGTGATCAACAGCAACGATCCGGCGTACGCCCACCAGATCGGGACCGCGAGGAGCTGATCGCCGCGCACGAATTCACTGATCCCGATCATCGCGTCCGAGACCGCGAAGCACACCGCGCCCAGCGCAGTCCACGCGGAGGGCAGTCGGGCCAGCAGCGCCGTACACACCATGGCACCCAGAACCGCGATGTAGGCCGTCACCGGGATGGCCATGCCCTGTTCGATCAGTCGGGGCCAGAACCACGTCAGCAACACCAGACACGCCACCACGGTGACCGCCACGGCGACCAACCGCGGCGTCGTGCGCGTCACCAATGGCAACAGCGCGGCCAAGAAGCACAGGTGCGCCACCAGGAATGCGGCCAGACCGAGCACGAAAGACGGCTCCCACCACGGCATCGCGAGCAGGAAGTCACCGGCGGCCGAGAAGATCAGCGCCCCGACCAGCCACCGGCGTTCGCGCGGGATCGGATGCGTGAACGCCGCGACGGCCAACAGGACGGCGGCGAGGGCTTTGACGGCCGGCTGGCCGGGGAACTGCCCGGTGAGGTCGCTGCCCGCGGGCAGCCGGAGCGCCGTGACGAGAAGGAAGACGCCGTACCCGGCCGCGACGACCGCGGCGGCAACCCACAGCAGCACCGTCGCGCGGTGTGCGTACCGTGTCCGTGTGTCTGTTACCAAGCCGGCTGTCGATGCCATTCTGCTGAAGGTACTGCAGGTCGTGCCTTTCCAACTCACCACCAAGGACGGTGTCGAGGAGGCCAGGCGACGTTTCAGTGAGCTGCCCCGCCGCGAGATCCATCCCGAACTGCACGTCGAGGATCGCGTGATCGACGGCCCCGCCGGGCCGATCCCCGTGCGGGTGTACCGGCCGCCGACTCCGGACGGCGTGGCCCTGCCGGTCGTGGTGTTCATCCACGGCGGCGGCTGGTCGGTCGGCGACCTGGACAGCTACGACAACACCGCACGACGGCACGCCGTCGGCGCCGAAGCCGTCGTCGTGTCGGTGGACTACCGGCTGGCGCCCGAGCATCCGTATCCGGCAGCCGTCGACGACGTGTGGGCCGCGACGCAGTGGGTCGCCGCCAATGCCGAGGAACTGGGCGCCGACGCGAGCCGGATGGCGGTCGCCGGGGATTCGGCAGGCGGCAACCTCTCCGCGGTCGTCGCGCAACTCGCGCGCGACGCGGGCGGACCGGCGCTGCGCTTCCAGCTGCTGTGGTATCCGGCCACGACGTGGGACACCACCCTGCCGTCGTTCCGCGAGAACGCCGAGGCCCCGATCCTCGCGCTCGACGCCGTCAAAGGCTTCTCGCGCTGGTATGCCGGTCACGTCGACCTCTCCGATCCCCCGGCCACGCTGGTGCCGGCTCGGGCCGCGGACCTGTCGGGGTTGCCACCCGCCTACATCGCGGTCGCCGGGCACGATCCGCTGCGCGACGACGGTGCCCGCTACGCCGAGCTGCTGACCGCCGCGGGCGTCGCGGCGGAACTACACAACGCCGAAACCCTCGTACACGGCTACCTCGGCTACTCCGGGGTCGTCCCCGCGGCCACCGAGGCGTTCGACCGTGGGCTCGCGGCACTGCGCGAAGCACTGCACCGCTGATACTGGCTCGGCGGCATGCCGTGCCAGCGTTTGAAGGCGTGACAGAACGTGGACGTCTCGGTGTAGCCGAGGCGCCGCGAAACCTCCTCCACGGTCAGTCCGACGTGACACAGCAGGTCGACCGCGAGCGCCGAGCGGGCTTCGGTGACGAGCGCCCGAAACGACGTGCCCTCATCGGCAAGCTGGCGCCGCAGGGTGCGTGGGTGCATGTCGAGTTCGGCGGCGACCTCGGGTAGCGCGGGGAATCGCCCGGATTCGCGAAACAGCTTGGAGCGCACCACCGCGGTGATACCTCGCCGCACTTCTGCGCGCTGCATCAGCAGGTCGCACTGCGCCACGCACAGCTTGAGCGTGTGCGGATCCGCTTGTGGCAGAGGCTCGTCCAGCATGGCGCGCGGAAAGTGCAAGCGGTTGTGCGCCCGGCCGAACTCCCGGTTCACCTCAGGCAGCAGGTCCAACAGCGGCGCGACGACGCCCTGGTCGAAGGTGGCCTCTACGCGCACCTGATCGGCATATCTGGCGAGCACCGTCAACGCGAAATCACGTGTCGTCATGACGATCCCGGCCACATCACGCTCGAGGAAGAACCCCTGCACGTCGGCGGGCAGATGGTCGACCTCGAACTCCATCAGGCAGCTATCGGCACCCTCGAACAGGCTCACGCCGATGTTGAGCATGGTCAGCGAGAAGTACCGCATCGAGATGCCGAAGAGTTCGCGAAGGGTGGCGCACGACATGACCGCGAACCCGAACAACCCGAGATGGGTCAGGCGGAATCTGCTGCCGACGTCGATGCCAAGGCCGGCCGCGTCGGGAACCGCCGCCAGCAGCTTGCGCACCACGGCGATCTCGTCCGACGCCGCGACCACCGCATCGGGATCCTCGAGCAGCCCGGGCTCGATGCCCGTTCCGTCGAGCAAGTCGGCGATCGCGATTCCACGTTCGTTCGCGACCTCGCACAGGACCCGGGTCGTGTAGACCGGGCGCCTCAGATCGGGCGACCACGGTGACGATGCCTGACCGTGAGCCATGTCCCAAACTCCCAACTCCGTGTCCCATATTCTCATTTCGCGGCCGCGGTGTCAGCCATACCGTTGATTCATGGCGGCACCGGCACAGCGGCTGAACACGTGGACGATGACACGCGACGCCATCACGGTCGGTTTCGACGCCACCGGTGGCTTCATGTCCCACGTCAGCGGCCACGACATCACCCGATTTCGATGCGGTGGAAGACGTTTCGTTTCCGTGACGCGCCCCGACTACGTCGACCACGTCTTGCACCGGGCCCGCCTGAAATACATAAAATCCAACGAGTACGAGGCCATCCGGGCCGCGGCGGGCATCAATCTGCTGACCGACGAAGGCGACTCGTGGGCCGCCACCGCAGCACGCTCAACCCGACGTTCGCGCGCCGTCATCTCAACGAGATCATCGATCTGATGATCGATCCCATCGAGCAGGTCACCACCGACGTGGTGCCCGGGGTCGAGTTCGACATGCACACGACGATGGTGGAGACCACGCTGCGGGTCGTCGCCAACGCGCTGTTCAGCCAGGACTTCGGGCCGCTCGTGCGCTCGATGAAAGACCTCACCACCCGCGGCCTGCGCCGCACCGAACGTCTCGCCCGCCTCGGCCTGTGGGGCCTGATGCCGCGGCCGGTCTACGAGGCGCTGACCTGGTGCACCTTCTCCGGCGTCCCGCTGCCACCGCCGGTCCGCGAAGGCCAGAAGATCGCCCTGGCACTCGACGATGCGGTCGCCCGGATCCTCGACGAGCGCATCGCCCACCCCACCGACTCCCCCGACCTGCTCAACGTGCTGTTCAGCGCCGACAACGGCACGTGGCCACGCCGGCGCATCCGGGACGAGGCGTTGACCTTCATGCTCGCCGGCCACGAGACCACCGCCAACGGCATGTCGTGGTTCTGGTACCTGCTGAGCCGCAACCCCGACGCACGCGACAGGATGCTCGCCGAGATCGACGACGTGCTCGGCGATCGCCGCCCGAGCGCGGCCGATCTGACCAGGCTGCCGTGGACGACGGCCTGCATCCAGGAATCGCAACGGTATTACTCCGCGGTGTGGATGATGGCACGTGAGGCGATCGAGGACGATCTCATCGACGGCCATCACATTCGCCCCGGCACGACGGTGCTGATCCCGATCCACCACATCCACCATGATGAACGGTGGTGGCCGGATCCCGAGAGATTCGATCCCACACGGTTTTTGGGCGCTGCCACCAAGGACCGGCCGCGTTCGGCGTACCTGCCGTTCGGGGGCGGCAGGCGGATCTGCATCGGGCAGAGCTTCGCGCTGATGGAGATGGTGCTGATGGCCGCGATCATGAGCCGGCGCTACACATTCGACGTATGCCCCGACCATCCGGTAGAGCTGGAAGCGACGCTGACGCTGCGACCCAAACACGGGCTGCACGTCATCGCCCACCAACGGGAGGCCCGATGACACTGCCCGATAGCAAGCCCGACTTTCACACCCTCATCGTGGGCGCCGGATTCTCCGGCATCGGCACCGCGATCAAACTCGACAAGGCCGGCATCCACGACTACCTGATCGTCGAGGCAGGTGACGGCGCGGGCGGTACCTGGTACTGGAACACGTATCCCGGTATCGCCGTGGATATTCCGTCGTTCTCCTATCAGTTCTCGTTCGAACAGTCGCGGGACTGGTCGCGCACGTATGCGCCGGGTCCCGAATTGCGCGCATACGCCGACCGATGCGTCGACAAGTACGGGTTGCGCCCCAAGATCCGGTTCAACACCAAGGTGTCGGACGCGCAGTTCGACGACGACGCCAGTCTGTGGCGGGTTCGGCTGGAGGACGGCGAAGTTCTGACGGCGCGGTACCTGGTCAACGCCAGCGGTGTGCTGACGATCCCGAAGTTGCCGGAGATCGACGGCGTGGATTCCTTCGCCGGGACGACCGTGCACACGGCTCGCTGGGATCACACCGTGGACTTGGCGGGCAAGCGCGTCGCGATCATCGGCACCGGGGCCTCGGCGGTCCAGGTGATCCCGGAGATCGCGCCGAAGGTCAAGCAGCTCACGGTGTTTCAGCGCACGCCGATCTGGTGTTTTCCGAAGTTCGACGTGCCGATCCCGCCGGTGGCGCGCAGGCTGATGCGGCTACCCGGCGGCCGGACACTGCACCGGCTGATCAGCCAGGCGTATGTGGAGTTCACCTTCCCGCTGGCGGCCCAGTACTTCACGATCAACCCGTTCGCCAAGCGGGCTGGGGCGGCCGGCCGGGCGTACCTGCGCCAGCAGGTACGCGATCCGGAAGTGCGCGACAAACTCACACCGCGGTATGCGGTGGGATGTAAGCGACCCGGGTTCCACAACACCTACCTGTCGACCTTCAACCGGGACAACGTCCGACTGGTCACCGAGCCCATCGACAAGATCACCGGGTCCGGAGTCGCCACCGCCGACGGCGAGCACCGCGACGTCGACGTCCTCATCCTGGCCACCGGTTTCAAGGTGATGGACGTCGACGCCCTGACCTTCGACATCGTCGGATCGGGCGGGCAATCACTGAGCGAGTTCTGGGAGCAGCACCGGATGCAGGCCTACGAAGGCGTGAGCATCCCGGGGTTCCCCAACTTCTTCACGGTGATGGGGCCATACGGCTACGTCGGGTCGTCGTACTTCGCGCTCATCGAGGCCCAGACGCACCATCTGGTGCGGTGTGTCGAGCGTGCCGAGCGTCGCCGGGCCCGCCGTGTCGAGGTGAAACGGGAGGCCAACGACCGGTACTTCGCCGAGATGATGCGCAAGCGGCACCGCCAGATCTTCTGGCAGGACAGCTGTTCGCTCGCCAACAGCTATTACTTCGACCGCAACGGCGATGTGCCGCTACGCCCCGCCACTACCTTCGAGGCGTACTGGCGCAGCCGTCGCTTCCCGCTGGACGATTACGCGTTCACGGCGTAGTCACCCCGGCGAGCAGTCCCCCGCAAGCGGGAGGTACCCCCAACTTAAGTACCCCGGAATGCGCATTCCGGGGTACTTAAGCGTCTGGTCGAACTAGACCGAAGCCTTGAGCTCGTCGACCTTGTTGGTCTGCTCCCAAGGCAGCTCGATATCGGTACGACCGAAGTGGCCGTAGGCCGCGGTCTGGGCGTAGATCGGGCGCAACAGGTCGAGGTCGCGGATGATCGCGCCGGGGCGCAGATCGAACACGCTGCTGATGGCCTTCTCGATGCGGGCGGGGTCGACGGTCTCGCTACCGAAGGTCTCGACGAACAGGCCGACCGGGGCGGCCTTGCCGATCGCATAGGCGACCTGGACCTCGACGCGCTCCGCCAGCCCGGCTGCGACGACGTTTTTTGCCACCCAGCGCATCGCGTACGCGGCCGAACGGTCCACCTTTGACGGATCCTTGCCGGAGAAGGCGCCGCCGCCGTGACGGGCCCAGCCGCCGTAGGTGTCGACGATGATCTTGCGACCGGTCAGGCCGGCGTCGCCCATCGGGCCGCCCAACACGAACTTGCCCGTCGGGTTGACCAGGAGGCGGTAGTCAGAGGTGTCGAGCGACTCGTGGCCGAGGTCGGCGAGCACGGTGTTGACGACCTTCTCCCGGATGTCGGGCGTCAGCGTCGCCTCGAGGTCGATGCCGTCGGCGTGCTGGGTCGACAGCACCACGGTGTCCAGCCGGACCGGCGTGCGGCCGTCGTACTGGATGGTGACCTGGGTCTTGCCGTCCGGGCGCAGGTAATCCAGCACGCCGTTCTTGCGCACCTCGGTGAGCCGGCGGGCCAGGCGGTGCGCCAGCGCGATCGGCAGCGGCATGAGTTCGGGGGTGTCACCGATGGCGTAGCCGAACATCAGGCCCTGATCACCGGCTCCCTGCAGGTCCAGCGGGTCGGCCTTGCCTTCGACCCGCGTCTCGTGCGCGGTGTCGACGCCCTGCGCGATGTCGGGCGACTGCGCGCCGATGGCGATGTTGACGCCGCAGGACGCGCCGTCGAAGCCCTTGGTGGACGAGTCGTAGCCGATTTCGAGGATCCGGTCCCGCACGATCTTCGGGATGTCGGCGTAGGCGGAGGTCGTGACCTCGCCCGCGACGTGTACCTGGCCGGTGGTGACGAGGGTCTCCACCGCGACCCGCGACTTGGGATCCTGCTCCAGCAGCGCGTCGAGCACAGAGTCGCTGATCGCGTCACAGATCTTGTCGGGGTGCCCTTCGGTTACCGACTCACTGGTAAACAGGCGACCTTTGCTCACGGTCCGCATCCTTCCGTCAAACCCGTATCGAAGCCTACAAAACTATTTAGTCAGGCGAATTATATCCCCGCCCAGTTGAACCCAAGCGTGTGGGACGTATTCGCGCAAGCCTTACCCGCACCTTGATGTGATCACCGGATCACCTGCCGTGGTTCTGCAGGAACGCCGCGATCGCGTCCACGATACGGGTGGCCATGAGTGTCTTCGACCCGTGCTCGAGTGCGGCCTCGGACCCGTCGGCGCTCAGCAACCAACCGTCGTTGTGGTCGACTTCGAACGCGCGATTCTCGCCCACCGCGTTCACGACCAGTAGGTCGCAGCCCTTGCGCTTGAGCTTTGCGCGCGCGTGGAACAGCACGTCGCCGTTGGCGTCGCCGGTCTCGGCCGCGAATCCGACGATGGCGCGCATGTTTGGCAATTCACCGTCGGCGCGGGCCCGGACCGCGGCGGCGAGCACGTCGTCGTTGCGAACGAGATCGATCGAGCTCGGCTCGGAGGCGCCCTTCTTGATCTTGGCGGTGGCGACGTGCGCGGGCCGGAAGTCGGCAACCGCGGCCGCCATCACCAGGATGTTCGCGCCGGGGGCATGTTTGGACACCGCGTCACGAAGTTGGGTGGCCGAACCGATGTGCACGACATCGACGCCGGCGGGATCGATGAGACCCGCGGTGTTGCCCGCGATCAGCGTCACGTCGGCGCCACGCTGGGCCAGCACGCGAGCCATGGCATAGCCCTGCTTGCCGGAACTGCGATTGCCGATGAACCGCACGGGATCGATGGGTTCGCGCGTGCCGCCCGCGGTCACCAGTGCCTTCACGCCGGACAGGTCGTAGGGCAGCGCATCGCCACGCTCGAGCAACAAGCCGGCGAGAGTGGTGATCTCCTCGGCCTCGGGCAGCCGGCCGGCGCCGCTGTCGGCGCCGGTGAGCCGGCCCGAGGCGGGCTCGAGGACGACCGAGCCGCGACGGCGCAAGGTGGCGACGTTCTCGCGGGTCGCCGGATGGAACCACATCTCGGTGTGCATGGCCGGGGCGAACAGCACCGGACATCGCGCCGTGAGCAGCGTGGCCGTCAGCAGGTCGTCGGCCCGGCCTGCGACGGCCCGGGCCAACAGATCCGCCGTGGCGGGCGCCACCACGACGAGGTCGGCTTCCTGCCCGATCCGGACATGCGGAACCTCGTGCACATCGTCGAAGACGCCGGTGTGCACGGGATTGCCCGACAGGGCTTCGAACGTCGCGGCTCCGATGAACCGCAACGCGGATTCGGTGGGGACGACTCGGACGGAGTGCCCGAGCTCGGTGAGTTGACGGACGACGGTGCACGCCTTGTAGGCGGCAATACCGCCGGCCACGCCGACGACGATTCGCTTACGTGCGCTCACGAGCCGGCCCCGGCCTGGCTACTCGCCCTCGGTGTGCTCGAGCAGGTCCTCGTGGATCTCGCGCAGCGCGATCGACAGCGGCTTCTCCTGCAGGCCGGGCTCGACCAGCGGACCGACGTACTCAAGGATGCCGTCACCGAGCTGGTTGTAGTAATCGTTGATCTGGCGTGCTCGCTTGGCGGCGTAGATCACCAGCGCGTACTTGCTCGACGCGCGGTCCAGCAACTCGTCGATGGGCGGATTGGTGATGCCCAGCGGCGTGTCGTAGGCGCTGACACCGGACGAATCGATACCCAGGTCGTCCACAGCGGTCAGCTGCGTGTCGGCGTGCGGGGTGCTCACGAAAAAGTCTCCTGGCGGTTATGGCGAAAATGCTTGTGAACAGCGTGCTGGTGGCTCGCGGATCCGACGATCTCGGTCCCGGCGCAGTCAGTCATCGGCTGGCCACCAGCAAGGATACCAATTCGGCGCAGGCCGAATCCAACTGACGGTTCACCACGACCTGGTCAAAGTCGGACTTAGCGGCCATTTCGGCCCGCGCAGTCTCCAGCCGTCTGGCCATGACCTCGGGCGTCTCGGTGCCGCGCCCGGACAATCGGCTGACTAGTTCGTCCCAGCTGGGCGGCGCAAGGAAGACCGAGATCACCTCCGGCATCGCCTGCTTGACCGCCCTGGCGCCGGCGAGGTCGACCTCGATCAGCACCGGCCGGCCGGCGTTCGTCGCGTCCCGCACGGGCTGGGCCGGCGTTCCCGACCGGTGCAGACCGCCGTGGATCTCCGCCCATTCGAGCAGTGCTCCGTCATCGATCAGCTGTTGGAACCGTTCGGGCGAGACGAAGGTGTAATCGACACCGTCGACTTCTCCCGGCCGCGGGGCTCGCGTCGTGACCGAGACGGAGAAATACAGGTCGGGAAGCCGTTCCCGCAGGCAGCGGACCACGGTGGACTTCCCGACGGCAGAGGGGCCGGACAACACCACGACGGGAGCCTTGACAACAGGCTCGTCGGTCGCGCGATGCCCGACCCCCCGGCCGGCGCTCAACCTCTGCGCCTTAGGACTGGTCGAACTTCTCCAGCAGGGCCTTGCGCTGACGATCACCGAGGCCACGCAGGCGGCGGGTCGGGGCGATTTCCAGCTCGGTCATGATCTCCTGGGCCTTGACCTTGCCGACCTTGGGCAGGGCCTCCAGCAGAGCGGAGACCTTCATCTTGCCCAAGACCTCGTCGGTCTCGGCGTCGGTGAGCACCTGCTTGAGGTTGGTGCCGCCGCGCTTGAGCCGATCCTTGAGCTCAGCTCGCGCTCGACGTGCGGCAGCAGCCTTCTCCAACGCTGCCGCGCGCTGTTCGTCGGTCAACTGGGGAAGGGCCACGGGTTCCTCCGTCTCCTGGCAGTTACTTCTTTGGCCATCACTTGTTTTTTTCGGCTGGAGTGCAAACCAGCCAGCGACGACGACCGTACCCACGCCGGCCGACGAAAGCTAACCCCACCCCCTGGTTACGGCGCTAAAAGCCCAGCGTGTAGTGCGCTCCGGGGCCCCGCCGAAATCGGCCTCGATGACCGGGCCGACGTGGCCGAATCGGCCCGAATCCGCGGATATCCCTGCAGGTCAAGGGTTTTCGAGCACGTCCCGATCGACGGTCGGTTACGCCGCCACCGCGACGGCCACCGGCACGGGCCCGCCATCCGGCCGCGACAAGAAAATTTTCGCTGGTCACGGCGTGTCGGGCGTGTCGGAGCGTGACGAACCCGTCAAAAAACACCGGTGGTGACGCCTAGCGGTCACCTAACCCACACATAGGGAATACACAGCTGAGCTAAATAGCCTTCGCTCGGTCGGGTACCTCACCCGCTCGAAGGGAAGCTGGACATGAACATCAAGCGTCTGACCTGTGCATCCGCCCTCATCGTCGCGCTGGGAGCGGCGCCGTTGGCGCTCGGCGCCGGCGTGTCGGCAGCGCAACCCGGTCGGCCGTCGTGTGATTTCGGCAATTGTCAGGGACCGGGTGGGCCGGGT
>NZ_LQQA01000018.1 GCF_002101965.1 Mycolicibacterium wolinskyi
CACGAAACCCCGTCTGGAAACCCATAAAAGCAACACCCTTCGAATCAAGGTGTTGCAGCCACCACTTGAGTCTGAGCCGAGGTGCGCGTACGAACCCGCACACTCAGCGCCGCGCCGTGTTAGTTCGGGATCTCCACGTCGGCGACCAGCGCCATGTGGTCGGCGCCCGGTATGAATTCGCGCCGTACGGCGGTTGCGTTGGCGTTGCGCAACAGCACGTGGTCGATGCCGATAGCGGGCACCCGCCGCGGGCCGACCGGAAACGTGCGCGCCATCCCGGCACCGGCCTGTTCACCGGCGTCGCGATAGCCCGTATCGAGGAGCTTGCGGAACGGAAGCATGTCGTGCGTGGCGTTGAAGTCGCCCGCCACGATCACCGCGCCGCTGTCGGCTTCGCGCGAAAGTTCGCGCAGCAGCGTCGGGAACTTCTCCATGTCCTGGGCCCACGGACCGATCGGCGCAGGCCACGGTGCGGCGAAATGTATGCCCAGCACGATCGGAGTCACGGCCACGTCGGGCACCTGCAGCCGCGCCCGCACCATCGCCAGGGAATAGCCGGGGACGTGAGCCGTGTCGACCAGGGGGAATCGGCTCCAGATGCCGATGCCGCCGGCCAACGGTTCCGGATTGCTGATCCGGTGCGGGAAGGTGTCGTCGAGGCCGGCTGCGGCCAGCCCGTCGGCCGCCTCCTGTGTCAGCTCCTGCAACACGACGACATCGGCCGACTTCCGCGCCGACGCGACCACGGCCGCCGGATCACCCAGTCCCATACCGAGATTCGACGTGAGTACCCGCACCGACGCGGACGGCGCCGCGGCCGGTTCTGGGCCGAGATAGTGCGGCGTCTGAATACCGACGAACGCCAGTGCCAGCAGCACCGCGAGCGCCGTCAGCACCCATCGGCGGCTCAACGCGAGCAGCAGCACGGCCACCGGAGCCGCCAGCATGAGGTACGGCGAAGCGGTCGCCGCGAGCAAGACACTGTGGCGGCCCAGCGGCAGATAGCGCACCGCCAGGCCGACAGCAGCGATACCGAACGCGACCACTCCGAAGAGGGTCGCGATCAGCCGGATCATCAGCCGAGCTTGCGCAGCCGCGGCTCCAGGTCGTTCTTGAACAGGTCGAGGAAGCGGCGCTGATCATGTCCGGGTGCGTGGAACACCAGGTGGTTGAGGCCCCACGTGACGTACTGGCCGACCTTCTCGACGGCCTCGTCCGGATCGGACGCGACGATCCAGCGCTTGGCCACCTGCTCGATGGGCAGTGCGTCGGCGGCCTTCTCCATCTCGATCGGGTCGTCGATGCTGTGCTTCTGCTCGGCCGTCAGCGACAACGGCGCCCAGAACCGCGTGTTCTCCAGTGCCTTCTCGGGATCCGGGTCGTAGGAGATCTTGATCTCGATCATCCGGTCGATGTCGTCGGCGTTGCGGCCTGCGGCCTCGGCGCCCTCTTTCACGGCCGGGATGAGCTTGTCCTTGTAGAGCTCCTCGCCCTTGCCCGAGGTGCAGATGAACCCGTCACCGGCCCGGCCCGCGTACTTGGCCACCACGGGGCCGCCCGCGGCGATGTACACCGGGATGCCGCCTTCGGGCACGTCGTAGATCGAGGCGCCCTTGGTGTTGTAGTACTCGCCCTCGAAATCGACACGGTCGCCGAGCCACAGCTCACGCATGAGCTTGACCGACTCACGTAGCCGCGCGAACCGTTCTTTGAACTCGGGCCATTCGCCGATGTAGCCCGTAGCGATCTCGTTGAGTGCCTCGCCCGTGCCGACGCCGAGGAAGATCCGCCCCGGGTACAGACATCCCATCGTCGCGAAGGCCTGTGCGATGACCGCCGGGTTGTAACGGAAGGTCGGTGTCAGCACCGACGTGCCAAGCTTCAGCCGCTCGGTCCGCTCCCCCACCGCCGTCATCCACGCCAGCGAGAACGGCGCGTGCCCGCCTTCGTGGCGCCACGGTTGGAAGTGATCACTGACTGTCGCGCTGTCCATGCCGGCCGCTTCGGCGGCGACCGCCAACTCGACCAGTTCCCGCGGGGCAAACTGCTCCGCCGATGCCTTGTATCCCAGTTTCAGTTCAGCCACGAGTTCGTTTCTACTCCTGTGCCTACACTCGCGGCATGGCAGCAGCCCTCAGTGCGATCACCGAGCACGTCCACTTCGCGCAGACCGACCTCGTGAACTGGACGTTGGTTACCGACGCTGACGGTGTCCTGCTGATCGATGCGGGCTTCCCCGGACAGCGCGAGGACGTGCTGGGCTCGGTGCGGCAGCTGGGTTTCGGCGTCGACGACATCAAGGCCGTCCTGCTCACCCACGCCCACATCGACCACTTCGGCACTGCCATATGGCTCGCGAAAACTCATGGCACACCGGTTTTTTGCCACGCCAACGAGGTCGGGCACGCCAAGCGCGAGTATCTCGAGCAAGCGTCGCCTGCCGATGTGGTGCGACAAATCTGGCAACCCCGGTGGCTCAAGTGGTCGGCCACCATCACCGCCAAAGGCGGGATGAACCACGCCGGTATCCCCACGACACAGCCGCTCAGCAACGAGGTGGCGGCCGGACTGCCCGGTTCACCGGTGGCCATTCCCACCCCGGGACACACGGGCGGGCACTGCTCGTACATCGTCGACGGAGTGCTCGTCAGCGGCGACGCGATCGTGACGGGCCATCCGCTCTTGCGCGGGATCGGCCCGCAGCTGCTGCCATCGGTGTTCAACCACGACGAGGACGGCTGCCTGCGCAGCCTCAGCGCGCTCGGCATGCTCGACACCGACGTGTTGCTGCCCGGCCACGGGTCGGTGTGGCGCGGCTCGATCGCCCGCGCGGCTGAGCAGGCGACCGCGCGACACGGTTAGGACGTAGCCCTAACGTGGCTGATGAGACGTCGAGGCGATGAAACTGACGATCTCGGACAGCAGTTCGACGCTGCGCGGAACGGCTGCCGACATCCAGAACACGCCGTGGATTAGCCCGTCGAACCGACGTGAGCGCACGTGGACGCCGGAGTCGCGGAGTAGGTCGCCATAATGCTCGGCTTCGTCGCGGCAGACCTCGTTCTCCGTGGTCAGGAGCAACGTGGGAGGTAGGCCGTCGAATCGTGCCGCGTTGGTCGGCACCGCGTAGGGGTTTTTCGCATCCTCTGGACCGTTGAGATACTGCTGCCAGAACCAGTCGAGACCGGCACCCGTCAGCAGTGGGCCCGCGGCGAATGCGCCACGGGATGGGAAGTCGGCCGCCGGATCAATGATCGGATAGATGAGTATCTGCCCGCGCAATGCCGAGACACCGTGATCGCGAGCCTGCAGCGCGGTCACCGCGGCCAGATTGCCGCCTGCGCTGTCGCCCATCAACACGATGTTCTGCGGATCCCCGCCGTATCGCGCGACGTTGTCGACGACCCAGCCGAGTGCGGCCCAACAGTCTTCGACAGCCGTGGGGAAACGGTATTCGGGGGCGCGCCGGTAGCTCGCGGTCACCACGATCACTTCGGCACCGTTGGCGACCGACCGTGCGGGCTCGTCGACGACCGCCAAATCACCCGCGACGAACCCGCCACCATGGAAGTAGAGCACGACTGGGTGCGGCCGATTCCCGTCGGGGACGTAGACGCTCAACGGCACCGTCAGCCCGTCACTGAGATACGTGGTCTCCCAAACCTCGGCAACGTCTTGCGGAGGCGCTTGGAGTCCGACAAAGGTCGAAACGACCTGGCGTGCCTCAGCTACGGAAAGTTGCTCGAACGATCTGAGACCCTGTTCGCTCATCGCGCGCAACAGCGTCGCGACGTCTTTGTCCAGTGCCATGACGCCTGACCCGTACCCGTTATCTATCGGGCGCCGAAGTAGGACACATCGTCGTTGCCGACGAGGTCCGGCACGGTCCACCCATCCAGGTCGTATTCGGCAAGGCATGCCTCGGCGAGGCCCTTCATCTGCGCGACCCCGCCGCGGTTCTGCGCTGCGAAGAGCAGCTCGGCTTTGACGTTCTCATGGTTGCCCGAGTAGTTCCGCTCGTAGAGTTCGTGGCGGCCGCCGAACTCGGTACCCACCGAATCCCACAGTGCTTTCATGATTTTCACGCGTTGAACGGCGGTCATCCCGTCTGATCCGCGCACGTACTTGTCGAGGTAAGGGCGAACGTCGGCACTCTTGAAGTCCGCCGCGCTCGACGGCAGGTAGATCAGACCCGACGCAACATCCTGCTCGATGATCTCCTTCACCCGCGGGTAGCCCTGGATCATGAACATCCGATAAGTTAGCCCGTACTCGAGTTTGGGGATTACCGTGTCGCCCACCCACGGCTCGGGATCACGAGCCATCGATTCCGTCAACGACCAGAACAGGTTTCGCCACCCGATCACCTCGCCGACGCGGGTCTGCACGCCGCGAAACCCGCCGGCTCCGGTGGCATCCAGCGCTTTGAGCAGCAAGCCCGCAATGAAGTCGAGCTTGACGGCCAATCGGGTGCAACCTTGAAAGGTGAAACGCGGGAGGAACCCCGACTGCGGAAAGAACGCGTTGATCTTCTCTACGTCGCCGTACATGAACACGTTTTCCCACGGCACGAGTACCTTGTCGAACACGAAGATGGTGTCGTTCTCGTCCATCCGGCTCGACAACGGGTAATCGAACGGCGTGCCCATGACCGCGGCGGTCTGGGTGAAGGATGACCGGCAGATCAACTTGATCCCCGGCGCATCCATTGGCACCGTGCAGATGATCGCGAACTGCTTCTTCTTGATCGGAAGACCGTAATGAGCGATGAAGTTGTAGTTGGTGATCGCCGAACCGGTCGCCACCACCTTGGCTCCCGAGACGATCAACCCGGCGTCGGTCTCCTTCTCGACTTTCATGAAGACGTCGCCGACTTCGTCCGGGGGCAGGTGCCGGTCCACGGGCGGGTTGATGATGGCGTGATTCCAGTAGAGGACCTTTTCCTGAGACTCCCGATACCAGCGCTCGGCGTTGTCCTCGAATGGTGCATACAGCTCTTTGTTGGCATGCAGCGTGCCCAGGAAGCTCGCCTTGTAGTCGGGGCTGCGCCCCATCCAGCCGTAGGTCATACGCGCCCAGGCGGCGATGGCGTCGCGCTCTTTGAGCAGATCTTCCGAGCTCCGTGATGCCTTGAAGAAAGGCATCGTTCGGCCCCCGCTGCCGGTGTCGGTCACGGTGGCCACCGTGTCCACCAGGGCGCCGGCGTGAAGCGAATCGTACAACCGTGCCACCATCCGGATTGGGTTGCGGAAGGCTGGATGGGTGGTGACGTCTTCGACGCGGTCACCGTGCAAGTAGATTTCTCGACCGTCCCGCAACGATTCGATGTACTCGTCGCCGGTCATCGGTCTATCGGCGAAACGCGCCGTTGCGCGTGCCGCCGCGTCGACGACGGGATTGGCCGTGAGCAGAGGGGTCGAGGAGGGATCGACTTCACCGGTTTGGAGGGTCGTCATCGTTAATTCCTTCTGTGGTGGGCGGTTCAGGCGATAGGCGAGCTGACAGGGAGGGTGTGTGCCGGGATGAACGAGGCGTTCTCGTCGAACCAACCGGTGAGAGGGTCGTCGCTGCATCCCGACCAGGCGTCGGACTGACTCAGTGATGACAGCCCGTGAAATCCACGCCGGTAATAGAGGAGCGGGTCACCCTCGGCCACTTGTGCGTCGATGATCTCGCCGATGAAGATCAGATGGTCACCGGCGTCGTAGGTGGCCCATGGCCGACACGAGACCGTGGCCAGTGCCGTGGTGAGCACCGGTGCGACGCGACCCTCGACGAGGGTCGGCGCCGGATCCACAGGTCGCCCGGCGAAGTGCATCGCAACTGGCATCTGCTCGGATCCAAGGAAATTGACCGCGAACGGCTGCCGATCGAGAAACTGGCAAGCACGGGACCTCTTCGCCATCGCCACCTGGCACAGGTAAGGCGTGTGGGATACGGCCGCGAACGCCGTGACCGTCGCGCCGTGAGGTTGTCCGTTAGCGTTGCGGCAAGTGACCACCGTGACGCCGCTGGCATAGCGGGAGAACACATCACTCACCGGCCTGCCAGACATGAACCCACATCTCTTGTGGAAGGCGCGAAATCGAAACCGGCATAACCTTGTTCGACGACCTTCGCGCACTCTGCCCGGTATGCGGGCGCCCCGCCGAGATAGACCATGCAGACGCGGGGTTTGCCGGGAATGTTGGCGCCCATATACCAGGAATCAGTGTTCGGCAGCAGAGTCTGTTCAGCGATTTCGTTGGTCAGGTGTCCCCACCGCTCTTCGGCTTGCGCCGTCGCCTCGATGACGTCAAGTCCGCGCTCCCGCATGTAAGTCATTGCCTCAGCCACGAATTCGATGTGGTCCTCGATCGCGAGCGGCATGTTGTAGAGCACCGACGGCGATTGCGGACCGGTGATGGTGAACAAGTTGGGAAAGCCGGAGATCATCAGGCCGAGATAGGTACGCGGTCCGTCCACCCACTTGTCGGCGAGGCGGAGCTCAGCCCGCCCCCGGATGTCCATCGCCAACAGCGGGCCCGTCATAGCGTCGAATCCGGTCGCAAGCACGATCGTGTCGACCTCATGAACGGTGTCGCCGACCCGTACGCCAACTTCGGTGATCTCGTCGATCGGATACGATTTGACGTCGACGATCTTCACGTTATCTCGGTTGAAGGCTTCGTAATAGTTCGTTTCCAATGGCGGGCGTTTGGTGCCGTATGCATACCCTTCGGGAGCCAGGAGCCGTGCCGTCGCCGGGTCCGTCACCCGCTCGCGGATTCGCATCCGGATATACTCCGCAACGGTGTCGTTGGCGTCCTTATCGAACAGAATGTCCTCAAAGGCATCGATGAACAGCCGAAAGCCACCCGCGTCCCAGCGCTCGTCGAACACTCGCCGACGCTCCTCGGCACTGACTGCCAGAGCAGACAGCTGAACGTCGGTAAAGGGCACACCGAGGAAGTGGTTTCGTGCGGCGTCCCGCACGTCGGCGTAACGCGCTTTGACGTCGGCGACTTCATCGGTATCGATCGGTCCATTGCCCAGTGGTGTCGCGAAGTTGGGAGTGCGTTGGAACACGACCAACTCTGCCGCTTCCTCGGCGATCAGCGGAATGGCCTGGATGCCACTGGCGCCGGTGCCGATTACGGCGACACGCCGGCCTTCGAAGTCGACCTTGTCGTGGGGCCAATTGCCGGTGAGGAGCACCTGCCCCCGGAACCGTTCGATCCCTCCGAACTCAGGAGTCTTCGGAACTGACAGATTGCCTGCGCCGGAGATGACGAAGCGACTCGTCACCACCTCGCCCGAGTCGAGGGTCACCCTCCACACCGAATACTCGTCATCCCAGTGCATCGCGATTACCCGGGTGTTGAAACTGATGCTCTTCCGCAGGTCGAAACGGTCCGCGACATGGGAGAGGTAACGCAAGATCTCCGGCTGACCGGCGAACTTCTCGGTCCACTGCCATTCCTGCTGCAGGCCGTCGTCGAACGAGTAGGAGTAGTGCACGCTCTCGATATCGCAACGCGCACCCGGGTAGCGATTCCAGAACCAGGTGCCGCCGACGTCAGCGCCTGCTTCGATCGCGCGTACGGACAGCCCCATCTTGTCGCGCACTTTGTGCACCGCGTAGAGACCGGCAAATCCAGCTCCGACCACTACGACGTCGACTTCCGGTTCTGACGGACTTGCTTGTTCCATTGAGGTTTCTGCTCCTTACCGTCGGTGGCGCCGTCTCCTGAGGAGAACGAGACCGATGCCTGTCGTCGACGATGGCTGACCAGGCACCTGCCCCGCGTGGGGTAAACCACCCGGTTCGGTACCTGTGTTCGTCGTCACATCTCGTGCGGTATCTTCGGGCTGGCCAGCACCTGAACAGCCGTGATCGGAAGAGGACACTGAACCGCCGAAGAGGACATCAACGGTCCCTGACCAGCTTCATCGGGCGTCGCCGCGAGATCGACGAAGCCCGGGCCCGACTCCAGCAGTCACGATTGGTGCTTGTGCTCGGCCCCGGCGGAGTGGGCAAGACGCGGCTCGCCGAGGAAGTGGCCCTGCGCTCGGCACGGGCTTTTCGGGACTCGTATCGATGGATCGATCTGGCGTCCGTCCGAGATCCGGAGGCCTTCTCCTCCGCCGCTGCGGCCGCGATCGGCGTGACCGATCAGTCCAACCGGGCGGTGATCGACAAGATCGTCGATCACCTGCGCGATCGTCACACGTTGATCGTCCTGGACAACTGCGAGCACCTGCTCGATGCCGTTCGAGAATTCGTTGGCACAGTGCTGACCTCGGCCCCAGAGGTTCATGTCCTCGCCACCAGTCGCGAACCGATTGGAATTGGTGGTGAGGCGACGTTCGAGTTGCCGCCGCTGAGCATCCCGACTGCGTCAACCGGTCATCAGGCACGAACACTGGCTGTCTACGAAGCGGTCACATTGCTTGTCGAGCGAGCACAGAGCGTCGTGCCCGGGTTCAAGCTGACCGATCGCAACGCCGATGACATCGCCCAGATCTGTATGCAGCTTGACGGCATCCCACTCGCGATCGAGCTCGCCGCGGTCAGATTGCGGTCGCTGTCTCCGTCGCAGCTTGTCGAACGACTCGATCGTCGCTTCCACCTGCTCACCGGCGGAGATCGGTTCGCGCTGCCACGGCAGCAGACACTCCGTGCGCTCATAGACTGGAGTTATGGTCTGTGTTCTCAGTCCGAACGCCTACTCTGGGCCCGACTTTCGGTGTTCCTGGGGAGCTTTGACCTCGACGCGGCGGAGACAGTCTGCAGCGACGACGCACTCGAACGCGACGACGTCATCGAAGTTCTCGATGGATTGATCTCGAAATCACTTATCAGCGTTGACCGCTCGGGCACCACACTGAGGTATTCGCAATTGACGACGGTACGCGAGTACGGACACGAATTGCTCGGTGCCATCGGCGCGAAGAACGCCGTCTATCGCCGACACCGCGATCACTTCCTGCAGCGCACACAACGCTACGCCGAGCGCTGGTTCAGTGCGCGACAGGCCGAGCGGCTCGCAGAGTTGCGTCCCGATCACTCCAACCTCATGGCCGCCCTGGATTGGTCACTGCGTGAGGACGAACTCAACGAAGCGGCCGCCCTCGCTGTGGCACTGCGCTACCACTGGATCGCCGGCGGCCATCTCTCAGATGGACGTATTCGTCTGGAGCGGCTATTGCAACGGTTGCCATCACCGAGTCTCGACCGGGGCAACGTCCTGTGGGTGACTGCTTGGACGGCGCTCATCCAAGGCGACCGCGAAGGGGCTCGCGCGCACCTCGATGAATGCGCCACCGTTGCGTCGGCACTTGGCAATGATCAACTGCGGGCACATCACGACCACTGGGCCGCGCTGCACGCGCTTTTCTGCGGTCGGACCCGCGAGGCGATCGAACTCTTCGAACGAGCGCTCGCCATACACTCTGCCGTCGGCGACGTCGCGGCCGCTCTCACCGCTTCCTTCCAACTGGCGATGGCCCAAACCTATGACGGTCAACCCGAGGCCGCCTTACGCACATGTGAGGATGTCATTCGGACCGCCAACCACCACGGCGAACAGTGGAACAAGGCGTACGCGTTATGGGTGTCGAGCGTCGCGAATTTCCACCTCGGTCGAACCGGGATCGCGGTCGACGCAGCGCGACAAGCCCTTCAGATTCAACGTGACTTCAAGGACAAGATCTGCACTGCGCTGTCGATCGAGCTCCTTGCCTGGGGTGCCGAAGACGCTGGAGACCACTCGCATTCGGCGAAGTTGTTCGGAGCAGCCGCTGCGGTGTGGCACCGACTCGGGACATCGGTCGCGGCATTCGGCCCACAGATCGAGCGGGACTCGCTCACGTCAACCACTCGAGTGAAGTCGGCCTTGGGTACCGCCGTTTTCGAGCGGTTGAGCGCACAGCCTGTTGGGTTCACGATCGAAGGTGCCGTCAACTTCGCGTTGGGCACGAGCGATGACAACGCATCCGTTCCGGTTCCGGGTTCGTCGCCACTGACCAAGAGGGAAGGGGAGATCGCGGCGCTCGTCGCAAAGGGGCTCAGTAACCGTGAGATCGCCGATCAGCTTGTGATCTCCCGCCGCACGGTCGACGGCCATGTCGAACGCATCCTGAACAAGCTCGGCGTCGGGTCGCGCACGCAGGTCGTGTTGTGGGTTCAGGCGAACACAGCCTCTGACGGGGAAGCGAGCTGACCTGGCCCTGGTCCGCAGGTCGGCAGGGACGTGAACAGGTATCAACACAGGTGTTTTACCCCGTGTGCGCCGAGCTCGTGACGCGCCACTGTGGTGGGCGGGCTGCGTTAGCCGGCCCCGTTCGCGGCGTGCGAACGAACGCGACCGCGACGAGCTGGACGAGAGGGAACACCATGACATCGGCAACTTCACTTGACGTCGGCGTCGACGTTGAACGCCTCGCGCTGCTACCCGCCGCCATCAAGGCCGATGTCGCGCAGGAGAAGTTCGACGGCGCGGTGGTGTTGGTAGCGCGCCGCGGGGAGATCGTCCTCCACGAAGCGATCGGCTACGCCGACCGAGCGGAAAAGCGGCCGGTACGACTCGATTCGGTCTTCGTCACGATGTCCATCTTCAAGGCGATGACCAATTCCGCTGTGCTACAACGTATCGACCGCGGCGAGATAGCGTTCACCACGCAGGTCCGCGAGATCATTCCCGAGTACGGGGCGGTCGGCAAAGGAAACACCACCATCGCCGACCTTCTGCTTCACAAGGCCGGCCTACCCCTGGGGGCGCCCCTGCCGCCCGAAGTGCTTGGCAGCATTCAGGCGACGACTGCCGCGGTGTGCAGCATGGTCCCCCAGTCGGTTCCGGGGACGACCATCAGCTACTCCGCGGTGGTCGGACAGAGCGTGCTGGCAGAGATCGTCCGACGACTCGACGGCCACACGCGGACGTTTGGACAGATCTTGAACGATGACCTGATCGAACCCCTCGGGATGGTCGACACCTCGCTCGGCTTCGGACTTCGAGCGGACCTGGCCGAGCGCGCCGTCCCGCTCGTGGTCCGCGACCGAGGACCGGCACTGTTCGCTCCGGAGCTACTTGAGGGCGTGGGCGCAGCGTCGGCCATCGACGGTGTCGAGATACCGGCAGGGGGTGCCTACACAACGGCATATGACTGGTACAGGTTCGCAGAAGCCTGCCGCCGTGGTGGCGAACTCGACGGAACTCGAGTGTTGAGCCCCGCCATCCTGAGGCTCGCGACGACGATCGCCACGGGAGACCTGCCGAACAGTCTGTGGGACTACGCACGCGAAATGCGGGGATGGCCGGACATGCCCGCAAATCTCGGGCTCGGATTCTACGTTCGGGGAACTGGCGTCTTCCCACATGCGTTCGGACTCCTCTCCTCACCAACGACATTCGGCGGGATCGGCTCCGGGTCAAACTGCTTCTGGGTCGACCCGGAGCGCGACATCACTTATGTATTCCTGTCGGCGGGCCTAATGGAGGATTCCTACAGCTGGGAACGCCACCAGCGATACGCCGACCTCGTGCAGTCCTCAATCATCGACTGAACGTCGATCCACTCAGGTCGTGTGGAAGGAGGCATTCATGACTGCTGGCGAGTTTGCCGGCAAGGCCGGCCTCGTCACGGGCTCCGCCGGCGGCATTGGCCGCGCCTCGGCGGTCGCGTTCGGCCGGCTCGGCGCCAGTGTCGTGGTGGCCGACCTGGAACGTTCCCGTGCAGAAGCACTTCACACTGTTGCGTTGGTGGAAGAGGCGGGCGGGACAGCCACGTTCGTCGCTGTGGACGTCACAAGTGCCGAATCAGTGGAAAACCTGGTCGATTCGACCTTTTCGCATTTCGGGCGCGTGGACTTCGCACACAACAACGCCGGCATCGGGAGCTTTGGCTTCACCGCAGACGTGTCCGAAGAGGAGTTCGACCGCGTTGTCGCTGTCGATCTCAAGGGAGTCTGGCTGTGCATGAAATACGAGATCCTCCACATGACGCGACATGGCGGCGGCACCATCGTGAACACCGCGTCGGAGTCGGGGCTGGTGGGAAGTCTGCTGACCGGCCCTTATGTCGCGGCCAAGCACGGCGTGGTGGGATTGACCAAGACCGCGGCTGGCGAATACGCCAACATGGGGGTCCGGATCAATGCGGTCGCACCGGGAGCGATAGAAACGCCGCTGGTAGCTCCCCTGTCAGCGGTTGAGCGCAGCCATCTGATGGCGCCTCAGCCCTTGCAGCGGTTCGGTACCCCTGAGGAAGTGGCCGAGGCCGTCGTCTGGTTGTCCTCGAAACGGAGCTCATTCGTGGTGGGCACCGTGCTCGCAATCGATGGTGGAGCAACGGCAAACGCGCAGTCCTACGACCCGGCAAGCAGCCCATCGCCTGACGTGCTCCCACAGACGTGACTGATTCGAGAATGGAGTAACCAGTGGCCCGAACTCCTGACAAGGTGGTGTTGATCACCGGCGCCGCACGTGGACAGGGACGTTCCCACGCCATCAAGCTGGCCGAAGAAGGCGCCGACATCATCGCAGTCGATGTGTGTGCCGATATCGCCACCGCACCATACGGTTTGGGGACACCCGACGACCTCGCGCACACGGTCAGGGATGTGGAGTCTCTCGGACGCCGAGCGATGGGACGCGTCGTCGATGTCCGCCACTTGAGCGAATTGCAAGATACGGTTCGCGAGGCCGTGGATTTGTTCGGTCCTATCGACATCGTCGTTGCCAATGCCGGCATCACAAGCTTCGCTTCTGCCCTGGACATCGACGAGGCCGACTGGCAGACCGTGCTCGACATCAATCTGACGGGCGTCTGGAAAACCGTAAAGGCAGTTGCGCCGTCCATGATCGAACACGGACGGGGCGGATCAATCATCCTGACCAGTTCCTTGGCCGGCTTGATCGCCTTTCCCAACCTAGCCCACTACGTTGCGGCCAAACACGGCGTCACCGGCCTGATGAGGGCATTGGCAATCGAATTGGCGCCGCACGGTATCCGGGTGAATTCGGTACATCCCGCCAACGTGGACACGCCTATGGTGTCCAATCCCGCAACCCTGGCGCTGTTCACTGGCGGGCGAAGTACCGAACGGGACGACGCAGCCGTAATCATGGCCGGTATGAACGCACTCCCGGTGCCGTGGGTCGATCCAATCGACGTCTCTAACGCAGTGCTATACCTAGCTTCGGACGAAAGCCGGTACATCACCGGTACGACGACAGTCATCGACGCGGGAGCCGCCGCCCCGTTCAAACTCCCGCACTCTTGAGGCAGGCACATTGCTTGGCACCGGCACCCAGGTCACCCACGCGTTCAGCCAAGTTCTCACCCTGCTAAACGGGAATCATAACCGTGACGAACGAACCGTAAATGAGGTTGCGCACTAAGTCAGCACTTTGTACCCGAGCAAGAAAAAGCCCGTCAGGCATAGACCGCACGCGAGCACGATCGTCGGCATCAGCACCATCTGATCGAGTTCGTCGGGGTCGAACACCTCGTCATCGTCGATCTGCCCGAAGAACACCCGGGCCACCGCGGTTCGGCGGAACGCGAACATCCGGCGCCGCATGCGATCGGAATCGGCCCTGCGTCCGATGAACAGCCGCAGCGCGATGCCGAAGGCGAACACCAGCACAGCCGCTGCCAGCAGCAGCGATCCGACGATTACCTGCGGACTCGGCAAACACACCCCCAGCCGGTGTCTGACACCTTCGGGTCAGCCTATAGGCCAAAGCTGTCAAAGACCCCAGCGCTTGGCGATCAATTCGTGTGATCGCAGCCGATCTTCGTGGTGGTGTGTGACCGACGTGACGACGAGTTCGTCGGCACGGGTGAGGCGTTGCAGCGCTTCGAGCCGGTCGGCCACCTGGTCCGGATCGCCGACGAATTGCGTTGCCGTGCGGTCTCGCACCACCTCGCGTTGTTCGTCGGTCAGCGGTGGTAGATCGGCCGAATCGGGGTACGGCACGGCGCCGTCGCCGGCGCGGATCGAGTACACCCAGTGGCCGTATCCGGCGGCGAGCCGGCGTGCGGTGGATTCGTCGTCGGCAACCACGATGTCGGCCGACACCACGACATACGGCTCGGACAGGAACGGCGAAGGCGTGAAACCGTTGCGGTACACCTCGATTGCCTCAAGCGCGGTGGCCGGCGTGATGTGATAGCTCGCGACGAACGGCAATCCCCGCGCGGCGGCGACCCTCGCGCTCTGCCCCTTGCTGCTGCCGAATACCCACGGGGTCAGTCCGGCTCCCGCACCCGGAACCGCCGTCCCCACTTCGTAATCACCGTTCAGCATCGCCAGAATGTCGTCGACCTGATCGGCGAAATCCGGTGCGACCGCTTCCGGTTGCTGCAACACCGCCATCCGGGCCCGCAACCGCGGATTGCGCAACAACGCTCCGATGTCGAACGGCGCGGGAACCACGACACCGTCGATTTCCTGCCATTCGCGCGGTGGTTTCGGCTCTTTCGGCTTCTCGCGCGCGGCCTCGGCGCGGCGCTGACCGGACCGTCCCACCCCCAGATCGATGCGCCCGGGATGGAACGCCGCAAGCGTGCCGAAACTCTCGACGACCGCAACCGCGGTGGTGTGCCCGAGTTGGACTGCGGCGGTACCGACACGGATCCGTTCGGTTGTCGCCGCGATCTGACCGACGAGGACCGCCGGAGATGAACTCGCGACCGCGACGAAGTGATGCTCGGCAACCCAATACCGTTTGTAGCCCCACTGTTCGGCGTGCTGGGCGAGGTCCACGGTATTGCGTAGCGCGGTCGCGGCGTCGCTGCCCGCACTGATCGGGGCGAGGTCGAGGATCGACAGCGGCACGTTCACGGTCATGCCAGCACCTTCTCGAACGCGATCGGAAAGACCGTGCCCTCACCTTCGGCCGGCAGTGGCTCACGGAGCCGGGTGTAGCCGGCAGACGCATAGAGCGCCTCGGCTTCTGGCTGGAGATGGCCCGTCGTCAGGTACACGCGCCGATAACCGCGAGCGGTGATCTCGGCTTCCAGGTGGCCGAGCAGCGCCTTGGCCAGGCCGCGCTGCCGATGACCGGCCGCGGTCCAGATCCGTTTGAGTTCAGCCGTCTCGTCATCGAACCGCTGAAACGCACCGCCGGTTACCGGGTCGCCGTCGAGCAGCCCGATGAACAGTCCACCGCCGGGCGGCGCGAACTCATGTGCGGGCTGGCTGTCCAGCCACGTCCGGACCCGCTCGACAGTGCCGCCGTAACGGCCCGAGTACTCCACGGCCAGCTCGGCCAGCAGCGGTTCGGCCAGTGGATCGCCCAGGCCGACCGCGACAAACTGCACGGGTCCAGACATCACCACCGTTTTTATACCCACGGCACATTCAACGCCGAGCAATCGTCGGTATGCCCGACAAGCTCAGCATGATTTGAAATTTGCCCAGGTCGGGTCAGAATTGTTGCTGATGGCCCGATCGGTCTGGGACGGAAAGCGTCCGCGCACACCGCGCACGATGCTGTCCAACACCGGGTTCACTGCGGGAGGCGTGGACTTCTGGTTCGTGTCCGAGCGCATCGCGGCACCCACCGACTGGTGTTTCGAAGAGCCCCACCACGTCGTGGTCGTACACCGCGGCGGCCGGATGCGATCCATGGAGATCGAGTTCGAGCGTGGCCCGTCGGGCCGCACCGTGCCGCAGGTCGGTGACGTATGGGTGATCCCCGCCGGGCACCGCTACGCCGCGCTCGCGCAGGGCAACACGGTGCAATTCTGCGAGCTCAGCATCCCGACGGCACTACTCGGCGACCGCGAGCTCACGCCACGCATCAGGCATCGCGATCCGCTCGTCCACCAGCTGATCGAGCGGATGGGCACCGCCGTCGGCCGCACGGATATCTTCGCGCGATTGTTCACGGACTCGTTGGCCGAGACGTTGCGGTTACACCTGACCGACCAGTTCGCGGTCCTACGCCCCACGCGAGCCGGCGGCCTGAGCCGGGCGGCCCGCAGCAGACTGATGGAGTACCTCGACGACAGCCTGGATTCCGAGATCACCCTCACCACACTGGCCGAGCTCACCGACATGACGGTCGCCGATTTCACCAAGGCGTTCACGGCGGCCTTCAACACCACGCCGTACCAGTTCGTCCTCGACCGCCGGATCGCGCGGGCGAAGACAATGTTGGCCACCACCACGGTGTCGGTCACGGATATCAGCACCGCAGTGGGCTTCTCGACGCCAAGCCACTTCGCCACGACGTTCAAGAATCGTGTCGGTGTGACGCCGAGCGACTATCGCCGCAACGCCTGACCTCAGAACGGCGGCGGGTCGACGTCGTCGCGCGGTGGCGGCAATGCCGCGAAATACGCGTAGTGAAGTTCGCGATCCCGCCGATTGTCGCGCCGTTCGGCCTCGATTCGCGCAGCGCGGTTTTGGGCTCGGGTGCGGGTGCGACGCGGCATCATCGCGGTGCGCGGCCGAACGTCGGGAATCACACGTTCGGTGACCGGCGCAGTCGGCGCACACAGCGTCGGGAACAACAGCGCGGATCCTGGTGTGGTGACGTAGATGTCACCCGACGGCGAAGTCCAAATGATGGTGCCGTCACGAAGTTGTTTGTCGCGCCACCCGCAGAACGTTTTCAACAGATGATGCCGTCGGCACAGGCATTTGAGGTTCGCCGCCTGAGTCGGTCCACCGTCGTCGTACGGAATCGTATGGTCGATATCGCAAGTCTCGGCGGACTTGTCGCAGCCGGGGAACCGGCACGTCAGATCCCGGCAGCGAACGAATTCGGCCAGGGCCCGCGACGGCGTGTAACCAGGCTCAGCTGGTGCATCGCCTGGGTGGATCAGGGGTCGTAACTTGGCCGATTCCGCCAATGACGGCAGCTGTTCAGCCGGTATCAGTCCGTCGGCTTCGACGAACGAGCCCGGTACGTCACTGTGTCCCTCGAGCGCGGCCTGCTCAGCAATCACATGAATGACCACCGGCGACGCCGGTGGTGCGCCCACCGCGGCGCAGTCCGGCTGACCGCATTGGCAGGCGATCCGGTCCGCTCCGATCGACAGGGCACCGACAGCGTCGGAGCGACGCTGATCCTGCGTTCGGGGGTCGCGTTCGCAGACCGTCGCCGCCAGTGCCGCCAACCGCTGATCCAATGTACGGCCGTCGGTAGCCGAGACGGTACCGCCGATATCAGCCAGCCCGTCGAGGCGCTCGTGAATCCAGATCTCACGCTGTGCTGCGGCCTCACGCCTGCGACGTACGGCGTCGGAATCGTGGCGCTTCACGATTCGGTCCACCTTGGCCGCGAGGTGTCCGCGCGAGACCATCGACAGCCAACGCGGGACCGCCGCGGCCAACTCGGCATCGACGGCAGCGAGCACGTCGGCATCGGTGATGAGGTCGGTGCGGTAGACCAACGTGCGGAACATCGCGAGGTCCAGATCCCCGGCCTCGAACAGGGCACCGATCTTCGGGAGCCGCTCTCGCATTGCGCGGGCGTAGCCGATCATGCTCACCGCGAGTTCCTGGCTGATCCGCAGGGCCGCGGCGATCTCGGCGGCGACGACCTCGGTGGTATCGATCGCCCAGTCCTCGGACTCCGTACTCCGGCTCAGCCGGTACGCGAACAGCTCCGCGACGGCGGCGAGGCGGCCGGCCGCCTCACGGTTCTCGCGGCGCGACGACGAACAGATGCGCTCGATCATGGCCGACGACTCAGGGGTCTCCGTCGGATCGCATTGTTCGAACATGTGTTCGATACTACCTAGTCCGACCGACAAGTGACCCAGGCCTCACCCGCCCCTTCCCTGCAAAACTTGACACGTGTAAAGTTCGCCGCCATGGACAACATCAGGGCAAAGACCATCGCGATCACCGGCGCCGCTCGCGGTATTGGTTATGCCACCGCCAAGGCCCTCCTGGCCCGCGGCGCCCGTGTCGTGATCGGCGACCGTGACGTGGCCCTGCAGGAGTCGGCCGTCGCCGAGCTCACCAAGCTCGGCCAGGTCTCGGGTTACCCGCTCGACGTCACCGACCGCGAATCGTTCGCAACGTTCCTGGACAAGGCCCGCACCGACGGCGGCGGCCACATCGACGTACTGATCAACAACGCCGGTGTCATGCCGGTCGGCCCGTTCCTCGAGCAGAGCGAACAGTCGATCCGGTCCAACATCGAGGTCAACGTCTACGGCGTGCTCACCGGCTGCCAGCTGGCGCTGCCGGACATGGTCAAGCGCCGCCGCGGCCACATCATCAACATCGCCTCGCTGTCGGGTTTGATCCCGCTGCCCGGTCAGGTGGTCTATGTCGGCGCGAAGTACGCGGTCGTGGGGCTGTCCACCGCGCTTGCCGACGAGATGGCACCGCACGGGGTCGACGTGTCGGTGATCATGCCGCCGTTCACCAACACCGATCTGATCGCGGGCACCAAGTCCGGCGGGGCGATCAAGCCGGTCGAACCCGAGGAGATCGCCGCGGCCATCGTCAAGACTTTGAACAAGCCCAAGACCCACGTCTCGGTCCCGCCGCCACTGCGCTTCACCGCGCAGGCCGCGCAGATGCTGCCGCCGAAGGGGCGCCGCTGGCTCAACAAGAAGCTCGGCCTGGACAACGTGTTCCTCGAGTTCGATGCCGCCAAGCGCAAGAGCTATGAGGATCGTGCGCAGGCCGCCCTCGGGGTTATCGACTCGGACGGTAAGAACTCACCAGCTCCGTAAGCCGTTGCGCTGACGGCGATCCGGTATCTGCGGTGTAGAGGATCACCGAAAGCCCCGGATCGGCCGGAAGCCGCAGTGTTTCGTAGTTGAGCACCATGGTGCCGACCTCATCATGATGAAATCGCTTGGGCCCGTAAGTGTGTTGGTACACCCGATACTCGGCCCAGCACCGCGCGAACTCGGGCGATTGCGCCGTGAGCTCACCGACAAGCTCGGCCAGGGCCGGGCCGTTTCCGGCGGCCCGCAGGATCGCCACCATCTGCGCGGCGATCTCAGCCCAGTCCGGATAGACCCGACGAGCGTTGGGATCCAAGAACATCCAGCGCACCATGTTCCGTTCGGCCGCGGGCATCGCGTCGAAGTCCGTGATGAGCGCCTTGCCGGCCCGGTTGATCGCAAGCACCTCGAGCAGCGGGCCGTGCAGGACAGCGGGCACCGGGTCGAGCGCATGGACCATAGACCGCAGTGCGGCGCGAACCTTCGGCGCCGGATGTGTCGCAGCGCCGCTCTGGTGCGCGAGGTCATTGAGGTGACGACGTTCCACGTCGTCGAGTTGCAAAGCATCGGCCACCGCCGTCAGGACCTGTTCGGACACGTTACGCGCCCGGCCCTGTTCGAGCCTGGCGTAATAGTCGGCGCTGACGCCTGCGAGCATCGCGAGTTCCTCGCGACGCAGCCCGGCGACCCGGCGGCTGGTGGCGGCGCCGCGCAGCCCCACCTCGGCCGGGTTGAGCCTGGCCCGACGCGACCGCAGGAACTCGCCCAACTCGTTCGATGCCGTCATGGCGATCATTATCGAACCTAGGACTGCCAGACCTAGGTTCATCGGGGCGCGCTCACGGCAATCAGCCGCAAAGATCGCGATGTTGACAGGTGCGTACCACCCAGAACACATCGAACGGAGAGCATCATGAATGTCTGGTTCATCACCGGCGCCTCACGCGGATTCGGCTTGGAGATCGCTCGCGAAGCGCTCTCCCGCGGCGACTCGGTGGTCGCCACCGCCCGCAACCCGCAGGCCGTCTACGACGCCATTCCCGACGCGGGCGATCGGCTGCTGGCCGTTGCGCTCGACGTGCACGACGCCGCTCAGATCGACGCGGCCGTGCAGGCCGCGGTCGAGAAGTTCGGCCGCATCGACGTGCTGGTGAACAACGCGGGCCGGGGCCTGCTTGGCGCAGTGGAAGAAGCCACCGACGAAGAGGTGCGTGCGGTCTACGACGTCAACGTATTCGGACTGCTGGCCGTGACGCGCGCAGTGCTGCCGACCCTGCGGGCCCAACGCTCCGGCACGATCATCAACCTGTCCTCGGTCGGCGGCTTCGTCTCCGGTCCGGGCTGGGGCGTTTACTCGTCGACGAAGTTCGCCGTCGAAGGGTTGTCGGAGGCGATGACTCACGAGCTCGCGCCGCTGGGCATCAAGGTCGTGGCGATCGAGCCCGGCCCGTTCCGCACGAACTTCCTGGACGGTTCGAGCCTCGCCATCGCGGCCAACGAGATCGCCGACTACGCCGAGACCTCCGGCGTCACCCGCAAGTGGGCCGACGACACCAACTACGCCCAGGACGGCGATCCACTCAAGGCGGCCAAGATCATCGTCGACCTGCCGTCCTACCACACACTGCCCGAGCGAATCCAGCTCGGCCGCAACGCCTTCGACCGGATCGCCGCCAAGGTGGAGCGCACCGCTCGCGACCAGGAGGCCTGGCGCGAGATCGCGCTGTCGGCCGACTACGAGCCGGCCGAAGCCTGATAGGCAATGCCCGCGGATGGACGTCGGCTCAAGTGTCGACGTCCATCTCGACGAGCACACGGCGAAGCAGCTTTCCGGTGGCATTGCGCGGAAGCTCGTCGATGAACACGACGTCGCGTGGCACCTTGTGGCGCGCCAGGTTGTCCTTCACGTACTGCTTGATGTCGGCGGCGTCGTGCGCGGCACCCGGCTCGGAAACAATGAACGCGCGCAACCGCTTTCCGAACTCGACATCGTCGACGCCCACCACTGCCGCCTCCGCGACGTCCGGGCGCTCCTCGAGCAGATTCTCCACTTCCTGCGGGAAGACGTTCTCACCGCCGGACACGATCATGTCGTCGTCGCGGCCGTCGACGAACAGCAGGCCGTTCGCGTCGAAGTGGCCCATGTCGCCACTGGACATGTAGCCGTCGATGATCTGCTTGCTACGGCCATCGGTGTACCCCTGGAACGGCGCGCCGTTGCGGATGAACAGCCGGCCACGGCGGTTGGTGCCCTCGATGCGTTGATCGTTCTCGTCGTAGAGCACCACTTCACAGGTCACCGGGGGTCGCCCCGCAGTGCCAGGGGCAAGCCGCAGTTCGGCGGGGGTCGCGATGCTTGCGATCGCGCACTCGGTCGAGCCGTACATGTTGTAGAGAACGTCGCCGAAGGTGTCCTGCACACGGTTGGACAGTTCAGGGCTCAACGCAGACCCGGCGATCAGGATCACCTTCAACGAAGACGTGTCGTACTTGCCGATGATCTCCGGGCCGAGCTCGACGATTCGATGCAGCATCGTCGGGACCGCCACCAGCATGTCGGCCTTGTGCTTGGCGATGAGCTCGAGCGTGCCCTCGGCGTTGAACCGCCGCGCCGTCACCACCTTGTTGCCCAATGCGGCACCGACCGTGTACGTCGCCCAGCCCGTGCTGTGGAAGATCGGTGAGACGATCACCATTGTTCCCTTGCGGGGGAACGGGATTCGGTCGATGATCTGCGCGGTCGCCAGCGGCGACACCGTATCGCGGGGCGCTCCCTTGGGCAGGCCGGTGGTCCCGCTCGTGAGAATGACGGATCCACCCGCCTTGCTCGGCGGTGGCAGCGGCTCGGTGGAGTTCGCCGCGATGATGCCGTCGAGCGTCTGCGCGCCCTCGGGCAGCTCGGCGCCCTCGTCGACCCAGGTGAGGATCCGCGGCAGGTCGGCGGGCAGCGCGTCGAGCAGACCGAGGAATTCGCTGTCGTGCAGCACCACGCGCACGCCCTCGCGTTTGCAGACCTCGGCGAACTGTGGCTTGGCGAAGCCGGTGTTCATCAGCACCAGGCGGGCGCCGAGCTTGCCGCATGCGGCCATCGCGAGCACCAGACCCCGGTGATCGCGGCACAGGATTCCGACGACGGAGCCCGCGGATACTCCGAGTGACTTCAGGCCGCGCGCCAACGCCCACGACTGGTCGTTCACCTGTTTGTAGGTCAACGTGCCGCGTTCGTCGACGACCGCGGGCAGATCCGGGAACCGGCGACCGCCCTGGATGGCCATCGTGGCCTGCGGCCCATAGACCTTCACGAGCTTCGCACCCTGAACAGTGCCGCCGAGATCCTTGAGGTCGAGCACGCCGGTTTCGACCAATCTCTTGATCGCACGGCCCGACTCGGACACCTGCTGCAGGTTTTTGCGAATGCCGGTCAGTAGATCAGCCATGACGCCAAGACTAGGGCGACCTGGCTGGGTTCAGTACTGGATCGCCTCGATCAGCGGCGACGGCTCATCCATCAACGCCCAGAACCGGTCCCGGATCGCGACGGTGAGGGGTCCTGGCGCGCCGTCTCCGATGGGCTCGCCGTCGAGGCTGTTGATGGGTGTGACCCCGCCCGCGGTGGTGACGGCCATGAGCTCGTCGGCGTCGTAGAGCTCATGGCTCGTCACGTCGCGCAGTTCGGCCTCGATGCCCATGGCGTCGGCGATCTCGAACACGGTCTTGCGGGTGATGCCCGGCAAGGCATTTCGGGACGGCGAGGCCAGCTTGCCGTCTTTGACGATGACGACGTTGAAGCCCGGCCCTTCAGCCACGCAGTTGTCGGCGTCCATCAGGATGGCGGTGCGGGCGCCACGGTCCTTGGCCTCGAAGCTGGCCGCGGTGAGGTCACCCCACTGGTAGTTCTTGATGGTCGGGTCGACGGTGTTGCGCCCGGCGCGACGGACGTGGCGCGGGACGATCGCGGTGGTCCCGAAGATCTGCTCGCTCGGCGGGAACGCCCACAGGTACGGAATCGCGTAGATGTAGACCTGGTGGGTGAGCTTCGACAAATCCTTCTCGCCCTTGCGTTTTCCGTAGCCACGCGTGACGGTCAGGTTGACGAACGACTCCCGCAGCTGTGACAGCGAGACGCATTTCTTCGTGATCTCGGCCAGCTCGTCCTTGCTCATGCCTGGATCGAGCCGCAGCTTGCGGGCACCGTCGAGCAGCCGGTCGAGATGGTCGCCGAGGCGGAATATGTTGCCGTGCCACACATGTGCGACGGTGTAGGTCAGATCGGAGTGGCCGAACCCGGTGTCGAAGATCGAGATCTTGGCTTCGGAGGCCGGCAGGTACTCCCCTTCGATCCAGGCCACGCCCCCGGCGAACGGGCTCGTGGTGTCGAGTTCGTAGTCGCTGTACTGGATCACCGAACCGGGCGGGGTGTCCTCTCGGATGGCCCCTGGTTCTACGGCGACGAGATTGCTGGTGCCGAGATCGGTCACGGTCATTCGATTCCCTTTCATAAATGTGCGTTGACTCTGCGCTCACGGCGCGGAAGTGCGAGTAGCCGCCGCCGTGAACGCAGACTCAACACGGGTGGTCAGTTGAGATGGGTCTTGGCGTAGTCGGATCCGGCGTCGCCTGACCGCAGCCGCGCTTTGAGGCCGGTGGCCCACCAGATCGCGGCAAGCACAACCACTCCGAGGAACACCCACTTGTTGCTGGTGAACTGCGGCAGGAAGAGCAGTGCGATCGCGACTGCGCCGAACACCACGAGCGAGGTGACGTAGAGCGGCAGGCGCCAGCGGCCCAGGTCGAATGTGCCGGGCTCGCCTTTGGGGATGGTGCCGTTGCGGTACCCGACCAGCAGGCCGACGGTCTGCAGGATGTAGACGAAGAAGAACAGCAGCGACGCGATGCCGATGATGTAGTTGAACGCCTTCTCGTTGACCAGGGCCGAGAGCAGCAACAGCGTGGACAGGCAACCCAAGCCGATCACCGCGTAGGTGGGGGCTTTTGTCTTCGGCGAGACGTGGCGCCAGATGTGTGAGAGCGGCAGCATGTTGTCGCGCGCCATGGAGTAGGTCAGCCGCGTGGCGACCAGGATGTTGGCGAGCAGGCATGCCAGGATGTTCGTCAGGGCCACCGCCACAACGATTTTCGTGACGACGGGGCCGGCCTGCTGGTTGATGATCTCTTCGATCGGCGCGGCCGAGTTGGCCTCGACCGCACTGACGTCGCGGATCGCCAGCACGTAGACGATGTACATCAGCAGCTCGATGACGATCGAGGTGACCAGGGCGTAGAACATCGTCTTCGGCACCACCCGGCGCGCGTCCTTGGTCTCCTCGGCGACATCGGCGCCGGACTCGACGCCGATCAACCCGAAGAACGGTCCGAGCGCGGCCGCCAGCCAGGCCAAAAGATACGAATCCTTGTCACCGGCTTCGCCACCGGTGAACAACACCGAGATCGGCTGGTGGTTCTCGGGTGCCGAGAACGCGATGAGCGCGACGAGCGCGGTGGCACCGACGGTGATGACCAACTCAAGGCTGACACCGATGTTGTTGACCATCGTGGCGAACCGGACGCCGTAGATGTTGATCAGCACGCACAGAAACACCACGCCGATGGCGACGAGGATCTGTTCGGACTGGCTCATGTTCCAGCCGAACAGGCCACCGAGATAACCGGACAGGATGAACCCGACGCCGGTCATGCCGCACACCCAGCCCATCAGGGCGATGAACCCGGTGAACCAGCCGAGGCTCGGCCCGTTGATCCGGCTGATCCATTGATAGGAGTAACCGGCCAGCGGGATCTTGGCCGTCAGGTCGGCGGCGATGAAGGCCCACAGCGAGAACACCGCGCCGGCCAGCAGCAGCGTCCACACGAACGGCGCGCCCGCCGTGAAGTAGCCGGCGCCGAACCCGGTGAACACCGCGGTGGTCGCGCTGATGGTGGCGAAGCCGATCGCGAAGGACGCGAGCTTGCCCACCGAACGGTCCAGCTTCTGCGTGTAACCGAACTGGGCGAGCTTGGCGTCCTCGGCACCGAGTGCATCCGGGTTGGCCGAATGAGTGGGTGAAGCCGCGGCATCTAACGCGTCGGTCATGATCACTCCAGGTCAGGCGTAAGGCACAAACGATTGATGTAAGGAAAGCGCCACCGGCCGGTCACCGGAAGTTCCATCTTTTGATGGACTGATAACTGTGGTTTATCAGTACTGCGTGGCAGGCACGGCCACATCTTCGCCGTCGCCGAAACTCCACTGCTGCTGCACGTGCTTGACCAGCGCATCGGCCTGCGGGCTGAGCGTGCCGGGATGCCAGGCGAGCGCGACGTGGCTGAGCGGCCGGTCGACGATGGGCACGTAGGCGATGCCGGGCCGGTCGTAGAACCGCGACACCGACGCCGTCGTGAAGCTGATGCCCAGCCCGCGCGCGATCGCCGTCGTCTCGGCCTCGTACGTCGCGGCCACCGCGGCGATCGTCGGCGGCCGGTTGCCGCGCACGTCCATCGCCATCCAGTAGTCGCGCCACGGGCCCGCGGTCAGCGGCGCGCACACGATCGGATCGTCGAGCAGCTCGGCGATCTCGACCTCACGACGACCGGCCAACCGATGATCCCGGGGCAGGCAGGCCACCCATGACTCGGAGTCGAGGATCAGCATCCGGTGTTCGGGCAGATCCACGGGTGGGCGGATCAGCGCGACCTCGGTACTGCCATCGGCAAGCCCGGCCGTGGGGTCGGCGAAGTCGTACTCGATCGGCTCGACACTGACGTCGGGATAGGCGGTTTCGAAGTGCCGCACGATCCGGAACAACAGATCGGCGCCCGTTCCGATCAGATAGCCGAACCGCAGCCGCCCCTGCCGGGTACCCGAGAGTGTCACCAGGTTCTCCACCACCGCGTCGACTCCGCTGAGCGCCTGCTGCACCTGAGGCAGCCACGCCGCGCCGAGGTCGGTCAGTGCGACTTCGCGCGTGTTGCGGTTGAGCAGAACCACGCCGAAGGCCTGCTCGAGCTGCTTGATCGCGGTCGACAGTGCGGGCTGCGTGATGAACAACCGTTGCGCTGCACGGCGATAGTTGAGCTCCTCCCCCAACACGGCGAAGTACCGCAGCTGGCGCAGCGTCACCTCGGTCATGGCGGCGGACTACCCCGCCGAGCAGACGCGTGGGTACCCGGGAATGCGCGTTCCCGGGTACCTGCGCGTCTGCTCGCGCTAGAAAGGAGTGGGGTCACCGACGCGGTACGCCTCGATCGCGTCGAGGTTTTCGAACAGATCCTCGTGCGTGAACGTGATCTTGTCGACGGTGCCGACGAACGTCACGTGCACCAGTTCGCCGTCCTCGGCCGCATCGAGCCACAGCGATGTCACCGGGACACCGTCCTCGACCTCGCTTCCGGACGGTTCGTAGAACCAGATCGCGAAGTTGTCGTCGGACTCTTCCTCGTCAAAAGTCCAGCCGCGCTCGGTGATTCGCTCATCGAACTCGGCGAGGTCGGCGACGACGGCATCCTGGATCGCCGATAGCTGCTGCACCACCTCGTCCGGCACCCAGCGCGCGTCGCGGCTCGCCTGCCGCTTCTTGCGACGGGCTTTCTTGGCCGCACTCTGCTTTGACACGTGCTAACCCAGTGCCTGGTCCAGATCGGCGATCAGATCCTCGGTTCCCTCCAGGCCCACCGAGATACGGACCACGCCGTCGCCCAAGCCGATGGCCGCGCGGCCCTCGGGCCCCATGGCCCGGTGCGTCGTGGTGGCCGGATGGGTGATGAGCGTCTTGGCGTCGCCGAGGTTGTTGGAGATGTCGATGACGCGCAGCTTGTCGAGCACCTCGAAGGCCCGCGCCTTGCCGTCGGGGGCGTCCAGTTCGAACGTGACGACGGTGCCGCCGCCCCGCATCTGCCGCTTGGCGAGGTCGTACTGCGGATGTGACTCCAGGAACGGGTATTTAACCCAGCGCACCGCGGAGTGGCCCTCCAGGAACTCGGCGACACGCTGCGCCGAACGATTCGCGTAGTCGACCCGAACCGACAGTGTCTCAAGGCCTTTCAGCAGCGTCCAGGCGTTGAACGCGCTGATGGCCGGGCCCGTGTGGCGCATGAGTTTCTGCACCGGGCCGTCGATGTACTCCTGGTCGCCCAGGATCGCACCGCCGAGCACGCGGCCCTGCCCGTCGATGTGCTTGGTCCCGGAGTACACCACGACGTCCGCGCCGAGCGGCAACCCCTGCTGCAGCAGCGGTGTCGCAAAGACGTTGTCCAACACGACTTTTGCGCCTGCGGCGTGGGCCAGGTCGGAGACCGCGGCGATGTCGACCAACGACTGCATCGGGTTCGACGGGGTCTCGAAGAACACCGCCTGGGTGGGCTTGCTCAGCGCCTCTTCCCACTGCGAGAGGTCGTCGCCGTCGACGAACACGGTCTCCACACCCCAGCGCGGCAGGATCTCGTTGCACACCACGAAGCACGAACCGAACAGGCTGCGCGCGGCCACCAGCCGATCGCCCGCTCCGAGCAGCGCACCGAGCGCGGTGAACACCGCGGCCATACCGGTCGCGGTCGCGAAACAGGCGGGCGCCCCTTCGATCAGGCGAAGCCGTTCCTCGAACATCGTGATCGTCGGGTTGCCGTAGCGCGAGTAGACGTACCGGTCGATGTCACCGGTGAAGGCCTTCTCCGCGTCGCCTGCCGTCTCGTAGACGTAACCCGACGTCAGGTACATGGCCTCGGCGGTTTCCTCGAAGCCGGACCGCAGCAGGCCGCCGCGCACACCGATCGTGGCCTGGCTGACGCCGTCCGGCAGGGCTGCCGGGATCCGAACCGACGGAACCTCACTCATGACTGCCCCTAGCTCTGTTTCCAAGGCAGGCCGACGGCCTTCCAGCCGGTGCCACCACGATGCCGGTTCTCGTCCAGGTTGCCCTCGAAACCGTCGAGCACGTTGTACGACGGCCCGATACCGGCTGCCGTCGCGGCTTCGGCAGCACCGATCGAGCGGTTGCCGGAGCGGCACAGGAACACCACCGGCCGGTCGCCTGGCGTGACACCCGACGCCTGCAGATCGTCGACGAACGCGTCGTTGTGGCTACCGTCGGTGCGGTTCCACTCGATGTACACGACGTCGCGCTGAAGCGAGGTCAGGTCCGGGACCCCCACGAAGCGCCACTCGGCGTCGGTGCGACAGTCCACCAGTACGGCCTCGGGATTCTCGCTCAGAAGTTTCCAGGCCTCCTCAGGCGTGATATCTCCGGCATAGCTCACGGGCGTGAGTCTCCCATACTCGAGCAGACCCGCCATTCGCCGTCCTCACGCACGAACGCGGTCTCCACGTTGATCTTGTTGTCTGGCTGATTCTTGAAGTGATAGACGATGGTGGCGCTCGCGCGTTCACCGTCGATCTGAACCGTCGTCACGCCGTCGATGTAGCGTTCACCGTTCTGGTCCACCGAATCCTTCTGGCGGGCAAGGAAATCAGCTTCGGTACCGCGCTGCTCGGCACACGTGTAGTCGGTGAAGGCGGCGAAATCCTCGCGCTGCATGGCGTCGTTCTGCCCGACCGCCGCGCGACCGACCTGCTGCTCGTCGGTCAGCCCGTCGCCCTGGAAAACGTTGACGAGCGCAATGCCGATCACCACGAGCACAATGATCACCAGCGCGGCGAAGAAGGGTGTGGTGGTGGGCCGGTCGGCCCCTGAATTCTCCGTGTCAGCCATGTCCTACCAGAGCTTGCGCAGTGCGGTGCCGACCCGGCGGGCCCGGTCCCGCGCGACGATCACGTCGGGAGCAGTGGCCAGCGCCACACCGAGGCGGCGCCGGGAATCGGATTCGTCGGGACGGCCGAACAGCCGCACGTCGCTCTCCGAGGTGGCCAGCGCCTCGGCCAGCACCGCGGTGACGTTCGTGGACAGCTCGTCGGGGGTTTCGGCGTCGGCGCCGCCGTAGCTGACCTCGGCGGCGGCCGGCGAGATCATGATCGTGTCGACCGCGAGCCCCAGAATGGCCCTGGCATGCAGCTCGAATTCGGAGAGCCGTTGCGAGCGCAGCGTGACCAGGCCGCTGTCGTGCGGCCGGATGCGGACGTCGGAGAAGTACACGTCGTCGCCCTGCACCAGCAGCTCGACGCCGAAGACGCCACGCCCGCCGAGTGAGTTGACGATGCGCGCGGCGATCGACTTCGCGGAGTCCAGCGCGGCGGGCGGCATCTGTTGAGGCTGCCAGGCCTCGAGCACGTCACCGTCGACATGGCGATGGCCGATCGGCTCGCAGAAGTGCACACCCGGCCCGGCCGGACCGGTGGTGCGGATGGCCAGCAGCGTGACCTCGTAGTCCACCTCGACGACCGATTCCGCCAGCACCCGGCTGTGCGCGATCCGGCCCGCGGTGGTCGCGCGCTGCCACGCCGGTTCGATGTCGTCGGGACGCAGCAGCACCGACTCGCCGTCGCGCAACGCGCCCACGACGGGCTTGACCACCAGCGGATAGCCGGCGTGCTCGGCGACGGCACCGAGTTCCTCGACCGAACCCGCGAACCAGAACGGCACGGTCGGCAGCCCGAGTTCGTCGGAAGCCAGCCGGCGCAGGCCCTCGCGGTCCTGGCTGAGCCGGATACTGCGCGGCGTCGGCAGCACCTCGATGTCGCCCCGCTCGGCGGTCGCGACCAGTGCGTCAGCCGCGATCACGCCGGACTCCGCCACGACGTAGCGCGGTTTCTCCCGCTCGATGAGCGCCGCGAGTTCCTCGGCGTCGTTCATCTTGATCACCGCCGACCGGTCCGCCACGCCGTGTGCGGGCGCGTGGTACCGATCGACCGCGACGACGACGCCACCCAGCCGCTGGAACGCCAACGCGAGCTCACGGCTCAGCTCACCGGCGCCCAACAACATCACGGTCGCGCGCGGATCGGTCGGCTGCTCGTCGTCCTGCGGTTCCTGGACTGCCGCCTCTGGTTCCGGCGTGGTGTCCTCCGGTTCCGTGGCTACGTCGGCCTCTTGTACGGCGTCCTCAATCGATTCACTCATCGCATCCCCCAGCCTGCCAGATCGTCAACCAACGCGATGGTCGATATAACACCACCGCCAGCTCTCGCCGGGTTCGGCCGAACGCATGACGGCGTGACCGGTGTGCTGGAAGTGCTTGGTGGCGTGTTGGTGGGGACTGGAGTCACAGCAGCCGACGTGACCGCAGGTCATGCACATCCGCAGATGTGCCCAGCTACTCTCGCCGAGTTGCTCGCACTCCTGGCATCGGCCCGGGGTGAGGGGTTCTGGCTCGGCCCCAGCTTCACGGTCGGCTAAGAGGTGCTCACAGGTTCGCGGCGCCGAGCTCTGCTCGCGCCGGCGTGATCTCCTCAACATGTTGATCAAGGATAAGGACGGCACGCGAAGGAGGTCTGACGACGTGGGTGCCTCACTGCTGGCTGCCCTGGTGGCAGCGGTGCTGCTGGCCGCGTTGGCCCGCCGCTTCGACGTCTCGGCGCCGCTGGCGCTCGTGGTGGCGGGGTTGGCAGGCAGCGCGATCCCGGGTTTCGACGACGTCCATCTCGAGCCCGAACTCGTGCTGTTCGTGATCCTGCCGCCGCTGCTGTGGTCGGCCGGGCTGGAGAGCAGCTATGTGGCGCTGCGCCGCAACGTCCGCCCGATCGGGCTGCTCGCGGTCGGGTTGCCGCTCGCGACGACGTTCGTGGTCGGCGTGGTGGCCTTCCACACTGTTCCCGAGCTGACGATCGCCGCGGCCCTGACCCTCGGCGCGATCGTGGCCCCGCCCGACGCGGTCTCGGCCACCGCGGTCGGCCGCCGGCTCGGCCTGCCGCGCCGCACCATGACCCTGCTGGGCGGTGAAAGCCTGCTCAACGACGCCACCGCGCTGACGGCCTACAAGGTCGCCCTGGCCGCCGCGATCGGCGTCGGCGCCGGGTGGGGCACGGCGCTCGGCACGTTCGCCCTGGCCGCGGTCGGCGGTGTGGTGGTCGGCGGCGCGCTCGGCATGGTGGTCCACCTCATCCGCTCGCGGCTCGACGACCCGCTGGTCGAGAGCGCCATCGGCCTGGTGGCACCGTTCTTCATCTACCTCGTGGCCGAGGAGGTGCACGGCTCCGGAGTGATCGCGGTGGTCGTGGCCGCGCTGCTGCTCGGCCAGCGCGAAACCCAGGCCAGCTACGCCACGCGGCTGCAGGACAAGGCCGTGTGGAAGGCCCTGCAGCTGGTGCTGGAGTCGTTCGCGTTCCTGTTGATCGGCCTGCAGTTGCCGAAAGTGATCAGCGAACTGCGCGGCATCTCGGCGGCGACGCTCGCGATCTCGTCGGCCGCGGTGCTCATCGCGGTGATCGGCGTGCGCATCGTGTGGGTGTACGTCTCGACGTATCTGCCGCGGCTGCTGTCCAAAGAGATCCGCAGGCGTGAGCCGGAGCCGCCGCGCGCTCAGGTGTTCGTCGTGGCGTGGGCGGGTATGAGGGGCGTTGTGTCGTTGGCGGCCGCGTTCGGGGTTCCGCTGACGACGCTGTCCGGCGATGCATTCCCGGGCCGGCCGCAACTGGTGTTCCTGACGTTCGTCGTCGTGGTCGGCACCTTGCTGCTGCACGGACTGACGCTGCCGTGGTTCATCCGGGTGCTGGGCGCGCAAGGCGACGAAGCGCACAGTGACGCCGTCGCCACCGCGGCCGCGCAGGACAAGGCGGCCAGGGCAGCGGCCGAACGGCTCGACGAACTGCTCGCCGCGCAGCCCGCCGGGGCGGACGTGCCCGAACGCGCGGCCGAGGTGCTGCGGGCCTGGAACACGCGCCGCCGCAACGCGGCATGGGAGCGGTTGGGCCGCGACGACGAGGACATCGGCGAGAGCCCCACCTCGGCCTTCCGCCGGCTGCGGCTGGAAATGCTTGCCGCTGAACGCGAGACATTCATCGCCGAGCGCGACGCCGGGCACATCGACGACGAGGTGCTGCGGACCGTCCTGCACGGGCTCGACCTGGAAGAGGCGACGCTGAACCGTGATTAAACGCTTGGGCTGGCTGGCCGTGCTGGTCGTGGTGGTCTCCGGGGGCCTGCTGGGCTTCCTCAGCGGCGGGGACGCCGCGTCGCAGTCGCCGGTGGCGGTTCCGGCGAGCGCCGAATCGGCGCGGGCCGACGCGCTGCGTGCCGAATTCCCCGGCGGCGACCAGGTTCCGGCGATCCTGGTGGTGACCCGGGCCGACGGTGCCGACCTCACGCCGGCCGATGTCGGCGCCGCATCGCAGGCCCGCCAACGCATGAGCGGCGCACCCGGCCCGCCGGTTCAGGTCTCCGACGACAACAAGGCCGCGCTTGCCATCGTGTCCCTCGACGGCAAGCTGTCCGGGTTCGCGCTCAACGACGCGGTGCGCGAGTTGCGCACGAACGCCGCCGACGGACTGCCGGACGGTTTGACGGCCGCCGTGACCGGCGGGCCGGCCTTCGGCGCCGACATCGCGAATTCCTTTGCCGGAGCGAACATCACTCTGCTGGCGGTCACCGCGACGGTGGTTGCGCTGCTGCTCATCGTCACGTACCGATCGCCGGTGCTGTGGCTCGTGCCGCTGCTGGTGATCGGGTTCGCCGACCGTGTCGGTTCCGTCGTCGGCACCGCCGTCGCGTCGGGCCTCGGCCTGAATCCGGACGGATCGACGTCGGGCATCACGAGCGTGCTGGTGTTCGGGGCGGGCACCAACTATGCGCTGCTGCTGATTTCGCGCTATCGCGAGGAACTCGCGAGGGAAGCCGACCACCGTTCCGCCCTCGTCACGGCGGTTCGGGCGGCCGCTCCCGCGATCGTCGCCAGCAACGCCACCGTGGTGCTCGCTCTTTTGACGCTCGTGTTCGCATCGGCCCCCAGCAACCGCAGCCTCGGTGTGCAGGCGGCATCCGGTCTGGTCGTCGCGGCGGTGTTCGTCCTGGTGGTGTTGCCGCCGCTGCTCGCGCTGTGCGGCAAACGCCTGTTCTGGCCGTTCATCCCGCAGGTCGGAGCGAAAGCCCTTACCGACAGCGGCATCTGGCACCGCATCGCCGACTCGGTGGCCCGCAGGCCCGCCCGCGTCGTGGGGGTGTCGCTGGCGGGCCTCGCGATCCTGTGCACCGCGGTGTTCACCACACCCATCGGTCTGACCCAGACCGAACAGTTCCGCGTGCAAGCCGAATCGGTAACCGGCTACGAGACGCTGGCCGCCCACTTCCCGAGCGGGCTGACCGACCCGACGCGCGTCATCGCCGCCACCGACAAGGCCGCCGAAGTCCAGCGGCTCATCACCGACACCGAAGGCGTCGTGACGGCCAACCCGGCCGGTGAGTCGCCGAGCGGATTGAGCCAGTGGTCGGTGATCCTGCAGGCCGAACCGGCATCGGACCGCGCGTTCGAAACGATTGATGCGCTGCGTGATTCGGTGCATGCGGTGGATGCCGACGCACTGGTCGGCGGTTCGGACGCGCAAGCCAGGGATGCCGCCGCGGCGGCTCAGCGTGACCGGCTGGTGGTGATCCCGGCCATCCTCGCGGTGGTGCTCGCGGTGCTCTACATCCTGCTGCGGTCCGCGCTCGCACCGCTGCTACTCGTGGCCGTGACAGTGCTCAGCGCCCTGGCCGCGCTCGGCCTCGGCGGGTGGGCGAGCGTGCATCTCTTCGGATTCCCCGCGCTCGACGACAGCACGCCGTTGTTCGCGTTCCTGTTCCTGGTGGCGCTCGGCGTCGACTACACGATCTTCCTTGTGACCAGGGCCCGCGAGGAGACACCGGAGTACGGCAACCGGCAGGGCATCGTACGTGCGGTGTCGGCCACCGGCGCCGTCATCACCAGTGCGGGCGTTGTCCTGGCGGCGGTGTTCTGCGTGCTCGGCGTGTTGCCGCTGATCGTGCTGACCCAGCTCGGCATCATCGTCGGGCTCGGCATCCTGCTCGACACCTTCATCGTCCGCACGGTGATCATCCCGGCACTGTTCACATTGATCGGGCCGCGGATCTGGTGGCCGGGCCTGCGCGCGGAGCTGTAGGCGGCTGATCAGCCTTTTTCTCACACGCAGGTAGCGTCGAGACATGACTGGGCAGGCCACGCTGCCGCCACTGCACATGCGGCGCAACACGTTCGACCCCACACCGGAACTCGGCGAGATCCGCGAGACCGCAGGCGTGCGGACCGTCGTCAACGCGTTCGGCATGGAGATCTACCTCGTCACGCGCCACGACGACGTCAAGGCCGTGCTGTCGGATCACGAGCGGTTCTCCAACACCAGGCCACCGGGTTTCGTGATGCCAGGAGCGCCGCAGCTTTCCGAAGAGGACCAGGCCAGCGCCCGGGCCGGCAATCTGCTGGGTCTCGACCCGCCCGAACACCAGCGGTTGCGGCGCATGCTCACCCCGGAATTCACGATCCGTCGCATGAAACGCCTGGAGCCACGCATCGTCGAGATCGTCGACGCGCAGCTGGACACGATGCAATCCGCCGGTCCGCCAGCAGATCTGGTGGCCGACTTCGCGCTGCCCATCCCCTCGCTGGTGATCTGCGAGCTGCTCGGCGTGCCGTACGAAGACCGCGAAGACTTCCAGCAACGGTCGGCACGCCAGCTCGATCTGTCCGCACCCATCCCGGAACGGCTTGAGCTGCAACGGCAGGGGCGCGAGTACATGCGTGGGCTCGTCGCGCGGGCCCGCCGCGAGCCCGGCGACGACATCCTCGGCATGCTGATCCGCGAGCACGGTGATGAGCTGAGCGACGACGAACTCGTCGGAATCGCCGGGCTTCTGTTGCTCGCGGGCCACGAAACCACGTCGAACATGCTCGGCCTCGGCGTACTGGCATTGCTCCGCCACCCCGATCAGCTAGCGATGGTCCGTGACGACCCGGACGCCGTCGGGCCCGCGATCGAGGAACTGTTGCGGTGGCTGTCGATCGTGCAGACCGCGATCCCGCGCATCACGACGACCGACGTCGAGCTGGCAGGCGTGCCGATACCGGCCGGGCAGCTGGTGTTCGCGTCACTGCCCGCGGGCAACCGCGATCCCGGTTTCGTCGAGTCACCCGACGTGCTCGACATCCGGCGCGGCGCACCCGGACACCTCGCGTTCGGCCACGGCGTGCATCACTGCCTCGGCGCCCCGCTGGCGCGCATGGAGATGCGCATCGCCTTGCCCGCGCTGCTGCGCCGCTTCCCCGGCTTGCGGCTCGCCGAGCCGTTCGAGGATGTGCAGTGGCGGTCTTTTCACTTCATCTACGGCCTGAAGTCACTGGCGGTAGCGTGGTGAATGCCATGAGAGTAGAAGCAGATCGCGACGCCTGCATCGCGTCGGGCAACTGCGTGATGGTGTCGGACGCGGTGTTCGATCAGGACGACGACGGCGTCGTCGTGGTTCTCGTCGACGACATTCCCGACGAGGAGATCGACCACGCGCGCGAGGCCGTCAAACTGTGCCCGGCGTCAGCGCTCAAGCTTGCCGACTGATCGAGATTCGTCACCGCCCGGCAGGTCGATCACGCCTGCCCGCACCAACAGCCAGGCGCTGACGGCGAGCACCCAGCACGGGAACACCAGCACCAGCCACATGCTGACATCGCCCGCGATCAGAAGCGCCAGTGCGGCAACGTAGGTGCTGTAGACCAGGGGGCGCGGCATCAGGCCCGTCTTCAACCAGATCGTGGCCAGCGAGATCATGAACACCGCGGCCATGCGCACGCCGTAGGTCTTGCTCAACGCCATCAGCAACATCTGGCCGAACGCCACGACTTCGGCGTGCGCTTCGGCGTCGACCATCCCGGCCTTGCTCGCGATCAGACCGGCGCCGACCGCGCTGGACGCGAACATCATCGCCAGGAACAGGATGCCGCTGCCAAGGAACACCGAGGCGAAGAACCGGTCCTCATAGCGCCCGAACCCGTCGCGCACCACGCCGATGAACCACAGGAACGCGATGCCGGCGAACGGCATCAGCACTGCCGCCAGCCGAAGCCGGTCAGCCGCGCCGTCGGCCCACTGGGAACCGGGTTGGGCGCCCTCGGGCAGGGCGGTGCGGATCAGAATCAGTGTCGCGCCGAACAACAATGCGAACAGCACGCCTGCGAAGGCGGCCGCGCGCGGTGTCGACAGGCGGTGCAGATGGCGTTCGACCACTGCGCAATGTTCGCACGGGTCAGGGCTGGCCGGGCAGCAATCTGATCATCAGGCCGTTGGCCTCGGCGAGCAGATTCTCGTCGGCGTCACGCAGTTCGGCGTTGACGAAAGCCTTGCGGCCCTCGGCTTCCCGCACCCACCCGCGCGCGGTCAGCACCGTGTCGATGGGCGTCACCTTGCGGTAGTCGACATGCAGGAACGCGGTCCGGCTGATCGGGCGGCCCGCGGCGTGGATGACCATGCCGAACACCGAGTCGAACAACAACGGCAGCACTCCGCCGTGTACCGCGTAGTTGCCGCCGACGTGGAAACGGCTGAACTGCACGTGCAATTCGACGCCGTCGGCCTCGAATTTCGACACCGTCCACGGCGGCATGAGCAGGCTGCCTGCACCGGGCAACGACGGTACGCGGTTGGCCGGGCCGACACCTTCGCCCGCCTCGTACGGGTCGAGCAGCTTGACGAGTTCCTCGGCGCGGTCGGCGGCGTCGTCCCACGTATCGCTGTCCGGGTTCGCCGACACCGCAAGGTCTTGCACGCGGCGCATCGCCGCGACGAACCGCCCGAATCCGGGGCCCGGTTCGGCGGCCTCGAAAAGCGGGAAGCCGCCGTGTCTGTCGTAGTCCGGATCGCTCGATTCGGTCACTTGGCCGCCAGGATGTCGCGGCGCACGATCGTCTGTTCGCGACCCGGGCCGACGCCGATGCACGAAACATGCGCTCCGGCAAGCTCTTCCAGCCGCAGCACATAATCGCGCGCCTTCGCGGGCAGATCGTCGAACTCACGCGCCCCGGAGATGTCCTCCCACCAGCCGGGCAGTTCTTCGTAGATCGGCTCGGCCCGGTGGATGTCGGACTGCGTCATCGGCATCTCGTCGGTGCGCTTGCCGTCGACCTTGTAGCCCACGCACACCGGCACCGTCTCCAGGCTCGACAGCACGTCGAGCTTGGTCAGGAAGTAGTCGGTGATGCCGTTGACCCGGGTCGCGTAGCGCGCGATGACGGCGTCGAACCAGCCGCACCGGCGCGCCCGGCCGGTCGTCACGCCGACCTCGCCGCCGGTCTTGGCCAGGTAGGCACCGTGCTCGTCGAACAGCTCGGTCGGGAACGGACCCGAGCCGACACGCGTGGTATAGCCCTTGAGGATGCCCAGCACGGTGGTGATGCGGGTGGGCCCGATACCCGAACCCACCGCGGCTCCACCGGCGGTCGGGTTCGAGGACGTCACGAACGGATACGTGCCGTGGTCGACGTCGAGCAGCGTGCCCTGCGAGCCTTCCAGCAGCACGGTCTCGCCGTTCTCCAGTGCCTGGTTGAGCAGCAGGCGGGCGTCGGCGATGCGGTGCTTGAAGCCTTCGGCCTGAGTCAGCAGGTTCTCGACCACCTCGGCGGGCTCGAGCGCCTTGCGGTTGTAGATCTTGACCAGTACCTGGTTCTTGAATTCCAGTGCAGCCTCGATCTTTTCCGCCAGCAGCGTCTCGTCGAGCACATCGGCGACGCGAATCCCGATCCGGGCGATCTTGTCCTGGTAGCAGGGCCCGATGCCACGACCGGTGGTGCCGATCTTCTTGCTGCCCGCCCAGCGCTCGACCACCTTGTCGATGGCGACGTGGTACGGCATCAGCAGATGTGCGTCGGCGGAGATCAGCAAGCCCGACGTGTCGACGCCGCGCTCCTCCAGCCCCTTCAGCTCAGTCAGCAACACGCCTGGGTCGACCACCACACCGTTGCCGATGACGTTGGTGACCCCGGGCGTGAGGATGCCCGAGGGAATGAGGTGCAGTGCGAAGTTCTCCCCGGTCGGCAACACGACGGTATGCCCGGCGTTGTTGCCCCCCTGGTAGCGAACTACCCACTGCACACGTCCACCGAGTAGATCGGTGGCCTTACCTTTGCCCTCATCGCCCCATTGGGCACCGATGAGCACGATTGCCGGCATGGCGTAATCTCCCGCCTATCTCCGCGCCTAAAGTGGTGCAGCCGGTAGGTCACCTTATCCCAGCACACGCGAGGAGCACATTTTGTCCACCTCAGGTGGCGTCGTGGTGGTCGGATCGGGCCCGGTGCCCCGCCCGCTGCGGAACCTGCCGACGGCCGGAGCCGACGAGATCGAAGCCCATCGCCGCGTCATCGTGACCGGCCCGATCGCTGATCTGGCCGCGGTCCTGACCAGGTTGCTGAAGGCCGACCGCCTCGACATCGAGGTCGCGCACGCCCGGTCGAGCTGGTCGGCGCGGCGCGCGCTCAGCGGCGCGGCGCAACGGGTGCCGTTGATCCGCGACGAGACCGGGACCGTGATCGTGTCGGCCGCGGAATGGCGTGGTCTCGACGGTGCGCCCCTGCATGGCGAGGCCGTCGTGGACGATGCCGTGCTGTTCGACGGCGACGCGTCCGGTGTGCGGATCGAGCCCACGCTGAGCCAGCCCGGACTGCGCGCGGCGGTGCTGTCCGCGCGCGGCCGCCCCCGCGGCTGGGTGAGCGGACGCGCCGCGCAACTCGGCACCACGGGAGCCCGGGTGATCCGCGACGGGGTGCCCGCGGCCCGGCAGGTACGCCGGTCGACGTTCTACCGTCACACCGAGGGCTGGCTGCGGGTCGGCTGAACAGGGCGCATGCCGGTAGCGTCGAATCGTGAACATCCGTCCGCTGCATCAATCGGTACGGCCGAGCCCGGTCTTCCTGGCCGTCGTCGCAATCACCATCGGCGGCGGTGTGCTGGCCTGGCTGGCCGCCGACAATGTGCGACCCCTGTCCTACGTCGGGGTGTTCATCCTGGTCATCGCGGGCTGGCTGGTGTCGCTGTGCCTGCACGAGTTCGGCCACGCCTTCACTGCATGGCGGTTCGGCGACCATGACGTCGCGGTGCGCGGCTACCTGACGCTCAACCCGCTCAAGTACTCCCATCCCATGCTGTCGCTGGGCCTGCCCGTGCTGTTCATCGCGCTCGGCGGTATCGGGTTGCCCGGCGGCGCGGTCTACGTGCGCACGTCGTGGATGACCGCGCGGCAGAAAACGTTGGTGAGCCTGGCCGGGCCTGCTGCGAACCTGGTGCTTGCGGTGGTGTTGCTCGGGCTGACCCGCATGTTCTACGACCCGGCGCACGGCGTGTTTTGGTCCGGCGTTGCGTTCCTGGGTTTCCTGCAGGTGACGGCCTTGGTGCTCAACCTGCTGCCGATCCCGGGGCTCGACGGCTACGGCGCACTCGAACCGCATCTGAAGCCCGAGACCCAGCGTGCGCTCGAACCGGTCAAGCAATGGGGCTTTTTCATCCTGCTGATCCTGCTGATCGCTCCCGCGCTCAACCGCTGGTTCTTCGGTGTCGTCTACTGGTTCTTCGACTTCTCGGGGGTGTCGAGCTATCTGGTGTCGGTGGGCGGGCAGCTCACGCGGTTCTGGTCGGCCTGGCTCTAGAGCTCGGCCAGCACCGCGCGCAGGTCGGCACGCAGATCGCCTGTGCCCTCGCGGTAGAACGGGCCCGCGCCGTTGGACAGCAGCATCCGCAGCCGGGCGATCCCGTGTGCGCGCACCGGACGCGACGCTTCGAGGCGTTCCCTGATCTCGTCGATGAGCGTCACCGCTGATCCCACGGTGCCGTCGTCGAGCGGGACGCGCGACGAATACAACGTCGGGTCGCGGTGCAGTTCCCGCAGCACCACCCGCAAGATCAACGCGATCTGACGGCGCTGGCCGTCGGAGGTCGACCGAGCCACATGCACCGCCAGCGCGCTACCCGGTTCGGGCGCCGTCCCGGCCAGCAGCTGGCGGTCGTACCGCCCCGGGGCCAGCCGCGCAGCGAGCCGCGTCAACGGGGTGCCGGGCTCACGTAGACCGGCCGGCGCCGCGTCATCGGCCGGCCAGACGGGCGGCGGAAGTGCGGGACCGCCGTCGTGTGTCATTCCGTCGTGTGTCATGCCACTTTGGGCAACCCGCCGCGCGTCCGTGCCATTCCGGCGGCGGGGTGACACTTGCGACATATGCGAACTTCCGCATATATTGCGGGCATGGGTGCCGGCCACGATCACAGTCATCACGCCGATACGCGCGTCAGCCGGATGGTCATCGCCGCCGCGATCCTGACGGCGTTCTTCGTCATTGAGCTGGTCACCGCACTGTGGATCAATTCGATCGCGCTGCTGGCCGACGCGGGCCACATGCTCACCGACCTCGTCGCGATGTTCATGGGCTTGACCGCGGTGTTGCTGGCCCGCCGCGGCAGCACCTCACCGGCGCGTACCTACGGCTGGCATCGCGCCGAGGTCTTCACCGCGGTCGCCAACGCCGCGCTGTTGCTCGGCATGGCGGCGTTCATCCTCTACGAAGCGTTCGAACGGCTCGGCAACGCACCCGAGGTGCCGGGCGTCCCGATGATCGTCGTGGCGCTCGCCGGCCTCGTGGCGAACGCCATCGTGGTGATGATGCTGCGCTCGCACTCGAAAGACAGCCTCGCGGTCAAGGGCGCCTACATGGAGGTCGTGGCCGACACCGTCGGCAGTATCGGCGTCTTGATCGCCGGCATCGTCACGGTGACCACGAGGTGGCCCTACGCCGACGTCGTGGTCGCCGTGCTCGTGGCGCTGTGGGTGCTGCCCCGTGCGATCGCATTGGCGCGCGCGGCCCTGCGCATCCTCTCGGAGTCCTCCCCGAGCCATATCGATGTCGAAGAACTCCGCAGCGCGCTCGGCGAGGTGAACGGCGTGACGGGCGTGCACGATCTGCACGTGTGGACGCTGGTGCCCGGCAAGGACATGGTCACCGCACACCTGACGAGCAGCGGCGACACCGCACGGGTGCTCGACGACGCACGGGCTGTGCTGACCGCGCGCGGTCTCGAACACGCCACGGTGCAGGTTGAGCCGCCCAGTTCGGCAGGCGACTGCAAGTGCGAAGCGAAGTTCTGAAAGCTAGGCCAACCCGAGTTCGGCGCGGGCGCCGGGATCGCAGTCGTCGAGCAGGTCCAGGCACCGCTGGAACTCGTCGGTTTCGCCGATGTCGTCGGCCGCCCGGGCCAGCGCGGCCACACAGCGCAGGAAGCCCTGATTCGGCTCATGACTGAACGGGACCGGACCGAAGCCCTTCCATCCGTTGCGACGCAACTGGTCGAGCCCGCGGTGGTAACCGGTGCGCGCGTATGCGTATGCCGTGACGGCCTTGTCATCGTCGAGCGCGGACTCGGCCAGCACGGCCCACGCGATCGACGCCGATGGGTGCGCGGCGGCAACCACGGCCGCCTTCTCGCCCGCAGCCAGTTCCTCCTCGGCGGCAGGGTCACCCGGGAGGTACACCGGCTCCGGTCCTAACAGATCACCCATGCGTGTCATGCCCCTATTCTGCACGGGCCGATCGCACGCCGACCGATAAGCTCCACCGATAGCGACGTACGGGAGGACCGCAGCAGGGATGTCGAACCCATCGGGACCTGACGAGGACAACACGCCAGAAGGAGTAGACGAGCCGACGGAGCCGACCAAGCCGACCGCCGAGCAGGCCGACGCGCCGACCGAACACTTCGTGGTGGACGCCGAGCACGAGCCGGCCACCGAGATCATCGGCTCGCCCACCGCGGTCACCGAGGCGGTGCAGCAGGCCGATGAACGTCGCTACACCGCGCCGTCCGGATTCGACGGATCCACGCAGAAGATCGACACCCCACCGGATCCCGAAACCGAGGTGTTCGCGCCGCCTTCCGACGCGCCAACCGTCCCCGAGTCGTCGAAAAGCGCTGCACCGCAAGTCATCCCGCCACGCGAGGACGCACCCAAGCCGCCAGCGCCGCCGACCGCCCGGCGCAGCTGGGGCTGGGTCGTGGCGGTCGTGCTGGTCATCGCGGCCCTGGTCGCGATCGCGGTACTGGGCACCGTCCTGCTGACCCGCAACTCCTCGCCACTGTCCTCACAGGAGGACAAGGTCCGCGAGACCATCCAGAGTTTCGACGTCGCGATCCAGAACGGTGATCTGGCCACGCTGCGTTCGATCACCTGCGGCAGCACGCGCGAGAACTACGTCAACTACGACCAGCGCGCATGGGACGAGACCCACGCCCGCGTCGCGGCGGCCAAGCAGTACCCCGTCGTCGCCAGCATCGACCAGGTGGTCGTCAACGGCGACCATGCCGAGGCCAACGTCACGACCTTCATGGCCTTCGCGCCGCAAACCCGCTCGACCCGCAGTTTCGACCTGCAGTTCCAGGACGATCAATGGAAGATCTGCCAGGCGCCGGTTGGCTAACCTGAGGCGGTGACCAAGGGGGCATCCAGACTCGCGCTCGCGCTCAGCGCGGTGTTCGTGGTCGTTGCGGTCGGCGTGGCGGCGGTTCTGTTTCGCGATGCGCGCGTCAGCGTGGTGAGCGTGAAGCCGGACTTCCCCGCGCTCGACCGCACCGCCCTCAGCCCCGTTCAGCAACGCGTCGTCGACATCTTGCGCACGCAGTACGACGCGCAGCCGTCCGGTACGGCGTTCTCCGAGGGCGTCGACGAGCCCTGGTGCGCCGACTTCGTCAGCTGGGTGCTCAACGAAGCCGGGCAGCCGCTGTCGAATCCGCATTCGGGGCACTGGCGTATCCCCGGCGTCTACACGCTGCAGGAGTACTACCAAGCGGCGGGGCGCTTCGAGGCACCCGGTGGGTATCGGCCGCAGACCGGCGACGTGGCACTCTACGCCGACGGCAGTCCCCTCGGCCTGCACACCAATTTCGTTCTGGCCGTGGATGACAACGTCATCACCACGGTCGGCGGCAACGAAGAGGGCGATATCAAGGTGCGCACTTTCGAGCCTGGGCCGTGGCTCCTGGGCTACGGGCGACTGGCCTGAGGCGTCGATTCCGCGCGCTGTCCTCACATAGTCGGTGTGCCCGCCTATTAGCGACAATGTCGCTGAAACCGTCTCTTGCGTAACGCCATTCGCAGCTACCCCACGCCGGAGGCATCACCGGCCACACTCTCCTCGAAGGCCACTCAGGTAACGCATTTTTCGCTGCCCGCCTTACAGCGACAAAGTCGCGCGGTGGTCTATCAATGCCCCTCGAAACCACCGGTATTCGAGAAGTTCACGCGAGTAACGCTACGGCGGAGATTCGGGCCCGCGGCCGCCACAGCGTTACTGGCGCAGCGATCTGCCACTATGCCGAGGATCCCAGCCACCATGTGGCATGTTCTGATCCGGGACATCGCTGACAGGTGGATGTCTCGGGACATCGCTGACACCTGAGGGTGGCTGTG
>NZ_LQQA01000019.1 GCF_002101965.1 Mycolicibacterium wolinskyi
CCGCGGCTCGCGAACGCAGCGCCGCACGCCTCGATCTCCTCCTTGAGCCAGCCGGTGCCGACCGCGAGCCGAAGCCGCCCGCCGCTGAGTGCGTCAACGGTGGCCGCCCGCTTGGCCAGCACGACCGGATGGTGGTTGGGCAACACCAGGACGCCGGTCGCGAGACCGAGCCGGGTGGTCTGGCCGGCCAGAAACGCCAGCAGGTCAAGGGGATCGGGCACCGGACAGTCCGCCGAGAGCTCGACCCGGCCGGACGTGTCGTACGGGTAGACGCTGGAATACTCGGCCATCAACACGGTGTGCTCGACGACCACGATCGATTCGAATCCACAGGCCTCGGTGTGCCGCGCGAAGGTCGACATCCACACCGGATCGGCGGTGACCCCGGCCGCGACGGGCGCAACCACTGCGTATTTCACGGCAGCGGTCGCACGATCGAACAACCGGCGAACGTCGCAACAGCGGCCAACGGCATGCGCCGAATAGTACCGCCGCCGCTCAGAGATCGAGGGTCAGTCGATGGCCCTCGTCGGCGCGCGACACACAGGTCAGCAGGTAACCGGCGGCGCGCTCGGGATCGGTGAGCAGCGTGTCGCGATGCTGGGCTTCACCGTCGAGGACGCGAACCCGGCAGGTTCCGCAGAACCCCTGCTGGCACGAATACGGTGCCGACACCCCGGCACGTCCCAACGCGGCGAGCAGCGTTTCATCGGCGCCCACCTCGACGATGGCGCCCGTCGACGCGATCGACACCGAGAACTCGGCACCGTCGACGACCGGCGGGGCGGCGAACCGTTCGAAGTGCAGCTCGACGTCGTCGCGGCCGGTGAGCTCGGTGCGGATGGCGGTCAGCATCGGGGCCGGTCCGCAGGCATACACCGTGGTGCCGTCCGGACAGTCGCCCAGCAGGTCGGTCGCCGTCGGCAAGCCGTCGACATCGTCGGTGCGGATCTCGATGCGGTTCCCGTACCGGGCCAGCTCGTCGAGGAACGGCAGGCTCTCGCGATTACGGCCGACGTAGGTCATCGACCAGTCGATGCCCAGCCGCTGCGCGAGCCCCAGCATCGGCAGGATCGGCGTGATGCCGATACCGCCCGCGATGAACCGGAACCGCTGGGTCGGCGAGCCATAGCCGGGGACGGTGAGCGGGAACGCGTTGCGCGGCCCGTGCGTGGTGAGCCGGGTGCCGACTCGCAGCGTGTCGTGCACCTCGATCGAGCCACCGCCCCCGCCGGGGATGCGGCGGACCGCGATGCGGTAGGTGTCGGCGACCGCGGGATCCCCGCACAGGGAGTACTGCCGGACGCGCCCGCTCGCGAGGTGCAGATCGATGTGCGCGCCCGGATACCAACGCGGCAGTGGCTGACCGTCGGCCGCGGCGAAGGTCAACGCGATGACGTCCTGATCGTGAGCCACCACCTCGCGGCCCACCACGCACAGCTCGATGACGCGGTTGAGCTCCGGCGGCGGGGCGGGTTTGCGGATCCGGCGCGTCAGGCCCCACATCGTGGCGATCGCGACCTCGGCCATGCCGAGCATCGGATCGTGGCGGAATCGGCCCGACGCGCTCGGCGGCAGTTCGCGATAGCGGGACAGGATCGGCATGGCCGTCACAGGTGCGCGGCCCGGGCCGCGGGCGAGCTGGCGAGGTAGGCGACCGCCTGCGCCGTCGAACCCATCTCGTCCGGTGTGAACGACGGACGGCAGTACATCAGGGTGTTGGAGCCGAACATCTTCGAGAACTTGGGGAGCAGACCCAGTTTCGAATCCCGCATGCGCATCCGGTTCATCCGCCACCAACCGATGTCCACCGACGGGTCGCGCTTGAGCAGTTCCCAGGTGCCGCGCTGGAAGAACATGTAGACCGCGGTCGCCGCGATCGACATTGCCCGCACCCGGCTGAAGTAGCTGTCCTGGAAGTACACCGCCACATCGTGGGCGACGCTGCGATGCTCGACCTCTTCGGCGCCGTGCCAGCGGAACAGGTCGGTGAGCGTCGGATCGGCGCCGTAGTCCTCCCACGTGCAATTGAGCACGAAGTCGCCCAACACCGCGGTGTAGTGCTCGATCGCGGCGATCAGCCACAGCCGGTCACACAGATCGTTGAGCCGACGCTGTGGGTCGGTGGCCGTCGTCGGCGCGAGCATCTTCTTGAACACATGCTCGACCATGGCCAGGATCGGCTCGTACTCCACGCCGTGCGTGGTGAGGAATTCCTCCAGCACCTTGTCGTGGGTTTCGGCGTGCGTGGCCTCCTGCCCGATGAACCCGCGCATGTCGTCGGCGAGTTTGGGATCCCGCACGTACGGCAGTGCCTCGTTGAACGTCGCGACGAACCAGTGCTCGGCGGCCGGCAGCACCACGTTGAACAGGTTGACCATGGTCGATGCGACGGGATGGCCGGGGATCCAGTGCAGCGGGATACCGCTGAGATCGAAGTGGACCTTGCGTGCCTGGATCTGTACCGGGCCCGGGTCGATTTCCTTGTCGAACCGCAACGGACGCAGCATCGAGAGCCTCCCTGAGATGAGTGGTCTCAAGCAGTGTACGGATTATGTGGGAACGCGGGTACCGGGTGGGTGGCGTGTGTCGAAAGCAGCGAGCCCGCGATCCGGCAGGGGATCGCGGGCTCGACGAATCGTATCGGCGAGATCAGGCCGGCGGCGGGGTCCCCGCTCCGGGCGCGCCCGCGATCGGCACGACAGGCGTCGGCGTCACCGTCGTCACGCCGTTGCCGCCGACCCGGGGGCCGCCGGACACCGCGTTGTCGGCCGCCTGCTCGGCGGCCTCGGCGCTGCAATCCAGCATCAGGATCATCTTGCCGCTGGAATTGACCTTCTGAGAGTCGACGAGGCACTCGGCCTGCGGCAGGGCACTGCCGAACGAACCACCGAAGGTCGCCTTGACGCCCTGGCTCTTCAGGATCGACAGCGCCTTCATGTAGGGCTCGCCGACGACGTTGATCGAGGCGGCGGTGGGCTCCGAGGTCGCCGTCCCCGCGGCGAACAGGGCGATCGAGCCGGCAGCGACGAGTCCGCTGCCGAGCACAACAAGCTTCTTCACGTGATCTCCGTCAGTCAGGGTGCGGTGCGAACATATCGCAGCGGTGACGAATGTGAAACCGGAGAACAACGCCGGTGTGTTACACGTCCCCGGTACGTGGCTGCGCCCTGCCCGCCACGACGTCCGCCATGACCTCACCGAGCGCGTTTGCCCTGGCGTCGTCGAACACGTCCTCGAGCACGAGCCTGCGGCCGTCCGGACCGCTCAGCGGCACACGCCAATTCGGATACTCGTCGGTGGTGCCCGGCTGGTTCTGCGTGCGCAGATCGCCGACCGCGTCCGCCAGCGACAGCGCAAGCAGCTTCGACGGCGTGCGGCCCAGATAGCGGTGCAGCGCCGTCACGATCTCGTCGGTGTCGGGATCGGGGCCGAGCAGACCGACCCGGCGCAACTCGTCGAACCACGCGGCCTGCGCGGCCCGATCCTCTTCGAGTTCCTGTTCGGCCGGCCGGGTGAGCAGCCCCAGTTCCTCGCGCAAGCGGACATGTTCACCGGCCAGATAACCCGCCGTCGGAGGCAGGTCGTGGGTGGTGACCGACGACAGGCAGTACTCGCGCCAGCGTTCGGCAGGCAGCGGCCCGCCCGAGCCGTCGGATTCGAACCACAGGATCGACGTGCCGAACAGACCTCGCTCGCGCAGGTAATCGCGGACCCACGGTTCCACCGTGCCGAGGTCTTCGCCGACCACGACGGCACCCGCCCGGTGTGCCTCCAGGGCGATGATGCCGATCATCGCGTCGTGGTCGTAGCGCACGTAGGTGCCATCCGTCGGCGCCGCGCCCTTCGGGATCCACCACAGCCGGAACATGCCGATGATGTGATCGATGCGCACGCCGCCCGCGTGCCGCAACGCCATGTTCACCAACGCGCGAAACGGTTCGTAGGCCGCCGCGACCAGCCGGTCCGGCCGCCACGGCGGCTGCGACCAGTCCTGGCCGAGCTGGTTGAACTCGTCCGGCGGGGCGCCCGCGGTGACGCCGAGCGCGAGCACATCCTGCAACGCCCACGCGTCGGCGCCGTCGGGGTCGACGCCGACCGCGAGATCGCCCATGATCCCGAGCGCCATGCCGGCCTGCTGCGCCGTCGCCTGCGCGACGGTCAGCTGATCGTCCAGTTGCCATTGCAGCCACCGGTGGAAGTCCACGGCCGCCGGATTGGCCGCCGCGAATGCCGCGACGTCGGGGCTGCGCGGATGCTGCAGTTCGTGCGGCCAGCCGTGCCAGTCGTTGCCGTACTGCTCGGCGAGCGCACACCACACCGCGAAGTCCTCGAGGCTGCGGCCCTCCCTGGCCCGGTACGCGTGGTATGCGAGCTCCCGGCCCGCTGAGCGAGGTGTGCGGTAAACCTGTTGCAGCGCAGCACGTTTGGCCTTCCAGGCGCTGTCGCGGTCGATGAGCTCACGACGGTTCGCGCGTTCGCTCACCCCGGTTCGGAGCTTGCGGATGCGACCCCGGCCGCGCACGGCGGCGAATTCCGGTATGGCCTCGACCCGAAGATAGAGCGGATTGACGAAGCGCCGCGAGGTCGGCAGATACGGCGACGGTTCCATCGGCGCAGTGGGGGCGGCCGCGTGCAGCGGATTGACCAGGACGAAACCCGCGCCGTGCGCGGTCGCGGACCACACCGCGAGATCGGTCAGATCGGTGAGATCGCCCGTTCCCCAAGAGTTCTCGGAGCACACGCTGTAGAGCTGCACCGCCAGCCCCCAGGCTCGCCGTTCCCCGAGCCGCGTGGGCAGGGCGAGGACGGCGGGGGAGACCACGACCGGCGTCTCGGTGTGGAAATCGCCGACCCGCAACCGCAGGTGGTGGTACCCGAGCGGCAGATCGGCGGGAAGTTCGAACGTGGCCTCGCCGATCCAGCGGTCGTCGAGCTCGTACGGCGCCCGGTTGTTCTCCAGCTGGCGCAGGCCGGTGCGTTCGGTGCCGTCTTCAAGCGCGAGCGTGACGTCGACGGCATCGCCATGGGTGACGTGCACCCAGAAACTCGACGGCGTGCCCGCCCGGCCGAGCACGATCGGCGGCAGCGACCGCTGCCAGTACTCGCGGTCATGAGCGGCCAGTGCCTCGGCGCGGCCCTGCTCGGTGCTCGCCGGTAATCCGAGGGCGTCGAGCACCGCCACCAAGGTGGACTCCGGCACCTCGATGCGCTGACCGGTCCAGTCTTCGTACTCCGTGGCCACGCCGTACCGACGGGCCAACTCCAGCAGAGCCGGGGACAGTGCAGTCATGACCCCAATCTTGGGGCCCAGCGCGCGATCGCGTCAGTCGACATCGCGGACCAGCAGGTCGTCCCAGGTGTCACGCCGCACGACCAGGCGCGCGTCGCCGTCGCGCGTGAACACCACCGGGACCCGGCGGGCGCCGTTGTACTGGTTCGACATCGTGTAGCAGTACGCGCCGGTGACCGGGACCGCGAGCAGATCCCCGACGACCGGATCGCGCAGTGCGACGCCGTCGACCAGTTGGTCGCCCGACTCGCAGTGCCTGCCGACGACGCTGACCGGCTCGCCGCCGCCAACGCGGTTGACGATGGTCGCCTCGAACCGCTGCCCGGTCAGCGACACCTCGAGGTTGTCGCCCATCCCGCCGTCGACCGCGACGTGCGTGACGACCCCGCGTTTGACGGTCGTGACGCGGTAGAGCGTGCACGCGCTGGCCGCCACCATGCTGCGGCCCGGCTCCACGATGATGCGGCTGCCGCTCGGCAACAGCGCGCGGGCCTGCGTGGTCATGGCGTCGGCGTACTCGTCGAGTCCGGGCGGATGCTCGTCATAGGTGTAGCGGGCGCCGAGCCCGCCACCGAGGTCATAGACCTCGAACGTGCCGAGGCGTGCGATCGGCTCCACGGCCGCCGCGAGCTGGTCGACGTTGAGCAACTGCGAGCCGACATGCGTGTGCACGCCGTCCAACCGCAGCCGCGAGCCGGCTTCAATGCGGGCGATCGCCGCCCGCGCGTCCTCCGGTGACAAGCCGAACTTCGATGCCGCGTGGCCCGTGGCCTGCGAGGCGTGCGTCGTGGCCTCGACGCCGGGAATGACGCGAACGAGGCAGGCCTGCCTGCGGCCGGCGCCGACGATGCGTTCGAGCCGGTCGATGTCGTCGAAGTTGTCGACGACCACGAGCCCGACGCCGTGCTCGACGGCGATCTCGAGTTCCTCATCGGTCTTGGCGTTGCCGTGCAACACCAGCCGGGCCGGGTCGGCCCCCGCCTTGATCGCGGTCAGGATCTCCCCGCCGCCCGCGACATCGAGATGCAGCCCTTCCTCGGCCATGACCCGCTGAACTGCCGTGCACGGGAACGACTTCGACGCGAACGCCACATCGCTGCGCGGCCAGCGGCTGCGGAATGCGACCAGGTAATCGCGAGCCCGCCGGCGCAACGCATCCTCGTTCACCACGATCGCCGGCGTGCCGAACTCTTCGGCGATCGCGTCGAGGCGGCATCCGCCGACCATCAGGGTGCCGTCCGTATCGGGTCGCGTGTCCGGTGGAAACAGCCCGATCAGGTCGGCCGCGGTGGTGGTCATCAGCTCAGCGTGCCATTCGCGGGCGGGTTCGGCGGTCGATCCTGCTAGCCTGTCTGTAACGATCCCTACAGACAGGTGGGACATGGGTGCACCACTGACCAGACGGCAGCAACAGGGCGTCAACTCGCGCGAACAGATCCTCGACGCCACCGAACGTCTGATGGCCACCCGCGGCTACGCCGCCACGTCGATCAGCGACATCCGCAACGCGTGCGGGCTTCCCGCGAGCTCGATCTACTGGCACTTCGGTTCGAAGGACGGCGTGCTCGCCGCCGTGATGGAACGCGGCGCCGACCGCTTCTTCGCCGCCATCCCCGCCGACGCGTCGATCGACGAACAGTTGACGGCTCTGGCCGCGCTGCAGGCGGACCATCCCGAGTTCCTGCGGTTTCTCTACCTGCTGTCCCTGGAACGCAGCGACGATCCGGCCGTGACCGAGGTGGTGCGCCGGGTGCGTGACACCGCGATCAGCCGGTTCGCCGGTGCGGTGCGGCGACTGCTGCCGCCCGGGCTCGCGCCCGATCGGGCCGAGCGCGTGACCGCCGAGCTGACCGCATTCGCGGTGGCCCAGTCCGACGGCGTGTTCTTCGCCAGACACCTCGAGCCCGACGACATCGACGTCGCACGTATGTACCGGCGGCTGTGGCAGGCCGTCACCGCCCTCGTCCCGATACTTCTGGAGGAACAGTGACCGACCGAACCGTGGTGATCACCGGCGCCAATGCCGGGCTGGGCTTCGAATGCGCACGCGCCCTTCTGGATTCCGATCCGTCCTGGCACGTCGTGCTTGCCGTACGGGACACCGGCCGAGGCGCCGACGCCGCGGCCCGCCTCGGCCACCGCGGCCGCACCACCGTCAGCGCACTCGACCTCGCGTCCCTGCGGTCGGTGCACGACTTCGCCGGCCGGCTGCCGCAACTCGATGTGCCGCCGCTGCGTGCGCTGGTGTGCAACGCCGGACTGCAGATGGTCTCGGGGGCGCAGACGACGGCCGAAGGCTACGAGATGACGTTCGGCGTCAACCATCTGGGCCATTTCGCGCTCGTCTCGCAGGCGCTGGACCAGTTGGCCAATCCCGCGCGGATCGTGGTCGTCAGCAGCGGCACGCACGATCCCGACAAGTTCACCGGGATGCCCGCGCCGCGCTACACCACCGCCGACGACCTCGCCTACCCGCCGGTCGGCGGACTGACCGCCGAAGAAGGCCGGCGCCGCTACACCACCTCCAAGCTGTGCAACATGCTGTTCGCCTACGAACTCGATCGGCGGCTCGGGCACGGCCACCACGGCGTGACGGTGAATGCGTTCGACCCCGGCCTGATGCCCGGGTCGGGTCTGGCCCGGGACTACTCACCCGCCCAGCGGTTGGCGTGGCGGGTTCTCATGCCCGCGCTTCGGGTGCTGCCCGGCGTGAACAGCACGCGCCGCTCCGGGGCCGACCTCGCGAGGCTCGTCGCCGATCCCGCTCTCGACGGGGTCAGCGGCGCTTACTTCGCGGGCACCCGCCGGATCCGGTCTTCGCGGGAGTCCTACGACGACGCCAAAGCCGCCGACCTCTGGCAGCTCAGCGAACGCCTCGTCGCAGCCGTGCGCTGACCGGCGGTAGTGTGGCCGCAGTGCCACCCAGACCGGCCCTAGGACAGCGCGAATCCGTCGACCTGCGGCGGGCCCGTATCGCGGTCGCGGCGCTGTTTCTCACCAATGGCGCGATATTCGCCAATCTGCTGCCGCGCTATCCGGAGATCAAGACCGACCTCGGCCTGAGCAATGCGGTGTACGGCGCTGCGGTCTCGGCGTTCTCGGGCGGTGCACTCGTCGCAGGATTGACCGCGGGTGTGCTGATCCGGCGGTTCCGCAGTTCGCGCGTCGCGGTGATCGGCACGATCGCGCTCGGGACGTTCGTGGTGACGGCCGGTCTGGCGGCATCGCCGGTGATGTTCGCCGCGGCGCTCTTCATCGCCGGGGCGTGCGACGCGGTCGTCGACGTCGCACAGAACGCGCACGGGCTGCGACTGCAACGCGACTACGGCCGGTCCATCATCAACTCGCTGCACGCGGTGTGGGCGGTCGGTGCGATCGTCGGCGGGCTCACGGGCGCGGCCACCATCGCGCTCGGTGTGCCGCGTGGTATCCATCTCGCGGCCATCGCCGTGGTGTTCAGCGTGGTGGTGCTGGTCGCCTACCGGTATCTGTTGCCGGGCCCGGACCACGACGATCATCCGGCTGCCCTCGCGCCCGCCGGCACCAAGGCGGGCCCGCGCGTCTACCTGATCCTGCTGGCGCTCGTGCTCATCGCAATCGCCGGTGCCACGGTCGAGGACGCCGGAAGTTCGTGGGCCACGCTCTATCTGCGCGACACCCTGCACGCACCGCCCGCGGTCGCGGTGTTCGGCTACATCGCCCTCGTGGGGTTCATGTTCGTGGGCCGGCTCATCGGCGACCGGATGGTCGACCGGTTCGGCGAGGCGACCGTGGTGCGCGTAGGAGGCCTGATCACCGCCGCCGGGATGGGCGCCGCGCTGGCGTTCCCGAGCATCGCCGGATCGATCGCCGGTTTCGCCGCGGCCGGCCTCGGGGTCGCGACGTTGATCCCGGCGGCCATGCATGCCGCCGACCAGCTGCCCGGCTTGCGGCCCGGCACCGGGCTGACCGCCGTCACGTGGCTGATGCGAATCGGGTTCTTCGGGGCACCGCTGCTGGTCGGCATGATCGCCGACGCGGCCGGACTGCGTGTCGGACTGGTCGTCGTGCCGATCGTCGGTGTCCTGGTGATGCTGTTGGCCGGCGTGTTGAGACGGGCGCCGTCAGTGGGTGGCGCCGGCGACCTCGATCGTGAACACACCCGACACGATTAGCGCGATGCCGAGCATCATCACCGGCGTGAGTGGATCTTTGAACACGAACTTCGCGATCAGCGCGACGAGCGCGACACCGCAGGCCGTCCAGATTCCGTAGGCGATCCCGACGGGCACTCCGAGTGACAGGGCCACCCACAGCAGATAGAACGACGTGGCATAGCCGGCGACCACCGGAACGGCCCAGGCCCTGCGGCGCAGCCCTTCCGAGGCGCGCAGCGACAGCGTCGCGAACACCTCGACGAGAATCGCTCCCGCGAGCGCGAGCCACATCACGATTCGACCTCGCGCGGGTGCGATCCGAGTTCGACGAGCAGCACGCCGGCGATGATCAACCCGATACCGGCCACGATGGGCCACGTGAACGGATCGCCGAACAACACCGCCGCCAGCACCGCCGTCGTCGCGGTGCCCATCGCACCCCAGATGCCGTAGGCGACGCCGACGGCCATGCCGGCGCGCAACACCAACGTCAACAACAGGAATGACGACAGATAACCGGCGACCACGAGCACCAGCCAGGCGGCGTGGTCCTGGGACGCGCGCAGCGAGAGTGTGGCGGTGACTTCGGTACCGATGGCCGCGCCCAGCAACGCCCACTTCCGCACGGCACAAGGCTATGTGACGGGTGGGGAGCGGTTGTGGCCAGGCCGTGCGGAGAACGTCCCGTCAGGTTCCGCGCGGCCGGCCACCGGGGCTTGTCAACACCGAGAGCGCTGCCCGTGCGTACCGTGGAGAAGTTCGCTGCGCCCACATCACCCCGACACGGAGGAGATGCATGACCGACCCGATGCGCACCCTCGTCGTCGAGACCGAATACGGCCCGGTTCGCGGTACCGACGACGGAACGGCGAAGGCGTGGTTGGGAGTTCGCTACGCCCGGGCCCCGCTCGCCGAGTTGCGGTGGCGCGCGCCCGAGCCGCCGCAACCATGGCGTGAGGCCGCCGACGCCACGAAGGTCGGCCTCGTATGCCCGCAGCCGACCGATCCGAGGATCCCGCTCGACCTCGGCGGGCAACAGGGTGAGGACAGCCTCGTCCTCAACGTGTGGGCGCCCTCGGGCAGTGCGCCCGGGGACCGGAAACCGGTCATGGTGTGGGCGCACGGCGGCGCCTATGTGCTCGGCTCGGCCAACCAGCCGTTGTATCGCGGCCGGGTGCTCGCCGCGGAGGGCGACGTCGTCGTCGTCACCGTCAACTACCGGCTCGGCGCGTTCGGCTTCCTCGACCTCTCCGAGTTCAGCACCGCCGGCATGCGCTTCGACACCAACGTCGGCCTGCGCGATGTGCTGTTCGCACTGCGGTGGGTCCGCGACAACATCGCCGCGTTCGGCGGCGATCCCGACCGCGTCACGCTGTTCGGGGAATCGGCGGGTGCGGGGATCGTGACGACCCTGCTCGCCAGCCCGGAAGCCGATGGGCTGTTCACCGCCGCGATCGCGCAGAGCTCACCGGCGACGTCGATCTACGACGCCGCCCGCTCGCGCAAGGTTGCCCGCGAGCTGCTCGACCGGCTCGGCATCGAGCCCGGCGATGCGGGCCGGCTGGCGCACACCCCGCCGGCCGCAATCCTCGCCGCGTCGCAGGCGATCTTCAACGACGTTCCGGCGCAATCGCCTGGCACGCTGGCGTTCGCGCCCGTCGTCGACGGAGACCTGGTACCGGACTATCCGGTGAAGCTGGCCCGGGAGGGCCGCACGCACGCGGTGCCGTTGATCATCGGCACCAATAAACACGAAGCGGCGCTGTTCCGCTGGATGAAGTCGCCGCTGATGCCCATCACGCCGGAGGCCATCAGGACGATGTTCGAGGGGATCGCCGCCGAACAGCCCGGTTTGCAGCTGCCGACCGAAGCACAGATCACCTCGGCTTACGCCGGTTTGCGCACCAAGGCGATCGGGATGGGCGTGGCACGCGACATCGGCTTCCGGATGCCGTCGTTGTGGTTCGCCGAAGGGCATAGCGCTGTGGCGCCCGTCCATCTCTACCGGTTCGACTTCTCCACCCCGATGCTGCGGCTGCTGCGCCTTGGCGCCGCTCACGCGACCGAGTTGCCGTACGTCTGGGGCAATCTTGTTGCGGGGCCCAAGGATCCGACGTTCAAGCTCGGGGGGCTCAAGCACGGCCGCGCGGTGTCGCAACGAATGCGGCGGCGCTGGGTCAACTTCGCCGCGACCGGCGAGCCCACCGGAGCGCCCGGCGAGCCGGTCTGGCGGGCATACCGCCGCGACGACCGGGCCGCCCTCGTGATCGACAAGGAGGACAAGACCGTCACCGATCTCGACCGCGACCTTCACACGGCGTGGGGCGACGAGGTGCTCAACTTCCGGTGACCGTCGTGACACGTGGCCGGCCGAACTCCCCGAGTACCCACCTGATCGGGCTGCCGACGCAGCAGTATTGAGGCATGGACGTCAAAGAGGTACTGCTGCCCGGTGTCGGCCTGAGGTTTGAGTTCGAGAACCACGACGGTGACCGGATCGGCGTCATCGCCCTGCGGACCGGCAACTTCGAGGTCGTCGTGTACCCGCACGAAGATCCCGACCAAGCCCAACAGGTGTTCCGGTTGTCCGACGAGGAGGCCGAGGCGCTGGCGCAGATCCTCGGCGCGCCGCGGATCGCCGAGCGGTTCGCCGACCTCACCAGGGAAGTGCCCGGCCTCAACGCCGGTCAGGTCACGATCCGGCCGGGCAGTCCCTTCGCCGACCACCCGCTGGGCGACACGAAAGCCCGCACCCGCACCGGTGCGTCGATCGTGGCGATCGTGCGTGACGAGGAGGTGCTCGCGTCGCCCGGCCCCGCCGACCTGTTGCACGCCGGCGACGTCCTGGTGGTGATCGGGACCGACTCCGGCATAGCGGGCGTCGAGCAGATCGTCGCCCGTGGGGACGTGCCCGGCGCGCCGGCACAGGGCTGACTCGGTGGCTGTATCGGCTGCGCTTCTCCTTGAGCTCGGCATCATCCTCGCGGTGCTCACCGTGCTCGGCACCGCCGCACGCCGGTTCGCGCTGTCACCCATCCCGCTGTATCTGGTGGCCGGCCTGGCCCTCGGCGAAGGTGGCATCGCGCCGGTGCCCGCCGCGGGCGAGTTCGTCAGTACCGGCGCATCGATCGGCGTGGTTCTCCTACTGCTGACGCTCGGGCTCGAATTCTCCATCGGAGAGTTCGCCACGAGCTTGCGCAGACATCTCCCGTCGGCGTGGGTCGATCTGCTGCTCAACGCGATTCCCGGCGCGATCGCCGGCTGGCTGCTCGGGCTCTCCGGTGTCGGAATCCTCGCCCTGGCGGGCGTCACCTACATCTCGTCGTCGGGTGTGATCGCCCGCCTGCTCGGCGATCTGCGCAGGCTCGGCAACCGCGAGACGCCTGCGGTGCTGTCGATCCTGGTGCTGGAGGACTTCGCGATGGCGGCCTACCTGCCGCTGCTCGCAGTGCTCGCCGCCGGTGGCACGCTGCTGCATGCGCTGGTGGGCATGACCATCGCGATCACGGCCTTGGTCGTCGCCTTCGTGGTGTCCTACCGGTGGGGCCAACACGTCACCCGGTTCGTCGCCCATCCGGACAACGAGCAGCTGCTGCTGCGGGTACTGGGGCTGACCCTCATCGTCGCGGCGCTCGCCGAGTTCATCCACGCCTCGGCCGCGGTCGGGGCGTTCCTGGTCGGCCTGACGCTCACCGGTGATTCCGCGCAGCGGGCCCGCACGGTGCTCAGCCCGCTGCGGGACCTGTTCGCGGCGATCTTCTTTCTGGCCATCGGGATCTCGGTGGATCCAGCAGATCTCGTGCCGATGCTGCCCGCTGCGCTCGCGCTCGCGGCCGTCACCGCGGTCACCAAGGTGCTCACCGGCCGTTTCGCCGCACGGCGCGAAGGTGTCGCCCGGCCCGGCCAGCTGCGGGCCGGCACCGCGCTGATCGCGCGCGGCGAGTTCTCCCTCGTCATCATCGGTCTCGTCGGCTCCACCTACGAACAGCTCGAGGCGATCGCCACCCCGTACGTGTTCATCCTGGCGATCGTCGGTCCGGTGCTGACCCGCTACGTCGGCACGCGGCCCGTGATCCGGGGCTGAGGCGACGGTGCCGCCGAATGCCCCGCGCGGGCAGAGCCCGACCCCGTAAGGTCCGCAGCGTGCGCACCGTGTTCGACGCCGAAGTCGATCCCGCACTGATCGACCGGGCGCTGGCCGCCAGCGGCCTCGGATCGGTCTGGCTCGACATGCCGAGGCCGCGTCATCCCGCGCTGACCCGTTCGGCCAGCTGCGATCTGGCGGTGATCGGCGCGGGCTACACCGGACTGTGGACGGCGCTGCATGCCGCCGAACGCCATCCCGACTGGCGGATCGTGCTCATCGACGGCCACCGGGTCGGCTGGGCGGCGTCCGGCCGCAACGGCGGATTCGTCGACGCGAGCCTCACGCATGGCGAAAACAACGGAAAGACGCGCTGGCCCAACGAGATCGAGAAGCTCGACGCGATGGGCCGAGACAACCTGGACGGCATGCAGGCCGACATCGCCCGGCTGGGCCTCGACACCGAGTGGCAGCGCACCGGGATGTTGACGGTGGCCACCGAACCGCACCAGATCGACTGGCTCGCACAGGCGGCCGCCGCAGGCGAGGGCGCGTTTCTCGACCGCGAGGCGGTGCGGGCGCAGGTCGATTCGCCGACGTATCGGGCCGGGTTGTTCGAACGGGACACCTGCGCCCTGGTGCATCCCGCCAAACTGGCGATCGAGCTCGCCTGCGCATGCGCGGACGCCGGGGTGCACATCCACGAACACACCGCCGCGCGCTCGATCAATTCCGGGGGAGCGGTGCTGCGCATCGAGACCCCGCAGGCCGTCATCACCGCGCGGCAGGCGGTGCTCGCGACCAATGTGTTTCCGAGCCTGCTGCGCCGCAACAGTTTTCACGTCGTTCCGGTCTACGACTATGTGCTGGCGACCGAACCGCTGACCGATGCGCAGCTGTCTCGGATCGGCTGGCACGGCCGCCAGGGCGTCGGCGATTGTGCCAACCAGTTCCACTACTACCGGCTCACGATGGACAACCGCATCGTGTGGGGCGGTTACGACGCCGTCTATCACTTCGGTCGTAAGGTCAAGGCCGGCTATGAGGACCGACCGACGACTTACCGCAAACTCGCGGCACATTTCTTCGTGACGTTCCCGCAACTCGGCGACGTGACCTTCAGTCATCGGTGGGCCGGCGCGATCGACACCAACACGCGCTTCTGTGCCCATTGGGGGATGGCGCGTAACGGACGCGTCGCCTACGTCAACGGGTTCACCGGTCTGGGTGTCGGCGCGGCCAGGTTCGCCGCCGACGTGTGCCTCGACCTGCTCGACGGCACACCGACCGAGCGCACCGAACTGGAGATGGTCCGCAAACGGCCGCTGCCGTTTCCGCCGGAACCGTTGGCCACCATGGGAATACAGGCCACCCGGTGGTCACTCGACCGGGCCGACCATGCCGCGGGCCAGCGCAACCTGCTGCTGCGCTCTCTCGATGCGCTCGGGCTCGGATTCGATTCGTAATCCAAAAGTTCTTTCAGCGTTTGAATTCAGCCGAGCAGAACCGCACACAAGCAAAGCCAAGATCAGTAGGCTCGGCCGGGTAGGTCGAACGTCAAGAAAGGGGAGCTGCGTGGGAGACACACTTACCGAAGGACAGAAGCTGGAAAAAGGGGGGTCGCTCACTTCCAACAACGGCGCCTACACGCTCACGTTGCAGGACGACGGCAACCTCGTGCTCTACGCGCGCGACAAAGCGGTCTGGTCCACGGAGACCAACGGCCAGGACGTAGTCCGCGCTGAAGTGCAGACCGACGGCAACTTCGTGCTGTACACACCGGAGAAGCCGGTGTGGCACACCGACACCAAGGGCAAGAAGGACGTCAAACTGGTTCTCCAGGACGACCGCAACCTGGTGCTGTACGCCAAGGACGGACCGGCGTGGTCCTCGAAGACCGACACGACCGAGCCGCCACCGCCGGCGCCTGCTGCGGCCGAGCCCGAGGTGGCCCCGGCCGCGGTTGAGGAACCCGCACCGGCGGTGGCGGCTCGGTCGTGTCGGTCTTCGAGGACCACGCCGGGCCG
>NZ_LQQA01000020.1 GCF_002101965.1 Mycolicibacterium wolinskyi
TCGAATGCCACTGAGGAGATTTTGGCCGGGATTTATGCCCAGGTGTTGGGTCTGGATCAGGTCAGTGTCGATGACTCCTTCTTTGATCTTGGTGGTAATTCGTTGTCGGCGATGCGGGTGATCGCGGCGGTGAATTCGGCGTTGGGTGTGGGGGTTTCGGTTCGGGCGTTGTTTGAGTCGCCGTCGGTGGCGCAGTTGGCGTGTCGTGTGGGGGATGGGGCCGGTGGTTTGGGGCCGTTGGTTGCTGTGGAGCGGCCTGCGGTGGTGCCGTTGTCGTTTGCGCAGAGTCGGTTGTGGTTTTTGGAGCAGTTGCATGGTCCGTCGCCGGTGTACAACATGGCGATTGGGTTGCGGTTGCGGGGTCGGCTTGATGTGGGGGCGTTGAGGTCGGCGCTGGGTGATGTGGTGGCGCGTCATGAGAGTCTGCGGACGTTGTTTGTGGCGGCTGATGGTGTGGCGCAGCAGGTGGTGTTGGGCGCTGATGTGGCTGAGGTGGGGTGGGAGCTGGTTGATGCGTCGGGCTGGTCGGCTGAGCGGTTGGAGCGGGCGGTTGGTGAGTCGGCGCGTTACGCGTTTGATTTGACGCGTGAGATTCCGTTGCGGGCCCGTCTGTTTGCGGTGTCTGACACGGAGTTTGTGTTGGTGGGGGTGGTGCATCATATTGCGGCTGATGGGTGGTCGGTGACGCCGTTGGTGGCTGATTTGGCTCGGGCGTATCGGGCTCGGGTGTCTGGTGGGGTGCCGGGGTGGTCGCCGTTGCCGGTGCAGTATGTGGATTACACGTTGTGGCAGCGTGCGCAGCTGGGTGATTTGGATGATGCTGCGAGTCGTATTGGTGTGCAGTTGGCGTTTTGGCGTGATGCGTTGGCGGGGTTGCCTGAGCAGTTGGAGTTGCCGACTGATCGGCCCTATCCGTTGGTGGCCGATCATCGTGGTGCCACGGTGGAGGTGCAGTGGCCGGCTGAACTGCAGCGGCGGGTGGTTGAGGTGGCCCGCGAGCAGGGTGCGACCACGTTCATGGTGGTGCAGGCGGCGTTGGCGGTGTTGTTGGGCAAGTTGAGTGCCAGCGATGATGTGGCGGTTGGGTTTCCGATCGCTGGCCGTAATGATCCCGCGCTTGATGAGTTGGTGGGTTTTTTCGTCAACACGTTGGTTCTTCGTGCTGATTTGTCGGGTGATCCGACGTTTGTGGAGTTGTTGGGTCAGGTGCGGGCGCGGAGTTTGGCGGCGTTCGATCATCAGGATGTGCCGTTTGAGGTGTTGGTGGATCGGCTCAATGTGGGTCGGTCGATGTCTCGCCATCCGTTGGTGCAGGTGTTGTTGGCCTGGCAGAACTTCGCCGGCCGGGGTGTGGACAGCGATGTGACGCTGGGCGATGTCGAGGTCAGCCCGCTGCACGCCGACACCCAAACCGCGCGCATGGATCTGACGTTCTCACTCAACGAACGCTGGACCGACGACGGTGCACCCGCCGGCATCAGCGGCGCAGTCGAGTTCCGCACCGACGTGTTCGACCCCACCACCATCGAACAACTGGTAACCCGCCTCGAACGAATCCTGGCGTCGGTGACAGCTGAGCCGGCGCAGCGGATCTCGGGAATCGATGTGGTCACCGCCGACGAGCATGCGCACCTCGAGGGCCTCGGAAACCTCGCGGTACTGACCGCACCGGAACCGCACACGCCCTCGATTCCGGCGTCATTTGCTCAACGGGCAGCGCGGTGCCCCGAAGCGGTGGCGATGTCCTTCGAGCAGCGCTCGACGACCTACCGGGAGTTGGACGAAGCGTCGAATCGGTTGGCGCATCTGCTCGTCGGCCACGGCGCCGGCCCGGGACGCCGTGTCGCGCTGTTGATGAACCGCTCGGACGATGCCGTCGTGGCGATCCTCGCCGTGCTCAAAACCGGTGCAGCCTATGTGCCACTCGACCCCGCACACCCCGACAGCCGCGTCGAGGTCATCCTCGGTGATTCTGCCCCGGTCGCGGTCATCACCACGGCCCAACTGGCCGATCGGCTGGCAAGTTCCGGTGCAACGGTCATCCGCATCGACGACCCGCGCGTCCGAACCCAGCCCGCAACGCCATTGCCTGCGCCGGAGCCGGACGATCTCGCGTACATCATCTACACCTCTGGGACCACGGGCGTCCCCAAAGGTGTGGCAGTGCCGCATCGAAATGTGACTCAACTGCTTGAGTCGGTCGAAATCGGTGTGCGCCCCGGAGGAGTGTGGACCCAGTGGCACTCCTTGGCCTTCGACGTCTCGGTGTGGGAGATCTTCGGCGCGCTGCTCAGTGGCGGACGACTGGTGGTCGTCCCCGAATCGGTCGCCCATGCGCCGGAGGACTTTCACGCCTTGATCCGCCGTGAGCGCGTTGACGTTCTCAATCAGACGCCCTCGGCGTTGCGCTTGCTCCCGACAGACGGATTGGAGTCGGTTGCGGTAGTGGTGGCGGGGGAAGCCTGCCCGGTGGAGGTCGCCGATCGGTGGGCACCCGGCCGATTGATGATCAACGGTTACGGTCCGACCGAAACCTGGTATACGTCCTTCAGCACACCGTTGACATCGGGATCGGTTGTTGTGCCGATCGGTTCGCCGGTGCCTGGGGCGGCGTTCTTTGTGCTGGATCGTTTCCTGCGGCCGGTTCCTCCCGGCGTCATCGGTGAGTTGTATGTGGCTGGCCGGGGAGTAGCCGCAGGTTATTTCGGACGTGGTCCCCTGACCGCGTCCCGGTTTGTGGCGTGTCCGTTTGAGGGCACGGGCGAGCGGATGTATCGCACCGGCGATCTGGTGCGGTGGGGGACCGACGGCCAGCTGCAGTATCTCGGCCGCTCTGACGAGCAGGTCAAGATTCGCGGATTCCGCGTGGAGCTTGGCGATGTCCAGAGTGCGCTCGCCGATCTGGAACGAGTCGACCAAGCGATCGTGATCGCCCGTGAGGATTCTCCTGGTGACACGCGGTTGGTCGGTTATGTCACCGGTAGCGTGAACCCAGCCGAATTGCGCGCTGCATTGGCCGAACGTCTGCCGTCCTACATGGTGCCGGCGGCGATCGTCGTCCTGGACTCTGTTCCTCTGACGCCCAACGGCAAACTCGACAGAAAGAGTCTGCCGGAGCCCGAATACGGCGACCGTGACCGGTACCGGCCTCCGGCCAACGCGCTGGAGGAACTCGTGGCGGGCGCTTATGCCCAGATCCTGGGCACAGAGCGGATCGGAGTTGACGATTCGTTCTTCGAGCTGGGCGGCGATTCGCTTTCGGCCATGCGGTTGATCGCCGCTGTCAACAAGGCGCTCGACGTCAACCTCAGCGTGCGCGATCTCTTCGAGGCGCCGTCGGTGGCCGGCCTGGTCGCGCGCATAGACGGCGTAAACCGAGGACTCGAGCCGTTGAAGCCGGCCGACACGCGACCGGATGTGGTCCCGCTGTCGTTCGCTCAGAAGCGACTGTGGGTTTTGGATCAGCTCCAGGGCCCGTCACCGGTGTACAACATGGTGGTGGCGCTGCGCTTGACCGGGCAGCTCGACACCGAGGCGCTGCGTTCCGCGTTCGCGGATGTGGTTGCGCGACATGAGACTCTGCGCACATTGTTCCCGGCCGTGGACGGTATCCCTCGGCAGCATGTGGTTCCCGTCGGCCAGGGCGAGCCGGATTGGCAGGTGGTCAGTGCCGACGGCTGGACCGAGTCGGATTTGCGTGAGGCGATCGGTGCCGCGGCAGGCCATGCGTTCGACCTGGCAACCGAGATTCCGGTGCGCACAACGCTGTTCCGCGTTACTGAGGACGAGCACGTCTTGGTGGGCGTGGTGCACCATATCGCCGCGGACGGCCGGTCGATCGCCCCGTTGGTGACGGATTTGGGTGTCGCATACCAGCAACGGGCTCAGGGAGCGACGCCGACGTGGTCACCACTGCCCGTGCAGTACGTGGATTACACGCTGTGGCAGCGGCATCAGCTCGGTGAGCTCGACGACACCGCCAGCCAGATCGCTGCTCAGCTGGCCTATTGGGAAGCAGCGCTGTCCGGAATGCCGGAGCGGCTGCAACTCCCAACCGATCGCCCGTATCCCCCGATCGCTGATCAGCACGGCGCGAACGTGCTGGTCGAATGGCCTGCGCCGCTGCAGCAACAGGTGCGCGAGGTCGCGCGGCAGCATCAGGCCACGACGTTCATGGTGATGCAGGCGGCATTGGCGGTTCTGTTGTCCCGCTTGAGCTCCACTCCGGATGTGGCCGTCGGCTTCCCGATCGCGGGGCGGAGCGATCCGGCTCTCGACGACCTCGTTGGCTTCTTCGTCAACACGTTGGTCCTGAGGCTTGATCTCAGTGGTGATCCGACCGTCGCCGAGCTGTTGAGCCAGGTGCGCCAGCGCAGCCTGGCTGCCTACGAACACCAGGATGTCCCGTTCGAGGTACTGGTCGAGAAGCTGAACCCGACCCGATCGATGGCTCACCATCCGCTCGTCCAGGTGATGTTGGCTTGGCAGAACTTCGCGGGCCAGAACGGTGGTCTCAATGCATTGAGCCTGGGCGATCTCGAGGTCACTCAACTACCGGCGGAGACACAGAGCGCACGGATGGACCTGTCGCTCAACCTATCTGAGCGTTGGAGCGAAGACGGGGAGCCGGCGGGAATCGGCGGGGCCGTGGAATTCCGGACAGACGTGTTCGACGCGGCCTCGGTGGAAAAGCTGATGCAAAGGCTGCAACACGTCCTCACCGCGATCGCGGCCGACCCTGATCGTCGTGTGTCGTCGATCGATGTGCTCGATGCCGCTGACCACGCGCAGATGGCCGACCTCAGTAACCGGGCGGTGTTGGACGGTGCTCGGCAAGTCGGGGTTTCCGTGCCCGAGCTGTTCGACGCACAGGTGGCCCGGGCACCCCAGGCGGTGGCTGTGGTGGACGGCGACCGCCGGATGACCTATCGACAACTTGACGAGGCGGCCAACCGAATGGCCAACCTACTCGTCGCCCAAAATGTCGGCCCGGGACAGTGTGTGGCACTGCTGTTCAACCGTTCTCTCGAGGCGATCGTGGCGATGCTGGCGGTGTTGAGAACCGGCGCGGCGTACTTGCCTATCGACCCTGCCCATCCCGAGGCGCGGCTGAAGTTCATGCTGACCGATGCGGCCCCGTCCGCAGCGGTGACGACAGCCGATCTGACTCACCGGTTGGAGGAATTCGTCGGGCCGATCATCGACGTCGGCGATCCACGGCTCGACGGGCAGGCCGTGACTCCGCCGCCGGTGCCGCGTGCGGACGACATCGCCTACATCATCTACACCTCCGGCACCACCGGTGTCCCCAAAGGGGTCGCCGTGCTTCACCGCAACGTTGCGCATCTTGTTACCTCGTCACCTGAGCATCTGCCGTCCGAACAGGTTTGGACGCAGTGCCATTCGTACGGGTTCGACTACTCGGTGTGGGAGATCTGGGCTGCACTTCTTGGCGGCGGCCGCCTCGTCGTGGTACCCGAGTCGGTGACGAGGTCGCCCGAGGACTTCCACGCCCTTCTGGTCAGGGAACAGGTCAACGTGCTGACGCAGACCCCCTCGGCGGCGATCGCACTGTCTACCGAAGGTCTGGAGTCCGTCGCGTTGCTTCTCGGCGGTGAGGTCTGCACCGCGGAAGTGGTCGACCAGTGGGCCCCTGGACGGGTGGTCATCAATGCCTATGGCCCGACGGAGGCCACCGTCTACGCGTCGATGAGTGCACCGTTGGTAGCCGGATCCGGAACTGCACCGATCGGTGCGCCGGTATCCACCACGGCACTGTTCGTCCTCGACGAGTATCTCCGTCCGACGCCAACAGGTGTGATCGGTGAACTGTATGTGGCCGGCGCAGGCGTTGCGGTGGGCTATCTCGGTCGCCCGACCTTGACGGCGTCGCGGTTCATTGCGTGTCCATTTGCTTCCGACGGAACGCGCATGTATCGCACCGGCGACCTGGTGCGTTGGCGCGGAACGGATCTGGAATACATCGGTCGTGCCGACGAACAGGTGAAGATCCGTGGATATCGGATCGAGCTCGGTGAGGTCCGGGCAGCCCTGACGCAAGTTGATGGGGTGGATCAGGCGATCGTGATCGCCCGCGAGGATCGCGCGGGTGACAAGCGGCTCGTCGGGTACGTGATCGGTGACGCGCAGCCCGCCGCAATCCGGTCGGTACTGGTGGAAAAATTGCCGCCGTACATGGTTCCTGCCGCGGTGATGGTTTTGGACGCCTTCCCGCTCACCCCGAACGGCAAGCTTGACACCAGAGCTCTGCCCGCACCCGATTATGTTGCCGGCGAGGAGTATCGAGCTCCGACCAATGCGGTCGAGGACCTCCTCGCGGGCATCGTCGCCCAGGTGCTCGGAGTCGAGCAGGTGGGCGTCGACGACTCGTTCTTCGACCTCGGTGGCGACAGCATTCTCTCGATGCAGGTGGTAGCTCGGGCGCGCGCTGTCGGACTGCGCCTTCGGCCGCGTGACATCTTCGTCGAGCAGACCGTGGCGCGACTGGCCCGGGTGGTCGAGATGGTCGATGCCGGCACAGGGGTGGTTGACGAAGGTGTCGGGTCGGTGTCTGCGACTCCGATCATCCACTGGCTCCGAGAGATCGGCGACGGAGTCGATCATTTCAACCAGGCCGTAGTGGTTCAAGCGCCTCGCGAGGTCACCGAGCCCGACGTGGTGGCGATATTGCAAGCGCTTCTCGATCGGCATGCGATGTTGCGGTTACGGATATCCGGGAACCGCAGTGACTGGTCGTTGAGCGTTCCCGAAGCGGGATCGGTGCGCGCGCAAGACTGCTTGTCGACCGTCGGAGTTCTTTCCGACGATGCCCTCGCGGCGGCTCGGTCCCGATTGGATCCTTGGGCCGGGACCATGCTGAGTGCGGTCTGGCTGTCTGAAACCAACCAGCTGATCCTGATGATCCACCATCTCGCGGTGGATGCTGTCTCTTGGCGGATCCTCTTCGAGGACATCAATATTGCTTGGGCGCAACACAAATCGGGTCAACCCGTGATGTTGCCGGTCACGGGTACGTCGTTCGCCAGGTGGTCGGATCTGCTCGCGGAGCACGCTTACGCTCCCGAGGTGGTCGGGCAGGCCGAGACGTGGCGCCGTATCACGACGATGCCTGCAACGTTGGCGGCGCCAACGCCAAACGTCGATACGCTCGCGAGCGCGGGCCACCTGGTCGCGTCGCTCGACACGGATTCGACCCGAATGTTGCTGGGGCGCGTACCCGCAGCGTTTCACGCCGGCGTGCAGGACATCCTGCTGATAGCGTTCGGTCTGGCGTTCGCGGAGTTCCTCGGTACGGGGGCCGCGCCGATCGGTATCGACGTAGAAGGCCACGGTCGGGTTGAGGACCTCGATCCCGGTGTGGATCTGTCACGTACGGTGGGCTGGTTCACCGCCAAGCACCCCGCGGTTGTGTCCGTCGGCGAGTTGTCGTGGGAGCAGGTTACTGCCGGTGACGACGCGTTGGGTTCGATCATCAAGTCGGCGAAGGAACAGCTGCGCGCGTTGCCTGACGGTTTGACATACGGATTGCTCCGATATGTGAACACGGAAGTCGAGCTGTCCGGCGAGGATCCGGTGATCGGGTTCAATTACCTCGGCCGTCAGGGGACCTCGGCGCTGGACGTCCACATAGACGATGACTTTTGGCGGATAAGCGAGGACGGGATGACCCTCGCGAGTTCGGCCTCATCGGTGCCGATGCCGTTGGCGCACTCCATAGCGCTCAACGCGGGAACTCTCGACACCGAAAGCGGCCCGGTGCTGCACGCCGACTGGATCTGGGCGCCAACGGTTTTGAACGAGGCCGATGTCACGAAGCTCAGTACCCTGTGGTGCGAGGCCCTGGCGGGCATCTGCCAGTACGTACAGAACGGTGGAGGCGGTCTCACGCCGTCCGACATCGCTCCCCTGCAATTCACGCAACAGCAAATCGATGAACTGGAAAGTCAATCTCAGATCGCCGACGTCTTGCCGCTGACCCCGCTGCAGCACGGCCTACTCTTCCACGCGCGGACGGTGCAAGGTGCGGGTGACGACGCCTATGCGGTGCAGCTTGATTTCACCGTGGACGGTCCGTTGGATCCTGAGCGCCTGCGTGATGCCGTACAGCTCGTTGTGAGGCGACACCCGCACTTGGTCGCCAGGTTCCGTCAAGACTTCGACGAGCCGGTACAGGTCATCCCGGCGGATCCGGTCGCGGCGTGGCGCTACGTCGAGTTCGGGCCGGAAATCGTCGATGTGGACAACCGTATCGAGCGCCTGTGCGCCACCGAACGCGAAGCGGTATGCGAACTAGCCGAGGAGCCGGCTTTCCGAGTGGTTCTCATACGGCTGGCCGACGGCAGGCATCGGCTCGTGCTCACAAACCACCACATCGTGATGGATGGCTGGTCACTTCCCATCCTCACCCGGGAGATCTTCGCCGGCTATTTCAAGCAGCGGCTGCCCGCTGCCGCGCCCTACCGGCGATTCGTCACCTGGCTGTACGAGCAGGATCAAGAGGCCGCGAAAGCGGTGTGGCGTCGGGTGTTGTCAGGCTTCGACACCCCGACTCTGGTCAGCCCCATGAACCGGCCGCAGTCGGGTAAGCGGAGCGTCGCGATGTTCCGTATCCCGAGGTCGACCACCCTTGCGGTCGACCGGATGGCAAGTTCGCATCGCACCACCCTCAACACCGTGTTGCAGGCCGCGTGGGCGCAGGTGCTGATGTCGCTGACGGGGCGGAATGACGTCGTTTTCGGCGTCACAGTGGCCGGGCGGTCATCTGAACTCGCTGGAGCGGACTCGATGGTAGGCCTGCTCATCAACACCGTTCCGGTACGCGCGACGGCCACCGCTGCGACCACCGCGGTTGACCTGCTCGGCCAATTGCAGCGGGACTACAGCGACACACTGGAACACCAACACCTGGCCCTCAGCGAGATTCACCGCGCGACGGGGCACCAAGTGCTGTTCGACACCCTGTTCGTCTTCGAGAACTACCCGCTGGGTACCGCCGCATCGTTCGAAGCGGAGGATTTGAACGTCACCGACATTGTCACCCACGAGTACACGCACTATCCCTTGACCGTGCAGGCGAACCCGGGTGACCAGCTCGGCCTGCGCTTCGATTACGACACCGATGTATTCGATCCTGCATCGGTGGATGCCTTGGCCGGACTGTTCGAGCGGGTGTTGGCTGCGGTGGCGGCTGATCCGTCGCGGCGGTTGTCTTCGGTCGGATTGTTGGCTGAGGACGAGCGTGAGCGGCTGGATGTGTGGGGCAACCGAGGTGCCTTGGTTGCGCCGCAGGTGGCCGCGCAGTCGATTCCGGTGTTGTTTGGTGGGCAGGTGTTGCGGTGCCCGGATGCGGTGGCGGTGTCGTGTGGGCGGCGTTCGAT
>NZ_LQQA01000022.1 GCF_002101965.1 Mycolicibacterium wolinskyi
ACCCAAACCCCCACTACAACAGCACTTTTCATACACACCACCTCCCCGCCCCATGCCGGGTGGGGAGGTGGTGTGAGAAACCACCGGGGCCCCCGAAGATCGTGGGGTCTGCGATACTCGGCAACCTGGGATCGCCGTGGGAGAGGATTCAGTGGTGGACGATGACCACGACGCAATGGCCGCGGTGCGAGAAGTTGCGTGGTGGGTCGCTGACATCGCTGTGTGGATCAGTATCAGCTTTTCGGCGATGGCACACCTCTGCCTACGCTTTGCCGATCGCAACCAGCCGTCTCGCACCGAGCACGGGCTCCTCGACATGACGTCAAGCAGAGACGGATTCGCCATGCAGGTCGGGCAAGGCTTCGGATACGTTGCGGTCGGCTGGATCGTTGTCAGTGCCGGCTTGGCGATCATGTGCCGTGTCCGGTATGGCATCGCGAAGCAGACAACCGTCTACCTGGTGCTGCTCGTGTTGGCGATCATTGCATGCGGGACGCTGCCTGCCGGCTGAAGCAACGGGCAGGAGGTGCGGACGATCGCGGTCAGTCTCACTGTTCGCTCACCCGGCCTGCTGGTGTGGGACACACCTGCCAGTACGCACCGAGAAAGACGCCTGGCTTGGAGAACTGGTGCGCTGGCAGCTCGGTCACCGGTGCGAGAATGATTTGCTGGCGTCGCGCTGCTTCTGATCAGCTACGCCTGGCTTCAGCACTTGACGCTCCGAGGGGATGGCTCTGCGATGTGGGTTCGGTACCACACGGCACCGTGGTGGGGCCGCTGGCTGATCATCTCGCTCGCGATGACGTTATGGCTGGCGTTGTACAACTGGACGCTGCAGCCGCGAGAGAACTGGTGGACGACATGGCCAGCCTGGCTCACCGCGACCGCTTTGGTCACCGCCGCGATGCTGCTCGCCGCGCCATTCACCGTGCTGACCCAGCCGGTCGCGAACTCCTACGCCGCCGTGCTGCGCGGCCTGACCGCGGCCCAGCGCGCACAGGTGGGCCACTCGCTGCGACACGGGCCGATCCCGACCGACCCGGCGGTTTTGGGCGCCGCCGTGCGGGCAATGGACCTGTCCAAGGCGTACCGGGAGCGGGTGTCCCCGACGCGTCGGCGTCTCGTGTGGGTCATCGTCGCGTTGTTCGCGGTGGTTCTTCCTGTCGTGGAGTTCGTCGGGCACCGGCCCCGCATGGGCCTGCTGTACCTGACAGCCGGCGTCGTCCTGGTGGCGTCCGAGGTCGTGCCCACGGTGCTGCGGCGCCGCCGCGGCCCGCATCTGGCCGAGCTGCGCGCCGCCGCTGGAGCTGACCCCCAGGTCGCTGCGCTGGTGGCCGATGCGGTGCCGCCCGCGTCACCGACGGTCCGTCAGCGTTTGATCCAGGCGGGTGTCGTTGCGACAGTGGTGGTTGCGGCGGGTTTGGGTTCAGCGTTCACCGGCAGGTCCCCAGGCCAGGACTGCCGTACTGCTGCCGCGGTGGTGAAAGACATTTCTGAGCATCGGTCGCTTCTCGATACAACCCGGATCGGTCCCGGTGGGCCCGAACTCGCTGAATACCGTCAATGGGCACAGCGTTTGCAGCGGCGCGCCGATGAGGTGCGTGACCCCGCGATCCAGCAGCACCTGCGCGACATCGCTGGCCTGTCTGGGGTGGCCGTTGCCATTGTGGAACAGATCCGCAAGCCCGGGCTGCCGAGCGAGAGCATCGCCGGCTATCAAACGCACTACGCCAATCTCATGGCAAAGCTCGTCGAAGCGGACAAGGGCCTAGTTGCGGTGTTCCCCAACGTTGGTTGCTCGACCGGTTCCTGACGCGAGCATGACCGGTCGACATGACCGCCCGCTTGTGTGCGCGGTCAGAAGCCGAAGACCTGCATGTCTGAACTGCGGGTGACGTTGATGACCTCAACGGGCCGATCGCAGCCCTGCGGCCGAGGTAAGGCGTAGCGGGCGTCGCCCTTCAGCTCGCCCATGTTCTTGGCTGTGGACAGAAACGTCTTGTCGAGGCTAAGTACGACATATCCACCCTCTTCGTCCACGTCGATGACGTTACCGACGGGCTCCAACTCATCGATGACGGCGTCCATGGGAACGGTTCCGTCGAGGTGGTAACGGCCGACGGTGTACCAGTGCATGTCTTCCATCGTGAGCGCCATGGTTGCCGGTCCTCTCCTCGTGCACGATTCGCTTGTGTCTCCCGGACTGCCCTACACCCCCACGGTTCTACCGTCAGGCACCGACAAAGCCGCAACCACCAACCCCGACTACAACAACGCAATTCAACAAACATCCCCTCCCCACCCCATACCGAGCGGGGGCAGCGAACCGTGGTGGTTCGAAAGCCAATAGGCCTGCGAACCACCACAGCCAGTGCTTAAGCACGACCGGATCATGCTCGGCGATCACGGAACGCAGATCATCCATCGGTGCCGACGACGCTGCAGCACGTCCTCAAGGCCCTCCCTGACGGCCGCGCCTGCGGCTAGTTCGACATCCCGCCGCATGGGGGCGGGATGAGCTCATCGACCGGGCCCTGCTTCCGCCGCGGCGGTGCCCAGCCATTCATCGAGCGCGGCCACCAGTTCCTCCGCCCGCTCGTGGATCTCCTCGCGGGCATCGAAGTTCCGCTCGTCATGATCGCGCAGGGCGGCTTCGCTGTAGTCCGTCAGATCGCAGTCAGCCGGGCAATCGCCACTGCATTCGTGCATGACATGGATGCCGTCGAACGCGGCTCGCAGCCCCGCCAGGGTGTCCACCACCGCAGCTGGCGGCGCCAGCGCGCTCATCGGCCCGCCCACTCATTACTTTTCCCGAGCAGATCAGGCCGACCGGGGGCATCCACGATCGTGATCTCGAAGCAGTAACCCAGATTCTTGCCGACGCCGTGGCCGTCACCGATGAACTCTTCAAGCTGCTCCCACAGCTCCTCCAGATCCTCGAACGGTTCCAACTCTGCCGTTTCGGTCCGTTTTGAGCTGTGGCCGTCGCTGTAGGCGCTCTCCACGGTGAACGTCAATGTCAGCGATGTCGCGGCCGCAATGCCAGAAGTCACGCCAATCCCCTTTCCGGGATTCTCGAGGGCCCGCCTGGGTGGCTTGCCCAACACCGCGAGCATACCGCCCTGCTCTGACACTTCTAGATTGGTCAACGCCTCAGTCCCACAGTCGAGACAACGCGTATTGCTAGATTTCCCCGAGGATCTCGGCGCAGTAGTTTCGATCAGCAGTCGCTAACGATGCCTCCCAATCCATGCCCAGTGCGTCAAATAGATGGCGTAGGTCGGCGAGCATATCGGTTGCCGCGGTGTCCAGTTCAGCATCCAGGCCGCTCTTGCCCAGATCCATCGCGTACCCGATCAACGCAGTCGCTCCCCTCCGAGCTCGAAGATTGTTATCGGCCTGCGGATCAACGATCGTCAACGAGCCCATTGGCGCATCTACGATCAGATCTGCAAGTTCCCCAGCGCTGTCGACGGGCAGCCGCGTCGCGCGGTACACCGGCCGTCCCGAGGGCGCTACCCCGTACACCGGTTGCTCATCGTCACCGAGTCTGCTGCCCCGCTCCCACGGAAACAGACCATCCACGTCTGGCCAGCACAACTGCACCGCAGCACTCACAGACCCGTATACCCGCCGCACCATGGTCAAGTGGCCTGTGTTAGTCATCTCGACCGCCACCAGCTCCACATCCCCGGCGCGCACATCTGTGATGCGCTGCCCCGACTTCACCGGCCTACCCGCCTCAATCATCTGCTGTGCGAACGCATTGAGCACCTGGTGGCCAACCGAAACCGGCAGGCCATAGATCACCAACTCCGGCAGCTGTTTTCCCGACAGCCCCACTGTGTAGGCGAATGGCACACCATCATCCTCCGCCGTCGGAAACACGCTGATCACCGTCCACCCGTGCTTGGCAATACTGGTGCGAGTGTCCTCGACAACCGACATGCGGCCAACGCCATCAGTCAAATCCTCGATACGTTCCACGAGATACAGCCCCCTTCAAGAGACTCCAAGAGGCCCGCCCGAATGGCTTGCCCAACACCACAATCTTACGATTACACGCCGACACCGCCGCACCTGAATGCCCAGAGTCACAGTCGCTTTAACTACCACTGCCTCCCACACCTATGCCGGGGAGGGAGGCAATGGCGGGCGCACTTCGGTTTAACAAGATCGCCACGCGGTGGCGCCGAGCCTGAGACCCAACGCCACCGTGACCGACCTAACGCGACGCCGAGACCAACTCCGAAACCGAGAAACGCACCTCGATACCGATCACCGCACCGGTGGCAGCATCAACCCGCCGAATATCTCGAAGATCATCGTGGACCCCGCAAACCCGGCACAACACGCCTTCCAGGCCCTCGGCCACCGAGACACCCTCGCGAACCATCACATACGAACCAGCAGCGAACATCGCCAATCCCCTCCCGGGACTCCGGGGCCCGCCGGAATGGCTTGCCCAACGACATCCACATTACCGGCACCCACCGACAAGCCCGGAACCTCGAAATCACCCCAAACCCACACGGCCACACCAAATGCCACCCACTACCCCACTCCATGCCGGGTGGGGTAGTGGGGAGCGAGCCAGGCACATCGAGCCGGGGGACCCTCGATAGAATCCCCCCGCTCGATACCTCAACAGGCCGAGGAGCTAGGACGCTCGCGCCACCACTGCATCCTCACAAGCCGGCGCCGAGCGCCCCGCCGCCAAGATCTTGTCCACCGCAGTGAACACCGCCCTGATATGGCGGTCAGTGACCTCTTCGTCGCCGAGCCAGCCTTGGATGTAAGCGCGTGACTCCTCCGGCGCCCACTCCTCCAATCCAGTCTCATGGGCTAGCAGATACGCCACCGACTCAGCTTGGAACTCGCGGACACCCCTGCACAGCGGCTCCGCCTCGACCATGTCTGCCTTGGTAGTGTGGCCGAGCATCACATGCGCAAGCTCATGAAACGCCGTCTTGGCCGGGTACACGGCAACTGGAGAGATCGCGACTTTACGATCGATCGAATACCCCTGAGTGTTGCCGCTGATCATCTCGAACGGCACCTGCTCAACGTCGAGCGCCGCCAACGCGCGCTGCCAGTCCCACTCCGGCACGTCGGGCCACTTCACCTCCGGCCCAACAGTATTCGAATAGGGAAAGGTCGTCCGCTTCAACCGGAACCGGCAAACCACCACTTTCTCCTCGCCGGTCTCCTCATCGGTCTTACGAAACGGTGCCGGATGCAGCACATACCGGCCACCACCCTTAACCGGGATCCGGCCCAGACGCTTCCACACACTGAACGGTGCACATGGCTCCGTCACACCTTGCGACCACAACAGGATCTGATTCTGCAGCGAGTACTGATAGAACCGGCAATACGTCGCACCCATCTGCCCCGGCAAGGTCAGCGCCTGAGTCAGCAACACAGGCCAATCCACCTCCCCGTTGCCGCCGACAGCTGACGAAATCCGCTCCGCAGTGATTGCAGTCATGACAGGGACCCTCCCGAGATACAAGGGCCCGCCGGATGGCTTGCCCAACAAGAGAAATGCTACCGGTCCCCACCGACAAACTCGTCCCGCGACAGCCGCCCACCACCAGCAACAGCAACAACAACAACCGAGAACGTCCACACTTCGACACCACCTCCCCACCTCATGCCGGGCGGGGAGGTGGTGTGGCGGGCCGCCGACCGCTACCGGCCGCACCACCTCGATTCGCTACGCCCTTTCGGTATCGATCACGTCGTGATCCAGCAGTGCGTCAGCCAGTGCACTCCGACGGCTCGCAAGCTCCATCAGGGCATCGACCACCAGCGCGGCATCGACCTCCGACTCTGCATCCTCTGCGTTGCGGGCTCGCACAGTCACCCCCACCCGCACCGTCGCAGTTGCAACGCAGTCCCAGTCGCTCATCCTTGGGCGCAACCCCTGACTAATCATGAACGCGTCGAAATCCCCGCAGAGCGAATGCTCGTCAGCGAACTCGTGCGACGCGTTCTCAATGCGCTCCAGTCGCTGTTCATGAGCCCGCAGGTCCGAGCGGGCCGCGTCCCGTTCGGCACGCGCCTCCTGGGCGTCCCAGTGCGACGAAGCGAGAGCCCCTACCCATTCCGGCATCAGCTCATCAGTAGCGATTGGGCCCGCCACAATCTGAACCTCAGAAATCGGACCGGCCGCGGCCACGGTGCACGAGTCAGCCTGAACGATCGCGCACCGACGCTCCCGGCCCGCGGCAACAACGTTGCGATGCTCAACAACCAGCCAGCCCGGAACCGGACCATTGTCCTTCGTCGGTGCCCACACCACCACATTCGGCTTCTCATCAGAACCGAGCACATCCGCAACCGACCGCAGCTCTCCGACGGAACGCTCAACGACAGTAGTCACAACTATTCCCTCCAGGGAAACCATGGGCCTGCCGGAATGGCCTGCCCTTCACCAGCGAGTATACCGCGACACCCTGACACCTTCGGTCCAATCACACACTGCCGCAGCAGGTTTCTATCTCTCACCACCTCCCCACCCCATGCCGGGTGGGGAGGTGGTGAGAGAACGGCTTGGCGACCGACGCGCATCGCGCGGAGAGATCCCCAGGGCACAGCAAGTGGCCCCGCCGAGCTGGCGCATCGGCGGGGCCACATTCCTGTATTGCTTCGGCTACGCCGCAGCCGGCGGCTCCTCGTCATTCAGCGCATCGTCGATCGCTTTGTCGACCTCTGCCAGTTCTGCCCGCGCGGCGATCAGCTCGGCCGGCTCGCTGACGTCGGTCGCAGCCGCAGTGTCACGAGCCTCTTGCGCCCGCCGCTGCGCGTCGGACCGCTTCGCCCGCGTCTGGGCGATCTCGCGCTCCGTACCGGCCACCCAGGATGCCACCATGGCCTCCGCCCAGGCTTTGACCGCTTCAGGTCCTCGCCTGCGAACTTTGGCCGGCAGCGGCTCGGCCCACAGTGTTCGGTGATCGAAATCGAGCTCCAACCTCTGACCTGGGTCGGTGTCGACGGTGCGCACTGACACCCGGTGACCTCTCCACTCCGCCCGGTAACGTGGGTAGTACCGGTCCGGGTCTCGTGTCGCGCAGGCGTCCTCGGCCACCCGCGTCAAATCGATCTCACCCATTTGATCGGCGCCCTGTTCGGCGAAGGCCTTCAACTGCTGCAGCCGGGACGCGGCGGCCTCAGCAGCTCTGTCGCTGTTGGCGGCCGAGTTGAGCAGTGTCCGGACGTTCTGCTGCACGGTGACATACGCCAACCGCAGGGTGCGTACGCGGGTCCGCAACTCGTGCTGTCGCAGCAGCAGATCGTTGCCGGCGGCGGCGGCCTTGAGTTCGCCGAACGTCAACGTGTCATCGCCGATATCCTCGATCTCTCGGGCTTGACCGTCCATCCGGTAGAGCTGGGAGAATCCGCGAGATTTTCTCTCCACTGTGCCGAACATGAATGCGTCGAACGTTGCGCGCGCTACGTGCGAATGGATGCCCACGACGTCATGCTGATTACCGTTGCGCTGAATGCGACCGTTGCGCTGCTCCCACGCTGCAGCCGTCCAGGTCGGGTCGGCGTGATGCAGGGAGTGAAGCCGGGTTTGCACGTTGGTCCCAATGCCCACCTTGGCCGTTGAGCCCAGCAGCACCGCGACCCGACCGTCCCGGCACGCAGCGAACAGAGCCTCGCGAGCCTTCGGCGTCGTCGCCTCATGTACGAATCGGACCTTTTCGGCGGGCACGCCTCGTGCAATCAGGCCGTCGCGGATACGCCCGTAACTCTGCGAATCGCCCTTCTTGGGGGTGCCCAGATCACACATGACCAGTTGCAGCGCACCCGGATTCGGCGATCCCTCATACACCAAATGCCTAGTGTTGTGGTAGATGTCAGCGACCAAGGCGGCCACGCCTTCCAACTTGGGTGCCGTCTCGCGGATTCCGACCAGATTCGGATCCAGGGCGACTTTGCGTCCGTCCCCACAAATCAACAGCATGTTGTCAGCGCTAGCGGACGGTAGGCGCTTCTGCATGGCATCAACGCGTTCGACCAGCCTCTCCATGAACGCCTTCTGCCCTGCAGTGCGTTCGGTCAAATGGGTGTGGTTTCTGACCTGCGGTCGCGGCAGGCCGACACTCTCAGCGCGCACCATCGACATAAACTCCGACAGCATCGTGCGCAACTCGGGGACATTCTGAATGGTCCCCGGGCGGCGCCGAGACCGGAACCCCGACCCGTCCGGGCTGGTCTCGATGAGCACCTTGTACCGCACGAACTGAGCCGCCCAGGCGTCAAAGTGACTTAGCCCGGTGCGCTCCAATTGTTCTGGGGCAAGCATGGTTTGCCACACGAAGGCCTCGGCGAGCGTGTTGGTGAACGGGGTTCCTGTCATCAGGCACGCGTGCGGCCGGTCGGGGTTGGCGCGCCGCAAAAGCGACAGCTTGAGGTACAGGTCCAACGCACGTTTAGAAGACCCGAGGCTGAAGCCTTCCGCTCGAGTGGTAACCGGCAGACGACGAAACTTGTCGGCCTCGTCGACGATGAGATAGTCCAGTCCCAGACTCTTGAACGTGATCGCGCGCGGATCGTTGACCGATGACCGTAGCCGCTTGATCCGTCCCTCCAATGAACGTACCGCGCTAGCGATCCGCTTTCCGGTGTATCCCTCTGTCCTAGCGAAGTTTTCCAACTCGCCCAACTGGTCCTCCAACCATGCCCGCTCCACGTTGGCCGGCACAGGCAGCGACGAGAACGTTTCATGGGTCATGATCACCAGATCCCAGTCCCCGGTGGCGCAGCGGGCCACGAACTGGCGGCGCGCGTCGCCGTGCAGATCATCGCGGGTCACGATCAGAAACCGGCCCGCCGGCCACGCCTGGTAGCACTGGCGCGTGGCCTGCTCGATGAGATGCAGCGGAACGATGAACCCCACCCTGTTAGCTAACCCGAACTGCCGTAGCGTCATCGCCAAAGCGATTGCTGTCAAGGTCTTGCCGAGACCTACCTCATGGGCGCAGTAAACGGCAGGAGTGGACACGGCGCGGTCGACAAAGTCGCGTTGCCAGGGCCACAGCTCGATCCCGTCGGCCAGTCCTGGGAACGTCAAGTGCGACCCGTCATGGCTGCGCAACACGTGCGCATTCATGGTCTGGTTGTACCGCTCAACGATCCGTGTTTCCCGTTCGGCGTTCTCCCACACCCACAGTGAAAATCGTTCTTGGATCGCTAGGAGCTTCTGTTCGGCAGCCTCGGTGGCGTCGGCGTTGCGGACCTTGCGGTGAGCGCGGGCTTCCTCGTCGTAGAACTCATCCCACACCACCGGGTCTCGGTTCTATAGCCAGCTGAACTGTTGTGGTTGACTGATCAGACCCACCGAGAATGAGGGCCGATCATGAGTGCTGCGCG
>NZ_LQQA01000023.1 GCF_002101965.1 Mycolicibacterium wolinskyi
CTGGCCCACAGCCACCCTCAGGTGTCAGCGATGTCCCGAGACATCCACCTGTCAGCGATGTCCCGGATCAGAACATGTCAGCATGTGGCAGTAACTCTCGGCATTGATGCGGTCCACCGAGCGGCGATCAATGCGGCGACCATGATCGCCACGTAGTACACGCCCTGGTCCTTGAGGCCCCACGCGACCGAGGTCAGGGTCGCCGCACCCGCCACGCAGAGCAGCAAACCGACTGCGGCGCTGCGCATTCCGGGCATGCTCACCGAACCGCCGTCCCACAGCGGCAGCGGGGAGTTCTCAAGTGGCCGTAGCGCGACGAACGCGATTCCGACCAAACCGGCCATCAACACCAGCTGCACGATCGACAGGGTCACGAAGCCTGGGACGGTCGGGTCGTAGCGATCGAGCCCCAGGTAGTCGAACACCAGGTGCATCGCGAGCAACAGCGGCATGTGCCACAGATAGAGCGTCATCGCGCCGGAGTTGCCGATTGCCGCCAGCCACCACACGCGCGGGCGCTGCGCCCACCGCGAGATCGCGGGGGCCGCGGCAATCGCGAACGCGCACATCATGATCGCGTGGCCGGCCAGCAGCAGCGACGGCGGCGTCATGTTCTTGAGCTGCTGGGTCTCGATGCCGACCAGGCTGAGCTCATACGGGCCGAAGTACAGCAGCGCCAGGTTGACGCCGAGCATGCCGAGGCCGACCTTGAGCGCGGCGGGGGCGGGCAACAGGTTGCGCCGGTAGGCGACACCGAACATGCCGGGGATCAGCCACACGACCGTGTTGAGATAGCCCAGCGAGGCGTAGCCGGCCCCGTCCGTGGTGATGCGAACCGCGTCGATCAGCGCGATGAACGCATAGGTACCGACGACGGCGCCGACCAGCTGGGCCGTTGTGGTGATGTGGGCCAGCAGCGGCACGGCCGCCAGCACGAGCACATAGGCGCCGAGGAACCACAACAGCTGGATGGAGATGCCCGCGACCGGTTCGTAGACATGCTCGGGCAGCAGGAATCGCAGGATTGCGAGCGCCGCCGTCCAGAACGCCAGGTAGTAGAACACCGGGCGGTACAGCCGCGTGCACCGGCGCAACAGCCAACCGCCCCATGATGTCCCGGGCCGCCATGACTGCACGCACGCGGCGACGCCTGCGAAGAAGAACAGCGGCATGATCTGGAACACCCAAGTCAGCGCCTGGAAGACGGTCGACGAGGTGAGCAGGTTGCTCCAGATGAACACGTCATCGCGGATCGTGCTCGTGGCCATGACCGTGTGGCCGAACACCACACCCACGAGAGACACGATGCGGATGACGTCGATGGCTCGGTCACGGTCGGGCGGGGTGTTGGCCTCGACCTCGGCCGGGCTGGGGAACAACGGTGCGGTCATGGCTGAAACCGTATGGCCGCAGCGCTACGTAGTCCCTAGGTAGAAGCACTCAAATTCGCGGTCAGGGTCCGTTTCTGTCGGGCCTCCCGCGCCAGGATCGCGGCCAGGCAGATCGCGGCCAGCACCGCGACACCGAGCGCGAATGTCATGCCCGCGGTCTGCAGATCCCAATGCTGGGCAGTGAGCCCTTGGCCAACCACCGGCAGCGAGATCGCGATGTACGCGACGACGAAGTATGTCGAGCTGACCTCCGCCCGACGATCGGGTGGCGTCAGCTCAGAGACTGCGCCGAGGCCTCGGCTGAAACTCATACCCTGACCTATGCCCGACACCACGGCGGCCGCAATCAAGGCCGTCAGTGACGAAAAGTGCAGTGCCGCTGTGAGAATCAACATGCCGACGATGAGGATCGCGCAGCCGGCCGCGACCGCCCGGTTCGGTGGGACCCGGTTGACGGCCACCTGGGTGATGGCCGAGGCAGCGAAGATCGAGCAGGCGATGGCACCGGCGACCGCATGGTTGTCGATGCCAATCACGCTCGACAGAAACGACGGCGCCACGGCGGTGTACATCCCGGTGACGGTGAAGCCGGCGAATGCCGCGAGCGCCGCGATGACGAACACCGCGCGCACCTCTTGCGGCACTGACAGGCGCTGCAAGCCGATGCTGCCCGTTCTTTCGGAGGTCTCCGGGACGACGAGTATTGCTATACCGGCCAAGACAGCCAGCGCGATGTGCACGACGAACGGTAGGTGCAGGGGCTGCGGGGCAAACTGCACCAGCAACCCGGCGAGCAGCGGGCCCGCGCCCAATCCGCCGATGTTGGCAACCGTGGCGACCGCAGCAGCCCGATCACGCCACGCCGGCGGCGCAGCCTCGATGACGGCGGCGGTCGCCGTTCCGGCGAAGACACCGGCCGACAAGCCTGACAACACTCGGGCCACCAGCAACACGGGCACCGAATCCGCGACGAGGAAGACGACGGCGCTTGTTAGGGCAGACGCGATGCCGGCCAGCAGCATCGGCCGCCGTCCGATCGCATCGGACCAACGGCCGAAGACGAGCAGGGCAAAAAGGACGCCACCCGCATAGGTGGCGTAGACGACCGTAGTGGTCAGAACTGAGAAGTGCATCCGCTCGGCGTAGAGCGCATACATCGGCGTCGGCAACGTCGTGCCGACCATGATCGCGGCGAAGGCGTAGGCCAGCAGGGCGAATGCAAAGCGCCGAGTGTGGGGCATATGGCGTTCAACGTCGTGATGACGTGTCCGCAATCCCCACACTCGGGCGCCAAGCCGTTAGTGCGCGCTGGCCTTCTCGGCGCCGACGCCGGTGAGCGAGCGGACTTCCATTTCGGCGGCGATCTCGGCGTTGCCGCGATCGGCCGGTGAGGTCAGCGTGCCGATGATGCCGAGGATGAATGCCAGCGGAATCGACACGATGCCGGGGTTGGCCAACGGGAACCACGCGAAGTCGACGTTCGGCAGCATCGCGCCCTTCGCGCCGGACACGGCGGGGGAGAACACGATCAGCACGATCGTCGAGATCAGGCCGCCGTACATGCTCCACAGCGCTCCGCGGGTGTTGAACCGCGGCCAGTACAGCGAGTAGAGGATGGTCGGCAGGTTGGCCGCGGCGGCGACCGCGAACGCCAATGCCACCAGGAACGCGATGTTCTGCTCGGCGGCCAGGATGCCCAGGCCGATCGCCAGGATGCCGAGCACCACCACGGTGATGCGCGAAACCCGCACCTGCTCGTCCTCGGTCACCTTGTGGCTCTTCATCACGCTCGCGTAGATGTCATGTGCGAATGATGTTGCGGCCGTGATGGTGAGGCCCGCGACCACTGCCAGAATCGTGGCGAATGCGACCGCCGAGATGACGCCGAGCAGGATCACCCCGCCGAGTTCGAACGCCAGCAGCGGTGCGGCCGAGTTCTGTGCGCCCGGTGCGGCCAGGATCGCATCCGGCCCGACGAGCGCTGCGGCGCCGTAGCCGAGCGCCAGCGTGAACAGGTAGAAGGCGCCGATCAGCACGATCGCCCAGACGACCGAGCGGCGGGCTTCCTTGGCGGTGGGCACCGTGTAGAAGCGCATCAGCACGTGCGGCAGACCCGCGGTACCCAACACGAGCGCGATCGCCAATGAGATGAAGTTGATCTGCGACGTCAACGATGCGCCGTACTGAGCGCCGGGGGCCAGCACATCGCGGCTCGCCACCGCCTCGGTGGCCGATCCGGACACCGCGGTCTGGGCCGAACCGAGAATCTCGGAGAAGTTCAGCCCGAACTTGGCCAGCACCATCACGGTCATCAGTGCGGCGCCGCCGATCAGCAGGACCGCCTTGATGATCTGCACCCAGGTGGTGCCCTTCATCCCGCCGATCAGCACGTAGACGATCATCAGCAGGCCGACGACGGCGATGACGACGGCCTGGCCCACATCGCCCGTGATGTTGAGCAACAGCGCGACGAGACCGCCCGCGCCGGCCATCTGCGCCAGCAAATAGAACAGGCAGACCGCGAGCGTGGTCGTGGCGGCCGCCATCCGCACCGGGCGTTGCTTGAGCCGGAAGCTCAGCACGTCGGCCATCGTGAATTTGCCGGTGTTCCTGAGCAATTCGGCTACCAGCAGCAGCGCGACGAGCCACGCGACCAGGAATCCGATGGAGTAGAGGAACCCGTCATAGCCGTAAACCGCGATGGCTCCGGCGATGCCGAGGAAGCTGGCGGCCGAGAGGTAGTCGCCGGATATCGCGATGCCGTTCTGCGGGCCGGTGAATGCCCGGCCCGCCGTGAAGAACTCGGCCGCGGTGGCGTTGCGCTTGCTGGCGCGGATCACGATGAACAGCGTGACGGCGACGAACAGCGCGAAGATGCCGATGTTGGCGATGGGGTTACCCACCCCGCCCTCGGCGGCGAGGATGCTCACTTGGCTGGTCACTTGGCCATACCTTCCAGTTCATGCCGAAACGCCTCGGCGCGCGGGTCGAGCTCACGGTTGGCGAACCGGACGTAGATGGCGGTGATGGCGAAGGTGGACACGAACTGGCCGAGCCCGATCAGCAGGCCGACGTTGATGTTGCCCCACACCTTGGTGGCCATGAAGTCCGTCGCGAACACGCTCAACAGCACGTAGGCGAAGTACCAGACGAGAAACAGTGCGCTCATCGGGAAAACGAAGCGGCGCAACCTGCTTCGCAGATCTTGAAACTCCGGGCTGGCCTGTACGGCCAGGTATTGCTCGCCGCTCAATTGCGGCATCTCGTGGGGTGGCAGATGGGTCTCGGGCACCGTGTCTCCTGACCTCGAATGTGAACCGGCTCCTACGGGGACCGTAGTTGAGACATGAGTCACATACCCACTGCTCTGGTGGTTGACACGCCGAAGCCGGGGGCGGCTGCGCTGAACGGTCGGTCGGTGACGACGAACGGCGGCCACTTTCCTGGACTGTTCGGCGAGGGAACTAACCCCGCGGCACGCGTTCGATACCCATGCCGAGCCGCTCCGGCACGTGCATGCGCGCGAAGATCTGCGCCACGCCGGGCGTGGGCCGGGTGAACCGGCTGACGAGGATCATCGTCAGAAACGCCAGCGGCACACTGACCGCGGCGGGATAGCCGACCATGACTGCGGGCCAGCCGCCTGCGACGTCCTCGTCGACGCCGCCGGCGATCGCGGCGATCACCGCGCTGCCGCACACCAGGCCGCCGACGACGAGCCCGCACGCGGCCCCGGCGGCGGTCAGCCCGCGCCACCAGATCCCGAGGACCAGCAGCGGGCACAGCGTCGACGCCGCGACCGCGAACGCGAGGCCGACACTGCGGGAGAGTTCGAGGCCGGATACGACCAGTGACAACGGAATCGGGATCAGGCCGCCGACGATTGCGGCGAGCCGGAAGTCGCGCACGCGCCCGCGCATGACGTCCGTGGCGAGCGCGCCGGCGATACTGACCAGCAGCCCCGACGAGGTGGCGAGGAACGCCGCGATGGCGCCTGCCGCCACGAGCGCGGCCAGGAGCTGCCCGAGCGCCCCGCCGATGGCGGCGCCGGGCGCCAACAGCACTGCGGCGTCGGCGGTTCCGGTGATGAGCAGCTGCGGGACGTACAACCGGGAGAACACCCCGAGCAGCGTCGGGAACAGGTAGAACAGCGACAGCAACGCGATCACCGCCAGCGCGGTGCGGCGGGCCGCCCGCCCGTCGGGGTTGGTGTAGAAGCGCACGAGCACATGCGGCAGGCCCATCGTGCCCAGGAAGGTCGCGACGATGATCGACAACACCTGGTAGAGCGGGTGACCGCCACCCAGCCCACCGCCCGAATCGATCCACTCCGAGCCCGTGCTCGGGGTTCCGGCCACGACCGGGGTCGCGGCACCGGCGTCGAGCGTGAGCGTGGTGCCCGCGCCGAGCGTGTGCTCGCCGGGCGCGCCGATGGTCGCGGCCTCGACCTCGCGACCGTCGAGCAGGCCCGACACGGCGATACCGCGCGGTTCGGCCACCTGGACGACGACGTCGGTCTCGATCGCGACCGTGGTCTGCTGCTGCACGCTCGGTGGCAGCGGGCCGCCGAGTTCACCGCGGTCGCTGATGAACAGCCCGAGCAGCGCCAGGGCCGGGATGGCGATCGCCGTCAGCTTCAACCAGTACTGGAATGCCTGCACGAACGTGATCGACCGCATGCCGCCGGCCACCACGTTGGCGATCACGATCGCACCCACCAACAGCGGCCCGATCCAAACCGGAACGCCCAGCAGGGTTTTCAGCGCCAGCCCGGCGCCTTGGTACTGCGGGGCCAGGTAGAACACGCAGATCACCACGACGACGAGCATCGCCACTTTGCGGACACGCGCTGAGGCGAGCCGGAATTCGGCGAAATCGGGAACGGTGTACGCGCCGGATCGGCGCAGCGGCGCGGCCACGAACAACAGCAGGCCCAAATAGCCCGCGGTGAATCCGACCGGATACCACAACGCGTCGGCGCCGTATTTGGCGATCAGTCCGGCCACCCCGAGAAACGATGCCGCCGAGAGGTATTCGCCGGAGATCGCGGCCGCATTCCATCGCGGGCCGACGCTGCGGGACGCGACGAGGAAGTCGGAGGTGGTGCGGGAGAACTTCACGCCGTAGGCCCCGATGGCGACGGTCGCGACGGCGGCGGTCAGCAGGGCCGCGGCGGTCAGCGGTGAACCGGTCATGGCTCGCTGTCGACGACGCGGACGAAGTCGCGCTCACCCTGTTCGGCCAGCCGCACATATAGCCGGCCGACGCCGTACAACAAGGGGTAGATGAGGCCGGCCAGGATCAGCCAGTTCAGCCGGATCCCGAACACGCTGAGGCCGGCCACCTCCGGCAGGGCGGTGGTCAGCAGCAGGACCGCCACCACGATCGAGACCACGACGGCGGCGAGCCGCAGCGCCAGGCCGAGCTGTGCCCGAACCAGGCCACGCACCAGCGCGTCGCCCACCTGCGTCTGTTCCTGGACCTCGACGCGGGTGCGCACCATCCGCGCGCCGCGGCGGTGCGCCAGCACGACCCGTTGTCGCGCCGCGGCGGGCCGCGCATTGCTCCCCGGTGGGCGTTCGTTACTGGTCATCGGCGCCCGTCGGTTTGAGGTTGCGCATCGGATCGCGGACCAACCGGTCCCGGAGCTCACGGGCCTGGCGTCGGCTCACCGGCAGTTCGACCGCCGGCGACGCGCCGTTGGCGCGCAGCCGCACCAGCACCGCGCCCTCGGCTGTGCGCAGTCCGGTCACCTGCCGCAGTGACACCAGATACGAGCGGTGGATGCGCTGGAATCCGTGGTCGCGCCATCGGGTTTCCAACGTGCTCAACGGGATCCGGACCAGATGGGCACCGGTCGCCGAGTGCAGCCGCGCATAGTCGCCTTCGGCTTCGACCCAGCCGATGCTGTCGCGCTGCACGAGGTGGGTGATGCCACCGAGCTCGGCGGGTATCACAGCGGAGTCCTGGTCGTCGGGCTCGTCCGGCTGAGCCGGCGTCGCGGCCTCGCCTGCGGTCGCGACGCGACGCACCGCCTCATCGAGCCGGTTCTGCCGGATCGGCTTGAGCAGGTAGTCGATGGCGCCCACATCGAACGCCGCGACGGCCTTGTCGTCGTGGGCGGTCACGAACACCACCGCGGGACGGTGGGCGAAGTTCGTGAGCACACCGGCGAGTTCGATGCCTGACAACCCGGGCATGTTGATGTCGAGGAAGACCGCGTCGATCGGATGGCGGTTGAGTTCGCGCAACGCCGAGGTCGCGTCGGCGGCGGTGTGAACCTCCGCGACGTCGGGGTGACGTCCCAGTAGATAGGCCAGCTCGTCGAGGGCGGGCGCTTCGTCGTCGACGGCAAGCACGGTCAGCTTCCGGCTCACCCGTACGCACCTCCGCCGGCCCGTACACCCGAACGGAATTTCGGCACTCGCATCACGACCTTGGTACCCGCTCCGATCGCCGTCTCGACCACCAGACCGTAGTCGTTGCCGAATGCCGCGCGCAGGCGATGGTCGACATTCGTCAGTCCGACGTGTGCGGACTGGTCGGTGCGGTCGGCCAGTGCGTCGCCGTGGCCGGCCCGCAGCGTGTCGGGATCCATTCCGGCTCCGTCGTCTTCGACGGTGATGACGCAGTCCGCACCCTCGTCGCGCGCGACGATCTCCACCGCGCCGCCGCCCTGCCCGGCAAGGCCGTGGCGCACCGCGTTCTCCACGAGCGGCTGCAGCGCCAGAAATGGCACCACCACATTGAGCACCTCGGGCGCGACCTGCAGCCGCACCGTCAGCGCCGCGCCGAACCGGGCACGCTCGAGCGTGAGATAGCGGTCGATGTTGCGCAGTTCCTCGGCCAGCGTCGTGTACTGCCCGGCCGCTCGGAACGAGTACCGCGTGAAGTCGGCGAACTCCAGGATCAGTTCGCGCGCGCGGTCGGGATCGGTGCGCACGAACGACGCGATGGTGTTGAGCGCGTTGTAGATGAAGTGCGGGCTGATCTGCGCCCGCAATGCGAGCACCTCGGCGCGGTCGAGCCGCGCACGCGACGCGTCGAGCTCGGCCAGCTCGATCTGGCTCGCGGCATAGCGTGCGACTTCACCGATGGCGCCGAGCATGCCGGGCCCCGGCGTGCCCGCCGTCACCACGACCAGCGCGCCCAGCACGTCGCCGCTTTCGGTGAGCAGCGGTTGGGCAATGACCGCGGTGGCCCGGACACTTTTCAGCACCCTTCGTTGGCCGGCGATGGAATCGCGAGCCGTCACCGCGCACGCGTCGACCACATCGGCTTGCCACAGCGGCTCGTCACCATCCCGTGCGAGCAGTTCCCCATCGCCGTCGAACAGCGCGAGCCCGTCGGTCACGGTCAGCCCGCGCAGGAACGGGGCGGCGGTCCGAGCGGACTCGGTGTCCAGACCGCGACGCAACGCGCGGGCCGCCAGCGAAGCGGTGTGCAGGGCGGCGTGCACGGCCCGTTCGGTCGGCGTGGCGACCACGCGGCGGGTGCGCACCACGAAGACCGCGGCCACTGCCGTCAACATCAGCGCCAACGCCAGCGCTATCGCTACCTCACCCGACATGTGCTCGCCGGCTCGCTACTGAACGGGGCAGGCGTACTTCCTGGCCACGTCCATCACCCGCTCCTGCGCTCCGGGGCCGATAACCCCCTGAGCGGCCAGTTCCAAACCGATGTATCCAGGTATGCCGCCGATGCACGCCTGATGGGCAACTCGCCACGCGGTGTCCGGATTCAGGTTGTAGCCATTGCGTTGCAGGCCCTGCAGGTATTCGTCGAATGCCGGGGTGCCCTGGTCGGGGATCGCACTGGCCGTGCCGGCCAACGCGATGGCGGCAACCATCGCTGCAAAACCAGCCGTAACCACACGTCTCATGTTCGTCTCCTACGGGCATATCCACCGGTTATCGCGTACACGTTCGCACACTTCACCGACGCAGATCGCTGAACCGAACCCCTTAGACTGGCGACGTGGGAAAACTGCAGCTTGTCCAAGACCCGGAGGCCGACGCGTTGCTGGAGGCCAACCCGTTCGCGCTGCTGGTCGGCATGCTGCTCGACCAACAGATCCCGATGGAGACGGCGTTCGCCGGGCCCAAGAAGATCGCCGACCGCATCGGCGGCGTCGACGCCCGCCAGATCGCCGACTACAACCCCGACGAGTTCGTGGCGCTGTGCTCGGAAACCCCTGCGATCCATCGCTTTCCGGGTTCGATGAGCAAACGAGTGCAGGATCTCGCGCGAGCCATCGTCGACGACTACGACGGCGATGTCACCGCACTGTGGACCGAGGGTGACCCGGACGGCAAAGAGGTGCTGCGCCGGCTCAAGAGTCTGCCCGGATTCGGTGATCAGAAGGCCCGGATCTTCTTGGCGCTGCTGGGCAAGCAGTACGGCGTGACGCCGAAGGGCTGGCAGTCCGCGGCCGGTGATTACGGCAAGGCAGGCACCTATATGTCGGTGGCCGACGTCGTGGATGCCGGCTCATTGCAGAAGGTGCGCGCGTACAAGAAGGACATGAAGGCCAAGGCGAAAGCCGCCAAGGCCTAGCTGGCCTTGTCGAGTCTGCGGTGAGATCACCCTTTTGGGCCAGAAGGCGATCTGTGCGCAGTCTCGGCGCCTAGAACGCGGGCCCGTCGAAGCGCTCACGTGTGGCGATCTCGGACACCGGTTTGCGCGTGAGCTTGGTCAGCTGTCGCACCGGCTTGCCGAGCGGCAGCACCGCGGCGACCGCGAAATCGTCGGGTATGCCCAACAGCGCCTTCACTTTCGGTTCCTCGGCGACCATCATCGTGGTCAGCACGCCGCCATAGCCCTCGTTGCGGGCGGCCAACAGGATGTTCCACACGAACGGATACACCGAGGCGCCGGACACCACGCCGATGCGGTCGAGATCCTGGTCGAACGCGGCCACCACCCCGAGGTCGACGCACACCACGAGCACGACCGCGGCGTCGAGCAGTTGCGTGGCCCGCGGCACTTGCACTGCTGCCAGATCGTCGGCTGTTACGCCCATGGGATGCAATGGGTTCCACGGGTTCTCGCCGTTGCGCTTCTGCGCGATGTAGCGTCGCGCACCGGTGACGCTGAGGTCGGCAAGCGACTCGCGGGTGTCGCGGTCGCGGACCACCACGATGCGCGTGCCCTGCCGATTGCCTCCGCTGGGCGCGAAGCGGGCATGGTCGAGGATCCGTTCGAGCACCTCGTCGGGGAGTGGATCGTCGGTGAACTGCCGGGTGGCCCCGGTGGTGCGCATGACGTCGTAAAGCTCCATGCCTACATCCTTTTGTCGGTAGACGACCTATGCAATTGTGAAGATATGGCGAAGACACATCTCAACTGCCCCTGCGGTGAAGCGATCACCGGTACCGACGAGGACGACCTCGTCGAGAAGGCACAGACCCATCTGGCCGAGGCCCACCCCGGCCGCGAATACGACCGCGAAATGATCCTGTTCATGGCCTACTGATCGGCCCACCCGACGAACAGCCTTAACAAAATTCCCGGTCGCCAGCCGTGGCCGGCGACCGGGAATTCCGTTTCCCCATTCTCTACTGTGGTCAGGGCACCACCGTCGAACCGATGGTGGGCATGAATTGGCATTGCTTCTCAGTGGTCGTGACCTGGCCGAAGATCGTCGACATGATGCTGCCCGAGCCAGTGTCGGCGATGGCGGTCAACGTGGTCGGCCCCTGAGGGTTGATGTCCGAGCGCGGCTTGAGTGTCGCGCTGCCCGACTTGCCGGTGGTCAGGTTCACCCACGTGACGTTCAGCGGCAACTTCTGCTCGGCCGCCGGGCCGGGCGTTCCGACGGCGGTGAACACGTAAGCGGTCTGGCCGGGGCCGGGGCCGGGTGCCGGTATCTTCGCCGGGCCGGCGACCGAAATGGCCGTCGCCAGAACGTTTCCGCCGTCCTTGAGGCAGCCGTTGCTGATGGACGGGTACATGAAGTCCTGCGTCGGCGGCGTGTCCGGTCCGAATCCGGGCGGGGGAGTCGGCCCCGGCGCCGGCGCGGCGGCGCCTTCCGGTGCGGGAGCGGGCGCAGGTGCGGCCTCCGGCGCGGGGGCGGGAGCTGGCACGGGGGCCGCCTCCGGGGCGGGAGCCGGTGCGGGTGCTGCCGCCTCCGGCGCCGGCGCCGGTGGCGCTGCCTCCGGCACGTGCAGCGCCGGCCCGACCGCATGGGCCGGGTCGACGCCTGCGGGCAGGTGCGCGTCGAGGCCCGCGCCGGCAGCCGGAATGTGCTCTGGTGCCAGGGCCACCGGCGCCGCCGCGGCCGGTTCGGTGACGAACTGGTTGACCGCCGTCGCGACATTGCGAGAGTCGGCCGGTGCCTCCTTGTTGGCGGCGAAGGCCTGCGCGGCCGCCATCAACAGCTGTGCCGCCCCAGCCGGGTCGGCTGCCGCCTGCTGAATGATCGGGCTCAGCCCTTCCACCGCCGACAGGCCGGGCGCTTGCAGCCCGTCGATCGGCAGCGGCGCCGGATCGGCGTTGGCTACGCCGCTGCCGAACAGCAGCGCGGCCGAGGAACCGATCGCGACGACGGTGGCGAACAGCTTTTTCGATGACATGGCTCTCCCAATGCGTTTCGGGCGGTCAGACCAGTTGGGTGATCAGGGCAAGCCGGCGGTCAGCAGCGGTGCGAGGGCCAATGCCCCCGGAGCACTCGCGGCAGAGGCGGTCGGCACGCTCGCCGCGGGTGCGGCTGCACTTGCCACCGGGGCCGTCGCGCTGGTGGCCGTCGGGGCGAGGTTGGCGAGCTGGCTGCCGACGGGCGCGAGCGACGCCAGGTCACCCGGGATGTTGATCTGCTGCGGCAGCGGGACCGGCATGCCCGGCACCTGCGGGATCTTCACCTCGGCCGACGGAATCAGGTTGGCGACGCCGTTGGCGGCCGGTGCACCCGCGGTGGTTGCGGCGGGAGCGGTCGGAAGCGCGGGCTGGGCAACGGTCGCCGGAGCCTGCGGCAGGGTGACCGACGCGGTTGCCGACGGGGCCGGGGCCGGCGCGGCCGCCGGGGTACCGGTCAGCGCCGACGCGACACCTTGCAGCAGCTGCGGCGCCGCGCCAGGCACGCCGGCGAGCTGGTTGACGATCGGCACATTCGGCACGCCGGGTGCCGGCGGCGCCGGCACGGGCTCCGCGTTTGCCGTGGCGCTGAGCGCCAATGCGACCGGGAGAGCGCCCGCCGCCGCGATCATGCTGGTGGAAAATGCTTTCCAGGTGAGTTTCATGGTTCTCCCAATCGGTTGACTGCACGTCTGTGCCCGAAACTATCGAGTTACTGGTGTTACTCAAGTGACACGTGTGGCGGTTATTCAACCGTTACGGCAGTGACTGGAATCGGTTATCCGGCCGCGGTGGGTGCGCCAGGCGCCGACTGTCACGCTGGCGTGGCTCCCGGGGCCCAGCGTCACGCTGGCGTGACAGCGGCGGGCCGGCCGCTAAAGTCGGGCCGGTAAACACGACATCGGCTACCACCGTCACAGCATCGGCGCGGCTGCAACGCCTGGCGCCGATGTTGCTGATCGCCAGCATCGTGGCGCGGCTCGCGTGGACGTACCTGGTGCCGAACGGGGCCAACTTCGTCGACCTCCACGTGTATGTCGGCGGCGCGGACGCGCTTGACGGGCCGGGCGCGCTCTACGACTACGTCTACGCCGACCAGACACCCGACTTCCCGTTGCCGTTCACCTATCCGCCGTTCGCCGCAGTGGTGTTCTATCCGCTACACCTGCTGCCGTTCGGCGTGGTGGCATTGCTGTGGCAGATCGGCACGATCGCCGCGCTGTACGGCGTGGTGCGGATCAGTCAGCTTCTGCTCGACACGCAGGCCGACCGGCGTGTCGGCATGCTCTGGACGGCCGTCGGCATCTGGACCGAGCCGTTGCGCAGCACATTCGACTACGGGCAGGTCAACGTCATCCTCGTGCTCGCGGTGCTCTACGCGGTGTACTCGACGCGGTGGTGGGTGTCGGGGCTGCTGGTGGGCCTTGCCGCGGGCGTGAAACTCACTCCGGCCGTGTCGGGGCTGTACTTCCTCGGCGCGCGCCGCTGGGCCACCGTGGTGTTCTCGGCGGCGGTGTTCTTCGCGACGGTCGGGGTGTCTTGGCTGATCGTCGGGGAACAGGCCCGCCGCTACTTCACCCAGCTGCTCGGCGACGCCGACCGGATCGGGCCGATCGCCACGTCGTTCAACCAGTCCTGGCGCGGCGGCATCTCGCGCATCCTCGGCCACGACGCCGGATTCGGACCGCTTGTGCTGCTCGGCATCGTGGTCACGGCGATCCTGGCCATGTTGGCTTGGCGCGCCATCGGCGGCAGCGCCGACCGGCTCGGCGCGATCGTGGTGGTGAGCCTGTTCGGGCTCCTGTTCTCCCCGATCTCGTGGACGCACCACTGGGTGTGGCTGATCCCGTTGATGATCTGGCTGCTGCACGGACCGCTGGCCGACCGTCTCGGCGCGCGGATTCTGGGCTGGGGTTGGCTCGCGTTGACGCTCATCGGGGTGCCGTGGCTGCTCAGTTTCGCCCAGCCGAGCATCTGGGAGATCAGCCGGCCGTGGTATCTGGCCTGGGCCGGCCTGGTCTACATCGTCGCCACGTTGGCGACCCTGGCATGGATCGCCGCGGCCGCGAGGAGCAAGCCGGCAGACGCTAACTCGCCCCGTCGGCCAGTATCCGGTTGATCTCCTCTGCCATCTGAACGTCCTTTTCGGTGATGCCGCCCGCGGAGTGCGTCACCAATGCGAAAGTGACTGTTCGCCAACGGATATCGATATCCGGATGATGGTCCTTCTCCTCGGCGAACTCGGCCACGCGACGGACCGCGTCGATACCGTCGAGGAAGCTCGGGAACTTGACGGATCGGCGCAGCGCGCCGGCCGCGCGCTCCCAGCCGGGTAGGTCGGGTAACGCGGCGTCAACCTGATCATTCGATAACACAGCCATGGGTTCGACCGTATACCGTCGGGCGCGATGGATGAGCAGATCGTCGTTGCGGGGGCACTCATTTCGGGAGCCGCTCTGCTGGTGGCCCAGCGGGACCGGCCCGCGGCACTCGCCGGGCTGTGGGAACTGCCGGGCGGCAAGGTGGCCGCGGGGGAGAGCGATGCCGCCGCCCTGGTCCGAGAGTTGCGCGAGGAGCTCGGTATCGAGGTGACGGTGGGTGCGCGCCTCGGGGCCGACGTTGCGCTCAGTGACACCATGACGCTGCGCGCCTATCGGGTGTCGCTGACCGCGGGCAGCCCGCAGCCGCATGACCACCGTGCCCTGCGGTGGGTGAGCGCCGACGAACTCGACGGATTGGCGTGGGTTCCGGCGGATCGGGCCTGGGTCGTCGACCTGGCGTCCGTGTTGCGATCGCCTTGCCCTTGATCGGTTTGCTGCTGCAACATCAGTTAACTGTTGTGGCGCAAGGGATCAATTCCGGCACAGCCATGTTGCGAATTACGTTTCCGTGAAAGTACCCGTAACGTTTGCGCGAAAATGACGCGGTTGCTGGTGGGTGATGTTTTCCTGGACTGGTGAGCACGGCCACCACGCCGTACACCGGTCGGCGCCAGAGCGTGAACCTTGTGCTGGCGACTTGGGTATCGGCCATCAACTTCTGGGCCTGGAACATGATCGGGCCGTTGTCCACCACCTACGCCGGAGACATGAGGCTGAGCAGTACGGAAGCCTCGATGCTGGTCGCCACGCCGATCTTGGTCGGATCGCTGGGGCGGATCGTGATCGGTTCGCTGACCGACCGATTCGGCGGGCGAACGATGTTCATCGCGGTCTCGCTCGCCTCGATCCCGCCCGTCGTGGCGGTCGGGTTGGCCGCCGAGGCCGGCTCATACCCGCTGCTGCTGGTCTTCGGGTTCTTCCTCGGTATCGCGGGCACGATCTTCGCCGTCGGTATCCCGTTCTCCAACAACTGGTATGAACCGTCGCGCCGGGGTTTTGCGACCGGCGTGTTCGGCATGGGCATGGTCGGCACGGCGCTGTCGGCGTTCTTCACGCCCCGGTTCGTGAACTGGTTCGGACTCATGGCCACTCACCTCATCGTGGCCGCGGCGCTCGCGTTGACGGCGGTGCTGTGCATCGTGGTGATGAAAGATGCCCCGGCCTTCGTGCCGAACACCGACCCGGTGCTGCCCAAGCTCAAGGCCGCCGCGAAACTGGCTGTCACGTGGGAGATGTCGTTCCTGTACGCGGTCGTGTTCGGCGGATTCGTGGCGTTCAGCAACTACCTGCCGACCTACATCAAGACCGTCTACGACTTCCCGGCGGTCGAAGCCGGTGCCCGAACCGCCGCGTTCGCCCTCGCCGCCGTGCTGGCCCGGCCGATCGGCGGTGCCCTCTCGGACCGGATTCCGCCCAAATACGTGGTCTTGGTGTCGTTCGCCGGTACCGCATTGATGGCTTTCGTCGCGGTGTTCGAGCCGCCGCCTGATGTGTGGTCGGCGGCGACGTTCATCACGCTGGCGATATTCCTCGGCATCGGCACCGGCGGCGTGTTCGCCTGGGTGGCCCGCCGCGCGCCCGCCAAGTCGGTTGGCTCGGTCACCGGAATCGTCGCCGCCGCAGGCGGTTTGGGCGGCTACTTCCCGCCGCTCGTGATGGGCGCGACGTATGACCGGGTCGGCAACGACTACACCGTCGGCCTGCTGTTGCTGGTGGCGACCGCGCTGGTGGCGTTGGCCTACACCGCACTTCGGCTGCACGCGCACGAACCCGTCAAGGAGCCCAAGCCGTGACCAGACCGCACGTCGGCGGACCCGTGGAGGAACTGCTGGAACGCAGCGGCAGATTCTTCACGCCGGGCGAGTTCTCGCCGGACCTGCGCAGCGTCACCCGTCAGGGCGGCCGTGCGGGCGACGTGTTCTATCGCGACCGGTGGAGCCACGACAAGGTCGTGCGTTCGACGCATGGCGTCAACTGCACCGGGTCGTGCTCGTGGAAGATCTACGTCAAGGACGGGATCATCACGTGGGAGACACAGGAGACCGATTACCCGTCGGTCGGGCCGGACCGGCCGGAATACGAACCGCGCGGGTGCCCGCGCGGCGCGGCGTTCTCCTGGTACACCTACTCACCGACACGGGTGCGCTATCCCTACGCGCGCGGTGTGCTCGTCGAGATGTACCGCGAGGCCAGGGCACGGCTGAGTGACCCCGTACTGGCCTGGGCCGACATCCAGGCCGATCCGCAGCGGCGGCGCCGGTACCAAAATGCCCGCGGCAAGGGCGGTTTGGTGCGGGTGAGCTGGGCCGAGGCCACCGAGATGATCGCCGCCGCGCACGTGCACACGATCAAGACGTATGGGCCCGACCGAGTCGCGGGATTCTCGCCGATCCCGGCGATGTCGATGGTGAGCCATGCCGCCGGCTCACGGTTCGTCGAATTGCTCGGCGGTGTGATGACGTCGTTCTACGACTGGTACGCCGATCTGCCGGTGGCGTCCCCGCAGGTGTTCGGGGATCAGACGGACGTGCCGGAGTCCGGCGACTGGTGGGATGCCGCGTATCTGATGATGTGGGGGTCCAACGTCCCGGTCACGCGAACGCCGGACGCGCACTGGATGGCCGAGGTCCGCTACCGCGGAACCAAAGTCGTTTCGGTGAGCCCGGATTACGCCGACAACACCAAGTTCGCCGACGAGTGGATGCCGTGTGCCGCGGGCACCGACGGTGCGCTGGCGATGGCGATGGGCCACGTCATCCTCTCCGAATGCTTTGTGCAGAGACGGGTTCCGTACTTCGTCGACTACGTCCGCAAGTTCACCGATCTGCCGTTCCTGGTCAAGCTCGAGGAACGCGACGGCGCACTCGTGCCAGGCAAGAACCTCACCGCCGCCGACCTCGGACAGGACACCGAGAACGCGGCCTTCAAACCCGCCCTGCTGGACGGTGCCAGCGACAGCGTCGCGATACCGCAGGGGTCACTGGGATTCCGCTTCGGCGACAGCGGGATCGGCAATTGGAACCTCGACCTCGAAAACCTTGTGCCCGCGCTCACGGTTGCCGCCGAGGGTGGCGAGACCGCCGCGGTTCGGCTGCCCCGGTTCGACACCACCGACGGTCACGGCGAGACGATGGACCGCGGCGTCCCCGTCCGGCGCGTCGGCGAGCACCTCGTGTGCACGGTTTTCGATCTGATGCTCGCGCAGTACGGTGTGGCCAGGCCCGGCCTGCCGGGCGACTGGCCGGCCGGCTACGACGACACCACGCAGCCCTACACGCCGGCCTGGCAGGAGGAGATCACCGGGGTTTCTGCCGCCCAGGCGATCCGGGTGGCCAGGGAATTCGCCCGCAGCGCAGAGGAATCCAACGGCCGGTCGATGATCATCATGGGCGCGGGCATCTGCCAGTGGTTCCACGGTGACGCGACTTATCGCGCGGTGCTCGCGCTCCTGTTGCTGACCGGCTCGATGGGCCGCAACGGCGGTGGCTGGGCGCATTACGTCGGGCAGGAGAAATGCCGCCCTGTCACCGGGTGGGCGACGATGGCGATGGCCACCGATTGGACACGACCGCCACGGCAGATGGCCGGAACGTCGTACTGGTATGCCCACACGGGCCAGTGGCGCTACGACGGATACCGTGCCGATGCGCTGGCCAGCCCGCTGGGGCGCGGCCGGTTCCGCGGCAAGCACACCATGGACGTGCTCGCGTCGGCCGCGGCCATGGGCTGGAGCCCGTTTTTCCCGCAGTTCGACCGCTCCAGCCTCGACGTCTCGGACGAGGCGCGTGCAGCCGGACAGGAGATACCGGCGTACGTCGCGAGCAAGCTGGCCGACGGCACGCTCAAACTCGCGGTCACCGATCCCGACAACCCGGCCAATTGGCCACGCGTGCTGAATGTCTGGCGCGCGAACCTGCTTGGCTCGTCGAGCAAGGGCAATGAGTACTTCCTGCGTCATCTGCTCGGCACCACGTCCAATCTGCAGGCGCAGCCGACGCCGGAGAACCTGCGCCCGGCGGGCATCACCTGGACCGAGGACATCCCGGCGGGCAAGCTCGACCTGTTGATGTCGATCGACTTCCGGATGACGTCGACGACGCTGCTCTCCGATGTCGTGCTGCCCGCCGCGACGTGGTACGAGAAGGCCGACCTGTCGAGCACCGACATGCACCCGTACGTACACGCCTTCAGCCCGGCAGTGGACCCGCCGTGGGAAACCCGGTCGGATTACGAGGCGTTCGGAGCGGTCGCCCGTGCGTTCAGCGTCCTGGCCGCCGAGCATCTGGGTGTGCGTACCGACGTGGTGCTGGGCACTTTGCAGCACGATACCCCCGGTGCGATGGCCTATCCGTCTGGTACCGAACGGGATTGGCGCACCACCGGCGAGACGCCGGTGCCGGGGAAGACCATGGGCCCGCTGGCGGTGGTCGAGCGGGATTACGGGGCGATCGCCCAGAAATGGGCCACGCTCGGCCCGCTCGTCGACACGCTCGGGGTGACGACCAAGGGCGTGACGACGCATCCGACCGAGGAGGTCGGTGAGCTCGCGGCGAAGTTCGGCGTGATGGATTCCGGTCCTGCGCAGGGCCGTCCGGCGATGACGACGGCCGAGCGCATGGCCGACGTGATCCTCGCGCTTTCGGGCACGTCCAACGGCAGACTGGCGGTAGAGGGCTTCCGTGAACTCGAGCGACGCACCGGTCGCCGGTTGGTGCACCTTGCGGCGGGAAGTGAGGAACGCCGCATCACGTACGCCGATACGCAGGCCCGCCCGGTGCCCGTGATCACCAGCCCGGAATGGTCGGGCAGCGAAACCGGCGGCAGGCGCTACGCACCGTTCACCGTGAACATCGAAGAGCTCAAACCGTTCCACACCCTCACCGGCCGCATGCACTTCTACGTCGACCATGACTGGCTGGAGGAACTCGGCGAGCAACTGCCCGTCTATCGTCCGCCGCTCGACATGTCGCGGTTGTTCGGTGAGCCGGAGCTCGGTCGCGACGGGGTGGGGCTCACGGTGCGCTACCTCACGCCGCACTCGAAGTGGTCGATCCACTCCGAGTACCAGGACAACCTGTTCATGTTGTCGTTGTCGCGGGGTGGTCCGACGATGTGGATGAGCCCGGCCGATGCCACGAAAATCGAGGTACAGGACAATGATTGGGTCGAAGCGGTCAACCGCAACGGCGTGCTGGTGTGCCGCGCGATCGTCAGCCACCGGATGCCCGAGGGTGTGGTGTACGTCTATCACGCGCAGGAACGCACGATCGACGTGCCGCTGACGGAAACCACCGGTAACCGCGGCGGGATCCACAACTCGCTGACCCGGTTGCTCATCAAACCGAGCCATCTGGCGGGCGGATATGCGCAGCACTCCTACGCCTTCAACTATCTCGGCCCGACCGGAAACCAACGCGACGAGGTGACGGTGGTGCGCCGCCGCAGCCAGGAGGTGACCTACTGACATGAAGGTCATGGCCCAGATGGCGATGGTGATGAACCTGGACAAGTGCATCGGGTGTCACACCTGTTCGGTGACGTGCAAGCAGGCCTGGACCAACCGCTCGGGCACCGAGTACGTGTGGTTCAACAACGTCGAGACCCGGCCCGGACAAGGTTATCCACGTACGTACGAAGATCAGGAGAAATGGCGCGGCGGTTGGCGTCTGGACGGGCGGGGCCGGCTGCGGTTGCGTGACGGCGGCCGGTTCTCCAAGCTGGCGCGGATATTCGCCAACCCGAAGCTGCCGTCGATCGACGACTACTACGAGCCGTGGACCTACGACTACGAGAACCTCACCTCGGCACCCCTGGGTGAGCACATGCCGGTCGCGCCGCCGCGCAGCCTCATCAGCGGTGAGCCGATGAAGGTGTCCTGGTCGGCGGCTTGGGACGACGATCTGGGCGGGTCGCCGGAGATCGTGCCCGGTGACCCGGTGCTGCAGAAGGTCAGTGAACAGGTCAAGCTCGAACTCGAGCAGACCTTCATGTTCTACCTGCCGAGAATCTGCGAGCACTGCCTCAATCCGTCGTGCGTCGCGTCGTGCCCGTCGGGCGCGATGTACAAGCGTTCCGAGGACGGGATCGTGCTCGTCGACCAGGACCGATGCCGTGGCTGGCGTATGTGCGTCTCCGGATGTCCTTACAAGAAGGTCTATTTCAACCACAAAACCGGCAAGGCCGAGAAGTGCACGCTGTGCTACCCGCGCATCGAGGTCGGACTGCCGACGGTCTGCTCGGAGACGTGCGTGGGCCGGCTGCGTTACCTGGGCCTGGTGCTCTACGACGTCGACCGGGTGCTGGAGGCCGCATCGGTCCCCGATGACAAGGACCTCTACGAGGCGCAGCGCGGAATCCTTCTCGATCCGACTGATCCCGAGGTGATCGCCGGTGCGCGAGCCGAGGGCATCTCCGACGAATGGATCGAGGCCGCGCAGCACTCGCCGATCTACAAGCTCATCCACACGTACGGTGTCGCGCTGCCCCTGCATCCGGAGTTCCGCACCGTGCCGATGGTCTGGTACATCCCGCCGTTGTCACCGGTGGTCGACGCGGTCAGCCGTGACGGGCATGATGGCGAAGACGTCGGCAATCTGTTCGGCGCGCTTGAGGCGCTGCGGATCCCGATGGAGTATCTGGCCGGCTTGTTCACCGCGGGTGACACCGCGGTGGTCGAGGGTGTGTTGCGCCGGCTCGCCGCGATGCGCTCCTACATGCGCGACATCAACCTGGGCCGCGAGACCCAGCCCCACATCCCGCGGGCGGTCGGCATGACCGAGCAGCAGATGTACGACATGTACCGGCTGCTCGCCCTCGCGAAATATGAAGAACGCTATGTCATTCCGACGGCGTACAGCACCGAGGGGCACGCGGTCGAGGAGCCGGGGTGCTCGTTGTCGTTCGACGGTGGGCCGGGCATGTACGAGTCGGGTCCGTTCGGTGAGGCCAGCGGTGGGCCGGTTCCGGTGGCGATCGAGACATTCCACGCCCTGCAACACCGCCAGACCACCGGCGGCATGGCGGCCAACGCCGACAACCCGTCGCGCGTGAACCTGCTCAACTGGGACGGCAGGGGAGTGCCCGCCGGGATGTTCCCGGAGGAGTAGCCATGAAGCTCCGGCGCAGACCAGATCTCACGCTGCAGGACCGCGTGGTGTGGCAAGCGGCCTCGCTGCTGCTGGCCTATCCCGACGAGCGGCACCAGGCCCGCCTCGACACGGTCGAGGGCCTGCTTGCCCACATCGCCGGTGAGCAGGCGCGGCTTATCGCCGAAACCCTTACGGCGCTCCGTGATACGCCCGCGATGGCATTGGCGGCCCAGTATGTCGACACATTCGACCTCAAGAAATCCACCACCATGTTGTTGACGTACTGGACCGGCGGCGACACCCGCAACCGGGGTGCGCAGATGGTGGTCTTCACGCAGGCCTATCGCGACGCCGGGGTGCAACCGCCCAGACAGGAAGCGCCCGACCACCTTCCGGTGGTGCTGGAGTTCGCCGCCACGGTCGACCCGGTCGCGGGCCGGCGGCTGCTGGCCGACCATCGCGTACCGATCGACGTTCTCCGGCATGCGTTGTCCGATGCCGGATCGCCGTACGCGCCCGCGGTGGCCGCGGTGTGCTCGACATTGCCCGCCGTGTCCGGCGGCGATGCCCGGCATCTGCTGCGGTCCGGACCGCCCACGGAATCGGTTGGCTTGCAGCCGTTTCAATTGACGGTGCCGCCCCGGCGCGTTGAGGAAGGGGTCTGATGTCTGGTTGGGAGATCTTCTGGGACGTCGTGCCGTACGTGACGCTGGCGATCGTCGTGGTCGGCCTGTGGTGGCGCTACCGCTATGACAAGTTCGGCTGGACCACCCGCTCGTCTCAGCTCTACGAATCGCGGCTGCTGAGAATCGGCAGCCCGATGTTCCACTTCGGCATCCTCGTGGTGATCGTGGGACACATCATCGGGTTGGTGATCCCGGAGTCCTGGACCCGCGCGGTCATGAGCGACCACGTCTATCACATCCAGGCGGTGACTCTCGGCGGTCTTGCGGGCGTCACCACATTGGCAGGCATCGCGCTGCTGGTGTACCGCAGGCGCACCACCGGACCGGTGTTCATGGCCACCACGGCCAACGACAAGGTGATGTACGTGGTTCTGGTGCTGGCCATCGTGGCCGGGGTGTCGTGCACATTCATCGGCGCGAGCCCGGCGGGTGCCGAACACGATTACCGCGAGACCGTCGCGCCGTGGTTCCGGTCGATCTGGATTCTGCAGCCCCGCGGCGATCTGATGGTGCAGGCGCCGCTGTACTTCCACATCCACGTGATGATCGCGCTCGTCCTGTTCTGCCTGTGGCCGTTCACGCGTCTCGTGCATGTGTTCAGCGCGCCCATCGGCTACCTGTTCCGGCCCTACATCGTCTACCGCAGCCGTGACGTCGCGGGGCGCGGTGAACTCGTCGGTTCCCAGCCACACCGCCGCGGGTGGTGACTGAGGACTTTCGGCTCTGTCGTATCCGCGCCCTCGCCGGGGATGCTGGATGTGTCGAAGGAGGTTGACAATGCCCAAGGGACAGGAACTCGACGTGCTCACCCGCAGGCAGTGCCTGGATCTGCTGCAGCGGGTCAGGGTGGGTCGCCTGGTGTTCACCGAGGACGCGTTACCGGCCGTGCAACCGGTCAATTTCCGGCTGACGCACGACGATGTGGTGATCCGGGTCGCGGGCGGAGCCAAGTTGACGGCCGCCACCGAGAACCACGTCGTGGCGTTCCAGGCCGACGAGCTGGATCCCGATCTGCGCACCGGCTGGAGCGTGACCGTCGTCGGCCATGCTCAGCCGATCACCGACGTCGACGAGTTGGTGGAAGTGGCCGGGACGTTCGTCCAACCATGGGTAGACGGCCGTCGGGACCACTTCATCCGCATCCGCGCCGAGAAGGTGACCGGACGGCAGATCCGGGAACAGAGCGTTCCGCACTACCAGGGCGAGGCTCAGTAACGCAGCCGGTCCCCGACCACCCGGACCGCGTTGTCATGATGCTGCGCGGTGTACAGCGGATGCAGCAGCATCGGATGACGGCAGTGCGCGCACGACTCCTGCGGGCGGTTGACCGATGCGAACGTCAGGTGGTGGCATTCGCTGCACCGGACCACGTAGCACGCGCCGATCCAGTTCGCCATCCCGACGTAGATCGCCACCGTGGTCGCCGTGGCCAGCACCATGATCAGCGCGACGGTGAGCACTTCGTAGACCGTCATGTTCGGACCTCCAAGCACGCAAGACGCACCCTGACGGATACCTCAAACGGTACTCGCGAACCTTAGGATTTCCTGGCCCGTTTGAAGACTTTGTCGAGTTCGCTGCCCCGCAGCCCACTCAGCTCGGCCTTGCGGACCTTGTGCAGGACGACCGGGCACCGTTTGCACCGAGGCTTGCTGCGGCAGCACTTCTTTTTGGGCTTCAGGCCGGCGAGCTTGGCGGACTTCAACGTGACGGGGCTCTCTCGTTTTCGTGATCGGGTCGACTGCCTGCGAGAATTGTGGCGTGGATTCGCACCCAGACTTTCGCAACGTCGCCATCGTGGCCCACGTTGACCACGGCAAAACGACCCTAGTCGACGCGATGCTGCGGCAATCGGGTGCGTTGACGCACCGTGGCGACGACGCTACCGAACGCATCATGGATTCCGGTGACTTGGAGAAGGAAAAGGGCATCACGATCCTCGCCAAGAACACCGCGGTGCATCGCCACCACAATGACGGCACGGTGACCGTCATCAACGTCATCGACACCCCCGGCCACGCCGACTTCGGCGGTGAGGTCGAGCGCGGGCTGTCCATGGTCGACGGCGTGGTGCTGCTCGTCGACGCCTCTGAGGGCCCGTTGCCGCAGACCCGGTTCGTGCTGCGCAAGGCACTTCAGGCGCACCTGCCGGTGATCGTGGTGGTCAACAAGACCGACCGGCCCGACGCACGCATCAGCGAGGTGGTGGAGGCCAGCCACGACCTGCTGCTCGACGTCGCGTCCGACCTGGACGACGAGGCCGCCGCGGCCGCCGAGCGCGCACTGGACCTGCCGACGCTCTACGCGTCGGGCCGCGCAGGCATCGCGAGCACCGTGCAGCCCGCCGACGGTGAGGTGCCCGAGGGCGACAACCTCGACCCGCTGTTCGACGTGCTGATGAAGCACATCCCGCCGCCATCGGGCGACCCCGAGGCGCCGCTGCAAGCGCTGGTGACCAACCTCGACGCCTCGGCGTTCCTGGGCCGGCTCGCGCTGATCCGCATCTACAACGGCCGGCTGAAGAAGGGCCAGCAGGTCGCGTGGATGCGTGAGGTCGACGGATCGCCCGTGATCACCTCGGCGAAGATCACCGAACTGCTGGCCACCGTCGGCGTCGAGCGCAGCCCCACCGACGAGGCCGTCGCCGGAGACATCGTCGCGGTCGCGGGCCTGCCCGAGATCATGATCGGCGACACGCTGGCCGATCCCGACCACGCACACGCGCTGCCCCGCATCACCGTCGACGAACCCGCGATCTCGGTGACGATCGGCACGAACACCTCACCGCTCGCGGGGAAGGTATCCGGGCACAAGCTGACGGCCCGCATGGTCCGCAATCGGCTGGACCAGGAACTCGTCGGCAACGTGTCGATCCGGGTGGTCGACATCGGCCGCCCGGACGCCTGGGAGGTCCAGGGGCGTGGCGAGCTGGCGCTGGCCGTGCTGGTCGAACAGATGCGGCGTGAGGGCTTCGAGCTGACCGTCGGCAAGCCGCAGGTGGTCACCAAGAACATCGACGGCAAGTTGCACGAGCCGTTCGAGGCGCTGACGATCGACTGCCCGGACGAGTTCGTCGGCGCCATCACGCAGCTGATGGCCGCGCGCAAGGGCCGCATGGAAGAGATGACCAACCACGCGGCCGGATGGGTCCGCATGGACTTCATCGTGCCGAGCCGCGGGCTGATCGGTTTCCGCACCGACTTCCTCACCGAGACACGTGGCACCGGCATCGCCAACGCGGTGTTCGAGGGCTACCGGCCGTGGGCGGGGGAGATCCGGGCCCGGCACACCGGATCGCTGGTATCCGACCGGTCCGGCACGATCACCCCGTTCGCGATGATCCAGCTGGCTGACCGCGGGCAGTTCTTCGTCGAACCCGGCCAGGACACGTACGAAGGCCAGGTGGTCGGTATCAATCCGCGCGCCGAGGATCTCGACATCAACATCACGCGCGAGAAGAAGCTGACCAATATGCGGTCGTCGACGGCCGACGTCATCGAGACGCTGGCCCGGCCGCTGGAGTTGGACCTGGAAAAGGCCATGGAATTCTGCGCGGCCGACGAGTGCGTCGAGGTGACACCCGAGATCGTGCGCGTGCGCAAGGTCGAGCTCACCGCGAGCCTGCGGGCCCGGGCGAAGGCGCGGGCCAAGGCCAGGGGCTAGCTCTCTGCACGTCGAGTCTGCGCTCAGGGCGCGAAAGTACGAGTAACCCACGCCCGGCACGCAGACTCGAATGCCGAACCGGCCCCCTCCCTGGCTGAGAGGGGGCCGGCCGAGCGGAATCGGGTTATCCGCTCGCCCCCGACCCATCGGAGTCGTTGTCGCCCTTGGCGTCATCGTCGGCGCCGGACTTCTCGTCGTTCTTCTTGGGCTCGCTCTTGTTGCCGCCGAGGGCTTTCTTGACCCCGTCGGTCACCTTCGCGACCGTCTTGTCGACGTCTTCGCTGATGTTCTTGAGCGCGGTGCCCAGCTTGGTGGGCTTGCGGTGCTTTGGCGTTCCCGTGCTCTCACGCGGTGTCACCTTGTTGCCATCGGTGCCGTCGTCGGCATCGGTGCCGTCAGCCGAATCTGACTCCGTGTCCTCGGACGCCGCTTCGGCGGTTTCGGGTTCGGCCGCTTCGGGTTCGGCTTGCGGTTCTACCGTGAGGGTGACCGTCTTCTCGGGTTCGACCTTCGACGGCGTAGCCGCCGCAGGCGTGATCGCGTCGGCCAGCATGCGCGGCACATCCACCACGAGCCGGGCGATGATGCCGTTGTTGCTCAGTAGGCCGCCACCGAACTGGCCGCCGTTGAGTACCGCGTCGGTGATGTTCCCGGGAGCGGCGATGAGTGCGCTGAGTGCGGCAGCGGTGTCGCCCTCGGTCAGGGCATCCGATATCGCCTGCGCCGATGTGCCGGTTGATTGGAAAGCCATCCCGACCGCGGAGATGGCCGCGAATCCCAGCGAAATCGGCAGCGATGCAGCGGTTTCCAGCACGTTGTTGAGATTCGCCGACATCTGGACCGGAATCTGCAGGAGATTAGCCATCGGGAACAGGCCGAATGCGGTGCCGATGAGCCCGCTGAAGAGCGCATTCGACGCGCCGATGAAATCGTTGGCCTGGGCCAGCTCGAACGCCTTGACCAGGCCGCTGGCGAACCCGTTGGGATAGGACGGGTCGAAGAGTGCGCTCAGCGTTGTCGGGATGACGCTGCCCATGGTGTCGGCGACCATGGTCGCGTAGCCGATCTGATTCATCAGGGCCTGCCGCAAGAACGGAGCCGGATCGGCAAGCCACTGCTCTCCGATCCAGGCGACGTTTCCGAACGCCGTCGTGAAGATGTCGGCCCACTGCGCGATGGGATCGAACACGATGCCGAGGTCCGGCGGTGCCAGCGCTTGCGTTCCGGCGTCTGCCGAAGCAGCTTGCAGCTCAGGGCTTTCCGTAGCACCCAGTGCTTCGGCGATCGCCACTCGGGCAAGAACCAGATTCTTGAGCACTCCGTTGATCAGTCCGGGATTCGTCCCACCTTCGGGGATGTCGCCGATCAGCAGACCGCTCAAGATGTTGGCGGGTGCGACGGCGATCGCGTTCACCAGTGCCATCGGGTCGCCGGAACCCGCCGCCTCGACGATGGTCTGGACGGACGCCGCCAATCCGGAAGCGGCGTTGTTGGCCGCCGAGAGTACGTCGAAACCGAGTTCCATCGCCGTGGTCATGACGGTTGCGACGACGTTCGCGAGGTTCTGGGCGATCGCTACCGGGATCTGAAGGGACGGGATCAGAGGAAGGGCGACGTCCGTGACAAGTTCGACCGGGATGCGTTGCCAGAGCGTCATGATCGCCGCGGCCGGATCACCTGCCATCCATTGCCCTGCTGCGGTGCTCAGATATTCGGGCACGTTCGACAGGGTCCACGCGACGTTCGTCGCTCCGGTGACGACGCCCATCGTCAGCAGGTTCGCGTACCAGAACTGATTGGCCAGAACCTGGCTGAGGATCGGTGTCGGGTCGCTGACGATCGGGGCGATGGCGTCGAAGACGTAGGCCGCCGTCAGTTGGAAGAAGTACTGGTACGCCTCGGCCGGCGTGAGCTCTGGCGGTATGGCGCCGGCGGAGACGTCGGGCGTCTCCAGGTTCTGCACGGCGGCCGACAGTTCAACCGAGCGGATCTGGGCATCGGGTGGCGGTGCGGTGATGGGGGTGACCGCGATGACGCTCGCGCCGGCGATGGCAATGCCTGCCGTCGCGTATGGCCGCAATGCTGATCGCAACTGTGTCTCCTTGTTCCGTGGGCTGTGACGACGGTCATAGCGACCGACGGACGAGACGGTATCTGAGATTCAGCTGAGATGAATGCAAAATAGTGAAACGTGTTCTAAATCAGTTCGACGTCCGGGCCGCCGCCCCTGGAGTCGAGGCCGGTCAGCTGCCACGTCTCGCTCGACATATGGGGTATCTGGCTTCCGTGAGATTCCCGCGAAAGGCCTTCTAAGCACTCTTCATGCCACCAAATTGACGTCAGTCTCAGTTTTGCTGACCGTCTCTTGGTGTGAGGTGCAGTCGCATTGCCTGCCTGGCTTAGAAATCAATTCAAACCGAAATTACTTCTAGGGGTGTCCGCCCGTATGAGTGGGGATCGGTGCGCTTTTTCGTGCGATCGGTACGGGTCGATACCCTGAGTGGCGTGCCGACAACCTGCCGCCGCGCCCGCATGACGATCGGCGCGCTCGTTTCGGTACCCGCGCTCCTGCTGAGCGGATGTACGGTCAGTCCGCCTCCCGCGCCGCAGAGCACCGAGACCACGGAGACCACGCCGCCGCCTCCGCCCAAGGCCACGCAGATCATCATGGCGATCGATTCGATCGGACCTGGCTTCAACCCGCATCTGTTGTCCGATCAGTCCCCGGTGAACGCCGCGATCGCGTCGCTGGTGCTGCCGAGTTCGTTCCGCCCGGTGGCCGATCCGAAATCTCCGACCGGTTCGCGTTGGGAACTCGACCCCACGCTGCTGGAGTCGGCCGAAGTGACCAATGAGCAACCGTTCACCGTCACCTACAAGATTCGGCCGGAGGCGCAGTGGACCGACAACGCACCCATCGCCGCCGACGACTATTGGTATCTCTGGCGTCAAATGGTCAGCCAGCCAGGAGTTGTCGACCCAGCGGGCTATGACCTGATCACGGGAGTGCAATCGGTCGAGGGCGGCAAGACCGCGGTCGTGACGTTCTCGCAGCCGTATCCGGCGTGGCGCGAACTGTTCAACGACATCCTGCCCGCCCACATCGTCAAGGACATCCCCGGCGGTTTCGGTGCCGGGTTGGCCCGCGCGATGCCGGTCACCGGCGGACAGTTCCGGGTGGAAAACATTGACCCGCAACGGGATGAGATCCTGCTGGCCCGCAACGACCGGTACTGGAGCGTGCCGGCGAAACCTGATCTCGTGCTCTTCCGCCGCGGCGGTGCGCCCGCAGCGCTTGCCGACTCGATCCGCAACGGTGACACCCAGGTGGCCCAGGTGCACGGGGGCGCGGCAACTTTCGCGCAACTGAGCGCCATCCCGGATGTACGCACGGCCCGCATCGTCACGCCGCGAGTCATGCAGTTGACGTTGCGTGCGCAACAGCCGAAGTTGGCGGATGTCCAAGTGCGCAAAGCACTCCTGGGATTGGTGGACGTCGATCTGCTGGCGTCGGTCGGTGCCGGTGACGACAACACGGTCACTCTCGCGCAGGCACAGGTGCGCTCGCCCTCTGATCCGGGCTACGTGCCCACGGCCCCGCCCGCTATGGGCCGCGACGCCGCACTGGACCTGCTGCGCGCAGCCGGCTATCAGATCGAACCGGCCGCGACGCCGGCACCGGACGGACCGCCACCGGCGAACGACCGGCAGCGCATCACGAAAGACGGTGTCCCACTGTCTCTGGTGCTCGGTGTCGCGTCGAACGATCCGACGTCGGTGGCGGTGGCCAACACCGCGGCCGACCAATTGCGCAGTGTCGGCATCGACGCGTCGGTGCTGGCGCTCGATCCGGTCGCACTCTACGGTGATGCGCTGACCAACAACCGCGTCGATGCGGTGGTCGGTTGGCACCAGGCCGGGGGAGACCTGGCGACCGCGCTGGCGTCCCGATACGGTTGCCGCGCCTTGGAGGCCACCGCCGTCGCAACCGCGGCGCCGGGTACCCCGGCGTCGGCCCCGCCGAAGCCCACCACGACGGCCGCGCCCGCACCGGCTACCACCACCCCGACCACCGCGGCGCCGCCCCCGTCACCTGACTCGGGTGAGCTCGTGCAGGCGCCGAGCAACATCACCGGCATCTGCGACCGCAGCATCCAGCCGAGAATAGATGGCGCACTGGATGGTAGGGAAGAAATTGCCGAGGTGATCGAGGCCGTCGAACCACGGTTGTGGAACATGTCGACGGTGCTGCCGATCCTGCAAGACACCACCATCGTCGCGGCAGGCCCGAGTGTGCAGAACGTCAGCTTGTCGGGGGCCGTTCCGGTTGGGATCGTCGGCGACGCCGCGGACTGGACGAAGACGCGGTGAACAAAACAGTGGACCCCCTCGAAGAGGAGGTCCACCGCGTTGTCGGTGAATCAGGCTGCGTCGCTCGAGCCTGAGCTCTCACCGGAATCGGATGAGCGGCTTGAGCTTTCGCTCTTGCTCTTCGTGCTCTTGCCCGACAATCCCTCAGCAGCCTTCTTGAATCCGTCGCTGACGTTCTTGACGGTGTTCCGGATGTTGTCGCGGACCTGCTTCAGCGGGTTCGCGCGATCCGACTTGGTGATCGTCCCGGTCTTACCGGGCACGGCCACCGGGCTGTCCTTCACGACGTCGGTGGCGACCGGCGAGGCGGTTTCGGCGGCGGGCGCCTCGATCTCCTCTGCAGGCGCTGTCGCGTCGCTCCCCGGTGCCGACGCTGACGTCTCCTCGGTTCCCCCGGCTACCGCGGTTTCCGTCGAAGTGGTTGCCGCATCCGCCGTTTCGGCCGGCGCGACGTCGAGCGTCACCACCTTGGCAGCCGAATCCAGCGTCGCGTCCGCGGCGGCGCTCGGCGCTTCCACGGGCGGCCTGATCGCCGCGGCGAGGGCCTCGCGTGCTTGCCGCAGACTCGACAGGAGACCCAGGTTGGGGCCGAAGATCCCACCACCCAGCTCGTTGCCGTTGAGGAACGCATCGGTGATGACGGCAGGTCCACTGAGTATCGCGTTGACGACACCGAGCGGGTCACCATTCTTGAGTGAGTCGACGATGTCCTGGCCGACGTTGCCCGCGACGGTGATCGTGGTGTAGGCGACGTTGATCGCACCGAGCAACGGCATGACCACGATGAGCGGGTTGTTCAGGATGTTCAGCGTGTTCTGGACGGGCTGCTTGACGGCGTTGATGATCGGCTCCAGCAGGGGAAGACCGACGTTCAAGACCGGACTGAGAAACGCGCTCCATGCATTGGCCACCGCGCCGTTGATGTCTCCCTCGAGGAGGTCGGACAACGCGAGCTGCAACTGTGCCGGAACGCCGTAGGGGTTGGCCGGGTCCAACACGTTGATGAGTCCCTCGCCGGCCCCCTGTAGGCCCTCGAAGAGTGACTCGGCGGTCGCGAGCTGGTTCGCGATGATCTGCCTCAGCACCGGAGCGGGATCGTCCAGTTCTGCGCTGATTGTCGCGCCGACGTTCGTGACGGTGTTGGTCACCAGCGCCAGATAAGCCTCAAGCGGATTTGCTGACGCCGACAGTTCGACCCGGGGTGACGAGATCGCCGAAACCGTGACGTCGGGTATCGGCGGAGCGACCGGGCTGATCGCGATGGCACTGGCCCCGACCAGTGCTACGCCTGCCGCCAGATAAGAACGTGCAGCGACTTGCATGGAGTCTCCTTACCTCGATGTAAATCCCCCGGCGAGCCAGAAGCTACCTGAGAGTAAATTAATAGTTCGGCAAATTTCGGAAACTTGCATTCAACCCTCCGAGGCCGGTTACTGCGATCGTTAACAACGGAAACTAGCTCCTCAAGTCGCATGTCATTGGCCATTCTTGATTCCTGGTCACGCGCCGGCCGCACGGTAGTGTGGCCTTTTGGATTGAAATATGCGGGGAAGGGCAACGTCGCTCATTCGAGATCGCCCTTTGCTATGTGGCGCACATCACACCGGAATCCCTGGTTGATCCCGCGAACTTAAGACGGCCTAACATTTGCGCGGTGTCGCACCCTGCACCAGCCACCCGGAAACGGCCGCGCGGGGCGTCCAGAACATCGGTGAAGTGCGGTCAGCCTGCCGTGGTGAGAGGCGGTAATCCCGTGCCGGCGAGTTCGCCAGATCATTGCGGTAGCAAGCGCTTGTCAGCGCCCGCCAGTTTCGCGTTCGGGCAGCGCGGCGGCCACATCAGGCCTTCGATCGCGGGTTGACCTGAGTAACGCCTGAGAGTTGTCCAGCACCGGATTCGTCCGAAGACGCGAAGCGAGCCCGTTCTAACGCGAGATCGCCGATGTTCGGCGCTCGGTGAGCACCCGGAGTCCGTGCGCCGTCGCGGCAGCGACAACGAATGGGATCAGCACCCACCACGGCGGCCGCGCGAGCTCCCAGACGAACAGCGCCGCCCACAGCGGTGCGCGCTGGGTGATCGCCAACACGCCGGCTGCGCACGTCAGCGACACCGCAGCGACGCTGACGTGGTGCGCTGTCCACGTGTTGACCGACAGGGCGAGTATCGAACCCAGCGCTGCGCCAGTGGCCAACGCCGGGGTGAGCAGCCCGCCGACCGCGCCTGCCCGCAGATAGACCGCGGTGAGAAGAGGTTTGAGACACAGGATCACCAGTGCGGCGCCGATCGTGATACCGCTGTCGAGGCTGACGGTGAGGATGCTCTTTCCGTTGCCTGGCAGCTCGGGCCACCAGATCGAGCAGACACCGATCAGTAGGCCCGCGGCGGCGACGGCCGGAATGATCAGCCAGCTGGTCGGCGCCGTGGCCGGCCTGGCTGAGGCCATGATCCGGTTGAACGCCAGACCGATCGCCAGGGCGAAAGGTGCGAGCAGGAGCGCGAAAGCCGTTAGTAGATAAGACAACCGGGGATCAGGCCAGTCCAGCGGTACGTCGGCGTGGGTCACCGGCGAGGCGATCGCGACAGCCAAACTTGAGGTGATCAGTGCGGCCCCGAACGCACGGGGTTGCCAGGTATTGAGCATGATTCGCGTCGCGAACAATGCGCCGCCTACCGGCACGCTGTAGACGGCGGCCAGTCCGGCACCGGCAGCGCACGCGAGCAGAATCTCCCGGTCGCGCGGCGTCAGGGACCAACGTGAGGTTCCGAGATCGCCGAATGCGGCAGACAGTTGGCGCGGAGCGCCTTCTCGTCCGAGCGACGCGCCGGATCCGACAACCAGCACCTGAAGTCCCGCGTCGATCGACAGCGCTGTTCGGGGGACGCGCCGGTGCCCGGAGATGACGTCAGAAAGTGCGGGCACGGTGGTGTGTCGGCGCAGCAGCCACCAGCCGAATCCGGCCAGTGCGCCGCCGATCATCGGACCGATCGCGCGCCGCACCGGACTGCTGCCGGTGACTCCTTCGAGCAGTGACCCGAAGGTGTAGTGATAGGTGACGTGTTCGACGGCGTGTAGAAGCAGCGTCGTCGCTATGCCGGCCAGGCCGGCAAGCAACCCGATCACGACAATGCTGCAGCCGAATTCGAGCTCACGTCGATTCACCCGGTGAATCTATGCCGATTCGAGACCCAACATGCTCGCGACGTTGTGGACCGCCGGGCGGTAGCGTCACAGGCGATGCCAACGCATGTGAAGCCCCGTCTGTTGTTCGTCCACGCCCACCCTGACGATGAAACCCTCACCACCGGCGGAACCATCGCGCACTACGCGGCGCTGGGGGCTGAGGTCAAGGTCGTCACCTGCACCCTCGGCGAAGAAGGTGAGGTGATCGGCGACCGGTATGCCCAGCTGACCGTCGACAACGCCGATCAGCTCGGGGGATACCGCATCGCTGAGCTCACTGCGGCCCTGCAGGCCCTTGGGGTCGACGGTCCGCATTACCTTGGCGGAGCTGGCCACTGGCGCGATTCGGGCATGGCCGGGACGCCCTCGCGCGGGCCTCAGCGGCGTTGGGTCGATGCCGACATGACCGAGGCGGTAGGACAACTGGTGGCCATCATCGGTGAACTCCGGCCACATGTCGTCGTGACCTACGACCCCAACGGGGGATATGGACACCCCGACCACATCCAGACCCATCGCGTCACGACCGAAGCCGTCGCTGCCTCGGCCGACGCTGTTGGCTGGGCCGTGCCCAAGTTCTACTGGACTGTGATGGCAACGAGTGCAATGGGCGCCGGGCTGCAGGCGGTGAAGGAGCTACCCGAGGGTTGGATCCGGATCAATGCCGACGACGTTCCATTCGGTTTCTCCGACGACCAGATCGACGCCGTCGTCGACGTATCCGCATATCTGCCGGCCAAGGTGGCCGCCATGCGGGCTCACGCCACGCAGGTCACCGTCTCGCCCAAGGGCGATGCCCTCGCCTTGTCCAACAACATCGCGTTGCCGCTCATCGGCGAGGAGCACTATGTACTCGTCTCCGGTGACCCTGGACCGCGCGACGCCCGCGGTTGGGAAACCGACCTACTCGCCGGATTGAATCTGGAATAGGCGAAACCACACGCGGTAAGCTCCGGTCAGTCGTCGAAGGGATATCCATGGACCCCGATCTGGATCCGAACCTCCAGCACTGGCAGGACCGGGCAGACAACTTCCAGTGGGTGGTGGGCTCGCTGGTGTCGCTGCTCGACAGCATCCCGACCTGACCTCGACCAAGTCCCGCGTCGTCGAAACCGGTGACGCGGATCCGGTGCTGGCCGGAATCGTTCTGACCCTGCTCGCCGTCGACGGCATCATCTCTGCCGTCGTCGGCGCATTGTTGTTGCCGTCGTACATCGGCGGAATCCCGTTCCCCATCAGTGCGGTCATCAGTGGGGTGGTCAACGCCGCGCTCGTATGGGCCGCGATGCAGTGGTCGGATTCCTTACTGCGCGGCGGGCTGCCGCTGTGGACCTGGCTGGCCGCCGTCGTCGCGATGACGTTCGGCGGACCAGGCAACGATTACATCTTCGCCGGATCGGGGATCTTCGCCTACAGCGCGCTCATCTTCATCGCCGTAGGCGCCTTACCGGCAGCGTGGCTGTTGCGGCGGAGGTACCGCCGCCAGCCCCGCTAGTCGGACTTCTCCGACTTTTGCTTCTTGTCAGCTTTGTCAGCTTTGTCGGCTTTGTCGGCGCCGGTCGGCTTGTCCTTCTTGGCCGGCTTCGCGGCTTCGGACTTCTTCTCCGTGGTCTTGTCGGACGCGGTCTCGGAGTCCTTGTCGGACGTCTTGGTGCTGGAGGCGGCCTTCGTCGCATCCTTCACCGCGTCACGGACGTTCTCCGACACCTTCTTCACGTCAGCCGCCGTCTTGGCGACTGTCTTGTCGACCGCCTCCTGAACGTTCTTGGCCAGCGTCCGCGCGGGCTTCGGCGCAGCGGTGTCCTCGGTTTCCGTCGCGTCGGTGTCCGGGGTGGTCACGGTGTCGGTCGCGCCGGTCGTGTCGGTCGATTTCACCAACGTGCGCACCGATTCGGGGACGCTGGTGACTTCTGCCGTACCGGTCTTCGTGGCCAGGTCCGGCGTGAAGAAATCGATCTGGTCGCGAACATAGTTCCCGAGCGCATCGACCGACGCGGACCCATGGTCAACCGCGCTGTCCACCACGAACCGGGCCTGGGTGCCGAGCGCCCGCAACGGACCCTCGCCGTTGCGCAGCACGTCGGTCAGGAATCCCTCCGGGACACCGATGAGGTCGTTGACGAATCCGACCTCCTGGATGGACAGAGCATTGAGGAGGTTGTAGTTGATGTCGATCTGCTGGTTGACCAAGCCCAGCCCGAGGCCGTCGAAAACCGGCTCGATGGCGTTGATGACGCCCTCGGTGACGGCTTGTGACGTGGCCAGCGTCAGGTTGTTCGCGGCGATGGCGGCATTTGTGGCTGCTTCGACCGGCGGCAGGATGAGGTCACCGATCAGCGACGGTAGCGACGCGATACTGGGCGCCGCGGCCAGGTTCGCAGTCGGTGCGGCAAGATCCGCCGCCAGGAACGGCCCCTGCAATGGCGGGCGCGGGGGGAGGGGGAGGGGCGGCAGCGGAATGAAGGTGTTCGCGACGTCGATTCCGAGCCAGACGAACGACAACGCGACATCCACGCCGAAGTCGACGAGGTTCTGAGCGATGCCGCCGTCCCCGCGAAGCCAGTCGGTGAAGTTGAAGACCGCACTTGCGACCAGCGAATTCCCGAAGTTGTAGCCGTCCATGAGCAGGCCACCGGCCCAGCCGCCGACCCACGGAACCCAGCCGAGTGCGTAGGCGCCGAGTTCGAACCCGTACTGCACCCACGGCTCGAAGGTCAGATAGATGTTGTCGATCGTGTTGGCCAGGTTGGGTGCGATCGCCAGGGCGGTCGGGGCTGCGGTCACCGCCGCGGCCGGGGCCGATTCGACCGCGCCGGACGCGCCACCCGACGGCACCTTGGGCACCGGCACGGCCGCCGTCATGCGGCTCGCCGCCGCGAGCAGGTCGACCATGGCCTGCGACAACTGCGGCTCGGTGGAAACCGAGTGCGCCGGCACTGCGATGTCGTCGGGGGTTACCTGGATCGGAGTCAGGGCAAGAGTTGTCGCAGTGGCCGCGGCGGCGCCTGCCATCAGGTATGAGCGGACAGAAACGTTCATGACGGCACCCCTGAGATCCCTCCCCGACCCACAACAATCTAACGTTGATCTTGACCTTACTGGCAGAAATGGCCAAGTCCGCGTGCTGGTGGCAGCGCGTCATATAACGGCTTGAAAACAAGCATCGAACACATCAGGAGCAGCAGGGCGCCACGTCGCCCGATGCTGGGACTACTGTGGCTCCCATGTCCTGGCTATGGCAGGCTCCGTTGGTTTCAGAATGTGAGACGCGTGGATGATTGTGGACAACGGCGGGGTTACACGGAAGTGGCTCTAGACCCCCAGCACGGCGCAGATCTACCCAGCCCCGTGGTTCCACCGAAAGCCGGAGTGTCCAGCCCTGCCGCGCTGCGGCGTGTCTTGCGGCGGGCGCGTGATGGTGTCGCCCTCAATGTCGACGAGGCCGCGATCGCGATGACGGCCCGTGGCGAGGATCTCGCTGATTTGTGCGCGAGTGCGGCGCGAGTGCGTGATGCCGGGTTGAGGACTGCGGGCCGGCTCGGCGCGAATGGCAGGTTGCCGGTCAGTTACTCGCGCAAGGTGTTCATCCCGGTCACTCATCTGTGCCGCGACACGTGTCATTACTGCACGTTTGTCACGGTGCCCGGCCGGCTGCGCAGCCAGGGCATGGGCATGTACATGGAGCCCGACGAGATTCTCGATGTCGCGCGTCGCGGCGCCGAACTGGGCTGCAAGGAGGCGCTTTTCACCCTTGGCGATCGCCCGGAGGCACGCTGGGAAGAGGCGCGGCAGTGGCTCGATGAGCGTGGCTATGACTCGACGCTGGATTACGTGCGCGCGATGGCGATCCGGGTTTTGGAGGAGACGGGGCTGTTGCCGCATCTCAATCCCGGGGTGATGAGCTGGTCGGAGCTCTCGCGGCTCAAGCCCGTCGCCCCGTCGATGGGCATGATGCTGGAGACGACGTCACGGCGACTGTTCGAGACAAAGGGGCTCGCGCATTACGGCAGCCCGGACAAGGATCCGGCGGTGCGGCTGCGCACCCTCGACGACGCCGGGCGGTTGTCGATCCCGTTCACCACCGGTCTGTTGGTGGGTATCGGTGAGACGTTGACCGAGCGTGCCGAGACCATGCATGCGATCCGGAAGTCGCACAAGGAGTTCGGGCACGTTCAGGAAGTGATCGTGCAGAACTTCCGGGCCAAGGATCACACTGCGATGGCCTCGGCACCGGATGCGGGTATCGAGGACTTCTTGGCGACGATCGCGGTGACGCGGCTGGTGTTGGGGCCGAAGATGCGCATTCAGGCGCCGCCGAATCTGGTGTCGCGTGCGGAGTGCCTGGCGCTGATCGGCGCGGGTGTCGATGACTGGGGTGGGGTGTCGCCGCTGACTCCCGATCATGTCAATCCCGAACGGCCGTGGCCTGCGCTCGACGATCTCGCCGAGGTGACGGCCGAGGCCGGCTACGACTTGGTGCAGCGGCTGACGGCGCAGCCGCAGTATGTGCAGGCCGGTGCGGCGTGGATCGATCCGCGGGTGCGGGGCCATGTCGATGCGCTGGCCGATCCGGACACCGGGTTCGCCCTCGACGTGAATCCGGTGGGCCGGCCGTGGCAGGAGCCCGATGAGGCCTCGGAATCGTTGGGGCGTATCGATCTGCATGCCGCTATCGACTCCGAGGGCCGGTTGACCGAGACCCGCAGCGACCTCGACAGTGCGTTCGGCGACTGGGAGTCGATTCGGGCGAAGGTGTCGGAGCTGGCGGCCCGGGCCCCGGAGCGCATCGACACCGATGTGTTGGCGGCGTTGCGGTCGGCGGAGCGTGATCCGGGCGGGTGCAGCGACGACGAGTATCTGGCGCTGGCCACAGCCGACGGCCCGGCGCTGGAGGCCGTTACCGCGCTGGCGGATTCGTTGCGGCGCGATGTCGTGGGCGATGACGTGACGTTCGTGGTCAACCGCAACATCAACTTCACCAACATCTGCTACACGGGCTGCCGGTTCTGCGCGTTCGCGCAGCGCAAGGGCGATGCCGATGCGTATTCACTGTCCACCGACGAGGTCGCCGACCGGGCGTGGGAGGCGCATGTGGCCGGCGCGACCGAGGTGTGCATGCAGGGCGGCATCGATCCGGAGCTCCCGGTCACCGGGTACGCCGATCTGGTGCGGGCGGTCAAGGAGCGGGTGCCGTCGATGCACGTGCACGCGTTTTCTCCCATGGAGATCGCCAACGGTGTCACCCGCAGCGGGTTGTCGATCCGGGAATGGCTGACCTCGCTGCGTGAGGCCGGGCTGGACACCATCCCGGGTACCGCGGCCGAGATCCTCGACGACGAGGTGCGCTGGGTGCTGACCAAGGGCAAGCTGCCGACGTCGATGTGGATCGAGGTGGTGACCACGGCGCACGAGGTGGGGCTGCGGTCATCGTCGACGATGATGTACGGCCACGTCGATCAGCCGCGGCATTGGGTTGGCCACCTCAACGTGCTGCGCTCGATCCAGGATCAGACCGGTGGGTTCACCGAGTTCGTGCCGCTGCCGTTCGTGCATCAGTCCTCCCCGCTGTATCTGGCGGGTGGCGCGCGGCCGGGTCCGACGCATCGTGACAACCGCGCCGTGCATGCGTTGGCGCGGATCATGTTGCACGGCAGGATCTCTCACATCCAGACCAGCTGGGTCAAGCTTGGTATCGAGCGGACTCAGGTGATGTTGCGCGGCGGCGCCAACGACCTCGGCGGCACGCTGATGGAAGAGACCATCTCACGCATGGCAGGCTCGGAGAACGGATCAGCCAAGACCGTCGAAGAACTCGTCGCGATCGCCGAGGGCATCGGCCGCCCCGCCCGCCAACGCACCACCACCTACTCGCCCCAGGCCGCTTAACTCGGCTTCGGGGCTTGGGGCCGGGCCTTGGGGCCTCGGGGCTTCGGCACCGCGAGCGACCGTGTCTGTACGCCGACACGCCGCAAATTGGCGGCCTTTTGCGGTCGCTCGCGGGCTACGAGAGTGCGCTCGCGCGCGTCAGGCAGTTGACATCATGCCCGTCACCCGCGGTGCCCGAATCCACGAGTCGGCCATCGAGAATCTCGCACGCGAGTGTCCCGGCGTCGCCCATCACCGGGTCGGCGCCGACCATCTGCTCGCCGCTGCCGCTGCTGGTCAACCTCGCCTGCCCGCCGCAGTATGAAGCGGTTTGCAGGGTCCCGGCGTCGGCGGCCGGTGCGGTGATGTCGATGCAGTCGGTGCCGGTCCAGTTGACGACGGTCGTGAAGCCGGCGCCGGCGATCGGCGGCGCGGCGGGCGCCTGATTGGTCGGGGCTGTCGCGACCGGCGCCCCGCCGTACAGCGGCAGTCCACCGCCTGCGTATCCGCCACCACCGCCACCACCGCTTTCGCATGCGACGCCATCGCCGTCGCGATCCAGCTTCGAGCTGTAGCCGGGTTGGCCCGCATAGAGCGGGGCGGCGCCGGCAGCTCGGGCCGCCGCGCAGTTGGGGTACGCCCCAGCCGTCGGCGCGGTGAACACGGCAAGAAGAGGCACGACGACTGCGCTGCACGCCAGTCCCACGATGTAGGTGCGCATCGATGTTCCGATCTTGAAATTGACCTCGACGACAATTGCCGTCGTCGGCACATCATGCACGAAGTGGCATCAGTCGGGTGCAGGTTTCGGCCGGACCGAGCGACCGCAAAATGCCGGCTATCGCGGCGTGTCGGCGTACAAACACGGTCGCTCGCGGTGCGAGGGGAGGGCTAACTCAAGCCGAGGTTGCCGCGCAGTGTGGTGGCCTCGTATTCGCGGCGGAAGAGGCCGCGGCGCTGGAGCTCGGGAACGAGCTGCTCGACGATCGACCGCAAGCCGTCGGGGAAGAAGTCGGTGTTGAGGTTGAACCCGTCGGCCGCGCCGGCCGTGAACCACTCTTCGATCGAGTCGGCGACCTGTTCGGGTGTGCCGACGATGCTGCGGTGTCCGTTCGGATTGCGTTGGAGCAGTTGGCGAACGGTCAGCTGCTCGGCGCGGGCGAGTTCGAGCACAGCAGAAGCGAATCCGACGCCGGCGCGGCTGGAGCCGATCGAGTCGATCTTGTCCCACGGCAACTGGGCATCGAGCCGGAGGTCGCCGACGTCGAGACCCAGTATGGCGCTGAGTGATTGGAGCTCACTGTCAAAGCCGACGACTTCATCCAGCCATTGTTTGCGGTCGTTTGCCTCCTGTTCGGTGCTGCCGAGAACCGGGAACAAGCCCGGCAGGATCACGATGTCGTCCGGTTTGCGGCCGTAGCCGACGGCTTTCGACTTCAGCGTCTGATAGAACTCGCGCGCCGCACCCACGGTGTGATGCACCGTGAACACCGCGTCGGCGTGCCGGGCTGCGAGCTCGACTCCTTGTGGCGAGCCGCCGGCCTGCAACAACACCGGACGGCCCTGTGGTGACCGCGGCACGTTGAGCGCACCGTCGACGCGAAAGTACCTGCCGCGGAAGTCCACCGGACGTATCCGCGTGGCGTCGGCGAACTTGCCCGACGCCTGATCGGCGATCAACGCGTCGGCGTCCCAGGATTCCCACAGTGCGATCGCGACACGCACGGATTCCTCGGCACGGCCGTAACGTTCATCGTGTCCGGGTTGTTCGTCGTAGCCGAACAGCCGGGCCGACTCCGGCGCGCGGGTCGTCACGACGTTCCACGCCGCCCGGCCGCCCGACACATAGTCGAGTGAGGCGATCTTGCGGGCGATCGTGTACGGGTGCTCGAAACTCGACGACACCGTCGCCACCAGCCCGACGTGCTCGGTCACCCGGGCCACCGCTGTCAGCGGGACGATCGGGTCGAGCGCCTGCCACGGCCGTGAGACCGACGGCGCCCCGTAGTCGAACTCGTCGGAGAAGAAGACCGCGTCGAGTCGTCCGGCCTCGGCCAGCCGACCGATCTCCTCGTAGAAGCCGAGGTCCAAAAACCCCAGCGGATCGTCGGCCACCCGCCATGAAGCCGGGTGGCGCCCACTGCTGTTGACGTTGATGTTGAGATGCAACTGCCGTGTCATCCGTTCCTCCGGGCTCAATCGTCGGCGAGGGCCGCGAGTGGACGCAGCGGATGGGCCAACGTCCACGGATCGGCCACCGACTCGTCGATCAACCACTTGCCGACCGCATACGGCTTCCAGCGCACCGCGTCGTGCAGGGTGTGGGTTCGGGCGTCGCGCCAGTACCGGTCGAGGCCGAGCGCGGGTTTGGTGGAACTGGCGCCGCCGATGTCGAACAACGCCGACGTCACGGCGAGCGCGGCCCTGGCCGCGACGACTTTGGCCTGCGCGACTTCGTAGAACGCCTCGAGTACGGCCGAAAGTTGGGAAGCGTCAGTGAGTTTCGCTAACTGTCTGGCCGCTGACTCCACGGCACGGCGTGCGGTCCAGGCGGTGATCCGCAGTTCGCCGAGGGCCGCGACACCGATCGTGTCGTCGCGGAACTCGCGGTGTTCGGCACCCCGTCCGGCGTGCACCTTTCTCGCCAGAGTGACCGCCTCCTGCAGCGCACCCTCCGCCAGACCGACGTCGATCGCGGCGTGCACCACATGGTTCAGGCCGGAGTGCCGGTACTGGGCGCGAGTGCCCGGCAGCGGTGCCAGGATCTGTGTGGCCTCGACCGCGACATCGTGGAACTCGACGGTGCCCGAGCCGGTGGTGCGCTGCCCGAAACTGTCCCAGTCGTCATGGATCTCGACACCTGGGGTGGTTCGGGGTAACACCACGGTATGCGGCTGGCCGTCGTCCCCGCGGGCGATCACGGTGATCAGGTCGGCAAGCAGCGCACCGGTCGAGTACACCTTGCGGCCGGACAGCGTCCAGGTCCCGTTGCGTTGCAGCACAGTCGTTTCCGACGCGCCGGGTGGGCGTTCGCCAGGTTCGGCGGCGGCGTTGCCGAAGAAGGCGCCCGAGCCGATGGTGGTCAAGAACCGCGTCCGGTGCGGTGACGGCGACAACCGTAGCCGCTCGACGGTGCTGAAGTGGTTCTGCGGGATCTGCCCGAGACTGCCGTCGGCAGAGGCGACCGCAATGATCGCCTGGGTCAACACCTCCTGGTCGAACCCGAGGCCACCGAACTCCGCCGGGGTGGTCAACGCCCAGAACCCGATTCGGCGCAGGCGGTCGATCTCGTCGACGGCGTACCGGCGATTCCGGTCTCGGTCGTGGGCGCCTGCGCGGATCTCGTCGACGGCTCCGCTGAGCTCGTCCAAGAATTCCTCGGGCGTGCGGGTCTTGGTGGGCGTATGCGTCGGGACCATACCTACTTCACCGGTGCCGGGGCTTGTGGGCCCTGGGCCTTCTGCGCGTCGTTGTAGCGCGGGTCGTATTCGATCGCCACATCAACCGGCTTCTTGAGCGCTCCGCCGGCGTGCAGTTCGTCGGCCACGGCCTGCTCTTCGGCCACCAGCGCGCTGTCAAGCTTGCGGAATGGGCCGCTGCGCACCTGATACTCGAATTCGGTTCGCGCATCGCTGAGTTTGAGCGTGGATTTCAGGGTCTGCTTGACCGTGTCCGGGTTGTCGTCGTACCAGGTCCAGAATCCCGCCAGCCGGGTGAAGAAGTCGCGCAGTGCCTCGTCTTTGGCAGGGTCGGCCAGCACATCGGTGCGCGCGGTCCACACGTTCAGCGCGGGGATCTTGGTGTCCCGCTCGGACAGCAGGATCTTGGCGTCGCCCTTGGTGATCGAGTCGAGAATCGCGGCCTGCCCGCCGGAATACACGTCGACCTGACCGGAGTTGAACGCGGCGGCCGAGGCGTTGCCGTCGTTGAATTTGACTGGCTTGATGTCGGATTCGGTGAGTTTCGCACGCGACAGCGACACCAGGTACTGGGCGTGGTTGTAACCACCGAAGTTGTAGGCCCAGGTGTGGCCGCGAAGGTCGGCCAGGTTGTTGATGCCTGAGTTTGCGCGCACCGCTGTCACCAGCGGCGTGTAGCGGGGGTCGAAGCCGTTGCGCCAGCCTGCGACGATCTTGAGCGGCACGGTGTGCTCGGTCCAGTCCTGCACCGCGTTAGCCTGCTCGATGGTCAGCGACGTATCGCCCATGTGGCCGACGTCGATGGTTTTGCCGTACAAGGCCGACAGGTTGGCGGCGGGTCCCGCGAGGATCGCCCACTCGACGTCGTACGGCGCGCCGTCGAGCACACCCGATTCCTTCACCAGCGCGGGTATGCCGTTGTCCTGGTAGGCGATCACCAGTTTCGTCCGGCCGCCGTCGTCGCCGGACGAGCAGCCGGTGAGCACCGCAATGACAAGCGCGAGAACGGTCAGCGGGGCCAGTATTCGGGTCATAGGGGTTCTTTCACGTTCGTGCCGAGGCTGTCGAGCACCTGGCGTTTGATGGCGTTGAAGGCGGGGGAGGTGACGTCGCGCGGGCGGGGCAGGTCAACGGCCAGGTCAGCCTGGACGAGCCCCTTCCCGAGCACGACGATCCGGTCTGCCAGGAGTACTGCTTCCTCGATGTCATGGGTCACCAGCAACACGCCGACCTGATGCTCCTGCCACAGCGTGGTGACCAGATCCTGGGCGGTCCGCCGTGTGAATGCATCGAGCGCTCCGAAAGGTTCGTCCAGCAACAGCAATTCGGGTGAGCGAACCAGCGCACGCGCGAGACCGACGCGCTGGGCTTCGCCGCCGGAGAGGTTCTTGGGCCACGACTGTGCCTTGTCGGCGAGCCCGACCTCGTCGAGCGCTGCGAGTGCACGCCGGTAGTTGTCACCGCGTCTCGACGTGCTGAGCGCGACGTTCCTCCACACGCGTTGTGCCTGGATGAGCCGAGGTTCCTGAAAGACCACCGAGGTACGGGATGTGATGCTCACATGTCCGGCCGTGGCGTCCTCCAGCCCGGCGAGGATGCGCAACAGCGTCGTCTTGCCGGTGCCGGACCGGCCCAGCAGTGCCACGAATTCGCCCTTGCGCACGGTCAATTGGAAGTCGTCGAGGATGACCTGGTCGCCGTAGGTCTTCGACAGGCCGGTCAGGTCGATGACATCACTTGCCGTCATGGGTGGACCTCCACGGCAACAGCAGGTGCTCGAGCAACCGCATGATGACGTCGACGACGATGCCGAGCGCCGCGTACACCAGGATTCCGGCCAGAATGATGTCGGTGCGCTGAAACTGGTTGGCGGTGTTGAGGATGTAGCCGATGCCCGATGTTGTGTTGATCTGCTCGGCGGCGACCAACGCCAGCAGCGCGGTACCCGCGGCATATCGCCATCCGACCAGGATCCCCGGCATGGCGAGCGGGACGACGATGAGGCGGATGGCTTCGGTACGGCTGAGTTCGAAGGTCTGGGCGACCTCCAGAAGGCGGCGGTCGATGCCGCGGATGCCGTGATAGGTGTTCAGGTACACCGGAAAGATCGACGCCCCGACGATCAGGGCGACTTTCGATTCCTCGCCGATGCCGAACCACACGACGAACAACGGCACCATCGCGATGAACGGGATGGTGCGCAGCATCTGCAGCGGTGCGTCATACACACGCTCGGCGACCGACCACAATCCTGCCGCGACACCGAGGATCAGCCCGGTGAGTCCGCCGATCAGCAGCCCGAGCCCTGCTCGTTGTAACGAGATGGGAAGCGCGGCTTGAAGATCGCCGGTCGACCACAGCTCGCCGTAGCTCTCCAGGATCGTCAGGGGCCCGGGCAGAACGGTCGGGCTCAGCCAGCCCTGCCCGGACACCAGCTGCCAGGCGACGAGCAGCAGGATCGGCACGATGAAGCGCACACCGAGCGTCCGGGTGACCGACCGGCGGGGCCGGCCCGATGCGGCGGACGGCCGGTAGTCGCGTTCGACGATGGCCGGCGCGTCGGGCGATGCGGTGCCCTGTGGCGCGGCGACGGTGGCCGTCATCGGTCGTCGACGCTGTCGAAGTCGAAGAACGGATCGCCGTCCGAATCACGCAGCAGCGACAGCTCCCATGCGAAATAGGCCTCGTACCAGGGAGCCCGTTCGGGGCCGAAATCCGGTGGGCCCGTGCGGTCGACGATCGCGCCGGCATACTCGGGATCCGCGGTGGTCAGCGCATGGGCTGCCGCCTCGATGCCGCCTTCGAGGACCGAGACCGCCGACGGCAGCGTCGCCGCGACATGTTCGGCGGCGTAGTCGGCGTCTCCGACCAGCACGACGCGCGCGCCGTCGGCGTCGGCGATGAGGTCGTCGAGGTGCTCGCGGCGGGCGTGGATCGACCCGGGCAGGTGGCCGGCGTCGTACCGCGTCGAATCGCGCAGATCCACGAGCCGGACCGGTTGTTGCTGCACGTCGCTCCACGAGATCCGGGCGACGTCGGGCAGCGGTATCTGGAAACGGTTGGCGGGCAGCACATCTTCATCGGGCGTGTAGGCGACGACCGCGAGCGGCCCGTCGTGCAGGAACCGCAGCCACTGCGCGGTGTTGGCGGCACGTACGAAATCCGGGGTGTCGACCAGAACCACTCGTGCGCCCCGGACCGCGATGAACTCGTCGGTGCCCTGTACAAGCTGCCCGCCGGGTGCCGAGACGGCCGCGGTGAAGTGCTGATCGGCGAACTCGCCCGGCGTGCGCACGTCGAGCAGATAGGTGGTGGCCGTGGAGTCGTCGAGGTGGTGGGCGACCTCGGCGACGGTGAGAACTTCGGCGCCGGCCTTCGCCAAGGTGTCGGCCGCCCACTGGGCGAGCCGCGGGGTCACCGATTCCGGAGCGGGGATGTCGGATTCCGCGCCGAACGCCAGCGCGCGACCGGACTTCTCCCACGCCGGGGTGCCATTGTGCAGCGAGAACACCGGATTGGGAATCCCGGTGTTGATCAGCGATTGGGCACCGACGATGCCGCGGGTGCGGCCGGCGCAGTTGATCACCACCTTGGTCTGCGGATTGTTCACCAGTTGCGTGCCGCGGTAAGCGATCTCGGCTCCGCCGCCCGTGTTGTAGCCGCCGGGGATGTGGTGGTGGAGATACTCGGTGGCCGGACGGCTGTCGAGGACGATGACGTCTTCGCCGGCCTGCCGCCACTGTTGCAGGGTGTCGCTGTCGATCGTGGGTGTCGCGTACTTGCGCTCGATCCACTCGCCGAGCGTCTTGCTGCGGACATTCGTGCCGGTGTAGATCCGGCCGCCTGCGCTCTTCCAGCCGTCGACACCGTTCTCCAGAACCTCGACATTGCGGTAGCCGAGCCGCTTGAGGAGTTCGGCGCCGCGCTCGTCCACCTCGGGCCGCCCGGCGAGCACGATCAGCGTGTCTGGACGTGGGACGAGCGCAGTGATGTGCTGCTCGAGGTCGTGGAAAGGGAGGCCTGCGCTGATGGCGATATGGCCATTGCTGCGGTCGAGGGGCGTCCGCAGGTCCAGGATGGCGATCTCACGGTCGCGCTTGGCGAGGAGATCCAGCAGGTGATGGGCGGTTATGGGCACGTCGGCCAACAATGCTCCGCACCCGCGGGCCGGGCGACGGTTGTAGTCAGCCCGATTTGAACCCGAAATCCGGGAATGAATTCGGACCGTGGTCCGGTTACTCTGTCGTGAAGGCGCCGGACGGGCCGGCCCTCGAAGACAAGGAGACGTCATGACCGTTGCAGTAGCCACCGACCTGAGCGCAGGCACCTGGGCGATCGATCCGGTGCACTCGTCGATCAGCTTTTCGGTCCGCCACCTCGTGGTGAGCAAGGTCCGGGGCAAGTTCGACACGTTCAGCGGAGCCATCACGGTCGCAGAGGACGGCACCCCGTCGGTGACCGCCGAGATCGCCGTGGACTCCATCAACACCGGCAACGAGCAGCGCGACGCCCACCTCAAGTCCGCCGACTACTTCGGCGCCGACCAGTTCCCGGTCGCGACATTCAAATCCACCTCGGTCACCGCGAAGGGCGACAACTACGTCCTCGACGGTGAATTCACGCTCAAGGGCGTCACCAAGCCCGTCAGCCTGGATCTCGAATTCAACGGCGTCAACCCCGGCATGGGCCACGGCGCGGTCGCCGGCTTCGAGGCATCGGTTGTGCTCAACCGCAAGGATTTCGGCATCGACATCGACATGCCGCTGGAGACCGGTGGCGCCGTCGTCGGCGACAAGGTCACCATCACCCTCGAGATCGAGGCTCTCAAGCAGGCCTGAGCCGTCATTGTCACGCTGGAGTGGCGCCCGGCCTCGAGTGCCACTCCAGCGTGACATACGCGGCCTTGAGCGGCCTTGAGCGGCCTAGAGCCAGCCCAAAGCCTAGAGCCGAGCGGCCAACTCGGTGCCCTGGCGAATGGCCCGTTTGGCGTCGAGCTCGGCGGCCAGTGCGGCCCCGCCGATGACATGTGGTGAGATGCCTTGCCCGCGTAAGCCTTCTTCGAGATCGCGCACCGACTCCTGCCCGGCGCAGATCACGACGTTGTCGACGGGCAGCACTCGGGCGTCGACGCGATCGGGCCCGAAGCTGATGTGCAGACCGTCGTCGTCGATGCGTTCGTAGTTGACGCCGGAAAGCTGATGCACGCCTTTGGCTTTCAATGATGCGCGGTGCACCCAGCCGCTCGTCTTGCCAAGCTTGCGCCCCTGCGGACCTTTGGTGCGCTGCAGCAGGTACACCTCACGGACGGCCGGGGCGGGCAGTGGCGTCACGAGCGCGCCGCGGGCCTCTTGCGGATCGGCCGCACCCCACTCGGCTTTCCATTCCTTGAGGTTCAACGTGGGGGATTGATCGGTCGTCAGGAATTCGCTGACGTCGAAGCCGATTCCGCCGGCGCCGATGACGGCCACCGACCGGCCCACCGGAGCGCCCATGATGGCCTCGGCATAGGTCAGCACCTTCGGATGATCGATTCCGGGTATGTCGGGCATCCGCGGTGTGACGCCGGTGGCGAGCACCACGTCGTCGAATCCCGCAAGCTCATCGACGCCGGCGCGCACGCCGAGCCGCACGTCCACACCGTGCTTGCGCAGCATCGTGGTGTAGTAGCGGATCGTCTGGTCGAACTCTTCCTTGCCGGGAATCCTTCTCGCCAAATCGAATTGACCGCCGATGGTGGACCCGGCCTCGAACAACGTCACCCGGTGGCCACGTTGGGCGGCGCTCACCGCGGTGGCCAGCCCGGCGGGGCCGGCGCCGACGACGGCCACCGATCGGGCATGGCGCGTCGGACCCAAGACCAACGACGTCTCACGACCGGCCCGCGGGTTCAGCAGACACGAGACCTTCTTGTGCACGAAGGCATGATCCAGGCACGCCTGATTGCAGGCGATGCACGTGTTGATCTCGTCGGCATGGTCGGCGGCGGCCTTGCGAACCCAGTCCGGATCGCTCAGCAACGGCCGCGCCATCGAGATCAATTGCACGTGGGTATCGGCGAGGATCTGTTCGGCCGTCTGGGGCATGTTGATGCGGTTGGACGCCACCACCGGAACCTGGACGTGCTCGGCGAGCGCACTGCTGATGTCGACGAATGCGCTGTTGGGCACCGACGTGACGATCGTCGGCACCCGGGCCTCGTGCCAGCCGAACCCCGAGTTGATGATCGTCGTCCCGGCCGCCTCCACTTCGGTTGCCAGCGCCACGATTTCGTCCCACGTCTGGCCGTCCTCGACGTAGTCGGCCATCGACATGCGATAGCAGATGATGAAGTCGGTCCCGACGGCTTCCCGAACGCGGCGCACGATCTCGACGGGGAACCGGCGTCGATTGGCCGGTGAGCCGCCCCACTTGTCGGTGCGCTTGTTGGTGCGGGGAGCCAGGAACTGGTTGAGCAGATATCCTTCGCTGCCCATGATTTCGACGCCGTCGTACCCGGCTTCGCGGGCCAGCAGTGCGCACCTGACGAAGTCGTCTATGGTGCCGTCGACGTCACGCAGCGCGCGCGGCCGGAACGGATTGATCGGCGCGTTGATCGCCGACGCGCTCACCGAAAACGGATGGTAGGCATAACGTCCGGCGTGCAGGATCTGCAGCAGGATCTTGCCGTCCGCGTCGTGGACGGCGGACGTGATCTTGCGATGACGCCTGGCCTCGGTCGAGGAAACGAGCTGTGAGGCGAACGGCAGCAGCCAACCTGTCTTGTTGGGCGCGTACCCGCCGGTCACGATCAGGCCGACCCCGCCGCGGGCCCGCTCGGCGAAGTACTCCGCGAGCTTGCCGGTGTCGTGTGCCCGATCCTCCAGGCCGGTGTGCATCGAGCCCATCACCACCCGATTGCGCAGCGTGGTGAAGCCGAGATCCAACGGCGACAACAGGTTTGGATAGCTCATCGAGACTCCCTCAATGCGGCTGAAACTTCGGAAAGCCAGTCGATGGCGCTCTCCTCGGCCCGGATCCCGCCGCGTAGCACCAAGTACTGATGTAATGCGCTGCCGCTGAGCCCCGCCGGATCGGGGAACTGCCGCTTCTCGTATCCCCGGTAGGTGTCCAGCAGGGCAGCGCGTTCGGCGCGCAGCGCGTCGACTTGCGAACGCAATGCGTCGACGTCCCCGTAGGCGGCCGCACGTACTTTCACGGCCAGATCGCGCGTGCGGTTGTCGGCTACCGAACCGCCCCGGCCGCTCAGGGGTTCGGCGATCCAGCGCGCCAGTTCGGCCCGGCCGGCGTCGGACACCGTGTAGACCTTCTTGTCCGGGCGCCCGCGTTGAACGACGGGCGTGACGTGCACCCAGCCGTCGTTCTCCATGGCCCGCAGGGTGCGGTAGATCTGCTGGTGCGAGGCCGCCCAGAAGTAACCGATCGAACGATCGAACCGGTGGGCGAGTTCGTAACCCGAGCCGGCCTGTTCACAGAGCGACACCAGGATGGCGTGCGGCAGTGCCATGCCCGCAGAGTAGGCGGTACCGGAGGTCCTATGCAACAAGTTGCACTGCAGCCAAGTGCATAGCGTGTGGCTACTAGGCGAGGTGTATCTGCAACGTTTAGTATCAGTAACCACGCGCCACCCTTAACTGGGCGGCGCGTGAAGTTAGGGCACACTGAGACGCGCGTCCAAGTATGGGCAACGCATACTGTCGCGACGGACTCACGAGTCCTGACCCACACGTACCCGACCAGCAGCCCACTGGACAGGAGAGACATCAGTGACGTACGTCATTGCCGAACCCTGCGTCGACGTCAAAGACAAGGCATGCATCGAGGAATGCCCCGTCGACTGCATCTACGAGGGTGCACGCATGCTGTACATCCACCCCGACGAGTGCGTGGACTGCGGTGCATGTGAGCCGGTCTGCCCGGTCGAGGCCATCTACTACGAAGACGATGTGCCGGACCAGTGGAGCAGCTACGCGCAGAGCAACGCTGATTTCTTCTCCGAACTCGGCTCGCCGGGCGGCGCCTCCAAGGTCGGCCAGACGGACAACGATCCGCAGGCCATCAAGGACCTCCCGCCTCAGGGTGAGGACTGATCACGGTCGCGACTGACCTCGAGCCCGTGCGCCAGCGCCGTTCAGCGATACTGCCGGAGTTCCCGTGGGACACCCTGGCCGACGTCACCGCACTGGCACGCTCGCACCCGGACGGCATCGTCGACCTTTCGGTAGGCACTCCCGTCGACGATGTAGCCCCGGTCGTCCAGCGTGCCCTGGCCGCCGGGAGTGCCGCACCCGGCTATCCGACAACCGCGGGCACGCCGGCGCTGCGCGAGGCCATGGAGAAGGCCTTGCGGCGCCGCTACGGCATCACGGGGCTCGCGCCGGATGCCGTGCTGCCGGTGATCGGTACCAAGGAGCTCATCGCCTGGCTGCCGACCCTGCTCGGCCTCGGCCCGGACGATCTCGTCGTGGTGCCCGAGCTCGCCTACCCGACCTACGAGGTCGGTGCGCTTCTGGCCGGGACACAGATCCTGCGTGCCGACTCGCTGACGCAACTCGGCCCTCAAGTGCCTGCCCTGATCTATCTGAACTCGCCGAGCAATCCGACCGGCCGGGTGCTGGGTGTCGATCACCTGCGCAAAGTGGTGTCGTGGGCGCGGCAGCGCGGCGTGCTGGTCGCCTCGGACGAGTGCTATCTGGGGTTGAGCTGGGACGCCGACCCGCTCAGCGTGCTGCATCCGTCGGTCTGCGACGGGGACCATACCGGGCTGCTGGCCATTCACTCACTGTCGAAGACGTCCTCGCTGGCCGGCTACCGTGCCGGGTTCGTCGCGGGTGACCCGGCCGTGGTGGCCGAGCTGCTAGCGGTCCGTAAGCACGCCGGGATGATGGTCCCGACGCCGGTGCAGGTGGCCATGATCGCCGCCCTGGATGACGACGACCACGAAGTGGTGCAGCGCGAGCGGTACGCGCATCGCCGCGACGTGCTGTTGCCCGCCTTCCGTGCGGCCGGTTTCACCGTCGAGCACTCCGAGGCGGGGTTGTATCTGTGGGCCACGCGCGGCGAGCCGTGCCGTGACACCGTCAAGTGGCTGGCCGAGCGGGGCATCCTCGTGGCACCCGGCGAGTTCTACGGACCGGCCGGTGCGCAGTACGTGCGGGTTGCGCTGACGGCCACCGACGAGCGCGTCGCCGCCGCGGTGGAGCGCCTCACCTGACCCGCCGAGCAGACGCGAAAGCACCCTGGAAGGCGCTTTCCGGGGTACCGCGGCGTCTGCTCGCCGGCGAATTACGGCAGGAGCCCGAGCGACATCGCGGTCGTGACCGCCGCGGTGCGGTCGGAGACGTCGAGCTTGTTGAACGCGCGCAGCAGATGGGTCTTCACCGTGGCCTCGCTGATGTGGAGTTCGCGGCCGATGTCGGCGTTGGTCTTGCCCTTCGCCACCAACGCGAGCACCTCTACCTCGCGCGTCGACAACGACGCGGGCGCGCGCATGAGGCCGAACAGTCGGCTCGCGACCGACGGTGCCAGCACGGTCTTGCCTGCGGCGGCGTCGCGCACCGCGGCCGCCAACTGTGCGCGTGAGGCGTCTTTGAGCAGATAGCCTGCCGCGCCGGCCTCGACGGCGCGCAGGATGTCGGCGTCGGATTCGTATGTGGTGAGGACGACGACGCGAGTCGACGCCGAGGAGGCCAGGATGCGTTCGGTCGCAGCGACCCCGTCGACACCGGGCATCCGCAGATCCATGAGAACCACGTCCGGGCGCAGGGATTCGGCCATCGTGATCGCTTCGGCGCCCGAAGCCGCCTCGCCGATGACCTCGAGATCGTCCTCGGCGTCGATCATGCCGCGCAGCCCTTCCCGGACCACCGGATGATCGTCGACCAGTAGCACTGTGGTCGTCATGCCGGAACCTCGATGTCGATGCGCACGCCGGCATGCGATGACACATCCACCGTGCCGCCCGCCTGGCCGACGCGCGCGCGGATGCCCTGCAATCCGAAACCGTCCTGGTGGTCGTGGGGAAGCCCGATCCCGTTGTCCGACAACGTCAACCGCACCGAATCGGCCTCGGCACGCAGCGTCACCTCGACCGCGCTGGCGTGGGCGTGCTGACGGATGTTGGCCAGTGCCTCCTGTGCGGCCCGCAGCAGGACGACGTCGGTGGCCATGCCGAGCGCGGGCAGCTGCTCGTCGACGTGCACCGTCACCGGTATGCCGGTTTCGGCGGTCAGCCGCCGGCATTGCCTGCGGATCGCAGCGGGCAGCGAGTCGTCACCGAGGGCGGCCGGCGTGAGGTCGGCGACCATGATCCGGGCCTCGGCGAGGTTCTCGCGGGCCGTGGACTCGATGAGTTCGACGTGGTCGACGGCGGCGGCACGATCGGTTTCCAGCTCGACCTGCACGGCCTGTGCGAGCGCGACGATGCTGGTGAACCCTTGTGCGAGCGTGTCGTGGATCTCGCGGGACAGGCGCTCGCGTTCGGCGGCGGCGCCGGCCAGCCGGGACAACCGTGCGGATTCGGCACGGCTCGCGGCGAGTTCGGACACCACGTCCGCGAGCATCCTGCGCTGCTTCATCGAGGTCATGATCACCGTGCCGATGACCGGTGCGCTCACCACGCCGATGGCGGTGATCGCAATGGCCAGTGGGAGATTGGGGGAGCGGATGTCACCGAGCAGCGTCAGTGACAACGGGACCAGATTCACGACGGTGGTGACGGCGAGCGCGGCCGCGAGCGGCAGCGTCGCGAAGAACAGCGGGTACAGCGCGGGTATCGCGGCGACCGCAACGGGCGACGCCCACATCGCGAGCACCCACAACGCCACCACGACGACGATGAAGAGGACTGTGCGCCAAGTGGTCTCGTCGCTGCGGATGATCTGGTCGCCGACGGCCGCGATGATCACCAGGATCGCCGCCAGCGCAGCCACGGCCAGCACCACATGGCCACCGAACCGGCCCTGCAGCAAGACCACCGCGACCATGGCGACGACCAGCAGGCCCGCGACATAGGCCTTCCACAGCCAATGCCACTCGCTACCGCGGGCCTTCGGCGCCGTCATCCTGCCGATGCTAGCGCTCAGCTGTCCACCCAGTTGCCGTGAAAGCCGTGTGGCACTCGGACCGGGATGTGCACGGTGGCGACCGTCTGCAGCGTCTGCCCGTCGAGCAGAACCAGATCGCTGCGGTCCGAGGCGCGGTCGTAGACGAACCCCATCAGCACGCCGTCATTCTCGGCGGCATCAGGGCTTGACGGGACGAAAACGAACTCGCCCGGTTCGCGCCCCGGCCCGAACGACACGGGTTCGCTGGCGCCGGTGGCCAGGTCGTGGCGCAGAATCGTCTCGGGCGCAGTGATTCCCGGTGCCTGCGGGGCATAGCCGACGGCGTAGCCGAACCGATGCCGAAGACCGACGCGGCGTTCGTCGACGCGGGGGAACTCCTGGGCCGTGTCGTCGAGCCGCTCCTCGCGAACCGTGCCGGCCGTGAGGTCCACGGTCCACCGGTCGAGCGTGCGGGCATTGGTGAACTGTTCCTCGGGGGCGAACACCGACTCGTGGCGCACCACGTCGAGCACGATCCGCTCACCTTCCGGCCCGGATTCGTCATAGGAGTTCAGCGGGTGGAACACGTAGCAGGGATTCACCTCGAACCACCGGATGTCGGCTGCCGTACCGGCCCTGGGCAATACACCGACGCGGGCCTGCCGCTCGGGGGCCCAGCGGTACGGAAACGCGCCGAGCGCCGAGGTGCCACCGTTTTCGGAGCCCCGGATGACGGCGCGCACCACGAAATCGGGAGCGGCGTGGCGGGCGGCGAACCGGCTGAGCCACCGGGCAGCGGCCTTGGCCGGCCGGGTGGTCATCTGACCGGAGAAGTCAAGGGCCACCGGCAGGTCGTAGAGCACGACGTAGTGCTCGGTCAGCGAGAAGTCGTGCATCATCGTCTGCGCACGCAGCGGGATGTCGACGGCCCGGCGCACCTTGCCGTCCACATCGGTGACGGTGTACTGCACCAGGTTGCCGCGCATGGGGTGGTAGGACACCGCGTGCAGCTCACCGGTCTTCGGGTCGCGTTTGGGATGGGCGGTATAACCCGCCATCAACGTTCCGCAGAAGTCCGAACCCCCAACGGTTTCCAGCTCGTCGTCGAGTTCGTAGGGCCGGACACCGGCCTCGGTGAGGGCCAGCGTGCGACCCGCATGCCCGATGACGTTGGTGTTGGCCGCGAAGTCGAAACCGGCGCGCCGCGCTCCGCCGGGCCAACGCTCGCCGAGCGCGCGGGCCACGTCGGCCGAACGTACCCAGCGGTTGCGATACCACTGCGCCTTGCCGTCACGCAGCCGAAGCCCGTGCACCATCCCGTCACCGAGAAACAGGTGATAGCGCGCCGGGTCGGGATCGCCCACCGCATTGGGGCCGTTGCGAAGGTAACGCCCGTCGAGATAGTCGGGAATCGTGCCGGTGACGGCCAAGTCCAGGGCAGTCGTTTCCTGGTGGACCGGTGCGTAGTTACCGGCGAGATAGAGGTTCTCGGATTCTCGTGCCGACAGTGTCGTGGTCATGCGTTCATCGTCTGCGCCGCTGCGCGACGACCGCGACGACCTGGTGGCTGATCGTCGTGTCAGTCGAACGGTTGACAGGGTTCGGCGGGTCTCACGCCGTCGCCCGCAAGCTCAGCGAAAGTAGCAGCCGCACATCGGGATCGGTCAACGGCGTGCCCAACAGCTGCTCGAGGCGGCGGACCCGATAGCGGACGGTGTTGGGGTGAACGTGCAGCCACTGCGCGGCCGCGGCGATGTCGCCGAAACTGTCCAGATACGCGCGCAGGGTCTCGGCGAGCACGGGTTCGTCGGCTCGCAGCGCGCGCACCCGTGGATCGATCAGCCGGTCGTCGGCGGCGATCGCGGTGACGATTTCGTCGAGCAGCACGGTGGTGCGCGCCTCGGCCAGCGACGTGACCTGGCCGATCGCACCGGGGTGGCGTTCGGCGCTGTCCAGCACGCGGTCCACCTCGGCACGGGCGGCGGCCGCACCGGCGAGACCGGTCACGGGTGCGGCGATGACGGCGTGCACTTCGAGTCCGAGCTCGGTGCGTAGCGCGGCGACGGTCCCGCGGATCCACGAGGTCACCGCGGCCGGTTTTCCGGTGCTGGGGAACAGTACGTAGACCCGCGTGCGAACCGATGCCACCTGGGCGTCGTGACGAAAAGCGCTGGCGCTCAACGAGAGTACGTCGGCCAGGCGGGCGCTCGCCGAACCGCCGTCGAAGCCGATCAGCGCCGCCCGGCCGTCGACGGGAATGCCGAGTTCACGGGCGACGAACCCGATGTCGACGGGATCGTCATCATCTCGCAGCCCGAGCAACTCCTGCACCCGGAGCGCGTGAGTCGACGGGGTGGCGGCCAACCGGGCCATGATGCGTGCGGCGAGCACGGCCGCGCCGCGCAGGACGTCGTCGGCGTCCTCGGCCAGCGGGCGGCTGCCCTGCTGAACCCAGATCGTGCCGGCGAACGCCGGTGCTCGGCGCTCGTCGGCGGCCGGCTGGAAGATGCCGATCGCCAACCGCGGCCGCAACCCCAACTCGGGCCGCTCCGCGACACGCACGACCTCGGGCTTGGCGCGCAGCGCGTCGAAGATGCCCCACTGGGCTATCCACGCGAGGTGTTCCGACGGGCCAGCCCGGCCCAGGATCGACAGTCGCCGTAGTTCGTCGGCCTCGTCGTTGGATGCCGAATACGCCAGCACGTGCGACTGCGCGTCTTCGATGCTCACCATGCCGTGCGTGCGGTCGGCGATCGACTGGGCCAGCCCGAACAGGTCGGTTCCGGAATCGTGCAGCGCGCGGTCACCGTGATGGTCGAAGACGTGGTTGACGAGCCGGTAGAGGCGCTCCCAGCGCGCCCGCGGGTCCACGGCAACCACCGCCGTGCCCGCGGCCGCCGCGCGGGCAACCACGGCCGGTGACGGCTCTTTGATGAAGATCGCCGCCGGCGCTCGCCGCGCGGTCTGATGGTCGACCCAATTCAGCGCGTCGTTCTCCGGAATGCCGAGCAGGAAGAACAGATCGGCCGATCCTGCGGCGGGCGCCAGGCCGAGCCGCACGTCGTCGGAGTCGATGAGCGCCGCCGACGCCACCGCCAGATCGAGCCCGCGCGGGGCCTGCACGAGCTGGACCAGCGTGGCATCCAGCGCCAACAGCAGTTGGCCGAGGCTGACACCGGTGGCCCGCATGTTGTCCAATTCTACCGACGGACATCGATACTGTTGTCCGATCGAACAAGAGTTACCTGGATCACGTCGGGGATTCTTAGGGTATGGATGCCATCACCGACGTGCCTTTGCCGGCGAACGAGCCGGTCCACAACTACGCCCCGGGCTCGGGTGAGCGCACCCGGCTCACCGCGGCCCTGTCCGAACTCCAAGATGCACCGATCGACCTGCCGCACGTCATCGGCGGTGACCACCGGATGGGCGGCGGCGCTCGCATCGACGTCGTCCAGCCCCACCGTCATTCGGCTCGCCTCGGCACCTTGACCAACGCCGAGCACGCCGACGCGTCGGCGGCCATCGATGCCGCGCTCGCCGCCAAGCACGAGTGGGCCGCGCTACCCTTCGATGAGCGTGCCGCGGTGTTCCTGCGCGCCGCCGATCTCCTGTCGGGCCCGTGGCGGGAGAAGATCGCCGCGGCCACGATGCTCGGGCAGTCCAAAACCGCTTACCAGGCCGAGATCGACGCGCCATGCGAGCTGATCGACTTCTGGCGTTTCAACGTCGCATTCGCCCGTCAGATCCTGGCCCAGCAGCCGATCAGCAGCCCAGGCGTCTGGAACCGCACCGACCACCGGCCGCTGGAGGGTTTCGTCTACGCGATCACGCCGTTCAACTTCACCGCGATCGCCGGCAACCTGCCCACCGCACCCGCGCTCATGGGCAACACCGTCGTGTGGAAGCCGTCTCCCACCCAGACCTTCGCGGCCTACCTGACCATGCAGCTGCTGGAGGCCGCGGGACTGCCACCCGGTGTGATCAACCTGCTCACCGGCGACGGGATCGCGGTTTCCGAAGTTGCCCTTGCCGATCCGCGCCTCACCGGCATCCACTTCACCGGTTCGACCGCGACGTTCCAGCGCCTGTGGCGCGAGGTCGGTGCCAACATCGACCGCTACCACACCTATCCGCGGCTCGTGGGGGAGACCGGTGGCAAGGACTTCGTGCTGGCCCACGCGTCGGCGCAGCCGGATGTGTTGCGTACGGCGCTGATCCGCGGCGCGTTCGACTACCAGGGCCAGAAGTGCTCAGCAGCCTCACGCGCGTTCATCCCGCGGTCGGTGTGGCACGAGATGGGCGACGACTTCCTCTCGGCCACATCGGAACTGACGTACGGCGATGTCACCGACCTGACCAACTACGGCGGCGCGGTGATCGACGAGCGGGCGTTCGCCAAGAACGTCAAGGCAATCGAGCGGGCGAAGAGCGCGGCCGGGGTCACAATCGCGGCAGGCGGCGAATATGACGACAGCGAAGGATATTTCGTACGACCTACCGTGCTGTTGTCCGACGATCCCACCGACGACGCGTTCTGCACCGAATACTTCGGACCCATCCTGGCCGTCCATGTCTATCCCGACTCCGACTACGACAAGATTCTCGACGTCGTCGACACCGGGGCACGCTACGGGCTCACCGGCGCGGTGATCGCCGACGACCGCCACGCCGTCCTGCAGGCGCAGGATCGGTTGCGTTATGCCGCAGGCAATTTCTACATCAACGACAAGCCCACCGGTGCCGTCGTCGGCCAACAGCCGTTCGGTGGCTCGCGGGCATCCGGCACCAACGACAAAGCGGGCTCGGCACTCAACCTGTTGCGCTGGACCTCGGCGCGGTCGATCAAGGAGACCTTCGTGCCGCCGACCAACCACACCTACCCCCACATGGAGGCCTGAGATGGGCGTCTTCGATCGCGTCGCGCGACCGGCGATCTTGGCTGCGTCCCGCTCGCGGCGCCTGCGCCGGACCGCCGAACGGCTGCCGGTGACGCGTAAGGTGGTGGACCGGTTCGTCGCCGGCGAGACCATCCCCGATGCTCTCGACGCCGTTGCGGTGCTGCGTGGTTCGGGACGCCTCGTCACGATCGACTACCTCGGCGAGGACACCACGAGCAGCGAGGATGCCGAGCAGACGGTCCGTGCCTACCTGGCGTTGCTCGACGGACTGCAGCGGCGGGCCGAAACCGTGACGCCGGTCCGCCCGCTGGAGGTGTCGCTCAAGCTGTCGGCGCTCGGTCAGGCACTGCCGCGCGACGGCGAGAAGATCGCGCTGGAGAATGCGCACACCATCTGCGCCAAGGCGCGCGACGTCGGCGCGTGGGTGACCGTCGACGCCGAGGATCACTCCACGACCGATTCCACACTGTCGATCGTGCGGGACCTGCGTACCGAGTTCGACTGGCTGGGAACCGTTCTGCAGGCCTATCTCAAGCGCACACAGGCAGATTGCGAGGAGTTCGCCGCCGCGGGTGCCCGCATTCGCCTGTGCAAGGGCGCCTACGACGAGCCCGCCTCGGTGGCTTACCGCGACGGCGACGAGGTCACCGACTCCTACCTGCGGTGCCTGAAGACGCTCATGGGCGGCCGCGGTTATCCGATGGTGGCCTCGCACGATCCGGTGATCATCGACGCAGTGCCAGGCCTGGCCCGCGAGTTCGGCCGTGGGGTGGACGATTTCGAATACCAGATGCTCTACAACATCCGCGATGCCGAGCAGCGGCGGTTGGCCGATGCGGGCAACCACGTACGGGTGTATGTGCCGTTCGGGTACGAGTGGTACGGCTACTTCGTGCGCCGGCTCGCCGAACGCCCGGCCAACCTCACGTTCTTCCTGCGTGCGTTGGCCGAGCGCGGCTGAAAGGGTCTGCCCCCGAACACGATCCGCGTGCGCTCGTCAGCTCCGGTGAAGTAAGAACATCGCCCACGCCGCGATACTCTGCGCGTCGGTGATACCGCCGTCGCGAATCATGCGCTCGACCTCGGCCCGGGTGAACCACTCGCTGTGCATGTCCTGCTCTTCATGTTCGCGTTCGTGTTCGCCTTCGGTGAGGCCCGTCGCCAGGAACACCCAACCCCGCTGGCTGCTCATACCCGGCGCGACGTCGAGTTGGCCGAGCCGCACCACACTGGCCGCACGCAGCCCCGTCTCCTCGCGAAGCTCACGCTCAGCCAGTTCGGCCGGTTCGAGGTGCTGCTGTTCGGGTGCGGTGCCCTGCGGGAACTCCCAGCGCCGCAGTCCCAGCGGATACCGGAACTGCTCGACAAGGTGAAATCGGTCACCATCACACGGAATCACGAGTGCACAGGTCGGTTTGTCCACCACCGCGTAGACCCCGGTGCTGCCGTCGGGGCGCACGATGTCGTCCTCACGCAGCGTCAACCAGTTGTTCCGGTACACCTCACGCGTAGAGACCTGCCGGATTACTCCCATCGTTCCATTATCCCGGCGGAGTAGCCTCACATGCGTGTTGCTGGCCTCCTTGAACCCCGCGGCAATCGCTGCCGGCGCCGATATCGGCGATGCGATCCGCATCGACGGTGCGGTGCTGAGCCGCAGCGATATCGTCGGCGCCGCCACGTCGGTCGCCGAACGGGTTGCCGCCGCCCGACGGGTCGCCGTCCTGGCGACACCGAGCGCGACCACCGTGCTGGCGATCACCGGATGCTTGATCGCCGGTGTGCCCGTCGTGCCGGTACCCGCCGACGTGGGAGCGACCGAACGGCGTCACATCCTGACGGACTCGGGCGCCCAAGCCTGGCTGGGGGAGCGGCCCGAGGAAACAGAAGGGCTGCCGCACATTCCGGTCCGGCTGCACGCACGGTCCTGGCACCGCTATCAGGAGCCGGCGCCGGATGCGACTGCGATCATCATGTACACCTCGGGCACCACCGGACCGCCCAAAGGGGTGCCCATCAGCCGGCGGGCGATCGCCGCGGACATCGACGCGCTGGCCACGGCCTGGCAGTGGACGGCCGACGACACCTTGGTGCACGGGCTGCCCCTCTTCCACGTCCACGGTCTGGTGCTGGGGCTGCTCGGCTCACTGCGGATCGGAAACCGCTTCATACACACCGGAAAACCCTCACCCGCCGCCTATGCCGAGGCGCAGGGCTCGCTGTATTTCGGTGTGCCGACCGTCTGGTCGCGTGTGGTCAACGACCTCGACGCGGCGCTGGCCCTGTCCTCGGCACGTCTGCTCGTGTCGGGCAGCGCGCCGCTGCCGGTGCCGGTGTTCGAGCAATTGACCAAGCTCACCGGCAAGCCTCCGGTGGAACGCTATGGCAGCACCGAGTCGCTCATCACCTTGAGCACGTTCGTCGACGGTGAGCGCAGGCCGGGTTGGGTCGGACTGCCGGTGGCCGGCGTCCAGACGCGCCTGGTCGACGACGACGGAGCTCCGGTGCCACACGACGGGGAAACCATTGGGCGGCTGCAGATCAAGGGGCCGATGGTGTTCGACGGCTACCTCAATCGGCCCGACGCCACCGACGAGGCATTCGACGTCGACGGGTGGTACCGCACGGGCGATGTCGCGGTGATCGACGGGGACGGCATGCACCGCATCGTCGGCCGGGAGTCGGTCGATCTGATCAAATCCGGTGGTTACCGCATCGGAGCCGGGGAGATCGAAACGGTGCTGCTCGGCCATCCCGGTGTCACCGAGGCCGCTGTCGTCGGCGTGGCCGACGATGATCTCGGCCAGCGCATCGTCGCGTTCGTCGTCGGCGATGCCGAACCGGCCGCCCTGATCGACTATGTCGCACAGCAACTTTCAGTGCACAAGCGGCCGCGTGAAGTGCGGCTCGTGGACGCCTTGCCCCGCAATGCGATGGGCAAGGTGCTGAAAAAGGAGCTCGCGCAATGGGGTTGAGGTTCTCCGAGATCTGCATCGATGCTCGCGACCCCGAGGCACTGGGCGCCTGGTGGGCACAGGCGCTCGGCTGGCCGAAGCACACCGACTCCGACGGTGACGTGGTGCTGACCCCGCCGCCAGGTGGCGGGCCCATTTGGCTGTTTCTCGCGGTACCGGACGACAAGGTGGTCAAGAACCGCCTGCACCTCGACTTCACGCCGGACGATCAGCAGGCCGAGGTGGACCGGCTGATCGGCCTCGGTGCCCGGCATGTCGACATCGGCCAGGGCGAACAGACCTGGGTGGTGCTGGCCGACCCCGAGGGCAACGAGTTCTGTGTGCTGGCCGCCGACTGATCGGGGGTCTGGAGATCCCTGGCCGGCGGCCTGGTGCGCGGTGACAATGGGCTGATGGATCAGGGACAGCTGGCCGACTTCCTGCGCACCCGGCGCGAAGCGCTCACTCCCGAGGACGTGGGGTTGCCCGCGGGCCCGCGCCGGCGAACCGCCGGGTTGCGCCGTGAAGAGGTCTCGGCACTCGCGCTCATCTCGACGGACTACTACTGCCGCATGGAGCAGCGGCGGGCTCCGCAGCCGTCGACGGAGGTGTTGGCCTCCTTGGCGCGGGCGCTGCGGTTGTCACTCGACGAACGTGATCACCTGTTCCGCCTGGCCGGGCACAACGCCCCGGCCCGGATTCCCACCGGTGAGCATGTCAGCCCGGCCACGATGCGGATTCTTGATCGCTTGCAGGACACACCGGCTCAGGTGATGTCGGCGTTGGGCGAGACGTTGGTGCAGACACCCCCAGCGCGCGCTCTGCTGGGTGAAGAAACCACCTACCAAGGCTTCGCGCGCAGCGTGGTGTACCGGTGGTTCACCGACGAGGCGTCCCGCGAGCTGTATCCGGTCGAGGATCGCGCCGCCATCGGGCTGTCGTATGCCGCCGGCGCGAGGATGGCGTATGCGCGCGACGGGGCCGGATCGCGGGCCGCCCAGATCGTCGACGATCTGTTGAGTCGCAGCGCCGAGTTCGCCGAACTGTGGAAGCGCCACGACGTCGGACATGCTCCCGAACTGACCAAACGCATCGTGCATCCCAAACTCGGTGTGCTCGAGGTGCAGTGCCAGATCCTCCACGATGCCGTGCACATGCACACGCAGTTGGTGTTCACGGCCGAGCCCGGGACGCCCAGCCACGCCAAACTCACCGCGTTGGGTGCCGACCCGCAGTCCTACCTGCGCGATCTGCACGCCGAATCGCGGGTGAGCCAGTGAGGTTCACCCGTCGAATCGGTGGTGGCCGATGACCGTCGAGAGTTTCAGCTTGGTATGGCTTTCCGAGCCCGGCACGGTCAGATAGATCACGACGCGCCGGTTGCGGTCGGTGTCGAACAACACCTCGCGCTGCAGTTGGATCACACCGAGTGCGGGATGAACGATACGACACTGCCGGTTGATCCGGACCGCGTCCACGAGTCGTTCACGCCGCCAGATCTCGGCGAATTCGTCGCTGCGGCGCAACAGGAGCTTCACGAGATCTGAGGCCGGGCAGGTGTTTTCACGGTCCATCAGACTCCGGCGTAGATCGGCCACGATCTCGTCACCGATCGTCGAGTGCTCGGTCACCCCGTGGCGCAGCCGTTCGCCGGCGTCGGTGAACCACCGGTAGTAACCACTTCGCGACCACCCGCTGAAACCGGTCAACTCGCCGAAAAGCACCTTCGCCGAGGGTGTCTGGTGCAGAACCTCGCCCACCGCGTCGACGACCATCGCCGGTGTGTCGGCCAATCGGCCGAGTACATGCATGACACCGGGGTCCACATGCGCCGTGCCCAGAACCTCTCCGGCAAGGTCGTAGCCCGCCGCACTGAACAATCGGTCGCGGTCGGCTCGGTTGAATCGGAGGCCGCGCGCGATGCTCGCCAGCATGGCCGGCGACGGGCGCGGACCACAGGGCCGTTCCAGCCTGCCGTAATAGGCGGACGACACCGAACACAGTGCGGCGACCTCGTCGCGACGCAAACCAGGCGTGCGTCGGCGCCTGCCGCGCGGGAGACCGACGTCTTCTGGCTGCAATACTCGCCGGCGCGCACGCAACAGATCGGCCACGTCGGCGAGATCGCCATCAGCGGATGTCACGACTCGATGGTCGATGAGGCCACGTTCCCGCGGAAGGGCCCGGCCATCGGGGGATCGGCGATCAGTGGATAACCCGCCCCTGAATGTGTGCCCAGGACACTGGCAGCTTGGAATCACAGAGCTGACAACGCACCGAGGAGAACTGTGATGCCGCGCAATGCAGAAGTGGACGTGCCGGACCTGAGCGGCAAACTGGCCGTGATCACCGGTGGTAGCGACGGCATCGGTTTCGGGCTCGCAGGGCGGTTGGCGGCGGCCGGTGCCGAGGTCATTCTGCCGGTGCGCAACACCGACAAGGGTCGTGACGCCGTCGCCCGTATCGGTGCCGCGGTGCCCAACGCCCGGGTCGGCATCCGGCGGCTGGATCTGTCGTCGTTGCAGTCGGTCGCTGACCTTGCCGGTGAGCTTGTCGACGAGGGCCGACCGGTGCACCTGCTGATCAACAACGCCGGCGTGATGAGCCCGCCGAATCGGCAAACCACCGCCGACGGTTTCGAACTGCAGTGGGGGACCAACCATCTCGGGCACTTTGCGCTCACCGCGCGCCTGCTGCCCGTGCTGAGGGCGGGCCGGGCGCGGGTGACGACGCAGTCGAGTGTCGCCGCGGAACGGAACGCCATCAATTGGGACGATCTGAACTTCGAGAAGTCCTACTCGGAGGGCAAGGCCTACAGCCAGTCCAAGATCGCCAACCTGATGTTCGGCCTCGAGCTCGACCGCCGCAGCGTGCGCGCCGGGTGGGGCATCACCAGCAATGTCTCACACCCCGGCGTGACGCCGACCAACCTGCTGGCCGCCCAACCGCAGATGGGTCGCAGCCGCGACACGCTTCAGGTCCGCGTGGTCCGGCTGATGGCCCGGCTCGGGTTGGTCAACAAATCCGTCGCCGAGGGCATGCTGCCTGCCCTGTATGCCGCCACCAGCCCGCACGCGCAGGGCGGCAAGTTCTACGGCCCGAGCGGGTTTCGGCATCTGGCGGGCCCACCTGCCGAGCAGGACGTCTACAAGCCCGCCCGCGATGCTGCGGAGGCCGCCCGCCTGTGGGACGTGTCCGAACGGCTCGCCGGCGTCGACTTCGCCGTGCGATAGGGATCGTCAGCGCGCGAAGCAGTCGTCTTCGCCGCCGGCCGGAAGGGCGGCGTTCTCGGTCGAAAAGTGCGCTACCACACCGTTTTTCTCCACGGCCACGCTGTCGGCGTGCACGCCGAGCGGGAAGTTGTCGGTCTGGCTCGCCAGGAAGTCGTCGAGCATCGGCTGCAAGTCGCTGATCGCGCCCATCCCCGGCCCGGTCGCGTCGACGATCTGCAACGCGAGACCGCCTTTCGCACTGACCTCCGGTTTCACGGTCACGCTGGCCAGCACGCTGTTGAGCTCGAGGGTGCCGTCGTCGGGATTGCTCGTCACATCGGTGACCAACTGACCGAGCACCGGGATCGCCGATTGGATCGACTCTTTGATGCCGTCGGCCGGCCAGGTCACGTCGGCGTCCAACGAGCCCATCGTCCCGGCGCTACCCGGACCGTCTTCGAGCCGCAGATTCCGGATGGCGATGTCGAACCGCATGCCCTTGGCCTCGCGGATCTGCTTCCCGGCGGTCTGGATGTCGATGACGGTGTAGTCCCCGGTGAAGTGCTGCCACAGGAACGGCGGCATCGACGCGAGTTGCACCGTGGACGTATCGCCCATCAGGCACTGCAGCGTCGCGGCGACGATGCTCTTGGCGCGGTCGCGCGCATACCACTCGGCCGCCCCGAGACCGGCCACGACCAGGACCAGGACGACGGCAGCGCTCACCAGGATCTTGAGCCCGCGGCGCTTGGGCGGTGCCGGTGGCTCGGGCGACGGCAGGGCGCTACGCGCGAACTGGATGGTGGCGTCGTCGAACGGCGAAGGCGCGCTGCCGGGTCGGTTCCACGGTTGATCGCCCCTCGGCGGGTATGTCACCCGCCCGATTCTGCCTCACCGGCCATGAGTCAGTTCGCGTGCAGGGCCTCGTTGAGGGTGATGCCGGTGCCGTCGCGCTTGACGACCTCGACCGCACCCGAAAGCGAGTTGCGGCGGAACAGCAGGTTGCTTGCGCCCGACAGGTCCTTGGCCTTCGTCGTCTGACCGTCGGCGGTGGTCACCTTGGTTCCGCCGGTCACGTAGAGGCCGGCTTCGACGACGCAGTCGTCGCCGAGCGAGATACCGAGACCCGCGTTGGCGCCGAGCAGGCAGCGCTTGCCCACCGAGATGACCTCGGTCCCGCCGCCGGACAACGTGCCCATGATCGACGCGCCGCCGCCGATGTCGGAGCCGTCATCCACCACGACACCGGCCGAGATACGGCCCTCGACCATCGACGTGCCCAGGGTTCCGGCGTTGAAGTTCACGAATCCCTCGTGCATGACCGTGGTGCCCGAGGCCAGGTGCGCGCCCAGCCGAACCCGGTCGGCGTCGGCGATGCGCACGCCCGTCGGCGTCACGTAGTCGACCATGCGGGGGAACTTGTCGATCCCGTACACCGCGACCGCGCCGCGACGCCGCAGCCGGGCGCGAGTGGTCTCGAACCCGTCGACCGCGCACGGACCGAAGTTCGTCCACACCACGTTGGCCAGCACCCCGAAGATGCCGTCCATGTTGGCGCCGTGCGGCGCGATGAGGCGGTGTGACAGGAGGTGCAGCCGCAGGTAGGCGTCATGGGTGTCGGCCGGCTTGTCGTCGAGGTCGGCGATCGTCGTACGTACCGCCACGACCTCGACATTGCGATCCTCGTCCTTACCGGTGAGGCCGGCGAACTCGGCGGGGATGTCGTTGCCGCTGAGCCGGACCGTTCCGGCCGGAGCGTCCGCGCTCAGCTCGGGGGCGGGAAACCAGGTGTCCAGGACGGTTCCGTCGGCGGCGATGGTGGCCAGGCCGACGCCAGATGCTGCAGTCACGGAGCTACACGGTACTGGACTAGCCTCGGTGTCCATGGGGCTAGACCTGCGCGCCGATCCGATCGCACTGACCGCGGCGCTTGTCGACATCCCCAGCGAGTCGCGACACGAACAGCGCATCGCCGACGAGATCGAGGCGGCGCTGCGCGCGCAGGCCCCGGCGTTCGAGGTGATCCGCAACGGCGACGCCGTGCTGGCCCGCACGAATCTGGGCCGGTCGTCGCGCGTGATGCTGGCCGGTCACATCGACACGGTGCCCGCGGCCGACAACCTGCCGAGCCGTGTCGTCGACGGGGAGATGTATGGCTGCGGCACATCGGACATGAAGTCCGGTGATGCGGTGTTCCTGCATCTCGCGGCCACGATCGCCGAGCCGTCGCACGACATCACGCTCGTGATGTACGACTGCGAGGAGATCGAATCGAGCGCCAACGGTCTCGGCCGCATCGAGCGCGAGCTACCCGACTGGCTCGTCGCCGACGTCGCGATCCTGGGTGAGCCGTCCGGCGGCTACATCGAGGCGGGCTGCCAGGGCACCATCCGGGTCGTCGTCCGGGCCGCCGGGACGCGGGCACACTCAGCGCGATCGTGGCTCGGCGACAACGCGATCCACAAACTCGGTGCGGTTCTCGACCGGTTGTCGGCCTACCAGGCGCGTTCGGTCGACATCGACGGGTGCGTGTACCGCGAGGGCCTCTCGGCGGTCCGTATCGACGGCGGCATCGCCGGCAACGTCATCCCCGACGCCGCGGCCGTCACGGTGAACTTCCGGTTCGCACCGGACCGCAGCGTCGACCAGGCCGTGGCTCACGTGCACGAGGTGTTCGACGGGCTCGATGTGACCATCGAACTCACCGACGCCGCGGCAGGAGCGCTACCGGGGCTGTCGAAGCCCGCCGCGGCCGCGCTGATCGCTGCCGCAGGCGGCCAGGTGCGTGCCAAATACGGCTGGACCGACGTCGCGCGTTTCGCCGCCCTGGGGATCCCGGCGGTCAACTACGGGCCCGGCGACCCCAACCTCGCGCACCGCGTCGACGAGCGCGTGCCGGTCGCGGCGATCACCGCCGCGACCGGCACGCTGCGCGGCTATCTGACGAGCTGACCGGGCTACCGTTGAACAGGTGAGCAGCGTTCGCGTCGACAGCTGGATCTGGGCCGTGCGGATCACCAAGACCCGCTCCGCGGCCGCAGCGGCCTGCCGGGGTGGGCATGTTCGCGTCAACGACGTCGCGGCCAAGCCGGCACAGCACGTCAGCCCCGGTGACGAGGTGCGGGTCCGGTTGGACGGCCGCGAACGGATCGTCGAGGTGGTGCGGCCGATCGCCAAACGAGTCGGAGCGGCGATCGCCGCCGAATGCCTGATCGACCGCAGCCCGCCACCCCCGCCCAAGGAGATACTGGCCGCCGTACCGGTGCGCGACCGGGGCGCCGGCCGGCCCACGAAACGCGAACGGCGAGAACTGAATCGGTTGCGCGGCTATTCGTGACCGGATAATCGGTTGCACCCGTGGCTATCATGGGTGATTGCAACTGCTGTCGACCGAGGTGGGCCGAAAACATGCTGGGAGACGACGAGATCTCCGGGTAATACCCGCGAGCCGATTCTGTCGTCCTGTCCTCACTGCGGCCGTATGCCGCAGACTCTTTGGAGTTCCAGCATGTCTATTGTCTGTTCGAATCTGTCGTTTTCGTGGCCCGATGACACCGAGTTGTTCTCGGAGCTGTCGTTCACCGTCGGCCCTGGCCGCACCGGACTCGTCGCACCCAACGGCGCCGGAAAGAGCACGCTGCTCAAGTTGATTGCCGGCGAGCTCAAACCGACGGCCGGTTCGGTGACCGTGAACGGCACCGTCGGCTACCTGCCGCAGACCTTGCCTTTCGTCGCTGACCTCACGGTGTCTGCCGTGCTCGGCGTGGCGCCGGTGCTCGATGCGCTCGCGGCGCTGGCCGCCGGTGACGCGAGCGAGGAGATCTTCACGATCATCGGCGATGATTGGGACATCGAGGAGCGGTCACGTGCCCAGTTGGATCGGCTCGGCCTCGAAAAGCTCGAGCTCGACCGGACGTTGGGAACGCTGTCCGGTGGGGAGGTGGTGTCGTTGGGTCTTGCGGCGCAACTGCTGAAGCGGCCCGATGTGCTGCTGCTCGACGAGCCGACCAACAACCTGGATCTGGATGCGCGGCAACGTCTTTACGCAGCACTCGACGACTATGCCGGGTGTCTGCTGCTGGTCAGTCACGACCGCGTGCTGCTGGACCGGATGGATCAGATCGCCGAGCTGTATCGCGGTGAAATCATCTTCTACGGCGGGAATTTCACTGCGTACCAGGAGATCGTGGAGGCCGGTCAGCGGGTGGCCGAGAGCAACATTCGCAACGCCGAACAGCAGCTCAAGCGCGAGAAGCGCCAGATGCAGGAGGCGCGCGAGCGGGCGGCGCGGCGGGCGAGCAATGCCGCGCGAAACATCAAGGACGCCGGGTTGCCGAAAATCATTGCGGGCAAGCTCAAACGCGATGCGCAGGAGTCGGCGGGACGGGCCGACGACGTGCATTCGCGGCGGGTGGACGATGCGCGGTCGCGGCTCGACGACGCCGAACGCGCGTTGCGCGATGACAAGGTCATCGTGCTCGACCTGCCCGACACCGTCGTGCCCGCCGGCCGGACCTTGTTCGTGGGCGAAGGTTTGCAGATCGCCCGTGGCGGGCGGAAGTTGTTCGCCGACACGGGAATCGACGTCTCCGTACGTGGCCCGGAGCGGATCGCGCTGACCGGCGCCAACGGTGCCGGGAAGTCGACGCTACTGCGGATCATCGACGGGCAACTCGAGCCCGATGCCGGGACGGTGCAGCGCGCCGACGGGCGAATCGCCTACCTGTCGCAACGGTTGGATCTGCTCGATCCGGAGCGGACGGTCGCCGAGAGTCTGGCTGCCGCGGCCCCGAGCCTGTCGCACACCCGCAGGATGCATCTGTTGGCGCAGTTCCTCTTCCGGGGCGATCGCATCCACCTGCCGGTCAAGGTGCTGTCCGGCGGCGAGCGGCTGCGGGCGACGCTGGCCTGCGTGCTCTACGCCGAGCCGGCGCCACAGCTGCTGCTGCTCGACGAACCGACCAACAACCTCGACCTGGTCAGTGTCGGGCAGCTGGAATCGGCGCTCAACGCTTATCGAGGCGCGTTCATCGTCGTCAGCCACGACGACCGATTCCTGGACACGATCGGCATCGACCGTTCGTGGCGCCTCGAGGGCGGCGAGTTGACGGTTACAGGTTGACCGGGTTGATGCCAGGGCGCTCCTGACCCACCGGGGCGTGGTCCATGCGCTGCATCTCCTCACGCTCGCCCTGCAGTTCGCGCATGCGCTCTTCGCTCATGATGCCCGACTGCACGGGAGCCTTCTCACCGGTCTCCGGGGCTCCGGCCCCGGCCGGTGCCGCTCCTTCCGGTGCTTCGCCCGCTTGGGCCGCACCGGCATTGGCGCCCTGCGCGGCCGCCGCCGCGGCGCCGCCGCCCGCTCCGGCGGCGCCTTGCGTGGCGGTCTGCACAATGCCCTGAACACCCTGGAACACCTGCTGCGGCATCTGGCCGAGAGCCTGGGCCATACCCTGCAGCGGCTGGGTGACGCCTTGCATCATCTGGCCGGCAATCTGGCCGAACTGGCCCATCATCTGGCCGGCGGACTGGGCGCCGCCGTCCTGACCACCTGCGCCCGGCGCGCCTCCGGCCGCACTCGGCGCACCGGCGGCGCCCTCCATCTGCTGGGCCTGCGCCTTGAGCTTGTCGGCCGAGGCCATGTCACCACGCTCATAGGCCTGGGCAGCCTGCCGGAGCAGATCGGAGATCTTGGCGGACGCGGACTGCGTCGCACCCATGGCGCTGCCACGCGCCGATTGCGCTGCGTCGAACGCGGTCTGCATCGGGTGGCCGATCGTGCCGTGGCTGTTCAGGACCGTGGAGACGCCCGGGGCGCTGTTGATGAAGTTGCCGACGTCAGTGCTGAGATCGGTCAGCTGCTGCTGCCAGGTGTTCATGGCGCCGGTGTTGGCGACGAACTGGTTCATCGAAGCCCCTTGTCATGCGTCGAGCTCATGCGGTCTAGCTAAGGATTTTACGGTCGGTACGGGTGGGTGCCGTGCGGAAGTTCCTGCGTTATTCGGGCGGTAGCTGGCCGGGTGGCAGATCCACGACGCTCTGCAGGAGAAAGCAGTCTCCGGTGATGTTGAGCGTGGCGAACTTGGATTGGCCGAGGTTGAATTCGTAGCCGTTGCCCTGTATGTCGAAGTCGCGCTTGGCCTGCTCGTTGAACAGCGATGATTCCCCGGTCGCACCGTATTGGGCGGCTTCTTCGCGAACGACGTCGTTCGCAACGGCGAACTCTTCGGTGCTGAACGTCCTGCCGAATTTGACGGAGTCGGACATCGGACGTTTTGCGATATCGCCGGTGAGTTTCTCGCACGGTAGTCCGCTCGCCTTCACCTGCTGGACGTTGGGGTCGTCGCTGAACTTCCACGTCTGGCCGGGGACAGCGGCAACGATGCGTTCGGCGATGACTTTCGCGGTGGCGTTGAGGCGCTCGCGGGCCTGCTCGTATGAGCCCTTCTCGCGCATGCTGTCGATGAGCTTGACCGCTTCCTCACCCTTGACGGTCTTGGACTCGTATGGATTCTCGGTCATGGAACAGCCGCCTATCACCATGGATGTGGACACCAGAAAAGTCAGCGCGATCGCGTGACGCCGCGCTGATCGAGCCCGCCGCCGGCTCACCATGTGAGGCGTCCTTCCGGCGGTGTTGCCTTCACGGTGAGATCCGGGCGGTCGAGCAGGATTGCCGCCAGGTTGTAGCCAGTCATTCGATCTCCTGCGTTTTGGGGATACTCCGAGTGTCCGGACGCTCCGGTCTTGGATTCATAGTCCGCGATAGGTGTGTTGCCGGCATCGGTTTCCAGGTGCTCGAACCGATACCGAAGGTGTCCGTCGCCTTCTCGGATGATGTCGTTCGGGTCCGACCCCCACCCGTGCAGCGGCGCGAGTGCCCCGATCGTATTGATCGGGTCGTCTGGCGCGGACATCACGAAGAAGTTGTCGTCGGTCATCCCGAGTTCTGCCGGGGTGTCGGCCTGGAAGCCGGGGGAACCGTACAGGACAGCGTTGTCGAGGTACTGGCTGGCGCCTTCCTTCATGGCGATGCCCGACGTCAACGAGCCGTAGGAGTGTCCGAACAGGGCGGTGGTCTGGCCCGGGTTCCGGGAGGCGGCGTCGAGGTCGTGCAGGAACGAGGTGAGTTTCGGTGCCCCTGCCTGAGCGAGATCATCGTTGAGTACCGATGACTGGCCGAGGTTGAGCGGGGGTTGGTAGCCGACCCACGACACGGTCGCGATGTTCGTGCTCTCGCCCTCGCGTTCGGCGATCTCGATCGCTTCGTTGCGAAGCGCGGCGGCTTCACCCGTCATCCCCGCAACAGCGTCGCGGGTCGTGCTCCCCACCCCGGGAACGGTCACCGACACGTGGTCGGCCTTGAACGGGTCACCGACGGACGTGGCCGCGGGAATCATCTGCGAGGGATCAGCGGGCTTCTCCAGGTAGACGAGATGCGAGCCGTCAACCTTGAGGGCTTCCTCGATGGCGGCGATGTCGGCGAGCCGATCGGTCTTGACCTGCCCGTCGGGAAGCTGCTCGTATTCCTGCCGCATCTGATCCAGCAGTGCCCGGTTGGCGTTGTCGACGGCTTCGATGTCGCCCGACGACATATCGGTCTTGGTTTCGTCTCCTTCGCCGTCCCGCTCCTCTTCATCGGTGAGCATGTCGGCGTCACCGGGTTTCTTGTCCCCATCCGGCCCGAATTTCTGTTCGGTGAGCGTGTCGTACTCGCCCTTGAGTTTGTCGACGTTGCCTTTGATGGTCGTCATGTCGTCGGTCGCCGATTTGACGATGTTGTCGACCTTGGTGATGCCTTCTTTGGCGATGGGCACCAACTTGTTCTCACGGTCTTGGGCTGACGTGGCGGGCAGCGAGTCGACCATGCTCTCGACCCAGCTTTTGGCGGTGTCGAGGTTGGTCCGTCCGACATTAACGACGTCGGCGGCCTTTTTGACCTCGCCGGCCATCTTTTTGTCGAGCTCGGCGAGCTTCTCGTACACCGCGGCGTGTTCTTTGTTGGCCGCGGCGTAGGCCTGGGATCCGGAGCCTTGCCAGCGGTCATCGGGTGCGGCGGCTTCGACGCTGGCCTTCATCTGCATGAGGCGTGAGCTGCCGTCGAACTGGGAGCCGTCGTCGGGAGTGCCTTGCCCAAAGGTCTCACGGGCCTTGTTCCACGTCGAGTAGAACCCGTCAAGCGCACCCACACTGCCACCTCCACAGTCTGTGCGATCCAACCAAGCTTATGGCCGGGTGGCGAACGCTCGACGCAGGAATTCAGGCCGTGGCTTGACGGGCGGCGTCGTCGGCGGCAGCCCCGAACCCATGGTCGCGATAGCGCGCGGACACCGCCAGAAGCGCGGCACGGTCGCCGTCGGCCAACGCGCGGGCATGGTCTCGGGTGAGTTTTCCGAAGAGACAGTCCATGTCGATGCGGGCCAGCCCGTCGACCGCGCGGGCATCGCCCAACCGGACGGCGTCGTGCAGGGCCCGTAGCGCGATGGCCTGCTGTCCGCCGCGTTCGGCCGCTTTGACGGCATCGCGCGCCGCCGAGATGGCGCCCGTGGAATCCTTGCGCGCGAAGCTGGTCCAGGCCCGCGCCAACGACAGCTCCGGCGCGAACAGCATCGACTTCAAGCCGTGGCGGGATTCCGCGCGTGACAACGCCTTCACCGCTTCCACCGGCATACCGCGTTGAGCGAGTGCCTGCGCCAACAGCATCCACGCCAGCGGCCCCCAGGAGTATCCGGTCGGCGCCAAAGCGCTTGTCGCCCTTCGCAGCAGCGTCACCGCCTCTTCGAGCTCACCACGGACCATCAGCACATCGGCCACCAGTACGTCGCCGATGGCCCGGCCCGGCTGCAGCAGCTGTGCGAAATCGGTCAGCTGTCGCGCCAGCGCCTGCGCCCGGCCCAACTCACCGGCGAGGATGAGCGTCGTCGTCTGACCGAACCCACTCGTGAACCGCAGCAGCCCCGGGTGGCCGGCGTCGATCGCCCGCTGCGCCATCGCGTCGACCTCACCGAACCGGCCGATCCGGGCGCAGCTCAACGCAGCGGCAGAGGCCGCCCACCCGATCGCGGTGTCGTCGGCGGCAGGGGAGGCCAGCACGCCGGCGGCGATCTCCGACGCGCGTTGCGGTGCACCGGAATTCATCGCGAACGTGGCCGAGAGCGCGTCCAGGGTCACGCGGGCGCACGGCGACGACACCCGATTGCTGGTGGCCCGAAGAAACGCGGTGGCCCGCTCGGGTTCCGACAGCATCCAGAACTGGTTGGCCGCCCGCGGCAGTGCCCACGCCATCAGCTCCGATTCACTCAACGCGGCCGGATCGACTTCGGCGAGCACGGCGTCGGCCTCCCGCCCGCGGCCCTGCCAAGCCAGCGCGTACGCGAGCGTCATCCGCGCCTCGAAACCCCCGTCGGCGGCCACCGCGGCCCGGCCGAGCCGCTCGCTCAACTCCAGATCGCCGAGCCGTAGCGCCTCGGCGCCCGCCGCGGTGAGGTCGGCGGCAGGGAACGCCACGTCGCTGTCGAGGGCCAGCACCGCGAGCCGCAGCCGGTCGACCACCCCGGCGGTCGGCTTGGCGGCCATCCGTTCGACCAGTCCGGTGCGCAGGCGACGCAAACCCGGCCCGCCCACCACCGCGCGGACCGCGTCGAGAAACAGCGGATGCGCGCAGTGAACCATCCCGTCGTCGACTCGCACCGCCCCGGACTCGCATGCCCGCTCAACGGCATCCGGGCCCGCCAACGCCGTCACATCCGACAGCGGCAGCGGATCGTGCACGGCGAGATATTGCAGCGTGTGCATGGCACCGGCCGGGAGATCGGCGATGAAGGCCGACACCTGCTCGGCGAGCCGGACGTCATCGTGTCCCGCGGGCTGCACTTCGATGCGGCTCAGCAATCCGTCGTTCCACAGCGCCGCCACCTCGTCGGGCACCGGCCGTTCGGCCGAGGCGGTGACGACGAGCTTCGCGGCGCCGCTGACGGCCAGCTGGTACACCAGCGCGGCCGACAGCCGGTCGAGCAGATGCGCGTCGTCGACCACCACGAGCAGGTCCGAACCGAGTGAATCCCGGGCGGCGCGCAACACATCGGCGGTCCTGCCGGCCGCCGGGACGTCGATCAGATGCGCGACCGCCGCGAACGGAATGGCGGCCCCCGACTCGGTGCCCGAAACCCAGACGACCCGGTGGAAGTCCGGGCCTATCCATTCCGCGGCGGTGCGGGCCAGGAACGTCTTGCCGACCCCGTCCGGTCCCAGCAGAACGGCTCCGGAGCGCTTTCGCAGGCCGGCTTCGACGCCGTCCAGGGCTCGGTCGTGGGGTGCGATCACCCAATCGACTGGCATGCTGCCGAATCTAGTCGGGGACTCGATGGCATCCGGCCGGAAATCGCTCGTTCACCCAGAACCCTTAGGTTGGATGAGTGTCAGCTGTATTCGACCGCCAGTGGGCGGTGTGTGTGTATTGCGCGTCCGGCCCGACGCACCCTGAACTGCTCGCATTGGCCGGCCAGGTGGGTTCGGCAATCGCCGAGCGGGGCTGGACCCTGGTCTCCGGTGGCGGCAACGTCTCGGCCATGGGGGCGGTGGCCCGTGGTGCCCGTTCCAAGGGCGGTCGCACCGTCGGCGTGATTCCCAAGGCGCTCGTGCACCGCGAGCTGGCCGACGTCGACGCCGCCGAACTCGTCGTCACCGACACCATGCGCGAACGCAAGAAGGAGATGGAGGACCGCTCCGACGCGTTCATCGCGCTGCCCGGTGGCATCGGCACGCTCGAGGAGTTCTTCGAAGCGTGGACGGCCGGCTACCTGGGTATGCACGACAAGCCGTTGATCCTGCTCGACCCGTTCGGGCACTACGACGGGCTGTTGACGTGGCTGCGCGGTCTGGCCGATACCGGCTATGTTTCGCCGGGTGCGCTGGACCGGCTCGTGGTGGTGTCCGATGTGGACGCCGCGCTCGACGCCTGCGCGCCGTAGGCAGAACCGGCGGTAACGCCGAGCGCGGCGCGTGGTTAAGGTGTTGCCCACATCGACGGCCACACAGCGTGGAGGGGACCCAGCGCATGACCGACCAGAAACCGGGCACCAGGAGCAGTGTCGGGCTGCTCGACATCGCCACCCAGGTACCGAGCCTGATCATGGACGCTCCGGTCATCCTGCGTGGAGTGCTCACGGGCTTTCTGGCCAGACCGACGACCAAGACGTCGATCGGCGAGGTCTTCCAGGAGCGTGCCGCCCAGTACGCCGACCGGGTCTTCATCAAGTTCGGTGACGAGCGGCTGACCTACAAGCAGGCCAACGAGACGGTCAACCGCTATGCCGCTGTGTTGGCCGCGCGCGGTGTGGGCCACGGCGACGTGGTGGGGGTGATGCTGCGCAACTCGCCCGACGCGGTGCTGTTGATGCTCGCGATCGTCAAGTGCGGTGCGGTCGCAGGCATGCTGAATTACCACCAGCGCGGCAAGGTGCTGGCGCACAGCATCGGCTTGCTCAGCGCGACGGCCATGGTCGCGGAATCCGACCTCGTCGACCCGATCAACGAATCCGGCGCCGAGACAGCGGGTCTGATGACGGTCGAGGAGCTGCAGCGGCTCGCGGCCACCGCGCCGACCGGTAACCCGGCCAGCGCGTCGGCCGTGCTGGCCAAGGACAAGGCGTTCTACATCTTCACGTCCGGCACCACCGGCATGCCCAAGGCCAGTGTCATGACGCACTACCGGTGGCTGCGCGCGCTGGCCGGGTTCGGCGGCATCGGGCTGCGGCTGCACAGCAACGACACCCTGTACTGCTGCCTGCCGCTCTATCACAACAACGCGCTGACGGTGTCGGTCGGCTCCGTGCTGAATTCGGGTGCTGCTCTGGCCCTTGGCAAGTCGTTCTCCGCGTCGCGCTTCTGGGACGAGGTGATCGACTACGGCGCGACCGCGTTCGTCTACATCGGGGAGATCTGCGGATATCTGCTCAACCAGCCGCCGAAGCCGACCGACCGCGCGCACAAGGTGCGCGTGATCATCGGGAACGGTTTGCGGCCGGCGATCTGGGACGAGTTCACCGAGCGGTTCGGCATCGACCGCGTGTGTGAGTTCTACGGCGCCAGTGAGGGAAACACCGCGTTCGTCAACGTGTTCAACGTGTCGAAATCGACCGGCATCTGCCCGAGCCCGGTCGTCTTCGTCGAGTACGACCCCGACAGCGGTGAGCCGGCGCGTGGTCCCGACGGCCGGCTGCGCAAGGTGAAATCCGGTGAGCCGGGCCTGATGCTGTCCAAAGTCAATGCGCTGCAGCCGTTCGACGGCTACACCGACTCGTCGGCGACCGAGAAGAAGTTGGTGCGCAACGCTTTCAAGGACGGCGACGTCTGGTTCAACACCGGCGACCTGATGCGGTCGCAGGGTTTCGGCCACGCCGCGTTCGCCGACCGGCTCGGCGACACGTTCCGCTGGAAGGGTGAGAACGTCGCCACCACCGAGGTGGAGGCCGCCGTCGCGAGCAGTCCGCTGGTCGAGGAGTGCACCGTATTCGGTGTCGAGGTGCCCGGCGCAGGCGGGCGCGCGGGCATGGCCGCGGTGCAGCTCAAGGAGGGCAAGGAGTTCGACGGCAAGGCGCTTGCCAAGGCGTTCTACGACCACCTGCCGCCATACGCGGTGCCGCTGTTCGTGCGCGTCGTCGGCGAGCTCGCCCACACCTCGACGTTCAAGAGCCAGAAGGTCGACCTCCGCAAGGAGGGTTTCGGATCGGAGGTCTCCGATCCGCTGTATGTCCTTGCCGGCCGCGACGAGGGGTACGTGCCGTTCTACGACGAGTACCCCGAGGAAGTCACGGCCGGCAAGCGGCCCAAGAACTAGGCGGCCCGTCAGGGCGCCGGTGACACCCGCTTCCACAGATCGTCGAATGCGATGGAGTCGAAGAATGCCGACGCCTTGACGATCTTGTCCTCACGCAGGGTCAGAAACCACGCGTAGGTGTTGCGGTACGGCAGCCCGTCGCGAGCCGTGCCTTCGGCGTCGAAGAACACGATCACGGTGTCGCCGTCGGTGTACATGTCGCGAATGGTCGGGATCAGCCGCTGTGACATCCGCGCGTTGAACGGCGCGATGACGTTGTCGATGAAGTCAGCCTTGCTCGTATAGACCCGGGAAGCAACGGAATTGCCGACGATCTCCCATGTCACGTCCTGGGCGAGGGAGTCATACGGGCTGCCCGTTCCGTTTGCCCAGGCATCGAAGCCGGCCCGTACGGTGGCGAGGTTGGACGATTCGACGGCGTCATATGGTTGTGCCATTGCGGTTCCCATCGGCAGTGTGAACATCAAGGCAAGGGCCACAGCCAGGCCCAGCCGGATTCTGTTGAGCATCAACTGTTTCCTCAGTCGTAGACGATGACGGCACGGCCGAGCACCTCGCCGCGGCCGATGGCATCCAGGGTGTCGTTGACGTCCTCCCACCGGACCCGGGTGACGGTGTCCTTGATCTGCCCGGCTTCGGCAAGCGCCAATACCTCGGTGAGGTCGTTGAAGTTGCCCCAGAACGAACCGAAATACGTGTACTCCCTGGCCACCAGCGGGAACAACGGGATGTCGACGCGATTGCCGATGAGCCCAACCGACGCTACGGCGCCCTCGGCGGCCAGCAGGGCGAAGGCAAGTCGCAAGGCGTCCTCAGATCCCGCGCATTCGATCACGGCGTCGAGTTCGGTACGGCCGGTGAGGGTCTCGAGTTCCTCACGGACCGCGTCGACATCCTTGCCGCGGACGTTGATGACGTGGTCGGCCCCGTTCGTCTTGGCGATCTCGAGCTTCTCGTCGCTGCGGGCGAAAGCCACCACGTCGGCGCCGCCGGAGAGCAGCTTGGCGTACTGGACGCCGTAGCTGCCCAATCCGCCGATACCGCTGACACCGATGGTGCCGCCCGCCCTCAGATGTCCCGCGTCGCGCAGCTTCTTCAGACCACGGTAGGGAGTCAGACCGGCGTCGGTCAGCGGCGCCAGGTTCTCCGGCGACAGGCCACCACGTCCCGGCATCTTGATCAGGTACCGGTAGTTGACCGGCAGGTACTCCTGATATCCGCCGTGCCGCCCGAAGCCCGCCCAGGTGCCGTGCGCGCAGAGTTGCTCGTTGCCGTTGTGGCATTGCCGGCATGCGCCGTCACCCCAACTGCCGTAAACCACCACCTGGTCCCCTTCGGACAACCCGGCCGACGCCGGGACCGCAGAACCCACACCGTCGACCCAGCCCGCCACTTCGTGACCAGGCGTGATCGGGTAGTCCATGGCAAGACCGCGATCGAAGTAGCCGTCGATGAGCTGGTAATCGGTGCGGCACATACCCGCTCCGCCGACCTTGACGAGTATTTCCTCCGGGCCGATATGGGGCACGTCCACTTCCTCAAGCCGCAAGGGTTGGTGGTACCCGTACATGCGTGCCGCCCGCATCTTCATCCGATGTGCTCCTGTCGTCTGCCGTCAGCGACATCGTTGGGCCACGAGGGTGGCCTTCGCATCTGCCACCGGCCAGTCCGATTACCCGAAACTGTCGGTCAGTGCATCATCGAGCTGGCTGCGTGACCGGATGGCGAGCTTTGTGAACACCTTGGCCAGGTGGTACTGCACCGTGCGGGCGCTGATGAACAGCCGGGCGCCGATCTCCGGGTTGGACAATCCTTCTCGCGCCAGACGGGCGATCTGGGCCTCCTGTGCGGTGAGTTCTCCGGCGGCGTCGGGTGCCGCCCGGCGCCTGGCCTTCTCTCCGGTGGCCGCCAGTTCACCGCGGGCCCGCTCGGCGAACGCCGTCATCCCCATCTCTTCGAAAAGCTCGTGCGCGCACCGCAATTCCAGCCTGGCGTCGACCCGGCGGCGCTGGCGTCGCAGCCACTCGCCGTAGAGCAGATGGGAACGGGCGAGGTCGGGACGCAGGCCGGCCCGCCGGCAGCGTTCGATGGCCTCGCGGTAGAGGAGTTCGGCGGTGTCTCCCTCGCTGAGCAGTGCACGCGAGCGGGCTTCCACGCCGAGACCCCAATCGGTCGCACTGGGCGTGGTCATCTCGGTCAACCGGGCAAGCGCTGCGGTCGCGGTCGCGGTGTCTTTCAGCCGGGACGCCGCCTCGACGAGTTCGGTGAGCGACCACCACGAGGCCGCAGCATCGCCGCGACCCGCCGAGGCGTATTGGGCAGCTTCGCACGCGGTGCGGTAGTCACCGCGTGAATTGGCGATCAGTGATCTGCACCAGGCGGCTGCTGTCAGGCCGAACCCTTCACCCCGCCGCAGTGCGTCGCGTTGCGCGGCGTCGCATCGGGCGTCGACCTCGTCCTGCCTGCCCCGCAGCGCTGCCAGGATGATCGCGCTGAACGGCGTGAGAGTCTTGCCCATCGCGTCGATCGCAGCGCACATCTCGTCGATTCCGGAGGCTGCCTCGTCGAACTGTCCGGTGAACAGCAGGGGCACGACGAGGGCGCTGAGCGCCAACGGCAGTTGGGTGACGGCCCCGTTGTCCCGGACCAGTTGGACGTAGCGCTCGGCAAGTGTGGTCTGCCGGTCGATATCCCAAACCCGTGCTGCCGCAAAGCAGGCAAGAAACATCCACCGGAGCTCCTGGTCGGTGGTCATGCCGTGGCCGTACTGGCGCAGCGCAGCGTGAATGGCGGGCAGGCCGGCAACGAAACCGACGCTGTACTGCGTCGCCAGGCCATCCAGTAACAGGTCGGCCGGTCCCGGGGTGCTGAGCGCCTGGGTGGCCGAACGGGCCACCTCCGAGATTTCGACCATCCCGGCGTCGACCGCCAAACGACCCGCGAAGATCGCGGCGGACAACGCGTCGAGGTAGGTCTCACGGGCGAGCGTCGCGTCGATGTCTTCGAGCCGCCGAGCGGCGCCGAGCAGCAGTGGAGCGGCGGCGTTGCCGTGGCTGCTGATGAGGGCCAACTGGGCTCGAACCAGATCGGCGCGAGCGCGCTGTAGTTCGGTCAACGGAGTGGCCTCGGCGATCTTGAGCAGATCCCGCGCTGCGTCGAGCAAACCCGCCCGCGCCTTGGCGGACGCGGCGGTGATCGCGCGGTCGCTCCTGCGCGCCGGGTCGATGGTCAGTGCCGCGGCCCGCTCGAGGAACGACGCCGCGGCGCTCACTCCGCCGCGAGCTTGAACTTCCGCCGCCGAGCGCTCCAGTTCTGCGGCCACATCCTCGTCGGGGGCTGCGGTGCCATGGCCGAGATGCCATGCGCGGCGGACAGAATCGGTCCCGGGATCGATGACGGCCGCCAGCGCGCGATGGATACGCTGCCGGTCCGAAAGCGCCACACAGCGATAGGCCGCCGACCGCACCAGCGGATGGCGGAACCGGACCCGGGTACCGAACTCCGCGAGGCCGGCCTCGATCACCGGTTCGGCGGCCCCGGCCGGGATACCGAGCGCTGTGGTCGCGGCCCACAACAACACCGGATCACCCGACGGCTCGGCGGCTGCGAGCGCCAGCAGAGTGCGGCTAGGGGCGGGAAGCGTATCGAGCTGATGCCGAAACGTGCCGTCCAGACTGCGCGCCAGTGCGCCCGGCAGCCCGAACCCGCCCGCCAACTCGGCCGGGGTCAGTGCGCGGGGTAATTCCAGCAGTGCCAGCGGGTTCCCTCGTGCCTCCGCGACGATCTGGTCGCGGACCCGGACGTCGAGCGGGCCCGTCAACACCGTGCGAAGCAAGGACCTGGACTCATCGTCGGTCAGCCGGTCGACCCGCAGCGCGGGCAGACTGGTCAAGTCGGCGCTCGGCACCCGGGCGGCCAGCACGAGGCCAACGGCCTCGGCGGCGAGTCGGCGTGCGACGAACGCCAGAATCTGCGCCGAGGCCTGGTCGAGCCACTGCTGGTCATCGATGAGCACAAGGAGCGGTTGCGTCTGTGCGGCCTCCGAGAACAGGCCGAGCACCGCCAGCCCCACCAGGAACCGATCGGGGGCCGGTCCCGGTTTCATGCCGAATGCCGTCAGCAGCGCATGGCGCTGCGGGGCAGGCAACCTTTCGGCACGATCCAGGACCGGCGCGCACACCGCATGCAATGCCGCAAACGCCAACTCGGTCTCGGCCTCGACACCTGCGGCCCGCACTACCCGGCAGTCCGGAGCGCGATCGGACAGATAGTCCAGAAGCGCCGTTTTACCCATGCCGGCGTCGCCGTGTACGACAAGCGCCCGGCTCGAGCCCGTTCGCAGAGCCGCCACGATGGCGTCGAGCATGGCGCGTTCGGCGCTGCGGCCGATGAGCTGCATCGTCACTCCGGGTGTTCATCCCCCTGGAAAGGACACGCTATCGGGCGTGCGGCCGGACCGCTCGCTCATCCTGAGCGCGCCCGACAGCAAGGCGGCCAGGCACTATGGAGGCGTGTTGTCGACGTTTTGTGGTCGCCCGGTCGCCGGTGACCGTGCGCTGATCATGGCGATCGTCAACCGGACCCCGGACTCGTTCTACGACCGAGGCGCCACGTTCACCGATGAAGCCGCCAAGGCCGCCGCTGCCCGCGTGATCGACGAGGGCGCCGACGTGATCGACGTCGGCGGCGTCAAAGCGGGCCCGGGCCACGGCGTCGACACGCAGGAGGAGATCGCGCGCGTCGTGCCGTTCATCGAATGGCTGCGCACGACCTATCCGAATCAGCTCATCAGCGTCGACACCTGGCGCGCGGCGGTGGCCAAACAGGCCTGCGCGGCGGGCGCCGATCTGATCAACGACACGTGGGCCGGAGCCGACCCGGGCCTGCCCGAGGTCGCGGCGGAGTTCGGTGCGGGTCTGGTGTGTTCGCACACGGGCGGCGCCGTGCCGCGAACCCGGCCGTTCCGGGTGAACTACGGCATCACCGAACGGGGCGTGGTCGACGACGTCATCGCCGAGGTGACCGCGGCGGCCGAACGTGCCGTGGCAACGGGTGTGCCGAGGGACCGGATCCTCATCGACCCCACCCACGATTTCGGCAAAAACACTTATCACGGTCTTAGTTTGTTGCGTCACGTAAAAGATCTTGTTAAGAGCGGATGGCCGGTCCTGATGGCCCTGAGCAACAAGGATTTTGTCGGGGAGACTCTCGGTGTGGACCTCACCGAACGCCTCGAAGGGACGCTCGCCGCGACGGCACTCGCCGCAGCGGATGGAGCGGCCATGTTTCGGGTACACGAGGTGGGACCCACACGGCGCGTGCTGGAAATGGTCGCGTCGATCCAGGGAGTGCGGACGCCCGCGCGAACAGTGAGGGGACTGGCATGACAGCAATGCCTGAACTGGCCATCACCGACGGTGTCGCCGGGCACCGTTGGCTGAGCGATCACAGCTGGAACCGGCCCACCTGGACGGTGGCCGAACTCGAAGCGGCCAAGGCGGGGCGAACCGTCTCGGTGGTGCTGCCCGCCCTCAACGAAGAAGAGACGGTCGGCTCGGTCGTCGAGACCATCACGCCGCTGCTCGGCGGGCTGGTCGACGAGTTGATCGTGCTCGATTCGGGTTCCACCGACGACACCGAGATCCGGGCGCTCGCGGCCGGTGCGCGGGTGATCAGCCGTGAGGTCGCGCTTCCGGAAGTCGCACCGCAGCCCGGCAAGGGCGAGGTGTTGTGGCGTTCGCTGGCCGCGACGACGGGCGACGTCATCGCCTTCATCGACTCGGACCTGATCAATCCCGATCCGATGTTCGTACCGAAACTGCTCGGCCCGCTGCTGACCACCGACGGCGTGCACCTGGTCAAAGGCTTCTACCGGCGCCCGCTCAACGTGAGCGGCCGCGAGGACGCCAACGGTGGCGGCCGCGTGACCGAGCTGGTCGCGCGACCGCTTCTCGCCTCGCTGCGGCCAGAGCTCACGTGTGTTCTGCAACCGCTGGGCGGCGAGTACGCAGGCACGCGGGAGTTGCTCACCGCCGTGCCGTTCGCACCCGGCTACGGCGTGGAGATCGGCCTGCTGATCGACACCTATGACCGCCTGGGACTTGACGCGATCGCGCAGGTGAATCTCGGCGTGCGGGCGCACCGCAACCGGCCGTTGACCGAATTGGCCTCGATGAGCCGCCAGGTCATCGCCACCCTGATGTCGCGGTGCGGAATCACGGACTCCGGCATGGGCCTGACCCAGTTCTTCGCCGACGGGGACGGGTTCACGCCGCGGGTGTCGTCGGTGTCGCTGGCTGACCGGCCACCGATGGTGACGCTGCGCCCGCGCTGAGCGCGTGCGGGCCCCGCGGCGTAAGCCCTTGTCGGGGGTGTGAGGCAGTATCGAAGGCGTGACACTGATACTGCTGTACCTGGTGGTGCTCGTTCTGGTCGCCACCGTGCTGTTCGGCCTTGGCAGCGTCATCTTCGGCCGGGGCGAGACGCTGCCGCCGCTGCCGCGGGGGACCACCGCCACGGTGCTGCCCGCGTCGGGCGTCACCAGCGCGGACGTGGAGGCCTTGAAGTTCAGCCAGACGGTGCGGGGATACAAGACCAGCGAAGTGGACTGGGTGCTGGACCGGCTGGGCACCGAGCTCGACGCGCTGCGCGGTGAGCTTGCGGCGGTTCGCGCGGCCTACGGCATTGCCGACGAAGAGGTTGCAGAAGACGGTGAGGCCGACGACGTCGAGGTGTCGGCGACCGCCGGCCAGATCCGAACCACGACCGACGAGCCGTCGTGACCGACGACGGCAAGACCCGGTGTGGTTGGGCGGTCCAATCGGCCAAGGCCGGTGACACGCTGTATCGCGACTACCACGACACCGAGTGGGGGCGCCCGCTGCGTGACTCCAAGGCGCTGTTCGAGCGGATCAGCCTCGAGGCGTTCCAGAGCGGGCTGTCGTGGCTGACCATTCTGCGCAAGCGGGACAATTTCCGGCGCGCGTTCGACGAGTTCGACGCCGAGCTGGTCGCGCGCTACACCGACGCCGACATCGAGCGATTGATGGCCGATGCCGGCATCGTGCGCAACCTCGCGAAGATCGAGGCGACGATCGCCAACGCCAGGGCAGTTGCCGACCTCGACGTCGACCTGGCCGAACTGCTGTGGTCGTTCGCGCCGCCGCCACGTCCCCGCCCCGCCGACTTGTCACAGGTCCCCGCGGTGACCGAGGAGTCGAAGGCGATGGCCAAAGAACTCAAACGGCGCGGCTTCAAATTCGTCGGTCCGACGACTGCATATGCGTTGATGCAGGCCACCGGAATGGTCGATGACCACATCGCCTCGTGCTGGGTTCCGGCCGCCGGATAGCCGCCACGCCGTCGGCCTTAGACGGGTCTTTGCACACCCATTGACGTGGATAGGGAAGAATAGGGCTAGATCAGTAGCAGTTCAGTGCCGGGTGCCGCCAACGAGTGGGCGGCGTCGGCCCCGACCTGGCCCGCTCAAGCGGACCGGCTCAGTTGGAGGGAGCACTCGATGGCGGCGATGAAGCCCCGGACTGGCGACGGTCCACTGGAAGCAACCAAGGAGGGGCGAGGGATCGTGATGCGAGTACCGCTGGAAGGCGGTGGACGCCTCGTCGTTGAGCTGACTCCGGACGAGGCGGCTGCCCTCGGCGACGAGCTCAAGGGCGTAACCAGCTAGTCAATCCGGCGCGGCTGCGTGCACATCGCACGGGCCGCGCCGGAGTCCGCTATGCGGACACCTTGCGATAAATCTCCAAAGTCTGCTCGGCGATGTGCGCCCAGGAGAACTCCTCGATGCACCGCTGGCGTCCTGCCTCGCCGTACTTGCGTGCCGTGTCGGGTTCGGCCACGAGCGAGTTGACGGCATCGGCCAGTCGCGTCTCGAAGAACTCCGGATCGCTCGCGTCGTAGTGCACCAACAGACCGGTTTGATGGTCGGCCACGACCTCCGGAATACCGCCGACGTCGGAGGCCACCACCGGTGTGCTGCATGCCATCGCTTCGAGGTTGACGATACCGAGCGGTTCGTACACCGACGGGCAGACGAAAACTGTTGCGGCGGAGAGTATTTCGCGGATCTTGTTGATCGGCAGCATTTCTCGCACCCAGAACACGCCGGTGCGGGCGCGGGCGAGCTCTTGCACGGCCGAAGACACTTCGGCGGCGATCTCGGGTGTATCCGGGGCGCCGGCGCACAACACCAACTGCACGTCATTGCTGAACTTGTGCGCGGCGGCAACCAGGTGCGCCACGCCTTTCTGACGGGTGATGCGCCCGACGAACGCCACGATTGGCCGGTTCAGATCGACGCCCAATTCGGCCAGGACCGAATCGCCCGGCACCGGGGGCGTCGGGTACCAGACGTCGGTGTCGATCCCGTTGCGCACCACGTGCACCCGATTGGGGTCAAGGGCCGGATACGTGTGCAGGACGTCGTCGCGCATACCCGCACTCACCGCGATCACCGCGTCGGCGGCCTCGATCGCGGTGCGTTCGACCCACGACGACACCCGATACCCGCCGCCGAGCTGCTCGGCCTTCCACGGCCGCAGCGGCTCGAGCGAATGCGCCGTCAGCACGTGCGGGATGCCGTAGAGCAACGCGGTGAGGTGGCCGGCCATCCCCGAGTACCACGTGTGGGAATGCACCACGGTGGCCTGCGCGGCGTTGTTGACCATGTTGAGGTCGGCCGACAGCGTCGACAGTGCCGCGTTGGCGCCGCGCAGCGCCGGATCGGGCTGTGCGACGAACGCCCCGTCACGCGGGGCGCCCATGCAGTGCACGTCGACTTCGCACAGATGACGCAACTGAGCGACGAGCTCGGTCACATGTACCCCAGCACCGCCGTAAACCTCGGGTGGATACTCCCGAGTCATCATGGCCACCCGCATATCTGGAACGGTAGTGGTCGCTTCGCCAAGACGCATGCTTGTGGACAACGTTTGCGGAGTTGTTCATCACCCCAAGCCACTTGACGCAACGCCGTTGACCAATCGTGTCATTGGCTAGCCGCGGTGGTGACTGGCGGATAGGTTTGATTCATGAGGGAGTTGCCACATGTGCTGGGCATCGTTCTGGCCGGCGGAGAGGGCAAGCGGCTGTACCCGTTGACGGCGGATCGCGCCAAGCCCGCGGTTCCCTTCGGTGGCGCTTACCGACTGATCGATTTCGTGCTGTCCAACCTGGTCAATGCCCGGTATCTCCGAATCTGCGTTCTCACGCAATACAAGTCGCATTCACTGGACCGTCACATCAGCCAGAACTGGCGGCTGTCGGGTCTGGCCGGTGAATACATCACGCCGGTGCCCGCACAGCAACGGCTCGGGCCGCGGTGGTACACCGGTTCGGCCGATGCCATCTACCAGTCGCTCAACCTGATCTACGACGAAGATCCGGACTACATCATCATCTTCGGGGCCGACCACGTGTACCGCATGGACCCCGAGCAGATGCTGCAATTCCACATCGAGAGCGGTGCGGGTGCGACCGTCGCCGGTATCCGGGTGCCGCGCGCGGAAGCGAGCGCGTTCGGCTGCATCGACTCCGACGAGTCGGGCCGCATCCGCGGGTTCATCGAGAAGCCGGCCGATCCGCCGGGCACCCCGGACGATCCCGAGCAGACGTTCGTGTCGATGGGCAACTACATCTTCACGACGAAGGTGCTCATCGACGCGATCCGCGCCGACGCCGACGACGACCATTCCGATCACGACATGGGCGGCGACATCATCCCGCGGCTCGTGGCGGACGGGATGGCCGCGGTGTACGACTTCAAGAACAACGAGGTGCCGGGAGCGACCGAACGCGATCACGGTTACTGGCGTGACGTCGGGACCCTCGACGCGTTCTACGACGCGCACATGGATCTGGTTTCGGTGCACCCGGTGTTCAACCTGTACAACAAGCGGTGGCCGATCCGCGGTGAGTCCGAGAACCTCGCCCCCGCCAAGTTCGTCAACGGCGGCTCGGCCCAGGAATCCGTCGTCGGCGCAGGCAGCATCATTTCGGCGGCGTCCGTACGCAATTCGGTGCTGTCGTCCAACGTCGTGATCGACGACGGCGCCATCGTCGAAGGCAGCGTGCTGATGCCCGGTGTCCGGGTGGGCCGCGGCGCCGTGGTGCGGCACGCGATTCTGGACAAGAACGTCGTCGTCGGCCCGGGGGAGATGGTCGGCGTCGACCTCGACAAGGACCGTGAGCGTTTCGCGATCAGCGCGGGCGGCGTCGTCGCCGTCGGCAAGGGCGTGTGGATCTGAGACTCACTCCCACGAGTCGACCCCTGCGGCCGGGGCCGCGGTCTTGGCATTCGCGCGGCGCCGTCGCCACCGCCACAGCCGGAACACACCCCAGGCCAGGGCCAGCAGCGCCACCAGAACCAGGACCGGCACCAGGATCGCGACGAACACGAGCCCGACACTGGTGACATCCTCGACCGTCGACAACACCGGCGCGGCCATACCGGCCGAGGCGACGTTGGCCGCGGGCCGCACCGCCGACTTCGTCAGCGACACCGCGAGTGCGGTGACCACCCCGATCGCCACCGGAACCCATTGACCGGATTGGGCGAATGCGCCCGGATCGGTCACCGCGGCGGTTTGCGATGCGGTGCCCGACCCGAACACGATGCCGCCCGCGGTGGGCCGCACGAACGTCTGGATCGTGTCGTTGACGGTGTCGAGGGCGGGGATCTTGTCGGCGACGACCTCGACGACGAGCAGCACCGCGACGATCGCCATCACCCAGCCGTTCTCCAGCCAGGCCCAGCCCGCAGGCAGCGCCACCAGGTCGGTGAACCGGGACAACAGGCCCAGCGCCAGCAACGGGATGTAGGCGTTCAATCCCGCCGCGGTGGCCAACCCGAAGCCGGTCAGCAGTTCCACATCGTCATTATTGCCCTGGGAAGCGCCGGCGGTCGGACACTTCCTATGATGTCGCCGGTCGCGTCGCCCTACGCCACGCCAAGGGGTTCAGTTCGCGGTACGGGTCGTCACTGCGGATCTTGAGCAGCTCGGCCAGGCTCTGCTCCAAGGATTCCTTGGTGTTCTGTCGGACGGTGGCCGTCCATTTCTCGGCCGACATGCGCGCCGGCTTGGTGGTGTCGACGGGCGCCGCGAACCGGACGTACATGCGTTGCGGCCGCGGGATCAGCGTGGGGCCGACGCCGCGCAGCAGCGGCATCGCCATGTCGGTTCGGCCCGAGAGCTTCTCGCTGACCGTCTCGCTGAGGCGGCCCAGCCAGTGGTCACGCGTCGTCACGCTCACGTACACATCGTCGCCGCCGACGAGTGCGACCGGAACGATCGGATACGCGTGCTCGGCGGCGATGCGCGCGAACCCGGCGCGGCCCTCCCAACGCAATGTGTACTGCTCGCCTTTGAATTTGGGGATCTCGCGGCCGCCACCGGGAAACACCAGGATCGGTTCGTCGTGTCGCATGAGTTCCCTTGCGCTCTCGGGTGCTCCGACCACGGCGCCGCACGCGGCCAGCAGATCGCCTGCCGGCCCGGGCATGTCGCCGAATCTGCGGTAGGTCAGGGGTCGCACCCGCATGCCGATCTCGCGGCGCACCACATAGGGAATCAACAGTGCTTCCGCTCCGAACTGGGTGTGGTTGCCCACCAAGAGAAATCGGCCGTCGCGGGGGAGATTGTGCAGTCCGTCCACGTAGGGCCGGTACAGGTCGACCAGCGGTTCGATGCCGTCGGCGACGGTCTCCACGGCTCGCCGCATGACCTGTATGTGGCTGGCGGGCTTCATGATCGCGTCGATCTTCGTGACGGTCATGACCGGGAGAACACCACGACCGTCGGAGTGGGTCCGAGCCGGAACGCCTGCGGCAGGAACCGAATGCGCATCTGTGGGTCGGCGGCCTTGCCGAGGGCGATGAAGGCCGAGCGGCTGTAGGACCGCAGTGTGCTGATGAATCCGTCGTGGACGACCGGTTTCACGAGTGCGAAGGGCGCCATGACCGCCAGTGTCAGGAGCAGGCCCACCGGTCGCGGACGTTTGAGGTCGATGACCAGGAATTGCTTGCCGACCCGGGTGGCTTCCGCGATCGCCCGGAACGCGACCGCGGGCGGGAGGTGATGGAATGCCAGGGCGAACACCACCAGGTCGAAGCTGTTGTCCTCGGCGTCGATGGCAGTCGCGTCGACGACTCGGGTGGTCACCCGCGGGTCGGCGCCGAGTGCACCGGCGGCGACATTGGCGACCGACGTCGGGTCAAGATCGCTGACTGTCACGGTCGCGGTGGGATGCAACTCCAAGATGCGGGCGGAGAGCTTGCCGTGCCCGGCGCCCAACTCGAGGATGCGCGGATTGGGGATGTCGGACACGAGATCCAGTGCGATGCGGGCGTTTTTGTCGTGCTGCTGCGTGCGGGTGCCCATGCGATCGAGGCCGGCGATCACCTTCTGCTTGACGTCATCACCGACGTCGTCGCGGTCGAGGTACTCCAGCGCATCGGTCTGTAGCCGCCGGTCGAGCCAGGACGCATCGGGTCCGCCTCGCGGCATCCGGGCGATCTCGAGTTCAACTGTCATGACTCCACCGTACCGAACGAACTAGTTCGTCTGGTTATGATTCTCCTGTGAGAACCACGACCGAACTGCGCGAGGAGATCCTTACCGCAGCGCGAGCCGAGTTCGCGCAGTACGGGCTGGCCGGCGCCAGGATCGACCGCATCGCACGATCGGCGCAGGCGAGCAAGGAACGGCTGTACGCGCACTTCGGTGACAAGGAGACGCTGTTCCGCGAGGTGTTCGCCGCCGACGGCGCGGAGTTCTTCCGCTCGGTGACCCTGCGTCCCGAGGCCGTCCCCGAGTTCGTCGGCGATGTCTACGACCTCGGCCTGCGTAGGCCAGAACACCTCCGCATGATCATGTGGGCTCAGCTGGAAGGGTTCGTGCTCGACGAGCCTCAGTCCGATGGGCGCCCCATCCCCGCACACGCGGTCGCGGCGATCGAAGCCGCGCAGGCCGGTGGCTACGTCGACTCATCTTGGGACTCAGGGGATCTGCTCGCCCTGCTGTTTTCGATCGGGCTCGCTTGGGCCCAGTCACCGCACCCCGACGCCGTGACCGATGATCCGGCGGTGATCTCGCGCCGCCGCGCCGCGGCGGTCGAGGCGGCCACTCGCATCGTCGCCGTCGCGCGCTGAGTCACCACACGTACGGCATCAACCGGTACCGCACCTGCTGCGTGTACTCGGTGTACCCGGCGAGCTCATGCCGCAGCGCCTTCTCCTCGTCGAGGATTCGGAGTGCGAGGACCGGGACGCCAGGGGCAATCAATATCAGCGCCCAGTAGGAGCCCAGCGCAATCGGCAAACCGATCATCATGATCAGCGCACCGAAGTACATCGGATGACGCACCAGCGCATACAGCCCGGTGGATACGACTTCCTGTCCGGCTTCGACTGTGATGGTGGCCGCGGCGTAACTGTTCTGGATGACCACCAGCATCGTGATACCCAGACCGATCGCCACCAGGGCGTTGCCCAGTAATGCCACCGCGGTCGGCACCTGAGACCAACCGAAGCGATGGTCGAGGGCGCTGAGCACCGCGACGCCGAAAAACCACACATAGATGCCCAAGACGATGAGCTTCTGCGCCGGTCTGGTCTCGGCTGTCGGTCCGGAGTGCATGCGCCGTCGCAGTACCTCAGGATTCTTCAGGCCGAGATAGATCGTGTAAACGGTGCCCAGGATCGCGAACACCGCGATGAAAAGCCATGCCTGCCAATAGTCGAAGGTGCCTGCCGGCCCGAACAGCAGCGCGGCGATGAGCACGAATCCGACAACCGAGAACGCGAGCGCTTGCACAACCGTCTTCATCGTTCCTCTTCTCGTTGGTGGGTGCGGGCCGTCACCACACGTACGGCACCAGCCGATACCTGACCTTGCGCGTGTAGTCGTCGTAGCCGTCGAGTTCGGTGCGCAGCATCTTTTCCTCGTCACTGATGCGCACGCCCAGGATCGGCGCCGAGGCGATGGTCGCGAGCATCGCCCAGTAGGAGCCCAACGCCAGGGGAGTGCCGAACATCATCAACAGGGCACCGAAGTACATCGGATGCCGCACGAGGCCGTAGAGGCCCGTGGAGACGACGTGTTGCTCGTCCTCGACGCGAATGCTGGCGCCGGCGAAGCTGTTTTGGAAAACCACGGCCTGCGCGAGGATCAGGCCGACCGCCACAAGGACGTCGCCGAGGATGACGACCGCGGTCGGTACATCCGACCAGCCGAAGCGGCGGTCGAGGGCGCTGACGATGAGCACCGCGAGAATCGCGACGACGATCGCCCAGATCGCGATCTTCTGCACAAGCCGGGTTTCGGCCAGCGGGCCACCGTGCAGGCGCCGCTGCAGTGCCGCTGGATCCTTGACGGCCAGATAGAAGCTGGGAATCAGGGTGGCGACCAAGAACACGCCGATGAAAACCCAGGCCTGCCAGTAGTCGAACGTGCCCGCGGGTCCGAACAGTGCCAGCCCGAAGAACACCAGACCGAAAACCCCGGACGCCACTGCTTGAAGTACCAGCTTCATGCCTTCTCCTCTCCGCCTCACGCCGCGTCGCGGCGGCGGTAGATCCATCCGGCGCCAAATGCCAAAAGCGTTGCTACCGAGAGCATCACGATCAGTGCGACGACCGGGTAGTCCATCGGGGCAGTGGTCTGCCCGACCGGTGACAAGTCGATCAGCCAGCTGGGCAGCCGTAGCAGGGCTCCGAGATAGAGCGCGGTGATCACGAATGTGACGGCCAACCAGCCGATCCAGGGGGCACGCAGCGCGACGGCGAGTGCGGCGATCGCGGCCATCACCGCGAGGGCGGGCACGTAGGCCAGCCCGGCGAGCGTCAACCGCACGATCGTGCCGGGCTCGCCGAGCGTGAGCCCGGCACCCAGCCCGTTGCCCAGCCCGGCGCAGAACATCAGGATGACCGACCCGATCACGGCGGACACTGCTGCGCCGAGCAGCCACTGCCAGCGCGACACCGCGCCGGCGAGCACGGCTTCCCCGAGACCGTTCTGCTCGTCGCTGTGCACCCGCAGGACGGCGCCCACCGCATACGCCGTGGCGGCGGCCGCGAGGAACTGCGTCATGGTGGTGTACACGCCGTCGTTTCCTTGCGCGGCGAACACCCGGGCGATCAGCTCGTTGTCAAGCGCCGCGTCCATGAGCGATTTCGTCATCGAGCCGAATGTGAGGCCACCAAGGAACAGGCCCACGCTCCAGCCGATCGTCTGACCCCGTTGCAGGGTCAGGTGCAGGCTCAGCGGCCCGGTGATCTGCGGCGCGTTCGGCCGCTCCCCGGTCGACGGGATGGTGCCGTCGTCGTATTGGCGACGCTTCTCCAGTACACCTGCCACGGCCATCAGTGCGATCGCCAACGCGACCAGCAGACCCAATGGCCACCAACGCAATTCGACGAATGCACGCATCTGCTGCGCCCAGGCGATCGGGGAGAACCAGCTCAGCGCACTGCCGGAGTTGTCGATGACATCGCCCACTCCGCGCACCAGCGCGGCTACGGCGAGCGTGGCCATCGCCGCACCGGTGGCGGTGCGGGCCTGCCGCCACAGTTGCGCGGTCACGGCGGCGACGGCACCGAACACCATGGCGACCGCGGTGACACCCAGGCACATGCCCGCGGTGTCGACAAGCCCGAATCCCGTCGACGCCATCGCGAGCGTCATCGTCAGTGCGAGAATCGCGTTCAGACCGCCGACCAGGATGAGTGCCGCCGTCGTCCGGGCATAGCGCCCGACGACCGAGGACAGCACGAGTTCGGCTGCGCCGCTTTCCTCCTCGGCCCGGGTATGGCGGATGACGGTGAGGATAGCCAGAATCGACGTGGCAACGATGAGCGTGAGCATCAACTCGTTGGCCATCATCACCCCCAAGTCGGTCTCCTTGGTGCCGAACATGGGGCCGCCCAGCATCATTCCGGCCGGGGTCTTGAGCAGGTTGACCCGTGCGAGGCGCTGCGGCTCCTCGGGGTAGGCGAGCCGTATCGCGTACGGCGCGTACACCATCATGAGCGTCAGCACCGCGATCCACACGGTCAGCCGCACCCGGTCGCGTCGAATCGCCAGCCGCAGCAGGTTTCCGACACCGGTGAACGGAGAGTTTCCGGTCGCCGTGCGGCGATGGGCGGCCGTGGCGGTGGCCGATGCGCTCACGGCGTCACCCCCTGGTACTCGCGCAGAAACATGTCCTCGAGCGAGGCGGGTGTGACGGTGAGGTCCTCGATGCCGAGATCGGTCAGGTGTTCCATGGTGAACTCGAGATCGCCGCGGTCCACCGAGAATTTCACCTGTCCGTCGTCGGCGCTGAAGTCGTGGACGTAGGGGACGTCGCGCAGCGCCCGGCCATCGGAACGCGTGCGGACGGTGACCGACGTGCGCATGAGGTGGCGCAGCTCTGCCAGCGTGCCCGAACGTACGGTGCGGCCCGCCCGGATGATCGTCACGTTGTCGCAGAGCTTTTCGACCTCGGCCAGGATGTGGCTGGACAGCAGCACTGCCGCGCCGCGTTCGGCCACCTCCGTCACGCACTGCTGAAAAGCTTTCTCCATCAACGGATCCAGCCCGGACGTCGGCTCGTCGAGGATGTAGAGCTCGGCGTTGCAGCTGAATGCCGCGACGATCGCGACCTTCTGCCGGTTGCCCTTCGAGTACGTCCGCGCCTTCTTGTGTGGATCGAGCTCGAAGCGGTCGATCAGCTGATCGCGCCTGCGCGTGTCGATGCCGTTGCCGCGCAGGCGGCACAGGAAGTCGATGGCCTGCTGCCCGGTGAGATTGGGCCACAACGTGACATCGCCCGGTACGTAAGCGATCCGGCGGTGCAGTGCGACCGCGTCATGCCAGGGGTCACCACCGAGCAGACGCACGGTGCCGCGTTCGGCTCGCAGAAGCCCCAGCAGGACGCGGATGGTCGTGGACTTGCCTGCGCCGTTGGGGCCGAGAAAGCCGGTGATGTGACCGTGCGACACGGTCAGGTTCAGGCCATCGAGTGCTTTGGTGCGGCCGAATGATTTTGACAGACCGCGGATCTCGACCGCTGCGGAGTCGTTAGTCATCGTTGTCCTCACGCTGGTTCCTTGTTGTCGACCGATTCGGCGGGGGCACTGAACGGGATGCCTTGTTCGCGCTGGGCAAGAAATGCGTCGTACATCGTCGAGTCGGTCAGCATGCCGTTGGTGTAGAGCTCGAGCGCGGGCAGCACCATGTCCTCGCCGTAATCGCGCAGCACCGCACGCAGGTCGGTCGGGTTGTCGTGCATCTGCAGGTACAGCAGGAACCCGCCGCCGTTCGTGATCGCGACGTACTTGGCCCGCGCCCGCGGATCACGGCTCGGCTTGAGCGTGCCTGCCCTGACCCCTTCTTCGAGATACTGCTCGGCGTTGTCGGCCATCCGGCGCCAAAAGGTCTTGGCGAGCTCGCTGCCGGACTGCATGCTGTGCACGAGGTAGGCCATCAACGGTGCGTACGACTCGATCTCCGACATCTGGGCCAGCCAGGTCGCCGGATCGGCCGTCTGCAGCGACTCCGACTTCGCCTCGCGGATCACCTCGGCCACGTAGTCGTCGCACGCCTTGCGCAGGCCGTCTTTGGAGCCGAAGTGGTGGATCACCAGGGCCGCACTGACGCCCGCGGCGTCGGCGATCGCCCGCAGGCCCACGCTGAAACCGTGTTGCCCGAATTGCTCGATCGCGGAATCGCGGATCCGGGCGATTCCCGTTCGATCTTCGACTGAACGCATGTTTAGTACGCTAAACGCGTGTTTAGTCAGGCGTCAAGGGTGTGGCCCGTCAGGAATTCGTAAAGATGTCGCGGGCCGCCCTTGCGCCGGAACGCAGTTCCGCGGAAAACGGCGAAGGATCAGTCGCGCACGGCGGCGAGCAGTCCGTCGCCGAGCGGAATCAGGACGGGGGTGAGACGTTCGTCCTCGGCGATCAAGCGGGCCGCCTCGCGAACGGCAGTGACCTCGGCGTCATGGGCCGACGCGTCGCCCGCGCGGCCGCCGAGTGCGGCGCGGTGTACCACGATCGCGCCGCCGGAGCGCAGCAGTCGCACACCCTCGGCCACGAATTGCGGTTGGTCGATCGGCTCGGCATCGATGAACACCAGGTCGTAGGACTCGTCGGCGAGCCGGGTGAGCACATCCTGCGCGCGCCCACTGATCAGCCGGGTGCGTCCCGGGCCGACACGGGCCTCGGTGAAGCCCTGCTTGGCGATGCGCTGGTGCTCGGGTTCGACGTCGATGGTGGTCAGGACGCCGTCGTCACGCATGCCCGACAGCAACCACAGCCCGCTCACGCCTGCCCCGGTTCCGACCTCCACGACGGCCCGGCCGCCGGTGATCCGGGCCAGAACGCTCAGCAACGCGCCGACCGCCGGGGTGACGGCCCCGGCGCCGATGTCGTCGGCGCGTTCCCTGGCCGCGGCCACGATCGCATCTTCCGAGATCGACCGTTCGGCGTGCGTGACGATCGCCTCGGCGCGGCCGGGTTCGGAGCTGACCATGCCCGCAGCGTAGGCCAGACGGGTGCCCCGACGTTGCGACACGCCCGCGCCCGGCGGCAGATGGCCGGCCGATAATCGCTGGTTTCCGCAGGTTGTACGCCGTATCCTCGGATTTCTCAGGGAAAGTTCAGTTTGCTCATATGCCAACCACACCGGCATCGGGAACGGTATCTCCCATGGAACACGGCGGCCGCCGGCGCACAGCGCGTGATCGGAATAACGAACTCGTCAGTCGTGTTGAGCAGAGTGAAATTTGTGAGCAGGAGGACCTCGCCACCATCGCATCTCAGCAGATCACCACAGCCCAGCCCGCCCCGGTGTCCATGGCACATCTGGAGCAGTTCACCGAAGGAGACTGGGTGGAGCCCTCTGATGAATTGACCGGCACCGCGGTGTTCGACGCCACCGGGGACAAGGCGACCATGCCGTCCTGGGACGAACTGGTCCGCCAGCATGCCGACCGCGTGTACCGGCTGGCCTACCGCTTGTCGGGCAATCAGCACGACGCCGAGGACCTGACTCAGGAGACGTTCATCCGGGTGTTCCGCTCGGTGCAGAACTACCAGCCCGGCACGTTCGAGGGCTGGTTGCACCGCATCACCACGAACCTGTTCCTGGACATGGTGCGGCGCCGCGGGCGCATCCGCATGGAAGCGCTGCCCGAGGACTACGACCGCGTGCCGGCCGACGACCCGAACCCCGAGCAGATCTATCACGACTCGCGCCTCGGCGCGGATCTGCAAGCCGCGCTCGACTCGCTCCCGCCGGAGTTCCGCGCGGCCGTGGTGTTGTGCGACATCGAGGGTCTGTCCTACGAGGAGATCGGCGCCACGCTCGGCGTCAAGCTGGGCACCGTGCGCAGCCGTATCCACCGTGGCAGGCAGGCGCTGCGCGACTACTTGGCCAAGCATTCCCCGGAAACGGCTCAGTCCGCCTGAGCGTTGGCGGGTGTCGAACACAGCGTCGCGCGCTACATTCAGGACAGGACGTTGTGAGTACCGAGAGGAGCTGGGTGATGGTCGACCCGGGACATGTGTTCCGTCGTGCTTTCTCCTGGCTACCGGCGCAGTTCGCGTCGCAGAGTGATGCCCCGGTAGGCGCGCCGCGCCAATTCGGCTCCACCGAGCACCTGTCGATCGAGGCCATCGCCGCGTTCGTCGACGGCGAGCTCCGCATGAGCGCGCATCTGCGTGCCGCTCACCACTTGTCCTTGTGCCCGGAATGCGCGGCTGAGGTCGACGCCCAGAGCCAGGCCAGGGCGGCGTTGCGGGACTCATGCCCGATCGCCATACCCAATTCTTTGCTGGGGATGTTGTCGCAGATACCGCACCACATTCCACAGCCGCCACCCGAGGTGCCGGACAACTCTCAGTTTGCTGAGGACCCGGCGCGGGGCCGGCGCAAGCGCCGGTAGGGTGAACCAATAGGCGATCAGTGACCGGCACCGGCCTACCTGGCTGGGGCGGGCGCTCCGATAGAGAGTGATACACCGGTGACCAACCAGGACCAGTCCGGCGATAGCGGCCGCCTGGCGCCGCGCCCTGTTGAGCGGCCACCCGTCGACGCCGCGTCGCAACGCACCTTCGGCCGTCCGTCCGGCGTAGACGGTTCATTCCTCGGTGCCGACAAGTATCAGGACCAGGGGGAGTACGCGCCCAAGGACCAGCCGCCGGATCCGGTGCTCGCGGAGGCCTTCGGGCGCCCCAAGGGCGCCGCCGATTCGTTGCAGCGTCATCCGACCGACGCGGGCGCACTCGAAGCCGAGCGGGCCGGTATCGACGACGACGTCGACGATCCGTGGCGCGATCCCGCAGCCTTGGTTGCGTTGGGCACACCGGCGCAGGCGCCGTCGGCCCCGGTGATCGTCTCGGCACCCGCGGGCAAGCTGGGGCTGCGCGAGGTCCTGTTCGGCGGGCGGGTGTCCTGGGTCGCCCTCGTCGTCCTGATCCTGACCGCCCTGCTCGTGTCGTTCGTGGGCGGCTGGGTGGGCCAGAAGACCGCGGGCACGGTCGAGGCGTTCACGACGTCGAAAGTCACGCTCGAGACCGGCGATCTGCCCGAGCCGGAGGCAGGCCGGATCGCCTCGGTGGCCGCCGCCGTGGCCGATTCGGTGGTCACCATCGAAGCCAAGAGCAACAACGAAGGCTCCCAGGGATCCGGTGTGGTGGTCGACGGCAACGGCTACATCGTCACCAACAACCACGTGATCTCCGAAGCTGCGGGCAAACCCGCCGACTACAAGATCACCGTCGTGTTCAACGACGGCAAGGAGGTGCCCGCCAACCTCGTCGGGCGCGATCCCAAGACCGATCTGGCGGTGCTCAAGGTCGACAACGTCGACAACCTCACCGTCGCGCGCATGGGCGACTCCGAGAAGCTTCGGGTCGGCGAGGAAGTCATCGCCGCGGGCGCCCCGCTCGGCCTGCGCAGCACCGTCACGCACGGCATCATCAGCGCGCTGCACCGGCCGGTGCCGCTGTCCGGTGACGGCTCGGACACCGACACCGTCATCGATGGTGTGCAGACCGACGCCTCGATCAACCACGGCAACTCCGGTGGCCCGCTGATCAACATGAACTCCGAGGTCATCGGGATCAACACGGCCGGAAAGTCGTTGTCCGACAGCGCAAGTGGTCTGGGCTTCGCCATCCCGGTCAACGAGGTGAAGCAGGTTGTCGAGACGTTGATCAAGGACGGCAAGATCGCCCACCCGACCCTGCAGCTCACCGCCAAGTCGGTCAGCAACAGCGTGGCCTCCGGCGCCCAGATCGCCAACGTGGTCGCGGGCGGTCCCGCGGACAAGGCCGGGATCCTGGAGAACGACGTCGTCGTGAAGGTCGGGGACCGCAAGGTCGCCGATGCCGACGAGTTCGTCGTGGCGGTCCGGCAGCTCAAGATCGGTCAGGAAGCGCCCATCGAGGTCGTCCGCGAAGGACGCCCGATGACGTTGATGGTGACGCCCATCGGCGACGACCAAAAAGCGCAGTAACACATGTTCGCCAATATCGGCTGGGGCGAGATGCTGCTCCTCGTGATCGCCGGGCTGGTGATCCTGGGGCCCGAGCGCCTACCCGGTGCGATTCGCTGGACCTCCGGCGCGCTGCGGCAAGCCCGCGATTACGTCACCGGGGCCACCAGCCAGTTGCGGCAGGACCTCGGCCCCGAATTCGACGATCTGCGTGAGCCGCTGGCCGAACTGCAGAAGCTGCGCGGTATGACACCGCGCGCTGCGCTCACGAAGCATCTCCTCGACGGCGACGACTCGATCTTGACCGGCAAGTTCGACGACAAGCCGGCTCAGCAGCCGCCTGCTACGCCGCCGCCCAACAACGACAAGGCGCCCGAGAAACCCGCGGGGACGGCGTTCGACACCGACGCGACGTAGGGTCAGCGCCCGGCGGGATCGAGGCCCAGCGACATACCGGCCAGCCCGCGCTTGCGCGCCGACAGCGAATCGGCGACCTTGCGCAACTCCTTGCCCGCAGGCGAGTCCGGCGCCGACAACACCAGCGGAACCCCGGCGTCGCCCGCGTCCACCAGCGCCTTGTCGATCGGAACCTGACCGAGCAACGGCACCTCGGCACCGACCGAGCGGGTGAGCGAATCGGCGACCAGCCGGCCGCCGCCCTCGCCGAACAGCTGCATGATCGTGCCGTCGGGCATCAAAAGCCCCGACATGTTCTCCACGACGCCCGCGATGCGCTGGCGGGTCTGCAGCGCGATCGCGCCGGCCCGCTCGGCTACCTCGGCGGCGGCCAGCTGCGGCGTCGTCACCACGAGGATCTCCGCACCGGGGATGAGCTGCGCCACCGAGATCGCGACGTCGCCGGTGCCCGGTGGCAGATCGAGCAGCAGCACATCCAGATCGCCCCAGTACACGTCGGCCAGGAATTGCTGCAGCGCCCGGTGCAGCATCGGGCCGCGCCACACCACGGGCGTGTTGCCCTGCGTGAACATCGCGATCGAGATGACCTTCACGTCATGCGCGGTGGGCGGGATGATCATCGAGTCGACCTGGGTGGGTCGATCGGTGGTGCCCATCATGCGGGGCACCGAGTGGCCGTAGATGTCGGCGTCCAGAACGCCAACGGTGAGGCCGCGAGCGGCCATCGCCGCCGCGAGGTTGACCGTGACGCTCGACTTACCGACGCCGCCCTTGCCGGAGGCCACCGCGTACACGCGGGTCAGCGAGTTGGGCTGGGCGAAGGGGATCACCGGCTCCCGCGAATCGCCGCGGAGCATCTTGCGCAGTTCGGCCCGCTGCTCGTCGTTCATCACGTCGAGAGTGACTTTGACCGCGCCGGTGCCTGGCACGTCGGTGACGGCGGCCGACACCAACTCGGCGATCTCGTTCTTCTTCGGGCAGGCCGCGGTGGTCAGGTAGATCTCGACGTGCACACCGTGATCGGGCTCGATCGAGATGTTCTTGACCATGCCGAGTTCGGTGATCGGCCGCCGCAGTTCGGGGTCGATCACCTTGGCCAGCGCGGAGCGGACCGCGGTTTGCAGCTCATTGGCAGATTCGGACATCACCGCCGAGTCTACGGCGGCTGACGGGCGTCGATTCGTCAGGCCGGGCCGGGCGCGGGGCCCGGAGCGGGTCCGAGCGCTGGGCCCGGTGCCGGCGCCATCGGCACGATGGGCGGCGCGGTGGGTGCCGGAGGCGCCGCGGGCGCAGGCGGTGCCGCCGGTGCGGCAGGCGGCGGTGGGGGGCCGGGCAACAGCGGCGCTGGGCCGGCCGGCGGCGGAGGAGCCTGTTCACCGAGGCAGAACACGACGCACGTCGGCTGCCGTGGCGGCTGCTCCCACGGCGGAATCCACCGCGGCGGCTCGGCAGGCGCCGGTGTCGGAGCGGCCTGCGCCGGCCCGGGCAACGGACCGAGGATCTGGCCCGGCGCGAACCCGGGAACGTTCGTCGACGGCACCCGGCTCGCGGTCTCGTTGTTGTTCAGCAACGGGATCAGCGCCAGCGGGTCGCCGGCGGGCAGGCCCAACGCACTTGTCGGCAGGCCGGGCCCCAGGCCTTCGGGATCGTCCAGATGCGAATCGCCGATCGGCGGGATCGAGCCCGTGATCGGGGGCAGGTCGACGGGTACGACGCCGGTGGCGTACGCGGCGGCCCAGCCCAGCACGTTGCGGGCATACGCGACGGAGTTGTTGTAACGCAGGATGGCCGTCATCACCTGGGATTGGTCGCGGAGGTTGAGCCCGCCGCTGCACAGGTAGCGGGCGGCGGCCAGTGACGCGTCGAAGACGTTCTGCACGTCGGCCTTGCCGTCGCCGTCACCGTCGGACGCGTACCGGGCCCAGGTGCCGGGCAGGAACTGCATCGGGCCCATGGCGCGCGCGTAGACCACCCGGCCCGCCTGCGCGCTCTGCACGATGATCTCGTTGCCCGGCAGGGTGCCGTCGAGCGCCGGTCCGTAGATGGGCCGGACCGCGGTGCCGCGTGCGTCGGTGGCGCCGCCGTTGGCATGCATGGATTCGATGCGGCCGATGCCGGCGAGCAGGTTCCAGCTGACACCGCAGCCGGGGTAGGCGGCGCCCATCATCCGCTCGGCGTTGCGGTAGGCGTTCAGCGCCATGCCCGGAATGCCAAGGGCGCCAGGGGTATTGACCACAAAGGCCGGCGGGGGAGCCGATGCCGTCGAGGCGGCGATACGGAACATCGTCGGCGCTTTCGCGGCCGCAACCACCGCGGGCCCCGTACGGTCGATCTGCGGTTCGACCGCGGCCAGCGGCGTGACCGAGGCATTCGTCGAGCCGGGATGCGGCGGCGCGGCGGCGCCGACCGCGCCGGCGAGGATGAGGGGTGTCAGCGCCGCGACGCCGACGACGCCCCGTGCGCTGGGAGCGGAGATGCGTGGCACCTGGCCGAGGCCGCCGAAGCGGGGCTCGGGAAGAAAACCGCCGAGCGGAGTGGCGGCAGGCGGGCGCATGAGCCGGCCCGCACGGCGTCGAGCAGCCAGGAAAGCCGCTCCTCCCCCTACGCGCACTTGACCGTCCTTAGCTCCACTCCGACCGCTATGTATCTCACAAACACGTTGTGAACCAAGTCACCATACCTAGTACAGGTTCCTTTGTTGCGACAATGGCCGACCCTGCCCTCAGCTACTGCGTTTCGACCGGCGCTCGGCGCTGTCGGGTTTGCCTGACTTGGGGCGTTCGCCGTCCACCGGCGGTTGCTGCAGTGCGCTGATCATGTCCCGCAGCTCGTCCAGCTCGCGGCGAAGGTAGTCGCGGGTCGCGACCTCGCCGACCGCCAGCCGAAGCGACGCCAGTTCGCGGGCCAGGAACTCGGTGTCTGCCTTGGTCTGCTCGGCCCGCCGCCGATCTTCTTCGAGTGCGACGCGGTCGCGGTTCTCCTGGCGGTTCTGGGCGAGCAGGATCAGCGGCGCCGCGTAGGCCGCCTGCGTGGAGAACGCCAGGTTCAGCAGGATGAACGGGTAGGGATCCCACTGCAGGCTGACCGCGAACAGGTTCAGGGCGATCCAGACGATCACCACGATGGTCTGGATCGCGAGGTAGCGCCCGGTGCCGAGGAACCGGGCGATGGATTCGCTGAACCGGCCGACCGCCTCGACGTCGAAGTGCAGCCCGAGGCCACGCGTCGCGCGCGGGGTGTCCAGCCGCTGGCGCGCTGAGGTTTCCGTCATGACCCGGTCACCGGCAGCTCGGGCTCGTCACGTTCGCGCCAGTCGTCGGGCAGCAGATGGTCGAGCACGTCGTCGACCGAGACGGCGCCCACCAGATGACTCTCGGCGTCCACGACCGGGCCGCACACCAGGTTGTACGCCGCGAAGTAGCGCGTCACCGCGGCGAGTGAGTCCTGCGGGCCCAACGTCGGCAGGTCGACGTCGACGATGCCGCTGACGAGCGTGGCCGGAGGTTCGCGTAGAAGCCGCTGCAGGTGAACGCAGCCCAGATAGTGGCCCGTCGGCGTCGCGGTCGGCGGGCGCGCGACGAACGCCAACGACGCCAGGGCAGGTGTCAGGTCGGGATCGCGTACCCGGGCCAGGGCCTCGGCGACCGTGGTGTCGGGCGCCAGGACCACCGGCTCGGAGGTCATCAGACCGCCCGCGGTATCGGGCGAGTGGCTCAGCAGGCGACGCACATCCTCGGAATCTTCGGGGTCCATCCGGCCCAGCAGCACCTCGGCGTCGGCCGGCGTCAGTGTTCCCAGCAGGTCGGCGGCGTCGTCGGGGTCCATCGCCTCGAGCACGTCGGCCGCGCGTTCGGTGTTCAGCTGTTGCAGCACCTCGGCCTGTTCGTCCTCGGGAAGCTCCTGCAGCACGTCGGCGAGCCGCTCGTCGTCGAACGCCCGGAACAACTCGTATCGGCGCTTGGCGGGCAGCTCGCGCAGTGCCTCGGCAACCTCGACCGGGCGTTGGCCTTCGAACTGCTCGAGCAGGGACGCCACGCCCTGGTCGGGCATCGCCAGACCCGAGGGCGTCAGGCCGTGCACGTTCTGCCAGTCGACGACGTGGATGTTGCTGCGCCGGCCCAGCCGACGTTGCGGGCGCACTGCGACGCGCGTGACCATCCAGTCCCTGGTCCGGGTCTGTTCGATACCCAGATCGACCACGACGACATCGATCCCGGTGAGCTCCGGCAGATCCGGGTCGACGACCTTGACCCGGGTCTCCAGCACCTGGCCCAGTACCAGCACCTCGCCGGGCCGTTGGGCGAACCGGCGTAGCGACACGCTGCCGGTCGCCAACGTCACCGAGCCCGGCTCGATCGCCGTCACCCGCAGGATCGGTACGAAAATCCTTCTCCTGGTGAGCAATTCGACAACCAGCCCGAGGACTCGCGGCTGTTGCCGAACGATGCTGATGCTGATCACCACATCGCGGACGCGGCCGATTGATTCACCGTCGGGGCCCAGCACCACCAGCCCCGCGAGCCGGGCTGCGTACACCCTGTTCACCGCCGCCATGAGTCAAAGGGTAGAGACTGTGGTCGTGGACAACACGTATCGGCCCCGCAGAACGTGCCTCTCCGTTCCCGGCAGCAGCGCCAAGATGATCGAGAAGGCGAAAACCCTGCCGGCAGACGAGGTGTTCCTCGACCTCGAAGATGCCGTCGCGCCAGACGCCAAGGCGCAGGCTCGCACCCAGGTGGCCGTCGCGCTGGCCGAGGACGGCTGGGCGGGTCAACTGCGCGGCGTGCGGGTCAACGACTGGACGACACCGTGGACCTACTCCGACGTGATCGAGGTCGTCTCGACTGCCGGTGCGGTGCTGGACCTGATCGTGCTGCCCAAGGTGACCGATGTCGCTCATGTCCACGCACTGGATCTGCTGTTGAGCCAACTGGAGACCACGCACGGACTTCCGGTCGGCCGGATCGGTATCGAAGCTCAGATCGAGAACGCGCAGGGGTTGACCAACGTCGACGCGATCGCCGCGGGCCCGCGCGTGCAGGCGCTCGTGCTCGGGCCTGCCGACATGATGGCCAGCCTCAACATGCGGACTCTCGTGGTCGGCGAGCAACCCGACGGCTACGACGTCGGAGACGCGCACCACCACGTGCTCATGCGCATTCTGATCGCCGCGCGTACCCACGGCATCAACGCCATCGACGGGCCCTATCTGAAGGTGCGCGACACCGACGCGTTCCGGCGCGTCGCCGGGCGGTCGGCGGCGCTGGGATACGACGGCAAATGGGTGCTGCATCCCGATCAGATCGAGGCGGGCAACGAGATCTTCAGCCCGCGCCAGGCCGACTACGACCACGCCGAGCTGATCCTCGACGCCTACGAATGGCACACCTCGCAGGCCGGAGGCGCGAGGGGTGCGGTGATGCTCGGCGACGAGATGATCGACGAGGCCAGCCGCAAGATGGCGCTCGTGATCGCGGGCAAGGGCCGGGCGGCCGGGATGTCGCGGCAGGCCGAGCCGTTCCGTCCGCCCAGCTGATCCGTATCAGGTGCTGCCGACAGCCGCCATGACGAGCAGGACCAGCACGTACAGCACCGTGCCCGCGGTGACGATCCCGCCGATGATGGTGCCGGCCAAGGCGAGTCCGTATCCGTCTTGACCGGTGCGGCGGGTTTCGCGCATGCCCATGAAACCCAGAATCAGCCCCACCACGGCGGGCAGGCAGCAGATCAGCCCGGCGACCGAGCAGGCCAGCGACGCGATGGCCATGCCGTTGGTTCCCATCGGCCGGGGCTGGCCGTACGGGTCATACGGGTCGGTCTGGTAGCCGTAGCCCGGATATCCGGGATTCGGGGGATAGTTCGGCGGCGGGAAACCGGCACCTGGCTGCGGATAACCCGGCGGCGTCGGCGGCGGGAACGCCGGCGGCGGCAACCCGGCACCGGCCGGATAGTCCAGCGGGGCAAGCGGATCCGGCGTCGGCGGCGCGCCGTAGGGCGGCGGCCCGGCGGGCGGCTGTGGCGCCCAGCCCGGGGGCGGTGGGGGATAGTCGGCCGGGTAATTCACCGGCGGGTACGCCGGCCCCGCCTCGTACAACGGTTGCGTTTCGCCACCCTGCGGCCGATCCTGAGACTGCTCGATGGGAGGTGCTTCGTAACCGCTCGACGACGGCTCCGACGGCCCGGTGCCGGGCTCGGATGGTGACGTTTCGCCCGCGTTACCGCCCGGGTTTGTCATGCTGTTCAACCTAGCGCACGGACGGTGGGCCGCAGGTCACGTCATGGTGGCACCAATTCCCGGGACGGATCGTTGCTGTAGGTAGAGAAGTCGCGCAGAACCGGCGGCACAGAGGAGAGTGAAGATCGATGACGAGCCCATTCCAGCCCGGACAGGCGCCGGGCAATGCGTCCGGCAGTCCGATGCGAGGGGCGTTGCCGACGCCGCCGAAGGGGTGGCCGATCGGCTCGTACCCCACGTACGCCGAAGCCCAGCGGGCGGTCGACTACCTGTCCGATCAACAGTTCCCGGTACAGCAGGTGACGATCGTCGGGGTGGACCTGATGCAGGTCGAGCGGGTCACCGGAAAGCTGAGCTGGCCGAAGGTGCTGGGCGGCGGGGTGCTGTCGGGCGCCTGGTTGGGCCTGTTCATCGGCCTGATCCTCGGCTTTTTCAGCCCCAGTCCGTGGAGTGCGCTGCTCACCGGCCTGATCGCCGGCGTGTTCTTCGGTCTGATCACCTCGGCGATCCCGTACGCGATGGCTCGCGGCACAAGAGATTTCAGTTCGACCATGCAGCTCGTCGCCGGCCGCTATGACGTGCTGTGCGATCCGCAGAGCGCAGAACAGGGCCGGGATCTGCTGGCGCGCTTGACGATCTGATCCGCGCGCGAGGCCCGCGCGGGACGTGCTGGCAAAGCTGCGCAGGTCACGATTGCGACGCGCAGTGCCGAAAGTGTTGCATATCACGCGTATCTGGCTCTACGGTTTGCGCGCGGGAGGTTGCCCGCCCGGAGTCGCTTCGACGGCGACATCGGAACTGGACGGGAGGCGGAGCGGTGCACGCTCGGCGGCTGTGTGCTGCGGCAGTGGCCGCGCTGACGACAGCATCGGTGGTTTCGGCCTGCGGCTCGCAGACCGGTGGCACCGTCATCAACTACTACACGCCGGCCAATGAGTCGGCCACCTTCACCGCTGTCGCCAAGCGCTGCAACGAGCAGCTCGGCGGGCGGTTCCGGATCGAGCAGCGCAACCTGCCCAAGGGCGCCGACGACCAACGGTTGCAGCTCGCTCGCCGGCTCACCGGCAACGACAAGTCGCTCGACGTGATGGCGCTCGACGTGGTGTGGACGGCAGAGTTCGCCGAAGCCGGCTGGGCCCTGCCGTTGTCCGACGACCCCGCGGGCCTGGCCGAGGCCGACGCCATGGAGAACACGTTGCCCGGGCCGCTGGAGACGGCCCGCTGGCAGGACAAGCTGTATGCCGCCCCGATCACCACGAACACCCAATTGCTTTGGTACCGCGCCGATCTCATGCCAGAACCGCCGAGCACCTGGGACGACATGGTGGCCACGGCGACCCGGCTGCACGCCGCGGGGGAGCCGAGCTGGATCGCCGTCCAGGGCAAGCAGTACGAGGGTCTGGTGGTGTGGTTCAACACGCTGCTGGAAAGCGCGGGCGGGCAGGTGCTCTCCGACGACGGGCAGCGGGTGACCCTCACCGACACCGAGGAGCATCGCGCCGCGACGGTCAAGGCGCTGCAGATCATCAAGTCGGTGGCGACCGCACCGGGAGCCGACCCGTCGGTGACCCAGACCGACGAGACCACCGCCCGGCTGGCTCTCGAGCAGGGCAAGGCCGCGCTGGAGGTCAACTGGCCCTACGTGCTGCCATCGCTTCTGGAAAACGCGGTCAAGGGCGGCGTGTCGTTCCTGCCCCTCAACGAGGATCCCGCGCTTGAGGGCAGCATCAACGATGTGGGCACGTTCGCGCCGAGTGACGAGCAGTTCCGGGTCGCGTTCGAGGCGAGCAAGAAGGTGTTCGGATTCGCCCGGTATCCGGGTGTGCAGCCGGGCCAGCCGGCCAGGGTCACGCTCGGCGGCCTGAACCTGGCGGTGGCCAAGACCAGCCAGCACAAGGCCGAGGCGTTCGAGGCGATACGGTGCCTGCGCAATGTCGAAAACCAGCGCTACACCTCGATCGAGGGCGGTCTGCCCGCGGTGCGCGAATCGCTCTACGACGACCCGGCCTTCCAGATGAAGTACCCGCAGTACGACATCATCCGCCAGCAACTCACCGACGCGGCCGTACGGCCCGCGACGCCGGTGTACCAGGCGGTGTCGACCCGGATGTCGGCGACACTCGCGCCCATCTCCGACATCGATCCGGAGAAGACCGCCGACGAACTGGCCGACGCGGTGCAGAAGGCGATCGACGGGAAGGGCCTGATCCCGTGACCACAACGGAGAACCGCAGATCCGAGCGCAGGCTCGCGTTCGCCCTCATCGCCCCCGCGGTCCTTCTCATGCTCGCGGTGACCGCCTACCCGATCGGGTATGCCGTGTGGCTGAGCCTGCAGCGTTACAACCTTGCCGAACCCGACGACACCGCATTCGTCGGGTTCGCCAACTATCAGACCGTGCTCACCGACCGGTACTGGTGGACCGCGTTCGCCGTCACGCTCGCGATCACCGTCATCTCGGTCGCCATCGAGTTCGTCCTCGGTATGGCGCTGGCGTTGGTCATGCACCGCACGATCTTCGGCAAGGGTGTGGTGCGCACCGCGGTGCTGATCCCGTACGGCATCGTGACCGTCGCGGCGTCCTACAGCTGGTACTACGCCTGGACGCCGGGCACCGGGTACCTCGCCAACCTGCTGCCCGAGGGCAGTGCGCCGCTGACCGAACAACTGCCGTCACTGGCGATCGTGATCCTGGCCGAGGTGTGGAAGACCACGCCGTTCATGGCGCTGCTGTTGCTGGCCGGGCTCGCGCTGGTGCCGCAAGACCTGCTCAACGCGGCCCAGGTCGATGGCGCGGGCGCGTGGAAGCGTCTGGTCAAAGTCATTCTGCCGCTGATCAAACCGGCCATCCTCGTCGCGCTGCTGTTCCGGACCCTCGATGCGTTCCGGATCTTCGACAACATCTACGTGCTGACCGGCGGTGCCAACAACACCGGTTCGGTGTCGATCCTGGGCTACGACAACCTGTTCAAGGCGTTCAATGTCGGCCTCGGCTCGGCGATCAGTGTGTTGATCTTCTTGTCGGTGGCCGTCATCGCGTTCATCTACATCAAGATCTTCGGGGCCGCCGCGCCGGGAGCCGAGCAGGAGGGCCGCTGAAATGTCCGGTGCAACGAGCGCCCGGCGCGTCACGTGGTGGACGATCGTCAACATTCTCGTGGTCGTCTACGCGCTGGTTCCGGTGTTGTGGATCCTGAGCCTGTCGCTCAAGCCGACGTCAAGTGTCAAGGACGGCAAGCTCATTCCGGCCGAGTTCACGCTCGACAACTACCGCGCCATCTTCCAAGGCGACGCGTTCAGTTCGGCGTTGATCAACTCGATCGGCATCGGTCTGATCACCACGTTCATCGCGGTCGTCATCGGCGGTATGGCCGCCTACGCCGTCGCGCGGCTCGATTTCCCCGGCAAGCAGCTGCTGATCGGCATCGCACTGCTGATCGCGATGTTCCCGCACATCTCGCTGGTGACACCGATATTCAACATCGAACGCGCCCTCGGCCTGTTCGACACGTGGGCCGGCCTCATCATCCCCTACATCACGTTCGCGCTTCCGCTGGCGATCTACACGCTGTCGGCGTTCTTCCGGGAAATCCCTTGGGATTTGGAGAAGGCCGCGAAGATGGACGGGGCCACCCCGGCGCAGGCGTTCCGCAAGGTGATCGCGCCGCTGGCCGCCCCGGGCATCGTCACCGCGGCGATTCTGGTGTTCATCTTCGCGTGGAACGACCTGCTGCTCGCGTTGTCGCTGACCGCTACGCAGCGCGCGATCACCGCGCCGGTGGCGATCGCGAACTTCACGGGCAGTTCGCAATTCGAGGAGCCGACCGGTTCGATCGCGGCCGGCGCTATGGTCATCACCATCCCGATCATCATCTTTGTTCTGATCTTCCAGCGACGGATCGTCGCTGGCCTGACATCCGGTGCGGTAAAGGGGTAGGCGATGGCCGAAATCGTGTTGGACAGGGTGACCAAGAGTTACCCCGACGGCGCAGGCGGTGTCAGGGCGGCCGTCAAAGAATTCTCGATGACGATCGCCGACGGGGAGTTCATCATCCTCGTCGGCCCGTCCGGCTGCGGAAAATCCACGACGCTGAACATGATTGCGGGACTCGAAGACATCACGTCGGGGGAGTTGCGCATCGGCGGTGAGCTCGTCAACGACAAGGCGCCCAAGGACCGTGACATCGCCATGGTCTTCCAGTCGTATGCGCTCTACCCGCACATGACCGTGCGCCAGAACATCGCGTTCCCGCTAACGCTGGCCAAGCTGAAGAAGGACGAGATCGCGGCCAAGGTCGAGGAGACGGCCAAGATCCTCGATCTGACCGAACTGCTCGACCGCAAGCCGGCCCAGCTGTCCGGCGGGCAGCGCCAACGTGTGGCGATGGGCCGCGCAATCGTACGCAGCCCCAAGGCATTCCTGATGGACGAGCCGCTGTCGAACCTCGATGCGAAGCTGCGGGTGCAGATGCGTGCCGAGATCGCCAGGCTGCAGAGCCGGCTCGGCACCACGACCGTCTACGTCACGCACGACCAGACCGAGGCGATGACGCTCGGCGATCGGGTCGTCGTGCTGCTGGCCGGTGAGGTGCAGCAGATCGGCACGCCGGACGAGCTGTACAGCAACCCGGCCAACCTGTTCGTCGCCGGTTTCATCGGATCCCCGGCGATGAACTTCTTCCCGGCGACGTTCACCGATGTGGGGGTGCGGTTGCCGTTCGGCGAGGTCACCCTCACACAGCAGGTGCACGATCTGTTGGCGCGCCATCCCAAGCCCGACAACATCATCGTGGGTATCCGGCCCGAGCATCTCGAGGACTCGTCGCTGCTCGACGGGTATGCGCGGATCCGGGCGCTGACCTTCACGGTGCGGGCCGACATCGTGGAATCCCTCGGCGCCGACAAGTACGTGCACTTCACCACCGAGGGTGCGGGCGCGCAGGCCGCGCAGCTGGCCGAGCTGGCCGCGGATTCGGGTGTCGGCGTCAACGAGTTCGTCGCGCGGGTGTCGTCGGAATCGCGCGTGACCACGGGCCAGCAGATCGAGTTGGCGTTCGACACCTCCAAATTGGTGATCTTCGACGCCGATACCGGGCTGAACCTCACGGCGGCCGCCGAGGCGGCCGATGCCGCCGAACCGGCCGAAACGACCGAGGAAGCCGCACCGGAGGCGCCCGCCGAGCCGGCCGGCGAAACCGAGCCGGCCGACAAGCCGGAGGAACCGACGAAAGAGTGATCGACGTCCTGGCTGCCGTTCGGGCCCGGCTGGACGCGCATTTCACCGCGGCGGGAATCACCGCCGAGCCCGTCAGCGCCAGCATCACCTTCCTCGGCAGCGAACGCATCGACGTTCTGCGGTACGGCCCCGACCTGCGCAGCGACTTCGCCGAGGTGTATCACTATGTGACACTTGGCTGTTCGCGTCACCCGATGTTCGACCCGACCGAGCTGGTGTCCGATCCCATCCACGGCCCGCGGGCCGAGGTCGTGGTGTCGCTGCGAGGAGCCACCCCGACCGGGCTGGCCAAGTCGCTCGCGGTGCTGGCCGCGGCACCGGCCGTCGAGGGTCTGATACTCGACGCCGACGCGCTCGTCGACCTCGAGACCCCGTTGTTCGAATCGGCGCCGTTCACCGCATTCTTGTTGGGCGACAGCGATATCGACGACATCGCGCTGCCCGAGCCGCTGTCGCCGGTGCGGGTGCTCTCGGCCACTCCGATAACCCCCACCGAGGCCGCGTGGGTGCGGCTGAAGGGTGCCGACGCGATGCGCGAGGCATGGCAGGCCGACGGCGTGGACGTGCAGGACCCCACCCGAAGAGCCGCCAGTCCCAGCTGAACGCTAGAGCCAGTTGTTGTGCCGGAACGTGCGGTACAGCAAGAAGCACACCGTGGCCATCACGAGCAGGACCATGGGATAGCCCCAGGTCCAATGCAATTCGGGCATGTTGTCGAAGTTCATGCCGTAGATGCCTGCCATCGCGGTCGGCACGGCGGCGATCGCGACCCACGCCGAGATCTTGCGCATGTCGACGTTCTGCTGCATCGCGACCTTGCCGAGCGCGGCCTGCACGAGCGAACTGAGCATCTCGTCGTAGCTCGTGATGCGCTCGGACGCCTGCACGTTGTGGTCGTGGACATCTCGCATATAGCGGCGCACCTCGACCGAGATGAGATCGTTGTGGTCGGTGAGGAGCCGGGCCAACGCCAGCGTCAACGGGCCGACGGAGCGACGCATCTCGACGACTTCGCGCTTGAGCAGGTAGATGCACTCGATGTTGGTCTGCGTGCGCGGCGAGAAGATGTCCTCTTCCATCGCGTCGATGTCGGTTTCCATCAGGTCGGTGACATCGAGGTAGCTGTCCACCACGTGGTCGGCGATCGCGTGCATCACCGCGAACGGCCCGAGCTTGAGGATTGCCGGTGACGCGTCGAGGCGTTTGCGCACCCCCGCCAAGCCGCCGTGTTCGCCGTGGCGGACCGTGACCACGAAGTCCGGTCCGACGAAGATCATGATCTCGCCGGTCTCGACGATCTCACGAGCGTTCGACACCGATTCGTGCTCGACGTAGTTGACGGTCTTGAGCACGAGGAACAGCGTCTTGTCGTAGCGCTCCAGTTTCGGCCGCTGATGCGCGTGCACGGCGTCTTCCACGGCGAGTTCGTGCAGGCCGAACACGTCGGCAACCGACTGCATCTGGAACTCGTCGGGCTCGTGCAGACCGATCCAGACGAAGGCTTTCTTGTCGGCAGCCTGCAGTTCACGCACCTTCTCGACCGCACCGGCGTGTGTGAACTTGCCGGGCAGGCGTTGCCCCTCGCTGTACACACCGCAGTCGACCATCGCCCGCGCGACCGGGACGTGGATGTTCGTGGCGTCCGCCGGGGAGGTCCGGTCGCGCGCACCCGGGCGCAGCAACGACGGTGGCAGTGCACGGAATGACGGCATCTGAGCCTCCCTTCACTGCGGTGGAACCGGTAGCTCGGTACCTGCAAAATGCTACGCGGTCCGCACGGCGCGCACCGTGGCAAATCCGGCCGGTTGACATTCTTTCCGACTGAGTCTTCAATGATCGCGGCACTGACTCCGATGTGCCGTCGAGCCGACACAGGAAGCGAGGTGAGCGGCATATGCCCGGCGACAGTACCGGCGCACAGTTCGAAGCTGCCCTCGTGGATGGGCTCTCGTCAACCCTGCGCTGACACCGGTCTTACCTGATCCGAACCTGTCTGACATCAGTGGCGTCGACCGCTGATCGACGGGTGAGTTGTGTCGCCACAACAATTTTCGCGCGTCCGTTCATGGGTTCCTTGTGGGCTCCTGGCTGGGCGCTTGCTGGCGTGCGCCTGTAGTCCCATGGCGCACAGACTGATTGGAGAACCGAAAGTGATCACCCTGTTTCCGTCCCGTGACCGTCGGCGGCGTCGTACGCCGAACCTCGAGCGGCAGGTCATCTGGTTCACGGTGGGCTTGTATCTGCTGATCTGTGCCGGGCTGTTGGCGCTGCACTATGGCCATCCGCAGCACGAGGTCGGATCGTCCTCGGTGTCTCCGGCTCACCAGTCCTACGGGCAGTAAACCGCACCGACAACACGCCCTGGAGGGAACCATGACGACTTTTCGTACTGCCGACCGCTCAGATGTGTTGGGCCGGCACTGGATTGCGCTTTCGGCCGCCGACAGCTCGAAGGCCGCCGAGTTGCGCGAACAGATCGGGGTCGACTTCTCGGTCGCCGCGGCGAAGGGCCGCGTCTGGGAGACCGACAACTTCATCTACCTGCCGGTCGTGGTGAATTTCAAGCGCCGCGAGAAGATCGAGCGTGAGGCGATCATGTTCGCCCTCGGCTCCGAGTACGTGGTCACGTTGCAGCCAGGCGAGCATTTCGCTCCCTTCGACAAGGCGATCGCCAAGATGCGGCGCCAGCCCGAGCTGGCCGAGTCCGCTTACGGGGTGATGTATGCGTTGCTGTGGGCGCTCAACGAAGCGTCCGAGCGGGTGATCGAGTACGCGAGCGATGCCCTCGAGGCGATGAACGACGAAATCGAAATGGCCACGGAAGGCTATGACGCCAAGGGGCGGGAGATCGGCGTCGGCGACATGCGCGGCGTCCTGTCACGCATGAACGAGGCCGAGGAGATCGTTTCGCGCACCCAGGAATCCCAGCTGTTGCTGGCTCGCGCGGCCCGGCACCTGATGGCCGAAACGCCGAAGGAGGCAACGAGCCTCGACGCGCTGATCGGCATTCTGTTGGCCGACATCGACGGGGTTAAGGAACATGCCGGATTCGAACACGACAAGGTCCGCTACCTCCAGCAGTCGGTCATGACGTGGCTCGACGTCAAGCAGAACCAGATCGTGAAGGTGTTCACCATCATCACGGCGGTTTTCTTGCCTCCCACGTTGATCGCGACGTTCTACGGGATGAACTTCACCTGGATGCCGGAACTGGAGTGGCAGCACGGTTTCCTGGTCACGACGCTGTTCACCTTGGTGGCGGCGGTGATCCCGCTCGCCTACATCAAGCAGAAGGGCTGGCTGCGCTGATTTGCCGAGGTCATGTCACGGGCGTAAAGCACCGCTCACCAACGGGGAACCCGCCCCTGTGAGATCTGGCCTTGAAGTACCCTGACGCCGTGTCGGAATCCACAGTCGCTTCCTCGCGTGAGCGCGAGTCAGAGGTGCGCACCCCGCAAGTAGTCGTCGAAGACGCCGAGATCTTCGCTGCTCACGAAGGCGGAAAACTCTCGGTCGAATTGAAGTCGCCGCTGGATACCCAGCGGGCATTGTCGATCGCCTACACACCCGGGGTCGCCCAGGTGAGCCGGGCCATCGCCACCGACCACACCCTGGCCGCCAAGTACACGTGGGCCAACCGCCTGGTGGCGGTGGTCAGTGACGGCAGCGCGGTGCTCGGCCTCGGCGACATCGGCGCGGCCGCGTCGCTGCCCGTCATGGAGGGCAAGAGCGCGCTGTTCAAGACGTTCGGCGGGCTGGACTCGATCCCGATCGTGCTCGACACCAAGGATCCCGACGAGATCGTCGAGACCCTCGTCCGGCTGCGGCCGACATTCGGTGCGGTGAACCTCGAGGACATCTCGGCACCGCGCTGCTTCGAGATCGAGCGCCGCGTCATCGAGGCGCTGGACTGCCCGGTCATGCATGACGACCAGCACGGCACCGCGATCGTCGTGCTCGCCGCGCTGCTCGGCGCCACCAAGGTGCTCAAGCGCGACATGCACGAGTTGCGGGTCGTGGTCTCTGGGGCCGGCGCGGCCGGCGTGGCGTGCACCAACATCCTCCTGGCCAAGGGCATCACCGACATCACGGTCTTGGATTCGCAGGGCATCGTGTCGACGGGCCGCGACGGCCTCAATCCGTTCAAGGCCGAGTTGGCGGGGCGGACCAATCCGCGCGGGCTGACCGGAGGCATGGCCGAGGCGCTCAAGGATGCCGACGTCTTCCTCGGGGTGTCGGCCGGTCTGGTGCCCGAGGAGCTCATCGCGACGATGGCGCCCAACTGCATCGTGTTCGCGCTGTCGAATCCGGATCCCGAGATCCACCCGGATGCGGCCCGCAAGTACGCGTCCGTCGTCGCGACCGGTCGCAGCGACTTCCCGAACCAGATCAACAATGTGCTGGCGTTCCCCGGGGTGTTCCGCGGTGCGCTCGACGCGGGTGCCCGCCGCATCACCGAGAAGATGAAAGTGGCCGCGGCCGAGGCGATCTTCTCGGTCGTCGGCGACGACCTGGCCGTCGATCACATCGTGCCGAGCGCGCTCGATCCCCGCGTCGGTCCGGCTGTCGCCGCCGCGGTCGCGGCGGCATCCGAATCCTGAGTCGGCGCATGCGCCGCACCCTGGCGTTGGCGCTGTTGGCGCTACTGATCTCGGGTTGCGGTGCAAATCCGGCCCCGGCCGCGATGGCGGTCGGGGCGGCCCCCGGCCCGGAGTCCGCCGTCATCGGCCATCTCTATGCGGCCGCACTTCGGTATTACGGAACCCCCGCCCAGGTCATCGACACCGACAAGGCGATGGGTGCCCTGGATTCCGGTTCGGTCACGGTGCTGCCCGGGTTCACCGGCCGGTTCCTGACGGCGTTGGATCCCGCGGCCACCGCGCGGGCCGACGAACAGGTGTACCGCGATCTGGTGTCGGCGCTGCCGGAAGGCATCGCGGCCGGTGACTACACCATGTCGGCACAGGACAAGCCCGCCGTCGTCGTGACCGAGGCGACCGCAGCGCAGTGGGACGGCACAGACCTCGCGGCGTTGCGGCGCAACTGTGCGGCGGTTCGCCCCGGCTCGGTCGCCGGTGCGCGGGTGCCCGCCTCCGTAGGCTCGTGCGAGCTGCCCAAGACGCGGGAATTCCCCGACGACGAGAGCCTGTTCGCCGCGCTGCGCGCCGGGAAGATCAACGCGGCCTGGTCGACCACGGCCGACCCGGCCATCCCCTCCGAGCTCGTGGTGCTCGCCGACGAGACCGCACTCATCCGGGCCGAGAACCTGGTGCCGCTCTACCGCCGCAACGAGCTCGACGAGCGCCAGATCCTGGCGCTCAACGAGATCGCCGGCGTGCTCGACACCGGATCCCTGGCCGACATGCGCCGCCAAGTCGCCGAGGGCGCCGACCCCGGCGCGGTCGCCGACGCGTTCCTACAGGCCAACCCGCTCGGCCACTGAGTCCCCTTGCACCGCGAGCGACCGTGTCTGTACGCCGACACGCCGCAAAACGTGTACGTCAGCGGTCGCTCGTCAGGCTTGAGGGACCCTGCGCGCTCCTAGCGCGGCATCGTCTTGCCGACGACGGACTGGAACAGCCGCTGGTAGCCCGATCCGGTGATCCGCACGATGACGTCGAGGACCTTGGCGTCCGGGCCCACGAGCACGCGTGCCTTGTTCTTGCGCACGCCGTCGAGAATGATCGTCGCGGCCCGCTGCGGGCTCGTATTGGCGAGTTTTTTGTCGAAGGTCTCTGCCAGTTCCTTGGGGTCGAGCCCCTCGGCGGCGGTGGCGTTGCGCGCGATCGCGGTCTTGATGCCGCCGGGATGCACGCAGGTCACCTTGACCGGGTGCTTGGCCAGTGCCATCTCCTGGCGCAGCGCTTCGGTGAAGCCGCGCACGGCGAACTTGGCCGAGTTGTAGGCGGCCTGACCGGGGACCGAGAAGATCCCGAACAGGCTGGAGACGTTGATGACATGGCCGTCGCCGGAGGCGATGAGATGCGGCAGGAACGCTTTCGTGCCGTTGACGACACCCCAGAAGTCGACGTCCATGACGCGCTCGATGTCCTTGAACTGACTGACCTCGACGTCGCCGGTGAACGCGATACCCGCGTTGTTGTAGATCTGGTTGACCTTGCCGAAGTGTTCCTTGACGGCGTCGGCGTAGAGCAGGAACGCCTCCCGCTCGGTGACATCGAGCCGGTCGGCCTTCACCGGGGCGCCGATCGCCTTGAGGCGCTCCTCGGTTGCCGCGAGCCCCTCGGTGTCGACGTCGCTGATGGCCACCTTCGCACCTGACCGGCCCAGCTCGATGGCCAGTGCCTGACCGATACCCGATCCAGCACCGGTGACGACGGCGACCTTTCCGGCGAAGCCCTCCATACCCACACTCCTCGTGTCCGTTGGTTGGCACCGAGATTAGCCGGTACCCGCGGTCTCGCGTACGGGGCCCTGCCTCAGCCGTCCGTTAGCTCGCGACCGCGGGTGCGCCCGCGTCGGACCAGGCGTCGGCGAGCGCCTGCAGGTCGATCCCGAGCGCCGCGCTGAGGCCGACCACCGTGCCGAACGCGGGGGAGGGCAGTCGCCCGGTCTCGATCTTGCGCAAGGTCTCCGGCGATATACCCGCCTGCGCGGCGACGTCGTCGAGGGTGCGCGATCCGCGGGCGTCCCGCAGCGTCTTGCCCAGTCGACGGCCTGCGGCGATCTGTTCGGGGGTGAGCGGGGTGCGGACCACGTGACCACCGTAGCCGTTGGTATATAAATACCGCTAGTGTTGGTATTTAAATACCGAGGAGGAAACGTGATCGAGCTGAAAACCGCCGACGAGATCGAACGCATGCGGGTGACCGGGGCATTCGTCGCCGAAGTGCTCACCGAACTGAGCGGCATCGCCGGCATCGGGGTGAATCTGCTCGACCTCGAACGGCACGCACGCGGCATGATCGAACGCCGCGGCGCGGTGTCCTGCTATTGGGATTACCACCCGTCGTTCGGCTCGGGCCCGTTCCGCAACGTCATCTGCCTTTCGGTGAACGACGCTGTGCTGCATGGCCTTCCGCACGACTATCAACTACGCGACGGGGACGTGTTGACGATGGACTTCGCGGTGTCGATCGACGGCTGGGTGGCCGACGCCGCCCGCACCGTCATCGTCGGAACCCCCGCGCCGGAAGACGCCCGGCTCGTGCGGGCCACCGAGGAGGCCTTGGCCGCGGGCACCGCGGCCGCGCAGCCCGGCGGCCGGCTCGGCGACATCTCGGCGGCGATCGGCGCCGTCGCCGCCGACTACGGATATCCCGTCAACCTCGAATTCGGCGGCCACGGCCTGGGCCGCACGATGCACGAGGACCCGCACGTGCCCAACAAGGGCCGCGCGGGCCGCGGCATGCGGTTACGTCCGGGTATGACGCTCGCGCTCGAACCGTGGTTCGCGCGCACGACCGACCGCATCGTGTTCGATCGGGACGGGTGGACGATCCGCTCGGCCGACGGATCGCGCACCGCCCACACTGAGAACACCGTCGCGATCACCGAGGGCGGCCCGCTGATCCTCACGCAGTGATCAATGCTCGGGGCGTAACAACAACGTCGCGACGACGCTGATCGCGGCGGTACCCGCCAGGTAGGCGCACGCGTACCACGGCGTGCCGCCGCCGGCGGCGATCAGCGCGGTCAGGATCAGCGGCGTCAGGCCCGACGCGTACACGCCCGACAACTGGTAGACCGTGGACAAACCCGTGTAGCGGCTGCGGGTGGGGAACAGCGATGCATACAGCGTGCCCTGGGCACCGTAGAACCACGCGTGAATCACGCCGAACGCCAACAGCATTCCGATGGCATAGGCCGCGATGCTGCCGGTGTTGAACAACGCGAACGCCGGAAACACGATCAGGCCGTAGGCCGCGATACCGGTCGCGTACACCGTTTTCGGGCTGAACCGATCGGCGAGCAGACCCGACACGGGCAGCAGTACCGCCATCAGCAACGCCGCGACGGTGACCACGACGAGCACCGGCACCTTGCCAAGATGCAGTGTGGCAGTGGCGTAGGAGATGGTGAACACGCCCCAGGTGTTGAACGCCGCACCCTCGCCCCAGCGCGACAACAGGCCGAGGACGGTCGAGCGCAGCACGGGCGGTTTGAAGATGTCACGCACCGGAACGGCTGACCTGTCGTCCTCTTGGCGGACCTTTTCGAACGCGGGCGTCTCGGCAACCCGGAAGCGCACGACCACACCGAAGATCACCAGTGCGATGCTGATCAGGAAGGCGATGCGCCAGCCGTAGGACTGAAAGTCCTCGGCGGACAACGCAAGTTGCAGCACCACGAACACGCCGGTGCCGAGTGCCAGGCCGAGCGCGAGCCCCACCTGCGGGATGCTGCCGAACAACCCGCGCCGGTTGCGGGGGCTGTGCTCGACGGCCAGCAGCACCGCGCCCGCCCACTCGCCGCCGAGCGCGAAGCCCTGCACGACGCGCAACAGCAGCAGCAGAATCGGTGCCAGCACGCCGATCTGGGCGGCCGTGGGTAGCACGCCCATCAACGCCGTCGCGGCGCCCATCAGCAGCATCGTGAGCGCGAGGGTTTTCTTGCGGCCGATTCGGTCACCGATGTGGCCGAACACGAAACCGCCGATGGGCCGCACGACGAAACCCACGGCGAACGTCGCGAACGCGAGCATGGTCCCGACGAACGAGCTCTGATCGGGGAAGAACGCGTGGTTGAAGACGAGGCTCGCGGCCGTCGCGTACAGGAAGAAGTCGTACCACTCGATCGTGGTGCCGACCAGGCTCGCCAGTACCGCGGTACGTACGGTCTTGTCCGACGTGGGTGTCGCCGCGGGTTCGGCGACCTGGGTCAAAGTCACCCTAAATGGGTAGCCGCCGAACCGTGACGTGCCCAGTATTGCGCGCGCGGTGATTCGAACCCGCGCCGCGAGCGACCGCTAAAAGCCCGATGTTGACGGCGTGTCGACGTACAGACACGGTCGCTCGCGGTGCAAGGGGTTAGGCGAACGCCTCGTCGATGATCTCCTGCTGTTCGACCGCGTGCACCTTCGACGAACCCGAGGACGGGGCGCTCATGGCGCGCCGTGAGATGCGCTTGATGCCCGTGAAGTAGTCGGGCAGCACCTCGGGCAGCGTGAGCCCGACGGACGGCCAGGCGCCCTGGTTGGCCGGCTCCTCCTGCACCCAGAACTTCTCGGTGACATTCGGGTACCGGTCCAGCGTCTCGGCGAGCCGGCGCCGCGGCAGCGGTGCGAGCTGTTCGATGCGGACGATCGCGATGTCCTCGCGGTTGTCCTTGGCCTTGCGGGCCGCGAGCTCGTAGTAGAGCTTGCCGCTGGTCAGCAGGAGCCGGGTGACCTTGTTGCGGTCGCCGTCGCCGTCGGTGTAGGTCGACTCCTCCAGGACTGACCGGAACTTGTTCTCGGTGAAGTCGCGGATGTCGGAGACCGCAGCCTTGTTGCGCAGCATGGACTTCGGCGTGAACACGATCAGCGGACGCTGGATGCCGTCGAGGCCGTGGCGGCGCAGCAGGTGGAAGTAGTTCGCCGGGGTCGACGGCACGGCGATGGTCATCGAGCCCTCGGCCCACAGCTGCAGGAAGCGCTCGATACGGCCCGACGTGTGGTCGGGGCCCTGCCCCTCATGGCCGTGCGGCAGCAACAGCACCACATCCGACAACTGGCCCCACTTGGCCTCACCCGAGCTGATGAACTCGTCGATGATCGACTGCGCACCGTTGACGAAGTCGCCGAACTGCGCCTCCCACAGCACCATGGCGTCGGGGTTGCCCACCGAGTAGCCGTACTCGAAGCCCACGGCCGCGAACTCCGACAACGCGGAGTTGTACACCAGGAACTTGCCACCGGTCGGCGTGCCGTCGGAGTTGGTGGCCAGCAGCTGCAGCGGGGTGAACTCCTCGCCGGTCTTGCGGTCGACGATCACGGCGTGGCGCTGCGTGAACGTGCCGCGCTGGGTGTCCTGACCGCTCAGCCGCACGAGCTTGCCCTCGGCCACGAGCGACCCGAGTGCCAGCAGTTCGGCGAACGCCCAGTCGATCTTGCCCTCGTAGGCCATCTCGCGACGCTTCTCCAGCACCGGCTTGACGCGCGGGTGCACCGTGAAGCCCTCGGGCAGCGCGAGATGCGCGTCGCCGATGCGAGCCAGCAGTGACTTGTCCACCGCGGTCGAGAGCCGTTGCGGGATCTGCTGATCGGCCTCGACCGATTCGCTCGGCTCGATCGCGTGCTTCTCCAGCTCACGAACCTCGTTGAACACCCGCTCGAGCTGACCCTGGTAGTCGCGCAGGGCGTCCTCGGCTTCCTTCATCGAGATGTCGCCACGGCCGATCAGCGCTTCGGTGTAGGCCTTGCGCGAGCCCCGCTTGGTGTCGATGACGTCGTACATGTACGGCTGGGTCATCGACGGGTCGTCGCCCTCGTTGTGTCCGCGGCGGCGGTAGCACAGCATGTCGATGATGACGTCCTTCTTGAACGCCTGACGGAAATCGACGGCGAGGCGGGCCACCCACGCGCACGCCTCGGGATCGTCACCGTTGACGTGGAAGATCGGCGCGCCGATCATCTTCGCCACGTCGGTGCAGTACTCGCTGGAGCGGGAATCCGTTGGCGCCGTGGTGAACCCGATCTGGTTGTTGACGACGATGTGGATCGTGCCGCCGGTGCGGTAGCCGTCGAGCAGCGCGAGGTTCAGCGTCTCGGCCACCACGCCCTGGCCCGCGAAGGCCGCGTCGCCGTGCAGCATGAGCGGCACCACGGAGAACTTGGGCGAGCCGCCGGCCTCTTCACCGGTGTCGAGCAGGTCCTGCTTGGCGCGGACGAGGCCCTCCAGCACCGGGTCGACGGCTTCCAGGTGCGACGGGTTGGCCGTCAGCGACACCTGAATGTCGTTGTCGCCGAACATCTGGATGTAATTGCCGGACGCCCCGAGGTGGTACTTCACGTCACCCGAGCCGTGCGCCTGCGACGGATTGAGGTTGCCCTCGAACTCCGAGAAGATCTGGCTGTAGGGCTTGCCGACGATGTTGGCCAGCACGTTCAACCGGCCGCGGTGCGGCATCGCGATGACGACCTCGTCGAGCGCGTGCTCGGCGCACTGGTCGATCACGGCGTCCATCATCGGGATGACGGTCTCCGCGCCTTCGAGCGAGAAACGCTTCTGCCCAACGTATTTCGTCTGCAGGAAGGTCTCGAACGCCTCGGCCGCATTGAGCTTGGACAGGATGTACTTCTGCTGTGCGACGGTCGGCTTGTCGTGCTTGACCTCGATCCGTTCCTGCAGCCACTTCTGCTGCTCGGGTTCGAGGATGTGGGTGTACTCGACGCCGACGTGGCGGCAGTATGCGTCGCGCAGCACCGACAGGACGTCGCGCAGCTTCTTGTACTCGGCGCCGGCGAACCCGTCGACCTTGAACTCGCGGTCGAGGTCCCACAGCGTCAGACCGTGCGTCAACACGTCGAGGTCGGGGTGGCTGCGGAACCGGGTGTTGTCGAGGCGCAGCGGGTCGATGTCGGCCATCAGGTGACCGCGGTTGCGGTATGCCGCAATCAGTTCGATGACGCGCGGGTTCTTGTGCTCGATCGAATCCGGGTTGTCGACGCGCCAGCGCACCGGCTCGTACGGGATGCCCAGTTCGCGGAAGATCTCGTCGAAGAATTCGTCGTCGAGCAGCAGCTGGTGGATGGTCCGCAGGAAGTCGCCCGACTCCGCTCCCTGGATGATCCGGTGGTCATAGGTCGAGGTCAGGGTGATGAGCTTGCCGATGCCGAGCTCGGCGATGCGCTCCTCGCTCGCGCCCTGGAACTCGGCCGGGTACTCCATGGCACCGGCGCCGATGATCGCGCCCTGGCCGGCCATGAGCCGCGGCACCGAGTGCACCGTGCCGAGCGTGCCGGGGTTGGTCAGCGAGATCGTCACGCCCGAGAAGTCCTCGGCGGTGAGCTTGCCGTCGCGGGCGCGCCGCACGATGTCCTCGTAGGCCGCGATGAACTGGCCGAAACGCATTGTCTCGCAACGCTTGATGGCCGCCACCACGAGTGAGCGGTTGCCGTCCTTGCCGGGCAGGTCGATCGCGAGGCCGAGGTTGGTGTGAGCCGGCGTGACGGCATTGGGCTTGCCGTTGATCTCGGCGAAGTGCCGGTTCATGTTCGGGAACTTCTTGACCGCCTGCACGATCGCGTAGCCGAGCAGGTGGGTGAAGCTGATCTTGCCGCCGCGCGTGCGCTTGAGGTGGTTGTTGATGACGACGCGGTTGTCGATCATCAACTTGGCCGGGATCGCGCGGACGCTCGTCGCGGTCGGCACCTCCAGCGACGCGTTCATGTTCTTGACGACGGCTGCCGCCGCACCACGCAGAACCTGGGATTCGTCGCCGTCGGCGGGCGCCGCGGCCGGTGCGGCCTTCGCTGCGGGCGCTGCCTGCTTGGCAGCGGGGGCTTGGGGCGCCGCGGGCTTGGCGGGTGCCGGCTTCTCAGGTGCGGGCGCGGGTGCCGGGGTGGGTGGCGCGACGGGCGCCGACGTCTGGCCGTTTGCGACGGCGTTGTCGGTCGTCGGTTCGGGGGAGTAGTCGACCAGAAATTCGTGCCAACTCGGATCCACCGAAGAGGGATCCTCGCGGAACTTGCGATACATCTCCTCGACCAGCCACTCGTTCTGTCCGAATGGGGAAGGTGAACTGCTCACGGCAGGCACTCGCCTCGATTCTTGTGTCCGGCAAGCCGTGACAAGGAGGCTCGCCGCTCTTGTTTTTCTGTTGGCGGTTTACCCCGCACGACCGCCGCATAAAGGCTATCGCCTTTCGGCGCGCGCCGACCACGGCACCACATTTAATGGGCTGGGAGGTTTGCGCGGGTCGTCAGGACTCAGCGGACGGCAGCACATGCAACGTTGCGGGCCACCGCGGCGGGGCTGCGCCGAACGCCTTGCGGGCGTTGGCGACGATCTTCTTACCCATCAAGCGGTTGCCGACACCACCGATGACAGCGCCGATGCCCACCGGCAGCATCTTGCCGAACATCATCGCGCCGCGCTTGAGCGTATACCTCTTGACGAAGTACTTGAGCAACCGGTTGTTGAGTTGTGACACGGCGGGCAGCGGAAGCGTCGCCGCGCCTTCGGACAGCCAGGCCCCGCTCGTCCGGCCCGAGCCGAGCAGGTCGGCGACGGCACGCTTGCTGTCGTCGCCGACGAGTACCGAAAGGACCAGTGCACGGCGCCGTTCGCGGTGTTCGGCGGGTATGCCGTGGACTTCGGCGACGGCGAGGACGAACACCGAGGTGGCTTCGAGGAACACCATGGTCTCGCCGGTGACCGCCGACAGCGCGACCAGGGTCCCGATGCCGGGGAACGCGGCAGCCGACCCGACCGCGGCGCCGCTCGCCATGACCGCGGCGAGGTAGTGCTTCTCCAGCTTGGTCACGATCTCGGCGGGGGTCGCGTCCGGTGAGTGACTGCGGAGCCGGTCCACATAGGCCTTGACCGCGGGCGCCTGGACGCGCGCGCTGCTCGCGATGATGGCCGACAGCACCTTGGCGGCGGTGCTTGGGTCGTCGGCCGCCCCGTTTGCACCGTTGACGGTGGCCGGCAAATGGCTTTTCGACCGAGCGCGCACTATCGGGCCTCTCTGTGTAGAACCCAGCGGTTGACTGTCAGGCTAACGCGTCACCTGGCGCCCAGAGAACGAACAGCGACCTGTCCTGAGTGCCCGACAGTGACGGCCATCACTGCCGCATCCGGGAACAAAATATTGATATGCGCAGCCAATAAATTCCATGGCATCATCGCCCGACGTGGGCCAGTCGAATTCCGCGAGCGTGCCAAGCCGCCTCAAGATGATCCTGGTGCTCGGCGCGCTGATCACGCTCGGCCCGCTCACCATCGACATGTATCTGCCGGCGTTGCCGAAGATCGGCGAGGAACTCTCCGTCTCGTCGTCGGTCGCACAGCTGACCCTCACCGGAACACTCGTCGGGCTTGCGCTCGGGCAGCTGATCGTGGGGCCGTTGTCCGACTCGCTGGGCCGTCGGCGTCCGCTGATGGTCGGCATCGTGCTGCACATGGCCGCGTCGGTGCTGTGCGCGCTGGCCCCCAACATCGTCGTGCTCGGCTTGGCGCGGGTGTTGCAGGGGGTGGGCGCGTCGGCCGCGGCGGTGGTGGCGGTCGCCGTCGTCGGTGACCTGTTCGCCGGTTCGGCCGCCGCGACCGTGATGTCGCGGCTCATGCTCGTCCTCGGTGTCGCCCCGGTCCTCGCGCCCTCGCTCGGCGCGGCGGTGCTGTTGAAGGGCTCGTGGCACTGGGTCTTCGTCGCGCTCGTGGTGCTGGCCGGCGCGCTGTTGGTGATGGGCGCGCTCGCCCTCCCCGAGACTCTGCCCGCGCCGCATCGCCGCCCGCTGAAGGTGCGCGGCATCGTCGCGACCTACGGCGAACTGCTGCGCGACTCGCGGTTCGTGATCCTCGTGCTCGTCGCGGCGCTCGGCATGTCGGGTCTGTTCGCCTACATCTCGGCGGCGCCGTTCGTGCTGCAGGGCGGCTACGGCCTCGATCAGCAGATGTTCGCGCTGGTGTTCGCCGCGGGTGCGATCGCGCTGATCGGTGCGACACAGTTCAACGTGGTGCTGCTACGGCGGTTCACCCCGCAGACCATCACCCTGACGGCACTGGCCGCGGCCTCGGTGGCCGGCGTCGTGTTCGTCGGGCTGACGGTCGCCCGGGTCGGCGGTCTGTTCGGCTTCCTCGTGCCGGTGTTGGCGATTCTCGCCGCGATGGGTCTCGTGATTCCCAACGCGCCCGCCGTCGCGTTGTCGCGGCACCCGGACGCCGCGGGGACAGCGGCCGCGCTGCTGGGCGCCGCACAGTTCGGCCTCGGGGCGTTGGTCGCGCCGCTGGTCGGTGCGCTCGGCAACGGTGCGCTCGCGCTGTCGGCGGTGATGACGGTAGGCATGATGATCGCGTTGGTGGCGCTGCTGCTCGTCGGGGTGCGCGGGGGTGGCGGCGATCGCGACGACGATTCGCAGGCCGGCGATGAGGAGCGGGTGTCCGAGGCGGTTGCCGAACCGGCCTGATGCGGTCGCACCACCCCGGACTTGTCCGGATAGCGGCGGGTCCGTAGCGTCGGCTGGGCAGTCGAAGCCGGCACTGCCCAATTGCTGTACCTACTGATTTGCCATGTTCTCATCGCTGACCGCCCGCATCGAGGCCCACAACCCGTGGCACGCGTTGTGGGCCATGATGGTCGGCTTTTTCATGATCCTCGTCGACGCCACCATCGTGGCCGTCGCCAACCCGACGATCATGGACCAGCTCGGCGCCGACTACGACGGCGTCATCTGGGTCACGAGCGCCTATCTGCTGGCCTACGCCGTCCCGCTGCTCGTCGCGGGCCGGCTCGGCGACATGTACGGGCCCAAGAATCTGTACCTGGCCGGGCTCGCGGTGTTCACCGCTGCGTCGTTGTGGTGCGGGCTGGCCGGCAGCATCGAGATGCTCATCGCGGCGCGCGTGGTGCAGGGCATCGGCGCGGCACTGCTGACTCCGCAGACGCTGTCGACCATCACGCGCATCTTCCCCGCCGACCGGCGCGGGGTCGCGATGAGCGTGTGGGGCGCCACCGCCGGGGTCGCGACGCTCGTCGGGCCGCTGGCAGGCGGCGTTCTGGTGGGCGGCCTTGGCTGGCAGTGGATCTTCATCGTCAACGTGCCGATCGGCATCGTCGGCCTCGCGCTTGCGGTCTGGTTGGTGCCGACGCTGCCCACCCGGCGTCACCACTTCGACTGGCCCGGGGTCGTGTTGTCGGGCGCGGGCATGTTCCTGATCGTGTTCGCGCTGCAGGAGGGCCAGTCGCGGCACTGGGCGCCCTGGGTCTGGGGGACCGGCGCGCTGGGCGTCGGACTCATGGCGGCGTTCGTCATCTGGCAGTCGGTCAACACCCGCGAGCCGCTGATACCGCTGCGCATCTTCAGTGACCGTGACTTCAGCCTCGCCAACCTCGGCGTCGCCACGATCGGGTTCGCGGTGACGGCGATGATCCTGCCGCTGATGTTCTACGCGCAGACCGTGTGTGGGCTGTCGCCCATCCGGTCGGCGCTGCTGACCGCGCCGACCGCGATCGCCAGCGGTGTGCTGGCGCCGCTGGTCGGGCGCATCGTCGACCGCGTGCATCCGATGCCGATCATCGGTTTCGGGTTCTCGGCCATGGCGATCGGGCTGACCTGGTTGTCGATCGACATGACCCCGACCACCCCGATCTGGCGACTGCTGTTGCCGCAGCTGCTGATGGGGATCGGCATGGCGTTCATCTGGTCGCCGCTGGCCGCGACCGCGACGCGCAATCTGCCGCCGGACCTCGCGGGCGCCGGTTCGGGCGTCTACAACACCACGCGCCAGGTCGGATCCGTGCTGGGCAGTGCCGGCATCGCGGCATTCATGACGTCGCGGATCGGTGCCGAGATGCCGGGTGGCGCAACCGAGATGCCGCGCGGTGAGGGAGCGGCCGCCGAGTTGCCGGACTTCCTGCACGAGCCGTTTGCCGCGGCCATGTCGCAGTCGATGTTGTTGCCCGCGTTCGTCGCCCTGTTCGGTGTGGTCGCCGCACTGTTCCTGCTGGGGTTCGGCGACGGGTCCGCCGCGCCCGACCCTGAGCCGGACGTCGACGACGACGCCGAGGAACAGACCGAGGCGCTGCGCGTCGTCGGTGAAGCCAACCGGTTCCTGCCGGCCTATCCCGACGACGACGAATATGTCGAGGTCCTGCTGGCCGGCCATGAGCCGCCGGACGAGGTCACCGAACCGTTGGCGCCCGCACCCACCACCGTGCGGGAGGATCGCTGGGAGCACATCCTCGCGCAGCTGATGGAAGAGCCGCCGAAGACGTCAGCTGAGCCGATCGGGCACGCCCACAACGGTTTTCACGTCGAACATCAGCGGCACTTCCGCAAACTCAACGGAAGCCTCTATGACGAGGATCCCGACGACAACCCGTCCTACGGCAAGCATTTCCGCCCCGGCGACGAATGACGCACGTTCAGACGCACGTTCAGCGGAAGAGCACCGCCGGATTGAGATATCCCGACGGGTCGAATGCGGCCTTGACCGAACGCATCGCCGCGATGTCGGTCTCGGTGCGTGACATCGAGAGGTAGTCGCGCTTGCGGCTGCCGACGCCGTGCTCGGAGCTGACGTTGCCGCCGCAGTCCGCGATCAGCGCCATCATCGCGGTGTACAGGCCGCGTTCGGCTTCCAGCGCGCAGCGCAGCACGTTGAGGTGCAGGTTGCCTTCGCCGATGTGGCCGAACAACACCGGGATCGCATCGGGGGCGTGCTCGGCCACGAGCTCGCCCGCCGCCGTCGCGAACCCCTGGATGGCCGACAACGGAAGCGACACATCGAATTTCAGCGGCGGCCCGAACAATCCGAGTACCTCGGCCACCGCTTCGCGCACCTGCCACAGCCGCTGCTGCGCGTTGACGTCCACGCCGACCGCCGGTTCACCACACAGCGCCGCCCCGTCGAGGGCGTCGGCGAGGCGTTCGGTCTGATCGGTGTCATCCGCGAGTTCGATCAGCAATTGCCAGGCTCCGTCGACGGGCGCGGGGACCCCCAGATGCTCCGCGGTGAGCGCGCTGGCCCTGGCGTCGATGAGCTCGAGTGCGGCGATGCCGCCGATGTCGCGGAACTCGCGGCCCGCCGCGACGAGCGCGTCCAGATCGGCGAACCCGCAGACCGCGGTCACGCGGTGGGTCGGAATGGGATGCAGCCGCAAGTCGAGTCCGGTGATCACCCCGAGCGTGCCCTCGGCGCCGACGAACAGTGAGGCGAGGTCGTAGCCGGTGTTGTCGCGGCGCACCTGGCTGTGCCGGTGCACGACCGACCCGTCGGGCAGCGCGACGTCGAGCCCGAGAACCTGCTCGCCCATGTTTCCGTACCGGACGGTGCGCAGGCCGCCGGCGTTAGTCGAGGCCATCCCACCCACGGTCGCCGAATCACGCGCCGCCAGATCCACGCCGAACAGCAGGCCTGCCGCCGATGCGGCCCGCTGTACGGCCGCGAGCGTCACGCCGGCACCCACCCTGATGCGGCGGTCGACGGTGTCGACCGCGCCGATCTCGGTGAGTCGCTCGGTCGACAGCAACACGTCGTCATTCTCGGGCACCGTCCCCGCGACCAGCGACGTCCGGCCGCCCTGCACGGTCACGTACGCCTGCGCGTCGCGGCAGGCCCGCAGCACGGCGGCCACCTCATCACTGTTTCCGGGCCGCACGAGCACGCTCGCGCGGCCGCGGTAGCGCCCGGTGTGGTCGACCGACCGGCCCGCGAGCACATCGGAATCGGTGGTGACGTAGCCGGCGCCGACGATTGCGGCGAGCCGTTCGGTAAGCGTTTCGGTCACACCGTGGGTGTATCACACGTCCGCAGGAACGCTCCGAGCTCGACCACGCCCGCCGGGGTGGTCGGCAGGTACTCGGTCAGCGTCGCCGACCGGACGATCACCGCCGCGTACTTGGCCCGGCTCACCGCGACATTGAGGCGATTCCTGTTCAGCAGGAACGAGATTCCGCGCGGTACATCGTCGATCGACGACGCCACCATGGAGATGAACACCACCGGTGCCTGCTGGCCCTGGAACTTGTCCACCGTGCCGGCCCGCACCTCGGTGAGCCCCGCCGCGTCCAGGCGCTGACGAACCGCCACGACCTGGGCGTTGTACGGCGTGACCACCAGGATGTGCTGTTGGGTCAACGGTGTGGTGCCGTGCTCGTCGGTCCACGGCGCGCCGAGGAGGCGGCCGATCTCGTCGACGATCACCTGCGCCTCTTCGGGGCTGTCGGTGGCGTTGCCGTCGTGGTCGACCAGCAGCACCCGCACGCCCGGCTCGTAGCCGTCGAGCCGGCGGGCGCCCGTCACCGCGTCGACCGAACGTAGTCGCCCGTCATAGGACAGCCGCGACACCGCCGAGCACACCGCGGGGTGCATGCGGTACGAGCAATCGAGGAAATAGCCCAGTTCGGCGGGCAGGGTGTGGCGGCCGTCCACGAGCCAGCCCAGCGCCGAGGTGTCCACCGGTTCCGGGTGCGTGCCCGCGCTGACCTGGGGCAGCTGCTGGGGGTCGCCGAGCAGCAGCAGATTGGCCGCGGCAGGCGCCACCGCGATCGTGTTGGCCAGGCTGTACTGCCAGGCCTCCTCGACCACCAGGAGGTCCAGGCTGCCCGGCTCCACTCGCGCGGGATTGGCGAAATCCCATGCGGTACCGCCGATCACGCACCCGGCGTGGTCCGAGATGAACGCCGGATAGTCCTTCTCGTCGAGTTCGGTCCAGCATGCGTCGGCGCCGTGCGGCTTCTTGGCCACGACGGCCGCGTCCACGCCGGCGGCGATGACATCGCGAAACAGGTTCTCCACCACCGCATGTGACTGCGCGACGACCCCGATGCGCCAACGGTGCTCGTTGACGAGGCGCGAGATCACGGCCGCCGAGGTGAAGGTCTTGCCGGTGCCCGGTGGCCCGTGTACCGCCAGGTACGACGAGTCCAGCTCCAAAAGCGCCGCGGTGATCAGGTCTTCGACGCGCTCGCCGCCGTGCGGCAACGGTCTCGCGCTGCGGGTGCGTGGCGGCCGGCGCAGCAGGATGTCGATGACGGCGGTGTCGGGCAGGCGGGGGAGCCCGGCCGCGATCTGGTTGGCGGTGGTCTCGATCGACGCGCGCAGCGCGGTCGTGCGGATCGGCGGACCGGGCGTCAACGCGAACGGCAACTGGTCGAACACCGTGCCGCCCTTGGGTTCCCGTTCGCAGATCAACACGTCGGTCGGCGCGGACGGGTCGTCGGCTTCGAGCACCTGAGCCGAGCCGAACGCCCGCCGCTCGGGATCGTCGCGCAGACCCTCCGGCGCGGGTGGCTCGTACAGCGCGTACATCTCGCGGCTCAGTTCGCCGGTGGCCAGCGCGCCGGTCAACCGCACCCGGCGTTGCGGTTTGCGGGCGCGCGGCGGCGTGTGCCAGTCGGTTTCGACGACGGCGGTGTCGGCGACGAACACACCGGTGCCGTCGGCCCATTCCTCGACGGGATGGTTGAGCCGGTCGAAGTGGCTCCACCAGAACGGTTTGTCCTCGCGGCGGTGATAGCCCCTTGCCGCCGCGATCATCGCGACCGCCTGCTGTTCGGGGCTGCGATCGGCGTCACCGACGAATCGGCGCAGCGTGCGCGCCAGTTGATCCTCGGGTTCCACCGCGACACTCGGGCCGACCGGTTGCGCGCCCAGCGGCGGGACGCTGCATTCGATGGCGCGGTTGATCAACCAGTCGCGCAGTTTGCGGGTCGACGTGCAGTCGTACCGGTTGTAGTCCTCGATCTCCTTGAGCACGATCGCGGCGTCGTCCTCGCGGCCCTCGGCGCGCAGCGCGCAGTACTGCGCGTACTGGGTGATGGAATCGGTCGCCGTGGTGACGTCGCCGCTGCGCAACTGCGCGCCCATGTAGAGCGGTTCGAGCGACTTCAGGCTGTAGTTCTCGGTGCCGACGCGAATGCTCTTGCGCACCAACGGATACAGGTCGACGAGGACGCCGTTGCGCAGGAGTTCGTCGACGGCGTCCTCACCCTCGCCATAACGCCCGGCCAGTCGCAGCAGGGCCGTTTTCTCGTAGGCGGCGTAGTGGTAGATGTGCATGTGGGGGTAACGCTTGCGCCGCTTGCGGACCATCGCCAGGAAATCGCGCAACGCCTGGCGCTCCTCGGGGCGGTTGTGTGCCCACAGCGGGTGAAAGTCGTCCTGTCCCTTCGTGCCCGTGCCGAGCACCCCGAACATGTACTCAAGGCCCCACTGCACGCCGTCGTCGGTCCACAGCGGGTCGCCCTCGAAGTCGAAGAACAGATCGCCCTTGTCGGGGTTCGGCAATCCCATGAGCGGCTGTGCGTCGATGACCTCGTACGGCGGCTTGCCGTCGATGCGCGGTGCGCGCTGCAGCCGGGCCTGCGCGGTCAGCCCGGTGAGGATGCGTGGATGCAGCCCGTCGACCGGGCCTTCGTGCGCGGTGAGCTCGTCGACCCGGGTGATCCCGGCGTCGATCAGCCGGGCGCGCTGGGTGACCCGCATTCCGGCCACCAACAGGAGATCGTCATGAGTGCGCACCTGGATGGTGCACTCGGGACAACGGAAACAGGCCCGCACGCCGGTGTCGGCCCAACTGACCGGCGCACCGGAGGCCAGATGGGTGTCGAGCAGCCGCTGCAGCGCCGCGCGCCGGGGCCGGTATACCGGCAGCAGTTCGTCGACGGGGTAGCTGGCGGTGGCGCCGTCGCCGAGCACGAGTTGCACCTCGGGCGCGACCGGCACACCCGCAGCCGCGAGGGTTTCGCTGTAGGCGGCCAGCTGCAGCAGAGCCTCGACCTTGACCGACCGGGCGAGCTTCGTGTCGCGAAGCGTGTAGCGCTCGCCGTCGTACACCAGGAAATCGGCGAAGCCGGCGAACCTGCCGTCGAACATCGCGGCCTGATAGATCACCGCTTCGCGGCGCTGCACGGCGGCCAGGGTTGCGTGCGCTGCCGCGGTCAACCCGGGCACGGTGTAGGCGGGCCTGCCGATCACCGTGATACCGGAGTCGGAGCGCAACTCGTCGAGATGACGTTGCTCATGCTCACCACCCAGTTGTGCGGTGCGGGCGAGCAATTCGTCTTCCGACGCCACGGCCGGGCCACGGCCGAGTTGAGCGTCGAACGAGCGCAACAGTGCGTACTCGCACCGGGCGGCCGCTGCGAGATCCGACGCGCTGTAGATCACAACGCCGTCGTCGGTGACGAACACGCTGCCACTGTAGGCGAGCGGCCCGACACTTTCGGCCTGCGAAACGGCCGCGGGGACGATCAGCCGGTATTGCCCATCAGCTCAACGCCGTTGCCGTTCCACCGGAACTTCACGACGCTGGCGAGGCCGTGGAAGCCGCCCGAGTACTGCAGGGCCACCGTGTCACCGGTGGTGGCGGACTTGTCGATGCCGTTGAAGCCGTACGTGTCGGGCACGCCGGTCGGGATGAACTTGCCGAGGTGGAACATCACGGCCCTGGTGTTGGGGTGTTCGGCATTGGTGTTGGCGCGCACGATCACCGCTGACAGCTGTGCGCATTCGTTGTAGTTGCCCGCGACCGGTTCGGGGCTCCAGGCTTGATTGCTGCGCGGGTCGCGGGGCAGCTCGGAGACGGCCCTGGCGATCTCGGGGGCGGCGAGGTTCACCGCGCACGGGTCGGCCTCGGGCGCCGCGGACGTCGGCGCGGCCACGGTCGGGGCCGCACTCGGGGTGGCCGCGGCCGGCGGATTCGCGGTGGCGTCGGGGGTCTTGGAGACGGTGGAATCGCCAGAGCCGCATCCGGTGAGCGTGACCAGAGCCGTTGAAACGGTCACGAAAATCAGTCCGACCTGTTTCACAACTGGGCAACCTACCGCGATCGGGTGCCGGGTCTGGGCAGGCGCGCGGCGGGGGTGCCGCGTATCGGCCCGGCGCGGGTGCCGCCTGTCGGCGTTGCGGGTTAACCGCCCGATTGGCACTAGACTGCAGATCCTGATGACCTCGCAAGAACCGGACTCGAGCCCGGAAAACAACTCGGATCCGGCCGACACCAACCCAACCTTTGCCGACCTGCAGATTCACCCCGCGGTGCTGCAGGCGGTCACCGACGTCGGATACGAGTCGCCGTCGGCGATCCAGGCCGCGACGATCCCGCCGATGCTGGCCGGCTCGGATGTGGTCGGGCTGGCCCAGACGGGTACCGGCAAGACCGCGGCGTTCGCGATCCCGATCCTGTCGAAGATCGACGTCACGAGCAAGGCCACGCAGGCTCTCGTGCTGGCCCCGACGCGGGAGCTGGCCCTGCAGGTCGCCGAGGCGTTCGGCCGCTACGGCACACATCTGCCCGAGGTCAATGTGCTGGCGATCTACGGCGGCGCGTCCTACGGACCGCAGCTGGCCGGGCTCAGGCGGGGCGCGCAGGTCGTCGTCGGGACGCCGGGCCGCGTGATCGACCATCTGGAAAAGGGCACCCTGGACCTGTCGAATCTCGACTACCTCGTGCTCGACGAGGCCGACGAGATGCTCACGATGGGCTTCGCCGAGGAGGTCGAGCGGATCCTCGCCGACACCCCGGAGTACAAGCAGGTGGCCCTGTTCTCGGCCACCATGCCGCCGGCCATCCGCAAGATCACGACCAAGTACCTGCATGATCCGGTCGAGGTCACGGTCAAGGCCAAGACGGCGACTGCCGAGAACATCACGCAGCGGTTCATCCAGGTGGCCGGCCCACGCAAGATGGATGCGCTGACGCGGGTTCTCGAGGTCGAGCAAGGCGACGCGATGATCGTGTTCGTCCGCACCAAGCAGGCCACCGAGGAGGTTGCCGAGCGGCTCAAGGCCCGTGGTTTCGCGGCGGCCGCCATCAACGGTGACATCCCGCAGGCGCAGCGCGAGCGCACGATCACCGCGCTCAAGGACGGCACGATCGACATCCTGATCGCCACCGACGTCGCCGCGCGCGGGCTCGACGTCGAGCGCATCTCGCATGTCCTCAATTACGACATCCCACACGACACCGAGTCGTATGTGCACCGCATCGGCCGCACCGGACGGGCCGGCCGGTCGGGCACGGCGCTGTTGTTCGTCACGCCGCGCGAACGCCATCTGCTCAAGTCGATCGAGAAGGCCACCCGGTCCAAGCTCGTCGAGGCCGAACTGCCGAGTGTCGAAGACGTGAATGCGCAGCGGGTGTCCAAGTTCCGCGATTCGATCTCCGAGACGCTCAACGCGCCCGGCATCGAGCTGTTCCGTCGCCTCATCGAGGACTACGAGCGCGACAACGACGTGCCGCTGGCCGACATCGCCGCGGCGCTTGCCCTGCAGTCGCGTAACGGCGAAGAGTTCTTGATGACCGAGCCGCCGCCGGACAAGCGTCGCGAGCGCGAGGACCGGGGGGAGCGCCCGCCGCGCAAGGAGCGGCCGCCGCGCGAGGGCATGGCGACCTACCGCATCGCGGTGGGCAAGCGGCACAAGGTCGGACCCGGCCACATCGTCGGCGCGATCGCCAACGAAGGCGGCCTGCATCGCAACGAGTTCGGCCACATCACCATCCGGCTCGACCATTCGCTGGTGGAGCTGCCGGAGAAGCTGCCGAAGAAGACGCTCAAAGCGTTGGAGAACACCCGTATCTCCGGCGTCCTGATCAATCTGCAACCGGATCGTGCGCCGCGGCGCGAGCGGCCGGAGCACCGGGACCGGACGGGTGGGTCGGGCAAGCCTCGCCGGAAGGCGAAGTGACGCTTTCGAAAGACGTGAACGAACCGCCCGTGCAGGGCGGCCTGGAATCAGCTGACGTACCGCGATCCCCGTCCGGCCGGGTCGCGTCTCTCACGGGCATCCGCGCGGTCGCGGCGCTGCTCGTGGTGCTGACGCACGCGGCCTACACCACGGGCAAATACCCGCAGGGCTATCTGGGTCTCGTGTACTCGCGCGCCGAGATCGGCGTGCCGATCTTCTTCGTGCTCAGCGGGTTTCTCTTGTTCCGGCCGTGGGTGAAGGCGTCCGCGACGGGCGGACCCGCACCGTCGGTGCGCCGCTACGCATGGCACCGCGTGCGACGGATCATGCCGGCCTACGTCGTCACGGTCCTGATCGCCTACCTCGTGTACCACTTCCGCACGGCGGGGCCCAATCCCGGGCACACGTGGGAGGGCTTGTTCCGCAACCTGACCCTGACGCAGATCTACGCCGACAACTACCTGTATTCGTTCCTGCACCAAGGGCTTACGCAGATGTGGAGCCTGGCCGTCGAGGCCGCCTTCTATGTGGTGCTGCCCCTGCTGGCGTATGTGCTTCTGGTCGTGTTGTGCCGGCGGAAGTGGCGGCCGTGGCTGCTGTTGACGGGCCTGGCCGCGACGGCTGCGGTGTCGCCGGTGTGGCTGATCATCGTGCACCACGCCACCGGGCTGCCCGACGGTGCACGCCTGTGGTTGCCCACCTATCTGGCGTGGTTCGTCGCGGGCATGGCGCTGACCGTGCTCGCACAGATGAAGGTGCGCGGGTACGCGATGGTGTGTGTGCCGCTGGCGGTCGTGAGTTACTTCATCGCCTCGACACCGATCGCGGGGGAGCCGACGACATCACCCGCGGTGCTGAGCGAGGCACTGGTCAAGACCGGCTTCTACGCGGTCATCGCGGCCCTGCTGGTGGCTCCGCCCGCGCTCGGCGACCGTGGCTGGTACACCCGCTTCCTGGCCAGCCGGCCCATGGTGTTCCTCGGCGAGATCTCGTACGAGATCTTCCTGATCCACCTGATCATCATGGAGCTCGTGATGGTCGAGGTGATGCGCACACCGGTCTACACCGGGTCGATCGTCAACCTGTTCCTGCTCACCATGGCGTTCACTCTTCCGGCGGCCTGGCTGCTGCACCGGTTCACGCGCGTTCGGTCCTGACCCCACCACCGTGAAGTTAGGGTAAGCTAACCTAAGAAACCGGTGAAAGGTTGTGAGGGTATGGCCGAGCAGAAGGCGTCGCGCGGGATCGAAGGTGCGCTCGTCAAGTTGTGGCGGGGTGGCGACTATCAGCTGACGGTCACCGGCCGCACCGAACTCACCCCGCACTACCTGCGACTGCACTTCAATGCTGAGCGGCTGCTCGCCGAGCAGCGTCTGCACCCGACGATGTGGGTGCGCGGGTGGTTTCCGGACGGAGCCAGGGCGCATCAGCGCGGCTACACGCTGGCCAACCCCGACCGGGAGGCGGGCACCGTCGACATCGATTTCGCGATGCACGACGGCGTGGCCACCCGCTGGGCGCGCGCAGCACAGCCTGGCGATGTCCTTGAGGTGACGGTGCTCGGCAGCAACTTCGCGCTGCCCGAGCCGCAACCCGCGGGCTACGTCATCGTCGGTGACACCGCATCGCTGCCCGCCATCAACTCGCTGCTCGACGCGATCGGGGATGCCCCGGCACGGGTGTTCCTGGAGGCCGGACACGACGACGATCGTGAGCTGCCGGTGGCTGCCGGCGCCGACATCACCTGGGTCGACCGCGACGACGAGGCACTCGTGGAAGCGGTCAGTTCATCGGCATTCGACGCCGCCGATCACTTCGGCTGGGTCGCGTGCAACAACCGCACCACCCGCGCAGTCGCCCGCGTGTTCCGCGAGCAGTACAACATCCCGCGCAAATCCATCAAGGCACAGGCCTACTGGGTGGCCTGAGCTGACGGCACCACGAGCGGTGCGACGAATTCCGAGAGCATCGCGCGTTCGTCGGCCTCGTCGCCGCCGGGAAACACGAGCAGCGACACCATGACCCGGACGAGCCACCGGGCCCGCCGGCCGATGCCGTCGTCGGTACCGTCGGCGCCGAGGGATCGGACGAACCCTTCCACGAGCGCCCTGATCACCTCAGAATGCTCGGCCATCTCACCGCCGATCGGCGGCTGGGCGGTCGCGAACCACGACGACAGCGCCGGGCTTTCGCGGACTGCCCGCAGGGCGGTGACGACACCTTCGATCAACCGCTGCGCGGGATCGGTCACGCCGCCGACCTGCTCGCTGACCTCCTGGTAGAGCCTGCGGGCCTCGCGGTGCACGTATGCGGTGTAGAGGGCTTCGCGGTTTTCGAAGTAGCGATAGAGAGTGGCCCTGGAACACCCTGCGGCGGAGGCGATTTCGTGCATCCCGACGGTCGCCGCGTCCTGGCGGGTGAACAGCTCGTCGGCCGCGTCGAGAATCGCGTCGGCGGCGACTTCGGTGCGCTTGGCGGCCAGCCAGTCGCGGGCCATCAGGTACCCGCCCGGAACGGGACGGACAACGGCCGCCGGACATAACTGCCGCCGGCCCACACGACAGCGTCCACATCGACCTCGAAATTTGGATAGCGCGACAACAATTCGGTCAAGGCTACCCGTGATTGCATGCGCGCGGCCGCGGCCCCCAGGCAGAAGTGGGCGCCGTGGCTGAAGGTGAGAATGTTGCGTGGCTTGCGGCGGACGTCGAGTTCGGCTGCGTCCTGGCCGAATTCGCGCTCGTCGCGATTGCCCGAGCCGTACAGCAGCAGGGTCTTGCGTCCGGCGGGAATCGTCGTGTCGCCGATCGTGACGTCGCGCGTGGTGGTGCGGGCCAGGCCCTGCACCGGGGAGGTCAGCCGCAGGAACTCGTCGACCGCATCGGTGATGAGCGTGGGATCGTCGACCAGAAGCTGCCGCTGATCGGGCCGCTGGTGCAGCAATTGCACTGCGCCGCCGAGCATTCCGGTGGTGGTGTCGTTTCCGCCGGTCACCATCGTGAAGGTGAACGCGAGGATCGACAGCACGCCCGCGATGTCACCGTCGGCCCCCACCCCGGCTGCCACCAGGTGCGAGATCGTGTCGTCCTGCGGTTCACGGCGGCGGCGCTCGATGAGCTCGGAGAAGTAGCCCATCATCGAGGCGACGGCTTCACCCGCAGTGCCCATCGCCGCCGTGATACCGCCGGAGGCGGTGTTGGCCGCGACGATCGCCTCGGTCCAGCCGTCGAACTGCGCGCGGTCCTCCTCGGGCACCCCGAGATAGTGCGCGACGACCATCGACGGCAGTGGCTTGAACAGCTCGGTGACGATGTCGCCGCCTCCGTTCGCCCGCAGCCGTTCGAGCCGCTCGACCACGAACTCGCGCACCTTGGGCTCGACCGCCTCCACCTGGCGCGGCGTGAAACCCCGTGACACCAACTTGCGGAACTGCGTATGCACCGGCGGGTCCTGCATGACGAACGGTGGATTGTCCGCGAGCCCGATCATCTCCAGCTCGCCGTAGGTGACCGTGAGGCCCTGGGCCGACGAGAAGGTCTCGTGATCACGCGCCGCGGCCCAGATGTCGGCGTGCCGGGACAGCACGTAATAGTCCCGATCGGGCTGCTCGGCCGGGACCACGTGATGCACGGGATCGTGGTCGCGCAGTGCGGCGTACATCGCCCACGGACTTGCCCAGGTGTCGGCGTTCGCGAGCTCGAACCTGGCGGGGGCGTCGGAGGCGGTGTGAGACAAATAAGCCGTCATGTCTTATTGCTACGACAGTCAGCGGTGGAGTGTCAATAGGGCAACGAGTTATTCGTGTCGTCGCATTAGGCTCGGGCCGGTGAGCTACCCGTACCCGCCGCAGTCACCTGCCGAGACGCCGACGTGTTACCGGCATCCCGACCGGCAGACCTTCGTCCGCTGCACGCGCTGCGGCCGCTACATCTGCCCGGAGTGCATGCGGGCGGCGGCCGTCGGCCACCAATGTGTGGAGTGCGTCAACGAGGGCGCCAAATCCGTGCGCGCGCCGCGCACGCAGTTCGGCGGAGTGCAGCGCTCCGGCGCGCCGCTGCTCACGTACGGCCTCATCGCGGTGAACGTCGTGATGTTCGTGCTGCAGATGGCCTCGGGCAACTTGGAGAGAGACTTCGCCCTGCAACCTGCGAGCGTTGCCGCTTACGACCAGTACTACCGCCTGGTGACGTCGATGTTCCTCCACTACGGCGCCATGCACCTGCTGTTCAACATGTGGGCGCTCTATGTCGTCGGACCACCGTTGGAGGCGTGGTTGGGCCGTCTGCGGTTCGGCGCCTTGTATGCGCTGAGCGGTCTTGGTGGCTCGGTGCTGGTCTACCTGCTGTCGCACCCGCTTTCCCAGACCGCGGGCGCGTCTGGCGCGATCTTCGGCCTGTTTGGGGCGATCTTCGTGGTGGCCCGCCGGCTCAACCTCGACGTTCGCATGATCGCAGCCGTGGTGGTGCTCAACCTGGTGTTCACGTTCGCCGGACCGGCGTTGGGAACCGGGGCGATCAGCTGGCAGGGCCATGTCGGCGGCCTGGTCACCGGTGCGTTGATCGCGGCGGCCTACGTATACGCCCCGGCTCAGCGTCGCAACGCCATACAGGCCGGGGTTTCGGTGGCCGTGCTGGTGGTCTTCGCAGCGTTGATCGCCTGGCGCACAAGCGCAGTGTTGTACTTGGTGGGCGTTACCTAGACCGCGGCGCCCGGATTGAGGATGTTGTCGGGATCGAGCGCGCGTTTGATCCGTTGGTTGAGTTCCATCGCGTCCGGGCCGATCTGACCCGCCAGCCACGGCCTCTTCAAGCGACCCACGCCGTGTTCGCCGGTGATCGTGCCGCCCAATCCGACGGCGAGATCCATGATTTCGCCGAACGCGAGCTGGGCGCGGTCGGCCATGTCGGCATCGGCCGGATCGAACACGATCAGCGGGTGGGTGTTGCCGTCGCCGGCATGCGCGATGACCGAGATGAGCAGATCCCGTTGTTCGGCGATCTTGGCCACTCCGCTCACCAGATCGGCCAATGCCGGCAGCGGTACACCGACGTCCTCGAGCAGTAGCGAGCCTTTGGCCTCGACTGCCGGGATGGCGAACCGTCGTGCCGCGACGAACGCTTCACCCTCATCCGGGTCGGATGTGGAAAACACCTCGGTGGCACCGCATTCGGTGAACACCTCGGCCATGAAAGCGGCGTCGTCGGCACCGGCGGCGCCGCGGTCGTCGGATGCGGCGACCATCATCGCGGCCGCGGTGCGGTCCAGCCCCATCCTGAGCTTGTCCTCGACGGCGTTGATCGCCACCGCGTCCATGAACTCCAGCATCGACGGCCGGATCCGGCCGGTGATCTTGACCACCGCACCGGCGGCGGCCTCGACGGAGTCGAACGTGGCCACCACCGTGCACGGCGAATGCTGAGGCGGCAGCAGCCGCAGCGTGACCTCGGTGACGACCCCGAGCGTCCCCTCGCTGCCGACGAACAACTTCGTCAGGCTCAGCCCCGCCACGTCCTTGAGTCGCGGCCCGCCGAGCCGGACAGCGGTGCCGTCGGCCAGCACGACCTGTAGGCCGAGGACGTAGTCGGTGGTGACCCCGTACTTGACGCAACACAGGCCACCCGCGTTGGTGGCGACATTGCCACCGATGCTGCAGATCTCGTACGACGACGGATCGGGCGGGTACCACAGGCCGTGTTCGGCCACGGCTTTCTTGACCTCGGCGTTGAGCAGCCCGGGCTGCACCACGGCGGTGCGCGTGACGGTGTCGACGGTGATGTCGCGCATCTTCTCGGTCGACAGCACGATGCCGCCGTCGAGGGCGGTCGCGCCACCGGACAGGCCGGTACCGGCGCCGCGCGGCACCACCGCGATCTGGTGCTTGCTCGCCCAGCGCAACACCGTCTGCACTTCTTCGGTCCGGCGCGGCCGGACCACCGCCAGGGGGGTGCCTGCGTCCGGGTCGGCGGCCCGGTCCTGCCGGTAGGAGGCGAGGATGTCGGGATCGGTGACGACGACGCCGTCGGGCAGTTGGGCGATCAGACCGGTTAATGCGTCGTTGCTCACCCCTCGATGCTACGAGCGTGAATGAACTGTTCGTTAACGAAGTATGTCTAGTATCTCTGCCCTATGGTCACGATCTCCCGTGCCTTCAGCACACAGGGCGCGGTCACAATCGACGCTGTCGCCGAGGCATTGCAGCCGAAGTACACGCTCAACGCCGAGCCCGCCCGGGCGGTTTCGCGCACGTGGATCGACACGTTCGACTGGCGATTGCACGATGCGGGTATCTCGCTGCGGTTCGTCGATGACCGCCCGCTGACCGCTCAACTACCGGATGGCACGCAACTGCAATGCCCGGTGGCACCGAAGTGGCCCGCGATGGCCGAGAACCTGCCCGCCGGACGGCTGCGTGAGGTGCTGTCGCCGATCATCGAGCCCCGAGCGCTGATACCGGTGGTCGCGGTACAGGGGACCGTGCAGGAGTGCCGCGTGCTCAATTCCGACGAAAAGACGGTCGCACGGCTGCTGATCGAACACAGCGACAACGGCGTGGGGTGGCTTCAGGTCCTGCCGTTACGCGGCTATGACAGCGACGGTGAGCGCATCGCCGCGGGGCTGTCGGCTGTCGACGGTCTCACCCCGGCGCAGTCGACGTCGTACGACGACGCGCTGGCCCACGCCGAGCGCAAACCGCAGAGCCGGGCCGAACAGTTCACGCCGGAAACTCCCGCGGCAGTGGCGGTTGCGGCCGTCCTGCAACGCTTCGCCGAGGCCATCGCCGACAACGTCGACGGCACCATCGCGGCCATCGACATCGAGTTCTTACACGACCTGCGGGTCGCGGTGCGGCGCACGCGGTCGATTCTCAAGCTCGTCGGCGATGTGCTTCCCGACGGATTGGCGGAACGGTTCGGGTCCGAGTTCAAGTGGCTCGGTGACCTCACCACCCCGGTGCGCGATCTCGACGTCTACCTGCACGATTTCGATCGGATGGCGGCCGGCCTCACCTCGGCCGATCCGGCTGATCTCGCGCCGTTCCGAACGTTCTTGCGCAAGCACCGCACGGCCGAGCGCCGAATCCTCGTGCGGGGGCTGCGTTCCCGTCGGTTCGAGCGGCTGATGCAGGACTGGCAAGCCGAGTTGGCCCGGGTGGCCGAGGAAACGGCTTCCGGCCAGACCGTTTCGGACCTGGCACGGGAACGTGTCGGCAAGGTGTTTCACAAAGTCGCCAAGCGCGGCGAGGCCATCACCGCCGAATCGCCGAGCGAGGACGTGCATTCGCTGCGCAAGCGGTGCAAGGAGCTGCGATACCTGCTCGAGGTTTTCCGGCCGCTGCACGCCGAGGAACCGCATCGGCGGCTCGTGAAAGAGCTCAAGGCGCTGCAGGACACGCTCGGGGATTTTCAGGACGGCGAGGTGCAGCGCGAGGCGGTCCGCGAGTTCGCGGCCGCCATGATGGACGAAGGCTCGGCGCCTCCGGCCACCGTACTGGCGATGGGCGAGTTGGCCGCTCAGCTCGATGCGCATCAACTGCGCGCGCGGTCGGCCTTGGTGGGCCGGCTGCAGCCATTCCTGGCAAGAGAGAACAGAGACCGAGTGAAAGCGCTGATCCGCCGGTGAAAATCTACGCGACGTACAACATCAAGGGCGGCGTCGGCAAGACATCGGCTGCGGTGAACCTGGCGCATCTGTCGGGGCGCGAGGGTAACCGCACGCTGCTGTGGGATCTCGATCCGCAGGGTGCGGCGACGTACCTGTTCCGGATCCGGCCGAAGGTCAAGGGCGGCAGCAAGGCGCTGGTGCGGGGGACCAGAAGTCTCGACGAGGCCATCAAGGCAACGGATTTCGATCTGCTCGACCTCGTTCCCGCGGATTTCACGTACCGCAACATGGACGTGCAACTGGACAGCGCCAAGCGGCCGACGCGCCGGATCCGGCAGTTGCTCGCGCCACTCGAAGACGAGTACGACGTCGTGTTCCTCGACTGCCCGCCGAGCATCTCGCTGGTGTCCGAGAACGTCCTTCATGCGGTGGACACGCTGCTCGTCCCGATGATCCCGGCGACGCTCTCGGTGCGTACGTTCGACCAATTGGTGGACTTCGTGGGCGATTTCGACGGCAGGCAGCCGGCAGTCAAGGCGTTCTTCTCGATGGTGGACCGGCGCAAGAAGCTCCACCGCGACGTCGTCGCGCAACTGTCGCAGGAACGCCAGGGGATCTTGAGCACCGACATCCCGGCGCTTTCGGTCATCGAGCAGATGGCCGAAAAACGGGCTCCGGTCACCGCTTTCGCGCCGCAGAGCTCGGCTGCCCAGCAGTACGAAGCGCTCTGGAACGAGATCCGCTAGGTCCGGTCGAGCTGACGCAACGCGGGCAGCCCGACGGCGACCAGGCCGAGCACCAGCATGGGCAGCGACAGCGCGAGGAACGTCGCGTGCAGACCGACCGAGTCGGCGAGCGGGCCCGCCACGATCAGACCGAGCGGGCCCGCGGCGTAGGCCAGTGAGCCCATCACGCCAACCACGCGCCCTCGCAGATGCTGCGGGGCCTTGGTCTGCATCACGTAGTTGTAGATCGGGGCGATCGGTCCGTACACGAAACCGACCACCGCGCAGAGCAACAGGATCAGGGGCAGCGGCGGCAGGAACGCGATGACCGTCATCGCCACGCCCAAGGTCAGCAGCGCCGTCAGCATCGTCGCGCGCCGGCTCATGTACTTGCTCATCACGGCGTAGCCTAGTGCACCCAGCAGGCCGCCGATGCTGAGCGCCATCAGCACCCAGCCCAGTTCCTGCGGCTCATCGCGATCGGTGAAGTACTTCGGGAACAGCACGCTCTCCATGGGCATGTACAGTCCGGTCGCCACCAGATCGACGATCGCCAGCGTGCGCAGCACCGGTGTGCGCCAGACGAATTGCAGGCCTTCGACGATGCCCGACCACACGCCTTCTGGCAGTTCGGTGCGATCGGGCTTACCGGCGCCTTCCAGTCGCAGCACCGAGATCGCCGCGATCGAGAACAGGAACGCGAGCGCGGTCACCCACATGGTGTTGATCCCGCCGACCGTGGCGATCAGCAGGCCACCGATTCCGGGCCCGACGATGTAGGCGAGGTTGAACACCGCCTCGTACACGCTGTTGGCGTGGTCGAGGGTCCAGCCCGCGCGTCCGGCCGCTTCCGGGAGCATGGTCTCGCGCGCTGTCATCCCGGCCGGATCGAAGAACGCGCCGAGCGCGGCCAAGACCGCCAGCACCGCGACGTTGACCGCGTCGACGCCGAACGTCAGGGCCAGCACCGGCACGGCGGCCACCGACAGCGCCGACAACAGATCCGAGATCATCGACACGCGTCGGCGGCCCAGATAGTCGACTGCGGCGCCCGCGATCACGGTCGCGACGAGCAGCGGCAGCGTGCCCGCCATCGCGACGATCGAGGCGTCGAGCGCGGATCCGTTGCGCTGCAACACCAACCACGGAAAGGCGACGATCGAGATACCGTTTCCGGCGCCTGCCATCAACGCGGCGAACAGAATCAGCAGCAGTGGGCCGCGTTTGGTGTTGGTCATGGGGTATCGCGGCCGAATGTAACAGCGCACCTACGCGTCTTGCGACGGATTTTCGGGCAGAGTGGACGGGATGCAGCTGGCTCACCCCCGGACCGGGGACTTGTTCACCTCGCCGGTTCCGCCCGGCAGCGGCTGGCCAGGTGATCCGGCGAGCCCAGCCACACCGCAGGCGAAGACGGCCGCCCAGGTGCGCCGCCTGGCCGCCCGGGCGAACTCGGTCGACGAACTCGATGCCCTGGTCTCGGTGTGCCGGGCCTGCCCGCGGCTGGTCGGCTGGCGCGAGGAGGTCGCGGTGGCCAAGCGCAAGTCCTTCGCCGACCAGCCGTACTGGGGTAGGCCGGCGCCCGGGTTCGGAGCCGAGGCGCCCCGCATCATGATCGTCGGCCTGGCCCCGGCCGCGCACGGTGCCAACCGCACCGGACGCGTCTTCACCGGCGACCGGTCGGGTGACTTCCTGTTCGCCGCGCTGCACCGGGCGGGGCTCGCGAACCAGGCGGTGTGCGTCGACGCCGCCGACGGAATGCAGTTGATCGGCACCCGGATGGCGGCCGCGGTGCGCTGCGCCCCGCCGGCCAATGCGCCCAACCCGGCCGAGCGCACCACGTGCGCGCCGTGGATGGCGGCCGAATGGCGTCTCGTCGGGCCGTCGGTGGCGGTCGTCATCGCGCTCGGAACCTTCGCGTGGCGGGCCGCACTGGACCTGATTGCCGACCGTCCGAAGCCCGCGCCCAAATTCGGTCACGGGGCCACCGCGACGTTGACCACGGCCCATGGCGAGGTCACGCTGCTGGGCTGTTACCACCCCAGCCAGCAGAACACCTTCACCGGCCGGCTCACCGAGGCGATGCTCGACGACATCTTCACCACGGCCAAATCGCTCGGCAGCCTCGGGAACGAACCCGGCGGGCGATGACGTTGACGCTGTCATGCGGCTTTCTGTCCTCGACCTCGTCCCGGTGCGTACCGACCAGACCACCGCCGACGCCCTGACCGCCACGACACACCTCGCGCAGACCGCTGACCGGCTCGGATACACCCGGTACTGGATCGCCGAACACCACAACATGCCCGCGGTCGCGGCCACCAGCCCGCCCGTCGTGATCGCACATCTGGCCGCGCACACCGACCAGCTGCGGCTCGGTTCGGGTGGCGTCATGCTGCCCAATCACGCGCCGCTGGCGGTGGCCGAGCAGTTCGCGCTGCTCGAGGCCGCGCATCCGGGGCGCATCGACCTCGGCATCGGGCGGGCACCGGGGTCGGATCCGGTCACGTCGCTGGCCCTGCGCGGGGCCGCAGGCCGTGACGATCGCGATATCGAGGCGTTTCCGCAGTATCTCGACGATGTGCGCGCGCTCATGAGCGCGCGTGGTGTGCGGGTGCCGCTGCCGCGTGACCTGCTGCGGGAGAACTATGTGCTCAAGGCCACTCCGGTCGCGGTCACCGAACCGCGGCTGTGGCTGCTCGGCTCGTCGATGTACTCCGCTCACCTCGCGGCGGCGAAGGGCCTGCCGTACGTGTTCGCCCACCACTTCTCGGGGCACGGCACGGCCGAGGCGCTGGCCGTGTACCGCGACGAGTTTCAGCCGAGCGACCTGGCGGCCGAGCCCGTCACGTTCCTGACCGTCAACGCGGTCGTGGCCGAAACCAGCGAGGAAGCCAAGGCGCTACTGCTGCCGCAGTTGCAGATGATGGGCCGGCTGCGCACCGGGCAACCGCTCGGCGCGCTCGACCTCGTCGAGGACGCCGAGGCGACCACCATGACGCCGCAGGCGCAGGCCGTCGTGCAGGCAGGCCTGCAACGGGCCGTCGTCGGTTCGCCGACCGAGGCCGCCGATCAGGTGCGGGCCCTGGCCGAGGAATTCGACGTCGACGAGGTCATGGTCAACCCCGTCGCGTCAGCTCGGCGCGGTGCCGACCCGGCCACCGCGACCGCGCGTGACACCACGCTCGAGCTGTTGGCCAAAGAGCTGTTCTAAGGCGTCAGCACCACGATCGGGATCGGCCGCGAGGTCTTCTTCTGATACGCCTCATAGCGGTGGGAGTTGTTCTCGTTGACGATCCTCCACAGCCGCGCGTAATCCGGATCGTCCGGAAGGATCGGCTTCGCGGTGACCTTCAAACGCTTTGTGCCCACATTGATTTCGATATTGGGATTCGCTTTGAGGTTGTGATACCAGCCCGGTGACCGGGGTGCGCCGCCCATCGACGCCACGACGACGTAGTTCTCGCCATCGCGTGCGTAACTCAGCGTGTTGATGCGCGCCTGGCCGGTCTTGGCGCCCGTCGTGTGCAACAGCAGACTCGGCGGCACCCCGGGCATCCGATGCCCGATGCGCCCGCCGGTCTTCTGATAGATCAGATCGTGGATGTGCAATAACCGGAGGCCGACGAACTCGACCTGGGACCGAAGGCTCATGGGCTCAATCCTGCTCGGCGCTGTCGAGTTGTGCCAGCGCCGCCCGCAGCAGGCGCCCGGACTCTTCGCGGTCGGGGTCGCGCCGCAGCACCATGCCCTTCGCGAATGAGAACTTGTCACCAGCGCGCCGCGGCACCACGTGCAGGTGGATGTGGAACACGCTCTGGAACGCGGATTTGCCGTCGTTGATCACGATGTTGTTGCCGTCGGCATGCAGACCCGACGTGCGGGCGGCGCGGGCGATGCGTTGGCCGATCGCGGCCATGTCGGCGACGGTGGCCGCGGGCGTGTCGGTCAGATCGACCGTGTGCTGCTTCGGAATCACCAGGGTGTGGCCACGCGTGAACGGCCTGATGTCGAGGATCCCCAGATAGTCGTCGTCTTCATACACCCGGATCGCCGGAGCCTCACCGGACACGATGGCGCAGAACACACATGACATTCCGTCACGTTAGCCGTTGGCGCCGGCGGTTAAACCGGTGGAGCGGTCGAACCCCGAATGCTCAGTGACACGGGTAGCAGGATGGTCCGGGGCAGGCGCTCGCTGTCGTCCATGCCCGCGAGGAACAACCGGGCACCCTCGCGGCCGATGTCGAATTGCGGAACGGCGACGCTGGTCAGCGGTGGAGCCAACCGGTCCATCATCGGCATGTCGTTGTAACCGGCAACGCTGAGGTCGGCCGGGCAGGACAGGCCGCGTTCGGTCATGGCGTCGTAACAGCCGAGTGCGATCAGATCGGTTGCCGCGACGACGGCGGTGAACGGGATGTTCTCGTCGAGCGCCGACGCGAGCTGGATGGCGCCCTGTTCGGTCGTCCACGATTCGCAGATCCGGATGAGCTTCTGGTCTCGGTCCAGCCCGCGCGATTCGACCGCGGAGCGAAATCCGCGCAATCGCGCCACACCGGTGGAGGTGTCTTGTGGGCCGGCCAGGCAGAGGATGCGCTCATGGCCCAATTCGGCGAGATGGCTTATGACCAAGCCCATTCCGGTTTCGTCGTCGGCCGTCACGGAGTCGAGATCCCGTCCACCCATGCGCCGGTTGATCATCACGATCCGGGTGCCCTGATCGGCGAGCTGCTCGAACGTCGGGTCGTTCAGCCGCGCCGTCGCGACGATGAGGCCGTCGACCTGTCTGGCCAGAAGCGCCGAGATGGCCGCGGCTTCGCGCTGGGGGTCGTAGTCGGTGCTGACGATGAGCGGGCTGAATCCGCGGCTGTCGAGCACTGATTGGATGCCGCGGATCATCGGCGGAAACAGTGGGTTGGTGAGGTCGGGGATGACCACGCCGACGGTGTTCGACGTCGCGGTCCGAAGGCTGCGGGCGATGGGATTGGGGACATAGCCGAGCTCGCGCACGGCCTTGTCGATGCGGCGAAGGGTGTCTGCGCTGACGCGGTCCCTGGTCGCCTCGTTGAGTGCGCGCGACACGGTGCCGGTGTGGACGCCTGCGGCGCGTGCCACGTCCTGCATCGTCACGTTCGGCGTCATCGTCACCTGCCCCTCCTTGGCGTTCGATTGCATAGATCGTGGCATTTCACTGCCCGCGGTTCAAGTATCCACCCCTATTGACGTGCTGTGTGACCCGCCTTACGATCTCTGCAATCGATTGCACAAGGAGGTTGTGAAAGCCATGGAATTCATCACCGCGGGAGCGGACCCGGCCGAAATGCCGTTCATGCCGGCGATCGTCACGAGCGGCGGGCGCCACATCTGGCTGTCGGGCGCCACCGCCTTTCCGCTCGTGCACAAGCACCCGCACGACGAGGACGAGCTGCGCGTGCCCGATGGCATCGCCGATCAGACCCGGGCCTGCCTGAAGAACCTGAAGATCGCGCTGGAGGCCGCCGGTGGCACTGTCACCGACATCGTCGAGGTGACGATCTACAACACCGACATGGACGCGCAGGACGCGGTCAACGAGGCGTACATGGAGTTCTTCGGCGACCACCGGCCGTGCCGGACGCACATCGGCGTCAACCGCCTGGTCGGTTCCCAGTTGAAGATCGAGATCAGCGCACATGCCGTCATCGCCTAGAACCGGAACACGTTGGGCCGTCGCGATGTTCGCGGCGCTGCTGGCCGCCTACACCGTGAACGCCATGGACCGCATGGTTTTCCCGGTCTTGTTGCTCGACGTTCGCGCTGAGTACGGGTTCACCCTGGGCGAGGCAGGTCTGCAGTCCACGCTCTTCGCACTCGGCATGGGGCTCACCGGGATCCCGGCCGGACTGCTCGTCGAGCGGATGCGCCGGAAGGACGTCGTGGTGCTCGGCACGGTGATCTTCTCCGCGGCGACACTACTCACCGTCGTGTCGGTCGGCTTTGCCGACATGTTGGTGTGGCGCGTCCTGTCAGGCGTCGGTGAAGCACTGCAGCTCACGGCGATATTCGCCATCGCGGCAAGCGCATTCACCCGGCACCGGGGTGCTGCCGTCGGCTGCGTCAACATGGCCTTCGCGATGGGCTCGTTGATCGGGCCGACCCTCGGCAGTGCCCTCGTGTCGCACTACGAGACGTGGCGTGCGCCGATGATCGCCTTCGGCCTGATCGGCCTCGCATTGGCAGCCCTGGTGATCGTCGCCGTCCGGCCGTGGTTCAGCGAAGCGGTCACCGCTGTCGGTGCGGCCGCCACCCAGGTCGGCGGTGCGACGCGGCTGCTGAGCCGAAACCCGATGGTGCTCATGGTCATCACGATCCTTTTCGGACTGGCGGACTTCGGATTCATCGGCATGTACGCCAGCTATCTGCGTGACCAGCTCGCCTACACCACCGGTGCGGCTGGGCTGGTCGTCGGATTGTCCGGCCTCGCGGCCTTCGCCTCGATCGTCGGCGGTCACCTGGTCGACCGGATCGATCCCCGCTTGGCGATCGGCGGCGCGCAGACGCTCGTCGCCATCTGCGCCGTCGCTCTGTTCGTAGGGCCGGATCAGCTGTGGTGGCATGCCGTCTGGGCATTCTTGTTCGGTCTGTTCGCCAGTGCGGGCAGCTATGTCATCCTCGCCGGCTGCCTGGTGAAGTCGGTGGATGTACGGCACGCCAGCCGGGCGGCCGGGCTCTTCGTGTCGGCCGTCTACGTACCGGCAGGCCTCGCGGGTTACGTGTTCAGCGTGCTGGTCGAGGTCACCGGCTGGCAGGGTGCCGGCCTCATCCAGCTCGCCGCGCTGTCGCTGATCGGCGCGGCGCTCGCCTTCCTGCTGCGGCCGAAAGAATTCAGCCGCCCAGCCGATTCCGCATTCGTCCACCAACCACAGGAAGCCACGACATGACCATTCCCACCGCCCCGACCAGTCACCCCGTACAGATCCCCGTGGCTGGGCAGCCCACGTCGTTGCCGGTGCGTCGGATCTACTGCGTGGGACGCAATTACGTCGACCACATCAGGGAGATGAAAGAAGGGGACGAACGGGACGCACCGTTCTTCTTCCAGAAACCGACCGACGCCGTCGTCGGCGACGGCACGGCGGTGAGCTACCCGTCCGCCACGAGTGACTTTCAATACGAAGGTGAGCTCGTGATCGTGATCGGCGAAGGCGGACAGGACATTCCAGTGGAGGCGGCAGTCGACCACATCTTCGGGTTCGCGGTCGGCATCGATCTCACCCGCCGCGACCTGCAACGCGAGCTGGCCCGTGCCGGGCGGCCGTGGGAGGCCGGGAAATCGTTCGATCAGTCCGCGCCGGTGGGGACCGTGACCAGGCTGGCCGACCTGTCGGCCCCGCTGGTGACCGACGGCGAACTGTCGCTCTGGGTCAACGACGAGCTGCGCCAGCACTGCCGGTTCGCCCAAATGATCTGGAAGGTACCGGAAATCGTGTCGAACCTGTCCGCTCAGTACCGGCTGGAATTCGGCGATCTGATCTACACCGGAACCCCGGCCGGCGTCGGCCCGCTGGTACCCGGGGACCGCGTGCGGGCTGCGATCACCGGCCTGCATGACCTGACCATCACGATTGTCTGAGGAGTACACCATGTTGCCCAACGAACGAATCGACTACAGCGCCATCACCGACCGGCCACGCCTTCAACTGCCCGGCGGAGCCCGGCTCGCCGTGTGGATCATCGTCAACGTCGAGGAATGGTCGCCGCTCGAACCGATGCCCCGCACGGTTCTGACCCCCCCGGCCGGGGGCACGCCGACGCCCGACGTGCCCAACTGGGCGTGGCACGAATACGGCAACCGCGTGGGCTTCTGGCGGCTGCTGCAGGCGATCGACGCGCACGAGGTCCCCGCGGCCCTGGCGATCAACGGCAGCGCGATCGCGAGTTATCCCGAGATCACACAGGTCGCGATCGCACGCAAGTGGGAGCCGATCGGCCACGGCTACACACAGAAGAACATGCAGAAGGTGACCGACGAGCGCGTCGACATCCAGCTCACGACACAGGCCATCGAACGTGCGTGGGGCCGCCCGCCGCGCGGTTGGCTGGGGCCCGGTCTCACCGAAACGTGGGAAACACCAGAGCTTCTCGTCGACGCCGGCTATAGCTATGTGTGCGATTGGGTGCTCGACGACCAGCCGGTGGAGCTACGTACCGAGCGCGGTCCGCTCGTCAACATTCCCTACACGCAGGAGTGCAACGACGTCGCGATGATGCTCATCCAGCATCATCCCGCACAGGAGTACTACCAACGGGCCATCGATCAATTCGATCAGCTCTACGCCGACAGCGCCGACTCGGCGCGGGTGATGGCGTTGGTGGTGCACCCGTACATCATGGGAGTCCCGCACCGCGCCAAGTACTTCGCCGACGCACTCGCGTACATGCGCCGCCGTGACGACGTTGTGTTCTGGACCGGCGAGCAGATCCTCGACTGGCACCTCGAGAGCCGCAGACCCGTCTCACATGCAGGCAGCTGACCTTGTGGTGGTGGCCGCTGCGGTGGTGGCCGGTGCCGTCAACGCGGCGGCCGGGTCAGGCTCGCTCGTCACTTTTCCCGCACTGGTGGCGGCCGGGCTGCCACCCGTCGGCGCGAACATGCTCAACACCGTCGGTCTCGCACCCGGGATGATGCTCGCCGCGTGGACTGACCGCCGCGTGCTTCGCGACATCGCCGGCCTGGTGTGGCTACTGCCGATCGGTGTCCTCGGGGCGGTGTGCGGTGCGGGCTTGCTGCGGGTCGCCCCGCCGGACCTGTTCCACGCCGCCGTGCCGTACCTCATCGGTGGCGCCGCGTTTCTGGTGGCCGCCCAACCCGTGCTGGTGAAACGGCTGCGCCGCACCGGAAATGGCGGGTGGCTTTATCCGTGCGTGTTCGCGGTGAGCGTGTACGGCGGCTTTTTCAGTGCGGCACAAGGCATTCTGCTGCTGGCAGTGGTGGGCCTGTGCCTCGACACCTCCGTGCCCGAGCAGAACGCGATCAAGAACGTGATGCAGGGTCTCGTCAGCCTGGTGGCGGGCATCTTCTTCCTGGTGACGTCGGCAATCGACTGGAAGACCGCGCTGATCCTCGCCGCCGGCTCCGCCGCCGGTACTCCGCTCGGCATCCGGCTGGTGCGCCACATCTCGCCGAACGTCTTCCGCATCGGCGTGGCGGCATTCGGCGCGACGGCGGCCGTCGTGTTCTTGTTCAGGGGCTAAGCGTTCGAGGACGCCCATTCGGCCACGCGGCGTTCCCGCTCCTCGGCTGACAGATCTTCGACGCGGGTCATCACGGTCCAGCGCTGGCCGAACGGGTCGAGGATCGATGCGAAGCGGTCACCGGTGACAAAGGTCTGGGCCGGCTCACGGATCGTCGCACCCGCCTGTTCGGCCCGCGTGACGACGTCATCGACGTCCGGGCAGTACAGGCCGATCGAGTGTGTCGCGGCGGCACCCGGGGTGGGTGCGGCGATCTGGAATGCCTCCTGGGGGTCGCCGAGCTGCAGGCGGCCCGCGCCGAAGTCCAGTTCGGCGTGCGCGACCGTGCCGTCGGGACCGTCCATCCGTTCGACGACCTTCGCGCCGAACACCCGCTCGTAGAACTCGATGGCCGCGGCGGCCCCGTCGACGCAGATGAATGGGGTCAGGCTCGTGTAGCCCTCCGGAATCGGTTTAACGCTCATGTGGCCAGTTTCGTAGCCTTGATCTCGTGGCCGCTTGGAAAAACGCGCCAGTGCGCGGCGTGGTGGGCCGCGCGGGCAGCACGTCGGCGTTCGACCTGCACCGCTGGTTGCCGTCGGAGGACAGTGCCCGGTTCGTCGAGCATTTCTGGTCGGTCAGTTGGGACCGCCGCGAGGACGGTCCGTTCGACAGCAGCGTCATCACCTTCCCTTCGGTACATCTCACCCGCGAGTGGGGTGATGACGACGCGCGCCACGGCCATCCACTGCCGAACACGCTTGTGCACGGCGTGGTGCCACGGGTATTCCGGACCACCATCAGTCAACGCGGCACCGTCGTGGGCGCCCGGTTTCTGCCGGGCGGTTATACGGCCCGGTTCGGGAGGGACGCCGGTGCCATCACTGGACTCGTCGTGCCCGTCGACGACGAGTTGTTCGGGGCGCCAATTCCTCTAGGAGAGGACGTGACCACGGTCGGAGCGCGACTCGACGCCGCGATCGCGGCCTACTCCGGCCCGACGGATGAGGTCTTTGATCGGCTGACCCCGTTGATCGAGCGCATGCGCGACGACGGCACCCTGCATCGCGTCGAGCAGGTCATGGACCATTCGCCGTGGAGCGTCCGTACCACGCAGCGCGTGTTCTGCCGTTACGTCGGCGTGCCGGTTAAGTGGGTGTTGTGCCGATACCGGTTGCAGCAGGCGGCGTTGGAGATCGAAAGCAACTCCGATGTCGACTTCGCCGACCTGGCGGTGCGTCTGGGCTGGTATGACCAGGCGCATTTCATCAACGACTTCCGGTCCATGTTGGGCTGGACGCCGGGAGAGTACGCCACCAGGCACGGGCCTGACTGAACAGTTCGTCATGGGCCTGACCGCGCGCGGATGGCCGCCACGATGTCGTCGGCTGCCGGGTCGGCGCCCAGGGCTGGTACTCGCGGCTCTGCACCTGCGCCCCACGTCGGAACCACCAGCCCGTCGCAGATCGGGCATCCGCGCTTGACGCGGTCGCGATGGCGGCGCGTCGCCACAGCTGACCTCGACATCGAACGACCATGCACGAGCCTTGACGGCCACGTCCGTCCACGCCTCCCGAGTGATCTGGATAGGGTTTACTCTGTCGAGGATCACGGTGTGCCCGGCATGCAACAAGGATCCCTCCAGAGGCCGAATCACCGCCTGGACTGCGGAATCCCGGTTACGGCAGGGACGCCCGGCCCGGTGAAGACCAGAAGCAGGAATGCGAAGCAGTACAGCACGGCGCTCTCACCCCCGTTGACGCTAGGCCAGAAGCCATCTGGAAAATGCACCCAGAAGTAGGCGACGGCCATGATGCCGGACGCGATGAAGGCCGCCACCCGGGTACCCAAGCCGAGCGTGACCAGGCTACCGAGCACGACTTCGAGCACGCCGGCCCACCACATCGGCCAGGCGCCCAGCGCCGCGGCAGTGCCATCGGGCCAGCCAAACAGCTTCATCGTCCCGTGCATCCCGAACGACAGCCCGATGACGATGCGAAAGACACCGATGCCGACCTGCGACTGTGAACGCAGGCGCTGCTCGATCTGCGGGACGGACAATGCGGGCATAAGGCACACCTTTCCGGGCGCTGTCGTTGAACTGCTCGTCGTGCTCCATCATCGGGAGCAACGATGACCGGATCACGCTTTCCATAGCGATTACACAACTTCGCTCATGTGCCGAATCTGTGAAATTGTTATGTGTTCGGTTCCCGACCTGCCTGTGGACGTTCAGACTGGTCGCGTGACCGCGTTGTTGGAAGGGACCGCAGTGCCTGTTGAGGATGGCGGTTCTGCACGCCGCAGGGCGATTGTGGGACAGCTGCCGAAGATGACGAGACCAGACGGGACGCCCATCCGGGTCTTGCTGGTCGATGACGAACGGGCCCTGACCGGTTTGGTCAGCCGGGCGCTGCACTACGAGGGCTGGCAGATCGAGACGGCGCACGACGCGCGTGACGCTCTGGCGAAGTACCAGGAGCACGCCCCCGACGTCATCGTGCTCGACATCATGATGCCAGGAGCGGACGGCTTCAGCGTGCTCGACCAGATCCGCGCTCCGGCCGAATCATGCCGCTACACACCGGTGTTGTTCTTGACGGCACGGGATTCCGTCGCCGACCGGGTCGCCGGGCTCACCGCGGGCGGTGATGACTACCTGACCAAGCCGTTCAGCCTCGAGGAGTTGGTCGCCCGGTTACGGGGTCTGCTCCGCCGGATCGCGTATACGACGCCGGAGGCCGACGAAATCTTGTTTGTCGGCGACCTCGAGCTGCGGGCCGCGAGCCGTGAGGTTCTGCGCGACGGCACGCCGCTGTCGTTGACCTCGACCGAATTCGACCTGCTGCGCTACATGATGCGCAACCCGTACCGAGCGCTCAGCCGCGAGGAATTGCTGCAGCGCGTGTGGGGATTTGATGTCGCGGCCCGCTCCAGCGTAGTTGAACTGTACGTTTCGTATCTGCGCAAGAAGATCGACGCGGGCCGCGCTCCGATGATCCAGACGGTGCGCGGCGCCGGGTACCTGATTCGGCCGGCGCAGTGAACCGCGTGCTGCGCCGGTGGCGCACCTGGACCCTACGCAGGCAACTCGTCGTCGCTGTCACAACTATGGTGCTCTCGGTCGTCGCCGTCGTCGGGGTGCTGTCGACGACCACGCTCTGCAAGACGGTCGACGGCATGGTGGACAGTCAACTCGACGCCGCCGCAGATGGTTTCGGCGCGTCGGTGGTCAAGTTCCGGTCCAATCCGACTCCGTCGGGGTCACTGCCCGCACCAGGGACCATGAAGCCGCTCACCCAGCTGGTGGGCCAGGCCCCGGGCAACATTGTCGCGTTGATCCGCGACGGCGTGGTGGTGGATTCCGCGCTCTTCGGCGATGGCGAGGCGCAACGCGCACCAGGCTCGGCGACCGACGTCATCGGTGACCGGGCCTGGAACGGTGGCGGCCCCACCACCGTCCACCTGCCCGGGCTCGGCAACTACCGGATGGATGCCCGTGCCGGCGACGCCGGCGAACTACTGGTCACCGGAGTGTCGAACCGCGCCGCCGAACGCGCCATCACCCAGCAGAACATCATCGTCTACACGCTCACCGCGCTGACGCTTCTGATCACAGGACTCGGTACCTTCGTGATCGTCCGGCATGCGCTGCGCCCGCTGGGACGCGTCACCGCGACAGCGGCCGAGGTCGTGAAGCTGCCGTTGGACCGCGACAACTACGCCATCACCGTGCGTGTCCCCGCGGAAGCAGCCGACCCGGGCACCGAAGTCGGGCTGCTCGGGCATACGCTCAATACTCTGCTGGCCCACGTCGGCGGAGCCCTGGCCGAGGTCGCAGCCTCGGACCGGCGGATGCGGCGGTTCATCACCGACGCCAGTCACGAGTTGCGTACGCCGTTGGCCGCTGTTCTCGGCCACGCGGAGCTGACGCGCCAGGACAGCGCAACGCTTCCCGAGACCACCGAGTACGCACTGGCCCGCATCGAGTCCGAATCCAAGCGGATGAACGCACTGGTGTCCGATTTGCTGCTACTTGCGCGCCTCGACGAAGGCCACGACATCGACGACACCTTGGTGGATGTGGCCGATATCGTGCGCGACGCGGTCAACGATGCCGCCGTCATCGCGCCGTCACACCGTTGGCAGAGCCAGATTCCCGACGGGCCACTGTGGTGCCGTGGCGACCAAGCCCAATTGCATCAGACCCTCGCAAACCTGTTGTCCAACGCCCGCACCCACACCCCGCCGGGTACCGCCGTCGTGGTCGGAGCGCGCGCGGTCTCCGACGACAACGGATCGCGTCGCGTGGAGCTCACCGTCACCGATGACGGCCCCGGAATCGCGGGTGACCTGGTACCTCACTTGTTCGAGCGGTTCGTGCGGGCCGACACATCGCGCTCCCGCCAGGCCGGCAGCACCGGTCTCGGCCTGGCCATCGTCGCCTCCATCGTCGAGGCTCACCATGGCACCGTAACCGCCGAATCTTGGCCCGGTGTTACTACATTCCGCATCCAGCTGCCGGAGGCGACCGGACCGCAGGCGGCCGACACCCGCGACGTAGCACGACCGCTCGCGGCCGTCTAGGAGTCTGCTGGATTAGAGGGTTGTGGGGCGGGGTCTGAAGCACTGAGGTCGGATCTGGAGGTCGACACGGTCGAGATCACTCCGCCGGTATTGAGCGTGGCTTCTGGCCTCAGAGCGTGGCAAGGCTCGGCTTATGGTCAGGCGATGAACCCGGCGGTGCCGGTGTCGCGGAGTCCCACGGCGAGCAGGCAACGCAAGTTGAGGGCGGCGCTGCGATGGTGTAGTCAGTGGTCGTTGCGGCGGACGCCGCGGTAACGGACTGTGTGGTTGCCTCGGGTCAGCCAGGCGATGGTGCGTTCCACCATCATCGGTATCAGTATCGGCGGTATTCGTTGCGCCAGGCGGGTTTTCGCTATCTCTTGCGGGCGGCGCGTTGGAGTGCTTCGTGGGGTTCGATCTTGAGGGGTTCTACCGTCCATGCTAGCGGTGCACTGCGCGCGCAGCGGGCTGCCGCGACACGCAGTCCCGAAGATGACGTTTCCACGTTCGCTGATGGTGCGCGTGACGCCTGTGGGGCCGCTGACGCAACGGTCGCGGTGATCGACCGGCGAAGTCGTCGATGGTGAACCCGCCGGGCACCGGCGGGGAGGAAGGGGCGCGGATTTGACCCGATCGCGATGACCGCGATGACTTGAGGTGGGCAACTCAGCAGACTCCCCGCGGAGGTTCTCGGCCGCCTACCCGACCCAAATTTGTGAAGTTTCTATCGAATATATGCATTCCCTATCGGTGAATACCCAACGGGCGCAACTGATCTTAGCGTTAAGAGGGTAATCGTCAACACGCCCGCCCACTTCGCGGGCATCTTTCAGGGAGTAGCCGTCATGAAGTATCACATCGCACTCGGTGTCGCCGTCGCAGCAGCTCTCACCGTGGGAACGGCGACGGCCAATGCCGCCCCCACTGGTCCGTCCTCGGTGGACCGGACCGTCAACGATCTCAAGGCTCAGGGTTACAACGTCATCGTCAACCGGGTGGGCGGTGCGCAAAGCGAAGACTGCGCGGTGCAACGGGTGCGGGCCGGACAGCGGCACGAGACGCGTGACTCGCGCGGAGGGGGTTCGATCAACACCACGGTGATATCGGAGACCGTCTACGTCGATGTGGCGTGCTGAACCGATCGGCGTCCTGATGTCACACTGGCAGCATGGGAATCTTGGGAAGCTCTGACGCCGATTTGCAGCGACGCATCGAGGATTTGGAGCGTCGGGTCGCAGCGTTGGAGCGCGCCGCGTCCGCGTCGGGTCATCCGGTTACGCCGACGCCGGTCGGCAGTCCCGGTGAGATTGTGGCCAGTGCGATTGTCCGCCAGTTGGCACTGCAGGGCAATAAGATCGCCGCGATCAAGCTGCTGCGTGACGAGACCGGGTTAGGCCTCAAGGAAGCGAAGGACGTCGTCGACGGCCTCGCCTAAAGACTGAGCGCGGCGTGCCAGGCGGCCAGCTTGTCCGCATACCGCATGGTCTGAGCTGGGCTTGTCGACGGAACCCGCACTGTCGGCATCGGCGGCTCGGCCACCAGGCGACGAAAGTTCGCCTCGGCGGCGGCGCCGTTGAACAGCAGACGGGCGATCCCGTCGTGCGCCGCGAAGAACGCGTCAAAGTCATTGGGCGCCATGCTGTCCCGCTCGACCGCCGAGTCCAGACTGCCGACCCGCCGGCAGGATCGCAGGACATCCCAGACGGCGACGCCGTGGTCCTGCAACGCCGCAACCCGTTCGAGATATGGGGCCTGGTGATCGAATCCGAGGATCTCGGCGGTGATCCGCCAGAACGCGTTGCGCGGGTTGCCGTAGTACTGCTGACTGGCCAGCGACATCGCACTCGGCATGTTGCCGAGGATCAGCACGCGCGATCGCGCGTCGGCAATGGGCGCCAGCCCGTACAGAGTCTCAGCCACCGGACTTCAGCAGTTCGGATACAGTGACGAATCGGTAACCGTCGGAGCGTAATTCGTCAACGATGCGGGGAATCGCGGCTCGCGAGGCTTCGCGGCTGTCGTACATGACGTGCAGCAGGATGATCGACCCGGGCCGAACCTCGTCGAGTGTCTCCGCCACGATCGCATCCGCGTCAGCGCCGGTTGCCGAATCGGGTTCGACGTCCCACGTCACCGAAATGCGATTGCGCTCGGACAGGTAATGCGGTAGCGCCCAGAGCTTTTTGCCATACGGCGGGCGGAATGTGATCGGGCCTTGGTAGCCGGTGGCCCGGATCGCGGCATCGGTGCGTTCGACTTCGTCTGCCACGGTGTCCGGTGACATCAACACCATGCGCCAGTGCGAATAGCTGTGATTGCCGATCTCGTGGCCGGCGGCAGCGATGGCTTTGCCCTGCGCGGGTGCTGCTTCCAATTCACGGCCGGTGAGATAGAACGTCGCAGGTACATGGGCGTCGGCAAGGATCTTCAACACCTCGGCTGTCAGATCTGTTGGGCCGTCATCAAGCGTCAGCGCCACCACCTTGTCCGTCGTCTCGACTCGGTCCACCAGTCGGCCGGCCAATTGGAACGTCCGCGCATTCGAAACCCAATACCCGCCCGCCGCCGCCGCGATGATCACGACCAGAACCGCGGACACACCCCACAACCAACGTCGCACCTTGTCTGTATACCCGGGCGCGCGTTTGTCACGTTGGAGTGGCGGTGGGCTGTGATTGCCACGCTGGTGTGACAGTGGGCGGTGTGGCGGGGGTTTGGCTGTGGGTGTGGTGCGCGCTTGTCACGTTGGAGTGGCGGTGGGCTGTGATTGCCACGCTGGCGTGACAACGCGCGCCCGACACTCAGCGGCCAAACACACTCGGCAACCAACCACACCCACCACACACACGCGGGCGCCCCGAACGGAGTGGGGGTGTCACGTCCGGGGCGCCATGTCGTGTGGTCGTCAGCTCAGGTGATGGACCTCCTGCAGGCCGTACACCGGCGTCGCGAGCCCTTCATGGCGGGCCTTTAGCTGCAACGCCAAATACAGTGAATAGTGGCGTGATTGGTGGAGGTTGCCGCCGTGGAACCACAGGTTTTCCTGTTGGGTCGGCTTCCACATGTTGCGTTGTTCGCCTTCCCAGGGGCCGGGATCCTTGGTGGTCCCGGAGCCGAGCCCCCAGACCTTGCCGACCTTATCGGCCACGTCTTGACCGATAAGGTCGGCGGCCCAGCCGTTCATCGAGCCGAACCCCGTCGCGTAGACGACGACGTCGGCAGGCAGTTCGGTGCCGTCGGCGAGGATCACCGAGTTCTCGGTGAGCCGGTCCACCTGCCCGTGCGCCAGTTTGATGCTGCCGTCGGCGATCAGGTCCGAGGCGCCGACGTCGATGTAGTAGCCCGAGCCGCGGCGCAGGTATTTCATGAACAGCCCGGAGTCGTCGTCACCGAAATCGAGATCGAAGCCGGCGGCTTCCAAGCGTGCGTAGAAGTCCTTGTCACGCTGGCGAATTGCATCGTAGATCGGCCGTTGGAAGTCGGCCATGATGCGGTAGGGCAGTGACGCGAACGTGAGATCGGCCTTCTCGGTGGTCATCCCGGCAGCCACTGCGCGCTCCGAGTACAGATCGCCGAGGCCGATTTCCATCAGCGAGTCCGACTTGACGATGTGTGTCGAGGACCGCTGCACCATCGTGACGTCGACGTCGTTCTCGTAGAGCGCCTTGCAGATGTCGTGTGCGGAGTTGTTGGAGCCGATCACGACGGCGCGCTTGCCCACGTACCGATCGGGACCCGGGTGGTGGCTCGAATGGTGCTGATCGCCGCGGAACAGCTCTTGCCCCGGCAGCACCGGGATGTTCGGCTTGCCCGACATGCCGGTCGCGAGCACAAGGTGGACGGGCCGCAGCGTGACGCGTTCGCCCTTGCGGTCGACCTCGACCGTCCAGCGCTGCTCTTTCTCGTCGTAGGACGCGGACAGGCACGTCGTGGAGTTCCAGTACGGCACCTCCATGACGCGCGTGTAGAACTCCAGCCAGTCGCCGATCTTGTCTTTCGGCGCGAACACCGGCCAGTTGGCCGGGAACGGCAGATACGGGAGGTGGTCGTACCAGACCGGGTCGTGCAGGCACAGCGACTTGTAGCGCTTGCGCCACTGGTCGCCGGGCCGTTCGTGCTTGTCGACGACGATCGCAGGCACGCCGAGCTGGCGAAGCCGAGCGCCGAGCGCGATACCGCCCTGGCCGCCGCCGATCACCACGATGTAGGGCTGCTCGGTGTAGCCGAGGGTCAGCTCCTCATCGAGCCGCTTCTCGGCCCACGACCGGGTGTCGGGGTCGGAGCCGTGCACGGCGCCCAGCGGGCGGGTGGCGCCCTTGCGCTCCTCGTGACCCTTGAGTTCCTGCAGCGTCGTCAGCAGGGTCCAGGCCTTGTCGTCGCGGAGCCGCAGGTGCCCGTTGCCACGGCCGGTCGCCGTCTCGAACTCGATGAACGCCGACGTGATGACGGCGTCGCCGTCGAAATCCTCGGTCGGGGTCTCCCTGGTGCGAAAGCCCGACGGGTCGGTGTCGTGCAGGCGTGCCGTCAGCATGTCGCCGATGCCCTCGTGTCCCTCGACCGTCTTGATGTTCCAGGTGAACGCGACGAGGTCCCGCCAGAAGCTGTCGGTGGCGAACTTGTCGAGGACACGGTCGATGTCCCGCGCGGCGAGCGCGGCCTCGAATTCGGCCAGCCAGGCGTCGACCCGCTCTTGCGGTGACAGTGTGGCCAGCGGTGCAACGGTGGTCTGAGTCATGTGGCCTAGCGCACACTGCGCGGCAAGGTTGCGACAAGGGTTGCACGGGGTTGCAGGGAGGCGTCTGTTTGCTTGCGGAAACAAGGCGCAACGGGTTGCAACTCTTACGCCATGTGTTGCCGGTCACCTAGAACAGCCACATGAAAGCAGCCGTGTACTACGGACCGAACAAGGTCGAGGTCGCCGACGTTCCCGAGCCGCAACCGAGGCCGGGCACCGTCAAACTCAAGGTCGGATTCAACGGGATTTGCGGCACTGACCTGCATGAATACTATGCGGGCCCGATCTTTGTGCCGACGGAGCCGCATCCACTGACCGGCCAGCAGTTGCCGCTGACCATGGGTCACGAGTTCTCGGGCACCGTCACTGACGTCGGCCCGGGCGTCACCGACTTCGCGCCGGGCGACCGGGTCGCCGTCGAACCGATCTACCGGTGCGGAAAGTGTGCTCCCTGCCGGGCCGGCACATACAACATCTGCCAGCAGATCGGCTTTCACGGGCTCATGTCCGACGGCGGCATGGCCGAATACACCGTCGTGCCCACCAACATGCTGCACCGGTTGCCGGACAACGTGTCGTTGGAGCTCGGTGCGCTCGTGGAACCGATGTCGGTGGCCTATCACGCGGCCACCCTCGGCGAGGTGGGTCCGCTGCACACCGCGGTCATCTTCGGTGCGGGCCCGATCGGCATCGGTCTGTGGTTCGCACTGCGCGGCAAAGGTCTCGACTCGGTGTTCGTGTCCGAGCCGTCGCCCACCCGGCGTGCGGCGATCGAGGCGCTGGGCGCCAAGACCCTCGATCCCACCCAGATCGACGTCCCCGCCTTCATCGCCGACCACACCGAGGGCCGCGGGGCCGACGCCGCGTTCGACGCCGCCGGGGTCGCGCCGGCCATCGAGGCGGCGACGGCCAGTGTGGGTGCCCGCAAGCCCACGATCAGCGTGGCGATCTACGAGAAGCCGCTCACGACGCCGCTGCTGAACCTGGTGATGAACGAGTCCCGGATCCAGGGCTCGCTGTGTTACACATCCGCCGACTTCGAAGCCGTCATCGAGCTGATGTCGCAAGGCGTGTACGACACCACGGGCTGGGTGACGCCGATCGGCATCGACGATGTCATCGACGAAGGGTTCGAGGCCCTGCATGCGGGAACCAAGATGAAGGTTCTCGTCGATCCCGCCAACTGATCCAGAAACCAAGTAGGAGAACACATGTCACTTGAAGGCAAGGTCGCGCTGGTCACCGGCGCGGGCCGGGGTATCGGACGCGGGATCGCGCTGCGGCTGGCTCGGGACGGCGCCGACGTCGCGCTGGTCGACGTGGCGAGCGACGGCATCGATGCGGTGGCCGACGAGGTATCTGCGATCGGTTCCAAGGCGACGACGTTCGTCGCCGACGTCAGCGACCGCGACGCCGTGTATGCCGCGGTCGAGCACGCCGCGAACGCACTCGGCGGGTTCGACGTGATGGTGAACAACGCCGGCATCGCCCTGGTCGGGCCGATCGCCGATGTCACGCCCGCCGAGGTCGCGCGCGTGTGGTCGATCAACGTCGACGGCGTGCTGTGGGGCATCCAGGCGGCCGCGGCGAAGTTCATCGAGCTCGGCCGACCCGGCCGCATCATCAACGCGTCATCGATCGCCGGTCACGACGGTTTCGGGATGCTCGGCGTGTACAGCGCGAGCAAGTTCGCGGTGCGCGGGCTGACCCAGGCCGCGGCCAAGGAGTACGCGTCGGCGGGTATCACTGTGAACGCGTACTGCCCGGGCATCGTCGGCACCGACATGTGGGTGGAGATCGACAAGAGGTTCGCCGAACTGACCGGAGCCGAGGTCGGCGAGACGTTCAAGCAGTACGTCGGCGGCATCGCGCTCGGCCGGCCGGAAACCCCCGATGACGTCGCCGGATTCGTCTCCTACCTGGCCGGGCCCGATGCGGCGTACATGACCGGGCAGGCCGGGTTGATCGACGGCGGCCTGGTGTATCGGTAGGGCGAGTCGGCATTAACTTGTGACGTGGAGCACAATCGTGGGTGATGGCCGGTTCGTCAGTACCTGAGCCCGCGGTCGCGCCCGGCGACGACCCGCGGCGCTACGCCATGCTGCTGTCGGAGGTCTACGACGCCACCATGTCGGGCGCCCGGGCACCGGCGCGGCCGCGCGCGTTGATCGCCGACTCGTGGAATCGGCTGCTGGGCAAGGGTATTCATCCCGAGCATCATTTTCCGCCGGATATCGACACGAGCGGGCTGGACATGCTGCGGCAGTCCTCGGGGTTGCTGACGGTCCTCGACGACGTTTCGCGCGGGCTGGAGTCTGTGATCGAGGAGGGTGACAACATCCTGGTCATGGCGGATGCCAGGGGCCGGGTGCTGTGGCGTTCCGGCTCGCCGCGCGTGCTCAATTTCGCCGACCGGCTCGGCTTCATCGAGGGCGCGTCGTGGAGTGAGAGCTCGGTCGGTACCAATGGCATCGGAACGGCGCTGGCCTCCCACCGCGCGGTGCAGATCTTTTCCGCCGAGCATTTCCTGCGCAGCCACCACCCCTGGACGTGCGCGGGTGCGCCGATCCGCGATCCGCGCACCGGTCATGTGATCGGGATCGTCGACGTGTCCGGCCCCGCCGCGACAGTGCACCCGACGACGGTCGCACTCGTCGATCTGGTGGCCCGGCTCGCCGAGTCGAAACTGCGTGAAGCACACGACCGCACCCTCAACCGGTTGCGTACGGTGTCGGCGCCAATCCTCGCCCGGATGGGCAGTCCCGCGCTCGCGGTCGATCCGCACGGGTGGGTCGCGGCGGTGGACTCACTACCGCTGCACAACCGAATCCTCTTGCCGGAGAACGGAATGCCGGGACGGGTGTGGATCCCGCCGCTGGGCATGTGTGACGTGGAGTCGCTGCCGGACGGCTGGCTGGTGCGGGTCACCAGTGACGCCGAATCCAGCCCCATGGTGTCGCGGGTGACCCTCGATCTACGGGACGGGAACGAACCGTCGCTGGAGATGGTGGGCCAGTTCGGCAGCTGGCGGCGGGGCATCTCCACGCGACACGCCGAGATCCTGCTGGTGCTGGCCACCTGTCCGCAAGGGCGGTCGGCGCCCGAACTCGCCGAAGACCTCTACGGTGACCGGTCGCGGGTGGTGACGGTCCGCGCCGAGATGTCGCGCCTGCGTAAGCAGTTCGTCGGTCTGGTGGCAGGCAAGCCGTACCGCTTCGGGGATTCGGTGGCCGTCGACGTGCGGTATCCCCAAGACTTGTCAACGCTTCTCACCTCTTCGACGGCGCCGGCCGTGCGGGCGGCCCGCGGGATACCGTGACGGGGTGTCTGAACAGACCGAGCTCGATACGGCGGGGCTCCTCGACGGCCTGGAGGGCGACGCGCGTGCCGAACGCGCCGAGCTGATCGACTGGCTTCTGGCCCGCGGCATATGCGCCGACCAGATCCGCGACGCCATCAACCCGATGCTGCTGGCATCGCGACGCGTCGCAGGCGATGACGGGAGCTATGTCTCGGCGCGCGAGATCAGCGAGCAGAGCGGCATCGACCTCGAACTGTTGCAGCGGCTGCAGCGGGCGATGGGATTACCGACGGTCGAGGATCCGGACGCCGCGGTGTTGTTGCGTGCGGACGCGGAGGCGGTGGCCTTCGCGCAGCGATTCATCGAGCTCGGGATCGACCCGGACCAGATCGTCCTGATCAACCGCGTGCTCTCCGAAGGGCTCAGCCGTGCGGCCGAGGTGATGCGTTATGCCGCGCTGGCAGCCGTGCTGGAGCCGGGGGCCACGGAGTTGGAGACCGCGCAGGCGTCGGAAGCCCTGGTGGCCGAGGCGGCTCCGCTGCTGGGGCCGATGATTCAGGACCTGCTGTTCGTCCAGCTGCGCCACGCGATGGAGACCGAGGCCGTCAACGCGACCGAGCGTGAGGAGGGCGTGCCGCTGCCCGGCGCCCGGCTGGTCACGGTCGCGTTCGCCGACATCGTCGGGTTCACGCGGCTCGGCGAGGTGGTCCCGCCGGAAGACCTTGAGCGACTGGCCAATCGGCTGGCAGAGGCCGCGCGGGAGGTTGCCGTGCCGCCGGTGCGGTTGATCAAGACGATCGGGGATGCCGTCATGCTCGTGAGCCCCGATCCGGCCGCGCTGCTCGATGCCGTGCTGGCGCTCGTAGCCGCCACCGAAACCGACGAGGATTTCCCGCGGCTGCGCGTGGGTGTGGCATCCGGGCTCGCGGTGAGCCGGGCCGGCGACTGGTTCGGCAGCCCGGTGAACCTGGCCAGCCGCGTCACGGGCGTGGCCCGGCCCGGCACGGTGCTGGTGGCCGAGTCCACGCGCGAAGCAATCGGCGATCCGGACCGCTTCACCTGGTCTTTCGCCGGCGCGCGCCATCTGAAAGGCATCAAGGGCGACGTCAAGCTCTTCCGCGCGCGATCGCAGAGCTGAGCCTTTATCGAATCTTCACAGAACGACGAGGGCAGCCACATCGACAGTCGGCAGGCTCGGAGTCATGTGGAAACGAACAACTTTGGTCGGCGCAGGCGCACTCGTCGCGGTCGCCGTGGCAGCCGGCTGTAGCAACACCAGCGAAACCCAACCGACGGCGGCCGGTCCCTCGGCATCGGTCACCGCGTCCAGCGAGGTCAGCGCCCAGTCCCAGGCGCACAACGACGCCGACGTGATGTTCGCCCAGCACATGATTCCGCATCACCAGCAGGCCGTCGAGATGAGCGACATGCTGCTGGCCAAGCAGGGCATCGACCCGCGGGTGACCGACCTGGCGACCCAGATCAAGGGCGCGCAGGGTCCCGAGATCGAGCAGATGCAGCGCTGGCTCGACCAGTGGGGTAACCCGCCGATGCCGCCCATGACCGGCGGCCACGGGAACATGGACCACGGCAACATGTCCGGGGGAATGGCCGGCATGCAGGGGATGATGTCGGAGGCCGACATGACCGCGTTGCGGAACGCGCAGGGTGTCGAAGCCGCCAAGCTGTTCCTCACCCAGATGATCGCGCACCATGAAGGGGCGATCACCATGGCGCAGGACGAAATCGACGGCGGTCAGTTCCCGGATGCCGTCGAGATGGCTCGCACGATCGTCACCACGCAGCAGCAGGAGATCGACGCCATGCGTGGCCTGCTCGGCTCGCTTTAACCATCGGCGGGCAGGGTGATGGTGAATGTGGTTCCAGCACCCGTGCTTTCGACGCTGATGCGGCCACGGTGGGCTTCGACGAGCGCCTTGGCGATGGCCAGGCCGATGCCGGAGCCGCCGTGGTCGCGGTCGCGTGCGGTGTCCGTCCGGTAGAACCGCTCGAAGATGTGTGGGAGGTGTTCGGCGGGTATGCCTTCGCCGGTGTCGGCGACGCTGAGCGTGACGGTGCCGTCGTGGCCGCGGGCTTCGATCGAGACGCGGCCGCCGGGCGGGGTGTGCCGCAGGGCGTTGTCGAGCAGATTGCCCAGCACCTGCCCGAGCCGATGTGGATCTGCCCACAGCCGTGGCACTTCCGGTGCGATGTGAGACTCGAGTGTCACGCCCTTGGTGTCGAACCGGTCATGTGCTGCGGTCACCGCACTGTCCACCACGCTGTGTACCGAAACCGCGACGGGGGTGAAGGTGGCCTGGCTCTCCTCGGCGTGCGCGAGCGCGGCGGCATCGTCGGCGAATCGGACCAGTCGGTGGGTTTGTGCCCGCAGCATCGAAACGGTTTCGGGGTCAAGCGTTCTCACCCCGTCTTCGACCGCTTCGAAGTAAGCCTCCAAAACCGAGATGGGAGTGCGTATCTCGTGCGCCAGATCGCTGAACAGTTGGCGACGGCCGGCATCGACCGCTTCGAGGCGGCCGGCCATCTGGTTGAACGCACGCGCCAGGGTGTCGAAGTCGTCGCCGAGGTGTGGGGGTGGTACCCGCGAGTCGTAGTGCCCGTCGGCCACGGCGGTCGCCGCGCGTGCCACGTCGGTGACCGACCGTTGCAGCCGCCGACTGAAGTACCAGGTGACGACGAGCGCGGCGAGCACCGATACGCACAGGGCGGCGCCGACCGAGATCAGCGTGGCGTAGACGTAGGCCTCTTCGGCGTGCATCTGCTCGGCGGACGGCCCCGACACACCGGCCCGGTGCAGGTGTTCACGGAACAGCGGCGGCCCGACGATCGCGGCCACGAGCCCGATCGTCGCGGCACCGATGGCCAGCACCAGCGCCTGCGCGAGCAACAGTCGCGCACCGAGGCCGGGGCGGTGTCTGGCGGTCATTGCCCGCTACCCATGCGGTACCCGACGCCACGGACCGTCGTCACGAAACGCGGCGCGGCCGGATCGTCGCCGAGTTTGCGGCGCAGGTGACCGATATGCACATCGACGAGGTGCTCGTTGCCGACATAGGTGGGTTCCCAGACGGTTTCGAGGAGTTGACGACGGCTGAGCACCACGCCGGGCCGGGCCGACAACGCGGCAAGCACATCGAACTCGGTGCGCGTCAACATGATCGGCTCGTCGTCGATGAACACCTGACGCCCGGCCACGTCGATGCGCAGGGGTCCGAACACGCGGGCGTCGGCGGCCGGGGTCGTGGTGCGGGGCCGGCGCAGCATCGCGCGGATGCGGGCGACGAGCTCACGCGGGCTGAACGGTTTGGTCATATAGTCGTCGGCGCCGACCGACAGGCCCACGATCGTGTCCATCTCGGTATCGCGCGCGGTCAGCATCACCACATAGGCGTCGGAGAACGTGCGCAGTTGGCGGCAGGCTTCGACGCCGTCGACGCCGGGCAGGCCGAGGTCGAGCACCACGACGTCAGGGTCGACTTCGCGCGCCAGCCGCACGGCGTCATGTCCGTTGTGGGCGATGCTGACCTCGAACTGTTCGCGCGTGAGGTAGCTCGCGATGACTCCGGCGAGCGGGACCTCGTCGTCGACGACGAGGGCACGGTAGCCGCCCGGTATTCGATCCACTCCCTTATGGTGCATGAGAGCCCACGTTAATACCCTAGGGGGGTATAGTATGAATTGGACAACGAAGATCGGACTGTAGAAGGGAACCGCATGAGCACCCAGACCGTCACCGTCACCGGCATGACCTGCGGACATTGCGCGAGCTCGGTGCGTGAAGAGGTCGGCAGCATCCCCGGCGTGACCACGGTCGACGTCGACCTCGCAACCGGCCTCGTGACCATCGCCAGCGACACCGAGCTGGACGAAGGTGCGATCGCCGAGGCCGTCGCCGAAGCCGGTTACCAGGTAGCGAGCTGAGTCACGCCATGAACGCGCCCCAGAAGATCGCCGCGTACACCGCGGCCCTCGCGGTGGTGTTCGCCGTCGCACTCGGGCTCGGGACGCTGTGGGGGCCGGTCGACGCACCGGTGAGCGCACCGGCCGATCACCCCGAGCCGGCGGCCACCGACGAGCAAGATGCCTACACGCTGGAACTCGCGCAACCGCTCGTGCAGGCGGGCAAGCAGGTGCCGGTGCGGTTCCGGATCGTCGACGGCTCGAACGCCGCGGTGACCGAATACGTCGAAAGCCATGAAAAACAACTGCACCTCATCGTGGTGCGACGCGACCTCGCCGGGTATCAACACGTACACCCGACCATGGATGACACCGGTATCTGGAGCATCCCATTGAACTTTTCCGAGGCCGGCGACTATCGCGTATTCGCCGATTTCGTCCCGCGGGGCGGCGACGCGACGACCCTCGGTGCCGATCTGCGTGTCGCAGGCGACTATCGGCCGCGTCCGCTGCCGCCTCCGGCCACGACAACGACCGTCGACGGCTATACCGTGGCCCTCGCCGGTGCGCCGACGGCGGGCGAGTCGTCCGAACTCACGCTCTCGGTCAGTCGTGACGGAAAGCCCGTCACCGACCTGCAGCCGTATCTCGGTGCGTACGGTCACCTCGTCGCGCTGCGCGCCGCAGACCTCGACTACCTGCACGTGCATCCGATGGGTGACCCCGCCGACCCGGCCACCCCGGCCGGTCCGGGGATCGGGTTCCACACCGGTTTCCCGAGCGCCGGTGAGTACCGGCTCTATCTGGACTTCAAGCACCGCGACGTGGTGCGAACGGCCGAATTCACCCTATCCGTGCCGGCCACCGGGCAGCAGGGAACTGCGCCCGACGGGCACGGCCACAGCCACTGAGAGGAGTCGCCATGACGGTCGAACTGCAGATCGGTGGGATGACCTGCGCCTCGTGCGCGGCCCGCATCGAGCGCAAGCTCAACAAGCTCGACGGGGTCACCGCGACCGTGAACTACGCGACCGAGAAGGCGCACGTCGACGTCGCGGGCGAGGTCACCCCCGAGCAGCTGATCGAGGCCGTCGAAACCGCCGGCTACACCGCGCAGCTGCCCGAAGCGGAGACAACCGCCGAGGCGACTGACGAGGACGACCCCACCGGGGCATTGCAGGCACTGCGCACCCGGCTCATCGTGTCGGCCGTACTGACCGTGCCGGTGATCGCCATGGCGATGGTTCCTGCGCTGCAGTTCACCAACTGGCAGTGGCTTTCGCTGACGCTGGCTGCGCCGGTGGTGGTGTGGGGTGCGCTGCCGTTCCACCGCGCGGCGTGGCTCAACCTGCGCCACGGCACCGCCACCATGGACACGCTGATCTCGATGGGCACGATCGCGGCGTTCGGGTGGTCGGTGTATGCGCTGTTCTGGGGCACCGCGGGGGTCGCCGGAATGACGCATCCGTTCTCCCTGGCGATATCGCGTACCGACGGCAGCGGCAACATCTACCTTGAGGTGGCCGCAGGCGTCACGACGTTCATCCTGGCCGGCCGGTACTTCGAGGCCAGGTCCAAGCGCCGCGCGGGTGCCGCGCTGCGGGCACTGCTCGAGCTCGGCGCCAAAGACGTCGCGGTGCGCAGAAACGGTGCGGAGCAACGCATCCCGATCGACCAACTGGCCGTCGGCGACGAGTTCGTGGTGCGGCCCGGTGAGAAGATCGCCACCGACGGCGTGGTGGTCGACGGGTCGTCAGCCGTGGATGCGTCGATGCTCACCGGCGAATCCGTGCCCGTCGAGGTGGCGCCCGGCGATCAGGTGGTCGGGGCGACCGTCAACGTCGGCGGCCGGCTCGTGGTGCGCGCCAACCGGATCGGGTCCGACACCCAGCTCGCGCAGATGGCCCGGCTCGTCGAGGACGCGCAGAACGGCAAGGCCCAGGCGCAGCGGCTGGCCGACCGGATCTCGGGCGTGTTCGTGCCGATCGTCATCGCGCTCGCGGTGGGCACCCTGGGCTTCTGGATCGGCACCGGGGGATCGGTCGCCGCGGCGTTCACCGCGGCGGTGGCCGTGCTGATCATCGCCTGCCCATGTGCGCTCGGACTCGCCACACCCACCGCGCTGCTGGTCGGCACGGGCCGCGGCGCGCAGCTCGGCATCCTCATCAAGGGGCCCGAGGTCCTGGAATCGACTCGCCGGGTCGACACGATCGTGCTCGACAAGACCGGAACCGTCACCACCGGCACGATGACACTGCTCGACGTGATCGTCGCCGACGACGAAGAACCCGGCGAGGTTCTCCGCCTGGCCGGTGCCGTCGAGGACGCCTCCGAACATCCCATCGCCCGCGCGATCGCCAAGGGCGCCAAGGACAAAGTCGGTGACCTGCCGCAGGTCGAAGGCTTCACCAACGTCGAAGGCCTTGGCGTGCAAGGGGTTGTCGACGGACACGGTGTCGTGGTCGGCCGCAGCCGCCTGCTGTCCGACTGGTCACAACCGCTCGGGCCGAAGCTCACCGACGCGCTGAACGACGCGCAGGCGCAGGGCCGCACCGCTGTCGCCGTGGGGTGGGACGGCAAGGCGCGCGGTGTCCTCGTGGTGGCCGATGCGGTCAAACCGACCTCGGCAGAGGCGATCAGCCAACTGCGCGCACTCGGGCTCAAGCCGATCATGCTGACCGGAGACAACGAAGCGGCGGCCAAGGCCATCGCCGGCCAGGTCGGCATCGACGAGGTCTACGCCGAGGTGCTGCCCAAGGACAAGGTCGATGTGGTCAAGCGGTTGCAGGCCGAGGGCGACGTGGTCGCGATGGTCGGCGACGGGGTGAACGACGCCGCGGCGTTGGCGCAGGCCGACCTCGGCCTTGCCATGGGAACCGGAACCGACGTCGCCATCGAGGCCAGCGATCTCACCCTCGTGCGTGGTGACCTGCGCGCCGCCCCTGACGCGATTCGGTTGTCGCGCAAGACCTTGGCCACCATCAAGGGCAACCTGTTCTGGGCCTTCGCATACAACGTCGCCGCATTGCCGCTGGCCGCGGCCGGTCTGCTGAACCCGATGCTGGCGGGTGCCGCGATGGCCTTCTCGTCGGTGTTCGTGGTCAGCAACAGCTTGCGGTTGCGTCGATTCAAATGAGCTCACTGCTGCGATTCGTGGTCGTAGCGGCGATTGCGTGCTGGATGTTGGCGATCGTAGGTGAGTGGAAGCCGGCGTCGCATGATCATGCGGTACACCATCCACACGCCGTCGCGGCGGCCATCGGCGACCAGGCCGCGGTGATCGTGGATCACCCGCACGCTGACGACAACAGTGCTCCACACGCACCGGAGACGTTCGCCAATGTCGTACTTCCACGTGCGGCGACGGTTCTGTCCCTACTCGTTCTGGTGGCCATCGGTATCGGTTGCGCTCTGCTTACGGGTTGCCTCGCCGTAGGACCGTCACGGGGGCCGCCCGACCGCCAGGCCCCCACCCTCACCGGCCGAGCTCGACTCGTCCGGTTCTGTATCTCGCGCCGCTGATCGGCAGCGCCGGGCACGTGCCAAGCGGCACACCGCCCAACGCTGTCCAGACGGGCTGCCACGCGCGCCGTGGCACGAATACAGAAACGATGACGCATGAACCACGTCCTGTTCAAAGACCACCGCACAACACATGCCGGCCTGCGGCGAAACCGCGGCCCCAACACCATGGTCGGACACACTCCGGCCCTCTGGATCTCCGCGCCCTTCACCGGCGACGGCCGCGGATTCTGGGCCAAATTGGAGGGTTACAACCCGGGCGGCATGAAAGACCGGCCCGCCATGCACATGGTGGAACGCGCCCGTAGCCGCGGCGACCTGAAGCCCGGCGCCAGGATCATCGAATCGACCAGCGGCACACTCGGACTCGGCCTGGCGTTCGCCGGAACCGTCTACCACCATCCGGTGACGTTGGTGACCGATCCGGGTCTTGAGCCGATCATCGCGCGCATGCTGACCGCCTACGGCGCCGACATCGAGCCGGTCACCAGGCCACATCCTAAGGGTGGATGGCAGCAGGCCCGCCGCGACAGGGTCGCCGAGCTGCTCGCGGCACACCCGGGCTCGTGGTATCCCGATCAGTACAACAACCCCGACAACGTCGACGCATATCGCCCGCTGGCGCTCGAGCTCGCCGCGCAACTCGGCCGGATCGATGTGCTGGTCTGCTCGGTGGGCACCGGCGGCCATTCCGCCGGGGTGGCCCGCGTGTTGCGGGAATCCAACCCCCGGCTCAAGCTGATCGGCGTCGACACGATCGGTTCGACGATCTTCGGCCAGCCGGCGGCCACGCGGATCATGCGCGGCCTCGGCTCGAGCATCTATCCCCGCAACGTCGACTATGCGGCGTTCGACGAAGTGCACTGGATCGCGCCTGCCGAGGCGGTGTGGGCATGCCGAACCCTCGCGTCGACCTACTACGCGAGCGGTGGCTGGAGTGTCGGCGCGGTCAGTGTGGTCGCCGGCTGGGCCGCGCGAAACCACCCGGCCGACACCACGGTCGCCGCGGTGTTCCCGGATGGCCCGCAACGCTATTTCGACACCGTCTACAACGACGACTACTGCCGCGAACACGGCCTGCTGGACGGTCCGCCGCCGCGGGAGCCCGAGGTGATCGACCGGCCGGGTGACCGGGTGGTCGGATCGTGGACGCGATGCACGACGGTCGTGGATCCCATGGCGGTGCCGCGATGACCGGTCTGATCACCCAGTTCCGCAGCTTCGACCTGCCCAGCCGGCTGTTGATGGTCAACCAGTTCGGCATCAACCTCGGCTTCTACATGCTGATGCCTTACCTGGCCGGGTATCTCGCCGGTCCGCTCGGGCTGGCCGCGTGGGCGGTGGGACTGGTCCTGGGCGTGCGTAACTTCTCCCAGCAGGGCATGTTCATCGTCGGGGGGACCTTGGCCGACCGGCTGGGGTACAAGCCGCTGATCGTGGCCGGCTGCCTGCTGCGCACCGGTGGATTCGGCCTACTCGTGGTGGCCGACACGCTACCGGCGATGCTGATCGCGTCAGCGGCAACCGGATTCGCCGGCGCGCTGTTCAATCCGGCAGTGCGGGCCTACCTCGCGGCCGACGCCGGCGAGCGCCGCCTGCAGGCATTCGCCACGTTCAATGTCTTCTATCAAGCCGGCATCCTGCTCGGCCCTTTGGTCGGAATGGCACTGCTGGCGTTCAATTTCCGCGTGACAGCCGGAGTGGCAGCCGGGGTTTTCGCGATCCTTACGGTGGCACAGTTGTTCGCGTTGCCGGGGCACCGGGCCGAACCTGTGGTTGAGCGCAGCTCGGTCCTGCAGGACTGGCGCAGTGTCGTGGCGAACCGGTCCTTCCTGCTGTTCGCCGTCGCGATGATCGGGTCGTACGTGTTGTCCTTCCAGGTGTACCTCGCGTTGCCGCTGCAGGCCGCGGCACTGTGGCCCGGATCCGAATCCGGCCTCGTCGCAGCGCTCTTCGTGGTGTCGGGTCTGGTCGCGGTGGCAGGGCAGTTGCGTATCACGCGATGGTTCTCGGCCCGCTGGGGGCGTGGCCGCAGCCTCGTGGTCGGGTTGTTGCTGCTGGCCGTGGCATTCGTGCCCCTGGCGGTGGTGCCCGACGCGGGGCGGTTCGGTTCACCCGTGGCCGTGGCGGCGCTGATCCTCGCCGCCGCGCTGCTGGCGCTCGGTTCGGCGGCGGTGTTCCCGTTCGAGATGGACACGGTCGTGGCGCTTTCGGGCGACCGTCTGGTCGCCACGCATTACGGCTTCTACAACACGATCGTCGGCGTCGGAATCCTGCTCGGCAACGTGGCGACCGGAACCGTCATCGGCGCCGCCCGTGCGGCCGGTCTGGCCGAGCTGGTGTGGCTCGGCCTGATGGGAGTCGGGGTGGCTTCTGCCCTGGCGCTGTATGCGCTCGACCGTGGGCGGCACCTGGACGCTCGACTCGCGGCGAGACTCTAACCGGTGGAAGGGAATTCGGCCGCCAAGGACTTCTTGTCGACCTTCTCACCGGCGAGTGTGGGCAGCGGCGCGGTACGGATGAGCCAACGAGTGGGGATGGCGAAGGACGACAACAGGCCGGACAGATGGTGGCGCAACACATCCTCGGTGGGCGGGGTGTCGCCCTCCCGGTAGACGACGACGGCCGCGAGCTCCTCCCCGAGGTCGGGATGTGGCAGCCCGATCGCCGCCGCTTCGACCACCGCGGGATGTGTCGTCAGCGCGGCTTCGACGTGCGGGCAGGCGATGTTCTCGCCGCCCCGTATCACGATGTCCTTGCGTCGACCGTCGATGTAGAGATAGCCGTCTGCGTCGAGATGGCCGAGATCGCCGGTGTGCAGCCAACCTTCGGCGTCGATGATGGGTTCGGATCCGCCCACGTAGCCGCGCATGACGGCGGGGGAGCGGGCCAGCACCTCGCCCGTCCCGGTCTCGTCGGGCGCGTCGATCCGCAGTTCGACGACCGGGTACGGCCTGCCGACCGTACCGGGCCGTTCCAAGAGGTCGCGCCCATCGGCGACGGTGAGAAAGCCGCCGGCTTCGGTCATACCCCACGTGTTGCTCAGGCCGCGTCGGCGCAGATTGGGCAGCTTCACCCGGATCCGGTCCAGGAGCTCGAGCGATACCGGGGCACCGCCCAGCGGCCACGAGCGCAGGCTCGTCAGGTCGAAGCGATCGAAGTCCGGGTGCTCCAGCAGGCGTACGGCCATGGTCGGGACCGCGCCCCAGATCTGGATTCTCTCGGCTTCGATCAGCCGCAGGATCTGTCCGGGGTCAAAGCGGCCCTGCGTCAACACGATCCGGCCTCCGGTGAGGAAGTGCGTGACGAGGCTTGACAGTCCACCGATGTGGAACATCGGCGTGGTGGCCAGGCTGACCACCTGTGGGGCGTCGGCCGGAATCAGATCCGGAAAGCGATTGGTGCGGCCCAGAATGTTCTGCTGGTTGCAGATCACCGAACGGCCGCTCAGTTCAACGGCTTTCGGCATGCCCGAGCTGCCGGACGTGAACAGGATGAGGGCGGGGTCGTCGGGATCGGGCTGCGGTCCCGGTTCCGGTTCCTGATCGCCTGGGTTGTCGATGGCCGCCGCAAGATCGCTCAGCGCGCTCGTCGGCGCGGTGAACACAGACCCGCTGTCGGTCAAAACGTGGCGTGGTTGCAGCAGCGTCACGGCGTGCTCGATCTCCGCGGCGCCCCACCACCGATTGCCGAGCACGGGGATCGCGCCGGTGAGCCACAGCGCCCACAGCGTGACAACCCATTCGGGGCTGTTGAAGCCGAACAGCAGTACTCGGTCGCCGGGCCGGACGCCCAGGCCCGTCAGGTACTCGGCGGCGGGCCCGAGTGCCCGGCGAAAGCCGCTGTAGGTGATTCGCCGGGCACCGTGGACCAAGAATGTGCGATCGGTGAAATGAGCAGTGGCGCCGATCAACTCGGCCGGTGAGCCCGGTGCGCTGCGGTAGCGCAAGCCGGGATGCCCGGCATAGCCGTCGCTCTCGACGCCGGTGTCCCAGGCGGACGTCGTCACTGGACCGGGATGGTCAATCCCTCGGAAGGCTGGACGATCACGAAGCCGTTGCCATGGAATGCCACCTGCAGTGCTTCGCCCGAGCCGCGCCCGATCAGCGCGCCTGCCTTGAAGCTGGTCTTCAGCTGGGTCTGCAGGTGCGACGACCATGCCACCACGGCGTTGGTGTCGGCGAACGTGGGTGCCTCGCCGGCGTTGAGCACCACCGGGGGACCGTCGGTGGTCAGCGCGACCCAGCCGCTGCCGCGCAACGTCGTGTTGAACAGACCACCCGTCGCGATACTGCCGCCCTTGACGCGCTCGATGTTCCAGTCGAGGCTCGACGAGAACGCGAGGACGTTCTTGCCGCTGATCGACAGGCCCGAGTTGGTCAGGTGCAGCAGGTGAACGTAATTGGCCTGATCGGCGAGGAACACGTCGCCCTGCCCCTGGCAGCGCATGAGCGGCAGACCTTCGCCGGTGAGGGCTTTCTTGAGGAACTTGCTCGCGCCGCCACCTTCGAACGCGAAGTCGACGTTGCCCTGGTAGGCCACCATCGAGCCCTGGCGGGCCATGAAGGGCTCACCGAGGCGGACCCGCAGCATCCGGTCGTTCTGGTTCGCGATCGCGGCCGATTCTTTCTCGCTGAACCGGCCGTCGATGAGATCGCCGGTGATCCCGGCGAATCCGTCGCCGCCCTGCGGCTGCGGCTGGGCCTGGTGCTGAGGTTGGTGCTGAGGCTGCTCGGGTGCGGCCGGCGACGCGGGCGCGCCGCTTCCCGGCGGGGGCCCGCCCAGCGGCGCCCGGCCGACCTGGCCTTGGTGTGACACCTGGTCGGTCCAGGCCTGCCCGTCCCACCAGCGGTACTCGTAGCGGCCTTCGGGATCCGGCAGCCAGCTACCAGGGCGGGGACCGTTCACGGATTCACTCCTTGGGTTGAGGTACGACGGGACCGGAATCGACACTAGGCCACCGGCGCCGGTGCGAACACCCTTCATCCGTGCCCGGGGCGTGCCGAACGCTGGCATTCTGGTGGCATGGCAAAGGAAATCGACCCGATCCGTGCACAAGGCGCGCTCGCGGTCTTCAAGCAGCACCCCGGCATGGTGCTGTTCGCCGCTTCACCGGTGCTCGTCGCGCTGGGCGTCGTGTGGTGGGTGTTCGGTGCGGGCTGGGCGGGCCTACTGCTGGTGGCCCTCATCCTGGCCGGCGGCGCAGCGTTGTTGATGAAGCGCGGCTGACCGGACGCCACCATGTTCGCTCATGGCGAACGCCGCCCTAGCAGGGGTGTAACGGTGTAATCATGTAATCATGAAGCGTCAACATCATCGCCACGACGCGGGCGAAGCGGCGGAGTGGTTCGCCGGACGCCTGCCCGAAAGTTGGTTCGCCGGCGATCCGACCGTGATCGTCGACCGTGAAGAAATCACCGTCATCGGCCGCCTACCCGAGCCTGCCGACGGTGAAAGCGAGGCACGCGCCTCTGGGCGGGCCGCCCGATTCCGTGAAGAGACCCGCGGTGAACGGATGCGCATCGCCGACGAGGCGCAGGACCGGTTCGGCCGCAAGGTCTCCTGGGGTGTCGAGGTCGGGACGCCGCCGGAACGAATTCTGTTCACCCACATCGCCGTTCCGGTGATGACGCGGTTACGGCAGCCTGAACGCCAGGTGCTCGACACCCTGGTCGACGCCGGTGTGGCTCGGTCGCGCTCCGACGCGCTGGCCTGGTCCGTGCGACTGGTCGGCGAACACACCGAAGAGTGGCTGGCCAAGCTCCGCGAGGCGATGAAGACCGTCGACGATCTGCGTGCCGAAGGCCCTGGGGTCTAAACGCGCTCGACGCCGACGTAGACCGATCCGAGCGTCGAGGTCTGCGACAGCGGATCCACCGACGTGCCGTCGGCCAGCACGTTGCGGTTCACCCCGTAGGACTGCGGTGCACCGCCGTACGGATCGAAAACCCTTGAACCCCAGCCGTGGTCGATCACCACGACGCCTCGGCGCGGGCGGTCGCTGACCGCCGCGGATGCTCGAGCGCCTGAGCCGCGGTGCGGCCCTTGGCGCAGAAGTCGTGCCGACTGTGCGGGTTGAGCTTGTCGGCCGAGATCTTCTGGACCCGGTTGTCCTCGACCGTCACCTCCAGGCCGCACGACGCCAGTCAGTACCGGCAGAACGTGTGCACGGTCCGGGGCGTCATTACACCGACACTACGGTTTGTAATGGGCGCTAGATCTGCGTCATTTCCCAGTATCGGCCGTGCCGCTCCATCAGTTCCTCGTGGCTGCCGCGTTCGACGATCTTCCCGGCGACCATCACGAGGATCAGATCGGCGTCGCGGATCGTCGAAAGCCGGTGAGCGATGATGAAACTCGTGCGGTCGCGGCGCAACTCGGTCATCGCATGCTGGATCAACAGCTCGGTGCGGGTGTCGACCGAGCTGGTCGCCTCGTCGAGCACCAGCAGGCGGGGCCGGGCCAGGATCGCCCGGGCGATCGTGATCAGCTGCTTCTCGCCGGCGCTGATGCTGCCACCGTCGTCGTCCACGCGCGTCTCGTACCCGTTGGGCAATGTGTGCACGAACCGGTCCACGTAGGCCGCCTTCGCGGCTTCGATGACCTCGTCCTCGGTGGCATCCGGCCGGCCGTAGGCGATGTTGTCGTAGATCGTGCCGCCGAACAGCCAGGTGTCCTGCAGGACCATGCCGATCGAGGAGCGCAGCGATTGGCGGCTGACGGTGGAGATGTCGACACCGTCGACCAGGATGCGCCCGGAATCGACCTCGTAAAAGCGCATCAGCAGATTGACGAGGGTCGTCTTGCCCGCGCCGGTGGGCCCGACGATCGCCACGGTGCTGCCCGGTTCGGCCACCAGCGACAGATCCTCGATCACCGGGGTGTCCGGCAGGTAACTGAAGCTGACGCGTTCGAATTCGACTCTTCCCGTGCGATTGTCGAGTTCGGCTGGGTCGTCGGGGGTCTGCTCGTCGGCGTCGAGCAGATCGAAAATCCGTTCCGCACTGGCTATCCCGGACTGCAGCGTGTTGTACATCCCGGCGACCTGGGACAGTGGCTGGTTGAACTGGCGGACGTACTGGATGAACGCCTGGATGCTGCCCAGCGTGATCTGCCCGGTGGCCACCTGCAATCCGCCTACGACCGCGACCGCGACGTAGCTCAGGTTGCCGATGAACATCGTCGCCGGGCCCACCAGGCCGGAGAAGAACTGCGCGCCGAAACTGGACTGATAGACCTCGTCGTTGAGCTCGGCGAACCGCTGCTGTGCGGCCGCGCGGTGACCGAAGGTCTTCACGATCGTGAAGCCGCTGTAGGTCTCCTCGACGTGGGCGGCCAGTCGGCCGGTGTTGCGCCACTGCGCGACGAACAGTCGTTGCGATCGGCGGGTGATCCATCGGGTCACCCATAGCGACAGCGGCACCGTGACCACGGCGAGCAGGGCGAGCAGCGGCGAGATGGTCAGCATCATGACCAGCACCGCGAACACCGTCAGCACCGCGGTCAGCAGTTGGCTGATCGTCATCGAAACCGACGTCTGGATGTTGTCGACGTCGTTGGTGACGCGGCTGAGCACTTCACCGCGCTGGCGGGAGTCGAAGTAGGACAACGGCAGTCGGTGCACCTTGTCCTCGACCTCGGCCCGCAGGGCCACCATGGTGCGTTGGACCGTGACGTTGAGCAGGCGGGCCTGCAACCACACCAAGAGCGCGGCAAGCAGATACAGGCCGAGCGCGAGGGCCAGCGTGCGCGCCACCGCACCGAAGTCGACGCCCTGCCCCGGTACCACGTTCATGCCGGACAGCAGGTCGGCGAACGTGGAGTCGCCCCGTGCCCGCGCGGCATCGATCGCCTGCTCTTTGGTGAGCCCCGCGGGCAGTTCGCGTCCGATGACGCCATTGAACAACAGGTCGGTGGCGTGCCCGAGGATTCTCGGGCCGATGACGCCGATCGCGATACCGGCCACGCCGAGCAGGATCACCGTGATAGCCAGCGCACGTTGCGGCAGCAGCCGTTTGACCAGTCGCAGCGCCGAACCCTTGAAATCGCGCGTGCGTTCGGGCGGGGCCTGCGGCAGGGCGCCGCGCCGCAGCATCGGGCCCGTCATCGGTGATCTCCGGCGGCGATCGACTGCGATTCTGCGAACTCGGCGTAGGTGGGGCAGTCGGCCAACAGGCTGTCATGGGTTCCGATGCCGACGACGCGTCCGTCCTCGACGACGATCACCTGGTCGGCCTCGACGACGGTCGAGATCCGCTGCGACACGATGACCTTGGTCGCGTCGGCTGACACGTCACGCAGCGCGGCCCGCACCCGCGCGTCGGTGTGGACGTCGAGCGCGGAGAACGCATCGTCGAACAGATAGATCGCCGGCCGGCGGATCACGGCCCGGGCGATCGCGAGTCGTTGGCGTTGTCCTCCGGAGAAGTTGTTGCCGCCCTGCGCCACCGGCATGTCGAGCCCGAGGGCGTGGGCACGGACGAAGTCGTCGGCCGCGGCGACCCGCAGCGCCTCCCACATGTCGTCCTCGGTGGCGTCGGCCTTCCCATACCGCAGGTTCTCGGCGACCGTGCCCGAGAACAGATATCCGCGCTGGGGTACCAGGCCGATCGCCGACCACAACTGTTCGATGTCGAGATCGCGCACGTCGGTCTCGTCGACCCGGACGGTGCCGGATGTGACGTCGTACTGCCGGCAGATCAGCGCCAGCAGCGTCGACTTGCCCGAACCGGTCGAGCCGACCACGGCGGTCGTGGTCGCGCGCGGCACGGTGAACGAAACATCCTGCAGCACTGGGCGATCGGCGCCGGGATAGCTGAAGGTCGCGCCGTCGAGCGTGATGTCACCCGCGATGGCGGGCAGGCGCACGGGTTGCGGCGGACTCGCGATCTCGGCCCGCGTCGACAACACCTGCGTGATGCGGTCCGCGCACACCGACGCGCGCGGGAACATCACCAACATGAAGGTCGCCATGAGCACGGCCATGAGGATCTGCATGAAGTACGCCAGGAATGCGATGAGCGATCCGACCAGCATGTGACCGGCGTCGATGCGCAGACCGCCGAACCAGATCAGCGCGACGCTCGAGATGTTGATGACGAGCGTCGTGACCGGCAGCATGAGCGCCTGCCAGCGGCCGGCGTCGAGCGCGGTGTCCGACAGTGCCTGGTTGGCCTCGGCGAACCGCTGCCGTTCGAGCGGTTCGCGTGCGAACGCCCGGATCACCCGGATGCCCGACAGCTGATCGCGCATGACGCGGTTGATGCCGTCGATGAGGCGCTGCATGCGGCGGAAGATCGGCATGAGATGACGGATGATCCAATAGTTGGCCAGCGCGAGCACGGGCACACTGACCAACAGCAGCCAGGACAGTCCGGCGTCCTGGTGCAAGGCCATGAAGATCCCGCCGATCGACATGATCGGCGCGGTGATCAGCATCGTGCACGTCAACTGCAGCAGCTGCTGTACCTGCCCGACGTCATTGGTGGTGCGGGTGAGCAGCGACGGCGCGCCGAACCGCGCGGTCTCGGCCGCCGAAAACGTCGTGACGTGGTTGAAGATCGCCGACCGCAGGTCGCGGCCGAAGCTCATCGCGGCCCGCGATCCGAAATAGACGGCCCCCACGGCGCACACCACTTGCAGTGCGGTGACGGCCAGCATCACGCCGCCGAGTTCGATGATCCGGCCGGTGTCGCCTTTGGCCACGCCGTCGTCGATGATCGCGGCGTTGACCGTCGGCAGGTACAGCGAGGCCAGGGTGCTGATCACCTGCAGCGTGGCAACCACGGCCAGCAGCCGCCGGTACGGCCGCACGTACTGTCGCAGCAGCGCCCAGAGCATCCCGCTACTGTCGCACACCAGACTGTGTCGGCTCATGTTCGGCCGCTGACGTGTCGAAAGGGCTGAAAGTCCAGGTCAGTCGGCATGTCGGTGGTTGGGCTGTCACGCTGCCGCTACAGTGCATGGCGTGACTGTCAGCACGGCCGCCATCGCACGCACGCGCGGCGCCAGAACCCTGGCGGTGTTGGCCACCGCAATGGTTCCGGTGTTCGCTGCGTGCTCCACTGACGAGCCCGCTTCCCCGGAGGTACCGCAGACCGGGGCGCCGGCCGCGGCCGACGCCAAGCACGGCCCGTTCTTCCCGCAATGCGGGGGTGTGACCGATCAGACCGTGTCGGAGCTGACCCAGGTTCAGGGGCTCGTCAACACCGCGACCAACTCGTCGGGCTGCCAGTGGCTGCAGGGTGGCAGCATCCTGGGCCCGCACTTCTCGTTCACGTGGTTCCGCGGCAGCCCGATCGGCCGCGAACGCAAGACCGAGGAACTGTCGCGCACCAGCGTGGAAGACATCAACATCGAAGGGCACAGCGGCTTCATCGCAACCGGCGAAGACCCGTTGGGCAGGCCCGGCGACATCAACCTGTGTGAGATCGGCATCCAGTTCGACGACGATTTCATCGAATGGTCGATCAGCTTCAACCAGAAGCCGTATCCCGATCCGTGCGAGGTGGCCAAGGAGCTCACCCGTCAGTCGATTGTGAATTCGAAATGAGCTCGCAGAACAAGCTGGGCCGGGGGATCGCGACCGTCGCCGCGGCGCTGGCGGTGTTTGCCGGCTTGACCGGTTGTACGCGCACGGTCGACGGCACCGCGGCCAGAGAAGGCACGGGCGGCGGACCGAGCAACAACAACTCGGAGAAGCAGTACCCGAACCTGCTCAAAGAGTGCGACGTGCTGACCGACGACATCCTCGCCGAGACGGTCGGTGCCGACCCGCTCGACATCCAGAGCACATTCGTCGGCGCGGTGTGCCGCTGGCAGGCCGCCAATCCGGCGGGCCTCGTGGACATCACCCGGTTCTGGTACGAGCAGGGCAGCCTCGACAACGAACGTCAGACCGCGCAGCAGCTTCAGTACCAGATCGAGCAGCGCCGCGTGCAGGGCGTCGAGTCCATCGTGATGAAGCCCAACGGGCTCAACGGGGCATGCGGTGTGGCCAGCGATGCCGCCGGTGTCGTCGGCTGGTGGGTCAACCCGCAGGCGCCGGGCATCGATGCGTGCTCGATGGCGATCAAGCTCATGGAGCTCACGCTCGCCACCAATGCCTGATTTCGGCCGCCTGCTGTCGCCGACTCTGCACTCTGATCGCGAAATCCGCTGAATTCGCGATCTGTACGCATTCTCAGCGCGGCACGTGGAACGTGACCAACTCGGCGCCGCCGAGCGCCAGGTCCTCCCATGGCCCGGCCGGGCGCAGCACGGCGATCGCCGACGTCGGGAACTTCAGCGAAATGTTCTCGGCCGCCGCGGTATTCGTCCCGTCGGACAGGCCGAGCGCCACCGCCGACATCGCCGGCTCATGACCGATCACCAACACCGTGGCCGGCTCGGTGCCGAAATGTGATCGCACGGCGTTGATCTCGCCGATGACCGTGCCGGGTGTCGCGTCGTAGAGGCGTTCGACGTACTCCACCGGTGCGTCGATCCCGGTGCGGGCCAGCGTCTCGCGGGTCCGGGTCGCGGTCGAGCACAGCACCGCGTCGACCTTCGGAGCGTTCGCGCGGATCCAGTCACCGGCAAGCGCACCTTCCCGCACCCCGCGCGGGGCCAGCGGACGGTCGTGGTCGACGACCCCATCGGGATAGTCCGATTTGGCGTGACGCAGGAGGAGCAGGGTCTTTGCTTGGGTCGCCATTCTTCTCAGGCTAGGCCATGCCGACGCAGGTCCCCGGACTTGTCGGGGCCCAGACCTACACTCGCCTTGCCTGATACAACGCACGGAGAGGACGGGCCCGCGATGCGATTTCTGCACACCGCCGACTGGCAGCTCGGTATGACCCGTCACTTTCTCAACGGTGAAGCGCAGCCCCGGTACTCGGCCGCGCGCCGCGACGCCGTCGCAGGCCTGGGTGAACTGGCGCGCCGGACCGACGCGGAGTTCGTGGTTGTGGCCGGTGACGTGTTCGAGCACAACCAGTTGGCGCCGCGTGAGGTCAGCCAGTCGCTGGAAGCCATGCGGGCCATCGGGGTCCCGGTCTACCTGCTGCCCGGCAACCACGATCCGCTCGACGCGTCGTCGGTCTACACCAGCGCGCTGTTCATCGCTGAATGCCCGGACAACGTCGTCGTCCTCGATCGAGCAGGCGTACACGACGTGCGGCCCGGTCTGCAGATCGTCGCCGCGCCGTGGCGTTCGAAGGCTCCGACGACCGACCTGGTCGGTGACGTGCTGGCCGATCTGCCCGCCGACGGCGTCACGCGGGTGGTGGTCGGGCACGGCGGCGTCGACATCCTCGACCCCGGCAAGGACAAGCCGTCGTTGATCCGGCTGGCGCCGGTGGAGGCGGCCCTGGCCCGTGGTGCGGTGCACTATGTGGCCTTGGGGGACAAGCATTCTCGCATGAAGGTCGGCAGCAGCGGCCGGGTCTGGTACTCCGGTTCGCCCGAGGTGACCAACTATGACGACATCGAGTCCGATCCTGGGCATGTGCTCGTGGTCGACATCGACGAGGCAGATCCGCGTCGTGAGGTCCGCGTGAGCTCTGAACGGGTCGGTCGCTGGCGGTTCGTGACGCTGCGCCGCTCGGTCGACAACGACCGCGACGTCGCCGATCTCGACATCAACCTCGACCTGCTGGACGACAAGGAGCGCACCGTGGTGCGGCTCGCGCTGACGGGTTCGCTGACCGTCACCGACAAGGCCGCTCTCGACGCGTGCCTGGACAAGTACGCCCGGTTGTTCGCGGCGCTCACGCTGTGGGAACGCCACACCGAGATCGCTGTTCTTCCTGCCGACGGCGAATTCGACGATCTGGGTATCGGCGGATTCGCCGCGGCGGCAGTCGATGAGCTGGTGGCGACGGCGCGCTCGGACGCCGACGACGCCGACGACGCACGCGCAGCACTGGGCTTGTTGTTGCGGCTGGTCGACCGGGGGAGCGCGGCATGAAACTGCATCGGCTCGTCTTGACCAACTACCGCGGTATCACGCACCGCGAGATCGAGTTTCCCGATCACGGCGTGGTGGTGGTCAGTGGTGCCAACGAAATCGGCAAGTCGTCGATGATCGAGGCGCTCGATCTGCTGCTCGAGGCCAAGGACCGCTCGACCAAGAAGGACGTCAAGCAGGTCAAGCCGACCCATGCCGATGTCGGCGCCGAGGTCACCGCGGAAATCTCCACCGGCCCTTATCGTTTCGTGTACCGCAAGCGCTTCCACAAGCGTGCCGAGACACAGTTGACCGTGCTGGCTCCCGCGCGTGAACAACTCAGCGGTGACGAGGCGCATGAGCGTGTCCTGACCATGCTCGCCGAGACCGTCGACACCGATCTGTGGCAGGCGCAACGGGTGCTGCAGGCGTCGTCGACCGCGCCGGTCGATCTGTCGGGCTCCGATGCGCTGGCCCGCGCCCTGGACGTCGCGGCCGGTGAGGCGGTGACGCTGTCCGGTGACGAACCGCTCCTCGTCGAGCGCATCGAGGCCGAGTATTCGCGGTACTTCACCGCGACCGGCAGGCCAACGGGGGAGTGGGCCGCCGCGGTCAAACGACTGCAAGCCGCCGATGCCGAGGTGGCACGGTGCGCGGCCGCGGTCGCCGAGGTCGACGACGCGGTGCGCCGTCACCAGGAGCTCAGCACCGAGGTGACCGGACTGGCGCAGGAACGCGAGCAGGCGGTGGTGCGGTTGACGGCCGCGCGCACGGCAGCCGAGGCGGTCGCCGCCCTGGTCCAACGGCTCAAAGAGGCCGAGGTGGTTGCCGACGCGGCACAGGTCGCCCACGCCGCGTCGGTCGCCGCCCTGACCGAGCGGCGCCGGCTCCGCGCTGACATCGATGAGCGCACCGCGTCGATCGCCGCATTGGAGACCGAACTCGTCACGGCCGGTTCCGATGCCGAGACCGCGCATGAGGTGCACGAGGCAGCCGAAACCGCGGTCGAGGAGGCGCAGGCCGCGGTGCACGCCCATGCGGACCGCGTCGATGCGGCTCGTGCGGCTGTACAACGGCTTTCCGACCGCGACGAGGCGGACCGGCTCGCAGCTCGCCTTGCGAAGATCGACGCCGCGGCACGCGATTTCGACCGGGTCGACAACGAACTTGCTCACATCACGATCGACGACACGGCGATGCGGGCCATCGAAGCGGCCGCCGCAGCGGTCGACCGGGCGGCCGGTCAGGCCGAACTCGCCTCGGCGCGTATCGAACTCGTCGCCGAGGCCGACCTCGATGTCCGGGTCGGCGACGCCGAGGTGGCCCTGCAGGGCGGGGTGGCGTGGTCGGTGGCCACCACCGCCCAGACCGAGGTGGACGTGCCTGGCGTGCTGACCGTGCGGGTGCTGCCCGGCACGCCGGCGGCCGAAACGCGCGCCAAGCTCGACAAGGCGCAGGGTGTGCTGGCCGCCGCGCTGGCATCGGTGGGCGCCGAAAGTGTCGAAGGTGCACGTGAACTCGACAGCCGCCGCCGCGAGCTGCTCGGAAGCCGGGACCGGTTGCGTGCCACGCTGGACGCGTTGACGGGCGATGACGACGTGGCGGCGCTGCGGTCACGGCTGGCCGTCCTGCGCGAGGACCAACCGGCTGAGGCTGGATTGTTCGAATTGGAGGGGCCGGCCGACATCGCCTCGGCCCGAACCGAACTCGATGCTGCGGTGGCAGCGCACCGCCAAGCCGTCGCGGACTGCGAGACCAGCCGCAAGGTGGTCGCCGCCGCGGCCCGGCGGCTGACCGAGAAGAACACTCGGCTCAGTGTGCTGCGCGAGAAGCTGACTGCCGCGCAGGCCGAGTTGACCGTCTGCAGCGGCCGCCTTGAGGTGCAGCGCGCCGCGACCACCGACGACGACCTGGCCGTCAAGGCCCAGGCCGACGACGAGCAGGCCAAAGCCACGGCGGGCCGGGTCGCCGCGCTACGCGACGAATTGTCGTGCACGGCACCGGATTCGGTGACCGCCGAGCTCGACGACGCCACGCGCAGCGCCGAGGTGCTCAAGATCCGGCACGAGGCGGCCCTCGAGGGCCTGCGGGACGTCACGGCACAGCTGAAGGTGTACGGAACTCAAGGACGCAAAGGGCTGCTCGACGCCGCAGAAACCGAACGTGAGCGCGCGAAATCCGAGTATTTGCAGGCTCATCGCCGGGCGCGCGCGGCTGAACTGTTGCGGTCGGTGATGGCTCGGCACCGTGACGCGACCCGCCAGCGCTATGCCGATCCGTTCCGGCTCGAGGTGCAGCGCCTGGGCCGCCTGGTGTTCGGCGAGGACTTCGAGGTCGACGTCGACAGCGATCTGCGCATCTGCACACGCACGGTGTCCGGTCGCACCGTGCCCTATGAATCTCTGTCGGGCGGTGCCAAAGAACAGCTCGCGATCGTTGCGCGGCTGGCCGGTGCGTCACTGGTCGCGAAGGAGGACAGCGTGCCCGTCATCATCGACGATGCGCTCGGCTTCACCGACGCCGACCGGCTGACGAAGATGGGCGCGGTGTTCGACGCGGTGGGCGGTGACGGTCAGGTGATCGTTTTGACCTGCAGCCCTGAGCGTTACGCAAGCGTGGGCGGTGCCCACCACATCGAATTGATCGCCTAGCGGGGCTGGTTACGCCACTGCGTGCGCGACCTCGTGGGGTTGTGAAAGGCCCGTCAAGCCCAGGTGATCGCGCAGCGTGTCACCGGTGTACTCGATGCGGAACAGGCCGCGGCGCTGCAGCTCGGGCACCACGTAGTCGACGAAATCGTTGAAGGTGCCCGGGGTTTGAGCCGCCGACACCATGAACCCGTCAGCCTCGCCTGCCCGGAACGACTCCTCGATCTGATCGGCCACCTGCGCGGCGGTACCGACGAACTGCGGCAGCAGCACGCCCTGGGCGTACCACTTGCCGACATCGCGCAACGTGAGATTGTCGCGGTTGGCCACCCGGCGGGCCGTGTCGAACAGACCCTGCGTGCCCGTCACCTGAACGTTCTCCACGGGAGCATCGAGGTCGTATCGGGAGAAGTCGTGGTCGGTGTGCACGCTCAAGGTGATGAGCCCGGAGATCGGATCGGCCAGCTCGTTGTGGAAGGCCTGCTTTTCGCGGGCGATCGACTCGGTCTCACCGATGAACGGGATGAACGCCGGGAAGATGAGCACGCCGTCCGGGTTGCGGCCGAAATTCGTTGCGCGGGACTTGATGTCGTCGTAGTAGGCCCGCCGGCCCTCCGGCGTCGGGTCGATCTCGAATATCGCCTCGGCCCATCTGGCGGCGAAGTCGCGCCCGGTGTTGGACGACCCGGCCTGGATCAGAACCGGCCTGCCCTGCGGTGAGTGCGGCACGTTGAGCGGGCCCCGGCTGCGAAAGTACTGACCGTCATGGTCGACCTGCCGTACCCGCGATGGGTCGGCGAACACCCCGTCAGCCTTGTCGAGAACCAACGCATCAGGGTCCCAGCTGGACCACAGTTCCAACGCCGTGCGGACGAACTCCTCGGCCCGCTCGTAGCGGAACTCGTGGTCGAGATGCTCATCGTGCCCGAAATTCTGCGCCTCGCCCTGCGTCAACGAGGTCACGATGTTCCACGCCACCCGGCCACGGGTGATGTGGTCGAGGCTCGCGAAGATGCGGGCCAGCTCATACGGGTGAAAATAGGTGGCGGACTTGGTGATCGCCACACCCAGCTTCGAGGTCACGGCGCCGATGCTGGCCGCGACGATCGACGGGTCGAGCGTCGCGGTGGCCTGGGTGCCGCGCCGCAGCGGTTCGCTGATGTCGTCACCGAACCGGACCGGGGCGGCCAGCAGATCGGCGAAGAACACGAAGTCGAACTTGCCGCGTTCGAGGATCCGCCCGATGCGGTGGTAGTACTCGGGCGTGGTGAACGCGGTGTCACTGCCCGGATGACGCCAGGCGGCGTGGCTGTGGGTCACCTGCGAGGCGATCTGGAACCCGCCGAGGTGCAGTTGCCGTGTCAAAGTCGTTCCCTTTCTTGTGATTTGTGCACCTCCAGCGGCGCTGACCGCCGCCGGAGGTGCACAAATCGCTGGGTGGTGATCAGAAGTACGCGTTGGCGGGAACGGGGGTGCCGTGCAGCAGGTTCTGCCCGATCACGCGGGCTTTGTACGCCACGGGGTTGTGCAGGGTGATGGTGCGGATGTTGCGCCAATGCCGATCGAGATTGCGCTGCCGGCTGGCCGCGCTGGCGCCGCCGAGTTCGAGCAGCCGCGTGGCGGCCTCGGGCGCGACGTCGTCGAGGTGGACTTTGACCTTGGCCACCTTGAGTTGCGCATCCGCCGCGAGCTGAGCATCGGGCACCCCGTCGACCGCCGAGTCCGTCGCCGCGCCGATCGCCGCGGCCGCGTCGAGCACGGCCGCGCGGGCCACGTAGGCCGTGCTGGCCAGCACGCCGAGCTGGCGTTGCAGCAGCGGATCCTCGGTGGGCTTCTCGGCAATCGCGTGGTTGAAGTTGCGATCGCGCGAGCGCAGCAGGGCCACGCCGTCGTCGACGACATTGGCCAGGATGCCCGCGACCACGGCATGGATGAACAGCTGCAGTGATGCGTACTGGACGGTCGGCGTCGGCTCGGCGTCGTAAGGCGTGTCCACCAGCACCTCGTCGTCCGCGACCGCGACGTCGGTGAACGTCGTGGTGCCGGTTCCGGTCCGGCGCTGCCCGAAGCCGTCCCAGTCGTCGACGAGCCGCACGCCGTCGCGGTCGGTCGGCACGAGGACGCTGGCCACCGAGTCATGGTCGGTGGTCGCGGCCACCGTCAGGTAATCCGAGAACAGCGTTCCGGTGCTGTAGTACTTCTCGCCATTGAGCCGGAAGCCGCCGGCCGGGTCGGGCAGCAGGCGAGTGTTGAACACCAGGCTGCCGACGGCCAAGGAGCCTTTCTCGCTGAACGCATTGCCGAAGATCTTGCCCTCGGAAACTTTGCGCAGCCAGTGTGCCGAGATCGGGTCGTCAGCGGTGCGCAGGCGCTCCTCGGTGAACCAGAAGTGGGTTCGGAAGATGTGGGCGACAATCGGGTCGGCCTGGGCCACGTCGATCACGGCCGAGAACAGCTGCGGCACGGTGAATCCCGCGCCGCCAAGGGATTCCGGCAGGCGCAGGGCGCCGAAGCCGGCCCGCTTGAGTGCGTTGACCTGGTCGAAGGGATTCTCGTCGTTGAGGTCTCGCTCCTTTGCGCCCGCGGCGATCTTGGCCAGCAGATCTGACCACTCCGGGGTGCCGGGCAGGATTCGTATCACGTTCTCAACGGTCGTCATAGCAACGTTGTATCGACACCGGGTACGCCGAGCACTGCTTTGGATCAGCTCGAACGAAAGGCTCTCGCCCGAGGCTGCCCCGCGCGGGCAGAATGGAGCGCGATGACGATGAACGCCAAGCGCAGGCGAAGGCACGACAAACTCGCCGCGCTACCGGGGGTGCGGGCGGTACGTCGGCCGGTATCGCCGGGATCCGACGAGCAGTTCGACCTGTACTACGTCCGCACCGGCCGTAAGTCCGCGCGGCCCGTGGTCATCATTCCCGGTGGTCCCGGCGTCGCGTCCATCCAGCAGTACCGGGGGCTGCGGCGCCGTGCCGCGACCGCCGGCCTCGACGTGATCATGGTCGAGCACCGCGGGATCGGGATGTCGCGGCACACCGATTCCGGTTCGGACTTGCCACCGGCGGCCATCACGATCGATCAGGTCGTCGACGACGTCGCGGCGGTGCTCGACGATGCCGGGGTGCGGACGGCGGTCGTGTACGGCACCTCGTACGGCACGTACATCGCCGCCGGCTTCGGCGTGCGCCATCGCGAGCGGGTCGCCGCGATGGTCCTGGACTCGCCGTTGCTGTCCACCGACGACATCGAGGAGATGCGAACCGCCATACGCGATCTGTTGTGGAACGGGTGCGATCCGCAGACCGCGAAGATGGCGCCCAAGGTCCGCCGTCTGGTTGCCGACGGTGTGTTCAAGTCGTCAGGTGGTCAGCTCGCCGGTTTGTTGTACGGCTACGGCGGTGCACGGCTGCTCGACCGCCAGCTCGATCTGCTGCTGCATGGGCACACACTGGTGTGGTCGGCCTTGCGACGGATGGGCCGATTGTCGATGCGCAAGGCCCCATACCGCAACGAGGCCGACCTCGTCGGGCGGATTGCGTTCCGCGAGTTGAACTATGCCGGTGTGCCGGACGGGCTGCCGCTCGACCCCGCGCTCGAGCTGGGTGAGATGGCAAGCAGCACAAAGTTCTACGAGCCGTTCGACACCGAGCCCTACGATCTGATCGCCGAGATGCCGAAGTTCGACTGGCCCACGGTGGTCGTGTCCGGCGGGCGCGATCTCACGACGCCGCCTGCGGTGGCCGAACGGGTCGCGTCGTTGATTCCCGATGCCGTGCTGGTGCGCCTGCCGTCCGCCGCGCACAGCATTCTCGACACGCGCGAACGGGCCGCCTTCGCAGTGATGCGCGCGATATACTACGACGCCGCAGAACAACTTCCGGCCACGGCCCCCGAACTCGACGCCCTACCGGGGCGCACCCCGGTACGGCTGCTCGTGTCAGCGATCTCCGCGGCGACCGCACTCGAATCGATGCTGCCCGTCCGGCGGTCCGCTACTTCATAAACCCGATCTTGGTGTAGTCGAGGTCGCCGATGCCGGCCGGCCCATAGTTGGCCAGGTTGCTGCGCACCGCGAGGTTGCCCGGCGACTGGAACAGCGGGAGGCTGAAACCCTCGGCCCAGATCAGCTGGTCCATCTCGTTGGCCAGGGTCCGGGCTTTCGCCGGATCGAGTTCGTTGAACGTCTCCTCGGCCTTCGCGTCGATCTCCGGGCTGCTGATCCTGCCGAAGTTGCTCTCCGCGCCGGTGGTGTAGATCTGGTTGAGGCAGCACAGGGAGAACGCGTCACCGACCCACGAGAACTGGGCGATGTCGAAGTTCCCGGGAATGATCCAGTCGGTGAAGAAGCCCGCGCCCGGCTTGGCGTCGATCTCCAATTTGACGCCGATCTGCGCGAGCCCGTTCTGGGCGACCTGCGCGATCTGGCGGGTGCTCAGCGAGTCGTAGAGCACATCCCGGATCACGAGCTGCTTGCCGTCCTTCTCGCGGAACTGCCCGTTGAGTTTCCAGCCGAGCGCGTCGAGTTCGGCTTTTGCCTTCTCCGGATCGAACGCCACCACCTCGCTGTTGTCCTGGTAGCCCTCTTGCCCGGCGACGTAGATGTGGTTGTTGAGCGTCGTCGGGGTGTCGACCAACCCGCGCTGGCTGATGTTCGCGATGGCCTGGCGGTCGATACCCTTCGCGACCGCGAGCCGCAGCGCCTTGTCCGCGAGGATCGAACCGGGCGCGCCGTTGAACGTGAAGTGGTACCAGCTCGGTGACGGAGCCCGCCGGATCGAGACTCCCGGGGTGTTGCGGGCGATGGTCAACTCATCGAGCGAGGCCACGCCCGTCGCGTCGAGTGCGTTGTTCTGCAGTGCCGGAACTCGGGCCGCATCGTCGAGCACCGAGTAGGTGATGCTGTCCAGCAGCGGCGGGTTGCCCCACCATTTCGGGTTGCGGGTCAACGTGATTCGCTGTGCGCCCCGGTCGAGATTGGACACCATGAACGGGCCTGCCGACGGGCCGGGGCCGTTCAGCTGACCCTTGTTGAACACCTCCGGGTTGGCAGTGCTGCTCTTGGGTAAGAGCATGGCGTTGCCGGCGAACATGCCCCGCCACTCCGAGTACGGCTGGGCGAACGTCATGACCGCCTGCCGGTCATCGACCCCGCGGGTGACCGATGCGACTCGATCGGCACCGAGCGGGACGGCGGAGATGAAGGCTTTGTCCTTACCGCTGGTGGCGTGGATCTGTGACGCGATGTCCTCCCACGTGATCGGGGTGCCGTCGGTCCACACCGCCTTGGGGTTGATCGTGTAGGTCACGACCTGCGGGCTGGTGCTCGTCAGTTCGATGCTGGTGAAGTAGTCGGTGTTGACGGTGGTCGAGCCGTCCGGTCCGACGCGGAATGCGCGGGGGAGGGTCACGCGCATGAGCGCCCCGAGGGTGGCTTCGTTTCCGTCGATGTGCAGGGTGTTGAAGTTGGGCGGAAACGCGGGCAGTGCCAGGCGCAGGTTGCCACCCTGCCGCAGGTTCGCCGGGTCTTGCGGATTGATGTCGTTGGTCGCGCCCACCTCGGCCTCGCCGCCGGCGGACGGGACCTCTTGGTTGCCGCCGGTACACGCGCTCAGCGTGAGCGCGCTGACGAGGGCCACGACGGCGAAGCGACGGAGTTTGATCCCGTTCATTCCGCCGATGCTAGAGGCAACCGCCGCCACCGTGCGGCATTACCCGGACGTGGAGTCGCCGTCGCCGGGCTTCGGTTGCGGCACCGCGGCCAGCAGCCGGCGGGTGTACTCGTGGCGCGGGTTGACGAAAACGCTGTCGCCCGAACCGTGCTCGACGATCGCACCCTTGTACATGACCGCGACGTCATGCGCGAGGTGCTTGACCACCGACAGATCGTGGGAGACGAACAGGTAGGACAGTCCGAACTTGTCCTGCAGATCCAGCAGCAGGTTGATGATGCCGGCCTGGATCGAGACGTCGAGCGCCGACACCGGTTCATCGAGGGCGATGATCTTGGGTCGGGTGGCCAGCGCGCGGGCGATGCCGATGCGCTGTTTCTGACCTCCGGAGAATTCGGCCGGATAGCGGCTGGCATCCGTCGCGCGCAGGCCTACCACGTCCAACAGCTCGGCCACCCGGTCCCGGATCTCGGTCTTACTGAAACCGTTGGCCGCCAACGGCTCTGACAGCACATCGAAGACCGGGAGCCGGGGATCCAGGGATGCCACCGGGTCTTGGAACACCACCTGCAGGTCGGTGCGCAGACTTTGGCGAGAGCGCCGGTCCAGGGCGGCGACGTCGGCGCCGAGCACTTCGATCGAACCAGCCTGCGGCGCGGTCAAGTTCAGGATCTGATGCAGGGTGGTGGATTTGCCCGAACCCGATTCCCCGACGATGCCCAGCGTGCGGCCCTGGCGCAGTTCGAAGCTGATGTTGTCGACCGCCTTGACCTCGCCGACCTGACGGCGGAACACCACGCCCTTGGTCAGCTTGTAGGTTTTGACCAGGTCACGAACCCGCAGGACCACCTCGGTGTCAGCGGGCGGCCTGCGGTCCTCGTCCTCGGCCGCGGGCACCTGATAGATCTCGGCAGCGGTGTGCCGGGCCACCTCGTCGGTGCGGATGCACGCGGCATGGTGGTTCGGTGAGACCTCGATGAGCGGCGGTTCGCCGGCCTCGCACTCTTCGATCGACAGCGGGCAGCGCGGTGCGAAGGGGCAGCCGTGCGGTAGGGCGGTCAGGGCGGGCGGTGATCCGGGTATCGGCACCAGCCGGGCGCCCTGCGGCGCGTCGAGTCGCGGTACCGATCCGAGAAGCCCGACGGTGTAAGGCATTCGGGCGTGCCGGTACATCTCGGCAACGGTCGCGTCCTCGACCGCCCGCCCGGCGTACATGACGAGCGCGCGGTTGGCGAACTCGGCGACCACGCCCAAGTCGTGGGTGATGATCAGCACGCCCGCGCCTGTCACATCCCGGGCGGTCTTGAGCACTTCGAGGATCTGCGCCTGCACCGTGACATCGAGTGCGGTGGTGGGCTCGTCGCAGATCAGCAGATCGGGGTCGTTCGCGATCGCGATGGCGATGACGACGCGCTGGCGTTCGCCGCCCGAGAGCTCGTGCGGGAACGCGCGGGCGCGCTTTTCCGGCTGCGCGATGCCGACGAGCTCGAGCAGTTCCACGGCCCGGGTCTGCGCCGCACGCTTGCCGAGCTCGCGGTTGTGGATCTGCAGTGCCTCGGCGATCTGGTCGCCGACGGTGTAGACCGGGGTCAGCGCCGACATCGGGTCCTGGAACACCGTGCCGATGGCCTGGCCGCGAATCCGCGACATCTCCTGATCCGAGCGGCCCACCAGTTCCTCGCCGCGCAGCCGGATCGACCCCGACACCTCGGCGAACTCGGGAAGGAGACCGACGACGGCCATCGCGCTGGCCGACTTCCCCGCGCCGGATTCGCCGACGAGCGCGACGACTTCGCCGGCGTCGACGTGAAAGTTCACCCCCCTCACCGCATGCACGGCGTCGGCGTCGGTGGGAAACGTCACGCGCAGGTCGGCGACCTCGAGCAGCCGGCTCATGAGCGCCGCCTCTTTCGCCGCAACTGGCCGCTGCCCGGGTCGAGCGCGTCACGCAGCCCGTCGCCGACCAGGTTGGCGCACAGGATGATCAACACCAGCACGCCGGCCGGGAACAGGAACACCCACGGGAACGTCGTCGCGGACTTCGTGCCGTCGGCGATCAACGTGCCCAACGACACGTCGGGTGGCTGGATGCCGAAACCCAGGAAGCTCAAGCCGGTTTCGGCGAGGATCGCCAAGCCGACGTTGAGGGCGGTGTCGATGATCAGCAGGGACGCGACGTTCGGAACGATGTGGCGCACGATGATCCGCCAGCTGCTCACACCCATATACCGTGCCGCGACGACGAATTCGCGCTCGCGCAGGCTCATCGTCATGCCTCGCACGATCCGCGAGCTGATCATCCAGCTGAACACCGAGAGGAGGATGATCAGCCAGAAAACCCGATCGGACTGACTCAGCCGGGGCGTGACGATCGCGATCAGGATGAAGCTGGGCACCACCAGCAGTACGTCGACGATCCACATCAGGGTCCGATCACGCCAGCCGCCGAAGTATCCGGCGATCGATCCGACCGTGGCCGCGATGATGGTCGAGATGAAGGCCACACACACGCCGATGAGCATGGATTTCTGCATGCCACGCAGGATTTGGGCCAGGATGTCCTGACCAAGCGCGTTCGTGCCGAACCAATGGTCGGCCGAAGGCGGTTGTTGCAGTGCGTAATAGTCGAGGTCGGTGTAGCTGTACGGCAGCAGGGGCGGCAGCGCGTAGCAACTGACGAACATCACCGCCAGCACGATGAGCGACACCACCGCGGGCCGGTTGCGCAGGAAGCGGCGAAGCACCAGCGTGCGACGCGTGGCGAATTCCTCGGTGTGCAGGCCGGAGCGGGCCGACGTGGTGGAGGCATCGGTCATGTCAGCCCACCCGTACTCGTGGGTCCAGCATCGCGTAGATGATGTCGGACAACAGACCGGCCAGTAGCACGACGGTGCCGGTGAAGACCGTGATTGCGGCGATGATGTTGGTGTCCTGGGTGGCGATGCCCTGAACCACCCATTCACCCATGCCGTGCCAGCCGAAGATCTTCTCGACGAACACCGAACCGGTGACAAGACCGGCCACCCCGTAGGCGAAGAGCGTGGCCATCGGGATGAGCGCCGTGCGCAGGCCGTGCTTGAACAGCGCTTGGCGCCGGGTCAGGCCTTTCGCTCGAGCGGTGCGGATGAAATCTTGGCTCAGCACGTCGAGCATCGCGTTGCGCTGGTAGCGGCTGAAACTGGCGATGGCGCCAAGGGCGAGCGTCAGCGTCGGCAAAACCAGATGCTGCAGCCGGTCCACGAACCGCGGCCAACTACCGCCGATCGCATCGGGCGACGTCTCGCCCGTGTACTCGAACAGCCGAAAACCGAGGATCGAGTTCACGTCCAGCGCGGCCAGGATCAGGAGGTTGGCGATCACGAACGTCGGGGTGCTCAACACCAGCAACGACACCACGGTGACCGCGCGATCCGAGAGCCGGTACTGCCGGATCGCGCCCCACGCGCCGACGACGACACCGATCACGGTGCCCGCCACCGAACCGAGCACCAACAGCCGCAGGCTCACGCCGATCCGCCGCCAAAGTTCGTCGGCCACCGGCTGGCCGGTCACCGTGGTGCCGAAATCACCGCGGATCGCCCCGGACGCCCAATCGAGATAACGGACGGGGATCGGTTTGTCGAGGCCCAGCTCGGCGGCCTTCGCGTCGATCGCGGATTGAGGTGGCCGCGGATTGCGCGACAGCAGGCTGTCGAGGGGTTCGAACGAGAACGAGGTGAGCGTGAACGTGAGGAACGATGCCAGCGCCAGCAGCAGGAGGTAGTTGAGCAGCCGACGCGCCAGGAAACGCGTCATGCGGTCGGTCCTGCCATGGGAGACAGGGTAGAGCAGCCGGTTGTCGCCGGCTGGCAACGGCGTGCTGGGCAATTGTCAGCCGACACCCAGGTCGGGCGGAGAAAGCCCACGTTCACTGATGCCATGAACGTCTTCGAACGCAACAACGTGAAATTGCTCGCGGCGGCCGCGGGCGGTGCGGCGATCGTCGCGCTCGGCGTGTTCGGCGCCGCGACGGGCGGCTCGGCGGCAACGCTGGCCGGCTCCAAGATGAACATCGGTCAGACAAGCGTCGAGTCGACGCCACCGACGGCGCCGATGATCTCGATGGCGGTCCCGAAGATCAAGGGTCCGGCGCCGTTGCCGTCCGAGGAAAAGGCCGCCGAGTAACGGTTTCAGCTCCGGCGGTTGCGGCTACCCGGTCAGCAGACTAGGGCGAAAAGCCGAATACGAACTGCCGGAGGTGAATCTCAGGTGAATTCAGCAAAGAATCGTCGGAAACTGAAGGTGGCATCGGCCGGTGTCGGGGCCGCCGCGGGGTTGGCGATGGCCGTCGCGGGCGTCGGGCTGAGCGGAGGCTTGGCCGGCGCGCAGAACGAGGTCGAGCCCCCCGCACTCACCACGGGTGAGACGGTCACAGAGACGGTTCCCCCGACCTCGCCGGAAACGTCAGTGGCCACCCCGTCGGTCAGCGCCACCACGCCCTCCGGGTTTGCTGAACCGCACTGATCATGTCGGGTTGGGAGCCTCCTGGGGTGGACAGCCCGCGCTCGGCCTGCTTATGGTGGCGGCCGAGCGCCCGGGGGGACACTGCGCTCGGCGTGAAACTGTTCGACGGGCCATCCCGCTGAACGGGGGGCCCTGACCGGAATCCGAAATGGGTGGTCAGAGTGACTGGAGAACAACGCAAAAAGCAATATCGGCTTGTGCTGGCAGGTGTCGGCGCGGCCGCCGTGGTGGCCATGGGCGCGTTCGGTGCGCTGTTTGGCCAAGCCTCGGGCCTCGGTGCGGAGCCGGGCGGTGAGATCGGCGAAACCATAACGGAGACAACGGCTCCGACGGAGCTCGAGACGTCAGTGGCGACACCGCCGGTCGAGGTTGAGCTGCCAGACGGCTACGGTATGGGCTAGCCCCTTTCGCGGGGTTCACCGATGCTTGTCACGGTGGCCGTCGTACCGGTGCGGGTGGCTCTGACCAATACCTGGTCGGCCACCGCGAACGGTGGTGCGGCGGCCGCGGGCAGCACATAGGTCTGGCTGAAACCGTCCGCGCTGCGGACGGTCATCGACGCGGTGGACAGCGCGGTGATGGTCCCGGTTTGGGTCAGCGAGGTCGTGTAACCGCCGCTTCCGTCGGCGAGCACGGCCTCGCTGTGCACCGTTGCTGGATCGTCGTCGTGGTGTCCGGCGGCGGCCATCGGCGGTGGGCCGCCGTGGCTGCCGGGTGGGCCGCCGTGCCCACCCATCCCCGGGTTGTCCGTGGCGGCGTAGATCGCTGCGCCGCCCAGTCCGGCGATCGCGACCGCCACACCCACCGCTGCGAGGGTCTGTCGGATGCTCATGTGACCAACGGTGCCGATGTCGGCTGTGAACCCGCTGTGCATGCCGTCAGCGTGCGATATGTCGGGCACGCCGGCGGGTTTTTCACAGCCCGCACATAGAAACGGCACAGGCTGAGCCCATCGGCTGGGCGAATAATCGGTGTCGTGGTGACGACCAACAGCTCCGAGACCGAGTCCGGGCGCGCAGTCATGCGCCGCGCGGACGGCAATCCCATCCGGGTCCTCGTGGTTGACGACGAACCCGTGCTCGCCGAGCTCGTGTCGATGGCGCTGCGGTACGAGGGCTGGGATATCGCCACCGCCGGGGACGGGGCCAGCGCCATCGCCTCGGCCCGCGAGAATCCGCCGGACGTGGTCGTGCTGGACGTCATGCTGCCCGATATGAGCGGCCTGGACGTTCTGCACAAACTCCGCGAACAGATCCCCGGCCTGCCGTTGCTGTTGCTGACCGCCAAGGACTCGGTCGAAGACCGGATCGCGGGGCTCACCGCGGGTGGCGACGACTACGTCACCAAGCCGTTCAGCCTCGAAGAAGTGGTCCTGCGTTTGCGTGCTCTGCTGCGGCGTACCGGGGTGACCAGTGAGGACGGCGGCGCCAAGATCGTCGTCGGCGATCTCGTGCTCGACGAGGACAGCCATGAGGTGACCCGTGGGGGCGATCCCATCTCGCTGACGGCGACCGAGTTCGAACTTCTTCGGTTCATGATGCGCAATGCCAAGCGCGTGCTGAGCAAGGCCCAGATCCTCGACCGGGTGTGGAGCTATGACTTCGGCGGCCGCTCCAACATCGTCGAGCTGTACGTGTCCTATCTGCGGAAGAAGATCGACAGCGGCCGCGAGCCGATGATCCACACGCTGCGCGGTGCGGGGTATGTCCTTCGACCTCCGCGCTGACGCGCCCGGCGGCACCCGGTGGTGGGCGCCGCGCACCTGGACGCTGCGGGCCCGTCTCGTGGTCACGCAAGTCGCCCTCCTGGCGGTGGTGTGCGCCAGCATCGGCGTGGCGACAGAGTTTGCGCTGCAACGCTTCTTGATGCACCAGCTCGACGATCAGGTTATCGAGGCGGGGCGTCGATCGGCGGCGATATTCGAATTACCGCCCCCGCCAATGGGTTTCCCGCCGCCGATGGCAGGGCCGGATAGAGGGCCGACGCGCGTGATAATCGCGCCGGGGCCGTCCGATGGCATGCCGCCCGGCCACCACGTGCGCGTGCTGTTCGACCCCGAACAAGGCCCAGGGCCAGGCTTTCTCAACGCACCCGGCCAGGCCGCGCGCACCGTCGGCGCGGTGATCGTCCCGGGCCGCCCGGTCGATGCGGGCGTCATCACCGCGGACGGTGAGCGTGAGGTGGTCAGTGCGGCCGCGGCCGAACAGCTCGCACAGATAGCTCCCGACCGTACGCCCGAAACGGTCGACCTCGATGGGCTCGGGCGGTACCGCGTGATCGGGTTGCACCCGCGGCACGGCGGCGCGCAGACGATCGTGACCGGACTGCCGACGGCGGTGGTCGACGACACGCTGCTGTGGGTGCTCGGCATGTTCTGCGTGCTGGCCGCGGTCGCGTTGATCGCCGCGACCACCGGCGGAATACTCATCATCCGCCGCCAACTCGCGCCGCTCTCAAGGGTTTCGGCGGCAGCGCGGGAGGTCGCCAACCTCGAGCTCGACCGCGGTGAGGTGCGGTTGCCGACGCCCATCGTCCGGGTCGACCCGGCCGTCGCGCACACCGAGGTCGGCCAGCTCGGCACGTCGCTGAACCGGATGCTGGACCGCATCGCCAGCGCCCTGTCCGCCCGGCATGCCAGTGAGACCCGGGTACGCCAATTCGTCGCCGATGCCAGCCACGAGCTGCGCACCCCGCTGGCCGCGATCCGTGGGTACACCGAACTGGCGCAGCGCAAGAGCGATGAACTGCCCGGCGACGTCGCCCACGCGATGAACCGCGTCGAGTCCGAAACGGCGCGGATGACCCAGCTGGTCGAGGACATGCTGTTGCTGGCGCGACTCGACGCCGGCCGTCCGCTGGAACGCGAAACCGTGGACCTGTCCCGGCTCGTCGTGGACACGGTCAGCGACGCGCACGTCGCGGGTCCGGAGCACCAGTGGGCACTGGATCTGCCGGAGGATCCGGTGGTCGTCGACGGCGACGAGGCCAGACTGCATCAGGTGCTGGCCAATCTGCTGGCCAACGCACGCACGCACACCCCGGCGGGCACGGCGGTGACGGTCGCGCTGGGCACCGACGATACGGGTGCGGTGACGCTTACCGTCGCCGACGACGGTCCAGGAATTCCGGAGACGCTGTTGCCGGAGGTGTTTGAGCGATTCGCCCGCGGTGATTCGTCGCGCTCGCGGCGCGAGGGCAGCACGGGGCTCGGTTTGGCGATAGTCGCGGCCGTCGTCAAGGCCCATGGCGGCACCATCGAGGTCCGCAGCAAGCCCGGCGCCACCGAGTTCGTCGTGCGGCTGCCGGGCAAGTCTCACAGCTGACACACAGTTCGGCCCAATCCGGCACCTAGTCGCCGCCGCGACGATGAAGTGGTGACTCTGGTAGCCGCCGAACCTGTCGTGCGGGTCGACGCGGCCGCGCCTCGACCGGCGAAGCCGATGGCCGAATGCGTCGCGTTGGTGGCACTGCTGGCCGGCACCGCCGTGCTGTACCTGTGGAATCTCTCGATCAGCGGATGGGCGAACGCGTTCTACTCGGCTGCGGCGCAGGCGGGGGCTCAGGACTGGACGGCGATGCTGTTCGGGTCAAGCGATCCGGCGAACGCGATCACCGTGGACAAGACCCCCGCAGCGCTGTGGATCATCGACATCTCGGTGCGGCTGTTCGGGTTGAACCCGTGGAGTGTGCTGGTGCCGCAGGCCCTCATGGGCGTCGCCGCGGTCGCGGTGCTCTACGCCGCCGTGCGCCGGGCCGCCGGGCCCTGGGCCGCGGTGCTGGCCGGTGCGGTCCTGGCGCTGACACCGGTGGCGGCGCTGATCTTCCGGTTCAACAATCCCGACGCCCTGCTCGTACTGTTGCTCGTCGTCGCCGCCTACTGCGTGCAGCGCGGCATCGAAAAGGATGCCAGCCGTTGGTGGTTCGTCGCGGCGGGCGCCGCCGTCGGGTTCGGCTTCCTGGCCAAGATGTTGCAGGCGTTCCTGGTGCTGCCCGCGTTCGCGGCGGCGGCGCTCGTGGCGGGTGACCGACCGCTCGGGAAGCGGATCGTCGACGTCGTCGCGGCCGGTGCCGCCCTCGTCGTGAGCGGCGGGTGGTACCTGGTCCTGGTCGAGCTGTGGCCGTCCTCGGCGCGGCCCTACATCGGCGGCTCTCAGCACGACAGCATCGTCGAGCTGGCCTTGGGCTACAACGGTTTCGGGCGGCTGACGGGCGAGGAGACGGGCGGGCTCGGCAACCTGAACTTCGACGTCGGTGCGGGGCGGTTGTTCGGATCGCAGATGGGCGCCGACATCGCTTGGTTATTGCCTGCCGCGCTGATCTGCCTGGCGGCCGGGCTCTACCTCACCCGTCGCGCACCGCGCACCGACCGCACGCGGGCCGCGCTCATCCTGTGGGGCGGCTGGCTGTTGGTCACCGCGGTGGTGTTCAGCTTCATGAACGGCATCGTGCACCCGTACTACACCGTGGCTCTCGCACCGGCGATCGGCGCGGTGATCGGCATCGGCGCGTCGTTGTTGTGGAAGCAGCGCAAGGACATTCGCGCCGCCACGGCGCTGGCAGGCACGGTGCTGGTGACCGCGATCCTGGCGGCGGTACTGCTGGCACGCCACGACGACCCCTATCCATGGTTGCGCGCGGCGGTGGCGGTGGGTGGGGTGGGAGCCGCGGTATTGCTTCTGATGGCGGCCCGGCTGGGCGATGGTGTGCAGCGGGTCGTCGCCGCGATGGCCGTCGTGGTCTGCCTCGCCGCCCCGGCGGCGTACTCGGTCGCCACCGCGGCAAGCCCGCACAGCGGAGCCATCCCGTCGGTCGGCCCGTCGCGCGGCGGTGGCTTCGGCGGGTTGTTCGCGGCACCGGAGCCGGGGGAGATGCTCACCGCGACGTTGGCCGCCGATGCCGAGGACTACACCTGGGTGGCGGCCGTGGTGGGATCCAGCAACGCCGCCGGCTACCAATTGGCAACTGATGCACCGGTTATGGCGGTCGGAGGCTTCAACGGCACCGATCCCGCGCCCACGCTCGACGAGTTCAAGAGCTACGTAGAGTCGCGCCAGATCCACTATTTCATCCGCAGCCGGATGATGATGGGCGGATTCGGCGGGCACACCCCGAGCGGTAGCCGCGAGGCAGCCGAGATCGCGCAGTGGGTGCAGACCCACTTCACCCCGATCACCATCGAGAACGTCACCGTCTACGACCTCACACAGCGTGCGACGAACACATAGCAGGCGCATAGCTTCGCCCCACGCCGGTCACACGCCACAGCAGAACGATGGAGACATGACAGAGATCGCCGAGCGATTCGACACCGAAGACGCTGACACCGACACACAGGACCGGTTCCATTTCGCATCGCGTCCCAATGCCGCGGTGGCGGCAAAGGCGGCCGGGGTACCGGTGCTCGACGTGGTGGTGCCGGTCTACAACGAGCAAGCGGCGCTGGCACATTCGGTGCGCCGCCTGCACCGCTACCTGCAGGAGAACTTCGCGCTCCCCACCAGGATCACCATCGCCGACAACGCCAGCGTGGACGCCACCCCGCGCATCGCCGCCGAGCTAGCCGCCGAACTGGACGGCGTGCGCGTGGTCCGCCTGGAGGAGAAGGGCCGCGGCCGGGCACTGCACGCGGTGTGGTCGACATCGGACGCACCGGTTCTCGCGTACATGGACGTCGACCTGTCGACCGAGCTGACGGCGCTCGCGCCGCTCGTGGCCCCGCTGATCTCGGGCCACTCCGATCTGGCGATCGGCACCCGGCTGGGCCGCGGCTCGCGCGTGATCCGCGGTGCCAAACGCGAGTTCATCTCCCGCTGCTACAACTTCATCCTGAAATCCACGCTGGCCGCCCGGTTCTCGGATGCCCAGTGCGGGTTCAAGGCGATTCGCGCCGATGTGGCCGAGCGCCTGCTGCCGCACGTCGCCGATACCGGCTGGTTCTTCGACACCGAGCTGTTGGTCCTGGCCGAACGCAGCGGGCTGCGTATCCACGAAGTGCCCGTCGACTGGGTCGACGACCCCGACAGCCGCGTCGACATCGTCGCCACCGCGACGGCCGACCTCAAAGGCATCGGCCGACTGTTGCGCGGGTTCGCCAACGGCTCCATCCCGGTCAACAGCATTGCCGCGCAACTCGGCTCGTCCCGGAACTCAGCCGCACCGGGATCCCTGTTGCGGCAGGTGGTGCGGTTCGGCGCGGTCGGTGTGGTGTCCACGCTCGCGTACCTGCTGTTGTTCGTCGCACTGCGGTCCGGCCTCGGCGCCCAGGCCGCCAACCTCGTCGCCCTGCTGCTGACCGCGATCGGCAACACCGCCGCCAACCGGCGATTCACGTTCGGCATCGCCGGAGCCCGTAACGTCACCCGCCATCACCTGGAAGGGCTGACGGTCTTCGGGATCGCCCTGACCATCACGAGCGGCTCGCTGGGGCTGCTGCACGCACTGACGCCGCAGCCGCACCCGGCCGTCGAACTCGCCGTGCTCGTGGCGGCGAACCTGGCGGCCACCGTCGTCCGCTTCGTGTTGTTGCGCGACTGGGTTTTTCACCCCTCCCGGACACGACGCTGAACCTTCGAAACCGAAAGCTGCTGACATGACAACCATCGCTGACATCGGCCGCGACCCCATCGTGGTGTCGGCCGATCCGCCCCGAGCCGCGCAGCCGCGCTGGGTCCGGCCCGCCTACTGGGCGCTGCTGGCCGGCACCGCGGTGCTGTACCTGTGGGGTCTCGGGTCCTCGGGCTGGGCCAACAGCTACTACGCCGCCGCGGCGCAGGCAGGCACCCAGTCCTGGAAGGCCTGGCTGTTCGGCTCACTCGACGCCGGCAACGCCATCACGGTAGACAAACCGCCCGCCGCGATGTGGGCCATGGGACTGTCCGGCCGGCTGTCCGGCTTCAACGAGTTCACCATGCTGTTGCCGCAAGCCCTCATGGGCGTGGCGGCGGTGGCCGTGCTGTACGCCACGGTCAAGCGGACAAGCGGTCCGGGTGCGGGTCTCATCGCGGGTGCGGCGCTGGCCGTGACGCCCGTGGCGACCTCGATGTTCCGCTACAACAATCCCGATGCCCTGTTGGTGTTGCTGCTCGTGGTGGCTGCGTACTGCATGGTGCGCGCGATCGGACCGGTGTCGGCAAGGGCCAGCACGCTGTGGGTCGCGCTGTCGGGATGTGCGCTGGGATTCGCGTTCCTGACCAAGATGCTGCAGGCGTTCCTCATCATCCCCGGCCTGGCGTTGGTGTTCCTGGTCGCCGCGCCCATCGCGTCGGTGTGGAAGCGCTTGGGCGCGGTGCTGATCGGCGGGGTCGCGATGGCGATCTCGGCCGGCTGGTATCTCGCTCTCGTCGCGCTGTGGCCCGCCGACTCACGGCCATACATCGCCGGCTCGACCGACAACAGCTTGTTGCAGTTGGCATTCGGATACAACGGCATTGACCGCATCGTCGGGCAGAACCAGCCCGGCGGTGGGCCGGGCCACGGCCCGGGCGGCGGTGGGCCCAACCTGTTCTTCGGCGGCGAAGCCGGCATCGGCCGCATGTTCGGACTGTCCATGGGCACCGAGGCCTCGTGGCTGCTGCCTGCCGCGTTGGTCGGCCTGGTCGCCGTGTTGTGGTTGACCCGCCGCACCGCGCGCACGGCGGGTGTTCGTGCCGGGGCGCTGCTGTGGGGCGGCTGGTTGCTGGTGACGGCGGCCGTGTTCAGCTTCATGGACGGCACCATCCACCCGTACTACACCGTGGCGCTGGCCCCGGCGATCGCCGCGCTCGTCGGCATCTCGGTCGTCGAATTGTGGCGGCGACGTGAGCATCTCGCCAGCCGACTGGTGATGGCCGGGATGCTGGCCGGCACCGGAGCGTGGGCTTTCGTATTGCTCAACCGCACTCCCGAGTGGCTGCCCGCATTGCGCTGGATCGTGTTGATCGGCTCGATCGTGGTCGCGGTGGCGCTGGCTGCCGCGGCACACCGGCCGGGCCGGGCCGGTGCGGCCGTGGCGCTCGCCGCGATCGTCTTCGGGCTCGGCGCGCCCACCGCGTACTCGATCGAGACCGTGCTCAACGGGAACAGCAGTGGTCCGATGGCGATGGCGGGCCCCAAGCGCGACTGGGGTTTCGGTGGCCCGGGTGGGCACGGCGGCCCGGGCGGACCTCCGCCGGGCATGGGGAACCGGGATGACTCGGCACTGGCCGACCTCATCGCCGGTGCCGACAACCGTTGGGCCGCAGCCAGTGTCGGGTCGATGATGGTCAGTGACCTCGAGCTCAAGACCGGTGAGTCCCTGATGGCGATCGGCGGGTTCACCGGTGGCGACAACTCACCGACCCTCGCGCAGTTCCAGCAGTACGTCGCCGACGGTGACGTCCGGTACTTCCTGGATCGCGAAGGCGGCTTCGGTCCGCCCCGCGAGGAGCGTGGCAGTGCCGGTGAGATCACCGACTGGGTCAAGCAGAACTTCACGAAGACCGAGGTCGGCGGAACCGCGGTGTACGACCTGCAAGCACCGCATGCCTGACCCCAAACCGCGGCGGCCGTCCTGCTACCCCCCGAGCAGGACGGCCGTCGCCTTGGATCCACCTGATCCATAGTGGTGACGAACGGCCCATGGGGGTCTAGCCTGCGGCTCATGTCAGTCACCGATCAGTACCTGGCCAACAACGCGGAGTACGCCAAGCAGTTCAGCGGACCGCTACCGCTGCCGCCGAGCAAGCACGTCGCGGTCGTGGCGTGCATGGACGCCCGCCTGGATGTGTATCGCATCCTCGGCCTGGCCGACGGCGAGGCGCATGTCATTCGCAATGCCGGAGGCGTCGTCACCGACGACGAGATCCGGTCCCTTGCCATCAGTCAGCGGTTGCTGGGAACCAAAGAGATCATCCTGATTCACCACACCGATTGCGGCATGCTGACTTTCACCGACGACGACTTCAAACGCGCCATCCAAGACGAAACAGGCATCAAGCCCGCGTGGGCGGCCGAGGCGTTCACCGACCTCGAAGAGGACGTGCGCCAGTCCCTGCGCCGCATCGAGGCCAACCCGTTCGTCACCAGGCATGAATCGTTGCGCGGCTTCATCTTCGACGTCGCGACCGGCAAGCTCGACGAGGTCCACGCCTGAGAGGTTCAGCCGACCTTGTACGTTGCAATCGCCTTCGCGATTGCGTCGCCGCCGGGCGTGACGATGTCGACATCGCAACTCACGATCGACCTGCCCTGCCGCAGCACCCGGCCGACGCCGAGCAGGTCGGTGGACCGGGCCGGGGCCAGATAGCTGATCGACATCGAAACCGTCACGCCCCGAAGTGAATCCGGCACGTCGGCCCCTGCCCAGGCGGCAGCCATCACGGTGACATCGGCGAGCGTGGCGATCGCGCCGCCGTGCACCATGTCGGCGAGCGTGACGTTCGACGGATCCCACGGCATTCGCAGCCGCACCTCGGGTCCGTCGAGCGACTCCGCGACGATGCCCAACTTCGCGACAAACGGTGACTCCGGCAGGAATTGCGCCATCACGTCAGATCCGGTCTGGGTTGTCATCCATCGAAGTCTTGCCACCGGCGTTCGGCGGTTCAATTACCTCCGGGGTAGTCCTTCTCTCCGAGTCAGCCGCGCGCCAGCACGACCAATGCGTCGGCGGTGCGGTCGCAGTATGCATCGCGGTCGACGAGCCCTCGCGTCATCGCCCGCACCACGGTGGACGCCACGAGGAAATCGAACACGACGTCGGCCCGCGCGGCGTCGCCGAGCAGATCAGCCATCAGCGCCCGCACATCGGTCTCGGCGCGCAACACCAGTCGTTCGTAGATCGTCTCGTCCCGGTGATAGGCCGTCAGCAGGCCCGGCAGCGCCGCCCGGGTCACGGGGTTGGCCAGCCAGTCGAGGAACACCGCGACCCACCCCCGCAGATCTGCACGCAGGTCGCCGGACGGGCCGGGGACCGGCACGGGCGCCGCGTGACCGAAAGCGGCATCTTCCACCAGGGCCTCTTTGGTCGGCCAGCGTCGGTAGATCGTCGGTGCGCCGACACCCGCGCGCCGGGCGACGGCCAGCACGGTCGTGCCTTGGTAGCCCTCCTCGACCAGCAGTTCACGGGCCGCGGTCAGCACGGCGACATCCTTGGCGGGGTCGCGGGGCCGCCCGGCTGCAGTGGTCATCGCAAAAACCTATCCTCATCGGCTCGCGCCTGTTACGTTACGGCCTATAACGTAATTATCTCCCGGGAGGTCGCATGCTCACGCCGCACGACGAACTGCTCTGTCACCAGTTGCCGACCACGTTCGACCACGTCGCCCAATCCGATCTGCGGTGGACCGAACGCATCGTGATGTACGGGTTCGACCGCTCGGGCGAGGTCAACGTGATGACGGGCCTGGCGCGCTATCCCAATCGCAATGTCACCGACGCGTACGCGATGATCACCAAGCGCGGCGGCGAGGCCCGCGTCGTGCGCATGTCGACCGAACTCAATCCCGAATCGGGCGCTCTCGGAACATATTCCGTCGGCCCGTACACCTACAGCGTCGAGGAGCCGCTGCGAACCGTGCGAGCCGTGCTCGAACCCAACGAGCAGGGGGTGAGCCTCGATCTTCGGTTGCGCGGTCAGTTCCCGACCTATGAGCAGACGCCCGCGTTCCACCGCAGCCGCGGCCGCGTCAGCGAAGATGCGCGCCGGTTCTACCAGAACGGCGACCTGGAGGGCTGGATCGAGATCGACGGCGAACGCATCGAGATCGACACGTCCCGGTGGTGGTTCGGCCGCGACCACTCGTGGGGCATCCGTAACGGACCGGGTGGCGGAAGCTTGCCGGAGGGTGTCCACCTGCAGCCTCAGGAGATTCCCGACGGCACCCTCTACTACATGGGGATCTTCGAATTCGAGGACGAACTCGTGCATTTCGCGCAGCGCGAGACCAGCACGGGGGACCGGTGGCAGTTCGAGGGCGAAATCCTCTACCCGCTTGCGACCGAACGTCCGGCAGCCACCATCATCGACGTCGAACACGACCTGAAGTTCCGCGACGAGCTCCGGGTCATCAGCGGCGGCACCTTCACCGTGCACCGTGGTGACCGCAGCACGAGCACCATCGAGGTCACCCCGATCACCGACTTCTGGCCCGGACTGGCCGGCTACATGGAAGTCGACGGATATGCGTCCGGACATTGGCGTGGAAAGGAATTCATCGACGGATTCACGGCCGACACCACGGATCTGAGCGTCATCAAGCCCGTCAGCTTCCTGTCCGAGACACTGTGCGAGGTCCGGATGGATGGAAAGACCGGCCATGGCCTGGTCGAGATGGTGTTCGTCGGGGCCTACCCGCGCTACGGTTATACCGGGTGGTGAGGCCGGCCGCCGAGGAGCTCCCCGCAGCCCTCGAAACCATTGCCCGCCAACGTGTTCCCGGTGCCGCGCAGGCGCGGGTGAAGAACTGGAGCCCGAGCCCGGGCGGCTTTTCCACCGAGACATTCCTGTTCGAGCTCGACGGGCTCGACGACGGGCACAGTCTCGGCCTGGTGTTCCGGCGCCCGCCGGAATTTCAGATCCTGCCTGACTACGATCTGCGTCGGCAGTGTCTCGTCATGCAACGGCTGGCGTCATCACCCATTCCGGTGCCGACTGTGCGCTGGATCGACGCCGAGGGCGACGCCCTCGGCACCCAGTATCTCGTGATGGATCGCATCGACGGCGTGGTCGGAGTCAGCGACGTACCGCCCTACCACGGGGCCGGAATCTTCGCCGAGACCGACGATGCGGGCCGGGCCGCGCTGTGGAACGGATGCGTGGACATGATCGCGGCCGTGCACCGGCTCGATCCGCAGGAGTACCGGCTGGGGTTCCTCGGCAAGTCGAGTCCGGCTGCCCTGCGCGACTTCCTGCGTTATGCGATCGGCTGGGCCTACGGCGACAAGCCGATTCACCCGACCTTCCGCCGAGCGCTGGACTGGCTGGACAACCATCTCTACACGCCTGACCGCGTCGGACTGTGCTGGGGTGACAGCCGGATGTCGAACGTCCTGTACCGGCCCGATCTGTCGCCGGCTGCAGCGCTGGACTGGGAGATCGCCTACCTGGGTGATCAGGCAGCCGACGTCAGCTGGCTTCTCATGACCGATTGGGTCAGCAGCCCGCTGCCCGACAACGCGCCGGCGCCGGGAACGCCGAGCCGAGAGGAGACCATCGACCGCTACGAGCACGCAGTGGGCCACGAAATCGGCAACATCGCGTTCGGTGACGTCACCGCGCCGCTTTTGCTGGCTGTCGCGCTGATCCGGCTCAATCACCGGTTCGACCTTCCAGGCGTGGACCTCGCCGACATTTGCGCGCGGCGTATCGACTTCGTGCTCGGAAGCTGAGGAAGATCAGGGAACTGCTTTAGATTGCTCGGGTGTCCACGCCCGAGCATCCACCCTTTCCCCGCGGTATGGCTCTGCTGGTGGCGGGCGCGTTGTTCATGGAGATCCTCGACGCCACGATCATCACGCCGGCCATCCCGCTGATCGCGTCGTCGTTCGGTGTCGATGCCGTCGACGTCAACGTCGCGATCTCGGCGTATCTGGTCACCGTGGCGGTCCTCATCCCGGCCAGCGGCTGGATGGCCGACCGCTTCGGCATCCGTCGCGTATTCATCGCCGCCATAGCGGTTTTCACGGTCGCGTCGGTGGGATGCGCCCTCTCGGCGTCGTTGCCCATGCTTGTCGGCATGCGGGTGTTGCAGGGCGTCGGTGGGGCGATGATGGTGCCCGTCGGCCGGCTCGCGGTCCTGCGCTACAGCGACAAGTCCGACCTGGTGCGGGCCATCGCGTTGCTGACGTGGCCGGCCTTGGCCGCGCCGATACTCGCACCGGTGCTCGGCGGGGCAATCGCGACGCTCGGCAGCTGGCGGTGGATCTTCGCGGTCAACATTCCGATCGGGCTGATCGGATTCCTTCTGGCGCTGCGGCTCATTCGCGGCGAGCCGGCCGCCGCACCGCGATCCCTGGACTGGCCCGGGCTCCTGGCACTCGGTTCCGGGATTGCTGCCGCGCTGATCGCACTGGAGAACGTCCGGATGTCCGGCACCGATTGGCTGCTGGTCGGCCTATGCGGGGTGGGCGCTGTGGTGCTGTTGTCGGCAGCCGTCTGGCGGCTGCTGCGGGCAGAGAACCCGCTCGTGCAATTGCGTGTACTCAAAGTCCGCACGCTGAGGATCACCGTGCAGGCGGGGTCGCTGTACCGGATGGTGATCACCGCCGTGCCGTTCCTGCTGCCGCTGCAATTCCAGCTGGAGTTCGGCTGGACGCCGTTTGTCGCGGGCCTCATGGTGGCCGCACTGTTCGCGGGCAACCTCACCATCAAGCCGCTGACCACCCCGCTGATGCGGCGGATCGGAATTCGCAACGTCCTGCTGATCAATGGCATCGCGTCGGTCGGCTGTTTCGGCCTGCTGGCCCTACTGCAGCCAGGCATGCCCGTCGCCGTCATGGCCGTCGTCCTCTATGTGAGCGGCGCACTGCGGTCCATCGGCTTCACGGCTTACAACAGCCTGGCGTTCTCCGACGTCGACGGGGATCAACTGACCCACGCCAACACACTCAACGCGTCCGTGCAGGAACTCGCGGCCGGCCTCGGCATCGCCATCGCCGCGCTGTTGCTCAGCCAGCTGACCTCATATTCAGCGACGTTTCTCGTCCTCGGCGCCTTCCTCGCGTTCACCCTCATCGAAACCCTGTGGCTCCCACGCAATGCCGGCGCGCATGTGAGCGGGCACCGCTGACGCAGTCCGTTGCTTGGGGCTGGGCTTTGGGCTTTGGGCGCCGCGCCGGGCCGCGCTGGCTCGTGATTGTCACGCTGGCGTGGCTCTCGACGCCGACGGTCACTCTGGCGTGACAGTGGGGGTGGATGGCCACGTGTTGAGCCCGTGATTGTCACGCTGGCGTGGCTGTGGGGGCCGGCGGTCACTCTGGCGTGACAGTGGGGGTGGATGGCCGTGGGTTGAGCTCGTGATTGTCACGCTGGCGTGGCTCTCGAAGCCCGCAGTCACTCTGGCGTGACAGAGGGGTGGATGGCCGTGGGTCGGGCTCGCGATTGTCACGCTGGCGTGGCTCTCGAAGCCCGCAGTCACTCTGGCGTGACAGTGGAGATGGATGGCCACGTGTTGAGCTCGCGATTGTCACGCTGGCGTGGCGGTGGGGGCCGGCGGTCACTCTGGCGTGACAAACGCGGGCTGGCATCACAAACGCGGCCCACGCGATTGCACTGCTCACACACCGAACGTTGACACTGCCGCTCCAGGCCGGTTACATTCCAGGTCATGCTTGCAATTCTGGCCATTTCTACCAACTTAATGGGGAAGCAATGACCACGGCAGAGCCGATCGAGACACAACCCGGCACGTACGAGCTGAGCCATCTGCGCTCGCTGGAAGCCGAGGCCATCCACATCATCCGCGAGGTCGCGGCCGAGTTCGAGCGGCCGGTGCTGCTGTTCTCGGGCGGCAAGGACTCGATCGTCATGCTGCATCTGGCGATCAAGGCGTTCGCGCCGGCTCGGCTGCCGTTCCCGGTCATGCACGTCGACACGGGACACAACTTCGACGAGGTGATCGAGACCCGTGACCGCCTGGTGGCCGAGAACGGCGTGCGCCTGGTCGTCGCGTCGGTGCAGGACGACATCGACGCGGGCCGGGTCGTCGACAACGGCCCCTCGCGCAACCCGCTGCAGACGGTGACGCTGCTGCGTGGGATCCGCGAGAACAGGTTCGACGCCGCATTCGGCGGTGCGCGCCGCGACGAGGAGAAGGCGCGGGCCAAGGAGCGGGTGTTCAGCTTCCGCGACGAGTTCGGGCAATGGGACCCCAAGGCGCAGCGCCCCGAACTGTGGAACATCTACAACGGCAGGCACCGCAAGGGTGAGCACATCCGCGTGTTCCCGCTGTCGAACTGGACCGAGTACGACATCTGGGCCTACATCGGCGCCGAGAACATCACGCTGCCCGCAATCTATTACGCTCACACCCGCCCGGTGTTCCAGCGCGACGGGATGCTGCTCGCGGTGCACCCGTTCATGCAGCCCCGTGACGGGGAAGACGTCTTCGAGACGAGCGTGCGGTTCCGCACCGTCGGCGACGTCACGTGCACCGGATGCGTGGAATCGACCGCGGCGACGGTCGAGGACATCATCGCCGAGACCGCCGTCTCGCGTCTGACCGAACGCGGCGCCACGCGCGCCGATGACCGCATCTCCGAGGCCGGGATGGAAGACCGCAAGCGCGAGGGATATTTCTGATATGGCGACACTGCTCAGGATCGCGACCGCCGGTTCGGTCGACGACGGCAAGTCCACGCTGATCGGCCGGCTGCTCTATGACTCGAAGGCCGTCATGGAGGATCAGCTCGCCGCCGTCGAGCGCACCTCCAAGGAACGCGGTAACGACTACACCGACCTCGCACTGGTGACCGACGGTCTGCGCTCTGAGCGCGAGCAGGGCATCACGATCGACGTCGCCTACCGCTATTTCGCCACGGCCAAGCGGAAATTCATCATCGCCGACACCCCCGGCCACATCCAGTACACACGCAACATGGTGACCGGAACGTCGACCGCGCACCTGGCGATCGTGCTCGTCGACGCACGGCACGGGCTGCTCGAACAGTCCCGCCGCCACGCCTTCCTGGCGTCGCTGCTGGGTGTGCAGCACATCGTGCTGGCCGTCAACAAGATGGACCTGATCGACTGGAATCAGGAGAAGTTCAACGACATTCGCGACGAGTTCCATGCGTTCGCGGCCCGGCTGGACATCCACGACGTCACCACCATCCCGATGTCGGCGCTCAACGGCGACAACGTGGTGACGAAGTCGGACAAGGCGCCGTGGTACGACGGGCCCGCGCTGCTGAGCCATCTCGAGGACGTCTACATCGCCGGCGACCGCAACCTGGTCGACGTGCGGTTCCCGGTGCAGTACGTGATCCGTCCGCAGACCGTCGACCATGCCGACCACCGCAGCTATGCGGGCACCGTGGCCAGCGGCGTGATGCGCGTCGGCGACGAGATCGTCGTGCTGCCAAGCGGAAAGTCCAGCACGATCACCGCGATCGACGCACCGACCGGTCCGGTCACCGAGGCGTTCCCGCCGATGGCGGTGTCGGTCAGTCTGGCCGACGACATCGACATCTCCCGCGGCGACGTGCTCGCGCGGGTCAACAACCAGCCGCACGTGTCGACCGAGTTCGACGCGACCGTGTGCTGGATGGCCGACGGGTCGGCACTGGAGCCGGGGCGCGAGTACCTGGTCAAGCACACCACGCGGACGACGCGGGCCCGGGTCGCCTCACTGGATTACCGCCTCGACGTCAACACGCTGCACCGGGACAAGTCCGCGACGGCGCTCAAGCTCAACGAGCTCGGCCGCATCACGCTGCGCAGCCAGCAGCCGCTGATGCTCGACGAGTACTCCCGCAACGCCGCTACGGGGGCGTTCATCCTGATCGATCCCGACACCAACGGGACGGTCGCCGCGGGCATGGTGCGCGACACCACGCCCGTCGCGAACCGGGCCGCGAGCCCCAACACGGTTCGCCACCAGTCGCTCGTGTGTGCCGACGACCGGCTCTCCAAGGGACGCACCATCTGGTTCACCGGCCTGTCGGGTTCGGGCAAGTCGTCGGTGGCGATGCGCGTCGAGCAGAAGCTGCTCGAACGTGGTTGCCCGGCATACGTTCTCGACGGGGACAACCTCCGCCACGGGCTCAATGCCGACCTCGGTTTCTCGATGGCCGACCGGGCCGAGAACCTGCGCCGGCTGGCGCACATCGCCACGCTCATGGCCGATTCCGGTTTGACCGTGCTGGTTCCCGCGATCAGCCCACTGACCGAGCACCGCGAGCTCGCCCGTGCCGTGCACGCCAATCAGGGCTTCGAGTTCTTCGAGGTGTTCTGCGACACCCCGCTGGAGGACTGCGAGCGGCGTGACCCCAAGGGGCTGTACAAGAAGGCCCGTGCCGGTGAGATCACGCACTTCACCGGGATCGACAGCCCGTACCAGCGGCCGAAGAGCCCCGACCTGCGGCTGGTTCCCGATCGCGACGTCGACGAACTCGCCGACCAGGTCATCGAGATGTTGGACAGCCGCCGGTGAACGACCACGAACTGGCTGCCCGCCTGGCGACGCGCGCCGGCGATCTGCTGCTCGACGTCCGCGCCGACTTCGCCGACGCGTCCGCCGAGGAGCGAAAAGCCGCGGGGGACAAGCAGTCCCACGATTTCCTGATGGAAGAGCTCGCGGCGAAGCGTCCCGGCGATGCGGTGCTGTCCGAGGAAGGTGTCGACGATCCGGTCCGCCTCACCTCCGAGCGGGTCTGGATCGTCGACCCGCTCGATGGCACGCGGGAGTTCTCCGAACTCGGCCGCGACGACTGGGCTGTGCACGTCGCGCTGTGGGAGAACGGTGAACTGGTGGCGGGCGCCGTGGCCCTGCCCGCGCAGAACACCACGCTCTCCACACCCGAGGTCGCTGCGCCGCGCGCGTTCGACGGCCCGCCGCGGATCGTGGTGTCACGGACCCGGCCACCGGCGATCGCACTCGCGGTGCGCGATGCGCTCGGCGGCACACTGGTCGAAATGGGCTCAGCTGGTGCGAAAGTCGCGGCGGTGATCCGCGGCGTCGCCGATGTGTACGTGCACGCCGGCGGTCAGTACGAGTGGGATTCGGCCGCACCGGTCGCGGTGGCGCGGGCAGCGGGCCTGCACACCTCGCGCATCGACGGGTCGCGCCTGGTCTACAACTCGGCCGACCCGCTGTTGCCCGACCTGGTGGTGTGCCGGCCCGAGCTCGCCGAGCGGGTGCTCGCCGTAACCGGCTAGGTCGTTACCGAGAACAACGAAATGGCCGGTTAGCCAACGGGTACGCTGGCTTGATGACTCGTCCAACGCTGCGCGAACTCGCCAGTCTGCCGGCCGCGCCGGCTCGGCTCGCCGACTCCACGCTGGTCCTCATCGACTGCCAGAACACCTACACCCAGGGCACGATGGAACTCGAAGGCGTGCAGGCCGCACTGGTCGAGGCCGCGCAACTGCTGGACCGGGCTCGCACGGCGGGCATCCCGGTCATCCACATCCAGCACTCCGACGGGCCGGGCTCGCTCTACGACATCGACGGCGAGAGCGGTGCGATCGTCGCGTCGGTGGCACCCCGCGAGGGTGAGCCGGTTGTGGTCAAGAACTTCCCGAATTCCTTTGTGCAGACCGATCTTCAACAGCGGCTGCAAGAGGTCAACGCCTCGAATCTGGTGCTTGCGGGCTTCATGACGCACATGTGCGTCAACTCGACCGCGCGTGGTGCGTTCAACCTCGGTTACGCGCCCACCGTCGTGGCCGCCGCCACCGCCACCCGTACGCTCGCAGGCCCGGACGGGGAGCCCGTGCCTGCCTCCGCGCTGCAGGCGGCGAGCCTGGCGGCGTTGTCGGATTTGTTCGCGGTCGTCGTCCCGCAGACGGTCGACATCCCCGACTAACTCGTCCAGCTCGCGTTGAGCGCAGCGATCCGGTCGATGTTGTCCTCAGCCCAGGCGCGAAGCCGGCCCAGCGGCTCGGCGACGTCGCGGCCCAGTTCGGTCAGCGCATACTCGACGCGGGGCGGCACTTCGGCATAGACGGTGCGCTGCAGCAGTGACGCGGCCTCCAGCCGGCGCAGGGTCTGAGTCAGCATCTTCGGCCCGACGCCGGGGAGCGCGGTGTGCAGTTCGGTGAACCGGGCCGGCCCCTGCTCCAGCAGCCCGATTGTCAACGCGGACCACTTGTTGGCCAGCAGATCCAGCAGTGCGCGGCACGGGCAGGCCTCGGCGTACACGTTGTGCTCGTCGTGCCGACCGGTCGGGCAGGTCGTGGCCACAGCTGGTTCTCCTCACTCCGTCTAGCTGCAAGTATTCCCTTGAGGGCAGTAGGCGTCCTTGCAGGGAACCGCGGGTGCGCGATTAGCATCCGTCGGCGTCAGCAATGCCAACAGATGAGGAGTGGCCACTATGCCCGATATGGCCGCGATCGGTTCCTACTCCGCCTTGCCGATCGACGATCCGGAAGCCCTGAAGGATGTCTCGGTTCCGGTGCCCGAGCTCCGCTCGCATGACGTGCTCGTGCGGGTGGCGGCCGTCTCGGTCAACCCCGTCGACGTCAAACGCCGACGCAGCCTGTCGCCCAGCACCGATCCGGTGATCCTGGGTTTTGACGCGGCGGGAACCGTCGAGGCGGTCGGGTCGGAGGTGACAACGCTTTCTGTGGGCGACGAAGTCTGGTACGCCGGGGATGTCACGCGGCCAGGTACGAACGCCGAATTTCACGCGGTCGACGAGCATATCGTCGCGCGGAAGCCGAAAACGTTGTCGTTCACGGATTCTGCCGCACTACCGTTGACCACCATCACGGCTTGGGAGACGTTGTTCGAGCGGTTTGCCCTCACGGCGGAGTCACGGGGTGACCTGTTGGTGCTCGGCGGGGCCGGTGGGGTGGGATCGGTGTTGATACAGCTGGCCAAGGCGCTCACCGGGGTTCGCGTGATCGCGACGGCCAGCCGCACCGAATCCCGAGACTGGGCGCTGCGTATGGGTGCCGACGAGGTGATCGACCATCGCGACCTGCGCGCCCAGGCGCTGCAGGTGGCACCGGACGGAATCGACTACCTGTTCTCGCCGCACTCGGCAGGCAACATCAGCATCTACGCCGACATCATGCGGCCGTTCGGGCATATCACAGCCATCGACGAGCCGGAGGGTCTCGATCTCGTCGAACTGAAGGCCAAAAGCATTGCCTGGCATTGGGAACTGATGTTCACCCGCCCGATGACGGGTTACGACATGATCGCCCAGCAACGAATGCTCGGCGCGGCCGCCGATCTGGTCGACGCGGGGACGCTGCGCAGCACGTTGACCAACGCGATCGAAACCTTCGACGCGGCCGGGCTTCGGGAAGCGCACGGTCAGGTGGAGTCCGGGCGCATGGTGGGCAAAGTGGTGGTGACGCGCGGGCAATAAACCGGTGGGCGGCCGGCAGACCCGCCTGGCAGAATCACGCCATGCGGAGCGATTCATGACGCAGCCATCCACGCGCATCACCCGGCTCGACGAGAAGCAGAGCACATCGCGAAGCCAACTGGACGAGCTGCTCGACAGCACCCCACTGGCGACCATCGCACTCGTGCGCGATGATCACCCGGTCGTGTTCCCGACCGGATTCGCCCGCGTCGGAGACGAATTGGTGATCCACGGGTCCACCGGCTCGCCATGGCTGCGCGCACTCGCGGACGGCGTGCCCGCCGCGGTGTCGGTGACCGCGCTCGACGGTGTCGTGGTGGCGCGCAGCAGCTTCGAGTCGTCGTTTCACTACCGCAGTGCCGTCTTGTTCGGCTCGTTCGAGCGCATCCCCGACGCCGACAAGGTCGGATACCTCGAAACCCTCACCGATTCCTTCATCCCCGGGCGCGTCGCCGAGTTACGGGCCAGCACCCGCAAGGAGTTGGCCGCCACGATGGCGATGCGCCTGCCGATCGGCGGCGACAACTGGTCGCTCAAGGTCAGCGACGGATGGCCGGAAGATCCTGACGAGGACATCGCCGCGGGCGCGTGGGCCGGTGTGGTGCCGTTGACGGTGCAGTACGGAGCACCTCGGGTTGCGCCGGACGTCGCGGCGGGGACCCCGGTACCGGCGTCGGTGCGAGCCATGACGGGGCCCCTGCGGAACACGCCGTCGCGGTAGCCCTGGGCTGCCCGCGTGGCGCGGCTGGCAGAATCGGGCCTATGCGGATGTCGGCGAAGGCGGAGTATGCCGTCCGAGCCATGGTCCAGCTGGCTGCCGTCGGCGACGGCGATCTGGTGAAAACCGATGATCTGGCCAAGGCCCAGGGCATACCGTCGCAGTTCCTCGTCGATATCCTCTCCGACTTGCGCACCGATCGGCTGGTTCGCAGCCACCGGGGTCGCGACGGGGGATATGAGCTGGCTCGTGCTGCGGAGGAGATCAGCATCGCCGATGTGCTGCGCTGCATCGACGGTCCGCTGGCCAGCGTGCGTGACATCGGCCTGGGGGACCTGCCGTATTCGGGCCCGACCGCGGCACTGACCGATGTTTGGCGGGCACTGCGGGCCAGCATGCGTTCAGTGCTTGAGGAAACCAGCCTGGCCGACGTGGCATGCGGCAAGTTGCCGTCGCACGTGGCGAAATTGGCGGGTGCATACCTCAGTCAGGAAGAGCAGCGCGGGCACGGTTAGCCCGCTCGCTCAGCCGCCGTACGGCCGGGTGATGATCTCCAGGTAGTGGCCCGAGGGATCCTGGAAGTACACCCCGCGCCCGCCGTCGTTGTGGTTGATCTCGCCCGGCCGCGTACCGCGGGGATCGGCCCAGTGCTGCAGACCCCAGTCGCGGACCCTGCCGTAGATCGCGTCGAACTCGTCTTCGGACACCAGGAATGCGTAGTGCTGCGGGCGGATCTCGTCGTCGGGGGAGGCTTGTGCGTAGTCGAGGGTGACGCCGTGGTTGAGCGTCACGGCGAGAAACGGGCCGAATTCGCGCGGGCTGGGCAGCCCGAACAATTCGGTGAAGAAGACCGCTGACTCCTGCCGATCCTTGGCGGCGACGATGGTGTGGTTGAAGGTGATTGCCATATGTAGCCAGTAAACCCTTGGCTCGTCGCGGTCGGCAAGGTGCAGGATGAGGGCCATGCCGACCGTCGAAACTCTGACCGGTCCACGGCTGAGGCTGCGGGCACCGGTCGTCGATGACGCCGAAGCTCTGTTCGCCCGCATCGCCTCCGACCCCGAGGTGACCCGCTATCTGTCGTGGCGCCCGCACCCCGATGTCGCGGAGACCAGTCGGGTCATCACGTCGCTGTTCAACGTCGGTGCGGAACGGACGTGGCTGATCGAGGTCGGTGGCGAGGTCGTCGGCCTGTGCGGCAGTCGACGCGTGCAGCCGTACGCGGTCGAACTGGGCTACTGCCTGGCCCGGTCGTACTGGCGTCAGGGTTTGATGACGGAGGCGGTGTCGATGGTGCTCGACGAGGAGAGGCGCGACCCGTCGGTGTACCGGGTGTCGGCCTACTGTCATGTCGACAATGCGGGCTCGGCGGGTGTGCTGCGGCGGTGCGGTTTGTCACTGGAAGGAAGGCTCGCGCGCTACGCAGTGTTTCCCAATATCAGCGAGGAGCCCCAGGATGTGCTCCTGTTCGGAAAGGCGGTGCGGTGATGAGTGGATTCGACCTGCGGGGCATGGCGCGGCCGGTGATCGTGGCACCGATGGCCGGCGGGCCGTCGACGCCCGAACTCGCCGCGGCGGGCAGCAACGCGGGCGGGCTCGGGTTCATCGCGGCGGGCTACCTCACTGCTGACGCACTCGCCGATCGGATCTCGGCGGCCCGCGGTCTGACGTCCGAGCCGTTGGGCGTGAATCTGTTTGCGCCCCAGCCCAGTGCGGGCACACCCGACGGGATCGAGGCCTACGCGCGCGCATTGGCCGGTGAGTCGGACCGCTACGGTGTCGCGCTCGGCGAGCCGCGCTACGACGACGACGCATGGTCGGCGAAGCTCGAGGTGGTCGGCGATCTGCGGCCCGAGGTGGTGTCGTTCACGTTCGGCTTGCCGACGGCCGAGGAGATTTCGCGGCTGCGCGCCGCCGGGATCACCACGGTGGGCACCGTGACGACGCCGGACGAGGCGCGGCTGGCGGTGGATCGTGGCGTCGACGCCCTCGCCGTCCAGGGGCCCGCGGCGGGCGGTCATCGCGGCACGTTCGACCCGGCCGCTCCACCTGCGACGCAGCCGCTGGATCAGCTACTTGCCGAGGTGCTGGCGGCCGTGGACGTCCCGGTCGCGGCGGCCGGCGGGCTGGTGACGGCCGCCGATGTCGCGGGCGTAGTGGCCGCCGGTGCGGTGGCGGCGCAACTCGGCACCGCGTTCCTGCTGGCCGACGAGGCGGGCAGCAGCCCCGTGCACCGCGCCGCGCTGCAGAGTGCCGAGTTCACCGAAACCGTTGTGACGAGAGCCTTTTCCGGACGCTATGCGCGCGGCTTGCGCAACCGGTTCGTCATCGAGCACGAGGAACAGGCGCCGTTCGGCTATCCCGAGATCCACTATTTGACGAGCCCGGTGCGCAAGGCGTCCGTGGCCGCAGGCGACCCGCAGGCCACCAACGTCTGGGCGGGTACCGGGTGGCGCAACATTCGCACGGGTTCGGTCAAGGACATCATCGGCGCGCTCACCTGAGTTCATCCCAGCTGCCCCCGCCGCGACATCCGCGACGGCGGCAGCCCGAACTCCGATGTGAACGCCGCCGTGAACGCGGCAGGTGTCGCATAACCGAGCCGGCCCGCCACATCGGTCACCGAGGCGCTGCGCAGCATCGGTACGGCGGCCAGCAGCCGCGCGCGGCGGCGCCAGATCGCGGGGCTGGTGCCGGTCTCGGCCCGGAAGCGCCGATTGAACGCGCGCTCACTGAGATTCAGCCGGGCGGCCCACTGCGCGTTGCCGATCCGCACATCCGGTGAGCCCAGATACTCCCGGCACAGTAAGGCCAGATCCGGTGCCGCGGGCAGCGCCACATGCAGGGCCAGCGGTGCCAGGGCGGCGATCTCGTGCAACAACAGACTGGTGACGGCGCCTTCGCGACCCGCCGGGTCGTAGTCCACGTCGAAATCCACTGCGACGAGGAGCAGCTCGCGAAGCAACGGCGTCACCTGCACCACGGTGCACCGGCTGGGCCACCACGGCACCGCCGCGGGTTCGATGTAAAGGCTTCTGGTGCTCACGTCTTGTGTGCGCATCAAGTGCCGTACGCCGGGCGGTATGAGAACAGCGAGATCGGTGGGCACGGTCCAGGTGCCGTCACGTGTCTCGACCACCATCACCCCGGTGGCGCTGTAGAGGAACTGGGCGCGACGGTGGGAATGCCAGTCGAGGACGAACCCGTCCGGATAGTCCGTGCCGACCGGTAGTACCGCGCGGTCAGCCGCGTCGTAGTCATCGGCCGGCACATTGCGCATGTCACGACTCTATGGCCGAAAGTCGAAAAGATCATTCCCACCTTCGATTGTCGGCCCCTCGTGCATCCGGTGGACTCGAGTGGTGGGTTTCTGGATCCTGGTCGTGGTCGGCGCTCTGTCCGGCGTGACCACCGTGCTGTTCGGATTCGGCGGCGGCTTCGTCACGGTTCCCGTGATCGTCTGGGCCGATTCCGAACTCGGAGACGACGCGATGCGCACCGCGGTCGCAACGTCGGCGGTCGTCGTATTCGTCGGCGCGGCCATCGCCACGGCGTCCACCCGCCGAGAGATCCTGGCCGGTCTGCGCGGCGGGAGCGGCCTGGTGGCATTACTTGCGGTGGGCGGGCTGGTCGGTGGCGTCGCCGCCCGATTCGTGCCCGCCGTGGTGGCCCAGTGGGGTTTCGTGGCCTACCTCGCCCTGACTCTCGCCGACGCCGTTGTTCGCCCCGGCTTCGTTCGGCCTGCGACCGCGCGGGCCGAACCCCGGACTGTCAGTGCGCGCTACGGGCTTCCGGTCGGCGCTGTCGCAGCCTTTCTCGGCGTCGGGGGAAGCGTTCTCACCGTGCCGTTGCTGCGGAGGGCCGGTCGGTCGATGGAATCGGCTACGGCGCTGGCCAATCCGCTCACGCTCGCGATCACCGCCCCTGCGGTGGTGCCACTGGCCGCATCCGTCGACATCACGTCCGCGGCGGCGCTACTGCTCGGCGCCACGCCCGTCATCGTCATCCTGCGACGGACGAGAATCGGGATGCCCGACGCCGTCCACGCTCGGGTCTACCTTGGCCTGATCGCCGCGGTGACCCTCGCGATGGCAGCGGCGGCGCTGAGCTGACCTAGCCGCGATCGAGTCCGACCTCCTCCACCACGACCTCGCCGTTGTCGGAGCGCGCGGTGATCTCACCAACAGCGTTGTCGGGATTGGTGGTTTCGGGCACCCGCACCCTGGTGGAGGATCCCGACTGGGCGCGCACGAGGTACGGCCCGGGTTCTGGCAGGCCGATCACGACGGTGCCGTCGCGGCTGATCGCATTGACCGTGCGCGGGGCGGCATCGCGGAAATCGACGGTGATGTCCGCATCGGATGTGGTCGCGCTGAACTCCTCGGTGACCGCGATGGGATCGCGGGAGACGATCTCACCATTGACGGTGTGGGCTTCGATACGCCGGGCCGCGCCGCTGAGGATTATCGCGCCGTCGGTGGTGCGCGCGATGAGCTGATCGACATCGGCCTGTGCGAACACCGCGCCGATCTCCTGTTCGGTGCGCACGGTGAGCCTGCGCGCCTGCTCGGGCGGCAGCGAGATGACGATCTCACCGCCGCGGGCCCATTCCAGCATGGGAGAGGGGTTGCCGGAGATGCTGATTCGGGCTTCGCCACCGGTGGTGCTCACCGCGAGCCGGTGCTCGCCGCTGCGCGTGGTGTTGACCAGACGCAGATCGGCCTTGGCTTCGCGGGTTTCGCGGTCGGCCGTGATGCGGATCGCGACGGGCACCTGGGCGGTGTCGATGACCAGCGTGCGCATGGTGGCAGGCAGGGCCTGGTGATCGGTGACGACACGAAGGGCGCTGACGCCCCACGCCGCGACGCCGAGCCCGGCCAGTGTTGCGACGACCACCAGCGCGGCCGCTGCGATCAGAAACAGCCGGAACGCGGTGCGCCCACCCGGGGTGAGTTGAGGCGGCGGGGCGACCGGCGGCGGGGTGGTGATGGTGGTCATGATGGAAATCCTTCCGGGAATAAAGATTTCGGCTACGTCTCGAGGTAACGCAGGACCGCCAGGACGCGGCGGTTCTCGCTCTCGTCGGGGGCGAGATCCAATTTGGTGAAGATCGATGCGATGTGTTTCTCGGCCGAACCGACCGAGATGTGCAGGGCGGTGGCAATCGCCGAGTTGGTCTTGCCCTCGGCCATCAACTGCAGAACGTCTTGCTCGCGCGGGGTCAGCTGATCCAGTGCGCTGCGTCGGTGGGAACGAACCAAGATCTGTGACACCACCTCGGGATCGAGCACGGTTCCGCCGCCGCCCACCACCTCGACCGCGTCGAGAAAGGCAGGCACATCCGCGACCCGATCCTTCAGGAGATAACCGAATCCCTTGGTGTCCGAAGCGATCAGATCGGCTGCGTAGCGTTCTTCCACGTAGTGGGAGAGCACCAGGACCGGCGATTCGGGGTTCTGGCTGCGCAGCAGGGCTGCGGCCCGGATGCCCTCGTCGGTGAACGTCGGCGGCATCCGGACGTCGAGGATGGCCAGGTCGGGCCGGTGCTCGTTGACGAGCCGCAGCAGGTTGGTGGCGTCGGGAACACCGGCGACCACCTCATGGCCGGCGTCGGCGAGGATGCGCTCGATACCCGCCCGCAACAGGGCGGAATCCTCGGCGATTACGACGCGCATGGCAGCACCGCCGTGACGATCGTCGGCCCGGTCACCGGACTCGTCACCCCGAACGATCCACCGGCGGCCCGGACCCGTTCGTCCAAACCGCGCAGGCCGGTTGCGTTCTCGCCGGCTTCGATCACCGCGCCGCCCCTACCGTCGTCGAACACCGACACGTGCAGCACGTTGGCGGCATCGTCGAGCCGAACGGTCACCACCGCCTGGGTGGCCTCGGCGTGCTTGGCGATGTTGGTCAGCGCCTCGGCCACCACGAAGTAGGCGACCGATTCCACCTCGTCGGGCAGCCTGCGCGGCAGATCGACATGCAATGTCGTTGGCACTCCCGAGGTTTCGGCGCGCTGCACCACCGAGGACAACGCCGCGTCCAGACCGCGGTCGGCCAGGATGGTGGGGGCGATGCCGCGCACCACATTTCGCAGCTCGACCAGTGCGCTCTTGGCGTCGTCGTGAGCCTCGGCGATCAGCGATTTCGCGGCGGGCAGATCCGTGTCCAGCTTGGTCTGTGCCAGCCCGATCGTCATCGCCAGGGACACGAGGCGCGGCTGCACGCTGTCGTGCAGATCGCGTTCGATGCGGTGGCGTTCGGTTTGAGCCGAGGACACGGCACCTTGCCGTGCGTCGGCGAGTGCACTGACCTGATATTGGAGTGCCGCGGTGGGAGAGGGGGACAGCAGCCACCGGTCGATTGCGGCATCGAGGGCGGGCGCGAAGACCAGGATGGCCGCGGCAGCCGCGACGGCGACGATCGCCAACAGCCAGGCAATCGGCGGTGAGACGAACATCAGACCGGCATCGCCGTCACTCTGGCGGATCGCGGTGGCCGCGGCCGGCCCCACGAACGCGAACAACAGCAACCCGAATGCGATACCGGCGGCCAGCATGTCGTAGAGCATCCGCAGATAGTGGTGGGCGACGCCCTTCCAGAATCGTGCACTGCTGATGTCGAGCCACTGTTGATGCGCCCAGCGCTGCAAGCCCGTGTAGTGCGACAGCCGGCGCGGCGGAATTCCGATCTCCAAGCCGAAAACCGCCTCACTGCGGGACCGCTCGACCCACTCGACACCCCGCATCAGGTAGATGAAGACGATTGCGGCGAGCACGAATCCGATCACCGAGGGGATCGATGACAGCCCGATGATCAAGATGGACAACGGGATCCAGAACCACACCAGGGCCAGGGCGGCTCCTGTGATCAGCGAGGCCGTCGGTACGACGCCGATGTTGCGGGGCTTCGCCAGGGGCTCGGCAGGGGCGGGAGCGGCCGGTGGGCCGGTTTCGCTGATTGCGACCATGCCTTCAACCTACGAAGTCGGCGCGCCCGGCGACACAGCGTTTTCCCGCGAACCTGGTGGGGGATAACCACCCCCCGATGAGTTTCCCCGTCGTCGCCGGTCTACCCACCGTCAGCTTCACCACGCCCTAGGAGTTCGCCATGACCGTTCTGACCGCACCGCGAGCCGACGACGAGGTCGGGGTAGGCAAGTCGTCGAGCCGTCGAATCGGAATCGGGATCAGCGTGCTGGTCGGCGCGTTTCTCGTGTTCGACGCCGTCGGCAAACTCACCCTGCCTCAGCAGGTCGAAGCCGGTACGGCATCGCTCGGCTTCCCGGTCGAACAGGCGCTCGTGATGGGCATCGTCCTGGCGGTCTGTGTCATCGTCTACGCGGTCCCGCGCACCGCGGTGCTCGGGGCCTTGGGCCTCACGGCCTACCTCGGTGGCGCCGTCACCGCGAACATGCGCGTCGAAGCTCCGCTGTTCAGCCATACCCTGTTCGCGGTGTACCTCGGCACCCTGATGTGGATCGGGCTGCTGCTGCGTCGCCCCGAACTGCTCAAAGTGTTCGGGTTGCGGCGCTGAATCTCATTTCGGCGCCGTCGGCTCAAGCGCGATGTTGTCGGGGTCGCGGAACTCGAGGATGCAGGACGGCCCGATGTCCTTGACCGGTCCGTGTGCGACGCCGAGATCGTCGAGATGGCGTGCCGCGTCGTTGAGTTCCGCGACGCTCGGCACCCGGAAGGCCAAGTGGTCCAAGCCCGTTCGGTCCTCATCGAAGCGATCGTCGGCGACCGGTCGAAGCCCGATCAACGTGCCTCCGAGGTCATAGATCACGCCACCGAACAGAAAGCCCAACCGCTCCCGGATGGTCGCGTTCGCGTTCTCCGGAAGCTCGAGCAGGACCGGCCAGCCGAACACGCTTTCGTAGAACTGCCGCGACCGTTCGATGTCGGTGACCGTGAGCCGGACGTGCGCGATGGAGGACGTTGCAATCGCCATCCGTTCATGCTGCCACCGTGCCCCACAAACGCATCAGTGGTGACCCGCACGGGCGGATCACCACTGATGAGGGGAAAGGTCGCGCTACTCCGGTGCGTCGGCGGCCTCAGGGCTTTCGTCGCCAGGGGTCCAGCCGTCCCTGAGCTTGTCGGGGAACTCTCTCCAGTTCTTCTCGAGTTCGCCGGGGAAGCTCTTCCAGCTGTTTTCGAGTTTAGTGGGATAGTTCTGCCAGTCTTCTCTGAGCTGGCTGGGGAACTGCTCCCAAGCGTTGGCCTGAATCTGGACCGCGCAAGTCCAAGCTTCGGTCGAGGTCGGGGTGTGGTCCTTTTCGTTGATGTCCTTGATCACTTTTGAGCAGTCGGGTGCCGCGGAAGCCGGTGCGGCGAACGCGATGGCACCCCCGAGTGCCCCGGCGGCCAATGCGCCCACGATGAGTTTGTTCATGGTCTGTGTCCCTCGGCTGAAAAGCTGACTTGAGTGGACTGTATACCTAAACGCGCCAGTTTGCTGAAGTTTTTACTACGCGTCTTTTCCGGTCGTGCGCCGACAAACCCTCCATGCGGACAGCGGCACGCACCAGTCGGCTCCAAAGTTCGATTTGACCTGGGGAAATGCGACCGTTGACCTGGTCGCGGCCTGCCGCGACGACCGTACGGATGTCCGGGCGGTGCCATCCGACGGTTAACTTTTGCCACACGTCGCCTGCCGCAGCCCGTGCCAGAATCACTTCGTGCGGGTTGGGATGACGATGCCGGTGATGGAACCACAATTGGATGCCGCGACTTTGCGAGCCTGGGCGCACGTCATCGATGGAGGTCCGTTTTCCTCGCTGTGCTGGGGTGAGCGGATCGCGTTCGACAACCCCGACAGCCTCACCCTGCTCGGAGCGTTGGCGGCCTGGACCGATCGGGTCCGGTTGGTGACGACGGTCGTGGTGCCCCAGCTGCACGACCCCGTCATGCTGGCCAAGGGCCTCGCCACGGGCGATCTGCTCAGCGGCGGCCGGTTGACGGTCGGCATCGGAATCGGCGGCCGCGAAGAGGACTACCGGGCCGTCGGAGCCGACCCCGCCACGCAGACCCGACAGGGACTGGCCGAGCGGGTCGCGGTGATGAAGCGCGTGTGGGCAGGTGAGAAGGTCACCGATTCGACGCTGCCGGTGGGCCCACCGCCCGTGCAGACCGGCGGACCGCCGCTGCAGATCGGAACCATCGGACCCAAGACCGTGCGGGATGCGGCCGGGTGGGCGGACGGCGTGGCAGGGACGACCCTGGACCTGGATTTGGACAAGCAGGCCGAGTTGTTCGATATCGCACGAGCGGCGTGGGCCGAGGCCGGCAAACCGAAGCCGCACCTGGCCACGTCGTTCTGGTTCGCGCTCGGTGCACCCGACGAGGCGCGCGCGCAGGTGCACCGCCATCTGCGTCGGTACTTGAACTGGATTCCCGCCGAGTACGTCGACGCCATGGCTCCCACCACCGGCTGGGCCGGCAGCGAGGACGAACTGGTCGAGGTGCTGGGCAAGTTCGAGGACATCGGCACCGACGAGGTGCATCTCATCCCCACGAGCGCCAACATCGACCAGTTGCGCCGCGTCGCCGACGTCGTGAAGATCTTCGCCTGACGGTGGGGCGATGGCAGGCTGAAAGCATGGCTGCCACCCCGCTTCCGCCGATCGTCTCCCGCACCGAGTGGGAGGAGCAACGCGCGAAACTTCTTGTCCGCGAGAAGGAACTGACGCGCATGAAGGATGCGGTCAGCGCGGCGCGACGGCGCCTGCCGATGGTCGAGATCACCGAGAACTACGTGTTCGACACCGAGAGCGGACCGCTGTCGCTGCTCGATCTGTTCGACGGGCGGCGGCAGTTGATCGTGCAGCACTTCATGTTCGGGCCCGACTGGGACCAAGGCTGCGACGGCTGCTCGATGATGGCCGACCACATCGGACCGCTGTCACACCTGCACGCCAAGGACACGTCGTTCGTGCTGGTGTCGCGGGCACCGATGGGCAAGCTGCTGGCGTTTCGCGACCGTATGGGATGGGTGCTGCCGTGGGTGTCCTCCGGAGCGACGACCTTCAACGAAGATTTCCACGTCACGGTCGACGGTGAGGAACGTCACGCCATCAGCGTGTTCCTGCGTGACGGCGCACGCGTGTTTCACACCTGGTCGACCTACAACCGGGGCGAGGAACCGTTCATGGTGGTGTTCGACCTGCTCGACCTCACGCCGTACGGGCGACAGGAGACCTGGGAGGACTCGCCGAAGGGCTGGCCACAGCGACCGCCCTACGAATGGATGCGGCTTCACGACTCCTACTGACCTGGCTGTTTAACGCTCGCGAGGAGTAGAACGATAGATAGACAGAGGCCGCAATTCGGCTGATGAGGAGTTAGAGATGAATTTCGTGAAGAAGATCGCCACGACAGCCGCCACCGTCGGTGCGCTCGGCTTCGCCGCCGTCGGGATCGGTGCAGGTCAGGCCAATGCCGATGAGCCATGGTGGTGGGAGCCCGTGCCGCCGCCAGGACACTTCGTGCCGTCCCCGGGCCACATCAGCCACCTGCCGTTCGTCCCGCCGCCAGGGCATTGGGACAAGCCCGGCAAGTGGTTCAAGTAGGGCCGGCGTCAACCGGGTGACTTGCTTGCCTTCTTCAGCGCCTGGAATTTCATGACGATCTCGTCGCTGATGCGGAAGGCATCGTTTTCCTGCGGTAGGTCATAGTAGGCCGCCTCGGCGGCCTTGAAGCGTTCGACGGCTGCCTCGTACCTGCGCTGGTTCTCCGGCGTGGGGTTGGCATCCTTCGCCGCCTCTGCGGCTTCGAATGCCTTTGCCGCAGCGTTCAATTCGGCATAGACCTGGTGGGTCTTGGGGGAGTCTGCGCCGTTCTGTGAGTCGTACCAGCCCTCGGCGATCGCCGCTTCCATCGTGCCCGGCTTGAGTTGGTTTTCCGGCTTGAGGGCTTCTTTGATGATGTCCTTCTTGGTGCTGGTCTGCCAATAGATCTGGCCTTCGGTCAGCCCGCGGCCGGCGAGCATCGCCGCGATGCGGAACGCCTGTTCGGCGTGCCGGGCTTCGTGATAGAGGGTCGAAGTGAGTGCGGTGGTGTGACGATCGCGCTCAGCCGGCTCGGTGGGCAGTTCTTTGAAGGCCGACGCCCTGATGAAGATCGTCCACGTGGTGCTGTCGAACTCGTTGCCCTCACCCGTGGTCAGCTCGACGTCGGGTACTCCGACTTCACCGAGATGTTTGTTGATCTCAGCCTTCAACGCCAGTCGCCGCGCTTCGGGGGTCTTGAGTTCGTCCCACTTGTCCAGAATCGTTTTCATCTCTCCGACGTAGACGGTGATCCGGGCGCTGACCCCGAGACCGCCCTGGAACATGCGCGGCAAGGTGCGGGGACCGGCCATGCCGTCGACCTTGAGGTGCGGCTCGAATTCGCTGCCTTTCGTGCGCTGCCATTCGGCGACTGCCTGCACGTCGGCGGCATCCATCTCATCCTTCGGCGGGGTGCCGACCGCGACTTGGATCTGGTTGATGACCTCCTTGGTGTAGCGCTTGGGTTTCTGTTTGTAGTAGAAAATCGCGCCGGTGACCTGCTGCGGATCGAGAACGCCCTCGACTTCGATCACCGGTTGACGCTGCACGTGCAGCAGGTCCGCGGTGGCGCGATTGCCGGCCAGGCGCTGCAGCCCGAGTATTCCGCCGGACATTTTGACATCGACGCCGATGGCCCCGGCGCGACGTGATGTGTTGGCGCAGCGTCGCGTATCGCGCGGCAACCGTTCGAACATGCGATCTCGCCCCCTCATGCGAGACGGATACGCCGAACCTACGAAGTGCGCGGGACGAAAGCAATGGACAAAAGGGCAGATTCGCGACGGACGCCCTCCGATGTCCTTGCGTAGAAAAACGACCGAAAGGTATTTCGAAAAAGGCGTCCACTCACGAACCCGCGTGGTGCCACACTTGGCGAAATTCGCAGTGCGTCAAGCGATGGGGTAGTGATCATGAATCCGTCGCATATCCGAGTCGTCGCGTATACATGCGTGCTCGCAGTCGGAGTCATGATCGGCACCCCGGCGATCGCGTTCGCAGAACCAAGTATTGACGGCAGTGTCACCGCAAGCGGTGAAACCACCAGTGGCTCACCCGAATTAACGTCATCGACAACCGGTTCCGATACAACCGCAGCATCGCTGGAGCCAACTGCCGCCGAGAGCGCCGAAGACAGCGCGGCCGCGGCGGAACGAAACGCTGTCGAAGGTGTCGAGAGCACCGTCGGCTCCGGTCGTGAACCCGGGGACCCGCCGCTCGCCGAAGAAGGCGGATCGACCGAAACGTCGACAACCGAACAGCCTTCGGCGACCACCAGCGCGACGGACGAGGAGTCCGTCACTGCCGATGCGGACACTGGTTCGGCCAACTCGGATTCCGACTCGAACACGGCCACGTCGGAGTCAAACGAGTCGGAGGGCTCTGGAGCTGCTCCGGCCGTTCAGACACAATCCGCGGGCAGTACCGCCGCGCCGCCTGACGACACTCCGAGCCTGCCTGCTACCGAGACCGTGCCGGCTGCGGCATATGCGATGGCCGTGCCCTATCTGGCCTTGTTGGGGGTCCAGGCAGTGGCGGCACCGATCGCACATGTCCTCGCCGCAGTGACGTACCTGCTCGCCGAGGTTGTGGTCGTTCCGCTCCTACACCTGCAACGCGATCTTGCGATGTTGTTCTCGATCGCCGGTGTCGAACCAGTCGTCGACAGCCTGGCGCGAATCGGCGTCGTGCTGTCGCCATCGGTTCAGGACGCATTGGCGTCGAAGTTCGGCGAACCGGTGCCCGGCGCTTCCCCGTTGGACGCGGCATCGATCGCTGCGTCCGCGCCCGAAGCGATATTCCCTGCCGCGGAGACGCCGCCGCCCGCCGTCGCACCGCACGAACCGGGCGATTCGGTGCTGTCCCGGGTGTCGTCGTTCATCGGCGACATCACCCGCAAACTGCTGGAATCCCCGACCTTGATGGCGCTGGCCATCGCAGCCCTGCCCGGCCTCGCCGGGCTGTTGGTCCTGACCGCCGGCGGCGTCCGGCTCGGCTACCGTCAGGCCAAGGCCAGGGTCGCCATACAAATGCACGGCATCGCCCGCTTCGTCGCGATGGAGCCGACAGTCAGCGCTCGGTGCGGGGCATTGGTGTTGTTGCGCCCGCGAACGTGGTCAGCACGAGAACCGGATGTCACGGCCATGCTGGACGAAGCGGCATAGACGCTGAGAAATTTCTCACCACACGGACGGAATAACCGCGCCGCGTAATTGATTCCACACATTGGGACCGCCCGATCCGGTGCGGTTGACCCGAGACCGAGTGGAAGTGGTCAGAGGTGGATTCGAACAGAAAACGCAGGCAGTTCAGGGCAGTGTCGGCCGGCATCGGCCTGACGGCAGCTGCGGCGATGGCGGTGCTCGGCGTGCTGATGAGCCAGACACCTGCCGGAACGCAGAATTGGAGCCAGGCTCCGATGGAGACTGGAGCGACAGTGACGAAATCAACCGCGGCGACCGAGCCGGAAACGTCAGTGGCCAAGCCGCCGTTCACGTTTACGACGCCAGAGGGGTTCGCGGTACCGCACTGAGCGCTTTGTGAACATTCACACGGCGGCAACTGATGGCTGACCGAGGCGGGTCGAGATATGCGAAACGTCTTGGCTGAAGAGTGTTCACGTTGCAGGGTGCGCAAACCCTAAGGCGAGCAACGCTTTCGCGCCGTAGCACGCGAAGCATGTTGAATGACAGTGTCATTCACCGGGAGATCGTATGCGCACGTTATTTGGCGCCGGGTCCCCGGTGTCGGCACAGGTCGTGAGGCAGGGGCACGGGTTTGTGGTCCTCACGCGTCGTTCTCGTTGTCGTCGAACGCGGTCTCTTCACCGATCTGGCCCAGGGCCCGGCCACCGCCAAGGAACTGATGGGCAGGCTCGGCTGGCATCCTCGGGCCCCTGCCGCACTACTCGACTGTCTCGTCGCGCTCGGGCTGCTCAAGTGCGACCGCAACAGCCAGTACTCGAACTCGTTGCGGGCAAGTCTGTTCCTGGACCGCAACAAGCCCAGCTACATCAGTGGGCTCATGGAGTTGTCGAGTAGGCGTCTCTACGACCCCTGGTCGGGGCTCGGCGGACTGATGAGCACCGGAAAACCCGCCGCCGAGGAAGAGAGCGGCGACAACGAGTTCTTCGCCACGCTCTACCGGGACCCCGATGCGCTTCGGCAATTCCTGTCCGGGATGACCGGTATCTCGGCAGCCGAAGCGACGTTGATCGCCGCGCGGTTCCCGCGGAAGCGTTTCAGTACGTCCGCCGATATCGGGGGGCGCAGCGTGCGCTGGCGGTCCGCGTCGCGCTGACCCATCGACACCTGAGCGGCGTAACTACGAGCTGCCCGCGGCCGGCCCCGTCCTCACCGAGTACGTCTCGTCGTTCGGATTGCAGGATCGGCTGAGATCGCGGCTGCTGCTGACATCATCGCTGGGGCCGCTGACTCGATCGCTGCTGTCACCGATGACATCTAGCGGTAGGACTTGGTACCGTTCATCTCAGCAAATCTGCGAACGAGGGGGATCGGTGGTGGGTCAGCTCAAGGCAAACTCCGCAGGGGCAAGCGTGTGAGCGCTGTGCCTACCGGTGCGCCTGGTTTGCCGTCGCGCTCGGAAATCGAGAACTGGGATATCGACGATTTGACCAACGCGGCGGCGAGCTGGCGCGCGTCGGCCACCGAGTCAGAGAACGTGTTCGAGCAGCACCGGCAGAACATCGCCTCACCGGGCGGGACAACCTGGGAGGGCAACGCGAAAGATGCGGCGCTGGACCGTGTGACCGCCGATGTTGCGGTAGTTCGCGCCCAAAGCGGAGTGCTTCGAGAAGCTGCCGAGATCGCTGAAAGCGGCAGCCAAGACATCCAAGCAGCACAGCGCAAGGCGCTAGAGGCAATCGCTCACGCCGAAGCCGATGGCTTTTCGGTTGGTGAGGATCTCACTGTCACCGACGCTCGCCGAGTTGACGTGTTCACGATGGCGGCTCGTCACACCGCTACCACCGAACACGCCGAAGACATCCGATGGAACGCCGAGCAGCTCGCTGCCACTGATGCCCTTGTTGGAGAACGACTGTCAGCGAAAGCTGTTGAGCTGGACGGGATTCGGTTCGACGGTGAAGGCGACGACTCCACGGTGCAGGCAGTCAGCTTTAACACAATGCCACAGTCGCCGCAATTTCCGTTGCCGCAGAAGCCGTGGGAGTACAACAACGACTACACGGCCAATGTCAATGTGCGAGACGCAAACGGAAATATCGTTAGTGCAGGGACATTGGTTTCGTTGGATGACGTTTGGAATGAGTTGAATCGGTGGTTCAACTGCAATTTTCCGATCGGTGGAGCGCCGAAAGAATTCCCGAAGGTTGGCGACGAATACCCGCTGGAAATGCGAATCGCTGGCGTCAAGGCGGCCAATCTTCCCGTGAAAGTAACAGAGGTAAGTCGGACCGACGATGCTATAGACATCGAATTCGCCACTCTGCCAGGCCATGCTGATGGTGACGGAAGTACGATCCACTTCCGATGGTCGGAAGAAGCCGGACAGCTGCATCTTGATATCCGCGGTTACATCACCGAGGGGCCGGGATCGGGTGAAAATCCGTTCTCTGCCGGTGCTCGCGTGGGTTACACAGCTCTGGCCGAAGTCGTTTGGCAACCGTACATAGATCGAGTCGCGACCCACGTTGTGCAAACGAAGGGGTTTGAAGCGCTGCCCCAAGGTGTCGTGCTGGGCGGGCATTAAGGTGGAGTTATGAGGCGCAGACTTACGACCATCGGCCAGTTAGGTCTGGGTGTCCTGGCTGGTATCGGTCTCTACATTCTTTGTGTTCTCGTGATGCTCATTCTCGGCGGATTGACCTACTCCATCACTTTGGGCGCGCTTCTTGCAGGTGTCGTTTCTATCCTCATCGCCGTGTATCTCGTTGTGCGAAAACGCGATGCCACGTCGTGGCCGATTATCGGTGGATTGGTGTCCTTTTCGGTGACGTGGGCTGTTCTTGCGATACTTGACAGCCCGTCAACCGCGTTCATGTGGTTCCGCTAGTCGCATCGGAGTAGTCGTCGATATCGACGCCGTTTCGTACGGATTTGGCGTGCTGTCAGTAGTTCTTGCTGAGCTTGCGCCGGGTCACTGGCGCGGTACAGGTCACCCGCCCGGCCCTGGTTTGTGGCCCTCGAGCGTCTGCCTCATTGCCGTCGAACGCGGTCTTTTCACCGATCTGGCCACAGGCCCGGCTACGGAGAAGGAATTGTCACCTTCGACCCCGTGCGAGCGACGGCCTCGTGGACTTGCGTATTCGAAGCCGATGCCGGTGTCGCCGTCGACTGGCCGCCGCACCCGCGCCAGGGTCCAAAGCTTGATATTGGAATGTCCCCCAGGTCGGCCACTACCTCAGCTTTCAGGGACATCAAGATGGACTCTCGTCTTTCCACGCTTGCGGCTCACGCGGCCGCATTACGGCGTCAACCTTCAGCCGCTTGCTCGTCCAGTGCTCGAGCACGACCTCCCGTTCAATGTGGAAATAGGGTTCCAGTTCCGCCAGCGTCGCGTCCACGAATGCCTTCTCGCTTGGGTATCGAGGCAGCTCCGCGTAGACCTTCCGGCTCAAACTCACACAAACCATCATCCGCCCCATCGCGCGCAGGGCGGTGCAAATAGGGGCAAATGCTATCGGCGTTCCGTCCAGAAACTTGGGTGTGACAGCGGTACCCCGGGGGAACCCGTCCAGGCGGCGCACTTCCACGGCACGCACAGCAGATTGTGCTGGCTACGAGGACTTGAGTATTGGAATAGTAATTGTCTCCACGCGGGCAAACGCCTTCCAGGCTGCGGGGCGTGTCAGCGCACGAAGGAATCGCCAGGGGGTGATAATCCGGAACGTGGCGGATGGGGGCGGCAGTGCAGGTGGCGCACCATCACCCATGCGCTTTCTCCTGGATACAAACGCTTTCATCGCGTTAGAGCCATTCGCTGGCCAAATGGAAGCGGGCATGGGTCCTGCCGCCACTTTCATGCGCTTGGCGATGAAGCAAGGCCACCGAGTTTTCGTACACCCTGCTAGTCGAGACGAACTGGCAGAGGGCAAGGATCCCGTCCGCGTCCAACAGCGGATGGCGGAACTGAACAAGTTCGACATGCTGGTCGAATCACCGATCAGCTCGCAGATCGACATTGAGCTCGGCCCTGTTGTGCCTGACAGTAATGATCATCGCGACCGCCGAATCCTCGCTGCGCTGTACTCGAACGCCGTCAACTTTCTAGTAAGCGATGATGGCCGTCTTCGGCGTAGGGCCAAGCGTATTGGTGTTGGCGAGCGTGTCTTGACGCTTGCTGATGCTGTCGCGATGCTCGAAGGCCTCGAGCCGACCGTCGCCCCTCCTCCGCCCCGGGTCAAGGAGGTGCCGTCCTACGCGCTGGATCTCGACCAAGAAATCTTCGAGAGCATCCGTGGCGACTATCCAGAGTTCGACGATTGGATTGCCAAAGTGCAGGGGGATTCGGCGAACCGCGAGTGCTTCGTCGTCGAAGAAGACGACGGGACCTATGCGGCGATAGCAATTCTGAAGATCAACGAGGAGGACGGTAGCTACGGCTTGGCCATGCCGGTCACCAAGATCTCTACTTTCAAAGTGGCACCGTCATATTCGGGCAACCACTATGGGGAGCTTCTACTCAAGGCTGTCTTGCAGTCCCACCACGACCACGACGTACGGAGCGCCTACCTTGAGGTCTGGGACCACCACCAACGCTTGATTGACTTCCTCGGCTTGTTTGGATATTTCGACGGCGGCCAGTCGGCGAGGGGTGAAGTTGTATTGGTCAAGGTCTTTCGGCCGCGAGAGGCGTCGCTGAGCCCTCTCGACTTCCACGTTCGCCATGGGCCGCCAGCAGTTGCAAGCGGCGCATCGGTGTTTGTCATACCGATTCAGAACAATTGGCACAACCAGCTGTTCCCCGAACGCGCTTCATTCGGAGCTGGTGGTCAGCTCGCGCTACCCGGAATTACCGGACAGACCACCCGCCCCTGGGGAAACGCTTTACGAAAGGCATACCTATGTAACGCGTCGACCAAGCAGATACAGCAGGGTGACGTAATTCTCTTCTACCGTTCCGGGTTCCAGACGGTCGAGGTGATTGGCGTTGTGGAGGACACGCACCGCACGTCTTCACCCGAGGAAGCGTTGAATCTGGTCGGTGGACGGACGGTTTACAGCGCGACCGACATTGAGGCGCTTGCCCGGCACCCATCGCAAGTACTCGTTATCTTGTTCCGCCAGGATCGGGTTATCGATCCGCCGTGGACACTGGCCGAACTAGTGTCCAACCGCGTGCTCAGGGCACCACCACAAACTGTTCAAAAGGTGAGGGAGGATGGCACCCAATGGGTTCACCAGCAACTGGCAGACAGGTAGTGATGTCTGTCCATCCGCGGTATGCGGAGGCCATCATGGACGGCCGGAAGAAGGTCGAGTTTCGCAAACGGCCGCTAGCCAGCGACGTGTCCGTGGTGTGGGTGTACGCCACAGCACCAGTTCAGCGGATAATCGGCTGCTTCGAGGTGGATGCAACTGTCACCGCGTCACCTCGCAACCTCTGGCGTCGATTCGCGAGCGTCGGTTGTATAGACCGGGCCGACTTCGACCGGTACTACGCGGGAAGCAGCGTTGGATCGGGCATCCGAATTGGAAATGTGATCCGACTTGAGGAGCCGGCCCCTATTCGTGAGCTTCTGCCCTCCGGCGTACCTCCGCAGAGCTTTGCGTATGTCGAGCCAACTGACCCATCGGGACGGCGTGCACCTGTCGTTGCGGCAGGTTGACCTCATCGAAACGCATGTCGGACCAGTCTGGGGTGAGCGCTACACGCGCCGCGCTTTGCTGGCCTCCCATTGGGAAGAATCTGTTATCGCACATTAATCGCACGGTCGGCACCCGGATTATCTGAAAAACGTAGCCTGACCTGCAAAAATGAACGTGCCCCCGGCAGGATTCGAACCTGCGGCCTTCTGCTCCGGAGGCAGACGCTCTATCCCCTGAGCTACGGGGGCGCGATGGATAAACCAGCTGCGCCGATTGGGCGTGGATAGCGTAGCGCATTCGGCGGCGAATACGGATTCGGGGCGTGAGCACCCCAGACCATAGGATGGACCCTCGTGACCCCCGCCGACCTTGCTGAGCTGCTCAAGGCCACTGCTGCGGCAGTGCTGACCGAACATGACCTGGACACGGCCGCGTTGCCCGCGACCGTGACGGTCGAGCGCCCACGCAACCCGGAGCACGGCGACTACGCGACCAACCTGGCGCTGCAGGTCGCCAAGAAGGTCGGGGTCAATCCGCGTGAGCTCGCGGGCTGGCTGGCGACCGCGCTCGCCGCCGCCGACGGCATCGCCGCCGCCGACGTCGCCGGCCCCGGCTTCGTCAACCTGCGCATCGAGGCGTCCGCGCAGGGCGTCATCGTCACGAACGTGCTGGACGCGGCGGCCGGCTACGGCGCGTCGGACGCGCTCAAGGGGCAGAACATCAACCTGGAGTTCGTCTCGGCCAACCCCACGGGCCCGATCCACATCGGTGGCACCCGCTGGGCCGCCGTGGGTGACGCGCTGGGGCGGCTGCTGGCCACGCAGGGCGCCGAGGTCACGCGTGAGTACTACTTCAACGATCACGGCGCGCAGATCGATCGGTTCACCAACTCGCTCATCGCGTCGGCGAAGGGCGAGCCGACGCCCGAGGATGGCTATGCCGGGGCCTACATCGTCGACATCGCGCAGCAGGTGCTGGCCAAGGCGCCGGACGCGCTGAGCCTGCCCGACGAGCAGCAGCGCGAGACGTTCCGCGCGATCGGCGTCGACCTGATGTTCACCCACATCAAGGAGTCGCTGCACGAGTTCGGCACCGACTTCGACGTGTACACGCACGAGGATTCGATGCACACGTCCGGCCGGGTACAGCAGGCCATCGCCAAGCTGCGCGAGACCGGCAACATCTACGAGAAGGACGGCGCGACCTGGTTGCGCACCACCGAGTTCGGTGACGACAAGGACCGCGTCGTCATCAAGAGCGACGGCAACCCGGCCTACATCGCCGGTGATCTCGCCTACTACCTGGACAAGCGCCAGCGCGGCTTCGACCTGTGTATCTACATGCTGGGCGCCGACCACCACGGCTACATCGCGCGGCTCAAGGCGGCCGCGGCGGCCCTCGGCGACGACCCGAACACGGTCGAGGTGCTGATCGGGCAGATGGTCAACCTCGTGCGCGACGGTCAGCCGGTGCGGATGAGCAAGCGGGCAGGCACGGTCATCACGCTCGACGACCTGGTCGAGGCCATCGGCGTGGATGCCGCACGCTACGCGCTGATTCGCTCGTCGGTGGACACCCCGATCGACATCGACCTGGCGCTGTGGTCGAGTGCGTCCAACGAAAACCCGGTCTACTACGTGCAGTACGCACATGCCCGGCTGTCGGCGCTGGCCCGCAATGCCGCTGATCTGGGTGTGGCCGCCAGCACCGACAAGCTGGACCTGCTCACGCACGACAAAGAGGGCACGCTGATCCGCAACCTGGGCGAGTTCTCCCGGGTGCTCAAGACGGCTGCCGCACTGCGCGAACCGCACCGCGTGTGCCGCTACCTGGAGGATCTGGCCGGCGACTACCACCGGTTCTACGACTCCTGCCGGGTGCTGCCGCAAGGCGACGAGCAACCGGGCGACCTGCATGCGGCGCGGCTCGCCCTGTGCCAGGCCACCCGTCAGGTCATCGCCAACGGTCTGGCGATCCTCGGCGTCACCGCCCCGGAGCGGATGTGAACGCGCACCCCGCCGGTCCCCGGCACGCCGAGGAAATCCACCACACCGCAACCCCCGCCAAGCCACAGAACCCGGACGAGATTCTGCTGCTGGCGCCGAATGTGTGGCCGCGCAACCTGGTTCGCGGTGCCGACGGCGTGGTGTCGATCGCCGGAGTCTCGGTCACGGATCTGGCGGCCGAGTTCGGCACGCCGCTGTTCGTCATCGACGAGGCCGACTTCCGGTCCCGCTGCCGCGATATCGCGGCAGCCTTCGGCGGCGGTGAATACGTGCACTACGCGGCCAAGGCGTTCCTGTGCTCCGAGATCGCGCGCTGGGTGAACGAGGAAGGCCTCGCGCTCGACGTGGCAACCGGGGGCGAGCTGGCCGTCGCGTTGCACGCGGGCTTCCCGGCAGAGCGAATCACGGTGCACGGCAACAACAAGTCCGTCGAAGAGTTGACCATGGCCGTCAAGGCCGGCGTCGGCCACGTGGTGCTGGACTCCGAGATCGAGATCGAGCGCCTCGACGCGATCGCCGGACAGGCCGGTGTCGTGCAGGATGTCTTGGTGCGCGTCACGGTCGGCGTGGAGGCGCATACCCACGAGTTCATCTCGACCGCGCACGAAGACCAGAAGTTCGGGCTGTCACTGGCCACCGGCGCCGCGATGGACGCGGTACGTCGGGTGTTCGCCACCGACAACCTGCGGCTCGTCGGCCTGCACAGCCATATCGGCTCGCAGATCTTCGACGTGGCCGGGTTCGAGCTCGCCGCGCACCGGGTGATCGGTCTGCTGCGCGACGTGGTCGCCGAGTTCGGCGTGGAGAAGACGGCACAGATTTCGATCGTGGATCTCGGTGGGGGACTGGGCATCTCGTACCTACCCCACGATGACCCGCCGCCCATGCAAGAGCTCGCCGACAAATTGCTCGCCATCGTGCGCAACGAGTCCGCGGCCGTCGGGCTGCCCGCGCCCAAGCTCGTCGTCGAGCCGGGCCGGGCGATCGCCGGGCCGGGGACCATCACGCTCTACGAGGTGGGCACCGTCAAAGACGTGGCCGTGAGCCCGACCGCACATCGCCGGTACGTGAGCGTCGACGGCGGCATGAGCGACAACATCCGCACCTCGCTCTACGCGGCCGAGTACGACGCCCGGCTGGTGTCGCGCGTCAGCGATGCGCCGGCCGCCCTCGCGCGGATCGTCGGAAAGCACTGCGAGAGCGGCGATATCGTCGTCCGCGACACGTGGGTCTCCGATGACATCGCGCCGGGGGATCTGCTCGGGGTGGCCGCGACCGGTGCGTACTGCTACTCGATGTCGAGCCGGTACAACCTGCTGTGCCGTCCCGCCGTGGTGGCGGTGAAGGACGGCAAGGCGCGGCTGGTACTGCGACGGGAGACCGTCGACGATCTTTTGAGCCTGGAGGTGAGTGGTCAATGAGTGAAAAGCCCATCGGCATAGCGGTATTGGGCCTGGGTAACGTCGGTAGCGAAGTGGTGCGCATCATCAACGAGAGCGCCGCCGACCTGGCCGCCCGCATTGGGGCACCGCTGGAGCTGCGCGGCATCGGTGTCCGCCGGGTCTCCGACGATCGCGGCGTGCCAACCGATCTGCTCACCGACGACATCGCGGGCCTGGTGTCGCGTGACGACGTCGACATCGTCGTGGAGGTGATGGGTCCGGTCAAGCCCGCCCGCAAGGCCATCCTGGCCGCGCTCGAGCAGGGCAAGTCCGTCGTCACCGCCAACAAGGCCCTGATGGCGCAGTCGACCGGTGAGTTGGCGCAGGCCGCCGAAAAGGCCCGCGTCGACCTGTATTTCGAGGCCGCGGTGGCCGGGGCGATCCCGGTCATCCGCCCGCTGACCCAGTCGCTGGCCGGTGACTCCGTGCTGCGGGTGGCCGGCATCGTCAACGGCACCACGAACTACATCCTGTCCGAGATGGACAGCACCGGAGCCAATTACGAGGCCGCGCTGGCCGACGCGAGCGCGCTCGGCTACGCCGAGGCCGATCCCACTGCCGATGTCGAGGGCTACGACGCCGCGGCCAAGGCGGCGATTCTGGCCTCGATCGCGTTCCACACCCGGGTGACGGCCGACGACGTGTACCGCGAGGGCATCACCAAGGTCACCGCAGCGGACTTCGTCTCGGCACGTGCACTGGGCTGCACCATCAAGCTGCTCGCGATCTGCGAGCGGCTCACCACCGACGAAGGCAAGCAACGGGTTTCGGCACGCGTGTATCCGGCGCTGGTCCCGCTGTCGCATCCACTGGCCGCGGTCAACGGCGCGTTCAACGCCGTCGTCGTCGAAGCCGAAGCGGCCGGCCGGCTGATGTTCTACGGCCAGGGCGCAGGCGGCGCTCCGACCGCGTCGGCCGTGCTCGGCGACGTCGTGATGGCTGCCCGCAACCGGGTGCAGGGTGGCCGCGGGCCGCGCGAGTCGAAGTACGCCAAGCTGCCGATCGCGCCCATCGGCTTCATCCCGACCCGCTACTACGTCAACATGAACGTCTCCGATCGGCCGGGCGTCCTGTCGGCTGTGGCAGCCGAATTCGCCAAGCGTGAGGTCAGCATCTCCGAGGTGCGCCAGGAAGGCATGGTCGACGAGGGCGGCCAGCCGTGCGGCGCGCGCATCGTCGTGGTCACCCACGAGGCCACCGACGCAGCGCTGTCAGAGACCGTCGAGGCGCTGGCTGATCTCGACGTGGTGCAGACCATCAACAGCGTGCTCCGCATGGAAGGAACGAGCGCATGAGTTCAACAAAGGCCGGTCAAGTTGCCTGGGTGCACCAGCCCTGGCCCGGCCTGATCGAGGCCTACCGCGACCGGCTGCCGGTCGGTGACGACTGGACGCCGATCACCCTGCTGGAGGGCGGTACGCCACTTATCCACGCCAAGCGGTTGAGCGAATACACCGGCTGCACAGTGCATCTCAAGGTCGAAGGGCTGAACCCGACGGGTTCGTTCAAGGACCGAGGCATGACGGTCGCGGTCACCGAATCGTTGGCCCGCGGGCAGCAGGCCGTGCTGTGCGCATCGACCGGCAACACCTCGGCCTCGGCCGCGGCTTACGCCGCGCGGGCCGGGATCACGTGTGCGGTGCTGATTCCCCAGGGCAAGATCGCGATGGGCAAGCTGGCCCAGGCGGTCATGCACGGCGCCAAGATCATTCAGATCGACGGCAACTTCGACGACTGTCTCGAACTCGCGCGCAAGATGACCGCCGACTTCCCGACCATCGCGCTCGTGAACTCGGTCAACCCGTACCGCATCGAGGGCCAGAAGACCGCGGCGTTCGAGATCGTCGATGCGCTCGGCACCGCACCCGACGTGCATGCGCTCCCGGTCGGCAACGCGGGCAACATCACCGCGTACTGGAAGGGCTACACCGAGTACCACCGCGACGGCCTCACGGACCGGCTGCCGCGCATGCTCGGGACCCAGGCCGCAGGCGCGGCCCCGCTGGTGCTCGGCGAGCCCGTCAAGGAACCCGAGACCATCGCGACCGCCATTCGCATCGGATCGCCCGCCTCGTGGAGTTCGGCGGTCGAGGCTCAGCAGCAGTCCGAGGGGCGGTTCCTCGCGGCCACCGACGAGGAGATCCTGGCGGCCTACCACCTGGTGGCGCGGACCGAGGGCGTGTTCGTCGAACCGGCGTCGGCGGCCAGCATCGCCGGCCTGCTGAAGTCGATCGAAGACGGCTGGGTCAAGCGCGGCTCGACCGTGGTGTGCACCGTCACGGGCAACGGCCTCAAGGATCCCGACACCGCGCTCAAGGGCATGCCCCCCGTCACGCCGGTTCCGGTGGATCCGGTGGCCGTCGTCGCCAAACTCGGCCTGGTCTAGCGGAGAGTCAGGTGACACACACTCTGCCCGTCGGGATCACGGCCACCGCCGTCGTCGCCGCGTCCAGTGCGAACCTCGGCCCGGGTTTCGACAGCCTCGGCCTGGCGCTGAGCCTGTATGACGAGATCGTCGTCGAGACAACAGAATCCGGACTCCGGGTGGAAGTCGAAGGCGAGGGTGCCGGGCAGGTGCCCCTGGACGCGACGCATCTGGTGGTGCGTGCGATCGAGGCCGGCCTGCGGGCGGCCGGGTACTCGGCTCCCGGGCTGATTGTGCGTTGCCGCAACGACATTCCGCATTCGCGCGGCCTTGGTTCGTCGGCGGCCGCCGTGGTGGGCGGCTTGGCTGTGGTCAACGGCCTTGTGACACAAGCTGGTTCGGAGCCGATGACGGACACCCAGCTGATCCAGTTGGCCGGCGAGTTCGAGGGGCATCCGGATAACGCCGCGGCCGCGGTGCTCGGCGGCGCCGTGGTGTCGTGGACCGACGACGGGGAGGACGGCGGAGCGCGCTACTCGGCCGCGCCGGTGCGGTTGCATCCCGACATCCGGCTGTTCCCCGCCGTGCCGCAGCAGCGGTCGTCGACCGCGGAGACCCGGGTGCTGCTGCCGGAACAGGTCAGCCACGTCGACGCGCGCTTCAACGTCAGCCGGGCGGCTCTGCTCGTGGTCGCGCTGACCGAACGGCCTGATCTGCTGATGGCCGCCACGCAGGATGTCCTGCATCAGCCTCAGCGCGCGGCCGCGATGCCGGCCTCGGCGGAATATCTGCGGATTCTGCGTCGTTGTGGAATTGCAGCGGTGCTTTCGGGGGCGGGTCCCTCGGTTCTGGGGATGAGCGCGCAGGTGGCACCACCCGCCGAAGCCCTGGAGTTCGGCAACGCCAACGGGTTCACTGTCAGTGAGATGTCGGTCGGTTCCGCCGTACGCTGGACTTCAGGTGTGGCAGCCCGGAACTGACTGCCCGGGCTGGGTATGCACGAGCAGTGTGCGCGCAAACACAACGCGCGGAGCAATTGACGTTGCTTGATTCCTGCACCGAAGCGGGTTATTCTCGCTCTCGTCCAGCAATCGCAGGGTCTCTGCCTGCGTCGACACCAGGACGACCACCCAATCTTTCTGTGTTTCACTCGTGGACTGACGGTTCGCCGTTTGACGGCGAACCCTGGCGATCGCCGTTGCGTAGGCGACGGTGTGAACCACGCGTTCAGCGGTTCGGCTGAATGCGCATTGACCTTTGGGGAGCCCTCGCACGACGAAATCAGCGGGGGAAAGAAAGGAAATCCGTGACAGATACGGACCTCTTCACGGCTGACAACGCCAATGACACCGGTGATTTGTCCAATGCCGTGACATCAGACAGCGTTGCGCCCGCTGCCACCAAGTCGGACACCGCGCCGCGCGGTTCGAGCGCCCGGCCTGCGTCGCTGTCGACGATGGTGCTGCCGGAGCTGCGCGCACTGGCCAAGGAAATCGGTGTTGAAGGTGCGTCCGGTCTGCGCAAGAGTGAATTGATCGCAGCCATTCGCGCCCACCGCGGCGAAACCAACGGCCGGACCGCTGAGGCCAGCAGCCCGGCGGCCACCGATGCGCCTGCAGACGCCGGTGCCGAGGCTGCCGAGCAGCCCGCCCCCCGACGCCGTGAGCGCCGTGGCTCATCTCGCCAGGCCGGGGCTCCGGCCGGTGGTGAGGCGACCAAAGACGCGAAGACCGCCGAGGCGGAGCCGGCCAAGGCCGCGGAGGCCGAGCCCGCCAAGACCGTCGAGACCAAGGCCGCGACCGCTGAGCCGGAAGGCAAGCAGGACGCCGCGCAAGATCAGCCCAAGCAGGACACCCGCAACAAGGGTGATCGCCGCAAGGACGATCAGGCCAAGGGCGACCGGAACAAGGACGACCAGGGCAAAGACGACCAGGGCAAGCAGGACCGGCAGGACCGGCAGTCCTCGGGCGATCAGTCGGATCAGCAGTCCGACCAGAACCGCGGCGGCGGCAATGCCGATGACGACGGCGAGGGCCGCCAGGGCCGGCGTGGCCGTCGGTTCCGCGACCGCAGGCGCCGTGGCGAACGCGGCGGTGAAGGCGGTGGCGACACCGAGATTCGTGAGGACGATGTCGTCCAGCCCGTCGCGGGCATCCTCGACGTCCTGGACAACTACGCGTTCGTCCGCACGTCGGGCTACCTCGCCGGGCCGAACGACGTCTACGTGTCGATGAACATGGTCCGCAAGAACGGGCTGCGCCGCGGTGACGCGGTCACCGGCGCGGTCCGCGTGCCCCGCGAAGGCGAGAACACCGGCCAGAATCCGCGCCAGAAGTTCAACCCGCTGGTCCGGCTCGACACCGTCAACGGCGGCTCGGTCGAGGACGCCAAGAAGCGTCCCGAGTTCAGCAAGCTCACACCGCTGTACCCGAACCAGCGCTTGCGCCTGGAGACCACTCCGGAGCGGCTCACGACCCGCGTGATCGACCTGATCATGCCGATCGGTAAGGGGCAGCGCGCCCTGATCGTGTCCCCGCCGAAGGCCGGTAAGACGACGATCATGCAGGACATCGCCAACGCGATCACCCGCAACAACCCGGAATGCCACCTCATGGTCGTGCTCGTCGACGAGCGCCCCGAAGAGGTCACCGACATGCAGCGCTCGGTGAAGGGTGAGGTCATCGCCTCGACCTTCGACCGGCCGCCGTCAGACCACACCCAGGCCGCCGAGCTGGCCATCGAGCGGGCCAAGCGCCTGGTCGAGCAGGGCAAGGACGTCGTGGTGCTGTTGGACTCGATCACCCGGTTGGGCCGTGCGTACAACAACGCGTCGCCCGCTTCTGGCCGCATCCTGTCCGGTGGTGTGGACTCGACCGCGCTGTACCCGCCGAAACGGTTCCTCGGCGCGGCGCGCAACATCGAGCACGGCGGCTCGCTGACGATCATCGCCACGGCAATGGTCGAGACCGGCTCCACCGGTGACACCGTGATCTTCGAGGAGTTCAAGGGCACCGGCAACGCCGAGCTCAAGCTGGACCGCAAGATCGCCGAGCGGCGCGTGTTCCCGGCCGTCGACGTCAACCCGTCCGGTACCCGTAAGGACGAGCTGCTGCTGTCGCCGGACGAGTTCGCGATCGTGCACAAGCTGCGCCGCGTGCTCTCGGGTCTCGATTCGCACCAGGCCATCGATCTCTTGATGAGCCAGTTGCGCAAGACCAAGAACAACTACGAGTTCCTGGTGCAGGTCTCCAAGACCGCGCCCGGCTCGATGGACGTCGACTGACACGTCGGCTGCCACGCAAGGCCCTCGCTTCGGCGGGGGCCTTTTGCGTATCCAGGTGTACTACTCAACATTGACTACTATTGGGCGCATGCCGACAACGACAGTTCCGCTGCTGCCTTGTACCGACCCCGATCGAGCCGTCGAGTTCTACCGGGCGCTGGGCTTCGACACGTCGGACCAGCAGACCAAGCCCTACCTGTACCTGGCATTCACGCTGGCCGACATCAATGTGCACTTCAAGGAACCGGCACCCAGCCTGAACCCGGCCGAGGAACTGTCCGGTGGTTGCGTGATCTTCGTCGATGACGTGCGTGGCTTCCACGCCGCCTTCAGCGACGGCCTGCGTAGGCACTACGGGCGCCTACCCATCACCGGGCTGCCGCGCATCGCCCGCCTGCGACCGGGGCAGTCCCGGTTCAACCTGTACGACCCGTCCGGAAACTGCCTCGTGTTCATCCGGCGCGACGAGGCCGATATCACCTACGGCGGCGCGCGCAGCCTGTCGGGCCTGGCCAGAGCGCTCGACAATGTCGCGATCTTCCGTGATTTCAAGGACGACGACGTACTCGCCGCGCGCGCCCTCGACACGGCGCTGCGCAGATACCGCGACAGCGCACCGCGGCTTGATCTGGCCAGGGCACTCGCGGACCGGATCGAGCTGGCGATCGTATTGGGAGACAGTGCGACCGCGGATTCCGTTCGCGCCGAACTGGATTCGATGCACCTGACCCCGGACGAGCGTGAAGGTGCGGCGACCGAACTGCAAGCGATCACGGACCTTGAGCGATGGCTGGGGTAGCCGCGCCGACCGTCCGGCTGCTCGTGCTCGGCGTCGTGCGCACCCGCGGCGAGGCGCATGGGTACGCCGTCCACCGCGAACTGATGTCGTGGCGCGTGGACACCTGGACCGCGGTCAAACCGCCGTCGATCTATCATGCGGTGAAACAGCTTGAGCGCGAAGGCAAACTGCATTCCGGGCGCGCCGAACCGAGTCCTCGCGGGCCGGCCCGCGTGGTCTACGCCATCACCGAATCCGGCGTCGAGGAGTTTTTTCGGCTGCTCGAAGCGGCCCTCATCAGCCCCGACATCGAGGAGTTCGGAGCTGGGATCGCCTTCATGCGGAGCCTGCCCCGCGACCGCGTCGCCGAGTTACTCACCGAGCAGTTGGCCGTCAGCCGGCAGATCGGCGTGGAACTACAGGACATGAAGCCGCAGTGGCCCAATGCGGCCGAGCCGCCGCACGCCCAGCATCTGCTCGATCTGTGGACCGGTGTCTTCGATGCCAACGCCCGGTGGACTGCGGCGATGCTCGGCCGGGTGCGAGCGGGCGAGTTCTCGTTCGCCGACGATCAAACCGCCGGATCTGCTTTCAGGCCGGGCATCACGTAGCGGCGGAGATGGGTCAGGACGGCGTCGAAGTCGCCGGCGTCCAACTGTTCGCCCGGCACCGTCGCGAACGTAAGAAGAACGCGCGCAACCCATTCTGAAGCCTCGGCGATGTCGGTGTCGGGGTGGATCTCGCCGGCGTCGCGGGCCGCGACGAGGTAGCGCGACCAGAACTCCGCGAGGTCGGGCACCAGGCCCTGCACGCCGGCCCCCGCGCATGCGGCGAACTCGTCGGGCTCCTCGACCCGTAGCTTCATCAGGAGCGCGCCGGGATCGTCGTAGGCCGTGCGGCCGTGCCGGATACCCGCGGCGATTTTCTGGTCGAGCCCGTCGAACTGTTCGAGCATCGCGTGCGCTTCGGACCAATACGCCTCGTTGAGGCGCACGATCGCAGCGCCCAGCAACGTCACCTTGTCCGGGAAATGGCGATAGAGCCAGCCGCGTGACACCCCGGCGGCCTCGGCCACCTCCGACACCGTCGTCGCACGAATCCCCTTGGTACGCAGACAAACCTCGGCCGCGTCGATCAAGCGGTCGCGCACACTTCGTGGGGTCGTAGTGCTGGTCAACTCCGGTGGCTCCTGGTCATGGGGTTCGGATAGGTACATGATTCTGCCAAGGCCTGACGCTACCGGGTCGCGGCACAACCGTGGTAGACAGTTTTCGTAATCTGTTCACTTGCCTAGGGGAGTCGTTGGATGGCCGATACGCTGCAGCAACTGCTCCGGGAACGGGCCGAGCAGGACACCGTCGCGGTCAAGCGCGGCGACCAGAGCTGGACGTGGCGGCAACACATCGCCGACGCATCGCGCCAGGCCGCGGCGCTGCTGGCCCTCGCAGACCGGGACCGTCCGGTCCACATCGGCACACTGCTCGGCAACACTCCCGACATGCTCACCGCGATGGCGGCCGCGGGGCTCGGAGGCTACGTCCTGTGCGGCATCAACAACACTCGGCGGGGTGAGGCGCTTGCCCGCGACATCCTGCGTTCCGACTGTCAGATCCTGCTCACCGACGCGGCACACCGCGATCTGCTGACCGGCCTGGACCTGCCCGGCGTCCGGATTCTCGACACCACGTCCGACGAGTGGGCACAGTTGACCGCGGACCCGCGACCGCTGACACCGTGGCGCGAGGTCGGGCCGACCGACACGTTCATGATGATCTTCACGTCGGGAACCAGCGGTGATCCCAAAGCCGTGCAGGTGGCGCACATGACGGTGTTGTTCGCCGGGCTGGCGCTTGTCGAGCGGTTCGCCATCACCGCAGCCGACGTCTGTTACCTGTCCATGCCGTTGTTCCACTCCAACGCGCTGCTGGCGGGCTGGGGCGTGGCCGTCGCGTCGGGCGCCGCGATGGCGCCTGCGACGTTCTCGGCGTCCGGACTGCTGTGCGACCTGCGCCGTTACGGCGCGACCTACCTGAACTACGTCGGCAAACCACTGGCGTATGTGCTCGCCACGCCCGAACAGCCCGACGACAGTGACAATCCGCTGCGTGTGGCATTCGGCAACGAGGCCAGCGATCGCGACATCGCCGAATTCGGCAGGCGATTCGGCTGCACGGTGTGGGACGGTTTCGGCTCGACCGAAGGCGCCGTGATCGTCACGCGCGAGGACAACTGCCCGCCCGGATCAGTGGGCAGAGGGTTCCCCGGGGTGGCGATCTACGACCCCGAGACCGTCACCGAGTGCGCCGTCGCGGAATTCGACGCGGGCGGTGCATTGGTCAACGGCGATGAGGCCATCGGCGAGCTCGTCAACACCACGGGCGCCGGATTGTTCCAGGGCTACTACAACGACCGGTCGGCGACCGACGAGCGGTTACGCCACGGGATGTACTGGTCGGGCGATCTGGCCTACCGCGACGCCGAGGGCTGGATCTACCTCGCCGGCCGGACCGCCGACTGGATGCGGGTGGACGGCGAGAACATGACATCGGCGCCCATCGAACGCATTCTCGTGCGCCATCCCGCCGTCAACATCGTCGCGGTGTACCCGGTGCCCGACGAGTTCGTCGGCGATCAGGTGATGGCCGCCATCGTGCTGCAGGACGGCGCGTCCCTCAGGCCCGAGGACTTCGAGGAGTTCCTCGCCGCGCAGCCCGATCTGTCACCGAAGGCGTGGCCACGCTACGTCTGGATCGCCGACGATCTGCCGATGACGGCGACCAACAAGATCCTCAAACGCGAGCTCATCGCACGCGGTGTCGAGCCGGACGGACGATGCCTGTGGCGGCGCGAGGGCACGCGATACACCGACGCCGACAGGACGCCTCACCGCTGATCGGGGTTGGTAAACGGTGAGGCGTCGATCATCGGATACCCGGAATATCGTCCGTTCATCACGCGTTTAGGAGACTGGCGGTTGACCTGGCATAATGGACCGCTGACCCTCGGTCCCGGTTCACGTCCGCGCACGTGAGGAGCGAAATAGCTCCTGGCACTTCGGGCGACCCGGGCCCACGAATGAAGAGGAACCATGAAAACAGGCATTCATCCTGAGTACGTCGAGACCACCGTGCACTGCGGTTGTGGCAACACCTTCACCACGCGCAGCACGAAGCAGAGCGGACAGATCGTCGTCGAGGTCTGCTCGCAGTGCCATCCGTTCTACACCGGCAAGCAGAAGATCCTCGACAGCGGCGGCCGCGTCGCCCGCTTCGAGAAGCGCTACGGCAAGCGCAAGCCCGCCGGTGACAAGGCCGCAGCGGACAAGTAGCTACGTCAACAGCGCCCGATCTGTCGCATCCGCGTCGGATCCGGGCGCTGTTTTCGTTTCACGGAGGATTCGGGAAGGAGCGGGCAAGTGACCTACACAGATACCGCGCCGGCGATCGAGGCGTTGCTGGCCGAGCACGCCGATCTCGAGCGACAGCTCGCCGATCCCAATCTGCATTCCGACGCGGCGGCCGCCCGCAAGGTGGGCCGGCGGTTCGCGCAGGTATCGCCCGTCGTCGCGACCTACCGCAAGCTGGAAGCCGCCCGCGGTGACCTCGAAGCGGCCCGTGAGCTGGCCGCCGACGACGCCAGTTTCGCCGCCGAGGTCGACGAGCTCGCCGCCACGGTCGCCGAGTTGGACCGACAGCTGACCGATCAGCTCGCCCCACGCGACCCGCACGACGCCGACGACATCGTGCTCGAGGTGAAATCGGGCGAAGGCGGCGAGGAATCCGCGCTGTTCGCGGCCGATCTGGCGCGGATGTACATGCGGTACGCCGAACGTCACGGCTGGAGCGTGACGATGCTCGACGAGACCACGTCCGACCTCGGCGGCTACAAGGACGCCACGCTGTCGATCCGGAGCAAGGGCGATTCCGCCGACGGTGTCTGGGCGAGGCTGAAGTTCGAAGGCGGCGTGCACCGCGTTCAGCGGGTTCCCGTCACCGAATCGCAGGGCCGCGTGCACACCTCGGCGGCCGGCGTGCTGGTCTATCCCGAACCCGAAGAGGTCGAGGAAGTCGCGATCGACGAATCGGATCTGCGCATCGACGTGTACCGGTCGTCGGGCAAGGGCGGCCAGGGCGTCAACACCACCGACTCGGCCGTGCGCATCACGCATCTGCCCACCGGCATCGTCGTCACGTGCCAGAACGAACGCTCGCAGCTGCAGAACAAGGCGCGCGCCATGCAGGTGCTGGCGGCCCGGCTGCAGGCGCTGGCCGAAGAACAGGCCCAGGCCGACGCCTCGGCCGACCGGGCGAGCCAGATCCGCACGGTCGACCGCAGCGAGCGCATCCGTACCTACAACTTCCCGGAAAACCGGATCGCCGATCACCGCATCAACTTCAAGGCCCACAACCTCGACCAGGTGCTCGACGGCGACCTCGACCCGCTGTTCGACGCACTCGCCGAAGCCGACAAGCAGGCCCGCCTGCAGCAGGCCTGACCCGGTACGCCGGGGCGGTATGACCTCCATGCGACAAGCGATCGAGGCTGCGACGGCGACACTCGAGGCGGCGGGCGTCGGTTCGCCGCGCATCGACGCCGAACTGCTCGCCGCGCACGCCGCGGGCACCGACCGCGGCCGTCTGATATTGCTCGACGATCCCGGGCCGGACGTCCTGCAGGCATTCCGCGACCTCGTGGCCGCCCGGTCTCGGCGCGTGCCGTTGCAGCACCTGATCGGAACCGCGGCGTTCGGCCCGCTCACCCTCGCGGTGGGCCCCGGGGTGTTCATCCCGCGGCCGGAAACCGAGTCGCTGCTCGAATGGGCTGTGAAATGGGTTGACGCGCATGACCTTCCACGCGGCGCCGTGATCGTCGACCTGTGCACGGGCTCGGGGGCGCTGGCGCTTGCGCTGGCCCGGCATCGGCCCGACGCGCGCGTGATCGCCGTCGACGATTCGCCTGCCGCGCTGGAGTACGCGCGCCGCAACACCGCGGGGACGACGGTCGAGGTGCTTGCCGCCGACGTCACGGCCCCCGGGCTGTTGCCCGAACTCGACGGCGCGGTTGACCTGGTGGTGTCGAATCCGCCGTACATTCCGGACGGGGCCGAGCTCGAACCGGAAGTCGCCGACCATGATCCGGCCCATGCGCTGTTCGGCGGGCCGGACGGCATGGCGGTGATCGGACCGCTCGTGCGGCTTGCCGCGCGCTGGCTGCGCGACGGCGGCGCATGCGCGGTCGAGCACGACGACACCACGTCGCACCGCACCGTCGCGGCATTCGCCGACGACGGCAGTTTCGGCGACGTGACGGCTCACCGCGACCTGGCGGGACGACCCCGCTTTGTCACGGCGGCCCGAATTGGACGAAGCTGACAGTATGAGCGAGCTGTTCGACTGTGCCGATCCCGTCGCGCGGGAGACCGGTATCGCCTCGGCGGTCAGCGCGGTCAAAGGCGGCCGCCTCGTCGTGATGCCCACCGACACCGTCTACGGCATCGGCGCCGACGCGTTCGACCCGGAAGCGGTCGGGGCGCTGCTGTCGGCCAAGGGGCGAGGCCGCGACATGCCGGTCGGTGTTCTCGTCGGCTCCTGGACCACCATCGACGGGCTCGTGTACTCGGTGCCGCGGACCGCTCGTGAACTGATCCGGGCGTTCTGGCCCGGCGCGCTGAGCCTCGTGGTGCAGCAAGCGCCGTCGCTGCAATGGGATCTCGGCGATGCCCACGGCAGCGTCATGCTGCGGATGCCACTGCACCCGGTCGCGATCGAACTCCTGCGTGAGGTCGGCCCGATGGCGGTGTCGAGTGCCAACATCTCCGGCCGACCGGCCGCGGTCACCGCAGCCGAGGCGCGCGATCAGCTCGGCGATCTCGTCGAGGTCTACCTCGACGGCGGGCCTGCCGAACAACAGGCCGCGTCGACCATCGTGGACCTGACCGGCGCACAACCCCGCATCCTGCGCAGCGGTCCGATCAGCGCCGAGGACATCGCGCGGGTTCTCGAAGTGGAAGTCTCGACACTCGCCCCGCCATTGACGGAATGATCTCAGCTTTCTGCAGTACGGTGCACCGGTGATCACGGCCGACGGGGTTCTCGCGTTGTCGGACCGGGGAGCCGGTGTGCCGCTGCGCGAGCTCGCGCTCGTGGGCCTGACGGCCGCCATCATCACCTACTTCGCGACCGGCTGGGTGCGCGCGCTCGCCATCCGGCTCGGCGCCGTCGCGTATCCGCGCGAACGCGATGTACACGTACACCCGATCCCGCGGATGGGCGGGTTGGCCATGTACATCGGGGTGGCCGCAGCCGTGCTACTGGCCTCCCAGCTGCCCGCGCTGACGCGGGGTTTCGTCTATTCGACCGGTATGCCCGCGGTCGTGGTCGCCGGCGGGCTGATCATGGCGATCGGGTTGATCGACGACCGCTGGGGCCTGGACGCGTTGACCAAGTTCGCCGGTCAGATCACGGCTGCCAGCGTGCTCGTCACGATGGGCGTGGCCTGGAGCGTGCTCTACATCCCGATCGGGGGAGTGGGCACGATCGTCCTCGACCAGGTGTCGTCGATCCTGCTGACGCTGGCGCTGACCGTGTCGATCGTGAACGCGATGAACTTCGTCGACGGGCTCGACGGGCTCGCAGCGGGCCTCGGGCTGATCACGGCGCTGGCCATCTGCGTGTTCTCGGTCGGGCTGCTCCGCGACCACGGCGGCGACGTCCTGTTCTACCCTCCTGCCGTCATCTCGGTCGTGCTGGCCGGCGCGTGTCTGGGGTTCCTGCCGCACAACTTCCACCGGGCCAAGATCTTCATGGGCGACTCCGGATCTATGCTGATCGGCCTGATGCTCGGGGCGGCGTCGACGACGGCGGCAGGCCCGATCTCGCAGAACGCCTACGGTGCGCGTGATGTGTTCGCGCTGTTGTCGCCGTTCCTGCTGGTGGTCGCGGTGATGCTGGTACCGGCCCTCGACACCTTGCTCGCGATCGTGCGTCGAACCCGGGCCGGGCGCAGCCCGCTCAGCCCCGACAAGATGCACCTGCATCACCGGCTCCTGCAGATCGGGCACTCGCACCGGCGTGCGGTACTGCTGATCTACCTGTGGGTCGGCATCATCGCGTTCGGTGCGGCGAGCACGATTTTCTTCGATCCGCGCCACACCGGTGCGGTGATGGTGGCCGCCATTCTGGTCGCGATCGTCGTCACGTTGATCCCGTTGTTGCGCCGTGACTCGGAGGCATCCGAGGAGCAGTAAAACCGGCCAATACGACAAAAAGTAGTAGGCCCCGTTTAGGGGTGCCTACCATGTGGTACGGTGCTGGCAGAACCCGAAAAACCTCGCGGGTTGCCGGCCCGGCCCATCGGTTCTCAGAGCCGATCGGAGCCGATCAACGACCGACAAAAGGGAGCTACCCCTTGGGTGATTCCAGCGCGCCCGTCGCCCTTCGATACGCTCGTCGGGCACGCACAGGGTTTTGCCAGTGAATTGTGGTAGTTCTCGTGACCGCGGGATTGAGGTGAAGCAGTGACGACACCAGCGCAAGATGCGCCGTTGGTGTTTCCGTCGGTGGCTTTCAGGCCGCTGCGCCTGTTGATCGTTTGCGTTGCGTTGACCGGAGTCGCAGTTCTCGCGGCCGGGTTCACCGGACACATTTTCTTCGGACTTTTCTTCGGGGCCGGTCTGGCCCTCGGGCTGATCAACGCCCTCCTGGTGCGCCGCGCGGTGGAGTCGATCACCGCTGAAGAGCACCCTCTCAAGAAGAAGATGGCGGTCAACTCGGCGACCCGGTTGCTGGCCATCACCGCGATCGCGCTCGCGATCGCGTTTGTCTTCAGAACCTCGGGCGGCATCGCGGTGCTGTTCGGGCTGGCGGTGTTCCAGGCGCTGCTGGTGATGAGCACCAGCATCCCCGTGCTGCGCAAGATCCGCACGAACGGCCTGGACGTCTTGGATTCGGAATCGAAGGGTTGAGCTGACCTCTATGACTCAGACGACGACCGTGCTGGCCGCCGAAGAAGGCGGTGCCGCCATCCATGTCGGACACCACACCATGGTGTTCGAGCTGTTCGGGATGACGTTCAACGGTGACACCATCCTCGCGACCGCGATCACCGCGGTGATCGTGATCGGGTTGGCGTTCTTCCTGCGCGCCAAGGTCACCTCGACCGGGGTGCCTGGCGGTGTCCAGCTGTTCTGGGAAGCGCTGACCATCCAGATGCGCGGTCAGATCGAAAGTGCCATCGGCATGAAGGTCGCGCCGTTCGTGCTGCCCCTGGCGGTCACCATCTTCGTGTTCATCCTGATCTCCAACTGGCTGGCGGTGCTTCCGCTGCAGTACGGCGGATCGGACGGCGCCGCGGGCGAGCTGTACAAGCCGCCGGCCTCCGACATCAACTTCGTGCTGGCGCTCGCGTTGTTCGTGTTCGTCGCCTACCACGCCGCGGGCGTCTGGCGCCGGGGCATCATCGGCCACCCGCTCAAGGTGGTCAAGGGTCACGTCGCATTCCTCGCGCCGATCAACATCGTCGAGGAGCTGGCCAAGCCCATCTCGTTGGCACTCCGTCTTTTCGGCAACATCTTCGCCGGCGGCATCCTGGTGGCGCTCATCGCGATGTTCCCCTGGTACATCCAGTGGGCACCCAACGCGATCTGGAAGACCTTCGACTTGTTCGTCGGCCTGATCCAGGCGTTCATCTTCTCGCTGCTGACGATCCTGTACTTCAGCCAGTCGATGGAGCTGGACCATGAAGACCACTGAGCACGACCACCTAGATCACTAACCCCAACAACCGCACCACACGAACCTCTGGCGGCACAGCCACCAGTTATCAAGGAGGATAAAAGGAATGGAACTCGATCCAAACGCCATCATCACGGCCGGCGCTCTGATCGGCGGTGGATTGATCATGGGTGGCGGCGCCATCGGCGCTGGTATCGGTGACGGCATTGCGGGTAACGCGCTGATCTCGGGCATCGCCCGGCAGCCCGAGGCCCAGGGCCGGCTGTTCACCCCGTTCTTCATCACCGTTGGTCTGGTTGAGGCCGCGTACTTCATCAACCTGGCCTTCATGGCGCTGTTCGTCTTCGCCACGCCGGGCCTGCAGTAGTCCGTCGGTATGAGTGACCTAACCATCCTCGCGGCGGAGGAAGGCGGTGGGGGCCAGAGCAACTTCCTGGTCCCCAACGGCACCTTCTTCGCCGTGCTGATCATCTTCCTGATCGTGCTCGGCGTGATCGCGAAATGGGTTGTGCCGCCGATCAGCAAGGTGCTCGCGGAGCGGGAAGCGATGCTGGCCAAGACGGCAGCGGACAACCGCAAGTCGGCCGAGCAGGTCGCCGCGGCACAGGCCGATTACGACGAGGCCATGGCCGGCGCACGTGCGCAGGCGTCGTCCATCAGGGACGAGGCCCGCGCGTCGGGTCGTCAGGTGGTCGACGAAAAGCGCGCCGAAGCGAGCGGTGAGGTAGCCGAGACCGTACGCCAGGCCGATGAGCAACTGTCCGCGCAGAGCGCTCAGGTGCGCGGTGGCCTCGAATCGTCCGTGGATGGACTGTCGGCCACCCTGGCCAGCCGCATCCTCGGCGTCGACGTGAAATCAGGTGGGACGCAGTAGATGTCGATATTCATCGGACAGCTGATCGGCTTCGCCGTCATCGCATTCATCATCGTGAAGTGGGTGGTGCCGCCCGTGCGGTCCCTGATGCAGAAGCAGCAGGAAGCCGTGCGCGTCGCTCTCGCTGAAAGTGCGGAGGCGTCGAAGAAACTCGCCGATGCCGACGCGATGCACGCCAAGGCGCTCGCGGATGCCAAGGCGGAGTCGGAGAAGGTCACCGACGAGGCCAAGCAAGACTCCGAGCGCATTGCCGCGCAGCTGGCCGAACAGGCCGGTACCGAAGCCGAGCGCATCAAGGCCCAAGGCGCACAACAGGTTCAGCTGATGCGCCAGCAGCTCATCCGTCAGCTGCGCTCGGGTCTCGGCGAGGAGTCGGTGGCCAAGGCCGCCGAGCTGGTGCGGGCGCACGTGTCCGATCCGCAGGCGCAGGCGGCAACGGTTGACCGCTTCCTGGCCGAGCTGGAGGAGATGGCTCCGTCCACGGTGGTGATCGATACCGCCGCCACGTCCCGGCTCCGTGCCGCCAGCCGTGAGTCGCTGGCTGTCCTGGTGGGCAAGTTCGACGAGATCGCGGGCGGCCTCGACGCGAACGGGCTGACCACGCTCGCCGACGAATTGGCATCGGTGGCCAACCTGCTGCTGTCCGAGTCGGTGCTCAACAAGCACCTGGCCGATCCGGCCGACGACGCCGCACCCAAGGTGCGGCTGCTCGAGCGCCTGCTGAACGGCAAGGTGGGCGCCCCCGCTCTGGACGTGCTGCGGACCGCGGTGTCGCAGCGCTGGTCGACCGAGTCCAACCTGGTCGACGCCATCGAACACACCGCGCGTCTGGCTCTGCTCAAGCGGGCCGAGACCGCGGGTGAGGTCGACGAGGTGGAGGACCAGCTGTTCCGGTTCGGCCGCGTCCTCGACGCCGAGCCGCGACTGTCGGCTCTCCTGAGCGACTACACGACGCCGGCCGACGGTCGGGTTGCCTTGCTGGACAAGGTGCTCACCGGTGGCTCCGGGGTGAACGGGACCGCAGCGGCGCTGTTGACCCAGACCGTCCGACTGCTGCGCGGCGAGCGTGCCGACGAGGCCGTCATCGACCTCGCCGAGCTCGCCGTGGCACGCCGCGGTGAGGTCGTCGCCCATGTGACGGCCGCCGCCGAGCTGAGCGATGCCCAGCGCACGCGCCTCACCGAGGTGCTCAGCCGTATCTACGGCCACCCGGTGTCCGTCCAGCTGCACGTCGACCCAGAAGTCCTCGGTGGTCTGTCGATCACCGTCGGCGACGAGGTGATCGACGGCTCCATCTCGTCCCGACTAGCCGCCGCTCAGACCCGGTTGCCGGACTGAGCCGAAACTCACGAACCACCCTAAGAACAAGGTAGGAAGACGAAAAACCATGGCAGAGTTGACAATCTCGGCTGCTGATATCGAAGGTGCCATCGAGGATTACGTATCCTCGTTTTCCGCCGACACCGAGCGCGAAGAGATCGGCACCGTCGTCGACGCCGGTGACGGCATCGCCCACGTCGAGGGCCTGCCCTCGGTCATGACGCAGGAGCTGCTCGAGTTCCCAGGCGGTGTCCTGGGCGTTGCGATGAACCTCGACGAGCACAGCGTCGGCGCGGTCATCCTGGGTGAGTTCGAGAAGATCGAAGAAGGCCAGCAGGTCAAGCGCACCGGGCAGGTGCTGTCCGTGCCGGTCGGCGACGCCTTCCTCGGCCGCGTCATCAACCCGCTCGGCCAGCCGATCGACGGCCAGGGCGACATCGCCTCGGACACCCGTCGCGAGCTCGAGCTGCAGGCACCGACGGTGGTTCAGCGCCAGGGCGTCGGCGAGCCCCTGCAGACCGGTATCAAGGCCATCGACGCCATGACGCCGATCGGCCGTGGCCAGCGCCAGCTGATCATCGGCGACCGCAAGACCGGTAAGACCGCCGTCTGCGTCGACACCATCCTCAACCAGCGCAAGAACTGGGAGACCGGCGACCCGAAGCAGCAGGTGCGCTGCGTCTACGTCGCGATCGGCCAGAAGGGCACCACGATCGCCAGCGTCAAGCGCGCGCTGGAAGAGGGTGGCGCGATGGAGTACACCACCATCGTCGCCGCCCCCGCTTCCGACGCGGCCGGCTTCAAGTGGCTTGCGCCCTACACGGGTTCGGCCATCGGCCAGCACTGGATGTACGACGGCAAGCACGTCCTGATCGTGTTCGACGACCTGTCCAAGCAGGCCGACGCCTACCGCGCGATCTCGCTGCTGCTGCGCCGCCCGCCGGGCCGCGAGGCGTTCCCCGGCGACGTGTTCTACCTGCACTCGCGCCTGCTGGAGCGTTGCGCGAAGCTCTCCGACGAGCTCGGCGGCGGTTCGATGACCGGCCTGCCGATCATCGAGACCAAGGCCAACGACATCTCGGCGTTCATCCCGACCAACGTCATCTCGATCACCGACGGCCAGTGCTTCCTGGAGTCCGACCTGTTCAACCAGGGCGTGCGGCCGGCCATCAACGTCGGTGTCTCGGTGTCCCGCGTCGGTGGCGCCGCGCAGATCAAGGCGATGAAGGAGGTGGCCGGCTCGCTGCGTCTGGATCTGTCGCAGTACCGCGAGCTGGAGGCCTTCGCCGCGTTCGCCTCCGACCTGGACGCGACGTCCAAGGCTCAGCTGGACCGCGGTGTCCGCCTGGTCGAGCTGCTCAAGCAGCCGCAGTACAGCCCGATGGCGGTCGAGGACCAGGTCGTGGCGATCTTCCTCGGCACCAAGGGCCACCTGGATTCGGTTCCCGCCGAAGACGTCTCGCGTTTCGAGGCGGAACTGCTGGAGCACGTGAAGGCTAGCCACTCCGACATCCTCGACGGGATTCGCGAGACCAAGAAGCTCTCCGAGGAGGTCGAGGAGAAGCTGGCTTCGGTCATCAACGAATTCAAGAAGGGCTTCTCCGCATCCGACGGCAGCTCGGTGGTGGTCAACGAGGCTGACGCCGACGCGCTCAATCCCGAGGACCTGGAGAAGGAATCGGTCAAGGTCCGCAAGCCTGCTCCCAAGAAGGCCTAGGTAACAGATGGCAGCCACACTGCGCGAACTACGCGGGCGCATCCGCTCAGCCGGGTCGATCAAGAAGATCACCAAGGCCCAGGAGCTGATCGCGACGTCGCGGATCGCCAAGGCGCAGGCCCGGGTCGAGGCGGCCCGGCCCTACGCCACCGAGATCACCAATATGCTCACCGAGCTCGCGGGTGCCAGCGCGTTGGACCACCCGCTGCTCGTCGAGCGTGAAGCCCCCAAGCGGGCCGGTGTGCTGGTGGTGTCGTCGGACCGCGGCCTGTGCGGCGCCTACAACGCCAACGTGCTGCGGCGGACCGAGGAACTGTTCTCGCTCCTGCGTGACGAGGGCAAGACTCCGGTGCTGTACGTGGTCGGCCGGAAAGCGCTGGGCTACTTCAGCTTCCGGCAGCGCACGGTCACCGAGTCGTGGACCGGATTCTCCGAGCGGCCGACGTACGAGGACGCCAAGACGATCGCTGACACCCTGGTGACCGCGTTCATGTCCGGTGCCGACGACGAAGGCGACGACGCCGGAGCCGACGGAATCCTCGGTGTCGACGAACTGCACATCGTGTTCACGGAGTTCCGCTCGATGCTGTCGCAGACCGCGGTGGCACGGCGGATCGCGCCGATGGAGGTCGAGTACGTCGGCGAGGCCGAAACCGGGCCCCACACGCTGTATTCGTTCGAGCCGGATCCAGAGACGCTGTTCGACGCGCTGCTTCCGCGCTACGTCGCGACGCGCGTCTATGCAGCGTTGCTGGAAGCCGCGGCTTCGGAGTCGGCCTCACGCCGGCGCGCGATGAAGTCGGCCACCGACAACGCCGACGATCTGATCAAGGCGCTCACGCTGGCGGCCAACCGCGAGCGTCAGGCACAGATCACCCAGGAAATCAGCGAAATCGTCGGCGGCGCCAACGCGCTCGCCGACGCCAAGTAAGCCCCGTAGGAAGCGAAGAGAGAATGACTGCTACTGCAGAAAAGACCGCGGGTCGCGTTGTCCGCATCACCGGCCCGGTGGTGGACGTCGAATTCCCGCGTGGCGCTGTGCCAGACCTGTTCAACGCGCTGCATGCCGACATCACGTTCGGTGCGCTCGCCAAGACCCTGACCCTTGAGGTCGCCCAGCACCTCGGCGACAACCTGGTGCGCTGCATCTCCATGCAGCCCACCGACGGCCTGGTGCGCGGCGTCGAGGTCAGCGACACCGGTGCCTCGATCTCCGTCCCCGTTGGTGACGGCGTCAAGGGCCACGTGTTCAACGCCCTCGGCGACTGCCTCGACGATCCGGGCTACGGCAAGGACTTCGAGCACTGGTCGATCCACCGCAAGCCGCCGGCCTTCTCGGACCTGGAGCCCCGCACCGAGATGCTGGAGACCGGTCTGAAGGTCGTCGACCTGCTGACCCCGTACGTGCGTGGCGGCAAGATCGCCCTGTTCGGTGGCGCCGGCGTGGGCAAGACGGTTCTGATCCAGGAGATGATCAACCGCATCGCCCGCAACTTCGGTGGTACCTCGGTGTTCGCCGGCGTGGGGGAGCGCACCCGTGAGGGCAACGACCTGTGGGTCGAGCTCGCCGACGCCAACGTGCTCAAGGACACCGCGCTGGTGTTCGGCCAGATGGACGAGCCGCCAGGCACCCGTATGCGCGTCGCCCTGTCGGCCCTGACCATGGCCGAGTTCTTCCGTGACGAGCAGGGCCAGGACGTGCTGCTGTTCATCGACAACATCTTCCGGTTCACCCAGGCCGGTTCCGAGGTCTCGACCCTGCTGGGCCGCATGCCTTCGGCCGTGGGTTACCAGCCGACGCTGGCCGACGAGATGGGTGAGCTGCAGGAGCGCATCACCTCGACCCGTGGTCGCTCGATCACCTCGATGCAGGCCGTCTACGTGCCCGCCGACGACTACACCGACCCGGCCCCGGCCACCACGTTCGCCCACCTGGACGCCACCACCGAGCTTTCGCGTGCGGTGTTCTCCAAGGGCATCTTCCCCGCGGTGGACCCGCTGGCCTCGTCCTCGACCATCCTCGACCCCGCGGTCGTCGGCGACGAGCACTACCGCGTCGCCCAGGAAGTCATCCGGATCCTGCAGCGCTACAAGGATCTTCAGGACATCATCGCGATCCTCGGTATCGACGAGCTCTCCGAAGAGGACAAGCAGCTGGTGCAGCGTGCGCGTCGTATCGAGCGCTTCCTGAGCCAGAACATGATGGCGGCCGAGCAGTTCACCGGTCAGCCGGGCTCGACGGTGCCGCTCAAGGAGACCATCGAGGCGTTCGACAAGCTCACCAAGGGCGACTTCGACCACTTGCCCGAGCAGGCGTTCTTCCTGATCGGTGGTCTGGACGACCTGGCGAAGAAGGCTGAAAGCCTCGGCGCCAAGCTGTGATGAGCGCTGTAGAAACTCGAGTGCGAAAGGTGGTGTGACATGGCTGATTTGAACGTCGAGATCGTTGCCGTAGAGCGTGAGCTCTGGTCCGGCCCCGCCACGTTCGTCTTCACCCGGACCACCGCCGGTGAGATCGGCATCCTGCCGCGCCATATCCCGTTGGTGGCGCAGCTGGTCGACGACGCCATGGTCCGCGTCGAGCGTGAGGGCGAGGACGATCTACGTATCGCGGTCGACGGCGGCTTCCTGTCGGTGACCGAGGAGACCGTCCGGATCCTGGTGGAGAACGCGCAGTTCGAAGCCGAGATCGACGCTGATTCGGCCAAGCAGGATTCGGAGTCCGACGACGAGCGGACTGCAGCATGGGGCCGGGCGCGCCTGCGCGCCCTAGGCCAGATCGACTGATTGCCGATGAGCGCGTCCATGATTGCCATGGTCGCGCTCGTCGGTGTGCTCCTACTGCTGGTCATCGCGCTGTGCTACCGGCTGTGGAAATTGCGTCAGGTGGGCGGAACCGCCGCGATCCTGCGTGATTTCCCCGCGGTCGGTGGCCACGGCTGGCGGCACGGGGTGATGCGGTATCGCGGTGGGGAAGCCGGTTTCTACCGGCTCTCCAGCATCCGGTGGTGGCCGGATCGCCGGCTCAGCCGACGCGGGTTGGAAGTGGTTTCCCGCCGCTCTCCGCGCGGCGACGAATTCGACATCATGACCGACCAGATCGTCATCCTGGAATTGCGCGACACCGGCTCCGAACGCCGTCAGGGGTACGAGATCGCACTCGATCGCGGTGCGTTGACGGCGTTCACGTCCTGGCTGGAATCACGCCCGTCACCACGGGCGCGCCGCCGATCCTACTGACCCGCGCCGCCGCCAGGCTTCCAAAGCACATCGCCGTCCGGGTTCGCTGCCCGCGACAGGATGAACAGCAGATCCGACAGCCGGTTGAGATATTTGGCAGGCAACACGCTCACCGAGTCACCATGCTGATCGATCGCGGCCCACGCCGACCGTTCCGCCCGGCGCGCAACTGTTCGCGCGACATGTAGGAGCGCTGACAGCGGGGTGCCGCCCGGCAGGACGAACGAGTTGAGCGCAGGCAGCCCCTCGTTGAACTCGTCGCACCACTTCTCCAGCCGGTCGATGTAGGGCTGGGAGATCCGCAGCGGCGGGTGCTCGGGATTCTCTACAACCGGGGTGGAGAGATCGGCACCGGCGTCGAACAGGTCGTTCTGGATCTGCCGCAATACCGCTGACATTTGCTGGTTCGGGCTGCCCATGGCAATCGCAACGCCGATCGCGGCGTTGGCCTCATCACAATCGGCATAGGCCGCCAGCCGCGCATCATTCTTCGAAACGCGGCTGAAATCGCTCAGCCCGGTCGTCCCATCGTCGCCGGTGCGGGTATATATGCGGGTGAGATGAACTGCCATGACTGAACCGTACCGGGCTCGGCGGCAGGCCATCTCGGGCTCGCGCGTTATCACGGAAGCGTTCTGAATCTGGGCCGAGGGCTGTCTACACTAGCCGCGTGAGCGAGCGTTTCGTGGTGACCGGCGGCAACCGGTTATCGGGCGAAGTTGCTGTCGGAGGCGCGAAGAACAGCGTGCTGAAGCTGATGGCCGCCTCGCTGCTGGCCGAGGGCACGAGCACGATCACCAACTGCCCGGACATTCTCGATGTTCCGCTGATGGCCGAGGTGCTGCGCGGACTCGGGGCGACGGTCGAGTTGGATGGCCAAACGGTTCGGATCACCTCGCCGGATGAGCCGAAGTACGACGCCGACTTCGCCGCGGTGCGCCAGTTCCGGGCATCGGTGTGTGTGCTCGGCCCGTTGGTCGGCAGGTGCAAGAAGGCCAAGGTTGCGCTGCCGGGCGGTGATGCGATCGGCTCCCGGCCGTTGGACATGCATCAGGCCGGCCTTCGTCAGCTTGGTGCCACCTGCAATATCGAGCACGGCTGCGTGGTCGCCGAAGCCGATCATCTGCGTGGTGCCGAGATCCAGCTGGAGTTTCCGTCGGTCGGCGCCACGGAGAACATCCTGATGGCCGCCGTTCTGGCCGAAGGTGTGACGACGATCCACAACGCGGCGCGAGAGCCCGACGTCGTCGATCTGTGCGCGATGCTCAACCAGATGGGCGCACAGGTCAGCGGTGCGGGTACGTCCACCCTGACGATCACCGGCGTCGACCGGCTGTATCCGACCGAGCACCGGGTCATCGGGGACCGGATCGTCGCCGCGACGTGGGGGATAGCCGCGGCGATGACGCGCGGCGACATCTCGGTCACCGGTGTCGACCCGCAGCATCTGCAGTTGGTGTTGCACAAGCTGCACGATGCCGGCGCCACCGTGACCCAGAACGACGACGGTTTCCGCGTTGTGCAGTACGAGCGCCCGAAGGCCGTGAACGTTGCGACGCTCCCGTTCCCGGGATTCCCCACTGATCTGCAGCCGATGGCGATCGGCCTGGCTTCGGTGGCGGATGGAACTTCGATGATCACCGAGAACGTGTTCGAGGCTCGGTTCCGGTTCGTCGAGGAGATGATCCGGCTTGGTGCCGACGCCAGAACCGATGGCCATCATGCCGTCGTCCGCGGGATTCCTCAGCTGTCGAGTGCCCCGGTCTGGTCGTCGGATATCCGCGCGGGCGCCGGCCTGGTGCTCGCGGGGTTGGTCGCGGATGGCGACACCGAGGTGCACGACGTGTTCCACATCGACCGGGGCTACCCGCTGTTCGTGGAGAACCTGGTGAGTTTGGGCGCCGAGATCGAGCGGGTAACCTAGGTCGAGTCGCAGCCGATTCGAGTAAAACGCCTCTGACCAGGGGATTTGACTCGCGGCGGACAGAAGTTCTAATCTAATCGAGTTGCCCCGGCAGCGGGGAGACAAAGCCGCTTGACTCTCTAACCAAGATAGTTTAAGCTGGCAGGGTTGCCCTGAAGAGGGGCAACCGTAACAATCTGGTCTGTTGTTTGAGAACTCAATAGTGTGTTTGGTGGTTTTTGTTTGTTGTTTTTTGGCCACGTTCTTTTTCCCGTTTAGG
>NZ_LQQA01000024.1 GCF_002101965.1 Mycolicibacterium wolinskyi
CAGGCCTACCGGGCGATCTCGGCTATGGGTGGTGGTCGCGGGATGATGGGCGGGATGGGGATGCCCAGCTTCGGCGGTGGCGGCATGCCCACCAGTGGTGGTGGTGGGGGTGGTATCCCCGGACTCAACGCACTGAGCTCACTATCCGCACTTGGCGGCCGTAACGGTTCTGCTACGCGGTCGGTGTCGGCGATCGCCTCCGGCCGGGCACTGGCCGACGGGCCATTGCCGCCAGGGAAAGCTCCGGAGGACCGGCTGCAGCGCAACACGATCCGTATCAATCGGGCTGTGTCAGCGGCGTTCCCAGAGATCCAGAAGATCGGAGGCTACCGCCAGGACTCCATGAAGTGGCATCCGCAAGGGCTGGCGCTGGACATCATGATCCCAAATCCGACCAGCCCGGCTGGTATCGCATTGGGTAACAGGGTCGTCGAGTTCCTGCAGACCAACCGGGAATCCCTCGGTGTCGATCACACGATCTGGCGCCAGCAGATCGACAGCGGCAGCGGCCCCAAGGCCATGGAAACACGCCCAGGCGGCCTCACCGCCAACCACTTCGACCATGTGCATGTGGCGTCGACGGGAGGTGGTTACCCGTGACCGGGTCGGTTGGTGCGTATGTGGCGCAGGTCGATCGTGTGTTGTCTGCTGGGGTGGGGTTGTTTCCCGAGTTCGGTGGGGGTTCGGGTCGGGTTGATGGTGGTGGGCCGGTGGTGCCGGGGGCGCCGTCTGGTGGTCGGTTGCAGACCGGTGTGGAGGGTGCGGCGGGCAGTTATCGGCAGGGCTGGACGGGTGTGTCGGGCTTGGATGCCGACACCAACACCGCTGCTGCTGATGGTCGTTCTGCTGGTGAGCAGGGTCGTGGTGGCGCCTCAGGGGTGCGGGATTCGGCGCGGTCGCAGGCCGCGGCGATCGCGCCGGCGACCGGGACGCCGGCGGGTTCGCGGTTGATGGTGTCGACGATGGATGAGCGCCTGGCCGCGATGCAGCAGCAGATCGATACCACCAAGGCCCAGAACAAGTTGGTGGCCGCGCGGGTACGTCAGTTGGCCCAGGCCTACCGGGCGATCTCGGCTATGGGTGGTGGTCGCGGGATGATGGGCGGGATGGGGATGCCCAGCTTCGGCGGCGGCGGCATGCCCACCAGTGGTGGTGGTGGGGGTGGTATCCCCGGACTCAACGCACTGAGCTCCTTGTCGTCCCTGCCGAGTTCGTTAGCCGGATCGACCAAAGCCCGGCTTGCGTCGGCCAGCACGGCCATCGGCCAGCTGCCGGCCGGGCTCGGTGGACCGCTGACAGGGAACTCGACACCGAGGGAGGTGGCGGCCCGGATCATCTGGGAGGCTCACCGCCGCAACTACTCTCGGGAGGAAACTATCGCCGCACTGTCCACTGCGATCCAGGAAAGCGGTCTCAGCCCGAAGGCGAACGGCGGCGGCGGGGCCTGGCACGGGATCTACCAGCAGGACACGAGCTACGCCGGCCGTGATGATCCAAACAAGAACATCGAGAGCTTCTTCAACCGTCTCGACAAGATGCGCGCGTCCGCAGGTGCAAGCTCGGACATTTGGAAGAACATCTTCTGGCTGCAGCAGCGACCTGGCGAAGACAGCGCGGGAGAGGCGTTCTCGGATGCCCAGGCTCGTCGCGAGTATTTGAGCGAAATAAAATCCAGAGAATCCGAGGCAGAGCACCTCTTCGACAGCATCATGGCCACATGACGACAACGACGACGCCGGGCGGCGGCTTCGTCAAAAATCGTATGCTGGCTCATCGTCGAGGATCTTTGCGAACATGGCGATCAACCCGCTGAGGTCGGATTGTGCTCGCGCTGCGTGGCACGCGGCGTGTAGCTCGTCCAGATCGGTTTTAGCCCAGTCGAGTCCGGCGCGACGTTCGGACAGGAGTAGGTCGAAGAACTCGCGTGTGGACCTGCCGTTGCCCTCACGGAATGGGTGGGCGAAATTCACGTAGTCGTATAGGTACGCGATGGTGGGGGCGAGGTCGGCGTTGGGCACGTCCTTGAGCTTGTTGTGGCGGTGGATCTCGTCGACGACGTGGTTCATCGCCTGGTTGATGTTGCCCGGGGGACAGAAAGACTCGCCGCCCTTTTCGATGCCGACGGTGCGCAGGTCTCCGGCCCACTCGTAGACGTCCTGGAAGAGGTGCTGGTGGATGCGTTGCAGGTAGGCGAGATCGTATGAGCGGTGTCCCACTAGGTTGGGATCTTCGCGGAGCTCGATCAGGCGGGTCTCGACGAGGTCGTTCTCCGCGTCTCGAAGTTCGTCGGCTGTGCGGGCTGCGACCCGGTTTCTCAGAATGCTCGTGCCGGGGACGAAATAGCCCTGCCAGTTGCGTTCGATATCGCCAGTGTCCCAGGGGTATGGCAACTCCCGGCCTGACTACTGGACGTTGTAGCGGCGGCGGACGCGATCGGTGAGTTCGGCTGCGGTGATCGAGCCGCGTGCGTAGGCGACCTGGTCGGCGCGGGTGGCGTCGGTGCTGCGCGAGCCCTCCAGCTCCGAGCTGCGACGAATCGCGCGGACAGCCTTGATCCGTCGCTGTGCTTTCTGCGCCTCGGTCATCTCGTCCACCACCTCCAATCCGTGTATTCCAGGATAGTTGACGAAACCGGCATCGCGCGGAGGCCGCGGCCGGATCCGTGGCGTTGGTCGGCCGCTCGACGAGTCTTGCTCGTTGCGCTCGCCGCGGTGGGGCCACACACTCGGACTCGTGTGGAAACACATCACTTCACGAGAGGCCTTACCTATGACCAGCCCTGACCGAGCTGCCACCGAAAGCCGGATCCACCAACTGATCTCAGATATGGAGATGAGCCTGCAAAGCCTGCAACGCGGTGTCGATGTGACGCATCAGCTGTGGCGCGGCCGAGCCGGCGATCAGTTCGCCAGTTCTGTGCACGGCGAGCTCGCTGGGGGCCGCGCGCTGCTCGATGAGATGCGGACCACGGTCGCCGCTCCGTCCTGGGACGGTGCGGCCCGGTAGCTCGCGTTTCTTTAGAGCACGTCGAGCATGGCACCGGCCAGTAGTGCGGTTGCCCGCGCGACCAGGCGCGCCTCGGCCGGTGTGAGCGGCGTCGTCTTGGTTGGCGGCCCGGGCTTGCCGTGACCGGTTCCGGCGTCGTTGCGTAGCCGGTTGACCGCGGTACCCAACAGGAACAGGCACTGCTGCACGGCGCGGTGCGGGTCTCGGTCGAGCTGGACGTTCGGCCCGACTTCCAGGCCCAGTGTGGTGAACGCGTTGGCGAGGGTCACGGGGAAACTGCCTTGGTGGCCGCCCTGCGGGTAGCTGCCGGTGCGCTCGACGAGGACGTGGCGGGCCGTGGCTTCGTCGAGCTCCTTACCCGTGCCGATCTGTAGTGCCGGATCATCTGGGTTGAGGTTGATCCGACGTACGTAGCCAAGGAGGGCATCGGTGAGTTCGGTGCCAGCCAGGTTGTCGATGACGGTGGGTAGCAGTTCACCGGACTCGGCCAGGGTCAGCCCGAGACGGCGGAATGGTGCCACCAGGCGGCTGATCTTTTCCTGACCCGCGTAGCTGGGCATTGTCGGGGCGAACGCGCCGTCGGCACGGAGCAGGGCCACGATCTCTTGCGCGAGGGCCAGGCCCGCGGCCGGGTCATGGTCGGCGGCGTACCGGAAGGTTCGCCGCACCCGCTTGACTTTGCCGATGGGTCGGCCATCCCGGTCTTTGCCGCCAGGACCAGGATCACCGGCGGTGAGCCTGTGGTGAGTGAAGGCCTGATCCAGCTCGTCGTGCGATGGGCCCGCCCGGTCGAAGAACTCGCTCAGTACCGCTCCAAGCTCGATCAGATCGCTCACGGGCTCAAACCTAGCCTCGGCGCGGGACAGGCCTGATCCAACGCGCTGCGTGTTTTGAGCCGTACGTTGCCGGTCCAGTTGCGGGAGTGCTCCGGCGTGTCGACCCACGCCCCGGGTTTCAGCCATACGGTCATTTCCATGCTTGTCCGACATCCCAACGAACGCTGTGACCAGCGTGTCAGCACCGCCACCTGTAGAAATTGCCGTCCGGCTCATGAACAGGGGAAGGCCCGGCACTTCCGCTCCGGGCCCATGACCATGAAGGAAATCCCGTGAAGAACTTCGTTCTCGTGGCGCTTATGGCCAGCGTGCTCTCCTACCTGGCCCTGTGCGCGTACTGCATCGCTGCTACGGGCAGCACAGAGGGGCTTGCCGGCATCGGGGCGGCCGCGATCACCGCGCTGTGTGGCGTGGTCGCTGCATACATGCGGCGCGGCGACAAACGGCAGGACGACAGTGGCGATTGACATGGACTGGCCACCCGCCCCACGGGCGGGCGGCCACGTTCAGCACCCGCTCCAGCCAATCTTCGACGACGTGGCGCGGAAGTTCGGCACGATGTTCGCATGAGGCCAGAGGTTTGGATTTCAACGACGACATCCGAGGTGACCTTCGACAACAACACACCCGGCAGCCAGTGGGAACACGTCGGCACTCTCGATACAGCACAACAAAGCGATCTCACCAAGAACCTCCAAGTGCTGCTCGGTCATCGCAGAACCGCGCCGCGGCTCCCAGGCTTCTACCTGAGCGGAGACCCCGAAAGCGCCTGGGTTCAAGCCGCCAAGCAAGACCCCACTACGCAATCAGCGTTCTGGATTGCCATCGATCCCTGGGGGACCATGCGGGCGTCTATACACGGCGCCCCCGAGACCTACTTCGTCAGCAACGAGATGGCGACGGTGACCCGGTCATTGGCACGGCGTGCACCCGAACCTCATCCCGGGCTGCGCGTGAAACCGGTGATGATCGGCATCAAGGTCAAACGCAACGACAATGGTCTGTTCACCCGGCAAGTGCACGAATAGGTACAGAGGTGGTCGGCCGGCGATATTGATACGGCTTCTAGCTGAGCCGGAGGATTAGGTTCCCGGCTCTGTTGGTCGCCGCTGGTCGCCGGATATTCTGAAGAGGTGAGTGCTAGCGGTTATGTATCGCAGATAGACCGTTTGCTGACTTCGGCCGTATCGGTCTTTCCTGACCCGTCTCGCAGTGTGGAGTGGGTCGGGTTAGATCGGCCGACCATCGCGGCAGCACCGGCCGACGGCGGCGGCCAGCTGGCCGAAGCGCTCGACCAGGCGACCGATACCTATGCCCGGATGGCCGCCGAAACTGAAGCGGTGCAGGCGGCGATCCGTGACGCCGCGCAATCGGCCGCCGAGACAGCCCGGCAGGCAGCCATCGACATGGCCTCAATTCGGGACGCCGCCCAGTCACAAGGCACGGCGATCATGCCGGCCGATGATCTTGAGACCGCAGAGCCCCACGATCTGAAGCTGCTGGTCGAGACGATGGACTCCAAGCTGGAAGCGGCACAGGATGTTCTCGGCACCACCCGTGAGAACTTCGAGCGCAGCGCTGAGCGGCTACGGGCGGCCTACCTGTAGCCGAGCGCGGCAGCAAAATCGCCACTGCTCGATCAGCTCGACCAGCTGACCTGCACCATCGAGTGCGATGCTGCACCCATTCGACGCATTCGCTCGACCACCCAGCAAACCGCGTTGATCGACATTCACGCGCACAACTAAGCCGTTTTGGGTGTGGTTGGGGGTTTGGGGTGGTGGTTAGTTTTGGTGGGTGAGTGGCGGGTCGGTTGGTGCGTATGTGGCGCAGGTCGATCGTGTGTTGTCTGCTGGGGTGGGGTTGTTTCCCGAGTTCGGTC
>NZ_LQQA01000025.1 GCF_002101965.1 Mycolicibacterium wolinskyi
CAGACGGGGTTTCGTGGTCGTGGTGTACCGCCGGGCGGCGGGTTGGCAGATTGGGTGCGGGAGCGGTTCTGGGAGGCGGTGAATTCGGGGCTGTCGCCGACGGCGGCGGCCACGGTTGCTGGGGTGCATGGGTCGACGGGCCGCAAGTGGGCCAAGGACGCGGGTTATGAGACCAATCCGAAGCACTATGGCAGGCGATATTCGCAGCTCGCGCGGGATAGCTTGTGGCAGGCGCTGCATTCAGCGGCCACGGTGGCTGAGGCCGCGGTAATCGCCGGCGTGTCGGAACACACCGCGGGGCGCTGGGTTCAACAGGCTGGATTCGTGCCACGAACACCGATGCCTGTTGGCCTCGAGTCCGATCGGTCACCGCCGAAGGGCCCGATGGCCTTTATCGAGCGCTGCCGGTTAGAGCAACTCCTGGAAACCGGGCACTCACCAGCCCAGGCAGCCGGGGTGCTGCAACGCCACCCCGACACGATTAGCCGGGAGATGGATCGCGGTAAGACCGAGGCCGGATACCGGGCGCGGGTGGGGCAAGACACCGCCGAAGCCAATCTCAAGCGTCCCAAATCACGCCACCTCGATACCCGTCCGCGACTACTGGCTGAAGTGGTGGCACGCTTGAAGCTGGGCCATAGTCCCGAGCAGATCGCCAACCGGCTGCGCCAGGATTTCCCCGACGATCCGGAGATGTGGGTGTCACACGAAACGATCTATCAAGCCCTCTATGTCCAACCCCGCGGGGAGCTGGCGAGACTGGTCAAGACCGCGCTGCGCACCGGCAGAACTCGGCGAAAAGCACAGGGCCGCAAACCGATAGAAGATCGAGATCGGTTCAAGGCCGGCATGATCAATATCGCAGATCGTCCCAAGGAAGCCGACGACCGCGCGATCCCCGGGCACTGGGAAGGTGATCTGATCTTGGGCAGTACCGCCTCAGGCTCAGCGATCGGCACGATGGTCGAGCGCACCACCGGATTCGTCGTGTTGCTGCACCTGCCCAAAGACCGCACCGCCGCCACCCTGGCCAACGCCATGTCGATCAAGGTCCCTGAGATCCCCGAGATTCTGCGCCGCTCGCTGACCTGGGACCAAGGCAGCGAAATGGCGCTGCACACCAAGATCACCGAAGCCACCGGCCTGCCGATCTACTTCTGCGACCCCCACAGTCCCTGGCAACGCGGCACCAACGAAAACACCAACGGCCTGCTCCGCCAGTACTTCCCCAAAGGCACCGACCTGTCGTTCTACGGCCCCGGCTGGCTCGACCAGGTCGCCGCCGAACTCAACGCCCGACCCCGCAAACGCCACAAATGGCGCCCCCCCGCCGAAGAACTCCACCGACTACTGTCAGACCCGTCCACATTCGTTGCAGCCACCGCTTGAATCCAAGC
>NZ_LQQA01000026.1 GCF_002101965.1 Mycolicibacterium wolinskyi
TAATTTGTGTTCGGCGGTGTCCTACTTTTCCACCCGTGTGGGTAGTATCATCGGCGCTGGCAGGCTTAGCTTCCGGGTTCGGGATGGGACCGGGCGTTTCCCTGCCGCTATGGACCGCCGTAACTCTATTCACTTTATTCAGTGCAGGTGTGTTTTGGTGGTGGGGTGATCGGTTTGATCATCCGTGGATGTGTGTGGTTGCGAGTGCGTCAGCATTGTTTGGTTTACATGTTTCCCCACGGTGTGGGGTGTTGTAAGTTTTCGGCCGGTTAGTGCCAGTTCCCTGAACTTATTGCTAAGTGTGTAGGTCTGGTCTATCGATCCCGTGGTCTGCGGGGGGCCTTATCCCTCTAAAAGGGTGAGAAGCCTGGTCTTGGAGGGGGTTTCCCGCTTAGATGCTTTCAGCGGTTATCCTGTCCGAACGTGGCTATCCAGCGGTGCTCCTGGTGGAACAACTGGTAGACCAGAGGTTCGTCCGTCCCGGTCCTCTCGTACTAGGGACAGATTTCCTCAAGCTTCTGACGCGCGCGGCGGATAGAGACCGAACTGTCTCACGACGTTCTAAACCCAGCTCGCGTGCCGCTTTAATGGGCGAACAGCCCAACCCTTGGGACCTGCTCCAGCCCCAGGATGCGACGAGCCGACATCGAGGTGCCAAACCATCCCGTCGATATGGACTCTTGGGGAAGATCAGCCTGTTATCCCCGGGGTACCTTTTATCCGTTGAGCGACACCCCTTCCACTCAGAGGTGCCGGATCACTAGTCCCGACTTTCGTCCCTGCTCGACATGTACGTCTCGCAGTCAAGCTCCCTTGTGCACTTACACTCAACACCTGATTGCCGTCCAGGTTGAGGGAACCTTTGGGCGCCTCCGTTACATTTTGGGAGGCAACCGCCCCAGTTAAACTACCCGCCAGGCACTGTCCCTGAACCCGGTTCAGGGTTCGAGGTTAGAGGCCCAATACGATCAGAGTGGTATTTCAACAACGACTCCACAACCACTGGCGTGGCTGCTTCACAGTCTCCCACCTATCCTACACAAACCGTATCGAGCACCAATACCAAGTTGTAGTGAAGGTCCCGGGGTCTTTTCGTCCTGCCGCGCGTAACGAGCATCTTTACTCGTAGTGCAATTTCGCCGAGTCTATGGTTGAGACAGTTGAGAAGTCGTTACGCCATTCGTGCAGGTCGGAACTTACCCGACAAGGAATTTCGCTACCTTAGGATGGTTATAGTTACCACCGCCGTTTACTGGGGCTTAAATTCTCCGCTTCACCCCGAGGGGTTAACGGGTCCTCTTAACCTTCCAGCACCGGGCAGGCGTCAGTCCGTATACCTCGTCTTGCGACTTCGCACGGACCTGTGTTTTTAGTAAACAGTCGCTTCTCACTGGTTTGTGCCACCCACTCACGCTCACCACCGCAAGGATGGATCACGCCATGTGGGTCCCCCTTCTCCCGAAGTTACGGGGGCATTTTGCCGAGTTCCTTAACCATAGTTCACTCGTACGCCTTAGTATTCTCTACCTGACCACCTGTGTTGGTTTGGGGTACGGGCCGTGTATGTCCTCGCTAGAGGCTTTTCTCGGCAGCATAGGATCACCGAATTCGCCTCACTCGGCTATGCATCACCTCTCAGGATATGTGAAACCCGGATTTGCCTAGGTTTCTCCCTACAGGTTTGCCCCAGTATTACCACTGACTGGTACGGCTACCTTCCTGCGTCACCCCATCGCTTGACTACTACCAGCGAAGGTCCCATGCAGCCCCACCAACGCCGCACCCCGAAGGGATTGGTCACGGTGGTTTTGGATGGTTAGTACCGCTGATTCATCAGGGACGCACATACACGGGTACGGGAATATCAACCCGTTGTCCATCGACTACGCCTGTCGGCCTCGCCTTAGGTCCCGACTCACCCTGGGCGGACTGGCCTGGCCCAGGAACCCTTGGTCTTTCGGCGGGCAAGGTTCTCACTTGCCTAATCGCTACTCATGCCTGCATTCTCACTCCCACACCCTCCACAACTAGATCACTCTGCTGCTTCACCGGATGCAGGACGCTCCCCTACCCAACGACACAAGGTCGTTGCCGCGGCTTCGGCGGTGTGCTTGAGCCCCGCTACATTATCGGCGCACAATCACTTGACCAGTGAGCTATTACGCACTCTTTCAAGGGTGGCTGCTTCTAAGCCAACCTCCTGGTTGTCTTCGCGACTGCACATCCTTTTCCACTTAGCACACGCTTAGGGGCCTTAGCCGGCGATCTGGGCTGTTTCCCTCTCGACGCACGGAGCTTATCCCCCGCCGTCTCACTGCCACACTCTTGGACTTGTCGGCATTCGGAGTTTGGCTGACGTCAGTAACCCTGTGGGGCCCATCGGCCATCCAGTAGCTCTACCTCCAACAAGAAACATGCGACGCTGCACCTAAATGCATTTCGGGGAGAACCAGCTATCACGGAGTTTGATTGGCCTTTCACCCCTACCCACAGCTCATCCCCTCAGTCTTCAACCTAAGTGGGTTCGGGCCTCCACACGGTCTTACCCGCGCTTCACCCTGGCCATGGGTAGATCACTCCGCTTCGGGTCCAGAACACACCACTACACCACACACTCCTGTGTGGATACGCCCTATTCAGACTCGCTTTCGCTGCGGCTACCCCACCCGGGTTAACCTCGCGACATGTCCCTGACTCGCAGGCTCATTCTTCAAAAGGCACGCCATCACCCCACGCAAAAACGAAGGCTCTGACGGATTGTAAGCGCACGGTTTCAGGTACTCTTTCACTCCCCTCCCGGGGTACTTTTCACCATTCCCTCACGGTACTAATCCGCTATCGGTCACTGGGAAGTATTCAGGCTTACCGGGTGGTCCCGGCAGATTCACAGCAGATTCCACGGGCCCGCTGCTACTCGGGAACACCGTCCAAGGCAGATGTCAGGTTTTCACGTACCGGGCTCTCACCGTCTACGGCAGGCCATCCCAAGCCACTTCCGCTAACCACAACATTTTCTCACTGCCCTCCAGCCAGGTAGAACCGGACAGACGAATCCCACAACCCCGCACACACAACCCCTACCCGGTATCACATGCATACGGTTTAGCCATCCTCCGCTTTCGCTCGCCACTACTCACGGAATCACAATTGTTTTCTCTTCCTACGGGTACTGAGATGTTTCACTTCCCCGCGTTCCCCCCCAACGCCTATGTATTCAGCGTTGGGTGACACGACATCACTCGTGCCGGGTTTCCCCATTCGGACATCCTCGGATCCACGCTCGGTTGACAGCTCCCCGAGGCATATCGCAGCCTCCCACGTCCTTCATCGGCTCCCAGTGCCAAGGCATCCACCATGCGCCCTTAAACACTTACAACACAAAACCAAAAAATGAGTCAAAAAGAAATTGCACATCGACACACAACAACATGACACCCACCCGAAGGCCGATGCCACACCCTTGCGTGCCAGATGCTCGCAACCACTATCCACAAATCAAACACCACACCCCACCACCAAAGTGAGGCAACAACACGCCGACACCCCTCACCGGGATGCCACCCCCACACCGGGGGGCACGGGCCTGTTGTCTCAAAGCCCAATAGTGTG
>NZ_LQQA01000027.1 GCF_002101965.1 Mycolicibacterium wolinskyi
ACGATTCCGTCGTCTACCTGCGGCGCCGCCGACGACAGAGCCATCACGATCCGGTCGCCTCTTTTACCCGACACGCGCCTTTAGCTGCGCGTCCTGCTCGAGGTCGGCTAACAGGCCGGGGTGTGTTGGCGTCCAGCCCAACGTGTCGCGGGTGTATTCGCTAGTCGTCGGGTTGTCCATGCCTATGAACGCACTGAGGAACTCGAAGTGCTGTTGGGCCTCTTCCGGGGCAATCGACGCCACTGGGAGGTTCAACTTACGACCGATTGTCTCGGCGATTTTCCGCACCGGGATACCCTTTTCGGCTACGGCGTGTAGACGTGTTCCGGCGGGTGCAGCTTCAAGTGCGAGCCGATACAGCAGCGCGACATCCTTGACATGTACTGAGGGCCATCGATTGTCACCTGAGCCCAGGTACCCTACGGTCCCCGTGGCTTGCGCGAGCGAGACCAGGCCGGAGGCAAAGCCGTAAACACCGCCGCCGTGCACCGTGGGCGGAAGCCGAACTATCGAGGTGCGCACCTTCTTTTCAGCCAGCGCGATCACGGTGTTTTCGGCCTCGATGCGCGGGCCGCGTGGCAGCTCATCTCGCTCGTGGAGGACGCCGGTGAAACCAGCAAGAGCCATCGCACCGGTCGCGCTTGTGACGATGAACGGCTTGTCCGATCCCACCAGGGCGTCACTGATCGCGTGGATGGCCTCAAGGTCTGTGGATACGGCGCTCGCCAAGTTTCCGGAGTTCTGTTCGTAGTTTGGGAAGGCCAGATGGATAACCGCGTCGGCCTCCCGGCTTTGTGCACGCAAGACCTCTCGTTCAGCAAGGTCGCCGCGGCAGGCCTGCGCCCCGAGCGATTCCACCACACCAGCAGAGCGGTTCGAACGAGCCAGGCCGATAACGCTGTGACCGGCTGACACCAACTCTGGCACCACTGCGGAAGCGACGTGTCCCGATGCCCCGGTGACAAAGACGCGCATCTCTACTCTTCTCCGCACCGATGGACCGGTGCATCTCGCAGACGAATTAGTCCCTCCCTATGCTTAGCGTAGTGATTGCATAGAATGCAATCACTACGATGTACTGATGCCTCGCTGGGACCCTGACGCGGTCGGACGGCTGCAATTAGCCGCGCTTGAACTCTTCGGTCAACAAGGATTCGCAGGCACTACGGTGTCCGAGATCGCCCGGCGGGCGGGCCTCACCGAGCGAACCTTTTTCAACCACTTCGACACCAAGAAGGACGTCCTCTTCGGTCCGCGTACACAGCGCCACCGCGAGATCGTCCTCCGCGAAATCCTCGCCAGCGACGACGCATCACGACCGATCGACGTCGTCGTTCACGGGTTGCAGGCCGCCGCCGAAGAGCTATTCGAGGGTCTGCGCGACGCGTCGATCCGCCGGCGCCAGATTATCGACGAGAACCCCGACCTCCTAGAGCGCGATCTGGGCAAACGAACGGCGCTCATCGCCGCGATAGCCGATGCACTGCGAAGTCGTGGTCTAGATGCCGACGCGGCAATTCTCACGGCACGGATCGGCGCGGTGATCGAACAAAGCGCGGAGGAACGGTGGATGCGTTCACCCGAACCACTGTCGCTGCAACAGCATCTGTCAAACGTCTTCGCCTCGCTGGAAGGTATCCTGCAAACGCCCGGGCCGGACTGAGGAGAATGACTCGCAACGGCGGCAGTTGCGAACGGTGGCGAGCGACTGTCTACCCACCGGAGGACTGTATCCTCGGCGAGCGCTGACGA
>NZ_LQQA01000028.1 GCF_002101965.1 Mycolicibacterium wolinskyi
TCGAATGCCACTGAGGAGATTTTGGCCGGGATTTATGCCCAGGTGTTGGGTCTGGATCAGGTCAGTGTCGATGACTCCTTCTTCGAACTCGGCGGAGACAGCATCCTTTCCATGCAGTTGGTGGCCAGGGCACGCGCCGCGGGCCTGGTGTGTCAACCGCGCGATGTGTTCATCGAGCAGTCGGTGTCCCGGCTGGCTCGCGTGGTCAGGTACGAAAGTGCAGCCGAGGGCCGGACGGATGACGGCGTCGGGCCGATTGTGCCCACACCGATAATCGAATGGCTTTGGGACATCAATGGTCCCATTGATCATTTCAACCAGACCATGGTGTTGCAGGCACCGTCCACCGCGACCGAGGAAGACGCGGTCATCCTGCTGCAGGCTTTGCTTGACCGGCACGGCATGCTGCGCCTGCGTGTCGACGATGACGGCGACGAGAAGCCGAGGCTGCGGGTCACCGAGCCGGGCTCAGTCCTTGCCCATGACCGCATGCTGACCGTCGACGAGGTATCAGGTGATTCTCTGGCGGAGGCGCGTTCGCGGCTGAATCCAGCAGCAGGGTCGATGCTCGCGGCGGTGTGGGGCAACAAGACCGGCCAGTTGGCGGTGATCATCCATCACATGGCGGTCGATGGGGTCTCCTGGCGGATCCTGATCGAAGATCTGAACACTGCCTGGCTCCAGCATCGGGCGGGACAGCCGATAGCGGTTCCAGCGGCCGGCACATCCTTCGCCTCGTGGGCGACGTTGCTGCGTGACCATGCGACCGATCCAGCGGTCGTGTCCAATGCCGACGCGTGGCGGCAGATAGCCAAGCTTCCTGCAGTGCTGCCGCCGCCGCAGTCCGACGTAGATACTTACGCCACAGCGGGACAGCGGTCGATGACTCTGGACCCGCAGACCACCGCGCTGCTGCTCGGCGAGGTACCGACCGCATTCCGTGCCGGCGTCCAAGACATCCTGCTGATTGCCTTCGGAATGGCGTGGGCGGAGTACCTCGGTGGTATTCGCGGCCCGATTCGTGTCGATGTGGAAAACCATGGGCGCGATGAGGGGTTGGCCGTCGATGCGGATCTGTCTCGTACCGTCGGCTGGTTCACCGCGAAGTACCCGGTGGCACTCCAAGTCGAGAACCCGGCGTGGCCGCAGGTCGCAGCGGGCGATGCCGAAATCGGCCGTGTCGTCAAGGGATTGAAAGAACAGCTCCGCGCCCAGCCCGACGCACTCAGCTACGGACTACTGCGGTATCTGAACCCCGACGTCGATATCTCCGGACCCGAATCGTCCATCGTGTTCAACTATCTCGGCCGGCTCGGTGGGACTGCCGAGTTGTCCGATGAGCTGTGGCGCCCGCATCCCGACGGAGTGGCTCTGACGGCTGAGGCAACTGCGGTGTCGACACCGCTGCCTCACACCGTTGAGATGAATGCCGGAATTCTGAATGGCGACGGCGGTGAGCCGCGACTGCACGCGACGTGGACATGGGCCACATCGGCGCTCGGACACGAAGCGATCGACCGGATAGGTCAGCTGTGGTTCGAGGCGTTGACCGGTATCTGCGCCCACGTCCAGGCCGGTGGCGGGGGATTGACGCCGTCAGACATCCCGTCCACCAGGCTCGGTCAGCAGCAGGTCGACATACTGACGGGTCGGCATCCGGTCGTAGACATCCTGCCGCTGACACCTCTGCAGCGCGGACTCATGTTCCACACGCACACCGCCGATGAGACGGACGACGTCTACGCGGTGCAGCTGGACATCACTGTGTCCGGACCACTTGACGTCGATCGGCTGCGTGACGCCACGTTCGCGGTGGTCCGTCGTCACCCGCACCTGGTGGCCCTGTTCTCAGACGAATTCGACGAGCCGGTTCAGTTGCTGCCGGCTGACCCGTCGGTGCCATGGCAGTACATCGAGGCGGGCATCGCGGACGACGTGGATGAACTGATCGCCCGAGTGTGTGCTGATGAACGTGCTGCAGTACGCAAACTGGCGGATCAACCGGTGTTTCGCGCCGCCTTGATCAGAACGGCCGCGGATGAGCACCGTTTCGTGCTGACCAATCACCACATCCTGCTCGACGGATGGTCGACACCGATCCTGCTACAGGAAATTTTCGCCAGCTACTACCGGCACCGTCTACCCGCCGCCACGCCGTACCGACGATTCGTGCAGTGGCTGACCGAACGCGACGTCGATGCGGCGAGTTCGGCTTGGCGCGAAGCGTTCACAGACTTGTCCGCACCCACACTGATTGGTACGTCAGGGAATTCGCATCCGGGGCAGCGCGGCTACCAGTCCTATCAGTTGCCGACTGAAATCTCGACTGCGATAGGAGAACTCGCGCGGTCACAACACACCACTGTCAACACCGTGCTACAGGCCGCGTGGGCACAGTTGCTCAGCGTGCTCACTGGTCAGCACGATGTCGTCTTCGGCACAGCGGTATCCGGTCGCCCCGCTGATCTGGTCGGAGCCGAATCGATGGTTGGACTACTGATCAACACGGTGCCGGTGCGAGCGAGGATGACGGCGTCCACCACCACCGCGAGCTTGCTCGACCAGATGCAGCGCTTCACCAACGACACACTCGACCATCAGCACCTGGCACTGAGCGAGATCCACCGTGCCGCAGGCCACGATCAACTGTTCGACACACTCTTCGTTTTCGAGAACTATCCCATCGACATCGGTGAGCTCTCGGGTGAGGACGGATTGGCCGTCACCGCCTTCACCGCGCGCGAACAGAACCACTACCCGTTGAGCATGCAGGCTGTGCCGGGTGAGCAACTGAGTTTCCGTATCGAGTACGACGCAGATGCGTTCAGCAGCGATGAGATCGCAACGTTGTTCGCTCGTTTCGAGCGAACGTTGCTCGGCATGACAGCCGACCCGGAGCGGAAACTGCTGTCGCTCGACCTACTCGTCGACGGCGAGCATGCCCAGCTCGCGGCGTGGGGTAACCGCGCGGTCCTGGCGCAACCGGAGAACCCGATGTCGGTGCCCGAGCTGTTCGGCGCCCAGGTCGCTCGAACCCCGAATGCCGTTGCGTTGTCCAAGGGTGATGAAAACTGGACATATCGCGAGCTCGACGAACATGCGAACCGGCTCGCGAATCGGCTGGTGGCCGCCGGGGCCCGTGCCGGCGAGTGCGTGGCAGTGATGTTCCCGCGGTCCGCCGAGGCCATCGTCGCCATCCTTGCCGTGCTCAAGAGTGGCGCAGCCTATCTGCCGATCGATCCTGCGGTGCCGTCGGCGCGTATCGATTTCATGATCGCCGACGCTGCTCCGGTTACGGCGATCACGACGGCCAAGTTGGCCGAGAAGTTCGCCAACCACCGGTTGACGGTGCTCACCGTGCAAGATCCCAGTGTCGGCAGCCAGCCGAGTACCGCGGTGCCCGGACCGGCACCCGACGACGTCGCGCACATCATCTACACCTCCGGCACCACGGGTAAGCCCAAAGGCGTTGCGGTCACCCACCGCAACGTGACTCGGCTTTTCGACTCCATGGATGTCGGGTTCGACCTGTCACCTGATCAGGTGTGGACGCAATGTGCCTCCTATGCGTTCGACTACACGGTGTGGGAGATATGGGGTGCGTTGCTGCATGGCGGGCGGCTTGTCGTCGTACCCGAATCGGTGATGCAGTCGCCCGACGAGTTCCACGCGCTGCTGGTGGCAGAGCGGGTCACGGTGCTGAGCCAGACCCCTTCTGCGGTGGCAATGCTGTCGCCGGATGGCTTGGACTCCACAGCCTTGATGGTCGCCGCGGAGGCCTGCCCGGCTGAAGTTGTGGACCGCTGGGCTCCGGGTCGAGTGATGATCAACGGCTACGGGCCGACCGAGACGACGGTCTACGCCACGATCAGCGCGCCGTTGCGGCCAGCGTCCGGTGTCGTGCCGATCGGTTCACCCGTACCGGGCACGGCATTGTTCGTCTTGGACAACTGGCTGCGGCCGGTGCCCGCCGGGGTGGTCGGCGAGTTGTACGTGGCCGGGCGCGGAGTGAGCTACGGATACGTGCGGCGGTCGGCGCTCACCGCGACTCGGTTCGTGGCCTGTCCGTTCGACGGCTACGGAGACCGGATGTACCGCACCGGCGACCTGGTGCGGTGGGGCACCGACGGTCAGCTGCAGTATCTGGGCCGCGCGGACGAGCAGGTCAAGATTCGCGGGTACCGCATCGAACTGGGCGAGGTGCAGTCCGCGTTGTCCGCTGTGGACGGTGTGGACCAAGCCGCCGTCGTCGTCCGCGAGGACCGTCCCGGCGACAAGCGGATCGTTGGGTACGTCACGGGGCAAGTCGATCCGGCCGCTGCCCGGGCGGCGCTGGCCGAGCGCTTGCCGGCGTACATGGTGCCGACAGCGGTGGTGGTGCTCGAAGCGATACCGCTGACAGTCAACGGGAAACTCGACAAACGGGCGCTGCCTGCACCTGAGTATCAGGACCGCGGCGGCTACCAACGGCCCGCCAATGCGGTCGAGGAGATTCTTGCCGGCATCTACGGCCAGGTCTTGGGATTGGAGCGTGTCGGCGTCGACGACTCGTTCTTCGAACTCGGGGGAGACAGCATCCTGTCGATGCAGGTTGTCACCGCCGCGCGGGCTGCCGGACTGGATTGCCGCCCAAGGGACGTGTTCGTCGAGCAGACGGTGGCGCGATTGGCCAGGGTGGTCGAGGTCAGCGACATCGGTATCGAGGGCCGAGGCGACGAGGGCGTAGGGCCGCTGCCGGCCACGCCGATCATCAGATGGCTGCAAACCGTGGGCGATACGGATCAATTCAACCAGGCACTGGTGATCGAGGCCCCCGCTGCGGCAACGGAGGCCGACGCCGTCGTGGTGTTGCAGTCGCTGCTCGACCATCACGCTGCGTTGCGGCTGCGCGTCGACGAAAGTGATTCGGAGACTTGGTCTCTGACCGTGCTCGAACCCGGTTCGGTACGGGCCTCCGATTGTCTTCGGTCTGTCGACGCGTTGTCCGATGATGCGGTGGTGGCGGCCACGACACGGTTGGCTCCAATCGCAGGCGCGATGCTCAGCGCGCTGTGGGTGCGGTCGACCAGACAGTTGGTGCTGATGATTCACCACCTGGCCGTCGACGGTGTGTCCTGGCGAATCCTGTTGGAAGACCTCAACATCGCATGGGCTCAGCGCCACAACGGGCAGCCGATCGCTCTACCCAGGACCGGTACATCGTATGCGCGATGGGCCGACATGCTGGCCAAGCAGGCGTATGCCCCGCAGGTGGTCGACCAAGCCGATGACTGGCGGCAGGTGCTGAACAGCGCCTCGATCCTGCCCGCGGTGCGCCCCGGCGTCGACACCTTCGCAAGCGCGGGCCGGCTGTCGGCCGCGCTGGATGTCGAGACAACTCGATTGCTACTGGGTGACGTGCCCACCGCATTCCACGCTGGTGTGCAGGACGTTCTACTCATCGCGTTCGGGATGGCGCTAGCCGAATTCTTCGGCGTGACCGATGCCGCAATCGGCATCGACGTGGAGGGCCACGGGCGGCACGAGGAGATCGCCACCGACGCCGATCTGTCTCGCACCGTGGGTTGGTTCACGACGAAGTATCCGGTGGCGTTGAGAATCGATGAACTATCTTGGCCGCTACTGGAAGACGGTGATCCTGTTGTCGGTTCGATCGTCAAGAGCGCGAAAGAGCAGCTGAGAACCCAGCCCCATGGGCTCACCTACGGGTTGCTCCGTTACCTGAACTCCGCTGTCGAACTGACCGGCTCAGAGCCGACGATCGGGTTCAATTATCTCGGGCGTCTGGGTGCCGCCGCGGCCGGCCTGCCCGAGGAGCTGTGGCGAATCAGCGTATCGGGCATGTCGGCGATCGGCGCCGCAGCGCAGCTGCCCATGCCGCTCACTCATGCGGTCGAGCTGAACGCCGTGACCATGGATACCGAAGCCGGCCCCACGCTGCGCGCTGATTGGACTTGGGCACCGTCGATCCTCGATGAAGACCAAGTCAACCAGCTCAGCCAGTTGTGGTTGGACGCCTTGGCCGGCATCTGCTCGTATGTGCGCCGAGGCGGTGGCGGTCTCACGCCGTCGGATATCGCCCCAGCTCGACTCAGCCAGAAGGACATCGACCAACTGGCCGGCCGCTACAACGTCGCAGACATCCTGCCTCTGACGCCGCTCCAGCAGGGACTGCTCTTCCATTCGAGTGCCACCCGGCGTGCCGGGATCTCGAGTGAGCTGTATTCCGTCCAAGTCGAATTCACCGTGTCGGGGCAGCTCGACATAACGCGGTTGCGGGCCGCGGTGCAGAACGTCGTGACCCGCCATCCCAACTTGGTCGCCCGATTCTGCCAGGAGTTCGACGAGCCGGTGCAGGTGATCCTGTCCGACCCGGCCGCTGTCTGGAGGTACGTCGAACTCGACGCGAATGCACCCGATATCGACGACGAGATACGGAAAATCAGCTCGGACGAACGATTAGCCGTTGGCGATTTTCTCGATGAGCCAGCGTTCCGCATCGTCCTCATCCGCACCGCAGACGACCAGCATCGGTGCGTTGTCACCTTCCATCACATCGTGATCGACGGGTGGTCGATGCCCGTTCTGATGCGTGAGATCTTCGCGAGCTACTTTGGTGCGGACCTGCCCGCGCCCGGTTCATACCGCGACTATGTGTCGTGGTTGGCCGCGCGAGACATAGATGCCGCGCGCGAGGCGTGGCGCACAACCTTTGCCGGCTTCTCGACACCCACACTGGTGAGCCCGCCGAATCGATCCGAGACGGGGCCGCGTGGCGTCGAACGATTCCCGATATCCAAGGAGACCACGTCGGCACTCGAGAATCTCGCGCGCTCACAGCGCACCACCATGAACACGGTGTTGCAGTGTGCGTGGGCGCTTCTCCTCACCTCGTTGACCGGACAGAACGATGTCGCGTTCGGTGTCACGGTGTCTGGGCGTCCCGCAGAGGTCGAGGATTCCGGCTCCATCATCGGTCTCGTCATCAACACGGTGCCGGTACGGGCCACCATCACGCCCGAAACCACGGTCACCGATCTGCTGGAGCAGCTGCAGAAGTCGCATGGCGACACGCTCGAGCACCAACACCTGGCTCTGCGTGAAATACACCGGGCCACAGGGCATGACGAGCTGTTCGACACCCTCATCGTGTACCAGAACTACCCGATCGAAATCGGCGCGGAGTTGAACGCAGGTGGCTTGGCGGTCAGCGACATCTCCGGTCGTGAGTACAACCACTATCCGCTGACTGTGCAGGTGCATCCGGGAGCTGAACTCGACGTGCGCGTCGAGTACGACACCGACGTGTTCAGTCCGGCCCGCATCCAGACGTTGATGCGTCGACTTCAACGTGTGCTGGCCGCAATGACTGCCGATCAGGAGAGCCAATCATGACCGTTGATGCCAAGCGGCTGCTGTCGATCGACCTCTTCGACGAAGACGAACACGCTCAGCTCGACGAGTGGGCGAACAAGAAGCTGTTGGCCGAACCGACTCCTGAGGGCGAGTCGATCTCGGCCTTGTTCGCGCGTCACGTGGCGTCCTCACCGGACTCCGTCGCGGTGTCGTTCGACGGCGGGTCGATTACCTACGCGCAACTGGACGAGGCCGCCGACGACATGGCTCGTCGACTGGCGACGCAGGGCGCGCGTCCGGGTCACTGCGTGGCTGTTCTGCTGAATCGCTCCGTCGAGGCGGTCGTGGCAATTCTTGGTGTGCTGAAGACCGGGGCGGCTTATCTACCGATCGACCCAGCCCATCCGGACGCGCGTATCGGGTTCGTGCTGGACGATGCGGCACCGGTAGTTGTGGTCACCAACTCCGACCTGAGGCCTCGGCTCGACGGGCGGAGCCTCCCGATCGTCGATGTCACGGATTCTGCCGCCGAGAACGGCTCAGCCTCCCTGCAGCCGCCAGACGCGGACGATGTTGCCTACATCATCTATACCTCGGGTACGACGGGAGTTCCCAAAGGTGTTGCGATAACGCATCGCAACGTGACGCAGCTCTTGGGGTCGTTGAATGCCGGGTTGCCTCGGGCCGGTACGTGGGCGCTGTGCCATTCGTTGTCTTTCGACGTATCAGCATGGGAGATCTTCGCGCCGCTTCTCGATGGTGGTCGAATCGTCGTGGTGTCGGAGCAGGTGACGAACTCGCCCGATGATTTTCATGACGTACTGGTCGACCAGGGGGTGAGTGTGCTCACCCACACGCCGTCGGCGGCTGCGGTGCTGTCGCACGAGGGTCTGGATTCGCTCGCTTTGGTGATGGCCGGTGAGGCATGTACTGCCGAGGTTGTGGACCGATGGGCGCCTGGGCGCACGATGATCAACGCTTACGGACCCACCGAGACGACCATGTGCGTGTCCATCAGCAAGCCGTTGACGGCGCGGATGGGTACGCCGCCAATTGGCTCACCGGTGCCAGGAGCTGCACTCTTCGTGCTGGACAACGGGTTACGTCCGGTGGCTCCCGGGGTGATCGGCGAGTTGTATGTGGCCGGCCACGGGGTGGGCGTGGGCTACATCGGCCGGCCGGGCCTGACGGGTTCGCGGTTCGTGGCGTGTCCGTTCGGGGGCTCGGGTGTGCGGATGTACCGCACCGGTGATCTGGTTCGGTGGAACGACGATGGTCAGCTGCAGTATCTGGGTCGTGCCGACGAGCAGGTCAAGATCCGTGGCTATCGTGTCGAATTGGGCGAGATACAGGCAGCTTTGGCCGCGCTGGATGGTGTTGATCAGGCGGCGGTGATTGCCCGTGAGGACCGCCCGGGTGACAAGCGGCTTGTCGGTTACATCACCGGCACCGCTGATCCCGTCGGCGCGCGGTCAGCATTGGCCGAACACTTGCCGGCCTACATGGTCCCCGCGGCGGTGCTGTCGCTGGAATCTCTGCCGTTGACGGTCAACGGCAAGCTCGACACTCGAGCCCTTCCAGCACCGGATTACGCGGCTGGTGCCGGGTACCGGGCGCCGAGCAACGCGGTAGAGGATCTCCTCGCGGGTATCTTCGCGCAGGTTCTCGGCGTCGGCCAGATCGGGGTCGACGACTCGTTCTTCGACCTGGGCGGTGACAGCATCCTCGCCATGCGAGCGGTTGCCGCCGTGAACCGCGAGTTGGACGGTGGACTACCGGTACGGGCGTTGTTCGAGTCGCCGACGGTCGCGCAGTTGGCTGGTCGTGTCGGGGAAGGGGCCGACGGTTTCGGACCATTGGTCGCGGTTGAGCGGCCTGCGGTGGTTCCGTTGTCATTTGCGCAGAATCGGTTGTGGTTTTTGGAGCAGCTGCAGGGCCCGTCGCCGGTCTACAACATGCCGGTTGCGTTGTCTTTGCACGGTGAGCTCGATGCGGCGGCTCTTGCTGCGGCGCTTCACGAGGTGGTGAGCCGGCACGAGATCCTGCGCACCGTACTCCCCGCAATCGATGGGTCACCCCGGCAGGTCGTTGTGCCGGCCGACCAGGCGAACTTCGGCTGGGAGGTCGTGGATGCGAGTAGCTGGCCACAGAACCGCCTCGAAGAAGAAATCGATGCGTCGGCCCGGCACACGTTCGACCTGACCTCCGAGATACCGATCCACGCAACGCTTTTCCGTATCAGCGACGATGACCATGTACTGGTGACAGTCGTGCACCACATTGCCGCAGACGGGTGGTCGATCGCCCCATTCGTGAGCGATCTGGCCGAAGCGTATGCGGCACATCAGCATCGGCGCGAACCCCGATGGAAGCCGTTGCCGGTGCAGTATGTGGATTACACGTTGTGGCAGCGTGCGCAGCTGGGTGATTTGGATGATGCTGCGAGTCGTATTGGTGTGCAGTTGGCGTTTTGGCGTGATGCGTTGGCGGGGTTGCCTGAGCAGTTGGAGTTGCCGACTGATCGGCCGTATCCGTTGGTGGCGGATTATCGCGGGGCCAGTGTGGCGGTGGACTGGCCGGTCGAACTGCAGCAGCGAGTGGCCGCGGTTGCCCGGGCGCACAATGTAACCAGCTTCATGGTCGTCCAAGCCGCGCTCACCGTTCTCTTGTCGAAGATTGCCGCGACACCCGATGTGGCCGTGGGGTATTCCATCGCCGGACGGCGCGATCCGGCTTTACATGACCTGGTGGGTTTTTTCGTCAACACGTTGGTTCTTCGTGCTGATTTGTCGGGTGATCCGACGTTTGTGGAGTTGTTGGGTCAGGTGCGGGCGCGGAGTTTGGCGGCGTTCGATCATCAGGATGTGCCGTTCGAGGTGTTGGTGGATCGGCTCAATCCGGCCAGGTCCATGTCTCGGCATCCGATCGTGCAGGTGTTGTTGGCGTGGCAGAACTTCGACGGTCAGGGTGCGGGGGGTGTTGCTGGCGGCCTGTCGTTGGGTGATGTGAAGGTGAGCCCGCTGCCGGTGCAGACTCACACCGCGCGGATGGATTTGTCGTTTTCGCTTGGTGAGCGTTGGACGGCGGATGGTCAGCCTGCTGGGATCGGTGGTGCGGTGGAGTTCCGTACCGATGTGTTCGATGCGGCCACGATCGAGCGGTTGATCGCACGCCTGGAGCAGGTGTTGGCGACGGTGGCAGATGAACCGGCGCAGCGGATCTCGCACATCGATGTGGTCACCGCCGATGAACATGCTCACCTCGACGACCACGGAAACGTCGGGGTTCTGACCGCACCCGCACCGGGCTTGTCCTCGATTCCGGTGTTGTTTGGTGGGCAGGTGTTGCGGTGCCCGGATGCGGTGGCGGTGTCGTGTGGGCGGCGTTCGATGACGTATGCGGAGTTGGATGAGGCGTCGGATCGGTTGGCGTATTTGCTTTCTGGTGTGGGTGCGGGGCCTGGTCAGCGGGTTGCGGTGATGTTTTCGCGGTCTGTTGAGGCGATTGTGGCGATTGTGGGGGTGTTGAAGTCGGGGGCGGCGTATGTGCCGATTGATCCGGCGTTGCCGGATGCGCGGGTTGGGTTTGTGTTGGGGGATGCGGCGCCGGTGGCGGTGGTGACGACTGCTCAGTTGCGGCCTCGTGTGGAGGGTTATGACCTGTTGGTGGTCGAGGTTGATGATGCTCGTTTGGGGGATCGGCCGAGTGGTGTTTTGCCGGTGGTGGCGGCTGATGATGTTGCTTATGTGATTTATACGTCGGGGACGACGGGGGTTCCCAAAGGTGTTGCGGTGACGCATGGCAACGTGGCGCAGTTGGTGGAGTCGCTTCCGGTGGATTTGCCGCGGGCGGGGGCGTGGACGCAGTGGCATTCGTATTCGTTTGATGTTTCGGTGTGGGATATTTTTGCTCCGCTTTTGGGTGGGGGCAGGGTGGTGGTGGTGCCGGAGGAGGTGGCGGCTTCGCCGGCGGATTTTCATGCGTTGTTGGTGGCTGAGGGTGTTGATGTGTTGAGTCAGACGCCGTCGGCGGCGGCGATGGTCTCGCCGCAGGGTTTGGGTTCGATGGCGTTGGTGGTGGCTGGTGAGGCGTGTCCGGCTGATTTGGTTGATAGGTGGGCGCCTGGGCGGGCGATGTTCAATGCGTATGGGCCGACGGAGGCGACGGTTTATACGGCGGTGAGTGCGCCGTTGGTGGCGGGTTGTGGTGTGGTGCCGATTGGTTCGCCGGTGCCGGGTTCGGCGTTGTTTGTGTTGGATGGTTTTTTGCGGCCGGTTCCGCCGGGTGTGGTGGGTGAGTTGTATGTGGCTGGTGGTGGTTTGGC
>NZ_LQQA01000029.1 GCF_002101965.1 Mycolicibacterium wolinskyi
GCCTCCCAGAACCGCTCCCGCACCCAATCTGCCAACCCGCCGCCCGGCGGTACACCACGACCACGAAACCCCGTCTGGAAACCCATAAAAGCAACACCCTTCGAATCAAGGTGTTGCAGCCACCACTTGAGTCTGAGCGGCGGGTCGCGGATGAAACCGCACCCTCAGCGCGAACGGCGCGAACGGCCCGGCAGACGGCGGCTCAGTGCTCGACGTGGTCGTCGAACAATTCGTGGCCCGTGCCCTTTTCGACCACGCGGCTCAACAGCTCACGCAGCGTCTTCTGCTCCTCGGCGGTGAGAACGCCGAACACCTTCTCGTGGGCGGCGATCGCATCGGCGACCACTGCCGCGGCGACCGAACGTCCCTCATCGGTGAGGAACGCCTGCAGGATGCGGCCGTGCTGGGGATTCTGCTTGCGCTCGACGAGCCCGCGCTTCTCGAGGGCGGTGAGGGCCAGCTGCACGCCCTGCGGGCTGATCAGCAGCCGGCGGGCCAGCTCGGCTCCGGACAGGCCGGGTTCGTTCGCCAGCTGTCTGAGCACACCAATCTGTGCGGTGCTCACGCCGTGGTCGCTGACCGCATCGTTGACGGTGGTCAGCGAGAAGTAGAAGGCCTGCTTGAGCAGCCACAGGATGTTGTCGGTGAGTTCCATGTCCGTCCCTTCACCACGACGGTATCGCGTGATCAGGCCGCTTTGTGCACTACGCCGTCCTTCATCACGAATGAGACGTCGAGTGTGGTGGAGATGTCTTCCGAGGGGTCACCGGGGACGGCGATGATGTCGGCGAGGTAGCCGGGCGCCAGCCGACCGAGTTCGTCGTCGGCGTCGATCAACTCGGCGGCAACCACGGTGGCCGCGCGGATCGCCTGCATCGGAGTCATCCCGCGCTCGACCAACGCGCACAGTTCCTTGGCGTTCTGGCCGTGCGGAATCGCCGGCGCGTCGGTACCGCACGCGATGCGGACGCCGGCCGCAATCGCCTTGGGCAGCATGGCTTTCGCACGCGGGAACACGTCGAGCGCCTTCTTGCGCAGTTCGGGTGCGATGCGGTCGATCGCCATGGCGTCGGTGAGGTAGGTGGTGGAGACCAGGAAGGTGCCGTGGTCGACCATCATCTGGATGGTCTCGTCGCTCGCGAGGAAGCCGTGTTCGATGCAGTCGATGCCGGCGCGGATGCAGGCCTGGATCGCGGTGTCACCCACGGCGTGCGCGGCCACCCGGACCCCGGCGCGGTGCGCCTCGTCGGCGATGGCCGCGAACTCGGCGTCGGAATACTGCTGGGCGCCCGGGGCGGTGCTGTGCGACATCACCCCGCCCGACGCGGACACCTTGATCAGTTTGGCCCCGTGCCGGATCTGGTAGCGCACGCACGCGATGACGTCGGGCACCCCGTCGGCGATGCCCTCGGCCACGGATAACGGCATGATCCCCGGCGCCAGCCGCTGGAACACCGTCGGGTCCAAGTGCCCGCCGTACGGTGTCACCGCGTGCCCGGCCGGATAGATGCGCGGCCCGGCGTGCCAGCCCTGATCGATCGCCCGCTGCAATGCGACGTCCAGCAGATATCCACCGGTCTTGACCATCAGCCCGAGGTTGCGCACGGTCGTGAATCCGGCGTCGAGCGTCGTACGCGCGTTGACCGCACCGCGCAGGGTGCGATACGCCGGATCGTCCTGCACGCCGTGCATGGGCGTGGGCAGCCCCTCGGGGCCACCCGGCCCGCCGATCAGCAGGTTGAGCTCCATGTCCATCAGGCCCGGTAGCAACGTGACGTCACCGAGGTCGATCACTGTCGAATCGGACGGCAGCTCTGGGGGATTCACCGCCGTGATGCGGTTGCGGTCGACCACGATGTCGGCCGGTGTGCACACCTGCCCGGCCTCTACGTCGGCCCACCGCGCGGCGCGCAGGACGACCGTCACGGCACGGGCTCGAAGTCGCAGTCCAGCCAGGTGGCACCGGAATCGGGGACCCGCGGCTGCTTCCAGCACTCCACCGGGAACGACACGGTGATCATCGAATACAGCATGTGCATGAGCGCCAGGACGTCGTCGGGCAGATCGTCGAGGGGGAACTTGTCGCAGTACGCGATAGCTTCCTCGGCGCGCGCGGTGATCGCGTCGTAGAACGCCTGCATCTCCGTCATCGAGCTGGCCAACCGTTTGGCGTAGCGCTGTCGTTCGGTGGACAGGCACCACTCCGAATACGGTTCGAGGTCGGCGAATTCGGTTGGCAGCACGGCGCTCACACCCCCACCGCCGATATGCGGTTCTGGTAGTCGGCTATCCACGCCGCGGTCTCCTTGTGCAGGTGCCGCAGCAGGATCTCCTGATCGTTGAGCACGAACTCGGAGATTGCGCGCGACTCGATCATCGTCTGGGTGGCCTCGAGCGTGTTGGCGTCCTGCAAGCCGTATTCCTTGAAGGAGGCAGCCGCCAACTCCTGGGCGATGCGCTCGCGCGGGGTGCGCGGCTGCGGGAAGTACAGCGTGCCTTCGAAGACGTGTGTGTTGTACGACGTCGGCCAGTAGTGGTAGGTGAGATACCAGCCCTGGCCCCAGAACAACATCACGAAGTTCGGGAACAGCTGGAACGAATCCAGGCCCCACGGATCGCATTTCGCCGGGTTCAGGCCTTCGGGCATGGGCCCGAGATCGGGTTTGTCCCACGGGCCGAAAAGCCCGCTCTGGCAGATGTCTTCGATCGGCTTGCGCATCTCGGCCGACATCTCCCAGGCTCGCACGCCCGATGTGCTGACGAGCCGGTGCGGGCCTTCGAGGCGATAGTGCGGTGCCTCGAATCCGGCCTCGGCCGCGGCCTTCGAATACGCGGTCGGTGACTGGTTCGCATGCAGTACCGGTGCGTGGTAGAACTCCTGGAACGCGTCCATGTAGAGCTTCCAGTTCGCGTTGACCTCGGAGCGGTAGTGCCAGCGTGAGGTCAGCTTGTCGAACGGATAGCCTTCCAGCCCAACGATCATCGGCCCGAGGAACTCACGCAGCGACTGATCGGGAGTCTTGGCGAAGTTGACGAAGATGAACCCTTCCCACACGTCGCAGTGCACTTCCACCAAGCCGTAGCGGGATTTGTCGAGGTCGAAGAACTCCTCTTCCTGCTGCACGAACGTCAGGTTGCCGTCGAGGTCATAGCGCCAGGCGTGGTACTTGCAGGTGAACTGGCGGCACACGCCGCGGGTCTCCTCGCGCGGCATGTCGTTCCACACCAGTTTGTTCCCGCGGTGGCGACAGACGTTGTGGAAGGCTTTGATTTCGCCAGAGGCGGTGCGCACCAGGATGATCGACGTCTTGACAACCGGGAGTTCCTTGGTGAAGTAGCTGCCCTTGCGTGGCAGCTGTTCGACGCGGCCGACGTTGAGCCAGGCCCGTTTGAAGATCGCCTCGCGCTCGAGCTCGTAGATCTCCGGGCTGATCGAGTCCTCGTAGGACACCGGGCCGGTGCCCAACTCGGGGTAATGCTCGGTCCAACTGCCTTCTGGCGGCTTGGGGAAACGTGGCATCGCTACTCCTGTCCCGATGACTTGGGCCGACCGTATCGGCTCATCCCGATAATGACAAGTAGTTGATAATGCATGCTGTCACCGCCCATACTGGAAGGACGACGGCGGGAGGATCCGGATGGATCAACATCTGGGGGAGTACATCGGCATCGAGGCCGACTGGTCGCTCGACGGTGGCCACCCGCACCAGATCGAGGTGGTGTCACCGCACACCGAGCAGCCCATCGCCCGGGTGGCGGCGTCGCTGCCTGCCGACGTCGACGCGGCCGTGGCGGCCGCACGCGCGGCCGTCGATCGGGGACCATGGCCGCGGCTTCCACCCGACGAGCGCATAGCCGCGCTGCGACGCCTGGCCGACTTGTATTCGCAGCGACGTGAGCAGATGGCCCAGCTCATCTCCGCGGAGATCGGTGCGCCGATCAGCTTCGCCAAGCGTGCCCAGGTCGGCTTGCCGACCATGATGATGTCGGCGTTCTGCGATGTCGCCGAGGCCTACCCGTGGCAGGAGGCGCGGCCGGGCTTCTTCGGTGCCGACGTGCGCATTCGCCGGGAACCGGTCGGTGTTGTCGCGGCCATCGTGCCGTGGAACATGCCGCAGTTCCTGATCATGACGAAGCTCGTGCCCGCGCTGCTCGCGGGATGCGCCGTCGTGCTGAAGCCTGCGCCGGAGTCGCCGCTCGACGCGCTGCTGCTCGCCGAGATGATCGAGCAGATCGGGCTGCCGGACGGTGTCGTCACCGTCGTGCCGGGTGACGCGGCCGTCGGTGCGCACCTGGCAAGCCATCGCGGCGTGGACAAGGTTTCGTTCACCGGGTCGAGCAGCGCGGGCCGTGCGGTCGCCACGGCATGTGCGGCCAATCTGACAAGGGTCAGCCTTGAGCTCGGCGGCAAGTCCGCCGCGATCGTTCTCGGCGACGCCGATCCCGAGACGGTGGCCGCCGGGGTGCGCTCGGCGAGCCTGTCCAACAGTGGGCAAATCTGCAACGCCCTGACCCGCATCGTCGTGCCTGCCGCGCGGGAGGAGGAGTTTGTCGACGCCCTTGCGGCTCGGATGTCGGCGCTCAAAGTGGGCGATCCCGCGGATCCGGCCACCGAACTCGGCCCACTGGTGTCCCGCAGGCAACAGCAGCGTGTCCGCGACTACATCGAACTCGGCCGGCGCGAGGGTGCCCGCCTGGTGATCGGCGGAACCGACCTGCCGACGGGAGTCGACACCGGGTGGTACGTGCAGCCGACGTTGTTCGCCGCTGCGGACAACTCGATGCGCATCGCCCGTGATGAGATTTTTGGTCCCGTGCTGACCGTCATCCCGTATGAGGACGAGCGCGACGCCATCGCGATCGCCAACGATTCCGACTACGGGCTGGCCGGGTCGGTGTGGACCGCCGACACCGATCGCGGGATACGAATCGCCGAACAGGTGAGAACCGGCACCTTTGGGGTAAACCAGGGGTACACAATGGATCCGTTCGCACCGTTCGGCGGTGTCAAGGACAGCGGCTACGGCCGTGAGCTCGGCCGCGAAGGTCTCGACGGCTACGTGGAGACCAAGTCCATCGCCGTCGCCGGTTGAACGAGAGGGAGACCATGACCGCAATAGCTTCGCACCGGACACCGGCCGCCGAACGCATCGCCGTTCGCTGCGTCGATTCCGACGTGCATCCCGTGCCGCGCCGCGGTGTGCTCGGCGAATACATCCCCGAGCCCTGGCGCAGCAGGTATTTCGGCACGCACGACGTCGGTGAGCTGATCTACTACGACGCTCCCGACTACGCCCACGCCTACGCGATGCGCACCGATACGTTCCCATCCGACGGCGAATTCGCGGGCAGCGATCCCGATCTCGCGTTCCGACAGTTGATCATGGAAGCCGGGGCCGACATCGCGATCCTTGAGCCCGCGGCGTATTCGGCGCACATTCCCGAGGCCAACCACGCCATGAACTGCGCGCTCAACGATTGGCAGGCCAATCACTGGCTCGACAGTCACAACAACTGGCACGAGCGGTGGCGCGGATCGATCTGCCTTGCGGTCGAAGCCCCCGAGCTCGGGGCACAGGAGATCGAGCGGTGGGCCGGCCACCCGTACATGGCCCAGATCCTGATCAAGGCCGAGCCGCGTCCGTCGTGGGGCGACCCGAAATACGACCCGCTGTGGGCCGCGGCCACCAAACACGACATCACCGTGAGCTGTCACCTGTCGCGCGGCGAATACGACGAACTTCCGCTCCCGCCAGTGGGTTTGCCGAGCTACAACCACGACTTCATGGTCACCTACTCGCTGCTGGCGGCCAATCAGGTGATGAGCCTGATCTTCGACGGCGTGTTCGACCGGTTCCCGACGCTGCGGATCGTGTTCGTCGAGCACGCGTTCACCTGGATCCTGCCGCTCATGTGGCGTATGGACGCGATCTATGAGGCGCGCAAGTCGTGGATGGACATCAAGCGCAAACCCAGCGAGTACGTCAAGGACCACATCAAGTTCACCACCCAGCCCCTCGACTATCCCGAGGACAAGACCGAACTGTCGCGGGCCTTCGAATGGATGGAGTGCGACAAGATCCTGTTGTTCTCATCCGACTACCCGCACTGGACCTTCGACGATCCGCGCTGGCTCGTCAAACACCTGCCGGAACGCGCGCGCGAAAATGTCATGTTCCGCAACGGAATCGAGACTTACAAGCTGCCGGAGACCGTACCGGTGCTCGAAGGGCAGGTGCGAGTCTTCTAGGGCAGCTTGATAGCTGACACGTACATGTCGACGATCGGCCGATAGAGGTCGACGTCGTCGAGTTCGCTGCCCAACACCACTGAGTCGCTCGTGGCGATGAGGACCTGAGCGAACGTCTTGGGCGGTATCAGCAGCGTGCCGCCGAGGCGATCGATGCCGTCGACGATGAACTTCGCCAGCGCGTCGACCACCTCTGAGCGCTTGGCGGCGACGCGTTCCCGCGATTCCGGGTTTCTCCGGAGGTAGAGCGTGAACTCATGTCCGAGGGCGGCGTGTTCGGCCCCGCGGTCCTGGCTCAATTCGCGCCAGCGCTTGGCGATCTCGTCGCGTTCGCGTGCGCCGACCTGCTTCGCGCTCGACATCACGTCGGCGAAGTTGTCGAAATACCGGCGCCAATACCGGTCGCTCACCGCCAGGAACAGGTCTTCCTTGGTGGCGAAGTGCTTGTAGATGGCACCCTTGGTGTAACCGGCGGCGCGTGCGATGTCGTCGAGAGTGGCTGGCGCGAAACCCTTTTCGGCGAACACCTCCTCGGCGGCGTCGAGCAGCACTGAGCGCGTGTGCTCCATGCGTTTCTCTCGGGTCCACCGCTCGACCATGACTGAAATTCTTCCACAGAATCTCAGATACCTATTGGTTACTGAGATACCGATTGGTATATTTTCGGCGAACCGCCACGAGAGCGAACTTCAGGAGGCGTCGTGAGCGATCTGTCCAAGAAACCTGCCGTCACTGAATCGATCGCCGGAATCGCCGACCTGGAGAAGCAAGGCCCGTCGTCGGCGAACGCGTACAAGATCTGGGCGACCGTTGGCCTGGCCTTCCTGGTGCTGACGCTGTATGTCGCCATCCGGTGGGTCACCGGCCCCTATTTCGAGCCGGTGTCGAGCGGCCCGAGCGAACCACCGCTGTACATGAAGATCCCACTGATCGCGAACGCCGTCGTGCTCTGGATCGGCTTGCCGTTTGCCTTGTGGTTCTTCCTCATTCGGCCCTGGGTGCGCGAGAGGCGCATCACGCTCGACGGCATGCTGCTGGTGTCGATGGGCCTGATGATGTTCCAGGACCCGATGCTCAACTACTACAGCACCTGGTGCACGTACAACGCGTGGCTGTTCAACCAAGGTTCGTGGGCACCGTACATCCCGGGCTGGGTGGCGCACGAGGAACCGGGGCACACGGTGCCCGAACCGATACTGACCAACATCCCCGGCTACGCGTACGGCGTCTTGCTGCTCACCATCGTCGGGTGCTGGATCATGCGAAAGATCAAGAACCGGTGGCCCGGGATCAGCAACCTGCGGCTGGTGTTGGTCACCTACGCGATCGCGTTCGTATTCGACTTCATCATGGAGGCGCTCATCCTCCTGCCGATCGGCTTCTACTCCTACCCCGGCGCCATTCAGTCGTTGTCGTTCAACGCGGGCACTTACTACCAATGGCCCATCTACGAGGGGCTGATGTGGGGTGGCGTCCAGACGGCGCTGGTCTGCCTGCGCTTCTTCACCGATGACCGGGGCCGCACCGTCGTCGAACGCGGAATCGACCGCGTCCGCGGCGGATTCGTCAAACAACAGTTCATCCGGTTCCTGGCGGTCTTCGGCGGTGTCAGCGCGTGCTTCTTCCTGTTCTACAACGTGCCGGCGACCTGGCTGGGCATGCAGGGCGACGCGTGGCCGGAGGACGTGCAGAAGCGTTCGTACTTCAACCCCGGCATCTGTGGCGAGGGCACCGACCGGCCGTGCCCGAACCCTGACCTTCCCGTACCGACCCACCGTTCGGGGTACGTCAACCACGAAGGTGAACTGGTCCTGCCGGATGGGGCGACCATCCCGCCCGTCGTGCCCATCCAGCGGGCGAACACCGATGACGGTCAGTAAGTTTCGGCCGATCACCGAACCGGGCGTATCGGCGCCGTTCTACCGAGCGGTCGGTGACGAGGTCGAGGTGTTCCGGGCAGCGGCTCGCCGCGGTCTGCCGGTGTTGCTGAAGGGGCCGACGGGGTGCGGAAAGACCCGCTTCGTCGAGGCGATGGCGCATGACCTCGGTCGGGAGCTGATCACCGTCGCGGGTCACGAGGACATGACGTCGGCGGATCTGGTGGGCCGCTTCCTGCTCAAGGGTGGCGAGACCGTCTGGGTCGACGGCCCGTTGACGAGAGCGGTTCGCGAGGGTGCCATCTGCTACCTCGACGAGATCGTCGAAGCACGCCAGGACACCACCGTCGTCATCCATCCCCTGGCCGATCACCGTCGCGAACTGCCCATCGACCGGCTCGGTACCACTTTGTCGGCGGCACCGGGATTCCAACTGGTGATCTCGTACAACCCCGGTTACCAGAGCATCCTGAAGAGCCTCAAAGACTCGACCCGTCAACGCTTCGTCGCGATCAGCCTCGATTTCCCGGCTGCGGAGATCGAGACCGAAGTGGTCGCCCGCGAGGCCGGGATCGACGAATCGACTGCTGAGTCGCTCGTCGCGCTCGGAAACGCGATCCGGACGCTGGACCGCTCGGCGCTCAGCGAGGTGGCCTCCACCCGCATGCTCATACTCGCCGGCGGGCTCGTCGCCGAAGGACTGAGCCTGCGCGGCGCTGTCCAGTCCGCCGTAGTTGAGGTGCTGTCCGATCTGAGCTCGCGGATGGACGAACTGTTCTTGTCCGCCCTCGCCGAACTGGCTGCGCCGCAACGGCGGTGAAGTCAGCGCTTCGCCAACACCCAGTTCAGGAACTTCTCGACGGCATCGGCGGTGTAGTGGCCGTGGGGTGAGCCGAAGAAGTCGAATGCGTGCTGTGCGTGCGGGATCTCGGCGTAGACGACGGGCGACGTGGACGCGTCGCGTAGTGCTTTCGCGAACTCCCGGCCCTCACCGACGGGGATGAGTGAGTCGTTGACGCCGTGGAGGATGAAAAACGGTGGGGCATCGGGGCGTACCAACGTGATGGGCGACGCGTCGCGGTACACCTGCTGATTGCCCGAGAGCGGCAGCTTCACGATGAGCCGTTGCAGGATCTCCATGAACTCTGAGCGCCCGGTTCCGCTGGTGCTGAACCAGTCATAGCGACCGTAGACCGGCACCGCGGCGACCACCGAGGTATCGGCGTCCTCGAATCCCGGCTGCCACTTGGGATCGTTGGGGGTCAGCGCCGCCAAGGCGGTCAGATGTCCACCTGCCGATCCGCCCGTGATGCAAACCGACTCGGGATCGCCGCCGTACGACGCGATGTTGTCCTTGACCCAGGCCAGTGCCCGCTTGACGTCGACGATGTGATCGGGCCACGGGTGGCGTGGGCTGATCCGGTACCCGATCGACACGCAGATCCAGCCTTGCTCGGCGAGGTGGCTCATCAGCGGATAGGACTGCGGGCGGCGCATCCCGATCATCCAGGCGCCGCCGGGTACCTGCAGGAGCACCGGCGCCTTGCCGTCGCGCGGCAGGTCGGTCCGCATCCAGATGTCGGCCAGGTTCGCCCGGTGCGGGCCGTAATGCACGGTCTTCTGCGCGTAGCGGCGCCTGCTCCACGACGTGGACCACACCTCGCCGCGCCGCAGTGGCCGCGGTGCCACCGCGTAGTCGGCACCGAGCGCGGTGCGCAGCGGATCCTCGAAATACGGTTGCGAGGCCAACCCGCGACGATGGATGAGATACAACAAAGCCCAGGAAATCGCCTTGAGCGCCAATGAGATCCGGCCCTGTGCAGACCGGTAGTCGCCGCGGATACCGCGACGCAGGGCGTCGACAACCGACACCGTCGTGATCAGTGGTGCGTTTTCCGACGTCGGCCAGCCGAACGCGAAGGCCGCGACGGTGGTGTAGCCCTTGCGGCCGAGCGGCTTCACCGCGTTGACCGCGTTGAGCAACTCCGCGGCCGCAGACAGCAGTGGTCTAGCCATCGACCCGGTCCTGCAGTTCGCGGCGCGCGATCTTGCCGGTGCTGTTGCGGGGCAGTTCATCGAGAACGGTGATCTCGCGTGGCACTTTGTAATTGGCGAGGTTTTCCCGCACGTGGGCCTTGAGCGCGTCGACCGTGACCGCACCGGACAGCACGACGAACGCCGCCAACCGCTGCCCGAACTGCTCGTCGTCGACGCCGATCACCGCGGCCTCGGCAACCTCGGGATGGCCGGCGAGAACCTTCTCGACCTCGATGGGATATACGTTCTCGCCGCCCGAGACGATCATCTCGTCGTCGCGGCCCACCACGAACAGCCGGCCGGCCTCATCGAGATATCCGACGTCGCCCGAGCACATGTAGCCGTCGTGGAAATCTCTCGTCGTACCCGAGGTGTATCCGTCGAACTGCGTCGAGTTACGCACGTAGATCGTGCCCACCTCCCCGGTCGGGACCTCGCGGAGATCGGGATCCAGGATCCGGATATCGGTGCCCTCGGCGGGTTTTCCCGCGGTATCGGGCGCGGCCCGCAGATCGGCAGGCGTCGCCGTGGCGATCATCCCGGCTTCGGTCGCGTTGTAGTTGTTGTAGATGACGTCGCCGAAGCGGTCCATGAACTTGATGACCACATCGGGACGCATGCGCGACCCTGACGCGGCGGCGAACCGCAGCGACCGGCCGTCGTAGCGGCGCAGCACGTTGTCGGGCAGTTCCATGATCCGGTCGAACATCACCGGAACCACACACAACCCGGTGGCGCGGTGCCGGTCTACGAGCTCGAGCGTGGCCTCCGGGTCGAACTTGCGCCTGGTGATGATCGTGCAGGCCATCGACGCCGCGAACGCCAACTGGGAGAAGCCCCACGCATGGAACATCGGCGCCACGATGACGACGGGCTCCTCGGCGCGCCACGGCGTGCGGTCCAGAATCGACTTGAGCACTTCGGGACCACCGCCGGAATGCTTGGCGCCCTTGGGTGTTCCGGTTGTGCCCGAGGTCAGCAGGATGACGCGGCTCTTCTCGGACGCCCGGCGCGGCTGCTTGCCCGCGAACTGCTCGACGAGTTTGGCGACGGTCTTCTCGTGTGCACGGGTGTCGGTCCAGGCGACGATCCGGGCCGTGTCCGGATGCCCGGCAAGTGCTTGATCGACAGTTCCGGTGAACTCCTCGTCGTAGATGACGGCGTCGACCTTCTCTCGGCTCATCACCTCGGCCATGGCCGGTCCGGCGAATGAGGTGTTGAGCAGCAGTACGTCAGCGCCGATGCGGTTGGCGGCGATCAACGACAGCACGAACCCACGATGATTGCGCGCCATGATCCCCAGCACGTGCGGTGCACCACCCGGCAGCGCCTGCAGTCCGGCGGCCAACGCGTCGGCCTGTTGGTCGATCTGGCGCCACGTGAGCGTGCCGAGTTCGTCGACGAGACCCGGCTGATCCGGGCACCGCTGGGCCGCGCTCGCGAAACCCGATGTGACGCCCATGTTCTCGCGGGCCATCGCCGCGGCGATCCGCAGATACTTGTCGGGCCGCATCACCGCGATCAAGCCGGCCCGGCGCATGGTGGTGGCCAGGCCGACGGCGTCGGTCAGGCGGTCGAGCGGGCCCACCGCGGATCAGCCGATCACCGGGAAGCGGCGTTCTTCCGCGAGCTCGTCCAGCGCCCGCTGCATCACATGGCGGACATGTGCGTCGACCTCGTCGATGTCGGGGTTCTCACCGAACTCGGTGACGATGTCGACCGGCGGAAGTGTCTTCATCACGATCTTGGTGGGCAACGGCACGTTGAGCGGCACGACCGCGGACAACCCGAACGGAAAACCGAACGACAGCGGCACGATCTTGGTGCGGGCCATCCGGGCGATCGGGCCCAGCGCCTTGGCCACCGCGGTGCCGCGGGACAGGAAGAGCTGGGCTTCCTGTCCTCCTATCCCGACCATCGGAACGATCGGCACACCGGCATTGAGTGCGGCTTTGACGTATCCGGTGCGGCCGTCGAAGTCGATCTTGTTGGCCGCCAGGGTGGGCCGGTAGACGTCGAAGTCGCCGCCGGGAAATACGACTACCACGCCGCCCGAGCGCAGCGCCTCGTCGGCGTTCTCGTGGTTGGCGCGGATGAATCCGGTCTTCTTGAAGAAGTCCGCGGTGGGCCCCGTCATCAGCATGTCGTGGCTCAGCGTGTACACCGGGCGGCCGTACCCGAACTTCTCGTAGAAGCCCGTCGCGAACACCGGCACGTCCATCGGGAACAGCCCGCCCGAGTGATTCGACACCACGAGGGCGCCGCCGTTGGGGAAGGTTTCCAGGCCGCGCACCTCCGCGCGGTGGTAGCCCTTGATCAGCGGCCGCAGCCAGCCCATGACCTTCTCGGTCAGGCCCGGGTCCCACTTGGTGATCTCGGACGGATCGATGTCGGTGGCGGCCACAAGTCCCCCTGATACGAATTGAAACGTGTTCTAGTTTTGCAGTGTACCCAGGTAACGCTCGAACTTTCACAAAACCGCAGGTTGCTATGGGTGCTATTGGTCAAGCGGATGGCGCCAGCGCAATCGACGGAAGCGGGCAAACCCACGGTCAGCGCTGAGCCACGTGGCGTTGTTCTCAAGTGCGTAGGCGGCGACGTACGCGTCCTGGACATCGTTGCCACGTGCCGCAATGTCTTCGCAGAGTTGCCGGAACAGCTGCCAATGCCGCTCGCCGCTGCGCAAAGTGAGTGCCGCGGGTGCCGCGACGAGCGCGTCGATCGCCTCCCATGCTTGCTGTGGATCTGTGGGCTCGGTGAAGACACGGCGATTGGTGATCACGCGGTGAAACCCGCTGAGCACGATGTCGGGCAACCCAAGTGGCTCATCGCCGTTGGCGATCCGCTCGAGCAGTGACCGGTAGTCGGCGTGCTCCGGTAGGTCGGGTCGATGGGCGTAGACGAGGACGTTGACGTCAACGCAAAGCATCGAACGATGCGCTCTCGTCCATTGCCTCGGCGACGGTGCTGTTGAAGGCGATGTCGATACCTGGCCGAAGCCCGCCGGAGCCCCTCGGTCGGACGGCGTAGGGAGGCCGGTCTTGGTGCGCGGCCGGCTCGAGCCCACGTCGCACCGCATCCTCCAGAACAGCCGCGACTGTTCGCCCGGAGCGCGCCGCGCGAGCCTTCACCTCACGGTAGAGCTCGTCGTCGATCCGGATGGTGGTGCGCATGCTGTCATATTAGCTTCAGCACCAGGCATAAAGATGCCTGGTTGACCTGAACTGCCGTTGAGGTCGCACGATGGTGCGCATGGCAACCGACCTCACCGCATACTTCGCGCGGATCGGCTTCGCGGGACCGGCGCGCACCGACCTCGACACGTTGCGTGCAATCGTGGCCGCGCACAACCGGTCCATCCCGTTCGAAAACCTCGACCCGCTGCTGGGCATACCGGTGGTCGACCTGAGTTACGGGGCGCTGCACGACAAGCTCGTCGACCGCCGCCGCGGCGGATACTGCTACGAGCACAACGGCCTGCTGGGCTACGTGCTGGAACAGCTCGGGTTCGGGGTCGATCGCCTGGCCGGCCGCGTGGTGTGGATGAAAGAGCCTGACGCGCCGCTTCCCGCACAGACCCACAACGTCCTCGCCGTGACGGTGCCCGGCGAGGACGAGCGCTACCTGGTGGACGTCGGATTCGGCGGTCAGACACTGTCCTCGCCGATCCGGTTGGCGGCCGGACCGGTCCAGGAAACGCGCCACGAGCCGTATCAGCTCCTCGAACACGGCGACGGGCTCGTGCTGCAGGCGCAGATCCGCGGCGACTGGAAGCCGCTGTACACGTTCACCACCGAACCCCGCCCGCGCATCGATCTCGAAGTCGGGAGTTGGTACGTGTCAACGTATCCCGAGTCGATCTTCGTCGTCGGACTTACGGCCGCCCTGATCACCGACGACGCCAGGATCAACCTACGTGGTCGCAATCTGGCCATCCACAGCCGCGGTGAGACCGAGCGGGTGCGCTTCGACACCGCCGGCCAGGTGCTCGACGCGCTCGAAGGCCGATTCGGGATCGATCTGACCGACCTCGGTGCGCACGTCGACCTCAAGGCCCGCGTCGACGAGGTGCTCGACACCTGAGACAGACAGCAGGAAAAGTCATGTTCCTGGCGGCGGCGGCCGACCATACTCGGTGAATGTGAGCGTGCAGCCGAACGGACGGGACCGATTGCGGGAGTTGCTCGACGCGGTGGTGGCCGATGACAACGCCGGCGTCGGCGAGATGGCCCGCAGTAGTCGCGCTTCGGAATTTCACTTCTCCCGGGAGGTACGCCGACTCACCGGTGAACCACCGGCCGCGTTACGCAGGCGCGTGATGCTGGAACGTGCCGCGTGGCGGCTTCGGCAAGGTGAGGGTGTCGCCGAGGTCGCCGCCGCCGAGGGTTGGTCGTCGGCGGAGGTGTTCTCGCGGGCGTTTCGACGGGCGTTCGGGGTGCCGCCGTCGCGGGCGAGCGCCGTCGGATTCCGTTTGGCCGCACCGAACGGTGTGCATTTCCACCCGCCGCACTCGTTGTGGTGTGACGGCCGTGCGGGCGGTTCCGGGCCTGACATCGCGCAGTTCATGCTCGTCCACGACATCGCCGACACCGGGTATCTGATCGAGCAGGCCGCGGCGCTCACGGAAACTCAATGGCGACAGGAGATTTCACCGGGTCAGGTGGTACTGGACTGGGACGGTCCCGAACCCAGTGTCGCCGCGGTGCTCGGCACGATCGTGTGGACGAAAGAAGTGTGGCTGGCCACGATCGAAGGCCATGACTTCCCGCCGCGCACGACGACTGCGGAGGCGACCGCAGAACAACTTGCCGCCCACCACGAGGTGATCGGAAAGCGGTGGACCACAGTGATTTCCGAACATGCCGCGGCGGGCAGGCTGGCCGATACGGTGATCGACGCACTGTGCGATCCGCCGGAATCGTTTCAGCTGTACGGCATCGTCGCGCACGTACTGAACTACTCGGCGCACCGGCGCGGGCTGGCCCGCGCGATGCTCGTTCGTCACGGCATCGACACGCACCGGGGTGATCCACTGGAATGGATGAGAAGGGACTGATGAGCAAAACCGTCTACTACACCGCATCAAGCCTCGACGGTTACATCGTCGACGACAACGACAGCCTGGACTGGCTGCTCACGCGAAACATCGACCAGGGCGGCCCCTTCGGCTACGACGATTTCATCAAGACCATCGGTGCACTGGCGATGGGGTCGGCGACCTACGAGTGGATCGTCAAGAACGACACCGACGGATGGACGTACGACCAGCCGACGTGGGTGCTGACCCATCGGCCGCAAATCATCGTCGAGGGCCATCCGGTGCAGGTCTTCGAAGGCGACATCACCGAGTTGCACCCCAAGCTGGTCTCGGCCGCCGCGGGCAAGGACGTCTGGGTCGTCGGTGGCGGAGACATCGCGGCGCAGTTCGTCGCGGCCGGCCTGATCGACGAGATGATCGTCAGCTACACGCCGTGTTCTCTCGGGGCGGGCTCGCGGGTGTTGCCGATCCGCTCGGAATGGGTTCTGGCGGAATCGGCGGTCAACGGCGACTTCGTGTGCGCTCGCTGGACGCCGACGTAGATGAGAGCGTTCTCATCTACGTCTCACCGACGGGAGACTCACCACCCGCAGGCTTGACGGTGTGCGCACGACGATCCTGATACCCATCGCGGCCCTGGTGATCGCCGGGGCCGCGACGGCCGTCGGCGAACGCGGCGCCCGCGCCGACGAATCGCAGGCCGGCCAATGCCAGACCGACCGTCAGGACCTTCCATAACTCCGGTCGCTGCATGAGGCTCAGGAGCCGAAGATGAGCACCTTCTCATGCTCGCGGATTTACTCCGGCGTGTAACCGAACGGCAGCAGCACGCTCTTGGCCTGGGTGTAGGCCTCGATGCCCTCGGGACCGTTCTCGCGGCCGATGCCCGAGTTCTTGTACCCGCCGAACGGAGCGCCCGGGTCGAACGCGTACATGTTGACCGCGTACGTGCCCGTGCGGATCTTGGACGCGATCTCCATGGCCTTGCCGAAATCGGTCGTGTACACACTGCCGGCCAGGCCGTAGGGCGAATCGTTGGCGATGCGCACCGCGTCGTCCTCGGTGTCGTAGGGGATCACCACCAGCACGGGCCCGAAGATCTCCTCCTGCGCGATGGTCATCGAGTTGTCGACGTCGGCGAACACCGTCGGCTCCACGAACCAACCCGAATCCAGGCCCTCGGGCCGGCCGCCACCCGTGACGATCCGGGCACCCTCCTCGACGCCCTTCTTGATGTAGCCCTCGACGCGCTCACGCTGCTTCTCACTGATCAGCGGGCCGATCATCGAAGCGGGATCGTCGGGCAGCCCGGCCTGCATCCCGGCGGCAGCGGCCGCGAGCTTCTCCACGACCTCGTCGTAGCGCGACCGGGGCGCCAGGATGCGGGTCTGACCGACACAGGCCTGCCCGCTGTTCATCAGCCCGGAGAACACCAGCATCGGCAGCGTCGAATCCAGGTCGGCGTCTTCGAGGATGATCGCTGCCGACTTGCCGCCCAGCTCAAGCGTGCAGGGCTTGAGCTTCTCGGCCGCGATCTTGCCGATCTCCTTGCCGACCGCGCTCGACCCGGTGAACGTGAACTTGTCGAGCTCGGGGTTGTTGGTGAGGGCGCGGCCGGTCTCCACACCGCCGGGCACGACCGACAGCACACCTTCGGGCAGGCCCGCTTCGGCGAACACCTCGGCAAACAGGTTGGTGGTCAGCGGGGTCTCGGCGGCCGGCTTGAGCACGACCGTGCAGCCCGCGAGCAGCGCCGGGCCGAGCTTGTTGCAAGCCAAGAAGAACGGCACGTTCCAGGCGATCACCGCGCCGACCACGCCGATGGGCTCCTTGAGCACCATGGTCTGGCCGTAGATGCCGTCGCGAATGTCCTTCCACGCGAATTTGTCCGCCGCACCGGCGTAGTACTGCAGGCCGGACACACCCGCGCCGAACTGCATCATGTCGACGATGGTCGGCGGCTGGCCGGTCTCCAGCTTGAGCAGGTGCTTGAACTCGTCGGCCCGCTCGTTGACCAGCTCGACGGTCTTGGCCAGCACGGCCTGGCGCTCGGCGGGCGACATCCGCGGCCACGGGCCCTCGTCGAACGCCTTGCGGGCCGCGGCGCACGCGGCGTTGACATCGGCCTCGGCGGCCAGCGGCACCTGGCCGACTTTCTCGCCGGTGGCGGGGGAGAAGACTTCGATGATCTCGGAGGTCGACGGCTCGACCCAGTGGCCGCCGATGAACAACTTGTCGTAATCGGTCTTGGCGACATCCACACTCTGTGTCATGAGCGTCACACTACCCAGATTTCGGTGAAACGAGAACCTGTTCCAGTTGGGCGGTCTACCGGGGCCCTAGAACGAGCACCAGATTGCTCACCATGAACTCCCGCAACCCCGGCGCCGACGTCATCCACCATGCCCATCGTGGGTGGTAGCGGGGAAATGCGGCGATCAGCGATCCGGTGCTCGCGGCCCATTCCAGCCCGTCGGCGGCCGACACCGCGAACAACGACGATCCGTAGTCGTTCTTGGGTCGGTGGTCGTGTTTGCGGGCGTAGCGATCGGCCGCTCGTGCACCGCCCAGATAGTGGGTGAGACCCATCTCATGACCGCCGAACGGACCGAGCCACACCGTGTAGGACAACACCGCAAGACCGCCGGGGCGGGTCACCCGCAGCATCTCGTTGCCCAGCCGCCACGGCTGCGCCACGTGCTCGGCGACGTTCGACGACAGGCAGATGTCGACGCTGGCGTCGGCGAACGGCAGTGCCGTCCCGGACGCTCGGACAAACGTCCCTGCCCCCGGCTCTCCCGCCGGACCTGCGTGCATTTCACGCGGATCAGGCTCAACGCCGATGTAGTGCATGCCCGCGGCCTCGAAGGCCGATGCGAAGTAACCCGGCCCGCCGCCCACGTCGAGCACCGTGCGGCCGGTGGCGGCGTTGCCGGTCGCTCCGGTCCACAGGTCGGCCACCATCGCGACGGTGTCGTCGGCCAGCGCCCCGTAGAAACGGGCCGGCGCGGTCTGCTCGAAGCGGAACTGCGACAGCAACCGCACCGACCGGCGCAAAGTCGCGCGGCGGGCAAAGCGGTCGGTCGGATTCACTCGCCCAACGTACTGGCCGGTACTCTCAACACGATGTCCGCTGCGCCCATCTCGTCCGTCCTGCTGCTGTGCTGGCGCGACACCGGGCACCCGCAGGGCGGTGGCAGCGAAGCCTACGTGCAGCGCATCGGCGCGCAGTGGGCCAAAGAAGGCATGAACGTCACACTGCGCACCGCGCGCTATCCAGGGGCGGCACGCGAAGAGATCGTCGACGGGGTGCGGATCAGCCGCGGCGGCGGCCCTTACTCGGTGTACATCTGGGCCGGGTTGGCGATGGTGCTGGCCCGCATCGGCCTCGGGCCGTTGCGCCGGTCGCGGCCCGACGTCGTCGTCGACACCCAGAACGGCCTGCCCTTTCTTGCGCGGCTGGCTTTCGGCCGGCGCGTGGCGGTACTCGTACACCATTGCCACCGCGAGTTGTGGCCCGTTGCCGGACCCGTGATGGGCCGGGTCGGCTGGTTCGTCGAGTCGAAGTTGTCGCCGCGCCTGCACCGCCGCAACCAGTACGTCACGGTGTCGTTGCCATCGGCGCGCGATCTCAACGAGCTCGGCGTCGATTCCGGCCGTATCGCCGTGGTGCGCAACGGACTTGACGAAGCACCCGAGCAGACGCTCGAGCTGCCCCGCTCGCAGACCCCTCGGATCGTCGTGCTCTCGCGGCTGGTGCCGCACAAGCAGATCGAGGATGCCCTTGAGGCCGTCGCGCAGTTGCGGGACGATATCCCGGGCCTACGTCTCGACATCCTGGGCGGTGGCTGGTGGCAGGAGCGCCTCGTCGACCACGCCAACCTGCTCGGCATCGCCGACGCCGTCACGTTCCACGGCCACGTCGACGACGTCACGAAACATCGTGTGCTGCAGCAGAGTTGGGTGCACGTGCTGCCGTCCCGCAAAGAAGGCTGGGGGCTCGCGGTCACCGAGGCCGCTCAACACGGTGTGCCCACCATCGGCTACCGCTCCTCGGGCGGGTTGACGGACTCGATCGTCGACGGCGTCACCGGGCTGCTGGTCGACGATGGCGACGGTCTGGTGTCCGGGCTTCGGCAGCTGCTGACCGATCCGGTACTGCGCGCGCAGCTGGGCAGCAAGGCCCAGGCGCGCAGCGACGAGTTCTCCTGGGCGCAAAGCGCGGACGCGATGCGTAGCGTGCTTGAGTCGGTTCGCGATGGGCGCTTCGTCAGCGGTTTGGTCTGAGTTCGGCCGAGGTGTGGGTCTGCCCGCCTGTGAGCGACAATGTCGCTGAAATCGCCTCTGCTGCATCGGTTGTCCCGCTGGCCACACCAGTTTTGGGCTGATTGGCCACAGGAGTCGACTGGCGCAACAGCAGCCTCAGCGGTTACGTGCCCGCCTACGAGCGACTTTGTCGCTGGAGAGGTGGGCAATGGATGACGCTGATTGCCAACGGTATTCGGGGTGGCGTCTACGCCTAGGGCTGCTGTCACATACTGACTGGAGTCCTCGGCGTAGCGACAGATGGCACTCCAGAGGCTCCGGCCGCGAATGCAATAACCCCGCGCGCGACATTGTCGCTGATAGGTGGACAGCCGAATTTGCGTTACCGATAAGGCCCGTGAGGTCAGAGTGACCGATGTTGCTCACGCCGTGGGGCTCAAGTGAAAGACGTTGCACCCGAGGTGGTTTCCGCGACATTGTCGCTCATAGGCGGGCAGGCCGGCACCTCACTGGGTGGCCGCCACGGCATCGCGCACGCGCCGCCCTCGAAGCGCCGTGATCACCATGCCGAGCGCGCCCGCCGCCAACACCCCCAGCCACACAAGATGCGCGGCGATCATCAGCGGCCGGCCGGACGCCGCCGGCGCCGAGCCGCCGATGCGGTGCACGGTGATATCACCGTCGCGGTAAGCCACCGGCAACGGCAGATTCGACGGGATGCCGTTGGTTTGAACCACCAGCCAGCCGACGCCGGCATCGGCCAGCGTCTGCTGATCGGCGCCCGTCCGCAGCAGATCTTGGACCTCGCGGGCCCGTGCTCCCTCGCCGGGCACGATCTCACCGCCGATGAACAGGTCGCCAGTGGTCAGCACGTCGGCCCGCACCCAGCGCGGCAGCGGGTCCAGCACCGGTGCGGCGCCTGCCCAGTAGAACAGCCGCATGCTGTCGGGCGGCAACACCGCGACGGGGCGGGGATCGTCGTTGATCACGTCGGCCGCGGCAGCCCAGCCGGATGGGTATTGCACGGTGGCGACCGTGCCGCCGACACCCCAGGCCAGGTCGGGCAGCACCGCGATGAGCGCGGCACAGCACACCGCCGCGGCCGCACCGGCCGGCACGCGTAGCCGCTGCAACGCCTGCGGGGCCGCCGCTGCCGCCAGCACATACCCGGGCATGGCCAGCGCGACCCACTTCTGCCCGTCGCGCACGACCCCGAGACCGGGAACCGCACGCGTCACGGATTCCACGACGGCCAAACCCGGCCCCGTGGCCATCGCCGCGGGCATGAGCACGGCGAACGCCGCGAGCACCAGCAACGGCACCGCCGCGGGCTTGCGTAGGACGACCGGAAGGCCGAGCGCGACGATTCCGAGCAGCACCGCGGCGGCCACGACCGCGAAAAGTCCCGCGCGGGAGGCAGGGACGGCATCGCTGTTCCAGATGCCACCGAGGCTCGCCAGGCTGCCCAGCGTCGCCAAACCCGGTTCGGCGCGTGCGGCGAACGCATGCACACCGGCAGCCGGATCGGGCGACGACGAAACCGCACCCCCCACGGCCGCGGCCACGAGCCACGGCACCGCGGCCAGCACCGCCAATCCAACACCGCACGCCGCGACCCGCCACCGCTGCCAGCCGTCGCCCGGTACGGCAACGCAGGTCAGCGCGATCGCGGCGGCCATCATCAGCCCGGTCGGCGTCAGACCGGCAAGAGCGATCCAGAAGGCCAGCCCGAACGCCGCACGCCACGTAAAGCCGTCGGTCCGCATCCGCACCACCGTCGCGGCCACCCAGGGCAGGCAGCCGTAGCCGACCAGCAGGCTCCAATGGCCCTGCAGCAGCCGCTCGGCGACGTAGGGATTCCAGATGGCCAGCGTGGCCGCGATGAACTGGCCGGCGAGCCCGGCCGGTGGGACCACGAGCGATACGAGCCGGGCCGCGCCCCAGCCCGCGAGCCACAGCGCGGCCACCAACAGGACTTTCACCACCACGCCGCCGTCGATCACGGTCGACGTGAGCGCGACGAAGAAGTCCTGCGGCAGGGCCCGCGGCGCGGCCTCGGACAAGCCGAGCGCGGCGTCGGTCAGATAGGACCGCGGTGTCGACACCGCGTCGCGCAACAGCAGATATCCGGGTGCCAGCAGCGGGGCCGTCACCAATAACGACAGTGCCAGCGCGTACGCAGGCAGGAGGAAGGAGCGCCGGCTCAGATCGGTCGGTCCGGAGGCAGGTCAGACGGTCGCTGCGCGGGCAGCTTCTCGGTCTTGGCCTCCGCACCCGGTACCTGGATGCCCTGGGTGTCGAAGAACCCGTGGTCGGCGGTGTCGAGCCCGGGGTCGATCAGCGTCGACTCCGCCCGCACCGCGAACGAACCCACGACTGCGCCGCCGACCAATGCGATCAGGCCGAGCGCGGTGAACGTGATCGGCAGGATCCGCGTCCACAGCGCCACCCGGTCGCGTTCGTCCTGTGCGGCCGAGACCTGGGATTCGACGGTTTCCTCGGTCGAGGTGACCTTGTAGTCGACGTAGGTCACCTCGGGTTTGAGGGCCTCGCGCGCGTAGTACTGGTAGCCGTGCTCCTCGGCCTTGACGATGGTGCCCGACACCGGGTCGACCCAGAAGGTGCGCTGCGCGGCGTAGTAGCGGTCCATCGTGATCGACTCGTCCGGCTCACCGGGCACGCCCCACATCTCGGCTCGCGCGGTCACCGACGAGTCAGCGTCGTCTTCGTACAGCGATGAGTACTTGACCGGCTCTACCAATTTGCCTTCGGCGTCGTAGCCGACGTTCTGGATGAACCGGTAGGCGGTGAGCCCGTTGACGTCTTCTTCGCCGTCGTAGTTGGCGTCGAACGGCTTCTGGGCGATCGGATCGAAGAACGGATACGTCTTCTTCTCGGTGTCGAACGGGAACCGGTAGGTCAGGCCCTCGTGCGGCAGGGCGATGTTGGTCGGCGGCTTCTCGTCCTCGATCGCGCGCGGTTTCTGCACCGCACCGCCGGGGTTGTTCTCGCTGGACACCGCGAGCGCCGAGTTCCGGTTCACCGTGACGGTGTCGACCATCGCCAACAGCAGGCCGTTGTCCTGCTGGCGGTCCGTGCGGCGCAGCGAGCTGCCCACCTGCAGCGTCACCACTTCGGCGTTCGACGGCGCCTCGACGCTGATCTGCTGCTGCAACGCGACCGGAACGTTCCGGTCGATCGAGAACTTCTCAGCGGTCAGCGATGCCGGATCGAAGGCGGTTGCGGTTCCGTCGCTGACCAGCGTCGTGTCGATGTCGAGCGGAATCTTGGCGATTTTGCTCTTGGTGTACGTCGTCAGCAACAGTGCGGCGATCAGCAGGGCAGCACCCAACCCCATGAGTCCGCATGCCGCGATACGCAGCGCCACAGCGCGGTTCAAACCGGGCCTCCTTCGGTGTGGGCCAACTCGTCCTGAGGCAAACCCGTTCGACCCTAACAGCACTATTTAAGGCCATCACTTACTACGACGGCATCCGGCTGTGTGCATTAACCCGCAGTTTGGCGTGGGTGCGCCCGCCCGGCACACTGGTCGCCGTGACCACCGGAGAGTCGACGGTCGGCGGCACGCGTAGTTTCCTGCCGGCGGTCGAAGGCATGCGCGCCTGTGCGGCGATGGGCGTCGTGCTCACTCACGTGGCCTTTCAGACTGGTCACACCGGGGGCATCACGGGCCGCATCTTCGGCCGGTTCGACCTCGCGGTCGCGGTGTTCTTCGCGTTGTCGGGGTTCCTGCTGTGGCGTGGCCACGCCGCCGCGGCCCGCGGACTGCGCGAACGCCCGCCGACGGGCCACTACCTGCGGTCGCGGATCGTGCGCATCATGCCCGGCTACCTGGTTGCGGTCGTCGTGATCCTGCTGCTGTTACCGGAGGCCAAGGCCGATCTGACGGTGTGGCTGGCCAATCTGAGCCTCACTCAGATCTACGTGCCCTTGACCCTGACGGCCGGCCTGACACAGATGTGGAGCCTGTCGGTCGAGGTCAGCTTCTACCTCGCGCTGCCCCTACTGGCCTTCTTCGCGCGCCGGCTGCCGGTGCGCGCCCGCATCGGGGTGATCATCGCGGTCGCCGCGTTGAGCCTGTTGTGGGTGCGCATCCCGTTCGACGGCACCACGGGCCTCAACCCGTGGAACTGGCCGCCCGCGTTCTTCTCGTGGTTCGCCGCGGGCATGGTGCTGGCCGAACTGACCGTCAGCCCGTTCGGATGGGTACATCGCCTGGCCCGGCGCCGCGTGTTGATGGCCGTCATCGCGGCCGTCGCGTTCGGCATCGCGGCCTCACCGCTGGCCGGCCTGGAGGGTCTGCATCCCGGTTCGGTCGGCCAGGTGACACTGAAGACCGCGATGGGCGCCGTGGTCGCGGGCGCACTGCTTGCCCCGCTCGTGCTCGATCACCCCGACACGCCGCATCGCATTCTGGGCAGCCCGGTCATGGTCACGCTGGGACGTTGGTCCTACGGGCTGTTCGTCTGGCACCTCGCCGCGTTGGCGATGGTGTTCCCGATGCTCGGCGAATTCCTGTTCAACGGCCGCATGCTGGTGGTCCTGGTGTTGACGACGGTGTTCGGGTTCGCTCTGGCCGCGGTGAGCTACGCCTTGGTGGAATCACCGTGTCGCGAGGCGCTGCGGCGGTGGGAATACCGGCGCAAGCAGCCGGTCCCGCCGTTGGACAGTTCGATTACCCCGGAGCCGGAACCTGCGCCAGCCGCGCGATGAGGTCGTCGCGGTCAGGCATGTCAGTATCCGCCTTTCCGGTCGAAGATCCGGCGTGGGTTGTCGACGAGCATCGTGTTGATCTGCTCGTCGGTCACGCCGCGGTCTTTGAGCGCGGGGATCACATCGTTGTGGATGTGCAGGTAATGGCTGTTGGGCAGCGCTTTACCGGTCATCTCGTCGGGCAGCGCATCGAAGTAGCACCAGGTGTCGTGCGAGAGCACCATCCGGTCGGCGTGCCCGCGTTCGCACATCGTGGCGACGGTTTGCACGCGCTCGGCGAACGGTAGGAACACGTCGATACCGAACCGGTCCATGCCGATGTAGGAGCCGTTGGCGATCAACTCTTCGAGATAGCCGATGTCGGTGGTGTCACCGCTGTGGCCGATGACCACGCGCGACAGGTCGACGCCTTCATCGGCGAAGATCTGCTGCTGCTCCAGACCGCGGCGGGTCGCCGCGTGCGTATGGGTGGAGATCGGCACGCCGGTCTGGCGGTGCGCCTGCGCGACGGCTCGCAGTACGCGTTCCACACCGGGTGTGACGCCCGGTTCGTCGGTGGCGCACTTGAGGATTGCGGCCTTGATCCCGGTGTCGGCGATGCCGTGGTCGATGTCGCGGACGAACATCTCAGTCATCGGTTCAGACCCGCCCATGGCCGGCCCGCGGAAGTGGAACGTCATCGGGATGTCGTTGTAGGTGTAGAGCCCGGTTGCGACGACGATGTTGAGGTCGGTCGCGGCGGCGATGCGGGCGATCCGCGGGATGTAGCGGCCGAGCCCGATGACGGTGAGGTCGACGATCGTGTCGACGCCGCGCGCCTTGAGTTCGTTGAGCCGGGCGATCGCGTCGGCTTCCCGGCCGGCCTCGTCACCCCACGATTCCGGGTAGTTCTGGGTGAGCTCGGTCGACATGATGAAGACGTGCTCGTGCATGAGCGTGACACCGAGGTCGGCCGTGTCGATGGTTCCGCTGACGGTTTTTACAGTCGGCACCTGGCCGATGCTAGGACGGTCTCGATTTTCGGGTGGCAATTCCGAAAAGCCTGGATCAGTCCGCCCACTCGCTCGTGCGAGGCGGGCGCGGGGCCATTGTCGGGCTCCTTACGTTGAAAACCGTTGCGCAGCACGGGATCACCCCGGGATTGGACTCCTGCGGCGCACCGGATGTCTGCTCATGATCGAGATCCGGTTGAACGCGTTGATCGTGATCGCCGAATAGATCAGCACCGAAACCTGGTCGTCGGTGAGGTGTTTGCGCACACTGGCGTACTGCTCGTCGGACAGGTGGCCGTCGGCTACGAGGGTCACCGCTTCGGCGATCTCAAGAGCGGCCCGCTCGGCCTCGTCGAACAGGTCGGTTTCCCGCCAGGCGGGCAGCACCGCGATGCGCTGCGTGGTCTCACCGGCCTCCAGCGCCGCATGGGAGTGCAGGTCGAGGCAGAACAGGCAGCGGTTGATCTGCGACACCCGGATGTTGACGAGTTCGAGCGTCTTTCGCGTCAAACCCGCAGCCTTGCCCTGGGTGCGTATCTCGGTGCTGGCCTTGACCATTGCCTGGTAGACCGACGGAGTCTGCTTGTCGATGTAGATGCGATCGGGCACCCGTCAGCCCTACCGCGCCTTCACGGCGGCGAGGGCATCGGGTGTGACGGGGTCGAGGATGTCGTCGTAGTCGTGGTGGCGTTTGACGTACTTGGCGATGTACGGGCATACCGGCACGATGCGCTTGCCTGCCGCCCTGGTGTCGGCCAGGGCTTGCTCGACGAGCGTGCCGGCCAGCCCCTGGCCGCCGAACTTGTCGTCGATTTCGGTGTGGTAGAGGATCCGTTGGCCTTCGGTGTCGACGTAGTCGATCAGACCGGCGTGTTCACCGTCGACGGTGATCTCGTACTGGCGGGCGTCGGGGATATCGCGAACTTCAGCCATGGCTCCCACTATGCCGCAGCCGACCGCGCGGCCTGGCAACATCGTGTCGGTGGCTCGACACGGGGGTGGCCGATGACGACTCCGACACCGCGGGCGCCGGCGACCTCGACATGGGCGCCGCTGGCCTCACCGATCTACCGCGCGTTGTGGATCGCGCAGTTCGTGTCCAATCTCGGCACCTGGATGCAGACGGTCGGCGCACAGTGGATGCTCGTCGCCGATCCGCGCGCCGCCGTCCTGGTCCCGTTGGTCCAGACCGCCACCACGCTGCCGGTGATGCTGTTGGCGTTGCCGTCCGGTGTGCTCGCCGATCTGGTGGACCGGCGCCGCTTGCTGATCGCCACCCAGGGCGCGATGGCCGCGGGTGTGGCAGCGCTCGCATCGCTCACCGGTGCCGGCCTCGCCACCCCGACGGTGCTGTTGATCCTGCTGTTCCTGATCGGCTGCGGGCAGGCCCTCACCGCGCCCGCCTGGCAAGCCATCCAGCCGGACCTCGTTCCGCGCGAGCAGATTCCGGCCGCCGCGGCGCTCGGCAGCATGAGCATGAACGGTGCGCGCGCGATCGGGCCCGCGGTCGCGGGCGCCCTGGTGTCGCTGTCCGGGTCGACGCTGGTGTTCGCGCTCAACGCGGTGTCGTTCGTCGGGATCGTCGCCGTGCTGGTGATGTGGCGCCGCCCCGCCGCCGAACAGCTCTTTCCCGCCGAACGGCCGTTGGCCGCGCTGAGCGCAGGCGGACGGTTCATCCGGAGCTCGCCGATCATCCGGCGGATCCTCCTGCGTGCGGTGCTGTTCATCGTGCCCGGCAGTGCCCTGTGGGGACTGCTCGCGGTGATCGCGAAGAACCAGCTGAACTTGTCGTCGTCCGGTTACGGACTGCTGCTGGGTGCGCTCGGTGTCGGGGCGGTGCTCGGCGCGTTCGTGTTGTCGCGGCTGCAGGCCGCGTTCGGGCAGAACACCCTGCTGGTCGCCGCGGCCATCGGATTCGGCATCGCCACCACGGTGCTCGCGTTGGTGCACGAGGTGGCCGTGGTGATGGCGACGCTGGTTGTCGGCGGCGCTGCCTGGTTGTTGGCGCTGTCGACACTCAACGCCTCGATGCAGCTGAGTCTGCCTGCCTGGGTGCGGGCGCGCGGGCTGTCGGTGTATCAGCTGGTCTTCATGGGCGGGCAGGCGATCGGCTCGCTGGTCTGGGGCTTCGTCGCGGGGGCTGCGGGCAGCGTCACCGCCCTGTTGGTGAGCGCGGCGTTGATGGCGGTGTGCGCGCTGTCGGCGCTGTGGTGGCCGCTGCACGCGCGCACCGGCGACCTCGATCTCACACCGTCGGCCCATTGGCCCGAACCGGCACTGGTGTTCGAGCCGGAGCCACCGGACGGTCCCGTCGTGGTGCTCACCTATTACCGCGTCGAACCGGAGCAGGAAGCCGAGTTCCTCACCGCCATGGCGGCACTCGGCCGGTCCCGGCAGCGGACCGGCGCGGCGCAGTGGCAACTGTTCCGCAGCGGCGAACAGGCCGCCACGTTCGTGGAGGCGTTCGTGGTGCGGTCGTGGGACGAGCATCTACGCCAGCACCACACCCGCCTGACCGGTCACGATCTGCTGGTCGAGCAAGCCGTCGAACGCTACATCGAGGGCGAGCCCGTCTCACAACATCTGATCGCGGTGAAGAGACGCTAGTGTGAGGTGTACCACAAAGGGGGCGGGCGGACCCGGAGGAGGTCGACCTCATGACTCGGACACAATTCGGCTCACTCGGCGCGGGTGGCCTCAACTGGAACAGCCTGCCGCTGAAGCTGTTCGCCGGAGGCAACGCGAAATTCTGGAATCCGGCGGACATCGACTTCTCGCGCGATCGCGCGGACTGGGAGGCGCTGACGGAGCGCGAACGCGAGTACGCCAGCCGCCTGTGTGCCGAGTTCATCGCCGGCGAGGAGGCCGTCACCAAGGACATCCAGCCGTTCATGAGTGCCATGCGCGCCGAAGGCCGACTCGGCGACGAGATGTACCTGACGCAGTTCGCGTTCGAAGAGGCCAAACACACTCAGGTGTTTCGGATGTGGCTCGACGCGGTCGGCGTCACCGAGGATCTGCACAGCTATCTCGACGAGGTCCCGGCCTACCGCCAGATCTTCTGCGAAGAGCTGCCCGATGCGCTGACCGCGTTGACGGCCGACCCATCGCCCGCTGCGCAGGTCCGGGCCTCGGTCGTCTACAACCACGTCGTGGAAGGCATGCTGGCGCTCACGGGATACTATGCGTGGCACAAGATTTGCGTCGATCGCGGCATTCTTCCCGGTATGCAGGAGTTGGTCAGGCGCATCGGTGACGACGAGCGACGGCATATGGCCTGGGGCACGTTCACGTGCCGGCGGCACGTCGCTGCCGACGATGCCAACTGGACGGTGTTCGAAACCCGCATGACCGAGCTGATCCCGCTGGCGTTGCGTCTGACCGAGGAAGGGTTCGCCCTCTACGCCCCCGACATCCCGTTCGGGCTCGAAGAAGACGAGTTCCTGCAGTACTCCAGTGACAAGGGGATGCGGCGGTTCGGCACGATCGGCAGTGCCCGTGGCCGGCCGCTCGCCGAGATCGATGTCGACTATTCCCCGCTGCAACTCGAAGACACCTTTGCCGACGAGGACGAGCGAGCCCTGGCGGCCTCGGCGTGATCTTGTCTACGCAGCACGCGAGCGCGCTGTGGTGTCGGCGAACCCCTCCGCCGCCGACACCACAGCCTTGTGCACGCGGGCGTGCACAACCCGCCCGGATCCAGCTAATTCACCGCCTCCCGCCTGCGCGGGTGAACAACTTCCTGGATCTGCCTACACGCCGTCGCGGCCGGCTCAGGGCCTCCCCCATGTAGCAAACCTTGAAGCCGGCGTTAACGGTGTGCGTCAGTACCGTAGGTATCGGGTACCTGCCTTGTCAACCGGTACAACGGACAGACCTGGTCAGCCCCGGTGTATGGGGCTGCACCGCATGCTTCAAAGTTCGCTGGGCGCCTGCGGACCGGGTTTGCCGGTGGGGCTACGCCACGGTGGCACGGCCGAGGCAGCCAAGAACGCCACCGAGACCAGGGCAAGGAACTGCACACCGGGGGAGTGCCCGATGTACCCGTCTACCGACCGCCACGGGTTCTGGCTCAGAACCGCCCCGGCGAGGATGAACCCGACCGCCGCCGCGCCGACGGTGACGTTGTCACGCCAGCGTGCGCGGTTGCGCAAGAGATGCCGCACACCGATCGCCGCGCCGACCACGGCCAGGCCGGCAAGGCCCGAGACCGCGGCGCCCGCGACCAGCACTCCCGCTCCCGCGATCAATGGGCCGGGGCGCCACGGACGGGCGGGCTCCGTGGCGGGCGCAGGCCGCCGCACCGGCAACAGCGCCAGCAGTGCCAGGAGTGGCAGTAGCGCCAGGCCTCCGATCAGGCCGACGCGGTACGGCGTGTTCGAGCCGAAGGACAGCGTCACCGTGCCGTCGGTCCCCGCCGGGATCAGCCAGCCCTGCTGCCACCCGTTCACCGTCACGGGCGTCAACCGATTGCCTTCGGCGTCTCGGGCGGTCCAGCCCGGGTTCACGCTTTCGGGCACCGTCAGCACTCGCTGGGTGGGCGCCGCACCGACGCGGACCTCGCGGTGGTCCGGTGACCATGCCGCGACATCAGCGGGAGTGGTTGTAGCCGTGCGCAATTCGTCGGCCAGGGGGGTGGACAGCACCACGCCGTCGACGATGAATGCCGCACCCGGGCTGACCAGAAGCTCTTGCTGCCCGGCAGGCAGGGCCACCGGTTCGCTGCGGCATGGCTGCGCCGGGATCGGGTCGCCGTCGAGCAGCGCGCCGACTGTCGTCTTCACCGACGTCTGGATGAACTGCCCGGCGACGCCGATGATCGGGCCCTGCCCACACGGAAGACTCACGGCCCGTTCGCGGTTGGCCGCGGCGTCGGCAGCGCCGACCGGCTTGCCGCGCCCGTCGAGCACGGTCAGTTCGGCAAGCCCAGGCGGCTTGAGCTGATCGAACCCGAGTGACGTGCGGTCGATGATGTCGTTCCAGGCCAACAGCGAGACAGTGATGGTGTCGGTCACCTTGGGCTTGAGCGTCAGTGTCTGCGTCTCGCCGTTGCCCGGCAGTTCGTGCATCTGCGGGCCGTCGCCGAGATCGACCGCCACCAGGGTCGGATGCGCCGGCGGCTGCGTCGAACCAGGATCGATGCGCAGGGCACCGACTTCGGTGCGGGCCGGCAGTTTCAGCGTCAGTGTCGGTGGCGACTTGAACTGCACGACGCGCTGCGAGGCGGTCCACGATGTCCGCGGATCCCCGTCGGTGGCGGCATAGGCCGAACCCAGGATGTCGATCGGATCGGCATCGCCGAACGCTCGGGTGGTGCCCGGCTGAGCGACCAGATCGGCCAGCTTGGGCCCCTGCCTGCCCCGTATCCACACCGTCAGTTGCACTTCGGTGGCCTCCGGGACGGTCAGGGTGCGGCTGAGGTTCACCGGTTCCTCGGAGGCCAGCGCCATCGCGGCCGCGCAGCGCACGCCCACCGGGCTATCCGCGCAACCCGCCCGGCCGAGCAGTTCGGTACCCAGATCCCATTGCGCCACAACCGAACCCGCTGGCGGGCCGGGTACCTCGACGGTATGGCGAAGGTTGACCGGATGGGCGAAGCCCGAGGCGTCGTACTGGGTGATCGCCAGATCGGTGATGCCGAACTGCACGCCGGCCGAGCCGTCGTCGGTGCCCACCGCGGTGATACGAACCCAGGGTGTTTCGCCGACCGGCAGCGGAATCGTCATCGGCTTGCCCGCGGTCTCGAACCGGCGCGTGCTGGTGCCGGTCGCCGTGGCCACCTCGATCCGGCGCACCTGCGCACCGACGGCGGTGGCACTCGGCGTGATGGTGATGCTGGCGTTGGTGACGGGATGATCGAAATCGACCTGCAGCCATTGGCCGATGGCGGCTTGCAGCGCGTTGGACACCCACGCGGTCGAACTGTCGCTGTCGATGGCTGCCGCAGGTCCCGTGGCCGGTGCGACGTTGGGCAGGGCCGTGGAGTCCGCGGCCGAACTGGACACCGACAGTCGCCCACCGGTCCAGGCGCCGTAGACCGGATCGGCGCCACCCGCGGGATAGTCGGGCACCCGATTGTGGGTGTGGCGCGCATCGTCCGGCGTGCGGATGGCCGACGCGTGGTCATCGACGCGGCCGTAGTCGATCTCGCGTGCGGTCGGAGTGTCGGTGACCACCACGTCGGTCACCGGTAGACCGGCGCGCTGGGCGTCGGTGGCCAGCAGCATCGGACCCAGCGGCGGCTTTGCCGACAACCGGCGTCGCTCGTCGAGGCGCAGCAGCGCCTCCGGGGCGCCCGCGACGCGCGTCATCGCGTCGGCGTCGACCAGGTAGGGCGCTGCCGGATTCGATCCGCCGGTGTCGACACGATAGATCTGCACGGCCGGATAACGCGGCCGCAGTCCGCTGTCGGCCACGAATCCCTCGAGGGTTCCCGGGCCCACGGGATCGCCGAATTCGGCCACCTTCGACAACCCCGGTGAGCCTTCGATAGCCCGGTGCACGAGGATCGGCCTGGCGGATCGCGACACGTCCGGATCCAGGTCGTTGCGCACGACGACGTATGAAATACCTTGGCGGGCAAGCGTATCGGCGAGGCCGGCGGACGGGCGGCCGGCTGCGAACAACCGCTGCACCGAGTCGAGGGCGCGAATCGTCTCAGGCGGTGTCAGCGGTATCGAATCGCGCACACCCCACGGGCTCTCACCGAGAACCTGCAGCGGCTCGTCATGGCTGTTACCCCACACCTGGGTGGCGAACGGCGCACCGGGCGCAACCAGCACGCGGCCGCGTTCGGTGTTGTGCTCGTCGAGCCAGTCGGCGGTCTCGTGCCAGTACTGCGGGATCGCGGTGAACGTGCCGGGCGGGGTCAGCCTGCCGGTCCAGGCGAGTGAGGTGCCCGCCGCGAGCGCGGCGAGCACCACGATGGCCACCGCGATCCGCTTGTCGCGCTCCGGGCGCGCGAATGCCCGAAGCCACACCGGGCGGGGTGCGCTGCCCGGCAGCGGGATCCGGCCCAGCAAGTGCGCCAGTCCGAGCGCGAGCGGCAACCGGATCACCGGCTCGAGCTTGGCGAGGTTGCGCAGCGGCGTGCCCGCGCCGTCGAGGAACGCCTGAACCTGCAGCGCGACGGGCGAGCCGAGGCCTCCGGAATAGCCGAGCGCCAGCAACACGACGCCGATCAACAGCATCGTGATCAACCGGCCGCGCGCGGGCATCGAGCGAAGCGCGAGCCCGGCCAAACCGGCCGCCGCGATCAGCGTGGTGGCCAGAACCGCCATCGTGCTCGTCACGAGCGAGGCGCCCGCGGTAGCGCTGGGCGCCACGAACGGCGTCCAGCTGTCGGTGCCGCGCAACATCTCGGTCAACGACATCCACTGCGTGGTGACGCCCGAGGACTCGATGAAATCGAGGAACGGCGGGCTGATGCGGCCCAGCATCACCAGCGCGACCACCCACCACGTGATGGCCAGCACCGAGCACAACGCCCACCACGCGGTGAACCGCCACCAGAGCCGGTTCGGCCGATGGCACGCCCACCAGATGACCGCGGCCAGGCATCCGGTCAGGGTCGCGACAGCGTTCACCGCCCCCATCAGTGCGACCGCACCCGCCGAACGCGCGGCCATCAGCCGCACCGAATGCGTGCCGCGCAACGCGAGGATGACCGGCAGCAGCACCCACGGCGCCAGCATCATCGGCAGCGTCTCCGACGAGATCGCGCCGAGGGTGGTCAGGACGCGCGGCGACAGCGTGAACGCGACGGCCCCCAGCACCCGCGAACTGGGGCTGCCGATGCCGAGGGCCTCGGCGACCCGCAGCACACCCCAGAACCCGACGGTCAACAACAGCGCCCACCACAGGCGCTGCGTCACCCAGCCGGGGATGCCGAGCAGATCACCGGCCAGGAAGAACGTGCCGTGCGGGAAGAGATAGCCGTAGGCCTGGTTCTGGGCCTGGCCGAACGGCAGGTCGCTGTTCCACAGGTTGAACGCACGAGCCAGGAACCGCATCGGATTCGCGGTGAGGTCGAGCTTGGTATCGGGTGATATCTGTCCGGGCGACTGGGCGAAAGTCAGGACGAGTGTCGCCGCAGCGACCACCCACAGCCAGCGCCGCGAGAGCGGCGGGGCCGGGTTAAGTACGGTCGCCGTACTCGACCCGGTTGAGTACCGATGACGCCGGATCGCCCGCTTGCAGCGGAGGCTTCGTATCCTGCTGCACCATCAGCGTCACACCGAAGACGGCGGCCGCGCCCAGGAGCAGGCCGACCACGATGCTGGCGGCGGAGGGGACGACGAACCGGTTCACCCGGCCAACGTAGCACGCTGACGATAGTGATCGAGGCCACTGACGAGCGGGTGTTCCGGCGTTCCGGCCGCCGGTGAGTGGTCCCGGTGCGACACGCAGGGGATCGATTACCGCCTCGCCACCGGCTAGGGTCAGGCCCCATGGCTTCACCGCGCCTCCTCGCGACGTTCGTAGCGATGTCCGGACTGCTGCTGGCCTGTTCCTCGCCGAGCAGCCCGCAGCCCGCACCCACGACCGAGCCGCCGGCCATGCAGCCCGTGGCGACCAATGAGCCGTTGCCCGCCGCGCCGCAGAGCTGTGATCTGGCGAGCCTGCCGGTGCGTGACAAGCTGGCGCAGCTGCTGACGGTCGGAGTCACCGGCGCTGCGGACGCGCGGGCGATCGTCGCCAATCAGCATGTCGGCGGCATCATGGTCGGCAGTTGGACCGACCTGTCGATGCTCACCGACGGTTCGCTTGCCGACATCGTCGCCAACTCGGGACCACTTCCGCTTTCGGTCAGCGTCGACGAGGAAGGCGGTCGGGTATCGCGGCTGTCGTCGCTCATCGGCAGCCAGCCCTCGGCTCGCGACCTTGCTCAGACCCGCACCGCCGACGAGGTGTACGGCATCGCGCTCGAGCGCGGCCGGGCCATGCGCGGCCTCGGCATCACCGTCGACTTCGCGCCCGTCGTCGACGTCTCCGCGAACAGCGCCGCGATCGGTGACCGGTCGTTCGGCGATGATCCGGCTGTCGTGACCGAGTACGCCGGGGCGTACGCCCGTGGACTGCGCGATGCCGGGGTGCTTCCGGTCCTCAAGCACTTCCCCGGTCACGGCCACGCCTCGGGTGACTCGCACACCGGCTCGGTGACCACGCCGCCGCTCGCCGATCTGCAGAACAACGACCTCGTCCCGTACAAGACCCTGACCACCGCCGCGCCGGTGGCCGTCATGGTCGGGCACATGCAGGTGCCCGGGCTCACCGGCGGAGACCCGGCCAGCCTGAGCCCCGCCGCGTACCAACTGCTGCGCTCCGGCGGTTACGGCGGCCCCGGTTTCAACGGAGTCGTCTACACCGACGACCTGTCGAGCATGGCCGCGATCAACCAGCGCTACGGCGTGGCCGACGCTGTTCTGCGTGCCCTGCGGGCCGGTGCCGACAACGCGCTGTGGGTCACCACGGGCGAGGTGCCCGCGGTTCTCGACGGGCTGGAGCAGGCGGTGGCCGCGGGCGATCTCAGCCAGGCCGCCGTCGATGCGTCACTGCAGCGGGTGGCGGCCGCCAAGGGCGGGATCCGCTGCGGCTGACGCTCACTTCACGACGGTGACGGTGCCCAGTTCCGGGTCCGATGCGCTGATCGGATTGCCTGCCGCACGCAGCGCCGTCAGCAGGTCGACGACCTCGGCCGTCAGACGTTCACCGGGCATGACGAGGGGAATGCCCGGCGGATAGGGCGTGATGGCCTCGGCCGCGATGCGATCGGTCGCCTGGCTGAACGGCACCGCGCCCGCGTCGGCGAAGAACGCTTCACGCGGGGTCAGCACCGTGTCGGCGCGAAACGCCAGCAGGTCGGCGATCAACATGTCGTCGGCGCTGGCCGGCCCGGCGCTGCGGCCCGACCACTGCGCCACCTCGGTGAAGCCGGCCACCAGCCGGTCCATGTCGGCGTCGGTGTTGCCGATGGTCGAGATGCAGAGCACGTGGCCCGGCCCGCTCAATTCGGGCTGGACGCCGTGCACCTTGTTGAGCCGCGCGACGAGATCGCGTGCGTCGGCGGCAAGGCCGCGGGTGCCGATGAGCAGTTTGGTCTCATCCAGTCCGTGAAAGCCGGTGTGCGCGCCGGTGGCGTCACCGGGCCGCAGTACCCGCAGGCCGTCGATCGCGGCCAGCCGGGTCGCGGCGCGTCTGGCCCGATCCAACGCCGCGTCGAGCATGTCGCGCCCGTTCACCATCATCTGGCGGCGAGCCAGATCGATCGACGCCATGATCGCGAAATGCGGGCTGGTGGTCTGGATCAGCTGCAATGCGCGGCGCACGGCGGCCGGATCGAGTTCGGCGGGGTCGATGTGCAGCACCGCGGCCTGGCTGAGCCCTGACAGGATCTTGTGCACCGATTGCACGGTCGCGCTCGCGCCGGCCCGCTCGGCCGCCACCGGCAGTTCGGGATGGAACGCGAAGTGCGGCGAGTGCGCCCCGTCGACCAGAAGTCTGGCGCCGAAGCGCCGGCACAGCGACGCGAGCGCCTCGATGTCGGCGGTGGTGCCGTAGTACGTCGGGTGCAGTGCCCACAGCGCTTTCGCGCCGGTCTCGGCGAACGCCCGTTCGACCACGTCGGCGTCCAACCCGTGTGCGACGCCGAATCCACCGTCCCAGCGAGGCTCGAGCCAGACGGGCCGGGCGCCGACCTGCACCAGGCCCGCGAGCACCGACTTGTGCGCATTGCGTTGCACCAGAACAGGTTCGCCGGGTGCCAGTGCCGACAGCGCCATGGCGATGTTGCCACTCGTCGAGCCCTGCACCAGGATGAAGCTCGCGCCGACACCCCACGCGTCGGCGATCAGTTCCTCGGCCGCCAGGATGGGGCCCTCCGGACAGTGCAGGGTGTCGGTGTCGGGCAGGTTGTTGAGGTCAACGGCGGCAATGTGATCGCGGAACCACGGGTCGAGTGTGCGTCCGCCCTTGTGGCCGGGGCTGTAGAACGGCGCCTGGTCGCGTTCGACGAACCGGCGCAGCGCCTCGAACAACGGTGCGGCCTCGTGGTTCACAACGCGTACACCCGGTTCGCGTTGTGTACCCCGATCATGTCGACGATCCGGATCGCGTCGGCCTCGGTGCAGTCCCCGGCGCGCACCCACTCACCGAGTACCAGCCCCATCGCGCGCCGCCACAGCACCGAGCCGAGCAGATGCAGTTCGGGCGGGCCGAACGCATCCGACGAGTACAGCTGCTTGGCGAACGGCGCGGTCTCCAGGGCTTCGGCCACCAGGCCCGTCGACCGCACACCGAGATAGTTGATACCAAGTCCCACATCGAAATTCACGTGATCGAACGCCTGCGCGAGATAGCCGGCCTTGCGGTGGAACGGATAGCAGTGCAGCAACAGCACCGGAACCGGTGTCATGGTGCGCAGCAACGGCAGCAGCAGCATCGGGTCGGTGCGGTGCAGGTCGAGGTCGCGGTCGCCGAACCCGACATGCACCTGGATCGGCAGGCCGTGCGCGGCGGCCTCATGCACACCGAACGCGATCAGCACCGGACTGTCGAGCCGCAGCGTGTCCCGCCCGGCGAGTTCCCTGGCGTGCTCGACCACCTGCGCATCGGCCGGGCGAGACCAGTCGATGTCGAACGAGGTACGGTACGCCGCAATCGTCTTGGTACCCACGGTGCCCGGGGCAGCGTCGGCCAGCGCGGCGCGGAACGCGTCGGGAAAGTCCTCGGGGCGCGTTCCGTCCTCGAGCAGTTCCTCGGCCAAGCGCTCGAGCCGCAGGATCGACGAGGATGGCCGTCCGCTGAGCTGGGTCAGCCGCTCGGGGGTGGTGATGAGATCGCCCTGGAAGCCGGTGTCGACGACCCAGCGCTCGACGCCTGCCAACGGCAGCATGAGCTCCGACAGTTCGTCGGGGCCGAGCTCACTGCGGCGTTTCCAGTACTCGTCGGCGCCCGCATGGGCGGGCAGGCCGAGAACCGGTGCGCACCAACGCCGTATCGACAGCCCCAGCGGGGAGTCGAACTGCGTCATGAAATCCGGTACCGGATCGGTGGATCCCTCGTTGATCGACGCCTCGAACCCGGCTCGGTCCACCGGCTTGTCGAACGTCCCGTGCACATGGTGGTCGACGAGGCGGACGGTGCGCAGGTGGTCGGCAAGTTCGGCGGGCACGGCGGATCCGACGCCGTCGAATACATCGATGGGTGAGCCCGCGAATTCACCATCCGGCATATCGTGCGACCTCCTCTGCGTCGACCTTTCCCGCTGCCGCGTCGTCGATGGCCGAACCGAGGATCTCGGCGGCCCGCACGGCTTGCTCTTCACTCAGTATCAGCGGCGGCGTGATCTCCAGGACATTGCCTCCGACGTAGTAGACCACCGCGCCGAGCTCCCAGGCCCGGTAAGACACCTGGGCGGCCAGCCGGGGATCGGGGTCCCAGGTCGCGGGATCGATGAGTTCCAGCCCGATCGCCAGTCCACGGCCCCGCACGTCGCCGATCACGTCGCTGTCGACCGCGCGCAACGCATCCTGCAGTACCGCACCGACTTTCACCGCGCGCTCGGCGAGCTGCTCGCCGACGATCGTGGCGAGTACGGCGCGACCGGCCGCGGTGCAGACGGGGTTTCCGGCGGTGGTCAACAGTGCCGAAGCGGCCGGCTCGTCGAGCAGTGCGGCAGGTCCGACCGCCGCCGACAGCGGCAATCCGCCGCCCAGCACCTTGCCGAACGTGACGATGTCGGGGACGACGCCGTCGTGTTCGAACGCGTGCAGCGTGCCCGGCCTGCCCAGGCCCATCTTGACCTCGTCGCAGATCAACGGGACTCCGTGGCGTCGGCATACCTCGTGCAGGTCGGCGAGGAACCCGTCGGGCGGCACGACGAGCCCGCCATCGGACAGGATCGGCTCGACGATCAGACACGCGACCGTTCCGGTCGCCATGTGCCGGTCGGCGAGGTCGAGGCAGGCCGCGACGTCGGCGCCGACCTCATCGCGAGCCGGCCGGAACGGGTTGGGATAGGGCAGGAATGCCACGTCGGCGTCCGCGGGCACGCCCGCGTCGACGTGCACGCCCGATACGCCCATCGCGACGCCGACACCGCCGTGGTAGCTGTGCTCGAATGCCAGCACGGTGCGGCGTCCGGTCGCGTGTCTGCAGGCCCGCAGGGCGACGTCATTGGCGTCGGATCCGGCGTGGCCCAGATACACCCGGCGCTCACCGGTTCCCGGCACCAGGGCGAGCAGATCCTCGGCCAGGCCGACGGAGTCCGGATGGACTGCCGCCAGGCCACCGGCGCCCGGCGCGGTGCGCACGGCCCGGCTGACCGCGTCCGCGACAGCCGGATGCCCGTGCCCCAACCCCGACGCCGTCCACGTCGCCGACAGGTCCAGCAGTTCACGGCCATCGGGGGTGATGAGCGTGCAGCCGTGCCCCGAAACCACCTCCAACGGGAAGAACCGCAGCTTCTCGACCCCGGCGATGACGGCTTCGTCGCGCTCGTAGAGCGTGCTCACCGCACCTCCACCGGCGGTGTGAGCGCCAGCTCGGCGGTCAACGATTCACCGACACGTTTGGCGATCCCCGAGGCGGCCAACGCGATCACCAGACCGACCGCACACCAGTACAGCCCCAAAAGCGGTGCCGCGGTCCAGGTTTCGGCGTCCTTGACGTTGAACCACAACACCACCGCGATCACCACCGCACCCAGCAGCGGCAGCGCCAGGCCCAGGACCTTGCCATGGCCGCCGTGCACGTCGACGAACTTGGGTGCGCCGACGAACCACGCCGCGGCGATCTCGACAAGCAGGTAGCACACCATCAGGCACACCGAACCGGCCACCGCGAACAGGAAGTAGGTGTCGATCGCATCGTTACCGGTGCCCATGTCGGGCCAGCCGATCGCACCGCAGATCAGGTTGATCACCAGCGCCAGCCCCACGACGAGCCACGAGGCGCGCCGCGGGCCACCCGTCGCTTCGTGGATGTGCGCCAAGGACTTCGGGCCGAAGCCGTCGCGGCCGAACGCATAGAGCATGCGGCCCGACGTCGCGGCGGTGGCCATGTGGCAGCCGAACGCCGCGACGGTCGCGGTGAAGATGATGAGCAGCGAGAACCACTGCCCGATGTAGCTTGAGCCCAAGTCGCCCAACGTGTTACCCGAGCTCTGGAATGCTGCGAGCCCAGCCTCGTCGGTGCCGAATCCGATGACCTGAGCGAACATCACGACGACGAACAGCACTCCGGTCAGGATCAGCGTGCCGGCCAGCGCGCGCGGGATGTTGCGGCCCGGGTTGTCGGTCTCCTCGCCCATCGATGCGCAGGCCTCGAATCCGGCCCAGGACAGGAACGCGGCGACCACACCGCTGAGCACGGCCGCGGCCGAGACACCGCCGCCGGAGAACGAGAACACGCTGAAGTCGATTCCGGTGGTCTCGGCGCCGCCGCGCGCGAAGATCACGACGACCAGCACGACCATCGCGACGATGCCGATGCCCTCGATGCCGAGGAGGATCTTGGCGAGCAGCCTGATGTCACGACCGGCCAGTGCGAACGAGATCACCGCACCGATCACCACGACCACCAACCAGGGCAACTGGTAAGGGTTGTCGCTGGCCGGTTGCAGTTGGGCGATGAACGCGTTGGTGAAAGCCGCTGTCAATGCCAGGGTTCCGATGGAGAATCCGACGTAGGCGCCGAGCATCGCGAAGCCCGAGAAGAATCCGGCGCGCGGCCCGACGGTGCCGCCGACAAGGGCGTAGGCCGATCCGGCGTGGTTGAGATGACGGGTCAGCCGCACGAAGCTGTAGCCGACCAGCGAGACCCCGATGAGGCCGATCAAGAACACCAGCGGGATCGCCTTGCCGACGGTGCCGATCAGTCCCTGCCCGTTTCCCGACATGGCCAGGGTCGGGCCGACCGTGGCGACTGACAGTGCCAGCGCCACCCAGAACGGCAGGCGCCGGTGCGGCAGTTGATCGGATTCCGGTGTGGCGCTGGTGGTCATCGAGAGTCTCCTTCGGGTGGGTCAGCAGCTCCACGCCAGGCGCAGGGCCTGGCAGGTCTCGGCGGGTGGGCGGTCGCCGTAGGTGACGAGCTCGTGCCGCCGCACGGCCGCCAGTCCTTCGACCACCGCGGGCGTCAGGAGTTCGGCGGCGACGGCCGAGGATTCCAAAAGCTCGATCACCGTGCGGTGATCGGCCGGTAGCGGTCTGGCTTCACTGTTGGCCGGATCGTCGGTGACCTCGGCGGGCAGTCGCAGGTCTTTGTCGATGCCGCGCAGTGCGCTGCCCAGCAGGGCCGCCGCGGCGAGATACGGGTTGGCGCTCGGATCGATGATCTTCAGTTCGACGTTGGCGCCGTGCGGATTTCCCGGCGTCGCCGCGATGAACCGCACCGCCGCCTCCCGGTTCTCCAGCCCCCAGCATTTCGCCGCGCCCGCCCAGTTGCCGGGCTTGAGCCGCGCCGCCGAGATCACCGAACCGGCGTATACCCCGACCAGATCGGGCAGGCCGTCGAGCACGCCCGCGACGGCCGAGCATCCGGCCGGTCTCATGCCGTGCGGTCCGTCGCCGCCCGACAGCAGCGGGCCGGTGTCGTCGGCCACTGACAGGTGCAGGTGCGCGCCGTTGCCCGCCTCGCCGGCGAACGGCACGGGGGAGAAGGAGACCGTCATGCCGTGCCGGGCCGCGACCCGGCCGATCACGATGCGCGCCAGGATGACTGCGTCAGCGGCGGCCACCGGTGTGGCGGGCGCCAAGGACACCTCGAGTTGGTCGTGGCCGTACTCGGTGTGCAGTTGTTCGACGGCAAGGCCGGCGCGGGCGGCTGTGGCGTTGAGGTCGACGAGAAAAGCCGATTTGTCCAGCGATGTGCGTATGCCGTAGGGCGACCAGTTGGCCGTGGTGGCGTGCCCACCGTCCGGTGCGAGCATCGTGCATTCGAGTTCGGCCCCGACGAGGACGGTCAGGCCGCGGTCCGTCGCGGCTCGTTCGGTGTCCGCCAACAACGACCGGGTGCACAGCGGAGCCGGATTGCCCTGCTGGTCGTACAGGCTCGCCGGGGCCCACGCGACTTTCTCCTCGACCAGGCGCAGGTCGGCCGGGTCGATGCGGATCCGCTGGTCGCCGACCACGCCGATGCTCGGGGTGAAGGCGATGCCGCTGTCCACGCAGAACACGCTCCACGACGGCGAGACCCCCATGCCGGATTGTTCGAACGCCGAAAGGCGGTGCAGCGGGACGTATTTGGCGCGGGTGACGCCTGCCAGGTCGGTCAGCGATCCGGCCACGATCTCGACGCCTTCGGCGCGCAGTTCGTCGATACGTGGCGTGATGGCTGCCGGCATAGGTCCTCCTGACGTTCCGAGTCTGCGAGCACGCTATGTCATAAATGTTTCATATTCTTTAATATGAGCGCTATAGGTTCGATTCATTAAATTTTTGGCGGGGAGGGGCGAATCCATGTGCCGACTGCTGGGCGTGGTGTCGACGACACCGATTTCCGTCTCGGACGCGGTCGGCGCCCACGTCCTCAAGGACTTCGTCGCGTTGACGCGCGTGCACGGCGACGGTTGGGGTATCGCCAGGGTCGAGCAGGCCGGCGATGTTCCCGACGTGGAGGTGTCGGCGGGCAGCGCGCTCGACGATCCCGCGTTCGATTCAGCGGTGCGGCGCCCGCCCGCGCTCGCGAGCATGGTGCACCTGCGTTGGGCCACCAACGGGCTGGCGGTCGAACCGCAGAACTCGCATCCCTTTGTCGTGGACGGAATCGCCATGGCGCACAACGGATCCATCAAGCCGGCCAGCCCGCTCGACGACATGCTCGAGCCAGACATCGCCGCGTCGTTGCGGGGTACCACCGACAGCGAGCGCTACTTCGGCGTCATCCGGCAGCATCGCCGCACCGCACCCGATCTGGCCGAGGCGGTCCGGCGTGCGGTGGCGCAGTTGCGGCCGATCTACCGGGAAGCGAGCCTCAATGCGCTCCTGCTCGGCGAGGGGCAGTTGATCGCCGTGCACGCCCACGCGCACAGTTTTCTGCCCGATGAGGACGTCGAGGAGATCACGGCCGCCGAGCTGCCGACCGAGCACCTCGAGGACTACTTCGCTTTGCGGTGGGCCCGCCCCGCCGACGGCACGCTCGTGGTTGGGTCCACCGGATTCGGCGATCTGGATTGGCAGCCGTTGCCGCCCGAGAGCGTCACCGCAATCTCGATGGGTGACTTGTCGATGACTTCGGTGCCGGTCATGGCAGATTGAGAAGCGTGTCCGAGGATTCCGCAAACGCCGAGCCGACGGTGGAGGCGCGTGCGACGGCAGCACTGCCGACACTGAGCAAGGCCGAACGGCGGGTCGGACGGGCGTTGCTCGCCGACTACCCGAGCGCGGGTCTGGCCAGCGCGGCGCGGCTCGCCGAACGGGCTGAGGTGAGCCCGCCGACCGTGCTGCGGTTCGCACAGTCCCTCGGCTATGAGGGATTCGCCGATCTCCAGGTCGCCTTGCGTGCCGAGCTGTCGGCCAGATCGAGCGGGCCGATCACCCGGCTCCCGGACGCCCCGGCCGCGGGCAGCATGCTCGACCGCCTGCTGCAGCAGGCCCGCGCGCAGAACGAACGGGCCGCGGAAACTCTGGCGATGCTGCCGGAATCCGCGCTGGAGGCCGCGGTCGCGCTGCTCGCGGACACCGGCCGGACCCTGTACCTGCACGGCGGCCGGTTCTCGCAGCTGCTGGCCGTCCACCTGGCCGCCCATCTCGAGCAGTTGCGGTCCGGCGTCCGGGTGCTCACCGACCCGACCGGGCGCGACCTCGGTGCATTGCTGGAACTGTCGCGCACCGACGTGCTGGTGTTGTTCGACTATCACCGCTATGAGCGAAGCGCCGCCGTCCTGGCCCGCCGCGTGCACCGGGCCGGCGCTACCGTGCTGCTCATCACCGATGACCTGGCCTGCCCGGTCGCGCCCGACGCCGAGGTGGTGCTCGCGGCGTCGAGCACCGTGGGCACGACCTACCAGAGCATGGCGGCGGGATTCCTGCTGACCGAGCTGCTCATCCCGCTCGTCATGGACGCCGTCGGCGAACCCGCACGCACCCGCATGGCGCTGTGGGAAGAGCAACGGCGTACGGAGTTGCTGCCCTGACAGATACCCTGTTCGGATGGCTGGTGGAACGAAGCGGCTCCCGCGCGCGGTGCGCGAACAGCAGATGCTCGATGCCGCGGTACAGATGTTCTCGGTCAACGGTTATCACGAGACCTCGATGGACGCGATCGCCGCCGAGGCCGAGATTTCCAAGCCGATGCTGTATCTGTACTACGGCTCCAAGGAGGAGTTGTTCGGGGCCTGCCTGAACCGTGAGCTGACCCGATTCGTCGACGTCGTGCGCGGCCAGATCGATTTCACCCAGAGCCCGAAGGACCTGCTGCGCAACGCGGTGCGGTCGTTTCTGACCTACATTGACACCAACCGCGCGTCCTGGATGGTGCTTTACACGCAGGCCACGAGCTCACAGGCATTCGCGCACACCGTGCGCGAAGGCCGCGAGCGCATCATCGACCTGGTCGCCAGGCTGTTGAGTACGGGCACCCGTAATCCTCAGCCCGACAGCGACTTCGAGATGATGGCCGTCGCGCTGGTGGGTGCGGGCGAGGCCATCGCGACCCGGGTCAGCACCGGCGACGCCGATGTCAACGAGGCCGCCGAGTTGATGATCAACCTGTTCTGGCGCGGTTTGAAGGGCACGCCGTCGGACGCCAACCCGGACCGCGCCGCGGGGTAGGACAATCGCGGCGCGGTCAGACCGCCTGTCCCTCAACCAAACTGAACGGTGATGCCGTCGGCACCACCCGGGTCAGCCGGAACCCGGCCTGCTCATAGAGCTTGCGGTAATCGGCCTCGGTACGCTCGCGGGCCGCGATACCGATCAGCATCTCCATGTCGGTCCACTTGCCGATGAATTCGCGGTCGTGGTCGGGGATGACGCCCTCGATGAGCAACAGTGTGGTTCCCGGTGCTGCGGCGGCGCGCACGTTGCGCAAGATCGTCAGCGCCTGTTCGTCGGGCCAGTCGTGAATGATGTTCTTCAAGATGTAGGCGTCGGCCCCCTCGGGTACGCGTTCGAAGAACGACCCGGGCAGCACTTGTACCCGCTCCGCGGTGCCGCACCTGCCGAGCAACTCCGGGGCGCCTTCGACGACCTGGGGCAGGTCGTAGAGCAGACCCCTGGCCGACGGAGTCGCTTCGAGGATGGCCGACAGCAGCCGGCCGTGCCCGCCGCCGACATCGGCGATCGTGGCGAAGCGTCCGAAATCGTAAGCCGCGACCACCGGGGCGATCGCCAATTCCGAGATGCTCGTCATGGCGTCGTTGAAGATCGCGCCGAGTTCGGGCTCGGAACCGATGTAGTCGAAGGCCTCTTTGCCGCGCAGCTTGGGGATGACGGCTTCGCCCGTGCGTACGGCGTCGCCGAGGTGGCTCCAATGCTCGCGATGCTGCGGTGAACCCACGAACCGGGCCATCCCCGCGATCGACACCGGAGCGTCCTTGCGCAGGCTGTCGGCGAGCGCGTTGAGTGCGTAGCGTCCGTCGCGCGTGCGCCGGAACACCCCCTCGCTGACCAGTGCCCGCATGAGCCGGTCCAGCGCATCGGCGTCGGCGCCGACCCGGCGGGCCAGCTCGTCCGGGCGCAGCGGACCGCCGGCCAGCGCGTCGGCGACTCCGAGCTCCGCGGCGACGGTGATGCCCTGTGCGACCCAGGCGGACAGGATCAACTCGAGCATCACGGCGGGCGGCGGGGCCGTGCGCTGATAGAGCCTGCGCAGGTGATGGCGGACGCGTTCGGTTGCGCGGACCAGCCCGACGGGAGGCACCTTGGCGGTAGTCACCGGATGAATGTAGGGCAGCGCGGGTGTCTTGGCGGCCGGACGGAAAAGTTGCCAGGGGGTGGGGTTCAACGCCTTAATGAAAATGATTATCATTAACGCGTGCTGATGCCCTTTGTGTCCACCTGCGCCGCCGAGGCGCCCACCCGATCCGGCGCGCTGGTATGGTCCGGTCGAGCCAGTCGTACCCAACCCGATTGGGTCAGGGAATCCGGTGCGAATCCGGAACTGACGCGCAGCGGTATGGAGGACAGGCGGAGCAACGGCCACTGGCCCCTCGACGGGGCTGGGAAGGCGCTCCGCCTGGATGATTCCGAGTCCGAAGACCTGCTGGCTCGGGCCTCGTCGCCGGGTTGCGGCGCGAGGTCCGCCCATCGGACGGACTCCGCGATCGGGTCCCGGATCGAAAGGTCTCGTCGTGTCTGAGCGCACGCGCACCATTTCCGTTCTGCTACTTGCCATGTCGCTGCTGGCCGGGTGCGGCTCATCGGCGGGCAAGACCACCACCTCGTCCGGCGGCGACACCGCTGGCTATCCCGTTGCCGTGGAGAACTGCGGCCGAACGGTGACGGTGAAAGCTCCGCCGCAACGAGCGGTCTCGATCAATCAGCCGGCCACCGAGCTGTTGTTGACGCTCGGACTGGCCGATCGCATGGTCGGCAGCGCATCGTGGAGCGACGAGGTCCGCCCCGAGCTTGCCGCCGAGAACGCCAAAGTGCCGGTGCTGAGTCGCGATTTCCCGTCGTTCGAACGTGTTCTGAAGGAGAAGCCCGACTTCGTGTACGCGACGTTCGACTGGTCGTTCACCGACGAGGGAGTGGCCCCGCGGGACCGCTTCGAGAGTCTCGGCGTGCCCACCTATCAATCGTCGAGCGAATGCGGTGGGCAGGACGCCGCCCAGCAGCGGCCGCTCACGCTCGATGACATGTACGCGGAGATTGCCGATGTGGCAAAGATATTCGGCGTCCAGGATCGGGCCGATCAGCTGATCTCGTCGCTGCGTGCCCGGAAGGCCACCGCGGCCGACGGGCTCAAGGCCGACGGCGTCACGGTGATGTGGTGGTACGCGGGCACCAAGACTCCCTACATCGCGGGCTGTTGCGGTGCGCCGGGCATCATCACCACCGAACTCGGAACACGGAACGCATTCGCCGACAATCGCCAACTGTGGCCCGAGATCTCGTGGGAGGCCATCCTCGAACGCGATCCCGACGTACTCATCCTCGCCGACCTCACCCGCGGTGACGACGGCGACAGTGCGGCCGCCAAGATCCGGTTCCTGGAAACAGATCCGGCCGCCAAACGGTTGACCGCGGTGCGGGAACGCCGGTGGATCGTGTTGCCGGGTACCGCGATGGACCCGTCGCTGCGCACTGTCGATGCGATCGAGACTGTCGCGGCCGGGCTGCGCACGCTCGGGGTGGTCGGCAAATGAGCGGCGCCGAATCCGCGGCCGCGCTTCTGGCATCGTGGGACGAGCAGCAGGCGGCCTATATCGCCGACCGCGAGGGCAGGTTCCGCATCACGGTGGAGTTGTTGGAACTCGCGTGCGGCGACAGCCCGGTCGTCGTCGACTTGGCTTGCGGGCCAGGGTCATTGACCAGGCGAGTGCTCGATGCGCTGCCGAACGCCAGGGTCGTGGCCGTCGACCACGACCCGCTGCTGCTCGACATCGCGGCCCGGGCGTTGCGGCCGGTCTACGGGGACCGGGTGACGGTCCTCGACGCCGATCTCGCTGACGAGAACTGGCCGGCTCTCGTCGCCGGCGGGCTCGGCGGCAGTGCGCCTGATGCCTTCGTGTCGACGACGGCCCTGCACTGGCTCATGCCCGATACCCTGCTACGGGTCTATTCGGCCGCCGCGGCGTTGCTCGGCACCGGCGGAATCCTGCTCAACGGCGACCATTTCCGCTTCGACCGCCGATCACCGGCGCTCGGTCGCTTCTCCGCCGCACATGACGAAGCGACTCAGCGGCGCGCTCACCGCTCCGGCGCACTGAGCTGGGACCGGTGGTGGCAGGCGGCACGGGCCCAGCCGGGCGCTGCCGCGCTCGCGGCGGTTCGCGACGAGCGGTTCGCCGAGCGTCCCGACCCGCCGTCTACCGCCGTCGACTTCCACTTGTCGGCGCTCGCCCAAGCCGGTTTCGCCGAGGTGGGCACGGTGTGGCAACTGCTCGACGACTATGTCGTGCTCGGCGTGAAGTGAGCGCCAAACCGGCGTTGCGCAACCCGGGGATGCTGTTGCTCGTACCGATCGCTGTCGGCGGTCTGCTGCTCTCGATCATGGCCGCAATCCTCATCGGACCCGCCGAACTCGGTGTGCGTGACGTTTACGCCGTTATTGCACAACACCTTTGGAACCACGCCGCCGAGGTGGCGCCGATCGACGATGGCATCGTCTGGGAGCTGCGGCTGCCACGCGCGTTGCTGGCCTCGATATGCGGTGCCGGCCTGGCGATCTGCGGCGCGGTTCTGCAGTCGATGATGCGCAACCCACTCGCCGACCCCTTCATGCTCGGCATCTCATCCGGCGCCTCGACCGGAGCGGTGCTGGTGGTGATCACCGGCATCGGCGGTGCGCTCAGCCTGTCTGCCGGTGCATTCGCCGGGGCGCTGACGGCGTTCGTCCTCGTGCTGATCCTCGCGGCCGCCGCGGGTGGCGGACAGGATCGGGTCGTGCTGGCCGGAGTCGCAGGCACTCAACTCTTTTCGGCGATCACCTCGTTCATCGTGTTCTCCTCCGCTGATGCCCAGCAGACCAGAGGTGTGTTGTTCTGGCTGCTCGGCTCGCTCGGCGGGGCCAACTGGGATCAGGTTGCGCTGTGCGGTGCGGTGTGCGCGCTGGGACTCGTCATCTGCTGGACGCAGTCGGACGCCTTGGATGCGTTCGCATTCGGTCACGACGCGGCCGCCTCGCTCGGGGTGGCGGTCATGCGGGTGCGGGTTCTGCTCCTGGCCACGACGGCGCTGCTGACCGCGGTCCTGGTCAGCGCGGCGGGCGCGATCGGGTTCGTCGGGCTCGTATTGCCACATGCGGCGCGGATCATCGTCGGTCCGGCGCATCGCCGGCTGCTCGTGGTCACGGCGCTGGCCGGTGCGATCTTTCTGGTCTGGGTCGACACCGCGGCACGCACCGTGTTCGCCCCGCAGGAACTGCCGGTCGGTGTGGTGACCGCGTTGGTCGGCGTGCCGATCTTCGTGCTGATCCTCGCGCGCAGGAAGCGACCCCGATGAGTGTCGAGCAGCAGGCGGGCCCGATCGTGGCCGACGCCGTCAGCTGGTCGGCCGGCGGACGGCTCGTCATCGGCGGAGTGTCGCTCGTGCTGCGAGAGGGGGAGACGCTCGGCCTGCTCGGGCCGAACGGCTCGGGCAAATCGTCGTTGCTGCGCTTGCTTGCCGGGCTGCGGCGGCCCAGCGGCGGCGCGGTGCTTCTCGACGGCCGGTCGCTTGCCGGTCACCGCCGCCGCACGGTCGCGCAACGCATCGCCGTCGTCGAGCAGCAGGTCAGCACCGACATCAACCTGACCGTCGAGCAGATCGTGCGGCTGGGCAGGATCCCGCACCGCGGCGTGTGGTCCGGCGACGCCGCGGCCGACGACGCAGCGGTCGAGCGTGCGCTTGCCCACACCGGCACGGTGCATATGCGCAACCGCGATTGGCGCACCTTGTCGGGAGGGGAACAACAGCGTGTGCAGATCGCGCGGGCGCTCGCTCAGGAACCGCGCGAGCTGTTGCTCGACGAGCCCACCAATCACCTGGACATCCGCCACCAGTTCGAGCTGCTCGCACTGATCCGTGACCTGCCGGTGACCGCGGTCGTCACCCTGCACGACCTGACCCTGGCCGCGTTGTTCTGCGATCGGCTCGTCGTGCTCGCCGAAGGTCGCGTCGCTGCCGCGGGAGTACCCGCCGAGGTGCTGACGCCTGCGCTGATCTCGGCCGTTTACGGGGTCGACGCGCGTGTCATCGCCGACGGGGCGGGTGCCGGCCGGCCGTCGGTTCACCTCCTGCCGCCGCGGCCGTGAGGTGGCCGCCTGGCAAATCCGGTGTCTTCGGCGCCGCCTAAAGTAGGACGGATGAAGACGAGTCTGATCCAGCCGGTGGGCTCCGGCGGGGTGCTGTGGTTGCATGCAGCACGCTGACGTGGGTCGGCCGTCGTTGGAGCGGCTCTACGAGCTGAACCGGACCGTCGCGGACTCGAGGTCCATCCGCCTGCTCGTGACCAACAACCTGGCCGGCTACCTGACATTGATGGAGCGCCATCTCGATCGGGGTGCCAAGCTCACCGAGACCGAGCTGGTGGTTCGGCTGGAGCGCGACCTGGCTGCGATGGGATCCGACAACGAACAGTCGGGCCTGCAGCTGATCAAGTACTGGGCCAGTCAGGGGTGGTTGCACCGGATCACCGAGCAGGCCGGCGACGGTGAACGCAACGTCTGCTACCTGACCTACGAGGCCCGGGCGGTGCTGGACTTCGCCCGCCGGATGCGACGTGAGGACACCATCGCGACCGGTGGTTCGATCGCCGGCGTAGCGGCGGGTTTGCGGCGCGTCGCGGGCCAGGTCAGCAACGATCCCGAGCGGATCCGGGCCGACATCGAGCAGGAGATCGAGAAGCTGCAGGCCGAACTCGACGCGCTCGACGAGGGCAGGCGGCCCGAACCCAACCCGCTCGACGTCGAGGACGAGGCACGTGCGATCGCTCTGCAGATGGAGCAGATCATCTCCGACATCGGGCAGTACGGCAGCATGCTGAACCGCATCACCACGCGGTTGCTCGATTCGTCGGCAGACACCGATCTCGGCTACCGGGAGCGTCAGCGTCAGCTGTTCGACGACTACGAGTCGCTGTTCGCGTCGCGCGAGAGCGCGTCGTACACCGCGTTCACGCGCATGGTCCAGGATCCCGAACAGCGGGCCGGGCTCGTCGCCGACATCGAGATGGTGACCAGTCAGCTGCCCCATCTCGACCCAGGTCTGCGAGAGGTGATGACCGGGTTCTTCACGCTCGTGTCGGCGCAGACCGCCGAGGTCGGCCGGACCCGGCAGCGGTGTGCGCGGCGCATCAAGCGCTTCGTGGCATCGGGGACGCTCGAGGAGAGCCGCGGCGTCACGCGTCAGCTCAACGATGCGCTGGCCAGCGCACACGATCTGCTCAAGGTCTCACTGGCGGACAGCCGCGTCGGCTTGGAGGTGCCGCTGGCGCGTGCCGACTTCAACTCGATCGGTGCGGTGGCGTTCAAGATTCGCGACGCGGTTCCGCCGACCCCGGCCGAACCCTCGGACGGCGAGGTGAACCTGTCGGCGTTCGCGGCGCTGGCCGCCCAGGTCGACGCCACCGAACTCGCCGACCTCGTCAACGCCGCCGTCGAGCGTGGACCGCTGCCGCTGCCCGAGGCGATCGGCATGCTCGACTCCGCCTACCTCGGCCACGTGATCGTGCTGTGGTCCTGGGCCCTCAAACAGCCGCACGACGACGGCATCGAAACGGTACGGGTGCGGTTCCAGTCGCTTGAGGGGGCTGACCGTGAAATCGAAGTCCCCGCACTGGTCTTCACCGAACCGATCCCTATTGTCAGCGAGAGTTTGTTATGAGTGACACGTCCATTGACTTCGATGCGCTGCCCAGCATCGACGCGGTCGAACGGTCGACACCGGAGCGGCGCGCGCCGCGTTTCGACGGCGACGCCAGTGAACTGCCCGACCGCGCGTGCTGGGCGCTGCAGCACCTGCTGTCGCGCCGCTACATCCGCAAGGACAACCACGCCGAACTGTGGTCGTGGGTGACCCGGTACCGCACCGAACTGACGGTGCGGCTCTCCGAGCTGGATCTGCGCCTGTGCATCGCCGACGACCACGACATCGCCTACGTCGAGCAGGCGGAGTATGAATCTCAGTGGCGCCGTAAGCTTTTGCGCCGCGAAACGCTGAACACCTACGACTCGATCCTGGCGCTGCACCTGGCCAAACTGATGCGCGCGGCGGCGCGCGACGAGGATGTCCTGATCAGCCGTGAGGAGATCCACGAGCTCTTCGCCGGGGTGAACAACGACACCGACCGCGATGCCGCATCGTTCGACAAGCGCATAGACAACGCGATCGAGCGGTTGACCGACATCGAGATCCTCGTCCGCAATCGCGAAGACGAGGGCAGTTTCACGGTCAGCCCGGTGATCAACGCGATCATGACCGCCTCGGTGATCACCGAACTCGCCCAGCAGTTCGACCAGCTCAAACGAGCGGCCGGACGAGGTGCCGACGACGCCGACGCAGTCGAGGATGAGGTGGACGCCCATGGTCGCTGAACCGACCAATCAGTTCTATCTGTCGCGCCTTCAGGTCATCAACTGGGGCGTCTTCGACGGCTACCACTCGATCCCGTTCAGCCCGCAGGGCACGCTCATCACCGGATCGTCCGGCAGTGGAAAATCATCACTGCTGGATGCCATTTCGCTGGCTTTCCTGCCGTCGCACCGACGGAACTTCAACGCGTCGGGTGACACCACCGCCGCGGGTTCGGGCACCGGCAAACGCACGGTCGACAAGTATGTGCGCGGCGCATGGGGTGAGCGCCGCGACGGCACGAGCCGCCAGATCATGTATCTGCGCGGCATCGGGCCGGCCTGGTCGGCGGTCGCGGTCACGTATTCCGATCACACCGGGCGGGCCGTCACCGGTCTGGTCCTGAAATGGCTTGCTGCCGAGAAGGTTTCCGATCCGGGCAGTCGCTACTATCTCATCGACGCCGACCGCGACATCTTCGGCCTGTGTAACCGCTGGGCCGCCAACGGTTACGACGCGGCGGTGTTCCGCGACGACGGCTGGTCGGGCGGCAGAAGCGAAAGCCAGTATCTCGCGCAGTTGTATTCCATCATCGGTATCCGGGCCTCGGAAGCCGCTCAACAGCTGCTCGGCAAGGCGAAATCGCTGAAAAGCGTTGGCGGGCTCGAACAGTTCGTTCGCGAATTCATGCTCGACGAGCCCGCGAGCCTCAGTGGGGTCGAGGAGGCGCTCGAGCAGATCAACCCGCTCGTCGAGGCGCGCGGTCTGCTCGACGTCGCGCGCCGTAAACGCAACACGCTCGGCAACATCGAGGCCGTGCAGGCGCGCTATGCCGACGAGGCGGCCAAGTTCGGCGTCATCGACACCGTCGACAACGCGATGGTGCGTGACTACGTCGACCATCTGCGGCTGCAGCAGGCCGGCCCCGAGATCGACAACCTCGACGACCAGATCACCCAACTCGGCGCGCAGCGTGACGAATTCGGCGCCCAGCAAAGACAGCTCAAGAACGAGCACAACTCGCTGATGGCGCAGATCAACACCGTCACCGTGGACCTGGTGCCGTTGCAGCAACGGCTCAGCGAAGCGGAGCGCGTGAGCGAAGAGGTCGCCAGGCGGCGCAGCGGCTATGAGGACAAGATCGTCGCACTGGGGTTCACCGCACCCGACACTGCCGAGGACTTCTGGTCGTTGCGCGAATCCCTCATGGAGGAAGCGGACCGTCTGCACCGCGAACTGTCCACCGGTAACACGGCTTACGTCGAAGCGTCGGCGAAAGAAGTACGGGCCCGTGAGGCACGCGAGGCCGTCGAGGCCGAACTGGAGCGGGTCCAGCGCCTCGGGTCGCCGCTGCCGCGCACCGAGTACGAGATGCGGGCTCGGATCGCCCGTGCGCTCGATGTCGCCGAGCGGGATCTGGTGTATGTCGCTGAGTTGATGGAGCTCAAACCCGACGAGGCCCGCTGGCGTCTCGCGGTCGAAAAGGTGCTGCGGGGGGCCGGGTTACGGCTGCTGGTTCCCGACGAGCACTGGGATGCCGCGCTGCGCTTCGTCAACGAGAACGACATGCGGGGCCGGATTCAGCTCCAGCATGTCAGGCACGGCGCGCAACTGCGTGAGCCGGCGCCCGAGACGCTCGCGACCAAGGTTCGGGTCGCCGACCCGACCCATGACAGCGCCGTCGAAGCACTCAACGTCATCGCGTCCGTCGGCGACTATGCGTGCGTGGACCGTCCGGAGGAGTTCGCCGAGCATCCCCGGGCGGTCACCGATCAGGGCCTGCGCAAGGACAGTGGCCGGCTCTCGATCAAGGACGACCGGTCCAAGCTGCGGCCGTCGGACTACATCTTCCTCGGTGACTCCGAGGCCAAAGTGCATGCCCTGCAACATGATCTGGCCAACGCGCACGACGCCTACAGTACGGCGCGCAGCGCGCGGGAGCGGCTCGACGAACACCGCGCGAGACTGCAGGCGCGCGAGCGGGCGTGCCGGGCCTTGTGCGATCAGTACATGCAGTGGAGTGACATCGACACCGACTCGGTCGACGAACTGCTCGAGCGTCTGCAGGACGAGCACGACCTGCTTGTCACGGAGAATCCCGACGTCGAGCGGCTCCAACAACGCGCCGACGACTGCTGGGAACGTGTCGAGAAGGTCATTCAGCAGATCGGTTCGCTCAACGAGCGCGAGACCAACCTCGACCGTCGGCGCACCGCGTTGCTGGAACTCGTCGAACGCCTCGACCCCGGCGAGGTTCCCCAGCATGCCCGCGACACGCTCGACAGTTACGCGGCCGACATCGCGCTGCCACTGGAACTGCTGGAGTCCGATCCGTTCCGCAACGAGCTGATCAGGGTGATCGGCCGCGAACGCGACCGCCTGCGCGGTGACCGCAACCGCTCGCACGACGAGCTCGCGGGAATCATGGCCGCGTACGACAGTTCGTTCCCCGATGCGATCCCCAACGACAGCGACGATTTCGACGAACGCGTCCACGACTATGTGGCACTGTGCCGGCGCATCGACGAGCGTGAACTGCCCGACGCCTACGAGCGCATGCAGCGGCTCATCACCGAACAGGCTCCCGGCGCGATCCTGAACCTGCACATGATCGCCGACAACGAGGCCCGCCGGATCACCGAGCAGATCGCCCGCGTCAACACCGGGCTCGGTGCGGTCGAGTTCAACCGCGGCACCAGGCTCACGCTGCACGCAGGCACGCGCCACCTCGCGGCCGTCGATGAACTCAACGAGAAGGCCCAGCGCATCGCGGCCCGGGTGTCACTCGTGAGCTTCGGCGACGAGACGGCGATGTTCGAGCAGTACACCGACATCCTGCAGTTGCGAAAGCTGTTGGCCGGCAACACGCCTGAGGATCGGCAGTGGACCCGTGACGCGCTCGACGTGCGCAACCGGTTCGTGCTGTACTGCGAGGAGCGTGACGCCGAAACCGGTGAGGTCATCCGGACCTACAGCAACTCCGGCGACAACTCCGGCGGTGAGCAGGAGAAGCTCATGGCGTTCTGTCTGGCCGGGGCGCTGAGCTTCAACCTGGCCAGCCCGGACAGCAATGACACGCGACCGATGTTCGCGCAGCTGATGCTCGACGAGGCGTTCTCGAAGTCCGACCCGCAGTTCGCACAGCAGGCGCTGTCGGCGTTCCGCAAGTTCGGCTTCCAGCTCGTGATCGTGGCGACGGTGCAGAACACCACGACCATCCAGCCCTACATCGACAGCGTCGTCATGGTGTCCAAGGCCGACGCCGCGGTGCCCAACGCTCGTCCGGTCGCATCGGTCACCGCCGCATCGATCTCCGAATTCACCGATCTACGACGGAGTTCGGGGGATGTGGTCCCGGCGTCCTAATAGGCACCGCCGGTGTGTCCGGTCGGGCGACGGGTTCAGTCGGTAATCGTCCCGCTCCAGGCGGCGGGGCAGAGGACCCATACGACCTCTGCGGGTTGGTCGGATGGGTTGCGCCACGTGTAGGGTTCGCGGCCGGGCATTGTCAGGGTGTCACCTTCGTTGAGCACGAAAGTCTCAGTGGGAAGTCGTATCTCCATCACTCCAGACAGCACGTGTGTGACTTCGACATCGCAGTTGACCGTGAACATCTCGTCGCCGCCGGTAGACCCGGGTTCCAGCGTCGAGCGCAGCACCTGGACCTTGGCTTGGGCGCGAGGGGTGAGCAGCCGCTCGAAGGCTCCTCTGCCGCCCATGTGGACCGCCGGGGCCGAAGCGAGTGGAACCACTCCGGTGTCTGAATCCTTGAACAGCGAACCCACATCGAGCGAAAGCACCTGACACAGGCTGACGAGAGTTGCGACGCTGGGCGATGTCTCGTCCCGCTCGACGCGGGACAGGAATCCTCCGCTCAGCCCGCATGCGACCGCGACCTGTTCGATGGTCATTCCCTGTGACTTGCGCGCGGCGCGCAGTCTGGCGCCGATCCGCACCGGATCGCCCGAGGCCGACGGATGTACTGGTCTCAACCGTTACCTCCTCAAACCGGTGTACGCCGCGTCCACACGATCATCGACCGTACGGGTGCGATACCGGAAATTAACGCACCGCGTCTTGACCACCTCACACCTCGACATTACTGTGATGCAAACTTTCATGCCTATAAGGCATGAGAAATCCAAACCTTGCTTGCTTGGCTGACAGAGGAATGCGATGAGTCAACCGCCGCCGGACAATCGTCTCGCCCGCAACGCCCTGAACCTGCCCGATCTGGTGTTCACGGTGCTCGCCACACTGGCCCCGCTCACGCTCGTTATGGCTGTGGCGCCGCTGCATTTCCTCAAGGGCGGCCCGGCTGTGCCGGGTGGATACCTCGTCGCGGCGGCTGTGATGGCATTGTTCGCGGTCGGCTTCTGCACGATGACCCGGTACGTCCGCAACACCGGTGCGTTCTACGCGATCATCACCAAAGGACTGGGTCCGATCGCGGGCGCTGCTGCCGCGATGCTCGCGGTCGTGGCCTACAACGCGCTGCAGGTGTCGACGTATGGCGCGATCGGCTACTACGCAGGCAGCAGCGCCGCACGATTCCTCGGCATCTCCTGTCCGTGGTGGGTCTTCGCCGGCGCTGCGCTGATCGCGGTCGGCTACCTCGGGTATCGAGGAATCACCACCAGCGCCAAGGTCCTGGCCGCTGTTCTCATCGCCGAGATCGCTGTTCTGATCATCATGGCGGTCGCGGTGTTCGCCACCGGCGGGCCGGAGGGCTTCAGCGCTCGCCCGTTTGAGCCGTCGACGGTTCTGTCAGTTCACAACAGCGCGATGTTCGCGCTCATCTTCGGGGCCTTCATGGGTTTCGAGTGCACCGCGATCTACGCCGAAGAGGTCAAGGGTGGCGCGTCGACCGTGCGGCGGGCCACGTACCTGGCGGTCGGTTTCATTGGCATCTTCTATGCGGTCATCACCTATGCGATCGTCACCGCATACGGCGCCGATCACATCGCCGCGGCCGCCGCGGCCGACCCTGCAGAATTGGCGCTCAACGTTGTCGCCGACTACACATCGTCCATCCTTCTCGACATCACCGAGGTGCTGCTGTTGCTCAGCGCCTTCGCCGCTTTGTTGGCGCTTCACAACGCGTCGAACCGATACGCCTTCGCGCTTGGCCGGGAGGGCTTGCTACCCAGGGCTTTCGGAAGTACCCATCACCGCACACACGCACCTCTCGTGGCTGGTGTCGCGCAGTCGGCGCTCGCGGCAGTCGTCTTGGCGTTGTTCGTCATCTTCGGTCTCGACCCCTATCTGGGCCTGCTGTTGTGGGGTAGTGCCCTCGGATTTCTCGGCATCATTGTGCTGTGGGCGTTCTGCTCCCTGGCCGTCATGGTCTACCTGCGTCGTCACGCGCCTGAGGCGGGATTGTGGCGAACCACGGTGGCTCCGGTGCTGTCGTTCGCAGTGCTCGCCGTTGTGGTGGTGCTCGTGTTCGCGAACTTCGATTTCCTCACTGCGGGTGGGCCGGTCGTGAACACCGTCCTGATCGTCGCGGCCGGCCTGGCGATCGTGGGTGGTGCGGCACGCGCCGGCTATCTCCGCAGAACCAATCCTGACGCATACCTGGCCTTGGGCCGTACCGAAGCAGGGGTGGACCAGTGACCGATCAGCTGCGCGGATACACGCCGCTCGATCTCCACCGTTGGTACAACTGCGACGTCTCGATATTCGACGATCCCGACAATGCCACGCTTGGCGAAAAAGAGTTGTACGGCTTGCCATTCCACTTCGGCGACAGGCAGCGGGCAGCGTTGCTCGTCGGACCCGGAGGTGCCGCGGACGCAGTGACCGTTCCCGTAGACGCCGTCGCCCGGTGGCTGATATTCGCCCATGCTCTCTATGAGACCGACTTGTTCGACGGTGCGCCGGTAGGTGCGCCGTGTGGTGCGTACGAATTGCTGTACGCCGACGGCACCCGTGTCGAACACACGCTCAGGCAACGTTTCGAGATCGGGCCGTCTCCACGGCTGTGGGAAGGGCGTCCTCTTCCGTTGGATTGGGGCCAAACTCCATTCCTCGCGCACAACGGTGCAGAACACGAACTGATGGACCGTGTCTGCGGCCGATACGACGAAGCAGGCGCGCGCCTGGTCGACATCGAGGACGCTCAGTCGAGGGTGCCCTACGTCCTGCCGTACCGGTATTACCTGTGGGCCTACCGCAATCCTTTTCCGGACAAGCAGATCGCCGAAGTTCGGATCAGCGCGCGTGACCGGTCGCTGCTCGTCGGCGCGATCACGATCAGCGACCTCGTCGAAGAGCCCTTCACCCGCGACGTGTCGCGCGAAGTGGTGATCACGGTGCCCGACGGTGAGATCGACGAACACGTCGCCCTAGCCGTGGACCGCGGAACCGCGACATACGTGTATCGCACGGTAGGGGAGGTCGAGGAGTCTGAACTGCCGGCGTGGGGGAAGCCGCGCATTCCAACCCGAACCGGATATGCGAGAGTGTCGGCCTCGCCGTCGGCCACGCTGCGACTCACACGTGGATCCGAGGAGTTGGGCCAGTGCGGTTGGCAGGATCTCGCCGAGGATGCGCCGCTCGTCCTGCCGAGCGGCGCCACCCTCACGTTGGCCCCCGCCGCGAAAGCGTGGGTGCGCATCACGATCCGTGACAGCGAGACGGGTGAGCCGCTGGCCGCTCGCCTGCACTTTCACACCGATCACGGAATTCCGTTCGCCCCGTACGGACATCACGCTCACATCAACTCCGACGGCGGCACGTGGAATCTCGACATCGGAGGCGACGTGCGCCTCGGCGCGCACACCTACGCGTTCGTCGATGGTGAATGCGAGGGTTGGCTGCCGGTCGGCGATCTCACCGTCGAGGTCTCGCACGGTTTCCACTACCGGCCGGTGCGGGAGGTGGTCCGGATCGAGCCCGGACAACGCCACGTCGAGTTCGCGTTGACACGGCTGTTCGATCCGCGCCGGCGCGGATACTTCAGTGGCGACACCCACGTCCACTTCGTATCCACTCGAGGTGCCGATCTCGAGGCACGTGCCGAAGACGTCGACGTGGTGAATCTGCTGATGAGCCAGTGGGGCCATCTTTACACGAACACTGAGGAGTTCACGGGCCGTCCCGAGGTGTCGCACGACGGGCACACTGTGGTGTTCGCCGGGCAGGAGAACCGAACCAACATGCTGGGCCATATCAATCTGCTCGGACTTCGTCGGCCGATCATGCCGTGGTGCACCGGCGGTTCCGAGGAGGCAGATCTCGGTGGCGGGCTTGAGACCACGCTGTCTCACTGGGCCGATGAATGTCGCGCGCAAGGTGGCACCGTCGTCCTCGCGCACTTTCCGGTGCCCAACGGCGAGACCGCGGCGCTGATCGCCACCGGGCGCATCGACGCCGTGGAGACAATCGCCTACGACGATTACAACATCAACGAGTACTACCGCTATCTCAACGCCGGTTACCGACTGCCCCTTGCCGCAGGTACCGACAAGATGACTGCCGAGGTCCCGATCGGCCTGATGCGCACCTATGCACGAGTCGCGGACGGCGCTCAATTCGACTATTGGTCATGGTGTGCCGCGGTGCGCGAAGGCGATACATTCGCCAGCAGCGGTCCCTTGCTTCACCTGACGGTCGACGGCCGGAGGCCGGGAAGCGAGGTTCAGGTAGCCGCCGAAGGCAGGGTCGGTGTCCACGTGGAACTGTCGTCGATCTTTCCCGTCGGGTCGATCGAGATCATCGTCAACGGTGTCGTCGCCGACCGTATCGACTTGTCCGGCGGGGGATTCGAGAGGGAACACCGCACCGAGGTGGACGTGCCCGGTGACTCGTGGATCGCCGCCCGATGCTTCGGACTCGGCCCGGAGATATTGCGGCACAACGACACCTGGCAAAGACCAGTGGTCGCGCACACCTCGCCGGTGTACGTATCTACCTCCGGTGGCTACAGCCGCTTCGACGGCGACGTCGTCGCATCGATGCTCGCCCTCGTCGATGGCGCGGCCGAATACATCGAGCACCGCGCCCGGCGGCACTGGCCGGCCGACGTGTGCCACCGACACGGGCGTGACGATCACCTGGCCTTTCTTCTCGAACCTCTCGATGAGGCCAGGCGTCGGCTCGAATACCGAATCAACCAACAGCGCTGACATTCACCGCACGAATTAGATGGGAGTAGACGTGTCGTTGACCGACATGACGGAAGCCAGTGTGAAGCCGGCCTTTGCCTGGTCGCCGGCCGACTGGCCGTCAGAGCGGCCGTTCGTCAGTGGCGGTCCAGAAACCTGGTTGTACACCGACAAATTGAGCTATTACCCGACCGAAACCGTGGCATTTCACATCAACAGTTCGGCGCTGGCCTTCGAGCTTGAGATCGTCCGTGACGGTGCTATCCCTCGGACCGTCTACCGGGCGGCCGATCTGACCGCGAACAGCCAGAACACACCCGAGGACGCTTATGCTGTCGGCTGCGACTGGCCGGTCCGCCATACCTGGGTGATACCGGAGGACACCGCTTCGGGCTGTTATCTCGTCATCGTCCGCAATCGTCGTCCCGACGGCACCGTGTGGGAGCGCGAGCACTTCTTCGTCGTCAAATCCCCAGTATCGCAGCGCAAACGGATCGCATTGGTGCTCACCACCAGTACGGTGCTCGCCTACAACGACTGGGGGGGAGCCAATCATTATCGGGGCCTCGGCAATGATCCGCGCAACGACGCAGGCAGTCCGGTGTCGTCGGTACGCCGTCCGATTGCGCGTGGCATGCTGCGCAAGCCTGCCGGCGCCCCGCGGGAGTACCACCCGTACGATCCGCCGATCGGCTGGATCCCACGCTACGACAGTTACGAATGGGCCCGTTTCAACGGCTACAGCCGACATCACGCTGACGCCGGATGGGCAACGTACGAAAGGCCATTCGTGGTCTGGGCCGAGCAGAACGGATATGACGTCGACTATCTGACCCAGTTCGATCTCCACGAGGAGCGGGACAGCTTGCGAGGCTACTCGTGCGTGGTGACCGTGGGTCACGACGAGTACTGGAGTTGGCGCATGCGCGATGCTGTCGACGACTTTGTCGACAGCGGAGGCGGTTTCGCCCGGTTGGGTGGCAATTATCAATGGCAGGTACGGCTCAGTGACGATATGGCCACCCAGTACTGCTATCGGCTGCCGGCTCTCGACCCGGAGGCCGTCGAAACACCCCACCTGGCGACCACGGTGTGGGAAGCGAAGTCGGTCGGCAGGCCCGGCGCGACGACGATCGGACTGAACGGCCTTGGCGGTATCTACAATCGCTACGGTGTCGCCACGCCGCGGTCGTCGGGCGGTTACACCGTGTATCGCCCGGAACACTGGAGCTTTGCCGGCACCGATCTCTATTACGGTGACCTGCTCGGCGGTTCACCCGCATTTCTCGCGGCCTTCGAAGTGGATTCGGTGGAGTACACATTTCGCCGCGGGTTGCCCTACCCGACCTTCGAAGACGGTGCGCCCAGCACGCTCGAAATTCTTGCGATGTGCCCGGCGGTACGAGGTGAGGAAGACCGCTTCGGTGGCCGTTACCCGCTGGGCGGGCCGGAGGCCGAGGTATACAACTACAACGCTGAACTCGGAGACGACCTGCCCGACTACGTCCACGAAGGCGAAATGCGCGGTGCGGGAATGATTGCCGCATTCACTCGCGGTGACGGGGAAGTGTTCAACGGCGGTAGCACCGAGTGGCCGCATGCTCTCAGCGTCGGCGATCCGCAGGTCGACCGGATCGTTCGCAATGTCCTGGATCGCTTCGCCGCAAAGGAACGCCGATGAATATCGACGCCGTCACCACCGTCGACACCGTCCATACGTTTCGCGTCGTTCCCGATCCGGACAGTTATACGAGCGTCAGCTCCGAGTGGGCCGAAGAAGAGTTCAGAGCCTTCGAGCTGGACAACGGATCGCTCGGCGGTCTGTGGCGCGGAAAGCCGGGAAGTGTGTACTTCGAACGCTGGCCTTACACCGAGATGTGCGTCATCATCAACGGGCACATCGCGATTGAAGACAGTGACGGCGGCCGCCGCGACTTCCGCACCGGCGACGCATTCGTAATTCCCGAGGGCTTCCGCGGAACATGGGTGACCGTCACACCCACGGAGAAGTACTTCGTCGGTGTGGCCACCGGATCATCGCTTACGTGAGGGCTTCCGCGAATCTTCACCGTGCCAACGTTCGCGCTGTTGCTCCAGCCCGTCGAGGATGAGGTCGAGCCCGACCTCGAATTCCTCGGCGTATGCGTAGTCCGGGTTCAGTCCGCGCTCGAGGATCATCTCGGCGAGGTGCGGATACTCGTCGCTGGGCATCTGCTCCAGGATGGATCCGGCAACCTCCTCGAGCTCGGCGGATGATCGGAATGGCAGGCTGAGCTCCTGGAGCGTGAAGCCGTAGATGTAGCTGTCGAGCACCGAGAATGCGTGTGCCGCACCGGCAATCGAGAATCCGCCCGACCGCAGGCAACCGATGGCCGCGTTGTGCTGGCGCAGCGTCGCGGGGCCCGGGTTCGCTCGTGAGTCCATCAGGCGGATTGCCCACGGGTGACGGATCATCGCGTCGCGCATCGATACCGCCCTCCCTCGCATCGCGGTCCGCCAGTCCACATCGGCGGACGGAAGCTCGATCTCGGCGAAGACGAAATCGACCATGCCGTCGAGGATCAGGTCCTTGTTGCGGAAGTGGTGGTAGAGCGACATCGACTCGACGCCGAGCCGCTCGGCCAGCCTGCGCATGCTGGGTACGCCGGTGCCGGATTCATCGGCGAGTGCGACTGCCGTACGAAGCACCAGCTCCTTGCTGAGCGGCTGGCGGCGAGGCGCGGACGTGCCGGTTTCGTCGGTGGACACTTGACAACCTTACGCAGCAAGGCTGTACCTTACGCCATAAGGCTGGTGCGGCGGCAAGTGGAAGAAGGGTCGGGAGTATGAGTGGGACGGCGAAGCGGATCTGCGTCGTGGGCGCATCCGGGAAGCTCGGACGCTATATGGTGCAGCACGCACTGGACCGTGGATACGAAGTCGTGGGTGTCTGCCGCGAGCGCAGCGTGCCCAAGCTAGCCGATTTCGCGGACCGGATCACGGTGATCGCCGGCGCGACCGACGACCCCGCGGTCATCGCACGGGCGGTGAATGGATGCGACGCCGTGCTCACGGTCCTGGTGCCGTGGGGCGTGCGCGGCTACGCCTCGGGCACCGCGCAGGCGGTGCTCGACCACGCGCGTCCCGAGGCCCGGCTGGTGTTCTCCTGCGGGTGGCACATCACGCGCGACGGGAAAGACGTCTACACCAGGAAGTTCAAGCTGTACGCGGCGGTGTTCGGCCGGCTGGCCAAGCTGGCCCGGGTGGTGGACGTCGACGACCAGGTCGAGGCGTGCCGGAGGATCTTCGCGAGTGACACCCGCTGGACGGTCGTACGCGGCAGCGACTTGGAGGAGGGCGAGAGTCAGGGCATGCCGGTGTGGAGCCGGCACGTTGGCGATCCAATTCTGGCGAGCAATCTCACTCGTCGCGTGGACTACGCATCCTTCATGGTCGAGGCGGTGGACAACGAGGCGCTCGTCCACGAGGCCCCGGCCATCGTCGGACGGCTGACCCCCTCTGCCCTGGCTCACGCCGGTGACCCGGCATGAGCGTCGGATACGTGCTCGCACCGCCGACAACGCCCAAGGCGCTCGCGAGAATCGCCGGGTGTCTCTATCTGACTGTCGCGATGCTCACGATCTTCGCGGGAGTGGTGAACACCAGCACCGTCGTGTCCGGAGATGCGGCGGCCACGACCGCGAACCTCGGCGGGTCCGCCACATTGTTCCGAATCGGCTTCGTCAGTGAACTCTTGGGCGCCACAGCGTTTCTCGCGACGGGTATGACTCTGTACGTCCTGCTGCGGCACGTCAGCCGGCTCGCCGCTGCCGCGATGGTGACGATCGTGGCGGTCAGCGTCGCGATCCAAAGCCTGAGCCTTCTCAACCAGAAGGCCGCACTGATGATCGTCACCGGCCACTATGCTTTCAGCCCAAGGGTTTCCGATCAGCTCACCCTGTTGTTCGCCGACCTGCAGCGTGAGGGGTACTTGATCGCCCAGACGTACTTCGGCCTGTGGCTGCTGCCGCTGGGTTATCTCGTGATGAAGTCGGGCTACTTTCCCAAAGGGTTGGGTGTCCTGCTCATGGTCGGCTGCTTCGGCCACCTCACGGACGTGGTCACGCGCTCGCTCGCCCCGAGCCTCGGCGAAACCACTTCACTTCTCGCCCTCGGCATTGCGGCAGTCGCTGAACTTTCGTTCATCGGGTGGCTTCTGGTGAAGGGGGTCCGGGAGCCGCGGCCTGAATAAGTGCTGAGTCTGCGTACAGATCGCGGTTTCGCGCAAGAACGCGATCTGTACGCAGTCTCGACGCTCAGAGCCCGCGCACCGTCGCGGACAGGTGCGGGTAGCCCTTCGACAGGTGCCGCAGGGTGAGGTCCCAACCTTCGCCGTCACGCTCGACGTAGAGCCCGGCCCGTGCGGGCAGCACGACCGGCTTCGCGAACCGCACCGAGTACTTCACCGCATCAGGCATCTGGCCCTCGATGTTCGCGAGCACCGCTGCCGCACTGAACATTCCGTGTGCGATCACGGTCGGGAAGCCGAACAGTTTGGCGGCCACCGCGTTGGTGTGAATCGGGTTGTGGTCGCCGCCGACCGACGCGTAGTGGCGGATCTGGCCGGGCGTGATGTGCAGCACCGCGTTGGGCGGCGGCAGCTTCGGCTGTTTCTGCGGTTCGGGTTTCGGCTCATCGGACAGGCTCGTCCGCTGCTGGTGCAGAAACGTCGTGACCTGATGCCACGCCGTGTCGTTGCCGACCTTGATCTCCGTCACGATGTCGACCAGAAGACCGCGACGGTGCTCACGCAGGTTCTCGGCGTGCACCGCAACGCTCACGGTGTCGGTCACCGCGATGGGCCGATACTGGGTGATGTGGTTTTCGATGTGCACCGAACCCATTGCGGCGAACGGGAAGTCGAATCCGGTCACCAGCGACATCACGGTCGGGAAGGTCAGCGCGAACGGATAGGTGAGCGGCAGCGTGTCACCGAACCGCAGGCCCGTCACCTGGGCGTATGCCGCGACGTTGGCCGGATCGATCGTCAGGTCGTCGACCGTGACGGTGCGGTCGGGCAACGTCTCGCTGCGCGGGACGAACGGCAGCGCACCGGCCACCGCGCGGAGCATCGTCAGATCCACCTCAGGCTCCCAGCATGGCCTGGCCGCAGACGCGGATCGTGTTGCCGGTCACCGCGTTCGACGCCGGGCTCGCGAAGTACGCGATGGTCTCGGCCACATCGACCGGCTGTCCACCCTGGAACAGTGAGTTGAGCCGGCGGCCGACCTCGCGGGTGGCCAGCGGGATGGCCTCGGTCATCTTGGTCTCGATGAATCCGGGTGCGACGGCGTTGATGGTGATGTTCTTCTCGGCGAGCACTGGTGCCAATGCTTCGGTGAGACCGATCATGCCGGCCTTGGTGGTGGCGTAGTTGGTCTGGCCGCGGTTGCCCGCGATGCCTGCCATCGACGACAGGCCGATCACCCGGCCGCCTTCGCCGAGTGTTCCGTTGGCCACCAGGCCCTCGGTGAGTCGCTGCGGGGCAAGGAGATTGACCGCGATGACGGCGTCCCAACGGCCCTCGTCCATGTTGGCCAGCAGCTTGTCGCGCGTGATGCCTGCGTTGTTGACGAGGACGTCGACCTTGCCGCCGTGGTGCTCGGTCACGTGCGCGGTGATCTTGTCGACCGCGTCGTCGGCGGTCACATCGAGCGTCAGTGCCGTGCCGCCGACCTTGTGGGCGACCTTGTGGAGATCGTCGGACGCACCCTCGACGTCGACGGCCACCACCGTGGCGCCGTCGCGTGCGAACACCTCGGCGATCGTCGCGCCGATGCCGCGAGCCGCGCCCGTCACGACCGCGACCTTGCCGGCCAGCGGCTTGTCCCAGTCAGCCGGCGGCGTCGAGTCTTCGGCGCCGACGCGGAACACCTGCCCGTCGACGTAGGCCGACTTGGCCGACAGGATGAACCGCAGCGTCGACTCCAGGCCGGTGGCGGCGGGCTTGGCGTCGGCGGCCAGGTACACCAGCGCGGCCGTGGCGCCGCGGCGCAGCTCCTTGCCCAGTGAGCGGGTGAAGCCCTCCAGTGCACGCTGAGCGATCTGCTCGTGCACGCTCGCGGCCTGATCCGGCGTGGTGCCGACGACGACCACCCGGGCGCACGGGCCGAGGTTGCGCAGCAGGGGAGTGAAGAACGTGTAGAGTTCCTTGAGCCCCGCGGCGTCGGTGATGCCGGTCGCGTCGAGCACGACGCCGCCGAACGAATCGGCCCAGCGGCCGCCGATGTTGTTGGACACCACGTCGTAGTCGTCGGCCAGCGCGGCACGCATGGGTTCGACCACGCGTCCGGATCCGCCGATCAGCAGGGAACCGGCCAGCGGCGGATCGCCGGGGCGGTAGCGGCGCAGCGTCTCGGGCTGCGGCACGCCGAGCTGTTTGGCCAGGAACGATCCCGGCCCGGAGGTGAGCACTTGGGAGAACAGGTCGGAAGCCACTTCAGCTGCCTTTCGCTTCGCAGTACTGCGTTGTCCATACCGAACTTACTCCAGAGTAAGAACAGTGGGTAATATGGCCCCGGACAACCCGACAGTGGGAGGCAAACACATGGCGAACAACACAACAAGGCGTCGCGTTGCCGTATTGGGTGGCAACCGGATTCCGTTCGCGCGGTCCGACGGCGCGTATGCCAATGCCTCCAACCAGGACATGTTCACCGCGGCGCTGGACGGCCTGATCGACCGCTTCGACCTGGCCGGGGAGCGGCTTGGCGCCGTCATCGGCGGCGCGGTGCTCAAGCACAGCCGGGACTTCAATCTCATGCGTGAGTGCGTGCTTGGCAGCGCCTTGTCGCCCTACACGCCTGCCTACGACATCCAGCAGGCCTGCGGTACCGGCCTGCAGGCCGCGACGGCGGCCGCCAACGCCATCGCGCTCGGCCAGTACGAGGTCGCGGCGGCCGGCGGCGTGGACACCGCGTCGGACGCGCCGATCGCGTTCGGCAATGACCTGCGGCGCGTGCTGCTCGGGCTGCGCCGCGCGAAATCCAACGTCGACCGGCTCAAGCTGGTCGGCAAGCTGCCCGCGGCGCTCGGCGTTGAGATTCCGGTGAACAGCGAACCCCGCACCGGCATGTCGATGGGTGAGCACGCCGCCGTCACCGCCAAGAAGATGGGCATCAAGCGCGTCGACCAGGACGAACTCGCCGCGGCCAGCCACCGCAACATGGCCGCCGCCTACGACAACGGCTTCTTCGACGACCTGGTCACGCCGTTCCTGGGCCTGTACCGCGACAACAACCTGCGCGCCGACTCGAACCCGGAAAAGCTCGCGAAGCTCAAGCCCGTGTTCGGGGTCAAGGCCGGTGACGCCACGATGACCGCGGGTAATTCCACTCCGCTCACCGACGGCGCGTCGGTCGCACTGCTGGCCAGTGAGGAGTGGGCGGCCGCGCACGGGCGCGAACCGCTGGCCTACTTCCTGGATTCCGAGACCGCCGCCGTCGACTACGTCAACGGTCCGGACGGTCTGTTGATGGCGCCCACGTACGCGGTGCCGCGCCTGCTCGCCCGCAACGGCCTCACCCTGCAGGACTTCGACTACTACGAGATCCATGAGGCGTTCGCGTCGGTCGTGCTCGCCACGCTGGCGGCCTGGGAGTCCGACGAGTACTGCAAGGAACGGCTCGGCCTGGACAGTGCGCTCGGCTCGATCGACCGCTCCAAGCTCAACGTCAACGGCTCCTCGCTCGCGGCCGGTCATCCGTTCGCGGCCACGGGCGGCCGCATCGTGGCCCAGCTCGCCAAGCAGCTGCACCTCAAGAAGAAGGAAACCGGTCAGCCGGTCCGCGGCCTGATCTCGATCTGCGCCGCGGGCGGCCAGGGCGTCGCCGCCATTCTGGAGGCCTGACCAGGGCTGATACCGCGAGGTCAGACGGCGACAAAACATTCGAAAAGTTTGTTTTGGAAGTGTGTAACGGCCGTCCCTAGGGCGCCGATACATGGGTAGCTCCGTGTTGCCGTCTGACCCCCCGACCCGACGGCAACACGGGGCCACCTTTTGGAAACACCCCATGAACGTCGGTCGAAATTTCCTCTGGTCTGAGGGGTACCCGAGGCGTACGATCGACCGTACGACGGGTTCGGGAGTGACTGATCCAAAGAGTCGGTTTACGGGGTGAAAAACCGGCGGCGCGAGACGAACTGAGACGCCCCCAAGTGTCCTCCCGAACCCGCCCTATTTTTTTGCCCAACCCACCACTTAGCGTGGGCACATGCAGATCAGCATCCTCAGCTCACTCAGTGATACCGGCGGCCGCTCGCCGATCGACGCCACCGTGCAGACCCTGGCCCAGTTGCGCGACGAGGGATTCCGCCGGGTGTGGATGACGCAGATGCCCTACGAGCCCGATCTGCTGACCGTCCTGGCGGTTGCGTTCCGCGAGGTCGACGGGATCGAGGTCGGCAGCGGGGTCATCCCGATCCAGAACCAGCATCCGATGCTGCTCGCCCAGCGCGCCCTGACGCTCAACCTGATCAGCCGTGGCCGGTTCATCCTCGGACTCGGCATGACGCACCAGGCGGTCACCGAGGGGATGTGGGGCATCCCGTGGGACAAGCCGGTGCGGCGGCTGCGGGAGTACCTCGACGGGCTGCAGCCGCTGCTGGCCGGTCGTCCGGCCGACGCGCCAGGCGAGACCGTCACGACGCGCGGTGCGCTGCAGATCCCGGGCGCCGTCGCGCCCGACGTCTACATCGCCGCGCTCGGGCCGCAGCTGCTCAAGCTCGCTGGGCGGCACACCGCGGGCACCGTCACCTGGATGACCGGACCCAAGACGCTGGCCGAGCACGTCGCACCGACGCTGCGCGACGCCGCCGCCGGGCGGAAAGTCAACGTGGTGGCCGCACTCCCGGTCAGCGTGACCGACGACGTGGACGGCGCCCGCGCACAGGCAGCCAAACAATTCGCGATGTACGGCCAACTGCCGTCCTACCGGGCGATGCTCGACCGCGAAGGCTATGCCGGACCCGAGGACGCCGCGATCATCGGCGACGAAACCGCCGTCGCCGAACGGATCCGGGCCCTCGACGGCGTTGACGAATACGTCGGTGTGGTGTTCGACGCGTCACCCGAGACCAGGGCCCGCACCCGTGCGCTGCTGCGCCGACTCGATGCCTGACGGTGTGGACAACCGCACCACCGATTGGCCGGGCAGCACGCTCGTCGGGTGCCGCTCCGTCCGGCGACCATGGTTCCCGTGACTACAACCGCGTTGGCACCGTCGGCCACCCATGACGACTGGCGCCGAATCCTGCTGACCCCGCTGCGGGCACCCGCCTGGCGGGCCTACCTGTACTTCGTGCTGATCAGCGTGCTCGCCGTCGCCGGTGTGGTGTACCTCTTCTGCACCGGGCTGGTGTCCGGGCTCCTGCTCGTCACGTTGATCGGGGTACCGCTGCTGGCGTTGGTGGTGCTGAGCGGGCGGTTGTGGAACCGGCTCTACCGAGCACTGGCCCGAATCGTCGGGGTCCAGATCGACGAGCCCGAGCGCTTCGTCCGCCCTGCCGGCTGGCCGCACACGGTGGCGGCCGCGCTGACCGACGTGGTCGGCTGGCGTGCCCTCGGGTTCCTGGCTCTCCAAGCGATCGTTATGACACCGGTCGGCTACTTCGTGCTCGTCGGAATCGCCATCTCGGCGGTGCTCGTGGTCGCGCCGGCGCTGTGGCTGATCACCGGGGAGTCGGTCGTGAGCTTCGGCGAGCCGGTCGATTCGCTGGGGCTCTACCTGTTGATGGCCGTCGGCGGCGCCGTCGCCCTGTACCTGCTGGGCTGGGCGATGATCTGGATCGGGCGCGCTCATCTGTGGCTGGCCAAGACCTTGTTGGCGTCCACCGGCCGGGAGCGCCGGGTGGCGCAGCTCGAGCAGGCCCGCGCCGAGGTCGTCGACGACGCCGCCGCGCGGTTGCGCCGCGTCGAACGCGATCTGCACGACGGCACTCAGGCCCGGCTCATCGCCGTGGCGATGACGCTGGCGCGCGCCGAAGAGCAGTTGGCGCAGCCCGACCGTGCCGACCGTGCGCGTGAACTGGTCGCCGATGCGCTGGCCAACACCCGCGACACCCTCACCGAGCTACGCGACCTGGTACGCGGAATCCGGCCGCCCGCACTGGATCTCGGGTTGGGTCCCGCGGTGCAGACCCTTGCGGCCCGCAATCCCATCCCGGTGGAGTTGGTCGACGACATCAAGGTGCGACCGTCGCTCGGCGTGGAAACGTTGGCGTACTTCTGCGTGGCCGAGCTCCTGGCGAACGTGTCCAAACACTCCGGTGCCACCCAGGCCACGGTATGGCTGCACAGCGATGGCACCGAACTGCGGATAGCGGTCGCGGACAACGGTTCCGGCGGGGTCACCCCGGCGAACGGATCTGGCTTGACCGGGCTGGCCGACCGGCTGCGGATGGTCGATGGAACGCTCGAGATCGACAGCCCGGAGGGCGGTCCCACCACGGTGACCGCTGTGGTGCCGTCCGGAGCGGAGCGATGACCCGGCTGGCAATCGCCGAGGACAATGCGATCCTGCGCGACGGCCTGACCCAACTGCTCTTGGAACGCGGGCACGATGTGGTGGCCAAGGTCGGCACCGCCGAGGAACTCCGCGATATCGCCGACACCTTGAGCCCCGAAGTGTTCGTGATCGACATCCGCATGCCACCCACATACACCGACGAGGGGTTGGTCGCGGCGGTGTCACTGCGGCGCACCCACCCGCACATCGGCGTGCTGCTGTTCTCGCAGTGGGTCGAAACACGTTACGCCGCCGAACTGTTGGCCGGTCGTCCGGAAGGCGTGGGTTATCTGCTCAAGGATCGGGTCGCCGATATCGGCGAGTTCGACAGTGCCGTACGACGCGTCGCGGCGGGCGGGACGGCACTGGATCCCGAGGTCGTGCGCCAACTCATGGGCGCCCGGCGCGGTGTCGACGTGCTCGACCGCCTGACCGCGCGCGAACGCGAAGTGCTCGCCCTCATGGCCGAGGGGCATTCGAATAGTGGCCTGGCGGACAAGCTTTCGATTTCCGAGCGGGCTGTCGAAAAACACGTCACCAGCATCTTCGCCAAACTGAACCTGCCACCGTCACAAGCTCACCATCGCCGTGTGCTGGCGGTCGTGACGTATCTGAATTCCTAGGTGTGCTCGCCAGGGACGGTGGTGCGCTGGTGCGCCACGTCGACGGGTCCGCTGAGAGACCAGACCGTGAGATAGGCCAGCCCGAAAAACGCTGCGACGGCGATCGCCACGCCCGTCGACTGGACGTAGGCGAACGGCGAGCGCACCCACTCGAGCGTGGCGGCCACCACCGACTCCGGCCGGGTGACAAGATCCCAGGAGTTCCATCGCTGGAACCGGCCGATCACCACCCCGATCGCACACAGTCCCACCGAGACGACGACGGTCAGCCAACCCCACGCCCGGCCGAGATCACGGTCGACGCGCTGGTGCACCAGCAGCAGGGACACCACCCCGAGAAGAATCCCGGTCCAGGCCGCGAACCCGTACTGCAATACGTGGCGCCACAACTCATAACCCTCGCCGAGATGCACGAGATCGGTGACCAGGTAAGGCGCATTCGGTAGAAACGCCAACCAGATCAGGCCGAGCGGTACCAACCACAGTCGCCGGCGCACCACTGCGAATCCGACGGCGAAGACCATGGGAATCCAGGCCAGGAACAAATTCCACACTAGGAACCGAGTGGGGTAGGACAGCGGCGCGGCCGGATCGGTGACACCGAGCACCAACGTCAGCCCGGTCGTCGCCAGCAAGGACAAGATCAGGACGACGCGACGGGCGTTGGTCATGGCTCCAGTTTGCCGGGTGGACCGACGTCTCAGGATTTCAGTACCACCACTGAGCGCAGGACGTCGCCGGCGTGCATTTTGTGGAAGGCGTCTTCGATCGCGTCGAGGCCGATGCGTTCGGAGACGAATTTTTCCAGCGGCAGCCGGCCCTGCAGGGAGAGGGAGATGAGGGTGGGGAAGTCGCGTTCGGGTAGGCAGTCGCCGTACCAGGAGGATTTGAGTGATCCGCCGCGGGAGAAGAAGTCGACGAGCGGCATTTCCAGGGTCATGTCGGGGGTGGGCACGCCGACCAGCACGACGGTGCCGGCCAGGTCGCGCGCGTAGAACGCCTGCTCATAGGTCGCAGGCCGACCCACCGAATCGATGACCACATCCGCACCGTGACCGTCGGTCAGATCTTGAATCGACTTCACCACATCCGCATTGGCGGCATTGACCGTGTCGGTGGCGCCGAACTCCCGCGCCCACTCCAACTTTCGATCATCGAGATCGACGGCGATGATCTTCTTGGCGCCGACGAGGGCGGCGCCGGCGATGGCGGCATCACCGACGCCGCCGCAGCCGATGACGGCCACGGTGTCGTCGCGACCGACGGCTCCGGTGTTGATCGCCGCGCCGATGCCGGCCATGACGCCGCAGCCCAGCAGCCCGGCCACGGCCGGATCGGCCTCGGCATCGACCTTGGTGCACTGGCCCTCATGGACCAGGGTCTTGTCGGCGAACGCGCCGATACCCAGGGCGGGGGTGAGTTCGGTGCCGTCGGTCAGCGTCATCTTCTGCGCGGCGTTGTGGGTGTCGAAGCACAGGTTCGGGCGGCCCCGCTTGCAGGCGCGGCATTCCCCGCATACTGCCCGCCAGTTCAACACCACGAAGTCGCCGGGCTCGACATGGGTGACGCCCTCGCCGATGGCCTCCACGGTGCCCGCGGCCTCGTGGCCCAGCAGGAACGGGTACTCGTCGTTGATGCCGCCCTCGCGGTAGGTCAGATCGGTATGGCACACCCCGCACGCGATGATGTCGACCACCACCTCACCCGGACCCGGATCCGGGATCACGATGTCGACCAACTCGACGGGCTGCTTCTTGGACCGCGAAATCACACCGCGCACTGTCTGAGGCATGGTGAGTCCTTTCTTTGAGTTCCATCGATGCGCTTGCCGGCGATCAGCGGTTGGCCCGGCCAGTGCCTACGATGCGGTGTTGAAGAAGACGTTCTTCACTTCGGTGTAGGCGTCGAGCGCATCTGGACCAAGTTCGCGGCCCAAACCTGACTGCTTGAAACCGCCGAACGGCGTCGTGATGCGCACGGAGGTATACGAGTTCACGGCCAGTGCCCCCGCGTCCACCCCACGCGCAACGCGCATCGAGCGTGCGGCGTTCGACGTCCAGATCGATCCGGCCAAGCCGTAGATGGTGTCGTTGGCTCGGGCAACCGCCTCGTCCTCGCTGTCGAAAGCGAGGACGGAGACAACGGGCCCGAAAATCTCTTCACGCGCCGAACGATGGTCGTCGGCGATGGGATGAAGCACGGTGGGGGCAAACCAGTACCCGGGCCCCGTCGGCGCCGAACCACGGAACAGCACGGGTGCGTCATCGACGTAGCTCTGCACGGTGGCGGCATGACCCGCCGAGATCAGCGGGCCCATCTGAGTGTTCTCCGCGAGCGGGTCGCCGACGACGATGTTGGAGACGACCTTCTCGAGTTTCTCGAGGAACGTTTCCAGAGCGGACCGTTCGACGAACACCCTCGACCGTGCGCAGCAGTCTTGTCCCGAGTTCCCAAAGACCGCGCCCGTCAGGCCCTCGGCGGCCGCGTCGAGGTCGGCGTCGGCGAACACCAGCGCCGCCGACTTACCGCCCAGTTCCAGGGTCACGCGTTTGATGCCCTCGGCGGCACGCCGCGCGATGTCCTTGCCGACATCGGTCGAACCGGTGAACGCGACCTTGCCGACCGCGGGATGCTCGACGAGCTGGCTGCCGATCGTCCGTCCCGGGCCGACGACGACGTTGAAAAGACCCGCGGGTAGCCCGGCCTCGACGGCGAGCTCGCCGAGCCTCAATGACGTCAGCGGTGTGAGCTCAGCGGGCTTGAGCACCACCGCATTGCCAGCCGCCAACGCCGGCGCCACCTTCCAGGCGGCGATCGTCAGCGGATAGTTCCACGGCGTGATCAGCCCCACCACACCGATGGGTTCGTGGAACGTCATGTCCACGCCGCCGGCCACCGGAATGGTGTGTCCCATAAGGCGTTCCGGGGCGGCAGCGTAGTAGCGGAATGTCGCTGCGACGCCGGCGATCGCGCCACGGGCATCGCTGATGGGCATGCCGACGTTGCGGGCCTCGAGCTGGGCCAGGGCTTCGCGGTTGTTGTCGACCGCCGCCGCGATGGCCAACAGCACCTCAGCACGGAACTGGGGTGGCTGTGCGGCCCACTGCCGCTGCGCGACGGCGGCGCGGGCGATCACATCGTCCAGCCCCGCGGGTGTGATCTGTTCGAGCGATTGGAGGACCTTCTCGGTCGCGGGCTCGATTACGTCGATGACGGCCATGTCAGTGGTTTCCTCCGAGAGCGTGAGTTGCGCTGTTGATGAAGTCGGTCAGTGCGTGTTGCAGTTCGGCCGCCTCTGGATGCCACTGCACCCCGAGCACGTACCGATGGTCGGGCCATTCGATTGCCTCGGGCAGTTGATCGGGTAGCGACCGAGCCGTGACGACGGCGCCGTTGCCGAGCCGGTCCACGCCTTGGTGGTGGTGCGAGTTCACGACCTGTATTCCGCTGCCGCACAACCTCGCCGCGTGCGTGTCACAGTCCACCTCGACTTCGTGGAACGTCGCGTGGTCGAGCCGTCCCGGGCTGGGGCGGTGTTCGGCGTAGCCGGCGTCGAGCAGGTGTTGATGCAACGTGCCTCCGGCCGCGACGTTGAGAACCTGCATGCCTCGGCACACTCCGAGTACGGGAATGTCCCGCCGCATGGCTTCCCGGGCCAACATGAGCTCGAACTCGTCGCGCAGCGGTTCGGTCGCCTCGGTGCGGCCGTTGTTCGCCGCTCCGTACGAAGACGGCTCGACGTCGACACCGCCGATCAACAGCAGCCCGTCGATGCGGTCGATGAGCAATCCGGGGTTCTCGACCGCGCGCGTGTCGGGCACGAGGCCGAGTGGGATCCCGCCTGCCGCATGGATTTTGGCGAGGTAGGTCGCGGGGATGATCGCGGCCTGCTGATTCCAGAAGCCCCAGCGGGCGATTTCGAACGCCGTGCAGACGCCGATGACCGGTACGGTCACGTCTGATCAGCCGATCTCGTGGGCGAACTTCGCCTCTGCCTCGGTGAGGCAGCGGTCGACGATCTCGATGGCGCGCTCGGCTTCGCTACGCGTCAGCACGAACGGCGGCGCGAGGTGCAAAACATCCCACACCCGGGTGACCAGGCCCTCTTCCTGCGTGCGCAGTGCGAGCTGCTTGATGAACGGATGCGATGTTCCCCACGCTTCGCGTGTCTCCTTGCTCTTGACGAAATCGATTGCGCACAAGAGACCTTTGCCGCCACGGACATCACCGACAGTGGGGTGGCTGCGCAGCTCCTGGGCGAGCTCGAACAGGTACGTGCCCATCTCGGCGGAGCGTTCGACCAGGTTTTCGCGTTCGAGGATCTCGATGTTCTTCAGGGCAGCGGCAGCTGCCACGGCATGACCGCCGAAGGTGATCAGGTGTCCGAGTGCGTGCCCGTCGGGACGGAAATCGTCAAAGATCGACGACCGGACCGCCACGGCCGCAACCGGTGCGTAGCCACTCGAAAGGCCTTTGGCCATGGTCATGATGTCGGGAACAACGCCGTAGTGCTCGGCGGCGAACACCTTGCCCGTGCGTCCCCAGCCGGTGATGACCTCATCCATGATGAGCAGAACGCCGTACTTGTCGCAGATTTCGCGCAGCATCTGCCAGTACACCGGGCTCGGCAGGTGAGTCCCGTTGGCGACCGAGATCGGTTCACCGATCACCGCGGCGACATGCTCCGGACCCTGGATGAGGATCTCCTGCTCGACATAGCGGGCGCACATGATGTCGCCGGCCTCGCCCTCAAGACCGAAATCGTTGCGATAGTGGTTGGGGTTGGGCACCTTGCTGACGCCGGACATGAACGGCCCGAAGTACTTTTCGCTCGCACTGCCGGTCAGGCTCGCAGCGCCGAACGTGGTGCCGTGATAGGAACCACGCCGTGCAATGATCTTGTAGCGCTTGCCAAATCCGCGTATCACCTGCACCTGCTTGGCGATCTTCATCGCGCTCTCGACTGCCTCGGATCCGCCCGAGCACAGGAACACGCGGTCGAGGTCGCCCGGGGTGAGGGACGCGATCTTGCCGGCAAGCTTGATCGCTGCCGGGTTGGCGGCATTCGATGCGGCGGTGTAGGCAATCTTGCCGGCCTGTTCGGCCATGGCCTCACCGATCTCGGTGCGGCCATGGCCGGCCGCCACCACGAACAGCCCGGCCAGGCCGTCGATGTACTCCTTGCCGTTCACGTCGATCAACGTCGAGCCGCTGCCCTCGACGAAGACCCGTAGCCCGCCCTGGATCAGTTCGTTCCATTCCAGGTCGTTGCTGTGCAGCCAAAGGTGGTCGAGAGCTTGTGTCTCCAGCTCGTGGCGAGTTTGCAGTGACGTCATGATGTGTTCCCTTTCTTGATGATTCGTCTTGTCACCAGCCGCGTTGGGCGAGGCGGTGTGGGGTGGGGATGTCGTCGACGTTGATGCCGACCATGGCTTGGCCGAGGTTGCGGGAGACTTTGGCGAGGACGTCGGGGTCGTCGTGGAAGGTGGTGGCTTTGACGATGGCGGCGGCGCGTTGGGCGGGGTCGCCGGATTTGAAGATGCCCGACCCGACGAACACGCCCTCGGCGCCGAGCTGCATCATCATCGCCGCATCGGCGGGGGTGGCGATGCCGCCGGCGGTGAACAGGGTGACGGGTAGTTTGCCGGCGCGGGCGACCTCGGCGACGAGTTCGTAGGGGGCTTGGAGTTCTTTGGCGGCGACGTAGAGTTCGTCGTCGCGCAGGGTGGTGAGCCGGCGGATCTCGCCACCGATCTTGCGCATGTGGGTGGTGGCGTTGGAGATGTCGCCGGTGCCGGCTTCGCCTTTGGAGCGGATCATCGCCGCGCCTTCGGTGATGCGGCGTAGTGCTTCACCGAGGGTGGTGGCTCCGCAGACGAAGGGGGCGGTGAAGTGCCATTTGTCGATGTGGTGGGTGTAGTCGGCGGGGGTGAGGACTTCGGATTCGTCGATGTAGTCGATGCCGAGGCTTTGCAGGATCTGGGCTTCGACGAAGTGTCCGATGCGGGCTTTGGCCATCACGGGGATGGTGACGGCGTCGATGATGGCTTCGATCATGTCGGGGTCGGACATGCGTGCGACGCCGCCTTGGGCGCGGATGTCGGCGGGGACGCGTTCGAGGGCCATGACTGCCACGGCGCCGGCGCCTTCGGCGATGCGGGCTTGTTCGGGGGTGACGACGTCCATGATCACGCCGCCCTTGAGCATCTCGGCCATACCCCGCTTCACCCGCGCGGTACCGACGTTTATCGGAGATGGGTCGACCGCGAGTTGATTGGATTGTGACACGATCCATTTTCTACCGTGGCGGTGACGGTCCGTCAAGACGTGGTCCGTCGTGTTCCCTGGGGCGGCCCGCAAAGTCGTTGATTACGGGACTGTTTCGTCGGCTCATCGACTGCACGTTGACGTCTCAGGTATTGCCAAGCGTCAGGACGTCTGATAAAAAGGCGCTCACCGAACTCCATTTAAGGATGTGCGATGCCGATCTACACAGTCCTTGGCCCCATCGAACCGTCCGAGTTGGGCGAAACCAGCATGCACGAGCACCTGCTGATCGACGGTCGCGTCTGGTTCGAACCCGCGCGTGAACCCGTTCCGGAACCACCAGCGGTCAGCCTCGAGAACTTGGGATTTGTTCACTGGAACCTGGTCAGTCTCGAGGACAATCTGCTGATCGACGACGTCGACCTGGCCGTGCGAGAGCTTGAGTACTTCGCTGGCGTGCCGAACGCCGGCCTGGTGGACCTCACCAACATCGGCCTCGGCCGCCGGATCGATGATCTGGCAACGATCTCCAAACGAGCCGGCCTGCACGTGATGAGCGGCTGCGGGTTCTACATCCACGACTCTCACCCCGACTACGTCGAGCAGTGGAGCGTCGATCAACTCGCCGAGCTGCTGATCGGTGAGCTCCGGGTAGGCGTCGACGGCACGGGCATCAAAGCGGCGCTCATCGGTGAGATCGGCACCAGTTCACCGGTCACCGAGCGGGAGAAGAAGGTGCTCGCCGCGGCCGGTACAGCCGCGGTGGAGACACAGGCATCAGTGAGCATCCACCTGGAGCCACGCGGTGCGGAAGCGCTGAACGTACTGGAAATCTTGTTGGGTCAAGGGATGTCGACCGATCGCGTCATCATGGGCCACCTCGACGAACATCTCGACAAGGCCTATCACGCCGATGTCGCGCAGTCCGGCGTCGCGATGGCATTCGACACGTTCGGTTCCGACTTCTACTTCAGTGGCCTGTTCAAGGATCCCACCGACCTCGAACGGATCGACCACCTCCTGCCCCTGCTGCACGACGGCCACGCCGAGCAACTGGTGTTGGCCTGTGACGTGTGGACGAAGGCAAATCTCAAGCACTACGGCGGTTTCGGATACGACCATCTGCACCGCCGCATCCTGCCGCTGCTACGTGACGAGCACGGGGTCAGTGACGACACGATCACGCAGATGATGGTCGGCAATCCCCGCCGATTGCTAAATCGGCCTTGAGCCCATCGACTTAGAGGAAAGTCAGTTGTCCACAACATATGCCGACTCGGCAAGGGCCGACGTCGTGAACGGCCTTCCGGCTGACGCACATTCAGTCGTACCACTCTTCCCGGATATCCACGGAAATCTGCGTGGGAAGCTCGTGGATCCCAAGCTGATCAGCTCCGACCGGGCACTCACCGAAGAAATTCCCACCACCGATCTGTTGCTCGCGGTCGACCCCCTCGATGAGCCGATCACCACGCTGTCCACCATGGGGCTGAAGGGCGGCGCGAAAGATCTCCTGCTGCGTCCCGATCTCACCACGCTGCGTCCGATGCCGTGGTTCCCGGCCGCCTACCTTCTGCTGGGTGACCTGTACGAGACCAGCGGCGAGCCATGTGCCGTCAGTCCGCGTCAGGTCCTGCGCAGAGCCCTGGATGCGCTCGCAAGTCATGGACTGAAGCTCAAGGCGGCGTTCGAGTTCGAGTTTCGGCTGTTCCGCGAAGGCACGTGGGAACCCGCGACTGCCGGCTTGAGTTACAGTCCGCTGACCCTCTCCCATGTCACCGACTTCATCGGCACCCTCCGCCGATATGCCGACGAGCTACGACTCGGCCTCTCCGTCGTGCACAGCGAGGGGGCGCCCGGCCTGGTCGAGGTCAACGTCGACCCGCAGGACGGTGTGGCGGCCGCCGACACCGCAGCATTGTTGCGGCTGGTCGCGGTCGAAGCCGCCCGCAGGCACGGCCTGTCTGCCAACTTCATGGCCAAACCCGTTGCGCACGAAGAAGGATCGAGCGCACATGTGCACTTTTCGATGTGGGACGAAGTCGGCGACAACGCATTGGGTGCGGCCGCGGGCAATCGAGACGATGAGTTCTACCGGCGCGCGGCGTGGGGAATGCTCACCCATCTGCCCGCCCTCAGCCTGATCTACAACCCGACGATCAATTCGTACAAGCGGCTCGTTCCCGGCTACTTCGCACCGGTCAGTGCGGCCTGCGGGCCCGACGACCGCTCCTTTGCCCTTCGCGCACTGCTGAAGAGCCCGGCGGCGAGCCGATTCGAACTGCGACGTCCCGGCGCGGATTGCAATCCATACCTGACGCTGGCAGCCATCGCGGCGTCGGTGCATCTCGGCTTGATCGATCGCACTGTGCCCGACCGTGGCCAACTCGACGGTCACGATGGTGCGCTGCCTACGAGCCTCGAAGGGGCGATCGTCGAATTCCGCAACCGGGACGGACGTTTGGACCAGGTCCTCGGTGCTGAGTTCTGCACACATTATCTGCACACGCGGGAATGGGAATTGCACGCATGGCAGAACGCTGTGAGTGAATGGGAAAGGCAGCGCTATGCCTGAGTCGCAGGAAACCACTGACGCCGTGGCGAAAGCCGAGCGCTACGAACAGGAACTGAGCCGCAGCCTTGGCCTGTGGGGCAATGTCGCGTTGTGCGTCGCTGCGATCACGCCCGCTGTCGGGGTTTTCGCCATCGCACCGATCCTGCTCAACATGGCCGGGACCGGCGCGGTATGGGCGTTGGTCATCGCGGGCCTGCTCGGACTGTCGATGGCAGCGTGTTACGGCGAACTGGGCAGCGCCTATCCGATCGCGGGCGGTGACTATTCCGTCGTGGCCCGAACCCTCGGCAAGGCCGCGGGCTTCGTGTCCCTGGTGTTCACCGGACCGGTGTGTGCGTTTCTGATCCCCGCGGTGGTGGCGTTGACGATCGCCACCTACCTCAACGTCGTCGTGCCCCTCGACGCGCGTTGGGTCGGCGCCGCGGTGATCGCCGTCGGGACGGTCATCGCGATCCTCGGCGTCCGGCTGAGCGCGCGGCTCGTCGGCCTGCTGCTCGCGGTCGAACTGCTGGTAGTCGTCTTCGTAACGGTTCTCGGTTTCGTCAAGACCCAGCATTCACTGGTCGAGGTGCTCACGCCCACCGTATTCGGGCCCGACGGTCCGCAAGCTCTGGCCGTGGGCACCCTCATGGCGGCGGTCGCCGTTGCTGCCTTTACGTACAACGGTTTTCAAGGTGCACTGTTGTTCTCCGAGGAGACGTCGGGCGGCGGGCGCAACATCGCCCGTTCGGTGTTCATCTCCTTGGCGGTCGCGGTGTCGTTCGGTGTCATCCCGGTGCTCGGCGGCCTGCTGGGAGCGCGATCGCTGGAGGAATTCACCACGTCGCCGACGCCATGGCAGCAGTTCCTCACCGATACCGGCGGCGAGCTGTTCAACACGATCGTCAGCCTCGGTATCGCGCTGGCGGTGGTGAACGGCGTCATGGCGCTCACCCCGTACTTCGCTCGGGTCATCTACAGCTCGGGCCGCGACACGATGTGGCCTGCGCCGATCAGCAGGGCGCTGGCCAAGGTGCATCCGCGGTTCGAGACACCATGGGTCGCAACGCTTGTCATCGGAATCGCCGGCATCATCTTGATTCTGACGATGGATGTCGAGGCAATGGCGACCGTGATCGGCACGGTCATCGCGTTGGAGATGATCCTCGTCGCGCTGTCGGCGATCGTCAGCAGGGTTCGCTTTCCCGAACTCGTCCGGCCGTACCGCATGCCGCTGTGGCCGGCAGCGCCGGTGGCTGCGATCGCGCTGTGCCTGGTAGTACTCGTCGAGCAGACGCGAAAAGACCAGCTCACCGCCGTCGTCATCGTCGTCGTGTCCCTGGCGTACTACGCCGGCTATCTGCGGACCAGGGCGGCGACGCACATGAAGATGCTCGACCCCGCCGAGTCCGACTGAGGAATGCGCCGGTCATGACGAGCAGTGTCGAGTGGGTAGCATTGTGCGATGAGCCATCGCAGGCGAGCGGGTCGGCTGAGCGCATGAGTCTCCTGATCAGCGGCATATCGAGCGGGGCCGTGTCGCTCCCGCCGAGCCACGTCGACGTCAACCGGTACGTGGCCGATCTCGTTCGCCGAGAGATTCGCCTCGGCCTGCTTCCCCCCGGTTCGGCGCTGCCCTCCGAGCGGGATTTCGCCGAAATGCTCGGCGTCGGCAGGACTCCGGTCCAGCTGGCATTCCGCCAACTGCAGTTGGAAGGCCTCATCGAACGCCGCCGTGGTCGCAACGGCGGAGCCTTCGTCCGAGGCGCAGGCGAAGACGAGTCGCGCTTCCACGACGTCATCATGGAAGCCATCGAGAACCGCGACGAGATCCGCCTCGCGATGGAGTACCGGTGTCTCGTCGAACCCTCGGTGTCACGGCTGGCAAGCGAAAGGCGCACGGCGACAGAGCTGAACGACCTGGAGGCCGCCCACGCGTTGCTGCAGGAGGCGTCCGACGACGCCTCGTTCATGAGAAGTGACGCGGTCTTCCATCTGACGCTGGCGCACATCACCGCGAACCCCTTCTTGATCCGCGGTATCGAGGAGTCCCGGCAGTGTTGTCACCCCGCCTTGGCGTTGCTGCCCGAGGGCGGCACGTTCCACGAAGCCACCATCGCAGAGCACCAGGAAGTTCTGGAGGCGGTGCAGGCGCGCAAGCCCGACGAGGCCGAGCGAGCGATGAGCGCGCACGTTCAACGAAGTATGTGGAGCGTGCAGAAACTACTTGCGACGCTCAAGGATCGCCACGTGGAGGCTTCGGCCGGGTGACGATGCGTGGCTCACTCGCCGGAGTAGCCGGCAAAATAATCGGCGAGCATGCGCCTGACCTCGGCGATCGTGGCCGGGTCGCCGTCGGGGTCGTCGGTGAAAGCCAGCTGGAAGAGGCGTTCGACGGCGTGCATGGCGACTCTGCACTGCAGTTGGGTGAGCGAACCGAACAGCGGAGTGTGCCTGCGGAATTCGGCCAGGACAACGGCTGCGAAATCGTCGATCGCCTGGTGATCGAGCTGTCTGACCCGGTGCGTCAGGTTCTGGCGCACCCACAGCTCCCGGATCAATGGAATCCGGTGTTCGGCAGTGTAGAAGTCGATTACGGCGTCGACAATCTCGATCCATCGGTCGCCGGGCCTGCTGCGCAGTGCCTCCTCGAACGCGACCGCCGACTGCTGGATGCGCTGGTATGACAGTTCGTCGAGGACGCGTTCCGGAGTCTCGAAAAACGCGTAGAACGAGCCCCGGCTGATCCCCGACTTGTCGAGCAACAGCGTCGGCGACCCGACCACCGCTTCATAGCCGACCTCTTCCACCAACTCTGCCGCGGTGTCGAGGATGCGCTGGATCATTGCCCTCGACCGCTCCTGAAGCGGCCGCTTACGCAACCCGCCGGCTAGCTCGTGATGCCAGGCGGTGCCGACCGTCGGACTCACGGACTGTGCCACCCATGCCCCCTAGTTGATCGCATGCCTGCTCCGCAGTGGTGCCGGCACCGCGAGTGTAACCGGGTCGCGATTCCAGTCCTGTTACCGGTCGGCCGACAGGTTGCGCGCCGATTCGAAGTCGTCGCGTAACCGGTGTGTAAACCCCGCTTGCACCTATAGACACGCCCAGTTCGGGGATTTATTGTGTGAAATACGCGACTCAAGTCGCGTCTCTAGTCTAAATTCAGGTTCGACCGATTTTCGGCCACTTTTCCGAGGTGAACCAATGTACGACCCAAACCTGGTCGCCGCCCCAGCGTCGGCTTCCAATCCGCTACGACCGGCGATCGCCGTCGTCGGCAGCGGTCCGTCCGGCTGCTACGTCGCTCAGTTCCTCGCCAAGCAGTGGGCGGATGCCGACATCACGATCTTCGAATCACTCCCGGCGCCGTACGGCCTCATCCGCTACGGCGTCGCCGCTGACCATCAGGGTGCGAAGGGTGTGGCGCGCCAGTTCGATCGCATGTTCACGAAGGGCTCGGTGCGGTTCGCCGGCAACGTGTCGGTGGGCCGAGACATCGATTTCGACCTCTTGGCGGGCAGCTTCGACATCGTCGTCCTGGCGACCGGTCTTCCCAAAGATCGGCCGTTGGGAATTCCGCAAGAACCAGGGACACGCGTGCTCGGCGCAGGGGCACTTCTGCGGGCCCTCAACGGTTTTCCGTCCAAGACGTTGCCCCAAGACGCGACCGGCCGCCACATTCCGCTCGGCCGGCGGTTGGCGGTCGTCGGAATGGGAAACGTGGCCGTCGACGTGATTCGGTTGCTGTCCAAGGACCGTGACGGCTTCGTCGGCTCCGACATCGACGACGAGTTACTCCACGAACTGCGTCCGGCCGCACCGGAGACCATCGATGTCATCAGCCGATCGGCGGTGACCGAGGCCAAGTGCGACACGGCGATGCTGCGTGAAGTGGTGTCCCTGAGCAACATCGACCTCGAAGTGACCGGGCTGCACGAACACGACAGCGGGCCGACGGCAGATCTGTTGCGTCCGTTCGCTTGCTCGCCGGCGCCAACGAGCGCCGACACCCATCGCACGCGGGTGCGCCTGCACTTCGGCGTCGCACCCGAACTCATCGAGAACAGCCACGGCTGCACGCTTCTACGTGCCCGCCGTCGGTACGGTGACCATCGCCTCGTCGACTTCGCGGTAGACACGTTGATCACCGCGGTCGGCTTCACCTGTGGTCCGTCCGATGATCGATGCTGCCCCTCCCAGGCGTGGGCGGGTGCCCACGTCTATCGCGTCGGGTGGCTGAGCCGCGGCGCAAAAGGGACGATCCCGGAGAACCGCAAGGACGCGCAGCGGATCGTCGGTGAGATCGTCAAGGACGCTGAATCACGACGAATTCCGCTGGGAAGGCCTGGTTTTCGCACGGTGGAAGCGCTCGTCGGAGACCGCGTCGTCAGCTTCGAAGACTGGCAGCGGATCGAAGCCTACGAGCGTCGATCCGCCCACCCCGACCGATGTCGCCGCAAGGTCGTAGATCTCGACAAGATGATCGAGATCGCAACCGCACCGGTGACCAGCAATCTCTAGCCCTTCGAACACGAACAATCCGACAGGAAGGCCAACGCATGGACACGGTGACGATTCTCTTCGGCACGGAATCCGGAAACTCGGAGATGGTGGCCGACGACATCTCCAAAGCCCTGGAAGACAACGGGATCAAGAGCGAAGTCTTCGACATGGAGGACTACGACGTCGGTGACCTCGGCATGCGGGAGATGGTCATCATCGTCTCCTCCACGTACGGCGAGGGCGACCTGCCCCATACCGCGCTGCCGTTCTTCACGGCGCTCAACGAGCTCAAGCCCGACTTGTCGTCCACACGCTTCGCCGCATTCGGCCTGGGCGACAGCACATACGACACCTACAACCGCGGTATCTCGACCCTCGCCTCGGCGTTCGCCGACCTCGGCGCGACGCAGGTCGGAGAGACCGGCCGCCATGACGCCGACAGCGGACTCGATGCCTCCGACGTCGCGGTTCCCTGGATCAACGACCTGTTCGCCGCCGCGCGGGTCTGACGCGCCCGACTCCCTCCAACCTCAAGAAAGACAACGGATATGACCGAAAACCAGTTGGCGGCCGATCCGCCCGTAGTGCCGGCCGGCGGCGGAACTTCACAGTCCAACCTCACCGGGAACATGGGCGTGGGCTCGCTGATGCTCACCGTCCTCGCATTCTCCGCTCCCATCGCCGCCGTCGCCGGCTTCATCCCGTTCAGCATCATGTTCGGTGGCGAGGGGGCGACTCTCGTGTTCGCCATCGCGACAATCAGCATGCTGTTGTTCGCCGTGGGCTATGTGACGATGACCAAGTCGCTGCCCAAACCCGGCTCGTTCTACGCCTTCATCAGCGCCGGTATCGGTAAGGCAACCGGATTGGGCGCCGCGTTCATGGCGGTCGTTTCCTACCTGTTGATGCTGAGCGGATGTTTCGTGTTCACCGGTCTGACCGTCACCGAACTGGTGTCGAGCATGGGCGGTCCGGAGACCCCGTGGTGGCTGTGGGCCATCGGCTGTTGGGTGATCGTCAGCATCTTGTGTTACTTCCACATCGAGGTGTCGGCCAAGATCCTAAGTGTCGCCATGGTTTTGGAAGTGGCGATCGTGATGGTGTTCAACGTGGCGGTGTTGCTGCGCGGCGGCGGCCCGGACGGATACTCGGCCACCCCACTCAACCCGGCCAGCCTGTCGCACGGCGACTTCGGGATTGCGCTGCTGTTCGCGATCATGATCTTCATCGGATTCGAAGCGACGGCGCTCTTCCGTGACGAGGTTCGGGACCCGGACCGGACGATTCCGCGGGCGACCTATGGCGCGGTGCTGTTCGTCGGCGCGCTCTACACGGTGTCGTGCTACCTGCTCACCACGGCCTATGGCGCGAATGCCGTGCAGGCGGCGACGGACGATCCGAAGATGATGTTCCCGGGCGCCATCGGTGCTTTCGCCGCACCCGTGTTCACACAGTTGACTTTTGCCTTCATCATCACCTCCGAGATGGCCGCGGCGATCTCGGTCCACAACGTGACCGCGCGCTACATCTACAACCTCGGCGTCGACAAGGCGCTGCCCGCGGTATTCGCCCAAGTGCACCCACGGCACGGTTCACCCGCGCGTGCGGCCGTCGCGGTCGCGGTCGTGGTCGCTCTGCTGGTCCTGCCGCTCGGTCTGGCGAATCAGGCAGGCGTGGGACTGGACGCGCAGCTGTTCGGGCTGGGAACAGTCGGTGTTCTGGCCTTGATGACCCTGGTGAGCATCGCGGTGATCGTGTGGTTCAGCCGCAGGGGAATCCCGCCTGGCGCCAGCTGGTTCAAGTGCTTCGGCGCGCCGGCCCTGGCCGTCGCCGCCCTGGGACCCACCATCGTGCTCGCGGTACTGCACTTCGATCTCGTCGTGGGTGGCGCACCCGGGCAGAACCTCGGACTGCTGCTGGTGCTCGGCGCTTCGCTCGTGCTCGGTGCGGGGCTCGCGCTGTACTTCCGTTCGGCCAAGCCTCAGGTGTTCGCCCGTTTGGGCCGGGCCGACACCGGCGAGGTGGAGAAGGCCGACGCCGTCGTGCCGACTCGCATGTGACCACGAAACGTCAAGGTGCACAGCCTAGTTGAGAGGAATTATCATGACAGTGACCCAGACTCGGACGACGAGTGACTGTCCGGCCACCCGGGATTATCTCCCGTGGAAGGACCCGGAGCTTCGTATCGACCCCTACCCCTTCTACGCCCGAGCGCAAGCCGAGGCGCCCGTCTCGAGGGACGAGGACGGTACGTTCGTCCTCACCAAGTTCGAAGACCTCATGCACTACGGCCGCCTCCCTTCGGTGATCATCGCGCCGGAGTGGGAGAAGGCCGGGGGATGGCGCATCCTCAAGGACATGGCCCTGGGCCACGACGAGCCCGACCATACGCGGCTGCGCCGATTGACCAGCAAGTGGCTGACCCCCAAGCGGATTCAGGACTGGGTCAAGATCACCGCCGCGGTGACCGATGAGATCCTCGATCGGGTCGGCGCGGACGGGCTGGTCGATGGGTCCGCCCTCGGGGTCGAGGCCACCCACGTCACGGTGTGCCGGCTGCTGCAGGTGCCCGAGGACGAGATCGAATCGGTGCGGCGCGAGATGCGCAAGGCCATGCCCGTCCTGAGTGCGGTACCCGATGCCAGTGACTTCGAGGCCTGCGAGGAGGCCCACGAGTATCTGCGGGCGCGCACCGCATTCCTGATCGAGCACAAGCGGGCGAATCCCGGCGATGGGCTCCTCGATCACCTGCTTGCCCTGCAGGACAGCGGCGAGATGACCGAGGCCGAGGTCTTCGCGACGACGCTGTTCTTCTACTTCGTCGGGCATATGGATGCCAGTTATCTGATCTCGTCGGGCCTGCACATGTTCACCCGACGGCACGACATCTTCGATGCCTTCCGGGCTGAGCCGGATGTCCGGCAGGCCATCGTCACCGAACTCGTCCGCTTCGATGCACCGGAGCCGGTGATCACCCGAACGACCACGGAGGACTTGGTCATTCGCGGTGTTCACGTTCCCGCCGGCAGCGTCCTGCGCTTGGTCATGGGGGCGGCCAACCGCGACCCCGACATCTTCGACAACCCGCACGAGTTCGACTTCAGGCGGCCCCCGGAGCAGTCGCGCAACCTGACGTTCAGTTTCGGCAGCCACAGCTGTCAGGGCCGGCTGCTGGCCGAAGCCGAGGTCCGGGTGGTGTGGGAACGCATCGCCGCCCGCTACTCCCGCATCGAACTCGCGGGGGAGCCGGTCATCAAGAACACCGACGCCTCACGGCACTACTACACCCTGCCACTTCGTCTGTGCCCGTAACGAATTCACACAACCAGAAAGGCAACCCATGACCACGTCAAGCACATCAACGGAGACCGCGGTCGTCGTCGGCGACGTCAACGCAGTCGAATTGGAAGACTGGGGCCCACTGCCCGAGGCCACCGGTGAACCCATGGCGACGGCAGGTAAGAAGCTGTGGACCGGCGATGGAATCCGGGAGTTCGGCATCTGGAAGTGCGCGCCCGGCCCGTCGCGGTGGGTGTTCGAGACCCACGAGAGCATCACAGTGCTGTCGGGCCGGATGACGGTCACCGAGGACGGCGGCGAGCCCTATGAGGTCAAGGCAGGCGACAGCGCCGTCTTCCCGAAAGGCTGGACCGGCAACTGGGACATCCACGACACGATCCTGAAGGTCTACACAGTCTTCTGAGCTGGTCTCCCTCGGCCGGTCGGGTACCACTGGACCCGGCCGGCCGACGGCCGCTTCCGTCGAATTTCGAGGCCGATGTCGAGAACCTCGTCGCGGTTCCGTCCCAGGGGTGACGCGACCAACTAGGGTCGCGAACCTGAAGGGAGAACAACATGGCCAAGTATCTGCTCCTCAAGCATTATCGGGGCGCGCCTGCGGCCGTCAATGACGTGCCGATGGATCAGTGGGCGCCCGAAGAAGTCCAAGCTCACCTCAAGTACATGAACGATTTCGCGGCCCGGCTCGAAGCCAGCGGCGAGTACGTGGACAGCCAGGCCCTCGCCCCGGAAGGCGCATGGGTGCGTTACGACGGCGAAGGCAAACCTCCGGTGACGGACGGACCGTTCGCCGAGACCAAAGACCTGATCGCGGGCTGGATGATCATCGACGTCGACTCCTATGAGCGCGCAGTCGAATTGGCGGGCGAGCTGTCGGCCGCACCCGGCGCGGGCGGTAAGCCCATTCATGAGTGGCTGGAGGTCCGGCCGTTCTTTCACGCTGCGCCGACGGTCACCGATTAGATGACCGCGGTGGACGACGCGCGCCTGCGGGACTTGATCCCCGCGGTCTTGGCGACACTCGTCCGCCGCGGGGCAGACTTCGCGACTGCCGAGGACGCCGTTCAGGAGGCGCTGGTTCGAGCCGTTCGGACGTGGCCGGACCAGCCCCCTGACGACCCGAAGGCGTGGTTGATCACCACCGCCTGGCACTGTTTCGTCGATCTCGTTCGATCCGATGTCGCTCGGCGCCGCCGCGAAGACCAGGTTTCCTATGAACCACCGCCCGGGCCGACCGCAGCAGTGGACGACACGCTGGCGCTCTACTTCCTGTGCGCACACCCGAGCCTGAGCTCCGCGTCGGCCGTCGCCCTCACGTTGCGGGCTGTCGGCGGGCTCACCACGCGCCAGATCGCCCAGGCCTACCTCGTCCCGGAATCGACCATGGCGCAACGGATCAGCCGGGCCAAACGCACCGTCAGCGAGGTCCGGCTGGATCAGCCGGGTGACCTCCGCACGGTCCTGAAGGTGCTGTACCTCGTGTTCAACGAGGGGTACAGCGGCGATGTCGACCTCGCCGCCGAGGCGATCCGGTTGGCCAGGCAATTGGCCGCAGGCACCGACCATCCCGAGGTTGCCGGGCTGCTCGCGCTCTTCCTGTTGCACCATGCCCGGCGCGCGGCCCGCACGCGCGCAGACGGAAGCCTCGTGCCGTTGGCCGAGCAGGACCGCAGCCTGTGGCGGCGCGACCTGATCGCCGAGGGGGTGGACGTGCTCCAGCGCGCGCTGGCTCGCGACCGGCTCGGGGAGTACCAGGCGCAGGCCGCGATCGCGGCGCTGCACGCCGACGCGCAGCACGCGGATGAAACCGATTGGGTGCAGATCGTCGAGTGGTACGACGAACTCGTGCTGCTCACCGACAGCCCCGTGGTGCGGCTCAACCGCGCCGTTGCCGTCGGCGAGGCGGACGGACCGCAGGCCGGCCTCGCGGCGCTCGCCGAGCTCGACCCGGCGTTGCCCCGCCATACCGCCGCGGCCGCGTATCTGCATGAGCGCGCGGGCGAATTCGACACGGCGGTACGGCTTTACGTCGAGGCCGCCGCACAGGCGGACAACGTCGCCGAGCGTAATCACCTGACGCTCAAGGCGGCGACCCTGCGCACGCACAACAAATGAGGCCCCCGGGTTTCCCGGGGGCCTCATCGGTTGAGCGGTTTTAGAACGCGGCCTCGTCGAGTTCCATCACGTCGTTGTCGATGGTCTCGATGACCTGACGGGTGCTGGTCAGCAGCGGCAGGAAGTTCTTGGCGAAGAACGATGCGGCTGCGATCTTGCCCTCGTAGTAGGCGCGGTCATCCCCGGTGGCGCCGGCGTCGAGCTTCTCGATCGCCACCGCGGCCTGGCGGGCCAGCAGCCAGCCGAGCAGCAGGTCGCCGACCGACAGCAGGAACCGGACCGAGCCGAGGCCCACCTTGTAGATGCTGGCCTGGTCTTCCTGAGCGGCCATCAGGTACCCGGTCAGCGAGGCGGCCATGCCCTGGACGTCGGCCAGCGCGGTGGCCAGCAGCGCACGCTCGGTCTTCAGCCGGCCGTTGCCGGACTCGTTCTTGATGAACTGCTCGATCTCGCCGGCGACGTAGGCCAGCGCCTGGCCCTTGTCGCGAACGATCTTGCGGAAGAAGAAGTCCTGGGCCTGGATGGCCGTGGTGCCTTCGTACAGCGAGTCGATCTTGGCGTCGCGGATGTACTGCTCGATCGGGTAGTCCTGCAGGAAGCCCGATCCGCCGTAGGTCTGCAGGCTCTCGGTGAGCTTGGCGTAGGCCTGCTCGGAGCCGAAGCCCTTGACCACCGGCAGCAGCAGGTCGTTGACCTTGTGGGCGAGTTCGCCCTCGATGCCGTGCACGGCCTTGGCGACCGCCGCGTCCTGGAAGGTCGCGGTGTAGAGGTACAGCGCACGCATGCCCTCGGCGTAGGCCTTCTGGGTCATCAGGCTGCGACGCACGTCGGGGTGGTGGGTGATGGTGACGCGCGGCGCGGTCTTGTCCATCATCTGGGTCAGATCGGCACCCTGCACGCGCTCCTTGGCGTACTCAAGAGCGTTGAGGTAGCCGGTCGACAGGGTTGCGATGGCCTTGGTGCCCACCATCATTCGGGCCTGCTCGATGACGTCGAACATCTGCGCGATGCCGTTGTGCACCTCGCCGACCAGCCAGCCCTTGGCAGGCTTGTCGTGCTGGCCGAAGGTCAGCTCACACGTGGCCGAAACCTTCAGGCCCATCTTGTGCTCGACGTTGGTGACGTAGACGCCGTTGCGCTCGCCCAGCTCGCCGGTCTCGAAGTCGAACAGGTACTTCGGCACGAAGAACAGCGACAGACCCTTGGTGCCGGGGCCTGCGCCCTCGGGGCGGGCCAGCACCAGGTGGAAGATGTTCTCGAACAGGTCATCGGAGTCGGCGGAGGTGATGAACCGCTTCACGCCGTCGATGTGCCACGAGCCGTCGTCCTGCTTGACGGCCTTCGTGCGGCCCGCGCCCACGTCGGAACCGGCGTCGGGCTCGGTGAGCACCATGGTGGCGCCCCAGCCGCGCTCAGCGGCGATCTCGGCCCACTTCTTCTGCTCTTCGGTGGCCTGCTTGTAGAAAATGCTCGCGAAGCCCGGGCCGCCGGCGTACATCCACACGGCGGGGTTGGCGCCGAGGATGTGCTCGTGCAGGGCCCAGACGAGAGCCTTGGGCATGGCAACGCCGCCGAGCTCGTCTTCGATGCCTACGCGGTCCCAGCCGGCTTCCTGCACGGCGCGGACCGACTTCTTGAACGCCTCGGGCAGGGTGACGGTGTGGGCGTCGGGATCGAACACCGGCGGATTGCGGTCGCCCTCGGCGAACGAATCGGCGATGGGTCCCTCGGCCAGGCGAGCCATCTCGTTGAGCATCTCGCGGGCCGTGTCGGCGTCGAGGTCGCTGTAGTCGCCGGTACCGAGCGCCTTGTCCACGCCGAAAACGTCGAACAAGTTAAAGGCCTGGTCACGGACATTGCTCTTGTAGTGGCTCACAATTCCTCCTCGGTGAGAATGCCACTTGAGGTTGGGTACTCCGGATAAGTTACCCACCAGTAACTGGGGCCAACTATACCGTCCAGTAACTTCAACGCAAAGCGAACGCGAGCAATTTCCCTGGCCTAACCAACCCAGCGGTTGATCGAAGTTCGTACCAACCTCGCTTCAGCGCGCTGAGCTGCGCTTTTCCGCGATTGTGAGGATCATCACGAAGCTGCCCGCTAGGGTGAGCGGATGCGTCGGATCGCCGTGTGGGGCACAGGCAATATGGGGGCAACCGCGATCCGGTCGGCGGTCGCGTTTCCGGGCCTTGAACTGGCCGCCGTCATCACCTCATCGCAGGACAAGGCGGGTCGGGACGCCGCGACGTTTGCCAGGCTCGATCAGGCGACCGGCGTCACGGCCACCGACGACATCGACGCCGCGCTGGCCGAATGCGACGCCGTGGCCTACATGTCCTCCGGCGACATCCGGCACGAGGAGGCGATCGCGGAAATCGCGCGTTGCCTACGTTCTGGCAAACATGTGGTGACCCCGTCGCTGTACTCGCTCTACGACCCGGCCTCGGCGCCGCCCGAGTGGGTCGAGCGGCTCACCGACGCCGCCGTGGCAGGCAACGCCGCGCTGTTGGTCAGTGGCGTCGACCCGGGTTGGGCCAACGACGCCCTCGCGGTGACGGCCGCAGGGTTGTGCACGCGCATCCGGTCCATCCGGTGCCAGGAGATCTTCGACTACTCGACCTACAACCAACCGCACGCCGTTCGGGTGCTGTGCGGGTTCGGCGGTTCGATGGACGACGTCCCGATGATGCTGCTGCCGTCGATCCCGACCATGGTGTGGGGCGGCAATGTGCGGCTGATCGGCCGCGGTCTGGGTATGGAGATCGACGACATCACCGAGAAGGTCGAGCGGCTGCCGCTCGACGAATCCGTCGACAACGTGCTCGGCCGCTTCGAGAAGGGCACCCAGGGGGCCTTCCGGGTGCAGGTCATCGGCTGGTCGCAGGGCGTCGAACGAGTCGTCGTCGACCACATCACCCGCATCGACCCGGCCTGCGCACCGGAGTGGCCGCAACCCGACCAGGGCGTCGGCGATCACCGGGTGATCATCGACGGTGACCCGCAGCTGAGCATCGTGGTGCGCGCCGACGTGCCGGGCGGCACCAGGGCCGACGGCGGCAACACGACCGCGGCCAACCGGCTGCTCGGTGCGATCGACTGGCTGGCCACGCAGAAGCCCGGGATCTACGACGGACTCGACGTGCCGTTACACCCACCGCTGCCGGCCGAGGTCGAAGCGACGCGCTGGGCCTGACATATGTCTGCCGAGCTCAGTTCTCGGCATCGGGCAGCTGGCCCACGAGGTACTCCGCGAGCCCGCCGATGGTCGGATAGTCGAACACCGCGGTCGCGTTGATCGTGAACTTGCCGCCGAACTGACTGTGCAGCCGGTTGCGGAGTTCGATCGCCATCAGTGAGTCCGTGCCGAGGTCGAGGAATCGGCTCGTCGCGGCGGGTGGTTGCGCGAGGCGCAGGAAGTTCTGCACCTCCCGCTGGAGGAACTCGGTCACGAAGCCGGCGCGCTGCGGCACCGGTATGTCCATGAGCTTCTTGAGCAGCTCACTGTCACCGGTGACCTCGCCGACGGCACTCGGCAGCACCAGGTCGAGGATCGGTGGCCGTGAACTGCCGAGCACCTTCGCGGCCCGCTGCCAGTTGGCCTTGAGAACCGTGGCTTGGCCCGTTCCGTTGGCGACGACCTCAGACAGTGCGCTCAACGCGGCCGACGGTTCCAGTGGAATCAGGCCCTGCGCACTGATATTGGCGGTCGCGGCCTCCGACGACGCCATGCCGCCCTGCGCCCATGGGCCGAAGTTGACGCCCGTTGCGGGCAATCCCTGCGCCCTTCGCCGCGCGACGAGGCCGTCGAGCAGTGCGTTGGCCGTCGCATAGTTGGACTGACCGGGCGAACCGAACAGACTCGACACCGAGGACGAGACGATGAAGAAGTCCAGCTCGTCGTCGTTCGTCAACCGGTCGAGGTGTAGAGCCCCGAAGGCCTTGGGCGACAGCGTGGTCCGGAACCGCTCGAGGTCCTGCTGACCCAACAACGCGTCATCGAGCACACCGGCCAGATGAGCTATGCCGGCGAGCGGCGGCAACTCCGCGCGGATCCGCTCCAAGAGTTCGGCAACCTCGGACTCCTCGCCCACATCGGCGGTGAAGACGTGGATGCGGGTCTTGTAGCGGTCGGTGATCTCGTCGATGACCTGTTGCGTGTCGGCGTCAGCAGCACGCCGGCTCGTCAACACGATGTCACCGGCACCGCGCTGCGCCAGGTACGACGCGGTGTGCAGGCCAATCGCGCCGAGCCCGCCGGTGATCAGGTAGCTGCGATCGGGCCGGGGCTGCAGTGGATTCGGGATCTGCACGACGATCTTGCCGATGTGCCGCGCCTGCTGCATGCGACGGAATGCGGTCCTCGCCTCGGTCAGCGGGTAGATCTCGGCGGGCAGTGGCTTCCAGGTACCGCCGGCAAGGCCCTCTGACACCTCGGTGAGCAAGTCGCGAATACGGTCGGGTTCGGTGAACATCACCGTGTCCAGCGCGACGATCTCGTAGGCGATGTCGGGCCGGGCCTGCGACATCTGCTCCGGTGACCAGATGTCGCGCTTGGCGATCTCGGCGAAGCGTCCGTTCTGGGCGGTGGCCTTCAGCGTCGCCTCGATGAAGCCCTCGCTGGTCAGGCTGTTCAGCACCACGTCCACGCCGGCGCCGCCGGTGTCAGCCAGGATCTGGTCGGCGAACTCCGTTGTGCGCGAGTCGTAAACGTACTTCACGCCCAGCGTGCGCAGCGTCGCACGCTTGAACGTGCTGGCCGTGGCGAACACCTCGGCCCCGCATTGCTGGGCCATCTGGATGGCCGCCAGCCCCACACCGCCGCTCGCGGCGTGGATGAGCACCTTGTCGCCCGGCTTCAGTTGTGCCCAGTCGAACGCGAGCCGGACCGTCAACGCCGCGGCGGGAATGGTCGCGGCTTCGACCGCGCTCACCCCGTCCGGGATCGGCGCCAGGAACTGGGCGGGCACGTTGAACCGGCTGGAGAACGCGCCCTGCATGGATCCGTAGACGCGCTGGCCCGCTTCGACTCCGGTGACGCCCTCGCCCAATTGCGTGACGACGCCGGCGAAGTCGCCACCGATCGGGCCCGGGTCGCCGGGGTACAAGCCGAGGACGTTGAGCACGTCGCGGAAGTTCAGGCCGGCTGCTTCGACGCGGACCTGCACGTAGCCCTCGTCCGGTGGCGGCACGTCCTTCTCGGTGATCCGGAGGTTGTCGATCGCGCCGCGTTCGGTGGGCGCCAGGGCGTAGTCGCCGCCGCGTGGCACCGTGAGGTTGCCGCTGCGTGCCCACGGCAGCAGGCGCGAGGCGAGCAGTTTTCCTTGGCGCACCGCGAGTTCCGGTTCCTCCACCGGCGTGGCCAACAGATCGGTCAGCGCTCGTACGGCCTCGGGTGAGCCGTCGCAATCGACGAGCCTGGCGCGCAGCGCAGGTTCCTCGTTGATCGTGGTGCGGCCGAAACCCCACAGCGACGCCTGCACGGGGTCGACCGGCTCGCCCGACTCGGTGGCCACGGCACGTTCGGTGACGATCCACAGGCCGTTGGGAAGCTTCAGGCCGCCCTGCACGGTGTGCACGGCGTCGAGAAGGTTCGCGATCTCCGCTTCGAGCCGGGCCGCGGCCTCGGCGCTGGACTCCGCGGCGGCCGGACCGGCGGCGCGCCACACGACGCCGGAGAACGGCACACCACGTTCAGTGGCCTGAGCCAGCACCTGTCCCAGTCGCTCGGAAACGCTGCTCGCGTCGAATGGGATGCACCCCGGCACGTTCGCGGCCAGTTCGTCGAATCCGGCGATCAGCCAGGTGCCGCCGGGCGTGCCGGTCTCATCGGCCTGCGGCGGCGAAACCTCATGCCAGCCGAGGGTGTAGAGCAATCGCGTGGCATCGCCGCCGAGGCCGCGCAGCAGCGCCTCGCGCGGTGCGCGTTTGACCGTGAACTCGCGGATGCCGCCCAGATGACGGCCATCTCGGTCGAGGTAGTCGAGATCGAACACCTGAGTTTCGCTGTCGAGGGCGCTTTCATGCCAGCGTGCCCGGCAGTAGAACCGCCGAGGCATCTTCTCCTTCAACGTCACCTGCCCGTACCGCAGCGGCAGGAACAGGTCGTTGACGCCCTGTTCGGCCGCGAGAAGTGCGGGGAATGCGGGGAAGGCGACCCCGGTGCACAGGTCCATCAGCACCGGGTGCATCGGCTCCGACCCGAGTTGTTCGGCGAGTTCCTCCCCGACGAGGATGTCGCCGACGGCCTCGCCGTCACCGAGCCACAGCGACTTCAGCGAACCGGACCACGTTGGGCCCCAGGCCAGTTCCAAGTCGGCGAAGGTCTCGAACAGCTCCTGCGGACGCATGCGATTCATCCGCTCGATCGCTTCGTCGATCGGCGCCGCGTCCTCGGCGGCGGGCTCGTCGCCGTCGTCGGCGGCACCGCTCACGACGGTTCCCTCGGCGTTCAACGACCATTCGGCGCCGCGTTCGCCGTACGGACGGCTGTGCACCTGGAACTTCCACTCCCCGTCGTGCACGGGATGCAGCGTCAGCTGCACCTCACGAGACGCCTTCTCCGGCAGGATGATCGGCTCGTAGAAGAAGACGTCTCTGGCGTGCGCCGGGGTTCCGACCGCGGCCAGCGCCATGGCGGCATACGTCGCGCCGGGCACGACGACGGTGCCGTAGATGACGTGATCGGACAGCCACGGCTGCGACCTGACCGACAGTCTGCTGGTGTAGATCGAGTCGCCGGACGCCAGATCCTTGCCGCTGCCGAGGATTCCCGACCCGGCGGGGCCGTCGACCGTGATGGCCGCGGACTTGGGCCAGAAGCGGCGGCGCTGGAACGGATAGGTCGGCAATTCCAGCTTGCGGCCGGACCGGCGGTGCAACGCAGCGAAATCCGGTCGGTGACCGCCGACGTAGGCCGCGGCCAACGCATCGGCGATCTGGCGCCGATCATCGATACCCTTGCGCAGCGAGACGATCGCCCGCGGCGCGGGCAGGTGCTCGGGCCAGACCTGCACGGCTGCCCCGGTCAGCACCGGTTGCGGACCGATCTCCATCAAGACCGAGCAGCCAAGCGCCGCCACGGTGCGCACACTCTCCGCGAACTGGACCGGCTGGCGGGAATGGCGCCGCCAGTATTGAGCGTCGATCGGGTTCTGGGCCGTGAGGACGGCGCCGGTGCGGTTGCAGACCAGCGGCAACGTGGGGGCATTGAACTGCAGCTGCGCTGCGAAGGATTCGAACTCGTCGAGCACCGGATCGAGCAACTCCGAGTGGAAGGCGTGGCTGGTCTGCAGCCACGTGCAGCGGATCCCCTCGTCCTCGAACTTGGCGACCGCTCGCTCGAGGTCCTCGGCTGGGCCGGACAGCACGGTGTTGGGTCCGTTGTAGGCACCGACCGACACACGCGGGAATTCGCCCGCGATCGTCTCGACGTGCTTGGCGTCGCTGAAGACCGCGACCATGCGCCCGCCGTCGGGGAGGCTGCCGAACAACCGGCCGCGCTCGGCGATCAGCCGTGCGCCGTCTTCGAGGCTGAACACTCCGGCCACGCATGCCGCCGCGTACTGGCCCACGCTGTGGCCCAGCACCACGTCGGGTTCGATACCCCAGGACTGCCACAGCCGGGCCAGGCCCATCTCGACGGCGAAGAGTGCCGGTTGCGCAAAGGACGTGTGCCGCAGGCGGTCTCCGAGCTCGCGATCGGTGGCGAACATCACGTCGAGCAACGGGTGGGGCAAGATGCCGTCGACCGCGTCGGCGCAGCGTTTCACGGTTTCGGCGAAAACCGGCTCGGCGTCGAACAACTCACGCGCCATCCCGGGATACTGGCTGCCCTGTCCGGTGAACAGCCACGCGGTCGTCGGGTGGTGTGTGTGCTCACCGCGCACGACACCAGGGCGCGTGCGGTTCTCGGCCAGATCGTCCAGCCCCTGACGCGCGCGCTCGATCGAGTCCACCACCAGCGCGGCGCGATGCTCGAAGTGCGAGCGGCCCGTGCCCGCGGTGCGGCAGACGTCGGCGAGGTCGACATCGGGGTGGGTACCGAGCCAGGCGCCATACCGCCGCGCCAGTTCGACGAGTGCTTCCGGTGACCGCCCGGACAGGGCGAGGACATGGACGGGAGCGTGGGCGTCGGGCTCCGTGGGCTCGGGGGTTGCCGCGTCGTCGGCGGCCGACGGCGTCGGGGGCTCCTCGATCAGCACGTGCGCGTTGGTGCCGGTGAATCCGAAGGAGCTGACGCCCGCGCGGCGTGGTCTGCCGTTGGCCTGTCACGGAACGGCCTTGTCGAGCACGCGCACCGGCAGGGAATCCCACGGGATGTGGGGCGACGGATTGTCGAAGTGCAGGCTCTGTGGCAACACCTCGTGCTGCAACGACAGCACGACCTTGATCAGACCCGCTGCGCCCGAAGCGGATTCGGTGTGACCAATATTGGTCTTGACCGATCCCATGAGCAGTGGCCGGTCCGCCTCCCGCGCGTCGCCGTAGGCGGCCGCGGCCGCCTGAACCTCGATCGGGTCACCCAGCGGGGTGCCCGTCCCGTGTGCCTCGAGGTAATCGACATCGCCGCCGGTCCAACCCGCACGAGCCAACGTCGTCCCGATAAGGCGTTGCTGCGCACCACCATTGGGAACGGTCAACCCACTGGATGCGCCGTCCTGGTTGACCGCGCTTCCGGGGATGACCGCGCAGATACGGTCCCCGTCACGCTGTGCGTCGCTGAGCCGCTTGAGTACGAGAATGCCGCAGCCCTCACTGCGCACGTAGCCGTCCGCGGAGGCGTCGAACGTCTTGCAGCGCCCGACGGGGGAGAGCATTCGCGCACGTGATGCGGCGACGACCGTCACCGGGCTCAGCAGGACGTTCACCCCGCCGGCCAAGGCCAGATCGCAATCGCCGGCATGCAATGCCTGGCAGGCCTGGTGGACCGCGACCAACGCCGAGCTGCACGCGGTGTCGACTGCCACTGCGGGGCCTTCGAAACCCAGCGCGAAGGCAACGCGCCCGGAGATGGCGTTGAGGGCGTTGCCGGTGATGAAGTACGGCTCGATCTTGTCGATGGATTCCGACGACAGCAGGTGCGCGTACTCGTTGGCGGCCACGCCTGCGAAGATGCCGGTTCGGCTGCCGCGCAGTGCGGACGGCGCATAGCCGGCTCGTTCGAGGCCCTCCCACACCGTTTCGAGCATCAGCCGCTGCTGGGGTTCGATCCAGACGGCCTCGCGCGGGGATATGCCGAAGAACTCCGGGTCGAATCCGTCTATACCGTCGAGGAATCCGCCGAAGCGCGTGTAGGTCTTGCCCGCGGTCTCCGGATCGGGGTCGTAGAACTCGTCGATGTCGAAGCGATCTTCCGGAACCTCCCGGATCGCGTCGATACCGCCGGACAGCACCTCCCAGAAGGCTTCCGGGTTGGGTGCGCCGGGGAATCGGCACGACACCGCCACGACCGCGATCGGTTCGTCCGTGCGCGTCGTGGCCGTCGACACAGGCTTCTTCGCGGATGCCTGGTCGTTGAGGCCGAGCACCTCCCCGAGCAGGTAGTCGGCCACGTCGGAGATCCGGGGGTGATCCATCACCAGCGTGATGGGAATCTCGTGGCCCACACCCTGTTCGATGCGGCGCCGCAACTCGACGGCCATCAGCGAATCCATGCCGAGGTCGAAGAACCCGGCGTCCTCACGGATTTCCGCGTCGTCGACCCGCGTCACCTCCGCCACCGCGGCACGCAGGTGATCGGTGAGAAGTTTCTTGCGTTGCTGCACCGGGGCATTGGTGAGCCGCTCGACCAGTTGGGTCTTACCCGAAGGGGTCGCGGTCGGCGCCGTGGGCGTCGACAGGGCGGGCACCTCGCGCTCCAACTCCGACAGGAACGCCCGTCGCCCCGCCTGCTGGTAGAGCGGCAGGAATCGGGCCCAGTCGATCCTGGCCACCACTCCTTGGACCGGACCGGCCGCCTCGGCGGCCGATACGACGTCTGCCAGGCCCGCGAGGGCATCGGCCGGAGCCAGTGTGCGAATCCCGCGCTGTTCCAGGCGCGCACGGGCCTCCGCGTCGGCCATACCGGCCGACCACGGACCGAAGTTGACGCTGATACCGGCGATACCCTGCTCACGCAGCCGCCAGGCCAGCCCGTCGAGGAACGCGTTCGCCGCACTGTACGCGGTCTGGCCGTATCCACCCCAGACCGAGGCGATCGACGAGGTGTTGATGAAGAAGTCGAGCTTCAGGTCGGCGGCGGCCTCGCTCAAATGCCAGGCACCCCAGACCTTTCCGGCGAACACTCGATCCACCTCGGCTTGTTGCGAGTCGAAGTCGAGGTCGCCGAGCGGCGTGGTGCCGATCTCACCGGCGGCATGGACGATACCGGCTAGCGGCGGCAGCTCAGCCTGGATGGTGGTCAGCAGACGCGCGACGTCGTGCGCGTCGGCGACATCGGCGGTGATCACCCGGAATTCGCAGTCGTATTGTGCGGCCAGCGCGTCGATGTGTTGTGCGGTCTCGCCGGGCGCGCGTCGGCTGGTCAAGACCACGTGCTTCGCACCGTGCCCGGCCAGGTAGCCGGCGATCTCCTTACCGATCGAACCCAGGCCGCCGGTCACCAGGTAGGTTGCGTCATCGCGCAGTTCGAGCGGAGCGCCGGTCGGTTGGTCGCCTCGTCGGACCAGCCGGGGCACGTGGACCGCGCCATCGCGCACTGCGATCTGGTCTTCCCTGGCCGAGGCGCGCGGCGCCGAGATGGCATCGACGATCCGGGACCATTCGTCGGCCGTACCTCCGGAGAGATCGGCGAGTCCGCCCCATACCTGCGGAAGCTCGAGCGCTGCGGCCCGACCGAAGCCCCACAGGCAGCTCTGATCCGGTGACACGGTGTCGGTGTCGGTGACCCGCTGTCCGCCGCGGGTCACCATCCAGATCGGTGCGCTGACCTCTGCTGCGACGGTGGCGCGGAAGAGACGCCTTGTCCCGCCGAGGATTCGGTGCTGCATCCGCAGCAGCGATCGCATCGAGGGGACGGCCTTGGCGCTCTGGTCCGCATCGACAGCCGCGACATGAAGGATGCGCAGGCTCCCGCCGTCCGCCGCGGCGGCGCGCAGCGCGTCGGCGAGCCGTTGCTCGTCGGCGTCTGATGCCGGCAAGCCGAGGAATCGATGCTGCTGACCGAGTGCGGTGAGCGTGTCGACCAACGGCTGCACCGCCGGGGACTCATCACCGACGATGATCCAGGTGGCTTTGGTGTCTGCGTCCGTAGCGGTGCGCGGAGCCTGGAACTTCTCCCAACGGAACTCGTAGCGGCCGTCTGCGATGGATTGCGTTGTTCGTTGCCGATTGTGCTGTTGCGCAAGCTTTCTCAACACCGCGAGGGTTTGATGATCGCCGTCGGTACCGTCGAGCAGCGCCGCGAGTTCCTCGATCTTGCCGTCCTCGAGAAGCTGCACGGCCTGGGTGCGTGCGGCGACCGGTGCCTGCGGGGTGATGCTCTCCCGCTCACCGTTTCGGTTGTCGGAGAACCAGTACTGGCGGCGCTCGAACGGATAGGTGGGCAGGTCGAGCTTTCGTGCGTGCGGCTGCCGGAAGGCAGCGAAGTCGGGCACGTGGCCCAAAACGTACGCGTCGGCGACGGCTTCGATGATCTGCCGATGATCGGCGGTGTTGCGGCGCATCGACGTGATGGCGCGCGGCGCGGTGGCCGGGTCGGGCCACGCGCTCAGCGCGGTCGCCGTGAGCACCGGCCGCGGGCCGATCTCGATCAGCACCTTGCAGTTCAGCTCGGACAGGGTGCGCACGCTCTTGGCGAATTCGACCGGTTGGCGGGCATGCCGGCGCCAGTAGGCACCATCGAGTTTCACGCTCCTGCCGAGCGCGGCACCGGTGCGGTTGTCGATGAGAAGCCGTTGCGGCGCGTTGAACGTGAACTGCCCGGCGTACGCCTCGAATTCGTCGAGGATCGGGTCGAGCAGCGCGGAGTGGAACGCGTGGCTCGTGTCGAGCCAGTCGCACCGGATGCCGTCGGCGGCAAGTCCGGCGACGGCCTTCTCCAGGTCTGGTGCGGGGCCCGACAGCACGGTGTTGGCGCCGTTGTAGGCGGCGACGGAAAGCGCCGGGTACTCGTCGGTGAGGCTCTCGACCCGCTCGGCGGCGGCGAACACCGCAACCATCCGGCCACCCGCCGGCAGGCTGCCGAACAACCTGCCGCGTTCGGCCATCAGCCGCGCGCCGTCCTCCAGGCTGAACACGTCGGCCACGCAGGCCGCCGAATACTGCCCGACGCTGTGGCCCAGCACCACGTCCGGATCGAAGCCCCACGACTGCCAGAGCCGCGCCAGGCCCATCTCCACCGCAAACAGGGCGGGCTGCGCGTAGGACGTTTGCCGCAGAGTCTCTTCGGCATCTGCACTGTCGAGATCGAAAATGACGTCCAGCAACGGTTTTTCGAGTACGCCGTCGACCGCGGCCGCGCAGCGCTTCAGCGTCTCGGCGAACACCGGCTCGGTGTCGAACAATTCCCGTGCCATGCCGGGGTACTGGCTGCCCTGACCGGTGAACAGCCACGCCGTCTTCGGGGTGTCGTGGGATTCTCCGCGAACCAGGCCGGGCGCCGGGCGGTCGTCGGCGAGCGCGCCGAGCAGCTCGATCGCGGAATCTCGCGAATCGACCACCAGTGCGGCGCGGTGCTCGAGGTGTGCCCGTCCCACGCCGGCGGTGAAGCACACGTCCGCCAAGGTGGCCTGCGGGTGTGTGCGCAGCCAGTCCCGGTATTGCGCGGCGATCTGCACCAACGCGGCGGGCGTACGCGCGGACAGCGGAAGGACGCTGAACCGCGCAGCCGCGGCGGCATCCGGCCCGGGTTTCTCGGCCGGATCCGATTCCGCGGCAGGCGGTTCGGGAGCTTCCTCGATGATGACGTGTGCGTTCGTCCCAGCGAACCCGAATGAGCTGACACCCGCGATGCGGGGCCTGCCGTTGCGTGTCCACGGAACGGTCTCCTTCACCACCTCAACCGGCAGGCGGTCCCACGGGATGTGCGGAGACGGGTTCTCGAAGTTGAGGTGCTTCGGCAAAGTCTCGTTCTCGAGCGACAGGATGACCTTGATGACGCCTGCGATGCCCGCGGCTGCTTCGAGGTGTCCGATGTTCGTCTTCGCCGAGCCGATCAGCAGCGGTTGGCCGGGATCGCGCCCGGCGCCGAGCACCGCACCCGCGGCCTGGGCCTCGATCGGATCGCCCAGCGATGTCCCGGTGCCGTGCGCCTCCAGGTATGTGATGTCGCGAGGCTCCAGATCGGCACGTTTCAAGGCATCGGCGATAACCCGTTGCTGGGCAACACCATTCGGCACCGTCAGACCACCCGAGGCGCCGTCCTGGTTGATCGCGCTGCCGCGGATCACCGCCCGGATGCGGTCACCGTCGCGAACCGCGTCTTCGAAGCGCTTGACGACGATCACGCCGCATCCTTCGCCGCGCACGTAGCCGTCCGCCGCCGCGTCGAAAGTCTTGCACCGCCCGTCGGGCGCCAACATGTGCGCGCTGGAGAACGTGATCATCGTCGCGGGAGTCAGCAGGACGTTCGCGCCACCGGCCAGCGCGAGGTCACATTCGCCCAACTGCAGCGCCTGGCACGCTTGATGTATCGCCACGAGCGACGAGCTACAGGCTGTGTCGACGGCGACTGCAGGACCCTGCAGGCCCAGCCGGTAGCTGATCCGGCCGGCTGCGGCAGCATTCGAGGTGCCGATGGCCATGTAGGCCTCGATCTCGGGATAGGTCAGCTCGTCGGATGCCATGCCCAGGTAGTCGTGGGTCGCCAGACCGACGAAGACACCGGTGTTCGTGTTCGCGAGAGCTGTTGGCGCGGTACCCGAATGTTCCACCGCGCGCCACGCAGTCTCCAGCAAGATGCGGTGCTGCGGGTCCATGAGCCTGACCTCGCGTGTCGACATGCCGAAGAACGGCGCGTCGAATCCGGTCACGTCATCGACGAAACCCGCGCGGCGGGTTACGACCTTGCCGGGCGCGCCGGGCTCCGGGTCGAAGAATTCATCGACGTCCCAGCGGTCATCGGGAATTTCCGACACCGCGTCGCGACCCTCGCGTAACACGTCCCAGAACCCGTCGGCGTCCGGCGCCCCCGGGAAACGCGCTGCGTAGCCGACGATGGCAAAGCGGGGAGGCTCGTTCGGAAGTTCGGCGGAAACCATTAGAGGCCCCTTCCCTCTGACGTTACGCTCCGGTAACTTACTCGGCGGTCAGGTTAGCGGCAAGGGGCACAAAAAATTGCACCCGTTGCGAAATGTGTCTTCCAGAGGACCCCCGTCGACGCACACTATGGCACGTGAACCTCAGGTATGCGAGGCTTCGTTTCCAGTGTCGGGCAAAGGGGTAGGTTGGGCGCCGCTACGTGAGATGCCGGATCGGGGGACCGGCCGAACTGGGAGGACCGCGTTTTGCGCATCGGGAAGATAACTGTTGGCGCACTTGATGAATGGTCGTTGAGCCCGGGCTCGGTCACCTCGTGGCACCCGACAGCGGCGGCTCAGGAAATCGCGAGCCGGGCTCCGGTCAGCTCCGTGCCGGTTAGCTACATGCAGAGCCAACATCTACGTAATTACCGTGATCGGAGTGCCGCGGGACTGAACTTCTCCCGGCAGATCATCGCGAGCTGTGAGGTGCCTGGGCAATGTGACATCGCGGCCATGGACCATGCCGTCAATGCGTACCTCCGTCGCCACGACACATTCCGCAGCTGGTTCGAAGAGACCGACTCTGGCAAATTCGTCAGGCATAGCATCGAGGATCCGGCTGATATTGAATTCGTGGCCGTCGATCACGGTCCCATGACGGTCGACGAAATACGCGAACACGTCGTCGCGATCCCCAATCCATTGGAATGGGGCTGCTTCACCTTCGGAATTATCCAGAACGACAATTTCTTTACATTCTTCGCGGCCATGGATCACGTGCACGGCGATGCGACGTTGATCGGCACGACGATGATGGAAGCCAATGGCATGTATTCGGCGCTGAGTGGCAGCGGTCAGGCCCTTTCCCTGCCCGATGCCGGTAGCTTCGACGATTTCTGTGTCCGCGAACGCGAATACGCTTCGGCGCTGACCCTGGATTCGCCCGGTGTGCGCGCATGGCTCGACTTCGCCGAGAACAACAGCGACGGCTTCCCGGAATTCCCGCTCCCCCTGGGTAACCCGCATGAGTCGACGCGAAGTGACATGACGTCAGAACTCCTGATGGACGCGGCCCAGACGGAACGGTTCGAATCAGCGTGCACGGCGGCAGGCGCACGCTTCGTCGGCGGCTTGTTCGCCTGTCTGGGCCTGGTGGAACATGAGTTCACCGGTGCACTCACGTATTACGGGCTCACCCCGCGGGATTCGCGCAAAGCCGGCGACAATTTCATGACGCAGGGTTGGTTCACCGGCCTGATTCCGATCACCGTTCCGGTTGCCGCGACCTCTTTCGGTGAGGCCGCCTGGGCAGCGCAGTCCTGTTTCGATTCGAGCCTCGACATGGCGAGAGTTCCGTATTACCGCGTACTGGAGCGCCGTGGTTGAACTGGCCACGACCGAACTTCCCGGTGTCGAACTTCTTGCACGGCGGTGCGGCGCCGCTAAACGCCATCCTCGCCGCGGCCGACATGGGCCTCGCGAACAACATCGGCATCTACCCGGACGGGCGGTTCTCCTACCAGCTGACGATCTACATCTTCCGCTACGGCGAAGGCACGGCCATGGCGATCATGCATCCGGACAACCCGATCGCGAGGAAATCGGTCACCCGATACCTGAACGCGATGAAGTCCGTGTCTTCGCGGGTTGCTGACGTCGGGCACTGGGGACGCGTCGCGTAGCGGGGAGCAAAACGATGGCGATGGATTTTCCGCGATGCACCCCGGCGCGAGGGTGAGGACGATATGCGACGGCTAGCTGATCTCGTGGTGCGATGGCCCTGGGCGGTAATCGGGGTGTGGGTCGCGATGCTGATCGCCCTGCCGCTGTCGTTTCCGTCGCTGGGCGAGATGGCCCAGAAACATCCTCTCGCCGTTCTTCCCAGCGATGCGCCGTCGAGCGTCACCGCGCAGAAGATGACCGAAGCCTTCCAGGAACCCGGCAACGACAACCTTCTCCTGGTCGCGCTGATCAATGAAAACGGGCTGGAACCCGCCGACGAGGCGGCCTACCGCAAACTCGTCGACGCTCTACGCGACGATCAGGCGGACGTCGTGTCCGTGCAGGATTTCCTCAACACTCCACAACTGAGGCAATTCCTCACGAGCGAGGACAAGACGACATGGGTCTTGCCGGTGAGCCTCGAAGGCGAGCTCGGGACGCCGCGCGCGTTCGAGTCGTTCAACCGAGTGGCCGAAGTCGTCAAGACCAGCACCGCGGGCAGCCCGCTGGAAGTGCACCTGACGGGTCCGGCGGCCACCGTCGCCGATCTCACCGTCGCAGGCGAGACGGACCGTCTGCCGATCGAGATCGCGATTGCGGTGCTCGTGCTCGGTGTGCTGTTGCTCGTCTACCGCAGTGTCGTCACGATGCTGTTGCCATTGGTGACGATCGGGTCGTCGCTGCTGATCGCGCAGTCACTGGTGTCGGGCTTCTCCCAACTGACCGGTGCGGGAGTCTCCAACCAGTCGATTGTGTTCCTGAGCGCGATCATGGCCGGTGCGGGCACAGATTATGCGGTCTTCCTCATCAGCCGCTATCACGACTACCTGCGGATGGGCGCCGACTCCGATGAGGCGGTCAAGAAGGCGATGATGTCGATCGGGAAGGTGATCGCCGCATCCGCCGCCATGGTGGGCATCACCTTCCTCCTGCTGAGCTTCGCCAAGATGGGCGTGTTCAGAACGGTGGGCGTGTCGTCGGCGATCGGTATCGGCATCGCGTTCCTTGCCGGCGTGACGTTGCTGCCCGCGATCCTGACGCTGGCCGGACCGCGCGGATGGGTCAAGCCCCGGCGCGAACTGACCGCCGGCTTCTGGCGGCGGTCCGGGATCCGGATCGTGCGCCGCCCGGTGCCGCATCTTGCTGCCAGCCTGCTGGTGCTGGCACTGCTTGCCAGCTGCGCGATTTTCGCGGAGTACAACTACGACGACCGCAAGGTGGTGTCGCCGTCGGCGCCGAGCTCGATCGGATATGCCGCCGTGGAACGCCATTTCCCCATCGCGCAGTCCATCCCCGAATACATCCTGATCCAGTCGCCGCGCAGTCTGGTCAATCCCCGGTCCCTCGCCGATCTGGAGCAACTGGCCTCGCGTGTCGCGCAACTGCCGGACGTCGGTCTGGTCAGCGGCATCACCCGGCCCCTCGGGGAAGTGCCCGCCGAGTTCCGGGCCACGTTCCAGGCCGGCATCGTCGGTGACCGGCTGGCCGATGGCTCCGCCCAGATCGGCCAGCGCACCGGCGACCTCAACAGGCTGGCGGCCGGCGCCGACACGCTCGCCGACAGCCTGGCCGACGTCCGCGCCCAGATCAACCAGATCGCCCCCAGCCTCGCGAGCATGGTGAACGCGTTCTCCTCGGTTCGCACCGAATACGGCGGGGACAAGCTGGTGCGCGACGTCGAGACCGCGGCCAAGCTCGTGCAGAGCGTCAATGCGCTCGCCAATTCGATGGGCGTCAACTTCCGCGCGGTCAAGGACATGTTCGGTTGGATCGGCCCGGTCCTCACCGCGCTGCAAGGCAATGCGGTCTGCGATGCCAATCCCTCCTGCCGCGACACCCGCATGCAGTTCCAGCGGCTGGTCGACGCGAACAACGACGGCAGCCTCGACCAGATCAACCAGCTCGCGCAAGAACTCCAGGGCGTTGATGACGCGCAGTCACTCAACTCGACGATGAAAAGCCTGAACACCGCCCTCGCCAGCGTCAACAAGGCCGTCAACGCCATGGGGCTGAACAAGCCCGGCGGCCCGCAGGCGGGCTTGAAGGACTTGCAGCAGGGCGCCAACCGCCTGGCCGGCGGCAGCCGGGAAGTGGCAGGTGGCGTCGACGAACTGGTCAAGCAGGTCAAGGTGATCGCGGCCGGGCTGAATGAGGCATCGGCGTTCCTGTTGACCATGCGGCACAACGCCGCGGATCCGTCGCAGGCCGGGTTCAACATTCCGCCGGAAGTGCTGGGTCTGGCCGACTTCCAGAAGGCTGCCTCGGCCTACGTGTCGCCGGACGGCCGCTCGGTGCGCTATCTGGTGCAAACCAAACTCAACCCGTTCAGCTCCGACGCGATGGACCAGGTCAATCAGATCCAGGACATCGCCCGCGGGGCCCAGCCGAACACCACGCTGGCCGACGCCACGATTTCGATGGGCGGGTTCCCTGCGGCACTGCGTGACACCCGCGACTACTACCAGCAGGACATCCGGTTCATCATCGCCGCGACGCTCATCGTCGTCCTGCTGACCATGATGTTGCTGTTGCGGGCGGTCATCGCGCCGCTCTATCTCGTCGGTTCCGTGGTGGTCTCGTACTTCGCGGCGATCGGTATCGGGGTCCTGGTGTTTCAAGTCTTCCTCGGCGAGCAGCTGCATTGGAGCGTGCCTCCGCTGGCCTTCGTGGTCCTGGTCGCGGTGGGGGCCGACTACAACATGCTGCTGGTGTCGCGAATGCGCGACGAGTCTCCGAACAGCATGCGGTACGGCATCATTCGCACGCTCGGATCGACGGGCGGTGTGATCACCGCGGCGGGGTTGATCTTCGCCGCGTCGATGGGTGGTCTGTTGTTCTCCAGCATCGGCATGGTGGTCCAAGGCGGATTCCTGATCGGCGTGGGCATTTTGCTGGACACGTTCGTGGTGCGCACCATCACGGTGCCCGCCATCGCGACCCTCGTCGGTAAGGCGAACTGGTGGCCATCGAGGTTGGAGTCGCGGAAGCCCCGCGCACGGCCGCCGGCCGAGAGTGCGTCGGCAGTTGCCGAGTGAGCGGGCACACGTCATGTATGTGAAACTACGAACCGAAGCGGGCGATCAGGAGTGGCCATGAAGAAACTCCTTGCAGGACTTGCAGTGTTGATGACGACCAGCGTCAGCGGGGCGTTCGGCGTCCTTGGGACTGCGTCGGCCGATGAGACGCTGCTGCCCCCGCCACCGCCGCCTCCCGGCGGCCCGGCTGCTGGGACGCCGGAAAACCCAGGGACCGCGTACGCCTTGGGCGGCGCTCACGTCCTCGGGATTCCGTACGACGAGTACATCCGTATGACGGGCGAGCACTGGTTCCCCGGCATGAGGCGGACGAAGGTCGACTACCCGGCAGGTCAGGTTCAGGGGCACACCCTGGAACGGATATTCCCCGGTATCGGTGCGCTCGGAGAGCAGATCTATCCCGGCATCGGTCTCGACGGGCCGGACATCGGCGAGTCGGTCGACGAGGGGGAGGGAAACCTCGACGCAGCGATTCGCAACGGTGGCAAGGGAACAGCGATGGGGCTGTCCGAGGGAGCGCTCGTGGTCAACGCCGTGAAAGCGCGTCTGGCCAACGATCCGACCGCTCCGCCGCCGGATCAACTCAGCTTCGCGACGTTCGGTGATCCGATTGCCAAGCACCCGTTCGGCGAGAGTTTCCTGACCCAGAACTTTCCCGTCGGCAGCGTCGTGCCGTCTATGGACTACCGCATACCGGCTCCCGTGGAAAGCCAGTACCACACGGATCAATTCATCTCCGCCTACGACAGCATCGCCGACTGGCCGGACCGGCCCGACCACTGGATGAGCGTGATCAACTCGATCGCCGGGTTGGCCACCGGTCACACCGCGATCGCGTTTACCAATCCGAGCAATGTTCCGCCGCAGAACATCAGGACCACGGTCAACTCCAGGGGCGGGACGACGACGACGTACCTGGTTCCCGAGGAGCACCTGCCGCTGGTGCTGCCGTTCAAGTACCTCGGCTACGACCAGGGCACGCTCAACAAGCTCGACGCGGTGTTGCTGCCCATGGTGGACGCGGGTTATTCGCGCAACGACAATCCGGCGACCGCACCGATCACGGTGGACCCGGTGAACGGCTTCGACCCGGCGGAGGTGACCGCACCGGCCAACGAGGCGACCTTCGGCGGCGGCACCGATCCGATGTCCGAGCTGGTCAACACCGCCCTGTCGCTGCTGAACCCGCAAGGGGGTGGCTCGTGATGTCCACCCAGTCAACGATTCTCTCGATGCTGCACGGGCGTGCCAGCCTGCGCCCCGACGCCGAGGCCTTCACGTTCACCGACTACACCCATGATCCGGACGGTGTCTCCGAGACCCTGACCTGGTCGCAGCTGTCTCGGCGAACGATGAATGTCGCACGCGAGATCAGTGCGCACGGTTCAGCCGGTGATCGGGCGGTGATCCTGGCGCCCCAGGGCCTCGAATACATCCTGGCGTTCCTGGGATCCATGCAGGCCGGACTGATCGCGGTTCCGCTGCCACTGCCTCATCGCGGTTCGAGTCACGACCGGGTGAGTGCGGTGTTCGCCGATACCGCGCCGTCGGTTGTTCTCACGACGTCCTCGGTCGCCCAGGATGTCGGCGACTATGTGGATCAGTCCCGCCTGGACACCGCACCGAAGATCGTCCAGATCGACTCGTTGGATCTCGATGCCCGAGACGGATCAGACGCTCCGAGTCTCGGCGTTGTCGAGTACCCGGATACGGCGTATCTGCAGTACAGCTCGGGTTCCACGCGGCTGCCGACCGGTGTGATGATTTCGCATCGCAACCTACAGGCCAATTTCGAACAGTTGATGCGCTGCTTCTTCTCGGATGCAGACCGGACGTCGACGGCGAACGCGACGATCGTGTCGTGGTTGCCGTTCTACCACGACATGGGCCTCGTACTGGGTGTCTGCGCACCGATCCTGAGCGGCTATCGCGCCGTGTTGACGAGTCCCGTTGCGTTCCTGGAGAAGCCGGCCAGATGGGTACGAGCGCTGGCCGAGAACGCCCATTCGTTCTCGGCAGCGCCCAATTTCGCCTTCGACCTCGCGGCTCGCAAGACCAGGGACGCGGATCTGGCCGGGCTCGACCTGGGCGGCGTGGTGGGCATCATCAACGGCGCCGAGCGGGTCGAACAGGCCACCTTGGAGCGTTTCGCAGATCGGTTCGCCCACTTCGATTTTCGGGATCACATGCTGCGTCCGTCGTACGGACTGGCTGAGGCGACGGTATTCGTGGCCACCGGTACGTGGAGCGAGTCGTCGGACGTCGACAGCTTCGATGCCGACGAACTCTCTGCCGGCAGGGTCCGGCGGTGCGAATCCGGAACCGGCACTGCGCTGGTCAGATACAACCTGCCGCAGTCACCGATGGTGCGCATCGTCGACGTCGAGTCGCGCCGGGAATGCGCGCAGGACGTGGTCGGCGAGATCTGGGTCCACGGCGACAATGTCGCGGCCGGCTACTGGAGCCGCTCACCGGAGGAACAGCAGTGCTTCGGAGCCACACTCGTCGACCCCACGCCCGGCACGCCTGACGGACCCTGGCTGAAAACCGGTGACCTGGGCTTCATCTCGGATGGTGCGCTGTTCATCGTCGGGCGCATCAAGGATCTGCTGATCATCCGCGGACGGAATCACTACCCCGAGGACATCGAGGCCACGGTCCAACAGATCACCGGTGGCCGGGTTGCGGCGATCTCGGTGCCGGTGAACAGCACCGAGAAGCTGGTGACCGTGGCCGAGGTGAAGAAGCGGGAAGAGTCGACCGTCGAGGCGGTGCACTGGCTCAAGGAGATCAAGAGCAATGTCACGTCCGCGATCTCCAACGCGCACGGGTTGAATCTCGGGGATCTCGTCCTCGTGTCTCCGGGATCGATTCCGACGACCACGAGTGGCAAGGTTCGGCGTGCTGCTTGCGTCGAGCAGTACCGGCAGGACGAATTCACCCGGTTGGACGCCTGAGCGCGCTCAGAGACCGGCGAACCCCACAGCGAGCAGCACCAAGCCGACAGCGGCCAGCAGGACGGCCACCCCGCGGCGGCGCCGTGCCTGCAGCCAGTCGTTCAGTGCCGTCAGGGTCGCGCGGGTGCGGTCCGGCGCGACCAGGAATGAGATCAGCGGGATCTCGACGAGCCCGAACGCCACCACGTTAAACAGCAGCAACGCGCCGACCTGGGTCGCGGCCGCGGCGCCGGACGCGACGATGAGCGCCAGGGCCGCGAGATAGTCGACCGACGGCAGCGCGATACCGAGGCCCGCCGCGCCCGCCGTCCACAGCGAACGGCCGTTGAGCAGTTGCCGGGCGCGCGTCGCGAGCAGCCCCGGTTCCCGGGGCCCGGGTTTGCGCTCCAACACACCCGCAGCGACCACCGCAGCGGTCACGAGCACCACCACGCCGACCACGATCTGCACCCTGGGCAGGGTGAAATGTGCTGATCCCAACGCGGGTCGCAGCAGGAACAGCACGATGACGCCCACCGCGGTGCCCATCGCGAACCCGCCTGCCAGGAAGGTCAGCAATTGCAGCAGCGGACGGGGCCGGTTGAGCATCACGACGGTCATCCCGATCCGAAACGGTTCCAGGCTGACCGCAATGGCCATCGCGAGCAGCGGGATCCACATGATGCGGGTCAGGTTACCGGCAGCCGGGTCGGAGGCAGTTGCGTTCACAACGATTCCGAACCTGGCAGGCGCACACCCGCACGTGTGAAGATGGAGGTGCTATGAGCGCAACAGATCTGAGCCCGACATCGCTGCGTGAGGCGTTCGGCCACTTCCCGACCGGTGTCATCGCGATCGCGGCGGAGGTGGAGGGCACCCTGGTCGGCCTCGCCGCCAGCACGTTCGTGCCGGTGTCCCTGGATCCGCCGCTGGTCTCGTTCTGCTTGCAGAACTCCTCGACCACGTGGCCCAAGCTCAAGGATCTGCCGTCGCTGGGCATCAGCGTCCTCGGCGAGTCTCACGATGCGGCCGCGCGCACCCTGGCAGCGAAGACGGGGGACCGGTTCGCCGGCCTGGAGACCGAGTCACGCGAAACCGGCGCCGTGTTCATCCACGGCACCAGTGTCTGGCTGGAGAGCACAATCGAACAACTGGTGCCGGCCGGCGATCACACCATCGTCGTGCTGCGGGTCAGCGATATCACCGTGCACGACGACGTGGCACCAATCGTGTTCCACCGCAGCACGTTCCGCCGGCTTGGCGGCTAGCGCACCAGGCGGCTACGGACGCTGCGCGAGCTCTTCGCGATATCGAGCGATGCGCTCTTCGATCTCACTCGCATCAGCTGTGCGGCCCTCCTTGCGGGCCAACTGAGCCCGGGTCGACAACTCCCGGATCGCAGTGCGAATGTCGTTGACGCTGTGGGTATGTCCCATACTCATGAGCTGCCTTTCGACGGTGATTGGCTGCTGTGTCGAGCCTACGCGCGTCTCATACCCCAGTCCGCGAATGCGAAAACGACGGGACATACCTTTCTGAAGTTGTGAACACGGGGTTCGGCTCAGGGTTCGGCATCCCCTTCCATGCACTGTGCCGAACGTGCAGGCTTTTGCGCTCCCGAGCCGAGATCATCACAACAGGTTGCACGCTCGTCACAGCGATCAACCCACCACATACCGACAGACTCTTCGCGCAAGCGCTCGTCATCATCGCCGGAACAGCTTGTTGCCCAACCACACAATCGGGTCATACTTCCGGTCCACCACGCGCTCCTTCATCGGGATCAGCGCGTTGTCGGTGATCTTGATGTGCTCGGGGCACACCTCGGTGCAGCACTTCGTGATGTTGCAGAAGCCGAGCCCGAACTCGTCCTGAGCCATGTCCTTGCGGTCGAGCGTGTCGAGCGGGTGCATGTCGAGCTCGGCGACGCGCATGAGATACCGCGGGCCGGCGAATGCCTGCTTGTTCTCCTCGTGGTCGCGCACCACGTGACAGGTGTTCTGGCACAGGTAGCACTCGATGCACTTGCGGAACTCCTGCGAGCGCTCCACATCCACCTGCTGCATGCGGTATTCACCGGGCTGCAGTTCCTTCGGCGGGGTGAACGACGGGATCTCGCGTGCCTTCTCGTAGTTGAAGGACACGTTTGTCACCAGATCCCGCATCACGGGGAACGCACGAAGCGGGGTCACGGTGACGGTCTCGGCCGGGTCGAACGTCGACATCCGCGTCATGCACATGAGCCGGGGCCGGCCGTTGACCTCAGCCGAGCACGACCCGCACTTGCCTGCCTTGCAGTTCCAGCGCACGGCCAGGTCCGGGGCCTGGGTGGCCTGCAGTCGGTGAATGATGTCGAGCACCACCTCGCCGTCGTTGACCTCGACCGTGAAGTCCTGCAGGCCGCCGCCGGTGTCGTCGCCGCGCCAGACTCGCAGACTCGCTTCATAGGCAGCCATCTCAGCCCTTCCGTTCCGGGTGCTCGGCCAGTTCGGCGTCGGTGTAGTACTTCTCCAGCTCGGAGAGCTCGAAACACCCGAGCAGGTCGGGCCGCATCGGAACCTGCGGTTCGGGCGTCACCGACACGTCGGGCACGACGGAATCGTCGTTGTCGACGGCCCGGCACACCAGCAGGGTGTTGCGCCACTTGGCGTCCATCTCCGGATAGTCGTCGCGGGTGTGGCCGCCCCGGCTCTCGGTGCGTTGCAGCGCCGCCTTGGCGACGCATTCGCTGACCAGCAGCATGTTGCGCATGTCGATCGCCAGGTGCCAGCCCGGGTTGAACACCCGCCCGCCCTCGACCGTGACGTTGGCGTAGCGGGCCTTGAGCTCGGCGAGCTTGGTCAGCGCCGCTTCGATCTCTTCTTCCTTGCGGATGATGCCCACGAGGTCGTTCATCGACTGCTGCAGTTCGGCGTGCAGGGTGTACGGGTTCTCGGGGTTGTCGTGCTTGTCGAACGGCGCCAGCGCCATGCGGGTCGCGTCCTCGACCGCGGCCTCGGTGACCTTCGGCCGGTCGGGCAGCGCGCGCACGTACTCGGCGGCTCCCAACCCGGCGCGGCGGCCGAACACCAGCAGATCGGACAGCGAGTTGCCGCCCAGCCGGTTCGAGCCGTGCATGCCGCCGGAGCACTCGCCGGCCGCGAACAGGCCGGGCGTGGCACCCGCGCCGGTGTCCGGATCGACCTCGATGCCGCCCATCACGTAGTGACAGGTCGGGCCGACTTCCATCTCGTCCTTGGTGATGTCGACCTCGGCCAGCTCGATGAACTGGTGATACATCGACGGCAACCGGCGCTTGATCTCCTCGGGAGGCATGCGTGACGCGATGTCGAGGTAGACGCCGCCGTGCGGCGAGCCACGCCCCGCCTTGACCTCTGAGTTGATCGCGCGGGCCACCTCATCGCGGGGGAGCAGGTCAGGCGTGCGCCGGGCCGAGTCGTTGTCCTTGAGCCACTGGTCGGCCTCCTCCTCGGTCTCGGCGTACTGGCCTTTGAACACCGAGGGGATGTAGTCGAACATGAAGCGCTTGCCCTCGGAGTTCTTCAGCACTCCACCGTCGCCGCGCACGCCCTCGGTCACGAGGATGCCCTTGACGGACAACGGCCAGACCATGCCGGTCGGGTGGAACTGGATGAACTCCATGTTGATCAGACTCGAGCCGGCCCGCAGCGCCAGGGCATGCCCGTCACCGGTGTACTCCCAGGAGTTGGACGACACCTTGAACGACTTGCCGATGCCGCCGGTCGCCAGCACCACCGCGGGCGCCTCGAACAGCACGAAATTGCCCGTTTCGCGCCAATAACCGAACGCACCAGCGATCCGGTCGCCGTCCTTGATCAGCTCGGTGATCGAGCATTCGTGGAAGACCCGAATGCGCGCGTCGTAGTCGCCGAGTTCGCGCTTGTCCTCCTGCTGCAGCGAGACGATTTTCTGCTGCAGCGTGCGGATGATCTCCAGGCCGGTGCGGTCACCGACGTGGGCGAGGCGCGGGTAGGTGTGGCCGCCGAAGTTGCGCTGGCTGATCCGGCCGTCCTTCGTCCGGTCGAACAGCGCACCGTAGGTTTCGAGCTCCCACACCCGGTCGGGTGCCTCCTGCGCGTGCAACTCGGCCATTCGCCAGTTGTTGAGGAACTTGCCGCCGCGCATCGTGTCGCCGAAGTGCACCTGCCAGGAGTCCTTGGTGTTGACGTTGCGCATGGCCGCGGCGCAGCCGCCCTCGGCCATCACGGTGTGCGCCTTGCCGAACAGCGACTTCGTCACCACCGCGACCCGCAGACCCCGTTCACGCGCCTCGATCACCGCGCGCAAACCCGCCCCGCCGGCACCGATCACGACAACGTCGTAGGAGTGCCGTTCGAGTTCAACCATTAATCCTCACTTGCTCTTTGAGTGTTATTGCTAACCAATGAATCTCAGGTCGGAGATGGTTCCGCTGGCCACCAGCATGATGTAGAAGTCGGTGAGCACCAGGGTGCCGAGCGTGATCCAGGCGAACAGCATGTGCCGGGTGTTGAGCTTGCTCACCTGGGTCCACATCCAGTACCGGACAGGGTGTTTGGAGAAGTGCTTGAGGCGGCCGCCGGTGACGTGCCGGCACGAGTGGCACGACACGGTGTAGACCCAGAGCAGGATCACGTTGACGACGAGGATGACGTTGCCGAGGCCGAATCCGAATCCGCTGGGCGAATGGAACGCGACGATCGCGTCGTAGGTGTTGACCAGCGAGACGAGGACGGCGGCGTAGAAGAAGTACCGGTGCGCGTTCTGCAGGATGAGCGGAAAACGCGTCTCTCCGGTGTATTTCGCGTGCGGCTCGGCCACTGCGCAGGCGGTCGGCGACTGCCACACCGACCGGTAGTAGGCCTTGCGGTAGTAGTAGCACGTGAGCCGGAAGGCGAGCAGGAACGGCAGCGAGATGAACGCCATCGGGATGAACCACGGCAACTCGCCGACCCACTGCCCGAAGTGGCTCGACCCCGGCGCGCACGCCGTGCTCACGCACGGCGAGTAGAACGGGGTGAGGTAGTGGTAGTCCTCCACCCAGTAGGCACTGCCCCAGAAGGCCCGCACCGTGGCGTAGACGACGAACGCCGCGAGCCCCAGGTTGGTCAATAGTGGTGCCTGCCACCACCGATCGGTCCGTAGGGTGCGCTGTGGGATCTGAGCTCGCGTGGTCGAGAAGACCCCGGTAGCGCGACGGTCAGCGGTGGGTGCGCTCACGGTTCCCTTTCTGAGGTTCAGTTGTTGCGGTGGGCGTCAAACGCCCACGCGCTCATCGATATCCGCCGAGTCCTTCGTCGGCGACGTCCTGCCAGAAATCGCTTCCGTACTGGGTGTCGGGAATGGCGATCTTCTCGGCGCCCTGCCGCTGCCGGGTGACCCCGTGGCGCATCTCCAGCTCTTCGGCGTCGATGTCGAGTCGCTCTATGTCGTTGAGGATTCTTTCGGCATCATTGACGACGCGACGCATGGCCGGGGAATCCCCGTACTTCGAAGCAAGCGTGGTGACGCAACGACGCATGTCGCCGATCAGATTGTGCAGTTCGGCGAATTCGGTGGTGCTGGACAAGTGACCTCCTTGGGCTGAAGGGTGTCATGGCTCACAGTACGACAACCAATGCTAGCCACGTCACCGAGTTGAGAGTGACACAGGTCACGTTGAGGAGTCGGAGGTTTTTGCATGTTGTCTCAACAGGTTTTGCAGGAGCGGGCGTCGGCGCTGCTTGCGCTGCACCGGCCGGGCAACCCCGGCGTCCTGCCCACCGTCTGGGACGCCTGGTCGGCCAATCTGGCCGTCGAGGCGGGCTTCGCCGCACTCACCGTGGGTAGCCACCCGGTGGCCGATTCGATCGGCAAGGCCGACGGCGAGGTGATGTCGTTCGACGACCTGCTCACGCGCGTTCGTCAGATCACCGACGCCGTGGATGTTCCCGTGTCCGTGGACATCGAATCCGGTTACGGCGAGGCGCCGGCCCGCATCATCGAGGGTTTGTTGGATGTCGGCGCGGTCGGCTTCAACCTCGAGGACACCGTGCACAAGGACGGCGGCCGGCTGCGCACCTCGGCCGAGCATGCGGCGTTGGTGGCTGAACTGCGTGCCGCGGCCGACGCCGCCGGAGTCCACGTCGTGATCAACGCACGTACCGACCTCTTCCTGCGCAACGACGGCGAGGACGCCGACCGTGTGGACCGTGCGATCGCGCGCCTGACCGAGGCGGCCGGCGCGGGGGCCGATTCGCTGTTCCCGGCCGGCCTGAAGGATCCGGAAGGCTTGGCGCGCTTCACTTCTGCGGTACCGCTGCCCGTCAGTGTGACGGTACCGCCGGACTCCGCCGACCGGGCCGAGCTCGCGGCTCTCGGGGTCGGCCGCATCACCTTCGGGCCGTTTTTGCAGTGGGCGCTCACGGCCCAGGTCAAGGAGATCCTGTCGCGCTGGACCTAGCCCGCCGGGGGTAGCCGCGCCGGATGTGTCCTGCCCGTAAATAATGTGGCCGTGGGGGTCACGACGAACAGGCAGGACATACGCCATGGGTAGGCGCAGGAAATACGCAGCGACGATGGTGCCCGTGGTGGCGACCGCGGCGATGCTGAGCGGTATCGGCGCTCAGCCCGCCGCGGCCTCGGGAATGACGATGGTGCCGCTACAGAACGTCATCCGGCAGTGCGATTTCGTCATGGAGAACTTCCTGGTCGGCCATGGCAGCGGCACCGGTTCGGGATCCGTCGAGATCGGCGCGCCCGATTCCGGCACCGTGCGCGCCGACGTGCGTATGCAGACCGCGGATCCGAACACCGTCTACCAGGTGCGGCTGATCCAGACGCCGCGGTCGTCGGCGGCCACGTGCAACGCCGGTGATCCCGGTGTCGCGGCCGGGGTGTTGCACACCGACGGCGCGGGCACCGGTTTCACCACGGTCACGGGTCCACGGCAGCAGGGTTCGACCGGCGCGTGGGTGGTCGTCGAGGGCCCGCCTGCGCCCGGCAAGGTGCGCGGTGAGGTTTACAGCACGACGCTGCTGGTGAATCTCTGATCGCCGGATAACCGAAAGTCGATGCACTGCTGAGGGTTCCACCGGCTTCGTTCGGCGGATCATCCGAGCCGGATTCGGACCGCCAGCCCCGCTGACGCGATCACCGCGGCACCGCCGAGCACCGTCACCCAGGTGAGACCCTCGTGCAGCATCAGCGCCGCCCAGCAGATGGTCATCACGGGCTGGACGAGTTGCACCTGGCTTACTTGGGCGATCGGACCGATCGCCAGGCCGCGGTACCACGCGAAGAAGCCGAGATACATGCTGACCGCGGCGAGGTAGGCGAACGCCGCCCACTGATTGGCGGTGGCGTGTGGCGGATGCTGTATGACCGACACGCCGGTCAGCACGACCATGACCGGCGCCGCCACCACGAGCGCCCACGACACCGTCTGCCACGCCCCGAGTTCACGCGCGAGCAGCCCGCCCTCGGCGTAGCCGATCGCCGCCGCGACGACGGCCCCGAACAGCAACAGGTCGGCCCAGCTCAGATGCCCGAAACCGCCGCCGTGGATCATCGCGAACACCACGGCGGCGACAGCGCCGATCCCGACCGCTACCCAGAAGGCCAGCGGTGGACGCTCGTGCCCGCGTAGCACGGCCGCGACCGCGGTCGCCGCGGGCAGCAATGCGATGACCACGGCGCCGTGACTGGCGGGCACGGTTGTGAGCGCATACGACGTCAACAACGGGAAGCCTGCGACGATGCCGGCCGCGACGACTGCGAGCCGTATCCACTGCCTGCCGCGCGGTAGGGCCTGCCTGGTCAGGACGAGCGCGGTGGTGGCGAGCAGAGCGGCGACGACGGCGCGTCCGGCACCGATGAACAACGGTGACAAACCGCCGACCGCGACGCGGGTGAACACGACTGTGAACGAGAAGGCCGTGACGCCGAGCAAACCCCACCAGAGCCCGGCTTGCGATAGCGGTGACCGCGACTGGGTAGTAGCGCTACTCTGATCCAACATGGATAACGATAGCACTGAGCGGATCGTCAGCGGTCTGCGACAGTGGATCGCCACCGCACCGTCCGGTGCCCAACTGCCGTCCAACCGGGCGCTGGTGGCTCAGTACAACGCGAGCCCGGTCACGGTCGCCAAAGCGATGCGCACGCTGCGCGGCCTCGGTCTGGTGGAAAGCCGGCCAGGGGTCGGCACGTTCGTGCGGGCCGTCCGCACCGCCCGCCCGCCCGATTACGGTTGGCAGACGGCCGCATTGCGATCTCCGCACGCCCGCATCCCGGTCCTGTCGACACCCCTGCGCAGCAGCGCCCCCGACGTCATCGGGCTGCACTCGGGCTACCCCGACCGCGAACTGTTGCCGCAACGCCTCGTGCGGGCCGCTGTCGCGCGGGCCGCGCGCGGCGACACCGCACTCAACCGATCGCCTGCGCCGGGCCTGCCGGAATTGCAGGCGTGGTTCGCGCAGGAGCTCGCCGAGGTGAGCCCGGCAAACGTCAGCGCGCCGTCACCGCGCGACGTGATCGTCCTGCCCGGCAGCCAGAGCGGGCTCAGCTCGACGTTCCGCGCGTTGGTCGGGTTCGGACAACCGTTGCTCATCGAATCGCCCAGTTACTGGGGTGCGATTCTCGCGGCCGCACAAGCGGGGGTGCGGCTGGTTCCGGTGCCGAGCGGCACGAGCGGGCCCGATCCCGACGAGCTTGCCCGGGCCTTCACCGAGACCGGCGCCAGGGTCTTCTACGCGCAACCCAACTTCGCGAATCCGACTGGCGCGCAATGGACTTCCGAGCGCGCCCAGCAGGTGCTCGACGTCGTGCGCAAGCACGGCGCGTTTCTCGTCGAGGACGACTGGGCGCACGACTTCGGTATCGACACGACCGCGCGCCCGGTCGCCGCACATGACGACGGCGGCCACGTCATCTATCTGCGTTCGCTGACCAAGAGTGTGTCGCCGTCGATCCGGGTGGCGGCGATCATCGCCAGGGGACCCGCGCGTGAGCGCATCCTCGCCGATCGCGGCGCCGAGTCGATGTACGTCAGCGGGCTGTTGCAGGCCGCGGCACTCGACGTGGTGACGCAACCGGCCTGGCGCACCCATCTGCGTGATCTGGCCGAACAGCTGAAAGCCCGCCGCAACCTCCTGATCTCGTGCCTGGACGAACACGTCCCCGACGCGCATTTGGACCAGGTGCCCCGCGGTGGGCTGCACGTGTGGCTGCGATTGCCCGATGCCACCGATCTCGAGCGCCTGGCCCGCGATTGCGAAGCCGACGGGGTGCTGGTCGCGCCGGGTTCGGAATGGTTCCCCGCCGAGCCGGCAGGCCCGTTCCTGCGGTTGAACTACTCAGGCCCGGATCCGGCCCGTTTCGACGAGGGTGCGCGCGTGATCGGGCAGGCCCTCGCGCGCCAGCACGGCTAGCCGCACCTCACCGGCCCGCGACCTCACAGGTGCGTTCGGCAAACCGTGAGCACACCGTGATGGGCGCTTCACACAGCGCGACATTTCGGCAATATCGGCTTTTTAACCTCGCCGTATGCAGTCAACAAAAAACGTCGTCGTCGTGGGCCACGGCATGGTGGGCCACCGCTTCGTCGAGGCGTTGCGGGCCAGGGATGAGCAGGGCACCTGGCGGGTGACCGTCCTGTCCGAGGAGGCCGACGCCGCCTACGACCGCGTCGGGCTGACCGGCTACACCGAGCACTGGGACCGGGCCCGGTTGGCGCTTCCGGGCAACGACTATGCGGGCGACGACCGCGTCGAGTTGAGGCTCGGCAGTGCGGTGGTCGAGATCGACCGCGCCGCCAAGACCGTGCGCACCGCCGACGGCGACTCCATCGACTACGACACCCTCGTGCTGGCGACCGGTTCGTACGCGTTCGTGCCGCCCGTGCCGGGCCACGACCTGCCGCACTGCCACGTCTACCGGACCCTCGACGATCTGGATGCCATCCGCGCCGGCGCACTCGCCGCGGTCGACTCCAAGACGCCGGTCGGCGTGGTGATCGGCGGCGGGCTGCTCGGCCTGGAAGCCGCCAACGCGTTGCGCGCGTTCGGGCTGACGACCCATGTGTTGGAGATGTCGCCGCACCTGATGGCGGCCCAGCTCGACCCAGCAGGCGGCGCACTGCTCAACCGGATGATCCGCGGTCTCGGTATCGAGGTGCACACCGGGGTCGGCACCGAGAGCATCCAGCCGGTCCAGCGGAACAAGCCGCTGCGCAAGTCCGACATCGACGACTCCGTGCGGCTTTCGCTCAATGACGGCAGCAGTATCGACGCCGGCGTGGTCGTCTTCGCCGCCGGTGTGCGCCCGCGCGACGAACTGGCCCGCCAGGCCGGTCTCGACATCGCCCAACGCGGCGGTGTGCTCACCGATCTGTCTTGTGTCACAAGCGATCCGAGTATCTATGCGATCGGTGAGGTGGCCGCGATCGAGGGCCGCTGTTACGGCCTGGTCGGCCCCGGCTACACGAGTGCCGAGGTCGTCGCCGACCGGCTGCTCGGCGGAGAGGCCGAATTCCCCGAGGCCGACATGTCCACCAAGCTCAAACTGCTCGGCGTCGATGTGGCGAGTTTCGGTGACGCCCAGGGGCGCACGCCCAACTGCCTGGACGTCGTGGTCAACGATCCGGTCAAGAAGACCTACGCCAAACTGGTTCTCTCGGATGACGCCAAGACGCTTCTCGGCGGCATCCTGGTGGGCGACGCGTCGGCCTATGGCGTGCTGCGCCCGATGGTCGCGAGCGAGTTGCCCGGCGACCCACTGTCGTTGATCGCACCGGCGGCTGAAGGTGGAGCCGGGGCGTCCGCCCTCGGCGTCGGCGCATTGCCCGATATCGCGCAGATCTGCTCGTGCAACAACGTGACCAAGGGTGACTTGAAGGAGGCGATCTGCGGGGGCTGCGCCGATGTCGCCGGCCTGAAGAAGTGCACGCTGGCCGGCACGTCCTGCGGATCCTGTGTGCCGCTGCTCAAGCAGTTGCTGGAGGCCGAGGGCGTCGAGCAGTCCAAGGCGCTGTGCGAGCACTTCACCCAATCCCGGGCCGAGCTGTTCGAGATCATCAGCGCAACCGAGATCCGCACGTTCTCCGGTCTGATCGAGCAGTTCGGTACCGGAAAAGGTTGCGACATCTGCAAACCCACGATCGCGTCGATCCTGGCCTCGACGAGTTCCGACCACATCCTGGATGGCGAGCAGGCCTCACTACAGGACTCCAACGACCACTTCCTGGCCAATATCCAGAAGAACGGCAGTTATTCGGTGGTGCCGCGGTCGCCGGGCGGTGAGATCACCCCGGAACAGCTGATCCTGATCGGCGAGATCGCAAGGGATTTCGACCTTTACACCAAGATCACCGGCGGGCAGCGGATCGACATGTTCGGTGCTCGCGTCGAACAGCTACCGGAGATCTGGCGGCGGCTGGTCGAGGGCGGCATGGAGTCCGGCCACGCGTACGGCAAATCGCTGCGCACGGTGAAGAGCTGCGTGGGCAGCACGTGGTGCCGCTACGGTCAACAGGATTCGGTGAACATGGCCGTCGAGATCGAGAAGCGCTATCGGGGTCTGCGTGCCCCGCACAAGATCAAGATGGCCGTCTCGGGCTGCGCGCGCGAATGTGCCGAAGCGCAGAGCAAAGACGTCGGCATCATCGCCACCGAGCAGGGCTGGAACCTCTACGTGTGCGGCAACGGCGGAATGTCGCCGCGGCACGCGCAGCTACTGGCCGGCGACCTCGACGACGAGACGCTGATCCGCTACATCGACCGCTTCCTGATGTTCTACATCCGTACCGCGGATCGGCTGCAGCGCACCGCGCCGTGGTTGGAGGCCATGGACGGCGGGCTCGACCACCTGCGTGACGTCGTGTGCAACGATTCCCTCGGCCTGGCGTCGGAGTTCGAGGCGGCCATGGAGCGCCACGTCGCGGGCTATGCCTGCGAATGGAAGGGCGTGCTGGAGGATCCGGAGAAGCTCTCGCGTTTCGTGTCGTTCGTCAACGCGCCCGATGTGGCCGATCCGACCATCACGTTCACCGAGCGCGCCGGCCGCAAGGTGCCGGGCGCGACCGATATCGGGATGCCGAAGGTTCGCGGATTCCAGGAGGCGAAATGACATTGCTCGACGATCGTGAAGACTCCCATGCGCAAACCCTTTCGGAGTGGACGACAGCGTGCCGCTACGACTTTCTGATGCCGTGCCGCGGCGTCGCGGTGTTGTTGCCGGACGGCGCTCAGGCGGCATTGTTCCGACTCGATGACGGTTCGTTGCACGCCGTGGGCAACATCGACCCGTTCTCGGGTGCGGCGGTGATGTCGCGCGGAATCGTCGGGGACCGTGGCGGCCGGGCAACCGTGCAGTCACCGATCAAGAAACAGGCGTTCGCGTTCGACGACGGCAGCTGCCTCGACGACGCGGCGGTGTCGATTCCCGTTTACCGAACCCGGGTCACATCCGCGGGAATCGTCCAGATCGCGGCTTGATCAGTCGGCGCGTGTCCAGTGGGCGTCACGACCAGGAAGTTTGCGGCGGCGCACGTCACCGCGGCGTTCGAGAACCGTCAGGTTCCGGTACACCGCCTCGATCACGACGGGTTCCCGGAAGTGCTCGTGGATGTGGTCGCGCAACTGCGCGGTCGACATGGGTTTCTTGCTGCTTTCCAGGGCGCTGAGCAGGTTCTGACGCAGCCGCTCCGCAGGTGCTGAGTCAGGCACTGGCACAGCAGTTTTGGCCATTATCACGCGCTGCGCAGCCCGGTCTTGTCACCTGCAACCTACCCATACCCCCGCACACTCCGGACAACGATCGACATAACGATAGCTGAGTACAACTCGCCTATTCACTCGGAGATCTGCCACGTGCGCGTCAATAACTTGGGTTACAAAGTTAACCACCTGCACAGGCCGTGTTTTGATCGTGATCTTTGCCAAAGTGAACAACAGTTGAACAACGGTGGCGGTGCCGGGTGATGCCCAACTGGCTAACTAGAGATGTTCGCTGGAGATGTTTAGACTCGCACCCGAGGGGGAACCTTCGAACGGGGGTGATGAGTAATGCTCGGGCGGTCGATCCTGAATCTGCTGGGCGCGTCGGCAGTGCTCGGCGCGTTGGTTGCTGTGGCGCTGCCGCTTGGCCTGAACGCGGTCGATCGGACGGGGCAACCCATCCCGTGTGGCAGCGCTTTCAGCCCCGATTACGAGGTCGCGGCCAAGCAGGATCTGCTCAACCTCGACCAGCACACCCTGGCGGGGCCGGCGTTCGCTACGAGTGACTACGTCGCACAGTGTGCTGGATTGGTCACCGATCGCAGAAGTGTGGCGCTGTCGGTCGGCGGCGGCGGTGCCGCGCTGTTGCTGACGGTGTTTGCTGTGCCTTACGCGGTCAGAATGGTGAGCTCACGCCGCGGCAGGAAGGCTGAGTACGCCCGCCCGGCGGAACCGGTTCGCGATCAGTCTGACCATGCCCGGATGGGTGCCCAGTGGGTCACTCACCAGGTCGGCACCGGAAGCACGCAGCCGATCCTGGAAAAGTCCGTCGGCGAGCAAATAGGAAGCAACAACTACGCGGCGCGGACGCGAGGAGCAGATGGAGTCGCCGCCGCTGCGGCGGCGTTGCGCCGCGACGGCGTCGGCCACGCTGGGGGCGCCGGTGGCGGCGTAGGCCAGTTCTACGCGGTCGCCGGTAACGGCTGACAGCATCGCCGCGGTGCGGCGCAGATCGGACTGCGCGCCCGGGTCTGACGTTCCCGCCGCGGCCAGGATCACCGAATCCCCTGGGCGCCAGCCCGACTCGACCAGGCGGTCGGCGATGACCCGAACGGTGCCGAGACAGGGACCAAGCGGAGGCGTGATGCTGACCAGCGGATGCCCGCTGGCAGCGACGTGGGCGGGCACATCGACGCGGACGTGGTAGCCCGCGGCCAGGAACGCAGGAACCAGGACCGCGGGCCGGTCCGTCGGCAGCGTGGCGAGTACCTCTGCGGGGGTCGGCCCGAGCACGTCGATGAACGAGACGTGCACCCTGCGGTCGAGCAGCCCGGCCACCCGGTCGGCCAGATCGCCGATCATCGCGACGCCGCCGGGCTTGCGGGTTCCGTGTGCGACCAATACCAGGCTCATAGCGCCCGCGCCATATCTTTCATCTCGGAGTCGTCGACGGCCAGGCGGTAGCCCCGCTTCACCACAGTCGACACGATGTTCTTGTCGCCCAGAGCCGTTCGCAGCCGGAGCACGGCCGTCTCGACGGCGTGGGTGTCGGTACCGCTGCCCGGCAGCGCCCCGAGCAGGTCGAACCGCGACACCACCGCACCCGGTCGATGCGCCAGCGCGCGGATGGTCGCCATGGCCGCCGGGGACAGCGACTTGACGACGCCGTCGACGAGCACGCATGTGCCCCGGATCTCGAGCACATGGCCGGCCACCCGCACCGTGCGGGACTGCAGCAGCGGCAATTCGTCGGTGATGTGACGGGCGAGGGCGCCCAGTCGCATGCGTTCGGGCGCCGACGTCGGCACGCCGAGCCGAACCAGCGGGCGGGCGGTGACCGGGCCGACGCACATCGCGTGCACATCGGTGCGCAGGGCCGACACCACCCGGTCGGCGATTCCCATCTCGGTCGCCCGCATCAGGACCGACGCCACCGCGGGCGCCGAGGTGAAGCTGACGGCGTCGAAGCGGCGTTCGGCGATGCCGGCCACCAGTTGATCGAAGTCCCCGTCAGCGGGCGCGGGATGCCAGCGATACACCCGGATCGGCACCACTTCGGCGCCGGCCTCTCGTAGTTCGTCGAGGAATTCCGGGAACGGATCCCACTCGTCGGTGGCGCCGTGCAGCTGGACGGCGATGCGTTGGCCGGCGACGCCGTGTTCGACGAGATACCGTACGACCTCACGCGAGGACTCCGACTCCGGTGACCATTCCTCGGGCAGCCCGGCTGCCCGCAGCGCGCCGGTGGCCTTCGGGCCACGGGACACGATGCGGGCCTTGCCGAGGGCGTCGGTCAACTCGTTCGCCAACCCCCAGCCGTCGGCCGCGGCGATCCAGCCCCGAAACCCGATGCCCGTCGTGGCGACCACGATGTCGGGCGGCAGGTCGATCAACGACTCTGTGTGCGAACGCAGTTCGTCGTCGTCGGGCAGCGGGACCATCGTGATGGCGGCTGCGCTCGTCACCGTCGCACCCCGCCTGCGGAGCAGCGCACTCAGTTCGTCGGCACGGCGGGAAGAGGTCACCGCCACCCGAAAACCGGTGAGCGGTGCCCAGTCGGGCTCACTCATGGTTCCTGTGTATGCAGGCCGTGTTTCCAAGTCGTTACCCGGCGATTGCTGAGGCGTGTCGCTGCGATTCGTCCACTGTGACCTGGGTCGCAACCGGGCGACGGACGTAACGCACCCACGTGACCACCGACGCCAGCACGTAGAACGCCAGGAAGATCCAGAACGCCGCGGTGGCCGATCCGCTCGACAGGTAGGACTGCCGCAGCGCGAGGTTGATGCCGACGCCGCCCAGGGCGCCGATTGCACCCGCGAAGCCGATCAACGCGCCCGACATCGACAGCGACCACTTCTGCCGCTCTTCCTCGCTGACCTGCAGCGAGTGGCTGCGCGCCTCGAAGATGGACGGGATCATCTTGTACACCGAGCCGTTGCCCAGCCCGCTCAGCAGGAACAGGGCGATGAACCCGATCACGTAGCCGGCCATCATCAGGCCGGTCGCCGCGCCGGTGCTGTGGTCGTCGACCACGCTGATCGCGACCAGCAGGCCCGCGGCCAGGATCATGCCGCCGAACACCGCCAAAGTGACTCGGCCACCGCCGATCCGGTCGGCGAGCTTGCCGCCGTAAACCCGCGACAGCGATCCGAGCAGCGGCCCGATGAACGCGATCTGGGCGGCGTGCAGCGAGGCCTGCGCCGGAGTCTGGCCGCCCGCGGCGAAGTTGATCTGCAGCACCTGGCCGAATGCGAACGCGAATCCGATGAACGAGCCGAACGTCCCGATGTAGAGCAACGAGATGACCCACGTATCCCGCTCGGAGAGAATGGCTTTCATCGCGCCGAGGTCGATCTTGTGCTGCTCGAGGTTGTCCATGTACAGCGCCGCGCCGATGCCTGCGACGGCCAGGGCCACGAGGTAGATCGCGCACACCCAGTACGGCGCCCGGTTGCCCGCGGTCGCGATCACGAGCAGGCCGACGAGCTGGATCATCGGCACGCCGATGTTGCCGCCGCCCGCGTTGAGCCCCAACGCCCAGCCTTTGAGCCGCTGCGGGTAGAAGGCGTTGATGTTGGTCATCGACGAGGCGAAGTTGCCCCCGCCGAAGCCCGCGAGCGCCGCGCACAGCAGGTACGGCCACAGCGGCAGGCCGGGGTTGGCCATCAGCACGAGGGTCATGGTGGTCGGCACCACCAGGACGAACGCCGAGAACACCGTCCAGTTGCGGCCACCGAAGGTGGCGGTGGCCAGCGTGTAGGGGATCCGCAGGCAGCCACCCACCAGCGTGGCGGTGGCGCCGAGCAGGAACTTGTCACCGGCGGAGAAGCCGTACACCGCCTCGGGCATGAACAGCACCATCACCGACCAGATGGACCAGATCGAGAAGCCGATGTGCTCTGCGAACACCGACCAGATCAAATTGCGACGCGCGACGAACTTGTTTCCGGCCTCCCACGCGACCGTGTCCTCGGGATCCCAGTTGGTGATGCGGTTCGACTTCAACAGATTGGGCATGAGGAAACGCTAGAAAGCGTTTATTGCCCGAAAGCTGCCCGCGGTGACCCGGCCGTGAACTTCCCCTCACCGGGTCATCACGTCGGGTGTGAGGCCGATTTACCAGACGTCGCCGTCGCGCCAGTCGCAGGCGATCGCCGCGGTGGTGTCCAATTCGATGCCCATCGGCAGCACGAACACGCCGCCGTCGTCCTCGGCGGTCCGAACCAGGCCCGAGGGCGCGAGCACCGACGTCGGCCCCTGCCATGGCAACCAGCCACGAGAGGTGTACATCTGCCGGCCGACGTCCGAGGCGCTCAGCGCGCCGAGCTGATAGGCCCCGCGCAGCACTTGTTCCAAGGCATCCATTACGGCGGTGCCCAGCCCCTGGCCGCGCCAGTCCTCGCGGACCGCCACGCCCTCGATGTAGCCGCATCGCAGGGCGATATCGCGGTACAGCATCCGGCGTTGAACAACGGCACCGTGCGCGATGAGCGCACCATGGTGGCAGATCAGCGCATGCATGCCGCCGAGCGAGTGCTCCCAGTCGGCATCCGTGAAATCACCGTCGAACGCGTCGATGACCATCTGGTGCGCGCCCTCGCGGGTCTCGTGGTCGAGGTCGGAGGTGTGGACCAGGCGTGCAGTATGGAGAACCCCGCGCACGTGAGGAGCGTAGGTATTCGGGGAGACCACACTCTTGTTTTACCAGCGCTCCGCGTAAGTGTCTTGACTAACCTCGAAAGGTTGACGCGGGTAGGCCCAGTGCAATCGGACCGTCTGTCCGGGACGCACCTGTCCCAGTTTGTCGATGTCCTCGTCGATGACGACACCGATCACGGGGTAACCGCCGGTGACCGGATGGTCCGGCCCCAGAATCACCGGAAAGCCGTTGGGCGGTACCTGAATTGCACCTCTGGTCGCCCCCTCGCTCGGCAGCTGCCGATCTGGCCACCGATAGTCCATCGGCATTCCCACCAGCCGCATCCCGACTCGGTCGCTGCGGTTGGTGACGAGCCAGTTGGTGCGAGTGAGGATGTCGGGGTCGACGAACCAGTCGTCACGTGGCCCGGGCACCACCCGGAGTTCGACGATGTCCTCGCTGATCGCGGCCACCGGCGCCTGGTCGAGCTCGGGGAACTCGTCGGTGTGCTCACCGACCGGCAACACGTCGCCGGGCCGCAGCGGTGCCGGGCCGATCGCCGACATCACGTCGTAGCTGCGGGAGCCGAGAATCGGTTCGACGGCGATACCTCCGCGCACCGCGAGGTAGCTGCGCAGACCCGAATGCGGGGCGCCCAGCGAGATTACCTCGCCGTCGTGGACGTGATGAATGCTGTTGATGCCGAATGGAACTCCGTTCACCGCCGGATCGGTGTCCGCTCCGGTGACGGCGATCGCGACGTCGCCGCCCCGTACGCGGGCCGAGAATCCGCCGAACGTGACCTCGATCGTGGCACGCTCACCGGGATTGGCGACGAGGCGATTGGCCAACGTGTGCGACCGCCGGTCGGCTGCGCCGGAACGGCTGACGCCCATGTGCGCCAAGCCGGGCCGGCCGAGATCCTCGACCAACGCCAATGGTCCGGTGCGCAGGACTTCCAATGTGGTGGTCATCTGAGCCTCCTAACCGATCGCCCGGAACTGCACCCACATGCCGGGGGTGAGCAGCGCCGGGCTGTCTCGATTCACGTCGAACAGCACTGCGTCGGTGTGGCCGATCAGCTGCCAGCCACCCGGGGACTTGCGCGGGTAGATCCCGCTGAACTCGCCGGCCAGCCCGACGGCCCCGGCGGGCACGTTGGTGCGCGGTTCGGCGCGGCGGGGAACCCGCAGCCGTTCGTCGCCGTCGACGAGGTAGGCGAAGCCGGGCGCGAACCCGCTGAAACCGACCCGCCACGGGCTCCCGGTGTGAGCCGCGATCACCTGTGCCGGCGTCAGCCCGGTCAGTTCCGCGACGTCATGCAGGTCGGCGCCGTCGTAGACCACGTCGATGGTGATGTCCACCCGGTCGTCCGCCGGTGGCCCGGCCAGTGCGTCCGGTTGTAGCTGCAGCTTGCTCAGCCGCTGCCGTGTCGGCGCCTGGTACCGGTGCCCGTCCAGCTTGATCAGGATCGTCCGGGAAGCCGGGACGATGTCCATCACCCCTGGCAGGCCGGCCTCCCGCAGCGTGTCCGTCCAGGCCAAAACCTCGGCGGTACTTGCGAACTCAAGCAGCAGCGCCTGGTCGCCATAGTCATGTGGAGTACCGGGGCCGGTTTCCGCGCCCCGTGCGTCCATCAAATCCGATGCCACACTCATGGCATGAAACTACCCGCGAGTAGCTAATAACAACACGGGTTTGTGAAGGTTGCCAGAGCTGCCTTATCGAAGCCTCACACAGCGAGCTGATAGGTGGGCTCACGGCGCTTGATGACAGCGATCACGCGGTAGGTCACGGGGAGCAGGACGGCCTCGATCACGGTCTTGTAGATCCAGCCGATCGCGGCGTAGACCGCGAAGGAGCCCATGTTGCCGAATCCGATGATCGGTGCGGCGATCGCGCAGAACACCAGCGTGTCGGCGAACTGCCCGACCACGGTCGAGCCCAGCAGGCGCGCCCACAGGTGCCGCTCCTTGGTGCGCTGTTTGATCATCACCACGATCGCCGCGTTCACCAGCTGGCCGGAGAGGAACCCGGCCAGGCCTGCCGCGGCCAGGCCGGTGATCGACTCCACGGTGGTGGCCAGCGCGTCCTGGTTCGCATAGTCGGGTGCGGCGGGCAGGCGCACGGTGGTCCACAGCACCACCACCGCCAGGGCCTGCATGGCGAATCCGATGAGGATCGCGCGGCTCGCGGCCTTGAAGCCGTACACCTCACTCAGCACGTCGCCGATCACGTACGTGAGCGGGAAAACGATGAAGCCGCCGTCGGTGAGCAACGGGCCGAACGCGACGCCCTTGGTCGCCGCGACATTGGAGATCAGCACCAGGGCCGTGAACACTGCGACGAGCGTCGGATAGTAGGCCGAACCGATGATCGCCGTACCGCGGTGCTCGTGTTCCTGGGTGCTTGTCACCGGGCAATCTTGTCAGTCGGCCGCGGACTCGGGCCAGCGCGGTGGTTGGCCTCGCCGGTCTGGCGCTACTCGGCGCTCGATTACGTCGCGTCGTAGCACTGTTGGGGCCAGGTGCCATCCCGCCCGCATAATAGCGACAATGTCGCTGAAAAAGCCTCGTGCGCAACACCATTCGCTTGAGCCCCACGCCGACGATCGCACCTGTCACTCTGGCCCCGTCGGCCTCTTCGGTCACGCGATTTCCGCTGCCCACCTATCAGCGACAAAGTCGCGCGCATTCGGGCGCGTTATTGCAGAGGCCAATGCGGCGAGACGATACTTGTGTGCTGCATGTGATTTGACCAGAGCGGCCGACGGTGCCAGTGGGGCAGGTGAGTCGGTTTCCGCGACATTGTCGCTCGTAGCCGGGCAGACCGATACCACGTCCGCTCAGCGCGCGGGCGGCTAACCCAGTACGAGCGACAGAAGAGGCGGCAACTGGTCGGCGACGACCGGATACGACAGTGGCGACGCGAACGCGATCGCGCCCGCGAGCTCCTTGGTGGTGAAGACGTTGCGGTCACCCAGGGTGGCCTTCAACTGCGCGATCGTGGGATCGGCGAGCAGGGCGTCGCGCTCCTGGTCGCTTTCGGTGGTCCAGATCAGTACATCGGCGGTGTCGAGCACGGATGCCCACTGATCGCGCGGTATGAGGGCGGGCACGTCGGGGGCGGTGAGGCCCATCTGTGTGAGGAACTCGGTGCGCCACCCGGGTGGCCGGGCCTGCAGGCTGTCGCGATACAGCGTGCCGCCCAGCAACACCGCCTTCTTTCCGGTGAACTGCGGGTTGTTGGACGCCACGGCCGCGAACTTCTCGTCGACGCCCTTGATGAGTCCCGACATCTCGTCGTTCTTGAACACGGCCTGGCCGATGATCGTGGCCTGGTCTTTCCAGGGTTCGAAGAACGCGTCGCGTCCGGACTGCGCGATGGTCGGCGCGATCGCGGAGAGTTTGGCGTACGTGTCGGCATCCAGGCCGGCGTTGGTCGCGACGATCAGATCGGGTTTGAGCGCTGCGATCTGGTCGACCTGGACGCCGTCGGCGAGGCTCAGCACGGTCGGCTGAGCGCCTGCCAGTTTGGGCTGGGCCCACGGCCACACCGCGAACGGTTCACCACCGAACCAGTCGGTCACCGCGATCGGGACGACGCCGAGGGCGAGTAGATCGTCCTGCTCGGTGAAGCCGGCGCTGACGACCCGCTGCGGTGGCGCCGGGATCTTCGTCTCGCCGAAGATGTGGCGAACGGTCACCGATCCGTCTTTGGCAACTTCGCCGGGCTTTTGCGAACCACACGCGGCAACGAGCGCCATCCCGGCGGTGACCGCCAGAAACCCACGCCGTGACAAGGTTGTCGGCACTTCGCCAGATTAACTGTTACCCGGTCGTGAAGGTGCCGAAGAGCACCGCGGCGAGTCCGAGTGCGACGACGATGTTGACGATCGTCGCCGATGCGAACACCGCGACCGGTCGCCAGCCCGCTTCCCGCAGACCCCGAAGCGAGAACTCGAGTCCGATGGAGACGAACGCGAAGATCAGGAACCAGGTGCGCAGGTCGTTGACGGTTGCGATCGCCGCCTTGCCATCGCTCGCGTACTGCAGATACAGCGTGCCGATGATCGATGCGGCTATGAAGCCGAGGACGAATTTCGGGAAGCGGTCCCAGAATTCGTGGGCGGACGGTCGCGCGTCAGCGGCCGATCTGCGCTCAACCTTCAATGCGAAGTATGCGGTCAGTGCGATCGCCACGATTCCGATGAGCGCGTTCTGTGTGGTTTTCACGATCGTGGCGATCTGTAGCGCCTCCTCGCCGGCGAGCGCGCCCGCAGCGGCGACTGCCGCAGTGGTGTCGATGTTGCCACCGATCCACGCGCCTGCCACGGCATCAGACAGCCCGAAGACGTCCGCCAACCACGGCAGCAGGAAGATCGATGGCAGCGCGAAGGCGATGACAAGCGACGCGGCGTACGCCAACTGTTCCTTTTTCGCCTGTACCGCTCCCGCGGCGGCGATGGCCGCGCTGACGCCGCAGATGGACACCGCGGATGCGAGTAGGGCCCGCAGTTTGTCCTCCAGGCCCAGCTTGCCGCCCAACCACCACGTGAACCCGAATACGATCGAAATCAGCAGCAGTGCTTGGATGATCGCCGGGCCAGCGGCGGTCACGAGCACTTTGAGGTTGACCGAGGCTCCCAGCAACACAAGACCGGTCTTGATGAAGAACTCGGTGCGGAAGCCTTGGGACAGTGCGTCGCGCAACGCGAGCTTGGCGAGAACGGCATTTCCGACGAGACCCAAAGCGATTGCGTAAACCGGGAACTCGATGGACTTGGCCACCTTCGCGAACGGTGTGCTCTCAGCCCACTGGGGCACCTGGGCTTCGAGGAAGCGTGTCGCCGCGCCGAGTGCGACTACGAGAAGTACGCCGGCGACCGCGTATCCGACTCCGAACGATCGTTCCGTTGACCGCTCATCGGTGCGCTGCTCGGTCACGGGATCACACCGCCTGGAATGGCTCCGGCCAGTATCAGTGCCAGCAGGGCAAGGCCGACTAAAACGGCCAGCCAGTCCTCGTTCACGCGCGACACGCTAGGCGCCGAAACGCGGCGCGGGAACGGTTGCGATCAGGGCGAATCGATCTAGGGCGTGAGCGCGTGTGTCAGCGCCGCCCGTGCCGCGCCGTCATCGCCGTCGATCTCCGACCTGTCGAGGAGGTCGATCCGTTTCCACAGGCCGAGGTAGAGCGTGGCGGCGTCGGAGGTCACCGTCGCGACCGGTTCCCCGTCTCCGAGGGTCCATTTGTCGCCAGTGTCGTTGGCGCAGAACTGGATCGGTGTGGCGATCGGTTCGGTGCGGCCGAATCGGACCTGGCGTGGATAGAACACCGACAGCACCTCGTCCACCCCGTCGGCGGCGAACGCCGGATCGAATAGGAGCGGGTCGCTTCCCAAGGCGGTGATGAGGTCCACGCGATGTATCGCGTGCTCGTGCGCTTGGCGGCGGCCCCAGAACCCGGCCAGCCGGGGCGGCGGCCCGAAGTTCCAGCACGCTTCCTCGGGGCTGATGGCCCGCATCGCGGTCAGGTAATCCGGGATGCCGTCGACGAAATCGGCGACGGCCCGCGTCGGGTCGGCGGCCGGTTCACGCTCTTGCGCCACCTCGCGGGTGCGCAGGATCTCGCGGACCCAGCCCTCGACCGACCACAGATGGCCGAGCAGGTCGGCGACGGTCCATCCCGGGCACGTGGGAACCGGTCGGCCGAGGTCACCGCCCTCGGCCAGCGCGACTGCTTCTATCGCCATCAGGTCGGTGTGCAGCCGGCTCAGAAACTCGTTGTGGTCCACCCGTGCAGATTACGGTTCGGCCAGTCCCCGTAGCAGCACGGCAAGGCCGAATTCGAACGCATCGTCGGCGCGCGCGGGCTTGGGCGCGCCGGTGGCCAACGCCGCCGCGAGCTCGGGTCCGACTTCGGCACCCGATTCCCAGGGTTCCTCCGGCGCGGCGAGGTCCAGCGCGGAGCCGAGGACGTAATTGTCGAACATCGTGATGATCCGCAGGGTGTCGGCGGGATCGAAACCGGCCCGGGCCAGCGTGACGGCAAGCGCGTTGTACATCGTGAACGCCTGAGTGCTGTTCACGGCGTAGAGGGTGAGCAGCGGTATCAGCCGCGGATAGCGAGCAAAACTGCGCCGGTATGAGCGCATGACATCGGCCACGATGTCGGCCCAGGGCCGGTCGGCGTCGATATCAGGCAGATCCACGTCTGACATCGCGCGCTCGCGCAGGAGCTCGACGATCTGTTCACGCCCGGACACATGGTTGTACAGCGACGACGGGCTGACCTTGAGCTTGCGGGCCAGCTCCGGGATGGTGAACCCGCCGGTCGCGCTCACCAAATCCAATGCTGCAGAAGCAATCCGGTCTGACGACAGGATCGGTATCGACGGACGTCCCATGGCCGGTTCCCCCTAGTTTTCGTCCCACCGCTTTACAACACGGTGGTCCTCATCACACAATAAACGAACTGCATTCGTTTTAGGAGTCTGATGATCACCCTGACGGCCACCGCGCCCGAACCGCTGTCGCGTACCACTGCGTCTCAGCGGCCGCCGCTGCGAGTAGGGCTCGTGCAACACCGTTGGCGCCCGGACGCCGACGAGCTGGCCAAAGTGCTGCGTGAGGGCATCGACCGCGCCGCAGGCGCGGGTGCCACCGCGGTGTTTCTTCCCGAGATCACGCTGTTGCGCTACCCGGCAGATACGCCGGCGGGCCCCAACCCGGGCGACCACGCCGAGGATCTGACCGGCGGGCCGACCTTCGCGCTCGCTGCCGAAGCCGCGCGCGCCAACGGCATCTTCGTGCACGCATCGCTGTATGAAAAGGCGCCCGCAGCAGACGGTCTCGGCTACAACACGGCCATCCTGGTCTCGCCGTCCGGCGAACTCGTCGGACGCACGCGCAAGATGCATATCCCGATCTCGGCGGGTTACTACGAGGACACTTACTTCCGGCCCGGCCCAGCTGACGACAATCCGTACCCTGTCTACAACCCCGAGGGCCTGGGTGCCCGCCTAGGCATGCCGACCTGCTGGGACGAATGGTTCCCCGAGGTGGCGCGCAACTACTCGCTGGGTGGTGCGGAAATCGTCGTGTATCCGACCGCGATCGGCTCGGAGCCCGTGTTCCCCGCGTTCGACACCCAGCCGTTGTGGCAGCAGGTGATCGTCGCCAATGGAATCAGCAGCGGCCTGTTCATGGTGGTGCCCAACAGAACTGGCGACGAGGGCACGGTCTCCTTCTACGGGTCGTCGTTCATCTCCGACCCGTACGGCCGCGTCCTCGTGCAGGCACCGCGCGACGAGGAAGCGGTACTGGTCGCCGATCTCGACCTCGATCAGCGGCGGGACTGGCTCGAGCTGTTCCCGTTCCTGCTCACGCGTCGCCCCGACAGCTACGGACCGCTGACCGCACCGGTCGACCCGTCCCGTCCGTACGGCGCCGGCCATGCGGCCACCGCGGTCGTCAAATGACCCGATACGTCATGGCCGCCGAGGGCGTGCCGCAGGATCGGGTGTGGATGGCCTTTCCCTGTGAGGGCTACTCCCTGGGTGACACCGAGCAGGAGCAGCACGAGGCACGGTCCACCTGGGCTGCGGTCGCACATGCGATCGTCCAGTTCGAGCCGGTGACGATGCTCGTCGACCCCGCCGAGATGAACGCTGCGAAACAATATGTGTCCCAACAGGTCGAGCTGGTCGAAGCGCCACTGAACGACGCCTGGATGCGCGATATCGGCCCGACCTTCGTGCACGCCGCCGACGGATCGGTGGCCGCGGTCGACTGGGTGTTCAACGGGTGGGGCGGCCAGGACTGGGCGCGCTGGGATCGCGACGCCAAGATCGGCGCCACCGTAGCGGAGCTGGCCGGGGTCGAGTTGGTGCCATCGCCCCTCGTCAACGAAGGCGGCGGTATCCAGGTCGATGGTGAGGGCACCGTACTCGTCACCGAGACTGTGCAATTGGATCCCGGCCGCAATCCGACGGCCACCAAGGCCGACGTCGAGGCGGAGTTGGCGCGCACCATCGGCGCGACCGATGTGGTGTGGTTACCGCGGGGGTTGACCCGCGACAGTCAGCGGTTCGGAACGCGTGGACACGTCGACATCGTCGCGGCCTTCACTCAGCCGGGTCGGCTTCTGCTGCACACCCAGCAGGACGAACAGCACCCGGACAACGTGGTGTCCAAGGAGATTCGGTCCGTTCTCGAGGACCGGTTCGACGTCGTCGACATGCCGGCTCCCGCGACTCTCACCGACGCCGAGGGGTACGTCGATTACAGCTACATCAACCATCTGGTGGTCAACGGTGGCGTGATCGCCTGCAGTTTCGACGATCCACGTGATGCCGACGCGGTGGCGATCTTGGCCGAGCAGTACCCGGGCCGGGAAGTGGTCAGTGTCGACGCCCGCCCGCTGTTCGCGCGTGGCGGCGGAATCCACTGCATCACCCAACAACAACCATCCCCGATAACCACCCGGAGTTAGTGTGAACGCGCGTAATGTGCCGACCGTGCTCGACACGGCGGCCACCCTCTTTCATGGCGGAACCATCTGGACGCCCATGACGACGCCGACCGATGCGCTGTTGATCGCCGACGGCGTGGTGCGGGCGATCGGGGAGCAGGCCAAGGCGCAGCACGCTGACAATCACGTCGATCTCGACGGTGGCTTTCTCATGCCGTCGTTCGGCGACGGGCATGCGCATCCGCTGTATGGCGGTCTGGAATCGGCGGGCCCGCCGGTGCGGCAGTGCCAATCGATCGACGAAATAGTGCTGGCCGTCAAGGAATACGCCGCTGCCCATCCCGAGCAGGAGTGGATCGTCGGCGCATCGTACGACGGGAGCCTGGCGCCCGGCGGCTTGTTCGACGCCCGGTGGCTCGACGCCGCCGTCCCGGATCGCCCGGTTGTGCTGCGGGCCTGGGACTATCACACCTTCTGGGTCAACTCGGTGGCGTTGCAGCGGGCCGGTATCACGGCCGACACTCCCGAACCGGTGCTCGGCGAGATCCCGCGCCGCGAGGACGGCTCACCGCTCGGCACGTTGCGCGAATGGGGTGCCACGGATCTGGTCGCGGCGGTGATGCCCGCCCGTGACGAGGCCGTGCGCGTCGGTGCTCTGGGTACCGCGGCCGACTATTACCTCGCCCACGGTGTGACGTGGGTGCAGGACGCCTGGGTCGAACCCGCCGACGTCGACACTTATGTCGCCGCGGCCCAGCAGGGTGCGCTGCGCATGCGGTTCAATCTGGCCTTCTATGCCGATCCGCGCCATTTCGATTCGCAGGTCAAGCAATACGCGGCGGCCCGGGACCGCGTACAGGCGGCCGGGTCGCCGTTGCTGACCGCGCAGACGGTGAAGTTCTTCGCCGACGGCGTCGTGGAGAACGAGACCGGTGCCCTGCTGGCACCGTACTGTTCGGGCCTGCACAACCACGGCATGCAGTTGTGGGAGGGCGATTCGCTCGCCCAGGCGGCGCGCCGGGTCGATGAACTGGGCATGCAGATCCACATTCACGCGATCGGCGACGCCGCGGTGCGCCAGGCCCTGGATGCCATCGAATACGTTGTGCGGCAGAATGGTCCGCGTGACCGCCGCCCGGTCATCGCGCACGCGCAACTGGTGGATGACGACGACATCGGCCGGTTCGCCGAATTGGGCGTGATCCCGAACATGCAGCCGTTGTGGGCGCAGATGGATGCGTTGATGACGGTGCTCACCATCCCGCGCCTCGGGCCGGAACGGTCCGACAAGCAATACCGGATGCGCACGCTGGAGAACTCCGGCGCGGCACTGGCTTTCGGCTCGGACTGGCCGGTGTCGTCCGGTGCACCGCTCGACGGCATCGCCGTCGCGGTCTCCCGGCGTACTGCCGAAGGCGATCCGGCGGGTGGCTGGACGCCCGATGAGATCTTGCCGATCGAGCCTGCCCTCGCGTCCTACACCGGCGCGGTTGCGTTCCAGGCATTCGCCGAGGCGGACTGGGGCCGGATCACGCCGGGCGCGAGTGCCGACCTGGTGTGGCTGGACCGTGACCCGCGCACCGTGTCCCCGCTGGAGTTGCCTGCGGTGCAGGTTCGTGCGACCTATTTGCAGGGCCGCCAGGTCTATTCGGCCGCGGATTGAGAGGAATGACATGTCGAACACCACGGAGGTGACCGAGGGGCAGTTGCGCCGGGCGCTCGGCCTGCCGTCATTGGTCTTGTTCGGTCTGGTGTACATGGTGCCGCTCACGGTGTTCACCACCTACGGCATCGTCACGCAGACCAGTGGCGGACGCCTTCCGCTCGCCTACCTGGTGACTTTGGCGGCGATGGTGTTCACCGCGCGCTCCTACGCCAGGATGGCCGTCGCGTATCCCGTTGCGGGGTCGGCATACACGTATACCCAGAAGTCGTTCGGCGCCCCGGTGGGTTTCCTCGCCGGCTGGTCGCTGATGCTGGACTATCTGTTCTTGCCGATGATCAACTACCTCGTCATCGGCATCTATCTGGAGGCCGCGTTCTCGGCCGTACCGGCGTGGATCTTCATCCTCATCGCGATCGCGATCGTGACGGTGCTCAACATCGTCGGCATCGTGTCGGTGGCCCGCGCGAACTTCGTCATCATCGCGATCCAGGCGATTTTCATCGTCACGTTCCTGGTGCTGGCGTGCTCGAAGGTGTTCGGCCTCGGCACCGTTGACCTGGCCGCGCCGTTCACCGGCGACGGTACCGCGCCCGGGTTCAGCCCGATCTTCGCCGGTGCGGCGATCCTGTGCCTGTCGTTCCTGGGCTTCGACGCGGTGTCGACCCTGTCGGAAGAAGCCAAGGACCCCAAACGGACTGTCCCGCAGGCCATCATGATCGCCACCGTGGTGTCGGGCCTCATCTTCGTCGTGCTGTCCTACCTCGGGCAGCTCGTCTTCCCGTCCAACGAGTTCGCCGATGTGGACTCCGGATCCCTCGACGTGATGGTGACCGCGGGTGGTCAGTTCCTCGAAACCTTCTTCACCGCCGCGTATGTGGCAGGCGCACTGGGGTCCGCGATCACGTCGCAGGCCTCGGTGGCCCGCATCCTGTACGCGATGGGGCGTGACGGCATTCTGCCCCGATCGATATTCGGCTACGTATCACCGCGGTATTCGACTCCGGTGTACGCGATCCTCGTGGTGTCGGTGGTCTCGTTGCTGGCCGTCGTGATCGATCTGGCCACCATGGCGTCGCTCGTCAGTTTCGGTGCACTCGTGGCGTTCTCGGTCGTCAACCTGTCGGTCATCAAGCATTACTACGTCGACAAACGCGAACGGACGGGAGCGCAGGTGATCGGTAGTCTGGTGTTGCCGCTGATCGGCTTCCTGCTCACCGTGTGGCTGTGGACGAGCCTGTCCGGTCTGACCCTCATCATCGGTTTGTGTTGGCTGGCAGTGGGATTCGTGTGGCTGGCCGGGGTCACCCGCGGGTTCCAGCAACCGACCCCGGTGCTGGACATGAAGGAGTAGACCCCGGCCGGCTACGAGTGTCAGGCCACGTTCAGCGTGACGTCGACGTTGCCGCGGGTGGCCTTCGAGTAGGGGCACACCTGGTGTGCATCGTCGACGATCGCCTGCGCGGTCTCGCGATCGACGCCGGGGATGGTGACGTTGAGCCGCGCCTGAAGTGAGAACGCCCCGTCGGTGTTGAGAAGATCGACTTCGGCGTCGACGGCGGTGTCGGCGGGCAGCTTCACATTGTGCTTACCGGCGGTCAAGCCCATGGCGCTGAGGAAGCACGCAGACCAGCCGGCGGCGAACAGCTGCTCCGGGTTGGTGCCCGAACCATTTCCACCCGGCGGGGTCAACTGGATGTCGAGGTTGCCGTCCGAGCTGTAGGACTCGCCCTGACGTCCACCAGTGGTGTGGGTCTTGGCGGTGTAGACGACATTCTCGGTCTGCGTGGCCATGTTGGTCTCCTGTTCATCTTTTAGTCGGATCCGATTGAATCGGATGCGTTAGACATTAACACCGAAACCCGCGATGTCAATCCCATCCGATTGAATCGGATCCGATATAATATGGGTGTGACAACCAAGAGTCCGCGCTTGGCCGACTTCATGTGCTTTGCGATCTATTCGGCGAACCTCGCCTACGGCAAGGCGTACAAGCCCATCCTCGAGCCCAAAGGCGTCACGTACACGCAGTACATCGTGCTGGTCGCCTTGTCCGAAGAGGATCACCAGACGGTCGGCAGCCTCGGCGAGAAGCTGTTCCTGGAGTCCAACACCTTGACCCCGATCCTCAAGAAGCTCGAATCGCTCGGTTATGTGACGCGCCAACGAGATCCGAAAGACGAACGCCAAGTCGTCATCAGCTTGACCGACGCCGGCCGCGCGCTTCGCGAACAGGCGCTGGAGATGGACCTTGTCGCCGCGACCGGGCTCTCGCTCGACGAACTCAAGACCATGCAGCGCGGTGTCGCGGCACTACGGGACAACCTGCGTAAGCACGTGCAGGAAGGTGCCGCTACTCCGGAATGACGAGGACGGGCGTGGTGGCGTGCGCGACGACCGCTGCAGCCACGCTGCCTTCGAGGTGTCCCAACAGCCCGCTGCGCCGGTGCGGTCCGATCACGATGAGGCTCGCGTTGTGTTCGTCAGCGGCCTTGACGATGCCCTTCCACGTGGGTGCGCCTTCGACGGCAACACTGCGGGCCAAGAATCCGGCCGCGCCCGCGAGGTCTGCTCCGTGCGCAGCCGTCCGCGCGGCCGCCTGCCGCACCTCGGTCGCCTTGTCGGCGTCGAAATGTATTCCGCCGGTTGGCGTGAAGCCGACATCGACGGGCTGCCAGACACACACCACGACCGCGTCACGCCGAGGCGCGAGCTGGGCTGAGGCCTGTCTGATCGCACATGCGGCGCGTTCCGTTCCGTCGTAGGCGAACAGCACGGGGCCCGCCGAGGTCGACGTGGACCGGCGTTCCGGAACGAGGAAGGTTGCGGCCCGTTCGGCGGGGATCGTCGGCGCCGGGAGGCCTCGACGGATCCGTGCGAGAAGCGGTGGCGAATACCACGCCGGCGACTCGCCGTCGAGGAAGCGATCGAGATCGGGCGTTTGGGGCCGCGCGCCGCTGAGCGCGTAGACCGCCACACCGAACAACGCGCCGCCGACGGCGAGGTCGAAACCGACCCACAACGCATCCCCGGTACCTGCCGTGAGACCGCCCGACGCGTTGACGGCGAAATGCGCGAAGATCGGCGCGACCATGAACGCGGCCACCGCCCGCAGCAACTCGATGATCGCGAAGACACGCTGAAGGCTGTTGGACTGCAGCGAGAATCCGGCGACGAACAATGCCGGTGCGACCGTGGCACCCAGCGCGAGGCCGGTCAGTGCGGATGCGATGAGTGCCAACGGCTGATTGGCGGGCAGCGCGAGCCGGAAGACGACGATCCCGGCGGCGAGCAGTGCCATGCCGACCAGTGGCAGATAGTGCATCGCACGTCGCGTGATGACGAAGCCGAAGACGAAGGCCATGACGACCGCGCCACCGAGCTCGGGCAGATACAGCAATCCGACCTGCACCGGGCTGTAGGTCTGCAGGAACACCCCGGCCGTCAGAGCCGTCGCCGCCACCGAAGCCGCCGCGGCGAACAGGGCCACGCCGACGCCGGCGACCGGGATGGCACTGGTGAGCATCGTCCGGATGGTTAGCAGCGGCCGACGTGCCTTGAACTGGTAGATAATCAGGACCACGATCAATGCCAGGCCGCCGAGCATCGGCACCGTGACCGCGGGGTCGGAGAAATCGTGGCTGGTCAGTTGTGAGGCACCGATGAAGGCCGCGGCACAGCCGACCGAGGCCAGGCCGATCGCCGTCAGGTCACGCGGCGCGTCGAGGTCGGCGGGCGGTGCGTCTTCGAACGTCAATGCCGCCATCACGAGCGCCAGAAGCGCGATCGCAGCCACAACCCAGAACAGCGGTCGCCACGAATTCGCTTCGGCCTGAACGCCACCGATGAACGGGCCGAGGGCGACGGCCCCGAACACGCACATGTTCATGATGACGGCGGTGTGGCGAAGCTTGTCTCGCGGAAACCCGATGGTCAGCGGCGGTGCCGCGGCGATCAGCAGCATGCTGGTGGCCAGGCCCTGCAGTATGTGGCCGCAGACGAACATGACGCCGTTCTGCGCCGACGCCGCGATCACCGAGCCGATGACGAGAACCACCGCATACAGCAACAGCATTCTGCGTTGCGGCAAGTGTTGGGCGAACTGGACGGCCAGCACCGTACCGACCGCGTACGCGGCGTTGCCCAGACCGGAACTCAGGCTCATCGCCTGCTCCGACATGTGCAGTTGTTCGCAGATGATCGGTACCAGCGGGTCCAGCGCGGCCGATAACGCCAGGTAGGGGATCAATGCGAGGGTGACCATGGTGGCCACTGCGGGATAGCGACCGGCGAGGGGGCCTTGGCGCATCAGCTGCGCCCGGTGTGGGTGGGAAGGGGTGTGCGCACGTGTCCGTGAAACGACCAGTGACGTGACCGCTATTCCATTTTTCGCGACAACATTCCCGATGTGGGCAGTGTTACGAAAACGTTTCGGACGGTGGACCTTTCAACAAGTTCACAGCGAACTGGCAGGAAATTGTACGGTTTACGGATTCAGCCGGATCTTGAGATGTTCGCCGGATCGTGACATGGCGGCTGCGTATCCGTCGGTGGCCTTGTCCAAAGGCAGTGTGTCGGTGAATATCCCGTCGACATCCAGCCGGCCGGCCTGCAGCAGCGGAATCAACTCCGGCCACGTCTGCTGTACGGGCGCGGTCGTCAGCCGGATGGTGAGGCTGCGCAGCAGGCACGCAAGTGCGGGTAGGGGGTAAGGCTGCAGGTCATGCACGCCCACGATCGACACCGTGCCGCCCGTGCGTACGGCATCGAGCGCGTCGTTGATCGAGCTGTCGGTGCCGACGGCGTCGATGACCGCATCGACACCGAGCCCACCGGTGGCTTCTCGGATCTGCTGCGCGGACGGCGCCGTGATCCCTTTCGCGCCCCAGGCTTCTGCCCGCTTGCGCCTGGCCTCGACCGGATCGACCGCGAAAACCGTTGCCGCGCTGAGCGTCAACGCGCTACGCAGCGCGCACATGCCGACCGCGCCCAATCCGATGACGGCCACCGTGCCACCGATGGGGATGTCGGCCCGTTTCGCCGCGGCCCAACCGGTGGCCAGGTTGTCGGTGAGCAGCAGGGCCTGTTCGGTGTCGATGCCGTCGGGCACGGTCAGTAGCTGGAAGTCGGCAGCGGGCACCGCGAGCAGTTCTGCCTGTGCGCCGCCGAGGATGCCCGAGCCGAAGATTTGCGGTCCTTGTACACATTTGATCGGGTCGTGGGTCGCGCAGCCTGCGCACCGGCCGCAACCGGCGACCGAGGACACCAGCACTCGGTCGCCCCTTTTGAATCTGGCGACGTCCGAGCCGGTTTCGACGACCGTGCCGACAGCTTCGTGGCCGAGGGAGACTGGGTCGGCGATGGGGTAGTGGCCTTCGAGGAAGTGCAGGTCTGAACCGCAGATCGACGCGGCCTCCACCTGGACGACTGCGCCATCCGGGCCGGGCAGTGCCGGGTTGGGCCGGGTGTCGACGTGGATCTCACCGGCGTTGTCGACGACGACCGCGCGCATCTTCAGGCCTCCATGATGAAGTCGGACCAGACGGGTTCATTGATGGCGGAGCGGTATTCGCTGAGCCGCCATGGGCTGACGGTGTGAATCTCCCCGTCGGCGTTCTTGAAGTACGAGTGCTTGATCGACGGGTGTGCCCACACGGTCTTGCGGATCTCTTCTTGAGAACGCTTGTGCCAGGCTCTCGTCGGCTCTTCGCGTGGTTCCATGGTTTTCAGCCCGTTGGTGACGAGATGTTCGAGGCATTGGTTGATGTAGCGCATCTGCAGTTCCGAGTTGAGGATGAGGCTGCCGCCATGCGCCAGATGCGTGCCGGGGCCGTACGTCATGAAGAAGTTCGGGAAGCCCGGCACGGTGATGCCGCGGTACGCGTACGGCCGCCGTCCCCAGAGCTCACGCAGATCGATGTCGTCGCGGCCGGTGATGGTCATCGGGAACAGCACGTCGGTGGCGCGAAACCCGGTGGCGTACACGATGATGTCGACGTCGTAACGGGCGCCGTCTTTGGTGACGATGCCCGTCGGGGTGATGCGTTCGATCGGCGTGCGGATCAGGTCGACGTTGTCGCGCTTGAGGGTGCCGAGCCAGCTGCCGTTGTCTTGCAGGGTGCGCTTCCCGGTGGCCGGGTAGTCCGGCAATACTTTCGCCAACAGGTCGGCATCGTCGCCGACCTGGGTGGTGATCCAGTCGGTGAACATGAGGCGTGCGACGGCGTTGATGTCGCTGACGGCGTTGCCCTGGTCGGCGTAATTGGGGTCGACGCGGGCGGCGTCGAGGCCTTTGTCGGCGCCCGGCCACAACAGCAGAAACCGGTACCAGCGGCCGTAATACGGCAGATGCTCCATCGCCCACCGGACGCCGTCGTGGACCGGCTCGTGGTACATCGGGTTCGGGAACATCCACTGGGCGGTGCGCTGGAACACCGTGAGGTGCTCGACCTTGTCGGCGATGGCCGGGGCGATCTGAAAGCCACTCGCCCCCGCGCCCACGAGGGCAACGCGCTTGCCCGTGATGTCGACGCTGTGGTCCCACGCGGCGGAGTGAAACGACGGGCCGTCAAACGTTGCCGCGCCGGGGAATTCGGGGATATGCGGACGGTTGAGTTGGCCGACTGCGGTGATGACGGCGTTCGCGGTGTAGGTCTGGTCGTCGGTGGTCACGGTCCACGCATCGCCGTCCCAGCTGACCGAGCGGACTTCGGTATTCCATCGGATATGCGGCTCGAGCCCGTGGCGGTCGACGACGTCACGGAAGTACTGACGTAACTCGGGCTGCTCGGCGAAGAAGTGGTCCCAATGGTTGCTGGGTTCGAAGCTGTAGCAGTAGAAGTGGTTGGCCACATCCACGCGGGCACCCGGATAGCTGTTCTCCCACCAGGTTCCGCCCGGGCCGGCGTTCTTCTCCAGGATAGTGAACGGGATGCCGGCTTGCTTGAGCCGTACCCCGGCCAGCACGCCGGATTCGCCGCAGCCGATCACGATCACGTGGAAGTCTTTGGCTTGCTCCGGGTCGAGCGGGTTCGGGCGCCGCGGGTCGATGCCTTCGAGGTCGAGTTCCTCCAACGCCAGGGGAAGATTGTCGTCGTCGACCTGCTCACACGCCGCCCAGTCCAACATCTCTTTCACGAGTTCGGCCGGCAACGGATCTGGCACCGGACAGCCACGGTCGCGGTAGTCGGCGATCACCGGCAATGCGGCCGCGCGGGCCCTGGCTTTGTCCTCTTCACTCATGAAGCCCTGGACCTCATTGAGAAACAGCCCGGCCTGCTTGAACTCCCGGATGAACCGCGGATCACCGGAGATGTGCACGAGCGAGAGCAAGAGCGTCGGGATGCTGACATCCTGCAACGCCGCCTCGATGTCTGCATCCGACGTGGTGAACGGCTGGCCGACATGGAAACTCCGGGTCACAGGCGGTTACGCTACTCACCGTAGCGATATGTGACAAGGGACCAACATGTTCCCAACAACCGACGCCCGCACAGCGAGCCGATGCCCGATACAGCCACACATATCGAGACAGCATCTGAGCGGTCCAACGATCTCTAGATGTAAGACCCGTAGTTACGACGTCACGCCGAGAGGCTTCTCGGAGAATGGGTCACTCATCGAGCAGTTGTTTCACGCTGCAGCTGTGCGAATGCATGCGGGTCTGCCGCACCTACAGGCGACATCTTGCCCTGCTCTACCCGCTGAGTTCCAGTCGCGTAGCTAACTGATCTCCGTAAGGGTGTCGTGGGTGAACGATAGTTCGCACCCCGCTCGAATACCAAGTCATCAGACCTCTCCGTTCAGTCAGGCCGTGTGGCCGGGTTCCAGTCGTGACGACGTAGCTACTTGGGGCCGGGGCGGTGCATGCCGCGTGGGGTTCCGGCATCCTTCAGCGACGTTCGCCGAGCCCGGCTTCCCGGGCCCGTACGATCGCCTCTGATCGGTCGGCCACATGCAGTTTGGCGAAGACGTTCGACACGTGATTGGCCACCGTCTTCGGTGAGATGACCAGCCGCCTGGTGATGACGGCGTTTCCGTGGCCGGCTGCGATCAGCTCGAAGTCGATCCACCTCGACGTCGAGTGCTGAGCGACCGCTCGCGTCAGACCGTGAACCCGAGCGCCCGCAGCTGCTTGCGGCTGTCGTCGGCGCTGGGTACGGCCCAGGCGCTTCGCGGCACGGCTGCGACGCCGAAGGTTGGTTCGCGAATCGTGTCTCGCTGACCGGGCTGACGCCGCGCTTCATCACGGCCGAAACCGACTATGGCACTGCCGAATTGTCCAGGGGGTGTGTCACCCGGCTTGGCGTTCGATCCGGTACACCGAAGCCGGTGGAAGGTTGCGTGGCGTCCAGCCGATTCGTGTAGCGCGTAACCGCAGTGCTGCAAGAAGTTTCGGTTGGACGGGGCAGGTCGGTCCGTAGGTGAACTGGTAGAAATGTCCCTGCGGTCGAAGTACCGATACCGCCGTCGCGAGGACTCCAGCGACAGCATCGACAGACATGGACAACAGCGGCAGGCCACTGATAACGGCATCGATCTCTGTGCGATCGATCAGCTGCCATGAGTCGGTGGCGGCATCAGCGCATACGACGTGGAGGTCCGGGAATCGCGCGTTGAGCCGGTCGGCGAACTCGGCGTTGGCTTCTACCACGGTCAGGCGGGATGACGGCACGCCGCGCGCGAGGAGAGCGTGAGTGAACACGCCGGTGCCGGGTCCGAGTTCGACTACGCGATCAGATGCGGCGATGTCCTTGGTCATCAGTCGAGCCAAGGCAGGGCTCGACGGCACGATCGCCGCGGTGCGCAATGGGTGTCGCAGCCAGGCGCGGAACAGGGTAGCCGCGTCACCGTGGCGGGCGGTGCTATTAGCATCGGCGCGACGGCCGGCCGATGTGTTTTGATTGCTTGGGTGGCGATCGGGTAAGCGGCGATGAGTTGCGCCATGCGAGTCGTGGGCAGATGCCGTTTCGCGAAGTGTCATGCTGTTATTGGAATCTGCGTTGCAGGGCGCTACCAGGGACCGGTCAGTCCGTGGATAGCATCTCCCGCCCTATCTGGTCACTGTTGTACCCCGACCACCGCGTAAACAAGGCTACTGGTAACCACCCCGCGCATCGCTTCTCCTGACAGTGTAGTCCGCATCAAAGTTCGTCTCGCACAACGGAATGCGTTCGTGTCAAGCCAGGCGGACCGCGCTACGAACCCCCGAGCTGTGAGAGTCATGTCGAGCGAGACGTTTTGGCAGCCCCCACCCAATACCGACTGCTAGCGGAAGTGACGGGATTGTTCGCGCGAGCACGTGGTCACCTTCGTGATCGCGACCATCGTGAGATCAGGACGACCCCATTGATCTCATGACGGATCCGGCATGGGTTGTTATACATCGCTTCGGCGAGTGTGAGGGTAGTAGGTCGACGATCGGGGGTGTCCCACTCCCTGGATGTTCGACCCGATCTCAACGACAATGGGCACATGGATCAACCTCAGCTCGCCGAATTCCTCCGTAGCCGGCGCATGGCACTGACTCCTGAAGACATCGGGTTGACCAGCGGCCTGCGACGTCGCACCAGTGGACTTCGTCGCGAGGAGGTCGCGTCCCTGGCAATGATTTCCACTGATTACTACTCCCGAATGGAGCAGCAGCGCGCTTCACAACCATCGGTGGAGGTGGTGGCCTCGTTGGCCAAGGCGCTACGCCTCTCGCTGGACGAACGTGATCACCTGTTCCGACTGGCAGGACACAATGCGCCTGCGCGCACCCCGGTCGGCACCGAGGTCAGCGCGGCAATGATGCGCATAGTGGATCGACTACAGGACACGCCGGCGCAGGTGATGTCGGCATTGGGGGAGACTCTGGTCCAAACCCCACCTGCCCGCGCACTTCTCGGCGACGAGACAAGGTACGACGGACTGTCCCGTAGCGTCCTCTACCGGTGGTTCACCGACGAGGCCGCGCGCAGCGTGTATCCGATCGAGGACCATCCGAAGGTCGGGAGGTCTTTCGTCGCGGGTGCCCGCATCGCATACGTCCGGGACGGAGCGACATCCCGAGCGGCGCAGGTTGTCGACTCGCTACTCCAGCGCAGCCCAGAGTTCACAGAGCAGTGGGCGCAACATGATGTCGGCCAATCTCACGAGCTGGAAAAGCGGATTGTGCACCCGCGGTTGGGCGTTCTCGATCTTCAGTGTCAAGTTCTCCACGATGTAGCGCACTCACACACGTTGCTCGTGTTCACCGCCGACCCCGCGACTGAAAGCCGCGCCAAACTCGCAGCACTCTGTGCCGCACCACACGAATACCAGCGGGACGCTCCCACTGCTGTCAGTCCTACCGAAGTGCCGGCCCGACGTCAGGATGTCAACGGCAGGTCGTGAATGATGTGGCGTATCAGCAGTTGAATTGGTGGTTGCCGATGACCGTCAACAGCTGCAACGTTGTTTCATCGGCTGAACCCGGAGCCGCGTGGTAGATGACAACCCGCTGGCTACGGTCGGTCAGGGTAAGGACCTCGCGCTGCAACTCGAGTGGACCCAGAGATGGATGGATGAAGCAACGCGGCTCGATGGTGAACGGTTGCTCTCTCAGGTCCTCACGCCTCCATATCGTCGCGAATTCCGAACTGCGACTGAGTAATACGATGATCAGATCGGTCACGGACTGGCTGACTCGCGTACTCGATTGTGCACGTCGCAGGTCGGCCGCGATCTCCACACTGATCGTGCGGTGATCGATCGGCGCGTAGCGTTGCCGCTCGCCGGGGTCGAGGAACCAGCGGTAGTAACCGCTGCGGGCCCGCCCGGTATGCCTGCTCAGGTCTCCGATCAGCGATTTGGAAGCTCGTGTCTGCCAGAGAACCTCGCCTATCGGACCAACGGAGTGTGCGGGCGTGTCGGCGAGCCTGTCGAGCAACAGCATCACTCCCGGATCGACGTGCGTGAAGGCATCATCGTCCCCCGCGGCATAACCGGCTGCCGCGAACAACGCGTCACGTTCCTCGCGCGTGAACCGAAGGCCCCGTGCAATGCCGGCCAGGGTGGCGGGCGACGGACGAGGTCCGGTCGCTCTGTCGCCTCGGGACCGTTCCAGCCGGCCGTAATAGGTGGTCGATATCGAACAGAGCTCAGCGACTTCTTCGCGACGAAGCCCGGGAGTGCGCCGTCGCCTACCACGGGCTAAGCCGACGTCCTCTGGCTGTAGAGTTCGGCGCCGCGCTCGTAGCAACTCTGCCACGCGGCCGAGATCGACATCGAGGGACATCACGTGTCGATGATGCGGCCCCTCGCCGACACATGGAAGGACCTGCGTATCCGCGGATCCGCCATCCGTGGACGCCGACAGGGGGACTGTCAGTCAGCGGATAAGTGCGGCCTGAACCCGTTTCGAACAGCGTGCCATAGTCGGGATCACCGGTACACATCGGCGAAACTGAGGAGAGCGGAATGAGCAGGAAATCAGAGGTTTTCGTGCCGGATATGCGGGGGCGTCTGGCAGTGATCACGGGCGCAAGCGACGGCATCGGGTATGCGCTCGCCACCACACTGGCCCGCGCCGGCGCCGACCTTGTGCTTCCGGTGCGCAACCTCGCGAAGGGTGACAGGGCTCTCCGCGAGATTCGTGCCATGGCTCCCGGAGCGGACATTCGGCTCCTTCCCCTCGACCTGTCGTCTCTGCAGTCGGTCGCTGATCTTGCCCAGAGTCTGCTGAGCGCCGGACGCCCGATCAACGTGTTGATCAACAACGCCGGTGTCATGAGTCCGCCCGACCGGCAGACCACGGCGGATGGCTTCGAACTTCAGTGGGGGACTAATCATCTGGCACACTTTGCGCTCACTGCCCGGCTGCTACCCCTTCTGAGGGCAGGCAACGCGCGTGTCACCACTCAGTCGAGCGTGTCGGCGCAGATGAATGGGATCAATTGGGATGACCTTAACTTCGAACGGTCCTATTCGGACTCCAAGGCGTACAGCCAGTCCAAGATTGCGAATCTGATGTTCGGTCTGGAGCTCGACAGGCGCAGCATCGTCGCCGGGTGGGGCATCACGAGTAATGCGTCCCACCCCGGCGTGACTCCTACCAATCTTCTGAAAGCACAGCCGCATATGGGCCGTTCCCGCGACACGACAGGTTTTCGGATGGTGAAGGCGTTCGCTCGGCTGGGCCTGTTGAACCGGTCGGCTGAAGAGGGAATGCTCCCCGCCCTGTACGCGGCGACGCATCCGCAGGCCGAGGGCGGTAAGTTCTACGGACCCAGCGGTTTTCTCCACTTGTCGGGGCCTGCCGCCGAACAGCAGGTCTACCGGCCGGCTCGCGACGTGGAGGAGGCCGCGCGCGTCTGGGAAAAGTCGGAGGAACTCGTCGGCGTTGAATTCGCCATGCGCTGAGCCGATTGTCAGGCTTTCTCCCCCGCCCGAGTGTTCACCACCGCGAATACACCCCGATCACCACAACCGCTGCGGCAACGGAAAGCGCAAGGAGAGATGCGGTACGCCATGCTATGGAACCATCGCGCCGTCGCGCCCGCAGATACATCTCCGCGATGAGGAGGTTGGGCACATAGAAGGCGAAAGCCATCATCTGGTCGAACCATCCGGTGAACTGGGGTGTATGTCCGCCCGTTCCGAGGACGCCCGCTACACCGTACTCGAGCCGGTACAGCCAAGAGGCGACGACGAGTACGAACAGGCGAACCGCCCAATCGCGATGCGCCGCGACGTCGCGCGCGCGTGCGTGACGAAGACACCGGACGGCCGCTACGAGTACGAGGACTCCGTAGAGCCCAAAACCGAGGTCCATGACCGCACCGCCTACGGTGCCGTTGAGCACGATGTAGCCCAATCCTCCAACCGCGGCCAACATCGCGGAACTCACATACGCCCGCCCGATCACACGATGGACGACCGGCCACCGACGACGCGCCACCGTGACGAATTGCACGCACCCCAGCACCATCACGATGACGCCGGCGACCAGATGCAGTACCAGTGATGTGGTGGCGACCGGATCTCCGCCATTTGAGAAGCCGGGTGCGAACAGATGCCACTGATCAGGCTCGGCACCGAGCAATGGCGCTAGATACCGCAAGACGATGTACAGGCAGAACTGCATGCCGCTCAGGCACAACAACACCGTGATCCCGATTGCGAGCTGCCGGTTCATTGCGTCGAGCAACCCTGATGTCTTACGCGAGTGCTCCTCGCCGCCTTGATGATCCGGGTTCTGATCACCTCCGGCGTCGGGACGGGACACCACCGTCATTGTCCGCGCAGCCGTCCTGCGGCAAAATCGGCGGCCTGAGACGCCATGCCGTTGCCGACGTAGGTGCCGTGAGCCGCCCGGTCCAGACCACCGGCCGCGCATATCGGGTCCTGTTCGGCGCAGAGGTTCAGCGTCCTGCCCTGGTATGTCGGGCCGATCACCGATGGTGGAGCGTCTTTGACGGCGAGTCTTGTCACGAAGGTCGATGGACGTCCGAACAAGACGACCGCGGATACGCGATCGGCGGCCGCGCCGGTCAGCGGGCTGGGCATCGGGGCCGGGGGAGCGTATCCGGCAGGCATTTCCTCGCTCGTGGCGTAGGCGGCCACGGCCGCGCCTTGTGAATAACCACCCAAAACGATGTCGGTGAGGGGGCAGCGTTCCGACACCGCGCGAACCCGATTGACGACATCGATAACGCCGTCAGCTGCCCGGGGGAAATCAAGCGATGCCGGATATTCCACAGCGTGTACGGTCAGGCTTTGATCGGGGAGGCGGGCGCGCAGCGCGTCGATGAATCCCTGTCCTGTCGCACCGATTCCCGGTGGCTCGAAGGTGCCGCGGGCGAAGATCACCTCGACGTCAGGACATTCGTCAGTCTCGGCGGCCGCGCCGGGACCGGTCAGAATAGCCACTGCCGAGAACAGCATTGCCAAAAGAGTTGCAGCGACTGGAGTTCGGCCGATCCAGCGCCGCGCAACACGCGTGTGTCGACTGCCTTCCGATGTCGGCGACTCCTTGACCGCAGTAGTAATCAACAGAGTGCCGTCGGGGGTGCTCCGTGCCGCCATGGCGTCTCCTCCGATTTTCGGACCTTTGGGACACATCCGTCGTGCGACGCTTCCGTGGACGCCGGCATACCACCCGATGGTGCTACCGAGGGTCGTGGTTGGGGAGGGTCGGCTTATCCGGGGATCGCGGCTCCCCCTGCGTGGCTTTGGCGGGGGCGGCAAGCCGCGGGAACAGTGCCGTGGCGGTGGTCGCCATCGCCGAGAGTTCGTTGTCGTCGAGGACCGTAGTCGCCTTCAGAAGCTGCATGTTGATTTCGATGACGCTCTCGTCCGCCGGCGGATAATCGGATCCGAATACGATATGCGATGCGGTCGTAGTTTCGAGAAGCGGCAACAGTGAATTGGCGTGCGCTGACAACGCCGTGTCGTAGTACAAACCAGCCAGCTGGGCCCGGACCTCGTCAGCGGTGACATTGTTGGGGTTCGGCACCCACCCGAGCATTCCGGTGGTTGCGATGCGGGTGGCCAGCACCGGTAGCACGCCCCCGGCGTGTGCGATGATGAAACTGATTCGTGGGTAACGCAGGAAAATCCGCGCGTAGACGGCGTCGACGATCGTCCGGGCGGTGTCCATGGGAAACTCGATGACCGGTCCCGGCCGCCCGCAGGAGAGATGTGGGAAGCCGGCCGGTTCGACTGGGTGTACGAATACTGTTGCTGCACGCCCATTTAGCGCTGAGAAGACGTCATCGAAGGCCGGATCGCCGAGGTAACGGCCGTCGTAGTTGGTGATCAGGACGAAACCGTCTGCGTTCAGATCGTCTGCAGCTCGGTCGATCTCTGACAGTGCGGCTCGGGGTTCGGTCAGCGGGAGGTTGGCCAGCAGGCCGAACCTGTCAGGCCGACCTGTAACGACGCCGGCGCCGAAGTCATTGAAACGGCGTGCCGAGTTCGCGGTCAGCTGATTGGGGTTGGACAGCAATTGGGCGCGTATTCCGTTGGCATCCATGAACTCGATGGCGAGTTCGGGACTCCACTTGCTAGCAGGCGGGAACAGGAAATTGCTGCGCTGATGAGCGGCGAGTATCGCGGGGCGCCTGTCGTCCGGTATTGGTGGGGCATAGTGGGCGTGCACATCCACGAGATCCTCGCCGGTACGGTCCCTCAGCGTCGTGGTCATGTCGGCAGGTGTGTCCTTTCGGCGGTTTGCGGTGTAGTGAGTGGCTATCGGCGAGGCGGCCCGGCCAGGATGTCGGTGGCGATCGGCTGCCAACGGACTCCACCGGACAGATCCCGGTCTACACGACCGAACGGCTGATCGCCGAAATGTATTGCGAAAGCGTATGTATCGGACTGACAGAGTTCCTCGAGAAGACGAGCGCGCGCCCTTGGGACCAGATCGGGGGCAGCGTCCGGCGCCGATCCCCATTCCGGGTGGCTCAGTTGCGCCGGTACGTGAAACGCATCCCCGAAGGCGACAAGTCGTCGACCGGAGGATGAGGTGATGAGGTACGACGTGTGGCCTGCGCTGTGGCCGGGAGTGATTATTGTCTTGATGCCCGGCATGATCTCCTCACCGTCCGTCACCCGTCGGAGGGCCGAAAGCCGTTCCATAGGTGCGACGATGGAGTCGTGGTCGCACGCTCCCAGAGGGCGCTCCCCGCGATGAAAGGGCTGTAGTTCCGACTCGGCGACGATGTACTGTGCGTTGGGGAACGCTGGCACCCTGCGGCCGTCGTCGCCGTCCAGGAAGGCCCATCCGGCGTGATCCACGTGAAGGTGGGTCAGGGCGAATACATCGACGTCCTCGGCTCGAACGCCCAACGCATCGAGAGTGTGCATGAACTCGCCGGAGTCGTTTCTTCCGATCGCGTTGTTGCTCTTTACATCGCCTAGTCCGGCATCGATGAGCATCGTGTGGCCGGGAGACTCGATCAGTAGGCCGCCGGTGGACATCGCGACGTAACCATCAGGGCGGACCTCATCAGGATGGTCATCCCAGTACCGGCTCGGAATCGCGTTCAGAAAGAGAGCGGCGGTCAACCACATCGATCCGTCCACGACGTAGGTGAACGTGAATTCGTCCATCTGCCAACGCCGTATGGACGACTGCTCCGCTAGCTTTCCGATTGCGGCTTTCATACTGCACTTTCGTTCGCAAGGAGGGGCGTGTCGATTCAAGCCGAGCTGAAGCGATCAGAATCGTTCGGCGCCCTGAACTGGTGTGCCAGAGACACTGTCATGGGATCGCTCGGAGTTCGAATGCTCAGTCACCGTACGGTCTACATCTGGGCGCCGCCGCTGACCAGTAGGTGCTGGCCACTTACCCAACCCGCCAGGTCGCTTGCGAAGTACTCCGCGGCGTCGGCGACGTCCTCTGGACGTCCCATTCGTCCGCCAATTGGCCGCATCACGGCATTCATCTTGTTGTAGCGGTCGTCGGCGGCGATGTTCGTGAACACTCCTGCCCCCTCGATGACTGTGGGCAGAATGGTGTTCACCGTGATGCCGCGCCTGCCGAGCTCCAAAGCGAGAACTCCCACCAAGTATCGGGGCGCCATCTTGCTGGCTCCGTACAGTCCTACGCCGGCGAATGGACTGCACGTGGTGCTCGATCCGATGTAGATGATCCGACCGTTATCGGCGATGTATTGCGCAGCCTTCTGTAGCGTGAAGAACGCGCCCTTGGTGTTGATCGCGAAAAGACGATCGAACTGCTCTTCAGTGGCTTCGAGGACCGGTTGATCGACGATCTCGACACCGGCGTTGGCCACGACCACGTGGAGGTCGCCGAACGCGGCGCGTGCGCTCTCGAAGAGCCGGTCCAGATCGGCGGTCCTGGACACGTCGGCTTTGATAGCGATGGCCTTACCGCCGACATTCTCGGCGTCTTTGACCGTTTGCGCCGCACTTGCTTCATCACCCGAATAGTTGATGACGACGGAAGCGCCGCACGATGCATACCGCAGTGCGATGGCGCGGCCGATGCCGCGCGCCGATCCCGTGATCAGCGCTACTTTGCCGGTGAGATCGGTCATACCCCATGTTCCTTTGATTCGTAGGCCGATGATCGGACTCGTGTTCGCAGCACGGGCGTCGTCGAGGCGGTGTCCCGTTGCCGCTAACCATAGGGCATTGGCTACCTGCAGGCAAGCAAGGAGCCGGGAGGAGCTGTCAATGAGGTTCACATGTGCCGGACGTTGAAAGTCGCTGTGCGACAGGTTTGGATGTCAACGTGTGATGATCCGCAGCGCTAATGCACCCACGGCCAAGGCGAAGAGAATGGCGGCAGGCACGACATTTCCTTTTCGGGCGCGTACGTGAGCTCCGACGGCGCCGAGGAAATACAGGACGACGCCGCCTGCTGCAGCGACCCCGATCGGCCACCACCTCAGGCCAAGGAGTAGGCCGGCCGCACCCGCCAATTCTGCCGAGGCCAGGGCCGCGGTGTACTTGGTCGGGAACCCGACCGTCGCCAAACTTTCGACGGTGGTGGCGTGGCCGGCGAGCTTCGCGACACCGGTCGCGGTGAGGGCAACCGCGAGCAGGCAGCATAGAACTGTTAAGGCGATGAACATTCTTTGGTTCCATTCGTTTGTGGCCGGAATCATTTGCGGTGCATCGCGAACCGGGCGGAGGAGCGTCCAGGATAGCTTGCGGGCAAGCAAGTAGACTGTCAACCGATCGATCTCGTTAGGTCTGGAGGTAGCCGGAGCGAGGTTGTACGTTCGGCGTGGCACCTGCCGGCGCTGGCTGAACACCACTATCCGTCCGGCCGGTCCGCGTGTAGTCCGCGATGCGGCCGTTACCCGTTTCGGATGGCCTGTGCGACTGCCGCGCACACGTGATCGCGGAGTTCTGGTTGCTCCAGGATCGGATCCCTGGCCAGAATTCGAGATAGTAGTTGGGCACCTCGGTCGGCGGGATTCGACTGTGAGAGCGGCACTCCGACCAGCATATGGACGTGGCGTACGCCCTCGCCGAGCGCGTATGTGTAGGTGCGGTCCGTGCCAGTCGCTGCTTGCAGACGTGTGGATACGTCACGCAGAAGGATGCCGAGCGAGGTGGCCTCGTCGGTGTCAAGTTCGGCCAGTGTCTCTACGTGACGGCACGTTTGCACGGCGAGCCAGCCCGGTGCGGCGACACCCGGGTGTGCCGAGACGGCCCAGAGCTCACCGTGATATATCCACCCACCGGGCGGCGGTACCGACGAGGCAAGGCGTTCGCACAGTGCGCAGTCAGTCACGTGATCCAACGTAATGCTATGACTTGCCGGCAAGCAAGTACTTCGGTGCTGGCGCCGATCTCGCTATGCCCGTTGCCGACGGGCGGTCGTGGGCGTCTTCGATGTCGTCTTCGCGGATTTCGGCGGCTTTGCCGTCGCGGGCGTAGGGGCGGCGGACTCACTGCCGGTGAGGCCCGATATCGCGATCCGGGCGGCCTGATCGGCGACCTCGTCGATGGAAGTGCGCGAAAGGGCGCCTTCATACCACTGGGTGGTCCCGTTACACATGCCCACGAGCAGTAGGGCATGCATCATCGGGTGAGCGGGGACGAATGCGCCGGCTCGTTGACCGGCCTCGATCACGTCGGCGATGCGGTGGACGTAGGCGGACATGCCCTTGCGCAGCGTCTCAGCGCGGTCGCCGCTGAGCTTGTTCAACTCCGCGAATTGCACGCGGAAGGTGTCGGGTTGGGCCAACACAACCCGAACATGGTTACGCACAATCTCGGTTAAAGCCGCATCGGGCTCCAGATCGGCGTCGAAGATGGGTTGCGACGTCGAGATCATCGCCTCTCCGGCCTGTGCGATCAGCTCATACAGAATCTCGTCTTTGGCGGGGAAGTAGTGATAGACGGCTTGGCGGCGAAAACCGAGCTCCACGGCGATCTGATTGAGGTTGGTCTCACGGTATCCCTGCTCGGCGAACAGTTTGGTAGCCGCACGCAAGATATCCTGACGGCGTGCGGCGTCCTTATGCTCCACGGGGCGTGGTCCGCCAAGCGTGCGCTCGGGTCGGGTTCGATTTACCACCACGGTGTCCTTCCGCCAAATGTCGGTTATCAAGCTAATGCTCTGCCAACGTGAGAGGCCGAGCGCAGACATAGCCAAGTGTCGGTCACGCACTTTCCGCACGATCCACCTGTGGCTGTTCCAACTTGATGTCGAGTTCTGATCATAAAGATCCACACTGGCGGCGGTGAGGGTGCAGTTGGTAGAAGGCGGTTCGTATTCAATCGAGCTATCGTCACGCCGACTCACCCGCCGTCGTCCACGGTGACCAGTCCGATACGGTCGATGAGCAGAACGATCACACCACGGCGGGTGTCGCGGGGTACCGTGCGCCGCACGTCGAACTCTCCGATGGTCGGTCCGTCCTCGACTTGTACGGGCGTAGCTTCGTTCTTCTGGTCGCGGCGCAAAGTGTCGAAACCTCATGGTAGGCGGCAATATTCGCCGATCTGGGTGTGCCGCTCGATATTGTCCACGGCGCGTCATGGGGCGCCTCCGCGAGATACGCCGCACCGATGACGCTGGCTCGTCCCGACGGAGGGCGGCTGCCTTCGATTTCGATCGAGTGGGCGTGACCAACGTCGTTCCCTCCGTCACTGTAGCAACCTAACATTCTACTTGCTTGCAGGCAGTCTGTGTGCATGTTGGTGAAGGTGTGGAGTTGAAGTCGATCCGTTGCGAGCCCGCAATTGTGCGGTATCGGCTGCGGGGCGATGACACAGATCCGAGCTATAAATCATTATCTCGCAACCGAATTGGAACTCGGCAGTGACTGGAAGTGGTGAAAGTCGCCGCGATGTTGCGATGGCCATCAAACTTGACAGGCGTCAAGTTTGATGGCCATCATCGACTGTCGGTGATCTCCACCACTCATCCCTGCAACTCAGGAGCCATACATGGCAACCATCAGCACCTCCCGTTACCTTTTGGGCCAGATCAAGCGGCGGCTCACCTTGATGCCGGCCACGACGCCGGGGCTTGGCGCTCTGGAGAAGCGGCTCAAGGCCAAGGACTGGGACCAGTTCGTGTTCGCCGAACCCCCGGCCGGCAGTGGGCTCAAGCCGATCATGGGCGACTCCGGTTTGCCGGTCCTTGGGCACACGATCGAAATGTTCCGCGGCGGTCCGGAGTACGCGCTGGACCTGTACCGAAGGCACGGTCCCATCTACTTCACCAATTCGCCGGCGTTGTCGTCGGTGATGGCGCTGGGGCCCGACGCTACCCAGGCGGTCTTTTCCAACCGCAACAAGGACTTCTCGCAGCGCGCCTGGGTGGGGGCGATCGGCCCGTTCTTCGATGGCGGGCTGATGCTGCTCGACTTCGACGAGCACATGTTCCACCGCCGGATCATGCAGGAGGCGTTCACCCGCACCCGGCTGAGCGGCTACATTTCGCACATCGATTCGGTGGCCTCGAGCGTGCTGGCCGACGACTGGGTGGCCGACGACCCGCGGTTCCTGTTCCACCCGGCGATCAAGGTTCTCACGCTCGACATCGCTTCCGAGGTGTTCATGGGTGTGCCGGCCGGCACCGACCGAGCCCTGGTCACCAAGGTGAACAACGCGTTCACCACGACGACGCGCGCCGGCAACGCGATTGTGCGGACATCGGTGCCGCCGCTGAAGTGGTGGCGCGGGATCCGGGCCCGCAGAACCCTGGAGGACTACTTCTTCAGCCGGATCGGCGAGAAGCGGCACTCGGAGGGTGCCGACATGTTCAGTGTGCTGTGTCATGCACAGGACGAGGACGGCCAGAGCTTCACCGACGGTCAGATCGTCAGCCACATGATCTTCCTGATGATGGCCGCGCATGACACGTCGACGTCGACGATGACGACGATGGCCTACCACCTGGCGGCCAATCCGGAGTGGCAGGAGAAGTTGCGTGAGGAGTCCGAGCGGATCGGCGACGGTCCGTTGGACTTCGAATCGCTGGACAAGTTGGAAACCTACGACCTGGTGATCAACGAGGCGCTGCGGATGATGACGCCGCTGCCGTTCAACTTCCGCGAAGCCGTGCGCGATACCGAGTTGCTGGGCTACTTCATCCCGGCCGGGACCAGCGTGCTGACCTGGCCGTCCGTCAATCACCGGTTACCCGAGCTGTGGACGGATCCGGAGAAGTTCGACCCGGAGCGTTTCGCCGAGCCGCGCAGCGAGCACAAAAAGCACCGGTATGCGTTCGCGCCGTTCGGTGGTGGTGCGCACAAGTGCATCGGCATGGTGTTCGGCCAGTTGGAGATCAAGACGGTGATGCATCGGCTGCTACGTCGCTACAAGCTGGAGCTCGCCAGCCCGGATTACCAGCCGCGCTACGACCACGGCGGCATGCCGGTGCCCGTCGATGGCATGCCGATCGTGCTGCGCCCGCTGCACTGACATCGGACCCACTGGCCGCGGTGCCGCTGGGTGAGTGGCGATTCTCTCGATGCAGCATTGCTCTGCTGCCTGTTGCACGGCCCGGGACGGAACACGTTCGCGCGCGGTGTCTTTCGGTACGTCGCGATTTGATCGCGGCGATGAGGTTGGCGAACAGTAGCACTCGTGCCGGAATCGTGACGGGGCATTTGGCCGAACGGTTGATCCGTCAGCTGGGCTAGGGCTGGCCACCCGAAATGCACCGCCAAACGCGACTAGGGGAAGGGCGTTTGACATTTTGCTTGCGAGCAAGTAATTATGACGATATGTGGCAGGCGTCGTTGCGTGTGGGGGGAATCGTCGTTCACCCGGTGGTCGACGGGATCATGCCGGTGCCACTGACGATGCTCTACCCTGACGTCTCCGAAGACGTGTGGCGGAGCATGTCCACCGATCTCAGCTCCGATGGCCGCCTCAACGTCCCGTACGGGGGGTTCCTCGCCGTCGATTCGTCGGGCAACACGGTGTTGATCGACACCGGCGGCGGTCCGACGCCGTCATCGCTGCCGGATGGCTCATTGCCTCACAGGTCCGCCGAACTTCCCGGGGCACTACATGCATGCGGTTTGACGCCTGGCCAAATCGATCACGTAGTCCTGACTCACTTTCATTCCGACCACATCGGCTGGGCCACGGTCGACGGCGCGTCGTACTTCCCGAATGCCGTTTACCACGTGCACGAACTCGAATGGGCAAGCCTCGATGCGGAACACGAAGCGCACCATGTGCTGCAGCCGATTGTGCCGCAAATAGCGATCTGGTCCGGCGCGCGAGCCGCACCGCTCCCGTGGCTCAGCCTGCATCATGCGCCGGGCCATTCACCCGGTAATACCGTCGTCGTGGTGTCGGATGTGAACGGCGAAGACGCCCTGGCGCTCGTCGGCGACCTGTTCCATCATCCTCTGGGCGTCGCCCATACCGAGTGGCGATGTGGTTTCGATGCAGACGCCGAGGCCGCCGCGCGGCAACGCTGCGAGTGGGCGGGACGCCTGAGGGCCGCCGGGATTCCGGTTGTCAGTTCCCATTTTCCCGGCTTGCAGCCATTGACCACGTACTGATTCGACAACGGTGAGGGGTGAAGCAGGATGATTGCGACCACGGCCGCGGTGAGCCGCGCTGGGGCCAGCGGCTTTGTCGTCGAGGAATTGAGTGTCGAAACTCCTCGCGCGGATGAAGTGATCGTCCGCTTCCTCGCGGCCGGGTTGTGCCGCACCGACCTTGAGGTCGCTGCAGGCCGTCTCCCGACGCCTCTGCCGGTGGTGTCGGGGCACGAGGGCGCCGGCGTGGTCGAGTACGTCGGTTCGGGCGTCGAGGGATTTGCCGTGGGCGACAGAGTGATCGCCGGCTTCAACTTCTGTGGATGTTGCGCTAACTGTCGAGGTGGGATGCCGGCGTATTGCCCCGATCACTTCGCGTTGAACTTCGGGGCCCAGCGCGCCGACGGATCCGTCGGCCTCAGCGATCAGAACGGCAGGCCGGTACACGACCACTTTTTCGGGCAATCTTCGTTCGCCGGTCTGAGTCTCTGTCGCCCAAGTGGATTGGTGAGGGTGAATGAGGACATCCCGGCGTCGGTGCTCGCGCCACTGGGGTGCGGAGTCAGCACTGGTGTCGGCGCTGTGTGGAACGTATTGAAGGCCGAACCCGGAGTGACGTTGCTTGTCATCGGCGCAGGGGCGGTCGGGCTGAGCGCGGTCATGGCGGCGGTCGCGTCGGGGGCGGGCCGCATCATCGTCGCCGACAGACACACGGCGAGGCTGGATCTCGCGGTGCAACTCGGCGCTACCGACGTGGTCGACGTCAACACCAGTCCGCCGGTCGACGCGGTGATGGAACTCACCGGTGGCGCAGGGGTTGGCCTCGCCCTGGAGTCCACCGGATCGCCGGAATCGATGACGGCCGCGGTAGGTGCGTTGGCTCCGTTAGGCAGGGCGGCAATCCTCGGAATCGCGCCTCCGCAAGCTCAGTTCCGCACCGACGCGTTCGAGTTGTTGTTGGGACGCAGTGTCATGGGGTCGGTCATCGGCCACCAGGCACCTGCGGTGTTGATTCCGCGAATCCTCCGCTTGTACCGGCAGGGCAGGTTTCCGATCGAACGGCTCACGACGCTCTACCCGTTGGAGTCGATCAATGACGCAGTCGCCGACGTCGAAGCGGGTGTGACCGTCAAGGCGGTTCTCCAACATCGACACGACCAGGAACAGAAGGAATATCCCAGTGGACGTTGAACGTACCGACACGACCGAAGGCAGCGGCGAGATCCCCAGCGCCTTCGTATTTTTCGAGGAAGAGAACCGGCTCAGCGGTGTCGACTTGACGAAGCGGCTCGAGAAGCTCGCGAAGGCCGATCTCAGGCTTCCGTCGGATGTGGTTTCGAGCATGGGGCGTGCGCTGGACCAGGGGGACCGGCTCGGTGACGCCTGGTATGCCGATGCGCGGTCCCGCGGGTCGGTCCGGCAGGCGCGAGACGTGTTCAACACCGCCGTGCGCGGGGGCATCGAGGCTGTGGAGGATCCGTCGCCCGCCCTGGTCGAGCTGTTCACGCAGATTCACACCGAACCCGAGTGGTTGGATTGGGATCTGCTCGATCGAGGTGCCACAGTGTTCCGGCGGTACGGGAAAGAGCTCTACCCGTATTTCGGGATGGCGACTTTCGCCGGCTACCGTACGCCCTCGGTCACCAAGCCGCTGATCCTGACCGGCGCGTACACCGGAAACTCGGCGCTGAATCGCTTCTGGGAGACGTGCAAGCACTGGACCGACATCAGTGAGCCCGGCGGAATGCGCAGGGGCAATCCCGGTTACGTGACCTCGCTGCATGTGAGGCTGCTGCATTGCATGATTCGAGCACGGATCATCAACCACAAGGAATGGGACCGCCCACGCCTCGGTGTTCCGATCAGCCAGTTCAATATGTTCACCACGCTGATGGCGGGTTCGATCATCTCAGGAGCACAACTGCGGACAATTGGGTACCGTACGACCGACGACGACATCGTCGCGATGCTGCACATGTGGCGCTACATCGGCTACGTGATGGGCGTGGAGACACCGTGGTATCCCGAGACCATCGACGACGCCTACCGCGCCATGCGGTTGACCGCGCTGGCACAGCGTACCGAGGACAACGACGACAGCCGCAAGTTGTGTCACTCCTTCATGGATTCCTACAAGCCCGTTCCCGACGAGCGTGGATGGCCGCGGGTCAAGGCCGAGCTGAATTACCGATTCCAGTTGGGCCACGCCTACTTCTACACACCCGGGTCGTATGTGAGGTCCGATTTCCCGAACGTCGGCCCTTGGCGCTTCGCTCCGCTGCTGCGGTTCGTGCCGAACTTCATCCGGGATACCGCTTGCCAAAAGATCCCGACTGTTGCCCGCCTGGTTGACCACCGGCACCGCGAATGGCGACGCAAGGAGCTCGACCGCACGCTCGGAGCAGGTAAAGGCAGCTACAGCCCGGTCGAGACGCTATCCCGCTAGTTCGCGTTGATTCAGGCAAGGAGTCGAAAAAAGATGTGCGAATCGTTCCGCATCGGCTTGTCGGAGGTCGTCCTGCGTACCCCGTACTACGAAAGACTGTGCTGGTTCTATTCCGAGGTGTTGCGGCAGCCTCCGACGCTGGACATGACTCCCGCCAGTGGGGTGGGCACTGCCGATCCGGACACGCCGACCCGGATTGCGTTCTTTCAACTGCCGGGGGGATTTCCGTACACGCAACGCATCGCGGTGTTCGAATGTGCGAATGTTGGTGGGACGGGGCGACGTTCGGTCGGGCTGCACCACCTGCAGGTCCGGTACCCCGACCTGGAGCGCTTGCACGGTCAGTATCGCCACCTCAAGGCACTCGATGTGCTACCGATGGAAGCGGCCAATCACGGCGTGGCGAGCAGCCTCTACTACCGCGACCCCGATGGCAACAAGGTGGAGTTGTCGGGCATGAACTTCGCAACGGAAGAGGAGATGCGAGCATTCATGCAATCCGCGGGATTCCAGCAGAATCCCGACGGGCACACGATCGATCCGGAGGACTACTTCGCACCGGGCGGCAAGGCAGCGAGCTACAGCGGTTTCCGTCGATGACCGTGACCGTGGCCGGGCTTGCCAGCGCGGACATCGAAGTAACTGAGTACGAGGTCGTGGTGATCGGCGCCGGACCCGTCGGACTGGCCGCGGCGATCGACCTCGGCGCGCGGGGAATATGCGTTCTCGTAGTCGACTGCGGGGACGGGTCAATCACTTACCCCACGGCGGAGTCAATCGATGTTCGAACGATGGAATGGCTTCGACAGTACCGACTGTCGGATGAAGTGAACAGGAGTGGCTTCCCGGCTGATTATCCGCGAGACATCTCCTTTGTGACTCGGTTGACGGCGCACGAGCTTGCACGCTTCCATCGGCCGCCCAATGCGGATCGGTTGTCGACGGCGTCGCACCCGAGCCCGGAAGGCGCCGTATGGTGGCCGAAGTTCTGGTTCGATCCAGCTTTGCGCAGCCGTGCGAACGCGCTTCCCACCGTTACCGTCCGTTTCGGATGGCGATGTGCACAGGCCACCCAGGAGGGCGACGGTGTGGTCGCGCTGTTGAAGGCGGCGGATGGCCAGGTGAAACGTGTGACGGCGTCCTATGTCGTCGCGTGCGACGGAGCCGGGTCCACCATTCGCCGCCGGCTCGGCGTGGCAATGGAGGGCCAGCCGGGAGAAGCCACATGGCAGGGCGTATTCGCCGAGATCCCCGACCTTCTCAAGGTAACCAATGCACGCCCCGCAGTGCAGTACTACGCCCTGCGACCCCGCCGTGCCATCTTCGGATCGCTCAACGGCAACAACCTCTGGCGGGTCACGTACCCACTGCGGCCCGACGAGCGACATGGTGCCGACGACGTGGTGGCGACGATCCGGGACTGCATCGGCAGTGCCGACATCCAGGTGGACGTCATCGACTCCAGAACCTGGTCCGGACGAACCGTCGTCGCGTCGTCTTACCGTGTCGGGCGTGTCCTGCTTGCCGGTGACGCCGCCCATCAGATGTGGCCGTCGGGAGGTCACGGCATGAACACCGGGATAGGCGATATACACAATCTCTGTTGGAAGCTGGCGATGGTCCTGCGTTCAGAGGCAGGCCCGGATCTGCTCGACAGTTACGAACTCGAACGCAGGCCCGTGGCGGAACGCAACACGCGTCGCGCCCAATCGAACTATCTGGCGGACATCGCCCTACCTACGGGCGCGGACCTCGATGACGAAGGCGAGGAGGGCGATGCAGCCCGTGCCCACGCGGCCGATGCCGTGATCCGAACGCGGGCCGCGGAATGGTCCTCGCTCGGCACCCAGCTCGGGTACCGCTACACGGAGTCTCCCGTCGTGATCGGTGCGGACACCTCGGACGTACCGGACGACCTCAGTACGTACCTTCCCGCGGGCGTTCCGGGCCGCCGTGCCCCCCACGTCAAACTTCCAGACGGCAGTTCCGTTCTGGACCTGTTCGGCCGCTCGTTTGTACTGCTTGTATCACCGGAGGGGGTCGACGCCGATGCTTGGATCTCGGCGTTCGCCGATTCGGGAGCGCCGTTGAACGTCGTCCGGTTGTCGGGGAGCGACGTTTCCGCCTCGTACCCCATGCCCTTGACATTGGTCAGACCCGACGGATTCATTGCCTGGGCCGGCTGCGGCTCCGAAGACGCCGACGCCCTCACCGCGGCTGTGCTGTGCAGATCGGCTGCGCGGTGACACGATTCGCGCAGACCGCCCGAGGCGTGGCGCGAATCGAGGGGGAGGAGCTCCACCTCCTGGACCTAGCCCAATCACTTGACGATCTCATCTGTGGCGGTCAGCTGGACCGAGCATCGAACGCGTCGGTTCGCGACGTCGCCGGGGTCGAGACCGTGCCGATGCTGGCGCCCGTTCGCCGGCCGGGCAAGCTCTGCATCGTCGGGCTCAACTACGCCGACCACGCCCGCGAGATCGCCGCGGACGTGCCCTCGCACCCGCGCTTCCATTTCGCGGTGGGTTCGGCGGTCGGCAATCCGGGGGACGCCATCGTGCTACCTGATATCGCTGCCGAGGAAGTGGACTACGAGGGGGAGGTGGCCCTCATCATGGGAACGCCCGCCCGCCGCGTGAGAGTCGATCAAGCTTGGCGCCATGTCGCGGGCTTGACCGCAGCCAACGACGTCTCCGCACGCGACGTCCAACTCGGACGTCGCGCATACGTCGGACGACCGAACGTCCCCGTCGCGAAGTCGTTCGACAGCTTCAAACCGCTGGGACCCTGCATGCTGAGCGCCGACGACGTCGCCGCGGGAAAGCCCCTTGCGTTGCGGACGTACGTCGACGACGAGTTACGGCAACACGCGTCCACTGCCGACATGATCTTCGGATTCGCCGAACTGATATCGGAGATCAGCCACTACGTCACGCTCGAGCCAGGGGACGTCATCTTGTCGGGCACCCCCGCGGGCGTCGCCGAGAACACCGGGAAGTTCCTGAAGGCCGGTCAGACCGTTCGCGTCGAGATCGACGGTATCGGCACGCTGTCGAACCCCGTGTGCCGCATGGCGGCCGAGAACTCTGCGCCGTCCGATTGACCTCTTACCCGGCGAGTGCTCGGGCGATGATGCCCAGTTTCCGACAGTATTCCGGTGCGATGCGCGGAAGCTCGGAGGTTGCTCTTCAGGGTCGGTGAAACAATCGTGCGATGACAGCTGCCAGAGCTGCCCTCCACCAGAGAGCAAACCCAGTCGCCCACGACGAGTACGTACGCCAGTGCGCCGCTTGACGTATACCGAATGACGTACCCCGATCTGTAAGGGAGATCGAGGCGACATGCGCGATTTCGCTTCGCAGGCGCCGGCCATCCTGACCGAATTTCCGCCGACGACCTGTCAGGCCCGTAGATCGTAGGCCACGACCTTCTGCACGGTGTAGTGATCGAGGACGGTGCCGAGCGTTCCTTCCCGGCCGAATCCACTCTCCTTGACTCCGCCGATGGCTTGACCCGGGGTCAAATTGAAGTAGCGGTTTATCCAGACCGTTCCGGTATCCATCGAGCGCGCGATCCGTTGTGCGCGTGAGAGATCCTTCGTCCAGACGCCGCCCGCCAGACCGTAGCGGGTGTCGTTGACCTGGCGAAGCATTTCGGTCTCGTCTGTCCACCCGATGACGGCGGTGACGGGCCCGAAGATCTCCTCCTGCGCAATGCGCATGTCATTACGGACATTGGTGAAGACCGTGGGCTGAATGAAAAAGCCGTTCTCGAAACCCGGCACTGTGGCCCGGTTTCCACCACTGAAGATGGTTGCCCCCTCCGCTCGTCCGATGTCGATGTAGTCGAGGATCTTGTTGAACTGCGTCTCGGATGCCTGTGCTCCGAGTGTGGTGGACAGATCCAGTGGATCGCCCTGTCGCACAAAGGTGAGCATGCCCCGCAGGTGGTCGAGAAACTCCTTCCGGACGGCATCGTGGACGAAGACGCGTGATCCGGCCAGACACACCTCTCCCTTGTTGACGACGGTGGACAACACGACCGACGCGGCTGCGGCGGCGACGTCGGCATCCGCGCACACGATGTTGGCGGACTTCCCACCGAGCTCGAGCGTCTGGGGAACGATGTTGTTCGACGCGTATCGCAGGATCCTCCTGGCGGTTTCGCGGCTGCCGGTGAACGCCACCTTCCGGATATCCGGGTGGCCGACGAGTTCCTCTCCGACTTCCACCCCGAGTCCCGTCACCACGTTGAGCACCCCAGGCGGCAGCAGATCGCGAATGTCGTCGATGAACTCGAGCACCGATAAGCAGACGGACTCGGCGGGCTTCAAGACGACCGTGCACCCGGCAGCCAGTGCCGGCGCGAGCTTCATCGAAGCCATGAGAAGGGCGACGTTCCACGGAATGATCTGCGCTACCGGGCCGATCGCCTGACGATGGGTGACCACGGACGTATCACGGAAATCCGCGACGTCTCCCTTCACGTGGTACGCCGCACCCGCGTAGTACTCGAATTGCTCTATCGCCGAGGGTACGTCGTGACGATAGGCTTCGGTGACCGGCTTACCGTTGTTCAGTGACTCCAGTACCGCGTAGTCGAGACGGCGCTCGCGCAACCTGTCGGCGATGGCGAGGAGCGCTCGTTGCCGTTCGGCGGGCGGGGTACCGGACCACGAGAGGAACGCCGCGCTCGCAGCCCGCACCGCCTGCTCGACATCGGCTGGGGTGCTGCGTTGGATGTGTCCGACCACATCGCGCGTGGCGGGATTGCACAGATCCAGTTGTCGGCCTTTGCGCGCATCGCACCACTGCCCGTTGACGAAGTTCCCGTAGGACTTGGGCGTGGCGAATCGCGCGGCGGTCGCTCGAACGACCTCGGGATCAAGCGCCGGCATACGAAACTCCTCGGTTGTTACGGCGATTCCAGCCGTCGCTTGACGGTTTCGATGTACCGGTCGTGTACGTCCGGATCGGACGCACCCTTGGGCGGGACGCGATATGCCCTTCCGGTGCTCTCCGCAGCCGGATAGCTGATCGTCATGTGCCTGCGGAACATCGTGCCCGTGCCGTCGGGCTCGAATTCGTACTGAATGCGACACGACACGTCGGGATCTCCCAGGGCGTCCGTTTCGATGACCCACAGGCGGTCGATCTCGTGGACGGTGACCCGCCACCGAACGTCGAAGCCCGGTTGACCGCCGCCGCCGATGGTTTCGACGAACTCGTCCCCGGTTGTGGCGCGGGCGTCACCTCCGCTGAAACGGACGTCCTCGGTAACCGGATGCGTGCCGACCCAGTTGCGCGGTCGGGTGACGAAGTCGAACACCACCGCTGGAGGGCGACCGATGAAGCTGCTACTCGAGGTGGAGACATCCAGCGTCACGATGCACTCCGGTGCTCGGCGTTGGTGTTCTCGTACAGTGCGGCGTCGGACGCCTGAACCGAGCGACGCGCAGCGGCGAGGTTGTCGTCGATGTGGGCGCTCCACTTCGTCGGTTCGGCGCGCAGGGCACTTCTGGACGAGCGCACCCGGTCGATGGCCGCGGCGATGACCGTGTCGGCCGCCCGCGATCGCGCGATGCCGAGTTCGTCGGCCACGGCGTCGCCGTGGAACATGCGCGCCAGCGATGCCAATCCGCGAGATCCCAACGGCTCGGGCAGCCGCAGGCCGGTGTGAAGCAGATCGGCGATGGAGTTCAATGTCGCGGACGCGAGGGCCACGGAGTCGTCGACGAGGGGTCCGGTGGCGTACTGGATCAACGCATCGACTCGGGCTGCCTGTTCGTTGGTGGAAACGCCCTGCACCAGTCGTGCGTCGATGCCCAGCAGGTGCGCGAGGAGCCACCAGTACGTGTACAGGGAGCGGGTTTCGCGCGACGTCAGCGAGAACCCCATGATCTCCTCGGCGCGCATCGAGGTGTACGTGAAATCGAGCCAGGTGCGTGCGAGATCCACCTGATTGATGGGGACACCGTGCACGGCTTCGTCGAAACCGCGACTGCGGGCCAATCGACGCATCTGCGCGTGCAGCATCCGGACCTGCAGGGTCGCCACGTAACCCGGTTCACCAGGACGCAGACCACCGGGGAGCATGGCGGTCGACACCCATTTGCCCGTTTCCCGGATGCGACGGTCGGCTCCTTCGATCAGGCGTCCCGTCGTCGCGAGAACCCGTGATATGGACGGCGACTCGTAAACGCGAATGAGCGCGCCCGCACTCAGCGACACCATGTGAACGGGCGGGGGCATGGTGTAGAAGGGAAGCGAGCCGCTGTCGATCAGGGCGTCGTCGGCGAAGTCCGGGAACGTTTCGCAGTGCCTCAGAAGGGCTTCCACGGCCGGAGGAGGATCGGTCAGCGACGCGAGACCGTTCCGTATTCCGGCGTCGAGGCTGGCACGCGCGCTTCGTCCGTGTGCGTGCAGTTCCTCGGCAGCGGCATCGGCCAGGGGGTCGCCGGTCTGTAACGCCCACTGCAGCAGATCGGCGCGGCTGCGTCCGAACTGCAGTAGCGCTCCCGAATGGGTGCCCCTCCCGGATGGAAAGGGCGGAGGTGAATCGTCGTGCACGAGTGGCACTCCTGTCGGTTGACGCTCGGCGCTGTGCGCGCTGCTCTGAAACAACAATGCCACAAGTTTGCTTTCGCGCAAGGAGGGACCCATGGAACTGCCGGACCGGTGACTACCGGCGATCGACCTCTGCGGCGATCTCGCGGGCTCTGCCGACGTCTGCGGCAGGATGCCGTTACTCGTTCCTCGCCCGTTCGGTGGCGCTCAAGGTGCCGAGCAGCTTCAGCGCTTGCTCGGACCGTCCACCCTGCTCCGCGCGGCAGACCAGCAGGTACTGATCGGCCGTTCCGGTCACTTCGAAGGTGTGGTAATCCAGCGATAGGCGGCCCACCGCGACGTGTTCGATCAGCTTCGTCGCGTGAGACTTGCTGGCGATCGTGTGTGTATGCCAAAGCTCCTCGAACTCCGCGCTGCCGCAGAAGAGTTCATCGATGAGCGGATCGATGCGGTGTCGTTCGGAGGGCCGTCCCCATGCCTGCCTCAGAGCGGCGACGGTGTCGGCGGCGACCCTGTCCCACTCGACGAAGAAGCGTTTGCCCTCGGGATCGAGGAATACCATCCGACCGAAGTTGTCAGCGCTGCTGAATCCGGCGTGCAAGACGGCCCCGAGCGCATTGCTGGCAAGGATGTCCTGTACGTCGTTGTAGATGAACGCAGGTTGCATCGGCCATTGATCCAGGAGCTGCCGGAGTGCCGGCGCAACGGTTCTGTTGGACCGCGAAATGCCGTGCGCGGAATCGACGCCAGCCAGTCGGTGTAGATGCACGTGTTCGTCGACGGACAATCGCAGTGCTCTGCTGAGGGCGCTGAGCAGCGGAGGTGAGGGGTGCCGTTCCCGGCCCTGTTCCAGTCGTGTGTAGTAGTCGACGCTCACTCCGATGAGCGTGGCCACCTCCTCCCGGCGCAGTCCGCTGACGCGACGCTGGCCGCGTGGGAAGCCGACATCCTCGGGTCGTACCAGCCCCCTGCGGATCCGGAGAAACGCGCCCAATTCACTGCTCGCGCCTGCTTCGGAACCGTTCATCACTTCACCGTAACCGAGGTGATGTGGAGCCGAGGGGGTGTGTGACACCCATGCTCATTGCTTCCACCTCGCTGCTGAAATGTGCTTCTAGCGTCGACATCCGGCTGGCTGAGACCGTTCGGCCGGCATTTACGGACGAGGAGACGTCATGCAATTACGGCGGAGGACGATCCCGATCGCACTCCTTGCGATGGCGGGGTTCGTCGTCGTTACCACCGAGTTCATCATCATCGGATTCCTGCCGCAGTTGGCCGCCGACTTCGGGGTGTCGTTGCAGCAGGCCGGCATGCTGGTTTCGCTGTTCGCCTTCACGGTGGCCTGCGCCGGACCCATCGTCACGCCGCGGCTCAGACACCTTGACCGGCGACGTCTATTCGTATCGATCGTGCTGATGTTCGCAGTAGCCAATGCCGCAGCGGCGGTTGCACAATCCATGTGGGTATTCGCCCTAGCCCGATTCCTCCCCGCGGTCGCGCTGCCCGTCTTCTGGGGTCTTGCGAGCGACACAGCGGTCAGAAGCGGCGGGCCAGGGCGCGAGGCGCGTTCGGTCGCGGGAATATACCTCGGCATGTCCACAGCGATGGTCATCGGCGTACCGCTGGGCACCGTCGCCGCCGCGTCGATCGGTTGGCGCGGTTGCTTCGCCGCATTGGCCGTTGCGGCGCTCATCATGGCGGTGTGCCTGCACTTCGGAATGACCACGGCATCGGTCGGCGGCGTCGAGGAGGCGGACGCGCGCGGCTACGCGCTCCTTCGTGCACCGATGTTCCTCGTCCACGTGGCATTGTCCATCCTGGTCTTCACGGCGATGTTCGCCGCCTACACCTTCCTGGCCGAGATACTCGGTGTTGTCGTTGGCGTCGACGCCGCGCGAGTTGGTTGGTGGCTCATGGCATTCGGGATAGTCGGTCTGTTTGGCAACTGGGTTGGAGGCTGGCTGGCCGACCGGCTGCCGATTGGCTCCTCCATCGTCTTCGCCGTCTTGCTGGCGGTGGGTATGGCTGCGGTGGCGCCGTTGTCCTCGGTACAGGCGGGTGTCATGGGCGCCCTCTTCATCTGGGGTTCGGCCTTCACCGGTCTGTTCCCGATCAGCCAGATACGAGTGATGGCACAGGCACGCGGCGATCGATCCCTCGCCGCCACCGTGAACGTCTCGGCTGCCAACGCCGGTGCCGGTCTCGGCGCGCTGGTTGGCGGTGTGACGATCGATCTGTGGGGAATTCAAAGCCTCGGCTTCGTGGCAGCGGCGATCGCATTGGTTGCCACGCTGTGCGTTCTGGTGGTCGCAATATGCCAGAGGCGACCAGCGCGTTCCGCTGGCATGGCCCCCTCCGGCGGGGTGCCCGCGTGACAACCGGACCTCAGCACGACATCACGGTAGAGGTGAACGGAGTGGCCGCACGGGGTCATGTCGACAGCCGCACCACGTTGGCCGACTTCCTCCGAGACCACCTCGACCTGACGGGAACCAAGATCGGCTGCAACCACGGAACCTGCGGGGCCTGCACGGTCCTGCTCGACGGTAGGCCCGCGTTGTCGTGCCTTCTACTGGCGGTTTCGGTGAGAGATCGCGTGACGACCGTCGAGGGGTTGGCTGCTGCAGGGGAGCCGCATCCGCTGCAGACGGCGTTCGTTGAGCACGACGCACTGCAGTGCGGATTCTGCACCCCCGGCCAGCTCGTCAGTGCCGTCGCATGCGTCCGCGACGGCCACGCGGGCGATTCTGCGAAGATCAAGGAGTTCATGAGCGGTAACCTCTGTCGTTGCGCCGCATATCCGATGATCGTCGAGGCGATCAGATCCGTTGCTGGCGAAGCGGAGGCCTGATCCGATGCGGCCCTTCACCTACCACCGACCGCGGTCGCTGACCGAGGCTCTGACATTCGCCGGTCGTTCGAGCACCGTCGTGCTCGCGGGTGGCACGACGGTCGTCGACCTGATGCGCCAGGACGTGCTCGCCCCAGACGACATCGTTGACATCAGCGGTCTCGGCGAGTTGACGGGCATCGATGTGCACGGCGACCGCATCCGGATCGGTGCCCTCACGACGATGGCGGACGTGGCCAATCACGACATCGTGCGCTCCGACTTTCCGGCGCTGGCGCAGAGCCTCACTCAGGCCGCCTCGCAGCAGTTGCGCAACGTCGCCACCGCGGGTGGCAACGTCCTGCAGCGGACGCGCTGTCCCTACTTTCGCGACGGGCATTCGGCGTGCAACAAGCGTGCACCGGGAACGGGTTGTAGCGCACAGGAAGTGGGTCATCCCAGAAACCGGGCAGTCCTGGGGGCATCACCGCACTGTGCTGCGATATACGCAGGCGACTGGGCGATTGCCCTCGCCGCATTCGATGCCGAGCTCGAACTCCTGTCGATGCGCGGGTCGCGCCGGGTGACCGTGGAGTCGTTCCACCACGAACCGGGTTCGACGCCGGCGATCGAAAACGCTCTGGAACCGGACGAACTTATCGGATCGATCATCGTACCCAGATGTGCGGCCGCCAAGCACTCGTGCTACCGGAAAGTCCGCGACAGAGCGAGTTTCGCGTTCGCCATCGCATCCGCAGCGGTGGGTATCGACATCGACGGCGACACCGTGACTGCGGCGAACATCGCGGTGGGCGGCAGCGCCACGCGACCCTGGCGCTGCCGAGACGCCGAACGCTCTCTCGTCGGTCGGCCATTGACCGACTCCGGAATCCGACATGCGGCCGAACTCGCGTATCTCACCGCACGTGGTCCACGGGTACGAATCGAAATCGGAGTGCGGACCGTCGTGGCGGCCCTGCGCGACCTACAACCGACGGGGACGCCATGAACTACATCGGAACGGCGGTGCCCCGGCGCGGCGGTGGTGAGAAGGCCTCCGGTGACACGCGTTACGCGGCCGACGGGCGTCATTCCGATCTCGCCCATGCGGTGCTGGTGACCAGCACGATCAGCAAAGGGCGGATCACCGCCATGGATCTGACTGCGGCGGAGGCGGTACCGGGGCTGCTGGGCATCATCACGCACCGCAGCGAGGTATCGACGCTTACCGGGCGATTCGTCGGTGAAGGTGGCCAGTTTCACACCAGCCGCAACCCGCTTGGCGGCCCGCTCGTGCACTACCACGGCCAGGTCATCGCGGTGGTGGTGGCCGAAACGCGGGAAGCCGCCGAGGAAGCCGCGAGCCGGATCGCCACGACGTACGTGCAAACGCCCGCGAGGGCGTCCTTGATTGAGAGCATCGATCTTGCGCGTCAGGTTTCGTCAGCGGGTCTGAATATCGGTGACGTCGATCGTGCGATGGCGGACGCTGCGCATGTGGTCACCACCGTGATTGATACGCCGGCGATGCACCATCATCCGATCGAGCCCTACACCACGACGGCACAGTGGTGCGGCGGCCGACTCCGTGTGGAGCTTCCCTCCCAATGGGTCACGGGCGCGCGGACCGGCCTCGCCGAGACGTTCGGCCTGCATCTTGATCAGGTCGAGGTGAGCAGTCCCCACGTCGGAGGGGCGTTCGGTTCGAAGGCATGGCTGATGTGGCACACCGTCTTCGCCGCCGCGGCGGCGCGCTCGCTGCGTCGGCCGGTTCGGCTCAGCGTCTCACGCAGCCAGATGTTCACCGTAGGCCCATTCCGGCCGCAGAGTCGTCAGTTCGTCCGCGTGGGGGCCACCGCCGAAGGGAAGCTGGTCGGATACGAGCACGTGGAACACGTGCAGACCTCGCATGCCGACGACAATCATCTGTCAGGCGCCCGCATCACCAGCGCGCTCTACGACGTCGAGAACATCCGCGTCAGTGCGTATTTGGTGCCGACTGATGTCAACACCCCCGGCTCGATGCGGGGACCACACGAGTACGGTCCGGTGTTCGCGCTCGAATGCGCTGTCGACGAGTTGGCAGAGCGCTGCGGGATGGATCCCGTCGAATTCCGACTGCACAACGACACGCCGGTGAACAGGGCCGACGGACTGCCCTTCAGTAGCCGCTCGTTGGACCGATGTCTGCGTCGCGCATCAGCACTGTTCGGCTGGGGTGACCGGTCGATGGAGCCCGGGACGATGTCTGACGGTGACGCGCTCATCGGATGGGGTTGCGCGACTTCGATTTATCCGGTGCTGCGGACCCCGGTTCAGGTGACCGTCAGGCTGGAACCAGGCGGCACCGTGCGGGTGTCGGCCGGCGGTCACGAACTGGGTACCGGCGCGTCCACGGTTCTGGCCCAGATCCTCGCTGACGCAGTGGGGTGCACGCTGGATGACACCACGGTCGAGCTCGGTGACAGCCGCCTGCCACCGGGGCCGATGACGGCCGGCTCGTCGAACACGGGCTCGATCGGTCCCGCGGTATGGCACGCCGGAGTGAAGGCGCGCACCATGCTGTTGACCGCCTTGGCCCTACGTCTCGGCGTCACCGCGGATCTGCTGAACGCACGGGAAGGGACGATCACCTGTCCCGCGCGGTCGTTCACCTTCGCCGAGGCGATAGCCGAGGCCGGTCTCGGCACGATCTGCGCCGACCACGTCTGGGCCCCACCCGAACTCGACACCGAGAGCGTGGTGTCGGGACTCGGAGGGCGTGAGGTCTTCGCCCCGCCGGCATCGCGCGGTCATGCGCTGTACGCATTTGGCGCGCAGTTCGCCGAGGTGGCCGTCGACCGCGTGACGCGTGTACCGCAAGTTCGAAGGATGGTGGGTGTCTACGACTGCGGCCGTATCGTCAACCCGCGCACCGCGCGGGCGCAGTTGGTCGGGGGCATGATCTGGGGGGCGAGCCACGCGCTGTTCGAGGAGTCTGTACTCGACGCGGCCGGGCGCTTCGCGGGCGCCGACTTGGGTGCCTACCACTTCGCCGTGAACGCCGACGTGGGAGACGTGCATATCGAGACGATGGACAGTCCCGATGAGTTCGCCAACGAACTCGGGGTCAAAGGCGTCGGCGAGATCGGCGTGCTGGGCGCGGCGGCGTCCGTGGCGAACGCGGTGTACCACGCCACCGGGACAAGGGTGCGCAAGACACCGATCCTCGTGGACGACCTCATTCCGTGAAAGGCGTTGCGGTGAGATTGCGCAGCGCGGTCGACCTTAGTTCGGCGCAGCCCGCGAAAGCAGCTCGCGCGCATTGCCTTCCATTACCGCGGCCAGTGTGTCGGGTCGGTCGGCGAAGTAAGCGTCAACGTTGCGTGTGTACCAGGCCGCAGCTGGGGGGCTGACTGCCGGGAAGTCCGTGCCGAACAGGATCTGATTCATCGGTACGAAGTTCTCCAGGGCGACGAGGTTCGTTTCGAATCCCGAGAGCGCGGTCTCGTAGTAGAAGGTGCGAAAGTCGGCGATGATCTCGTCGGCGGTGAGGTCACAGTCGGTGTGGAACGCACACAGTCCGGCCACCCGCGATGCGAGGAACGGCGTGCTTCCGCCGGAGTGCGACAAGATGATTCGCACATTCGGGAACTGACGCTTGCGCCCGCTCGTGACGAGGTCGGCCGCGGCCTTGTACGTCTCGTTGGGAACCTCCACCACCGGAACCGGCAGGAACTCGTTCGGTGCGGGGTTGCGTCCCGGTGTCTGTTCGCCATGGAGGAATACCACCGCGTTTCTGCGGTCGAGTTCGGCCCACAGGGGTTCGAACACGGGGTCACCGAGCGATCGGGCGTTCTCGCCGGTTCCGTAGACGTTGGTCACGGTGACGCCGTCCGCGCCGAGCACGTCCAGCGCATAAGCCACCTCCTCGAGTGCCGCATCCGGGTCGGTCGGTGTCGGCAGATGGGCGAAGAAGCCGAAGCGTCCGGGATTCTCTTCGGCGACCTGGCTGCAGAATGTGTTGATCTCGCGAGCGAACCCACGTCGGGTTGCTGCCGGTAGGTAGGGCTCGATGTCGTTGGGAAGGGACAGGATTGCCGTGGAGATGCCCATGGCGTCCATGAAGGCGAGGCTCGCAGCGGGGGTCCAGGCCGGCGCATCCGCGGTGAACTTCCACCCCGAATTCGCGCCCAACGCACCCGCGACATCTTCGCCGAACAGTTGCGGCGGGAAGGCGTGGTGATGGAGATCTACCCGGGAAGTGGTCGGTGGTGTCACAGACATGCCATCAGAGTGCACATTTAGTTGACAAATGTCAATAGTTGACCAATAGCATTGATATGGTGATGTCGGTGACCAGGGATCAACGTGCCGTCGAGATGCGACTTCTCGATGCGCTGTATCGACTGAACAAATCGGTCCTGGGTGCTGCTCGGACGCACGTTGCGGCAGTGGCGAAACTGGACCTCGTCGACTTCCTGATACTCCGGTCGATCGAACTCGGCGTCGATGGACCTGGCGATCTCGTTCGAGATCTGGGCCTGCACGCATCCGTGGTCAGCCGCGCGGTGACCAAGTTGGCCAAGGCCGGTTTGGTGGTGCGGACGGTAGACGCTGTCGACTCGAGGCGGTCCTACCTCACTCTCACGCCGGCGGCCGAGGTAGCCATCTCCGAGGTGGAGGGGCGTGTGCAACCCATGTTGCAAGATCGACTCGGGCGGCTGACCGCTCAACAGATCACCACCCTGCTGGAGTGCTTCGACATCCTCAACGGCGTCGAGTAGCCACCCGGGTCACATGGCCGGGATGGTCGGCTGCAGTACGGCGCGCGCGACTGCCTCGGTTCGTAAGTGCTCGAAGGCCACGTATTCCGGGTCGTTGACCATGTCGACGAAGCTCTGCCGAGTCGGGTAACTGACCAGCAGCACCATGTCCCAGTCCCCGACTTCCGTTGCCACCAGTGCGGGGTGGCCGGCGCCGGCGTAGATGATCGTGACCCCGTAGCGCTCGTTGAGCCCCGAGGTTGTGAACCGCGCGATGTACTGCAGGTACCGGGCGGTGCCATCCGGTACGAATTGCAACAGGTTCAGCATCACCACCGGGCCGTCGGGATCGGCGGCGACAAAACGCTCGAGATCGGATGCATCGAGAACCGACACGGGAACTCCTCCTTTGGACATCAGCGATGGGTTGACCGACAAGTCGATCCGCCCGGAGACCAACCCGACCGTCACGGCGGTGGCGATCATCGGTCTGTTGCGGGGTACCGCGATGATGGCGTTCTCGACGGCCCGCGATATCGCGGTCGACGAACTCGCTTCGGACGTCGCCAGGGGCGTCGGACGTCGTCTGGCGGCGCAACCGGGGCGCGCTGGTGGTCCCGAATCGAGTTCGTAGCCGCGTTTGGGTGAGGTCATCAGCGCAGCAGGACCTCCGGGTGAATGGGCAAGTCACGGATGCGGATTCCGGTGGCGTTGAATACGGCATTGGCTATTGCCGCGGCCGATCCCACGGCACCGAGTTCGCCGACGCCTCGCGCTCCGACCTCGCTGAAATCGGGGTCGTCGCCGTCGAGGCAGACCGCGTCGATGAACGGAACATCGGCGTTGACCGGAACGACGTAGTCGGCCAGGTTGGTGGCGGCCAAGCGGCCGGAGGGGTCGATCGGATCGGCTTCCAGTAAGGCGTGCCCGATGCCGAAGATGACGCCTCCGACCACCTGGCTGCGGGCCGCCTTGGCGTTGATCACCCGACCGATGTCCACGACGGTGGTGAATCTGGAGACGCGCGTTTCCCCCGTCAGCGAGTTGACCCGCACCTCGCAGAAGTGCGCACCGAAGCCATGTGCCGCGAAACGGGGAGAAATGGTGTCGGCGCTGCTGTGGATGCCGTCGATTCGCGGGATTTGCACCCTCTGTAGCAGATCGGCGAAACCGATGCGCGCGTTGCCCGCTCGCAGCGTGCCGGCAGCGTAAGACACCGGTGTGCCCGAATCTGCCAGCGGCGAAGCAGGATTCGTCGAGGCGGCCTTGACCAGATTGTCGATCGCAGCCCGTGCGGCGGTTCGGGCCGTGGGAGCCATGCTGCCGGTTGCGCGGGAGCCGACGGCGCCGGGCCCGGGCGGCAGGATGGTGTCTCCCACCTCGGTGACGATACGGTCCATCGGCAGGCCCACCGCGTCGGCGATGACGATCGCCAACGCGGTCGCGGCGCCCGTGCCGATGTCCATGATGCTCGTCGAGGCCAGTACGGTGCCGTCGTCGCGAAACCGCACCTGAACCGCGTTCGCGGAACGGCCGGCGGCCGGGTAGATCGCGGTAGCCATCCCCATGCCGATCAGCCACTGGCCGTCGCGGGTGGTTGCGGGGGTGGCGGCGCGGTGTTCCCAGCCGAATCGATTGGCGCCGAGTCGGTAACATTCATCGAGTCTTTTGCTGGTCCAACGGCGATTGGTGCCGGGCAGCGTCGTCGCGTAGTTGCGAAGCCGCAACTGCACGGGGTCGACGCCGGTCGCCACCGCCAGTTCATCCATCGCGGTTTCGATCGCGAACGCTCCGGGCGCCTCATTGGGCGCCCGCATCGCCCAGCTCGGCGGAGTGTCCAGAGTGACCTGGCGTTGGTCCACATGCAGATTCGGGGTGCGGTACAGCGCCGCGGTGGTCTCGGCGGCGGTGCGCATGGGCCAGCCGCCCACCGCCGGAGCCTCGGCGTCGGATTCGTGGCTGACCGCGGTTAGTGTCCCGTCGGCGCGCGCACCCAAGCGCACTCGCTGACGAACCGCGGAGCGGTGCCCGACGATGGTGAAGACCTGGCTGCGGGTCAAGACCAACTTGACCGGACGGTTCAGCTCACGAGCCGCCGCTGCGCCCAGGATGACGTCCGACCACGGGAGCACGCGGCTGCCGAAGCCGCCACCGACGTACGTCGAGATGATCCGCAGCTGCTCGGGCGTCAGCCCGAGCGCACCGGTGATACCGGAGATGGCCCGGCCGGGAAACTGCGTGCCTGTGTAGAGCGTCAGGACGTTCTGGCGCCAGACCGCCACGGACGCATGCGGTTCCATCGCCGCAGCATGCTGAGCCGGTTGGGTGACGGTGGTCTCGACGGTGATCTCACTGTCGCGTAGCGCGGCATCGATCGAGGCGATCCCCGGCGCCAGGATGGTCTTGTTGCCCGATTCCGGCACGCCGATGCTGACCCCTTGCCCGGCATCGGCGAGAGATGTTCTGGGAGTTCGGGACTGATAGTCGACGGTGATCATGGCTGCGGCGTCGCGCGCATGTTCGAAGGTATCGGCAACCACCACACCGATAGCCTGGCCGTGAAAGCGCACTTCACGGTCTTGTAGCGGACGGTACTTCTCGCCGAGCGCATCTTCGGCGACAGGCTGCAGTCGCAGCGGAGCGAACGGGGTGTACACCGCGAGGACACCCGGTGCATGCGTTGCCCCGTCGGTGTCCATCGCGGTGATGGTGCCCAACCCGGTGGTGGCTGACACCAGCACGGCGTGGACCAGATCCGGTTCCCGGTAGTCCGCCGAGTACCGCGCCGCACCGGTTGTCTTGGCCCGCCCGTCGACGCGGGAGATTTCGCCGCCCAGCGGTGACGGAGTCATGCGATGCCCGTGACGTCGGTAAGGGCTCGGACGATCGCCCGGCGCAGCAGATGAGGCTTGAAACCGTTGTGGCTCAGCGGTCGCGCGTCGGCGGCTGCTGCTTCGGCTGCGGCGCCGATGGTGGCTGCGGTCGCGGGCCGGTTCGTCAGCAGCTTCTCCACTTCAGGCAGCCGCCATGGCACCGTGGCCACACCGCCGGCGGCCAGGCGAGCGCGGGTGATGATGTTGTCACGCAGGGTGATTGCGACGGCCACGGAGGTCAGCGCGAATTCGTAGGACTGGCGATCGCGCACCTTGAGGTAGCCCGTCCTGGTGCCCGCGGGAAACCGGGGCGCGGTGATGGCGGTGATCAGTTCTCCCGGCTTCAAATCACTTTCCACCTCCGGCGTCGCACCGGGCGTTCGGTAGAACTGTTCGAGGGCAACGCTGCGCTCACCATCGGAACTGCTCAGTTCCACCGCTGCCTCGGAGGCCACCAGTGCGACGGCGACGTCACTGGCGTGGGTGGCTACGCAGGCGTCACTGGTACCGAGCACGGCGTGGGCGCGGTTGTAGCCGTCGATGGCTGGGCAGCCGGTCCCGGGGTCGCGCTTGTTGCACGGCATCGATACATCGCGGAAGTAGCTGCATCGAGTGCGCTGCAACAAGTTTCCGCCCATGCTGGCCATGTTGCGTAATTGTGGCGAGGCGCTCAGTTCCAGCGCTCGGCTGACCAGGCTGAAATCGCTTCGCACTGACGGATGTTCGGCGACGTCGCTCATGCGCTCCAGCGCACCGATACGCAGGCCGGCGGTGCCGACCGTGATGCCGGTCAAGGGCAAGCCGTTGATGTCGACCACCTGCTCGGGCGTCAGCACCTCCAACTTCATCAGGTCGACCAGGGTCGTGCCACCAGCGAGGTACGCCTTGGTCGAGCCGCCGTGGGTGGTGGCCGCCGCCACCGAATCGACCGCGGTGTAGCCATAGGGTCGCATATCAGGACATCCGATCGCTGGCTGCCTTGACGGCTTCGACAATGAATGGGTAAGCGCTGCAACGGCAAATGTTGCCCGACATCTGCTCGCGGATCTCTTCGTCGGTGGCGGTGTGTCCGCCCTCGATGACGGCGACGGCGGACATGATTTGGCCCGGTGTGCAGAAACCGCACTGAAAGGCGTCGTTGTCGATGAATGCCTGCTGTACGGGATGCAACTCATCGCCGTCGGCGAGGCCTTCGATGGTCATCACCGCGCGGCGTTGTACGGTCGGGGCCAAGGTCAGACACGAAAGTACGCGCCGTCCGTCGACGTGCACCGTGCAAGCACCGCATTGCCCGTGATCGCATCCCTTCTTGGTACCGGTCAGCCCAATGTGATCACGCAGTGCGTCCAGTAACGTCGTTCGCGGGTCGAGGTTGAGCGTGTGCTCGGTACCGTTGACGCGCAACGTCACCGGAATACCGATCGCAGACGTATCGGAATCCGGGCCGCGGTCGACGAGCCGCGAGACTAGGGCGGTGCCGCCGACCGTCACCACGACAGCGGTGCCGGTCCATCCGATGAAGCTGCGGCGCGACACGCCAGATGACTCGTCGGGCGTAGGTGAGTCGGGTCCAAGCTCCGGCGGAACATCAATAGGCTTGTCTGGCATTCCTTCTCCGTCTTTGGCTGCAGCTCGTCGAACTGCTACCCACGATTCCTGCCTGTCGAGCTGTCGTTCAGAGGCGGGTTATCCGCGGATAGCTGATCCTGTGATTGGGCTTCGGCGACGGCCGTCGCCGTCGACACGTATCGATGGGCTGCTGCATCGGCGTCGACTGCAGCAGGTGCCAGGTTGATCTGGCTGGACAGTGGCATTGAATGCCGTCAGGTGTTGAGCCTGGATGGGGTCACGCCGGATTGCCGGCAGTGGGGCGGCCGCCTCGACAAGTTCGTCGGCTTCGGTTCGTCAACCCACATCGTGCGCTCGACAATTGCCGGCCGGGTTCTGACAACGCATCGCGCGAGAGCGGCGACGTAAAGCAGTTGAGTATCGATGCTGCACTGTTGCAATCGCACATGAGAAGACATTGACGACGTGGTGATACCTCCGCTCGGTCTGAGCTGTCACAGTCTGTACGGTATGCGCAGCGTTGCCATGGGGGATGGAATGCATATCGAATTCATATCTACCGACGCTGGACAACACGGATACCCTGCCGATACCGCATTTCACTGTCCGTGAGACTGGCGCATCGTTGGCGTGCAACACTTCTGACAGGCGGTCGGCCGAAATCTGCCTCGCTGTCATGTCAATAGCCGTATCCGGTGCGCAATCTCCACTCATCCGAACTTGGCCTTGGCCCTGCGTTCAGAGACCAGTCCTTGGAGGACGCCGGCCCTTCAATGCACCGTTAGATCCGCTGCCCATCAAAAGCTCTCGAAAGCCCTACCAACGCCACCCCGATGGCATCCATCTTCTTCCGCGACGCGCCCGCGGCGGCGTGCACTGCGAGCCCTAGTCCCACCGTAACGGTGTACCCGGCGAGCGTCGCCGTGTCGACGTCTGCGCCTTGGGTAGCGTGCCCCGCATTCGACAGTGCTTGCGCCACTCGCTCTTCGAGGCCCTCTCGATCGGTTGTGAGAAGTTGCGAAATGCGAGCATTGCTCGGTGCACGGGACAGCCCACCGTGGACAGGCATCCCGGTACGTGCCCGTTTATCGATGACTCCACAACGGAGCGCAAATAGGATTCGATCATCTCCTAATGGTCGGTCTATCCAGCACCGCATCGAGGTGTTCGCTGGCAAGCACCTCGTAACGCTCCAGCGCACGCGCAAACAGGTGTTGTTTACTGCCGAAAACGGCGTACAGACTCGGCTTGTTGATTTCCATCGCCTCGGTCAGTTCGGCCATCGATGCCCCTGGTATCCGAGGCGCCAGAACACGTCGATGGCTTGTCCTTCGATGCCAGCACAAATGCAGGACTCCTCGGCGACCGAGAGTTTTTCGTGCTGCACAGCCGCGGCGGCGGCTATGTTCCTGGCACTTCGCGCCATGGCTGGGGGCCACGCCGAAAGTTGGCTCACGCATGGTGTTTCGCTGACCGGGCTGACACCGCGCTTCATCACCGCCGAACTGACGATGGCGCCGCTGAATCTGGCCATGGCCGAGCTGATCCCGATCTACGAGAAGAGTCTTGCCGACGCTCTGGCCGAGATCGATTCGCTCTGGGCGCAGGCGCAGTCGACACCTGATCGGGCTCACCCGTGGCCGCCCAACCCGCGACGTCCAGAAGAAGTACGCTAACCCCGTGATGGCGACGCCGTAGTGTGCATCGATGCTGAAGCTTGGTTCAGCGTCGTTGCGAACGATGACTTGCGCGCCCGCCGGAGCGGCGCCTTCCCAGTCTCAGTCTGAGACTTTGCCTCCACAGTTGAGCACAACCGCTTTAGTAAGTACGGATTTCAGTGGGCGGCGCGCGCATCGTGCACGTGTCCGACCTGGGCGTCGGCGCAGTCGTAATCTCGCAATCGATGTCGATGACTACTTAGCCGTTCCTGACGCGTTCGAAGATGATCTGGATCGCCGTGCCGTCCGGTCGGGTGAAGTTCTCCGTCATGCGATCACCGTCGACGGTGATGCGCAATTCATCTCGTGTTCGCACGTCTCCGATCCAATTGGGAAACGTCGCCCCTTCCACCCGGTTGGTGCTGAATTCGCCGTTCTCGTCGACGGTGTATGTGCCGAACATTCCTATGCTTCCTGCCATGGCGGCTCGGTTCTCGGCGTCGGTGCCCTCACCGCGAGCCTCGGACGCGAAGGGTGCGATGGTGGAATCTGTGAGGACCTCGACGTAGCGCATCTCTGGAGTGAAAGTGAGCAGACCGCTGGGCCGCTCACCATACGCCGGTCGGGTGGTTCCGCCTCGTTCGATCGTCGCGGAGACCATCTGCCAGGTTCCGACTACCCGATTGGGCGGTGGCGAAGCGGTTGAACAACTTGACAACGTCATTGCTGACAACACTGCAAGAATGGCGGCGAGCGCTTTCATTGGGTGAGCTCCTCTGGCATTGGTGTTGGGAGAGTGTATGTTTGATGATGTTGAGAGGGAGAGCGGTAGTGTAGGATCCATCGGCGGCGCGCGACCTCCTCGACGAGATGTGCCCTACGGTCGACTGTGAACTCTGATTCGAGTGAAGGGCATTTCGCTATCAGGTCAGGTCTGCCAGCCGCTACTGCTGGAAGTTTCGGATAAACAACCTCCTATGTCGGGTTCGTCGGGCCGCAGTTGCAAAAGCCGCGCAATGCTTCTGTCTAGCTGTGGGGTCAACACTTCAACGGTGATCCAAAGGCCGGAGGGAACGATGAATCCCACTGTGTTGCAGTGTATGCCGCACAACTTCGCACGCAACATCGCCGCCGATCAACGTCTGCAAGATCCTGGCTGGGGGAGTGCGACAGGATGATTCGCACACTCGGAAGGGGACGGTTGCGCCCGCTCGCGACGAGGTCGGCCGCCGCCTTGTAGGGACTGCCCGGGTTTGGAAGCCTCCGAGGGGCGCCACGATGAAGGCTCCGGGGAGGGAACCAGCGCGGTGGCTCCGTTCCGCCGGTAAGTCGATCTACGGGCGCGGTGTATCGCGGCGCACGCAAGTGTGCAGTACCTCGGATATCTCCTGTTCCGCCTCGGGCAGGAGTGAAGAATGCGCCTTGTTCCTAGGAGCACTGCGTCCTGGCTGACGCGCAACCGCAGTTATACGGTCGTTGCTATGGCAGATTACGACCGGCGATGGAGCTCGAGGGCGATGATCGCGATCGTCACCGCATTGTTGGCGGTATCGATGACGGTTGGTTTCGGCGCGACGAGTAACGCCGAAGACGGCAGCCGAACCGAACAGGAACAGCGCAACGTCGAAGTCGTGCGCGACGCTTTTGCCCGGGGCGTCGGTGATGAGGCCAGTTTCTTTTCGATCTTGGCCCAGGACGTGCAGTGGACGGTTGCCAGGGCGGTAGACCCGACGACATACACCAGCCGATCCGAATTTCTGCGTGAAGGCGCGGGCCCTGTCCAGTCCAGGCTCAACGGTCCGATACAGGCGAACGTGCGCCAACTGATAGCCGATAACGATGTGGTGGTTGCGGTATGGGAAGGTACCGCGACTGCGCGCGACGGGCTTCCTTATGTCAACAGCTACACGTGGGTGATGACGATGCGCCACGAACGAGTGGTGCGCGTGACGGCCTACCTGGACTTGGTCGCACTCAACGAGTTAACGGAACGGGTAACGCTGTGATGATCGTGGTTGGCAACCGCGGCGTGAAATTCACATTCCGGCGGGGGTGGGTTGCGTGGAGTCGGTTTGCTTGACTTTTGGTCACGATGCCCCGTGAAGGAGCAGTGTCCATGCGCAGCGTTATCCCCAAGAGCTTCGACGCAAAATGCTCGATCTGGTGGTCGCCGCCCCCACGGCCGCTGATAGCGCTGCTAGGACTAGAAGCAGACGATCATGACTTGCACAACCGTGCGGTTGTCGCATCCGCCATCGGGAGATGGAACTTGGCGTCCGCCATCTTCGCCGGAATTCTCTGGAAAGGCTTTGGCGCGGAAAGGCGGCATCTGCCGGGCGAACGCGGACCTACACCAAGTCAACCCCTGAGGGTCGTAGGTTCCCAGTAAGGTGAGCGCATTCCCAGGAAGAGGAAAGAACGTGTCTGACAAGGCATTGCCATTCGCCGGAAAGGTAGCGCTCATCACCGGCGCATCCGGTGGGATCGGCGGCGCGATCGCCGGTTTGCTGGCCGCAGCCGGGGCCGACCTACTGCTAGCCCACGGCACCCACGTCGAGGATGCAGAACATGTTGCCGAAGGGGCCCGTCAGCTCGGGCGTCGCGTCGTACTCGCGCCCGGGGACCTCGCTGACCCCACAGTCCCGGCAACGTTGGTGCACGCCGCCGCCGAATTGGGTGGCGTGGATATACTTGTCGCCAACGCGGGGGCCGGCGCCCAGACCGCCTGGGCAGACGTCACGTTGGAGCAGTGGAACACCACGTTCGCGATCAACACGACCGCGCCGTTCCTTCTGGCGCAACAAGTTCTGCCAACGATGATCGAACGGAACTTCGGACGCGTTCTGTTCATCTCGTCCACGGCGGCCCTCACCGGCGGTATCGTGGGTCCGCATTATGCGGCCAGCAAAGCGGCCCTACACGGGCTCACCCATTTTCTCGCCGCCCGCGTTGCCGCCGACGGAGTCACTGTCAATACGCTGGCCCCGGCGTTGATCGGCAATACGCGCATCCTTCCCTTGAACGCCAAGGGCGACGGCTCCCTACCTCTGCCGATACCAGTAGGCCGCCTCGGGGAGGTCACCGAAGTCGCCGACATGGCGCTGAGCATCTTGCGTAATGGCTACCTGACCAACAAAGTGATCACTCTCGACGGCGGTCTGCTACCGCGATGAGAACACACATTGATCTCGCTTCGGCGCTCGACGTACGCGAATCCGCTGCTGCGCAGTCGAAATCGGTAAACCAGTCGCTCACCACACAGGGAATGCGATGACACAATCAGCAGCAGCGCCGAGCGTGGCCCCTGCCGACGACGTTCTGATGCCGCACCCTGGCTAAGGGAGCTCTCCGACGACCTGAACGACTGCGGAGGAACCGCTGTGCGACAGGATCTTTCGCGCGGGTGCCGCTCCGTGGCCACTGCCGAGGCCACGACAACGAAGACGCCATAGGACTTCCGCGTTATTGGCCAGCACATCAATGCGTTCGTGGGCGCTGCTGAGATCGGCGGCCAGTTGACGGACGTCGTCTAGCGGTGCGAAGTCGGCCAGGTAGTACTTCACCCCGAGTTCGCGCCGCCTTCGCATGCCTGTTAGCCGCGCAGCGAACCTCGCTCGGCGCCAAGGGATCGGACTCCTTCACCCCCATCCTCGACCGCGCCATGACCGCAATCCCGATCCCCTCAGGACCGAATCCAATGTGAGACCGAACCTAAGCCGTCGTCATCCTCTAGAAGTGAGAAAACTGGCCACGTACGTCTGTCGCGGTTCGGTCGCCGAGGAAACGGGTGAGCGATCAAGATCTGGACAACCGTCCCCTATTATCCGCCATGGAAAGATGGGACTTCGCGTCCGCTATCCTCACCGGAATTTCGGGCGAGCCGGAGGCTTTCGGTTTCAAGGTGTCTCCACCGGCGGTGCCGGGCCATCGGGCGCCACACCAGGTACGCGCGCTACCGGCGCTCTGCGTAGCATGCATGAGTATGAGCGGAGCGGTGTGTTCGGTGTCGTTCGATCCAGTCTCCTCGGCCACCTCGATGTGTTCGAGCGCGTCGCCGCAACTGGGGTACTGAATCTGGCCGCAGAGGTTGCAGTTACACAATATTCATTGTTTTAGATCGGCTCGATCACCAAAATGTGGACCGCGACCCTGATCATGCAGCTCGCCGAGAACGCGCTGCTGGACCCGGACACACCGGTGACTCGCTACATCCCAGAATTCCGTGTGGGCAACATCGCCGACAATGGAGCCAGCGCAATGACCGTTCGCCACCTGTTGACCCATATGTCGGGAATCTGTGACGAGTGGACTTCGTTCTCACCGGTGTGTCGCGGTTGGAAGCCCAATGCCAAGTCACCGGCTGGCTGACGGGGCGGTCAGCCAGCGTCCGAGTTCACGTGCCTGGTTGTCGGCGTCGGAGCGCAGTGTGGCAGCGAGTTCTTTGAACTCGTCGAGTGCAGGATTGACGCCAACAAGGCTAAATTCGGATACCACGGTGTTGAGGTCGAGGCCCCAGACATCAGCGAGAATGCGTTGCATCCAGGCCGTGGCGTGGTCCCAGCCGTGCCGCGGGGTCCCCTCGGCGTAGTAACCGCCGTGAACGGTGACCAGGATTGCGGGCTTCCCCGCAATGGCGGGCGGTTCGGACGGATTGAATCGGGGATCGGTGATGGTCATGTCCACCCACGACTTGAAGTGTTGTGAGACCCCGTAGTTGTAGAGCGGGACAGCGAACACGAAGGCGTCGGCGACGAGGAGTTCGTCAGCGAGCTCCGCTGCCAAGCGGACGGCCTCGCGCTGGTCGGGAGTTCGGTCAGTTTCCGGCGCGTAGCCGGCGAATGCTGCTGTACCCCAGGCAGTGGACGGAATGGGTTCGGTGCCGACGCTGCGGCGAATGATGCCGGCGTCGGGATTGGTTGAGAGCCATTCCCGTTCCACGATGTCGGCGAGCTCTCGGCTGCGGGAACCTTCGACGCGGATGCTCGCGTCGAGGCGGAACAGTGTCATCTCTTTGATCTCCTTGGTCGTGGTGCGGCCGATGGCCTCGCTGATCGACGAGGAATCGACGCTATGCCGATACAGGTTGAACATTCAATATACCCGACAAGAAATGCTACTTGAATCTTCAATACACAGTAAGATGAGAAGATGGGAAATGGCCAAGAGCCCGTGGACCAGTGGTTGACACCTGAGCAGCTTCGCGAGTGGGCGTCCCTAATGGGCCTGGTGGTGATGTTGCCCGCCCGGCTGGACGTGCAGCTGAGCCGAGACGCGGGGCTTAATTTGTTCGAGTATCACGTGTTGGTGGAGCTGTCCGAGGCGCCTGAGCGCAGGCGTGCGATGAGCGAGTTGGCCCTTTATGCACATGGGTCCTTGTCGCGGTTGTCCCACGCGGTATCTCGTCTTGAGGCTGCCGGATGGTTGCAGCGCCATTCCCGCCGGGGAGCCGGCCGCCGGACCGAAGTCGAGCTCACCAACGCCGGTATGGCGAAGCTCGAGCAGAGCGCTCCCGGCCATGTCGGTGAAGCTCGTCGTTTGGTTGTCGATGTGCTCTCCGACGCGGAACTCGCTGGCCTGGGCCGTGCGGCACGCCGCATCATCGCCGCGATCGATCCGGCGGCAGCCGCGATTCTGGAGCCGAACGGGCACCACGCAGATTCCTTCGTCCCGGCGGCCGGCGTTGAGGATCGCCCGTGAAGGTCACCGGATTCACCGCCCCGGAGGCCTGAAGTGTTGCGGGCGTTCGACATCACCGAGCCGGCCTGCCGACATGGATCGGTGGGTTGCGTGCGTGATCGCACCGGAACCTGTCAAGTTTTCTGTGTCGATCGCTTGCCTGATTGTTTGTATGCGGCTTAGAGATAGCGTCACCCACGCAACGACGGGCCTGGTCCCGGCCGATGCACTCGCAGCGGACCGGGTGGCGATGGTCGCGCTGCCTCCAGTGGCGCCGAAGACCGGCACGACAGTGGTGACGCGGTTGGGTCGCGACTACTACGTCAGTTCCGGTGGTAACGCCTACTCGGTGCATCCGGAGGTGATCGGCCGGATGATCACTGTGACCACCGGCCTGGATCGGATCACCGCCCACTGCGCTGGCCGCCTGGTCGCCGATCGCGAAGGACTCTGGGGCACAGCCGGTTTGGTCATTGATCCGGATCACTTAGGTGCTGCGGCGGTATTGCTCAGGATTCAACCGGAGCCGACATTTGCAAGCCTCCCGGTTACGGGATGGTCGAAAACATCACGATGCTTTGGTCGCGGTGCGGATCTCGCAACATGTCGCAGGCCAGGGCGAGGGGGCCGAGCGTGTGGTGGTCGACATACTTGATCATGTGCGTGCCGGCCACAGTCGTTGCGTCGTTCCACAATTTGACGAACTCGGTGCTGCCGTTGCACAGGTCGTTGATTAACTTCTGCGTCTGTTCGGCGCGCGGGTACCGGGCGAGTGTGGCGCGCAGTTGGCCGGCCACCATGCGGGAGAACTCCTCGGCGTGCGACATCCCGTAGTGCGGTGTGATGTCGCCCGGCGGCAGGAAGTGTCGCCTCGCCACATTGCGCTGGGTGGGATCGAGTGCACCGAAATCCTCCATCAGCAACTCTGCCTGCGGATTCCAGGCCAGCACGTCGAAGCGCGCGCTCAATACGATGGCCGCCGTGGAACCCAGGCCCTGGACCAGCTTCGCGACACTCGGGGTGACCTCCGTGCTTGGCTCGCTGCCCCAGGGCACAGCACGCCCGATCAGTTCGAACAGGTGCCGTCGCTCGTCATCGTCCATCCGCAGCGCGTCGGAGATGGCACTGACCACCTGATCCGACGGTCCCGCCCCGCGGCCGCGCTCCAGGTTCGTGTAATGCTCCAACGAGATGTGCGCCAACTGCGCCACCTCTTCGCGCCGCAGCCCCGGTGTGCGGCGTCCACGGTCGCTGAACCCGAAGGCGCGTGGATCGCGGCTGTCACGAACTGCCCGCAGGTACCGGCCTGCCGCACGTCCGTCCATGCCTCGATACTGGCACGCTCCTCACCAGGGCACGAGTTCTGCCTGGTCACTGTAGAATCGGCCGGTCTCCAGCTGGTCTGAGAGCGCAACCCTGACGATGCCTGCAGCACCGTCGGCCGGATCACCCGCGCCCTCCATCGGTTCACCGTTGCTGAGCCCGGTGGCCCGGTAGCCGGGGCTCACCGACACCACCGCAATGTTGTGGCCGGCAAGCTCTTTGGCGTAGAGAACGGTCAGCATGTCCAGCGCGCTCTTGGAGGCCTGGTACGCGGCGGCAGCCACGCCACTGAACGGCCAGTCCGGGTCGTTCACCAGCCGGGTGGACCCGAGTTCACTCGACACGTTCAACACCCGGGGCCGAGAGGAAGCGCGCAGCAGCGGCAGGAATCCGTTGGTGACAGCGGCCACGCCGGCCACATTGGTGTCGTAGGTCTGCAGCAGGGACTCGCGGCCGACGCCTGAAGCGGGCCGGAGATCACCGGCGATGGCCGCGTTGTTGATCAGCACATCCAGTCGGCCGTAGGTCTGGCCAACTCTGTGCACTGCCTCGGTGATCGTATGGTCGTCGGTGACGTCGAGGGTTAGCTGCTCCACCTGCAGTCCCTCGGCGGCGAGCTTCTCTGCAGCTTCGGAGCCGCGGCCTGGATCGCGGGATCCGAGCAGCACCCGGACGCCGACTTGGGTGAGCTGGCGTGCGAGGTGGAATCCGATGCCGGTATTGGCTCCGGTCACCAGGGCGATGGTGTTCTGCGTGGTCGTGCTGGGTGGTGTGGTCATGCTTCCAGCACAGCGGGAACCTGGCCGGCGGGACAGGCACACGCTGTACCCTCGTCTGGCGGAATAATCCACGGGAACAGCTGCGGCACGCGAGTCGCACCGATGGGCAGCGCCGAGTGGCCGCCAGTGACGCCCATTTCAGCTGTTGTCGTCGACGGGCGGCGGCCAGCTTGGCGACGCGTGGCGAAGAAGAGATAGCGCCCAGAGAACGATCGCCTTCGCCGACGTGACAGAGGGGCGCTCGACGGCGGGCCGTCTCGGCGACGATCCTGGCCGCCGACAGTGGCCCGTATTCGGGCACCCGCCTACAGGCGAGGTGCGGCACGCGTAATGCGATCCCGCATGCCCTTCTCCTTACTCCGACTCTCAAAGCGGCTTTGGCGGTCAGGGCCCAGGAGTTCCTGGCCGAGCGTGGGATCGATGAGCCGGTGGTCTGGCGAGTTCCACTCGACCTCCTCAGCGGACTAGCTGTGCTGACCTGTGAGGTAGACGTGGCTTTCGACGCACCGACTAACGTTCGATTGAGTACCCACTGATAGTGTGCGCACCGTGCTGGGGCGGGATCCCAGGCCTTTCGAAGACTACGTACTGCGGACCGCGGCCTACGGCGCGTGGGACGTCGAACCGGGAGGGCGAGCATGAGCGCCGATTCGCTGACCACCGAAGATCTCCAATTCCTGTCCCGCCCGCTCCACGGCTTCGTGTCCGTCGCCGCTGGCCCGACTCCGCCGCAACCGCGGCCGGTCTGGTTCGAGGCCGCCGGCGACGGCACTGTCCAGTTGTTCACCGCACCGGATAGCGCGAAAGTCCGCCGCTTGCAGCAGGATCCGCGAGCCTCCATCGTCGTCGCTGCTCCCGTCGGCGAGCGCGAGCGCTGGGTCTCGGTCACCGGCCGCACCACTGTGGTGTCCGATGGCGCCGACGAACTGCTCCGCCGCCTCGCCAGCAGGTACTGGGATCTGACCGATCCGGACCGCTCGCGCGATCTGGCCGAGATGTTGACCCATGAGTGGGTTCGCGTAATGATCCACGCGGACAAGGTGAGTCGCTACACGGCGTGAGCCGCGGTGCGCTCGGACAAGCCGTCGTCGCCGCTCGTCGCGTTCTGGCATTCGGACGTCAACCGACCTCGTAAGCGGATTTGCACCACACCCAAGGTGAGAACCGTTCCGGAAGCCGCCCTTCCTTCCGTACCGGTTGTGCCCCGCAGCGACTGTGACTCGGTGAATTTTGGTTCTGGCCTCGACGAACCGGAACCTGGACGTGTTCCACGGTTGTTTCGATTCCAGGCCGGTGGACTGTGCTCATCGTGGGAGTCCTTGCCGAGGGAGATGCTCGCTTTCCGAGCTGCGTCGTCGGAACGAAGGCGTGTCGCACAAGATGCTGACCCAGACGCTGCGCGGTCTCGAACGCGACGGCCTGGTGCGCCGAACTGTGTACCCGGAAGTGCCCGTGCGCGTCGAGTACGCCCTTACCGAACCTGGACGCGCCCTCCAAGGCCCACTGCGCGCACTACAGGATTGGTCGATTGAACACCTTGCTTGACGGGCGATTTCGGATCGACTCGTAGTAGGGATTCGATGGTCTTGCCGACGGTGTTGTCCGCCAGGCCGCGGTAGAGCGTTTCGACGAGGTCGGCGGCAGTGACGTGGCGGACCTTGTGTCCGGCGTGGATTGCCGCGGTTCCCGGTGCGATGACGGTGTGACTCTTGTTGGTGCCGCCGGTGCGATGATGGCTAGCTTCTGTTGTCCGCGTATCTATTCCTGAACAGGTAATCGAACACTTTGGCGCTGGATGGAGGACGAGGCGACGTCGAAGGCCTCCAAGGTCTTCGGGACGGGGAATGCCTTGGCCTTGACTCGGTTGACGACGTTGGAGGCATCGCGGGCCGCCGACTCGGTCTCGACCAGCGTCCGCTAGACCCCTTCGGGGGTCTAGCGTTGGGTCTTGGCGGTGATCAGAACTCTGGGTGCTGCGCGCCGCACCGCAGCCAACTTCAACCGACGCAGCCCGGCATCCAGCTCAGCTGCTAGCTGCGGAATCGATGGTCGGGCCTCGTGTTTCGGCTGTGGTGACGGGTGGTGTTGTGGTCATCGGGTCCCCTCGCCATCGGCGAGGGGTGTGATCTTGTAGGGGGTCCAGGGAGCGGCTCGGGTGCCACGGGCAGGTCCAGGATCAACGCATCCCCGGGCGGGTGGGGATGCGGGGTTGCGGTCGCGGCGGGCAGGACGGAACGCACGTCAGCAGCCCGGAATCGGCGGAACGCGACTGAGCGATGCAATGCGGCGACGAGGGCGTCTGGTCCCGTTGCTCGAAGCCGCGCGGGCGATGAGACCCTACCCTCCTCGCGCCAATCCCCACGACCACTGACGGTGACGTACTTGTCGCCGCGCGGGTGTACCGCCACACGTGCTCATCGACGCCAATCACCGCGACGCCGTCGAAGCTGGCCGGATCGGCGATCAGCACCCGCCGGTCTTCGGCCAGCACGGCGTTGTTGGCGGTGTTTCACGACACCGCGAGCGCTTCGGCGACCCGGGCCACCGACAGGTGCCGGCACATCAGGGGTTCCAGTGGCCCACCGCAGCGCACGCCGGGACAGCTTGGCGCGTTGCTCGGCTGCGCTGTCGGTGTCCTGGCGCCACTCATGAGCGCATCCCGCACACCGGTAACGCCGGATCGTGACCAACAAGGTCGTAGGCCGCCACCCGAACGGTTTATGAGCAAGCTGACGGGTGATGCTGTCGCGCGGACTGCGTTCCTCACCGCAGCGGCGGCACCAGCGGTCGTCGTCAGCCCATCCCGTCCGCCGGCGGGCGTAGCGCGGCGGTCAGAGTGGTCGGGCTCGTCCGTCGATGCACTGCTTGATGATCGATAGCGGTGATGTGGGCGCGAAAGGACCGCACAAGGTGATCGCATCGACATTTTCGTGACCGTCCCCCGATCTTGGTGAGGATCCGCCGCGCACATCGGCCCCCTCATAACTGAGGGGGCCGATAGCTCAGAAGTGGTCAGTCACTTGTCTTTGGAGTCCGAGTCCGACTTGGACTGCGTCGACTCTTTCTTCGGCGAAGCGTCCGACTGTTTCGACTCTTTCTTCGGCGACGTGTCCGTGGAGCCGGAGTCCTTTGCGTTGGAACCGGCGTCGCTGCTTTTGGGCTCGGGCTTGCCGGCGTTCGAGGTGCCCTCCGGTCTCGCTTCATCGTCTTTCTCGGAACGCTTCTGTGCCGTTGGCTCAGAGTGGTTCTTCGCACCCTTCGTGGAGCTTTTCGGCTCAGCTCCCGGCTCAGCCCCCTTCTCGGCTTCCTTGTCAGTTGCGGGCGTGGCTGCATCCGTCCCGACCTCGGCAGTCTTCGTGTTGGTCGGGGTCACTGCGCCGGGTGTTTCGCCATCGGCATCGGTGGCAGGCGTCAACGACTCGACGGTCTTCTCGACCTGTTCGGTGACCTGGTTGAGATTGTCGGCCACGGTGTCACGGACTTTCTCGACCACCGTGTCAGCAGTCGCGCTGTCGCCGGATTGAGCATCCTCAACAGCCGTCTGTTGTGCCGCGGATTCATCGACTGAGCCCGTCAGCTTTTCGGTCATTGCCTTGATCGCCCCTTGAATGCTCGGCGTCTCGCCCGATGAGATCGATGAGGTCGAGGGCTGCAGCGAGACGGCGCCTGTCGTCGACTGTGTCGGTGGGAACACTGACTGTGTGATCGCATCGATCACCGAGTCGATGACGTAGCGGGTCACACCGGCAACGCCAATAGGGGCGTCGTCGTCATCCTCCGGGTATCCGAGGAAGTACGCCTGTGTGAGCCCGGACGGGATCGAGTCTTCGCCGAACACCTGGTCGCTCACGTCGACGATCGCGTTGCCGATCACCTCGTTAATGCCGCCGGTAAGCAAGTCCCCGATTACCTGTGACGGCACCGAGTCCGGTCCGAAGATGGCATCACTGGCGGCTACCAGGGCAAGCCCCGCTAGGCCAGGCACCCCATGCGTGACGTAGGTGTCAAGCAGCACTGACGGCAGGGAATCCTCGCCGAACACCTCGTCGCTGACGGCAAGAGCGACGTAGGCCACCGCTTTGGGGGGTCCGCCCGTGATGTATGCCTGGAGCAGGCCGCCGATGAAGTCCAACGGATCCTCGACGACAAGCGCAGTGTTGTCGGCAGCGGCGGGCCGGGTTTGCACCGGAATCGCTTGCGGCAGCGTTGTCGTGCCCGCGTCGATCTGATTGACGAGCGTCAGACCTTGCAGCAGGCTCGCCGGATCAACGACGAACGGCTGGGTCGATGCGGTGAGGTCGACATCGGTTGTCGACAATCTAGTGCTTGTCTGCGTGACGACCTGTTGGTCTCGAGCCGACAACGGTGGCGTAATCGCCGGTACGGCAACGAGAACGCTGGCCGCAGCCAACGTCACTCCAGCGGATAAGTACGGTTGTATGGCCATATCTATGTTCCCCCGTCTCAAAGTGTCGATCTGTGACAAAGGGAACATAAGGCAAAGTCGCGCAAAGTGCGCTGCTCCGTTAAGTATTCAGCTTCCCGTCACGCGGATTTCTAGCAGGTTCGCGATGGCGGCGGGCAGCTGAATGGCGCCAAGAGGCCTATCAGAAAACACGATTCGTTGGCCGACGCGTGGCAATGTGAAACCGCAGTTGTTATCGATTCGGGTGATGACAGACCAATTACCTTGGGCGACATGCGCGGTTGCAAAGAACGCAACAACTAGCCAGAGAGCAAGGTGTGGCGATCCGCGTCGGTTGCTTGGCCTCTACGATAAGTGGTTGATACCCGCCGACCATACAATTTGTTGCCTAACCCACGGTCGCCGCCGGTCGTGACCTGCGTTACGGTCCAGTGCTGGCCATGTGTTTGTCGTAGTTCTGGCGGGCAATACCGAGGGCTTTGCAGCAGCGGTCTGCCGGTTCCCCGGCATCGACGAGTTGGTCGATCACCGGGTAAGCCTTTTGGGCGGAGTTTGTCCGCCCCGAGGAAGGTTGCGGTTTGGCACACGATGGCCAGCTCGGGTCTCCGGCTCCCGGATCCGGCGGCGAGCCGCACGCAACTGAGTCGATTCACATGAGGGCACGCCAGGTCGTTCACCGCGGTCGATGTCATCTCGTTCGATCCACTTGGAAAGGGTGACGGGATGGATACCGAGGTCATTGGCGGTCTGCTTCTGGGGTTTCACTTAGTCGCCGAATCCGGAACCCAAAGGCGGGTCAGGTGTCGGGGATGATCAACGTCAACCGGCAGCAACTGTGCTCCTCAACGGACGACGAGTCGAAAGACTTCATCAACCGGTTGGCTCAGCGGCAGATGGACTTTCAGCGGCAGCGGCGCTTCGCCCCTCGGGACTGGCCGCAGAGTTGCCGGGAGTACCGGGGGAGGCGAGGGCGGCGTTACAGTTCAGCGTCACGAGCGTCTGTGACACGGCGACTCCGCCATTCCATTGGCTGTTTGGCGGGGGTTGCACTGTCCGGTCTCGCTGGTTGGACACGACGCATTCGTCCCATGGCAGCGCGGCACCGACCGTCGTCGATACGACTGGACTGAAGCCCGCTTCGCTGAGCGCCGCTTTGGCATCGCTGTACTTCTTGCCCACAACACTGGGCGACGTGCTCGCGTGGGCGGTCTGGCTCCCAAGTAGGACTGCAGCGGCTGCCGCGCCGGTGGCTAGGAAAGCGATATGCCCTGTATTCACTGCGTGTCTCATCCTGCTGAATCGGTCGGCGCCTCGGCTACGGGGGGTGGTGGAGTATCGGGGGTCGTTGCGCCGCCGAGATTGATGGGATCGACCACTGGCTGCTGGTAGGTCGTGTGGGGTGGCGCCATTCCGGATCCCGCGGACGGCATATTGCTGTTGTCGAGTCCGCCCCCGGCGCTCCTGATGGCGATGGCCGTAGCGCCAACGACTGCGCAGCCGGCAAAGAGCAGACCGACCCTGTTCAGCGAGAAAGATCGGCGGGTGTGCCGTTGCGTGCGATGTTCGGACATGATGCGAATTCCGTTCTGTTTGAATGGACGGCTGCTACTGCATATTCCACGGTGCCCCGTATGTGGTGACGCTGTCGCCGTCCCTCGAAACCAATCGGGCGAACGGCCGAAGGAGGACGCCGCCAGCTGCTCCGGTGACTGTGCCGTGAGCGTTGTCGACCACCAACCCTCCTGCGGGGCCGGAGACATCGAGCGTGTATGTGGCGATCTCCTGAATGCCGGGCCCGTTGCCAAGATTGGAGCTGAACGAGACGCTCGGGAAGAGATTCGGCGTGAGTACCGAACCGAGTGGAGAGAAACTGGTCCCAAGCGGTGGAGGTGCGATGGATGCGTCGTCAAGCAAGACGTTCGGTGTTGTGTAGCTGAAGGTGACGTCTATGCCCAGCGACCACGGGAAACCGACCTGATAGCCGAGCACAAGGGAGCCGGCGAACTCGTCGGACTTCGGACCAGTGACCGTGTATCTGGCACGGCCGGAGTAAAACCATTGGCGTGTCAGTCTATTGCGGTCGAGAGGGGAAACGCCGTCGATGAAGGTATCCCACTGTTGGACAGTTAACGTTCTGCCAGTACCGTCGATCAGGGAAAGTTGGTTGTCCAACTCTGCGTTCGCGCTGCCGATGTTTGAGAATGGCATTGCAGCGCAAACGATCACAGACAGCAGTCCTCGCACCAGGGTCTTCACGGTCGCATCACCGTGGATATCGTGACTATTGGATTAATCGACATTCGTGAGGTCTCCGTAGGTTGTGATGCTCGCGTGGTCAGGCCATGTCAGTCGGGCAAACGGTCGCACCTGTATGCCGCCGGCCACCCCTGTTACTGTTCCGTGGGCTTTGGCGACTGCGACGGCACCGCCGTGGCCTGACACGGGAACGGCGAATGTGACCAGCTCCTGCACGCCAGGGCTGTTGCCGATATCCGTCGAAATTGATGCCCCTGGAAAGAGATTCGGAGTAAGTACGGCTTGGGATAGATCGGCGGCCGGTGCGTCGTAAGCCTGCACGTTCGGCGTGGTGTAGGTGAAGTTGAGACCGACCCCGACGGTCCACGGAATTCCGATCTGATATCCGAACTCGAGCGTTCCGGAGAACGTTTCGGCACCCGCGCCGGTGACCCGATAGGCGGCCTTGCCGGAGTAGAACCATTCCCGCGTCAACCGATTCTTGTCCATGGGCGGGACAGCATGTACGGCGGTGTCCCACTGCTGGACGGTCAGCTGGTGTCCAGAGCGGTCACTCGCGCTCTTCTCGTTGTCAAGTCCGGCGTGTGCAGTCCCAGTAGACGCGACCATGGCGACAACGGCGACGATGACTAGCAGCGCAACTGAGACGAGTTTAGGGAACTGGACCCGTCCGCGGATTGTGGCAAACATCCTGCTGGGACGAAGAATAACTACAGCTGCACTGCTCAGTTCACGTTCCACGGTTCCCCATAGGTGGTGATGGTGGCGCCGCTTTTGGAGGTCAGTCGTGCGTAGGGGCGAAGGAGTACCCCGCCTGCGGCACCGGTCACGGTGCCGTGTGCGTCTGACACCACGACATCGCCCCGTTCGCCAGAGACGTTGGCCGTAAAAGTATTTACTTCAACGACGCCTGGCCCATTACCGAGCTCCGTTGAAATCGACAGGCCAGGAATGAGATTCGGGGTGATCACGTAAGCCAGGGGTGCGAAACCTGGACCGGGGGAGAAGTTGGTGCCATCAAGCAGAATGTTGGGTGTGGTGTAGCTGAAGTTGATGCCCACCCCCATCGACCAGGGGAATCCAATCTGATAGCCAAGTATCAGCTGTCCCTCGAACTTGTCGGCGTCGGGACCGGTCACCTGATAGACCCCATTCGCCGAATGAAACCATTCACGGCTCAGACGATTTCGATCGATCGGGTAGATGGCCTGCAACGCTGTATCCCACTGTTGAATCGTCAATGTACGGCCTTGCTCATCGACAACGCTCCGCTCGTTGTCCAGCCCTGCATGCGCTGGCGAAACGCATATCAGTAGCAGCGCCAGGGTGCAGGCCACTGTGATACCAGGCTTGAGCCACGCCCAGTAGCGGTTTCGGAGTTTGGCGATCATGGCCTCGGCCGTAGTCATGGCCGGTGTACGAAAGCCGCCGGCATCTCTCGGGGACGCGCTCATGGCGTTCATATGGACGTGAGCCGTTGACCAACGTATTTCGGGCGGTTTGGGCGGCGGTACGACTCGGACGCGGCGGCGAAGCGTCCAGTCACTTCGACCCCACTCATCATCGGGCACATTCACTCCGTCCGGTCGTCGAGCAGCGGAACGATGGCGGCCGGAACATGGTCGCCGTGCCCGGCTTCGACGGCACGGGCATATAGCTGGCGCGCAGCTGGCACCATGACGCCCCGCATACCCACCTCGGCCTGGGAACGGGTGGCGAGCTCCATGCACGCAAGGAAAGTGTGGTTCGTGGCCTCGGAGGTGCTGAAGTCGCCGCTTTTCACCGCCTCGACTGATTCGGCGAGGACGCGTCCGAGGATCGAGTGCGTCGGCAGGACATGCTCGAGCAACCGGTCAGCCGAAACGCCGTATGCCTGGGCGAACGCCAGGGCTTCCTGGAAGGCGGCTTCGGCGGCCATGTAGTAGGTGAGCATTGCCAGATCAAGCGTGCACGCGTCCGAGACACGTGCCCCGGCGTAGCGCGACTCCCCGCCCAGCAAACGCAGTGTGGCCTCGTGCTGCCGCCAGATCTCCTCGGGCCCCGAGTAGACGATGCCTCCCTCCGGGGTGCCGATGTCCTTCGGATAAGCCGCGATGGTGCCGTCCAAATAACGCCCGCCTCGGGTGGCAACCCAGGCGGCGGTCTCGTCAGCATCCTGAGGTGTCCCTGTCGAGAGGTTGACGAAGGTTCGTCGGCTGAGGTTGACGTCATCCCCCAAACTGCTCCGGAGTGCAGCGCTGTCAACGAGGACCGAGACGGTGAGGTCGGACGCGGCGATGGCCTCCCGGCAGGAGTCGGCGACGGTCGTGCCGTCGCCGGCCAGTGCGGCCGCCCTGTCATGGGTCCGGTTCCAGACGGTGACGGGGTGGCCGGCGATGGCGAACGTTCGGGCGATTGCGGAACCCATCAACCCGGTGCCAAGCACCGTGACTCTCTCCCTGTTCATAGGCTCTCCTCTGAGCTAAGGACGTGCAGGCGGCTTGTTGAACCTCGCCTCCGGCGCGACATGACGCGGTGTCCGAGCGATCGTACGACGTGTTGGTCACTCGATTTAGTCATTTGACTAAAAATTTGTCCCTCAACCGCGTGTCATCGCCGCGCGCCAACTACCCACGGGGCGGCGACGCGCTACCCCTATGCGCGCAGGTCCGAAAGAGGCAGTCGCCCGACTGTCTGGCGCCCCGTGTCGGCGATGAAGATCGTGACGAGGGGATGGGGGAGCGATGTTCTCTCGATGCGGCGCACAGGGCCAATGACTCGGAAACATCGTCGCCCTCTTAGCAACGAGGTCCTGCGCAGCCGCTCGACTACCGAAGCCCTTGCACGCCGACGCGTCGGCGGATGATGGCGCCAGTGCGTGTTTGGCTAGTCTTCATTCGGCGTTGGGCCCAGCGGCGGCGGTGGTGATCTCGCGCGAAGGTGATCGTGCGACCGCCTCTGCTCCGCCGACATCGGCGACACGAGATCCGCCCGTGTCATGGTCACTTGACCAACGCGTTGAAAATAAAATATTGTGGCCCGCGGGCAACTGGGCCACGGGGAGGTGTCGCCGAGACGCCCTTACTGCGATGTGTGCGCGGCACGAAGCACGGCGGGGTTCCGCGGCCGAATTTCTGATGCCGTGAGGGCATGCGCTGTGCGAGTGACGTGATTTGCGATGTATCTGTAGCTCATCGAGCGGTCCATATCGACGACGGCGATCACTCCCGGGTGCACTTCGGCCCGCCCGTCCGAGAAACCGCAGTGGTGTCAGCGGGATGTCAAGCCGGTCATGGGTGTTCCTTCGTCGTCGGTTATAGAGCAGGACGAGACGGACGGTTATGACTGCTCGCTGGCGATGAGAACCGACCGCGCGTAGTCCGCTGCCACGTCGATGGCCCGATCAGCCGCGCGCAGGGTCCCCGGTTCGGTGAAGAAGCCATGGAAGACACCAGGTACGCACCGGTGGTCCACATTGACTCCCTCCGCCACCATCCGCGCTGCAAACTGTGCACCGTCATCACGTAATGGGTCGTTGTAGGCGGTGAACATCAGCGTGGGCGGTAACAGTCGTAGGTTGCTCGAGGTGGATGGAACGGCCAGCGGATTCGACCGATCGGCTGGTCCGGCCAGGTACTGGTCCCAGAACCACTCGATGTCACGCGCCGTCAACAGCGGGCCATCGGCGTGGCGAACGAACGACTCTCGCTGCACGCAGTACTCGGTCACCGGGTAGGCCAGAATCAGTGCCGCCGGCGCCGCGGCCTCCTCCTCGGCCAGGAGCAAGGTCGACGTGATGGCAAGGTTCGCCCCCGCGCTGTCTCCTGCGATGACGAATCGTTCGGCATTAAGGCTTAGTTCGCCGCCATGATCGTTCAACCAGCGCGCCACGTCGACGCATTGCTGCAGTGCGGTCGGGAACTTGTTCTCCGGCGCCAGCCCGTACGCCACCGACACCACAGTGCAATCGCTCTTGTGTGCGAGCAGTCTGCACATGGCGTCGACACCGTCGAGCGTGCCCAAAGTGAACCCGCCACCGTGCAGGTAGATCACCACGGACCGTCCTAGACCCGGACGGTACGCACGGACTCGGACGCCGCCATGGCGTGTGGGGATGTCGTGTTCGGTGACCGACCAAACGTGTTGGTAGGGGCCGGTGGGACGGAGCGACGACACCAGCTCTCGGGCCCGATCCACTCCGATCTCGTGGAATGGACGCGGAAGAACTGCATTGAGGGCGCGGCCGAGAGCGAGAGCATCGGCATCGAGTTCGAGCGTGTCGAAATCATAAGTCATGGTGGTGGCCTGTTCTAGTCCGATGCGCCCTGCGACGTCGGCGGGTGAGAAAACGGAAGAGGGTCTGCGGTCAGCGATTTGGGGGCGCGAAGACGCGCCCGCGGTCGAAGTAGCCATCAAAGCAACCTTTCGCCCCAAACAACTGGCAATTGTGCAGTTTCGGCGCTCGCAGGATCGGACCGCCGAGCGGACGGAGTCTGCGTCAGCCGATCCTTGATCGAGAACGACTGTGCTCGAAGTGAAGAACCCCGTCCTCGATGGATTCGGTGAGTAGCTTTTTGGTTGCCGCGTGGTTCTGAGGATTGATCCACGGTGCCCGGTCTCCTTGACGTGGGAGGACGTCGTTTGCGCGTTTGAAGTACCCCGAGGTGAACCCCTCCACGAAGGCGTTCATCGGCATCGCGCTGTCCTCCGGCCGTAGAGTAGGAGTGACGCTCGTTGCCCCTGTCTTCGCCATGTGGTCGACGAGTCGCGCCACGAACCTGGCCACGAGTTCTGCGCGAACTGTCCAGGATGTGTTGACGTACCCGAACGTCGACGCCAGATTGGGAACACCCGAATATGCCAGGCCCTTGTACGTCCACCGTTTGGAGAAGTCGACCGGCTCTCCGTCGACGATGAAGTCGACCTCGCCGAGGGAAACGAGTTCGAGACCGGTTGCGGTCACGATGATGTCGGCGTCGAGATGCTCGCCGGACTCGAGTGCGATGCCCGTTTCGGTGAAGGTGTGGATCCGGCCCGTTGCGACGTCCGCCTTCCCGAACTTGATGGCTTGGAAGAAGTCCCCGTCGGGAACCAAGCAGACTCGCTGATCCCATGGGTTGTACGTCGGTGTGAAATGCTTGCACAGGTATGCGTCGCCGACGAGGTTCCGAATATCGTTGTGCAGAGCCGCTTTAAACTGATTCGGGCGTGCCCGAGCAAATCTGTACATCTTCTGCTGACGCCGGGTGTTCCGTCGCCGGATCAGTCGGTATCCGATTCTGTCTCCGAAATATTTCCTCATCTTGAGCGCTTGCTGGTCGACCGCAGTGTCTATCGCTACGTACGAAGGGGACCTCTGTAGCATCGTGACCTTCCTCGCCGTCGGGGCGAGGTTGGGGATGAGGGTGATGGCCGTGGCTCCCGAGCCGATGACGACGATGCGCTTGTCCGTGTAGTCCAGGTCCTGCGGCCATTGCTGCGGATGGACTACGGTCCCCCTGAAACGTGCACGGCCTGGAAACTCTGGAGAGAATCCGTTCCGGTAGTTGTAGTAACCCGAGCACATGAACAAGAAGGCGCAGGTGAGCTCAACCATCTCGCCTTGGTGCTCGATCGTCACAGTCCAGACCTGTTCCGCGCTGCGCCATTCTGCGCGACGGACATGATGACCGAACCTGATGTGGCGTTCGAGGTCATGCTCCGTCACCGTTTCCCACAGGTATTCGAGAATCGATGCCCCGCTTGCTATCGACTTTTCCTGCTTCCACGGCTTGAACTCGTAACCGAGCGTGTACATGTCGCTGTCCGACCGAATTCCGGGGTAGCGAAACAGATCCCAGGTTCCCCCGATGTTGTCGCGGGCCTCGATCACCGCGAAACTTTGACCTGGCGCCTCATTCTGAAGGTGCACCGCGGCGCCGATACCGGACAGGCCGGCACCAACAATGAGCACGTCGAAGTGTTCGATCTCGGAGTTGGGCATAGTGGGTCCTCAGTGTCACTGCAGATCGCCGGGTCGGTCGCGATCCACGTTGCGGGCGAATGTGGGGTCGTTGGCTTGTGGGCCGCCGGATCGGATCAGCGCAGTGGCATCGATGAGACGTGCTTCGATGTCTCTTCGAGAGCGCGCACAGTGACGTCGACGTCGTCCGAGGTGTGGGCGGTGGAGAGAAAGATCTTGCCGGAGGGCAGGAGCACCACGCCGCGGGTGAGCATATCGGCGATGATCGCGTCCCACAGTTGCCGTCGACAGTCAGCGTCGAGGTGATCGGGCGCGACAAAACTGAGCAGCGAACCAATCCTGCTGAGTTGTGGACGGCCCGGCATCTGATCAAAGACCTGTTGCACGCGGTCATGGAAGAGGGCGGAGACGGCCTCCAACCTCTCGTACGTCCCGGGTTCGGCGAGTAGCTCCTGAGTTGCCTTCACCGCAGCAAGACTCACCGGGTTCCCGTTGTAGGTGCCGGCGTGTGTGACTCCCGACGTCACCAGGTCGATGATGGAGGCCTTGCCCGCCACGGCACTCTGCGAGAAGCCACCGGCGATGGCCTTGCCGAAGACGGAGAGATCGGGTGTTACGCCATACCGTTCGGTGGCGCCGCCACGTGCGATGCGGAAACCTGCGATGACTTGATCGAAGATGAGCACTACACCCTGCTGTTCGCACAATCGGCGAAGGAGTTCCAGGAACCCCGGTGCAGGCGCGACGACGCCCGCATTGCTCATGATGGGATCGACGAGAACTGCCGCGATTCCTCGTTCACGCGCGTTCCCGAGAATGCGCTCGACACCGGACAGATCGTTGAACTGGGCGATGATCAAATCTGTTATGGCGTTGGGGTTCTGGCCGAGACTGCCCACGATAGCTACTTCGCTCGTGTGGTCGACATCGAGACTCGCATACACCGAATCGTGCCAGCCGTGGTAACTCTTGGTGAACTTCACGACGCGGTTGCGCCCGGTGGCCGCGCGCGCCAGACGAAGTGCGATCTGAACGGCTTCGGTGCCGGAGTTGGTCCACAGGAGCCGCTCGGTACCAGGGACCGCGTCCAATACGAGCTCCGCGGCTTCGTATTCCAACGCATGTCCCATGCCGACCATCTGCATGCGGGGAACCATGGCCTGCACGGCCTCGATGATGTGGGGGTGGCTGTGCCCCACGATGGTTGGGCCCCATCCCATCACGTAGTCGACGTACTCAATGCCGGATAGGTCCCACACTCGCGAGCCGGCCGCGTGGTCGACGAATAGGGGGTGTGGCTTCATCGCTGCGCGAAGCCCCGAGCTGACGCCACCGCCGACGCTGCGAGTGGTGCGACGGAATGCCTCGAGCGAGCTGTCGAGTGTGCTCATGAGAGGTCCTTGTACGGGAGGAGCTGGACGGGGTGCTTCACGAGAGCAGTGCACAACCGGTGACCGCCGTAAGGTGTTCACGTTCAACACCCGGCGCAAGTTCCACGACTCGGAGTCCTTCGGGCGTGACGTCCATGACCGCGAGATCGGTGATGATGCGATCGACGACTCCGCGACCGGTGTACGGAAGTGTGCACTCGTTGAGGATCTTCGGCGAACCATCCTTGGCTACGTGGTCCATGAGGACGATCACCCGCTTGGCGCCGTGAACGAGATCCATCGCGCCGCCCATGCCCTTGACCATCTTGCCTGGGATGACCCAATTGGAGATATCGCCGGTCCTGGATACCTGCATCGCTCCGAGGATCGTCGCGTCGATCTTGCCGCCTCGTATCATTCCGAACGATGTCGAGGAGTCAACGATGGATGCCCCGGTCTGCAGGGTGACGGTCTCCTTGCCTGCATTGACCAGATCGGGGTGTTCGTCGCCTTCGAACGGCGGACCGCCCATTCCCAGCAGGCCATTCTCGGACTGCAGGACGATGTGGAACTCCGGCGGGACGTGGGCGGGAACCAGAGTCGGCATTCCGATACCCAGGTTGACGTACCAACCGTCTGCCAACTCGGCGGCCGCGCGCGCCGCCATCTCGTTGCGCGTCCAGCTCATCGCTGTTCTCCTGCATACGGTCTGGGTTGTGTGACCAGACGTTCGATGCGCTTGTCCTGTGCCTGCTCGGGCGTAAGAGCCACCACTCGATGAACGTAGACGCCCGGGGTGTGGACGAAGTTCGGGTCGAGATCACCGGGCTCGACGAGCTCCTCGACTTCGGCGATCGTGATGGCGCCACACATCGCTGCGACCGGGTTGAAATTGCGGGCTGAATCGCGGTAGACGAGGTTGCCGTGACGGTCGCCCTTCCACGCCCGTACTAAACCAAAATCGGCGGTGATCGCATTCTCCAATACGAATTCTCGCGGCCCCGAAGGCGTTTCGAACGTTTGTGTGTGCTTGGGCGGTGAGGCCACGGCGACGTCACCGCCGGCCCCGTAGCGCCAGGGCAGCCCGCCCTCGGCAACGTAGGTGCCGACACCCGTACGCGTGAAGAATGCCGCGATGCCGGAGCCTCCGGCGCGCATGCGTTCGGCGAGAGTTCCCTGTGGAGTCAGCTCGACCTCGATCTCACCCGTCAGATACTGGCGCGCGAATTCCTTGTTCTCACCCACGTAGGACGAGATCATTCGCCGAATGCGATGTGCGGACAGGAGGCGGCCCAATCCCCAGTCGTCGACACCGCAGTTGTTGGACACGATTTCGAGATCGCGTACGCCGGCACGCAGAAGTGCGTCGATCAGGACAGACGGGATCCCGCACAGACCGAATCCGCCCACCGAGATGGTGTCCCCGTCTCTGATATCGGATATCGCGTCCTCGGCCGAGGTCGCTAGCTTGTCCATGGCTGCCCTTCGTGTTATGCCGTTTCGGCCCTGCCGCAGTGTGTATCGGCCCTCGGGCCAGTGGACATGCGTCCGAGACACTTCCGCGCCCGCCTGGGGAACGCCGCTGATCACGGCGAGGGTGCCGTCCCAGGGCCGACGGGGACGACATGGTCATATGACTAAGTCGACGGACTCAATGAGACACTTTCGGCACCCGGGCTGTCAACCCTGAATCAGCCCGAACTGTGCGAAATTGTGCGGTCGCGGGCGTTCAGGCGGTAAGGCGACGTACATCTGCGGAACTTCGCCACGCGCCTTGACATGATGCAGACCGTAAGTCTCGGCCGGCCTCAACCTGGTCGAGTGACTCACTCGACCTCACTGTCAATCCGAATCGGAGAGCAGCCAGCTTGACCACCACAGAATCAAACGCCAGCCCGACTCGAGCTCGCACTCGGCCTGGCCGCACGACCTTGTCGAGAAGAGTGCGACAGCGCGCCGACTCCGCCGGATACCTAGTCAGTGTGTCAAGTGAGCGTCGGTGTGGTTTTCGAGCCGCGAACGAACAGTCGGTGGGAATCGGCCAGTTGGCGGAACGATTCGCAGATGGCTTCCGTCATGTTCTCCAGATAGCCTTCATCGTCGAAAACCATGAGTTGCGGAAGTATCCCATCGGCATTGATGGCGATCATCCGGCTCAGCGGATCGATGAGAGAGGGGTCGTCGTCGTCCCTCATGCCTTCCCGCAGTTTCTTCGCCAGCAAGTCGATATGCACTTGGTAGGCGCGCCGAGCTGCGTCCTTGTCGTGGCGTTTGATCCAGAAGTACAACTCGAGTTGTGCGTTTGAGAGGTTGAAGTCGCTTGCATACCAGGTCACCAGCTGTCGATACAGGCTGGCTGCACTGGCCCCTAAGCCGGCCCCGGGGCGGACGTGCCATACCGAGTCGCCGAGCACACTGATCATGTGCTCGTAAATTCCTTTGAACAGTTCTTCTTTCGAGCTGAAGCAGTAGTGCAGCGTCGCCAGCGGCGCTTCAGCGCGCTCCGCGATCCGCCGAGTGGTGGCTCCGTTGACGCCATGCTCTGCGATAATTTGGACGGCAGCTTCGATGAACTCGACACGACGGTCCTCGGCTTTGACCCTACCCATCCGTCAGGACACCCCTTTCCGTCAGTGAGTCCAGCGTACTTATGACCTTCTTGACTTGGTCATCGGACCCATTCGCGATGCGCGAGACTGTTGACGCAAAAGGCGGCTGTAGCCGAGAAGCGGACAGGGTTTCCTAGATTTTCCTTCGGTGCATGGCACGCAAGTGTCCAGCAGCGCAGCGGGTTTGGCGCTTGCGTCGCAAACAGGTAATGCTGGGACAGGTGGTCGGGTACAGAACCCGGTGCCTCCTCACCCGGTAGCGCGAGGAGGCACCGGCGAGCAGGTCAGGCTCGACTGCTCGTACCGTGCGGGTCGACCTGCGTCGGGTGTGCTTGAGAGCTTCGACGGGCAGTCGCGGCGCTGATGCTCAGGACTATGAATAGAACGACCAATACGACCAGTGCCACCCATGACATGGCGTCGTTGGGCGATGCCGGTGGGTTGACGATGCCGTTGACGTACACCCACAACATCGACACGAAGCCGATGAACGACCCGAGAAGCAACGCGGGCTGCCAGTCGCGTTCACGTATCGAGAGTGCGATGGCGCCTGCAGTGATCATCAGGTAGGCCGGCACCCAGAGGTAGACCAGCAGCGTCGCCATAGCGTTGTACGCGGTGGTGACGTCGCCGACAATGAAAACCAGAACGGCCATGGTGAGGAAGCCCAGTATGGAGAGAATGGCGATCGAGACGTGGGGGCTGCGGTGCCGGTGATGAACGGCCGCAAGTGTTTTGGGTAAAAGGCCGTCCTCACTCATGGTGAGCAGGAATCGTGCACCGTAGTTGGTGAACCCGATCAAGGCGGCAAATGCTGCCACTGCCAGTACCAGATCACTCACTTCGCTCACCCAGGTCCACATCCCGGCTTGGCTGGCCAGCGCTGTAGTCGGAGACATGCCGGCGGCGAGAGACTCGGTGGCACGCGAGAGCCCGGGAACCTGCAGGATCGTGCACACCAAGTAGAGCGCGCCGAGGATCACCGGCACCGCCATCACCGCGAGGGGGACATTACGTTTGGGATCCCTGGTCTCGGCAGCCAACGAGGTGCAACTTTCGAAGGCGACCAAGAACGCCGCGCCGGCGGCGACGCCCTGGAATGTCCCGTTGAAGGTGAAGGACGCGAAAGCAAACTGCTGTGAAAGGTCAAGCCCGGTGTGCAATGCGCTGCCGACCGTGATGCACGCCACCACCGGCACGGAAATCGCTGCGAGTGTCACGGCAATCCGAACCGAGGTGTCGAGGCCACGAAATGCGACCCATGCGGCGATGCCCACCGCAAGGGCGTAGATCGTCGCCTGGACTCCCACGCCCAGTGCGCTTTCGACGCCATGGGTCACGAGGAAGCTGCCGAGGAAGATCCCCACGATGCCGGCGACCGTTGCCACCTGGAGTATGAAACCAGCCAGCAGAGAGGCGGCGGTGAGGTAGCGCGCCCAGGGACCAAACACTTCGCCCACATACGAATACAGCGATCCCGTCGAGATGTACCTGCGAGCGAAGTGTGTAACCGCCAGGCCGACACTGATGACCGACACCATGGCCAGCAGTGACGAGGGCCATGCGGTGATACCTGCCGCGGTGAACATCAGCATGGGCACAAGGGCCATGCCGACTGCCGGGACGAACGAGGACAACGACAGGGCGATGAGCTGGCTGCGACCTAGGTGGCCGCTGTCAAGGTCCCCACTCGATTCCGAAGGCGCACGGCGTGCGGAGTCGGGGGTGTGCAGTTCTGACATGGCGCGAACTCCTGCTCGGTGTGATGTGGCTGGAGCAGCTGGGACTGCCCACGCCCGGTGAAGGGTGACCCCAAAACTATTGGTCAAGCGTCTATGACAGGCGCCCGTTAAACAGAAGCAGATCCACGCACTGTGGTCAATGCCACGTCGTTAAGTGATTGCTAAATGTGTAACCGGTGGGTAAACGAATCGCCTGGATGCAAGTACGCAACACCAGAGCTGCGCGGCGTCCTGGGTAAAACTGCAGCTCAGCAGGCCGCTTCTAGCCCGGGGCTACCAAAGCGCCGGTTTGCCCCGGTAACGCACCGCCTCCTCTTGACAACGAGGTCGTGATGCACTTCACTCATCACATATAGTTAGTCATATGACCAAGTAACTGCCTTGCTCGGCACATACAGAGCAATCGAGGAGACCAGATCTCGTGCCACTCGTGACCCTTGATTCGACCGCAACCGTCGATGAAGCGATCGCCGTCATCGAACGGGACGGTGGAGTGATCATCCGTGACTTCGTCGACTCTCAGACCCTCGCCGGTCTGAAGTCCGATCTACATCCCGTGCTGGAGAATCTTGGTTGGGGTGACGACGACTTCTTCGCCGGCAAGAAGACTCGCCGCCTGGGCGGACTGTTCAAGCACACAGAACATGGCACGGCGATCGTGCGTCAGCCGCACTTTCGTGCTGCCGCAGACCATTTCCTGGCACGTCCTGTCTACCGCTGGGTGGGCGACGAGAAGGTCGAGCTCACCCCCACATACCAAGTCGGAGCCACGCAGGTCATCGATATTCACCCGGGCGAAGGTGCGCAGCCTCTCCATCGCGACGACATGGTCTGGTCGTGGCGTCACGGCGAGGGCGAGCATCAAGCACGCGTGCAGGTCATGGTCGCCGTCACCGATTTCACCGCCGACAACGGAGGAACACTCGTCGTGCCGGGCAGCCACCTGTGGGACGACGAGCGCGCGCCTCTGCGCGAGGAAGCTGTGCCTACCGAAATGAACGCCGGCTCGGCACTTGTGTGGATCGGCGGCACCTACCACGCCGGCGGTACCAACAACACGGAGTCCGCCAGGACCGGGATCACTGTGACGCTCGATCTGGCATACCTCAGACAAGAGGAGAACCAGTACCTCGCCATGAATCTCGAGGAAGTCAAGGCCCTGCCTGACGACGTCGCGCGGCTGATCGGATACCAGGCCTGCCCGCCACTGCTGGGGTGGGTCGAGCGCGACGGCATCATGCGCGACCCCCACATGTTCCTCGAGGATCCCGCCGACCTCGGAACCAGCCAGGCCACGATCGGCAAGCGTCAGGCCGTCTGACACCCGCCGGACCGACAAGACTTTTACGAGGAGAGAAGTGAATTCACCGAAGACCCCCCCGATCCGCGGCAAACGTGCTGCGCCCTCGGTGATCATTGTCGGCGCCGGCATGGGAGGCTTGGCTGCGGCGTTCTACCTCAAGCGTGCTGGGGTAACGAATCTGACGATGCTCGAGCGCGGACCCGAGGTCGGAGGAACTTGGAGAGCGAACACCTATCCAGGCATTGCAGTCGATACGTCGATCCTGCAGTACTCGCTGTCCTTCGACCCGAACCCAGGCTGGACCCGACTGTACGCGAACGGCGCCGAGCTGCATTCCTACCTGATCAGCATCAGTCATCGCCACGACATCCGCCGCCACATCAAGTTCAACGAAACAGTCGACGAGTGCCGCTACGACGTCCGAAACCAGCAGTGGATCGTCCAGACCTCCACAGGTGCCAGGTACACCGCCGACATCCTGATTTCTGCGACGGGAGCCCTGAGCACACCGGCGACGCCTGACATCCCCGGACTGCAGAACTTCCGCGGCCGAGTTCTGCATTCGGCACAGTGGGACCCTGCCTTCGACGCCACCGGTACCCGCATCGCGCAGATCGGAAGTGGGGCCACTGCAGCTCAACTCGTTCCCGAGATTGCCAAGTCCGCCGATCACGTGTACGTGTATCAACGCTCGCCGGCGTGGGTCTTCCCTCGCAACGATCGCCCCATCGGTCGACGAGAGGGAAGACTGTACGAAAAGTTCCCGGTGATCCTCAGAGCGCGCCGCTGGAAGCGGTTCTGGGACAACGACCGCATCGCGTACGGATTCGAGAAACAGAACGGCACCGTTGCCAAGCAGACCGCGTACGCTCTCGATTTCATCGACAGGTCGATTTCGGACCCCTCTCTTCGTGAGGCGGTGATTCCGGATTACGAGGTGGGTTGCAAACGCCGTGTCATGTCCGACGACTGGTACCCGGCCTTGCAACGGGACAACGTCGATCTCGTCCCCCACGCGCTCGAACGCATCACCGAGCGCTCCGTCATAGGTAAGGACGGTATCGAACGCGAGGTCGACACCATCATTTTCAGTACCGGCTTCGCCGTCGCGGACTTCATGCCGATGAAGGTTTTCGGGGCGACCGGGCAGGAACTGCACGACACCTGGTCCGACGGCGCCGCCACCCATCTGGGCATCTCCGTCGCGGACTACCCCAACTTGTTCCTCGTCGCCGGACCCAACACCGGTATCGGCGCAGGATCGTCCTCCTTCATGATCGAGTGCCAGGCCAAATACATCGCTCGCGCCGTCCGCTACATGACCCGGCACGGGATCTGCTCGCTGAACCTCCGGCCGGAGGTGCAGAGCAGGTCGTACGCGAAGGTGCAGCAGCGGCTGGCCGGCAGTGTGTTCGGGTCGGGATGCGTCGGCTGGTATCAGAGTGCCAACGGGCGGATCGACACGGTCTGGCCTGGACTCAACGCCGGTTACTGGGCGCGAACAAAACTGTTCTCTCCGAGACACTTTCGCCGCCAGCCTATCAACCGCACCGGCAGGTCCGCCCAACCATTGGAAAGAGCCTCACAATGACCACCACGGCACTTGAGGTGCGCCTAGACGACGACCCCACTCCGCTCGTCTACGCCATCGGTCACCGACTTCGGCTGAGCATGCGGGATCCGGCCATTGTGGCTATAGCAGAGACTTTCGCGCTCCGCGGTCTGCGAGTCGTGGTGATCGCCGACGGTACACCCGCCACGGCCACGATCTCGTTCGCCGACGGAACCATCGGCGTGCAGCACGCGCAGATATCGGCACCGGACTTGACAGTGCACGTCGACGTCGCATCCCCCTACGCCGTGACATCCTGCGCGCCAGAGGAAGTGGGGGACGACGTCGCATTCGGCGTCTCACGTCTGCTCAACCCGGTGGTGTCGGACTGGACGGAAGCCGCGCGAGAGTTCTGGGAGCTCACCTCGAGGGACGTCGGTATGCCCGGACGTCTGATCGCCATGTGCGACGACGGTCAGAAGGTCGTACTCGGTGACGGTCCGGTCGAGTACGAATTGCACGGATCAGCGACGAATCTGGGTCGGGTGTTCGCCGGACTTGACTCACTGTTCGAACAGGTACTGGGCGGTGCCCTCTACATGCGCGGAACGATGCCTCAGCTCTCGGTGATGGCAGGCGCCTCCTGGAAGGTTCAATTTCATGGCTGAACACATCGACGTCAACACGTGGCTCAACACTCACGACATCGCCACCGTGCGCATCGAAGGAACAAACCTCGATTCGGCCCTGATGGGCAAGATCATCACAGCACAGAAATTCCGCGGTGGAGTCGAGACTGGCTTCGGCTTCGCGGATCTGGCATTCGGTGTCGATCTCGGCAACATCCCGCATTGGGGCTTCGCCTGGCCCAGCTGGCGCGGAGACATGCCCGACATCTTCCTCAAACCCGACCCCGCCACCCTGGTCGAGTGGCGCCGTGGACATGCAGCAGTCATCGGTGACTACTACGACCGGCACGGCGCCCCGCTACCGGTATGCCCTCGCAACCTCCTGAAGAAGGTGACCAACCGCCTGGCAGACCAGGGATTCACAGCCAAGGTCGCGATCGAGATCGAGGCGACCGTGTTCGAGGAATCGATCTACGAAGCACGCGCCAAGGGATTCAAGAACCTCACCCCCCTCGGAGGCAAAGCCGGCTTCGCCTACCACCTGCCGAAAGATCAGCAGTGGCACGCGTACATGACGGCGGTCTCGAACCGTCTCGACGACCTCGGCATCGCATGGGAAGCGTGGAACGACGAAGCGGCTTGGGGTCAGGTCGAACTGAACCTGGGCGTGACCGACCCAATTCAGGCCTGCGACAACTGGACCCGCACCCGGCAGGTCATGCGCGAGGTCGGCTTCCAGCTCGGCCGGACGGTCACGTTCATGGCCAAGTGGTGCGACGAGTACGGTCAGGCGTCACACCTGAACGTGTCCCTCGCCCGCGACGGCGACAACGCCTTCTACGCGCCCGACGGACCGTCAGAAACGATGACGCACTTTATCGGCGGCGTCATGGACAGCATCACGGCGGCGACCTCGCTGGCGCTTCCCTGGATCACCTCGTATCGGCGACTGAACGACCTCGATGGACCACCCACCACCGCGACCTGGGGTATCTCCAACAAGACCACCGCACTGCGCGCTGTCGTCGGTGACCGCAAACAGTCACGCATCGAGTACAGGGTGCCCGGAGCGGACTCCAACGCCTACCTGGTGCTCGCGACCCTACTGGCGGCGGGCGCGCACGGGGTCGCCGAACATATCACCCCGCCCCCAGCATTCGACGGTATGGCCTACTGCTTCCCCCCAGGCGCGGCCGACCGACTCCCGGACACCATCAGCAAGGCCTTCAACGAACTCGACCGAGCCACGACGCTGCGGCAACTGCTGGGAGACGAACTGATCGACTACTGGATCGGTATGCGCCGCTGGGAATGGATGCGGTACCACGGTGACGGCGGCACACCCGAATCCGACATCACCGACTGGGAAATCAACCGATACTTCGAGTTGGTGTGATGACATCTTCCATCACCGCCGCGGTCCTCAATTCCGCCCCAGGCACACTCGACGTCGAACGGGTCACCCTGGCGCACCCGAATTCACGCGAGGTGCTCGTCCGAGTCGCCTACGCGGGTCTGTGCCACTCGGACCTTCACGAGATGGACGGCACATTCGCCACCACACCTCCCATCCTGCTCGGGCACGAAGCATCAGGTGTCGTCGAAGCAATCGGCGACGAGGTGACCGACATCAACGTCGGGGACCACGTCGTCACATGCCTCTCGGTGTTCTGCGGGTCGTGCAAGTACTGCATCTCGGGTCGATTGACGCTCTGTATAAACAGGACCCGGCTCGCCCTGGGTTCCACCGACCGGCTGCGCAACGCCGCAGGGGCGACCATCCGGCCCACCGCCGGCATCGGCGCCTTCGCCGAGAAGATCGTGGTGCACCGCAACGCGCTCGCGGTGCTGCCTACCGACATGCCGTTGGCACCCGCCAGCATCCTGGGCTGCGCCCTGGTCACCGGCATGGGGGCGGTGCTGCACCGCGCCCGCGTCAAGGCAGGCACCTCCGTCGTGGTCATCGGAACCGGCGGCGTCGGCATGTCTGCCATCCAAGCGGCCGTCATCGCCGGAGCATCGCATGTGATCGCCGTCGACGTCGTCCCCGAAAAGCTCGAAGCCGCCAAGCGGTTCGGTGCCACCGATGTCATCAACGGCCGACAGACAGATCCAGTCGCGGCAGTTCGTGAAATTACCAGGGGCGGAGCAGATTACAGCTTCGAGGCAGTCGGTCATGCGTCGACCACCGAACAGGCGGTGGCCATGCTGGCCGCCGGCGGAACGGCCACGGTGATCGGCATGGTCCCACCGGATCCTCCCATCCGGATCGATGGCGCAGACCTGTTCCTATCCGAGAAGCGATTGCAGGGCTCATTCATGGGCAGCAATCACTTTCCCACCGACATCGCCAGCTACGTCCGGTTCTACCGGCAGGGGCGTCTGCTGCTGGACGACATGATCAGCGACCAGGTGACATTGAGCGCCATCAACGACGGCTTCTCCGCTCTCGCCTCGGGAACAAGCATGCGCGTGGTCGCCGAGATCGGACCGCAATGACCACATCGAAGAACTCGCCACCTCTTGTTGGAATCACCGGTCGTCGATCGAGCGGAACGGTGTTCGCCGGCCGCGACCCCCGCTTCATGGGCGTGGACGTCGACAACTTCTTCGCCGACTACGCGATCCACATCGCTCGCGCCGGCGGTCTCCCGGTCTATCTTCCGTACGACGCGGCCGGACCTGCGATCATCGACCGCCTGGACGCGGTGCTCGTCACCGGCGGGCAAGACGTCCACCCGTCCCGCTGGGGTGGCGACGAGCACGTCGACGACCGCATGGCTGCAGACCCCACCAATCCGGTGAGTTACGACCCGGCGCGGGATCACCACGAGATCGAGCTCATCAGGACGGCGATCGAGCAGTCACTGCCTGTGCTGGGTGTCTGCCGCGGCCATCAGGTGCTGAACGTGGCGCTCGGCGGCACGTTGATCCCTGATCTCGAGCCGTCGGCGATCGAGCACTACTCCACGCAAGCTGCACCGTTCGCCGGAGACGCTGACCACACGATCACCTTCGAGATGGGGTCAATGGCCGAGTCGATCTTCGGATCGCGCATAGCGCGAAACTCTTGGCACCATCAGGCCGTCGACGAGCCCGGCGCCGGTGTCGTGATCGCCGGGCGCGCTTCCGACGGTGTCGTGGAAGCGATCGAGATGCCGGGCAAGCCGGTGCTCGGAGTGCAATGGCACCCGGAATGGCAGCCCGACAACGACCCGGTGTTCGCCTGGATCGTGGCCGCCGCCCGCGATCGCTGACCGGTCCCACCCTTCCCATCGTCTAGACCAAAGAGGTACGCAGTGACTGCAACCATGTCCACATCATCGAACTACTGGTCCGAACTCGCAGCCAAAATCGCGCCGCCCCAGGGCATGTGGATCGACGGGAGACCGGTCGCGGCCGACGGAGAGGCAAGCTACGCGCTCGTGTCCCCGCGCAACGGTGAGGTCCTCACCCGAGTGCCGTCGGCGACGAGCACCGACGTCGATCGCGCAGTCGCCGGCGCCGCAGCAGTGTTCGCCGCTGGATCCTGGTCGCGCATCTCGCCACGGGAACGCGGTGGGATTCTGGTCCGTTGGGCCGACCTGCTCGAGGCGCATCGCGACGAACTTGCGATTCTCCTGAGCCTCGAAATGGGCAAGCCGATCGCGCATTCGTGGTCGGTCGAACTGCGCACCAGCATCGCGGTGATCCGTTGGTACGGGGAACTCGCCGACAAGTTGCTTGACGAGTCGCCGCGCGGACGACAGGACTCCTTCGCCGTCGTCGCCCGAGAACCCCTCGGGGTGGTGGCGGTGATCACGCCCTGGAACTTCCCAATGACGCTGTCCAGCTTCAAGATTCCGGCCGCGCTCGTGTCGGGAAACTCGATCGTGCTCAAGCCCGCCAGCCAGAGTCCGTTGGCATTGTTACGTATGGCTGAACTCGGCAGCGCAGCGGGACTGCCGGACGGAGTGTTCCAGGTCATCACCGGTGGTGGAGGTGTCACAGGACGCGCTCTGGGCACGCACAACGACATCGCTGCCCTGACCTTCACCGGCTCCACCGGAGTGGGTAAGAAATTGCTTACCTACGCGGGCGAATCGAACGCCAAGGCGGTGTCGCTCGAACTCGGAGGGAAGTCGCCGAACATCATCTTTCCTGACGCGCCCGATCTCGATGACGCGATCAGCACAGCGGCGTGGGCGATTTGGTTCAACTCCGGTCAGATGTGTACCGCCGGAAGCCGACTCATCGTCCACGAGTCTCTCCGGGAAGAGGTGGTGACCGGAGTGATCGATCGATTGAGCGCGCTGCGGATCGGTGATCCGCTCGACCCAGAAACCGATTACGGTCCCATGGTCAGTGAACAACACCGCGCTGACGTGCTCACCGAGATCCGCGCAGGCGTGGACGCCGGTGCCACCCTGGCCCACGGCAGCACCGACCTCCCCGACGGTCCCGGTTACTTCCTGCCGCCGGCCGTGTTCACCGACGTCGACCAGAACAGTCGGCTGGCACAGCACGAAATCTTCGGGTCGGTGCTGTCCGTGCTGACCTTCCGCGACGAAGCCGAAGCTGTCGCCATCGCCAACAACACGCAATACGGACTCGGCGCGTCGGTGTGGACCTCCGATGTACGCCGAGTGCACCGAGTGTCGAGAGAACTGCAGGCCGGACTGGTGTGGGTGAACTGTTTCGAAGAAGGCGACGCGTCGGTGCCGTTCGGCGGTCGCAAGCTTTCCGGCCACGGCTCCGACAAAAGCATCCACGGCGTCGACAAATTCACCACGTTCAAGACGACGTGGATCAACCTCTGAGAAGACAGGCGACACACAGTGAAGACGTACACCATCGTGCTCATCGGTCTGGGAGCGACAGGGGTGGCCATGGGCACGTCGCTCGCACGCCGTCCTGACTGCAAAATCGTCGGCGCCGCCGACGTCGACCCCAGCAAGGCAGGACAGCGTCTTGGTGCTCTGATCAGTGACGAGTCGAGCGACGTGGTGGTCGTCGACTCGATCCGAGCACTCCCCGATGCGGACATCGCCTTCGTGGCGACAACCTCGTTTGTGCGCGACCTCGAGGCCACACTCACCGACCTCGCTCGTCGAAAGATGAACGTGGTCAGCATCTGCGAAGAACTCGGCCACCCCTTCCGTAGCCATCCTGATCTTTCCGAGCGTCTCGACAAGGTGGCCAGGGATAACGGCGTCTCGATCCTCGGCACCGGCTGCAACCCGGGCATGCTCATGGACAGTCTGCCAACGGTGCTCAGCAGCCTCACCCAGCGTGTCTCCCGTGTCGAGATACGCCGAACGGCAGACATGTCCGGTTACGGGGCGATCCTGCGGAAGTTTGGTCTCGGTCTCGACACGGAGGCGTTCCAAGAGGCGCAGTCCGCGGGCCACGTGGTCGGACACGTCGGATTCGAACAGTCCGTCCAGGCTTTGGCGGCCGCGCTGGGCTGGGAGCTGGACGAGATCGTCGTCGATGATCCGGAGCCCGCGTTCATCAGTGAGCGCGCCCGACACGGAGATCACTTCACGATCGAGCCAGGGACCATCGCGGCTGTGCGGCATGCAGTCCAGGGGCGTCGTGACGGTGTGGTCATGATCGATGCCGCGATTCACTTTGGGTTCTTCGAGGAGTATGACCCGGTGGATCCGGGCGATCACTGGCTCATCCACGGTGAAGAGCAGATGCTCGAATTACGGGCTTCGAGCGGCTTCGACAGCTTCCTGTCGACCATTGCAGTCGCGAGCAACTCGATCACCGCGGTCGCGGATGCCCCCGCAGGACTGCGGACGATGGCCGACCTCCCGATCGGCGCGGTGGCCAGCAAGGGCGCGCTCCGCACCCTCTGATCGCTCAACATCCAGGGCGCCGCACTCGCCGGCGGCGCGCAGCTCAGCTACACGAGGAGGTGACGCTGATGACCGTCGTTCTCGACGTACTCGATCTTGACTTCTGACGCACCGGCACTCGGATGTGCCGTCATCAGCCTGGTGCAGCCACCCCGCAAATGTACTGGGCCTAGCGAACCTCTTTTCATCCATCAGATTAGTTCTCCATCCAACACAAGGATTTCAGCACCATGTCCACCATCGCATCGGGCGTTCTACCCCGTATCAGCCTCCGCGACAGCAGCGCGGCAACCGCCGAGAACGTTGCCGCGATCGTCAAGAGCGACGGGGGAGTCGTCATCGAAGGCCTGCTCAGCGCAGACCAGGTCCGACGCTTCAACGCCGACATCGACCCGCACCTGGCTGCGTTGCACGCCGGCTCCAGTCATGTAGACGCGAGTATTCAGGACTTCCACGGCGCGCAGACCAAACGCCTCACCAACCTGATCACACTGAGCAAGACCTTCCGTGAGGAAATCATCGACAACGATGTCGTGCTGGCCATCGCGGATCAGATGATGCATCCGTCGTACGATTCGTACTGGATGGGGACTGCCCAGGTCATCGAGATCGGACCGGGCAACAAGGCTCAGCCCCATCACCGGGACCTCGAAAACTATCCGGGCTACCTGGAAATGGGTCCTTCCGGTCCGGAGGTCATGATCAATTTTCTCATCGCCCTCACCGATTTCACGGAGGAGAACGGTGCCACCCGAGTGGTGCCAGGAAGCCACACGTGGCCCGATTTCACTGACCGCGGCACACCCGAGCAGACCGTCCCGGCTCTGATGAAAGCGGGCGACGCACTCTTCTTCAGCGGAAAACTCGCCCACGGCGGTGGCGCCAACGTCACGAAGGACGAACGACGCCGCGGAGTCGCGTTCACCTTCAACCCCGGCTACCTTGTGCCCGAGGAAGCGTACCCGTTCACGGTCGACATCGATCTTGCCCGATCACTGTCCCCCAGGGTGCAACAGCTAATCGGATTTCGCTCGTTCTACGACACCACTCACGGATACCCGGGTCTCTGGCAGAACAACTACGACGAGATCGCCGACTACATCGGACTCTGATCACCCCGTCCCGAGAACTCGCCACCTTGTGTTCGCTGGAGGTGGGCGAGTTCCAGGGAGTCGGAGCCGACCCGGGCGCCGGTGGCGAAAACACTCGCGGCAGCAACTGTGCGATAACACTGCGACGTCATGTCAGCCCAGCTGCGCTACCCGCCCGAGCGCGTGCTCGACGTCGAACAACCAAGAGAGCTTCCATCCATGACGATAGATCTGAGCTACCCACCCGAAGTCCGGTCCTTGATCGACAAGACCCGCTCGTTCGTACGCAACGACATTCTGCCCCTTGAGGATCGGTACCTGGGAAACATCGCCGACGCGGGTGGCGACACCATCCGGGTGACGATGCAGGATGCCGCCAGGAGCGCCGGCGTGTTCGCGCCCCACGCCCCAGTTGAGTACGGCGGGGCAGGGCTGAACATGAGCGACCGCGCGCCGGTGTTCGAGGAAGCTGGATACTCACTGTTCGGCCCGATCGCGTTGAACATCGCAGCGCCGGACGAAGGCAACGTGCACCTGCTCGTCCACGTCGCCTCAGCGCAGCAGAAAGAACAATTCCTCGCCCCTCTCGCCGCGGGGGAGATGCGCTCGGCGTTCGCGATGACCGAACCCGCACCCGGCGCGGGCTCGGATCCCTCGGCACTCACGACGGCCGCGTCCAGAGTCCAGGGTGGCTGGAGGATCAGCGGCCGCAAATGGTTCATCACCGGAGCCGACGGCGCCGGGTTTTTCATCATCATGGCGCGCACGTCCGGAAAGCCCGGTGATCGAGGAGGTGCAACGATGTTCCTCGCCCCCGCCGACACACGGGGGATCACCCTCAGTCGCCATATCGGCACGTTGGACAGGGCGATGATCGGCGGGCACTGCGAGGTTCTCTTCGACGACGTCTTCGTCCCGGACGAGAACGTGCTCGGTGCGGTGGACGAAGGTTTCGCCTACGCGCAAGCGCGTCTGGGGCCGGCACGGATGACGCATGTGATGCGTTGGCTCGGTGCCGCGCGCCGCGGACACGACATCGCCGTGGCGCATGTCGCACGCCGCCAGGGTTTCGGCAGTGTCCTGGGTGATCTCGGGATGACACAAAAAATGGTCGCGGACAACGAGATCGACATCGCGGCGACACGAGCATTGCTCGTGCAGGCCTGTTACGCCCTCGATCAGGGTTCACCCGCGGCCGACGAGACGTCGATCGCGAAGACCTTCGCGGCAGAAGCGATCTTCCGCATCGTCGACCGCAGCATCCAGATGTGCGGTGGGCTCGGTGTCTCCGATGACCTGCCCCTGGCGCGACTGTCCCGCGAAGTACGTCCCTTTCGTGTCTATGACGGGCCGTCGGAGGTACATCGCTGGGCGATCGCGAAACGCGTTGTCGGTGCCGCGAAGAAAGCGGCCCCCACGGCAGAGCGGGTGCTGGCGTGACCGCGGAGCAGCGGACGCTGCCCGGGATGGACGTACCGGCACTGACGGCTTTACTACGCCAATACGGTGTCGAACTGAACGGCGATCTACAGGTCGAACTCATCAGCGGCGGACGATCGAACCTGACGTTCAAAGCGTTCGATGCCCGCTCTGCCTGGGTCGTACGCCGCCCTCCGACCCGTGGACTGACACCGTCCGCGCACGACATGGCCCGCGAGTGGGCTGTGACGGACGCCCTGCAGTCCACCGAGGTGCCTGTCGCCCGAACAGTTGCGTTCGATGTGGAGGGGGTGGCACTCGGAGCTCCCACCACCGTCGTCGAATTCAATCCGGGCAGGGTGATTCGAACACGTGAGGACTTGGCTGACCTGACCGACGCCGACATCACCGCCAACACCGAGGAACTGATCAGGGTGCTTGCCGTCCTGCACAACGTGGACTACGAGGCGGTGGGGCTGGGTTCGTTCGGGAGACCGATCGGCTTCGTGGCCAGACAGGTGCGTAGGTGGGCGCGGCAGTGGGAGGCAGTGAAGACACGTGAGTTGCCCGACGTGGACAGGCTGAGAGACAAACTTGAGGCGTCGATCCCGTCGAGCTCGTCCTCATCGATCGTGCATGGTGATTACCGCATCGACAACGTCATCCTGAGTCCGCGGAACACGGCGTCGATCACCGCAGTCGTCGATTGGGAGATGTCCACTCTCGGTGACCCGCTCACCGATGTCGCACTGATGTGCGTCTACCGGCAACCGATCTTCGATGCAGTACTGGGGGTGAGTGCCGCGTGGACCAGCGACCGGTACCCGTCGGCTGAGGACTTGGCGGAGATGTACAGCCGCGAAACGGGAAACGCGTTGCCCGAGTGGAACTTCTATCTCGCCTTGGCGAACTTCAAGCTCGGTGTCATCGGCGAGGGAATAACGCACCGCGCTCTGGCTGGATCCGACGCTGGTGCAGGTGCAGCCGCCGCTGCCGAAGTGACTCACGAGTTCATGGCAGCCGGCCTGCGGGCGATCGAAGGAAAACGTTGATGAGCGACAGATCCGCACTGATCACCGGAGCCAGCAGAGGCATCGGTCTCGGAATCGCGACCCGTATGGCCGAATTGGGATACTCCCTGACGATTACGGCGCGCGATCAAGCCGCGCTCGACAACGCAGTGACCACGTTGAGGAGCGGCGGCGCACCGCAGGTGATCGCGATCGCGGCGGATCTTGCCGACCGCGACGCGGCGGATCGCGTTATCGACGCGCACGCCGAGCGATACACCACCATGAACGCGCTCGTTCTGAACGCCGGCGTGGGCACCGCCGGATCGATCGCCGACTACCCGATGCGTAGGTTCGACAAAACGCTCGACGTCAACTTCCGAACCCCGTTCCAGATACTGCAGAGGGCCATGCCGCTGCTCCGGTCCGGTGTGGCGACGGACCCGGAGCGAGGTGCCAGAGTGATCGCTCTGGCATCGATAACGGGTGTCTACGCCGAGGCGAACCTCGCTGTGTACGGCGCAGCCAAGTCCGCGATGATCTCACTGATCGAGACGCTCAACGCAGAGGAGAGCAGCAACGGCATCTCCGGCACCTCCATCGCCCCGGGATACGTCGACACGGACATGAGCGACTGGACCAAGGACAAGATCCCTGCTGATTCGATGATCCGCGTCGACGACATCGTCGCTCTCGCCGCCTCGCTGCTCGAATTGTCGTCGCGCGCAGTCGTTCCACGCATCGTGGTCAACCGAGCAGGCGCGGGACTCGGCGCCTGATCGCTCGCTGAGTCGGAACGCCCGCTGGAGTCCACGAACAAGCAACGTCGCGATGCGGCGACAAGAAAGGAGGGTCCCCATGGTCGAAGCGGATGTGGCGGTACTTGGTTGCGGCTTGATGGGGTCAGCACTGGCCCGAGCCCTGGCGCGCGCGGGGCGTGAAGTCGTTGTCTGGAATAGATCTTTCGGCAAAGCTACCGCCCTGCAGGGCGTAGGCATTACGGCAGTCGAGTCCGTACACGCGGCAGTGTCTACTGCACCGCTGATCATCACGTGTCTCAATACCTACGACACGGTCGTCGCCACCTTGGACGACGTGGCGTGGCCGCCGCGAGGGAAGACTCTGCTCAACCTCAGCACAGGGACCCCGCCACAAGCCGAAGCGCTCGATCGTTGGGCGGCCGACCGATCCGTACTCTTCCTGGACGGAGCGATTCTCGCGTACCCCGCAGACATCGGGGAGCCGCACTGTCAGCTGTTGATCTCTGGACCCACGCGGGTGTGGACCCAAAACCGTGATGTGATCATGGATCTCGGCGGATCTACGAAACACATCACCGAGACGATAGTCGGTGCCAACGTGATGGATGTCGGTGTCATCGGCGCGTTCTACATCTCCGCGTTGACCGCCTTCATCGAGTCCGCTGCCTACGTCACCGACTACGGCATCTCGACCGAGTCCTTGCTGGAAGTGTCCAAGCCTGTGCTTCGGTTGCTCGACGACACCGTGGCCCAAGCAGTTTCGGCGATCGGTGAGCAGGATTACCGGACGGACCAGGCAACCCTCGGCGTGTACGCGGAAGCCGTCAGAACTTTCAGTGCCGAGATCTCGAACCGGGGCAACCGCTCGTTCATGGTGGCTGCCGCCGCTGCTTCTCTCTCCGCTGCTGAGGAAGCGGGTCTCGGTGCGCTCGGAATATTCTCAGTGCATCAGATCGCTCGCCGCTAGTGCCGCAGGTGCTTTGAAAGTTCGTCGAGGCGGTGGGTCTCCTCAGCGGTCAGCTGCACGTTGAGGGCGCCAGCGGAGTCGCTGGCGTGGTGGGGTTTGGACGCCCCGGCGATGGGGATGACGGTGCCCCGGTAGAAGTCGACCAGCCAGGCCAGCGCGATCTGCCCGACGGTGGCCCGATGGCTGACGGCGATCTCCGTCATGGCGTCGATCAGTGGCTGGGTACGGTCGAGGCTCTTGCCGTTGAGGCCCATGATCTTTCGGCGTAGTGGGTGCACATTGGCGACCAGCGTGCGGTCGGCGTGATATTTGCCGGTCAGGATGCCCTGGGCTTGGGCGGAGTAGGCCAGCAGCGACACCCCGAGGCGTTCGGCGGCGGCGAGCATGCCGTTGGACTCGATGTTGCGGTGCAGCATGTTGACTTGCACCTCGTTGCTGGCCAACGGGATTCCGTGCTTGGCGAGTTCGTCATGGGCGGCTTCCATCTGGGCGGTGGTGAAGTTGCTGACACCGACAGCGCGGATTTTGCCGGCCTCGACCAGTCTCGCCATAGCACGCATCTGGGCCCGCACCGAGGAGAAGCTGCCCCGGTTGAGGTGGATCTGGTGCAGGTCGATCGGGAACGGGTCTAACGCTTCCAGACGCGTGTTGATGGTCCGTTCGATGTTGGCCGCGGTGCGCCCAATCGGCATCCACTTGGTGGCCACCACCACTTCCCCGGGGGCGATGCCGGCCGCGACGAGTCCAGCGGCCACGGCTCGTTCTGCGTTGCCGCCACCGTAGCCCTCCGAACTGTCAAACCACGTGATGCCGCCGCCAAGGGCGGTCTTGATGATTTCGGTGACATGCTCCTGCGGGATCGTCTGCGTCAACGCCGAGATCCAGCCTTTGCCCGCGAACTGGGCAGTACCTAGCCCGATCGGGGACAGTCGAAGATCGGTGCGTCCGAGCTGAATAGTGGTCATGGGTCTCCATAGATCGTTGGGTTACATTGTCAGACAAAAGGATTGCCATCGAAAGTCTCGCGGGTGACGAATTCTGGTACCGGCTTGCGACGCAGTTTCGACACCTGTCGCACCGGTGTGCCGAGTGGTACGACCGCTGTGATGGCGTACCGGTCGGGCACTGAGAGAAGGCGTTTCACCTCAGGTTCCTCGGATACGGCAGCGGTCGTCAGGACGCCGCCGTATCCTTCGTTGCGCGCTGCGAGCAGCACGTTCCACACGAATGGGTACACGGATGCGCCTGGTACCACGCTGATGCGGTCAAGTTCCTGATCGGTCGCAGCAACGACGGCGAGGTCCAGGCAGATGACGAGCACCACCGGCGCCGACCGGAAGGCAGATGACGCCTCCGGAGGCACCTCCGTCTTCGCGATCGTGGACGCGTCTACAGACGACGGGTAGAGGGGATTCCATGGCGATTCACCGTTAGCTATCTGGGCGGCGGTCCGCCGAGCACTGGGAAGTGCTAGGTCAGCCAGTGTCGACTTGGTCCGCTCGTCGCGGACCACAATGACTTGTACGCCTTGGCGATTCCCCCCGTTTGGCGCGAAACGGGCGTTGTCGAGAATGCGTGAGAGCACCGTGTCAGGCAGCGGATCGTCGGTGAACTCGCGCACCGCGGGCGTCGTCCGCATGACCTCGTACAGGTCCATCAAGTTCACCTTCCATCAAAGTTGTCGAAGACAGCTGCGCTCACCTTCGGTATTGCCTCCACGGCCAACCAGTGCGGCCCACTTGCCGGCTGAGCGGCCGATGTGACGAATCACGCTCGGCCACAACGGCTGCTAGAACTTCAACCGTTCGTGCAGAAAGTCGACGATGCGCCGACGCGCCTCGAATGCCGGGTGGCCCTCACGTTCGCGCACTTCGCGGGTGGCCACCGAATGCGCCGACCTTTTCAAGCTGTAATCGTTGCCCTCGTGTGATGCGATCTCGATCACCTCAAACGCCTCTCCCAGTTGGTCCTTGAGGGTTTTGAACCGTTCGGCCGGCACCCACCAATCGTTGGTGAAACGTAATCCCAACGCGCACAGCCCCTCCTCGGCAACGCGTCTCTTAACAGCCGACAATTCGTTGTCGGACAGCCCCGGATCGCGGCGTCGGGAGGCCGTGATCGGTATGGGAAGCGATGGCTGGGCCAGCACCGGGGCGAGAACACTGTCGTCCACGGCAGCCGCCAGTGCGAACCCGCCGGTGAAGCACTGGCCGATCACACCCACACCGGGACCAGGAGTGTTGTCGTTGAGATCGCGGGCGAGCGCCCGCAGGTATTGCGCTATCGGACGATTGGCATTGGTCGCGAACGCGGCGAACTCTCGGGCGACGCACGCGCGTACCATCGTCGCCACGGCGTTGCCGCGGGCCGAGTGAACGCCAGGCTTGCCGAACAGCGACGGCGCGGCGACAGTAAACCCGTTGTCCACCAGATGATTACCGAGTCCCAGCGAAGCTGGATCCAGTCCGGGCATTTCCGGGATGAGGACGACGCCTGGGCCAGTGCCCTTGCGATAGACGTCATAGGTGAACCCGGACGCGGTAAAAGGTGCACACACCCATCCGGACAAGTCCGCCTCGGGTGCAGGTGGATCACCCAGTTGCCGGGAATCGCTCATTTCGCCTCTCTCTAACTCCGGGGCGTTGGCCCCCATCACCCCAACGAGAATGCGAAGAGCTATCGACGCATCGCGGGAGTGCCCGTGCTCTCAGTTCGTGGTTTGCCTGCTCGGTGCTACGGATGCCGCACGCAGCATGGCCTGGTAGAGGTCGGAGGGTTCGGGTGCGGTCGGCAGTGCTCCGCGCGCGGGGGCTTGCAGACCCTGGACAATCAACGCCACTATCCGACTCCAGGCGGTAGGGGCTGCCTCTGCTGTAGCGGCGACGACTCCGGCGTTGGCCATCAGCAGCAGGACCATATCTTCGGCAGTGAAGTCGTCGCGAAGCCGCCCGGCGGCCTTGGCGCGCTCAATCAGTCGCACCAGGCCGTCGTACGCCTCACGACGCCGGGATTCCAGGGTGGTCGCCATCGGGAAGGTCATCGTCAGCACGCCGGCGAAGCCACGGTCGGCGGCCTGCATCCCGCAGACGGTCTCGACATAGCCGGCAAATGCATGCCACGGGTCGGGGTCGGCAAGTGCGGTCACCACCGCATCGACATAGGCATCCATACGGTCGGCAAACACCGCTTCTATCAGCTCATCCTTGGTGGGAAACCGGCGAAACAGGGTCGCGATGCCCACATCAGCATGGCGCGCCACCGAAGCCATCGACGCGGTCAGCCCCTCGCGAGCGAACACACTGCGCGCCGCCGCCACTATGCGGTCGCGATTGCGGCCGGCATCGCTGCGTAGCGGTTTCCCGTCATCGGCACCGTCGTCGTTCATAACCCTGATCCTAACTGGAAAGACCTATCCACTTGTGCTATCACTATAGCGGGGAGTGATCCGGATAGGCCGCTCCACTTACGCTGCGGCGTAGAACCCAACGCACTAAGGAGACGAACAATGCCGACAATTGTCATCGTGGGAGCCGGTTCAGGCTTGGGCCTGGCCATCGCCGAACTGTTTGGGTCGAAGGGCTTTCAGATCGCGCTATTGGCACGCAACCCGAACAACTTGGACAAGCTGGTCGGCGCGCTGTCGGGGGCCGGCGTCACCGCCGCCGGCTTCCCCGCTGACGTCATGGACCGCGATGGCCTCACCCAGGCCCTCCACGATGCTGCGGCGCACTTCGGCGGGATCGACGTCCTCGAGTACTCGCCAGCGGTACACACACCGGCCGCCGGGTTCAACCCCGTCAGCCCGTCGGCGAGCACCGTGGCCGACCTGCAGCCACAGATCGACTACAACCTCCACGGCGCGGTGACCGCCACCCACGCAGTCCTGCCAGCGATGCGCGACGCCGGAACCGGCACGTTGCTATTCACCACCGGCGCCGGATCGATCAACCCGACACCGATGCTTGGCAACATCAACCCCGCCCAGGCGGCCCTACGCAACTGGGCAATCAACCTGCACAGCGAACTGGCCGGCACCGGCGTGTACGCCGGACACGTCGCGATCGGTGTCTGGATAGGAGACGGCGCCCCAGAGGGCGTCCCGACAGCCACCGCCCATCAGATCGCCCCCGTCTACTGGAACCTGCACAGCTCCCGAGACGCCGCCGAACACCTTTTCACCGCCTAACGGCGCACTCCTGTGCGCCCCCAATCCCTCTCATACGCCACGAAAGTCACTGCCCCATGAATGTCGTCTTATGGATCCTGCAAGGCTTACTCGCCGCCATGTTTCTCCTGGCGGGAATCATGAAATCCACCCAGCCGCGAGAAAAGCTCATCAAACGACTCCCCTGGGTCGACGACGTATCCACCCCTCTGGTGCGCTTCATCGGTATCGCCGAACTAGCCGGTGGCATCGGGTTGATCCTTCCCGCCGTGACCGGTATCGCGACAGTGCTCACACCACTAGCTGCCGTTGGCCTTGCGGTGGTCATGGCGCTGGCCATGACCCTCCACGCCCGCCGCAGAGAACCTCAGGCCATCGCGTTCAACGCCCTGCTGCTCATCGCCGCGGTCGTCATCGCCTGGGGCCGCGTGGGCTCCTACGCCTTATGACCTCTATTGGGCCGGGGAAACCTAGCGAGGCACCCATGGGAACGCAGGCATTAGCTAGAGATGGTGCTGGAATTTTGGGCCACAGCTACAAGCTCACGTCTCGACGACGCCGAATCGTCCTTGCACTCACCGAATCTGCATTGGACGCTTTCTCGGCGGAGTCAGTGAGCGCGGTCAACCAGCGGGTACCTTCGCGAGAATGACACGGATTTGAGACAGAAGCCAATCACATGGCGTGAGACGCGCCGCATCATTGCAGTTCAGAGCACTGGTACATGACACCGAGAATGGGAACCGACACTGGGATGAAAGCGGGCGTTTATTGGGCGATCGACTTCGTGGAAGTGTTGACCTTGCCGTTGCGGCAGCTTCTAGCGTGGGAAGTCGATCGGAGTCAGGCGTCGGCGAGTTGAGTCGGATTAGCAGGTGACATGTATGTCGCGAGTGGCGGCACGTTATGTGCGATTTCGCGAGGCGGTGATCAGCTGCGTCCTGCCCGTCCCACTCCGAGTGCTATCGATGGTCGAACAGACCCTCGGAGCGGTTCATGGACATCGCTGAATACGATCAACTGCCGTCGCGACGCGTTGCGGTTGATGGCGGCGAGATGTTTTCGATCGATGCCGGCACCGGCCCCGTCGTTGTGCTGGTGCATGGCAGTCCGCTCTTCTCGCTGGAGTTCCGAGGGACCATCTCACGACTGCTGCCGGATTTTCGTGTTCTCGCACCCGACCTGTTGTCATTCGGTCAGTCGTCGGGACCGGCGCACGGGGCCGACTTCGCCCAACAGGCTCGTGCGCTGCGAGGCTTCCTTGACGCGCTCACACTCGATCGCTTTCATTTCGTGGGCCATGATTGGGGTGGGCCTATCGGCCTTGCAGCGGCGGCCCGGCGGCCCACGCAGATCGACCGGTTGGTGCTGTTGAACACCACTGTCCGCGCGGACTTCCGATCACCGATGTACTGGCGGCCCCTCACCGCTCCGTACCTTGGTGAGGCGGCATTGGTGCGCGCCAACCTCTACTCCCGCGCTTTGCCGCTGTTCTTGCGAGCGGCGCACCGTGACAATGTTCTTCAAGCACGTTATCGGCAGCCGCTTGATGAGTTGGCCACCCGCCGAACGATTCTCAGGCTCGAGCGCCTCGAGGGTTATGTATCCGAATGTCGGCTGATCAAGCGGAGATTGCCGGAGATCGCTGGCCCAAAGTTGATCATCTGGGGCAAGCCGGAGCCCTACTTTCGCCGTGAGGGTCCGCGATTGCGCGCGTTCTTGCCAGAAGCACAGTTCATCTCCTTGCCTGGCGCCGGTCACTTCGCGGCTGAAGACGCGTCGGATCGAGTCGCTGAGGAGATCCATGGGTTCCTCAAGTCACCGGATCACCAATCGTTGTGCGGCCAGTGACGAAGTTCTGCCGAAAATCGTGTCGATCGTCATCTGCCGGCCTGACAGGATGAGCGGCACCATGGACCTTCCCCGTATCTTCACCATCCGCGAGAGCAGCCACCGCATTCACAACCCCATGACTACCGCTAAGTTCGCCGCCTTGGGTGACGCGCTCCGGCAGGTTCTCAGACTCGGTGTCATATGCTCCTTTGAGATGCACGTCGATGCGCTACATGACTCGAAGTTGAGACGACTCGGTTCGTCGCGGTATGACATGCGTACGATCGCTCGCCGTAGGGCCGTGTTACGCCGAGGATCGCGATGATCAATTACGTATTCTTCGACTTCTTCGGCACACTCGTCGACTACAACCCGTCGATCCATCCGGACTACAACGCGCCGTTGGCATTTGCGCGGCGTGCCGGGTCGGAAATCTCCGAGAGTGCTTCCGATGCACACTGGCAGACGGCTTGGGACGATCTCGATGCCGAGGCCGTCAGGTCAGGGCGAGAATTCTCGATGTACGAAGTGTCGCAAAGGTATTGGCGTTCGATCGGATCGCCACCGCTCGTCGCGGGGGCCATCGACACGCTCATCGCCGAGTACCTCGACGCATGGACGGTGAATGTCTTGCCGGCGCCGCATGCGCTCGAGTGTGTCACCGATCTGTCGTCTGATCATGCGCTGGCGATCGTCAGCAACACCCATCATCCGGATCTGGTTCCGCGCCTGGTGCGACAGTTCGGCCTACACACGTCCATCGACCGCGTCGTCGCGTCGGTGAACATTGGCTGGCGCAAGCCTCACCCGCTCATCTTCGAGGCTGCTCTGCGTGAAGTTGGTGCTGCTGCGCAAGAAGTCGCGTTTGTCGGCGACAATTGGGATGCCGACATCGAGGGTCCTCGACAGGCGGGAATGGCTGCCGTGTACGTGGGTCGTGCCACCGAACACCGGCCCAGCGCAACTCTCAAGGAACTGCCGGGCATTGTCAGGTCACTGACATGACGGCCCGACACTCAAAACGAAGCTGACTGTCCGGCCGCACTGGAGCCTTCGGTGTTGAGCAACAGGACCGTTGCATCAGTGCCCAGGCCAAGTCGCGAACGGGCTGGTTCGGCTGCCAAGATCCGTAGCGCGGCCAGGCTGGCGGCACCACACGGGCCGGCGTCGACACCGAGTTCGGCGAGCGTTGCCATGGCCTGTTCGGCTTGTCGGTCGTCGATCGCCACGGCACCGGCCAGACCCTTCTGGAGATCGGGCCACGCCAGGTAGGACGGTGTGCCGCAATTGAGTCCGGCCATGCTGGTCTGGCCGGTCGGCACGGTCGTGAGCGCGCCCGCGGCCAGGCTGGCGCGCAGGCAGTCGGCGACCACGGGTTCGACAGCGACAACCCGGCAGTGAGGGCGCGAACGGCCGAAGGTCACCGCGGCATGGGCGAGGGATCCGACACCGGCGGGCACGACGATGAGATCGACATCCGCGCCGACTGCTGCCACTTGATCAGCCGCTTCATCGAACAGAGTCGAATAGCCGTCGACGATCCACTGCGGGATGTCCTCGTAGCCGGGCCATGAGGTGTCTTGTACGAGCAGCGCGTCGGGGTCGGCGTCGGCCAGCGCGGCGGCCTGCCGGACGGCGTCGTCATAGGCCACCTCGAGCACCCGGACATCGGCGCCCTCCGAACGGATCAGCTCGATGGCCCGCTCCGAAACACCTTGAGGCACCACGATTGTGGCCGGAATGTTCAAGAGCGCGCCCATCCGGGCCACCGCGCGGCCGTGGTTCCCGTCGGTCGCGGTGATCAGGCGGGGTCGCGCGCGATCGGCCGACCGCAGCGCTCGATGGACGGCCCAGGACGCGCCGAGCATCTTGAACGCCGGAAGCCCGAGCCGCAGCGACTCGTCCTTGACCATCACCGCTGCCAGGCCGAGCGCACCCGCGACCGTCGGCAGCGGAACCAGCGGGGTCACCGTGTAGCCCGGCAGGGTCTCGTGGAACCGCCGGATCTCGTCGGTCTGCCGAGGTTCGACAGCGTGGCCGGGGGACCAGCCGGGGTTGAGCAAGAACGATTCGGTCGTCAGCACGGAACACCTCCTGACCGGAACATTAGGCACTGCGGCGGCACAACAACATCACCGATTCCTGCCGTCGATCCGGCAGCAGAACTGAAGTGTTTCCTACAATCGGGTGATGTTGGACGTCCGGCGGTTGCGCTTCCTCGTGGAGCTGAGCCAACGCGGCACGATCGCTGCGGTGGCCGATGCCCTGCACATGAGCCCATCGGGGATCTCTCAGCAACTGTCCCTGCTCGAGCGTGAGGCCGGGGCGTCGCTGCTGGAGCGGATCGGTCGCGGGGTACGCCTCACCGAGGCGGGCAGGCGGCTGGCAGAGCGTGGCGCCGACATCCTGGCAGCGCTCGAAGTGGCGCACGCCGAGCTGCGCTCCGGTGAGGAGCCGCCGACAGGCACGTGCCGGGTGGCCGCGTTCGGGAGCGCGGCCCGCGCACTGGTCCCGGCTCTGTTGGAATGTCAGAAACGGCATGAGGGTCTGCGGGTCGAGCTCGTCGAGTCGGAGCCGGAGGTCGCGGTTCCGGCGCTGCTCAGCGGTGAATTCGATCTGGTGGTCAGCGAGGAGTACCCCGGCGGCGCCCCGTCGCTGCCCCGGCACGTGCACCGTGAAGTGCTGGCCGAGGACGCGCTGGAGATCGTGGTCGCGGCCGATCTGCTGAGGGGTCGCGACGTCGTGCAGGCGGGTGGCACCCTGCCGTGGGCGCTGGAACCCGTCGGCGCCGCCTCCCGGGCCTGGTCGGTCCAGCACTGCCTTGGGCTCGGCTTTGCGCCGACCGTGCAGTTCGAGTCCTACGACCTCGACCTGCTCCTGCTGGTGGTTCGCCAGGGTGCTGCCGCGAGCATCCTGCCGCGTCTCGTCCTGCCGCCGCGGCGGGAGGGCACGGCCCTGGCCCGGCTCGAAACCGGATGGTCGCGCACCCTCGTCACGTTGGCCAGGCAGGCTCGAGCCGGAGACCCCTCGGTGCGAGCCGTCCGGCGGTCGCTACACGGCCGATTCCATGAATCGGCAGTGTCGCTGACGAATGAGCGTCAGTGACCGAAGCTGTTCCTCACTCCGCGCTGCGGGAATACTCGGACCGAGACGGTCGAGTCGAAGCAGGCAGGAGGAGCCCATGGCGCCACGAGTAGCGTTGACAACCGACATCGGTGAGGGACTGGGCCGATGGAGCCTCGGCGACGACGATGCGTTGCTCGAGATCGTCACGAGCGCCAACATCGCGTGCGGATTTCACGGCGGTGATCCGGGCATCATGCGACGCACCTGTGCGATCTCGGTCAAGAACAACGTCGCGATCGGTGCGCAGGTGAGCTACCGCGACCTCCACGGCTTCGGTCGTCGCTACATCGCTGTCCCTGGCCCGGAGTTGCGTGACGATCTGCTGTACCAGATGGGCGCGTTGGAAGTCTTCGCCCGATTGGCCGGCGGCAAGGTCGACTACGTACGGGCCCACGGTGCACTCTGGAACGTCGCCACCAAGAACACCGAGCACGCGCAGGCCCTCGTCGACGCGACACTCGAATTCAACAGGGACCTACCGCTTCTCGCCGCCGTGGACACCGAGGTGTGGCGGCTCGGTACGGACGCCGGACTCCGGATGGTCGCGGAAGCGTTCGTAGACCGCGCCTATACGCCCGAGGGGTTGCTTCAGTCCCGCAGCGAGCCGAATGCACTGTTGACCGATGCCGACGCCGCCGCGGCGCGCGCCGTGCAGATGGTCACCGAGGGGCACCTGACCGCCAACGACGGCAGCGAGGTCAAGGTGACCGCCGACGCGCTGCTCGTGCACTGCGACACTCCCGGTGCCGTCGACATCGCGCGCAAGACCCGCGCCGCACTGGAGGCCGCGGGTGTCGAGCTGTATCCCATTCGGTGACAGCCGGTTCGGTGTCCGTGCCCCAATTGCGGCCGTGCGGTGAGGAGGCCTGGCTGCTCGACCTCGACGACAACCGGATGGTTCATCGGTGGGCGGCAGCCGTGCGACAGGCCGACCTGCCGGGCGTGCGAGAGGTCGTCCCGGGCCTGACCACGCTGCTCGTGACACTCGACCCCGAGTCGACGAACGCAACCGTGCTGCGGGCGGCGCTGGAAAATCTGCGACCCAGCCCCGAACAGGCCGATGACCAAGGGCATCACGTCATCGAAGTGCGTTATGACGGTGAGGATCTCGCCGAGGTGTCCCGCCTCACCGGGCTCACCGTCGCCGAGGTGGTGGAAGCGCACACCGGCACGCCGTGGCGCGTGGCGTTCTGCGGTTTCGCCCCCGGATTCTCCTACCTGGTCGGCGGTGACGCGCGTTTGCGGGTACCGCGTCGTGGCGAGGCACGTATCAGGGTGCCGGCAGGCGCGGTCGCGATCGCCGGCGCGTTCTCGTCGGTCTATCCCCGGGTGTCGCCCGGTGGGTGGCAACTGTTGGGGCACACCGATGCGGTTCTCTGGGACACCGCCGCCGAGCCGCCCGCAGTGCTGCGTCCCGGTGCGACCGTGCAGTTCCGCGACGTGGGCTGATGAGCCGGCTCACCGTCACATCCGTCGGCGTGCAGGCGCTGTTGCAGGACCGCGGGCGAAGCGGTTTCGCCCACCTCGGCGTGGGACAGTCGGGGGCTGCGGACCGCACCTCGTACGACCTCGCGAACCGCCTTGTCGGGAATCGGCCAGGCGCGCCCTGCATCGAGGTCACGCTGGGGCGCATGGCGTTCACCGTCGACGCGCCCGTGTTGATCGCGGTGACGGGCGCACACGTCGCCGTTGCCTGCGGCAATCGGCAGCACGGGCCGAACGCCGCATTCGCGGCGCGCCCCGGGGACACCATCACGCTCGGACCGGCCACCAAAGGGCTTCGCACGTACGTCGCCGTGCGCGGGGGGCTCGTCGGCCGGTGCGTGCTGGGATCGATGTCGTGGGACACCATGGCAAAACTCGGCACCCCGCCGCTGCGGGCGGGCGATGCCTTGCGCATCGGAGGTGCCGAGGACCGCTGGCCAGCAACGGATTCAGCGCCGCTTCCGGCAATGGACACGCGTTCGATGACGCTTCCGCTCATGCTCGGCCCGCGTGACGACTGGTTTTGTGACGTGACCCGGCTGGGCGAGCACGAATTCACCGTCACCGCCGACGCCGATCGCGTCGGCATCCGCCTCGACGGTCCCGACATACCCAGATGCCGAAGCGGAGAACTCGCCAGCGAGGGTGTGGTGCTCGGCGCACTGCAAGTGCCGACCAAGGGCCGGCCGACGTTGTTCCTGGCGGATCGGCCGGTAACCGGCGGTTATCCGGTGCTTGGCGTCGTTCCGCGGGCGGGTGTGGACCGCGCCGCCCAAGCCGTCCCGGGGACGCGTATTCGGTTCATGCCATTCCGCGCGCAATTGAATGGCAATCGGTGACAAACATGGCTCGGTCGGTTGGCTAGCTCTGACATGGAACAGGGCAGCGGATTGGCATAACGTGGCGCCTCACAGCCCTCATCCGCAACAGAGAGGACGACGCCTTGCCCGCGACCTTCGGGTTGGCCATAGAGAACTTCACCTCGGCCGACAAAACCCCTCAGATCAACGAGTTGCTCAGTACGGCACGGCGCGCCGAACAACTCGGATTCACCTCACTGTGGGCCTGGGATCATCTGTTCCTCGGTAGCCGCCAGCCCTTTCCCCAGTTGGAAGCGCTCACGACGCTTGCGGTGCTGGCAAGTCACACGACCACCATCACGCTGGGCACCGGCGTGCTGGTGCTGCCGATCCGGGATCCGGCGCTATTGGCCAAGACCGCCGCGACCATTCAGGCGGTGTCCGACGGCCGGCTGCGGCTCGGCATGGCGGCCGGCTGGTATGAGCGCGAATTCGATGCCACCGGAACGCCGTTCAAGAATCGCGGCAAGATCTTCGAGCGCAATCTCGAAGTCTGCATGAACCTGTGGACCCAAGACGAAGTGACGGGCACCTGGGACGACCTGTCGTTTCGCCGGGTCAAGATGCTGCCACTGCCCAAACCGCGTCCCCAGGTTCTCATCGGCGGCTATGTCGACCGCGTGCTGAAGCGGGTCGCCACCCTCGGCGACGGCTGGCTGACCTACTTCTACACCGCAGAGGCGTTCGCCGAATCGTGGGCCAAGATTTCGCGGTTCGCCGAACAGGCCGGCAGAGATCCCGACCAGCTGCATTCGCTCAACCAGTTGCCGATCTGCATCGGCTCGTCGAAAGAGCAGGCCCAGGCGCTGACCGGGCCGTGGCTGGCCTCATACTTCGACACCCCGGAGTGGAGCAATGCCACGCCCGACAGCGCGATCTGCGGAACCCCCGAGGACTGCGCCGAACAGATCGCCGCCCATCTGGACGCCGGTGTGCGGGAGATCTGCCTCGTACCCCATGCCTACGACCCGGAGCAGGTCGAGCGATTCGCCGCCGAGGTGCGTCCGCTCCTGGGCAGTCTGGTGGGTGCGGCATGAGCGGCCGTCTGATGACGCCAGGAGCCGTGGAGTCGCGCCTCGAACTCGAAGCGCTCACGCGCACAAGCGATGACAAGGTCACCACGGCATCCGATGCCGTGCGGCGGCTCGTCACCAACGATGCGGTGATCGGTGTCGGCGGCACCAACCACGCCCGCACCCCCATGGCACTGCTGATCGAGATACTCCGCCAGGGACGTTCAGGCCTGACGATGACCCGCCCGCTGTCGTGTTTCGAGGCCGAGCTCATGCTGGCCACAGGCACCGCCGAGCGCATAATGACCAGCTGGGTCGGTATCGGCCACGGGTGGGGCCTCGCGCCGGTCGTGCGTAACCTCGTCGAGCAGGGTCGCCAGGTCTTCGAGGAATGGAGCCATCTCGGTATCGGGTTGCGCTACAAGGCCGGAGCCATGGGTGTGCCGTATCTGCCCACCCTGAGCATGCTGGGCTCCGACATCGACGCACGGCTCGGCCTCGCGAAGGTCGACTGCCCCTACACCGGGCAGGTTCTCAACGCGGTGCCCAGCCTCAACCCTGATGTGGCGCTGATCCACGTCCAGCGCGCCGACGCGGCGGGCAACGCCCAGATCGACGGCTATCAACTGATGGACGCAGATCTGGCACTGGCCGCACGCCGAGTCATCATCACCGCCGAGGAGATCGTCGCGACCGACGAGTTCCGCTGCGACCCCGGCCGCACGGTGATTCCCGGGTTCGCTGTCGACGCGGTCGTGCATCAGCCGATGGGTGCCTATCCGCATGAGTGCTACGGGCACTACGAGGCCGACCTCGACGAATTCACCGCGTATATGCAAGCTGTGAAGAGCGGCGGCATCGAGGGTGCCCGGGCTTACGTCGAGGCACTGACCGCCCACGCCGACCACGACGCGTATCTGGCCTCGATCGACCCTGATCGGCTCGCGGCCGCGCGACGCACCGCTGAGGAGATGCTGCCCCGATGACCGACTCCTTGACCCGCCCGGCCACCGGCGAACTGCGAGCCGAACAGCACCCCGACGCCCGGCCCGACGAGATCATGACGATCGCCGCGAGCCGGTTGCTCGAGGACGGCAAGGTGCTGTTCGCCGGGATCGGCCAGCCGCTCGTCGCCGCGGCGATCGCCAAGCGGCGCCAGGCACCCCACCTCACGGTGCTCCTCGAAGGCGGCATGATCGGCATCGAGCTGCTGGCCGGCGAACTGCCCGCGTCCACCAACGAGGTCCGCGCCGCGGTCGGCGCCCAGATGCTCACGACCGCGACGGACATCTTCCTGATGGCTCAGCGCGGATTCTTCGACTACGGCTTCATCGGCGTCGCGCAGGTCGACCGGTTCGGCAACGTCAACACCAGCATCGTCGGTGACCCCGAGAACCCGTCGGTGCGGCTACCCGGTCCCGGCGGTGCCAACGACATCGCATCGATGTGCAACCAGGTCGTGGTCGTGACCCAGCACGAGCCACGCCGCTTCGTCGAGAAGGTCGACTTTGTCACCAGTCCGGGCTTCCTGGCCGGTGGAACCAGCAGGCGCGACAGCGGATTGCTGTACGGCGGGCCGCGCTGGGTGGTCACCGACCTGGCACTTCTGGACTTCGAGCCGGATTCCCGTCGCATGAGGGTATGCGGCCTGCAGGCCGGCGTCACGCTCGAGCAAGTGCGCGCCGCAACGGGTTTCGAGTTGCTCGTCCACGACGAGATCGACGAGCTGCCGCCGGTAGACGATGCCGAACTCGCACTGCTGCGTCACCTCGTCAACGGTGGGGAGGCAGGCCGATGACGGTGCAGGAGACGATGCCGACAACCGCCGGGCGCACCCCGGCGAGCTGCTTCGAATACCAGCGGGCCGAATCATGGTCCGACGCAATCGAACTGCTCGACCTTTGGGACGGCGAGGCCAAGATCCTGGCCGGCGGGCAGAGTCTGATCCCGATGCTGAACCTGCGCCTTGCCGCGCCCGGCGCGCTCATCGACGTCAACCCCATCCCGGCCGCCGCGCCCCGGATCGACGGTGAGCACATGGTGATCGACGCCAACACCCGTCATCGCGAGCTGACGACCTCCGATGTCGTGCGCACGCACGCGCCACTGCTGGCGCACGCCGTGCAGTTCGTGGGCAATGTCCGGGTCCGCAACCGGGGCACGTTCGGCGGCACACTCGCTCACGCGGATCCGACCGGGGAGATCGCCGCGGTCACGATCGCCATGGGGGGTGAGATCGTCGTGCAGGGGCCGGCGGGCATCCGGACCATCCCGGCGGACGAGTTCTTCCTCACGTACCTGACCACCGCGATGGAACCGAACGAGGTGATCGTCGGCGGGCGCATCCCGGTCGGGGGCGCCAGCCGTTGGGGTTTTCACGAAGTCGTCCGTCGCTATTCGGATTTCGCGACCGTCAGCGTCACGGTCATGGCACGCGCCGCCACCGACGTCCGCGTGGTGCTGGGCGGCGTCGCGGTCCGGCCGTTGCTGGTCGACCGGGAATACCTCGCACCGGCGCTGTCGGACCCCGGCAACCCGGACCGGGCTCGCGAGAGTGCCGACGCGATCGCGGCCTCGCTCGACCCGGACACCGATCTGCATGCCACGGCCGATTACCGACGCCGGCTTGTCGCCGTGCACACTCGCAGGCTCTTGGAACAGGTGCTCGCAGAGGAGGGCCGCACAGCATGATCCGTACGCAGGTGGTGCTCCGCGTGAACGACCGCGACCACGAGGTGTGGGTGCGCAACGACCGAACCCTGCTCGACGTCCTGCACGACGACCTCGGGATGCCCGACGTGCGGTACGGCTGTGCCGAAGGTGTCTGCGGCACCTGCACGGTGCTGATGGACGGCGATCCGGTCAGCGCGTGCTGTGTCTATGCGGTCCAGGCGGAGGGCCACGACATCGTCACGTTGCGGGGATGGTCGGATCCCCAGGACGAACCGCATCCGCTGCAGAAGTGCTTCCTGGAGCGCGGGGCCTCGCAGTGCGGGTTCTGCACCCCGGGCATGTTGCTGACCGCGGCTACCTTGGCCGAACGCAAGCCGGACGCATCGCGTGAGGAAATCCGCCACGAGCTGGTCGGCAATCTGTGCCGCTGCACCGGCTACCAGGCCATCGTCGACGCGGTCGAGGACTACCTGCACGCACCGGCAGTAGAGAGGGGAGGCGCCCAGTGACGACCGTAGAACCGGGAACCACGCCGGACACGACCGAACCGCCCAGCGCCCCAGCCGAATTCGACCCGGACGCCGATTCGGGTCCGGAGCCCCGCGAGCGCGACTTCCGGGTCGTTGGACAGTCGCCCGCCCACCACGACTTCGTCAACAAGGTTCGCGGCACGCTGCTGTACGCCGCGGACTGGAACCTTCCCGGCATGATCCACGGCAAGGTCGTCCGATCCGATGTCGCACCGGCGAAGATCGTCAGAATCGACACCTCGGCCGCCGAGCGGCTCGAAGGGGTGGTGGCGGTGCTCACCGCTGCCGACGTGCCGCACAACGCCGTCGTCGAGCATGCCAGCGGCGGACTCGGTGAACTGACCGTCGAGCAGCCCGTACTCGCGCGCGATCGGGTCCGGTACGTCGGAGAGCCGGTCGCGGTGGTGGCCGCGACGGATCCGGAGACCGCGGCCGAGGCGGCCGACCTCGTGGAGGTCGAATACGAACCGCTACCTGGCGTCTACCGCCCCGAAGACGCACTGGCCGACGGCGCACCACTCGTGCACGACGAAGGCAACGTCCTGGTCAACTGGCACCTGGACCGCGGCGACGTCGATGCGGCGTTCGCCGAGGCCGACGTCGTCGTCGACCACACCTACCGCAGCCAGCACGTCGAGCACGCGTACCTCGAAACCGAGGCAGGCGTCGGGTGGATCGAGAACGACGTTGTCACCCTGCGGATCTCGACACAGGTCATCGAGCATGCGGTCGAGATCGCGACGATCCTAGGGCTGCCCCAGAGTCAGGTCCGCGTGATCGCCTCTTACATGGGTGGCGGCTTCGGCGGCAAAGAGGACATGACCGTCGAGCCCTACATCGCCCTGTTGGTCTGGCGGACCCGCAGGCCGGTGCGGATGATCTGGTCGCGCCAGGAATCGATCCTGGCCAGCACCAAGCGCCATCCGTTCACCATGCACTACCGCACCGCGGCCACGAAGGACGGAAAGATCCTCGCGGTCGACGCCGACATCGTCGGTGATGCGGGCGCCTACCCGTGCCTGAGCGCCCGCGTCCTGTTCGCCGGCGCGGCCCTGTCGCCCGGCCCGTACAAGGTTCCCGCGGTTCGCATCCGGTCGCGGGCCGTGTTCACGAACAACGTGCCCACAAGCGCTTTCCGCGGCTTCGGCGCCATGCAGGTGACCCTCGGCTATGAATCGCAGATGGACGCCCTCGCGGCCGAGCTGGGGCTCAGCCGCGAGGAGATCCGCGACCGAAACTACATCGAGAAAGGCGATCTCCTGGCCGGCGGCGAACCGATCACAACGGCCGTCGCGGTTCGCGAGACCCGGGACGCCGCCCTCGAAATGCTGGGTGCGCCAAGCAGTCCCAGCGGACCCAACAAAGTCGTGGGCCAGGGCTTCGCATGCGGCATGCAACCGTACGGCCGCTCCATCTGGTTCCGCGATCATGCCGCCGCGTGGGTGACGCTGCAGGCCGACGGCACCTTGCTGATCCGCAGCGGCGTCACCGATCTCGGTGCCGGACAGGCCGCGAGCCTGTGCCAGATAGCCTCGGAGATCCTCGGTGTCGCGCTGTCCGACATCAGCGTCTACATCGGCGACACGGCGCTGACTCCGCCCGCCGGTGGCACCTACGCCACCCGCCAGCTGTACATGTCGGGCAACGCGATCCTGCGGGCCGCCCGCAAGCTGCGCGACCAGTTGACTCCAGTCGCCGCAAAGGAACTCGGCGTTCCCGAAGACGCCCTGGTGTGGGTCGACGGCATGGTGCGCACCGAAGACGGAGCCACTGGTCTGAGCCTGCCGGAACTGGTACGCGCCGCCAACGAAGCACGCGTCGACACCGCCGTCCTCAACACCTGGCGGGCCCGCTCCGGTGGTTTCGATCCGCAGAAGGGTCAGGGACACACCTACCCCGACTACACATTCGGCACCCACGCGGCCGAGGTGGAAGTCGATCTGGAAACCGGTGACGTTCGATTGCTCAAGTACGCCGCCTGTCACGATGTCGGACGAGCGATCAACCCGACCCGGGTCGAAGGCCAGATCATCGGCGGAGCCGCGCAAGGTATCGGCTATGCGCTCACCGAAGACTGCGTGACCGATGCCGGCCACCCGCTGTCGTCACTGTTCGCCGACTACCTGATCCCGACAGCGATGGATCTGCCCGATATTCGGGTCGCGATCATCGAAAGTGGCGAGGGCCGTGGACCGCTCAACGCGCGCGGTATCGGAGAACCTCCGATCGGACCGCCGGCGGCCACCATCGCCGGCGCCGTCGAGGCGGCCGTCGGCATCCGGCCCACCCAACTACCGATCACCGCGGAACGGGTCCTCGCGCTGCTCGACCAGCGGGACCTCGAAAGGGGAAAGAGCGCATGAAACTTCAGCATCGGACCGAGGTCGGCGCCCCGCCCGACGAGGTGTGGGCATTCCTTCAGGACACTCCCGGCGTCGTCGAGTGCATGCCGGGCGCTGAACTCGTCGACGATCTGGGCGACGACAGATACGAGGGTGTGCTGCGCGTGGCCATCGGGCCCCTGAAGATGAACTACGCGGGACGCGCATCGGTTATCGAGCGTGACCCCGCCGCGCGCAGGATCGTGCTCGACGCGTCCGGCCGCGACAAACGCGGATCCGGTTCGGTCGTGGCGCACGTCGCATTGCAGGTCGAGCCCGCCGAGGCGGGCAGCCGCATCGACGTGGTCTCGGATATCGACCTCACCGGCCGAATCGCATCACTGGGCCGTGGAATTCGCGACGTGTCCAACCAGATGTTCGTCGACTTCGCCGGTGAGCTGGGCAGCCGTATCGAGCAACCGGGCCGGCCGGCGCCCGTATCGACCGCTGTCGGCCCGAAACACACCGCGACCGCGACGTCGGTGGCCGCACCCACGTCACCCGCAGCCGCCAAGCACGGCGGCGGCGAAATCAAAGTGCTGCCGCTCATCTGGGCTGTGACGCGGGAACGTCTCGCCGACTTCCTGGAGCGGCTCAGCGCCCGCGTACGCCCGAACTGACTCAGCGGGCGATTCACGAACGACCGAACGCCCGGTCCATCATTTCGACCGATTCGCCAGAATCTTCTGCATCTCGTTGATCTGCAATGCCACTCCGATTTGGATTGCCACCGGCGTGCTGGTGCTGAACGGACCGAGGAGCCGTTCGAGTTTCGCGAGCCGGTACCGCAGCGTGTTGTAGTGGTAGTGGAGATGCCGTGCTGCCTCGGCCATATTCATGTTGTGTTCGATGAGCGTCTCCAAGGTCTGGAACATCTCGGACCGTTCGGGTTCGCTCATGCGAAGGACAGGTCCGAGTTTTTCCTCAGCGAATGCCCGTAGGTCATCGTCACTGACCTGCGCGAGCAAGCGGAACAGGCCCAACTCACCGTAGGCAGTGACCGCGCCGGCCCCCGACACGCGCGGTCCGAGCCGCAGGGCTGTGCGTGCCTCCTGGTATGCGATCGAGACACCCGCCGGCCCAACGTAATTGCGGCTGACCCCGATTGCGTACTGACCATGTGTGAAGTGCGCGACCTCGTCTTGGATAGCGCGTGCGACGGTGATCGCGTCCTGGTCGGCGCCGATGACAGCGACCAGTTCGGAGCCAAGGCCCGCAGCGGCCGCCAATCGGTCTCTGCTGCGTACCGCGGAGGTCCAGAATTCGATGGCGCGATCGTCTGCCAGACGAGACAGGCGCTTATTTGCCCGAGATTCGTCAGTGGTGCCCTCCCTTCGGCCCACCAGGACGACGATGTCGCGTTCGAGGTCCCATCCGAAGCCAGAGCCCAACGAGGCGTATTCATCAGATTCGGATTCGCTGCCCGAGATCAGTTCGAACAGGGCGTTGGACGAGAAGCGGCGCTCGACTGCTCCCACCGCGAGGTCACGCGTGATCTCCAATGCAGCCACGATCGCTGCCTGTCCGACTGCCACCAAGGTGAATTCGCCGAACGATCGCTCCGCCTCAACGGCAACCACGAAGCCGTGGTGGAGTCGCCCGGCGCGAATCTCGCGCGACGCCCACCGCTTGCCGGTGCGCTTGTCGGTGTGCAGACCGGTCAAGCCCAGTCGTAACAAGTCGGCTGACGTCGTCTTCAGGAAGCGCAGATCCACCAGGGGGGCTTCATCCCCCGCCAGCGCGAGAACGGTGCCCTGATGATCAGTGATCACGACACTCGCTTCTCCGAGCAGACCGGACAAGCTGTTCGCCAGCTCAGCGAGACCTCCACCGGAGAGGGTGATCGCGAGAAAGGAGTGGTGGATCTCTTGTGCCTTCGCCAATGCCGAGGCTTGGCGGTTGACGATGATGGCGAACGCCCTGCTCAGGATGTCGTCGAAGCGGATGCGTTCCGGGATGACGACGAGGGGCAGGCCGAGACGGTCGGCGACGTCGATCATTCCCTGTCCTAGTTCGGGCATGTAGCGGTCGAGTTTTATGCCGATGCCTGCCAGACCCAGCTGGTGCAGGTCGGTCAACAGCTTGCCCTGATCCTCGTCGTCACGCGGAAGCGGATAGCCGGTGGCGAGCAGGAACTCGTCCTGCCGAACCCACCTGCCGATATCGGGAACCGTCATCACGTTCACGGCGCTGATCGCCCGGTCCAACCCGGAATGCCCCGCGATCAACTCGGCGCCGGCGAGTACTTCGTCGGCGAGCAACTCACCGAGAGTGAGAGTTTCGTTCGACCTCGGAGCCGCGGCATCTGGCGCGTTCATAGGCGGCAAGCGTAGCGCTGACCGACAACTATTGCGGTGATCTTTGGCATGAGTAGCCATGGGTCACTCGGGTCCCGAGTTTTTATGGTTTCCGTACCCGGGCCGGCCGGCTGTGGGCGGATCCGATGAGGAGGAGCACCGTGGCACCAAGTTCGAAATCTCCCGCAGCAACTGATGATGTGGTCAGCGAGACGGTGTCCATCCTGGGTGGCACAGGAAATCTGGGCTTCGGCCTTGCGCTACGACTCGGCGTCGCGGGGTACACGGTCTGCCTCGGCTCTCGCGATGCCGACCGCGCCCAGCGTGCTGCTGAGCTGGCCCGCGAGCGCGTCGGCGGCGGCAAGTTCATCGGGTGCCGGAACGGCGAAGCAGTGGCGCGAGCCGATCGACTCGTCGTTGCGGCGGTCCCGTTCGCCAGCCACGTCGCGATCCTCAGAAGCGTCGCCGACCAGTGGCGTCCTGGTCAGGTGTTGCTCGACACGACGGTTCCACTCGCCACCGCCGTGGGCGGACGCCCTACACATCTGATCGACCCCTGGCACGGTTCCGCTGCCCAACAGGCCCGTTCGGCGATCGATGACCAGGTTGCGCTCGCGTCGGGTCTGCACACGATAAGCGCGGCCGCGTTGCGCAACCTTGCCCGCCCCCTCGATCAGGACACACTGATCTGCGGCGAGCCGGAGGCCAAGCAGGTGGCTGCCGCGGCGCTGGAGCGTATCGCGGGACTGCGTGTCGTCGACGCGGGATCGCTTGAGATGAGCCGTCTTCTTGAGGGGCTCACGCCCGTCCTGATCGGGATCAACATCCGGCACAAGACCCACGCCGGCATTCAGGTCACCCACCTCGGCACGAGCACAAAGCAGCAGGCCGCCCTGGCTTGACGCCGACGAATCTCGGCCAGGCGCTTTGGGTGTCGGTACGTCTTCCCGGGAGGTGTCATCGACTGCCAAAGATCTCCCGTCGAACTTGTCTCCTCGGGCCGTGTGCTTCCGAGGTCGTCGCCCCTAGCGTGATTGATCTCACGCCTCAGCTCCGGTCACGTATTCCCCTCAGGTTTGAGGGCGGCAGAAAGGCTCCCCGATGCTCACGCCCGCAAAGAAGGCCACGCTCGGCAGTTTCGTCGGCACGACGATCGAATGGTACGACTTCTTCATCTACGGCACGGCCAGCGCGCTGATCTTCCGCCACGTGTTCTTTCCCTCTCATGACCCGCTGGTCGGCACCCTGCTCTCCTTCGCGACCTTCGGCGTCGCCTTCGTTGCCAGGCCGCTCGGCGGGCTCATCGTCGGCCATTTCGGCGACCGTGTCGGACGCCGGCCCATGCTTGTCATGACGCTCATCGTCATGGGCACGGCGACCGGCGCGATCGGCTTGCTGCCTACGTACGAGTCGATCGGGGTCATGGCTCCGGTGCTCCTCGTGTGTCTCCGTTTCGTGCAAGGACTTTCGGTCGGCGGTGAATACGGCGGGGCCGTTCTCATGACCGTCGAACATGCCCCTAAGCACCGACGTGGGCTGTATGGAAGCTGGGTCCAGGCGGGATCGCCGGCCGGCCAGATCATCGCCAACGGCGTCTTCCTGATCACCACGGGCATGATGTCCGAGGAACAACTTGTCGCGTGGGGCTGGCGCATCCCGTTCCTGGCGAGTTTTGCACTGGTCATCGTGGGTCTCGTCATTCGTCTACGCGTCGAAGAGAGCCCCGAGTTCAAGCGGCTGGAACGGCGTAACGAGAAGGAAGCCAGCCCGCTGATGAGCGTGCTGCGCCAATACCGCAAGCAAGTAATTCTGATGGCCGGTGCCTACCTTGTGCATGGCGTCGTGATCTACGGTGCCGCGGTCTACAGCCTCAGCTACGGAACAACCACCCTCGACTTCAGTTACAGCCAGATGCTGTTGCTGATCCTGCTGTGCCAAGTCGTCACGCTGATCCTGATTCCAACCTTCGCTCATTTGGCCGACCGCGTGGGCATCAAGAAGGTGTTCTTGATCGGGAACATCGGCATGGGTCTCATGGGCGTTCCGTGGGTTCTGCTACTGGATACCGGCAGTTTCGCCCTCGCACTGCTGGGCTACTTGCTGATCTTCACTCCGTACGCCGCGACTTACGGGACCATGGCGGCCTTTTTCGCCAGCATCTACGACAGCCGGGTCGGATACTCGGGGATCTCCATGGGCTACCAGCTCGGCTCCATCTTCGGTAGCGGTCTCACCCCTCTGGCGGCAGCTGCGCTGATCGCCTCCACGGGAACTGTGCTCGCCTTCGCCGGATACATCGCAGTGGCCGCAGCACTGTCAGTCGCTGCAACGATCTGGCTCACCGCATTCGAGGACGAGGAGTCGGACGAGACCCCGAGGCCCGCCACTCCCGCGGGCGAAGCGGCAGTGACGCACAGCAAGTGATCCACGGACTGCCGAAACTACCGACGGTTGGTTGAAATGGAATGCATGGCAGTCAGATCCCCCGCATCTGAATCTCAGGCATGGCCAGAGGCGCAGTGCAATGCGCGCCAGATTCTTGCGGGTGTCATCGGCAGTTCCCGAGGGCGGATTCGGCAGGCGCGCGCGATCGCGTTCGCGAGTGCCGCGGCGACGGGGTTGTACGGCGATTCACTCATCGACTTGGCCCCGAGCGGTCCTAGCTCGTCGTACGTGTCGGCGAAGTAGACCTCGGTGCGCGGTACGTCAGCCAATTGGGGAATATGGTAGTTACGCAGCGTTCGAGTGAGGACGGTGCCATCAGCCCCGATGTGCATCTGCTCGTACAATGCTGAGCCGATAGCCTGTGCCACACCACCTTCCACCTGGCCTCGGCACTGTTCGGGGTTGAGCACGACGCCGGCGTCGGCGGCCTGAACGGACTGCAGTATCCGCACTTCCCCGGTGTCGGGGTTGACCGCCACGCGGAAGGCGTGAACGTTGAACGCCACCGAGCGGGGCGTGCCGTCGTGGTGACCGGTCGCGGTCATCGGCAGCGCGAGCTCGCCGAACGTGACGAATCGGGTGGCGCACTGCACACCGTGTGGGCCCACCACGCACATTCTTGGGTCGGTTCCGGTGAGTTCAGCAGCCGCATACGTGATCTCAGCGCGCAGCGTTTCGCAGGCAGCCAGCACCGCGCGGCCGGCCACGACGATGCCCGCCGAACCGAATGCTCCGGTGTCATAACCACATACGTCAGTGTCGGATTGCCGGATGTGGATCCGGTCGGTGGTGGAGTTCATCACGGTGGCGATCAGCTGTTGGTGCACCGTGGTGGTCCCATTGCCGAATTCTGCAGTGCCGACCGATAACTCGTACCGCCCTTCGGCGCGCAACGACAGTGCGGCTTCGGCGAAGTGCCCGCGTGGCGGAATGGTGGCGATCATGGCGATGGCCATACCCTCGCCGACCTGCCAGCCGACTGGTGCGCAGGCCTCGTTGCCGGCGGCAAGCGCGGCCTGGGCCAGATCGAGGCATTGGTCCAAGCCGTAGCTGCCGAATATCAGATCGTCGGATACATGCGCGTCCACCAGAACGTCGCCGGGCTTGACCACATTGCGGCGGCGCAGATCGAAGGGGTCGATGCCCAAGCGCTGCGCGAGCTCGTCCAGTGCGGATTCGACTGCGAAGATGACCTGTCCCAGGCCGTATCCGCGGAACGCACCGGATGGCAGGTTGTTGGTGTAGACCGCTTGCGCGTCGACACGCTTGTTCGGGCAGCGGTACACCGAGATCGACTCGGCGCAGCCGTGAAACATGACGCCAGGACTGTGATTGCCGTACGCGCCCGCATCGACCAGTACGTCGATCGCCAACGCCGTCAGTATGCCGGCGTCATCGGCCGCCGCGGTCACGTCCACCCGGAATGGGTGACGGCACGGTGCGACCGTGAACTCGTCGGACCTGCTGAATTCGTAGCGCACCGGCAGGCCGAGTCGCAGCACGGCAAGCCCGACGAGGTCTTCGGTCAGCATCTCTTGTTTGCCGCCAAAGCCACCGCCGACACGTGTGGCGAACACGTGCACCGCGTCGCGTTCCAGGCCGAAGATGCGGCACAGTTCATCGCGGACCAGGAACGGCACCTGAGTGCTGGTGCGAATGACCAGCCGCCCGTCGTCGTCGCGCCATCCGGTACAGCCGTGGGTTTCCAAGTGCGCGTGCTGTACCCGTTGGGTGTGGTAACGGCCGCGCACGACGGTATGTGCGGCGGCCAGGGCGCCTTCGACTTCGCCGACGCCGCCGTGCAGTTCGGCGACGATGTTGCGCGACACGTCGGCGACGCGGGCCTCGGGTCCCTTGTCGGCGTGCAGCAGCGGAGCCCCGGCGGAACGAGCCAGCTCGGGATCGAACACCGCCGGTAGCGGCTCGTAGTCGACAATGATTGCGCGGCAAGCTTGTTCGGCGATTGCGAGGCTGTCAGCGACGACGGCGGCCACCCGCTGCCCGACGAACCGGACCGTGCTGTCGAGAATGTAGGTGTCGTCAGGGTCGTCGTCGCGGATTTCGTGGCGGGCGGTGGAGAACGCGATGCGGGGCACATCGAGGTGGGTCAGTACGAGGCGTACGCCGGGAATCGCCGCGGCGGCACCGGTGTCGATGGCGGCGATGCGCGCGTGCGCCACCGGACTGCCCAGCACCGCCATGTGCAGCAAGCCGTTCGGCAGGTGGTCCATGGTGTACTGCTCGGTGCCGGTCACGACTCTCACGGCTGCCGGCGCGGCCACTGAATGTCCTGCACCGCCTGACTTTTCGACGTTGTTGGCGCCGGACAGCGCGTCGGTGATCGCGCGGTAGCCGGTGCAGCGGCACAGATTTCCCTTGAGGTGCTCGGGCAGGTCGTCATGCTGTTGTTCGGTGAGAGTCGAGGCGGTGGTGATCATTCCGGCCGTGCAGAAGCCGCACTGGAACCCGGCCGCTTCGACGAATCGGCGCTGGAGGGGATGCAGGTCAAGTGCGGTGCCCAAACCGGCGACGGTGGTCACGCTGTGGCCGTCGGCGCGAAAAGCCGGGACAACACAGGAATGGACCGCAACGCCGTCGATCAGGACCGAGCATGCCCCACAGTCTCCGGCGTCGCATCCCTTTTTGACTTCGAAGTGGCCGTGGTCTCTCAGAAAAGTTCGCAGACACTGGCCCGCCCTGGGTACACCGGGCATCACCTCGCCGTTGACCGTGATGCTCACGCCAGCTCCGAGCGGACCTGCTCGGCCAGCACCAGCGTCACTGCCCGCCGCCAGTCCGGATCTCCGTGTGCGTCCTCGGTCCACGCGTCGACCGGGATCGACGCGTGCGCGTCGTGCACCGAACGCAGGTCGGGTACCTCGGAAAACGTGAACACGTAGGGGCGCACGGTCGCCCCGGTCACCGAGAGCACGAACCGGCCACCGTCGGGTGCGGTGTCGCGGCGACCGATCACCACCACGCCGGAGCGGCCCAACGGAGACGGGGCGAGCTTGCGGTAGGCGGTGCGGCCACGCAACGCTGGGGCCGGCAGGTGCACGCAGCGCAGCACGTCCGCCGTGGCCAGTACGTTGGTGCCGACACCGGTGACGAGATCTGCTACTGGCAGTCGGTAGTCGCTACCGTCGGCCCGCCACACCGTGGCCTCACCGTCCAGCGCGACGGCCAGCGAGATCATCGCCCCCGCCGGCAACGAAAGGCAGATGTTTCCACCGAACGTGGCGTGGTGCCAGATCTTGAACGACGCGAGCAACGCAGTGCAACACTGACGTAACAACGGCGCGGCCGCCCAATTCGGCCGATGGGCGCTCAGGCTGTACGAAAGCCGCGACACCTCGGCCACGGTGCATGTCGCGGACAGCTCGATCCCGGTGTCGTGCAATGTGATCGGAGCCCAACCGAGCCCGGTGATGTCGATCAGCCGACGTAAATGCGGCTGGGGTTCGGAGAACAGCCAGGTGCCGCCGGCCAGTATGGCGTCACCCGTTGCGAGCGGCCACAACTCGTCGCGACGGGTCGGTCGGTCGACCACCTCGACGGTGTTGAGGTCCATTCCCGGACGGTAATCAATGCGACCGTACCGTGCAGCGTGAACAGCGAACTCGCCAAGCGGTACTGCGACCGGCTCGGCCACTCGGCGTGCGAACTGCCACAAACTGTCCCATCCTTGGACGATGGCGGGACCGATCACCCAGAAGCGCAAGAAGCGTGTGCATCCGGTCGACGAGGTGCCACCGGTTCCCAAGCTCGCCACCTACGGCTTCCAACACGTCGTTGCCTTCTACGCGGGCGCCGTGCTGGTGCCGATCCTCATCGCCAACGCCATCGACCTACCTACCGAAGACCTCGTCAAGCTGATCACGGCCGACCTGTTCACCTGCGGTATCGCTTCGATCATCCAGGCGGTCGGGTTCTGGAAGATCGGCGTGCGACTGCCGTTGTTGCAGGGCGTGACGTTCGCCGGGGTGTCGCCCATCATCGCCATCGGGCTGGCCCACGGCGGGGGCTCGGCGAGCCTGCTCTACGTCTACGGCGCTGTGATCGTCGCCGGGATCTTCACCTTCCTGATCGCGCCGGTCTTCATAAGGTTGCTGCGCTTCTTTCCACCCGTGGTCACGGGAACGTTGATCACCATCATCGGCCTCTGCCTGGTTCCGGTCGGCGCGCATGACGCCGTCACCAACCCGCACACCGGTGAGGTGGATCCTGGAAACCTGCGGTGGCTGCTGTACGCGCTGGGCACCATTGCCGTCATCGTCGCGATCCAGCGGGTGTTCCGTGGATTCCTGGCGACGATCGCCGTGCTGCTAGGCCTGATCGCCGGCTGCGTGGTGACATTCGTCCTGGGGGATATGAACTTCGACGACGTCAGACAGGCGTCGGCGGTGGGCTTTACCCAGCCGTTCTTGTTCGGATTGCCCAAATTCGACGTCGTTGCCTGTCTGACGATGATCATCGTGCTGATGATCACCGCCGTGGAGTCCACCGGAAGTACCTATGCCACGGGTGAAATCGTCGGCAAGCGCATCAAAGCGTCCGACATCGGCAATGTGCTGCGAGCCGACGGTCTGGCCACCGCGATCGGCGGGATCTTCAATTCCTTTCCTTACACCGCGTTTTCGGAGAATGTCGGCCTGGTGCGGCTGACGGGGGTCAAGAGCCGCTGGGTGGTGGCCGCCGCCGGCGCGATCATGATCCTGCTGGGCTTTCTGCCGAAGGTCGCCGCAGTGGTGTCCTCGATACCCCAACCCGTGTTGGGCGGGGCGGCGCTGACGCTGTTCGCGACGGTAGCGGTCGTCGGTATCCAGACGCTGGGCAAGGTGGACTTCACCGACCACCGCAACCTCATCATCGTGACAACCAGCCTGGCGCTGGCGCTGTGGGTGACGTCGTATCCCGATGTGGCCCAAGCACTGCCGACCGGCATCGATCTGCTGTTCGGCAGCGGCATCAGCATCGGCGCAATCGCCGCGATCCTGCTCAACGTCGTGTTCTTCCACCTCGGTGGGCGCGGCGCCCCGGTGGCCGGCGGCGGCACGATAACCCTCGACGAAGTCAACACCATGACCGAGCACCGTTTCACCGACGTTTTCGGCGGTGTGGTGCAGAACGTGGAGTGGGTGCTCGACCGGGTATTCGAGCGCCGGCCGTTCACCGACACCAACGCGCTGCGAGAAGCTTTCCAAGACGCCCTGCTCACCGGCTCCTCCGAACAACAACTGCAATTGATCCGGGCGTTTCCCGACCTCGGCGCAGAAGACGAGACCGGCCGGGCGCTGGCCGTCGACCACGTTGCGCTGTCAAATCTCGATGAGGATGACCACAACGACGTCGTCGCACTGGCCACCGCCTACCGCGAACACTTCGGATTCCCGCTGATCATCTGCGCCCGCGAGACTGAGCACTTCGACCGTGTCCTGCAGAACGGGTGGGCGCGGATGGACAACTCTCCGGGTGCGGAGAAGGCGTTCGCGCTGATCGAGATCGCCAAGATCGTCAACTACCGGTTCGGTGACCTGGTTGCCGACGCCAACCCGATCGCGGCGGCACGGTTCGGCCGCCTCGGCGATCTACGCTGACGGGCATGCCCACCCACCGTGCGCTCGGCATCGCCGGATTCAACCAGCTCAGCGACCGGCAACGCATGCATATGCTGTTCGAGGTGTGCTCGTCGCCGATCTGGGCGCGACGAGTGCTGGCGGGTACGCCGTTCCGGAACGTCGATGCGCTGCTGGACCGAGCCGATCGGATCCTCGCCGAACTTCCCGACGCCGAGATCGACGCCGCGCTCGACGGTCATCCGCGTATCGGCGGCCGGGTCGACAACGCGTCGTCGGCGCGTGAACAGGCCGGGGTGGCAGACGCCGACGACGCAGTCCGCGCCGAACTGGCGGCGAAAAACCAGGCCTACGAAGACAAATTCGGTTACGTGTACCTGGTGTGCGCCAGCGGGCGCTCCGCCGAGGAACTTCTCGCCATCCTGACCGAGCGGTTGTGCAACGATCCGGAGACCGAACGCCGGGTGATGCGCAGCGAGCTGGCCAAGATCAACCGACTCCGTCTACAACGTCTGTTCACCGAGGAGGCGACGACGTGACCCACATCAGCACCCACGTTCTCGACGCCGTCACCGGCCGACCGGCCGTCGGGGTGGCGGTGACACTGATTGGAGCCGACGGCGCCGTGCTGGCGCAGTCCGCCACCGACAGCGACGGAAGGATCGCCGACCTGTACAGCGGTCCGGTGCCGGAAGTATGCCGGTTATGTTTCGACACCGCCGCCTATTTCGCCGCGCACGGAGTCGACGCCCTCTACCCGGAAGTCGTGGTCGCCGTGTCTATCACCGGCACCTCAGACAGATATCACGTGCCACTGTTGTTGGCGCCCTTCGCCTATTCGACGTACCGAGGGAGCTGAATCATGTCGAACATCATTCTGGGCAAACACCAGTACGGTAAGGCGGAGAACCGCGTGGTGCGGATCTACCGCGACAGCCCCCGCCACGAGATCCACGACCTCAACGTGTCGACCTGTCTGCGCGGCGATTTCAGCGCCGCCCACCTCACCGGCGATCAATCCCGGGTGCTACCCACCGACACACAGAAACAGACTGTGTACGCCTATGCCAAACAACCGGGGATATCGACCATCGAGGACTACGGCCTGGCGCTGGCCCGCCACTTCGTGAATGACGTCGAACCCGTCGATGCCGCCCGTATCGAGATCGACGAATACGCCTGGCAGCGAGTGGTTGTCAACGGCTCCGAGCACGACCACACCTGGATCCGCCGGGGGCAGGAGACGCGCACCGCAGCGGTGACCGTCGACGGTGACGGCGAATGGGTGATCGGCGGACTGAAAGATCTGGTCATCCTGAAGTCGACCGGCTCGGAGTTCGCCGGCTTCCTCACCGACGAGTACACGGTGCTCGAACCCACCCATGACCGCGTCATGGCGACTTCGCTGATCGCGCAATGGCGCTTCACCACAACCGATGTGGCCTGGGACGAGATGTATGACGGCGTCAAGGCTCGGCTGACCGAACAGTTCGCCGTCGTACACTCGCTGGCGTTGCAGCAGAGCCTCTTTCACATGGGGAAGGCAGTGCTGGAGAGCTGTCCCGAGATCGCCGAAGTGCGGTTGTCGGCGCCCAACAAACACCACTTCGTCTACGACCTGACACCGTTCGGGCTGCAGAACCACAATGAGGTGTTCCACGCCGACGACCGCCCATACGGGCTCATCCAGGCCACCGTCACGCGCGACGACGCCCCGCCACCCGGTCCGGCCTGGGATCTGCAGCAGGGCTGGCTGGCGTGACCAATACCGGGTGAACGGGATGACGCGGGCGTATCGCGGGCACCTGATGCACATCGGCGGCAACCCTGAGCTGGCCGACGTACGCGATTGCCTGGTCAGCGAGCCCGACGGCGTGGTGGTGGTCGACGACACCGGACGCATCACCTACAGCGGTGCCTACGCAGACCGGCCCGGCGATGACGCCGAAACTGTAGATTTCCGGCCCGCCTTCCTGCTACCCGGGTTCGTCGACACGCACATACACTTCCCGCAGACCTACTGCACCGACGCCTACGGCGGCGGCCGGCTCCTGGATTGGTTGGCGCGCTGCGTATTTCCAGCCGAAGCCAAACTGGCCGACCCCGCCTACGCACAGCAGGCGGCGCGAGACTTCTGCCGCCGCCGAATCAGCGTGGGTACGACGACGGCACTGGTGTTCGGATCTGCTTTTCCCCACGCTCAGGATGCTCTGTTCAGCGAGTCGATCCGGACCGGGTTGCGCACCATCTCGGGCCGTGGCATCCAGACCGTGGGACCGCCGTCGGCCGGGCCGTTGCTCACCGACGAGACGACGGCGATCTCGTTGGCGGTGGCCGAAATCGACCGGTGGCACGGTGCCGACACCGGTGATCCGGCGACTGCACTCGTGCACGCCGCGGTGGTGCCGCGGTTCGCCCTGTCGGTGACGGCGCACACCCTCCACGCGCTCGGCGAGGTCTACGATTCGGTCCGCGATCGGGGCGTGTACTTCCACACTCACCTCAACGAGAACGTCGACGAGGTGGCGGCGGTACACGAAACCTACGGTGTACGAACCTATCTGGACACCTACGACGGCAGATTCGGTGGAGGCTCAACACCGGCGGGCAAGACGCTGCTGGGCCCACGCAGCGTGCTGGCACACGCGGTGCACTGCACCGCCGACGAATTGGCCCGCATGGCCGAAACCGCGACGTCGATCGCGCACTGTCCAACCTCCCAGCTGTTCCTCGGCAGCGGCGTCATGCCGTGGCGCTCCACGGTGCGCAGCCGGGTGAACGTGTCGCTGGGCACCGATGTGAGCGCCGGCGACGAGTGGCTGATGCCCCGTGTGCTCAACGACTGCTTCAAAGTGCACATGTCCGAGCCGGGAGACCATGCGGTTGCGCTGCATCCGGCCGAACTGTTGTTCACCGCGACGCTCGCCGGTGCGCGTGCGCTCGACCTGGAAGCGCGGATCGGCAACCTCGACGTAGGCAAGGAAGCCGACTTCGTGGTGGTCGACCCCCACCACCAGGAACTGCTGGCCGAAACACTGGCCCAGATCGAGAACGGCGACCGCGACCGACTGCTGTTCACACTGCTGATGGGCATGAGAGACGACGCTGTTGTGCAGGTGTACGTCAAGGGCCGCAAGCTCGGTTGAGGTTGGCTACGCCCCGTACAAATGCAGGGCCCGTGCGGTCACTGTCGCGATCTCGCCGCTCAGCCCCGCGATCGGTGGGCCGCCACGTTGGTGGATCACGTTCGCGAGGACAACAACGTAGGTGTTCGAGCCCGGGTCGATCCACAGCGTCACGCCGGTGAATCCGGTATGCCCGAAGCTGCCGATCGGGAAGATCAGACCACGTGGCCGGGAATGTGCGGTGTCGATGTCCCAGCCGAAGCCGCGCAGGTCTTGTCCGGCGATTGCGGGATAGTGCGGGGCAAGCAAGGGATCGGTTGAGTTGGGCGAGGTTTCGATGGCTTCGCGGGCGGCGTTGTTCGCGGCTTCCAATTGCGCGGCGGTGTGTCCAGGTTGCTGTGGCGTCGTCATCAGTTCCAGGGTCGAGCGCGTCAGCGGAAACGCGCTCGGCCGGCCGGCGAGGCGATCGAGTAGAGCCTGCGCGAACAGACCGACATCGTGGACAGTCGAAAACACCCCGGCGCTTCCTGATATGCCACCCATGCGCCGGGCCGTCGGGTCATGGACCGTACCGCGCAACAGGTGACCGAAATCGGGGTTGAGGCCCGGAGTGTCCCCGTCCACCGCGGTGGGGGCGACACGCGTCAAGAGCTCGGTATTCCAAGTGCCCGGCGGGCACTCGTCAACTTCGGGCGCGCCTGGATCGAGAGCGATCGCGGTTCCCCGGACCTGGTGTGGGCCACATGCTTTGGCCGCGGGCAGATAGTAGGTGTCGTTCATGCCAAGGGGCTCAAAGACGTTGTGCCGTATGTAATCTTCCAACGGCTCGCCGGTGATCTTCTCGATCAGTGCGCCGAGAATGATGAAGTTGATGTCGGAGTAGTGGAACAGTTCGCCAGGGCTGAACACCACCCACGCGCCGAGTGCACGGCGAATGCCATCGACCTTGTCGGCCTTGTCCAGCCCCCACGGCCCGTCGAGGCTCAGATCTCCTGCAATGCCCGACGTGTGAGTGAGCAACATGCGCAGCGTCACCTGTGCCCGGCGCGGATCGTCAGCCGGGTTGAAGTCGGGAAGGTAGGTCTGCGCGGGTTCGTCGATCTGAACCTTGCCCTGTTCGTAGAGCTGCATGATGGCGGTGGCCGTCGTGAGGCTTTTCGTCAACGAGGCCAGATCGAAGATCGTGTCCTCGATCATCGGCTCGGCGGGCGCGGGCGCCCCGTCCAGTCCTGGTTCGTCGGCGAGCTTGCGCGAGCCGAAGGCCTGACGGAAGACGATGTTGCCGGCGTGCCCAACCTGTACCACCGCACCCGGCAACCGATGTGCCGCAATCGCATCGTTCATCAGTTTGGCGACCGGCGCGAAGTCACCCATGGGAACGACGGGCGGCGTCGTCGTCACCGGTGCGGCCGGTGCGGTCATCGCCGGCGTCGTGGGGTCGGGCTGTGGCTGCGCGCCCTGTCCGCACGCGGCGAGCGTGAGAATGACGGTCGCAGCCGCGTACACATGGGCAGCAGCACGTGATCGAGACACCGTCACCACCTAAACGTTAGCCGGGGCCCCCGAAGGTCGCGCCCAGAATGTGCGGTTTCTGCCAGGTGGCGGTCAATTTCTGCCAGTGGAATTAACCGTGTTGGGTGGGCTGTTGTGGGTGTCAGACCGGGTAGGAATCCCCCGAACCGGTGGAGGAGACATCCGAACCGCGACATCTGCCACGGCTCGAATCTGAGACAGAAGGGGCTTTGCCATGAAGAAGTTTGGATTTGCCGGCGCCATTATTACCGGTTTTGCTGCCGCCCTGGTTGGTTTGGCTGCGCCGGCTCAGGCCGATGTGACGCATCATCAGTGGGTGCATGACATTCAGCATCAGGCCACGGTCGGCGATATCACGCCGACGTTCGGCAACGGCCGCTGACGCACGACGACACAGATGCGGGGCACCCTTGATCGGGTGCCCCGCCTTTGTCGTTCAGGAGAGGGCCATGCCGACGCCGAGGGCGATCATCATGACGGCGATGATGGCGTCGAGGATGCGCCATGTCATGGGGGTGGCGAAGAGGCCGGCGAGGCGACGGGCACCGAGGCCGAGGCCGGTGAACCACAGTGCGCTTGCCGCGACCGCGCCGGCGCCGAAAAGCCAACGCTGGCTGTGGTGTTCGTTGGCCAGGGTGCCGAGCAGTACGACGGTGTCGAGGTAGACGTGGGGGTTGAGCCAGGTGAGGGCCAGGCAGGTGACGAGGACTTCGGCGAGTCGGGCGGGGGAGCGTTCGGAGGGGTTGAGTGTCGAGGGGCGCCAGGCGCGGCGGGCGGCGAGCACGCCGTAGCCGATGAGGAATGCCGCGCCGCCGAACTTCGCGACCGTCACGGCGTCGGGGTGGGCGGTGATGAGTGCGCCGACGCCGGCGATGCCGGCCGCGATGAGGATGAGGTCAGAGATCGTGCAAACCGCGATGACCGGGACCACGTGCTCACGGCGAATGCCTTGGCGCAGCACGAAGGCGTTCTGAGCGCCGATCGCGGCGATCAGCGCCATGGTCGTGAGGAAGCCGAGCAGCACAGGGGAGTTCACCCCTCCGACGGTAAGGAAGCAGTCTGATCAAGTACAGCTAATGTTTCTTCATAAGCATTAGCAGCGCTAATGAGCAAGAGCTCATCCATACTGTCACGTTTGCCCGCCGGACCTTGTCAGGTGCGCCTCCGAGTGTTGTCACCTCGGACTGGCGTTCGATCCGGTAGGCCGAAGCCGGCGGAAGATTACGTGGCGTCCAGCCGATTCGGGTAGCACGCAAGCGCAGTGCGGTAAGCAGATTCGGCCGGACAGGGCACGTCGGCCCGTAGGTGAGTTGGTAGAAGCGTCCCTGTGGTCGAAGTACCGACACCGCCGTTGCGACTACGTCGGTGACCGCGCCGGCAGACATGGACAACAGCGGCAGGCCGCTGATGACGGCATCGATCTCCGGGCGATCGGTCAGCTGCCAGGAGTCGGTGGCGGCATCGGCGCACACTGGTCGATCGATTCGTGTCAGACCGCAGCCTTGGTCACCAACGCGCTGGGGATGGCCCTCACCAATCGTGACCCGCAGGCCGGTGGGATCATTCATTCGGATCACGGAGTGCAATTCACCTCCTGGGCGTTCACCGATCGTGTCCATCTTCAACGACTGATGCGGGCGGGCGGTGTTTTACTCCAGCACCCACGCATCCAATGCCTGCTGCGCTGCCTTCAACGACGGGAAAGGAGCTGCCGCTGCAAGGAATTCGGCGCGCAGGCTGCGATGGAATCGATCGATCTTGCCGGTGCTGGTCGGTGAGCGCAACCGGGTCAGCAGGTGCTCGATGCCGTGTTCGCAGCAGATCGCATCAAAGAGCACTTCCACCGGCGGGTGGTTGAACCGTCCGGTGAAGGCCGATGCAGTCAATCAGGTGGTGCTTGTGGCGGAAACCGCATCAAGGTCAATGATGTTGGGCGCCAAAAAGGCCCTCACCCCTGCACAAGTTGCAGTTCCTCGGCGGTCGTCCGGAGTGCGGCCACCACGGCGCGCGCACCGTCGCTGACCGACTTCTCAGTGAGGGCCAGGGCCGCGCGGCCCGACCAACTCGGATCGTCGACGATGACGGTAGTCACCCCGCGGGGTACCGACCGGGCCGCCAAGCCTGGGACCAGACAGATACCGAGTCCGGCCGCCACCAGCCCGAGCCGGGCCGGCCACCCGGTGACCCGGTGGCCGATAACGGGATCGGTCAGTGTCGGCCATGCCCCGAACTGCGGATCTCCGGCTGATCCGGCGCCCACGATCCACGTCTCGCCGATGAGTTCCCTGACGTCGACGCGGCCCGCGCCGTCGAGTCGGTGGCCGGTCGGCACGGCGACGCACAGATCACCGCTGTGCAGGCGGTATCGGGCGAACTCGTCGAGGTCGTAGTCGGGCAGCTCCTGTCCCGTTGCGATCACTGCAACGTGGAGCCGGCCGCTGCGCAGATCGTGCAGCAGCGTCGGGGTGGCCGCCTCGGTTGGCGCCACGACCAGACCGGGGTGCTCGGTGGACAACCGCGCGACGGCGCGCGGGATGAGTACGGCCATCGAGGCGGGAAAAGCACCGACGGTGACCCGGCCTGCGAGGCGATCGCCGAGAGCGTCGATTTCGCGGTGCAGCCCTGACACCGCGCCCAGAATGCGCGCCGCATGGGCCACGACCGCGGCGCCGGCGGGAGTGACACTGACCCCGCGCACCTCCCGGGCGAACAGCCGGTATCCCACCGCTGCCTCCATGGCCGCGACCTGACGGGAGATCGCCGGTTGCGAGTAGCCCAAACTTCTGGCCGCCGCGGAGAAGGACCCGGTCAGCGCGATCTCCCGGCACACTCGCAGCCCGTCCAGCGTCACGTCCGCCACCGGCCCACCCTATCCATGCGTGATGCGTATGGGTAGGCATCGGAATGCTCATCGCAAACATGGACTGCAGGGACCCGCCCCCGCTGTTGAGACGAACGAACCCAACGGAAGGACAGACACATGACCACCTGGTTCGTCACCGGCGCTTCCCGTGGAATGGGCCGCGAGCTCGTCGAGCAGCTGTTGGCGCGCGGGGACACCGTGGCCGCGACAGCGCGCCGCCCGGAGCAGCTCGACGACCTCGCCGACCGCCACGGCAACCGCCTGTGGCGCCGTGCGCTCGACGTCACCGACACCCATGCCGTCCGAGGTGTCGTCACCGAGGCATTCGCCGCTCACCCGCGCATCGACGTCGTCGTCTCGAACGCCGGCTACGGGGTGTTCGGCGTCGCCGAGGACCTCGACGACGGGCACGTCGAAACGTTGATCGCCACCAACCTGACCGCATCGATCCAGCTGACCCGCGCCGCGCTGCCTCATCTGCGGGCGCAGGGCGGCGGCCTGCTCATGCAGATGTCGAGCATGGGTGGCCACCTGACGTTTCCCGGATTCTCGCTGTATCACGCCACGAAGTGGGGTATCGAAGGCTTCTTCGACGCGTTGGCGACCGAGGTCGCGCCCTTCGGCATCCGCACCATCCTGATCGAGCCAGGGGTGGTGCGCACCGGTTTCTTCGACGCGGCGCCACGGGTGCCGCTCAGCGCGCCCTACGTCGGCGGACCCGCCGATCGGCCGCCCTTGACTGCCGAGGAGATGACCGACGACCCGGTCCGCACCGTCGCCGCCATCATTCGTGCCGCCGGCGCCTGCCCGCCGCCGCGGCGCCTGGTGCTGGGCTCGGACGCGTGGACACTCATGACCGCTGCGCTACAGCAGCGGCTCGACGACGTGGCGGCCCAGCGCGACAACGCTGCCACCGCAGACTTCGCCGCCGACTCGACCGCGCATGCGACGGATTGACCGCCGCGCTGGCACACGGGTAGCCAACCTCGCGATCAAGCTGCTACTAGCTTCGCCGAGCGTGTCGAACATCTGGCCGTCCCCGTTCGCTCGGAATCGTCATTGCGGCCCACCTCATGGCCATAGCGCTGGCGGCCGCCTGGCTGCCGCGGGGGGTCAGAGTGCTGGACCGCTGTGGCTGGCTACGCTGATCGCAGATGCTGGTGACGGCTGATCTTCTCCTTCAGCCGGGCCTTGCAGAACTCCAGCGTCTACGACGAGTACTAGAGCCTGGCTCTCCTGCGAATGCCTGCACTACGGGTGGTATTGCACGGGTTTGAAGGCAGATTCGTTGCGGTGTTGGGTGCTGGCCACCGTTGTGGCGCTATGGCCGATCCGATTGACCGCGAACGGGGCATACGCCTTCCCGGGGTTACACCATGAGCACTGGCACTACCCGTTGTTAAAGCAGCGAAGCGGGCCGGTGGAATTCGTGGCCTAACTGTTCGCCATTCACCTGATTTACAGACTGCAGGTCTTTCTGGCCATGGTCGCGGTTTACGTTGCGGTGACCCCGCCCGGTCCGGGCTAGGTGTAGCGGGCCTGGATCGGCCTTGCGCTGGGCTTGGCGGTGTTGCGCTCGATGTTGAATCGATGACTGGTTGCGGACGGCAGGTGGGGGTGCCATGAGGCTGCTTGTCGTGGCCGCCGGATTGCTGCTGGTGGCGGCCTGTTCGACCGGTTTATCCGCGGAGTGGTAGTCCGCCCGCTGGTGCAGTCAGCGCGCCCGTCGTGCCGCCGGCGATTTCTGGTATCGATGACACCGTTTCGGTGACGATTGCCCTTGCCGATTCGTTCGATGTGCTCTCCGGCGGGAAGTGCGCTGGTCGGTCGGTTAACACCGGGATGCGCGATAGCGCCCGTGTGCAGCTTCGCGGCGACACTATGGGCGGCACCCTGACGGGTTGTGAATCATGGGCAATGCGGTGTCGGCAATGATGTACTGCGCGTTCTGCGGGGCTCGAATCGCGTTAGGTCAACAAGCTGATCAGCGGTCACGGGGTGTACATCTGCGGCGATTGCGTCACCAAATGTGTTGCGATTATGGCGGATCGACAAATCGAGACAAACTCGCGTTGCGGGACCGGGGGAGTACTCGGATGATGAATTGCTCGACGAGATCCCGCGCGTTGCCGCGACGACGGCCAACGTCGAGGCAGACTTACGCGCCCGTGTCGCCGAGCTTCGCCAGCGCGGGGTCGCCTAGTCCCGGATCGCCGCCGCGTTGGGTGTTGCACGACCGTCGGCCCGGGGGCGCTTCACTCACGATTAGCCGCCGTTCCCAGCCTCTCGAGAGACAAGTTCTTACCGAGCAGCGAAGGGAAAGCAATCCAGTGCCCACGACGCCTCAACCAAGGCGTCCCGTCGGCAACCAACGGCATTTTCGGACAACCGTGTGGTTCTAGGATCCGCCACCAAAAACGGAAATTGGCGTCCGCCATCTTGAGCGGAATTCGGGAGAAGCTCTGGTAGAGAAGGCGGCATCCGTCATCTGAAACCGGAACCTACAGCTGCTTTGTAAGTTCTCATTTTCGGTGGCGGATTCTCATTTGAAATGGCGGAAGGTGGGCGGCGGTGGCGGTCGCATTCCTCTACGAGCAGTTTGAGGCATTCGTTCTTTGTCGGAATGGAGTCTCGTGGGAAATACATGTGGCCGCCGCGGCTGCGGACGACCTGGGGGAGTAGATCGGCGGACACCGACACAGCCCGATAACACCGTTGCGGGACGCGTCGAGCGTGCGGGTGACAATCCGCAAGGTAGACGGCGGTGGCTGGTTTCGCAGTTCGAGCCCATATGAATGGTTTCACGAGGTGTTGGTGTTGATGGAGGACTGCTAGTTTGGGCAACACTCAACTCGGAGCGGCGATACCGGCGTTGATGAACGCCAAGAGGCTGTTGAGAGCCCGTCCCGGCCGCAAGCCGTTCTCTTCCTTGCTCCATGCGGTAACCGACAGTGCTGTGCCGACGGCGTGGCGAATGCGCTCCACCCGGTCTTTCGCAGGCAACTTGCTCAGAGCCTGTGCGAGAAGTTCGTCGAACTGCGCAATGCCTGGGTCGCGTAGCAGTCGGTCGATCGGCGCGGTATCGGGATCTGTGACGAGTAAACGAAGGAGCGCTGAAGTGGCGGACCCGTCCTCTGGATTCACCACGGCGAGGGGTTCGAAGAAGGCACGGGTGATGTCCGAGACGCAGGGCTGACCTCCGAGCGCGGCATAGCGGCGAGCGCGTTCGTCATTGATTGGTTTCATCAATCGCGCGAAGAGAGCGTCGATCAGTGCGCTACGCCCACCGAATGCCGTGGTGACTGCCGCGACGTTGACCGAGGCGGCCGCGGTCACGGCACGAACGGAGAACCCCTCTGACCCAGCGCTTCTCAGCATCTCCTCCGCAGTGTCAAGAAGAAGCTCTTGCATCAGCTCTCGTCGCAAAGTCGATAGCTCCCGTGGTTACGTGCGGCTTGACGTACGCCTCTCAGCACCTAGTCTAAACACTGTTTAGATCGGGAGGGCGATCATGAACAATTTCGTTGTCGAGAACGTGCGGGTTTTCACCGGTGCTGGGCTGAGCGTGCCGACAAGTGTGGCCGTCGTTGACGGACGCATCGCTGGCATGCCTTTGCCGGATATGGCCTCGATCGATGGGTGCGGAGCCGCGCTGCTTCCCGGTTTGATCGATACGCACGTGCACGTCCACAACCGCCGACAACTCATGGCCTATGGCCGGTGGGGCGTCACCACCGTGCTGGACATGGGGACTGCGAATTGGCCTGCCACCGACGATCTCCGACGCGAATCGATGGTTGCGGACCTCAAGAGTGCTGGCAACGTCGCCTGCGCCGTGAACGGCAGAGCAGTGAGAAAGATGCACTTTCCGTCCTCGAGCGCAGTATCGGGTCCGGCCGATGCTGCCCGGTTCGTCGCCGACCGCGCAGCGCAGGGCGTCGACTACATCAAGATCGTTCTGGAGGAGAAGCTTCCGTTCCAGCCCAAGCCGCTGGACACTCGGACGGTCGAGGCTGTCGTCGCCGAGGCGCACAAAGCCGGTTTCCGGGTGTGCGTGCACGCCGCGTCGGTGAAGAGCTTCAAGATCGCTTCCGACGCCGGGGCGGACGTTCTGACCCACGCGCCGTTGGCGTCGGCCCTCGACGGCTCGCAGGCCCGCGATATCGCACAACGCGGGCATGCCGTTTCGCCCACCCTGGTCATGATGAAAAAGCTCGTCGAGCGTTTTCCAGCCCCCATCAAGCCGAAGAGAATCACGTACCAGAACGTGGTGCAATCCGTACAGGCGCTGCACCGCGCCGGAGCCACGATCCTCGTTGGCACTGACGCCAACAGCGACCCGACGGCACCGAACACGATCGAGCACGGGGCTTCTCTGCATGAGGAACTCGAACTGCTCGTCCAGGCCGGGTTGAGCCCGGTCGAAGCGCTCAACGGTGCTACGCAGACGGCGGCAGATGTTTTCGGGCTGACCGATCGGGGCAGAATCAGTCCCGGCCAGCGTGCCGACATGCTGCTGGTAGAGGGCGACCCGACTACCGACATCCTCGCTACTCAGAACATCAAACAGGTCTGGATAGCAGGGGAGGTGGTTCGCTGACCAACGATGACGCCGAAAGGCGTTCTGCGCCACGCGCCCTCAGCCCCGTGGCTGTATTGCTCCTATGTCAATCGGCGACGAGTCGCCGATGCGGTCTCTGGGTAATCGCGATGCGGTGCAGTACGGTGCGGAGTGGACGATTACTTCGAGCGATTGGGCCGCGCGTCGGCGGTACTGCCCGACCAGACCGGGGTCGGCGCGGTATGCGGGTGATCATTTCTAGTGCTTCTCCACTGAGCGCCTTACGCTACGTCACGAGCCGTGGTCATCGACAATCGCTGAAAGCCTTTGAAACGCAGCAGTTCCCAGCCCATGGGCCGTCCGCAAATCTCCGCAGCTAAAATGGCCGGTGCTGAGTTCGATCTGCAACATGGCCTGGCTATAGGCCGCCGCCTCACCGCCGCCGATGGTAGTCATTCCAGCTTCCGAGCCCGGGTGCCCACAGCTCCAACAGGGGCGCCGCACACCGTGCCTGCGGTGGCCGCATAGAAACGGCCCTCACCATCGCCCAAGGCCACGCCGCACCGGCCACGAATCGCCAGTCTGATGGCCGGTAGGTTCGGTGTGTCGACGGGCGAGCTGGGCTGGGCACGGCTGCCCCGTAAGCAGATTCGCGGTCGCTCCGGAGATGACGGTGTCGAGGCGGTCGCGGGTGGCAGCCAGCCCGGTCAGGAGCTCATCGATGCGATTTCGTTCACCAGCCAGACGGTCCAGGAGTGCGGGGGTGGCTTGTCCGTCGATGACACAGGGCGTGAGTTCAGCGATGACCTTGCTGGACAAGCCCGCGGCGTAAAGCTGCTGGATCAGTCGGACCCGCTCAACAGCGTCGTAATCGTAGTGGCGCTGTCCCCTTGCGCTGCGCTCAGACATAAGCAGGCCCTGCTCCTCGTAATAGCGCAGCGCCCGGGTGGTCACGCCCGTTCGACGTGCGAGTTCACCGATACGCATGCTGAACTCCTGTTATCTGGGTCACTGCGGCTTGCCTTTCACGTCGATGTCAAGTTTTAGCGTACTTGCGTCGACGGCAGCCGGTTGAGAACTCCGGTGGCCCGGTCGATTGCACGGTGGGATCGGAGGAAGACGGTGGTCGAGCAAAACGTGTCGATACGGCGATTGATCGGGCTCGAAGAACATACGTGGACGCCGGCGCTGCGCCAGGCTCTGCTGACGTGGGGCGGCGACGAGACCGTCAACCAGATGAGCAGCCAGGGAGTGATCAACGAACGCCTGCTTGACGTTGGCGACGAGCGCCTGGCGAGGATGGACGCCAACGGCGTGGACATGCAGGTTCTCTCGGTGACCTCACCGGGCACTCAGCCATTGCCGGCACAGGTGGCCATCCCCTTGGCGCGGGAGGCCAACGACGTTCTCGCCGAGGCGGCTCGTGCTCACCCCAACCGATTCGCGGCATTCGCCACTCTGCCGACCGCTGCCCCTGCTGCGGCCGCCGCGGAGCTGCAGCGCGCCGTCACCGAACTCGGTCATGTGGGAGCGATGCTTTTCCCACGCACCGGTGCGACTTTTCTGGATCACGACCGCTTCCGGCCCATCTTCGAGGCGGCTGACCAGTTGGACGTGCCGCTGTACATCCATCCCGGGATGCCACCGAAGAAACTCATCGACGCCGCCTACACCGGGTTCGACGAGTGGACCAGCCTGCAGTTGGCCACCGGAGGCTGGGGCTGGCACTCAGAGGCGGGACTCGCCGCGCTGCGTCTGATCTTGGCCGGTACCTTCGACCGTCACCCCGACCTACAGGTCATCTTGGGCCACTGGGGCGAAATGCTTGTGCTCTTCGCTGACCGCGCCGACGTCCTCAGCTCGGCTCATCTGGACCGGCGTGTCCTGGAATACATCACCGGCAACCTTTCGGTCACCGCGGGTGGGGTCTACAGCCACCGCATGCTGAAGGCAGCCGTGGACGTGCTTGGCCCGGACCGTGTGATGTTCGGGGCCGACGATCCGTACGGTGCCCACGGCAAGATCGGGTCCGATTCCCGTGGCTCATTCGGCGGGCCCGGCGGCGCACGTGCCTTCGTCGAGAACGCACCGCTCAACGAGCTCGACCGCCGCAAATTCGGACACCTCAACGCCGAACGGATCCTGGGCCTTACAGCCGCGTGATCTGCCATCACCCCTTCCAATAAGGACGTCCACGCATGCCTTTGAACCAGAACACCGGTCTCACCAGCCCTGAAGCCACCCCGATCCTGTCGGTCAAACCCCTGACCTTGTCCGCACCCGAACGAGGTGAGGATCTGCAGGTCCACGTCTGTGCGCCCATCAGCGGCACCAACCTGCCGATCGTGTTGTTTTCGCACGGATTTGGCTCCAACCTCGACGGCTACGCGCCCCTGGTCGACTACTGGGCATCCCATGGTTTCGTCGTCATCCGGGCCACACACTTGGATTCCCGCCGGTACGGGGTCGCGTCTGACGGTGCGCACAAGCCCGGCGTGTGGCGGCAGCGGGTGCAGGATATGACACGCATCCTCGACGAACTCGACGGGATCGAGGCCTGGGTTCCCGGTCTGCCCGGCCGGGCGGATCACAGTCGTATCGTCGCGGCGGGTCACTCCTTTGGTGGCCAGACCGCGGGCATTCTCGTCGGCTTACGGGTCGTGGATCCAGAGACCGGCGACGCACAGGATCTGTCCGACCCCAGGGTGATGGCCACCATCCAATTAGCCACCGCCGGTTCGGGCGGTGACGACCTAACCCCCTACGCCCGCGACCACCTTCCATGGCTGCGCGGCCAGGACTTCTCCCACATCACCGCGCCCGGGCTCGTCATCGCCGGTGACGCCGACGAACTCCCGCTATCCACGCGGGGACCGGCATGGTGTGTCGACCCCTACACCCTCAGCACTAACCGCGAGAGCAGGAGTCTGCTCACCGTCTATGGTGGCGAGCACTCCCTCGGCGGCATCGCCGGCTACGAGGTAGCGGAGACGACCGACGAGAACCCTGACCGCGTGGCCCTTATCCAACAGGTCACCCTGGCCTATCTGCGGCACGTCACCGGTATCGACCAAACCGACTGGGAGACGGCCAAAACCGTCCTTGGCGGCAACTCCTACCCGTTGGGCCGTCTAGAGTCCCAGTAGCCGTCAGCGGCGGCCATGTGCAGCGTTGACGGCACGAAAAAGCCGAGAGAACTGTGTCTCGTGATCCGGCGAGAGTGGAATTTGCCGCCGGATCAGTCATGAACACTCTCCAGGTCCCCGATCACCTCGCTGATACTGATCTCGTCGATGTGCCGCCACCACAACTTCCGGCAATGACGCCGTCAGATATGGGCATCGAATCCGCTTCGAGATCCCCGTTGGACGAAGCTACGCCCGGGTGATGAACAGCGTGAAAAACGGCATCACCCCGAACGACGAGTTCGCGTCCAACTACCTCGTGTCCAACGCTGTCAACTTGCCGGCCGCCGCTTTACGATGACGGTGTCGAGCCGGAACTTCACCGCGGATGAGCCAAATTGGTTGTGGCTCATAGGCATCACCGAGCATCGCACCAGCGAGCGCAAGGCCCACCTCTGCGTGATCGAAGACGTGTTCTCCAACCGCATCGTCAGGTACTCGATCGACTCCCGAATGAAGTCCCGATTGGCCACCACCGCCGTTCATAGCCGCGGCCACGCGCTACGGGTGCTTTAACGATGTGCGCAGCAGCATCGAGCATGCCCCAGGGCGCTCGGCACCGCAGATTGGTGTCAAGAACGCCGATCGCCGTCTCAAAAGCCATCCTGCCGTTAATGATTCATCATCGAGCGCTCCGCAAACCTGGAGCTGGCAGACAGCGCACCCCCTCGGTGCCACTATCATTGCGCCATGACCGTCGTCACCGTGTTGCACCCCGGGACCATGGGCGCGGAGGTTGCCCGTCTTGGGGTGCAGGGCGGGGCTACGGTGCGGTGGGTGTCCTCGGGACGAAGCAAGGCGAGCCGGCAGCGAGCGGCCGACGCCGGCCTGCAGGAGTGCGCGGACCTGCATGACGCCTTACATGATTGTGATGTCGTGCTGTCGATTTGCCCGCCGGCGCACGCCGAAGACATCGCGCGTCAAGCCGCCGGTTACCGCGGGATATATGTCGATGCCAACGCGATCGCACCTGAGCGTGTTCACCGGATCGCAGAGCTGCTGCCCGATGCCAGGGTGGTCGACGGCGCAATCATCGGTCCGCCACCCAAGCGGCCGGCAACGACGCGGTTGTACCTCTCTGGTGACACTGAGGCCGTCGCGAACCTGTTTGAGGGCACCGCGCTGGAGGTCGTCGTGATTTCCGATCAGCTGGGACAGGCCTCAGCCCTGAAGATGGCATACGCCTCCTACCAGAAGGCGTCGCGTGTGTTGGCCGCGACTGCTCATGCGCTGGCCAACCAACACGGGGTCGGTGAGCATCTGGCCCGCGAAGCAGTGCTTTTGGAAGGCCGGCCGCTAGCCGAATCTGACGCGTTCACCGGTGCAGCGGCGCGTGCGTGGCGATGGGCACCCGAAATGCTCGAGATTGCCACCACATTGATGGCCGCCGGGCTGCCTGCCGACATGGCAGCCGGTGCAGCGCGAACCCTGGATCGGTGGGTTGCGGTGCGTGATCGTACCGACCTGTCCCTGGCAGAAGTGCTCGCGATGCTCGCCGTGGCACCCCCCGAAGCGCCCGCGTAGTGCCCCGCGAAACGCCTGACAATCGCGGGTCAGCTCGGAATTGCCGGACCGCTACCAGCGCTGACGAGAGTTATTGAGGCTCTTTGGGATTGCCGCTATGAGGTGAGTAATGGTCGAGCGCCACGCTGGTCCCGGTGCGGGTGGCGATGCGCGGATGGGCCGCGACCGGGGTGCGCCCGTCGAATACCGTCACCTCGTTGGCCCGCAGTGAGACTCGGACTTTGCGGCCAATGAACCGCACAGGCACTGAGTACTTCACCATCCGCACGGTGATCCGCGACGAGCGATCCACCCGCGGGGTGAGTACCAGCCCGGGATCGAACGGTTCGACCGGCAGCGGCGCCAACAGGGGCTGTTCTGCGGCGAAATCCTCACCGACGGTGCGGATCCGATCAGCGATGCGGCGGTGATCGTCCTCGGCTTCCCAGCCACGGATGCGGTTGTTGAGTTCGGCCAGTGAAACCGTACGGCGATGCACCCGATACTTCGTCGCCAACTCCCGGATCGATAACCCCTCGACCCGGGCGTCCCGGCGAATCGCTGCGAACTGCTCCACCCGATCCTCCACCCCTGGCTCCTCTCCATCGCAACTGTGTTCGATGAATCAACAGTGGAGTGGGCCAGATCAAACCGTTACAACCGCACCGGCGAGTCGGCAAATGGGGCCAGTTCAAACCGTCCTACCGGAGCCAAATCAACCTGTCACAGTCAATGCAGATCGATTGGGCGGTCGCCAGGGGACAGCACCAGCTCCACCTGCTCAGCTACACAACGCGGTACGGCAGGCGGCTGGCTGCACGCTCATAGTGACGAATTTGGGATAGGCTTGTTCCATTTCCGGAACGCGCGGGAGAGGCCCATGGTGAACGATGCGTTGGACCGCCTGAGTGACGATGACGTCCATCGACGTATTGCTGCGATGCGGGAACTGCTCGAACGGACGGAATCCACCCTGACGAAAGTCCCTGCCGCGACCGACAATTCGATGACAAGCCGCGGGGATGCCGCGGCGATCCGGGCTGACTGCCTGGCGAAATTGCAGCGGTTGTCAGGCTGGGCGTTGCGCGACGCGGTGACCGATGGTTTACAGCACGGCATGACGTGGCGGTGGATGGGAACAGCGTGTCAACTGCCGGTCGGCACGCTGCATCGCCAGTACCACGCTGCCGGCCGGATCGTCGTTCGGGACAACGTCAGCCAGGAGCTGGTTTACACAGATCCGCAAGAGGACTCGTAGAGAGAGTCGCGTCATGGAGGCGCAGCGGTGGGCGCAACGACAGGAGTCCGCGTTCGAGGAATGGGTAGCCCAGTACGGCAGCGATGACACCCAACTGTGGGACTTCGGACTCGACTCGCTCGATCGGTTGACCTACATCCTGTTCAACTACTTTCCGACCCAGGCGCATCTCGACGATGCACGCAACGCCGAATTCGTCGACGGGGCCGTGTGGTATCTCGGCGAAATCGTACGGCGCAGCGAGCCGAAGAAACGGCGCTGGAGCAATCGCCACACCGGCACAACATCGGGTGAGTACATCGTCGAGCACACCGCCAAAAGCCGCAGCAGCGAGTATGTCGTGCCCGGCTCACACTTGCGGTCCGCAATCAGAAGTGGCAACCCGCAGTTCCTGCGCACCTGGTATGGCGACTACATCGCGCCGCTGTGGACTAAACCGTGGCCGGCCTGGATTCACCAGACCAATACCGGGACATGGACATTCGACGACGACAACGCGCGGTGGGTGAGCCAGCGAGACCAGTGGCGCGACAGCATCACCGGAATGCTGGCGACGCTCGACGCTGCGCTGCCGACAGTGACGTTGGATTACTCGCCAGCCTCACTCCATCAGCTCGAACGGCACCTCATCGGCGATCCAGCGGGGCAGGACCCGGCGCTACGCACAGCCCTCGCCGCCTACCTGGGTGAAAGCCTGTTGCGCGCGGCGGGCGGAAAGTGGATCTGGGATGACCGACGTGACCGCGCCACCAACGGCTTTCCCGTAATCGACACCGGCAGCGTCGCTAACATTATCTCGCCGGCACACGTCCTCGAGTACGCACTCGCCTGGCGCGACGGTCATACACTGCCGCGACTGCATCGTGCAGCGATCGCGCGCCGCGAGACCCTCCAGAAGCGTGGCCGAAGGTTATTCCGGGAGACCACCCCGGGGCTCGACGGCCCGACCGAGCCGAGCGCGGCGGTGATCTGGGCACACGGCGCGGCACAGCGGTTCGGCGACTGGGCGGCCCAATACGGGGCCGACCACACTTGGGATTACTCAGCCGCGTCGCTGCACGCTCTGGCCAGCGTGCTTCTGCAGCACTGCCCGGCACGAACCCATCTGCTCAGCGGTCCCGCCAGCAACGACTTCTACGAAGGGGCGGTGTGGTACTTCGGAGAGACATTGCGCCGCGCCAAACCCTCACACTGGGACATGAATCCGCCCACGCACCTTCACGGCAAGGCGCTGGCCGGCGCTGCAGGCCCGGCGCTCGCGGGCATGCGCGTCGTTAGCGACGTCGCCCACGACACCAGCTTGGCTGTCTACCTGGTCCAAGAACTCAACCGTGTGGTGTGTCGCACGCGTTGGTCACCAACACTCCCGGCGCCCGACACCGATCCGGAGGCGCTGGTCTCGGAATTCAACCACTGGGCGACAAGTCCGGTCCGTGGCCGCATCAAGGAGTCGTTGACACGACGACAACGGGTCAGACGTCGGGTTTGGCGCCATCTGTCCGACGAGCAGTTCCTGGCGCGGTGGATCAGCGAGCAGCAACAGACCCACCCCGGCTGGGTGCAGCGATACGGCGACGCCGAAGCCTGGGATTTTCGTGTCGATAGTCTCGATGCACTGGAGGAGCTCATATGGCGAATCGCCAGCGAACCCGAGGCACTGTTGGAAGACCCGATCAATCACGACTTCCTCACCGGTGCCACGTGGTATCTCGGCGAAACCCTTCGGCGGACAACACACAATCTGCATTGGTCCTACCGCCGAGACGACATCGCCGACCCAGTCCTGATTGCAGGAAGCATCACCGCCGAGCCGGTCGAGCGACTTGTCCGGGTCTACACCGATTTCCAACGCACCGGCGGCACCCTGCGCACCTGGCACGGCACGGTCACATCGGCACTCACCCGCAACGCATAGAAGTGCCCGACCACCCTCGACGGGAGGCGTTTACGCGTCGACTCATCGATGACGCGCCACAGCACAAGCATTCAACCGAAAACCACGTCCCCACAACAGGACACCGGGTTGCCGATGTGCGGCGCGGCGGCCCAAGAGGCGTCACCGCTAGCGCGCGTAGCGGCCATCCCGCAGCAACAGCGGTGCACCATCTTCACAGAGATAGCTGCGTTTGATGGATGCGACCGGAAGGCCGAGCAGATGGGACAACGGGACCAACGTCACCAGACTCAGCTGCGGGTCGGGCGCGGCCGGGACTGGCCCGTGGTCGACCTGGATCAGGATCCGGTACCAGCGTTGCATCTCAGTGAGCCTATAGCCGAAGGCGAGTTCCTCAGGAGACCACGGCAATTCACGGTAATCCAGCGACAGTTCTTCACGGATCTCGTCACCGAGCACCCCATATAGGTAATGCTCGAGAACATCGCTCGTGGCGCCGAAAAGTTCAGGCCGGGGATCCTCGCCAGCAGTCCCTCAACGCGTCCAACATCGGCGCCCGGCGAATGCACGTGGTCGCCCAACGAACAGAAGTGGGTGGAATCGAACCGCTCCGAGACCTTGTCTGCCGGACCGGACCGGCGCAGGTGGCCAGGCTCGACGCGGTCGATGGCGGTGCCAAGTCCGATCGGGCGCCTTGTTGGCGTCTGACGGCCGGGGTGCCGATACCTAGTTTCGATGCCACCGACTCGATCGTCGCCCACTCCGACCCATACTGATCGCGAACCTCGGCGACCATCCGCACTGCGCGCTCACGCAGCTCAGCCGGATACTTCCTCGAACCCGCCACGACTCCATCCTTCACAAGAGATGAAGTCTCCGGACTCACCGGGGCGATTCACACCGCCGTCAGTTAGCCACCGGGACTGGAACCCAACAGGTAGGGCAGGTCAAGATGTCACCTATCGTGCAGCAGACCCAAGCGGGGCGCAGACGTTCCTAGGTGTGCGACTCCTAGGCAACCGGCGTCCTGGCAGGAGATTTGACTCTCGCCCAGAATCAGTACTGGGAATTCCCAGCCGGCTCCGCGACTTCGACACGGTCGGCTTGGGCAGGCGGAGGCAGGTCACAGTCACCCGAAGTTGCAGACAACATCTTTCAACGCGCCTGAAATGCACGGAAGGAGAACGCGTATGGTCGGCGACACCACGCATCCTCTCGAATCAGGGGATGGTCTTGACGGTGCGGTCGCTATCGTTACCGGTGCAGCGCGAGGGGTCGGCGCGGCAACAGTGCACTGGCTACACGCCAGAGGAGTGAAGGTACTCGCCGAGGACATTCGGCCCGAGGTGCATCACCTCGCTGATCAGTATGACCACGTCATCGCCCTAGAGGCGGACGTTGCGGTTGAAGATTCGGCTATTCGCGCGGTCGAGTTGGCGGAACAACATTTCGGTCGTCTCGACATTCTTGTCAACAACGCTGGTCGCACGTTGAACAAGCCGTTAACCGAAACCACCATCGAGGAATGGGACGAATTGATGTCGATCAACGTCCGTGGAGCCTTCTTGCACGCGCGTGAAGCCTTCAAGGTCATGCGCGATCAGGGCCGGGGCGCCATCGTCAGTGTCGGTTCTTACGCCTGCACTGTGGGACTGCCTGAGGGATCCGCATACTCCGCGTCGAAGGGAGCCCTCGCCCAGCTGACGAAGGTCATCGCACTCGAAGGCGGTGCTCACAACGTCCGGGCCAACCTTGTGGCCCCCGGAGTGATCGAGACCGACATGCTGGACAACTTCCGAGACGACAGCCGCGAGTACCTTCGGTCTTTCGCCGGCGCACACCCGCTTGGTCGCGTCGTCCAACCAGAAGAAATCGCTGAGGTGATTGGTTTCCTTGCCTCCGAGCGGTCCAGCTTCATGACCGGTGCCGTGGTCGCAGCCGACGGCGGCTTCACGGCCGCCTGATGGCCGCATGGCGCTGGCCCACATATACGGCCAAAACCATTGACAGGAGGACAGATTGATGACGGGGCGTCTGGACGGAAAAGTGGCTTTGCTCACCGGTGCTACCGGAGGGATCGGCACAGCGACGGCGGAGAGTTTCCTGCGCGAGGGTGCCCGAGTGGTGGTGACCGACACGCGCGCCGACTCACTGTCAGCGCTTACAGAGCGGCTCTCTAGTTACGGCTCAGCAGTCCACGGTGCTGTCGTGGATGTATCGAGGGCCGGCGACTGGAACAACGCAGTTGCGCTGGTTGAAGAACGCTTCGGCCGCCTCGATGTGCTAGTCAACATCGCCGGGATCGTGGCGTGGGAGGGCGTAGAAGACGCCGATGAACCTTCGTGGGACCGCGTGATTGCGGTGAACCAGAAGGGCACCTGGCTCGGCATGAAGTCGTTCATGCCGCTTCTGCGCGCCAGCGGCAATGCCTCGGTGATCAACACGTCGTCGGTCCTCGGTCTGATCGGTGGTGGCGGTGCTGCGGCATATCATGCGTCAAAAGGTGCAGTGAGACTGTTGACGAAGACTGCCGCCGTCGAGTACGCCACACGCGGCGTGCGGGTCAACTCTGTCCATCCCGGCGTCATCGCAACGCCGATGATCGAAGATATCCTCGACGAGCAGGGCGATCAGCAACCCGACATCGTGCGCACTCCGATGCGGCGGGCCGGTCGTCCCGATGAGATCGCGCCCGTCATGGTGTTTCTCGCCAGCGACGAATCGTCATTTGTCACGGGAGCTGAGTTCGTCGTCGACGGTGGGCTGACCGCCCACTGACACCGGTCGTCGCAGTGCCCAGAGCTGGATGCGGGCGTGCGCATGCTCGATGAGGCGCAACGCTAGAGAAAGGAATCTCGTCCATGTCGGTTTGGTTCATCACCGGAATCTCGCGCGGGCTAGGCCGGGCGCTGACCAAAGCGGCCCTGGGCCGCGGCCATACAGTGGTCGGAACCACTCGATCCGGGACAGTTGACCTCGACGCGCCCAGGGATCGCCTGCACGTCCTGCCTTTTGATCTCGCTCACCTGGACGAGGTCGGCGCGGTGATCGACCGAGCGTGCGCTGTGACGGGTGGCCTGGACGTCGCGGTCAACAACGCCGGATATGGCCTCCTCGGCGCCATCGAGGAAGCCTCTGCAGAACAGGTCAGGCACCTGTTCGACGTCGACTTGTTTGGGCCACTGCGCGTCATCCAGGCGGCGTTGCCGCATTTGCGGTCACAAGGACGCGGTCATCTGGTCAATGTGTCCTCGATCGCTGCGCTCGACCCACTAGCCGGTTCGGGACTGTACGCTGCGGCGAAGTCCGCCCTGAGCGCGTTGTCGGAGTCCTTGTACGAAGAACTGAGTCCGCTCGGCATCAAAGTCACAGTGGTGGAGCCAGGGTCGTTCCGTACTGATTTCCTGTCAACAAAGTGGATACGTTTCACGACGACACACGTCGGCGACTATGCCGCGGCCGTCAGACCAGTACCCGAGCACTTCGCTGACCATGCCGGCCGTCAGGTCGGTGACCCCGACCGCGCCGCTACGGTCATCATCGACGCGGTGGAATCCGACACCCCGCCACTACACCTGGTGCTCGGTGCTGACGCGTTACGTCGCTGCCGTGGCCGCCTGCAGCGGTTGAGCGCTGATCTTGACGCATGGGAGAATCGTTCTACGGCAACATCATTCGTGCCCGGCAGTCGATGACCCGTGGGTGCATCGACCGTCATCCGGAACCGGTGGGAGGAACTACGTTGGGAGCGGTCTGCGGGCGTCGCTCGACCTCTGATCGCCAGCCAGTCCTTCCGTCACCTGTCGTGAAGCCACGAATTCCCGCCCCAGTACCGTTGTGTAGTAGACGAATTGACCGCTGTATGTGCGCACCCAAGTCGGTGGGAAGACCGACGGGGCGTCACCGTGACCGCTCTCGGACGTCGCGGGACCAGTCGCACACGGTGCCCTAGCTCCCGCGAGAGCGTCCTGATAGGGCGCGAATCCTCACGCTGCTATCGAATACGCGTCGTGGACGGCGCACGGCCTCTTAGCCGCCACGCGGATCGACTTGGTGAGCCACTCGATCACCGCCGAAGGCTTATCGCGAGCCCGTCTACGCGCTAACTTGCGCAGTTTCGTCGAACGAGTCATCGCGTGATGAACCACTCCGCGCCAGCACGCCCTCATCTGTTTCAGCTGCTTCAGCGTTCGCTACCCCCGTACGGACCACCTTGGGCGCCGATCATCGAGCACCCCAGCCCGGTGAACGCCACGACAAGTCCGCCGTCAACGACACCTTGCGCATGTCAACGGCAATTGAAATCTGATCAGTTGTCGGCAAGTGAATTTTGACCAGCTGGGGTTCATTGGTCGTCGGCCGTGACGTTGGGGACGCGGCCGAGGTCTCGGTCTTTGATGCGGTAGCTGTCTCCTTTGAGTGAGATGACCTCGGCGTGGTGCACGAGGCGGTCGATCATGGCGGCGGCGACCACGTCGTCACCGAACACTTCACCCCACCGACCGAACGGCTTGTTCGAGGTGACGATGAGACTGGCCCGTTCGTAGCGGGAGGACACCAGTTGGAAGAACAGGTTGGCGGCTTCGGGTTCGAAGGGGATGTAGCCGACTTCGTCGACGACGAGCAGCGGGTACCGCGCCAGACGGATGAGCTCGGTTTGCAGCGTGCCGCTGTGATGGGCCGCGGCGAGCCGGTCGACCCATTGACTGGCGGTGGCGAACAAGACCCGGTGGCCGGCTTGGCAGGCTCGGATCGCCATGCCGGTCGCCAGGTGTGTCTTGCCGGTCCCCGGCGGCCCAAGGAACACGACATTGTCTTTGGCGGTGACGAAATCCAGGGTGCCCAGATGGGCGATGGTGTCACGTTTGAGACCGCGAGCGTGGTCGAAGTCGAACTCCTCCAACGATTTCCGGGACGGAAACCGGGCAGCGCGGATACGTCCCTCACCGCCATGAGACTCGCGGGCAGACACCTCTCGCTGCAGGCAGGCAGCCAGGAACTCTTCGTAGCTCCAGGTCTCGGACCGTGCTCGCTCGGCGAGGCGATCGACGGCTTCACGCAAGGTGGGCGCTTTCAATGCGCGGGTGAGATAGGCCAGCTCGGCGGTCACGTCGCGGCAGGCGGCAGCGGTCTTGGCAGTCATTGCGCCACCGGCCCGTCGATGTCGACCAGAGCGTCATAGTCGGTCAGCGGGCGCTGCTCGACATCGACCTGGGTGGGGAGCGTGACGATGTCGAAGCGGTTGCGGCGCATAGCCTTAGCCGCGGCGAGGTGTTCGGGGTCGCTGATCGTCTGGTGTTTGGCCCAGGCTCGGTCATGCTCAGCAACCAACCGTCCAGCACACCACACCCGGACCCGGTTCAGGTCCGCGATGACCTCAATACGCCGACCCACCACGGCCGGATGTACCGAGTAGTCGTTGGTGTCCAGGCGCACGTAGTGATCACGCGGTAACCGGGCATGGGTTCGCCATCCGGTGGCTGGTGCGACCGGCGGCAGTGCCACCATGGCGGCCCTGTCGGCCTCGATCCGGTCCGCCGGTCGGCAGCCCAGCACGCGATGGCGGCGGTGATTGGCGATGACCAGCCACTGGCCAAGTTGGGTATTGAAATCCGCTGGTGAAGCGAACACCCGGCCCGGCAGAAATGCTCGCTCCAGGTAGTCGTGGAAACGCTCCACCAGGCCTTTGGCTTCGGGGTCAGCGGGTTTGCAAATCACCACTTTGGCGGCCACCGTCCCGCGGAACGCCTGACACGACGCGGTCAATTCCGGTGCCCGCGCCCGCCACCGCCCGACCGCGCCCTCGCCGTCCCAGACGAACACTCGCGACACTGCACCCAACACCGAAAGGTGTTGCCACCACGCGGCATACAAATCTTCAGCGCAACGGCTGGGGATCAGCAACGCTGAGGCCCAGCGCGAATACCCACAGACCATCGTCATCACCGGCAGCGCAGTAGCCGTGCGCGTCTGACGATGACCTACAGGGATCTGTATGTCGGGGAACCACAAGTCGCACTGCGCGATCTCGCCGGCCTGATAGGTCGTGCGGGAGGCCGGGTCCGGCGGCAGATACACCGGCCGCAACTCACGCACCCGCTCACTGAGCGTGCGGATCGAATACTGCCAGTCGATCCGCTCGGCGATCACCGTCGATGGCATCCGTGGATACGCCGCCAGTAGCTCGCGAATCCTCGGTTCGGCCTCATCGACCACCGACCCCGCCGACACCCTCTGATACTTCGGCGGCCGATCACTGGCCAACGCCGCCTTCACAGTGTTGCGGGCCACCCCCATCACCCGCGCGACCTCAGAAATCGATAACTGCTCCGAACGGCGCAACCGCCGGATCTCTGCCCAGTCCTCCACACTCAACACTCGCTTCCTCCCTGGCTTGCCCAAGCCAAGGGTCTCCAGGAAGCTGGTCAAAATTCAGTTGCCGCGCTCTGGTCAGTATTCAGTTGCCGCCGACAGCGCACACGGCATCGCTCTCTAGGTCAATTGGTGTCCTGCGGAGGAGACCTCACCGGAGAAAACGAGCAAATGAGTGGTCGTTGATGCGGGGTGAACTTCCCAAAGTCACCGTAGTGGCCACCGTAATGGGGAAGCCGGCATACTTCCTGGATGTATCACGCCCGCCAAGGCTTGGGTATGTGCCGGTAATGTCGCGATATGGCTACCAGCGAACTCGGCGACTATCTCCGCGGCCGGCGGGCCGCGATGGGTCCCGACGCGGTCGGGCTTCCCGTGAGCAGGCACCGCCGGGTCGCTGGCTTGCGACGGGAGGAGGTCGCGCTGCTGGCGGGTCTCAGCGTCGACTACTACAGCCGTTTAGAGCAGGGCCGCGAGCGTAGTCCCTCTGCGCAGGTCGTGGATTCGCTCGCTGACGCGTTGCGGCTGGATACCGATGGTCGGCGACACCTTTACCGACTGGCCGGCTACATACCCAGCGACACTGGTGCAGTCGACGACCGTGTCGACCCGGCGCTGTTGCAGCTGATGTCGGCATGGCCGGACAATCCGGCGATCGTCTTCAACATCGCCTATGACGTGTTGGCGTCCAATGGGATCGCCGATGTTCTCTTCCACAAATGGACGCATTCGCGAAACCTGATGCAGATCGTCTTCACCGATCCCCACGCACGTACCTTCTATTGTGATTGGCAGAAAGTGGCAAGAAATTCGGTGGCTGGCTTCCGTCTCAACCACGGGCGATCTCCCGGTCATCCGCGTATCCAAAGAGTCCTCGAAGGATTGTTGGCAACGAGCCCCGAGTTCACGGAGCTATGGGAGCGCCATGACGCGCGTGGAAAGACGCGGGAGCAGAAACTGTTCCATCACGACGACGTCGGAGAACTAACCCTGTCGATGCAGACGTTCGACGTGCGATCCAGCCCTGGCCAAGAATTGGTTGTGTACCAAGCCGAGCCCGGTTCGAGCAGTGCTGATGCGCTCAAGCTGCTGGGGTCCTTGGCTGAAACGGTTGGCACCGCGAACCATGGTCAAGCTGGCCAACGATGACCGCTGGTGCCCTGAGTTTTGGCCTGCGGTGGATTCTTCCCGGCCTTGCCTCGGCGTGCCGCGGTGATGGCTGACTGTTGGACCGTGCCCTGCTGCCCTGCAGTCACTGTCGCTGGGGTGTGCGTTGGTTGGCTGATCTCGTGTGTCCCTATTCTGAGACCATCAGATCCGTACCCGTGTTGTTGGTCCACGGTTGTGAGAGTTGAGGGCAGAGTGATCCTTGGGAGGTCACATGCTCCCGTCAGTATTCGTCGTCGGTGCGCCGGCAAATCGTCGCCCGGCTGCGCACAGGTGAACCGGTAGCCGCCGTGGCGGCCGAGACCGGAATCTGCCAGGCGACCCTGTTCCGCTGGAAGCGCCAGGCCCTCATCGACGCCGGCGTCATCGAGGGCATCCCGAGCGTGGAGGCCGACGAACTGACAGCCGTCCACAAACGCATCGCCCAACTCGAGGCCGAGCTGGCTTTGACCCGTGATGCGTGCGCCTTATTCGATGAACAGGCGGTGGTGCCCCCAAAACACCGACGCGCGATCACTGAAGGGCTGATCGCGCGAGGGCACTCCGCCTGATCTTCCTGTCGCATAACGGGATTAGCCCGATCATTGCTGCAATACCACCGACGCCGCCCCATCCCGGATCGTGAGGTTCGAAGGCTCATTGTGGCCGACACGATCGCGGAGATACACCAGCGTTCTCGTGGCACGTATGGCCGCCGCCGGGTGCGCGCGGCGCTGCTGGATGACTACGACATGAACGTTAACCACAAGCTCGTCAACTCGATCATGTCCGAACACGGGCTCTACGGGTTGCCGCGGCCGGGACGGCGGAAACCGAACCTGATCGGCGTCGACACCCCGGTTGACCTGGTAAACCGGCAGTTCGCTGCCACGATGCCCAACGAACTGTGATGCACCGACATCACCGAACACCCCGCCCGCGACGGCAAGGTGTATTGCTGTGCGATCATGGACTGCTTCTCGCGAATGATTGTGGCCCGCACCTTCTCCACCACCGCTGACACCGCCTTGGTCAACAACGCGGTCAACATGGCCGTAGAGTACCGAACGCGTAGTGGGCCAACGATTCTGCACGCCGACCACGGCACGCAGTCCACGTCCTGGAGCTTTGGGGCGAACATGCGGCGATGGGGTCTGCTCGGCTCGTTCGGCACCGTAGGCGACTGCTTCGATAACGCCGCCATGGAGTCCTTCTGGGCACGGATGCAAGTCGAACTACTCAACACCCGCCGATGGGCCACCACTATCGAACTGGCCGCCGCCATGGCCGATTACATCGACAACTTCTACAACGGCGAACGCCGCCACAGCTACCTCGGTAACATGAGCCCCGCAGAGTTCGAAACACTCTTGGACATCCACCTATTAGATCCCCAACTCGCATGATGACGGCTCGAAACGGCGGGGACAGATCAGCTGGACTCATTCAACGGGAACACGCCAAGTCCGCTGAGCTGTGGGACGCATGGCTCGGATCAAGTTATTGGAGCAGGAGAATGAAGTTCTGCGCCGGGCCACGGCCCATCTTTCGCAGGCCAACCTTCCGGGAAAGGGATCTACCCGCTCGTAAGTGAGCTCGCCGCCGACGGGATCCCCGTTGCGGTGACGTGCCGGGTACTACAGCTCGTCCGCCAGCCCTACTACCGCTGGGGGCCCATCCCATCATCGACGCGGCCGGTTGCATCCTGCACTCCGATCGTGGATCTCAGTTCAGGTCAAGAAGATTCGTGCACGCACTCACCCGTTACGAGATGGTCGGATCGATGAGGCGCCGTCGGCGACAATGCGTCGATGGAGAGCTTCCTTGGGGCCTGCTGCAGAACAACGTGCTGGATTGGCGCCGCTCGGGCACACGAGAAGAGTTGCGGATCGTGATCGTTACCTGGATCGAACGGACCTATCACCGTCGTCGGCGCCAGTCCGGACTTGGACGGTTGACCCCGATCGAGTTGGAAGCGATCATGACTCGCGGGCCAGTCAGGCCGCGTGACCGAAACTGTCACCTGATCGTGCGGCAGACTCCCCAGCGTTGACCGCTGTCGTCTGCCATGAGCTTGGGACCATTGTGCCGTACGACCGGATCCACCGCGGTGTGCAGACCTCAACACACGGTGGACAAGCCAACAGGTGGTGACGACAGACGTCGACCAACCGCCCCCACACGCCTACGTGTGTAGGACGGGCCCAGCCCTCGCTTCGATTGCGTCACCCCAGGCCTACTTCATGGCCCTAAGGCGGCGACATCGATCACATTCATCACCTGGGCAACGGAGGCGTCATCGAATCAGCTGCTCGTCACCTAAATGCCCGAACCGGGCTCCCCTTCGGAGGAGGCGCTGCGTCTCCTCGGATCGATGGCCGCCTTGTGGTTCTCCCCGGGCATCGACGGTATGTAGGCCTCACCCCGCATCAGACGGCGGGCTGAGCGGCTCAGCCCGAGAAGATCGAATGCGATGAAGGGTTTGGCATCCACCCGGCGATGAACGACACGGACGGCGGTGACGCCCGATGGGTGGCCGATCAACAAGTGGTCGGGTTTGCGATTCACGGCAACGTCTTTGACGATCGAACCTTCTATTCGGGACGCTGCGGCAAGATTGATCGCACCTGTCCCGGCGACGCTCTCATGCAGCCGATTCATGAACATCAGCCGTAGCCGCAGATCCATATCGGCATCGTCGACAGCAGCCCCGTTGAGCGTTGCATAGCGTTGTGGTGCAGCGACAAACCCGATCATTGGGAACGCCGCCGCTTCGATGTCGGCGTTCTTCCAGTCGTCACACAGTCCCATCAGCACGCACGCCTTGCCTCGTATCTCGCGGACGAGATCGAGTGGATATTCGATGCTGTCGGTGCGCACCCACACCACGGGGTTGGCGACGTCAACAAGCGACACGGCGATCTGTTCGCCGTTCTCTAAACCCATGATGTCGCGCGGACTTCCGGTCGGTAGCAGCCGGCCGCTCTTGGCGCCGATGGTGTTCGACCAGTCCATCACGATCTCGGCAGCTGTTCCCGGAACGCCCGGCAACGTGAAATCGCCTTCGACACAGGCTGTTCCGTTGCTGACCGGCACATGTGCGATCAGCATTTTGTTGGTGTTCGTGTTGTGGATGCGGACGCGGGTGACGCCCTCGGCAACGGGCACCAAACCTTCGTCGACGGCGAAAGGGCCCACTCCGGCGGAGATGTTGCCGCAGTTGCCGGTGTAGCTCACTTGATCGGATTCGATGTCGACCTGCGCGAAGGTGTAGTCCACGTCGGCGTCCGGTCTCGACGCAGGCCCGATGATGGCGATCTTGGAGGTGATGGGGCGTGAACCGCCCAAGCCGTCGATCTGTAGGACGTCAGGCGATCCCATGATCCGGCGTAGGAACGCGTCGCGGTGCGGTCCGGCAGGGGGGACATCGCGCGCGTGGAAGTACACACCCTTGCTGGTTCCGCCTCGCATCAGAACAGCGGGCACGGCGATCTGGGATGTTTGGGCCATGACGGCAGTGTGCCGCGACGCGCCCCGGCCGTGAAATGACAGAAGTTCAGCCAGACAATGCGGTAGACGCATCGAAGGCATCGACGATATGGCTGCAAAACCTGCGCGCCACCGGTGCGATGGACCGGTCACCAGGGGTGATCATGCCGATGGTCCGACGTGCGTTGTCGCCGGTGATGGGAATCTCGACCCAATCGGCCCCGAGATCGGTCGGGCCGCGCGTCTCGGGAATGATCGCCACGCCGATCCCCGCCCCGACCAATGCCCGCACGGTCGTCAACTCGGTACCCTCCGCCACGACTTTCGGGCTGAAGCCGGCTTCGGCGCAGATCCGGTCGCCCAGCTGTCGGGTACCGAACACCGGCGGGAACACCACGAAACCCTCGTCTGCCAGTTCGTCGGGTTCGACGGCCGATCGGTCGGCGAATCGGTGTGTGGCCGGCACCGCGACCATGAGTCGCTCATCGAGCAGGGGCACCCAATGTACGTCGTCGCCGGCCGGCTGCGGGCTGGTCAAGCCGACATCGAGCCGGCCTTTGCGCAGTTCATCGACCACGACGTCGGCGGGACACCCGCGCAGTTGGAACGTGACGGCAGGAACGACGGCCTGGTAGGTACTCAACAACTGCGGGACGAGCCAACCGCCGAACGAGTGCAAGAACCCCAATGCGACGGTGCCTTCGTCAGGGTCGATGAGGGCGGCGATGCGCTCTTCCGCGGTCGATATCTCGGCAATGGCTCGCAAGACATGCGCTCGGAACACCTCGCCGTAGCGGTTGAGTCGCAGACGGTTCTGCTGCCGGTCGAACAGCGGCACTCCAAGTCGGCGCTCAAGCCGGGCCACACCGCGCGACAGTGTCGGCTGGGAGATGTTCAGCTGGCCGGCCGCGTCGGTGACGTGGGGATGTTCGGCAAGGGTGGCAAACCAATCCAGCTCGCGAAGGTCCATGGTCACAGTATGCACAAAACGCATGGATCAGCGGCCAAACGGTCATTTCACATTCCCCGCACCGGGGCCGATGCTGGGTGAGCGCTACGCCACACAACAGCTACGAGGTGACCACCATGACAGTTTCGAAGTTCCTCGCGGAACGGGTCGGCGAGTTCGTTGCCGGTACGACGGTGCGAGACGTCCCCGACGAGGTTCTCGACCGTGCCCGCCACCTGATTCTTGACGCCGTCGGAATCGCATTCGCCTCGACCGGCTATCCGTTCTCAGGTGTTGCGCGCGAAGCCCTCGTCCCGTTCGGTCGCGGCGAACACGCTGTGATCGGCATGAGCGACCGCCTGTCGGCACGGGATGCGGCCACTCTCAACGGCATCCTCATCCACGGCATGGATTTCGATGACACTCACCTTGAATCCGTGGCACACACGACGTCAGCTGTCCTGCCCGCCGTCATGAGCGCCGCCGTCGAGACAGGGGCTTCTACGCGGGAGCTTCTGCTCGCTTATGTGCTCGGAGTGGAGGTGACCGCACGCGTCGGCATCGGAGCCGTCGGAGGCATGCACGCCGTCGGTTTCCACCCAACCGCCATCGGTGGTGCGTTCGGTGCCGCAGTCGCCGTCGGCCGGCTCAGCGGTTTGGATACGACCCGTTTGGCCACCGCGCAGGGCGTGGTCGGCTCGATGGCAGCGGGCCTGATGGAATTCCTGGAGGACGGGTCGTGGACCAAGCGTCTGCACCCCGGCTGGGCCGCCGCGTGCGGGATCACGGCAGCGAGCTTCGCGCGCGCGGGCTGGGTGGGGCCACCGGCGGTCTACGAGGGTCGGTTCGGTTTGTACAAAACACATTTGGCGACCGTCGCGACTCGACCAGATGCGGTGGCCGAGGATCTCGGTGCCACGTGGGAGCTGCTGCGCAGCGCGGTCAAGCCCTACCCCGTCTGCCACCTCAACCATGCATTCATCGATTCGGGGCTGGCCTTGCGTGCTGAGTACCAGATTCGGACTCAGGACATCGAAGAGATCACTGCGGCCATTCACCCGGTGTCGCGGAAAATAGTCTGCGAACCCGCTGAAGCCAAGTGGGAGCCGCGCAGTGAGTACGACGCCAAGTTCAGCCTTCCGTATGAAGTCGCCGCGGCACTGGTGCGTGGGCGATTCACCCTCGCCGAACTCGAGGAAGACGCCCTGCAGGACCGCGAGATACTCGCGCTCGCTAGGAAGGTCCGCGTGATCGACGATGCGGAGAGCGCCTATCCGGACGCCTATTCCGGCGCACTCGAGATCAGGCTGGCCGACGGCCGGGTGGTACACCATCGCGAGCAGATCAACCGTGGTCACGAACTACGCCCGCTGTCCAATGACGAGATCGTCGCCAAGTTTCGCGAAAACATCGGCCGGGTCGCCGACACGGTGACAGCCGACCGTGTGCAGCGAGCCGTGCTGTCACTCGGGGACGACGGCCCGGCCGTCGCATTCGTCGACGCCTGCCGGGCGTTGGGGTAACGCCGTGGAGTTGCACTGGATCGGTGTGCTCATCCTCGTCGTGATCTTCGCGCTGTCTGGGTTGCGGGGGCTCAACCTCGGGGTTCTGGCGCTCGTGGCGTCCTTCCTGCTTGGCTGTGTGGTATTGGGACTGCCGGCCAAAGAGCTGCTGGAGGGTTTTCCCGGCGACCTTTTCCTCGTGTTGGTGGCGGTGACTTTCCTGTTCGGGATCGCGCGGGTGAACGGCACGGTCGATCTGCTTGTCGGGTACGCGATGGCCGCGTCCCGCAACCGTCGCGCGGTGATTCCGTGGGTGCTGTTCGTCGTGACCGCCGGCCTGTGCGCGGCCGGTGCGGCCTCACCGGCCGCGATCGCCATCGTCGCGCCCATTGGCATGACCTTCGCGATTCGGCAGGGCATCAACCCGCTCTATGCCGGTCTCATGACGGCCAACGGTGCGGCCGCCGGAGCGTTTGCGCCCAGCGGAATTCTGGGCGGGATAGTGCTGTCGACCGTGCACGGTCAGCATCTTGATGTCAATTCCGGTGCGTTGTTCGCCGGCACCTTCGTCTTCAACGTCGCTGTGGCGGTACTCAGCTGGGCGGTCTTCGGTCGATCGACGGTACCTGTCGATGCCGCCGGGGCGAAGGGGACGTCGACCGGCGATGGGCACGGGACCTCGGCAACAGTCGTCACGACGGCAGCCGCAGGGGATGGCTCGGCGACTGCGACGGCAACGAGTCGCCCCGCGGTCGCCGTCGCTGATGGGGTGGATACCGGTTCGGCCGATGTGCGGACCACGCCGAGTGCCGAGCAAATCGCCACAGGAATCGGTATTGCTTCGCTCGTCGTCGGCGCCACGGTGTTCGGATTGGACACCGGCTTCACGGCGTTGACCATCGCGGCGGTTCTCGCCCTGTTCTTCCGCGAGACGGCCACGAGTGCGATGAATGAAATCGCTTGGCCAGTGGTGCTTCTCGTCTGTGGCATTGTCACCTACGTCGCACTTCTCACCCATATCGGTGTGGTCGACTCGCTCGGCGAGCTGATCGCTGCGATCGGCGCACCGCTGGTCGCCCTGCTGGCGATGTGTTACATCGCCGGAGTCGTCTCGGCATTCGCATCGACGACCGCGATACTCGGCGCACTGATCCCGCTGTCACTGCCGTTCCTGCAGACCGGTGCATTACCGGTGACGGTTGTGGTCATCGCATTGTGCGCAGCGGCCACCGTGGTCGATGCCAGCCCGTTCTCAACGGGAGGTGCGCTCGTGGTCGCAAGTGCTCCGCCACATCTGCGAGCTCAAACGTACCGCGGACTACTGCTGTGGGGAGCCGCGATGTGCGTACTCGCACCGGCGGCGGCCTGGTCGGTCGCCGCGATCCTCTCCTGATCTCCACCGCCGAAAATGACGGAGTGAAATGAGCACGAAGACAACGGCATTGCGCGACCGGATCGCCGCTGCAGCCACAAGAGGTCCGCTGATCGCGCCCGGTGCATTTGACGGGTTGAGCGCCCGGCTGGTCGAACTGGCACGATTCGAAGCTGTCTATATGACGGGTTTCGGTGCAGCCGCGTCATTACTTGGCGGCCCGGACGTCGGATTGCTGACGGCCACTGAGATGGCCGGCCAGGCGGAGCGACTCGCGACAGCTACCCGACTGCCGCTCATCGCCGATGCCGACACCGGTTACGGCAATGCACTCAACGTCAGCAGGACCGTGGCCGGATACGAGCGCGCAGGTGTTGCCGCGATCCAGCTCGAAGACCAGGTGAGCCCCAAACGATGCGGGCACATGAGCGGCAAAGCGGTTGTGTCAGTGGCGGAAATGGTCGCAAAGCTCCGGGCCGCCGCTGACACGAGGGATGATCTTCTGATCATCGCTCGGACTGACGCGGCGGCTGTCGAGGGCATACCCGCAGCGATCGACAGAGCGCGCCGATACCGCGATGCGGGCGCCGACGTCCTCTTCGTCGAGGCTCCGGAAACGGAACGCGACGTCGAGATGATCGCGGCAGCGCTGGCGACCGAGTGCCCCCTGTTATTCAACTGGGTCGAGGGCGGGCGAAGCCCGCAGCTTCCCATGTCGCGAATCGCCGAGTTCGGCTTCGCCGTCGTGCTGTATCCGATCGGGGCGCTTCTGGCGGCAACGGCAGGAATTCGAACGTTTCTTGCCGAGCTGAGCTGCGCAGGCACTCCGCCACTGTCGGCGCTGCCCGCATTCGACGAGTTCACGACGCTGGTCGGACTGCCCGAGGTGCGTGACCGTGAGGCGTGCTACGCGTGCTGAGCGAGAATTCGGTGCGCAAGGGCGAACCGGGGGCGGTCGACCATCTCGCCGTCGACACGCACGGCCGCGCCATCGACGTCCTGGGCGCCTGACAGCACACGACGGGCCCAGTCACGCTGCTCATCGGTGTAGCCCATGGCGGCGTTGATCGAGTTCACCTGAGCGGGATGCACCGCGAATTTGGCTCCCATCCCGAGGGCGCGCGCGGCGCGAGCCGAGCGGGTAGTGCCCGCGATATCGTCCAGCCCCATCTCCGGACCGTCGATCGGCGGATGAAGCCCGGCCGCGCGGCAGGCGTAGGCGAGGCGGCTGCGGGGATAGGCCAACACGGTGTCGTCCGGGCCGAGGCCGACGTCGAGGCGTAGATCGGCCGTACCCAGCGCCAGGGTGAAAACGCCAGGCGCTGCGGCGATGAGCGGAGCATTTTGCACGCCGATCCCGGTCTCGATCAAGGCGACGATGGCGAGGCCGTGATCTCCGAGATATGCGCGGGTGTCGGCCACGTCATCGGCTGACTCGGTTTTCGGCAGCACCACGCCGGCGACGCCGGCGTGGGTGACATCACCGAGCCACGCGAGGTCGGTTGCCCATTCCTGGCTGCGACGATCATTGACACGTACCCAGATCGACGGAACCACGATCGATTGAGCAGCAAGCCATGAGGAGGTCGCTTCGCGCGCCAAGGGCTTGTCGGCCGCTGCGACGGCGTCCTCCCAGTCCAGGATGACGGCCTCGGCTCCGCTCGCGGCGGCCTTGGGGAAGCGGTCGGGACGGTTGCCGGGCGTGAAAAGCCAGCTGCGCGCCAAAGGTTCAGTCACGGCCGCGACCCATCGCTCTCCGGGTCGAGTCCGGCTGCTCGCCGTGCCCGGGCATCCCAGATCGGTTGCACCCCCGCCGTTTGGGGGCCCTTGTTACGGCGGTACACCAACAACGTGCGCTCGAAGGCGATGACGATGACACCTTCCTGGTTGTAACCGATCGTGCGGACCTTGACGATCCCGACGTCGTCGCGCGACTTGGACTCCCGCGACTCGAGAACCTCGGACTCGGAGTAGATGGTGTCGCCTTCGAAGACCGGGTTGGGGAGGCGGACGTGGTCCCAACCAAGATTGGCGAACACGTGCTGCGAGATATCGCTGACGCTTTGGCCGGTCACCAACGCCAGGGTGAAGGTCGAGTCGACAAGTGGGCGGCCCCAGCTGGTCTGGCTTGCGTAGTGTGCGTCGAAGTGGATCGGGGCGGTGTTCTGGGTGAGTAGTGTCATCCACGAGTTGTCGGTGGGTAACACAGTGCGCCCCAGCGGATGCCGGTAGATGTCGCCGACGACGAAGTCTTCGAAGTACCGGCCTTGCCATCCGACAACGGGTGCACTCGACGGGGCTGCGGTCTGCTGTTCGGTCATGGATGCTTCCTTCGGTTGGGGGATCAGAGAACGACGAAGATGAGCCAGGCGGTCACTGGGGCGATGGCCGTCATCACGGCACCCCAGATGAGTAGGCCACGGTAGGCGGAGTCGCGCTGGCACTCTGGTGAGTTCGCGATGATCAGCGCACCGTTGGTGGAGAACGGGCTGGCATCGACCACGGTGGCCGCCGCGCACAGCGCTACCATCAGACCGGTGATGCTTACGGCGCCCGAGTCGAGGAACGGGATGGACAGCGGAACCAGCGCTCCCAGAATCGCTGTGGTCGAGGCAAATGCTGACACGACGCCACCGATGTAGACGATCACCAGCGCGGCGGCCAGGGGTGCACCGATGAGGGTGACGGACTCGCCGAGGGAACGCACGATTCCCTGGCTCTCCAGCAGCGACACATAGGTGACGATGCCGCAGACCATCAAGATAACCGGCCAGGCAACGTCTTTGGCGGCCTCAATAGCGCTCGTGGGATATGTCAGGGCCAGTGTGCCCGCGACGAGCAGGGCGGCGAAGCCGGTATCGAGGTCGAATACCGTGGAGCTGAGCACGAGCACACCGATACCCGCGAGGGTGACGGCCTGCGGGACAGTCACCCGCGGCCGGCCGGATGCAGTCGGCAGCGTGGTCGTCAACCGTGGCTGTACCGCCACGCCGCCACCGGTGTCGCCTTCCGGGCTCGGCCCGCTGAACGATTCTCCTGCCGCGGAAGTGAGTTGTGGGGCCTCCGAGCTGGACTGTCGCTTACGGCCCAGGACCAACCACACCACCACACTGAGGGCCGCGTTGAAAGCGAAGGTGCCTGCGAACAGGGCCATGGTGTCAACGCTCAACCCGTTCTTGGCGAGCGTGGTTCGTACGATCCCGCCCAGGATACCGATGGGCGAAAAACTGCCCGCGGCAGCGCCGTTGACGGCGAGCAACCCGGCATACAGCGGGTTGATGTGGTGGCGGACGGCGAACGTGATGCCGACGGGTGCCACGATCGCGACGGCGGCCGGTGACGCGGCGCCGATCGCGGCCAGCACCGCCGCCAGGCCGAACAGCATCCACGGGACCGCCTGCGCGCGTTCGCGTACCAACGCCATCGACGCTGCGACCAGCCAATCGACGGTTCCGTTGGCGCGTGCGATGCCGAAGAGGAACGTCACGCCGAGAAGTACGACGAAGAGCCCACCGGGAAAACCCTTGAGAACGTCGCCGACCGGAAGCCCCAGATGCAGCACCCCGAGTATATAGGCCGCGGCGAGCGCGAGCAGGCCCATATTCAGTCCCCGCAGGATCGACAGGCCGAAAACGACAGCGAGAATCGCGATTCCGACAACCTCAACCGACATGGCCGGTCTCCTTCAGCCATGCCAGCACACTGGCGGTGTGTTCGCCTAGCGCAGGCACCGCACCCATGATCGGCTCCACGCCGTGCACGGTGACGGGTGGCCGTAGGCCCACGAGCTCGCCGACGGGCGAGTCGAAGCGGCGCCATCGGTCTCGGGCGACCAACTGCGGATGCGCAGAGAACTCGTCCATCGTGCGCTGGACGGCATAGGCGATGCCGGCGGACTCGAGGCGTCCGATGAGTTCGGCGACCGGCAGAGCCGATGTCACGCCAGTGATCAACGCATCGAGTTCGGCGCGGTTCGCCACGCGGTCGGCGTTGGTGGAGAATCGCGAATCCTTGCTCAGCTCGGGCAGTTCGAGAACCTTGCCGCAGAACGTCGACCACTCCCGGTCATTCTGCAGGCCGAGGTTGACGACCTCGCCATCGCAGGCCGTGAACGGCCCGTACGGAGCGATCGTCGCATGGCTTGCTCCCGCCCTGGCCGGGCTCGCACCCCCGTACCGGGCGTAATACTCGGCGTAGCCCATCCATTCCCCAAGAGCTTCCAGCATCGAGACCTCGATGTTGGAGCCGCGGCCCGTCTGCTCACGTTCGAGCAGAGCGGTCAGGATGCCCGAGAACCCGTACATGCCCGCACAGATGTCGGCGATCGAAATGCCGACCTTGCTGGGGCTTTCAGGGGTTCCGGTAATCGAAACCAGACCCGCCTCACACTGGATCAGCAGATCGTAGGCCTTGCGGTCCGAGTATGGCCCGCCCGCGCCGTATCCACTGATGTCACACGTGATCAGCCGGGGATGGGTGATGCGAAGCTCATCCGCAGCGAGGCCGAGCCGGGACGCGGCTCCCGGCGCCAGGTTCTGGACCAGCACATCGGCGCGGTCCACCAGCTCGTGCAGCGTCCGGTTGCCCTCAGGAGACCGGATGTCGAGTTCGACGCTCTCCTTGCCTCGATTGGTCCATACGAAGTGACTGGCCATGCCGGCCACGGTGCGGTCGTAACCGCGGGCCAGGTCCCCGACGGCGGGCCGTTCGATCTTGATCACCCGGGCGCCGAGATCGGCGAGCTGGCGCGTCGCGAACGGTGCGGCGATCGCCTGTTCCAGGGATACGACGACGATCCCCGCGAGCGGCCGACCGCGACGCGGCGAGTCGGGGCTTGAGCGCGGTGCCGACATGGCATGTCTCCTAACGTGTAGGTCCTTTTTCGGTCTCGCCGGCCGGTGGGCTGTGGCGTCGATATCAACGAATGTGATGCACGGCACCGCTGTTGTGAAATGACGCATTGCCTGACAGACCATTCAGGTCGCGTATAAGGTCAGCTTGTGGAGGTCCGCGAGCTGTTCTGGTTCCTGAAACTGGCCGAGACGGACCATGTGACCGATGCGGCAGCCCAACTGAACATCACGCAACCGACACTCTCGCGAGCGATCGCGCGCCTCGAGCGTCGTCTCGGTGTTCCGCTCTTCGATCGCAAGCAGAACCGGTTGCGGCTCAACAAGTACGGTGAGGTGTACCGCGCGCACGTGATCCGGGCCATTGCCGAACTAGATGGCGCTGAGGAGCGCATCGCCACCCTCATCGACCCGAGCAGCGGCACCGTGGCCGTCGGTTTTCTGCATTCATTCGGCGGCTGGCTCATCCCGACATTGCTTGCCGCGTATAAAGACGTGGCACCGGCGACGAGTTTCGAACTACGCGGTGCCGCAGCCGATGTCGTGATCGATGAACTGCGTAACGGCCGCGTCGACGTGGCGTTCGTCAGCCCGGAACCAATTGCCGACGACCTGGCATGGGTGCCGATCGGTGAAGAAGACCTCTATCTGATCGTGTCACGTGATCATCGCCTCGCCCGCCGCAAGACAGTCCGGCTGGACGATGTGAAGGACGAGGATTTCGTCGGGCTCACCCCGCAGTACGGGCTACGCCAGGTGACCGATCGAATCTGCGCTGACGCCGGCTTCACGCCGCACTGGGTGTTGGTGTGCACCGAGGTCAGCACCCTGCGTGCGCTGGTGGGCTCCGGGCTCGGTGTCGGCGTCGTCCCGTCCGCGCACGGGGCTCCCAGCGAGTCCGAAGCGACCGTGTTGCTCAAGATCCGGGACCAGAGGGCGACGCGACCCATCGGAATGGTCGTCGATGTCACCCGGGCACATGCTCCCGCGGTGCGGCGTTTCATCGACTTTGCCCGTGCGAAGCAAGATCCACAGTCATAACTGCAGCGGATGCGGTGTCCTGAAAAGGAGGCACCTTTATCGCTCGCCGAGCTTCCTTCCCTGAGCCGCCGTGATGAGCAGCGAATTTGTCGCAGTTCCTTGCTGGATACCGGGGGCCACCTGTTTACAGCGATAGGCTTTGGATTTGCGGAAGGAACATGTAAAGAAGTTTGCAGAGATCGATACGCTGGTTGTTATCGAGGAAGCCGGCTGGACAGGGCACGTCGACGACTTGGACTTCCTGTGTGTCTATTCGGGTTGTGTGAGTCGACCGTTCACGATTGTTGCGGCGACGTCGGCACTGCGTGCGGCAAGAGGCAGGCTGGGAAGCTTGAGCGCCGCGTGTCCGCGCGGTCGTCGGGTTGATCTCGACCGCGTCGAACTGCTTACCGACAGTGAATCGGGTAGGTGTCGGCTGCTGCCCCCCAATAAGGCGGGGCGCGTTGACCGCCGTGGACGCCGGCATGCCACAGCTCGTTTGGGGTCAAAACGCCGCGGCGCTGCAACTCAAGCCGAGTTCCTCCCATGGACTACTCGGCCAGCGTTGGGAGGCCGCAGCAGATCAGCCGCCATCTGCGTCGGCGTTTCCCGACGATCCATCGATGCGGTTGTACCATGAGAGTATTTATAGGGCTGTTTACCAACCGAATTCGCGGTTCCTGCGACCGTCGCGGCTAGCGCCGCACCGACGTTCACCGCTGCGCACCGGCCAAGACCATCGCCGCGCCCACCAGTGCCAGCGACCGCGGTTCCAACAGCCGATGCTGACCATTTACGACCGGCCCTTCCCGCCCTTCGACCGGTCAGAAGCCGGGCACCGGGGGGCGACCTCATCATCGGCGACAACCACCTGTCAGCGATCGCCACAATGGTCGAGCGCCAGACCCGGATGCTGCGACTGGTACACCTGCCGCACGCTGACTCCGACTCATTGCACGCGGCGTTAGTGGCCCGCATGCAGGATCTGCCGCCGGCGCTGATGCGGTCGATCACCTGGGATCAGGGCACCGAGATGGCCCGCCACCTCGCCACCGCTGAAAAGCTCGGCGCGCCGGTCTATTTCTGTGACTCCCGATCGCCCTGGCAACGCGGCAGCAATGAGAACACCAACGGGCTGCTGCGCGACTATTTCCCCAAGGGCGTCACCCTCGCCAACTATTCGCTAGGGCACCTGATGGCAGTCGAGGACGACCGCATGGTCCTGCAAGACCGTTGTCCCGCCGACCTATTCGCGGCCCTGCTAGCCTCGCGGAATCCCTCGGTGTTGCGACGTTGACTGGAACCCAACCCGGAACTACCTGCTCACTTTTCGCCCGGAACCGACACGGCGAGCCACATGAAACGGATCTAGTTATGGAGTTCGGCAAGTCACAACGTACCGCCACGTAGGTGTCGAAATCGCCATCCAAAAATGCAAAATCGGCCCGAAAAGTCGCTGCAGCGCAGGAAACGGTAGGGTCTAGAGGCTCAGGAGACGACACGAAGGATTGCAAACTGTACGTCTGGCGGAACGAGCGTGACAGCCTGCGTGTTAGACCTGAAACGATGTCACGCATATTGTTTCGTGGACGACCGTCTGGTTTTCGGATCCGCCAGATCGATGGCAAGATTTATGCGCCAACTCCGTGGCAACGCGAGGAAAGATGTAGGTCGGGTGCCAGTCGTCCGCCATCGCGAGTGGCAACCTACAGCTCCTCCGAGGAACAACGCCGCCGTCAGTCAGCGCCACCCTGCCCGTCGTCCTCGTCGGGCGCTGCTGTCGTGCCGGGCGTCGGCTGATTGCCGCGCCGAGGCAGCTTGCCGCTGATCGATAATCAGTGCGTGACTGGAACACTGCGATCGGGTCGTCTGCTCGCCTCGGTGGTGGCGCTCGTGCTGGCAGCCAGCGGATGCCAGGCGCGTGGCGAACCGGTCGGTCCAGCAACCCAGAGCGCTTCACCGCAGATTCACGGCCCGCTGATCGCCTACACCGTTCCGAGAACCACCCCGTGGTGGGATTCCGGGGAGGTGAGTTTCGTGCTGGCACAAGGCTCGACGCCCGTTGCGACCTGGAAGACACAGGTTGGCCCGTCGAGGTTCGTAGGTATGGGCGCACCGGGCTTCACCACCGACGGAAAGTACGCGTACGCGCAGTACATCGACGAACAGGCCGGGCGGTACCCCTATGACGGTGCCGATATGCACGCCCGGCTGGTGTGGATAGATGTGGTGAGCGGTCAGACACATGAGGTGGACATCCCGGCCCAATCCCGCACCAATTCTCAACGACCGAGCCGACCCGGCACCCCCTATCCGTTACAGGGCAGCACGGTCGTATGGCAGGCCACGTCGTCATCGAAGGCTCCCGACGGGCAGGTGACGCTGATGCAGCTGGATCTGAGCCAGCCGGATCCGGCGCCGAGCATCTTGCGCACGGTCGAGTTGCCGCCGCGCAGTCCCGATCAACAAACAGTCCCGGCCGAACCCGGCGACTTCACCGGAAATGTGATCGGCGCCGGCCATGGACGTGTGGCTATCGTCAAGAAGTACGGAGACGACAGATTTACCCAGGCCGACCGCCTTTTCCTCGTCGACTCCGACGGCACCGTCCGCGCCGTTGCCCACCAACCCACCCGGCAGTGGGTATCCGCGATCTTCAGTCCCGACGGAACCCGGCTCGCATTTGAGACCGGCAACACCGCCAGGCCCGACATCTGCGACCAACACCAAATCACAGTGTTCGACACTGCGACGGGTCGCCAAGCTGCCGGATTTCCGCCGGGCCCTTTCGATGCGACTCCCAGGCCCTACTTCTACGGCAACCAGAGCGGCGCCGTTTGGTGGACGCCCGACGGGCAGCTGCGGGCCACCGCCAGCGCCGAGTTGTGCCCGACGAATCGGTCCGTGTCGACACGCGACGGCGGGGTGTGGGAGCTCAACGGCACGAGCTGGAAACAGATCGCCCCGGACGGAACCTACCGCGAGTACCCGCTTCCCCACGGGGACGCGGTGGTTATCACCCGAGCACCCCGGCCGCCCGACGATCAGCAGCGCAATCAATCACCCAGTATCACAAGCGTGTTCATACGCCGGGGCGGTCAACGCACCCACATCACAGACGTGGAAGCCACCTCCGTGGCTGTAGCTCCGACCCAGCTCTGACAGCACGCTGAGCTCGTGGCTCGACTCGATGCGTGGCACCCCAAATACACGGTGAGTGACGAGCGCTCGTTCGTTCACGGGTTGATGGTCGGTTCGCCGACCTGCCGACCCCAGACGTATTCGGTCAGCATCGGTTGTCCGAGTTCGAGGTGGTTGTAAGGTGCGATCGAAGCGCCGGTATCCATGACCAGGTACGGCATCGGCCAAAGGTCACGAGTGATCGATTGCCAGCATCCTGGTCGGCCTTCCGGCCCTCCTTTGGCGTTGACCCGAGGCAAGTTATCCGGATACACATAGGGGTTGCCCACGCCGACCAGCAGTGAGTTGGTTTGGCCCGAATAGCCGTTGCCGCCGAGCATGTCGCCCAGTTTCGGCGCGGCGTCATGGTAGTTGCGGATGGTGCAGTACAGGGCCGGGCTGTGGCGGTCGAATGTCGCGCTGACCGGCAGCAGGTCCTGGTTGCCGCGGACCAGGTAGGGGCCGCTGCGCTCGAAAATGTCGCCACCGGTGTTGCCGAAGCCGACCGCGGCGACCAGCGCCTGGTCCAGGTTGCCGCGCTGCTGGTTGACGGTGCGGGCGGTTGTGACGGCGTTGGTCAGGCCGTCGAACAGATCGGGGGCCGCGTTGGCGTAGACCTCGCCGAGATCGGCCAAACCGGCGATGTCACGACGGCTCTGCGACATCCGCGGGTTGAGGTCGGTCAGGATGTCGTTGCCGTTGACGATGGACTGGCCGAACTTGTCACCCAGCCCGTCGAGGGCCTGCGCGGTGGCGGTCAGGGTTTCGTTGAGCTTGATCGGATCGATCTGCTGTGAAATCGCGGTGATGGCCTCGAACAGCGTGTTGAACTCCGTCGTTACGCCTTGGGCGTGAATCGGTGTCCCGGGCGTCAACCGTTGCGGCGACGGGTTATCCGGCGACAGGAACGAGACGTACTTGTTGCCGAACACCGTGGTGGCCTTCAGTTCAGCGGTTACGTTCTCCGGGATCAGTTTCAGGTACTTGGGTTTGATGTCCAGGGTCAGCTTGGCGTGCAGCTTACCGTCGACCTCTGCCGCGTTCACGGCGGTGAGCCGGCCGATTGGCACCCCGTTGAACGCCACTTTGGACCCGGGGTCCATTGCGAGGCCTGCCCTACCGGAGTAGACAACCAGTTCGACGTTGTCGGCGAACGCACCACGGAACTGCATCCACACCAGTGCGAGGACCAGTGCAACAACAAGACATAGAGCGAAGCCGGCCAGCTTGTAGGGAGGCGTGTTTGACGCACTACCGATGTTTCGGGATTTTCGCATCATGCTGCATCCTTTGAACACGCTCGTGCCGCCGCCTCAGGTAGGTCCAGGCACCAGGCATTGGCGTTGCCAGCGCTCTCGGTGCTCGTGTTTTCTGCGTTGCCGCAGCAGCTCTCGATGGCATGGCGCAAACGAGAAGTTGAACGCCTTGCCTTGAAGGGACGGTTGTTATCGGCGGGTGCGCCGGGGGTCCCGGCTGCCGTGATGTAGTAGGGCTACTCGAGGCGCGCGTAGCTGCTCATGCTTGTTCCGAAGCCGAAGAGGTAGTAGTTCGAAGCTGTTGATCGTCATCGTGTTCCGTCTCGGGGGAAGCACCCGTGGGCCACGTCGGCATCCGCTCGAACGTCTCGGACTTCTTCAGGCCGACCACTAATGCTAACGTCGAGATCTGCTTAGCAGCGGTCTGTTCCACAGTGCCGGATCCTGTTTCCATTCATAGCGGTCGCGAGGATGGCAGTGCACTGCGAGTGCCGATGTGTCCTGTCGATTCACAACGTCCGGCTTGCTTCGAGAATATCGATCGGGCCGATATCGGGACGCTTTCGGAGTTCGGCTTCGGGTACGCCGTCGCGAAACATGCTCACGAATTCGTCGGGATCGAATTCAACGCCGATCGGGTTCTTTGGAAACTCAGCCGCCAAGAATTCGTTGACGTCGTCATTCGTGGCGAAGTTGTCAACCTGCAGCTCGATCTGGTTGTTGTCCGGATCGCGGTAGTAGAAAGAGATCGTAGGTCCGTGATTGATCGACCAATATGGCTTCACCGAAGCGGCTTTCAACCTTTCGTAGGTGTCGACGAGGTCGCCCAGACTGTCGTACGCGAAGGCGATGTGGTCGACACCGATTGCCATCGGGGGGCGGTCCGCCAACATAGGAGCGTTGACGACCGCGATTCGGTGGTGTTCGTCGTCGTAGGTGAGAAAGCAAATCTTCCCCGACGCGTCGAATTGCACGCGCGCGCCTAACACGAGCTTGTACCACGCGACTACAGCGTCGTACTGAGTCGTCCTGAGGACGACGTGGGCGAGGCGTGCCGGACTAGCTACGACGGCGGGCTCGCCGGCGCCGGGCGTTACGTGTTGTTCCATTGTGGCCCCACTCCTGGTCCTTGACCTTTACCGACCGTGCCGATGAACGATCGTGGTAGTTGATCTCTTGACTCGCTTGGTCTGCCGGCGAACGTAGACAGCAGACGGCTCTGATCAGTTAGGGCATCGACGAACCCAACAACAGCTGTTGTGAGATATAAGCACAACAATTGTTGTCAAGGCAAGGCTCCTTTCGGGAAGGGCTTGAGCCTCGGGGGCGGTGTTCACTCGGGCTGGTTCGCCGCCTGGTGAAGGCTTGCAAAAACAACAGGTGTTGTGATTGTGTTGAACAACACGCGTTGTTCCGGTGTCGATGTCCCGGTCAGGTAAAGGAGCCCAGCGATGTCCAAGACTGCCGGCAGTGCCGAGAGTCGCGGGATGGCAACCACGTCGGTCGACACGTCTGCGGTTGAGGAAAGCAAGTTGTGGCCAAGGTATGCAAGCCCCGACGACCTCGCCGATATCGAGGCCGTTCCGTTTACCGAGCGGGGTCTGCCTGATTCGACTTACTCGCTTCTGGTGCGGGCTGCCGCGCTCTGGCCGCATCGGAATGCACTGACGGTCATTCCTGATGCCGGCCGGTGGCGCGATCCCCTGCAGTGCAGCTACTCTCTGCTACTCAGTGAAGTGCACAGATACGCCAATCTCTTGCACTCGGTGGGCATCCGACGCGACGATGCGGTGGCGCTGATCGCGCCTAACTGCGCTGAACTGATCCCCGCAACACTTGCCGCTCAGGTGGCCGGAATCGCGGCACCGATCAACGGGGGTTTGTCCCGGACTCACATCAAGGAGCTCCTACGTCGGTCGGGTGCTCGCGTTCTCATTGTGGCTGGTCCTGACTTGTCCGATTCGACGTGGCAGCTCGCCAGCGGGCTCGCCAGCGACGGCTTGCTGGATACCGTGCTGGTACTACGGCACACTCGGAGCAACTTTGGGGGCGACTCGATGCCCGTCATCGACGACGTACGCTTCGGATATCTGCATGAGCTTGCAGAAGAGCAGGATCCGTCCGCATTCGTCGGGGAACCGCCCGTGGGGGCGGATCTGGCTGCTTTGATTCACACCGGTGGAACCACCGGTGTCCCAAAGTTGGCGGCTCAACGGCATTCAGCTCAAGTCGCGAACGCGTGGATGATCGCGGCGGCTCCGCTCTTTGGCGAATACGCGACCTTGTTCTCTGCGTTGCCGCTCTTCCATGTGAACGCGCTTGTGGTCAGCGTTCTCGCGCCAATGTTCAAGGGGCACACCGTAGTATGGGCGGGGCCACTCGGTTACCGGGACCCGTTGCTGTACCCAGTATTTTGGAAGCTTGTCGAGCGGTACCAGATCTCTCTGATGAGCGCGGTTCCAACGGTATACGCGGCACTCGCCGAACACCCGGTCAACGCCGATATCAGCTCCCTTCGCCATGGAATCGTCGGGGCATCGCCACTGCCTCGCGCCGTCCGGCAGCGGTTCGAGCGCGGCATCGGGGTTACCTTGGTGGAAGGCTACGGGCTTACCGAAGCAACATGCGCCAGTGCGCTCAGCTTTCCCCGAATGCTCCGGGAAGGTTCGGTCGGACAGCGGTTTCCGTACCAGAACGCCAAGATCGTTGGGATCGATGAAGACGGTCGTTGGCATGATTTGCCGACTGGCGCAATGGGGGTGTTGGCGCTCAGCGGACCAACGCTGTTCGCGGGATACGTGACGGGCCAGGATGATACGGGTGCTCATCAGCTCGACGGCCTGAACACTGTCATCGACGGATGGCTCAACACCGGTGACCTGGCACATCTTGACGCTGAGGGATTCATCTATCTCCATGGCCGGGCGAAGGACCTGATCATTCGCGGCGGACACAACATCGACCCCGCCGTTATCGAGGAAGCCTTGATGACCTGCCCGGGGGTCACCGCAGCTGCCGCAGTCGGCCGACCCGACGCCCATGCCGGCGAGGTTCCGGTCGCCTACGTCACGTTGGCGGCGGGGGAGTCCATCACCGAAGACGACATATTGGCATGGGCGGCCGGCCGGGTCCCAGAACCAGTTGCCATACCAAAGTCTGTGACGGTACTGGAGGCGCTTCCTCTCACCGCCGTTGGCAAACCTTATAAGCCCGCGCTGAGGGCTGATGCCGTCCGACAGGTACTCGTCGATGCACTCGTGGGCATACCTGGTGTCGAGTCCGTCGCCACCACCGTCGACGAAGGCGCGATCCACTCGGTCATCGAGTTGAGCGAGGCTGCCGACGAGACAAAAGTAGCTGAGATCCTCGATCGATACCCGTTGCAGTGGAGAGTAATTCGTACTGCCGAGCGGCTGGCGTGACTCATGACGGAATTCCACCCCTAGAAACGACTCAGCACGTTGCAGCGAAAGGTACATCTATGACTCAGAGCAATGATCCGGTGATCATCGCCGGCGGTGGCCCCGTCGGTATCGGCACAGCACTGGAATTAGCCCGCCACGGCGTGCGCACGGTGCTACTTGAGGCCCGGAATCAAGGTGAGTACAACCTTGCCCGTACGAACCTGACCAATATGCGGTCCATGGAACACTTCCGCCGGTGGGGTATCGCCGATGATCTGCGGAGCAACGACCCGGTGGAACAAGAGTTCGCCCGCAGCGTCACGTACGTGACCGCACTCAACGGTCACATCGTGCTCGACCTTGCGCAGATGGTGGCCTTCGACTTTCGAATTCCGTTCTCGTCGGATCGCCCGGTATGGGCGCCCAACGATGCTATCGAGAAGACGTTCCAGGACGCAGCCGTTGGCAACTCACTGATCGACATCCGATTCGGTTGTAAAGTAACGGCATTCGAGCAGTTCGCGGACGGCGTTCGCGTGGACTATGAGGACGGCAGCGGTGCAACGGTGACAGCTTCCGCGGATTACCTCATTGCGGCCGACGGCAGCCGCAGCTCTATCCGTAAGTCACTTGGTGTGCGAATGGAAGGCATCCCTGACCTCGCTCAGTTCAGCATCTGGAACATCCATGCACCGACGCTGAAGGATCAGATCGAGGTCGGGAAGTCCTCGTTCGTCCTCTTCGTCAACGAGCACCGCGACTACGCGATGTTGATTCCGCAGGGCAATGGTCACTACGAATTTGGTTTCGCCGTTGAGGCCGCTGACGGGGACAGCTGGCCTCTCGCGCAACAAGCGCTGTACCGCAATGTGGGGTTCGAGTTCGACGCTGACCCGGTGTCCGGTGGCGCTGTGACGATACGTTCCCTGCTCGCACCGAACTTCCGGTATGGAAGAGTCCTGTTGGCCGGCGACGCCGCCCATCTCATCTCTCCCATGGGCGGATTCGGGATGAACCTTGGTATCGGGGATGCGGCGGATCTCGGCTGGAAGCTGGCGGGCGTGCTCCAGGGGTGGGGTGGCCCGGCATTGCTGGACTCCTATGCCGAGGAACGCCGACCCGTCATCGCCTGGATTCAAGACGCTTGCCTTGTCAACACGGAGAGAAGCCCAGCGTCGTTCGCACGTGACAATATCTCGGCGAGTACCCCAGAGGGCGCGGCGCTGAGAGAAGCGGTCGGCGACGAAATCAGGCTTGTCAAGCAAGCGGAATTCCAGAGCTTTGGAGCACAACTCGGATCGCACTACCACGGGTCTTCGATTGTGGTCTCGGACGGTACGGAGCCGCCGGCACTGACACAGGGGATCTACGAGCCGAGTGCGACCCCGGGGTGCCGAGCCCCGCATGTCTGGCTCGACGACGAGACGTCACTCTACGACCGGTTTGGAGTCGGGTTCACGCTCCTAGTCACCGGCGATCAGCCGATCGATACGTCGTCGTTCGAGACCGCTGCCAAGGAGCGTGAGATGCCACTGGATATTCTGGCTCTCAGTGCGCCGTCCATCCGCGAGCTGTACGGGAAAGCGCTAGTGCTGATCCGCCCCGACCAGCACATCGCGTGGCGGGGCGATAGCCTGCCCGCCGACGTCGGCGCGGTGCTCGACGCTGTGCGAGGTGCGGGGGCACTCCTGACCAGGGAGTCAGCGTGAACGCGGCCTACGATCACGCTTCGGAGGGTAGCGCCGAGATCGGTGGAATCCGTTGGGCTTACACCGACCGGGGGAACGGTCCGCTGGTGGTGTTCCTACACGGAACCTTTGCCAGCGGTGCCATGTATCAGGATGTGATACTCACACTGCAGGACCGATACCGTTGTGTAGCAGTGGATCTGCCCGGTCATGGGCGCAGTGGCTTCAATCCTGATGGTTGGACTCTGGAGGACGTTGTGGAGGGCGTCGGCGCACTGATCTCCACGTTCGATGCAGGCCCGGCCACACTCGTCGGACTATCGCAGGGCGGGGCGGTCGCGATGCGGGTCGCACTCAGGTACCCGACTCTCGTCGGTGCATTGGTGACTCAAGGGGCAGGACCTGATGGGCCGGCCCGAGAGGCGGTGGACGCGATGGCAGCTTTCGGCCGCGCCCTCGCGGAAGCCGATGGCGAGCGGCGCCGTGCCGCGGCGGTCCAGATACAGCCAGCGTTCCACGCATCGGGCTGGGTTCAGGCGCATCCGCAAGCGGCCGAGCAGGAGCTGTCGGTGATATTGCGGCACGATCGACGGGCCGTGGCACTCGTCGCTCAGGTGCCCGGCACTGCCGACAGCATCGAAGAGCAGCTCAATCAGATCACCTGCCCGTCATTGATCATGTGGGGAGACGAAGATCCCCGCGCGTTCTGGGGCCCGAAAATGGTTGCCGCGATGCCTGCGGCCCAACTCGTCATCGTCGAACACGCTGGACATCATCTGAACTCAGACGCACCTGAGGTGTGTGCACGTGAGATTGGCCGGTTTCTGGATGAAGTCCATGCGGGACATGCCGCCCCGCAGAGCTCCGAACGTGCGTGATGTCTAACACAACACCTGTTGTGAGGGATTAGATCACAACGCTGTTGTTCCGGCGAGCGGGCATTGCGTAACCTGGGCGTTATGGACGTGGACACCCCCGCCCCAGCGGCGAGGCGTACCGCGATCGTCGACGCCGCGATCGAAGTCCTGGCGACCGAAGGGGGCCGCGGGCTAACGCATCGGGCCATTGATCGTCGACTCGACTTGCCGCTGGGGTCGACGGCGAACTATTTCAGCACACGCACGGCGCTGTTGCGCGCGGTGACTCAACGTCTGCTCGAACTTGACATCGTGTCCTTGGAGGACCTTCCCGACCGGCGGATGAGCAAAGATCGGACCGCGAGCTTTTATGCCGAACGCCTGGCGAGTTCATTCTTGCCCGACATGCGACACCATTACATCGCCCATCATGAGGTGTTGTTGCAATCGGCACGTGATCATCAGCTGCGCCGCGAAATCGCCGAGGCGCGACAACGTTTCGTAAACGCCACTGCACAGATTCTGACTGCCATCGGATGCGCGGATCCTAAGTGCCATGCGCCGGGGCTCGTCGCGATGATCGATGGTCTGCTGATCGACCAACTTCTCTACTCCGACAAGCCCTTCGATGTGAAGCACCTGACTGCGCAGATCAAGCGCTTACTGATGCAGTGCTGAGGCCTGGCCACTTGCCCGCCGCCGATAGCGGCCCGTTCCTGTCGGCGCCGCATAGCCGATCGTAGGTCCGAGCCGCAGAGAGCTACGACCGCCGGAAGCTGTCCGCGGTCACAGCCCAACCTTGCGAGGCCTCCTATCCCGGGAGGTGGTGCGGCACAAGCGTTCCTGGGTTGAGGCCGCTACGACCCAAAGCGTCTGCGAACGGGCTTGACGTTCACAGGAACCTCGATGTTTCCAACGCCGCCGCGGTCGACAATCATGGCCTTGCCTCCACAACATCTGTTGTGATTCACTACGAACAACAATTGTTGTTCAGATCTAGTGTGAAATCGCAGCGGCGAAGGGAACCCACATATGTCCGCACAAGGCCCGCGGCTAGCGCATGTCGTGCTGCAGACCGGTCAGCCCGAAGCGCTGGCGCAGTTCTACGCGGAAATCCTCAATGGGCACGTGGTATTCGCTGGTAGCGGCTTGATATTCCTGACCTGCGACGAGGAGCACCATCGCATCGCCATCGCTCGGCTGCCCGGCGGAGCGGAACCAAAGAATCCGAAGGCTGCCGGAATGAACCACATGGCCTTCACCTTCGACACGCTCGATGAACTCCTCGACCAATACCAGCGCCTTGCCAAAGTAGGGATCCGCCCCGCCACCCCCGATGAAGCCACAGCATTTCTCCAGGGACCGGACTTTGAAGCCGACTCCTGGGGACCACAGTTCGACGTGGAGAAAATGGTCGAGGCGCGAGCCAACGGAGCCAGTGTCGCCGAACTGACAAGTCGAACATGGGCGCTATCCGGGCCGAAACTTCCCCACCCCTCTCTGGTGCTCGCCAGTCTCGAACCCGCAACTCACTGACGGCAACGTTGTAAAGCGAAGGGCTCGTGGTGACAGATCGCGAGCGCAGGGACGACGAGGTCCACGGCATGGAACAGGGCACATGGGGGCTAGGCCGACCTCCGTTCCCAATGGTGGCAGCCGAATTCATGACATCTTGCGCTGGCAGCACGATGCTGGCGCGTGCTTGTAACGAAGGCATTCGAAGGAAAGACGATGCGCTTATACAACGTCGCTGGGCGTGCTGTGCTCGAAACTGACGGGGTGACCTTCGACGTCGAGCAGGCTAGTGGGGGAGCCTTCGGGTCAGATCCGCAAGACCTATATGACCGATGGGATGAGTTACGGCTCTGGGCTGCAGAGCATCTCGGTGGCGTGCAAGCGCTAACGATGTCCGACAACGCGGCAATCGGCAGTCCCGTGCCTCGCCCACGCCAGATATTCGCCATCGGCATCAACTACGCGTCCCATGTGGAGGAATCGGGCCTTGATACACCGACGATCCCCATGGTCTTCGCAAAATTTCCATCGTCGATCGCCGGACCCTACGACTGCATCGCACTGCCACAGGGTGCCGTCGACTTCGAGGCCGAACTCGTTGTGGTGATCGGCGCTCGCGCAGATCAGGTCCCTGCTCACGAGGCATGGCGGCACGTCGCCGGTATCACTGTGGGACAGGACCTCTCGGAGCGGTACACGCAGTGGGCGGGTTCGGCTCCGCAGCAGATGAGCCTGGGAAAGTCCTTCCCGGGATTCAGCCCGATAGGCCCCGTGGTGGTGACCCCGGATGAGTTCGATGACCCTGACGACATCGAATTGGGGTGCGCCGTCAACGGAGTGCCGATGCAGAAGGGCCGGACCAGCGACATGATCTTCTCCGTTCCCGCGATCATCAAATTCCTATCCGGCATCGTCCCCTTACTTCCCGGCGACCTCATCTTCACGGGAACTCCCAGTGGTGTGGGTTTCACCCGCACACCGCAGGTCCTGTTGAAGGCCGGTGACGAGCTCACGACTTATGCCGAGTCGATTGGCGAGATGCGGCACATGTTCACCGATCGCGCCGGCGCCCCTCCCTTGGCAGGCAACCCCTGACGCTTCCACCCGCCAACATAGATTTCGGTAAGGAGCAAACGACGTGCTGTGGGTAACGAGTAGCCGCATTCATCTGGACCGGGTGGCGTCACCGTGGCTGATCCGGAGGTTCGTCGACCGTGAGGCCACATTCGAATTCCTCGACCCCGACACGGCAGTGCCGCCCAACGCGACGCCCTTCGCGCTGAGCGGCGCCAAACTCGGGCCGCACGACGAGGAGGGGAGTACCTTCCGAAATATTCTGAACGCCTACGCGATCAGTGCGCCGGAACTGCATCGGATGGCCGGGGTCATCGAGGCTGGCATTGCTTTTGCCCAAGGCAAGAACTACCCAAGCCTCGACGGCGAGCTGCTTCACCTGGCGGTATCCTTGGCAGCCTTTTCGGAGGCCATGACCATTCTGCGACCTGACGACCACGAGAATCTGCGTGACTCAGTCATCTATTACGACACGCTCTATCAAACCTTATGGGCTGAGTATGGTCCCGCACCCGCGGTTCCATCCGACGACCTCGTCTCGCGGATTCTCACCTATCGGCAGGCCGCCGACTGGGCCGAGGTTCTCCCTCGATGGGATGGGGCGGGTCCCGCGCCAACTGCCCACCCTGTCGCGTCCCCAGCGGAAGGCGCTCGATGAGTCACTACCAGGTTCCCGATGCCATTCCGGCCCTCGACTACTTCGACGCAGACTTCCAGGGTGCGGACCGCGACCGGTTCCTTGCCGACCTTCGTGAGGCGAACACGCCGTTGGCGGTCGACCAGTTCGGTCGGATCAACCTCCTGCGGTACGACGATGTCCGCGATGCTTTCGTCGCTAACGACCGCTATCGGTCGGTCGAAGCCAGCGTTGCTGAGGCGATGGCAGGAGGCGAAGGACCGCTCGTCGACAGGCAACGCAACACGCTCATCAACATGAATCCGCCCCGCCACACGCGACTGCGCAAGTCCGTACGTCACCTCAACGCGCGATTCGCACGACGACTCGAACCGACGATCCGGTCGCAATGTCACCGCCAGCGATCTCGACTTCCATTCCCACCTGGACAACTATCTATCGCATAAGCCGGTGGCTGAACTTCTGCGTGCAAACTCGTCTGCAGCCGACGACACCCGCGTGCGGAATGCACATTTGCAAGCGGGGTACTTCCTACTCGTTGCGCGTGGACTTGACCTCGACATCGGGCCCATGTCGGGTTTCGACCGAGATCGGGTCGACAGCGAATTCTTCGCCGAGACAAGTTGGCGTACCGACATGCTGTGCGCGCTCGGCCGAGGCCGGCGGGAGAGCGTGATGCCCCGCTTGCCGCGTCTATCATTCGAGACGGCATACCAAATCCTCTGATCTGCAACCGGTTACGTTGTCTCAGCTGGGCATGTTAAGTCTGGCTGGCCAGGCGGCAGGCGAGTACCGACTGTGACAATCCGACGAACGAACGCGCTTCTAGCCCGGTCAGCCGCGACCAGCGTTCGAGCCGGTAGGTGACGCTATTGGCGTGCGCGTGGACCGCGCTGGCCGTTGCTGCGATAGACATGTCCGCCGCCGCGAAGGCCAGAACCGTCTCGGCCAGATGGGGATTGGCTTGAGCCACCTCGACCGTAGTGGCCAGCAGCAAATCGAGGCGCGCTTGTTCGGCCAGCAGGATCGCCTCATGCCAGTCGTGTTCAAAGGTGCAGACTGGCTCGTGGGCGGAGGTGGCATTGAATGCCAGGCGGGCGTCGCCAAGACTGTCGCGCGCGCCGTCTAATCCCTTCCGCACCAATCCGATTCCCCAGCGCCCCGCGAGCGTTCCGTCAGCCTGGCCGCGGGTCACCGCCTCCGCAAGCCGCACGGACTGAGTGATCATATCCAGCCGACCACCCGCCACCGTGCGACTGACCACGTCGTTGGAGAGGTGTGGTGGCAGCGTCAGCACGCTCCGAGGTGCTGAGAACTCCGTGACGTCCGGGGCGGGCAGCCAAACCAACCCAAGAAATTCACCGCCTGGATCCAGCCGTAGCCGCGCGGCGATGACGGAAGCGGCCGACTGTTGCCTGGGGTCCTCCACGCACTCCAAGAACTGGTGAGCCAGCGTGATTCGGTCCCCGTCGATGGCCCGGGCAACCCTGCTGTGTGCTCCCGCCATCGCGGTGGTGGTCTCGCGGATCGCCTCGAACATAAGGGTGCCGACGCGGGTCAGGAGGGGAACCATCGGGGGAGTCGCGCGCTCGACCAAGATCCGCCAGATTTCGGCGTCGGCCACCTGGTAGGCCGCGATCAACGCATCGATGGGGACTCCTCCCGCTGCCCGCTTGGCAGCTAAATCGGTGGCCGCCGCGAGTTCGGATGAGTTCAGCCCGCGCTGTTCAGAGAGGGCGGTGAGTCGATTGAGCACCTGCAGCGTCACCGCGGAGCGGTGCTCAGCTTCCGGAATGACCGCGTACACGGGTTGGGCGTGGCGAATAGATGATGTCACTCTCTCGGCGATGGCGGGTACCTCGTCCACCATGCCGCTGAAGGTGCGTTCTACCGCAAGCCAACCTTCCGATTCGGTTTCGTGATTATCACGAATCAATTCGTTGTCCTCACCCCGAGAACTCGGTATTTCCCCGTATCTTCTCCCGCCCTTGTTCGTCGATAGTAGGGATAAGCCCGAAAGTTGCGTAGCAGAGGATTCCCATGACGACGCACCCCACCGCCACCGACCTCCCCGCGGTCAGCCGCAACCCACTCGACGATCGCTATGACCTCCTCGATGGAGATGTTCACCTTTCCGGGATCCAAGCCCTTGCCCGACTTCCCCTGGACCAGCGGCGCCTGGACCAGGGGAAGGGTCTCGATGTCGGCATCTTCATCTCGGGCTACGAAGGCTCACCGCTGGCCGGGTTCGACCTGCAACTGTCCCGACTGAAGAAGCGTCTGGTCGAGCATCGCGTCGTCTTCCAACCCGGGCTCAACGAGGAGCTGGCGGCCAATGCGGTCCAGGGGTCGCAGATAGCGTCCGCCTCAGCAGACCGGATCGGCGACGGGGTGGTCGGCATCTGGTACGGCAAAGCGCCGGGTCTCGACCGGGCGACCGATGCCATCCGGCACAGCAACCTCGCCGGAACGCATCGCACCGGCGGTGTCCTGGCCCTGGTCGGCGATGACTCGATAGCGAAATCGTCGACGGTGCCGAGCAGTTCGGAATCTGCTATCGCCGAACTGGGGATGCCCTGCCTGTCACCCGCAGATCCCCAGGACATCCTCGACCTTGGCCTGCACGGCATCGCGATGTCTCGGGTATCGGGGCTGTGGGTAGCAATGAAATTGGCCACGAACGTTGTTGACGGTTCCGGCACGGTGCACCTGGCCCCGGCCCGCAGAAAACCGGTAGTTCCCGACACCTCGTTCGACGGTGAAGCGTTCGAGCACCGACCGACTGGTCAGCTCTTGCAGCCGACCCTCAGCAGACTCGAGGCAACACAGGTTCGCCAGCGTCTGGAACTCGCGCGACGCTACGCTGCCGTGAACGATCTCAATCACATTACCGGCGACCCGGCGGCGACGCTCGGAATCGTCTGTGCCGGAGCCACTTATCTCGACGTCCGGCAGGCACTGTCCGAGATCGGCATCACCGACGTCGACCGCGCTGGCAGCGGCGTGAAGCTCCTCAAGTTGGGGATGATCCACCCCCTCGAGCCCGGCATCATCGACGCGTTCACTTCGGACCTACGTGAAATCGTCGTGATCGAGGAGAAGAAGGCGTTCATCGAGCTCGCCCTGAAGGACTTGCTCTATGGCCGGCCCGGGGCACCGTGCATCGTCGGCAAGCGCGACGGACAAGGCTGTGAACTCTTCAAAGCCGACGGCGACCTCCCCGCCGACTACATTGCGACGCGATTGGCTCCGCGGATCCGCGACCATGGTGGACCTGCCGTGGTGAGCGAGTGGCTCGAGCAACAATCCGCGCGGCGAATACCCACGCTGCTGCCGATCCTGCCGCGCCGCCCCTCCTTCTGTTCGGGCTGCCCGCACAACAGCTCCACCAGGGTTCCTGACGGTTCGCTCGTGGGTGCCGGAATCGGTTGCCATGGCCTGGTCGCTTTCATGTCCGAGGACCGCATCGGTGAATCGATCGGCCTCTGTCAGATGGGCGGTGAAGGAGCCACGTGGATCGGCATGTCCCCGTTCGTCACGCGGGATCATCTATTTCAGAACCTTGGCGACGGCACCTACCACCATTCGGGGTCACTGGCCATTCGTGCGGCGCTTGCCAGTGGCGCCCACATCACCTACAAGCTCCTCTACAACGACGCCGTCGCCATGACCGGCGGTCAGCAGGCAATCGGCAAGATGGCCGTGCCGCAGATCGTCGCCGAACTCCTGGCCGAAGGTGTCACTCGCATCGTGATCACGAGCGACAAGCCGAAGCGCAGCCGTCGAGCGTTCGGTCGTCGCCTGCCTGGACAAGTGTCGATCCGTCACCGCGACGAGATGATCACGGTGCAGGAAGAGCTGGCTCAAACCCCCGGCGTGACGGTACTGATCCACCAGCAGGAGTGCGCCACGGAGCTGCGTCGCAAACGTAAGCGCGGGCTTGTCGAGTCGCCCAACCGTCGAATCTTCATCAACGAGCGGGTCTGCGAAGGGTGCGGCGACTGCGGCGACAAGTCGGGCTGCCTGTCGGTGCGCCCGATCGACACCGAATTCGGCCGAAAGACCGAAATCCACCAGGCCTCTTGCAATTTGGACTTCTCCTGTCTGAAAGGAGACTGTCCGTCGTTTATCGAGGTGACACCGCGAAAAACACCGAGGCAGCGCCCCGGCCGCCGGCCAGAGATGGGAGAACTGCCGACCCCGCGGCCACTCGTCACCGCCGAGGACTTCTCGATCCGCATCACGGGCGTGGGCGGCACCGGTGTGGTCACCGTGGCACAGGTAATCGCTGCCGCGGCGTCCCACGCCGGCCTCCAAGTCAAGGGGCTCGACCAGCTCGGCCTGGCGCAGAAGGGTGGGGCTGTCGTCTCCGATATCCGACTATCAAGCTCAAAGATCTTGGGCACCAACAAGATCGGTCCCGGAGGATGCGATCTCTATCTCGGCTGCGACATTCTGGTGGCCGCGACCGAGACGAACCTGGCGGTGATCGCTCCGGGGCGGACATATGCCGTGGTCTCGACGTCAGTCACGCCGACCGGCCAAATGGTGACCGATACGACCACGCACTTTCCTGCGATCGGTGATCTGGTCGCTCGAATCCAGTGGTCGGGTGTGCGCTCCGAAAACGTCTTCGTGGACGCCCATGCTGTGACCGCGGCGGCGGCGTTGGACGAGGACCAGTACGACAACATATTTCTTCTCGGAGTTGCCGTGCAGGCGGGAGTACTCCCGCTGTCCCCCGAGAACGTGGAGTGGGCGCTGAACCTCAACGGGGTCCAAGTCGAACGGAACCTCGCAGCATTCCGGCTCGGTCGCCGGCACGTCGTGGATGGTGGTGCGAAGGCGAACTCGGCTCCGACTGAGTCTGAACTCGATGCAGTCATCCAGCACCGGGTTGACGAGCTGACGGCCTATCAAGATGGTAAGTGGGCTGGACGTTATGCCAAGTCGGTTGAAGCCATCCGCAGATCGGAGGCAGCAGCCCTCGGCGACAGCACTGCGATCACCGAAGCGTTCGCACGCCATCTCTTCAAGGTCATGGCCTATAAGGACGAGTACGAGGTGGCTCGACTCCACCTTGACCCCGAGCTGGAAAAGCAGATCCACGATGAGTTCGGCGACCGGGCACGCTACTCGATCCTGCTTCATCCGCCGCTGCTGCGAGCCATGGGAATGACGAAGAAGGTCCGCCTTCAATCATGGTGGGCAAAACCAATTTTGCGGGCTCTGTATGGGATGCGAGCGCTTCGCGGCACCCGCTTGGATTTCTTCGGATACGGCCACGTCAGGGGCGAGGAGCGTCGACTCATCGATGATTACACAACATCGATGACCACTGCGGTGATGGCGCTCTCGCCTGCCACGCGCGAGGCGGTTCTCGAGCTGGCCGGGCTGCCTGACCTCGTCCGAGGTTACGAGGGCATCAAGCTGGCGTCGCTCGAGACGTACCGCTCCCGCCGCGCAGAGATCTTGGAGGAGTTGACTAAAGAGCTCACCTACGCCGAGGGCGCGCCGAGATGACGACCGACATGAGCGCCGGGTCTGGGCCTCAGGCCGGCTCGAGGCCGGTGAGTACACGTACGACGACCTGGTCGGCGAATCGGTAGGGCTGGCCGGTGATGATGGCACCGAGACGTTTTCTCAGGCGTGAGATCTCCGAGCGAACGGCCACGGTGTGTTCGGTGTTGCCGTACAGCGCGATGCTGAGGTCGGTTGCGTTGACGCCCTGCCCAGTGTTTTGGGCGAGCATCCGCAGGATCTCGGCGTGGCGGGGGGAAAGTCCGCGTGTCCAGGTCACGTCGCCACGAATAGTGGCTCGAGGTGTGTCGCCGAGGTCGAGTTCGAGTTCTACGTGCGCGTCGACCTGCTGCGGACGAAGGATCCAGCCGTGGCCAAGCGGTTCCGGGACCGTCAAGCCGAGCCCAGGAACGAATACGGCGGTGCCGGGTGACGGGGCTGCGATGCGCCCGGGATTCTCCAAACCTCGCGCGCAGGCGACCCAGCCGTGTTCGTCGACGACCAGGGCCGGGGCTGCGCCGGCGAGCAGGGCGGCGCTCTGCTCGCACAGGCGGTCCAGGCTTTCTCGATGCAGCCGCCACAAGGTGGCTTCGGCGAGCCTGGCGGCTGATTGCGCCAGCCCGGCCGTCGACGGATGCAACGTCATCGCGGGCCCACTGATGTCGATCACGCCGAGGATGTCTCCGGAGCGCGGATCGCGTACCGGTTCACCGATGCAGTACCAGCTGTGCTGGCGGCGGGCGTAATGCTCGGCGGAGAACAGCGTGATTCCGGTGTTCTCGATGAGGGCGGTGCCGATCGCGTTGGTACCGACGTCATTTTCTGCCCAGCTGGCGCCTTCCACGAATCCGAGTTGATCGGCGGTGCGACGGATGGTCTGTGCTCCGTCGCGCCAGAGCACGACGCCGTCGTTGTCCGCGATGACCACCACGAAGTCGGCAGAGGCGGCCGCGGACCCGAGGACCGCCCGCAGGTCGGGCAGCACCTTCCGCAAGTCGCTTCGGCTCCGCCGGTTCTCGACCTCGGACAAACTCACCGAGGTCGACCGCGCGCAGTCGTCAGGAGAAATGCCGTGTGTGCATAGCCGCTCCCAGGATCGGGCGACCAGCGGGCGCGGCTGCCGGGATGGCTGTTGGCCGGACAGCACCGCTTCGCGGATTTCACTCAGCAATCGAGCGTGCCGGACCAGATCGACGGACGCTCCTGTCGCTGCAGGGCGAGTCATGGTGTTCACAGTAGCTTGAACCTCCAGCAGTCCTCGCCCTCAGCTGTTGAGCGGTTTGCCGAGGGCCGCGAGCACGGATTCGTGCATGGCTTCCGAAAGCGTCGGATGGGCGAAAATCACGTCCGCGAGATCATCAGCGGTGGCTTCGAGCGACGCGGTGATCCCAAAGCCCTGGATCAGCTCGGTGACGTCTGGGCCCACCATGTGTGCGCCGAGCAGGGCTCCGCTGTCGGCATCGAAGATCGTCTTGACGAAACCGTCGGCTTCCGCGATGGCCAGGGCCTTGCCCGAAGCCTGCAAGTCGAAGGTGCCGACCTGCAGGCGGCGTCCGGTTGCTCTTGCCTGTTCTTCTGTCATCCCCAGGCTCGCCACCTGTGGGCGGGCATAGGTGCAGGCGGGAACCAGGTCGGTGTCGAGCGGTCTCGTATGGGACATGCCCGCGATGTGCTCGATGCACAGGACTGCTTCGTGGCTCGCCTTGTGTGCCAGGCACGGCCCGCCCGCGACGTCGCCGATCGCGTACGTGCCGAATGCCGTTGTGCGACACCATTCATCGGTGACGATCGTGCCGCCTGACGTCTCGACGCCGATATCCTCGAGTCCCAGCCCTTCGATGTTGCCCTGGATTCCCGCCGCCACGAGAACCCGCTCGGCAGTCACATTCTCGGGACCGCCGGGTGCGTCGATGGTGAGATCGACTCCGGTGTCGTGGATTGTCGCGGCCGTCACGCGAGATCCAGCGTAGATACCGATTCCGCGCTTCTCGAAGCGCCGTCTGACGAATTCGGATACGGCCGTATCCTCCGCGGGCATGATCCGCGGCGCCATCTCCACGATTCTGACGTCGGTGCCGAGATCTCGGTAGAGACTGGCGAACTCGACTCCGATGGCGCCAGAGCCGACCACGACGAGCGAGCGCGGCAAGGTGGACGGCTGTAACGCATCGAAGTATGTCCAGATTCGTTCGCCGTCGGGAGTGAGTCCGGGCACGGTACGCGGCCTGGCGCCCGTTGCCACGATCACATGATCGGCACGGAAGCGTTGGACGCCGCCCTCGGAGCTGACGTCGACGAGTCCCTTGCCTGTCAACCGCGCGGTGCCGGCGATGACAGTGACGGCGTTCTTGCGCATCAGGTACTCGACTCCGCCTGAGAGTCGCGCCGAAACGTTGCGGCTGAACTGCACGAGCTTCGAGATGTCGAATTCGACTGCACCGATGGTGAATCCCACCTCGTGGGCATTGGCCAGGGCATGGGCGACATCGGCGCCGTGCAGCAACGCTTTGGTAGGAATGCAGCCCCAGTTCAGACAGATTCCGCCGAGACGGTCACGTTCGACAAGCGCGGTGTTCAGGCCGAGCTGTGCGGCCCGGATGGCGGCCACATACCCGCCGGGGCCGCCACCGATCACCAGGACGTCGAAGTTGTCGGTCATCACTGCATCTCCTAAACCAACATCAGGGCGGGGGATTCGACGTAAGCCCGCAACTGCTGGAGGAACCTCGCTCCCGTGGCGCCGTCGATGACCCGGTGATCGCACGACAAGGTCACGGACATAATGGTTGTCGAAACAAGTTCGCCGCCGGCGATCTCGGGCCGCTCGGTGGCGGTTCCGACGGCCAGGATCGCGCCCTGGGGCGGGTTGATGATCGCATCGAACTGCCTGACACCGAACATCCCCAAGTTCGACACAGTGAATGTGCCCCCTTGGAATTCGTCGGGTTGTAAGGTGCCGGCTTTCGCCTTCGTCACCAATGTGGCTATCTCGGAGGATATTTGGGCAAGCGACCGTCCGTCGGCGCCGCGCACGATCGGTGTGATGAGCCCAGCGGGAAGAGCGACGGCGACGGAGACGTCCGCGGACGTGTAGCGCAGTACCGACTGCGCCTGCTCGTCGTACTGGATGTTGACATCGGGCACCTTGACCAGCGCCATGGCGCAGGCTTTGACGATGAAGTCGTTGACCGACAGTTTCACACCCGCGACGGTCGCGTTGATCTCGTCGCGCAGCCGCAGCAGGTCATCGATCTTGAGATCCACGGTCAGCCGGAAATGAGGAGCGTTGCGTTTCGATTCCTGCAGACGTGAAGCTATCGCCCGCCGCATGGCAGACAGCGGAATCGTCTCGTGGTCGACGGCAGCGGTGGATGACGGCGCGTTCGGCGAGGCAGCGGGTTCGGGGCTGAATCGCCGCGCCGCGTCGCGTACGTCTGCTTCGCAGACCCGGCCCCGCGAACCCGTTGCGCGGCAGTCGTGCAGGTTGACCCCGAGTTTCCCGGCCAGCCGACGCGCGACGGGAGTGGCGGCGACACCACGGTCGTCGCGGGTCGATCTACCCGGGATGCCGCTGCGCACGGCCGGGGCCTTGGCGGCGACCGTCCCGCCCGCGTCGAGGATGGCCTGCTCGACGTCGGTGACCGAGATACGGCCGCCCCGCCCGGTGGGAGTGACGCGTGCCAGATCGATCGACAGCTCGTCGGCCAGGCGCAGGGCGTGACGGGTGGCGAACACGTCACCTTGGGTCGTGCCGTGCAGCACGTCGGGGACGACGGTGGCGCGACCAGCCGGCGTGGCCGGCGACGTCACCGGGGTTGCGACCGGTAGCGACTGCACGACAGGAGAAGTGGCGGTTGGGGCGGGCGCGGGTTGCGGTGCGGGTGACGCCACGCCTGTCGTCTTTGCGAGGTCGGCGGCGAAGCTGTCAACCTCGGCATCGCTGACCGACATGGGGGCACAGATCGCGATGGGCGCGCTCACGGGGAGAGTGTCACCAGGTTTGGCGAGGATCCTTCGCAGCAGCCCGTCGAACGGGGCTTCAAGTTGATTGGTGATCTTGCTGGTCTCGATCTCGCACAACAAATCACCCTTGGTGAATGCGGTGCCCTCAGTGACGAGCCACTCCACGACGGTGCCTTCTTCCATCGAGAGTCCCCATTTCGGGATCTCGACGACGGCCAGGTCACTCATGCCGACACCGCCCGGCGGATGGCGTCCTCGACTCGGCTGACCGAGGGCAGCCACTCTTTCTCGAGCGCCGGTGAGAACGGCACAGGCGTATGCGGTGGTGTGACGAGCTCGATCGGCGCCTTGAGCGACCAAAAGGCCTTCGTTGTGATGAGTGCGGCCACATCGTGCCCAAACCCGCACCGCGCCGCGGACTCGTCGACGATGACCGCTCGGCCGGTCGACGCCACCGATTCCAGGATGCTCTCCTCGTCGAGCGGTGACACCGTGCGAGGATCGACCACCTCGACGGAGATGCCCTCGGCGGCAAGGGCATCGGCAGCATTGTTGGCGACGTTCACCATCGCCGACAGGGCGATCACGGTGACGTCACTGCCCTCCCGGGTGTAGTTGGCGACACCGAGTGGGATGGTGTAGGACTCTTGCGGTACTTCGCCTTTCATGTCGTACAGCGTTTTGTGTTCGCAGAAGACGACCGGATCGTCATCACGAATCGACTGAATCAGAAGTCCTTTGGCGTCATAGGGATTCGAAGGCGCCACCACCTTGAGGCCCGGCACGGCGGCGAATACGTTGTAGGGCGACTGGGAGTGCTGCGCGGCTGCGGAGAATCCGGCACCGATCATGCCGCGCACCACCAGCGGTGTACGGGCCTTGCCGCCGAACATGTATCGGAACTTCGCGGCCTGGTTGTAGAGCGCGTCGTAGCAGACGCCGAAGAAGTCCATGAACATCAGTTCGGCAACCGGCCGCAGGCCTGTCAACGCCGCACCAGCCGCCATGCCGATGATGGCCGATTCAGTGATGGGGGTGTCGATGACGCGTTCTGACCCGAACTCGCTCCACAGACCCTTGGTGACACCGAGAACGCCGCCGAACGCTTCGACCTTCTCGGTGGCCAGTGCCGGATTGCTGCCACCCTGGCCGCCGCGCAGATCCTCGCCGATCTGCACGACCGTCGGGTCACGTCGCATCTCCAGCGCCAGCGCGTCCTTGACTGCCTCGCGGTAGGTGATCTTCGAAAGGCTCATCGTGTTTCTCCCTCAGTACGCGACGTAGACGTCGGTGAGCAGGCTGGATACCGGCGGATAGGCGGCGGCGCGGGCCTCGGCCACGGCTGTGTCGACAAGCTCACGAGCTGCCCGGTCGATCTCGTCGAGTTCGTCAGCATCTATGGTCTTCGCGACCGATGCGCGGAACTTCTGTAGTGGGTCGTCGGTGGTGCGTAGCTCGGCGACTTGCTCGGGCGTCCGGTACAACTGGGCGTCGCCCTCGAAGTGGCCGTGGAATCGGTGCGCTACGGCCTCGATCGTGGAGGGGCCTCCGCCGCTTCGGGCACGCTGCACCGCCTCGCGGGTGGCGTCGTACACGGCGAAGAAGTCGGTCCCGTCCACGGTGGTTGCGGGCATGCCGAAGGACGCGGACCGCTGGGCGATGCTGGTCGTCCCGACGGCGTAATCGCGTCCGGTGGCCTCACCGTAGCCGTTGTTCTCGATCACGAAGACGATCGGCAGGTCCAGCACGACCGCCATGTTCATGGCTTCGAACACAGTTCCCTGATTCGACCCGCCATCGCCGGTGAAACTTGCTGCCACACCGCCGTTTCCAAGATTTTTGGCGGTCAACGCGGCGCCGATCGCAAGAGACGGGGCGCCGCCGACGATCGCGTTCGCTCCCAGCATGCCGACGGACAGATCGGCGATGTGCATCGAGCCGCCCTTACCGTGACACAAGCCATCGTCTTTGCCGAAGATCTCGGCCATCATTGCCCGGATGTCGCAGCCCTTGGCGATACAGTGCCCGTGCCAGCGGTGCGTCGAGCCGATGTAGTCACGATCACCGAGGTTCTCGCATACACCGACCGCGATCGCCTCTTGACCCGAGTACAGGTGGATGAACCCCGGAATATCGCCCGTTGCGTTCTCTTCGTGCAAGCGATCCTCGAATGCCCTGATCTCGGCCATCTTGCGATATGCGTGTAGCAACTCCGGCTTGGTCAACGCCATGTCTCTCCTTCGCAATTCGGCCAGAGCTGCTCTGGCCGGTGCCTCGATACCGACGCCGCGCGGTGGATCTCGCCGGCGCCGGTCGCGGTCACAGATGCTATGGAGATGAGAGCGCGGTCACTACCGTTGCAAGAGATTGCAACGCGCGACCAGAACCCATAGGTACTGGCTGGATGGTCGAGCTGTCACGTCGGGCCACCCCGCGAGCACGGACATCGACGCGGCCATCGCGCGCCGTCCCGGCAGCCGAGGGGCATTGATCGCCGCGATGAACGTCGTGGGCAGAGCAGCGCAAACCCCATGAAATGGAACTGAGCTTAGGCGTATGGGGTACCACGCCACCGTGCCACGGCGAAAAGTGGAGCGCTATGAGGAATTCCGGCAGCGAAATCTCTTAACACGAGCGCTTGGCTGGCCGGTATGTCATTCTTCGCTGGGTGAGGTGAGCGCCTTGATCGCTGCGGTCGACATCGTTTTGACGATCGATTCCTGGTCCAGGCCCTTGTTCAGCGTTGCCACCACATTGAGCATCGAGAACACTGCCTGGGTGAGCAGTCTCACTTCTGGTTCGGACAGATCGGGCCGCAATATGGAAACTATCGAAATCCATTCCTCGGCATAGAGATTCATCTCGCGTCGGATACGGCGCCGATCCTTCTCCGGCAGGGCATGTTCGTTCTTCATGAAGATCAGCGTCGTCGGAGCTGCGCCGATGACGCTTCTGATGTGGAAGTCGACGAGGATCTCCAGTGCGGCGCGTGGATCGGGCTCCGACTCCGCGGTTTCCCTGGCGAACTGATGCAGGGCGGCCAGGGGGCTCTCCACTACGGCGATCAATAGAGCCTGTTTGTTCTCGAAGTGGTTGTAGAGACCCGGCCCGGAAATTCCGGCCGCGGTGCAGATCATGTCCACGGTGACTCCGTCGTAGGAGTTTCGCAGGAACAAGTCGGCGGCCACCTTGAGCAACACATCTCGGCGTGAGGTGCCGGTGGACGGCTCGTGCGCCGCATCGTCAGTGGTCATGGCCAACAACATAACCACGGTGGGTAGACGCTGCCGCAACCAGGAAGCGGTGGAGCAGTGCAGACCATGTAATAGCGGCGTTAGAGCCGCTATGGCAGACGAAGCGAGGCAGCCACATTAATGATCATTAATCTCTCCAAGAGTCCACCTTCTGCTGGAGAGGTGTCGGAGAGATGACGAATCGGTCGGGCGGTGGCCGGTTAACAATGCGTTAAACAGCGTATATGCATCATCTGGACTGGGCTGATGGCTGGTTCGTTGGCTGGCGTTGACAACCGACGTGATGCGCCTTACGTTAAGAAGCGTTCACCTAGTGGAAAGTGGTGTGAATATGCGGTTCATATTCATGAGCGAAGGCGAGACGGTCCCGGGGCATACCCATGAGCACCGCTACCGGGAGCTCGTGGACGAAGTCCTACTTGCCGAGGAGGTGGGGTTCGACGCGTTCGGGACATCCGAGCAGCACGTCGCGATCGGTACGGCGACCACCTCCGCACCCGAGGTCATCTACCCCTACCTGATGGCGCTGACCAAGCGCATCCGGTTCATGCACTTGGTCACTCTCTTGCCCACGCGCATCAACCATGCCCTTCGCGTCGCCGAGAGGTTGGCAACAGAAGACATCCTGTCCAGCGGCCGAGTCGAACTCGGAGTTGGGCGCGGGAACACGACACTCGCGCTGCGCGCCTTCGAAGTTGAGCCAAGCGAGAACAAGGCACAGCTCATCGAAGGCTTGGAGGTTATTCGCCGGGCCCTGCACAATGACGTGTTCTCCTACGTCGGCGAGCATTACAAGATCCCGCCGCGAAGCCTCGTACCCAAGGCAATTCAACATCCGTATCCCCCCATCTCGATGGCTGCCGGTAGTCCCGAGTCGGTTCGCAAGGCCGCCGAGCTCGGCATCGGAGCGATCGTGGGTGGCTTCTACTTGGGCTTCGAGTTTGTCGAGAGCATGTTGCGCATCTACGACGAGGCCCTCGACGGCGCTACGCACTCCTATCCGCTCCAAGCGCAGAAGCTCGTCGCGGTCGGAGGCGGGATGCACTGTGCCGAGACGCGTGCGGAAGCCCTCAAGTGGGCACGGAATCTCAAGGAGACGGTGGCTCTTTCGACCGACGCGTATGAGCGCCTGTCCAAGTTGTCGGCCGACTACCAGTACATGGGTGCGGTGCGAAACGTCGACTTCGACGATGAGCGGTACATGTTCGAGGACTCGTCCGGGTTCATCGTGGGCGACCCGGATGACTGTGCGGCACAGGTGCAGCGGTTCGCCGACCTTGGCGCAGACGCGATCGTCATGAGAATCGACGGCCTCCCGCACAAGGAACTGATGAAGTCGATCGAGCTCTTCGGCAAGTACGTCATCCCCAGGTTCAAGAACCCGCGGGCGGTGGTGCGGCCCGCTGACGCGATTCTGGCCGACATCCGCACGGCCCGGCCCGCTCATTATGCGGAGCTCGAAGCGTTCGAAGAGTCGAAATCCCAATCGAATTCCCACAAAAGTGTTGTCACAGTAGGAGAGACCCGATGAGCAAATTGGCCGCTGACGACATCTTCAGCCGCTACCCCGAGGAAATCCTGATCGAGCGCAAGCCCAACGGCGTACTGCTCATCACGATCAACCGACCCGACCGGCTCAACGCCTTGACGATGCCGATGTTCGATCATCTGTCGGACATCTGGGTGGATGTCGACCGAGACCCGGACACTCGGGTTGCCGTCATCACGGGCGCGGGCCGTGGCTTCTGCACCGGCATGGACGTGCGCCAGCCGGAGCCCTCGCTGGACGAAGCGGTGGCGCTCATGGAGGGCGAGCGCAGGCGGATCACGGCCATCCTCAACATGGACAAGCCGCTCATCTCGGCGATCAACGGCCCGGCCGTTGGCTGGGGTTTGTCGATGGCGCTTCTGGCCGACATCAGCGTGGCTGCCGAGGATGCACTGCTTCGAGACGGACACACCCGCGTCGGTGTGGTCGCCGGCGACCATAGTTCGCTCATCTGGCCGTTGCTCGTGGGGATGGCCAAGACGAAGTACTACCAGTTGACTTCGGCGAGCATGACCGGCATCGAGGCCGAACGAATCGGCTTGGTGAGTCTCGCCGTGCCGAAGGAGAATGTGCTGGATCGCGCACTGGAGATCGCTGACGAACTCGCGCAGGGCTCGCAGCAGGCGATTCGCTGGACCAAGCGGTCGCTGAACACCGGATGGCTCACCAACGCCCTTCCGCAGCACGAGCTTTCCGCTGCTCTGGAGGTCATCGGATTCGCGAGCGCAGACTATTTCGAGGCCCGGCAGGCCTTCCGCGAAGGCCGCCCGCCGGAGTTTCCGTCCGCACGCGGCGAAGGGCGTTCTGTGCTCGGACCGCAACCGGCGAACGCAGCCAGGTGACCGATGAGCACACTCGCGACAGGCCAGTCCGCCACCCTCCGCGCCACTGACCACGATGGCGTTCTGGTGGTCACGCTGGACAGGCCTCCGGCAAATGCGATGAACCGCGAGCTCATCCACGATCTCGCCGGCCTGTTCGCGGAACTCGGCGCCGGGCCCGACGCGCCACCGATCGTGCTCACCGGTCAGGGTGAGCGGTTTTTCAGCGGCGGAGGCGACATCAAAGAGCTCGAAGGTGCGCATGCCGACGAAATCGCTTTCCGCATGCGGGAATTCCACGCATTGCTCGTCGCGATGGACCGCTACCCGCGGCCGATGGTCAGCGCGATCAACGGACATTGTGTTGGTGGCGGTATGGAGGTCGCGCTCTTCTCGGACAGTGTGTTGGCGGTCGACTCGGCGCGCTTCGGGTTTCCGGAGATCAATCACGGACTGCTGCCGGCGGACAAGGGAATCCAACGAGCCAACAAGGTGCTCGGTGTGCGCGTCACCCGGCGAATCATCCTGTCCGGTGAGCTCTTCGACGCGGCCCACGCTCAAGACATCGGCCTCGTCGACGAACTTGTCGCCGATCACAAGGCGCTGATTACTAGGGCCGTCTCAACGGCGCGCGCCGCCGGCTCGAAGGCGCCCGTGCTTTATGGTGCCTTGAAGAGCAGCGTCAACGATCCGGACGATGTAACTGACGATGCGTCCCTTCAACGGACGCTGAAGGCTGCCGCCGACTACTTCGACGATCCGCTCGCACGCGAGCTGCGGCAACGATGGAGTGGCCGAAGGGCTTCCGCAGACAAGGCACAGTCGTGTTGATCGTCGTCGTTGCCGGACTGGTCAGCGGCGCGGTTCTGCTGCTGGCCACGGTGGGCTTCGAACTTTTGCGCCGGGTCGAGGGTTTCCTGAACATCGCGCATCCTCAGCTCATCGTGCTCAGTGGCTTCAGCGCGTACGGATTCAACGTCTTGGTCGGGTTGCACTGGATCGTGTCGTGCATCCTGGCGATCATCGTCACGACATTGGTGGGCGTGGTGACTGCGAGAGCGATCTTTTGGCCGATGCGTCAACGCCCGCACTATATTCCGATGATTGCCTCGGTGGGTCTCGCATTCTTCCTGCACGCGATGATCGAGCTCTTCACCGGATTCGGCGTGAAGACGCTGGATGTGCCACTGCAGAAGACCATCAGTGTCGGTGGTGTCGCGGTCGCAGGCGCCGACCAGATCGCTGTCATCGGCACCGCTGCATTAGTCGTTGTGGCATTGCACTTCTGGCTCTCGAAGTCCTACAGCGGCCGGGCGTTGCGGGCGATGGCGAACAATCAGGCGCTTGCACAGATTCGGGGGGTGAACACCTCGTATCTGCAGTACCTCACCTGGGCAGTCGCCAGCGCACTTGCGGCGCTGGCCGGGACTCTGATTGCGCTCACGGCACGCATCTATCCCGAACTCGGCTGGGATCAGGTGCTGGTCATCTCCGCTGCCGCGATCATCGGCGGGCTCGGCAGCATTTACGGTGTGATGCTTGCCGCCATTCTGGTCGGTCTCACCTCAAGCTTGGCGACCTTGGCAATTCCCTCGGAGTACACCCAGATGGTGGTCTTCGCCGCCATAGCCCTGGTTGTCTTCGTCCGGCCCGAGGGCCTTTTCAGCGGTCCGAAGGAGCGTGTCGCGTGAGCACTCTGCTGATTGTCGGCGGGCTGGCCATCCTGATCGGCATCTATGCGGTCGCAGCTCTCGCGTTGAACTTGCAGTTCGGTTTCGGCGGAATGGTCAACTTCGGCGTGGCAGCGTTCTTCGGAATCGGGGCGTACGCCTACGCGCTCACAGTGATGCCTACCCAATCCGGTTCGTATACCTACATTCTCGGCCTGGGCCTGCCTTGGTGGGCCGGCACCATCATCGGTGGTCTGGCAGCCGCGCTTCTCGCTCTCGTCGTGGGATGCGGCCTGCTGAGGATCGGCGGCGAGTATCTCGCGGTAGTAGCCCTGGCACTGGCCGAGGTGATGCGTCAGCTCTTCATCAACCAGCCGGCGATCGCAAATGGTGCGCGCGGTCTCCTGGATGCACCTGTGCCCAGTCTTGACAGCATTCCGGGCCGAGCCCAGTCACTGTATGTCGCGGCACTTGTGTTGGTGATACTGGGAATTAGTTTCCTTGTCTTCCGGCGTGTGACGCAATCCGCGTACGGTCGGAGCCTGCTCGCCGTCAACCAAAACGAAGCCGTTGCGCGCTCGCTCGGAGTGAACGTCTACGCGGTCAAACTCAAGGCCTTCGTGTTCGCCTCATTTTTTATGGGCCTGGCCGGAGTCATGTACGTCTGGTACTTGTCGATCCTCACGCCGACCTTCTTCAACGTGAACATCACCTTCACCGTCTTCATCGCATTGATCATCGGCGGGATCGGCAGCAACGCGGGTGCGGTGCTCGGCGCGGTGGTGCTTCTCGGCCTACGAGAGGGGCTCACCTACATCGAGGCCGGCTTCCTCACCTCTGAAGTCATGGCCAGTCTGCAGGATGCCCTGCAGGGACTGGTCCTAATCCTGATCCTGCTGTTCTGGCCGGGTGGTCTGTTCCGGCCGCGTTTGGCCAACTACCCGAGACCCGGCACCACCAACCTGTCGGCACCTGTGCTGGCCACCACCGCGGCGGGAGGCCGATGATGCCCACCCCGGATCCCTTACTCGAAGTGTCCGGTCTGGTAAAGACTTTCGGCCAGTTACGGGCGCTCGACGGTGTCGCGATGAAGATCAGCCCGGGCGTGGTTACCGGCCTGATCGGCCCGAATGGCTCCGGGAAAACAACGCTGTTCAACGCGATCTCCGGGTTTCTCCGGCCTGACATGGGCGCGGTTATCTTCAACGGCCGTGACATCACGGGTGCGCCGACGCATCGGCTTGCGCGGATGGGCCTCAAGCGGACATTCCAGAACACCGCCGATTTCACCGACATGTCGGTTCTGCAGAATCTGCTCACCTCGGCGCGCTCGGCGCCAGGTGAGCGTCTCTGGCGCCTCTTCGCGTCACCACGCGGTGTGGCTGCCGGTGAACGCATCCTGGTCGGACGTGCCTGGGATCTCCTGGACCGCATGGGACTGACCGAGCTGGCGAACACTCGCGCAGGCGATCTGTCGATTGGGCAAGGGCGTCTGCTCCAGATCGCCCGTCTGCTCATGGAGCCGCCGTCGTTGCTGATGCTGGATGAGCCGTCATCTGGGCTCAACCCCGACGACCAGCATCGGCTGTCGATGACCGTGCGGGATCTGTGCACCGACGACAATATGACGGTCCTGGTGATCGAGCACAACATGTCGTTCATAAACGCGATCTCCGATGCGCTGTATGTCATGTACGACGGCCGGGTCATCGCGAACGGTCCGCCGGCCGAGGTCATCAGCAATCCCGTCGTTGTCGAGACCTATCTGGGAGCGCGCCATGCCACTGCTTGATGTCGAGAATCTGACCAGCGGATATGGTCGCAACAACATCATCCGGGGCGTCACCCTCAGCGCCGAACACGGGTCCATCACCGCCATCATCGGCCCCAACGGGGCGGGTAAGACGACACTCGTCCAGACCATCGCCGGAGTGGTCGATGCTCGCGGCGGGTCTGTAACGCTCGACGGGGAGAATCTCGAAGGGATGTCCGCGCGCGAGCGGGCACGCCGCGGCCTTGGCTATACCCCTCAGTTACGCAACGTCTTTGGGGCACTGTCGGTTGAGGACAATCTCGAGGTTGTCACGCGCGCGATGCGCCTGCCACGTGAGCGGCTCGACGAGGTCTTCGAGACCTTTCCGATCCTTGCCGAGCGGCGCAAGCAACGAGCGGGAACACTCTCCGGAGGCCAGCGTCAGCAGCTCGCGATCGCCTCATCCTTGCTGATGCGACCACAACTGTTGATCCTCGATGAACCAACGACGGGTCTCGCTCCCCAGATTGTCGATTCGCTGATCGAACAGATTTGTCGCATCGAGCGCGGTGGGACCGGTGTCCTCTGGGTGATCGAGGAACACCCGAGCCAGATTCTCCCCTTGTGCAAGCGAGTGTTCCTGATGGATTCAGGTCAGATCCGGCACGAGGCGAGCGGGCCGGAGCTGTTGGCCGACCCGAACTTCGCCGAGATTTTCTTGGGCGCCCGAATTCCGACCGCCTGATTTTGTTCTGGTACAGGAGATTTGAGAGATGGACAGACTCGGTACGGCAGTGCGCAAGCTGTCGGCGATGGCCGTCGCAGTGGCTACGGGGGCAGCGCTCGTCGGATGTGGTGACGGCGACGGCACGGCAGTGATCGGTGTCGCCGCGCCGCTGTCCGGAGAAGCGGCGGTTTGGGGCGGCCCTGTCGATTCGTTGACCCGCGCGGTCGTGAACCGTGTCAACGATCTCGGTGGCATCAACGGCACCAAACTGAAAGTGGTGAGCGAGGACGAGAAGTTCAACGCCGAGGATGGAGTCCGTGCGGTCACCAAGCTCATCAACAGTGACAACGCTCAATTCATCATCGGGCCGACATCGGGGACCTTCATGGCAACGCTCAATCAGGCGGAGCGAAGCGAAGTGGTGATCGCATCGCCGTATGCAGGTATGGTCGAATTCGACGCCCGAGCCAATCCATACACCTTCCGCACTGTCGGACCGGACACCTTCGACGGTCTGACGGTGGCGAAGAACATCTGGGATCAGGGTTTCAAGACTTTGTCGATTCTGTACGAGAACGTGGACTCTGCGCGTAGTACATCTAATTGGGTCGAGGACTTCTACACGAAGCTCGGCGGCAAGGTCGTCGCGAAGGTCGCGTTCAACGGTGGTCAAAGCTCGTACCTCCCAGAGGTCCGCAGCGCGTTCGAGCCCAAGCCCGACATGGTGTTCCTCGCGGGCTCTGTCGAACCTGCCGTGCCGATCTTGCGTGAGTGGGCACGGTTGCGCCTTCCCGGCAATTGGTCGTTCATCTCCGAGCTGACCTACCCGGTCCTGATCAAGGAGGTCGGTGCTCAATACTTGGAAGGCGCGTTCGGTCAGACGCCCATGGCCGCCGATTCCCCGGCCATCGCGGGAATGCGGGAGCTGCTGACCGAAGAGTACGGACAGCAAGAAGGCAACGAGATTGCCGAACAACCGACGGCCGGCCTCACCTACGACGCAATCGTCTCGGCGATCTTGGCGATGGCGGCCGGGGGAGAAGCCACCGGGGTCGCGATCGCCGAAAACTTGCACAAAGTCACCGATTCGGGCGGTAAGCCGGTTTACACAGTCGATGAGGGGCTCGAACTACTGGCCAAAGGCGAGAAAATCGACTACCAGGGCGCATCCGGTCCGGTGGACTTCACTTCGACCAACACCGCGGCCCCCGATTACGGCATTTTCCAGGTCATCGACGGCCAGTGGCAGGTCACCCGCCGCTATACCGGCACCGAACTCTATGACCTGGCTGAGGAATTGGGCTGAATATGAAGATGCAGAACTCGAGTGCGCCGGCGTCCTCGTCGACCGGACCCGACGAGGTGCCAGTGCTGAAAACACTGGCGGGTTTCGAGGCAGTGAATCGAACTTTCGCTCAGATGCTCTGCGACCGCGCCGAGCGTGAACCGGACGTGGTTGCCTATTGCAGCTGGGTGGACGGCGTCGCCCGCCCGACCACCTGGAGCGAGTATCTCCAGCAGGTACGCGAGGTCGCGCTTGGTCTACATGGCCTCGGCGCTGCGCCCGGTGACCGGGTTGCCATCGCGTCGGCGACCCGGCAGGAGTGGGTCATCGCCGCGCTGGGGATCCTCAGTCTTGGTGCGGTACCCGTGGGTGTGTACCCCACCAGCTCAGTCGCGGAAGTCAAACAGGCGCTGGAGAGTTCCGAGGCCACCGTTGTTTTCGCAGAAACCGCAGCAGACGCCGCGAAGGTGGCCGCTGTAGCGCACGACTTGCCTCGACTGCGTGCGACGGTCGGTCTCGACACCGAACCCCAGGGGTTACCGGCGTCCGTACGGTCCGTGCACTGGAGCGAACTATGCGATCGCGGCCAATCCCTCGCCCTGGCAGAGCCGGAATTGTTTGCAACGCTGGTCGGGGCGGGCGACATCGACCAGCCGGCGGCTCTGTTCTATACATCAGGATCTACCGGTGCGCCGAAGGGTGTGATCCACACACATCGGACTCTGCAGTACTCCGTGCTGGCCTTCGCCATGTCGTACCCGGAGGTCGGCAGGGTCAGGCACGACCTCGTCGCGTTCCTTGGCCTCTCACACGTTGCGCCCGCGTTGATCGGGGTGTTCACCCCGATCATGACTCGCCTCGTCATTACCTATTGCACCATGGATCAACGGCTGGACGCGCTCGTCGGCGTGCGGCCGACAGCGGTCCTGTGGCCACCTCGGATGCACGAGAAGCTCGCCGGAGAACTGCTCCAGCAGCTCTCGGAGTCTGGTTTTGCCTTCCGCATGCAGTACGCGATAGCGATGCAGGTCTCCCGCAGAGTAAGCGACATGCGCTGGAAGAATCGTTATGTCCCTTGGTATATGAGGCGTCTCTACAACGTCTGTCTCCGTTGCGTGTTCATTCCCCTGCGTGCCAAGGTCGGTATGGACCGCATCAGGGTCGGCTGGACTGCCTCGGGCAGCATGTCTCCCGAGGTGACAGCGTTGTGGCAGACATGGGGGCTTGACCTTCGCGAGCTTTTCGGCACAACAGAGACTTGCGGATCGGTTATCGCCCAGTGGGATCGGGCGTTCCCGGCGCCCGGAACGATCGGGAAATGCATGCCCGATCCACGGTGGGAAGCGCGGGTTTCCGGCGAGGGGGAGCTGCAGCTGCGCAGCCCATGCCTCTTCCGTGGTTACCTGAACGATCCCGAGGCGACCGCCGCTGCGATGGATGACGGCTGGTATCGCACAGGTGATCTGGTGGAGATGGCCCCCGACGGGGAAGTGCGGATCATCGGCAGGATCAAAGACATCATCAAGACCAGCGGAGGAAAAACCGTCAGCCCACAGCCAATCGAGCTTCGCCTCAAGGCCAGCCCGCACATCGATGAGGCGATCGTCGTGGGTGAGGGACGCAAGTATCTGACGGTGCTGGTCGGCCCGAGCGAAGAGGCACGGGCCATGACTACCGCTGAGCGGGATGCCGTGTTGACCGCGTGGATCGACGAAGTCAACTCCGAACTCTCAAGACCGTTGCAGTTGAAGAAGTTCCGCGTACTGCCACGACTGCTGTCGGCTGCCGAGGGTGAGTTGACGCTCAAAGGGACCATACGACGCTCCGCAATCCTCGCGTCGTTCAGTGACCTCGTCGACGATATGTACGACGTTGGCGAACAGGGGGAGATTGCCCGCCAGGCGCGCTTCACCGGCGGGAATCCGAGCTAGGGGAATCGATGGACGAGATTCGGTTCGAGTTCATGACAAGCGCCGAGATCACCGCGGCGGTCGCGGACGGGGCACGCACAGCAGTCCTCCCACTGGGCGCGGTGGAACAGCACGGTCAGCACCTACCGCTGTCGATGGATGCCGACCATGCTGACGAGCTCGCGGTGCGGGTCGCGCGCCGTCTTGGGGGCGCGTTGGTTCTGCCGACGGTTCGCGTGGGATATTCACCGCACCACCTCGGCTTCACCGGCACCCTGTCGCTTCGCGCGTCCACGCTGGAGGCGGTCTGTCACGACTACTGCAGCCACCTCGCCGAACATGGATTCGAGCGAATCGTCATGTTCTCCGGGCACATCGGCAACCATCCCGTAATGCGCGACTTCGAGGTGCGACTCGCGGCAGCACTCGCGCCGCTGACGGTCATCGTCTTCTCCGATACCGAGGCCATATTGAACGCATGGCAATTGGCGGCGGACAGCGTGGCGTCTCTGGGCGCCAACGTGGGCGGGCATGCCGACGTCGCGGAAACATCGGTGATGCTCGCATTGCATCCGCAGAGAGTCCGCCTCGACCGGTTCGCCCGCGGCTACGCCGGCAAGGTGGACCAGCAGCTACTCGATCGCGCATTTCAAGACGGAATTGGAGCAGTGTCTCCCAACGGCGTTCTGGGAGATCCGGAAGGCGCGTCGGAATGGATTGGGGCGGCGTGCCTCGACGCGGTGACGTCCCTCATCGCGGATTACGCCCGCGCCCGCGGCGCGTGACATCCACGAGAACGGAGTACAAGCGATGACTACCCTCGATCCCGTTTTGTCTGGGGATTCTGACCGGGATGTGTCGAAACTACGCAGACTTTACGGTCGCTATCCGACCGGCGTCGCCGCGGTGTGCGCACTGCGCGATGGACAACCGGTCGGGATTGTTGCCACTTCGTTCACACCGGTCTCCATCGATCCGGCGTTGGTGTCCATCTGCGTACAGCACACGTCAACGACCTGGCCGCTACTGGCTGAGGGACGCCATCTCGGTGTCCCCGTCCTGGCGTCGCGGCACGAAGCCGCGTGTCGCCAGATTGCGTCCAAGAATGTGGATCGATTCGCCGGGGTCTCCTGGTTCGCCACGGAAACCGATGCGGTGCTGCTGAGGGACGCCGCGGCGCACCTCGATTGCGAGATCTCCACGTCCATTTCTGCCGGCGACCACGACGTGGTCCTGCTCGAAGTCAAGGCGGCCGCGACGAACGAGGGCGTGCCGCCGCTGGTGTTTCATGACAGCGGTTTTCGAATGCTCGCAATTGGCCATGACTCATGACAGCGCGTAGTTGTGCAGCACAGCGATCTATCGATCGAGCCGTTGACGCCTTACACGGTGGGACTCCGGTTCTCGTTCTCAGCGGTACCGACGATCGAGTCGTGGCCGATGTCTTGATCGCCGCTGCTCACGCCACGCCGCATTGGACGGCATGGCTGGTGCGGTTCACGTCGGGGCTCGTCTGCGCGGCGCTACCCGAACGTCGCGCAGACGAACTCGACCTGCCAACCATGGCCCGCGGTGGCGACTCCGACGATGAAGCGCCGATGTTTGCGGTCGCGGTAGATGCCGCGCACGGGATCAGTACCGGTATCAGCGCGACAGACCGCGCCCGTACCGCGCGCGTGCTGGCAAGCAAAAGCTCCCGTCCCAGTGATTTAGTGCGGCCCGGTCATGTCCTCCCGGTGAAGACGGCCTGCTGCGGAGTTCTCACGCGCCAAAGGAGTGCCGAAGCGGCGGTGGATCTTTGCGTCATCGCAGGGCTCCCGCCAGTGGGCCTAACCGCTGCGCTGTTGGACGAGGACGGCGAGTTACCGCGGGAGTCCGCCATCCGTGCGTTCGCTCAGAGACACAATTTGCCGATGGTGCACATTGACAGTGTCGTTCACCACCGCCTTCATCACGGTGATGGCCGTCGTAAACGGGTTCTGCTCGTTCAGAATCGGGTGGATCAGTCGGCTGGCCAGCCCGTCCGGGCGGTCGATTTCGAAGACCAACTGACGGGCGCTCGGCATACGGTTTTCATCGGTGGCTCGACACCCGGAGCGGATCCAGTGGTGTCTGTTGTAGTCGAATGTGTACATCACGACCCACAACTCGCCGCTGGTTGCAGTTGCAGACTCGAATTCGACAGGTGGCGTGAGGGTCTCGCAACAGACGGCGGAGTTGTCGTGTATCTGCGGCCCCCCATCACGTCTGCCCCGCGGTTGTCCGTGTCGGAATCAGAGCTGATTCACGGTTGCGTTACGGCAATGCTCATCGAGCTCGGTTTCACCGCAGTGACTTTGGCCGGCGCGGAGAATGTGCGCCTGGCCTCCACGTGCGGCCTGACCGTGTCCGCGCTTCCCGCCGTACCGGAACCACGCGGCCTCTCTGCTGTAGCGCATTGATTTCATTGGCCCCTGACGGATTCGAAGGAACCTATGCAAATGGCACATGTCACCCGCGCGTCGATCGGCAACGTGATGTACCCGGTCGCTGATGTCGTGGCCGCAGCTGAGTTTTACCATCGGGCTTTGACGCTGCCCGTCAAGTTCGTCGATGGGGTGCGGTTTGCGATGCTCGATGCCGGGACCCCCCTCGCGCTCGCCGGTCCGGGCGAGGATCTCGCGGGAACTTCAATTGTCGCTTCTTTCAATGTAATTGATGTGAACGCCTCCTTAGAAGCGATGCTGGACGCCGGCGGCACATTGCGTGTCGCGCCCAGTGCGGGTCCGCACGAAACTCGAGCGGTGGCCGAGGATCCATGGGGCAATGCGTTCGTGCTCTACACCTCCCGGAGTTGAGAACGGGTCCTTATATCCGTGTGATTCACAACCTGACTGTTTACTTCGCGCGTACGGGCGCGACAGATGATCGGAAAAACCACACCCATGACCATGCGCGCCACCATGCAGAACGTCCCGCTGACGCTGACCGCGATCCTGGACGGGATCGATGGAACCTTCGGTGATTCCGAGGTCATCACCTACACAGGCCCGAACACCGACGCACGCGTCGCCACATACGCTCAAGTCGCCACGCGTGCGGCTCAGCTGGCCAACGGGCTGGCCGCTCTCGGCATCGGTGCCGGTGACCGGGTTGCGACTTTCATGTGGAACAACCAGCAGCACCTCGAGGCATACCTCGCCGCGCCGTGCTCCGGCGCGGTCCTGCACACTCTCAACATTCGTCTCACCGCTGAGCAACTTGGCTACATCGCGGCCCATGCCGATGACAGGATCATCATCGTCGATGCCAGTCTGCTCGACACGCTGCGGCCGGCGTTGCCGCTCATGCCGGAGTTGGTCGCTCTTGTCGTCGCCGGTGATCCGACCGACGCTCAACTGGCTGAGGTATCAGGTCTGGTACCCAACGTGGTCACCTACGAGCAACTCGTGGACAGTCAGTCCGCCAGCTTCGCGTGGCCGGCGCTCGACGAACACGGCGCAGCGGCAATGTGCTACACCAGTGGAACCACGGGGGATCCCAAAGGTGTTGTCTACAGTCATCGGTCGGTCTACTTGCACGCCCTTGCCGTCTGCACGGCCAACGTTGCGGGTATCTCCTCTCATGACCGGGTGCTTCCCATTGTGCCCATGTTTCACGTCAACGCGTGGGGCATTCCGTACGCATCGCTGATGGCCGGCGCAACACTGATATTGCCGCACCGCCACCTCAAACCCGACACGCTCGTAGACATGATCACAAGGCACGGTGCCACGCTGTCTGGAGGTGTGCCGACGGTTTTCAACGATATGCTGCAGTGGTTGCGCGACAACCCTGGCCATCGAATCGACTCGTTGCGTCGGGTGTTGTGTGGCGGCGCCGCGGTGCCGGCATCCCTGGTCGCCGCGTACCGTGACGAGTTCGCCGTACCACTGGTCCAAGCGTGGGGCATGACTGAGACCAGCCCGATCGTCACCATCGCCGATACTCCCGACGGTGTGCCGACTGCCGATCAGCAGCGAAAGCTCAACAGCACCGGCCGATTCTTGTTCGGCACCAAAGGACGCATCGTCGACGACGCGGGTACTGTTCTGCCCCGCGACGGCCAATCGGTCGGCGAAGTGCAAGTGCGTGGCCCATGGATCACCGGTAGCTACCACCGTGGCATCGATGCCGAGAACTTCTCTACCGACTCCGACCGGCAACTCTGGCTACACACGGGCGACATCGGACACATCAGCGCGGACGGATACCTGACGCTCACGGACCGAGCCAAAGACGTCATCAAGTCCGGTGGCGAATGGATCAGTTCCGTTCACCTTGAGACCACTCTTGTCGGACATCCCGATGTGGTCGAAGCTGCCGTCATCGGTGTACCTGACACCCGTTGGGATGAGCGACCACTCGCATTGGTGACACTCCGCCCAGGCTCCGACACGCGGGTCGAAGACCTCAAGACCTGGCTCGGCGAGCGGGTGCAGCGATGGTGGCTGCCCGAACGGTGGGCCGTGGTCGACACCATCGCGCGCACAGGCGTTGGCAAGTACGACAAAAAGCTGATGAGGCAGCGCTACCACTCCGGCGATATCTCCGTCACCGTGCTGCCCCGCTAGATAGCGAACACATGCCTGGTGTGACGGGAACGGGATCAGAATGCAGATCGAGAACAAGGTTGCCGTCGTCACCGGCGGCGGATCAGGAATCGGCCGCGCACTGGCGATCGAACTAGCCAGGAATGGAGCGCAGGTGGTGATCGGCGACCTCGATGAGCATAAGGCCACGGACGCTGCGAAGCGCATCGGTGACGCCGCAACGAGTGTTCAGGCGGATGCGTCCACCGTTGACGGCATCACAAGCTTGATCGCTGGCGCCGAACGGCACTTCGGGTCCGTCGACCTCTTCGTCGCCAATGCCGGCATCATGGGTGCTACAGGGCTCGGCGACACCGGTGACTGGGACAAGATCCTTGCGATCAATCTGCGCGCTCATATCAATGCAGCGGAGCTGCTGCTGCCGGGATGGCTCACCCGGGGCAGTGGCTACTTCGTGTCGGTCGCATCGGCAGCCGGCCTGCTGACTCAGCTCGGTTCGGCTGGGTATGCCGTCACCAAGCACGCCGCGGTCGGATTCGCCGAATGGCTCGCAATCACACACAGCGAGGACGGAATAGGCGTGAGCTGTGTGTGTCCACTGGGAGTCGATACGCCCCTCCTTGACGCGGTGCGTTCCTCTCAGGGGCCCTCGAGTCAAATCAGCGCGCGATCGATCATCAAGTCCGGCAGGGTCATCAGCGCAGCGGAGGTTGCGGCGGAAACGATCGACGCCATACGAGAAGACCGCTTCATGGTTCTACCGCACCGGGAGGTCCTGGACATGTTTCGCGGCAAGGGTGCGGACTATGACGATTGGGTCGCGCGAATGCGTCGTGTGCAGCGTTCCCTGCGCCGCGATGTCACCGAACCCCAGTGACGGTTAGCGAAGACGAAGTCCTCCTTGCCAGTTAATTCGGCACGGCAACAGTGAATTCGTTGCGGTGGGCACCTCGACCATCTGCGTTGTGCCGATGCTGCGGCCAGACATGTTGGCATACAAAGCACTCCAACCGGCCTCCGCGGAGACGGCGACGAAAACGGATCCGAAATAGTCGGACAACTGATGACCTGCATCATATTTCACGGGCATTGTGGCTCCCGTCACTATCAATGGCCTTCCGGAGTGCCGGCGGGCCGGTACCTCGATGGGAGAACACTATGGGAGCGAACACTATTCGGCGCGTCATCGGAAGCGTCAAGACGCTGTCGGCTGTGATGGGTGCGGCAGCGGCTGTAGCGATGGGTGGGATGTCCTTCACTCATGGAAGTGACGTCACCGGCAGCAATGTCGCGCGCAACGATGATGCGCCGGTGAGCACGGTGACGCGGTCAACGGGTCCGAGGGAGCTGGCAACCCCATTTGCCCGGCCGACCCACACCGCCACACCGTGTCCCGCGAGAGCCACCATGCCGTGCTGACAAGCGGTCTATGAGCGTTTCAGCCTGGCGGAACCTCGTTCTGTATGACGAGGCTACGGGCTGTCCGCCGGGCGATACGGCAGTATTCTTCACTCCGACTCAGCAGTCGTTCCGTCGGCACGCTGATCGACAAGGCCGCAATCGCCCGGTGGTCACGTTGATAAATGCCTACGGCAACGCACGACTGGCCCGGGAAGGTCTCACCGTACTCCATCGCAACGCCGTCGCGTCGAGCGGAGATAAGCTGGGCCCGAAAGATATTCACGTCATCCACCGATTTCTCCGTGAACTTTGGCAATCCGCTTCGTTCGATCCGTTCTTCTACCGTCGGCCACGGTAGCTGCGCCATGAGCAGTTTTCCGAGTGCCGAGGTGTGACCGGAGATATGGACTGCGTCAGTGACTATCGGCTCCGTGCCGTCCGTTGACGCGTTTGCGATACAGACGACACCTTGGCCGTCCCATGCACCGATGGTGACCACAGCTGACAGCTGGTGGGCGAGCACCGCCACGCGGCGATTCGCGTTTGCGTCAAGGCAGCTGGAACTCATGAGCCGACGACTGATGTGCAGAACGCGCCAGCCGAGTCGATAGCGGTCGCCTGAAGTCTGTTGCAGCATACCAATCGCTGCGAGACTGGCCATGACGTCGAAGGTCGTCGACTTCGGCAGCTGCAGTCTTGCGGCAACCGCCGTCACACCCCACTCAGGTGTCTCAGCCGTGAAGAGATCGAGCACCTTTCCCGCGCGGTCGATAGTGTTCAGCACGTATGCGGCCTCTCGTGCGACGGGGCATTGGGTTCCCGTTGTCAGGAGTTCGGCGGGTGACCGGCCGAACGAGTGCGAGTTCGATCGGGAACGCTCAGAGCGGCGAGTTTGGCTAAGCACAGCCCGATCACACGTTGTCGATCAGATTCGCCCATCGCCGGGGGTGGTGCGTCCCGGACGAGCACCAGCACTCGACGATAGAAAATCGCCGGGGCCATGCCGAACTCCGGCAGAATGTACTCATCACCGTGATCGAATGGTCCCCACCGGACCACAAACGACACCATACGGCTGTCTTCAGTACGCGAGTTGCCGTTCGTAGCTCGTGACAGTGGAGGCCTTGAAGTTGAGGGCTCGTTAATCATCGAAGATCCGCGTCGTCGAAGCCTCGTTCGAGTCGCTCGCGCACCGTGGCGAGGTACCGCGCGGCGTCGGCGCCGTCGATGATCCGATGGTCATAGGACAACGAAAGATAGGCCATTGAACTGGTTTTGACCAGGAGGTTGCCGAGCTCATCGCGTGCAGGTACGAGTCGTTCGACCACTGTGCCGACACCCAGGATGGCCGACTGGGGTTGGTTGATGATCGGGGTGTCGAACAGCGCGCCGCGGCTGCCGGTGTTGGTGATGGTGAAGGTTCCTCCGGACAGATCGTCCGGTCGTATCGAGCCGGATCTCACCGCCAGGGCCGACGCTGCGATGGCCTCTGCCAAGTCGGCCAACGTCATTGATTCGGCATTGCGGATCACCGGCACCATCAGGCCCTTGTCGCTGTCTACGGCGAGTCCGAGATGGACGGCACTGTGGTAGGTGACTTCGGTGCAGTCGGCGTTCAGTGAGGAGTTGATAACCGGATGTGCGGCAAGGCCTTCCACGGCAGCGCGGACGACGAACGGCAGATACGACAGCTTATGACCGGTTCGGACGTGGAATTCCGCCTTGTTGCGGTTGCGCACCGCTGCGACATTGGTCAGGTCGACTTCGATCACTGTCGTCAACTGCGCCGATGTCTGCAGTGACGCCAGCATGCGTTGGGCGATTGTGCGCCGGATCCTCGGGAGCTTTTCGACTCGGTCCGTTGGTGTTTCGGCTGGCTGGGGCGCCGGTACCGGCTCGGCGGCTGCCGGAACGTTCTCCGGCTCAGGGGGCCCGGCCTCGATGGAAGCTGGTGCGGCCGCACTGATCACCGCGATGACGGCGCCGACTTCGACCACGGCGTCCTCCGGCTCGATGATCTGAGCCAGGATCCCGGCTGCGGGCGAACAGACTTCGGTGTCGACCTTGTCGGTGGCAACTTCGAGCAGGGGTTCGTCGTGCTCGACCTCATCGCCTACTGCCTTGAGCCACCGGGTGATGGTGGCCTCGGTCACCGCCTCGCCGAGTGCAGGTAGCTCGACGTTGGTAGTGCTTGTGGTGGTGGTCATTTCACGTTCCGTTCGGTCAGGTCGAGCGCTGCGCTGACAATGCTGTCGGTGTCGATGCCGTGATACCGGTAGACGTCATCGAGCGAGCCGACCTGTCCGAAGCGGCTCACCCCGAGAGCGGCTCCCGTCACATTGTTGATACCGGTGAGGAACGCCAACGTATGCGGGTGCCCGTCGAGCACTGTCACCATGGGGGCGGCTCGATCGGCCGGGAAAACCTGATCGAGAATCCACGATGGGCTCTCGGAAAGCCCTCGGCGAGCTTGCAATCCGTCGAACAGTAGTCCGGGGCTGGTCACGCAGATGACGTCGGCGGCGATGCCTTGCTCGGCCAGTCGATCGGCGGCCTGCAGGGATTCGGTGATCATTGCTCCCATGCCGACCACAGTGACTTGGGGTGTGCCACCTGCGCGGCGCAGCAGGTATGCACCGGCGACAACTTGTTTTCTCCGGCGTTCCCGGGCGGCGGGATCGTTGGGAACCGACGCCAAAGTTTGATCCACCGGTCGGGTGGACAGCCGCACATACGACGACGAACCGTCCGGCCGACCCAGCCGGCCGATGCATGAGAGCAACGTCCACTCGACATCGATGGCGAATGCCGGCTCGTAACTGATGCAGCCGGGTTGCTCGAGTCCGATCGATGGTGTCTTGATGGATTGATGCGCACCACCCTCGGCTGCGAGCGACACCCCAGATGGCGTCCCGACCAGAATCGATTGCCCTCCTGCATAAATGCCGTAGGACCACGGCTCGAGGGCGCGCTCCACAAACGGGTCATAGACCACACCGATCGGGAAAAGGGGCTGGCCCCATCGGCTCCACGTCGCGCCGAGCTCACCGATCAGGCCGACGAGATTGGTCTCGGCGATGCCGAGTTCCATGTGCTGTCCCGTCGGTTTCTCCCGCCAGTGCATGATCGTCTCCGGGTCGTCGTCGAACCAGTTCCGCCGTTCATTCGGTGACCACACGCCGACCTTGTTGAGCCAACCCGCCAGGTTCGTCGTCGAACTGACGTCGGGGCTCACAGTGACCACGCGCTTGGCTGCGTCAGGAGCTTGACGGCTCAGGTCGAGCAGAACCCGTCCGAGCGCGGCCTGGGTCGACGACGTGCCCGAGGGCGTCCGACCGGTGTCGACGGGCACTGCCGGGGGAGTAGACAGGGCCACCGGCTCGCGCCGCAGCCTCTCGGTGGTCTTGGCGCAGAGCTCTGCGGGTGCGCTACCGGTGTCGAAGCGTAACCAAGGATTGTTCGGGTCCATTCCGAGTTCGGTGGCGAACTGCTCGTACTGCTCGATCGTGAGCAGTGACGAGTGGTTCTGGGGATGGCCCTGGGTGGGCAGTCGGTGGCCTTTGATGGTGTAGGCGATGATCACCGTCGGCCGGGTGTCGTCGATTTGGGCGTAGGCGGCTCGCAGTGCACCGAGATCGTGACCGCCCAGATTGCGGATCGCGGCCAGCAACGCGTCGTCCCCCAGGTCGCCGATCAGTGCGGAGATCTCGTCGGCACCTATTCTGTTGCCGGGCAGCCTGTCCCGTAGTTCCTCGGCTGAGCAGCGCAGCAGACGTTGGTATTCGGGGTTGGGCATCTCCAGGATGCGGGTGCGCAGTGCCGGCCCACCGCTCTGTGCGAACAACGCCTCGAGCTGGGCACCGAACTTCACATTGATCACTTGCCACCCGGCGGCCGAGAACATCGACTCCAGCCTTCCGGCCGCGATGTTGGGCACGACGCGGTCGAGTGACTGGCGGTTGAGGTCGACGATCCAGACGATCTCCCCGAGTTCGGTAACGGAGTTGTCCAAGATGGCTTCCCACACCGCCCCTTCGTCAAGTTCGGCGTCGCCTACCAACGAGTACTGACGACCTTTGCCCGCGGCGCCGATTTGTGTGTCGACGTAACGGCGCGCGATCGTGCCCCAGATCGGGGCAGTCGCGCCAATTCCCACCGAACCGGTCGAATAGTCAACGGGGTCAGGGTCTTTCGATCGACTTGGATAAGACTGCAGACCGCCGAATTCCCGCAACGTGGTCAGGTACTTCTGATCGAGTTCGCCCAGCAGATAGTTGATGCTGTGCAGTACGGGGGAAGCATGCGGCTTCACCGAAACCCGATCGCCCGGTTGGAGCTGTTCGAACCACAGCGACGTCATGATCGATGTCATAGAGGCACACGAGGCCTGATGGCCACCCACCTTCAGGCCCGTCGGGTTGGGCCGAACACGGTTGGCGTGGTGGACGATCGACGTCGACAGCCACAGCACGCGGTCCTCGATTTCGCGGAGGGAGGCGTCTGCTGACGTGTCGGCGACATGAGTCCATGCATCGACTGATTGCGAGCGGTCCATCGGTGGCTTCCTTGCTTGCGAGTTCTGAGATTGTTCGACCGGCCTTCGCCGTGCTCAGGTCGTGAACACGGCGAAGACCCGTCGCGGTACACGGGCTCGGGTGAGAGCACAGGCGCTGCGGGGCGGGCTGACACGGCCGTCGGAGCTCTAAGGGGTGCAGAACTCGCTATTAAGTCGAGCATCGAACTACACTTTGGACAAGTTCGAGCCGCTAGATTGGGCATTTTGCTCAGATGGCGGTCGGTCCATCGGTTGGAGGTTGTCATTTTGTCCACGGAAACCAGGGTCGACACCCTTGATGCTCGGATCCTCAAGGCGCTCAACGCCGATCCCCGGGCCACGGTGATCGCATTGGCCGACAAGACGCAGTTATCGCGAAATACCGTCCAGGCGCGCATCAACAAACTGGAACAGCTCGGCGTGCTGCGCTCGTTCGAGCGGCGCATCGACCCAGCCACCCTGGGCTACCCGTTGACCGCGTTCATCCTGACCCGCGTCACGCAGCGCAAGCTAGCGGCTATAGCCCAGGCGCTGGAGCAGGTTCCCGAGGTCATCGAAGTACAAGGGCTTGCAGGCGCGACCGATCTGCTGATCCACGTCGTCGCCCGCGAGGCCGATGATCTCTACCGAGTAGCAGGCCAGATACTCGACATCGACGGCGTCGAGCAGACGAACACATCGCTGGTGATGCGCAAGCTCGTCGACTTCCGGCTGACGCCGCTTCTGGAGAAGCTCGCTGAGACAGAAAAATAGGTACGTCTGGCCGACGTTTAAGTGTTCGGGTTTCTGCCAGGTGGCGGTCAATTTCTGCCAGTGGAATTAACCGGGTTGGGCGGGCTGTTGTGGGTGTCAGACCGGGTAGGAATCCCCCGAACCGGTGGAGGAGACATCCGAACCGCGACATCTGCCACGGCTCGAATCTGAGACAGAAGGGGCTTTGCCATGAAGAAGTTTGGATTTGCCGGCGCCATTGTCACCGGTTTTGCTGCCGCCCTGGTTGGTTTGGCTGCGCCGGCTCAGGCCGATGTGACCCATCATCAGTGGGTGCATGACATTCAGCATCAGGCCACGGTCGGTGATATCACGCCGACGTTCGGCAACGGCCGCTGACACGCGACGACACAGAGGCGGGGCACCTTGATCGGGTGCCCCGCCTCTGTCGTTGTTTAGGAGAGGGCCGTACCGATGCGCAGGCTGAACCCTTGCAACACAACCGGTTCAGCGAGTGCCCGACCAACCCTCGTTGCCGATGACAACCGAGGTAGTGCAGTATCGCGGTGTGCGGTCTGCGATGAAATGTGTGGTGATCGGTGCCGGAGCATGGGGTCTACCCACTGCCGCCGAGCTGGTGAGGCGGGGCCATCGGGTCACGCTCGTCGACCGGTATGAGCCGCTCAACGCGGAGTCGTCTTCGTCTGGCCCGACCCGGCTGTGGCGGATCGCCGACCCCGATCCGGTGCGGGTGCGCATGGCGTTGCGGGGTATCGATGCCATGGAACGTCTTGCGGAGCGGTCGCAGTCAACGGTGTTTCTGAAGCGCGGATTGCTTTGGCGTGATGACGAATCCCTGCCGGATCTGGTCAACATGATGCAGCGATTCGACGTCGACCACACCGTGGTCGACGATCGCGACGTCGCGACGTTCTTTCCCGGTCTGCGGCCGGATGGGCGAGCCGCGGTCTGGCAGCCGGCGGCCGGTGTCGTTCTCGCCGAAGAATCGCTGCGCGCTCAGGAGCGGCTGTTCCTCGCCGGCGGGGGTATGGAGTCGTTCGGTCGCACGGTGACGGGCATCGACGCGGGCGGTCACGGTGTCCGGGTGCAGTTCGACGATCACACCGCAGAGGACGCCGACGTAGTGGTCGTCGCGGCCGGCCCGGGAACGCCTCGATTGCTCGAGACGATCGGTGTGGATCTACCCCTGCATCCCTATCTCGAACAAACCGTGCACTTCGGTGATCCGGAAAGCCCCACTGCGACAGACGATCACCCGTGTCTGTTCGACGGTCCGCGCGGTGACATCGCGGGCATCTATGCCATGCCGTCTCCAGGTATCGGCTACAAGATCGGCCTCGACCTGCCGTTGCGGTCCTACGATGACGCAGACCTCGATCGCACTCCGGATGTCATGCGCACGGCACTGCTGAGAGACCGCGTCGAGCGGGATTTGACGTCGGTGAAGCCCACAGTGCTTGGCGCACATGTCTGTTCGTGGACCGATTCGCCCGACGGCAAGTTCGTCATCGACGCGTTGCCAGACGGCGTCGTACTCGCCTGTGGCGATTCGGGGGAGGGGTTCAAGTACTCGGCCCTCATGGGCGAGGTGCTGGCCGATCTCGCCGAGGGCCGCACCGCTGATCCCGACGTCGCGGCGATGTCGATGGCTCGCTTCGAAGCCGGGCTGCCCGTGCATACCGGCCCGCACGCCCTCGGTAGGCACTGACGCGGTACGCGTTCGACGCGCGCGCGTTCGCGCGTTGACGTACATTTCTCTCACCACACGTCAGCCGGTCAGCCGCTGACCATTCGCCGTTCGGCGCATTACTTACCTGGGCGTTTCGCGCTGCCCATGAGATCCCGGTCACAACCCGCGCAAGCGTAGGGGTTGCGTCACAGCAAGCAATCCCCTACGTTCAACGAACAACTTGTTTAGTGAGACAGAAACTCCGATCTACTCACACGAACGGACGTTCCATATCCATGCAATCTGAGAACGCGGATGCGGCGACAAAGCCCGCGGCGGCAGAGTCCGACCTGGGTGCCCGCATTCGGGAGTTCCGCCTGGCGCGCAAGCTGACCCTGCGTGATCTCGCCACGCGTGCGGCGACATCTCCCGGATTCCTCAGCCAATTGGAACGCGGGCAGGTAAATGCCAGCGTGGGCACGCTGCGCCGATTGTGCGAGGAACTCGGAGTCACCCTGCCCGACCTGTTCACCGACCATCACGCGAACGGCGCGCGCATTCTGCGCAAGCGGGACCGGCCCGAGATCCACGTCTCGGATACAAGCGCGAAATACCTTCTCTCCCAGAAGCCATTGCGCAATCTCGAGGTGTACGTCGCCGAGTTCGCGCCCGGAGGCACCGCCGGAGAGGCCTACGTTCACGACGACTCGCAGGAGATCTTGCTGGTCATCGCCGGCAGCATCGTGCTCGAGCTCGACGGCGTGATGCATCACCTGGAGGCCGGCGACAGCGCCGAATACCGGACATCTGTGCCGCACACCGTTCACAACCAAAGCACGGAGCCTGCCGAACTGCTCTGGATCGTCAGCCCGCCCACAATATAAGGAGTGATCCGTGGCCGCTTTCTCACCACGCCGACACCTGCCCCTGACCGCCGCGTCGTTGTTCGTCACGACGGTCATCGCCGCCGGATGTACCCCGGCCGGTCCGGGCAGCGCCGCAGACGTTGATCTGGGCAGCGGTCCGCCGCAGGCCGGCACCGTGAAAGCCGATGCGCTCAAAGGCGTTACGCTCACCTTCGTCTCGTACGGCGGCATCTACCAAGACGGCCAGATGAAAGCCGCGGTCGATCCCTTCGCGCAGGAGTCCGGCGCGCGCATCCTTCAAGACGGCCCGACGGACAACTCGAAGATCAAGAGCCAGGTGGAGTCCGGAAACGTCACCTGGGACGTCATCGACTCGACCAACGTGTTCACCGCGCGCAACTGCGGCGACCTGTTCGTACCGATCGACACGAGCATCGTTGATGTCAGCAAGATTCCGGCTGGCGCCAAGACCGACGACTGTTCGGTGCCCGCCATGCAGTACGGGCTGATCGTCATCTACAACACCGAAAAGTACGGTGCCAACCCGCCGAAGAGCTGGGCCGATTTCTACGACACGGCCAAGTTCCCCGGAAAGCGCGCCGTGCAAGGCATTTCCGGCGAAGTAGACCCGGGCGTGTTCGAAGGCGCCTTGCTGGCCGACGGTGTCGCACCCGATCAGATGTATCCGCTCGACGTGGATCGCGCGCTGCGCAAGATGTCGAGTATTCGCGACGACAGCGTGTTCTGGACCACCGGAGCTCAAGCCCAGCAGCTCGTCGAGTCGGGGCAGGTCGACATGGCCGTGCTGTGGAGTGGCCGCGCGTACGCGGCCGTTAAGAACGGCGCACCGTTCGCTCCGATGTGGAACCAGTGGATGCCCGAGGCAGACACCATCGCGGTGCCGAAGAATGCCAAGAACCCGAAGGCGTCCATGGCGCTCATCAACTTCTATCTCGGTGCCCAGCAGCAGGCGAAGCTCGCCGAGCTCACCTCGTACAGCCCGGTCAACGTCGACTCCAAGCCTCAACTCGACGATCTGGCCAAGTCGTATTTGACGACGACACCAGAACGGGAGAAGGACAAGTTCCCGATCGACCTGCCCTACTGGGCTGAGAACCACGACAAGCTCGTCACCGCATACACGGACTGGCTTGCCGGCTAACAGGATTCGACGCTATGACCGTAATCGATGCATTGTCGGGACCGAGCACGTCCCGCCAAGCACCCGATGAACTGCCGGTCGGTGCCAAACGACGACGCGGCGGCACCGTCGGATTGCTCCTCCCCGCAGTGGTTCTCGTCCTCGGCGTGTTCGTCGTGCCACTCGGCATCATGCTGTGGCGAGCCCTCAGCGAACCCGAACTGGGTTTGGGCAATTTCGCGTGGTACCTGACCGATCCCGTGCAACGTGACGTGCTGGCCAGGACGTTCACCACGGGGCTGATCGTCACCATCGTCTGCCTGGTGATCGGGTATCCCTACGCGTACGCGATGGTCGCGTTCGGGCCCAAGGTGCGCGCGTTGCTGACGATGCTTGTGCTGGTGCCGTTCTGGACCAGCCTCATGGTCCGAACGTTCTCCTGGGTGATCCTGTTGGCGGACAACGGTCCGTTGCACTCGGTGCTGACCGCGATCGGGCTGGGCGACGTGCATCTCATTCGCACCAACCTCGGTGTGGTGATCGGCATGAGCCAGATCTTGTTGCCGTTCATGGTGTTACCGCTCTACGCGGTGATGGCCGGCATCGATCGCCGGCTCGTCCTGGCGTCGTCGAGCCTGGGGGCGCGGCCCATCGTCTCGTTCCTGCGGGTGTGGGTGCCACTGACCCTTCCGGGCGTCGGTGCGGGTTGTTTGATGGTGTTCATCAGCAGTCTCGGCTTCTACGTGACCCCGGCGTTGTTGGGCTCGCCCGACAACGCGCTCATCAGTCAGCAGATCTACGCGCAGGTCAGCAGCCTGTTGCAGTGGGGCAAGGGCGGAGCGATGGGTGTGGTGCTGCTGGTCCTGACGTTTCTGGTGCTCGCAGTGCTCGCGCTGGCGCTGCGTCGGGCGAACCGGCAGGGGCTGCGAGCATGAACAGTCGACTGAACACCGTGTGGCGGACCCTACTGTTGCTGTTCTGCGGCATTGTCGCGCTCTGGCTCGTCGCGCCGTCGCTCGTCGTGATCCCGCTGAGCTTCACCGATCGTCCGACGTTCACGTTCCCGCCCGAGGGCTGGTCGACGCAGTGGTACGCCAACTTCTTCTCCGATCCCTCCTGGATGGCAGCCCTGCAGGCCAGCATCCAGGTCGGCGTGCTGGTCGCCATCGTGGCGACGGTGTGCGGTACCGCAGCGGCCCTCGCGCTGAGTCGTACCCGCTTCTTCGGCCAGCAAGGCCTCAGGGCGCTCCTGCTGGCGCCGATGTTGGTGCCGGTCATCGTGATCGCGATCGGGCTCTACGCGTTGTTCCTGCGGCTGAACCTGCTCGGTACCACCTTCGGATTCGTTGTGGCGCACAGCGTTCTGGCCCTGCCGTTCGTCATCATCCCGGTGATGGCCAGCCTGCAAGGATTCGATCGGCGCCTGGAAGACGCCGCGGCGATCTGCGGGGCCGGGCGATGGACCGCGTTCCGTACCGTGACCTTGCCGCTCGTGGCGCCCGGAGTGTTGTCCGGGGCGGTGTTCGCATTCGCCACCAGCTTCGACGAGGTCGTGCTGTCGCTGTTCATCCAAAGCCCGTACCTGCAGACGTTGCCCGTGCGGATGTACTCGTCGGTGACTCGCGACACCGACCCGACCATCGCGGCCGCGGCAACGCTCATCCTTGCCCTCACGACCGTCGTCACGGTCCTTGCGAGCATCTATGCGACGAGGAGACGAAATGTCGGATGACCGCTCACCCCAGGGCGCTTCGATCACCATGCGTAACCTGACGAAGCGTTACGGGGACTTCACCGCGGTGGACTCCATCGATCTGGAGGCCCGCCCGGGAGAGTTCTTGACCCTGCTGGGGCCCAGTGGCTCCGGTAAGACCACGACGCTGAACATGATCGCGGGATTCGCCGACGTCACGTCGGGGGAGCTACTCATCGACGGCCGTGCGGTCACGAATCTCCCGCCGTACAAACGGAATATCGGCATGGTGTTCCAGCACTACGCACTGTTTCCACACATGACGGTGGCGCAGAACGTCGAATATCCCCTGCGGCAGCGCAAGATCCCCGCGGCCGAGCGGCGCACGCTGGTCGCACAAGCGCTGGAGATGGTCGGCCTCGGCCACCTCGGCAAGCGCAGGCCCAAGGAGCTGTCGGGCGGTCAACAGCAGCGCGTCGCGCTCGCCAGAGCGATGGTTTACAGCCCCCGTGTGCTGCTGATGGACGAACCGCTCGGCGCCCTCGACAAGAAGCTGCGTGACTCGTTGCAGCTGGAGATCAAGCGCATCCACTCAGATCTCGGCACGACGTTCGTCTACGTCACCCATGACCAGGACGAGGCGCTGATCCTCTCGGATCGCATCGCGGTGTTCAACAACGCGCGTATCGAACAAATCGGTTCCCCCACAGAGCTCTACGAGTATCCGAACACCCTGTTCGTGGCGCAGTTCCTCGGCGAGTCGTCACTGTTCCACGGGGTGTCCGATGGTGGGCGCGAGGCCGACTCCAACGGCCATCACCTCTCCGCGGTCCGTGGCCCCGAGCACACCCGCGGGGCGGGTGTCGCGGTCGTGGTGCGGCCCGAACGCATCCGTATCGAGCCCGACGGGCCACGGCCTAGCTCGGTCAACGCGGTGCCGGGCACCGTCGTGCAGCACATCTACCTCGGAAACTCCCGCAAGGTCGAGGTCCGTCTCGATGACGACACGATCGTGCTGGTGCGCGAAAGTGCCGGTGCCATCAGCTCGGCCAGTGCCGGCGACCGCATCTGGCTCACCTTCCACCCCGACGATTCCGCGATTCTCGCGTCCGGTGACCCGCAGCCGGCGGCGCCGAAGCAGGCCGCGACCGCGTCCCTCTGACGACCACGCATGACGAACAGGAGCACACCCATGCCCACCGGCGGCAGCACAGTCGGCGATCCGACGAAGTTCATCAACGGCGACGTGTCGTTCTGGTACCGCTCGATCGGCCTGCCGAAGCGGCGACCGGCGCTTCCGGGAGACCAGGAGGCCGACGTCTGCATCGTCGGCGCCGGTCTGACGGGTCTGTGGACTGCCTACTACCTCAAGCGAGAGCAGCCGGATCTCCGGATCGTCCTGCTGGAGCGCGAATTCGCCGGCTTCGGCGCGTCCGGGCGCAACGGCGGATGGCTGTCGGCGGAGCTGGCCGGTAGTCGCGACGCCTACGCCTCGACCCATGGCCGCGAGGGCGTCGTCGACCTCATGCGGGCGATGCGCGGCGCGGTCGACGAGGTCATCTCGGTCGCCAAGGCCGAGGGTATCGACGCCGACATCGCCAAGGACGGGCTTCTGCACGTCGCCCGGACACGCGCACAATTGGGCCGCCTCTACGAGTCGGTGCGCTATGAACAGCAATGGGGCGCAGCGCCGGAGGATTTCGTCGCGCTGAGCCGCGACGAGATGGACGACCGGATCCGCGTCGCAGGCGCGTTGGGCGGAATGTTCAGTCCGCACTGCGCACGTGTACAACCCGCGAAGCTGGTGCTCGGTCTGGCCCGGGCCGTGGAAGCGGCCGGCGTCACGATCTATGAGGGCACCACGGTCACCGGGATCGAGCAGGGCCGCGCAATCACCGACCGTGGTGTCGTGCGTGCGCCGATCGTCCTGCGGTGCTTGGAAGGTTTCACGGCCACCCTCGAAGGACAGCGCCGTGATTGGCTTCCGATGAACTCGTCGATGATCGTCACCGCACCGCTGACGCCGGAAGCGGCCGACCAGATCGGTTGGCGCGGCGCCGAACTGCTCGGCGACTACGCACACGGCTACATGTACGCCCAGCGCACCGCTGACAATCGAATCGCGCTGGGCGGTCGCGGAATTCCGTACCGCTTCGGCTCGAAGACCGACACAAATGGGGCCACGCAACAGTGGACCATCAATGCGCTGACCGAGCTCATGCACGACATGTTCCCGGCGACGGCGTCGATTCCGATCGTGCACGCCTGGTGTGGTGTTCTCGGCGTGCCGCGAGACTGGACGGCCACCGTCGACCTCGACCCGGTGACCGGTCTGGGAACGGCAGGCGGCTATGTCGGTAGCGGCTTGACCACGACCAACCTTGCCGGGCGCACACTCGCCGACCTGGTCCTCAAACGCGACACACCCGTGACCCGGCTGCCGTGGGTCGGGCGCCGAGTGCGCCGGTGGGAGCCGGAGCCACTCAGATGGCTTGGCGTGCAGAGTATGTATGTGCTCTACCGGATGGCCGACCGTCGAGAAACTGAACGTGACCTGCCCAAGACCAGCCGGATCGCCCGGATCGCCAACATGATCACCGGTCGCTGACCACGGCGAGAATACGAGGAGGGAACTGTGTCAGTCGATTTCAGCGTCAGCCTGCGTCATGCCCCCGCGGAAGGGACCGATCTTCCCGCAGCGCAACCCAAGCCGACGAGCAAGAGCAACCAGATGGAGTCGTCGCTGGACCTGTGGGGCGACGGTGAGACCTCGGTCGGGATCTGGGAGTGTGGGCCGGGCGAATTCACGGCCGACCGCAGCAAGGCGACCGAGGTGTGCCACATCGTGTCCGGGCACGGCACCGTCACCGGCGAAGATGGCTCATCCGCTGACATTGGCCCGGGGTCACTGCTGGTCCTACCCCGCGGATGGCGCGGTACGTGGGTTGTCCACGAGACGATCCGGAAGTCGTTCGTCTTGATCGACGCGTAGCAAGCGCGTTTTCTGCGACGTCGGGCGTCAGGGTCGGGTCAGGTCCTCAAGCGTGAAGTCCAGTGCGAGAGGCTCTTCCGTTCGTACTCGATCCTCGTCGAGGGATCCGACTCGGTGATAGGCGTCGCCCCGCAGAACGTGGGCGAGGAACCGCTCGTCCGGGTCGGTGTCGAGATCGACGATCCAGTAGTGCTCGATGCCGGCCTTCGCGTACTCGTAGGCCTTCATCACCCGGTCAGTTCGACGCGAACCGGGTGAAACGATCTCGACTACCAGAACGACGTCTGACGCGTCGATGCGGACCGGATTGCGATCTACCACACTGCGTTTGACCACAACCAAGTCGGGGTCGCGCACGGTTGGCGGGAAGCGCGCCTCGACCGTAACCTCGACCTCGAGCAGCACCGCCAGCGAAGCAGGCAGCGCCGCCCGGATCACTTGCGCAAGATTGAACGACACCACTTGATGTAGCGGACGCGGCCGCGGTGTCATGACGATGCCCCCCTCGACGAGCTCCCAGCGACGCGCCTCGTCCAGCTCAAGCGCATCCCACTCTTCGAGCGTCACCAGGTCACGCGGAAACTCGGCCAATCCCGCCACCGTGCACCTCCACATCCCTTCAGAGCAGGCTACGCCTGCTCACGGCTTCGCTCGAAACGAAGCATCCCAGCTGGCACCGACAAGAAACACCTACCTCCCGCCGGCGCCCTGCCACACCGCGTCGAACGGCGTATTGCCGCTCACCCGCTCGACGATCCCGGCGGTGGTGAATTCTTTGGCCCGAGACACGGCGTCGCCGACGTCGGTGCCCTTGGCGAGTTCGGCGGTGATGGCAGCCGCGAGTGTGCATCCCGCTCCGGCGACGCGTGCGTGGCCGACCTTGGGCGCACGCAGGATTTCGGCGTCGCTGCCGTCGAAGAAGACATCGACGGCGTCGTCGCCGGGGAACTCGACTCCGCCTTTCACGACGACGTAACGCGGACCGAGGTCGGCGATGCGTCGAGCGGCTTCGACGAGATCATCGACCGTCGAGATCTCGTCCATACCGGCCAGCGTGCGAGCCTCGAACAGATTCGGCGTGGTGACGGTCGCGAGCGGCAGGATCTGCCGACGGAGCGCGGTGTCGGTGTCGAGGGCGGCGCCCGGTTCCTGGCCTTTGCAGATCAGGACGGGGTCCACGACGACGTGCTGCCAGGACTGACCCGCGAGCGCCTGTGCGACGACGTCGATGGTGGCCGGCGTGCCCAACATGCCGATCTTGACGACATCGAGGTCGTAGGCCGATGTCGCCGCTTCGATCTGGTCGGCGATGACCTGCGGGTCGACGGGCACGAACCGATGTCCCCAGTTCGCCTTGGGATCGAACGACACGATGCACGTCACCGTGCCGACGCCGTACGTACCTAACTGCTGGAACGTCCGCAGGTCAGCTTGGAGTCCGGCACCGCCGGTCGCTTCGGATCCGGCGATGACATATGCCTGGTCAACCACGTCTTCGAGCCTACGACACCGTTCAGCCGAGCCGTGTCGGCAGAGCTAGGTGCCCGACAAAAAACGCAGCAACAGCGGAATGAGAAGGTCGGGCCGGTCGAGCGGGATGATGTGGCCGCAGTCGGCGATCACGTGCTCGGTGAGATCGTCGGCAAGGGGCCGCAGTTGACGTGCGAGCGCGTCGCCCACGGGATGTGAACCGATGGCAAGGGTCGGCACGGTCAGACGACTCTTCGCTGTCGCTGCGGCGATCTGGCGCGCGGTCGTCGGCATCGCGCGGTAGTGGGCGAAGGCGCTGCGGAGCGCGCCACGGCCCGTGTATGCATTCACGAAATGGCGATGGATGTCTGGCGGGACTCCACGCCCGAGGGTTCCGGCGGACAGAAACCAGCCGATGTAGGACTCTTCGTTGCCGGTCAGGACAGTCTCGGCGAGGTCCGGTGCCTGATGGAAACCGAACCACCAGGGTGGCCCGCCGGCCAGGAAGTCCTCGGCGCCGGGCAACGTCCCCAGCACGGATTCCATCACGACGAGCCGCCTGACTCGGCTTGGGCGGCGCATCGCCAGGAGAAATGCCGGCGACGTGCCCAGATCAATTCCGACGACGTCGGCCTGCGGTTCGCCGAGCGCTTCGAGCAGTCCTTCAGCGTCGGTTGCCAAGCTGGCGGCGTCGTAGCCGTCGACCGGGTGGGTACTCGCGCCCAACCCCCTAAGGTCAGGGGCGATGACGCGATGATGGCGGGCCAGCGCCGGAATGACGTCCGTCCAGAGCCGCCAGGTGTGGGGAAACCCGTGCAGCAATAGGATTGCCGGCCCTTCGCCGACGATCGCCGTGTTGGCGACGATGCCGTTCGTTTCGATCTGCTGCAAAGGCCACTCAGTGATTGCCGGCACCAGCCCTCCATGTGGTTACCATTGGTTACCAGATAACCGTAAGAAACGAGCGGGCTGCCGAGAAGACGGCACTTTGACGACAGGTGGTGAGCTTCAGGTGACCTCCCCAGCGACCCGGCAGGCGAAGCATGCTCGCGGGGACCTGTTCGATCCCGACTGCCCGACGCGCCGCCTGCTCGATCGCATCGGCAGCAAGTGGACGTCAATGGTGATCAAGGTCCTTGCCGATGCCGGTGACGGTGAAGTGAGATTCGCGGACTTACGGCGCCGAACTCCAGGGGTCTCGCAAAAGATGCTGTCGGTAACCCTGCAGAGCCTGACCCGCGACGGTTTGATCGCACGTCGCGTCGAACCGACCGTTCCGCCCAAAGTGCATTACCGCCTTACCGATTTGGGGCGCTCCCTCAACGTTCCACTGACCGCGCTGCGGGACTGGGCCGAAGCCCACATGGTCGAGATCGATCGAGCCAATGCCGTGCAATCAGCCGAGAGCACTCGAGGTGCGAACCGATCGACCTGATCTGGAACCGAAAGATCGACCCCGGCAAGGTGTTCGACATGACCCTGCCCCTACCGGAGGCGGCAGACGGCTACCGGGCGATGGACGAACGGCGAGCCGTGAAGGTGCTACTCACCACCTAGAGCGTCGGTCGGTATGGGCCGCGGCGGACCGAGCACCTCGTAAACACGTCGGCGCTCGTCTCCGCCGGGACCTTTGACCGAGTAGACGAGTCGGGCGAATCCAGCCCCGGTGTCCCACATACTCGGGTGACGGACGTGCACCGCATCGGCGTCGGACAGCGCCGGGTTGCTGACCACGATGTACCGAATTCCGAAATCCCACGGGCGATTCAACGCCGCGGTGAAGTCGTAGTCACTGGTGACGACGAATTGCTTGGGGCTGTCGGACGCGAGCCAGATGCCCCAGCCGAAGAACGTGTCCATCAGTACCGATCCGTCAGGGAGGTGCTTGCGGTCGAGAAACTCCGCGAGCAGGCGATCGTCGACGAGTTCTCTGCGATACCACTGTTGTTCGGCCGGGTACTTCTCCGGGTTGAGGAGCGACTTGAGCCCGAACTGCAACGGCTGATTGCCGATGTTCTCGTTCAGCATGGACACCGCGGTCACGGGTATCGCGACCACGACCGACAGTGACAGCAATGCCGCACCGAACCGCAACCCGACGGCGCGCGCCGCACCCCATCCGGTGACCGCGATGACGATCACCATCGGGATCGCCGGGAGGTAATACCGGAACAACCCGAATGTGGTGCCCGAATAATGGCCCCAGACGGCGAAAGTCAGCACGGAACCGAACACCATCACCGGGACGAGGGCGTCGACCTTCCTGGCCAACACGGCCACGAGCGCGGCCAGGCCAACCGCGATGCCGACCAGCGGCTGCATCGCCAGGACCCGCGCGGCGACGAGCCACCCGTCTGCGGTACCGGAATGCGCGGTGCCACCGCGCGCCAGCGCCGCCGCTACCTGGCCTTCGTTGCCGTAGCGGGATGACAGTTGGGCGAACAATTCGCCGCTGACGATCCACCCGGTGACGGCCCAGGTGACGAATGCCACGGCGATGGGGAACATGACGATGAGCACGCTGAGGATCGTCGTCTGGATGCGATCGGCTCGGTCGGCCCGTGTGAAGGCCACCACGGCGACCAGCACGGCGACACCGACGGCGGCCGGAATCATCTCGTAGCGGGCGAGATAGCCGACCCCCAATGCGATGCCGGCCCAAGCCAAATCGCTCACTCGTCGCGTATCGAGCCATCGCAGTAGGTATCTGGTGCACCACACGAGGCAGAAAATCTCTGCCGCCTCGCTCATCCCCGATCCGCCGTAGATGACGATGACCGGGTTGAGGGCGAATCCGCCGACGGCGGCCCAACGCCACCGGCTGGGCAGACCACGGTCGAGGGCGATTCGCCGCACCATCAGCGCCGCGCCGGCCATGAAGAGCGCGCTCTGAATCACGCCTGCCAGACCATGCGTCTTCAGTTCGGGCCACCAGGGGTGCAACGACACCAGTGGGATCTCCACCAGACTGGGCAGCGGATTCCAGACGAATCCGATTGCCGACAGGTGGGGATCTCGACTCATCACGGTGTAACCGGCGTTGGCGACGCGACTCGGTGCGTCCGGGTCGAACAGGTTGTACCGCACGAGCAGGATCGCGCCGACGGCGAAGTAGATCCCCGACAATGCTGTGAAGATCGCCGCCGCCCGCCAACGCGGTGGCGACGACGTCTGCTCGGTCACGCCCGGGTGCGTCGGCGCCGAACCACCAGGATGGCGGTGGCCGCGGCGACGATGAGGACCGCCGCACCGGCACTCAGCGTTGCCCACCATTTCCAGGTGTCGTCGACGTGCGGTTCGTACGGCATCGGACCGCCTGAGCGCATAACGAGGTTCACGGTGTCGCCGTCAGCACCGGTCGCCACGACATCGCCGGTCAGCGACGCCCACCGGCGATCGAGTCCGCGGATGTAGTCGAAGCTGCGGTCCACCAGCGACCAGTCACCCGTCGCGCTGATCGCCAGCACGCTGCGATCCTGAGCGGTGAACGCCTGGACGATGCCCACCGGCCCACCCAAATCGATATCGGTGGCAGGCTTTCCGTTGACGCCGATGGTCGTGCCAGCGCCGGGCAGGAGCGGTGGCGACATGCCCGCGTCACGCAATTGCTCGCCGGTGGCCACCGTGATCAGCGGCGTGCGCGAGGCGGCCGCGTCATCGAAGGTCACGAGATGCGGCAACAGCGCCACCACAGACTGCTGTCCCATCAAGTTGATGGCCTGTGCCGCATAGCGAATCTGGTCGGGACTGCTCACAGCCACGTCGACGTCGGGCGTGAATGCCATCGGCAGCACTGGGAATCCGCCTCGATTGTGTGTTCCCGGCGTGACGGTGAGCGTCGAGCGAGGGTCGAGCGCGAAGGTCATCCGGTCCGACAGCGGGGCGCATTCGTGGCGAGGAACGTAACGCAGCTCCAGTCCGAGACCGATGTTCGAGGCCACGGCTTCGGCCGGGATGTCAGCCGTCAGATCGACCGTGCCGGAGCCGTCGAGTGACCGTGAGGCAAGAATCGTGGAGCCGGCACGGATGAGCAGCGAGCCTTCACCTTCGGTGACCGGAGTGTAGTTAGCGAGTAGATGCAGCCGAGCGTGTTGGATTTGGCCCGTGCCGAACTCGCCGATGTCGAACCCGGTGTACAGGGTTGTGGTGCCCAAGACCGAAGCCTCACCGGCCACCCCGAGTTGAGCAAACGTCAGGGTGTTCGACGACTGCGGGCGGTCAGAGGTCGCCGAAACCACTGAGGCGGAATCGGATTGAGCCAGTTTCGCGCGGCGATCGGCGAACAGGTCGACCTGTCGCACCAGATCCTCGCCGTTGCCCGAGATCACCAATGCCGCCGCGGGGGTGCCGCCATTTTCCACTGACAGCCCGGGCTTGCCGCCGTCGCGAATCTCGATGACCCGGCTGGAACCGGCGCCCGGGTCGGCCGGGGTGCCCGACGTATCGACGTCCACCCGTACCGGTATCGGGCGGTACAGATCGGTGAGGCGTGCCACCAGATTGAGCGCCGCCTGTTGTTGAGACGGTGAGGGGTTCGCTCCGACCCGGACGTTGACGCGGTCCAGGTAGCCCGGCAGAAAGTCGGACACCGTTCTCGGGTTGGGTGACGCGCCCGAGTAGCTCGTGGACAGTTGGCTCAGCGTGATCGACGGCACCTGTGCGCAGCTGTTGGCAGGTGCGTCCGCGTTTCGCAAGACGAAGCTCAGCCGCGCCGTGTTGTCGGTGACTTCGGCCGCGGAGATGTTGACCGTGAAGGGTTCGCTCGCCAGCGCGGTGGGTGCGTTGATGGCGCCGAGGAAGGTACCCCGTGAGTCGAGCACATCGACACGCCCTTCGGCCGCGTCGACGACCGACCCGATCTGGCCACTCAGGGTCGTTGGTGTAACTCCTTGCGGGACAGGAACCTCCACGTAGTTTCGCTGGTTGTCCCCTAAGAGCACCAGTTCATCGGACAGCCCGAGCTGTCCCCAACCGACGGCCGGTGTGCTCGAAGGGTTGATCTGGTTCTGTAGCGGGTCGGCCGAAGCCGCGGGCGCAGCGAGCGTCCCGATGAGTATGGTCGGCACGGCGAGCAGTGCCAGCTTGCGCAGGCGGTTCATGGCGTCCTTGTCCTGGAGATCTATGTGACGGGATTGTCGAATGTGTGGTTGGTCGATGTGGTGGCCCGGGCAGGAACATGGGCAAGGCCATGCACGGTCTTCTCCCAGAAGAAGGGCCGAAATATCAACTGGTAGATGGCTTTGACGGCAGCAACGGACTGCAGCAGCCAGTACATCGGCGCCAGTAGCGCCGCCCACCAGAGATGAGGCTTGCCGAGCGCGGAGGTGACGATGAGGCCGATGAACACCGACAGTGGTGCTCCGACGAGAAACAGCGCCAAACACGTGTAGTAGGTGAGTGGCGGGAACAACGCGTTGACGACCGCGGGCCTGCCGATCACCCAGGTCAGCATCGTGAACCAGAACAGCAGGTTGAGCGCATTGGTGAGCGGGATGGCGCCGGTCATGTTGACGAGTCTGAGCACTGCGGCGGTACCGATCTCGCGCCGTAGCCCCACAGGACGCCGCAAGTGCACAAGCATGGTCTGCAGGTAGCCCTTGTACCAGCGCGACCGTTGCCTAATCCAGTTCACCACATCGGAGTTCGCCTCTTCGAGCGTGAGGGAGTCGAGGATGAGGGTGCGGTATCGATGCCTTGCCAACCGGACACCGAGATCGGCGTCCTCGGTGACGTTGAACTCGTCCCATCCGCCGACTTCGCGCCACACCCGGGTACGAATGTGGTTGGACGTGCCGCCGAGCGGCACCACCCCACCGGACGCCTCCACCGCGGGCAGGACGACGCCGAACCACTGGTCGTATTCGAGCGCAAACCAACGGGTCAGCAGATTCTGCTTTTCGTTGTAGTAGCCCAATCGTGCTTGCAGGCAACCGACGTCATCCGGTAATCGCCGGAACGCCGCCACCGCCTTGCGTAGCTGCAGCGGATCGGGAATGTCCTCGGCGTCGTAGATGGTCATCAGCTCGCCTTTGAGGTCAGGCAGCGCCATTCCGTAGTTGCAGGCTTTCGGTTTGGTCTTCGGCAGGCTGTGGGGGACCACCACGATGCGGATGCTCTGCAGCGACAAGCCCTTGACCGCGGCTTGGGTTGCGGTGTCGTCCTCCTCGACCAGTAGGAGCACTTCGAGTTTGTCGCTGGGATAGTTCAGCTGTCCCACGCCGTTGACCAGATTCTGCACGATCGCCGGCTCGTGGTACACGGGCAACAGGACGGTGTAGACCGGTAAGTCGGCATCGGGGATCGCAAGGGCCTCTCGCTCATCGACACGTACCAGCGCCGACGAACGAAGACCGTTGAGCAATAGGTAGTTCCGGTCGATCGTGGAGACTAGGTAGAACACCGCCACCAGCGTGGTGAGCGTCGCCGGAATGTGGTGGGGCAGCGCGATGATCAGTGCGGTCACCATGGCGACGAACAGTCCGATACGGCTCAGCGATCTGCGTCCCAGCGCGCTGCGGGCCGACATATGGGCGGGCAGCGCCGGCAGTAAGCCGACGTCCGTCGTCATCGCGGTTGTGCCGCAGTGGTCAGCACGCGAGCCACCTGTGCGGCCCGCTGGAGCACCGTTTCGTCGACACCACCTGCGGCGGAAGGTTGTTGGCGGGTCAGCCACAACGTCGGCGACACGATACTGTCGTTTAGTGTCAGCGGCCGTGGTTCCGCAGGGCTGTCGGGAGAGTTCGAGTTCTGATTGATCACGATCGTGACCTGTTGGTAGCGCGCCTGCGAACGCCATACCCAGGTCACCGCATACCACTGCCGGCTTGCGTCGCTGATGGCCGAGTCCGAATTGCTGTAGACGATCCTCGCGTCGATGGGCAACTGGAGGTGGTCAGCGGCTGTGTAGCTCGTGGGTTCTTCGGAGGGATACCAGACTGCGTCCGAGAAGTCCTGCAGCGCAGCCAGGTTGGAGGTTGTGATGACGTCGACAGCCGCACTGGGCATGCCGGGCGCCGGTGGCACGGTATACCGCGTCAGGGTCGCATCAGGTCCCAGGAACCGGGAGGCGAACGTCATCGGTGTCGCGTCGAGCAATCCGGCGCGTTGGACCCAGTCCGCGTTGACCTCCGGCGGATCGGGGATTCGAGTCGCGGCCGGATATCCCATAGCGAGGGCTGCGGCGAGAACCAGGAGGATGGCGATCTGTCTGGGTGAGCGCCGCGGCACCACCTCCGGGCCGCCCGATATCCCGAGGTTTGTTGTGCGTAGGTGCAGCACCGTCAACGCGAAGACGACGGGTATGACCCCACCCGCTACGACGACCATGAGCAAGAGCCCGACGGGCTGCTCCAGCCAGGCTATGACGATCAATGCGGTCGCCAGGCAGCCGATTGCGCTACCCAGTCGCCACCACACCGGTACCGCATGCGCAGCCAGAAACACCGCAACGGCTCCGACGCCGGCCGCGACGCAAGCCGCCGCAGTGTCCGAGCCACCCAATGTGGCCACGGCCAGCAGATACGGCAGCGGGGACACGGTGCACACCAGGAAGATCCACAACGGCCACATCCGTAGCGCGTAGCGCACGCCCAGCAAGATCGCAGTACAGCTGGCGGCCCAGATCACCGCGCCCTGTAATTGCACATGCCACAAGCCGGCCAACGTCGGCATGCGCTGCGCTACCAGATGCACACCACACAGGCCGGCGGCGCCGACAAGGCAGGCAATGATCCAGTCGGATTCATCATCACCCACGCCGCCGGGAGCCCGCCGGTACCCGGCGATGATCACCACGGTCAGAACTGGCAGCACCAGCAGGTAAGCGGCGCGTGACTGGGCGACAACGTGCTCGACAGTGGCGGCGAAAACCGTCAGGTACGCCACTCCGGTCAACAACCCGACAAGAGCAATCCGCAGCCAGAAACCGAACCGGATGAAGGTCGGCACCTTGATGTCGGGACGGGGGAGAGAACGTGGGGCGACATCGCCACGGACGTAAGTCTCTGACACGAGTCCTGCCTGACAGGTAATGGTGTCTAATTACATCGCTGTGACAACACTGGCAACGTCACTTTGAGAAGTCGACAACCCCGGTAACTGAAGTTATGGCCAGATCGTACGAGGTAATCGGCGTCTCCACAAATTGACGCCGGATGAAAATGTCAGCTGCAGACAATTTCTCTACCGTTGCTGTATCAACACAATCGGGATTTTGTGCGAGTAGCCGAGAAGCTGCTTACCGCGCATGGCTGTGCCCATTGCGCATTCGGGTTACCGCGACGAGTTTGCTGACTGAGGGGCGTCCCCGCGGTGAAAAGTCACGCGGGATGAAAGCGCCCAGCGCTACCGAAGCGGGTGGACATACGGTAATCGACGATGCACATCGTCCGCCCGCTCGACGGGAGTCGGCGGTTACTGCCCCAACTGATCTGGGATCGAAAGATGAATCGCAGCAAGGTCTTCGGTGTGAAGCCTGACGGGAGGCGAAGGAAAGCAACCGGCCGTGAATGAATAGACGGTCGTGAAAGTCGTTCTCAAGAAATCAATCTGATAGGCCTCACGGCCGTCAGCGCTCGTTGGCTATCACGGCGCCTGGTTGGTAGGGCTGTCGGTGTTATGGAGATACCAGAGCCCATCGTCGTGCTGCTCGCAATACCAGTACTTCAGAAACTCGTCGTCATCCGGATTGTCCAAATGCATATCGGGGCCGTCTTTGAGGCAAGCGGCCTGGTCTGGCCAGCTCCAGGGAATGCCATTGGCGGGATCGCGAACCACCACGTCATCGGCGTGTGCGATGCCCGTGGAAGTCGCCAATGCGCCAACCACCGCCAGCGCCGCGGCGGTAACCAATCTCACCCTCACAGCCATCTCCTCAAATGTCGTATCCGTCCACCGTCAGGAGTTGCACAGACCGTACGTCGGAGGCCTCCACGCCGCTTTCGAAAAACCAAAGGCGCTTTCAAGATTCGATGAGAGGGCCGGTGTGACGGGTTACCGAAGCGCGACATATTCGTTATGGCTGATCGCGTCGACATAACCTACTGTCTAACTACGTACGTAATAATTACGTAGAAAGCCGATCGGGGGAGGTCCGCCCGTGCGTCGCAGGGATGCAATTTCGGCCGGGGGCCTTGTCGCGCTGTCGCTGGCCGTCGGGTTCTCACCCGGAGTCGCCGAAGCGGACTCAGAGCAATGGGATCCGACGCTGCCTCGACGGGTCAGCGCCGGGGCGCCCGGTGATCCGGTGGCGATTGCCAATGCGTCGCTGGCGGCGACGCGGCTGGCGGCGGACACGACTCTCGGCCTGGGGCGCCAATTCCTCGGCAGCCTAGGGATTTTGGATGATCCCACGCCGAGTCCGGCCGCGTTGCGCACCGGTCGGGTCCGCGGTCCGCAGGCGATCGAGTATGTGATAAGGCGAGCCGGTTCGCAGTTGGGTGTGCCGTATTCATGGGGTGGGGGCAGTCTCACCGGTCCCAGCAAGGGTGTGGACTCGGGTGCCGACACGGTGGGGTTCGACTGTTCGGGATTGACACGATTCGCGTTCTCCGGTGTGGGCGTGCTGCTCCCGCGTTGGTCGGGCGATCAGTACACGGCCGGCCGGCAGGTGTCGCGTTCGCAGGCCAGACGTGGCGACCTGTTGTTCTGGGGGCCGGGCGGAAGTCAGCACGAGGCGATTTATCTGGGCGGCGGCCGGATGATCGAGGCGCAGCAAACTGGTGTGCCAGTGAAGGTTTCGCCGGTCCGCCTTTCGGGGATGACGCAGTATGTCACTCGGGTGATCGAGACCTGACTAGTGCAATGCGCTACCGGCGAGCCATTGGTCCCATGGCACGCTCCAATCGCCGTTCTGCCAGATCGGCAACGGGTCGCCGCCGGTGTTGCGCACCTCGAACACGTCTCCGGGTTGTGAGAAGTCGTAGAACCAGCGGGCGTTGTCGGCGTTGACATTGAGGCAGCCGTGGCTCGTGTTGGTGTTTCCCTGCGCCCATACCGTGCTGTCGAGTTGGTGCACGTAGATTCCGCTGTTGGTAAGGCGCACGGCGTAGTTGACTGTCAGCTTGTAGCCCAGCCGGGACTCGACGGGCAACCCATAGGTCGACGAATCCATGACGACGGGGTTGGCCTTGTCCATCACCGTGTAGACCCCAGGCTGCGTCCAGAATGAAATCGTTTTGCCGCCAATGCTTTCTGATCCGCCCATGCCCATGGACGTGGGTATCGTCCGGAGCAGTTCGCCGTTGCGGTACACGCTGATCTGTTTGGTGGTGTCGTCGGCAATCGACACATGAGAGTCCCCGATACGGAACGAGACCTGGCTGTCCTGCCCGGGGTCGACGATGACCTGGGTGCCTGGACGGTAGTAATCCTGTGGCCGCCAATGGGCGCGCTGATTGTCCATCCAGTACCAGGAGCCGGCCACTGGTGGAACGGTTTTGACCGAGAGTTGCCGCTCGGCGGCGACGCGGTCGGAAACAGGGCGGTCGAACTTCGCGACGACAACCGTTCCGACGCCGTATGTTCCACCCTCGGTGAGCTCGGCGCCTGAGGTCGTCGTGAATGTCACCGGTATCTGTCGACGCGGCATGGGGGTGGAGGACATCTGCGGCGGCGGGGGCGGTGTCGTGACTGCTGCGGGCGCCGCCGGCGGTGGTGGCGTCAGCGGCTGAACCTCGGCGTGCCCGGTGCCCGGCCTGGCGAGCAGCCAGGCCGTGGCGGCTCCGAAGGTGATAACCAGCACCAGGCCGACTGTCGCTGAGCGCATTTGGTGTGGCTTGGTCGACACGGTCTCCGTTCCCCTCTGTCGTTCGCGGTCTGGTTGCTGGGTGTGCTACAACGGAGCTACGTATCTACGCCGTAGGTACGTAACCGAGGTTAGCATGGAGGTGGCCGGTGAGTGCTCGGCGAGACAGTGTCAGCAAGGACCTCATCTTCATCGGAGGCCTCGTTGTCATTGCCGTCGCGCTGATCCTCTATCTGGTCTTGGGATCTGACCACGATGCGGAGGCCGGAGCCGGCGCAGCGGCGTCGGGAACCTCGGCGGTGACGGATTCGGGCAAGGTCGCGCCGTCGGAACAGAACGCGAAGACGGGAGTCGAACGTCGACAGCCGGGCGACCCGTTCGCCTTGGGTGACCCCGATGCGCCGGTTGCGTTGGTGATGTTCTCCGACTATCGATGTCCGTTCTGCGCCAAGTTCAGTCGTGACACCGAACCCGAGCTGATCGAGCGCTTCGTCGACTCGGGCAAGCTCCGCATCGAGTGGCGTGACTTTCCCATCTTCGGCGAGCAGTCGATGCTCGCCGCTCGAGCCGGACGCGCGGCCGCCGCGCAGGGCCGGTTCTGGGAATTCAACCGCGCCGTCTATGCCGCCGCGCCGGAACGAACGAAGTCCGAACTGACCGAACCGGCGCTGATCGACTTCGCCGGGAAAGCCGGTGTCCCCGATATCGACAAGTTCATCAACGGGATGCGGGGGAGCACATTCGACGCGGCCATCAACGCTGACCTCGCGCAGGGCACGAGCATTGGCGTACCGAGCACTCCGGCGTTCTTGATCAACAACGTTCCACTGCTCGGCGCTCAGCCCACCGACGAGTTCGTGCGTGCCATCGAGAACGCGATGACCGAACCGTGACCGGCGTCGGCCTCCTCGGCGCCTTCCTCGGCGGATTGGCGTCGCTGCTGAGCCCATGCTCGGCGCTGCTGTTGCCCTCGTTCTTCGCGTACGCCTTCGACCGCGTACATCAACTGATCGGTCGCACGGCGGCGTTCTGGGCCGGCCTGTGCGCCGTGTTGGTGCCTTTGGGCGCCGGTGTCGGAGTGCTGGGCAACGTCGTCACCCGCTACCGCGGCGAAGTCACCGTCATCGGCGGTCTCGTGTTGATCGGCTTCGGCCTCATGGCCTTGCTCGGCAAAGGGTTCGGGCTCCCCGCCGTGCAACGAGCCACAGCCCGGATCAACATCTCCAGCACCGCGTCGGTGATCGCCCTCGGGGCGGTGTACGGGCTCGCCGGCTTCTGCGCGGGTCCGCTGCTGGGAGCGGTCCTCACCATGTCGGCGATGGGCGCCGATCCGTTCTACGGGGCACTGCTCATGGCGGTCTACGCACTGGGCATGGCGGCCCCGCTGTTTCTCCTCGCCTGGCTGTGGGACCGGTTCGATCTCGCCAAGCGGTCGTGGTTGCGGGGGCGGCCGATACGGCTCGGGCCGCTGCAGACGCACACGACATCGCTGCTCACCGGGGCGGTGTTCATCCTTCTGGGCGGGGTCTTTCTGTTCACGGACGGCACCGCGAACCTTGGCGGCGTCTTGACCGTCGACGCGCAGTATGACCTGCAGGTGTGGATGAGCCGGCTCTCGTCACACGCGAGCGATCCCTGGGTGATCCTGGGTGTCGTCGTCGCTCTCATCGGGTGGCGGCTATATCGGCTGTGGCGCCGGCGCACGCGATCGAGCACCGACACCGACGATGCGGAGCCGTCACCGAACGGTCCGACGAGCTACTATCGCGCTACATAGGTTTGAGCAGGCCTTGACGGACGGTAATGGGCATGGGAATTAAGGGCTTTGGCGACCTCGAAGCCGTCGTGATGGACGTGCTGTGGTCCCGCTCGGAGCCGTCGACGGTGCGTAGCGTCCACGATGAGCTCGTCACCCAACGTCAGATCGCCTACACGACGGTGATGTCCACCATGGACAATCTGTTTCGCAAAGGGTGGCTCCTGCGCGACAAGGTGGGCCTGGCGTACCAATACCGTCCGGTGATGAGCCGTGAGGAGCACTCGGCGAAACTGATGCGCACGGTTTTCGAATCCGGGGGCGACAGCGAACTGATCCTCAACTTCTTCCTGGAACAGATCGCCGACGACGACTCCGTGAAGCTTCGGCAGGCGCTTCAGCGGTTCAGCAAGGGCAAGGCACGATGAACGCGGTCACGTTCCTGCTCGTCTATGCCGTGGCTCTGAGCTGGCTGGCGCCGGCGGTGCTCACGAGCCCGATGCTGACCGACGTGCATCCGCGACTGTCCATGTCGGGGTGGTTGGTTGCGGTCGCCTCGGCATTGTTCGCGTGGAGTGCGGCCTTGGTGATCCTGGTCGTGGGGGCCGTCCACAGCTTGGCCACTCACACCGCGCTGACGTTCTGCGTCGAAACCCTCGGAATCACCGACGCCGTGCACTTGTCGTCAACGGTCGCCACCGTCTTGGTCGTGGTCTTACTGACACTCACTGCCGGGGTCGCGCTCTACACCGCACGGCGGGTGATCGTGGCGTTGCTCAAGACTCGGCGCTCGAATTGCCAACACGCGGAGGCCGTTCGCATCGTCGGCCGCCCCACCGAGGACGCCGACGTCGTCGTGATCACCGCCGATCAGCCGACGGCATATTGCGTCTCCAGCGGTCGGCGAAGCGCCATCGTCCTCACGACCGGTGCCCTTGACCTCCTGAATCCGGCCCAATTGGCAGCGGTTCTCGCTCATGAGCGGGCGCACTTGCGCGGGCGGCATCACCACATTGTCGCGACGCTCAATGCCCTGTCCGCCGCGCTGCCGCGCCTACCCCTCATGCGTGCCGCCGCGCGGTCCGTGCCGGCATTGCTGGAGATGTGCGCCGACGATGCGTCGACCCGGAGCTATGGCCGTGCGCCACTGCTGGCCAGTCTCGTCGCGCTGAGCACGCGACACCGTCTGCCCGACGGCGTGCTGGCAGCAGCAGGCACCGCGGTGATGGACCGTGCGCTGCGGCTCATGCAACCTCCGCGCACGACGTTCTGGCACCCTCAGGTGTTGGCGATGTCCGTCGTGGTGCTTGTGACACTCACCGCACCCGGCCTCGCATTCATGCTCTGCACGCTGTGATCGACTGGCTCACTTCGAATAATCGGTGCTCAACCACCGACTGGGCTTCATCCGGATGATGACCGAGGTCTCGGTGAAGTTCTCGTCGGTGAACTTGTTGCCCTCATCCTCACCGAAATAGCGGACCGCAATCGCGCGTACCTCGGCGTCCTTGGCGGGCTCGATCGCGGTCACGTCACCTTCGGCCGTGACGTAGCGGTACGGCGGTTGCTCGTCTTGGACGGTGATCGAGAACCGGCCCGCGGCCCGGATCAACTTCTCCTTCACCGACCCGGCCTCGGTCCACAACAGAACATCACCGCCCGGTTGGTACCCGTACCAGATCGGCACGGCCAGCGGCGCCCGGTCAGGGCGTTCGACCGCGATCACCCCGACATGAAGAGCGGCCAGATAATCCTCACGTTCCGCTTCTGACATCTTCGGCACAAGCGTCCTCCGTTCGTTTCTCATACCGAACCCGTCGGGTGGCCGTGTTATTTCGCGGAATGTCACAGAGCTGCCGACGGCCGTCTACGGAATCGCTCCTGCTGGTTCCGGAACGCTCCGGCAGCAATCTATTTCGTAGGGTGATAACTTCGATCACGAGTATGTTCACGCTTGGAGACGGGATGGCGACGCAGACCAGCAAGTCGACGAGCAACATGCGGTCGCTAGAGCGCGCCTTCGACGTCCTCGGTGTACTACAGGAAGCCAAACAGCCGTTGCGGCTCAGTGAGGTTGCCCGGCACTGCGGCCTGCACATCGCCACCGTGCAACGGATCTTGAACGTCTTGCTGGACCGGGGATACGCCGCGCGCAGCGGCGACAGCTATACCGCCGGGCCGGCGGCATTGGCGGTGGCACACGCCTTTATGGTGACCAGCCCGCTGAACCTGCTGGCACAGACCACTCTTCAGCAGCTCGCTGCCACCACGGGCCTGACCGCTTCCCTGTATGTGCGGGTCGAGAATTCACGCGTGCTCGTCGCGCGCGTGGAAAGCAGTAGCCCGCTCAGTTATGTGCTGCCGGTCGGTGAGCGCCTGCCGCTCTACCTGGGCAGTGCGGGCAAGATCTTCCTCGCCGAGCTGGCGACCGAAGAGATCGATGCGATCCTGCCGCGCTCCGGACGCATCGACCTGGCGTCGGGCAGTTCGGTGACCAAGGACGAGCTGCTTGCCCAACTCGAGAAGATCCGTAGTGACGGCCACGCCGTCTCGATCAGCGAACGCACGTACGGCATCGCGTCGATCACCGCTCCGGTCCGCGCCGTCGACGGCACCCTGGCCGCCGTCCTGGGGGTCACCGGGCCCGCCGACGAACTCGCCGACCCGCAAATCGCCCGCTTGGTCACCGAGGTACGTCGGGCTGCGAACGCACTCGGTGCCCGCATTCCGACGACCGGTTAACTCCACGGCTAAACCGCTGCAGTAGAACAGCTTTCGCTCCGCGCTTGACGCCGCTCTCGCGCGGCGCCGATTTCCGGCCGCCGTCGCCGGCTCTCCGATCCCGGTAACCCCGACGCAAACGCACGCTTGACAACAAACCTGCGGTGTGACCACGATTACTACATCAACTGATAGTAGCTATCACACAATGAGAGAGCAGTTGTAGATGGTGACTCACCGCGACTCCGATACGCCGCCCGCGGAAACCAGGAAGCCTGGCCTCGCGCAGCGCATGCTCGTCCCTGCCGGCCAGCTGACGCTGGCCGCGGTGGGTCTCTATGTCGCCGTCGAAGCGACTTCGCTCGGTCTGTGGACCGCACTCGGTCCCGGCCCCGGGCTGTTGCCGCTGATCCTCGGGATCGCGCTCATCGGGCTGACCGCGATCTGGGTTGTGCAGACTGTGGCGGAACGTCGGCGCGGCGAGGGCAGCGCGGAAGCGCAAAGCGCCGAGCCGCTCGACCGGCCCTACATCCTCGGGGTGGTCGGCGGACTGATCTTGCTTGCCGCGTTGATGGACGTGCTGGGCTACCAGATCTCGATGGCGGTGTTCCTGTTCGCCGAGCTGATGGTGCTGGGCCGGCAGCGGTGGTGGATCGCCGCCGCGGTCGCCGCAGTCGGCGGGTTCGGCGTCTTCGTGCTGTTCGACCGCGTCCTGGGCGTTCTCCTGCCGATGTCCTCGCTGCCGTTCCTGGCCGGATTGGGGCTGTGACATGGACGTGTTACTCGACCTGGCCAACGGTTTCGCGACGGCACTCACCCTGGAGAATCTCGCCTTCGCACTGATCGGATGCCTGCTCGGCACGCTGATCGGCGTCCTGCCGGGGATCGGACCGGTCGCCGGCGTGGCGCTGCTGATCCCGCTCACCATGAACTTGAACCCGGCCAGCGCGATCATCATGCTCGCCGCGATCTTCTACGGCACCACTTACGGCGGCACGATCACCAGCGTCTTGCTGAATACGCCCGGGGAAGCCGCGTCAGCCATCACCACGATCGACGGCTACGAGATGACAAAGCAGGGCCGTGCCGGTTCGGCGTTGACCATCGCGGCACTGGGATCGTTCGTCGGCGGAACCGTGGCCACCATCCTCCTGGTGATCGCCGCGCGTCCTCTCGGCTCGCTCGGCCTGAAGATCGGACCTCCCGAGTTCTTCGCGCTCGTCTTGGTCGGCCTCTCCCTGCTGGTGGCGTTGTCCGGACGGTCCATGGTGCGTGCGCTGATCTCCGGCGTGCTGGGCCTGCTGATCGCGATGATCGGCATCGACCCGGTCGCCGGCGCCCCGCGATTCACGTTCGGCGCCGAGCGCCTGCTCGACGGGGTCAGCTTCGTCGCGATCGTGGTCGGACTGTTCGGCTTGTCCGAGCTGCTGATGGCGGGACGTTCCAAGATCGCCGCCGCCAGGGCACCGGGCTTCCGCTCGCTGCTGCCTACCCGCGATGATCTGCGGCGCAGCGCCCCCGCCATCGGTCGGGGGACGGTCATCGGTTCGGCGCTGGGGCTGGTCCCCGGCATGACCGGATCGGTGTCCTCATTGCTGTCCTATGGTGCGGAGAAACGGTTCTCGCGCTACCGCGATCAACTGGGCCGCGGCGCGATCGAGGGCGTTGCTGGTCCGGAGACGGCGAACAACGCCCACGCCAACGGTGCGTTGATTCCGCTGTTCACGCTCGGTTTACCGGCGTCGCCGACCATCGCGGTGCTGATGGGCGCGTTCCTGCAGCAGGGGCTGACGCCAGGCCCGACGTTGTTCGCCGAGGACGCGACCGTTGCCTGGGCGATCATCGCCAGCCTGTTCATCGGCAATGTCATCCTGCTGGCGCTCAACGTGCCGCTGGTGAGGGTGTGGACGTCGATCTTGCGGATCCCGTACCCGATCTTGGCGGCGTTCATCCTGATGTTCCTGGTCGTGGGGTCCTACACCATCAATCTGACCGTGTTCGACGTGTACATCATGATCGGGGCCGGCCTTCTCGGTCTGGTGATGCGTCAGCTCGACATTCCTTTGGCGCCACTGGTTCTCACCCTCGTGCTCGGTCCGCTGATGGAGCGCTCGCTGCGCGAATCGCTGGAGCTGTCGCTGGGCGATCCCACGGTGTTTATCACGCGGCCGATCAGCGCGGTGCTGCTGGTGGTCGCCGGCCTGATCGTGCTCAGCCCGCTGCTGAAGCTGAAGAAACCGCGCGTGCTGCAAGACGACCCCGAAACCTGAGCCCTTCTACCAACAAGGAGAAAACCATGTCCCGCAAACGACTTCGCGTCGCGGCCACGGCCGCGGTGATCGCGTCGCTGGCACTGGCCGGTTGCGGCCGTCCCGCCACCGAAGGCGCCGAGGCCGGCGACGGGTGGCCCGGTAACAAGCCGATCGAGCTTGTGGTGGCGTTCGCCCCCGGCGGCGCCGTCGACACGGCCGCACGTCTGGTCGCACCCGAACTGGAAAAGGAACTCGGCACCAACGTGGAGGTGGTCAACCGGCCCGGCGCCGGCGGCCAGATCGGCTACACCGAACTGACCAGCGCCAAACCTGATGGCTACACCATCGGCGCGACCGGATCGCCGTCGGTGGTCGTCTCCCCGCTGGATCCGGCGCGTGGCGCCAAGTTCAGCCGCGAGAGTTTCCAACCGCTGGGCATGCAGGTGGTCGACCCCGCCATCATCGGTGTCGCACCCAACAGCCCGTACACCTCGCTGACCGCGCTCATAGACGCAGCCAAGGCCGAGCCCGGCAAGATCACCGCGACCACCACCGGAATCCAGACCGGTGAGCACTTCGCCATCGCGCAGATCAAGCAGGCGACCGGGGCCGACTCGGCGCCCGTGCACTTCTCCGAAGGCCAATCACAAGCCGCCGCAGCCTTTCTCGGCAACCACGTCCCCGTCTATGTTGGCAGTGCGAGCGACGTGATCGATCTGGTCAAGCAGAACAAGATCCGGGTGCTCGGCGTGATGGACTCCCAGCGCAGCACCTTCCTGCCTGACGTGCCGACGTTCCAGGAGTCCGGCTACGACGTCGTATCCACCACGGCGCGTGGGTATTCCGCACCGGCGGGGATGCCCGAGGCCGTATCGGACAAGCTGCAAGCCGCCCTCAAGGCCGCGATCGAAAACGAAAGCGTGCGATCGAAGATGACTGATCTCGGTCTGGAAACGCGCTATCTGGATTCTCAGAAGTACGAAGAACTGTGGACGGAGCAGGAGACCACTTACAAGGACCTCATGCCCGCAGTGAGCAAGGAAAGTGCCTGATGACCATCTCTGTTACTGATCACGCCGAACTGCTCGAACGGTTCGCCAAACTGCCGACCGCCAACGTCGCCGACGCGATGGACCGCCTCGGTGCCTTGGATTCGCGCATCAAGCCGGTCTGGAACGGCGCCACCATCGCCGGCCCCGCCTATACGGTGTGGACCCGAGCCGGGGATAACAAGCTGCTGCACGAGGCACTGCGGTTGGCCGGGCCCGGTGACGTCCTCGTCGTCAACGGCGAAGGCGACGAAACACGTGCGCTCATTGGTGAACTCATGGCCGAACGCGCCAAGGCGAGCGGCATCGCCGGGTTCGTGATCGACGGGGCGGTGCGTGACGCCGAGACCATCGGCGAGATCGAGGTGCCGGTCTTCGCACGTGCTGTCACGCCTGCCGGTCCGTTCAAGCACGGGCCGGGACGGCTGGGCTGCACCGTGGCGGTCGGCGGCGTGGCCGTCGCGCCCGGTGACATCGTGCTCGGCGACTCCGACGGCGTGGTCATCGTGCCGCAGGCCGAGGCCGAGAAGGTGCTGGAGCGTGCCGAGGCGAAGTTCGAGGACGAGACCGCGCGGCGCGCCGACATCAAAGCAGGACGAAAATGAGCGATCACAACGGTTCTGCGGTGCGGTGCGCAATCATCGGGCTCGGTGAGGCGGGTGCAAAGTACGCCGCCGCGCTCGTCGACGCCGGGTACAGCGTCGCCGGGTTCGACCCAGGGCCGGTTCCGACTCCGCCCGGAGTGCAGCGGACCGACAGTGCCGCAGACGCCGTCCGCGGTGCGAAGATCGTTCTTGTGCTCACCGCCGCCAAGGCTGCCCGACGCGTCGCTGAATCCTGCGTGGCGGCGCTCAGCCCCGGCGTCTGCTACGCCGACTTCACGTCCTCCTCACCGGGAGCGATGCGCGACATCGCCGAGATGGTCGAGCAGGCCGGTGCAGAGTTCTGTGACGTCGCGATTCTCGGGCCGGTCTCCTGGCACGGGGCGCAGACGCCGCTGATGCTCGCCGGTAAGGGGGCGCCGCGAGTCGCTGAATTGGCGAGCAGCTGGCATGCTGCGGCCGAGGTCGTCGACGGTCCGCCTGGGTCTGCGATGGCCCACAAGCTCCTGCGCAGCGTCCTGATGAAAGGCCTCGCCGGCGTGGTCACCGAGGCGGTGACGGCCGGTGCGGCCGCTGGCTACGAGACGTGGATCCGCGGTCAGATCGCTGCGCAACTCGCCGGTGACGGACACGCCGTGGTCGACCGGTTGCTGACCGGCACTCGCACGCACGCCGAACGGCGGGCGCAGGAAATGCACGATACCGCAGAGTATCTCGACCAGTTGGGCGCTCCTGCCGAGCTGACCCGGGCGACCGAGACCGCGCTGCGCCGCATCGCTACCGAGCGCCGGCTGTCGGAACGAACAGCGTAGAGGCAGAGCATGATCGGACTCTGGGCCCTGGGCACCTATCTCGCCACCATCCTGATCTGGACGACGATCCTGCGGCGCAACGTCGGCGAAGCCATGGTGCTCGGCTTCCTCGTTGCGGCGGCATTCAGCGGCGGCTCGGCGCTCACGATCGGGTGGGACGCGCTCTACAAGGCCCTGACGGACGAGATCGTCTATGCCACCGTGGTGTTCGTGTTCATGGGTTTCCTCCTGGAGCGCAGCGGCGTCACCTACCGGATGATCAATCTGTTGGACGCACTGATCGGCCGACGTCGCGGGGGTCCGGCCTACGTCTCCACCCTCGCATCCGCGGGTCTCGGCAGCATCGTCCACAACCAGGCGGCGATCGCCGCGACGGTCGGCTCGGTGACCATCCCGTGGATGGAACGCGAGAAGGTCGACCGGGCGACCGCCGCGACGATCGTTGCCGGCAACGCCGGGATGGGCATCACCTTCCCGTTCAGCGCCTCGATGTTCGTGCTCGTCGGCGCGTCCGCGGGTGGTGCCGCCCTCGAATTGAACTCGCTCATCATGCCTTTGGTGATCGGCGGGCTATGGTGCGTCTTGCACCGCCTCATCGTCACCGCAATCTTCGTGCGACGGTCGAAGGTCGCCGACGCCGGGCGGCCAGAGCGGATTCGACCCGGCGAGGCCTTCCGCAACGGGTGGTCGACGCTGCTGCTGTTCGTGGTGATCGCGATCCCGATCATCCTGACAACGGGCGCCGTCGCCGAGATTCTCAGCAATCACGTCGGACTCGACATCACCGATTCGGTGAGCCTGATCTTCTGGATGCCGGTGCTGCTGATCGCCACCGGGTTACTGCTCGGCCGTGGGCAGCTGCCGAATACGGTGACGAAATGGATGGCGCTGCTGAGTGATTCGGCCCCACGCTTCGGCCTGGTGGGCATGACGGTGATTTTCGCCTTTGCCGGGGCCAATGCTCTGGCGACCACGGGTCTCCCGGACCAACTTGGGGGTCTCCTGGACGGCCTCGACCTCCCGGTGCCGGTTCTCGCCTTGGTCATCGGCGTCATCGTGATCGCTGTCGCCGCGCCGTTGTCGTCGACCGCGACCATGGCCGCCGTCGGCGTCATCGGCGTCGCCGCGCTGGTTGCCGCCGGGGTCCCGGCCACCACCGCCGCAGTGGCTGTGTTGATCTTCTCGTCCTGCGAGGCCGCCGTCCCGCCGGGCGGGGCACCGCTGTACGTGTCCTGCGGCATCGCGGGGGTGGACCCGTTTCAAACCTTCCGCCCGATGTTCGTCTATTACGCCCTACCGCTGCTCGGGATCGGCATCCTCGTGGCGTCCGGAATCCTTCCCGTCTGATAGGAGTACAGCGATGGCTTACTCGATCACCCGATCCATCTTCGTCATTTCGGCTGCGCTCGCACTGCTGGGCGGCCTTGTCTTCGTGGGATGCCAGGCGATCGGACTGGTCTTCGGAGCCCAATCGTTGGTCGAGGGTCCCAATGGCATCTTCAAAACGATGCTGTGCATCGCTGGATCCGTCGGAGCCATCGCCGCGTTCCTTCTCGGCTACTTGAAACGCGACGTGCCGGCCGAATCGGAGAACGGCGTGGCGCGATGACCGGCCCGCGCCACTCCCTCCCGACGCGAGATGAACTGAAACGTCGACCAGGTTCGTTGGGCGGCACTTCCTGGGGGTTGTTCGCCGACCCGTGGCGCGGCGCACCGTCGTTCATCGACGACGCCGCCGTCTTGGGCGCGGTCCGATCCGTCACGCACGGTGAGGTGTTCGGCCTGGACTACCCGATCGACGCGTTCATGCCGGGCATGTCGAAGGCCAGAAAGCCGGTCCGCCACGTCATCTACGCCAACCACCCCGCCCATCGCGACGACTACCTGGACGGGTACTACCTCCAGTCCTCGAGCCAGATCGACGGGCTGCGCCACCGCAGAGCAGACGACGTGGGCTTCTACGGCGGAGTGCCCGACGAGCGCATCACCGAAGACACCGAAGACCTGGGCATCCAGGTATGGGCCGATGCGCCGATCGTCAGTCGAGGACTACTCGTCGACCTCGCCGGCCACCTCGAATCCAACGGAATGAGCATCGACCATCGCGAGGGGCAGCCGCTCGGTCATGAGCTCATTGTCGAGGCGCTCGTCGCACAATCGATCGAGCCTCGGTGCGGCGACATCATCATGCTCCACACCGGTTGGAGTGAATGGTTTCTCGGTCTCTCACCCGACGAGCGTCGCCAACAACAGGCCAGTGGGCGCGCGTCCGGAATCGCCCAGGGCGAGGAACTTCTCGACTGGGCCTGGGACACGGGCGTGGCGCTCCTCGCAACCGACAACTTTGCCGTCGAATGCCTTCCACCGCGGGGGGATTCGCCTTTCATCCAGACCGCGCCGCACGACAAGGGCATGATGCACCAGGAGTTCCTCGCGAAGCTCGGCATCCCCCTCGGCGAACTGTGGCGGCTCGGACCGCTTGCCCGGCGTATGCGTGCGCTCGGCCGGTGGGAAGCCCTGGTCATCGTCAAGCCATTGAACGTGCCCGGCGGCGCCGGCTCCCCGGCCAATGCGACGGCGATCCTCTGACAAACGTGACTGGTGCGCCACCGCCGCGCCTGAGTCGTTGTGGCCGCTTCCTGGCATGGTTCTCGCCGGAAACCCGTAGTGCCGGCACACCGCCTCAGATGCGCTGTGGCACCGCCGCCGCGAGGGCTTGGTCGAGGAACTCGCCCGGTACTTCGGGCCAGTCGAGCGACCACCGCCCGGCCTGCTGGTCGGCCCGGAGTTCGGCCAGGGTGGCAACGACATGCGGACCACCGTCGACGAGGTAGCGCAGCATCCGCAATTGTGCGCATTGGGCGGCGACGCCGGCGAGCGTGGCTTTCGCTTCGGCGGTTTGGCTGTCGGCGGCGAGACATGCCCCGAGCAGGCGCCGGGCCCGCAACAGTGCCTGCGGGTGATTGCGCGTCGCGAGTCGGTCGACCCATTCGCGGGCCCAGCGGCAGGCGAGGGCACGCTTGTCCGGATCGTCTTCGGCGATCAGCATGCGGATCGCCGAGGCCTCCTCGAATTGCACGGCGATCTCGTCCATCGCATCGACCGGTTGCCTGCGTGCGTCGTAGGACGTCAGCGGCATCGGGCCGAACTCCGGATGGGGCGGCAGGCCGAGCCGGATCCGCTCGTGCTCGGCGAGTGCCCGCAGCCGGTTCAGTGACAGGGTGCGCGCGACGCGCGTCGCCTCGTCCAGCCGTTGCGCTGCCGCCAGCCGGTCCCCCTGGAGCGCTTTGATCCTGGCGTTGATGACGTAGCGGGCGATCTTGAAGTCGACGGAGCCGCCTTCCGGGCCGAGCTTGTAACCCTCGTCGAGCAGGCGCTCGGCTTCGGTGAGATCGCCGCGCTCGTAGAGCAATTCACCGAGAAGCGAGCTCGCCAGCCGCGCGGTGTAGGAATGAATGCCGCTGGATCGCTTGGCCGTTCGCAGGGCCCGGCGGAAGTACTTTTCCGCCGCGACGTTGTCGAGCATGAGATGGTGTGCCAACCCGGTGAAGCACAATCCGTTGACGATGCTGAACGCATCCCCGCTGCGTTCGTAGTACGGTGCGGCCCACGTCTGGATCCGCTCGACCTCGTCCAGGTCGTATCGATAGGCGGCTGCGAACGTCGCCACGTTCGCCGCCGACGCAACGGTGAACGGCCGCAGGCGGTCCCGGCGTTGTAGGCACGGCGCGATGTGCTCGTCGATACCCGCCAGCCGGTCCGCGCGCAGGTCAACCACACCACGCACGACACCGACATCGGCACGTACATCCTCGATCTCGTCCGCGGACAGCCCCGAGGTAGCCAGCGTGGCATCCACCTGGGCCAGCGCCTGTTCGGCGGCCGGTATCCGATGCAGGACGATGTTGGCCCAGGCCAGGGCCAGTTGCAGCCGCGGATGGGATTGCACTGCCGCAGAAGGCAACTTGGCGGCCAAGCCGATCAGGGTGGCCATCTGGGAGTTGGCGACGAGGGAGATGCCGTCGTTCTCGACCAGGGTCACCGCACGCTGCTCGTCGCCTGCGGCGAGGGCATGATCGACGGCCTCCCGCACCAGGTGGTGTTCGGCGAACCACTCCGACGCCGTGCAGTGAAGCGCGACCACCCGTTCGGGCGAGTCCCGGCTCAGTCGGTGCCGCAGGAAGTCGCGGAACAGTTGGTGGTAGCGGAACCACTGCTCGTCGACACGGTGCAGGAACAAGTCTCGCTCCTCGACCTGTTCGAGCATGGCCAGCCCGTCCGGTACGCCGCTCAACGCCGAGGCCAGCTCGCCGGAGACGCGTTCGGGAATCGACGTGGTCAGCAGGAAATCGAGGATGGACGGTTCGAGGGTGTCGAGCACATTCTCGGCGAGAAACTCGCTGATCGCGTGGTGGCGTCCGGTCATCGTCCCGATCAGCCGGACCGGATCCTCGCGGTCACGCAGCGAGAGCGATGCCAACTGCAGCGCGGCCACCCAGCCGTCGGTCTTGGCGGTGAGCTCCTCGACGTCGTTGTGGTCGAGGTCGAGGCCGCCGAGCTCGACGAGAAACGACTCGGACTCGCTGACGTCGAAACGCAGTGCGGTGGCGTCGATTTCGATCAGCTCGTCCTGCATCCGCATCCGGCTCATCGGTAACCCGGTCTGATTGCGGCTGGTCACCACGATGGTCAGGCCCGATGCGACGTTGTCCAGCAGGTAGCGCAGGGCCGCGATGGTCGCCGGATCGGTCACCCGCTGCCAGTCGTCGATCACGAGCGTCATCCGCGTATCGGTGGCGTGAATCTCGTTGATGAGTGAGGTCAGAACGTAACGCTCGGCCTCGTCGCCGTGTTCTTCCAGTACTTCGCCGAGGTCGGACGCGAGCGCGGGTGTCACGGCGCGGATGGCCTCGATGAGATGCGCCAGGAACCAGACGACGTTGTTGTCGTCGTGGTCGACGGTCAGCCAGGCCACGGCCACGCCGTCGGCCCGCAGGAGTTTCGCCCACTGTGCGGCCAGCGTGCTCTTCCCGAAGCCGGTCGGGCCGTGGATCACCGTGAGTTTCTTGTTCCGTTGCGCCCGTAGGACATCGATCAGCCGGGCACGCTCCACGAGCGCCTTAGCCGGCATCGGCAGTTGGAAGCGACTGGCGGGCGCGGGCGGCGTCATCGTCCGCACCCGGTAGCCGGTGGACGGTGTGCCTGGCGTTGCCGGGTCGTAGCGGACGGCCGGGGCCGGAATGGGGACCGGCATGTCGTCGACCGGTAAGCCGTGACGACGTTGCAATTCGCGCAACTGTTCGCCGAACGCTTCCGCGCTCGCGGGGCGGTCCTTGACGTCGCGGGACATCGCCTGCTCGATCACGCCGCAGATGTCGGCCGGCAGGCCCGATTCCCGCAGATTCGGCATGGGGTGCTGGGTTATCCGCAGGAACTGCGCGACCATCTGCTCACCCTTGCGACGCTCGAACACCGCGTGCCCGGTGCCGGCACTGAACAGTGTCGACGCGAGGCTGTACACGTCGGAGGTGACGCCGGGCGGCTGACCGAGCAGGACTTCGGGAGCGGTGTAGGCGGGGGAGCCCATGACCGCGCCGTCCCCGGTTTCGAAACCACCGATGATGCGGGCGATACCGAAATCGGTCAGCTGGGGTTCGCCGTATTCGGTGAGCAGGATGTTCGCCGGTTTGACGTCGCGGTGCAGCATGCCCCGACGGTGGGCGGTCTCCAGCGCGCCCGCCATCTTCACTCCGATGCGTAGCGCGTCGCGCCAGCCGATGGGTCCGCTGTCGGCGATCTTCGTGCCGAGCGAACCGTGCGGGTGGTACTGCATGACGATGTAGGGCCGGCCGCTCGCTGTTGTGCCGACCTGAAAGATGTTGACGATGTTCGGATGGCCGGACAGTTTGCCCATGGCGACCTGCTCGCGCATGAACCGCTCGAGATTGTCCGGCTCCAGATCGGCGGTGAGAACCTTGACCGCGACGGTGCGGTCCAGCGTGCGCTGGATGCAGCGGTAGACGACGCCGAATCCGCCCTGCCCGATCTCCGCCGGATCCTGGAAACCGGCTGCCTCCAACTCCGCCGGAATCCCGGCGGGCAGGTCCCGTTGCGTGGGCAACGGGTCGTTGCGCCCCATCGTTCGCCTCGAAACTCCAGTGGCGTCATGGCAGCAGCACAGCCGCCTAACCGAGCATAACGCTGGATTTGCCAGCAGGCGGGCGAAACTGGGCTACGCCGACATCCGGTCCAGGTAGTCGGGGCCGCCGACGTAGACGATCCCCGACGGATGGGGCGTCGTCGCTGCGTTGGCGATCGCGGCCGCGAATTCGCTCACGGTCGGCAGCGGTGACTTGCTGCGGCGTTCTTCGACGGCCGATGGATCGCGACGCTCCAGGAGCTTGATGATGATCGTGCCGTCGATCATGTCGCCGGAGACCACGGTGAAATGGATTCCTCGCCGGTCGAATTCGTGGCGCATCGTATAGAGCGCGGTCTCGCCGGCTCGTTTGCTCGCCGCGATGGGTGCATAGCCCTTCGGCACCGCTTTGTGCGGGAAGAAGTGGGCTTGGTGGCTCGTGACGAACACGATGTGCGCGCCCGCAGGCATCAGCGGCATGGCCAGTTGTGCAAGCCGACGCTGCGCGTCGCGGTTGAGGCGCATGGCATAGCCCGGGTCGGCGCCCAGCTCGAGCCCGCCGGAGGCGTTGAGCACCAACACATCCAGCTTGCCGAACCGGTGGGCGACGTCATCGATCATCGCGGCGGCAGCGGCCTCGTCGGAGATGTCGGCGCCGAGCGTGGAGGCGTGGCCTCCGGCGCTGCGGATGGTGTCGGCAATCGTGTCCGCGCGTTTGGCCTTCTCGCGGTAGTTGACGATGACGTGGGTGTCGGGGCCGGCGAGCTGCTGGGCGACTTCGGCGCCGATGCCTCGCGATGCTCCGGTCACCAGGGCGATCCGTGCGTTCTCGTGCATGTCGGGTTCCTTCCGTCACTGCCGATGCGGTCTGCGCTCTGACGAGAGGCCACGACCGCTATGAGGACCCACCGTACACGCTCTTTAAGAAAAATAAGAGCAACTTAAGGTCACGGTAAGGCAGAGGAAGGGCGGCGTCCACCGCTACCTTGACGTCGAGAAACCGCGGTAAGGACTACGTCACGACCGGTGGAAACGCCATGCGGCGTACGCGATGGCGGCGCCCACCACCAGGATGATCGGCCCGAGGACCGACCACGTGGTGGTGTTGCTCATCGGGCTGCCGCCGACGACACCGAAGCCCTGCAGTGCAAAGAGCAGACCGCACAGCGCGATGAACACACCGACAATGCCGAACACGACGACGAGAGCCCTGCGCACACCGCCGACAGTACTCGCTACCGGATCGACAATCCGGTCAGCGCGCGCGAGATCACCAGGCGCTGAATCTCGCTCGTCCCTTCGAAGATCGTGAAGATCTTGGCGTCGCGGTGCATGCGCTCGACCGGATAGTCGCGGGTGTAGCCGTTGCCGCCGAGGATCTGGATGGCCTCGTCGGTCACGTAAACGGCGGTCTCGCTGGCCACGAGCTTGGCCATCGACCCTTCGGCGGAGTCGAAGTTCTGGTTGTTGCGGGCCATCCAGCCGGCTCGCCACACCAGCAGCCGCGCGGCGTCGATCCGGCTCTTCATGTCGGCGAGCTTGAACGCGACAGCCTGGAACTCGCCGATCTTACGGCCGAATTGCTCACGCTGGCAGGCGTAGTCGAGGGCGTACTCGTAGGCCGCGCGCGCCACGCCGACCGCCATGGCGCCGACGCTCGGCCGGGTGCGTTCGAAGGTCCTCATCGCGGCCTGCCCGCGGGCCGACGAACCGGACTTGACGCGGGCGATCCGCTCCTCGAACTTCTCCCGGCCGCCGAGGATGAGATCTTCCGACAACCGGACGTTGTCGAGCACCACCTCGGCCGTGTGCGATGCCCGGATGCCGTGCTTCTTGAATTTCTGTCCTTGCACGAGGCCGTGCGTGCCGGGCGGGATGATGAACGTCGCCTGGCCGCGGGAGCCGAGTTCGGGGTAGACCGACGCAACCACGATGTGGACGTTGGCGATGCCGCCGTTGGTGGCCCAGGTCTTGGTGCCGTTGAGTACCCACTCACGCGTTGCCTCGTCCCACCGGGCCCGGGTGCGAATGGCGCCGACGTCGGATCCCGCATCGGGTTCCGACGAACAGAACGCGCCGAGCTTCGGTTCGTCGGCGGTGCCGAACATCTCCGGCAGCCAGCGGCCGAGTTGTTCGGGAGTTCCGTTGCCCGCCAAGGCCGCTGCCGCCAGTCCCGTGCCCAGAATCGACAGTGCGATGCCCGCGTCGCCCCAGAACAACTCCTCGAAGACCGTGAGCATGCCGAGGCCCGACGGCTCGGCCGCCTGCTGGGCGAACAGTTCGGGGGAGTAGAGGCCGACCTTGGCGGCCTCCTGGATCACCGGCCACGGCGTCTCTTCGCGCTCATCCCATTCCGCGGCGGCGGGCCGGACGACGTCGGCCGCGAACCGGTGCACCCAGTCTCGGACCTCGATCACGTCGTCGCTGAGTTGTAGTGAGAACGTCACGGCTTTACTCCTGAATATGGTTGGGGTTCAACGGTTGTGCAGTCGGTGTTGTTCGATAAGGCTGACCGTCTGGACCACCCACGCCTCGAAGTAGCGGTCGTGGTCGACGTTGCCGGGGGAACGCCCGGTCAGCGCCCGCAGTGTCGCGGCGTAGGAAAGTGATGCGATCGCGACCGCCGCACTGGCCTCGGGGTCGGGAATGTTCGTGCGGCCGGCGCGGTTGGACGCCGTCAGCTCGTCGGCGAATCGTTGGTAGGCGTTGTCGGTGATGACCTGCCACGTCTTCTGATCGAGTTCGCCGAGTTCGTGCGGCTCGCGCAACATGACCCTGAGCAGTTCCTCGCTCTGGGTCAGATTGGTCCAGATCAGCTCGCCGGCGCTGCGCACGGCGTCCTCGACTGACCTGGGCTTTCCGGCATCGAACTCTTCGCGCGCGGCGACGATGCTGTCGATGCGGTGCGTGACGGCGGCCTCGAGAAGCTCGCGCTTGGAGCCGAAATGCTTGTACAGCGCACCCGACCCCGGCGCCAAGCCGGACTCCTGCTGGATCTCGGCCACCGACGTCGCCGCGTAACCCTTGGCGGCGAACAGCTTGAGCGCCGCGGCCAAGAGCCGGTCTCGTCCCGTGGGCATGGTGAGAGAGTACTCACTCACCTTTGTGCGCGCACGGCGGGTGGCCGGTAGCAGCCTCCGCAGTCGATGAATGTTGGACATTACGCTGACCTCACATTCGACCGGATCGTATTTGTGCAGGTAAGGGCTATTTAGTCGGATGCTCCGATGAGCACAAGGCGCATTGGCCGACGAACTGCAATGTAAATGTTGGACCTTGCACCAAATGTCCAACAGAAGTTATGGTGTCGAATGTAGACGTAGTCCGCGTTACACCGGTGCCGAATTCCGCACCGGGTCATACTTCGTCAAGAGAGGAAGCGGCGTGGCAAACGCAACGAAGCGTCCGGACACCTCGATCTCCCGTGTCGCCGCCGCCAGCCTGGTCGGCACGACCATCGAGTTCTTCGACTTCTTCATCTTCGGGACAGCTGCGGCCCTGGTCTTCAGCAAGCTGTTCTTCCTGGATCTGAGCCCGCTCATCGGAACGCTGTCGTCGTTCGCGACCTTCGGCGTCGCATTCGCTGCCCGGCCGCTCGGCGCCTTGATCTTCGGACACTTCGGTGACCGGATCGGCCGCAAACACATGCTCGTCATCAGCCTGCTGATGATGGGTGTCGGCACCGTCGCCGTCGGGCTGCTACCCACCTACGAGCAGGTCGGCATCCTGGCGCCGATCCTGCTCGTGGTGTGCCGGCTCCTGCAGGGCCTCGCGCTCGGCGGGGAATGGGGCGGTGCGGTCCTGATGGCAGTCGAGCACGCGCCCAAGGGCAAGCGGGCCTTCTACGGCAGCTGGCCCCAGGTCGGCGTGCCGTTCGGCCTCGTACTCGCGACCGCGATGTTCTTCCTCGTCCAGTTACTCCCCGAGGACGCCATGATGGCGTGGGGCTGGCGAATTCCGCTCATCTTCAGCGCCGTTCTCGTCCTGACCGGCCTCTACATCCGGCTCAAGCTCGAAGATTCGCCCGCGTTCCGTTCCCTCAAGGAGAACCGGCAGGAGGAGCGATTCCCGGCGGGCGTGGTGTTCCGCAGAGCATGGAAGGGTGTCGTCCTCGGTGCCCTCTCGATCGCGGCAGCCAACATCCCGTTCTACATGGCCACGGTGTTCGCGCTGACCTACGGCGTGGGTGACGGCATCGGCCGCAACACGGTACTCGGCGCGGTGTGCGTGGCATCGGTCCTGCAGATGGCGACGATTCCGATGGCTGGGATGCTGTGCGACCGGTTCGGCAGGCGACCGCTGCTCATGGTCGGCGCGGCCGCGACGATCGCGTTGGGATTCCCGTTCTTCTGGCTCATCGACACGCACAACACTGCCGCAATCTTCTTGGCACTGGTGCTCGCCCTGCCGATCTGCCACACCCTCACCTACGCGCCGATGGCGAGCTTCCTGCCAGAGATCTTCCCGACGCAGCTGCGCTACAGCGGTGCGGGCATCGCCTACACGATCGGCGGCCTGATGTTCAGTGCGCCGGTGCCGTTCGTGGCCACCGCACTGTTCGGCACTTTCGAGGCCGCGTGGCCATTGTCGGTCTACATCATGATCGGCGGCGTGCTGACCTTGTTCGCCGTGTGGGTGTCGCGGGAAACCGTCAACGACGACATCGACTGGGTGACCCGTCCGAATGTGAAAGACGTTCTGCGCACGAACGATTCACTGCAAGACGAGATCACCGGCGAGCCGGTGCCGAGCGTGCGGGCGAAATGACAGCGAAACCGTCAGGAAGAAACAGCACCATGACCTCCACAACCGCCGGACCGCTGAACGGCGTCAAGGTCGTCGACATGACGACCTCGTACGCCGGACCCACCGCCGCGATGTATCTGGCAGACCTCGGCGCCACGGTCGTCAAGGCGGAGCGTCCCGGACATGGTGACGACGCCCGCGGTTGGGGTCCGCCGTTCGTCGACGGAACCTCGGCCTGGTTCGCATCGGCCAATCGCAACAAGCAGTCACTCGTGCTCGACCTGCGCACCGACGGCGGCCGCGATGTGCTTTTGCGCCTGCTCGACACCGCCGACGTCTTCCTGCAGAACATGAACCCGGCCAAGCTGGTGCGCATGGGCATCGACGCCGACACGCTGCACGCGCGCAACCCCCGCCTCGTCTACTGCGCGATGTCGGGGTTCGGCCTGGACGGCCCGGACAGTGACCTTCCCGGTTACGACCTTGTGGCTCAAGCACGTTCGGGCCTGATGTCGGTCACCGGGGAGAAGGGCCGCAGTCCGCAGCGAGTGTCGACCGCACTGTCGGACGTCGTGACGGGCATGTGTGCCGCGATCGCGATCAGCGCCGCGCTGGTGCGCCAGACTCGATCGGGTGAGGGCGAGACGATCGACGTCTCGTTGCTCGACACCGACCTGGCCCTGATGGCCCCGCGGATCGCGGCCTTCCACGCGGGCGAGCCCGAGCCGGCACCTAGCGGCGGCACGGACTCGGTGCTGGCGGTGTATCAGCCGTTCGAAGCGGCCGACCGCACGATCGTGGTCGCGATCGGCAACGATGCCATGTGGCAGCGGTTCTGCGCGGCCGTCGACCTGCCTGACCTGGCGGCCGATCCGGCACTGGCCGACAACGCCGGCCGACGCGCGCACCGGCCCAGGATCACCGCGGTGATCGCCGAGCGGCTCGCGACGCGCACCGCCGCGGACTGGGTCCGCATCCTCGGTGAGGTCGATGTGCCGGTCTCGCTGGTCCAAACTCTCTCGGAAGTGGTCAAGGATCCACAAGTGGTATCGCGGGGTTCACTGATGCCGGTGCCCGAATCCGCCGAACGCCTGGTCACCGTCCGCAGCCCGTTCCGGCTCGGAGGCGTCGCCGTTCGCAATGAGCGATTCCCGGACCTCGGTGCCGACTCGCGCCGAATACTGGAAGAACTCGGCTACGGTTCCGACGACATAGCCGGGCTCCTCGCCGCGGGTGCTGTCGCGGAGCCCGACCTCACCCGGGAGGCGGTCTCGTGAGCACGCTGAACATCGATCGCGTCGGCGACATCACGACGCTGACCATCAACCGTCCCGAAGCGTTCAACGCCCTCAACAGCGAGGTCGTCTCGGGTCTCGCGGCCGCGGTGCGCGACGCCGCCGACGATCCAGGGGTGCGTGCTGTCATCGTCACCGGGGCGGGGGAGAAGGCGTTCAGCGCGGGCGCCGACCTCAAAGAACTCGCGGGTATGGGACCCGATCTGGCACACGAGACGATGAGCCGCGGTCAGCAGGCGTTCCGCGCCATCGAGCGGGCCGCCATCCCGGTGATCGCGGCGGTCAACGGCGTCGCGCTGGGCGGCGGCTTCGAGCTGGTCCTGGCATGCACGATTCCGGTGCTGTCGACGAAGGCCTCCATGGGCCTGCCCGAGTCGGGGCTCGGCCTCATTCCCGGTTACGGTGGTACTCAGCGGCTTCCGCGGGTGGTTGGGGAGAAAGTGGCCGCTCATTTCATGCTCACCGGGACCAGGCTCGACGCCGACCGCGCCTATGCATTGGGGTTGACCCCGGTGCCGCCGGTCGAGCCGGCGGAACTACTGTCGACCGCGACGGCTGTCGCGGAGAACATTGCCGGGCAGGGGCCACTGGCGGTGCGCGCGATCCTGCATGCGCTGGACGTGGGCCGCGACGGGCCGATCGATGCCGGACTCGGTGTGGAGACCGGCCTGGCCGCCCTGGCAATCTCGGGTGAGGAGTCCACCGAGGGCATCGCAGCGTTTCTCGAACGCCGGCCGGCGAAGTTCGCCAATCCGGAAGGACGGATGTGATCATCGAGCCACTCGATCTCGATACCGACCCCAAGGCCTACATCGCCCTGCACACGCTGCTGGACGAGCCGGCCGCCGATGCTGGCCTCAGCGAGCGTGAACTACAGGTGCGCACGCTCGCGCGTGATGTCGTCGCCCGCGAGATCGCCCCGCGTGCGGCTCATCTCGACCGCACCCACGAATTCGCGCACGACAGCGTCCAGGCACTCGCCGCAGAAGGATTGTGCGGCTTGATCTTCCCCGAACATCTCGGCGGTACCGGCGATACGAATGTCGCGTACGCGGTGGCGATGGAGGAGATCACCGCCGGATGTGCGGCGACGAGCCTGGTGTTCATGACACAGATGCACGTCGCCTACCCGATCATGCTCGCGGGCTCGGAAGACCTGCAGCAGCGCTACATCCCGGGACTGCTCGACGGGTCCCGCTACGGTTCGTTGGGCATCACCGAACCCGATGCCGGCTCCGACGTCTCGAGCCTGACGACCACCGCGACCCCAACCGCTGACGGCTGGTCGATCAGCGGCCAGAAGACCTTCATCACCACCGGTGACCGCGGAGACGTCATCATCTGCTTCGCCACCGTAGACCGGACCGCGGGCCGTAACGGCATCACGGCCTTCGTGGTCGACGGCGGCTGGGACGGGGTCGGCCACGGCCGGCCGTTCGAGAAGATGGGCATGCACGGGTCCAGCACTGCGGAACTGTTTTTCGATCAGGTGGCGGTGCCCCGAGACCATCTGCTCGGCGAGGAGGGCCGGGGCTGGTCGGTCGTGATGAGCTCGGTCGTGAAGTCCCGGATCAGCGCCGCCGCGCAGGGCGTGGGGCTCGCCCGCGCGGCGTATGCCCGGACCCTGGCAGCCTTGATCCGCATGCACGGAACACGCCTGCCGGATGAAGACACCTTCGCACTGGCGGACCTGCGCGGCCGAATCCTACAGGGCCGCTTGTTGTTACACGCGGTCGCCCGTCAGGTCGACATCAATCCGGACGTCACGCCGGGCCAGATCGGCATCATGAAACAGAGCTGCACCGACCTGGGCTTCACGGCCGCGGTACAGGCCTGCCGGATCCTCGGTCCGTACGGCGACCTCGAAGTACTCGGCGTCGAGCGGTGCCTGCGTGACGCCAAGGTCACCCAGATCTACGACGGCACCAACGAGATCCAGCGACTGCTCGTCGGACGCGAGATCACCCGCGCGATAGGGGAATTGGCATGACCGATCTGACCGGAAAAGTAGCGATCGTGACAGGTGCCGGACGTGGCCTCGGCCGGGCGATGGCCCACGGGCTGGCGCGGGCCGGCGCTGCGGTCACGGTCGCGGCTCGGACGGCAAGCGAACTCGACAGCTTCGTCGACGAGGTGAAAGCGGCCGGCGGCCAGGCCCTGGCCTGCCCGACCGACATCACCGACGAGGCGTCGGTCGAGCGCATGGCCGACGCGACCGTCGAGACCTTCGGCCGCATCGACGTTCTCGTGAACAACTCGGGCATCGTCGCATCGACACCGCTGATCGACCAATCCGCCGACGAATGGGACCGTGTGGTCGCCACCAACCTGCGCGGCACCTTCCTCGCCACCAAGGCCGCCGGGCGCCACCTCGTCGCCCAGGGATCCGGCAAGGTCGTCAACATCGCCTCCAACTTCGCCCTGCAGGGCGTGGCCAACCACGCGGCATACTCGGCGTCCAAGGCCGGTGTCATCGCCTTCACCCGATCGATGGCCATCGAATGGTCCCGGCACAACATCCAGGTGAATGCGCTCGCGCCCGGCTACTTCGCGACACCCCTCAACGCGGAGATGCGTGCCGACGCCGACACGCTGGCCAAGGTGGTGCGGGCGATCCCGGCCCGCCGGATGGGCGAACCGGACGAACTCACGTCATGGCTGCTGCTACTGGCAAGCCGCGCATCGGACTTCATGACCGGCGAAGTGATCGTGATCGACGGCGGCCAGAGCGTCCGCTGAGACAACCAGGAGACAATCGTGACCAACGACACGAAGACCGTCGCGGTCCTCGGCGCGGGAACCATGGGCTCCGGCATCGCCACGGTGATGGCCCGCGCCGGACATTGCACCATCCTCTACGACATCGACGAGACCAACCTCAAGCGCGGCATCGATACCGTGCACGGCTTCTTCGACAAGAGCGTGCGCATCGGCAAGCTGGACGAGGCGGCAGGCCGTGCAGCCAAAGAAACCCTGTCCGGCAGCACCGATCTCAACGACCTGGCACCGTGTGACGTCGTCGTGGAGGCAGTGTTCGAAGATCTCGCCCTCAAGAAGGAGACGTTCGGCAGGCTCGACGGCATCGTGTCGGCGTCCACGCTCTTCCATACGAACACCTCCACGCTGCCGGTGACCGGAATCGCCTCGGGCTCAAGGCTGCCCGAACGGGTGGTCGGCACGCACTACTGCAATCCGGCGCCCTTGATGAAGCTCGTCGAGGTGGCCGACGGCAGGCACACCGCCAACTGGGCGCACAAGGCGACGGTCGAGTTCCTCGCGTCGCTGGGCAAGACGAGCGTCGTGACCAAGGACCGGCCCGGCTTCATCGTCAACCGGTTCCTCATCCCGTGGGAGAACTCCTGCATTCACGCACTGGAGGCCGGCTGGGGTACCAAGGAGTCGATCGACGCCGCGGTGCTCGGTGCCCTCGGCCACCCGATGGGTCCGTTCCGGCTGCTCGACATCGTCGGCATGGACATCCACCAGCAGGTCGCCACCCGGCTGTACGAGCAACTGCGTGATCCGCGTTTCTTCCCGCCGCCGATGGTCGAACGGATGGTCGCAGCAGGCGATCTGGGCCGCAAGACCGGTCGCGGATTCTATGAGTACGACGACACCCGGCTGTTCGGGTCGTGAGGAGTGAGATGAATACCGCCGCTGCAGAATTCACCACCGTCGGGCTGCTGGGGCTCGGCACCATGGGCGCGGGCATCGCCCAGGTGTTCGCCGCCTCGGGTCGCGACGTCGTCGTTCTGGAAACGGATCAGGACCGCATCGCCGCGGGGCTGGCTGTCATCGAGCGATTCCTCGACGGCGGTATCGCGAAAGGCAAGATCACCGAAGCCGACAAGGCCGCTGTCCTCGCCCGGATCAGCGCCACCACCGAGGCGGCCGATCTGGCCTCCGTCGACCTCGTGGTGGAGTCGGTCACCGAGGACCCCGACATCAAGAAGGCACTGCTCGGAAAGGTCGCCGAAGTCGTCGGCGATCAAACACCGATCTGCACCAACACCTCGGCGCTGTCGGTCACCGATCTGGCTGCCGCACTGCCGAATCCGGCGCGCGTGGCGGGTTTGCACTTCTTCAACCCGGCACCGCTCATGCGCACGGTCGAGGTGGTTCGGGCTCTGCAGACCGACGATGCACTCATCGACCGTCTCGTCGCGCTCGTCGACACATTCGGTGACAAGGACGCCATCGTGGTGAAGGACCGGCCGGGCTTCCTCGTCAACGCCCTGCTGCTGCCCTACCTCAACGACGTCATCACCGAACTCGACGACGGGCTGGCCACCGCCGAGGACATCGACACCGCGATCAAGCTCGGGCTCGGCTACAAGGCCGGCCCACTGGAACTGCTCGACATGATCGGCCTCGACGTGCAGCTGCATGCGACCGAGGCTGCCTACGCCGCGACACGCGATCCGCGCTACGCACCGCCGCCGCTGCTGCACCAGATGGTGGCCGCGGGCCGGCTCGGGAACAAGACCAACAACGGATTCCGCACCCACGATTCGGAGAACAGCTGACATGAGCTACGACGACATCCTGACTCAGACCGACGGCCCGGTGCTCACCATCACCATCAACCGGCCGGAGGCGGGCAACAAGTTCCGGCGTCAGACGTGCCTCGAGTTGTTCGACGCGCTGCAGAAGTTCCGCCTCGACCGTGACCTGCGCGCGGCGGTACTGACGGGTGCCGGCGAGAAGTTCTTCTGCATCGGCGGCGAACACGATCCGGTGACGTCGCTCGACCAATCGCAGGTGTTGCCGATCATCGACGTGTACCAGGCGATCGACACCATCCCGAAGCCGATCATCGCGGCGGTCAACGGTTTTGCCGTCGGCGGCGGCAACGTGCTCCACACCGTGTGCGATCTGTCGATCGCCTCGAGCAACGCGGTGTTCCGGCAGGTCGGCCCGATGGTCGGGAGCTTCGATGCCGGTTACGGAACCTGGTACCTCGAAGACACGATCGGCCGTAAACGGGCCAAGGAGATGTGGTACCTCAACAACAAATACACCGCCGCACAGGCAGCGGCCATGGGGTTGGTCAACGAGGTTGTCGAGCCGGGCGAACTGGCCGCCCGGGCCACCGAAGTCGCGCGGGAGATCTCGACCCGCAGCCCGCTGGCGATCGGCGCGCTGAAAGGCGCGTTCTCGGCGCGCCACAACGGCGTATCGGGCCAGGCCCGGATGGCCCACGACCAACAGCTCACCCTGTACCTGCAGACGCAGGAGGCGCATGAGGTCAGTGCCTCGTTCGGCGAACGCAGGCAACCCAAGACCGAGAGCTTCTGGTCGTGAGCTCTTCGGCGCGATGGTGGGGCCCCGCGGTCGACGACGATGGCCGCGGCCTGCAGACCATGCTCGACGAATTCATCGCCGCGCACGCACCCGTGCTCGACGACGATTCCGCGGCGGTCGCCGCGCTCGTGGGAGAGCTGGCCGAACTCGGGGTCTGGACCCTGGGCACTGCCGAATCGGCCGGCGGCGGCGGAGCCGACCGCACCCTGACAACGGTGGCGTTCGAACGCCTCGGCCGGTCCTGGCCCGCACTGGGTTGGGCTGCGGTGCAGGCACATACCGCGGTCGACGTGCTCGCGACCGATCCCCGGTTCAGCAGTCTGGTCGCCAAACTGCACGCCGGCACCACCGCGGTGGCGGTGGTCGACACCGAATCACCCCATGTCCGCCTGGAGTTCAGTGGCGATGCGATCAGCGGGACGGTGGACCGGGTCGACGCCGCGGCCGACGCGCCGCACCTACTCGTGCTGCTCGACGCCACCAGTGCCGCGCTCATCGAGCCTGCGGCGTTCACCCCGAAGGCGTTGCGCCGCACCGGTTTGAGTGGTGCCCTCACTCGATCCCTGGAGGTCGATGCGAACGGCACGCACGTGCACCGACTCGGCGCGGTGGATGTCGACGCGGCCCGGGTGCGGCTGCGCCTCGGGGTCGCCGCGGTTGCCGCGGGCATCGCCGGGGTGGCAGCCGATGCGGCGGCCTCCTACTCGGCGGACCGCCGCCAGTTCGGCGACACGCTCACGGCGATCTCGACCGTGCGCCAGTCGTTGATGGAACAAACCGCGCGTGCCGTTCTCATCCTCGGCGCGGTGCTTGGCGCCGGCGAAGACCCCGTGCAGGCCGCCGCGGTCGCCATGCACGCACTCGACGCCGCGATCGATGTCGCGGCCGGAGCACTCCAATCCCACGGTGGTTACGGCTATCTCGCCGAATACAGCGCCGAGCGGCATCTTCGCGATGCCGTGTCGTTGCGGGCCGCGGCCGCCATCGGAGGACAGGTCACCGCGGCCGCCCGAACACTGGTCGGCGCCACTGCGAAAACCCTCGCGAAGTAAGGACACATGATGACAGCACCGACCCAGCGCCGGTTGGCCGACGTGCTCGACGGGCAGTACACGCCCATCGACGACACCACTGCCGCGCGGTGGCGCGCCGAAGGCTGGTGGGAGGACCGCACGATCCGGTCACTGCTCAGCGACGCCGCGGCCGCGCACCCCGACCGCGTGGCGTTGGTGGGCCACCGCACGGATGGCGACAAGGTCACCCGCACCTACCGTGAGTTCGACCGCAACGCCAATCATGTCGCGAGCGTCTTGGCGTCGCTGGGCGTGCAGACCGGTGACGCGGTCGTGGTCATGCTCCCCAACTGGGTCGAATACCCGGAGTTCATCTTCGGTATCAACGAGATCGGCGCCATCTACGCGGGCATCCCCGTCGCCTACGGCGAACAGCAGGCGGCCGCGATCCTGCGGCGCAGCAAGGCCAAGGTGCTGGTGATACCGCGGCGCTGGCGCAGCAACGAGCATCTGGAACTGTCCCGCCGCTTGCGTGCCGAGATCCCAACCCTGCGCCACGTGATCGTGCTCGACGACGACGGATCCGATCTGCAGGCCGGGGAATCGCGGTGGGCCGATCACTCTGACGTACCCGCGCGAGAATTCCCGGCGCCGGACCCGGACCGAATCTGCTACCTGGGCTTCACCTCGGGCACCACGGGAGAACCCAAGGGCGCCATGCACAGTCACAACACGCTGGTGTACGCCGTGCGCAGACAGGCCGAGCACGTCGGACCGAAACTTTTCGGCGATCCGATGGTGCACCTCGTGGCATCACCGATGGGACACCACACCGGATTCGCATGGGGAGGCGTACTGACCGTTCTCCTCGCGGGCACGGCAGTGCACGTCGACCGGTGGGAGCCGGAGTGGGGAACCCGGGTCATCCGCGAGGAAGGTGTCACGGCATTCTTCGGCGCACCGACGTTCCTGCAGGACATGGTGCGCACCGACCTGGCCGGTGATCCGGATTGCCCGCTGCGGTGCCTCGTGATTGCCGGTGCCCCGGTGCCGCGCAATCTGCCCGTGCAGGCGGGAGAGGCGTTGGGCGCCTACATCTGTCCGGCCTGGGGTCTGACCGAGTGCAGCATCATGAGCTCGTGCACACCGCACGAGCCGGAGGCGATTCAGCGCACCGACGGATCCATCTTCGCCGGCTCGGAGGTCAAGGTCGTCGATGAGAACGGCGACAGTCTGCCCGCAGGCGTGGTGGGCGACCTGCTGATGCGAGGTCCTGGTGTCGTGTACGGCTACTACGACCGGCCCGATGCCACGCGCGACGCCTACCTGCCCGACCTGTGGTTCAAGACCGGTGATCGTGCCGACCTCGACGAGAATGGCTGGCTGCGCCTGCGTGGCCGCAGTAAGGACATCATCATCCGCGGCGGCGAGAACATCCCGGTCACCGATGTCGAATCGGTCATCTTCGATCATCCCGACGTCCTCAACGCCGCAGTCATCGGAATACCCGACGACCGACTGGGTGAGCGGGTCTGTGCGGTGCTGGTGGTCAAACCGGGCCGCCCAGAACTCTCGGTTCAGGCGCTGTCCGATTACCTTCTCGCGCAGGGTTTGTCGAAGCACTACCTGCCCGAGAAGGTCGTGCACCTCGACGAGCTGCCGATGACGCCGAGCGGAAAGATCCAGAAGTTCAAGTTGAGGGAGACCTACTCGTGAGCGCCACGTTGCCGCTGGCGGGAGTGAAGGTACTCGATCTGTCCACGTTGTTGCCCGGACCGCTGGCCACCCTGATGCTCGCCGAGGCCGGAGCCGACGTGGTCAAGCTCGAACGGCCCGGGCGCGGTGACGAGATGCGCAGTTACGAACCGAAGTTCGGTGAGGTGAGTGCCAACTACGCGGTGCTGAACCGCGGCAAGCGAGCCTTCGCGGTCGACTTCAAGGATCCGGTTCAACGGGATCGCGTGCTCGAACTGGCGGCCGAAGCCGACGTCGTGATGGAGCAGTTCCGGCCGGGCGTGGCCGATCGCCTCGGTCTCGGTTATGAGGCGATGAGGGCACGTAATCCGAGCGTGGTGTACTGCTCGATCACCGGCTACGGTCCCACCGGCCCGAAGGCCTCGCATGCCGGCCACGATCTGAATTACCTTGCCTCCTCAGGTCTGCTCGGCGTGGTCACCGACAGCACGGGCTCGCCCAACCTTCCGGTCAGCGTTCTCGCCGACATCGCGGCGGGGACTTATCCCGCGGTCGTCAACGTTCTGCTCGCCCTGCGGACGGCCGAGCGGACCGGCAGCGGAACTCATCTGCAGATCTCGATGACCCACAACCTGCAGACACTGGCCTACGGCTACATCGCCGCCCATCAGGCCGGTGGCTCCTGGCCACGACCGGGAGCCGAGCAGCTCACCGGCGGCAGTCCGCGCTACCAGATCTACCCCACGGCCGACGGCCGACATGTCGCCTGCGCGGCGCTGGAGCAGAAGTTCTGGGACCGTCTCGTCGAAATCGTGGGCCTGGAGGACAAGTTCCACGACGACGCCGGCCAGGAACAGGCCGTGATCGCCGCGCTCGGTTCGGTTTTCGAGGCCCACCCGGCTCAGCACTGGCGCGACCTGCTGGACGGTGAGGATGTCTGCACCGTCGTCGTCAACACGTGGGACGAGGCGGTGGGCGCGGGTCTGGTCGACGTCGACGCACCCGAACGGGTGTCGCAACCCGGCAACCCCGCGGTGTCGGTCCCCACCCTGCCGAGCTCGTTGGCTCCCGACCTGCGGAGCGCGGGGACCACCAAGGCGTATCCGGCGCTCAACCCGTTGCCCGCGACATCCCTCTGGGCCTGAGCCCACAATCGTTCGCCGAAAGGACATTTCATGCGTGCTGCACTGGTCAAGGAATTCGGGCCACCCTCCAGCATCGTGGTCGAGGACGTCGCCGACTTGCAGCCCGGTGCCGGCGAGGTCTTGATCGAGGTCGGCGCCGTCAGCATCAATTTCCCGGACATCCTCGTCGTCGAAGGCACCTATCAGAACCTGCCGGCGCGGCCGTTCAGCCCCGGTAAAGAGGCCGCGGGCCGCGTGATAGCGGTCGGTGACGGCGTCAGCCGCGTGCGCGTGGGTCAGCGCGTACTCGCCCTCGTGGAGTACGGCGGCTACGCCGAACAGCTCGTGGTGCCAGAGGATCTGGTGATGGAGTTACCCGACGGCATGTCGTATGAAGCCGCTGCCGCGTTCGGGTTGGTGTACTCCACGGCCTACTTCGGCCTGCTGCGCCGCGGACAACTCAAACCCGGTGAGACCGTGCTCATCACCGGCGCGGGCGGCGGCGTGGGTTCGGCGGCCGTGCAACTCGCGAAGGCCTCGGGTGCACGCGTCATCGCCCTGGCCCAAGACGAGGCCAAAGCCGAGCTCGCGCGCAGCCAAGGCGCTGACGTCGCGCTGACATCGAAACCGGATACTCTGCGCGACGATCTGTTGGCCGCCACCGACGGTAAGGGCGTCGACGTCGTCATGGACATGCTCGGCGGTGACTTCTTGACCCAGATCATCCGGGCCACGGCATGGGAGGGCCGCATCGTCATCGTCGGATTCGCCTCCGGCAGCCAGAATCCCATCAAGCCGGGTCATATCCTGGTCAAGAGCATCAGTGTGATCGGGCTGCAGAGCAGCGACTATCGCGATCGAACCCCCGAGTTGATGCGGTCATCGATGGCCGAGATGTTCGCGCTCTACGAGCAGGGCAAGCTCGATGCCGCCGTCGACACCACGTTTCCGTTGGACAAGGTCGGGGATGCGCTGCAGTACGTGAAGGACGGACGCGTGCGGGGCAAGGTCGTCGTCACGACCGGCCGCGGCTGATGACGCTCTGGTTCGACGACCTGACGGTCGGCCGTGCGTGGTCGGGTGCCTCACGCACCGTGACCGAGGCGGATGTCGACGGGTTCGCCGAGTTGACCTGGGACCGTTTCCCGCTACACACCAGTGAGGAATTCGCCAAGCGGACAGCCTTCGGCACCCGCATCGCGCACGGTCTGCTGGGGTTGGCCTTCGCGCACGGCCTGATGTGGGCGAACACCCATGAACTCGATGACTCGGTGATCGCCTTCATCGGCATCCGGGACTGGAAATTCCTGGGTCCCATCTACTTCGGTGACACCATGCGCGTCGAGTACGAGGTCGTCGAACAGCGGCGGTCCACCACCAAGCCGGACCGCGGTGTGATCGAGTTCGCGGTACGGGTCATCAATCAGCACGGAGATGTTGTCCAGCAGGGCGTCAAGACGATGCTCATCGGATCGGAGAAGCAATGAATCTGCCCGCGCAAGTGGGGGTGTTCGGCGGGGGGCGAATGGGTGCCGGTATCGCGCACGCATTCCTGGTCGCCGGTGCCGCGGTGACGGTGATCGAAGCCGACGACGAAGCCGCGGCGGCAAGCGGTGCGCGTGTACGGGCCGGCCTTGCGAAGGCGGCTGAGCGGCATACGCTTTCGGAACCGCTCGACGGCGTCGCGGCACGCCTGACGGTCACGCCTGATGTGGCTGCCTTGGCCGGTGCGGCCCTGGTGGTGGAGGCCGTTCCGGAGAACGTGGACCTGAAGACGACGATACTGGCCAAGGTGGAGGAGGTGGCGCCCGAGGCTGCCCTGGCGACCAACACCAGTTCACTGTCGGTCGACCGGTTGGCATCCAATCTCAAACGCCCTGAGCGTTTCATCGGCCTGCACTTTTTCAACCCGGTGCCGGTCAGCGAGCTTGTCGAGATCGTCGTGGGTTCCAAGACTGCGTCCGATCTGGTTACCGCAGCGCAGTCCTGGGTGTCGTCGCTCGGCAAGACCGCGATCACGGTGACCGATTCGCCGGGCTTCGCCTCGTCGCGGTTGGGCGTCGCGATCGCGCTGGAAGCCATGCGGATGCTCGAGGACGGCGTCGCGACCGCCGAGGACATCGATACCGCGATGACGCTGGGTTACAAGCATCCGATGGGTCCGCTTCGCACCACCGACGTCGTGGGGCTCGATGTGCGCCTGGCCATCGCCGAGCATCTCGCCCGCGAGGTGGGACCGCGGTTCGAACCCCCGGCGATCCTCCGGGAGAAGGTCGCTGCGGGTCACCTGGGACGCAAGTCGGGTCAAGGCTTCTATTCGTGGTGATGCGCTAGCGGAACGTCATCATCGCCCGCGCGCCCGTGGCATCGGGAATGTCGAGGTGCGCGTGCTCGTTCACCGACACCACGGACACCCCCGTCGATCCCACGATCAACTTGGTGATCGACGCGTTGATCATGGTGCGGGACAAGCGGATCCAACTACTGGCAGGCAGATCCCAGATCTGGGCGAGGATCTGGGCGATCGTGCCGGACGAGGACACCGCGACGACTGTCTGGCCTGGCCCGGCGAGCTCGCTGACCGACTGCAGTGCGAGAGCGCACCGCCGCTGGTAGTCCTCGTAGGACTCGGCCACGGAGTACGGCAGTCCTTGCGGCGTGGTCCAATCATGCAGGGCCGCATCGACACTGGATTGCAGCTCGCGTCCGGCGCCCGTGGTGGCCAACTGCCCGCCGCCCAGGATCGCATCCATGTCGTACTCGTTCCAGTGCGGATTGCTCACCGGAGTTCCTTCGTGGGCGGCGGCGCGCAGGACGCATTCGAGTGTCTCCTCCTGTCGGGCAAGGTCACCCGAGATCGCGGCGGTGATCGAATCCACGCGGGCGGCGAGGGCTTTGCCGGTCGACGTGGCCTGCGCACGGCCCAGGTCGGTGAGCCCGCCGTCGGCGCGGGACCGGGCGGCGGCGCCGTAGGCCTGTGCGCGCGCCTGGCCGTGTCGCACGAGATAGACGACGCCCACCGTGGTCCTCCTTCTGTACAAACGTAGGCCGCTGAACGGCCCTCATGCTAATGTCGAACATTAAGTGATATTGCTGTGACGTTCAAAGGGTGGGCTATGGTCAGCGGGGCAACCAACGGGTCCAAGCAACGAATGATCGGGCAGGCTGTGCTGCGTCCGCGGCAGCAGGTCGAGGAAACCATCAGGGCCGCGATCCTGTCCGGCGAGCTACAGAGCGGTGAGATGCTGCCGCCCGAGGCGGAGTTGGCTCGGCAGTTCAACGTCAGTCGCACCACGTTGCGCGAGGCGTTGCGGGTCCTTACCTCCCAGCATCTGATCACCAAGATCCCGGGTGCGCGTGGCGGCAATTTCGTGCAATCCGTCGACTATCACTCGCTGGGGACGGTCATGACGGAGGCGGTCGACAACCTGCTCACGCTCGGCAGCATCCGCTTCGACGAGGTCGCCGACGTCCGCCAGTATCTCGAGGTGCCCGCGGTCCGGCTGGCTGCGATCCATCGGTCCGAGGACGATCTGGCCGGACTCACCGAGATCGTGGAACGGCAGAAAACGGCGTCGGTCGATGATCCCGAGATCCCCGACCTCGACCGCAAATTCCACACCTTGATCGCACGAGCGTCGGGCAACCGGGTTTTGGCGTCGTGCGTCGCCGCCCTGCATCACGCCACCGAACCCGTTCACTATCTCGATCTTTCGCCGGAAGTCGGAAAGCAGACGGTCCGCCAGCACGCCGCGATCCTGCGGGCGATCGACAAGCGCGACGCCGATGCCGCGGAGGCCGCCATCGTCGACCACCTCACCTACCTGCGCAAGCACATCGTCGCGCACCAGGCCGCGGAGTGACCTGAGTTCGCGGTCATGCGGTGACCGTGCGCGGTTCGAGGTGCTTGGACCATCCCGATGCGCACAGTGCCGCGCACACGGCCGCCAGCAGTCCGAGTGCGGTCAGCATGACGGGGTAGCTGAAGAAGTGGGCGAGCGCGGCCAGTGCTGCCGGCAGGAGGAAGCCGACGTAGGCCAGTGAGTAGTAGACGCCCGAGATCCCGGCGAGTTCGTCGGGTTCGGCGATGCGCTGGATCTCCAAAAGTCCGGAGACGATGGCGATTCCGTATGCACTGCCGAGGAGCATCGCGACGAGCACGGCCACCAGTGCCGACCGCGTGATCGCGGTGGCGACTGCGGCGAACACCCCGAGGGCCATCAGGACCATCGATACCACGACGGCTCGGGCGCTCGAATGGTCGTCGAGCCGGCGGGCGATCGGTTGCACCAGGACACCGCATCCGAGTGTCAGCACCGTCAGACCTGCGGTGTAAAGCAACGCCCACGAGCCGAGTTCGTCGGCCACGAGCGCGGGCACGATCGCGTAGGCGATACCGGCTGAGCCAAAGATCCACGGCGCCATGGGAACAACGACGCGCAGGAAGCGGCGGTGACCGGCGGCGGGTACCCGCAATCCGTGCAGGATGCTGCCGGCGGCGCCCTCGGTGCGTGTCTCGACGGTGCGGCGCTGCACGGCCCACAGTGCGGGCAGGCACAGGACCGCATGGACGACATAGGTCAGCACGAGCGGTAGCGGTGCGAACGCGGCGAGCAGGCCCGCGCACAGCGGGCCCACGCCGAGGCCGAGCGAGAGGCAGATCGAGGCGCGGCGCGCGCCGGTGCCGGGCGCTGTGTCGTCGAACGGCGGCCGGGACAGTTCGGCGATCCAGGCCGATCCCACGGCCATCGCGATGCCCACGGCCAGACCGCTCAACAGTCGACCGGTGAACAGCGCTGGAAAACCCCAGACGTCGCCGATGGCGATGATGACGCTGCCCAGCGCGGAACTCACCACCCCGGCCGACATCACGGGCCGGCGGCCATGGCGGTCCGACAGCGTCGACGCGATGAGCAGGCCGGGAACGAGACCGAGCACGTACGCGCCGAGCAGAACATCGACGTCGACGCGCGTGTAACCGGAATGCTCGGCATAGGCGATGAGCAACGGCGTGAACTGATTTCCGCCCCACCCGATGCAGAAGGCGGCGATCGCGACGGCCACCCATGGTTGGACGCGCGTGCGGGTCATCCGAGCACCACCCGGTACGTCGCCTCCAGATGAGCCAGCAGGGCGGCCTCGAAAGCCGCGACATCGCGTCGGCCGATCGCCTCGGCGAGCCGGCCGTGCTCGTTGACGAGTTCGGTCAACCGGGCGGAATCCGACCGTGCGGCGTCGGCCATCATGCGGCGTTGCCGATCGCTCAGCGAACCGTAGAAGCGTTGGGCGATCGAGTTGCCTGCCACCTCCACGATGCGCCGGTGAAACGCGTCGTCGGCGGCCGCGAACTGCTGGGTGTCACCCGCGACCCGGCGCTGCTCGGCCACGAGATCGGTGAGCTCGGTGAACAGCTGGTCGACCGTTTCGGGTGACCGGCACAGCCGGCGCACCGCGGCGGTCTCGAGCGCGAGGCGCATCTCGAGAAGGTCGGTGGCCTCACGCGAGGGTACGGGTATGACGACCGCGCCGCGGCGGGGCAGCAGATCCAACAGATCCTCGGCGGCCAGCCGCAGGAACGCCTCGTGTACCGGGGTTCGGCTGATGCCGAGCTGACCGGCGACCTCGACCTCACTGAGCAGCTGACCGCCGCGGACCTCGCCCGACAGAATCTGGTTCTTGGTCAGTTGGTAGGCGCGCTGGCTGCTGGAGCTCTCCATGGCGCACCACTGTACGCGCTTGCATGCAACCTTGCATGCAAGCTCTCAGGACTGCGGTGCGCGGTCCTTCGCGAAGGCCTCGACGATGGCCGCGCAGAACGCGGGCAGGTCGTCAGGGGATCGGCTGGTCATCAGATTGCCGTCGACGACGAGTTCCTGATCGACGACGTTGGCCCCGGCATTGCGCAGATCGGTGCGCAGGCTGGGATATGACGTCAGCGTGCGGCCTTTGGCGACGCCGGCCTCGACGAGTGTCCACGGGCCATGGCAGATCACGCCGACGGGCTTGCCCGATTCGACGAAGTCGCGCACGAACGACACCGCGTCCGAGTCGGACCGCAGCTTATCGGCGTTGACGGTGCCGCCGGGGATCACCAGTCCGTCGAACTCGTCGACCTTGGCCTTCGCGACCGGACGGTCGACGTCATATGTTCCGGCGGGCTGCAGGTCGTGGTCGCGCGCGTCGATCGCGTCGCTCTTGAGTGACAGCAGTTCGGTTGTTCCGCCTGCGTTGCGGACGGCGTCGCGAGGCTCGGTCAGTTCACGCCGTTCGACACCGTCGGTCGCCAGGATGGCGATCTTCTTGCCGTCGAGTACTTGGGACATAGGTGGCCTCCCTTTTTTTCGTGGTTCGCTTGAGGCCTACCCATTGCGGAGCGTTTTAGAACGGGCTGCTGTTCTGCTGGTATTTGGCTTCTTGGGGCCGGGGTCCGAAGCGCCGGATGTAGTCCTCGTGGATGTGTGCTTCCTTCTTGTACTTGATCTCGTCGACGAGGTTGGGGTCCAGATTGTGCTGGGCCAGGCGATGGCGGCGCCAGACCTTGTTGAGCGCGAGCGCCATGAGGAGCGCCCAGATGTAGATCGGCACGGTCATCTCGATGTGCACGTACAGCGAGGCAGGCAGCAACCAGAACGGAGCGAGCACGAACAGCGGCGGGATGGCCATGCGGATCATGTGCCTGCGGATCGCGCCATGGTCGGCCAGATCGTGGGCAACCCAGTCGCGCATCGAGTCGGGTAGCCGTTTTCCGTACGAATAGGCGATGTACTGAAAGAGATTGGGCTTGGTGGCGGCCATGATGCGTCCTAGTGGTTCGTCAGTGGGTGAGAGCGTTGGCGGCGAGCGCGGCGCTGTTGATGCGGGTCAGTACGCGATGGAGTTCTTCGAGTTCGGCCATGTCGACTCCGAGTCGGGCGACGACGGCGGGCGGGATGTCCAGTGCGCGGTCGCGAAGTTCGATCCCGGCCCCGGTGAGTGCGATGTCGGTTGCGCGCTCGTCACCGGTGCTTCGGGTGCGGGTGATGAGCCCGAGTGCCTCCAGGCGCTTGAGCATGGGCGACAGTGTCGCGGAGTCGAGCTGAAGTGCCGCGGCGATCTGCTTGACCGAGAGCGGGGGAGTGCCGCCGGAATTCGACCGGTGGTGGTCCCACAACGCGAGCATGACCAGGTATTGCGGATGGGTCAGGCCCAGCGGCTCGAGCAGTGGCCGGTACACCGACAGCACCGCCCGGTTGGTGACGGCCAACGCGAAACAGACCTGGCGCTCCAGGGCCAACGGATCGATGTCGACCCCGGTCGATGTGGACATGACTAAATCGTACGCCAATAGTTAGGGCACTAACAATGTCCGGGCGCTCACATCCGCGGGAAAATCATTGGCTAGCGCCGGGCCGTGGATGTGAGGGTGTCCAGCATGGGTGAGTTGGACTCGACCGGGGCCGCGATCGCGTCGAACCGGCAGAACTGGGACGACCGCGCCGAAGTTCACGTGCGCTCGAAGTTCTATGACGTGGACGGTTTTCTGGCCGACCCGACCGACATCTCCTCGGTCGTGCGCAACGACCTGTCGGTGATGACGCCACATCTGCCGGCCGCCGGCGTGCAAGGCCGCTCACTGCTACATCTGCAGTGCCACATCGGCACCGACACCGTCTCGTGGGCCAGGCTCGGCGCCGTGGACGTCCACGGGCTCGACCTGTCCCCGAACTCGCTGCGCCACGCCGAACGGATTGCCCGTGCCGACAACCGCGACATCACCTGGATCGAGGGCGACGCGCGGTTTGCGTCCAGCCTGATCGATCGCCGTTTCGACACGATCGTCACCAGTGCGGGCACGATCGTGTGGCTGCCCGAACTCCGCAACTGGGCGCGATCGATTCACGACCTACTCGAGCCCGGCGGGCTGTTCATGATCCGCGACGACCATCCCATCCTTGGCGCGATGGAGTACGGGCTCTGGGAGATCGCCGATGACTATCTGTCCGGGGGCGGGCCCCGCACGTACGAGGATGCGGGCACTTACACCGAGGATTCCGACGGGCAGATCGCGCACCGCACCAACCACGAGTGGCGCCACGACCTCGGCGAGATCGTCGGTGCGCTGTTGGCCGCCGGCCTGCGGATCGAAGCGCTCGAAGAGTTGCCGTACATGGACTGGCCGGCGTTCCCAGCCCTGCAGCCATCGCCGCAGGGCTGGGAACTGCCGTCGGGAACGCCTCGGATCCCGTTGAACTTCGCGGTCGTCGCCAAGCGCGTCGACTGAATCCCTTTCCGCGAAAGCGCCGACAACAGCTGTTGATCGGCTGTCTATTCGGTATTCACAGCCTGATGCCAGGCTGGCCAGATGGATCTGACCACGCTCGCGCGCGAGCTGCTCGAACCGCTGCCGGCGCACCGGACCGTCGGTGTCGAGGTACTGCGGGCCGCCGACGGAGAGGCCGAGATCTCCTCGCGGACAAGCAAACAACTCACGAATGTGATCGGCTCGCTGCACTCCTCGGGCCTGATCGCGCTGATCGACGCGGCAGGTCTGGCAGCGATCATCGCCGGAGCGCCGAACAAGAACGCGATGGCCGGGATCCTGCCGTTGGGGCGGACCGCGTCCGTCGAGTTCCTCGCTCCGGCGCACGGGCGTCTCCTGGCGACCGCCGCCCTCGACGACGAGGCCCGCCACGCGCTCGAGCCGCTGTGGGCCGGTGCCTCGGATCGGGCCCGATTCTCGACCGCCGCCCAGATCATGGACAGCTCGGGCACCGTGGTCAGCCGTGGCAGCTTCGACTGGAGTGTGCGGCGCGTGCCCGTCGGCGACGAAGGCTAATTGGCCCGTCGCGCCAGCCGTTCGGTGTTGTCGATGAGAATGCTCTTGCCCTGCACCCGAATCCAGCCGCGTTGCGCGAAATCGGAGAGCGCCTTGTTGACGGTCTCGCGCGACGAGCCGACGAGCTGGGCGATCTCCTCCTGCGTGAGCTCATGATCCACCCGCAGCGAACTGCCCTCGCGGCTGCCGAATCGCTGCGCGAGGTACAGCAACTGTTTGGCGACCCGGCCGGGCACGTCGGTGAAGATCAGGTCGGACAGGTTGTCGTTCGTGCGGCGCAGCCGGCGGGCCAGCACCCGCAACAGCTGCTCGGCGATCTCGGGCCGGTCGGCGATCCAGCTGCGCAGCACACTGCGGCTCATGGTGACAGCGTGCACGTCGGTCAGTGCCGTGACAGTCGACGTCCGCGGGCCGGGGTCGAAGATCGCGAGCTCGCCGAACATGTCGGACGGACCCATGAGGGTGAGCAGGCTTTCGCGGCCGTCGACGGTTTTGCGGCCGATCTTCACCTTGCCCGACGTGATGATGTACAGCGTGTCACCCGGCTCGCCCTCGACGAATATGACCTTGCCGCGGGGAAACGACACCGGTTCCAGTTGTTGGGCGAGCGCGGCCACGGCGCTCGGTGAAACGCCCTGGAAGATTCCGGCACGCGCCAGCACCTCGTCCATGCTGTCCCCTGTTCTCGTACGTGCCGGCTATCGCTGCTTCAGTAACTAACGAAGCTGACCGTGGTTCCGTCATGTCGGCGTCCGGCGTCGACCGCACTCGGTCCTAATCTCTTCTACCACGAGTGTGGGTCTGCTCACCTTTGAGTTATTGCGGGGTCACCAGCCCGGTGTCGTAGGCGTGGATGATCGCCGCCGCCCGGTCGCGCAGGTCGAGCTTGACGAAGATGTGGCCGATGTGGCTTTTGACGGTCAGCCCCGAGATGCTCAGTTCGTCGGCGATCTCCGAATTGGACCGGCCTTTGGCGATCAGCGTCAGGACATCGAGTTCCCGGGCGGTGAGGTCACCGACCGCTCCGACGCGGCGCGGCGCGGCGGCTCTGCGGTAGGTCGTCAGCACGCGGGAGGTCACGGCCGGATCGAGATAGCTGTCGCCCTGTGCCACGGCGCGGACCGCTCTGATCAATTCTTCAGCCGAGGAGTCTTTGAGCACGAAGCCGGCTGCCCCGGCGCGCAGCACCCCGGACAGCAGTTCGTCGTCGTTGAACGTCGTCAGGGCGAGTACGGGCGGCCCGGCCGCGGCGGTCAGGCAGCTGGTCGCCTCGATGCCGTCGACGCGCTTCATCCGCAGATCCATCACCACGACGTCGGGGTCGTGCCGGGCGACCGCGCCGGGCACCTCGTCGCCGTCGGCGCATTCGGCGACGATGGTGAACCCGTCCTTGCGCCGCAGAATCCTGCGCAGCCCGGAGCGCACGAGGTCCTGGTCATCGGCGAGGAGGACGGCGATCTCGCCGGCGCGGTCCGTCATGACACCAGGGGGCATTGCCGTAGGGATTCATCGTCCAACGGGATGTTGGTGCGTACCGCCCAGCCGTCGCACGTCGGGCCGACGCTGATGATGCCACCGAGCAGTTCCACGCGCTGGCGCATGCCCCGCACGCCACGGCCCTCGGCCGCAGGCGCCGGGCCGGTCATCTCGTTGACGACGGTCAGGGTCGCCGCGGTCCGGGAAATGCGAAGGCGCACAGTGGATTGTGCCTCGGGGGCGTGCTTGGCGATATTGGCCAGCGACTCCTGGGTGATGCGGTAGAGCCCCAGCCCGACCGCGGCCGATACGGTGTCCGTCGCTCCGCTGGCATCCAGCGTGACGTTCAGGCCCGCGCGGACGAAGTCGTCGACGAGACCTCCGATGTCGTCGATGCCGGGTTCGGGCGCAATGCTCATGGGGGCACCGTCGAGCAATCCGACCGTGCGGCGGATGTCGGTCATCGCCTGGCGGCCGAGTCGTTCGGCCTGTTCGAGTGCGTCGACCGCGTCGTCGATGTCGCGGTCTTCCTGCAGTCCACGCCTGGCGCCGGTGAGGTGCAGCAACGTGACACTCAGCGAGTGCGCGATGACGTCGTGCACCTCACGTGCGATGCGCCGCCGCTCGTCGGCCGCCGCGTGCCGGGTCAACGCGGTCTGCGCCTGCTGCTGCTGTTCCATGAGGTGCTGTTGGGTGTGCATGAGATAGCCGACGAGCCATCCCATTCCGAGGATGCCGAGATACAGCGCCAGGTTGTCGAGACGGTGCAGCGCCGAGGCCGTCAGCAGCAGACCCGCCGCCGCGACCGAAGTCAGGAATCCGCCGACAACCCCGGTGAGCGAGGCGACCTCGCCGACCATCATCACCATGAGCAGCGGTGCGAAATCGCTGGTGATGGGCGTCGACGTGGCGAACAGGAGCAGGGCGGTCGCGCCGGTCAAAGCCGCCCAAAGAATGGGCGCCTTGAACCTGAGCCCGTACGTGTAGGACAGGGGCAACGGTGCGACAGAGATCAGGAGCGCCAGTAGGGCCACCGGGAGGTCTGCCGTGCTGCGCTGCACCACGGCCACGACGCCCGCACCGACGAGGGTCGCGTCCATCGCGACGACGGATGCCCAGTTGTGGCCGAGGGGGATCATCTCGCCCCGTCGGCGCAGCTGCTGCCGCACGCGGTGTGCCATCGCACCCAGCATCTTCTGATGGTAGAAGGATCGCTCGCCGCCGCGCATCACCCCGTGGTGGCAAGGCGGAGTCCTACCAGGGTCGTAGCTAGAGCCGGAACATCTCCCGCCGCATCGCGGCCTCTTCCATGAAGCTCTCGCGCAGCGGTGGATGGTATTCGCGTTTGGGCCGGGTCTTCGGTGTGTCCGTCGTGGATTCCGCGCGGACGGCCGCCCGGATCCGGCGCAGCAGGTCGGCGATCCGGTGGCGAGGTTCGTTGCGCGGCAACGCTATCGCAGGCCACGCCCGCGTGACGCCGGCCAGTGGGTTGGCCTGTGAGGGCTGTGCTCGTGTCATGGCTTGACGCTACGAAGCACATGGGCCACCCCACATCGCGCTGATGTCCGATCTTGATTTACGACCCTGGTAGTAGTTGTAAACCGACCGCGGTACCAGGTTCGGGCGGTTCGGGGATCCGTTGACTCGTCCCGAAATGATCGACAAGATTCGGGTTGCCGCGGTGGTCACGCCTGTCGGCGCAGACCCGTCGACAGGAGCGAGCGTGAGTACGCACAGCAGCGCTGAGCCGGGGCTGCCCCAGCCGGTCGCCGACCTCGTGAACGGCTCCGATCTCGAGCGCAAGCTCGGGCTCACGTTGCAGCTGGTGACGGTCGACGAAGAAGGCTGGCCACGGCTGAGTCTGTTGAGCGTCGGCGAGGTCCTTGCCGGCCCCGGTAATGACATCCGACTGGCGCTGCACATCGGCAGCCGAACCACGGCCGCGCTGACGCACTCCGGAAAAGCTCTCGCCACCGTCGTGCTCGGCCGGACCCACTACAAGATCCACCTCGCGCTGACCCGGATGAACCCCGACGGCGCCGGTCCGCTCGCGTTCTTCGCGGGCAGCGTCGTGCACGTAGAAGAGGACCGCGTCGGCTATGCCGAGCTGACGTCCGGAATCACCTACCGCCTCAATGAACCCGATGACGTGCTCGCGCGCTGGACGCGGCAGATCGACGAACTGAGGTCACTGACATGACCGCCGGGCGGCGCCGGCGCGTCATCGTGGGTATCACCGGCGCGAGTGGGTCCATCCTGGGTATCCGGATGCTCGAGCGGCTACGAGAACTCGACATCGAAACTCATCTCATCATGAGTGCGTGGGGTGCCCGCACAATTGAGCACGAAACCACTTGGACTGCAGCCGAAGTCAGGCAACTGGCGGACTTCACCCACAAGCCGGGCGACCTCGGGGCATGCGTCTCGAGCGGTTCCTTCCACACCGACGGCATGCTCGTCGCGCCGTGCAGCATGAAGACGCTCGCCGCGATCGCGTGCGGCTATACCGAGGATCTCGTGGCACGCGCTGCCGACGTCGTGCTCAAAGAACGCCGCAGACTCGTGCTGCTGGCGCGGGAGGCACCGCTGAGTGAGATCCACCTGGAGAACATGCTCAAGCTCGCCCGGATGGGCGTGTCGATCGTGCCGCCGGTGCCCGCGTTCTACAACCGGCCGAAAACCCTTGACGAAGTGGTGGATTACATCGTCACCCGCGCACTCGACCAAGTCGGCATCATCGCTGACGAGTCGCCCCGCTGGGACGGGAACATGACGAAGCAGCGCCCGTGACATTGGACGGCGCCTTCACATTTAATCGGTTGGGCCGGTGGGTACGCTCAGTTCGAAGTGATGGAGTCCGCTATGTACCTGCCCCCGAAGTTCGCGTTGACCGCCGAGGAGACCGCCGCCGCGTTGGAACAGGCGGGTTTCGCGCATCTGGTCAGTTATGCGTCGACCGGTCTCGTCGTGACCCCGCTGCCGCTGCTGTATGACAGCGAGCGGCATTCGCTGGTCGGCCATGTCGCGCGGGCGAACCCGCACTCGCAGGCGGCGGATGCGGAGTCGGTGGCTGTCTTCGCCGGGCCGCAGGCCTATGTGTCGCCGGGCTTCTATGCGACCAAGGCCGAGACCGGCAAAGTGGTGCCGACGTGGAACTACGAGGTTCTCAACGTGTACGGGCGCCTGGAGGTGCACGACGACCCAGAGTGGGTCCTCGACATGGTGACCAAGCTGACCGACCGGCATGAGCAGGACCGACCGGAGCCGTGGCGGGTCAGCGATGCACCGGAGACGTTCACCCGGGGCCAGCTCAACGCCATCGTCGGAGTGGAGTTGCCCGTCGAACGCGTCGAGGCAAAGGCCAAGATGTCGCAGAACCAGCCCGCACGTAATCGGGCGGGCGTGATCGCGGGTTTGGCGACGTCGGATTCGCCGTCCGATCTGACGGTGTCCGAACGCGTCGCCGCGCTGAACGACGACCGCTGATCGTCGCTCGGCAGGCCGCTCGCCCCCGTTCGCCGTAAACTGGCTAACAGAGCCGGTTTTGCTGGCTGCAGGTGTTGAAACGCAAAGTAAATGGCGGGTAACGGAATTCCGTCGTGAGCGTTACGCAGTGAGAGAGGTAGCCGCAAAGGTGGACGAGTTCGATCGCCACGTACTCAATTTCGTCCTGACTTGGGCACCGTTCGGCGGACACACCGACGACGACGCGTTTCCGGAGTTCGGCATGAGCGCACATCAGCTGTGGACCCGGTTCGCGGAGGTCACCGATGCCGCTGAACTGCAGCTGTCGGAACTCGGCGAGTGGGACGCGCTGCTGGTGAACCGTGCCCGTCAGGTCCTGCTGACGCAGCGGCGCACCGCGGGGTAGCGCGGTAGCGTGGTGGCGGGAGGTGAGCCGCTTGACCACCAAACGAGACGACGCCGACCGCAGCGAGAAAGAGCTCTTCGAAGAGTCTCTGCGCGAGCACGGTCAGCTGGCCAACTCGGAGTCCGAGGAGCTGCCGCCGGGCGCCACCCATGAGGAGACGACCGACGAAACCGGTGAGCGCACGGTGCGCCGGAAGCGGATGTCAGCGTTCTGAGCGGGCGGCGCCGCACGCGAAGCGGACCCGTTGAAGCTCCTGCTTGCGTCCGCGCTTTCTGACCGCGTGCGTCGTAACAGTTGCGCTCTTGTCCGGTGCTTTGACGGCGCGCTTCTTGGCCGCGGGCGCGGCACCGAAATCGACCTGATCGTGTTTGACCAGGCTGCCGACGAAATCGAGCACCTCTGACGACGCCGCACCGGCACGCGGTGCCGTCATGAGCGCCGCGGCCCCGCCCGAGTCGCCGACCAGCGCCACCGAATCGACGCCGGCGACCACGCCCCGTAGCCGCTTGTCGACCTTGTCCAACGCCACCTCGTCGTGGATGGTCACGTTCGCCATGGTCGCCCCGCCGAGCTCCACGAGGCTCACGCTGGCGGCTGCCCGGGCACCGGCGCCGACGCGGCGACGCAGATCGCTGATCGTCGCCCGCTCCAGCGATACGCCGTCGGGGCTCAAGGTCGGCGAGCCGCCGGCCAGCGGAAGCTCAGGGGCCAGGAACGCTTGCGCGCCAAGTGCGATGCCGTGATCGAAGAACGCCTTGCCGATGATCTGGCTGTGCGCGCCGTCGTTGAGCGTGTTGTCGGCGAGCACCATCGCCCGCCCGAACGCCCGGAAGAACCGCGGAACCGCAGGTGCGGTGCGGGCGGCTTCGTAGACGAGCGCAGCGGTCGTCTTGGTCGCCTTCCACAGCCCGGCCGCGGTCTGTCGATCGCCCGCGACGAAGACTCCGCGCAGGATGTCGTAGAAGCAGCCCGAGATGATGCGGCCCAGGCTGTGGACTTCGGCGATCATCACGTCGGGTCCACCGGATTGCGGCATGGTCTGCGGCAGTTGCCATTTGAAGGTGTTGAGGGCCCGCCGCGGCTTGGCCGCAGAGAAGTTCGCACCGAACAGATGCCGGGCGGTGTCGGCGAGATCCTCGGTGATGGCCTCGACGAAGTTGGGTTCACTCAGATCCGGAGATACATCGAGCAGTGCCTTGCGCGTGGGTTCGTCGCGCAGCGCGGTGAGGATCGAGGTGATGTCACCGAATGCTTCGTGAAAACTGCCCACTTCCAGCAGGTTGACGAACCACAGATCCGGGCGCAGCGCGTCGAGTACGCCGTGTCCGACCTCGTGGGCCACCACATCGGTGCTGGCGCCGGTGAACGTCGTGCCGCGGCCGTTGCTCGCATGGAAGAACGACAGGCTTTCGCGGTCGTAGTAGGCGTTGACCTCCTCGCCGGCGTCGGGGATGAGCATCAGCGCCGCGGGGTTTACCGCCTCCTGCGCCCAGGACGTCAACGGCTCGCCGAGCACTTCTTCCCAGGCCTCGACCGCCAGCATCGCCGCCTGACGAGCTTGCCACGCGACGAAGTCCGGGTGGCCCGGATCGAACGTGCCCTCCGCGGCGTTGCTTGCCACCGTGATCCCGGCGGTGCCCGCGTCGCGATCCGGGCGGGCGGCCACGCGGCGCATGGGTATGACGTCTACGACGAGCGGATCGTTCGGAATGAAGTTGATCATGTCCACTCCTGCCTTGGGCTGATGCGGCAGACGCTAATCCTCCTGTCACGACAGTGAACGAGTAGCTGACTACTCGACTTTCGCGTCGGCCGGCGACGGCTGCTCCGATCCGGACGGCGTACGGCGGGACCTCAGAGCGAATTCGAGTAGTCGCCTACGCGTGCTGCCGGGGATGGCGCGGCCCGACGCTTGACGGAATGAAGGAGGCCCACAGTGAACCGTTTTCAGCGTGTGATCGACATCCTCGACGAGTCGATCGGCGGTCCCGACGCCGGCTTTGCCGGACATGGCCCGTTCTGGCGTGAGTTGACCCGCGACGAACTCGTCGCGTTCAAAGTGTTCGGCGTTCACGATCTCCTCGTCGTCGGCGACGGTGCGGCTTCCAACCTCATCCGGTCGCTGCGGGGCGAGTTCCCGTTCGGCGAGGATCTCGACGACCCGCCGCCCGGTGCGCGCTTCCCACGCATGCCGGTAGGACTGGATCCGGTGCCCGACAACGACGTCGGATTCATCGAATCCTGGATCGATGACGGCTGCCCGGACGGTGACGACCCGATGGCCGGAGGGCTCGCTTGGCGGCCCACGACCGCTCCGCCGGCGCAGCGCTACGACGACATCTGTTTTCTCACCACCGAACTCGGCTGGGCGGTCAACAGCGCAGGCCAGATTCTTCGTACGGCTGACGGCGGCAAGCACTGGGAGATCCAATTCCAGGCTCCGGTCGAGCTGTCCAGCCTGTGGTTGCGTAGCGTCGGCTTCACCACCGAGAACCGTGGGTGGGTCGGCACCACCGCGGGTGAGGCACAGCTGTTCGAAACCAGCGACGGCGGCGCCACCTGGACCGCGGTCGATCTTCCCGCCGATGCACCTGCGAAGGTATGCGGAATCTCGGTCGTCGACGAGTCCGTCGTCTATGCCTCCGGAACCAACGAGCCAACCGACACACCGCGGATCATGAAGACCGTCGACGGTGGTCTGAGCTGGCAGGCGCGCGACATGACCGCGCACGCCTCGATTCTCATCGACATCTACTTCACCGATCCCGACACCGGCTGGGTGGTGGGCGGGTTACAACATCCCGTCGCGCCGGCCGATCGCCAGTGCCGCAGGAACCTCGCTCGGTCGAAGATCAAGCCGGTGGTGCTGCACACCACCGACGGCGGTGAGACCTGGACCAATCGACTGGCCGGAATGGAATCCCAGTTCCCACTGGGGGAGTGGGGTTGGAAGATCTTCTTCCTGAACCCGCGGGTCGGCTTCGTCTCATTGGAGAACTTCTGCGAGGGAGCGATCCTCAAGACCACCGACGGCGGCGTCACCTGGACGCGCCTGCCGATCAACGACGCGAACGAGAACGCCAACCTGGAGGGCATCGGTTTCGTCGACGAGAACCGCGGCTGGGTCGGTGGTTGGGGCACAACGGCTTTCCCGAATCCCAACGGACTGAGCAGCGAGACCGCCGACGGTGGCCAGACCTGGACGAGCATCGACTGGGGCGAACCGCAAGCCGGCGAGTTCCTCAACCGCTTCCGGTTCGTGGGTGATCCGCCCGCTGTCGGCTACGCGTCGGGAAATACGATCTACAAGTACAGCACCGAATCCGCTGCGGCACCGGTCGGTGCGCTGCCACCGGCACCGTCGCTGTTCACCGAGCCGGGACCGCGTGCGACGGGACGCCCCGTGCGGATCGGTCTGAACGTCCCGGCTGACGCCGCCGAAATATCGGTCGACGTATGGGATCGCTTCGGCGCCCATGTCCGGCAGTTGGCCCGTGAATCCAGCCCGGCGAGTGGGGAACGGACCATCGCGTGGTCGGTCGACAGTGCGGCGGGCGATCCGCTCGAGCCCGGCTACTACATGGTGCGCGCGACGATCGACAACCGGACCGACAGCACGCTGCTGCGGGTCGAGGAGTGAGGGAAAACCATGGTAGCGCCGGACTTTGAGTGGGTGACCTACGCCGTTGCGCGGCCGGGGCGCGCGGGTGCGATCGCCACCGCCGATGAGGTGACCATCCCTGATCTGGGTAACTGGCCCACCGCGCGCGACAAGATGCGCATCCTGCTCGAAACGGCCGCCGAGATCGAACACGCGCTGCTGGTGCAGTACCTGTACGCGGCTTTCTCGCTGAAGGCCCGCGGCGAGGTGAGCGACGCCGCACAGAAGGCCGCGCTGAAGATGTGGAAGGACCTGCTCGTCGAGACGGCCACAGACGAGATGGGGCATCTCATGACGGTGCAGAACCTGCTGCTTGCCGTGGGCCTGCCGCCCAATCTGGAGCGCGAGGACTTCCCGCCGCGCAAGGATCTCTATCCCTTCACTCTGCATCTCGAACCACTCACGCAGCGCTCGTTGGCCAAATACGTTGCGGCGGAGGCTCCCCGGGACGCCGACATCGACGACATCGTGGCCCTCGCCGCCGATGCGGCCGGGACGGCGGTCAACCGCGTCGGTGCGCTGTACGGGCTACTGGGCGTGGTGTTCTCGACCGAGCAGGAAGTGCTCGACGGCGGGTCGATAAGCCAGGACTGGGACGACACCTTGCGTCTCTACGCGCGGGCCGCCTACCAGCAGGACCCCGACCGCGCGTCGTGGCACCTCACCGATGACGTCATCGATCGCAACACCCTCGCCCGGCAAGGAGACGGAACCGACTGGCTGAACAACGGAGTGCCTATCCACCGGATCGCCGACCGCGCCGGAGCCCGCAGTGCGATCCTCGACATCGCCGTCCAAGGGGAGGGACCGTCCGAGGGCGGCATCGAGTCCCACTTCGACCGGTACCACAACATGTTCGTCGGCCAGAATGGTGTAAAGAAGTTCCCACCAGACGATTTCGTCGCGACCCGGCCGTTGCCGGTCGATCCCGTCGCGTCGTCGTTCACTGAGCCCCGCACCCGTGCGTGGGCTGAACTGGCCGATCTGCGATACGAACTGATGCTCGGTTTCATCGAGCATTACCTGCTCACCTCGGACGTCGACGAGCGCAAGAAGGCTTCCTCGTGGGCGCTGGAGGAAATGTTCCAACTCGCCGCCATGAACGAGGCCTTGGTCAAACTGCCCGGGCCGGGTGTCGTCGCATTCGGCTTACCGCACACGCTGCACCTGCCTGCCGATCCGGCCGAGCGGTGGGCCCTGCACCGAGCACGCACCGAGAAGTCGTTGGCCCACGTCGCACAGATGCGGCTGGAGCCACTCGATACCGCCCACCCCATTCTGGCGTCCTTGTCCGACGAGGACACCAGACGGCTCGCGGATATGCCCGTCCCGCTCGCTCAGTGAGAACCGCGACCAGAGGCGGGCAGGCATACTGTCCCAGCCGCGCACGGCCGACGACGACGAGAAGACGGCGTTGTCGATGTCGACTTCCCAGTCGGGAAGCGGCACCGCGCCAACAGTCATGACTCTCTTTGTGCCGTCGTCGATCACAGTGTAAGGATGTGCTTTTACAAGACTGTGTCTGAGTGTGGTTCAGATCGGCGCGATGCGCTCCGCCCACGGCAGTGCTTGCTCAAGTTGGGCGGCGAGCTGAATCAACAGCGATTCACCCGCAAGCGGGGCGACGAACTGGACACCGAGCGGCAGGCCATCCGCCGTCCAGTGCAATGGCAGTGAAATCGCCGGGCGGCCAGTGAGATTCGCCAACTGGGTGTACGGCACCCAGCCGAGGTTTTTGTCCACCATGTCATCGATGATCTTTGTGTAGCGCAGCAACCGTGCCAGACGGGTCTTGAGCAATGCGTCGGCGGCATGTTGAAGAACGGCCGGAAGATCGAACTCGCCGACCTTCGGCGGCGGCGTCGCCAACGTGGGCGTCAGGAGCAGGTCGTAGGACTCGAAGAAGGTGCTCAGCCGCCGTGTGTGTTCCTGGCGGCGCTGGACCGCATCGACGTAGTCGACACTGCTCGTCGACCGGCCCAAGGCGGCCATGATGAGCGTGTCCCGCTCGAACGACTCGTCGCCGGCGCCCGTCAGTCGCTTCGCCTCGGCGAGTTCCCATGCGGCGTAGACGAACCAGGTCAGCAGGAAGTCGCGAGCGAGCGCGGCATCGTCGAACGGCGCCTGGGGCAGCTCCTCGACATGATGGCCGAGCTCGGTCAACGCTCGCATGGTTCCTTCGACGGCCGCGACCGCCTCGCGATGCGGAGCCGGGGTGATCGCCGAGGGCACCCGAACGCCGATCCGCAGCTTGCCGGGCGCTGTCCGCACGCATGACGCGTACGACGACCCGGGCGCGGCCGCCACATATGGTCCCCACGGCTCGCTGCCGCTGATCACGTCGAGCATGGCCGCGGTGTCCCGGACCGTCCGCGACACGACACCCTGCACGGCCGCGCCATGCATGGATTCAGCTGTCCCAGGCCCGAACGGCGTCAACCCGCGACCGGGTTTCAGGCCGACCAGTCCGCAGCACGCCGCCGGGATGCGAATCGAACCGCCACCGTCGTTCGCGCCCGCGCACGGGACGATGCCCGCCGCGACCGCGGCGGCCGATCCACCCGACGAGCCGCCCGGCGTGCGCGTCAGATCCCATGGATTGCGCGCGGGGCCCCACGCGACCGACTCGGTGATCCCTTTCGCGCCGAACTCCGGGGTGTTGGTCTTGCCGAAGATGACCAGTCCCGCATCGAGCCAGCGCCGGACGATCGTGGAATGCTCGGCCGCTCGTAGCGACATCTGCGCACGCGAGCCTGCCGACGTGGGTAGCCCGGCATAGTCTTGCGCGAGGTCCTTGATGAGGAACGGAACGCCGGTGAAAGGTCCGTTGCGCTCGTCGGCCGGTTCGGCGGGTACGTCGCGGACGATCGCGTTGATCCGCGGATTCACCGCCGACGCCCGCTCCTGCGCCAGCGTGAGCAGTTCCTTGGGCGAAACCTGCTTGTCGGCAACCAGTTCCGCCAGCCCGGTGGCATCGTATGCGCGGTACTCGTCGAAGTTCACGGTCTGAACGTAGCCCGTGAACACGCGCGGTAGTGGGCTATCCGGGCGGTGCCGTCGTCGATCGCACGACCAGTTTGGGCTCGAGGACCACGTCGATGGGCTCGGTGCGTCGACCCTCGAGGAGCTCCACGGCCAACTCGACGGCGTGCTGCGCGAGCTCGGGAGCGTCCTGATGGATGGTGGTCAGGTCGATGCGCGGGTTGTCGGACAGGTGGCTGTCGTCGTAGCCCATCAGTGACAGTTCGCCGGGGACGTCGATGCCGGCGCGCGTGAAGCCGTCGAGCAGCCCGAGCGCACACCGGTCGTTGCCGGCGAGTACCGCCGTGGGCAGGTCGCCGGCGGACAGCATGGCCTGCGCTGCCGCCGCACCGGCCTCTTCGTTGTGGGCGCCGGGGACGACGGCGATGTGGCCGGCCAGGCCGTGATGGCGCATTGCCGCGCGATACGCGCGACGGCGGTCGGCGGAGCCGGGGTCGTCCCCACCGTCGACGTGATGGATGGCGCGGTGCCCGAGCTCGGCCAGGTAGTCGACGGCCAGCCGGATGCCCTTCGCGTCGTTGGTGCGGACAGTCGCGAGCATGCCGGCCGCATGCGTCATGTTGGCGAGCCGCCGGCCGACCACGACCGTCGGAACCCGCTCGGCAAGTTGTTGCAAATGCTCCTGAGATGACCTGGGGCCCAACAGGATCAAGCTGCCGCACCGATGGCTCAGCAGCGACTCGACGAATGTCTCCTCGGGGTAGCCGCGGAGATTGGCCGACAGCAGCATGTCGTAGCCGCGCCGTTCGGCGGCGGGGTAGATGTTCGTCACCAGCTCGGCCTGGAAGAGCTGGTGCACGTCGGTGAGCACGCCGATCGTGCGGCTGCGGCCCTGCGCGAGCAGGCGTGCCGCCGCGTCCGGGCGGTAGCCGATCTCGTCGGCGATGGCGAGCACGCGTTGCCGGGTCTCCTCGCTGGCGCCCGGCTTGCCGTCCAGGATGAACGACACCAGCGTGCGCGAGACGCCGGCTCGGGTCGCGACATCGGCCATCGTCGGTTTGCGGTGGCCCGCGCGCGGCGCCGGCGTCACGAGACTTCCCGTGAAAGTGACGGTTGACACAGTTCGGTCACACATTCATAGTAGACCTCACGCGCGTTACTAACGCGCGTTAGTACGAGGCTCGAAATGAGGTCCGATATGTCTCGCACACCCGATGGCTCACCGGCCAGCGGCAGATTCCTCACCAAACTCACGGTGATCGCCACGTTGGGCGGGTTGCTGTTCGGTTACGACACCGGCGTGATCTCCGGCGCGCTGCTGTACATGAAAGACGACCTGGGCCTCAGCGCCTTCGGCGAAGCGACGGTGGTCAGCTGTCTGCTGTTCCCCGGGGCGGCGTTCGGTGCACTGTTCGGCGGGCGGGTCGCCGACCGGATCGGTCGCAAGCGCACGCTGTTGGTCTGCGGCGCGCTGTTCCTGGTGGGCGCACTCGGGTGCGCAGTGGCGCCGAACGTGCAGATCATGGTCGCGGCCCGCATCGTCCTGGGGCTCGGGGTGGGCGCGGCGGCAGTCACCTGCCCGCTGTACCTGGCGGAGATGGCGCCCGCAGATCGGCGAGGCCGCATGGTCACGATCAACGAACTGATGATCGTGACGGGCCAGATGCTGGCCTTCGCCACGAACGCGTTGCTCGACCGGCTCATCCACGACCCGCACGTGTGGCGCACGATGCTCGCAGTGGCCGCCATACCTGCGGTCGCGCTGCTCTTGGGCATGTTGGTATTGCCCGACTCGCCACGTTGGTACGGCCTCAAGGGCCGCATGTCGGAAGCCCGGGCGGTGCTGGGGCTGAGCCGTCCGCCCGTCGAAGCGGACGCCGAATACGACTTGATCGTCGAGCACACCGCACACATGCTCAAGAGCGCCGCCCCGTCGATGTCGGTCATCCGGGACGTGCCATGGATCCGGCGGGTGGTGTTGATCGGCTGCGGGCTGGCGGTCGTGCAGCAAGCCACCGGGATCAACACCGTGAACTACTATGCCCCAACGATTCTCGAGGGGAGCGGGCTGGGCGTCAGCGCCGCCCTGGTCGCGACGATCGCCGTCGGTGTCACCTCCGTGGTGACCACGATCGTCGGGATCATCCTGCTCGGCTTCGTGGGGCGCCGCACCATGCTGCTCGTCGGGTTCGCGGGCGTCGCGGCGTCGCAGGCCGTCCTGTCGCTCGTGTTCCTGCTGCCCGAATCGACCACCCGCAGCTACGTGATCCTGGCGTGCATGGTGGCGTTCGTCGCCTTCGTCCAGATGTTCATCGGAACGTGTGTGTGGCTGCTGCTCGCCGAGATCTTCCCGCTGAGTATCCGCGGGTTCGCCATGGGCGTGGCGGTTTTCGTTCTGTGGTGCACCAACGCCATCATCTCTTTCCTGTTCCCGCTGCTGAACTCCGCGCTGGGATCGACCGGCACGTTCGCGTTGTTCGTCGTCGTCAACATCGCCTCGTGGCTGTTCGTCCGCCGCTACGTCCCGGAAACCAAGGGCACCACCCTCGAAGAACTCGAGGAGCGCTTCGAATCTCACGGCACCGCACCGGTCGCCGTCGCATCGAGAGGAATCTGAAAAGCCATGTCGGATCTACGTGTCGCCGTCCTCGGCGTCGGCCTGATGGGGGCTGACCACGTCGCTCGGATCACCAGCAGGATCTCGGGCGCCCGAGTCGCGGTGGTCAACGACTATGTCGCGGAGAAAGCCGAGGAGATCGCGGCGGGCGTACCGGGGTGCCGGGCGATCGCCGATCCGTTGGACGCGATCGCCGACGCCGACGTCGACGCGGTCGTACTGGCCACCCCCGGTGCGACGCATGAGAAGCAATTGCTGGCCTGCCTCGAACACGGCAAGCCCGTGATGTGCGAGAAGCCGTTGACCACGGATGTGGAGACGTCTCTTGAGGTGGTGCGCCGCGAAGCCGAGCTCGGCAGGCGACTGATCCAGGTGGGTTTCATGCGCCGATTCGACGATGAGTATCAGCACCTGAAAGCCCTGCTGGACAGCGGCGGGCTGGGACGCCCACTGGTGCTGCACTGCACGCACCGCAATCCCGCTGTGCCGCACGGGTTCGGCAGCGCGATGGTGGTCCGGGATTCCCTTGTGCACGAGGTCGACGTCGCGCGGTTCCTGTTCGACGAGGAGATCGCCTCGATCCAGATCATCAAGCCGGCCCCGAATCCATCTGGCCCGCAGGGCCTTGCCGATCCGCAGATCGCGATCCTGCGTACGGTGAGCGGTCGCCACGTCGACGTCGAACTGTTCGTGCACACCGGTGTCGGCTACGAGGTCCGCACCGAGGTGGTCGGTGAGAAGGGTTCGGCCATGATCGGTTTGGATGTCGGTCTCGTCCGCAGGAGCGCCCCGGGCGCCTGGGGCGGCCAGATCACGCCCGGCTTCCGTGAGCGGTTCGGCCGCGCCTATGACACCGAGATCCAGCGGTGGGTCGACGCCGTCCGCGACGGATCGAACGTCGACGGACCCACGGCGTGGGACGGCTATGCCGCCGCGGCGGTCTGCGAGGCCGGCGTCAAATCGCTGAACTCCGGCGAGGCCGTCACCGTCGACATGGTTGCCCGCGAATCCATCCCAGGAGCCTGACATGAAGATCGCGCTTGATCCCACCCCGTTTCACCACTCGCACAGCTTGTTGGAGTTTCCGCGGCTGGTGGCCGAACTCGGCTATGAATACCTGCAATTGACCCCGCACCGGGATTTCATCCCGTTCTTCAATCATCCCCGCGCCGACGATGCGTTGGTCGCGGCGTTCCGCAAGGCGTGTGCCGACGCGGGCGTCGGCATCGCCTCGGTACTTCCGGTGTTGCGGTGGTCGGGCCCTGACGAGGACGCCCGTGAAGCTGCCGTGCGCTACTGGAAGCGCGTCATCCAGATCACCGTCGATCTCGGTGTCAACGTGATCAACACCGAGTTCTCCGGGCGCCCGGAGAGGGCCGAGGAGTCCGAGCGGGCGTTCTTCCGCTCCATGGAAGAACTCGTGCCGATCTTCGAACGTGAAGGGATCGACGTGCGCATCGATCCGCACCCCGACGACTTCGTCGAGGACGGCATGGAGGCCCTGCGGATCATCCGAGGCGTCAACTCGCCCAATATCGGCATGGTGTGTGTGGCGTGCCACACCTATCACATGGGTGGCAACATGCTCGACATCATGCGGGCGGCCGGAGACAAGCTGCGGCTGGTACACGTCGCCGACACCATGGATCACCATGCCTCGCACGGCCTGCGCTACATCACCAACCCGCCGGGCAACCCGGTGCGGGTACACCAACATCTCAAGATCGGTGACGGCGACATCAACTGGGACGAATTCTTCTCGGGCCTGGCCGAGATCGGCTTCTACGACCGCCCCGACACCGTCATGGTGTCCTCGGTCTTCGCCGAAGACGAGAACGCCGACGAGGTCTCGCGCTACCAACTCGCCACCATGACGGAGTACGTGACCAAGTACCGCTGAGTTTTTTCGCGAGCAGACACGCGGGTACCCGGTACGCCACCGTTCCGGGTACCTAAGTGTCTGTTGGAGCGGGGGAGTAGCTGCGGCCGATCCGCGCCCCGATCGTGCACAGAGCCTCTGCAGTGCGCGCCCGATCACGGGACGTATCGGATCCGGCGAAGTCGGCCACTGCGTAGATGTCGCGGAACAACGCGGTGTGGGAGGTGAGATCGTTGCGCCCGACCACCGCCACCACCGGTGTGGGCGCGGACCGTGCGGCGACTGCCGCGGGTAACTTGCCGGCAAGAGTTTGGCCGTCCAGGCGTCCCTCGCCCGTCACGACCAGATCCGCATCGCTCACGTGGTCATCGAAACTCAGCAGGTCCAGGAAAAATCTAGCGCCGCTGGACATCTGAGCGCCGAGAGCCAAGGCGGCGAACCCGCAGCCACCGGCAGCTCCGGCACCGCGCGTCTGCGCCCAGGTCTCCGCTCGGAAGCCGGCCCGGGCCCAAACTGCGACGAGATGCTGCAGGCCAGACTCAAGCCGGTCGACATCGGCGCCGCCTGCGCCTTTTTGAGGCCCGAACACGACCGCCGCACCTTGGGGTCCGTTCAGTGGACTGGCTACGTCGCTGGCGACCACGAGATCGGTTCCACGTGTGTCGATCGCGTTCTCGGTGCGGATGCCCTCGATCTGGTGCAGATTGTGGGCCGCAGGTTGCAGGGGCATGCCGGATCCGTCCAGGAACTCGTAACCGAGCGCGGCAAGCATGCCCGTGCCGCCGTCCGTACTCGCGCTACCGCCGAGTGCCAGCACAATTCGGCGGGCGCCGAGTCCCACTGCATACCTGATCGCTTCCCCGAAACCCTTGCTGGAAGCGGTCATCGGCGCAAGCGCGCCGGCCGGTAGTGTGGTCAATCCACAACTGTCGGCCACCTCGACGACTGCCGAGCCGTCGCGAACAGCGATGGTGGTCGTGCGAGCCCTTCCGAGAGCATCGGCCACCTCGCACCGGTGCGGTTCAAACCCCGCTGACAGAGCGGCGGCTACACTGCCGTCGCCGCCGTCTGCCAGTGGCAGCGTGACGCACAGTGCCCCGGTCTGGGCCAGACCAGTGGAGATGTTCTCGGCTACCTCTCCCGCGGCCAGGCTCCCTTTGAACTTGTCGGGGGCGACCAGAACACGCATCAACGTCGCCTCGCGCTCAGGCTTGCCCGGTCAGAGCCGGAGTACGAGGATCGGCCGGTTCGGGCTCGGAATCATGGCCGGCCACGGCCTCTTCCACAGGCGGAAGATCGTTTTCCGAGAACACTGCCCGGGCCCGGTCGGTGTCGAGTTCGTTGTTCCACTTCGCGATGAACAAGGTCGCAACCGCGTTGCCGATGAAGTTGACCAGGGCTCGGCACTCCGACATGAACTTGTCGATCCCGAAGATGAGCATGATGCCGATGGCGGGAATGTGGCCGATCGTGCTGAGCGTCGCGGTAAGGGCGATGAACCCGCCGCCCGCCACTCCTGCTGCGCCCTTCGACGTCAGCAGCATGACCGCGAGCAGTCCGATTTGCTGGCCTATGGTCAGGTCTGTGTTGGTCGCCTGCGCGATGTACACGGCGGCCAACGACAGGTAGATGGCTGCACCGTCGAGGTTGAAGCTGTATCCGGTGGGCACGACCAATCCGACAGTTGTCTTGCTAACCCCCGCATGTTCGAGCTTTCGCATGAGCCCGGGTAACGCCGGTTCAGCCGTCGAGGTGCCGAGGATCAGTACGAGCTCCTCGCGGAGGTAACGCAGCATGTGAAAGATGTTGAGCCGCAGGTAGGCCATCACCGAACCGAGAATGACGAACACGAACAACGCGGAGGTCGCGTAGAACAGCAGAATCAAGCTGCCCAGACTCGTCAGCGTCGAGACGCCGTACTTCCCGATGGCATAGGCCATCGCGCCGAACGCACCCAACGGCGCGAGCTTCATGACGTACGACAGCACCTTGAAGACGATCTTGGTGAGCCGGTTGACCGCATCGAGGACCGGTCCTCCGATCTGGCCGACCGCATTGAGCGCTACACCGAAAATGACTGCCAAGAAGATGATCTGCAGGATGTCCCCCTCGACGAAGGGCTCGACAACGCTGTGCGGCACGAGATGGGTGATGAACTCCCACCACTGCTTTTCCTCGCCCGCAGTGATCATCTTCTGTGCGGAATCGCTGGCCTCGATCTTGCTCGGGTCGGCATTCACGCCGTCGCCCAGCCGGAAGATGTTGATCGCTACCAGACCGGCGATCATCGCCAGGATCGTGCCGATCTGAAAATAGGTAAGAGCCTTGATTCCCGTCATACCGACCTTCTTCAAGTCGGCGACACTGGCGATGCCGCCGACGATCGTCAGAAATACGATCGGACCGATCAGCATTTTCATCGCCGTGACGAACGTGGTCCCGATCGGTTCCATCGCCACACCGGCCGCCGGTGCCAGCCATCCTAGGAAGATGCCGATGACGATGGCGACGAGCACCCAGAAGTACAGTTGGCGGTACCACCGCTTCTTCGCGCTGGCCTGGTTCATGTCGAATCCTCCGGTGTCCGGTGTGGCGCTCAGGCCAGGGTCAGGGCTGGGGTGAGGGCCGCGATAACGGCGTCGGTCATGTCGTCGGTGTCGGATGATCCACCGATGTCACGGGTGAGAACTCCGCTACCGGTGGCGCTTTCGATGGCTGCCTCGACCCGGCGGGCTTCGTCGTGCAAGCCGAAATGGTCGAGCATCAACGCAGCGCTGGCGATGGCACCGATGGGGTTGCTCACGCCCTGTCCGGCGATGTCGGGCGCTGAGCCGTGGACGGGTTCGAACATGCTCGGGAAGCGTCGCTCCGGGTTGAGATTGGCGCTGGCGGCCACGCCAAGGCTACCGGCGAGTGCCGAACCGAGGTCGGAGAGAATGTCGGCGTTGAGGTTGGAGGCCACGACTACCGAAAGATCCTCCGGGTGCAGGATGAACTTGGCGCTCATGGCGTCGACGAGCACGCTCTCGGTGTCGACGTCAGGATAATCCCGCGCGACCCGTTGGAATACCTCGTCCCACAACACCATTCCGTACTGCTGTGCGTTGGATTTGGTCACGCTGGATACCTTCTTGACCCGGCGGGTGAGGGCCAGATCGAACGCGAACCGCATGATGCGCTCGCAGCCCTTCTCGGTGAACAGCGCGGTCTGCAGCGCTACTTCGTTCCCGGCGCCGCGACCCGATAGGTTGCGCCCGCCGAGACCCGCATACTCTCCTTCGCTGTTCTCACGTACCACGACCCAGTCCAGATCGTGGTGGTCGGCTTTGCGGAGCGGCGATACGACGCCTGGCAGGAACTTCACCGGACGGATGTTGGCCCACTGGTCGAAGTTCTGGGTGATATTGAGGCGCAGGCCCCACAGGCTGATGTGGTCGGGCACGTTCTGCCACCCGACAGCACCGAAGTAGATGGCGTCGAATCCCTTGAGGATGTCGAGACCGTCGTCGGCCATCATCTTCCCGGTCTGCTCGTAGTACTCGCATCCCCACGGGAACTTTGTCCAATCGAAGATGAACTCACCACCAGACTGCTCGGCAATGGTGTCCAATACACGGCGGCCGGCGGCCACCACTTCCTTGCCGACACCATCGGCCGGGATCGCGGCGATCTTGAATGTTTGTGTCATGGAACTCCCTTTCTTCGGGTGTTGTCTGAGTCACATGTCGTACGTCCCATTAGCAGGCCGATCCGGTATCCAGGTCCAGGACAAACTTGCGATCAGCCATATAGGCTGGGCCTATCGAAGCAGTTCAAGGCGGTGGTCGATGGACGTACGACAGCTGAAGTACTTCCTTGCGGTGGTCGATTGCGGTGGTTTCGGCAAGGCGGCCGACCAGCTCTTGATCGCGCAGCCCTCGTTGTCGCAGGCGATCGCTGGATTCGAGCGCGAGCTAGGGGCACCGCTGTTTCACCGAGTGGGTCGTGGCGTCGTCCTCAGTGATGCGGGGAGAGCGCTGGTCGGCCCTGCGCGTGTCGTACTGAGGGATGTCGAGGAGGCCGAGGCTGCGATGCGTGAGCTCAAGGGCTTACGTGGTGGTCGCCTGGATCTGATCACGATGCCTTCGCCGGGCATGGAACCATTTACCACAATCCTGACTGCGTTTGCGCGGGAACATCCCGACGTCACTGTCAACGCCGAAGCCGGATTCACACCCGAAGAGGTGTTGTCGGCGGTGCGGAGTGGTGCCTGTGAAATCGGCATCCTAGGTGCGCCGGCACCTGTTCGCGCTCCCGATCTCGATGTGGTCGCCTTGGAAAGTCAAGCGCTGGTGCTGATTTCCGGCCCCGACGATGACGTGGTTACCGGCTCCACCGTGCGGCGCGACGAGCTCAGCGGCTGCCGGTTGATCGTTTCGCAACGCGGTTCACTGATGCGCGCTTTGGTGGACGATGTACTCGCGGAGGGAATCGATATCACGATTGCAGCCGAGATCGCGCACCGCACTTCGATTCTGCCGATGGTGCTCAACGGGCTTGGGCGTGCCGTCATGCCGTCCTCCTGGACGCAGACGGCGCGTCGCTCCGGTGCCCGGGTGCAGCGGATTGTGCCCGAGTCATACCTGCACGTCGGTGCGGTGAGCCGTCGCACGCATCTCACTGCGCCTGCGGTGGCGTTCATGGCCGAAGCGCGCCGCTATCGACATGGTAAGCAGATCTGAGCTTATGGCCAGTGCATTAGCATTGCTAATGTGCAGATCGACGGCCAACAGCTCGCCGCGTTCGCCGCGGTGATCGAGCTCGGGAGCTTTGATGCCGCAGCGCAGCGGTTGCATGTCACCCCGTCGGCCGTGAGCCAGCGGATCAAAGCGTTGGAACAGCGGGTCGGCCAGGTGCTCGTGGTGCGCGAGAAGCCGTGCACGGCAACGCCGGCCGGGATTCCGTTGTTGCGTCTGGCGGCTCAGACGGCATTGTTGGAGTCGGAGACGCTGACGGAGATGAGCGGTGGTTCGGCGCATCGCACGCGGATTGCGTTGGCTGTCAACGCCGATTCGATGGCGACGTGGTTCACCGGAGTGTTCGGGCAGCTGCCGGAGGTGCTTTTCGACATCCGGATCGAGGACCAGGACTTCTCGGCGCGGCTGCTGCGCGAAGGCGTGGTGATGGGTGCGGTGACGACCGAACGGACCGCGGTGACGGGCTGTCGTGTGTATCCGCTGGGGGCGATGCGCTATGTGCCCGTAGCCAGTGTCGAGTACGTGGAACGCCACTTCCCAGACGGCTTCACCAGGGACGCCGCCGCCAGGGCTCCGTCGCTGGCGTGGAATCGCGATGACACACTGCAGGATCAATTGGTTCGCAAGGCGTTTCGTAGGGACATCGCCCGACCGACACATTTCATCCCGACCGCAGAGGGATTCGGAGCCGCGGTGAAGACCGGGCTGGGATGGGGTATGTACCCGGAAGAGCTCATCGATGAGTCCTTCGTGCCGGTCACCCCACATCACCTAGATGTCCCGTTGTTTTGGCAATGCTGGAAGCTCGACAGCCCGACGGTCACCGCCATCACCGACGCGGTCCGGTCAGCCGCACGGAATCTGCGGCTGACCGGTAGGCCACGACGCTAGACCCGAGCACCCGTGAGCCTGCGCAGCTGTGCCGACGCGACGGACAGTACTGCGAGATCGGGCTCATCGGTCTCGAGGAACTCCTGCAGGGTGCGCCGGGCCCGGTCGAGCCGTGGCCGGTTGTACGCCTCGAATTCCTCGATGGTCTCGGTGATGTCGGCTGGTTCCGTGGCGCGCCTGCTGACGTCGAGCGTGAGATCACGTAGCGAACGGTAGAGATCCTCGCGCAGTGCGAGTCTGGCCAGCGCGTGCCAGCGACCGCCTCGAGGAAGCGAGGAGACCGCCAGCAGCAGGCTGTCGACACCGAGATGGTCCGACAGTTCGAAGTAGATTCCCGCCAGGTGAAGGGGATCCACACCGTCGGTGTCGGCGATCTCGATGATGTCGAGAAGGCTGAACGCGTAGAGCGATTCGCTGATGTGCTTGGCGATCGTGGCGGGTACGCCACGTTCGGTCAGTTCTTCGCGAGCTTGTGTGACCGCCGCCAGTTCGTTGCCGCGCAACATCGAGCCGAGGCGGCCCCGTAGGGTCGCCACTGCCCGGCCGAACCGCTCGATCTCCAGACCGACGTCGAGCGGCTGCGGGCGGTTGAGCAGGAACCAGCGGGACGCTCGGTCGAGGAGCCGCCGCCCTTCGATGATCAGGGTGTTGGTCAGCGCGGGGGATAGTTCCGCGGCGTGAATGTCCGACCACAGGGTGTCCAGGTCGAAGACGTCGGACACGATCGCGTGCGCGCGCACGATATCGCTTGTGGTCGCGGCGGTTTCATCGGCGAGACGGAACGCGTAGGTCAGCCCTGAGGTCGCGAGCACGCGGTTGACGATTGCGGTGGTGATGATTTCGCGCCGTAGCGGATGGTCGGGTAGGGGCTCGCCGAGGCGATGCCGCAGCGTTGCGGGGAAGTATCGCGTCAGGGTCGCCACAAAGTAGGGATCGTCGAACGTGTCGCTGCCGAGAAGATCGGCTTTGAGGTCGAGCTTGACGTGGGCCATCAACGTCGCGAGTTGCGGCGCGGTGAGTCCTTGCCCGCCTTTGACCAGTTCGGCGAATCCGGCCTTGCTGGGCAGGTTTTCCCGTTCCCGGTGCAGGCCTCGGCGTTTCTGAAGGTCGGCTGTCATTCGCGCATGTACGTCCACCATCTGCGGTGCGTTGAACCGTGCGTCACTGAGCAGCCGGTTGTGGTCCTGATTGTTGGTGAGGACGAGTCGGGCGACCTCATCGGTCATTTCGCCGAGCAATCGGTTTCGTGAGTTGTTGGCGATCACGCCGGACCGGGTCGCCGAGTCGAGCAGGATCTTGATGTTGACTTCATGGTCGGAGCAATCGACACCGGCTGCGTTGTCGATCGCGTCGGTGTTGATCAGACCGCCACGGCGCGCGAACTCGATACGTCCGCGCTGCGAGACGCCGAGGTTGCCACCTTCGACGATCACCCGGGCGCGGACATCGCCGGCATCGACGCGAACCGGGTCGTTGACCTTGTCGGCCACCTCGGCATGTTGTTCGCCGCCGGCCTTGATGTATGTCCCGATGCCACCGTTGAACAGCAGATCCACCGGAGCGCACAGGATGTGGGCGATCAGCTCGTTGGGCGTCAAGGCCAAATCGGATCCGGCGATGCCCAGGGCGTCGCGCATCTGCGGCGTGATTCGGATGGTCTTCGCGGTGCGCGGCCACACACCGCCGCCTTCACTGATCATCGCGCGGTCGTAGCTGTCCCATGAAGACCGGGCGAGGCCGAACAGCCTGCGTCGTTCGGCGAAGGCACGTTCGATGTCGGGGCGTGGGTCGATGAAGATGTGGCGGTGATCGAACGCGGCGATGAGCGTCAGGCCGCGCCGTAGCAGCATTCCGTTGCCGAAGACGTCGCCGCTCATATCACCGATGCCGACCGCGGTGAAAGTGTCGGTGCGCGAATCGATGCCGAGTTCGGCGAGATGGCTGTCGCCGCTCACCCAGGCGCCGCGCGCGGTGATGGCCATGGCCTTGTGGTCGTAGCCGGCCGATCCACCCGAGGCGAACGCATCGCCGAGCCAGTAACCGCGCTTGAGGGCCACCGCGTTGGCGGAGTCGGAGAACGTCGCGGTGCCTTTGTCGGCGGCCACCACCAGATAGGGATCGGGTCCGTCATGGCTCACCACACCGCCGAACCTCGGCCGCCCATCGGTTTCGGTGGTGTTGTCGACGACGTCGAGCAGCGCGGCGATGAACTGTTGATAGCAGCGGAGTCCCGGTGTGCGCATCGCGTCGCCGTCGAGCGATGCGGGGGCCTTCACGACGAACACGCCCTTGGCGCCGGCCGGCACGATCATCGCGTTCTTGACGGCCTGAGCCTTGACCAGGCCGAGGACCTCAGTGCGGTAGTCGTCGTGACGGTCCGACCAGCGCAGACCACCACGTGCCACGAGGCCGAAACGCATGTGCACGCCCTCGAATTCGGGCGAGTACACGAAGATTTCGGACAACGGGCGGGGCTGCGGCAGCTCGTCGATATCGCGGGCCCGCATCTTGTGCACCAGATATGGCGTGGTGACGCTCAACGCGTCCGGAGCGAATGCGTTGGTCCGCACGGTTGCGTCGACGAGGCAGCGGTAGGCCCGCAGTATCCGGTCGGCATCGATGTGCAATACCTGGTCGATCTCCGTAGCGACAACTTGCTCGGCCGCGGCGACACGGGCGACCCGGTGCGGGCTGTCGGCGGGCTGTTCGGTCCGGGCGAACCGCGCTTCGAACAGCGCCATGAGCGCCCGTGTCGCCACTGGATTGTCCAGCAATACGCGCTGAATCCGGCTCTGTCCGTACGGCAATGGCAACTGACGCAGATAACGGCTGTAGCTGCGCAGGACACACACCTGGCGCCAGTCGAGAGCGGCGCGCAAGATCAACGCATTGAATCCGTCCGACTCCGCGCGTCCGGCCCAAATCGCTTGGAACGTCTCGCAGATACGCGTCTCGGTCGCAGCGTCGTGTCGAGCCAGTTCATCGGCGGCGTCGCTTCCCGCCTGCAGAACGAGGTGATACACGTGGCACACCCGCCCATCGGCACGCGTCCACGAACCGGCCTGCTCCTGGAGCACTTCCAGGTCCATACTCTGTAGAGCCGGCAACATCCGGCGCAGCGGGACCGGCTCCAACGCCGCAAGGGCGAACCGCAGGCGGCCGTCGTCATGGGCTTGCTCGAGACCGACTGCGATCGCGTCCCCGACCAGCGCGTCGAGCTGCTCGGCGTCGATGAGTCGTTCGGGGACGGACGGTGGCAGGTCGTCGGGACTCGTCAGGGAACGGTGAGTGACGGCTTTGGCGCTCGACACGTTCACGGAGTGTGCTCCTCGTTGTTGGAGTGATCGTCGGGGTCGGTGGACGGCGATGGACTAAGCCTCGATTCGAAAGCAGCCACCCGCGGTGTGCAATGCGTAAACGAGTTGAGCGGAATGCTTACAGTTTGTAGGCCCGGTTCAGTTCCGCTTTCCGCGTGCGCACGCTGCCGACGGCCTGTCGACGCCACGCCCGGGCCGACGAAATTGCGCGCAGGCGCGTGCATTTCTGCACTTCGGAGTGCAGCACTGTTCGTTGACTTACCTCTCTTCGCAGGTTGGGATGTAATTCACATCGCAAGGACGCGCAGCCACCTGACCGGCATTGCCACAGTGCACCTGCGGTCTTGATTCGGATCGATCTCCTCCCGCGTGCGCTGACATCGGCGTGTGCACGGGAGGCGGGAAAGGACTCACGCGTTGAGCCTCAGCAGTTACTTCCACGGCCCGGCGACCAGCCTGGATGATCAGATCGAGAGCTACGCCACCACGCGGGTGCCCGACAGCCAGCGCTGGCGCCGGCCTGCCATTCTGCTTGTGTTGACCGGCAATGTGACGGCGATGTTCTGGTTCGCGTTGGGCGGCCAGATGGGCTTTCTGGTGGGGTGGCCCGCTCTGCTCATCCCGATCGCGTACATGGTCATCGGTGCGACGGTCGTCGGTGCACTGGTGATGCGGATCGCCAGCCAGGAGGGCCTGTCGCTGCCGCTGTTGTCGCGGGGCTTGGGTTTCGGTGCACGCGGGTCTGCGATCGCGTCGTTCGTCTACGCGGTGAACTACGTCTTCTACTTCATCTTCGAGGGCAGCATCGTCTCGCACGGCCTGAGCGAGATCGCGGGTATCTCAATCGATTCGGCCGGCGCGAGCGTCGTGTTCGCGATCGTCGCCCTCATCGCGTTGTACTACTCGTGGCGCGGTATGCACTCGATGAACATCCTGCAGCGCTTCGGTATGCCGATCTTCCTGATCCTGTTCGTGATCGGCATGGTCATGCTGGCTAACGGCTATGTGCTCGTCGGGCCGGGGGAGTGGGCCGTTCAGGACGGCGTGACCGCCACGGCGATGTGGCAGGCGCTGAGCCTGGCCAACGGGCAGGTGGTGTTCCAGGCGCTCATCGCCACCGACTACGGACGGTTCGTGAAGAGGTCGGTCTCGTACGCCGGTACAGCCGGGGTGATGCTCGTCGAGCTGCTGATGATCGCCGTCGTGATGGTGCTCGGTGTGTTCCTCGGTTTCACCATGATCTCGCATTTCGACGGCTCTCGCGGTGAGCGGGAGCTGGCCGCCACGGACCCCGGGCTCATCTTCGCGGTCGTAATGGGCGTTCTCGGAGTCATATTCGCGATCCTGACGCAAGTCCGGATCAACGTGATGAACCTGTACTCGGGCTCGCTGGCCCTGTCGAACGCGTGGGATGTGCTGTCTCCCAGAAAGATCGGGAGGCAGTGGTGGATGGTGCTGCTCGTGGTCCTTGGCGTCGTGCTGTATCCGATCAACGTGCTGCAGTACACCGACAAGTTCCTTGCGGTGACCGGCATCATGACCAACACCTGGATCTTCATCCTGCTCAGTGACTATTTCGTGTGCCGCAAACTGTTCAAGCTGGCCCCCAGCAGCCAGATCGAATACCGCGAGGGTCGGGTCAAGGACTGGAACCTGTGCGGTATGGCGGCGTTGGCGGCCGGCCTGGCCGTGGGGGCACTCGGTGTCGCAGGCGCGTATCCGATGCACTTCGCTTCGTTCGCGGCCATGCTGGTGGGGCCGATCGTCTACATCCCCCTGGCGCTCCTCACCAAGGGATCGCAGTATGGTTCACCGACGCAGGTTGCCGACGACGACGTGCCTGATGGCCGCAAGACCGAAGTGGCCGAAGCGGTCGAGTGAACCGAAGTAGTTACGGTACAGAAAGATTGACGAGATGACTGAAACACCCGCTGACGCATTGTATTACCGCGAGATCTGCGAACTGGTTGATCTGCTGGACCGCGGAGAAGTCACCGCACGGCAACTGACCCAGTCGACCCTGGATCGGATCGCCGAGGTCGATCAGCGGCTGGGCGCGTATGCGTTCGTCGCACCGGATGAAGCCATGGCCAAGGCCGCAGAATCGGACGAGCGCCGCGCGGCCGGCGCCGCGCGGGGCCCGCTCGACGGTATTCCCCTGGCCATCAAGGACATCTACGACAAGCAGGGATGGCGCACCGAAGCCGGTATGGCCGTGCGCTCCGGCCAGGTCGCGAGCAGCACGGCAACGGTCGTCGAACGCCTCGACCAGGCCGGTGCGGTGATCGTCGGCAAGGTGCACACCACCGAAGGTGTGTACACCGAACACACGCCGCCGTTCCGGGCCCCGTTGAATCCGTGGGATCCCAACCGCTGGGTCGGAGTGTCGTCCAGCGGCAGCGGCGTCGCACCGGTGGCCGGATTGTGTTACGGCGCACTGGGCTCCGACACCGGCGGATCGATCCGCATGCCGTCGGCGTCCAACGGGGCGACGGGCTTGAAGCCCACGTGGGGACGGGTCAGCCGCGCCGGTGTCGTCGAACTCGCCGCGACGCTGGATCACGTCGGCCCGATCTGCCGCTCCGCTCGCGACGCCGGGCTCATCCTCGGTGCGATCGCCGGCGCGGATCCCCGAGACCCGACGGCGTCGTTGCGGCCGGTTCCCGAGTTCAGCACCACCACACCGGCATCGCTGAGTGGTGTGCGGATCGGCATCGACCCGGAGTGGAGCTATCGCGACGTCAGCATCGACGTCGAGAAGGCGCATCAGGAAGCCGAGCAGGTGTTGCGTGACCTCGGCGCCGAACTCACCCCTGTCACGTTGCCGGATCCCACCGAGGCCATCACCGACTGGTTCGGGGTGTGTGCCGTACAGACCGCTCGCGCACATCGTGGCCTGTATCCCGAGCGCAAGGACAGCTACGGGCCGGCGCTGAGCGAGCTCATCGATCGCGGAATCGCCATGTCCGGCATCGAGTACGACGAACTGCTGCAACGGCGATTGATCTTCAAAGGCCAGATGGAGGCCGCCCTCTCGAGCGTGGACACCGTCCTCATCCCGGCGATGTCGTTCATCGCGCCGCCGGTGGAGAAGATGATCCGGATGGACGAGGAGACGACCGCCGGAGTACACCGGTTCACCGTGCCGTTCACGTTGTCGCAGTTGCCGACCATCACGTTCCCGGGCGGCTTCACCACAACCGAAGCGGGTCATCCGTTCCCCGTCGGCCTGCAGATGGTCGGCAGCGCATTCGACGAGCGCCGACTTGTCGATGTGGTCGGCGCGTTCCAGGCCGCCACCCCGTGGAACAAACAGCATCCCAACCTGTGAGTGCCTCACTCACGCAGGTGCGGTGAGGTACGGGTTCGTCGCCACAGTCGATCGCAGGAACTGTGCGACGGCCCGCACCCGCCCGACCTGCTGCAGCTCGCGCGGGATGACCAGCCAGTAGGTGCGACGCACCGAGAACGTCTCGGGCAGAACGATCTTCAGCGACGTGTCCGGCTCGCCGATGTACTGCGGCAGCGGAGCGATGCCCAACCCGCTGCGGGCCGCCGTCCAATGGCCGGTGATGTTGTTGGTCTGAACCGCTACCCGCTGCTTGTGCGGTAACGAGTCCAGTATCCGCAGCGGCGCCACGTCGAGCAGCGCATCGATGTACCAGATCAACGTGTGATCGGTCAGATCCGCCAGCTGGGATATCGGCGGAGCGGACGCGAGGTACTCCGGTGCCGCATACAGGCACAGGTCATAGCCGGCGAGCCGGTGCACCTGCACGGCACGAGGCAGCGGCTCCTCAAGCGTCACCGCGATGTCGAACTGGCGGGCCGACAGCGAACCGTGCTCCGTCGCGGTGACGAGTTCGACGTCGAGATGGGGGTGGGCGCGCCGCAGTTCGACAAGTCGCGGAGCGACGACGAATGCCCCGAACCCGTCGGGCGCCACCATGCGGACCGTCCCGGTCAGTGGCCCGGCCGCCGTGGTGCGTGCGTCGTACGCGGCGATCACGGCCGACTCGACCGACTCAGCACGCGGCAGCAGATCCGCCCCGGCCTCCGTCAGGTGCCAGCCGCCCGGTGAGCGGTCGAACAGCCTTACCCCGAACGCCTTCTCCAGCGCGGTGATTCGCCGCCCGACCGTCGTGTGATCGACCGCGAGGTTGCGGGCGGCCTCGTTGAGGCGTCCGGTGCGTGCGACTTCGAGGAAAAACCGGAGGTTGTCCGCGCTTTGCATGAGGTAGAACCTACACGTGCAATTTTGCACCGCAATGTGCAGCTTTGGCGGTTGACCAATGCATCGATGCCCATTGAGCATGGACGTATGACGGAGACCACGCACGCAGGCGAGACGCAACCGATCCCACATTGCTTGAACAACAAGCTCTTTCCGGCCCCCATCAACCTCGGCTTCCCCGAAAACAAGTGAGGGCTGGCTACATGGTCACCGACATCGCACTCCCGCGCTTCGCCAAGATCGGTGCGGGTGCAATCGACGAACTCGGATCGGTTGTCGCTCAGCTCGGCATCCTGCGGCCGATGCTGGTCACCGACAAGTACTTGTCGGAAACCGGTCAGGCCGAACGCCTTGTGAAGACACTGCACGCCGCGGGAGTGGAGGCCACCGTATTCTCCGAGACCGTGCCGGACCCGACGGTGGCTTCGCTGGCCGGCGGTCTGGACCTCGTCAAGGCCCACAACGCCGACGGCATCATCGGATTCGGTGGAGGCAGCCCGATGGACACCGCCAAGGCGCTCGCGGTGTTGTCGGCCAACGGCGGAAGCATCGCGTCCTACAAGGCGCCGAGCAGCTATACCGGACCGGCACTTCCGATCGTCGCCGTCCCGACGACGGCCGGAAGCGGTTCGGAGGCAACACAGTTCACGGTGATCACCGATGGCGAAACCGACGAGAAGATGCTGTGTCCCGGTTTGTCGTTCCTGCCGATCGCGATCGTCGTCGACTTCGAGCTGACCGTCTCGATGCCGGCTCGCCTGACCGCCGATACCGGGGTCGATGCGCTGACCCACGCCATCGAGGCGTACGTCAGCCGGCGTGCCAGTCCGTTCAGCGACGCACTTGCGCTCGCGGCCATGCGCTCGATATCGCAACACCTGCGCCGCGCCTACGCCGACGGCGCCGACCGGCAGGCACGCGAGGCGATGATGCTCGCGTCCACGCAGGCGGGGATGGCGTTCTCCAACTCCAGCGTCGCGCTCGTGCACGGCATGAGCCGGCCCATCGGCGGACATTTCCATGTCGCGCATGGGCTTTCCAACGCCATGCTGTTGCCTGCGATCACGAAGTTCTCGATCGAGTCCGCGGTGGACCGTTATGCCGATTGTGCGAAGGCGATGGGTCTCGTCGGGGAGTCCGCCGCGAGCGCCTATGCGGCAGGCGCTTTGGTGGCCGAGCTTGAGCAGCTGTGCAGGGACGTCGAGGTGCCGACTCCGCAGTCCTACGGTGTGGACAAGGACGACTGGGAGGCCCGGCTGGAACTCATGGCCGAGCAGGCGTTGGCGTCGGGGTCACCGGGCAACAACCCGCGGGTTCCCACGAAGGACGAGATCGTGGAGCTGTACCGCGAGATCTACTGAATCAAGCTGCAAGGCTGCCCTCGTCGGGAACTACCAGACGAGGGCAGCCAGATGCTGACGCGCGTAGGCGCGGACCGCGTCGTCGTCGGTCACATCGAGCACCGGTGTCGGAACTTGGGCGAGTGAGCTGGCGAGCCGGATGTGCAGTTCCGCTACGGCGAGCAGGTCGGCATCGGGCATGGTCGCACCGGCCGCCCGCAACGCCTTGGCCATGGCAGCAGACGCGCTACTCAGAAGGGTCTGCACCTCGTGGTACGCGCCGGCGACTGCGGTGAAGTCACTGTCGAGCCGGAGGAAGCGGCGCATCACGGGTTCGGTGGTGAGCAACCGCAACCCTTCGCAGAACGCCGCCACCGCAGCCTCATTGGGGCCCGAATCTATTGCGACGGTACGCAACCGGTTCATCGCGGCGTCGAACGTGCGCCGCCCGAGCTCGGTGATCAACGTGTCACGGGTGGGAAAACGCCGGTACAGAGTCCTGCGGCTGACGCCGGCCTGCTTTGCGATCACGTCGAGACTCGCACGGCCGAGGCCGACGAGCGCAACCTCTTCGGCAGCCGCCTTGAGAATGGCGTCTTCCTGCTCGGACTGGCTGGCGTTGCTTCGTGGCATTCGTACCAGTGTGTCAGTTGGCGGCCGGGCAGCCCAGTGGAGCGAACGAATCGAGCGCGACCGAGCGGTGCAGCCGGACCAGCTTCTCGTACTGCAGGCGGTTGTATGCCAACGGCACGAGAAGCAACCGGTCGGGTAACACCCGCCAGGCGATCTGCACCATTCGCGTGTACAACGCGAATTCGAGGTTGTGGCGATCCTGCCAGCGGAAGCCGGTCAACTCTCGAACTCCGGGATGCATGATCCCGAACGAACACACTTTGATCACCCGGCCGGCTCCCGGTCGGACCGCTAACCACAACGGGGTGAGAGCGAGCCGCACCGGCCCGGGGATCAACAGCGTCGGGAGCGGCAACCGCGTCAGCCCGGTCGTCACCCGATCGAGGAATTGGTTGGCCTGCAACTGGTTCTGCACCATGTCGTCGTAATAGCGAGTCGCTTCGGCATAACTCGCAGGCAGTTTCGCGGACGCCCCGGGCAACTCCAGGGCCCGAAACGCCTTGATGAGCTGACGGTACGCCGCCTCGCGTTCGGCGGGCGTCATGGCGATGCCGGTCGCGGGGGTGAACGAATGCAGGATCATGAAGATCCCACTGACCGCTATCCAATTCCACAGCCCCGGATTGAGTGCGCTGTACCGGGTTTCGGCGAAATCACCTTTGCCGGTCCCGCGCACATCGCGATGGAGCACTTTGAGTCGCTCGCCTTCGGCCGCGCGGTCCTCGGCATCGCCCCAGATCGCCAACAGCGTTGAAAACCCGCCACGTAGACCGCGGTCGAGGAAGTTCTTCTCGAAGCGCCCACTCCGATCGACGGCGGCAGCCACCGGCACCAGCGCCACCTCGTCGAACGCGGACGCGGCGAATGCTCCCGACAGGATGCTGCCCGAATGTCGGCGGAAATCCCTCAGCACATGTGGCCGTACCCGATCGTTCTCGTCAGTCTCGACTGGGCCGGATTCCGCGACGGTGCTCATGGGAGCCTCCTTACGATGCGTGGCACAAAGACTATCAATGTGTGCCAATGTGTCAATGGGCTCTGTGTCGGACTTGGTATCTTCGCGAGCATGGCGCGCAGTCATCGTTACGAGGTGCAGGTGACCTGGACGGGCAACACCGGCTCGGGAACCAGTGGGTACCGAGATTTCGCGCGGGATCACGAGATCGCGGGGGTCGACGTGGCTGGCAAGCCCTCGATTCCCGGAACGTCCGACCCGGCCTTTCGTGGCACTGCCGAGCGGTGGAATCCAGAGGAACTTCTGGTCGCCAGCCTGTCGCAATGCCACATGCTGTGGTACCTGGCGCTGTGTGCGCAAGCCGGCATCGTCGTGACCGCGTACAGTGATCGCCCGGTCGGGGCGATGGACGAATCCTCAGACGGCAGCGGTAATTTCACCGAGGTGACGTTGCACCCGGACGTGACGATCGCGAACCCGGACCGGCTGGCGGATGCCACAGACCTGCATGAGCAAGCTCATCGGATGTGCTTCATCGCCAACTCGGTGAACTTCCCGGTGCACACCGATCCGACGATGCGAACTTCCTCTGGCGCCTGAAGTTTTGACTATTCGCCACTGCACTTCAGCGAGGCGGGCTGTGCCGGCGGTCGTGCGCGTGTAGATTCGTGGGTAGCCGCGCACCTCGACTGGGTCAACCATGGTGTTCCTGCTGTGGCTTTCAACGTTGAACGGCCAGCCTGCGAATCTCTTGTCGCGTGCTCTCAACTACACGTGCGGATCAGATCCGCACTTCTCAAGGAAACGCTTTATGGATTCGTACAACTTGTTTTCACATTCGGAAGAGCCGGCGCGCATCGCGAATGCCGACACCTCGGTGGAGCCGGTCGCGGTGCCGATTTTCTCAGATCGCCCTAAGTCCCAGCCTCGCTCCGATGCATCTCGATCATCGTGAACGGCCTGACCGGGACACGACGTGTGGCCAGCCCCGTCCGGCTCACGCTCGCCAAGCAGGTGGGCGCCGATATCGACGGTGCTTGGTGGCCTCATACCGATTCGGTGGCGAATGAACTGCCCGAATTGGTGGGCGTGCTCCATCGGCGATTGGGCGAGATCGTCGATATCCGTATCAACTGGTCTGCCGCCGAGGGGCAGTTGGATCTGAACACGATCGTCACCGGCAACAAGTGGACGGTCGGGGCTAAAGTGCGGCGGCCCCGCTTGATGGCGGTTGCCGGCCGGGACGCGTGTGTGAAGCTCCTTGTCGTTCCCTGCAAGACATCGCAGCTACTCGGGGGCTTGGTGATGCGCTGTGCCGCAGCGATGCCGGTGGACGACTCGGCGCGGCAGACGCCGTTCTTCGAAACCGCCGATTGCGTGCTGCGTGTCGCTCAGGCGGAGTCCGCTCGATGGCTGGGCCGTATGCAGAACCCGGCGGGAACACTCGCCTGAAAACGACGAATGGGCTGGTGCAGCGGGTACGCGCACCAGCCCATCATGATGTCTAGTCGATCAGATTGCAGTGACTCCGACTGCCTGGGGGCCCTTGGCTCCCTGCGTGACCTCGAACTCGACTCGCTGATTCTCCTCGAGTGACCGGAAACCGTTTCCGCTGATCTCGGAGTAATGAACGAAGACATCCGGGGCGCCGCCGTCAGGGGCGATGAAGCCGAAGCCCTTTTCGCCGTTGAACCATTTCACAGTTCCCTGTGTCATATTTTGCTTCTCTCATTGTTCAAACTGGACGTACCAAAAACGCCCAAAAACATTATAGCAGACTACCCCCGCTGACCATAAAAAGGCTTGCGGCAGTGGAGTTTTCGGGTATGCGGCCCGGTTGGTCGATTAACTGGTCGGTACCACGCCTCGTGGCAGGATCAAGGGGAGATCGTTGTAGGTGACGATGCCCGGTGCCGCTGCCACCACCGCGGGGATGGCGTTGAGCGGAGGGGTTGCCGTCATGATATGGCCGAGCACCATGAACTCCTCCAGGGTGGTGGCCTCGAAGTCGGGCGGGGGAAGGAAGCCGACCTTCATCGTGACGGTCGGGCGGCCGGCGACCTCGATGACCCAGCCGTCCTGTTCGATCTTCCAATCAGGTTCCAGCGCTTGGCCTTTGCGCCATCGGACATTGATCTCCACCCGGGTCTGACCGTCGACGATACCTTTCCAGCTGGCATACACGCCGGCCACGCAGCCAGCCGGTATCGTCCACGAACCGAGATCGAGATCCGCTGTGGTCTGGGCATATTCGGTATCGCACCGCACCTCGTCGAGCTCGATGCCGAGCGCGTCGGCGACCATGCGTACGGCTTCGCCGAACACTCCGGTGCCGTGGGCGGTCATGGCCTGAAGGTCTGGATGGTCGATGGGTTGGCCGAAGCCGACCGGCTTTTCGGTCGCGGGGGAGTCGTAGAAGGTGGTGTCGGCCGCTTCGTTCACGGTGATCTTGTCCACGCGGTCGCAGATGCCCGCCGCGACCACCGACAGCTGGTTGACGTAGCCGGGGCTGATGCCCGAGCCGAACATCGTCGATCCGCCCCGGGCGCACGCGTCGGCGATCTTGTCGCGGCCGTTGCCCTGGTTGTGGCCGGTGATGAAGGACGCGGTCGCGACCACGTTGACGCCGGCTTCGAGAATGCGGACGAGTTCGTCGACATCGATCCACATGGGGTTGTAAACCACGACGTCCGGCTTGAGTGCGAGGAGGGCGTCGACATCGTTGGTCGCCGTGACTCCCAGCGGCTCGATGCCGCACAGCTCGCCGACATCTTTGCCCGCTTTGTCGGGTGACCAGGCGTAACAGCCGACGAGTTCCAATGTCGGGTTCTTGGCAATTGCCGCGACCGAGCTCTTGCCGACATTTCCGGTGGTCCACTGAACGACCCGGTACGGAGCAGTGTTTGGCACCTGAACGACTCCCTTCGTCGGCACCCTTTCGTGCCGCACACGGATTTTTCCACGGGCGTGAGAAAACTAACACGCGATGTCAAGAGTCAGCTCACGTCACACCGCGCGTGCGGCTACTGTTGCTGCAGTGACGGCCGAGAGCGTGGACAGCACCGGCGGCGTCGACGATGGTTCACCCCGCCGGCGCCGGGGACGCCCACGCCGGATCGACCGCGATCAGATCCTGGCGGCGGCGCGGAGTATCGCCCCCGAGCATCTGACGATGCAGGCAGTCGCCGACGTGCTCGGAGTGGATCGCACGGCACTGCACTACTACGTCGGCGACCGCGACGGCCTGCTCGAACTGGTCGTCGCCGATCTGTTCGACACCGAACTGCGCTCGATCGAGTTGCCTGACGACGCGGCCTGGCAGGACGTGCTGCGCGCGTACGGCAATGCCATCCGCCAGGGCGTCCTCAAGTACGGGGCGACCGGCATGAACTTCCGGATCAGCGGCATCGGCGGTGCCGCGAGCCTCGGCCTGGCGGAACGGGTGTTGGGAGCGCTGACGGCGGCCGGTTTCGACGTCGAGCAGTCCGGGCGCATCCTCACGCTGGTGTCCGGTATCGCCATGTCGGCTGCCCACGACCTTCTGGGCGCAGCGGATTCACGCCTGCATCACCAGACCCCTGAAGTGGCGCGGGCACTGGAAGACTTTGCGGCAGGCGAGTTTCCACTATTGAGCGCGGTCGTCGCCGGCCGCAGTGTGCCCCGTGCTGACGATTTCGAGTTCAATCTCGCCGTAGTGATCGCGGGTCTCGAACAGCGCCTCGCGGCAAACCGCTGATTCGCGCCTGCCTCCGCACGATCCGGGCCCATGCTTCAAGATGGCGGCATGGATCTCATGCCGAAAGCAGACCTGTCCGATGCGGATGTTGCCGAAGCGCTGGGACGTGCCGTTGGTGTGATCGACCTGATCCTCGACGTGTTGTCGGAGACGGATCCGCTCGGACTGCGCCGGCGTACCCACGATCGGGATTCCGCCGATTCGCTGGTGGACAGGCCGTTGAACTTGCTGGCCGGGCTGCTCGACTGTGCCGACGTTCCCGGAACCAAATCGTGGGCACGAAAGGACCGAGCCGGCCGCATTCGCTGGTGGGTGCGTCGCGTGGGCGCGCTCGACACCGTCGTCGTGGCCTTCCCCGGAGTCTTCGGCGTGCTGGCCGACCGCTTGCCGTTGCAGGATCTGTTCGGCTTCACCAACCAGGCGATCGTGTTGTGCGCGGTCGCCCGTGAGTACGGCATCACCGATCATCAGACGCAGGTGCGGCTGTTGGCGGCGGTATTGTGCGGCCGCGAGCTCACCGATGAGCCCGGCGCCGTGCCGCCGCCCGAACCGGATGCCGATGGGTCGCAGATGTCTCTGGTCAAGAAGCTGTGGCAACTCGTCGGCATCATGAACGCGATCGGTGACGAACTCGGGAAACGGCCGCATCCGCGCCGACTGTTCCGCTACTTCGGCATGCTGCCCTGGATCGGCGCGGTCGCCGACTACTTCGGCGAGTACGGTGCGCTGGTGCGGGCCGCCGACGCCGCTCAGATCTGGATCACGAACAACACCCGCTAGGCGTGGGTTTCGTGCTGCTTCTTCTTGCCGAAGGGCAGCACATGCATGATCGCCACGACGACGGCGCCCACGACCAATCCGATGACTGCCGACGCCGCGGTGTTGGTCAGCCACGCCAGCACCGCGCCGACGCCGGGCACCGCGTGGTGGACCCACTCCTCGGCGTGGTGAACGATGCCGTAGAGCGTGTGCCACCCGAGGGTGTCGGTACCGACCAACAGGATGTGGCCGCCGACCCACAGCATCGCGATGGTGCCGATGATGGAGAGCGCCGACAGCAGCTTGGGCATCCCGGCGACGAGTCCGCGGCCGATCTTCTGCCCGAACCGGGATTTGCGCTGGGTCAGGCTGAGTCCGATGTCGTCCATCTTCACGATTCCCGCGACGACGCCGTAGACCGCGGCCGTGATGACGAGCGCGACCACCACGAGAATGACGAGGCGCGGCAGGAACGGCTGGTCGGCGACTTCGTTGAGCGCGATCACCATGATCTCGGCCGACAGGATGAAGTCGGTGCGGATGGCGCCCGTCACCATGAACTTCTCCGCGTCAGGTCCTTCGGTGGCAGCGGGCGCGGCGTGGGCGTCGTGGCCGGTGATCCAGCCCCATACCTTCTCGGCGCCCTCGTAGCAGAGGTAGGTCGCACCGAGCATCAGGATGGGTGTCAGGAGCATCGGCGCAAACTGGCTGAGCAGCAACGCCGCGGGCAGGATGAACACGATCTTGTTGCGCAGCGATCCGATCGCGATCCGCTTGATGATCGGCAGTTCGCGGTCGGCGGTGATCCCGTGCACGTACTGTGGCGTCACCGCGGTGTCGTCGATCACGACACCGGCGGCCTTGGCCGTCGCGCGGCCCGCTGCGGCGCCGATGTCGTCGACCGAGGCGGCCGCGAGCCGCGCCAGCGCCGCGACGTCGTCGAGAAGACCGAACAGACCAGCGCTCACCGGTGTTGTCCCTCTTCGCGCAGCGGTGTCGTCCTCATGTCTGTGAAGGCTACCGGCCTTCACATGCCGATGAGCGACTCAATCCAGCCCCGCGCGAAATACAAGACAAATCCCGCGGCGACCACCCACAGCAGCGGGCTGACCTCACGGGCCTTGCCCGCCGCCGACCGCAGCACGGCCCACGCTACGAACCCGACACCGATGCCGTTGGCGATGGAGTAGCTGAAGGCCATGGTCGCCACGGTGAGCACCACCGGCAGCGCGACCGAGAACTCGGAGATGTCGATGTGGCGGAGGTGGCTCACCATCATCGCGCCGACGATCACGAGTGCCGCCGCAGCCACCTCGGTCGGCACGATCGAGGCCAGCGGTGCGACGAACATCGCGGCCAGGAACAGCACGCCGGTGATGAGGTTGGCGAACCCGGTCCGGGCGCCCTCCTCGATGCCGGCGCCCGATTCGATGAATACCGTGTTCGACGACGCCGAGGAGGCGCCGCCGACGACGGCGCCGGTGCCCTCGACGATCAGCGCTGACCGCAGCCGTGGGAACGTGCCCTGCGGGTCGGCCAGCCCGGCCTCGCGCGACAGTCCCGTCATCGTGCCCATCGCATCGAAGAAGTTCGCGAACACCAGGGTGAACACCAGCATGATCGCGGCAAGCGCACCGATGCGGCCGAAGCTGCCCATGCTGAACTCGCCGACCAGTGACAGGTCGGGCAACGCGAACGGCGAGCCGGACAGTGACGGCACCGAGAGCCCCCAGCCGCCGGGTTTGTCGACGGCCGAACCGAGATGCCAGATCGCCTCGATGATGACCGCGACGACAGTGCCGGCGACGAGTCCGATGAGGATTCCGCCGCGTACCCGGCGCGCGACCAGGATGCCGGTCACCAGAAGGGTGAACACGAACACGACCGTGGGCACCGTGTTGATCGAGCCGACGCCGCCGGTACCGAGGCCCACCGGGGGTGACGGCAGGCCGGTGGAGCCGACGAAGCCGGCGTCGACGAGGCCGATGAAAAGGATGAACAGACCGATACCGGCGGTGATCGCCAGCTTGAGCTGCATCGGCACGGCGTCGAAGACCAGTCGCCGCAGGCCCGTCACCGCGAGCAGCACGATGATCAACCCGTTGATGACGACCAACCCCATCGCCTCGGGCCACGTGACCGACCCGACCACGGTGGTCGCCAGAAACGAGTTGATGCCGAGACCGGCGGCAAACGCGAACGGTAACCGCGCGAAGATGCCGAACAGGATAGTCATTACGCCCGCGGCCAGCGAGGTGGTCGCCGACACCTGGGCGAACTCCAGCCGGGTGCCGTCGACATCCGGTGCGCTGGACAAGATGACCGGATTCAGCACGATGATGTAAGCCATCGCGATGAACGTGACAAGACCACCGCGGATCTCGGCAGCGAACGTCGACCCACGCGCCGAGATTTCGAAGAAGCGATCGAGGCGATTCATAGTTGATGACCCTAAGGTGGCGCCCCGCTTCTCACCTGCCTAACAGAATGTGTCGGACGTGACGCCGATGGAGCACTACGGAGCGCTTGACCTGAAGTCCACTTGAGGTGTGATGCTGGCGGTTGTGCGGGAAACCTTCCGAAGTATGGAGGTTAACCCCGTGGGGCGGGCTCGGCGAGCGGATTAGGTTTTCGATCAAGGGCCCTCCAATACGGATTTACTACCAGTGGCAGGGAGCGGGGTCATGCCAACCATCGTTGAGGCGACCGAGATTGTGGACGACGATCGACACGATCGATTCGTCCGCGACGCACTGCCGCTGCTGGACCAGTTGTACGGTGCGGCGCGTCGATACACCAGGAACCAGATCGACGCAGAAGACCTTGTCCAGGAGACGATGGTCAAGGCGTACGCCAGCTTTCACACGTACCGCGACGGCACCAACATTCGTGCCTGGCTGTTCCGGATCCTGACCAACACGTGGATCAATGCGTATCGCACCGCGCAGCGGCGACCGGACGAGGTTTTCGCCGAGGCCATTACGGATGCTCAACTTGCGGCGGTGGCGCGACGGTCGTCGGTGGAACTGGCGTCGGCGGAGCTCGCCGCACTCGAAGTGATGGGCGACGACGAGGTGCGACGTGCGGTGCAACTGTTGCCTGACTTTCAGCGAATCGTGGTGTACTACGCCGATATTGCCGGGTTCCAGTACAAGGAGATCGCGCAGATCCTCGGCGTTCCGGTGGGAACCGTGATGTCGCGGCTGCACCGAGGGCGCCGAAACCTGCGTGAGTCGCTTGCCGGGACGGCGGTGGCCCGAGGCTATGTCGGCCCACCCGAAACCGGCAGCAGCGCGGCGTAATCCGTAGTCGACGCCGGTTCAGCAGGTAGCGGAATGCCTCGCCATGCCTCGCTCGTAGGCCACATCGGCCAGTAGTTCGCGCAACCGGCGACGGCCACGGTTGAGCCGCGACATCACGGTTCCGACGGGAGTTCCCATCAGCGAAGCGATTTCGCGGTACTGGTAACCCTCGACGTCGGCGTAGTACACCACCATCCGGTTCGCCGCGGGTATCGCCGCGAGGGCGTCGGCGATCTCGTCGTCGCGAAGAGCCTCCAATGCCTCGACCTCCGCCGAACGCAGACCTGCGGCGGTGTGGCCGGCCTCGGCGGAGAGTTGGCCATCGGTGAAGTCTTCGCACAGTTGCTCATTCGGGCCGCGCTGACGAGCGCGATATCTCGATACCCAGGTGTTGTACATGATGCGGAACAGCCAGGCGCGCACGTTCGACCCTTGCCGGAATGTGTGAAATCCGCTGTAGGCCTTGAGTAGCGTCTCCTGCACGAGGTCTTCGGCGTCGTACTTGTTGGGCGTGAGCCGGCGTGCTCCGCGTTCGATCTGATCGATGCAGGGAAGTATCGCCTCTACGAAATCGGTCGCCCCGCTCGGATCGGCCGTTCGTGGCTCGCACTCCGTATGCATGGCGCGACCTCCGACTTTGTATAGAAAACCTATGCATGAGTGTAGTTCATCTATGTAGCCAGAATCCACTCCGCCGCGGTGTGAGTCCGGCAACTCCGATCGTCTGAACTGCTGCGGAATGCTCCGCGTACAGCGATTTTGCAGGGAGTTCACAGGAAATAGACCCAGGCTGCAGGCTGTTGTCGGCGTGTGTAAAGTTCCTCAACGCTGTACATAGGTATACGAACTAATTCGCCGAGCTCGCGCCAATCGAACCTCAAGACGGCTGCTCGGACGTGTTCGGGTGGTCGGGAGGTGTCGGGTGAGCAGGAGTCTGCGGTCTCGCATAGTCAAGCGAGCGTGGATCCCGGTGGTCCTCATCGTCGTGCTGGCCATCTCGGGCCTCGTGGTCTCGCGGCTGCACAAGATGTTCGGATCCGAGGATCTGAACGCCAACGCGGGCGCCGGCATCGAGATCGTCCAGTTCAATCCGAAAGTCTTGGTGTACGACGTCTACGGCCCACCTGGTACGAGCGCTCAGATCAGTTACTTCGACCCCGACGCCAAAGTTCATCAGGTCACGGCGAGCCTTCCGTGGTCGATCACGCTGTCGACGACGCTGCCGACAGTCAGCGCGAACCTGATGGCGCGGAGCGACAGTGATCAGATCGGCTGTCGCGTCACGGTGAACGGCGTTGTCCGCGAGGAGAAATCAGCCGATGGTGTCAATGCCCAAACGTACTGCCTGGTGAAGTCGGCATGACGAAACCCGCTCATGCACAGCAGAACCGGCCGATCGTCGCACATGGTCTGCGCATCCTGGCCATTCCCGTCATCATCTTCTGGGTCGCGTTCGCCGTCGTGGTGAACGTGATCGCCCCGCAGCTCGAGATCGTCGGCGAGGAGCACTCCGCGCCGATGGCGCCCGAAGACGCGCCGTCGATGATCGCCATGCACCGCATGGGTGAGAACTTCCACGAGTTCGACTCCAACAGCACCGTCATGGTCGTCGTCGAGGGGCAGGACGCCCTCGGCCCCGATGCGCACAAGTACTACGACGAGATCATCCGCAAACTGCGTGAGGATCCCGAGCACATCCAGCACATCCAGGACTTCTGGGGCGACACGCTCACGGCGGCCGGCGCGCAGAGCGCGGACGGCAAGGCGTCCTACGTGATGCTGAATCTGGCTGGGCAGCAGGGTCAGACGTTGGCCAACGAAGGTGTGCAGAAGGTCCGCGAGGTCATCGAGGACACCCCGGCTCCGCCAGGCGTTCGGGCCTATGTCGCCGGACCGGCAGCCCTGACCGATGACATGCACGTCATCGGCAACGCCAGCCTCGGAAAGATCACGCTGTTCACCCTGGTGGCCATCGCGATCATGCTGCTGATCGTCTATCGGTCGATCATCACCACATTGATCCAGTTGGTGTTGACGGGTGTGGGGTTGCTCGCGTCGCGCGGTCTCATCTCGGTGTTGGCGACCCACGACGTGTTCGGCCTGACCACGTTCGCGGGCAACATCCTCACGATGCTGGCGATAGCTGCGGCCACCGACTACGGCATCTTCCTGTTCGGTCGTTACCGTGAGGCGCGCAGTGCGGGCGAGGACCGGGAAACCGCCTACTACACCACGTTCCGGTCGGTGGCACCGGTCATCATCGGGTCGGGCCTGACGATCGCGGGTGCCACCTACTGCCTGAGCTTCGCCCGGCTGCCGTACTTCAGCACGATGGGCGCACCGGTCGCGATCGGCATGCTCGTCGTCATCGCGTCCGCGGTCACCATGGGCCCGGCTGTTCTGTTCCTGGGCAGCAAGGTCGGCCTCTATGAAGCGAAACGCGCGGCCAAGGGCCGGTTCTGGTACAAGGTCGGTACCGCGGTCGTCCGCTGGCCGGCCCCGATCCTCGTCGCCAGCGCGTTCGTCGTGCTGATCGGCGTGGTGGCCGTTCCCGGTTACAAACCCGCGTACAACGATCGTTGGTATCTGCCGACGGATGCGCCGGTGAACGTCGGATTCGCCGCCGCGGACCGGCATTTCACGCAGGCCCGGATGAATCCGGACATCCTGATGGTCGAGTCCGAGCACGACATGCGCAACCCCGCCGACATGCTGGTGCTGGACCGCGTGGCCAAGAACATTTTGCACACCGAAGGTATCGCGATGGTGCAGAGCATCACCCGGCCGCTCGGTATTCCGATCCAGCACAGCTCGATTCCGTTCCAGACCAGCATCCAAGGCCAGACGAGCAATCTGAATCTGCCGTTCCAGCGGGAACAGCTGGCCAATCAGCTCAGGATGGTCGATGCGATGAACGTATCGATCGACATCCTGGAGCAGCAGTATCAGCTGTCGCTGCAACAGACACAGCTCACTCAGGACTCGGCGGCCAAGTCGCAAGAGCTCCTCGAGGTCACGAAGAAGATGCGGGACAACATCGCGAACTTCGATGACCAGTTCCGGCCCCTGCGCAATTACTTCTACTGGGAACCGCACTGTTTCGACATACCCATGTGTTCGGCCGCGAGGTCGGTTTTCGATGCCCTCGACGGTATCGACGAGCTCACCGACATCACTGGGTCGGTACAGGTCAACACTGATCAATTGGCCGATCTGGCACCGAAACTCACTGCGCTCCTTCCGCAGACCATCGCGTCGATGAAAACCAGCAGGGACCTGTCGCTGGCGTCGTACAACTCGCAGAAGGCCCTGCTCGACCAGATGCAGGCGATGAACGACACCGCGCTGGCGATGGGTCAGAGCTTCGACGACGCGAAGAACGACGACCTGTTCTACCTGCCGCCGGAGGCTTTTCAGAACCCGGACTTCGAACGCGGCCTGAAGATGTTCCTGTCGCCCGACGGCAAGTCCGCGCGGATGTTCATCACTCACCAGACCGATCCCGCGACGCCCGACGGCATCGCGCGGGTCAACGCCGAGCGCACCGCCGCGCAGGAGGGCCTGAAGATGTCCTCGCTGTCGGACGCGAAGATCTTCCTCGGCGGCGTCGCGGCGACGTACAAGGATATGAGCGACGGCGCTCGCTACGACCTGATGATCGCGGTGGTGTCAGCATTGACGCTGATCTTCATGATCATGCTGATCCTCACCCGCAGCGCCGTGGCGGCCCTCGTCATCGTCGGGACCGCGGCCAGTTCGATCGCGGCATCCTTCGGCATCTCGGTGCTGCTGTGGCAGGACCTGCTCGGTATCCACGTGCACTGGCTGGTCATGTTGATGTCGGTGACCATCCTGTTGGCGGTCGGGTCGGACTACAACCTGTTGCTGGTGTCCCGATTCAAGGAGGAGATCCACGCCGGGCTCAAGACGGGCATCATCCGGTCCATGGGCGGCACCGGCGGCGTGGTGACTTCGGCGGGTCTGGTGTTCGCGGCCACCATGGCCGCGATGCTCGGCAGTGACCTGGTCGTGTTGGCGCAGATGGGCTCGACGATCGCGATCGGTCTGCTTCTGGACACGCTGATCGTGCGCTCGCTCCTGATGCCGTCGATCGCGACCTTGCTCGGCCGGTGGTTCTGGTGGCCGCAGGTCGTCTATCCCCGCGGCGACAACCACTTCCGCAAGCCGCAGCGGCAGCAGCGCGACGACGACGAGGACACCGCGGCCATCCCGGTGCCGAGCTAGATCACACCGGCCTCACCAGCACCTGCCAGGAAAGCGGGATGGGTTGCAGATGCGATATCACCGGCGATAGCGCACTTCCGAGCGTTGGCACTGTGCGCCGAGATCAGAGGGATTTGCCGTTCATGACGGCGACCGGCAGCGGTGCGGCCCAGTGTCCCTGGTCGAGCCAGTCGCGGAGCTGTGCGGCCGACCCGGCGTCTTCGATCGGCCCGAACATCAACGCCGGGCCGGTTGGGGTGCGATCGATTGCGCACGGTTGCACCAACACCATCACGCCGTCGGTCCGGCCCACGCAGCGGATCTGATCCAACAGGCACCCGGATGAGATCAGCATGCCGTGCGGCGCGCGGCGCACCGCCGCGCGTAACTCATCGAGCACGGATTCCGCCGAGCTGCAACGGCTACAGACAACAGCGGTGAAACCTGCGGTCGGGTATGGCATTTCAGCTCCTGTCGACTACGTGCGCTGCGACGGTCGCATCGGCCCAGCCGACGAGCAACCGGCCCGTGGCATCCCACCCGACGGCGGTTGCGGGTGATGCCCGGTTCAACGAGTCCAGCGGTGTCAGCGGATGGCCGGGAATCGCGGCGCGTGGCGACCACACCGCTGCCCGGCCACCCTCGGAGGTTGCGGCGAGCAGGCCACCGTCGGCCGACCACGCGATCGCCGTGACCACGGCGTCGTCACCGCGCAGGATCCGCGGCGTGCTGCCACGCGGACCGCGCCCGGTGAAGTCCCAAACGGTCACATCGGAGCCGCCTCCAGAGGCCAGCAGCGTCGAGTCGGGTGAGTACGCCAGTGCGGTGATCTTCGTTGGATATCCGGACATGGCGAGTTCGTCACCACGCCGGCCGATCCGCCAAACATGCAGCGTCGCATCTTGATTGCCGCTGGCCGCCCACTTCCGGTCCGGACTCACGGCGAGGGTCAGCAGTGAACCGGTGAACGGCAACACGTCCGGCGCCGAGCCGCGGGTGACCGGATGGATGTGCACGCCACCGTAGGCGGCACTGGCCACGCGTCGGTTGACCCATGCGACGCCGGTGACGGTGCTCGAGTGCTGGGCGCTGAAGAGCTCGGTGCCGCCGGAGTCGAGCACGACGGTGGTCCGGCCGACACCGGCGGCCAGTCTCGACCCGTCGAAACTCCATGCGACCGAGGCGCACCAACCACCGCGGTGACCGCCGATGACAGCGCCGGCCGCGTCGAGCACGTCCACGCCGTGTACGGACCCGACGGCGACGCGGTCGCCGGTTGGGGACCACGCCACCGTCAGGCAGCCGAGCGAAACCTCTTGTCGCGACTCGATGACCCCGTCGGCCGCGAGAATCGTCACCGAACCTTCGGCCCCCGCGACCGCGATCCGGCCGTGCGGCGAGGCCGCGAGCGCCGCGACCGCGTCGTCGACACCCACGCGCCAGGTGTCACCGGCCAGCACCGACGGACTCACCGGGCCACCAGGCAAGACCGGAAACCGGACTCGAGTTCGTCGCGATCCAGGTTGCGGCCGATGAACACGAGCCGGTTGGTGCGTGGCTCCCCGTCACGCCACGGCCGGCCTTCCGTGCCGTCGAACAACATGTGCACGCCCTGGAAGACGTACTGCCGGGACTGTTCGGCCAGGGCCAGGATGCCTTTGCTGCGGAAGATGTCAACACCCTTGGTGGACAACAGTTCCCCGAGCCACGCGTTCAGCTTCTCGACGTCGACATCGCCATCGAGCCGGATACCCACCGAGGTGACCGTCTGATCGTGCTGGTGATCGCTCTCTTCCAGGAACGCGGGGTCGTCGGTGAGAACCCGCTGCAGATCGAACGCCCCGACATCGAGGATCCGGTCGAGTTCGACCTTCGCATTCTGGGCGTGCACGATCTCGGCACCGCTGTTGATACCGCGTAGCCGCGCTTCGACGACACCGAGATGATCAGCGCTGACAAGGTCGACTTTGTTGAGGATCATCCGGTCGGCGAAGGCCACCTGCTCGATCGCCTCATTCTCGACGTCTGCGGGTTTGGCGTCGTCGAGGTGGTCGAGGACATGTGCGGCGTCGACCATGGTGACGATCGCGTCAAGCCTCAACTGGCTTCGTATCTCGTCGTCGACGAAGAACGTCTGAGCGACCGGCGCCGGGTCGGCGAGCCCGGTGGTCTCGATGAGGATGTGGTCGAAGCGGTCTCGCCGGCGCATCAGCGCGCCGAGGATGCGGATGAGATCGCCGCGCACCGTGCAGCAGATACAGCCGTTGTTCATCTCGAAGATCTCTTCCTCGGCGTCGAGGACGAGGCCGTCGTCGATCCCGACCTCGCCGAACTCGTTCTCGATCACCGCGATTCGCCTGCCGTGCTGCTCGGTGAGGATGCGGTTGACCAGCGTGGTCTTGCCGGCACCGAGAAATCCGGTGATGACGGTGACGGGTACCCGATCGTCAGTTGTGGTCGGCATGGTCGTGTCCTTCCGGGTGCTCGGTGATGAGGCGTTGCAGGTCGGTGACAGCGATGTCGGCAGTGGGTTTGGGGATTTTCCACGTGGTTCTTCGGCTGGAGAGGACCGCAACCACGGTCTCCACGGGCGGACAGCCCGGTTCGGCGCAGGCCAGCTGCTGGACGAGCACCGTGGTGTCGAGCGGGATGTCGAGGGTCGCCCGCACAATGCCTTTGAGGTCGTCGACATGCGCGGCAGACGCTTTGGGTGCGGTCGAGCGCGCATTTCCTCCGGGATTCACCAGGCCGGTCATCGCACCATCCTTACTGAAAACGATTATCATTAACGTAGCATGTCGACCCGGATGGCGTCTTCCGCCCTCCCGCTTTACATATGTGGCGTCAAGTGTCACGGTGAGGGGTATGGACTTCTCCACGGTCGAGTTGTCGCCTGACGACCAGGCTTTCCAGCGCGAGTTGCGCGACTTTCTGGCTGCGACCGTCACCGACGAGGTCCTCGCCCGTGATCGGGAGACCGGGGAGAACTTCGACGAGGGCGTACATCTCGCGCTCGGGAGCGCCGGATACCTGGCCGCGGACTACCGCTCGGCGGCCGACGGTGGTTTCAGTGCGGTGCGCCGCCGCATCTGGGAACTCGAGATCGGGCGGGCGCACACGCCGTGGTTCCACTGGGGCACGACCGCGATGGTCGCGCACACGGTGGAGCAATTCGCGTCTGCCGAGTTGGTCGACGAGGTGCTGCCCGGAGTGCTGGCCGGCCGGCTGCGGCTGTGCCTGGGCTACACCGAACCCGAGGGTGGCTCGGACGTGGCCACCTGCAAGACCCGCGCCGTGCGGGACGGTGAGGACTGGATCATCAACGGTTCCAAGATGTTCACGTCCAACGCGCACAACGCGCAGTACGTCTTTCTGGTGACCAACACGGATCCCGAGGAGCCCAAGCACAAGAGCCTCACGATGTTCCTGGTACCGCTCGACGCGCCGGGTGTCGAGATCCAGGGCATTCGGACGGTCGACGGCGACCGCACCAACATCACGTACTACAGCGATGTCCGGGTCGCTGACCGGTACCGCGTCGGAGGGGTCAACGGCGGGTGGGCCGTCCTGCGCGGTGCGCTCGACGTCGAACACGGCACATTCGAACGCGACTCTGCGGGCCTGCAGAAGATCGCGACGATGACCGAACACATCACGCTGATGTCCGAAGCGGTGGATCGGGTTGCGGCAGTGGTTCCGGACGACGAGGCGGCGAGGTACCGGCTCGGCCGCGGAATCGCCCGAATGGAAGCGGCCATGAGCACGCCGCAGATGTACGGGCGAGTCGCGATCGCCCAGACCATGCGTGACGTCTCGCCCGATCTCATGGACATCCTCGGTCCGGCCGGATCATTGACGGACGGCGTCGAGTACATCTTCCGGCTCGCCGGTCCGACGGGAATCTACGGTGGGACGCTCGAAGTGTTCCGCAACATGATCGCCCAACACGGGCTCGGCCTGGGTAAGCCGAATTATTCGCCGCCTGCCGCGAAGCAAACGCACTGACTGACGAGAACGAGTGTCGGTGAGGCGGCCCCTTCCCGCCGGCGGGTAACGGTGTTACCCTGACGCGACAGTAACGGCGTTACTGTCGACAGGAGGCGAGGAGTGGGCATGGTCGACCGCCGGAAGCGTGGCCTTGAAGTTTTCCGTGACGTCATGACCGCGCCGGTGCCCGACGATGGCAGCCCTGTCGCCGATGGGCTGCTCGACTTCGTGTTCGCCGAGGTCTGGACCCGCCCGGGTCTGAGCCGCCGTGATCGACGGTTCGTGACGCTGGCGTGTGTGGCCGCGGCAGATGCGCAAGAACCCCTCGAGCAACACGTCTATGCCGCGCTCAACAGTGGCGACATCTCGATCACCGAAATGCGCGAAGCAGTCTTGCATTTCGCGGTGTATGCCGGCTGGCCAAAAGCGTCGCGGTTCAACATTGTGGTCGACCTGCAATGGCAACGCATCCTCGACGAGCGTGGCGAGTCTGCGGCACCGCCCGAACCGCTGCTGCCGTTGCCCACCGAAAGTGATCCCGAGAAACGGCTGCAGGGCGGCGAGAAGACCTTCATCGAGGTCAACTGCATTCCCTTTGCGCCGTTGCGCGACAACCCCTTTCAGGGGGCAGGCATTCTCAACTTCGTCTTCGGTGAGATGTGGCAGCGCCCAGGGCTGGGGATGAAAGAACGGCGCTTGATCACTGTGGCGTGCGTGGCTTTTCAGGATGCGGAGATTCCCATCCTGTCGCACGTGTACGCGGCGCTGAAGAGCGGTGACGTATCGTTCGACGAAATGGACGAGCTCGCACTGCATTTCGCGGCCTACTACGGGTGGCCCAAAGGTAGCCACCTCAACCAGGTCGTCGCCGATCAGAAGCAACGTGTCATGGCTGAAGGTGGCCCCAACACATCGGATGCGGCCTGAGGCTTACCCGGCACCCCGGTTCGATGTTCTGAGTACTCTGATCGGGTGAACTTCTTCGACAAGGCCCTTGACCTCGATTCCGCTGATGAAGGGCACTTGCGAGGGCACACGCTGCCAGAATGGGCGAACATGGTGGGCCCGTTCGGCGGCATCACCGCTGCCACCCTGGTGCGAGCAATCGAAGCCCAGCCCGACGTGCACGGTCAGCCGGTCGCGCTCACGGTGAACTACCTGGCCCCGATTGCCGATGGCGACTTCGACATCCACACCAGGGCAGTCAAGACCAACCGCTCGAATCAGCACTGGATCGTCGAGTTGAGCCAGGATGGTGAACCGAAGACCTCGGCCACGGCGGTGTTCGGGCTGCGTCGCGATACGTGGGCGGACACCGAGATCACTGCGCCGCAGGCGCCGGCGCCTGAGGAGATCGAGCGAGCACAATCCCCGTTCGGCGTGGTGTGGTTCGACAACTACGACCTCCGGTTCGTCGACGGCGCGATGCCCGTCCACGGCGCGGCGTCCGACTCCTCGACCACGACACTGTGGGTTCGCAACAATCCGCCCAGGCCAATGGATTTCGCGTCGCTCACCGCAGTCAGTGACATCTTCTACCCGCGAGCGTTCCTCCGCCGCGGCCACTTCATGCCCGCCGGCACCATATCGATGACGGTGTACTTCCACGCCGGCGCCGACGAGATCGCTGCCCAGGGTGACGGCTTCGTGCTGGCGACGGCGCGGGCACAGCGATTCTCCCGCGGATATTTCGACCAGTCCGCGCAACTGTGGGGCCGCAACGGCACGCTCTTGGCCACCACGCACCAGATCGTCTACTTCAAGGATTAGGGGTCACTGCGGGTGTAGCGATTGCAGCGCGATCCAGGCACTGACCCTGGTCTGCGGATCATCGAGCTTTCCCGGCAGAAGTGCCTCGATCGCGTCGAGCCGGTTGCGGACGGTGTTGCGATGCAGCCCAAGCTCTTCGGCGACCTTGAGGCGTGAACCGTGGTGGCGCAGAAAGCAGCGCAGCGTCTCGAGCTGTTCAGAATCCAAACCAGAGAGCCACGATTCGGCGAACGCAGTGGCCCGATCCGGATCGATGAGCCCCAGTGGGCCGCCGTCGACGACGCGATCCCAGACAACCATGCCCGCGGTCGGGGTGGTCTGAGCGAGTGCGAGACCGGCCGTCCGGTAGCCGGTCTCGCCGTCCTGCAACGAAACCGCCCCGCCGATCCCGACCTGCAAGCCGGCGTCGACCAGGCCGGCGCCGAGGGCTTCGGCCTTGTCGGGTGGCGCCACCGCGCACAGCTCGTCGGCGTACGGGGCCGCCAGGATCCCCCGGTGCTCAAGGGCGGGCAGCGCGTCGCGGCGGTCTGATTCGCTTCCACTGGCCCGCATGAACCGGACCCGCTCGGTGACCGTGGGCGCCGGCGCGTCCAGATCGAGCACCAATCGTGCTGTCCTGGAATCGTTTCCGGTGAGCAGCTCGATCGCCCTGCTGCGCACGTGCCGACGGGTCGCGGCACGGCTGCGCTGCTGCTCGTCGACGAGCCCCAGAACCGCGACGGCCGTGGTCACCGCGTGGCGTTGCCCGTCGGAGAGCCGGGTCGGCCCGATCGTCGCGAGGTAGGTCGACGGCCTGCCACGTAACCCGATGGGGTGCACCGAAACCGACATCGCGGGCCGCGACTGGGCGGCGGCCGACCGCAAGCCGTGGGCCTGCAACCGTCGTACATCGGCGGCGACCTCGTCGAGTGGGAAGTCGGCGCGCCGCGGGCCCACCGGGCCGGTGAGGACCCGCCCGTCCGGCGTCAACAGGCACGCCGCGCCGCCGACCGCCTGCGCGAGCGCGGTGACGACCGCGGCCGCCGGGTCCGACTTGGCCGCTGCCGAGATCAGGCGACGCTGAGTCTTGAAGGCTTCGCGGGCCGCGATCGATTCCTGCTGTTGCAGAAGGTGAGCAACGTGGCGGCTGATCGCGACGAATGTGGTGCGACGCGGCACCTCGAACAGGTTGACCCCGTGCGTGCGGCAGGCGTCGACGAGTTCGCCGGGCATCCGTGCGTGGGTGAGCCCGATGCCAAGGCCCACCGCCGACACCGCTGCTGCGGCGAGCCGGCCGATGTACTCATCCCACTCGTCGTGCCAGGCGCCGGTCTCGAGTCCGGTCGTGAGCAGTACCTCACCGCCTTCGAGGAAAGGCGCGGGATCCGGGAGTTCGCTCGTGGCGACCCACCGGATGTCGGCATCGGTGCGGCACACATGGACGCCGCGCAATCCGAGCGCCTTCGCGGCCAGGATGTTGCCGACGGTCACCATGGTGACAGTTTTGCACATCTTATATCTACGCGATTGTGCGTATGTGCACTGCGGTGACGGCGCCGAACTCCTTAACGTGAGCGGCAACACAGCACATCAGTAGGAGGACAGGTGACCACCACCGAACTTGCCGGTCAGGCGCTCACGCAGGAACGCCGGCTGGTGACAGCGATTCCGGGGCCGCTCTCACAGGAGCTGCAGGCCCGCAAGGAGTCCGCTGTCGCTCGCGGCGTGGGCACCACACTGCCGGTCTACGTGGTGGCCGCAGGCGGCGGTGTGCTGGCCGACGTCGACGGCAACCAGCTCATCGACTTCGGTTCCGGTATCGCGGTGACGACCGTCGGCAACAGCGCACCCGCCGTCGTCGACGCGGTCACGCAGCAGGTTGCGGCGTTCACCCACACCTGTTTCATGGTGACGCCCTATGAGGGGTACCTGCGAGTGGCCGAGCAGCTCAACCGCCTGACGCCGGGTGACCATGACAAGCGCACGGTGCTGTTCAACTCCGGTGCCGAGGCCGTCGAGAACGCGGTCAAGATCGCGCGCGCACACACCCGCAGGCAGGCCGTCGTGGTGTTCGACCACGCCTACCACGGACGCACCAACCTCACCATGGCGATGACGGCCAAGAACCAGCCCTACAAGCACGGGTTCGGACCGTTCGCCGGCGAGGTGTACCGGGTTCCGGCGTCCTACCCGCTGCGGGACGGCGATGTCGACGGTGCCGCCGCGGCAGCCCGGGCCATCGACCTCATCGACAAGCAGGTCGGCGCCGACAACGTGGCCGCGGTGGTGATCGAGCCGATCCACGGCGAGGGCGGGTTCATCGTTCCCGCACCGGGATTCCTTCGGGCCCTCCAGAACTGGTGCACCGAGAGCGGCGCGGTGTTCGTCGCCGACGAGGTGCAGACCGGATTCGCCCGTACCGGAGCGATGTTCGCGTGCGAGCACGACGGCGTCGTGCCCGATCTCATCGTCACCGCCAAGGGCATCGCGGGCGGCCTGCCGCTGTCGGCCGTCACCGGCCGCGCCGAGATCATGGACGCCCCGCATGCCGGTGGGCTCGGCGGCACCTACGGCGGCAACCCGCTGGCGTGCGCGGCCGCACTTGCCGTCATCGACACCATCGAACGCGACGGCCTGGTGGCCCGCGCTGCCCAGATCGGCGACACCATGTTGGGCCGGCTCAACACGCTGGCCGCCACTGATCCACGGATCGGCGACATCCGGGGCCGCGGCGCCATGATCGCCGTCGAGTTGGTCAAGCCGGGCACCACCGAACCCGACGCCGATCTGACCAAGCGCATCGCGGCCGCCGCGCACGCGCAGGGACTGGTCGTGCTCACGTGCGGTACGTACGGCAACGTGCTGCGGTTCCTGCCGCCGCTGAGCATGCCCGATCACCTGCTCGCCGAAGGCCTCGACATTCTCGACGCCGTCTTCCGGGAGATCGCATGACCCTCGCCGTCGAATCCGCGGTCGAGCTCAGCCCGCTCGACGATGCGCGGGCGCAGTTGCGTGAGGCGACGACGATCCTCGGCTACGACGAGGGCGTGTATGAAGTCCTGTCGACCCCGCGTCGTGAGGTGACCGTCAGCGTCCCGCTGCGACGGGACAACGGCGATATCGAGCTCCTCATCGGACATCGGGTGCAGCACAACGTCTCCCGCGGTCCCGCCAAGGGTGGTCTGCGCTACTCGCCGGACGTCACGCTCGACGAGGTACGGGCACTCGCGATGTGGATGACGTGGAAGTGCGCACTGCTCGACGTGCCGTACGGCGGGGCGAAGGGCGGCGTGCGCATCGACCCGCGGCAGTACAGCACCGCCGAGCTGGAACGGGTGACCCGCCGCTACACCAGTGAGATCAGCCCGTTGATCGGGCCGGCTCATGACATCCCCGCTCCCGATGTCGGTACCGACGAGAACACCATGGCCTGGCTCATGGACACCTACTCGGTGCAGAAGGGCCATACCGTTCTCGGCGTCACCACGGGCAAGCCCGTGAGCCTCGGCGGCTCGCTCGGCCGCGCGACCGCGACATCTCGTGGCGTGGTGCATGTGGCGCTGGCCGCGCTGCGCTCGCGCGGGATCACCGTCGACGGTGCGACCGCCGCGGTCCAGGGCTTCGGCAAGGTCGGGCGGCATGCCGCCCACTTCCTGCAGGACGAGGGCGTGCGGGTGGTCGCGGTATCCGATCAGTACGGCGCAGTGGCCGAGGCATCCGGTTTGGACGTCGTCGCGCTCGAGAAGCACGTCGACGCGACCGGCTCGGTGGTCGGATTCGCCGGGGGCATCGCGGTGTCGAATGCCGACCTGCTGGAAAGCGACGTCGATCTGCTGGTGCCCGCCGCCGTCGAAGGCGTCATAAACGCAGGCAACGCACATCGCATCCGGGCGCGGGTCGTGGTCGAGGGCGCGAACGGCCCGACGACACCCGAGGCCGACCGGGTGCTCAACGACGCCGGAAAGCTGGTGGTGCCCGACATCCTGGCCAATGCCGGTGGTGTGATCGTGTCGTATTTCGAATGGGTGCAAGCGAATCAGGCCTACTGGTGGCGCGCCGACGAGGTCGAGTCGCGGCTGGCCGAGCGCATGCTCACCGCGTGGGACGAAGTCTCGGCGCACGCGGCGAAGCTCAAGCTGCCGCTGCGCACCGCGGCCACCTGCCTTGCCGTCGGACGTGTCGCCCAGGCCGCGCAGCGTCGCGGCCTCTACCCCTAGGAACGATGTGAACACTCAGAACGCGATTGCCGAACTCGACACGAAGCACGGCATACTCATCGACGGCAGTGCGCATGGCGCGTCGCGAACCTTCGAGGTCCATGACCCCGCGACCGGGCTCGTGATCGCCGAGGTGGCCGACGGGACCGTGGCCGACGCGGAGTCTGCCGTCGACGCGGCGCACCGCGCCTTCGGTGACTGGGCCGCCAGCAGCCCGCGCCAACGCAGCGAAATCCTGCGTCGAGTCTACGAACTGATGCTCGCCGACACCGACCGGCTGGTCGCGCTCATCTGCGCCGAGAACGGCAAATCGCAGGCCGACGCGCGAGCCGAGGTCGGTTACGCCGCCGAGTTCTTCCGCTGGTTCAGCGAGGAGGCCGTGCGGACCGACGGTGTGTACGGCATCAGTCCAGCCGGTGGTACCCGGACGTTGGTGACGCACAAGCCCGTCGGTGTCGCGGCGCTTGTGACGCCGTGGAACTTCCCGGCAGCCATGGCCACCCGCAAGATCGCGCCTGCGCTGGCCGCGGGTTGCACGGTCGTGCTCAAGCCGGCCGCCGAGACCCCGTTGACGGCGTTGGCGATCGCCGCGATCCTGTCCGCGGCCGGTGTGCCCGACGGTGTGGTCAACGTGGTGCCGACCACCGACGCCGCTGCCGTCGTGTCGGCCTGGCTCGCCGACGACCGCGTCCGCAAGGTGTCGTTCACCGGTTCCACCGGCGTCGGACGGGTGCTGCTCAAGCAGGCCGCCGATCGAATCGTCAACGCCAGCATGGAACTCGGCGGCAACGCGCCGTTCGTGGTGACGGCCGACGCCGATGTCGCCGCCGCCGTGCAAGGCGCGATGGTGGCCAAGTACCGCGGTGGCGGCCAGGCCTGTACCGCGGCCAACCGGTTCTACGTCCACGCCGCGGTCGTCGACGAGTTCGTCGCGAGATTCTCGGCCGAGGTCTCGGCCCTGCGCGTTGGCCCGGCCGCCGACCCAGCCTCGCAGATCGGACCGTTGGTCAGTGCCCGTGCCGCAGAGCGGGTCGCCGCCGCGATCGAATCGGCAGTGGCCGATGGAGCAGTGATCGCGGCCGCGGCCGAAACTCCGGACGACGGTTGGTTCGTCGCACCGACGGTGTTGACCGGTGTGGCCCCCGACGCGGCGATCATCGCCGACGAGATCTTCGGACCAGTCGCACCAGTGGTGGTGTGGGAGAACGAGGACGATCTGCTGCGCTGGGTCAACGACACCGAATATGGTTTGGCCGCATACATTTATGCCGGTCGGCTGCAGGACGCGTTGCGGCTCGCGGAATCGTTCGACGCCGGCATGGTCGGCATCAACCGCGGGATCGTGTCGGACCCGTCGGCCCCGTTCGGCGGGATGAAGCAGAGCGGGCTCGGCCGCGAAGGGGCCCGGGACGGACTGCACGAGTTCCAGGAGACGCAGTACTTCAGCGTGGAGTTCTGACACCGGCCGACTGCGTGCTCAGAACGGTGCGTCGTGCAGCATCAGGCTGAACAACAGCACTGCCATGCACAACAGCGAACCGAGCGCCAAGAAGAACACACCTGTGACGATGATCCACTGGGTGTAATGCCGCTTGGCATGTGCTCTGCGCGCCAGCCGCTTGTCGTGCGCGAGCTCGCACGCGACGCCGGCGAATTCGACGTCCGTGAGTTCACCGTCGCCCGCAGGCGCCCCGCCGGCGATCTGACGAAGGCGCGCGGCGGAAATGGTGACGCCGACACCGGCGAAGCGCCGACTCATCCTCCGCGCCTGTCGCCGGCTGAGCCGGTGATCGCGGAGATACGTGGCGTGCGGCCGATGTCCCCAACCGCCGCGATGCGCGTTCGACGGGGTCGTCATAACCTGTTCAGTTTAGCTCGCCGCGGCGTCGGTGACGAGCTAAACGGCAAGTGCCACTGGAAGTTTCGGCGAGTGATGCCCCCGTAGGCAACAAGAGGCCGACGCCGTGGCGGCCGCCACGGAGTTTCGCGGAGCCTCGGTCAGCGGATGACCCGGTGCACGTCGGCTTCGATGTCCCCGCCTTCCTGAGCGATCCACGGCCCGTCGATCGACGGGTCGATGATGCCGTCCTCCAGCCACGTGTATTGACCGGCGAGTACTCCTCGGCTCAGGGTCCGGTCGGAGTCGTCGCTGTTGTCCCAGAGTTGAGTGAACAACCGGTCGGCCCGCACTCGGGCCTGGCGGCAGAACGCGTCGGCGAGATCCGTTGCGGTGTCGGGCTCCCCGTCACGCCGGGCGCGGACACACGCCGCCGTCATCGCGAACAGCTCGGCGCCGATGTCGACGATCCGGCCCAGGAACCGCTGCTTGTGCTCAAGCCTTCCCTGCCACCGTGACATCGCGTAGAACGTGCTGCGCGCCAGCTTGCGGCTGGACCGTTCGACGTAGCGTAGGTGTTCGGCCAGTGGCCCGAACTCGGTGAACGATGTGGGCAGCTGGCCTTTCCCGGTGACCAGGGTCGGCAGCCAGCGCGCGTAGAACTTGCCGGCCTTGCCCGCAGCCTTCGCCTTGTGTCGCAGGTCGGCGTCGGGGTCGATGATGTCGCCGGCCACCGACAAGTGCGCGTCGACCGCCTCGCGGGCGAGCATCAGATGCATGATCTCCGTTGAGCCTTCGAAGATGCGGTTGATGCGCATATCACGCAGGATCTGCTCGGCGGGCACCCCACGTTCACCACGCGCGGCGAGTGACTCGGCGGTCTCGAAGCCGCGCCCGCCGCGGATCTGCACAAGCTCGTCGGCGATCAGCCACGTCATCTCCGAGCCGTACAGCTTGGCGAGCGCGGCCTCGATCCGAATGTCGGTGCGACGAGCGTCGGCCAGCTCACTGGCGAGCTCGACCATGGCCTCGATCCCATACGCGGTGGCCGCGATGAACGCCACCTTGCCTGCCACGGCGTCGTGCTCACCGACCGGGCGTCCCCACTGCACGCGTTCCTTCGACCATTCCCGCGCGATCTTCACACACCACTTCGCGGTACCGGTACACACGGCCGGCAGGGACAGCCGTCCCACGTTGAGGGTCGACAGGGCGATCTTGAGTCCTTCACCTTCACGGCCGATCCGGTTGGCGGCGGGCACCCGCACATCGGTCAGCTTGGTGAGACCGTTCTCGATGCCACGCAATCCCATGAACGTGTTGCGGTTCGCCACGACGATGCCGGGGGAGTCGGCTTCGACCACGAACGCGGTGATGCCGCCGCGGTGCCCATCGCTCTTGGGTACTTGAGCCATCACCACCAACAGGTCGGCGATGACACCGTTGGTCGTCCACAGCTTGACGCCGTTGAGCACGTAGTCGTCACCATCCGGGGTCGCGGTGGCGTGCAATCGAGCCGGATCGCTTCCGACATCCGGCTCGGTGAGCAGGAAAGCGCTGATTTCGCGGGTACAGCGGGGGAGCCACGTGCGTTTCTGTTCGTCGGTGCCGAACATCGACACCGGCTGCGGCACGCCGATCGACTGATGCGCGGACAGCAACGCGCCCAGCGCGGGATGCACCGAGCCGACCAGTGCGAGCGCTTTGTTGTAGTAGACCTGCGACAGTCCGAGCCCGTCGTACTCGGTGCCGATCTTCATGCCGAACGCGCCCAGTTCCTTCAAGCCCTGGATCACCGCGTCCGGTATCTGCGCGTCGCGTTCGATCACCGCGGCGTCGATCTGCGACTCGCAGAACTTCCGCAGCCGGGCGAGGAATGCCTCACCACGTTCGGTGGCCTCAGTCGGCCCGCGAGGATGCGGATGGACCAGATCCAACCGCAGTCTGCCGAGGAACAACTCCTTGCCGAAGCTCGGCTGGCGCCACTGTGCCTCACGTGCCTGCTCGGCAACCTGCCTGGCCTGGCGTTCGTTGACTTCTCCGGTGACGGTCATCGCCGACCTCCAACCCAACGGTCCTACTCGACGGTAACCCCGTCGGGTGGTGGCATACCCGCAAACGGGCGAACCACGCGAGATCGGATCGAGCGACTCGCCACTACTTCGGCGTGGCGAGCGTTCGGCGGATCACGTAGGGCAGCGTGCCACCGTGCCGGAGGTAGTCGATCTCGTTGCCGGTGTCCAACCGCAGCCGCAGTGTCATGGAGTCCGAACGGCCGTCGGTCCGGATGATCTCCAGCCGCACCGGCACGGTTCCCGTCGTCAACACGTCCAACCCGCGAAGGCGGAGTGTCTCGGTCCCGTCGAGTGCCGGCGCGCGCTCGCCGGGGGCGAACTGTAACGGGAATATGCCCATGCCGATCAGATTCGACCGGTGGATCCGCTCGAAGCTCTCGGCGATGATCGCCCGAACACCCAGCAGGGCAGGGGCTTTGGCGGCCCAGTCGCGGCTCGAGCCGGCCCCGTAGTTCGCGCCCGCGACGATGACCAGCGGCGCGTCACCGTAGGTGGCCGCGGCTTCGTAGACCGGTAGGACCGCGCTTCGGTCCCGCGTATACGCCCACGCACCCTCGCCGCCGACGTCGTCGGGCAGCAGGCGGTTGTGGACGGAACGGTTGGTGAATGCCCCGCGCAGCATGACCTCGTAATTGCTTCGGCGCGTCGAGTACTGATTGAAATCCCGCGGAGCCACGCCGGCATCGCGCAGATACGTCGCAGCCGCACTGTCGCGGGGAATAGCACCGGCAGGGGAGATGTGGTCGGTCGTCACATTGTCGCCGAGCAGCAGCAGTACGCGTGCCTCCAAGACGCCGGGCGTCGGCGCCGGTGCAGGTGCGATGTGATCGAGGTAGCTGGGCCTGCGGATGTACGTGCTGGCCGCGTCCCAGCCGAACCGAATATCGGATTGTCCCTGGAGCTCGCGCCAGGCTGCGGTCCCGGTCCTGATCGCGGCGGTGTTGCGTTCGAACATGTCGGGCCGCACGGCGTGCGCGACAGTGGCGGCGACGTCGGTGTCGGCGGGCCAGATGTCGCGCAGAAAGACCGGCCTGCCGTCGGGGCCGGTCCCCAGCGGCTGGGCCTCGAAGTCGTGCAGGACGCTACCGGCCAGTGCGTAGGCGACGACCAGCGGCGGCGAGGCCAGGTAGCCGAACTGCAGGCGCGGATGCACGCGGCCGGGAAAGTTGCGGTTACCCGACAACACCGCCGCCGGGACAACGCCATCCGCGGCGAGTTCTTCCATGCGCGGATGCAGTGGACCCGAGTTTCCGATGCACGTCATGCAGCCGTAGCCGACGGTGGTGAAACCCAACCGGCCCAGGTCGGCGAGCAGACCCGCCTCGGTGAGGTACTCGGTGACCACACGAGAGCCGGGCGACAGCGTCGTCTTCACCCAGGGTTTGACGGCGAGCCCGGCGCGAACGGCGTTGCGGGCCAACAGGCCCGCGTGCACCATGAGCGCGGGATTGGCGGTGTTGGTGCAACTGGTGATGGCGGCAATGGCGACCGGCCCGGCCGGCACCGGCTCGCCGAACACCGCGTCGGGTTCGACCGAGGTTCGCGCCGGCTCCGGCAGCGCTTGACGGAACGACGCGGGCACGTCGGACAGCGCAACCCGTTCGTGCGGCAGGCGCGGGCCGGCCAGCGTCGTCTGCACGGACTCCAATGCGAGCGTGAGTGTTTCGTCATAGACCGGCGGGGCGGCTTCGTCGGTACACAGGAGATGGTTGGCGCTCAGGTACGCGCGGACCAGCCGGCAGTGGTCTTCTGCCCTGCCCGTCAAGGCCAGGAACCGCAAGGTTTCTTCGTCGGACGGGAAGAGCGCCACGGTGGCGCCGTACTCGGGGGCCATGTTGGAGACCGCGGCGCGGTCGGCCCACGCGAGATTCCGCGCGCCGTCGCCGTGGAACTCGACGAACTTGTCGACGACACCGTGGGCGCGCAGCATCGCCGTGACGGTCAGCGCCAGGTCGGTTCCGGTGACGCCGGGGCGCAACCGCCCGGTCAGGTGCACGCCGACCACCTTGGGGTACGCGATCGCGACGGGTTCGCCGAGCATCGCCGCCTGCCCCTGCAGCCCACCCACGCCCCAGCCGAGTACGCCGATCGCGTTGACCATCGGCGTGTGACTGTCGGTGGCCACCAACGTATCCGGATGCACCGTCGCCGGCTCAGTGGCGTCGTCGACCCATACGCACGTGGCCAGAGACTCCATGTTGACCTGATGGATGATGCCGGTGCCGGGCGGGACGACGCCGAAGTGGTCGAGCGTGTTCTGTGCCCATTTGATGAAGCGATAGCGCTCGTCGTTGCGACGGAAGTCGATGGCCAGGTTGGCCTCCACCGCGTCGGGCCTGCCGTAGTGTTCGGCGATCACCGAGTGATCGACCGTGAGATCGACCGGGATCGCCGGCTGCAAGGCCCCCGGGTCGCCGCCGAGTTCGGCCACACAGTCGCGCATCCCGGCGAAGTCGGCGAGTGCGGGCAGACATGTCGTGTCGTGCAACATGATCCGATTCGGATGCAGCGGCACTTCGCAGCCAGTCGCCTTGCCGCGCAGGCGGTCCAGCACGGCGGGCAGTGCTTCGGGAGCCCGGCGGGCGACGTTTTCGATGAGAATGCGGACCGCGTACGGCGTCGCTGCGATCTCGGCAGGGGTCAGGACGTCGGACAGCGCCACATACCGGTAGGCCCGTCCGTCGATGACGAGGTGGGCCACGTCGGCCGTGGGCGCGGTACTCATGCGACAAGTTTGTACTAATCGGCGAAAAAGTACAACAAACCCCGTTGTCTAGTGAGACTTGATCCCCGTCTTGAGTTCTCGCACCACGTCGAGGTGGGTGTACATGAACTCGGCGGCTTTCTCGTTGTCGCCGCCCTCCAGGAGGTCCAGCAGGTGCAGATGCTCGCGGGCCTGCGTGACGAGACGGCTGCGGTCGGCTTGGTGGTTGTACTCGATCATTCGGCGCATCCGGTTGACCCGGCGGACCGCATCGGCGAGGTAGGCATTGCCCGAACATTCGGCGAGCATCTCGTGGAATGTCGAGTTGTAGCGGAAAAGCTCACTGCGCGAAAGCAATACGATGTTGCCGTGTAGCAGCGATTCCTGCTGGCGGCGATGCAGTGCGAACGCGTCGGGGTCAATGGCGAACCCGGGTTCGCGCAGGCCCGCGGGTTCGATGATGAGGCGGAAACGGTAGCTCTGGTCGTGCGCCTCCTTTGTGGACAGGGCGCGGACGAACTCCCAACCCCGCCCGGCGCGGCGCCGGATCAGATCCTCGGACTCCATCCGGGCGAGCACCAGATTGGCCTGACGGGTGGTGAGGCCGTAGCGCTGGCACAGCTCGGTGGTGGTGAAGTCGTCGGTGAAGCGACCGCCCAGATGATCGTCGATGATCCGGAAGTAGAGCTGCTCGTCCTCGTCGCCGTCGGCGCTCATCGCGACCCGGCCCAGTTCGGAGGCCGGCATGGTGAGGTGGAAGCCCTTGCGTGGCGTGCGCTCGACGAGGCCGATGTCGGCCAGATAGGTCAGCGCGCGGCGCGCCGGCGTGCGCGAGATGTCGAGCGCGTCGGCCACCCACTGTTCCGTCAGGTGGGCACCCGCCTCCAGCTCGTGGTGGCGGATCAGGTCGATGACGCGCATCGCCATCGAGTTGGGCGACACCCGCGTGGACAGCAACCCGCCCGCTCCGCCGCTGCCGGCGGCAAGGCCATTACTGACGATCACGCTGCGCCCCTTTGACCTCGATGTTCTATCTGTCGCGATCGTACAAGCCGGCCGACGCCGGGTGCCGTTTCGTGCTCGGTGTCCAAGAAGGACTCTTGACCGCAGGCTGTGACCTGAGCCATATTGTACTAATCGGAAAATCAGTACACAGCTCGTGAAAGACTCCGCTCATTGGTCAACCGGTTGACAGGGCGACCAATTTTGGAGCACACTTCACCGCATGCGTGACCCGCACCACAGTGCGGCGCTGAGCGAGGAGGCTCACCGGACCGTGTCCACTCAACAGACGACGTCCCTTCACCACACCAAACGCATATCGCCAATGCGGCGGGCGGCCGTGCTGTTCGCAGCACTTGCGACGGCCGCCGGGTTGTCGTCCTGCGGTGTCGCGCAGGATTACTCGGCGACCCAGCCGGAACTGCCGGACTACTACCCGGCGGATTACCCGGCGTTGATCGGGGCGTCGAAGCGCGAGGGCGGAACGCTGACGATCTACTCCAATACCGATCAGCAGAGCTGGGCGCCGATCATCGATGCGTTCCAGGACAAGTTCCCCTGGGTCGGGAGCGTCAACGCCACCAACTTGGACTCCGATGAGGTGTTCCAGCGCGTGTTGTCCGAACAGGCCATCGGCCAGGACTCGGCCGACATCGTGGTAAGCAATGCCGCCGATGCTTGGGCGGATTTCGCTGAACGTCCGGGCACCCTCGTGGAATACACGTCGCCCGAGCTGGAACATCTGCCGGACTTCGCGCAGCCGATGCCCAACGTCTACACGCTGTCGGTGGATCCGATCTCACTGGTGTACAACACCGCGCTGCTGCCGGATGACGAGAAACCGACGAGCATCGCCGACCTCGCCGCGAAGGTCACCGAAGACCCGGAGGAGTTCAACGGCCGCATAGCCGTCCGAAACCCCAAGGGTGCGTTCGGATTCACCGTCACGCGCGCATTCGTCGACAACAATCCCGATGCGGCGTGGGCAGAGCTCGCGAAGATCCTGCCGTTCTCGCAGAACGAAACCTCCACGGGCGGCATGGTGGAGAAGGTCACGTCCGGTGAGTACACGGTCGGATTCTTCATGGGCTCACCGGCTCTCACCGCAGAACAGCGCACCGGGGGCCTGATCAAGGCGGTGTTCCCGACGGACGGCACCCCACTGTTGCGGCGGGGCATCGGAATCGCCAACGGGGCACCGCACGAGGCGACCGCAAAACTGTTCCTCGACTTCGTGATGTCGGAGGCCGGTCAGCGCGCGGTCTCCGAAGGCGGCCTGACCGCCTACCGCGACGGCGTCGAACGCGCCGAGGACGGCGTCGCGACATACCGCGAGGTCGTCGAGTCCGTCGGTGCCGACAACCTGATCTTCGTTCCCTACATCAAGGCCAGTGACGAGGAGATCGACGCGTTCTCCGAACGTTGGCAGTCCCTGCAAGCCGGCTGAGCCGAGATAGTGACGAGACATCATGACCCTCACCACGCCTGAAACCACCACTCCGTTCGTCCGGCCCACACCGGGAGAATTCGGCAGCCCGCGCTACCGCAGGTTCCGAAACATCGGACGCGACACCCTGATCCAGTACGCCGTGTTGGCGATACTCGCGGTGTTCGTTCTGGCGCCCGTACTGCCGACGATCTACCAGTCGGTGATGGACCGCCCGCTGTACGAGGTCGGCGGCCTGTTCACCCTCGGCAATTACGCCAGGCTGTTCACCGAGGCCGGCTTCGGTGACGTCATCGTCAACACCGTCCTGTTCGCCGGGCTGACCGTCATCCTGGCTCAGCTGTTCGCGGTACCGATGGCCATCGTCGTCACCAGGACGAAGCTGCCGCTCGGCCGGTTGGTCGGCGGGTCGATGCGGTGGCCCTTCTACATCTCGTCGTTGCTGTTGGGGTTCGGCTGGATCATCCTTTACGGGCCAGGCGGATTCGTCAGTGTGCAGGCCCGTGAATTTCTCGGGTTCGTGCCGTGGAACCTCTACTCGATCCCGGGCATGGCATTGACCGAGGCGGTCGCGCTGGCGCCCATCGCGTTCACGTTCTGTGTCGGCGCACTCAACCAGTCCGACAACTCGCTGGAGTCCGCCGCACAGGTGTGCGGCGCAGGCCCGGTGCGCATCCTCTGGTCGGTCGTGGTGCCGATGCTGCGCCCGCCGATCGTCTACAGCTCGGTCCTGATCATCTCGATGTCGATCGAAACCCTTTCCGTGCCACTGCTGTACGGCATGCCCGCCGACATCTCCGTGTTCTCGACCTTCCTCTACACCAACGGCCTGCAATCGATCGACCCCGATTACGGCGTGCTCGGCGCGGCGTCGGTGCTGATCCTTCTGGTGACTGTCGGGCTGGTCGCCATGCAGGCGAAGCTGTTGAAGAACTCGCAGCGGTTCGTCTCCGTGCGGGGCAAGGCCACCCGTCCCCGGGTCTTCGACCTCGGCTGGATCAAGTGGATCTCGGTGGTCTTCATCGGCATCTACCTGATCGTCGGCGCACTGCTCCCGTTGGCGGCGTTGGTCTTCCGGTCCTGCACTCTCGTGCTGACACCGCTGAAGTCGCCGTTCTCGACGCTGACCTTCGAGAACTACCGGCCCATCTTCAGCTACACGTCGTACTACATGTCGATCATCAACAGCATCGTCATCGCGTTCGTCGGCGCCGTGGTGATCAGCGTGCTGGCCATCCTCGCCGTACTCGTGGCGCGGCGGTCGACGATGCGGTTCAACAAGGTGGTCGAGTACCTGGCGCTCGCGCCACAGGCGATGCCCGGTCTGATCGTCGGGATCGGTTTCTTCTGGGCCCTGGCATACTCGCCGGGCTGGATCTCGGGTCTGCTGTCGGGGACAATCTGGATCCTCGTCATCGCCTTCGGTCTGCGGGCGCTGCCCACCGCGTACGGGAACATCTCTCCGCTGCTCATGCAGATCGGCGAAGAACTCGACAATGCTGCCCGCGTCACGGGCGCGGACTGGTTCCGCACCTTCACACGTGTGCTGGGCAAGCTGATCCTGCCCGCGTTCACCGGCGCCTTCATCCTCGTGTTCGTCACGATGATCAAGGAGTACTCACCGGCGGTGTTCCTCGCCAACTCGCAGACGAACGTCATCGGGACTACCGCACTGCAGCTCTGGGCGGAGGGCAATGCCGGATCGGTCGCCGCGTTGGCCACCGTTCAGATCCTCATCACCATCGTCTTCGTCTCGATCGCCACTCGCCTCCTGAAAGGTCACACCTCCAATGCCTGATCTGCGCGTCCGCAACGTCAACAAGACGTTCAACGGCTCACAAGTCCTGCACGACATCAACTTCGAGGTCCGCGACGGCGAGTTCTTCACGCTGCTCGGCCCGAGCGGTTGCGGCAAGTCCACCACCCTGGCCTGCATCGCCGGCCTGGAGTCCCCCGACGAAGGCACGATCGAACTCGACGACTCGGTCTTCTTCAGCAGTGCCACCGGCACGTTCGTCGCACCTGAAAGCCGCAACCTCGGCATGGTGTTCCAGTCCTACGCGCTGTGGCCGCACATGACCATCGCCGACAACCTGGCGCTGCCGCTCAAACTGCGCAAGGTCGCCAAGGCGCGGCGCAACGAGCTCATCGACGATGCGCTCGCGAAAGTCGATCTGCTGCATCTGCGTAACCGCTACCCGCACGAGATGTCCGGCGGCCAGCAACAGCGCGTCGCGCTGGCCCGCGCGCTGGTGTACTCGCCCCGGCTGCTGCTGCTCGACGAACCGCTGTCCAACCTCGACGCCAAGCTCCGCGAGCAGGCCAGGGCCTGGCTCAAGGCGCTGCAGTCAGAGGTCGGTATCACCACGATCTACGTGACGCACGACCAGGAGGAAGCCCTGGCGATGAGTGACCGCATCGCGGTGATGAGCAAGGGCAACATGATTCAGGTCGCCACGCCTACCGAGATCTACGAGCAGCCAGCCGCGCGCGAGGTCGCCGGGTTCGTCGGGAACTGCAATTTCCTCGACGGCAAGGTGGTCGAAGCCACCGGCAGCGAGGCCAAGGTGCAGTTGGAGGCCACCGGCCAACTCGTCCACGCGACCGGGCGGATGGACGTGCATTCCGGCGATGCGGTAACCGTCGCGGTACGGCCAGAACGCGTCACGATCACCGGTGCCGGATATGCCGCCGCAGAAGGGCAGAACGTCGTGCGGGCCAGCGTCAGCAGTGTGCAGTACGTCGGCTCGAAGTACGAATACCTGTTGTCCGTCGGCAATTCCACGATCGCCGCCGACTGCCTCAAGGCCGGCCATCATGGCGAGGTCGACTTGCTGATCGACGCCGAGAACATCTTCCTGTACCCGCAGAAGCAGGTGGTGCCGGCGTGAGCCAGCCAATTGTCACGGTCAACCCGGCGACCGGAGCCGAACTGGCGACGTATTCCGCGATGACCGACAGTGAGATCGGCGCGGCGCTCGACACCGCAGCCACCGCGCAGGTCGCGTGGGCTGCCGAAGACATCAAGACCCGCGGCGAGATCGTGCGCACGGCCGCCGGGGTCTTGCGTGAGCGTGCCGACGAACTCGCGCTGCTCATCACCCGAGAAATGGGCAAACGGCTCGCCGAATCCCGTGCCGAGGTGCACAAGTGCGCCACCGGCCTGGAGTACTACGCCGACAACGCGGCCACCTACCTCGCCGACGAGGTCTACGACACGTCCGCCGACCGCGCGTGGGTGTCATACGAACCCGTGGGTGTGGTGCTGGCCGTGATGCCGTGGAATTTCCCGCTCTGGCAGGTGTTCCGGTTTGCCGCGCCTGCGTTGATGGCGGGAAATGCCGCCCTGCTCAAGCACTCTCCGAACACCACCGGGTCAGCGCTGGCCTGCCAGGAGATCCTGACCGCTGCGGGGTTGCCCGCCGGATTGTTCACCGCGCTGCTCATCGCCGAACCGGACGTACCTGCGGTGACCGAGCGGTTGATCGCGGACCCGCGAGTCGGTGCGGTCACCATCACCGGCAGTGAGCGGGCGGGCAGTGCCGTCGGCTCGATCGCCGGCCGCGAGATCAAGAAGTCGGTGCTCGAGCTCGGCGGTTCGGACCCGTTCATCGTGCTCGCCGACGCCGACCTGCCGCGCGTAGCGACCCTCGCGGTACGGGGCCGTTTCCTCAACGCCGGCCAGAGCTGCATCTCCCCGAAGCGTTTCATCGTCGAGGAGGCCGTCGCGGCGGAGTTCACCCGATTGGTGGTCGAGCAGACCCGGGCCTTGACCGTCGGTGATCCGGAAGCGGCCGACACCGAGGTGGGGCCGATGGCGCGGCGTGACCTGCGCGATGGCGTCGCCGCCCAGGTCGACGCCGCAGTCGAGGCCGGAGCGACGTTGCTGTGCGGGGGAGCGGCCATCGACTCCGACGGGTTCTTCTATGCACCAACGGTTCTCGGGGATGTCGCCCCAGGTATGTCGGTCTACGCCGAGGAGGTGTTCGGACCCGTCGCGAGCATCATCACCGTGGCCGACGCCGACGAAGCCGTCAAGGTGGCCAACGACACCCCGTTCGGCTTGGGTGCCAGCGTATGGAGCGCCGACGTCGGCACCGCCGTCGCAGTCGGGCGCCGGATCACCTCCGGGGCCTGCTTCATCAACGCGATCGTCGCGTCCGATGCCAGGATGCCGTTCGGCGGCACCAAACGCAGCGGGTACGGCCGGGAGTTGGCCGCTCCTGGTATCCGCGAATTCGTCAATGTCCGGACCTGGTGGGCGATGAACGAACCCCCTTCCGTCGCACCTGTTTCCGAGTAACGAGGAGTTTCATCGATGAGCAACACCACCACTCAGGTGCGGGACGGCCGCGCCGCGGCGATCATGCGGCCGTCGGAGATCACCCCGCGGCAACGCGGGGGCGGAGCCCGCACGATTCCCATGGTCAGCCAGCAGGTGGGCGCCAAGGACTTCCTCAACGGCATCACCATGTTCGGGCCCGGCGCAGCGATTCCCGAGCACTTCCACAACTGTGACGAGTCGGTGTTGATCCTGCGGGGCTCAGCGGTCGCCCACATCGACGGGCAGACCTACCCCGTGGCGATGGGCGACACGTCCTTCATCCCGGCCGGAATCCCGCACTTCTTCCAGAACGCCTCAGACACCGAGGAACTGCACATCTTCTGGACATACGCGTCCGTCGACGCCAACCGCACCATCGTTGCCACCGGCGTCACCACCCGCATCGACGAGGAACACGGCACCAGCGTCAGCTGACCGGCACAGACAAGGAGACAAGACATCATGAGCAACACACTGCGGCTCGGCCTGTTGGAGGGCGACGGGATCGGACCCGAAATCGTCCCGGCTTCGGTTGCGGCGGTGGACGCCGCACTGGCCGCGGCAGGCGCGCCGGAAGCCGACTGGGTCACGCTGCCGCTGGGCCGCACCGCCATCGACACCCACGGCAGCCACACGCCGCCCGAGACGCTCGAAGCGCTCGCCGAAATGGACGCCTGGCTGCTGGGACCTCATGACAGTGCCGCCTATCCCGAGCCGTTCAAATCGCAACTCAACCCGAGCGGCACCATCCGCAAGCACTTCGGGCTGTTCGCGAACATCCGGCCCGCCAAGTCATTCGAGGGTGCGAAAGCCGTGGTGCCCGGCACCGATCTGGTGATCGTGCGCGAGAACACGCAGGGCTTCTACGCCGACCGCAACACGTACGCCGGCACCGGCGAGTACATGCCCGACGAGAACACCGCCATCGCGATGGGCATCATCACGCGCGCGGCCGTCGAGCGCATCGCCAAGGTCGCCGTCGACCTCGCCCGGGCGCGCCGCGGCAAGCTGACGATCGTGCACAAGGCCAACGTGTTGCGCCTGACCACCGGCCTGTTCCGGGATGTGTGCCGCGAGGTCGCCGCCGACTATCCGGAGGTCGAGGTCGACGACTACCACATCGACGCCATGACAGTGCATCTCGTGCGCAACGCCGACAAGTTCGACGTCATCGTCACCGAGAACATGTTCGGCGACATCTTGTCCGACCTGGCGGGCGAACTCGCCGGGTCGTTGGGCATCGCACCGTCGATCAACGCGTCGCTGGACCGCGCGATGGCCCAGGCCGCCCACGGCTCGGCACCCGACATCGCCGGACGCAACATCGCGAACCCGATCGCGATGATCCTGTCGGCAGGGATGCTGCTGCAGTGGCTGGGCGCCCGCCGCGATGACGCGACGTTGACGAAGGCCGCGGAACTGGTCGAAGCCGGGGTCCAGGCCACGGTGAAGGCCGGAACCGTCACGCCCGACATGGGCGGCGCGTCCGGCACCGCGGAATTCGGCGCCGCTGTCGCAGCGACCATCAAGGGACTCGCGTGAGTCCACTGATCGCGGTCGTGCACTCCACGCCGGCTTCGATCACGCCCATCGCCGCAGCGTTCGAGGTGGAGTTTCCCGATGCGCGGCTGTGGAACCTGATCGACGACCGGTTGGGGCCCGACGCCGACGCGGCGGGCACCCTGACCCCCGGCTTGCGGGATCGGATGTTGAATCTGATCCGCCACGGCATCTCTGGCGGCGCCGATGCTGTGGTGATGGCGTGCTCGATGTACGGAGAGGTCCGGGACGTCGCCGAAAAACTGTTCGTCACACCGGTGTTCAGTTCGGATGCGGACATGATGGACGAGATCGCCAGGATGGCGCCGCGACGGGTCGCGGTGTTGGCGTCTTTGCCTACCGCGACAGCCGACACCTCGGCGAGGCTGGCTGATCGGTTACAGCGGTCGGGAGTGGATACCGAGGTCGTCGGCGTGTACTGCGAAGGTGCCGCCGCGGCCGCCGCTGCCGGCTGTTTGACGCGACTGGTCGATACGCTGACCGCCGCCGCGGATACCGGCACATTCGACCTGTTGTGTCTGGCCCAGTATTCCCTGAGCCCGGCGGCCGCCGACCTGGCCGCCAAAACCGGTGTGCCGGTGGTCAGCCCGACGCATCTGGCGGCGCGTGCGGTAGCGGCGCGGCTCGCACGATCATGACCGGACCCGTGCTCGGTTGCATTGCCGACGACTACACGGGCGGCACCGACGTCGCCGCAGCGCTGCGCCGGCGCGGGCTGCGCGTGGTCTTGCTGTTCGGCCCGCCCAGCGATGACGTCGACATCCGTGAGTGCGACGCCGTCGTGGTGGCGCTGAAGTCACGCGCCCTCGATGCCGAAGCGGCAGTCAAGATGTCGTTGGCCGCCCAGCAGTGGCTTGTGGACGACGCGCACGTCAAAACCGTTTATTTCAAGTATTGTTCGACATTCGACTCGACCCCGGCCGGCAACATCGGACCCGTCGCCGACGCGCTGCTCGACGCCATGGGGTGCGGTGTGACGGTCATCTGCCCGGCGAGCCCCGAGCACGGCCGCACCGTTTACCAGGGGCACCTGTTCGTCGGTGATCGCCTGCTGTCCGAGTCGTCGATGCGCCATCACCCGCTGACGCCCATGACCGACTCCGATGTGGTGCGTCTGATGGCAGCTCAGACCACGCATGGCGTGGATGGCCTTTCGTGGCAGCATGTCCGGCGCGGCCCGCAGGTGATCGCCGAGGCGCTGCGCAACACCGGTGCACGGTATGTCGTCGTCGATGCCCTGCATGACGGTGACCTCGACGCGATCGCGCACGCGGTCGACGGCATGCGGGTTGTCACCGGCGGGGCAGGGTTGGCCGGCGCGCTCGGTGGTGTGGTCCGTGAGCACGACAACCGTTCCCCGGATGTCACGACGGTGCGGGCACCGGCGGGGCCGGCGGTGGTGTTCGCGGGCAGCTGCTCACGAGCCACGCTCGAGCAAGTCGGCTACGCACGAGAGCATTTCGTGTCATACCGGCTCGATCCTCGCACGGTCGGCACCCCGGCCGAGCTACTGGCACCCGCGCGCGCATGGCTGGCCGAACATCTCGGCAGCCAACCGGTGATGATCTACTCGTCGGCGCCGGCCGGCGAGCGTGGCCCAGCAGATCCCGCTGTTGCCGACCAACTTGAGGCGACGATCGGTGCGCTGGCCAAAGACGCGGTGGACGCCGGGGCGCAACGCATCGTCGTGGCGGGCGGGGAGACCTCGGGCGCGGTGGTCGATGCGCTCGGTATCCGTTCGGTGGTGGTCGACGCCGAAGCCGACCGCGGTGTGCCCTGGTGCAGCACCGCCGACCACGGTGTGTCACTTCTGTTGAAATCCGGCAACTTCGGTGCGGCCGATCTGCTGGTACGCGCCGCGACGGCGGAGGTGCTGGCATGAGTGTTTCCGAGGACATCGTCGAGCTCGGTGCGTCGTTCTTCCGGCGCGGGCTGACGTTCGGCCGGACCGGCAACATCAGTGCCGTCGACACCGACGGGACTGTGCTGTGCACTCCGACGGGTGTCAGCCTGGACTCTCTGCGGCCGGAGACATTGTCACGCATCACGGTGAACGGCACGCATCTGGACGGTCCACAGCCGACGAAGGAAGCGTTCCTGCACGTGGCCCTCTATCGGGCACGCCGGGACGCGCGAGCGGTCGTGCACACCCACAGCACGCATTCGGTGGCGGTGTCGTGCTTGTGTGATGTCGACCGCCGCAATGCATTACCGGTGCTGACCGCGTATTACGCGATGCGGGTCGGGGCACTTCCGCTGCTGCCTTACCACGCACCGGGCGATGAGCGGCTCGGTTCGGTCGCCGAGCTGGCCGCCGCGAAGCATCACGCGTTGCTGCTGTCCAACCACGGCCCGATCGTGGCGGGCGCGGACCTCGCCGGTGCGGCCGACGCGCTGGAGGAGATCGAGGAGACCGCCAAGTTGTACCTGCTGCTCCGTGGCCACGCGGTGAACCCGGTGACCCGCGACGAGGCCCGACGACTAGAGGAGATGTACCGGTGACCACCGTCAATCTGGAGGCTAACGCCGTAACTGGTTGTGGGACCGAGGTTCTGAAGGCGTACGGTGTGCCGGACGCGGACGCTCGTCTGGTCGCCGAGTCACTCGTCACCGCCGACCTGTGGGGCCATCCGTCACACGGTATGTTGCGTCTGCCCTGGTATGTCGCACGCCTGCGGTCCGGTGTCATGAATCCGGTCAGCGACCCGGAAGTGGTGAGCTCGTTCGGCGCGGTCACAGTGCTCGACGGCCGAGACGGCGTCGGACAGATCGTGACGGCCCGTGCCGTGGACGCCGCGGCCGCCGGTGCCGCTCAGCACGGCGTCGCGGTGGTGGCGGTGCGCAACAGCAACCACTTCGGCACGGCGGCGTACTGGACCAGGGTGCTGGCCGAGCGCGGCTGTGTCGGCATTCTGACCACGAACGGCAGCCCGGCCATGGCGCCGTGGGGCGGGTTGCGCAAGATGGTCGGCGCGAACCCATGGTCGATCGCGGTGCCGAGCGGGTCCCACGGAGCGGTCGTGCTCGACATCGCCAATACCGGCGTCGCACGTGGAAAGATCTACGCCGCAAAGGAACGCGGACAACAGATCCCGCAGGGCTGGGCCATCGACGCGGCCGGCTTGCCGACCACAGACCCGCAAGCGGCCCTCGACGGCCTGATCCTGCCGATGGCCGGCCACAAAGGCTATGCGATCTCCTTCATGATGGACGTGTTGTCCGGTGTCCTGACCGGAAGCTCCTACGGCACCGATGTTGTCGGGCCCTATGTGCCCGACCAACGCAGCGGTTGCGGACATCTCGTGCTGGCGATCGACATCGGCGCGATGCTTCCGCCTGACGAGTTCGGCCGGCGCATGGACCACTACATCGACACCATCAAGTCCTGCCCGGCCGCGGGCGACAGCGACGTCCTGGTACCCGGCGAGCTCGAGAACCGGGCCATCGAGCGGGCCGCAGGCACGGTCACGCTGCCCGCGGCCACCCTCGCCGAAGTCAACGCCCTCGCCGACGCTGCCGGCGTCGCGCCTCTCGCAACGGAGTAGCCATGTACACGTTGTTCGTCACCCTCGACATCAGGCCGGACCGGATCGACGAGTTCATCGAAGCGATCACCGTCAACGCCACAGCATCCCTGCGCGACGAGCCGGGATGCCTGGCCTTCGACGTGCACCGCGACGAGAACAACCCCACGCGGTTCTATCTCTACGAGATATACGTCGACGAGGATGCCTTCCGCACCGCGCACCGGGGCGCCCCGCACTACGCCCGTTGGCAGGAAGCGGCGAAACGGTGTGTGGTCGACGGTGGCCACACGAACACCTTCGCGCGCCCCGTCCATCTGGGCGGCATCGTCGCTCCTGGGTGACCCCCAGCTACAGTGGTTGGGTGGGCGACCAATTTGCGCGGATCGAGCAGGCTCCGCGAGAACCGCTGTCCGCCGAGGTGGCCAAGGCGCTTCTGGAGGCGGTCTTCTCGGGCCAGATCCTGCCTGGCACCCGCATGCCGTCGGAGCGTCAACTCGCCGAATCGTTCGGCGTCGGTCGCTTCGTGGTTCGCGAGGCACTCAAGTCGCTGGGCCTGCTCGGCCTCTTGGAGGTTCGCCAGGGCGACGGCACGTATGTACGCCCACCCGATTCGAGCCTGCTGCCGCGCGTCGTCGAATGGGGCCTGTTGGTAGGCGAGCAGCGGACGAGCGACTTGGTCGAGACGCGCAAGCATCTGGAACCGGTGACCGCACGCCTCGCGGCGGAGCGTCGTAGCGAGGCCGACCTCGTCGCCATCCGCTCGCACCTGGATGGCATGCGCGACGCCGGGGACACGGAGTCGTTCGTCGACGCCGACGTCGCCTTTCACCTCGGCATCGCCGCGGCGACCGACAACATCGTGCTGTCGAACATGCTCACCAGCATCGCCTCGCTGCTCAAGGTGTGGATTCGCAACGTCGTCGACGCGGCCGAGTCCCGGGAACCGTCCTACCTCGAACACGTGCCGATCTTCGAGGCGATCAAGGTGCGCGACGGCGACGCCGCCGCAGAAGCGATGGCGGCGCACATGGAAGGCGCGACGTGCCGGCTCAACGCCGCACTTGCCGAGCACGGCAGAAGCCTGCGGCACGACTGACGGATCCAACGTCTCGCTACACTTACCGTAAGTCCAACGGTGAGGGGTTGTGTTGATCAAGGTCATGCAGGGTGTGCGGGTGCTCGAGGTCGCGCAGTTCACGTTCGTGCCCGCGGCGGGCGCCATCCTCGCCGACTGGGGTGCCGACGTCATCAAGGTCGAGCATCCGGTGCGCGGTGACACTCAGCGCGGTTTCATCAACATGGGCGGCTTCGAGCTCGACCCCAACCGCCACCCGCTCATCGAGCATCCCAACCGGGGTAAACGCAGTGTCGGGATTGACATCTCAACGCCCGGCGGGCAGGAGGTGCTCTATGAGATAGCCAAGACCGCCGACGTGTTCCTCACCAACTACATGCCGCAGGCCCGGCAGAAGAACCAGTTCGATGTCGAACACATCCGCGCGGCCAACCCCGACATCATCTACGCCCGCGGCAGCGCCTACGGCGACAAGGGGCCGGAGCGCATGGTCGGCGGATTCGACGGCACCGCATTCTGGACCCGCAGCGGCGTGGGGCACGCCCTGACTCCCGAGGAACTGGGAGGTGCGCTGTCGCAAGGAATCCCGGCATTCGGGGATTCGATCGGTGGCATGAACATCGCAGGCGGCATCTCGGCGGCGTTGTTCCACCGCGAACGCACGGGCGAAGCGCTCGAGATCGACGTCTCACTGCTGTCGACCGCATGGTGGGCCGCCGGTGCGAGCGTCACCCAGGGTATGGAGACCGGTGAGACGATGCGCTCGCTCATGCCGGATTCCATCGGGCCCACGGTCAATCCGTTCCTCGGTAACTATCTGACCTCGGACGGCGGCACCATCAACCTGTGCATCGTGAGCCCCACCGGCTACATCCGCGACGCGTTCGAGCACCTGGGCCTGCCCGAGCTGGCCGACGATCCACGCTTCTCCGACGTGCTTCCACTGATCGAAAACGCCGAGGCGGCAGCTGAACTGATCGCCAAGTCGATCCGCAGCAAGCCCTTCGAATACTGGCGCCGGCACCTCAAGACGATGAAGGGTCAATGGGCGCCGTTCCAGAGCCTGGTCGACCTCAGCACTGACGAGCAGGCCATCGCCAACGACATGATCGTCGAAGTGGAATCGTCTGACGGCGGCAAGCCGTTCCGGGTCGTGCGAGGGCCCGTGCAGTTCAACCACGAGCCGCTCGAAACCACGCGTGCGCCACAAGCTTCCGAGCACACCGAGCTGGTGCTCATGGAGCTGGGAATGGACTGGGACCGCATCGCCGAACTCAAGGACGCCGGCGCGATCGCCTAGGTTTTCTGCCGGCCGACGCACGCGATTGTCGCGCTTACGCCCACGCTTGTCACGCCTACACCCACGCTTGTCACGCTGGAGTGGCTGTCGAAGCCGAGCGCCACTCCAGCGTGACAAGCGGGGCTGTCTCGTCTTGAGAGCCAGAACCTCGCGGCTGCAAACAACTCTGGAGCCGTCGACTGTTGTCGACGACTCCAGAGTGAAAGTTGCCGGTGGGCCCGGCGTTGTGAGGGTTCAGTGAGCGGGGTGCACCGCCCGGCGGCGCCGGTGCAGCAGGGCGGTGAGCCAGCGAACGTCGATCAGCATGTCGGATGGGCCTTTCTCTCAGGCGCTCTTGGTAAGCAGGGGCAGCAACCGGCGGCGAGCCAGGTTGCCTTCGGCGAAGTGATGCAGTGCCTCGGGCACCGATGCGGTCAGCGGAACGCCCGCATCTTCTTGGCGCAGCTCAGCCGCAACGGCCGGGCTCGCGATGACGGCCCAGTCGACGCCTTCGGCGGCGCAGCGGTCGTCGATGTCGTAGAACATCGAAACCGCTTCTGGGGCAAAGTTGTTCACACCGCTCAGATCAAGGGCGAACGGCTTCTCCGCGAGGACGAACCGGCCGACGTACGCGGCGATTCGCTCGAGGTTGCCGTTGTCGATGTCTCCCTTGACCGTCACCACGGTTGCCAGCTGACGGCAATGTGCGCGCATCGAGGCGCCGTCGCAGACGACTGCCGGATTGCCGTATCGAAAATGGTGATCCGAAGCCGGGGTGTTGCTCGTGATAGTCATGATCAGCCTCCCGTCGGTTTCTAAAGCTGGCGGTTGGGCTTCGTCGCTTCAACCTGTCCACAACGCTAAGCGGGCAATCTAAGGCGGCTGGGAGCTGCCGATAATGCTTTGCTAAGAACATCGGCCGTACTGGTCGGTAGCTCTTTCCTGATTTCTTCGCGCAGGTCGCGGTCTTGACGTCGGCGCAGAAGCTGGTCTAGCGTGACCGCCATCACGAATTGAAACGTTTCAATCCTGAAGGCGGCTTAATGACTGTCCCAACCGCACCGAAGACGCAGCGGGTGTGCTTCCTCCTTCAGCTCCGGCCGGACAGGATGGACGAGTACCTCACCATCCATGAGAAGGTGTGGCCCGAGATGCTGGATGCGCTGACCGCGGCGGGGTGGCGCAACTACTCGCTCTTCGTGCGGGAGAGCGACGGCCTGGTCGTCGGCTACCTCGAAACCGACGACTTCGCGCTCGCGCAGAAGCGGATGGCCGAGACAGACGTCAACGCCCGCTGGCAGGCCGAGATGGCCGAGTACTTCGTGAGCGGCGACAAGCCGGACGAGCAGATGCGGCCGCTGTTCGAGTACTTCCACCTCGACTGACGCCCCGAACCACCTCCATACCCTTTCAACCCGAGGAAACCCATGAAGCTCGGAGCGCGCTCCACCACCGGCTGGCGGGCCACCATCGCGGTGGCCATGTCCAACTACATCGAAGCCGGCTCGATCATCGCCATCGCGACCAGCCTGGGTTTCTGGCAGGCCGAGTTCGGCATCAGCAATTTCGCCGTCGGCCTTCTCGCCGCGCTGAGCGCCAACGCGTTCGGTGCCGCCATCGGCGCGATCCTCGGCGGACCGCTCTGCGACCGCTTCGGCCGTAAGGCGATCTACACCTATGACCTGCTGGTGTACATGGTCGGCGTGTTGCTGGCCGCATTCGCGGTCAACTACGTGATGCTGCTGGCGGCATTCGTCATCACCGGCATCGCGGTCGGCGCCGGTGTACCGGCGTCCTGGACATATATCGCCGAACAGGCGCCGTCGACGGATCGTGCCAAGCACGTAGGCACCGCACAACTGGCCTGGTCGACGGGTCCGCTGATCGGTTTCGCACTGGCCGCCGCGCTTGCGCCACTCGGTCTGCTCGGTTCCCGGTTGATCTTCATCCACCTGTTCGTCGTGGCCGCCGTGGTGTGGTGGGTTCGCCAAGGCCTCGTCGAATCGAAGATCTGGACCGACGAGGCCAAGGTCGAACCACGCGAGGTGGCCTCGGCGGTGGGCCTGCGCGGGCTGCGTGGACTGTTCTCGAAGCGGGTCAACATCACGGCCCTGTTGTTCTTGGGCGGTATCTATCTGTTCTGGAACACCGTGGCGGGGCAGGCCGGCATCTTCATGCCGCGTGTCTATGACACCGCCGGTCTGCACAGCCCGGTCGCCCAGAACCTGCTGCAGGTGCTGGTCTGGGGTTGCACCGTGGTGGCCACGTATTTCGGCTTCATGCGCTACGCCGATCGGATGTCGCAGCGCCTGCTCTATGTGATCGGCGCGGCGCTCGGCATCGTCGCCTGGATCGTGCTGGTGGCATTCACCGACAACGGCGTTCCGACGATGTTGGTGTTCGCGGTGCTGTGGGGCATCTCGTCGGGCATCGGCGCGCAAGCCTTCTACAGCCTGTGGGCCAGCGAACTGTTCGCGACGCCGTACCGGGCCAGCGCCCAGGGCGTGATGTTCTTCGTCGTCCGCACCATGACCGGCGTGCTGAGCTACTTCTTCCCGACGCTGCTGGCCGCCACCGGCCTGACCGCCGTCGGTGTCCTGCTGGTCGCGCTGCTCACCGTCGCCCTGCTGATCGGCGCGGTCTGGGCGCCGGCCACCCGCGGGAGGACACTGCAGGAAATCGAGGTCGAACGCTACGGCGCACCCGTGAGTGATTCGAAGGAAAGGACCCCGGCATGAGTGCCATCAGCCTGCATCCGGCGCTGGACAACCTCGCGATCGAACTGCCGTCCTGGGCGTTCGGCAACTCGGGTACCCGGTTCAAGGTCTTCGGCACCCCGGGAACGCCGCGCACCATCGAGGAGAAGATCGCCGACGCCGCGACCGTGCACCGCCTGACCGGATTGGCGCCGAGCGTCGCGCTCCACATTCCGTGGGACACGGTCGACGACTACGCGGCGCTGGCCGCCTATGCCGCCGAGCAGGGCGTCGTGCTGGGCACGATCAACTCCAACACCTTCCAGGACGACGACTACAAGTTCGGCAGCCTCACCCACACCGACAAGGCAGTCCGGCAAAAGGCCATCGACCATCACCTGGCGTGCATCGAGATCATGAACCACACCGGGTCGCGTGATCTCAAGATCTGGCTGGCCGACGGCACGAACTACCCGGGCCAGGGCGACATCCGGGGCCGGCAGGATCGATTGGCCGAGTCGCTCGCGTCGATCTATCAGCACATCGGGCCCGATCAGCGAATGGTGCTGGAATACAAGTTCTTCGAGCCGGCCATGTACATGACCGACGTGCCGGATTGGGGCACCTCGTACGCGCAGGTGAGTGCGCTCGGTGAGCGGGCCATGGTGTGCCTGGACACCGGACACCACGCGCCGGGCACCAACATCGAGTTCATCGTCGCGCAGTTGCTGCGGCTCGGAAAGCTCGGATCGTTCGACTTCAACTCGCGCTTCTACGCCGACGACGATCTCATCGTCGGTGCGGCCGACCCGTTCCAGCTGTTCCGCATCATGTTCGAGGTGATCCGCGGCGGCGGGCTGGATGCGGGCTCGGGCGTCGCCCTGATGCTCGACCAGTGCCACAACGTCGAAGCCAAGATCCCGGGCCAGATCCGGTCGGTGCTCAACGTGCAGGAGATGACGGCCCGCGCCCTGCTGGTCGACACCGAAGCGCTGGCCGCCGCGCAGGAGGCCGGAGATGTGCTTGGCGCCAACGGAATCTTCATGGACGCTTTCTACACCGACGTCCGTCCGGCGCTCGCACAGTGGCGCACCGACCGCGGCCTGCCCGGCGATCCGATGGCTGCGTTCACCGCATCGAGCTACCAGAACACCATCAACGCCGAGCGCGTCGGCGGAACGCAATCCTCCTGGGGAGCATGAACATGACCAATGAGACCGTCACCGAACTGATCGGCCGTTCCAACCGACTCGGATCCGATCCCAAGAACACCAATTACGCCGGCGGCAACACCTCGGCCAAGGGCACCGACATCGACCCCGTCACCGGCCAGCCGGTAGAGCTGTTGTGGGTCAAGGGATCCGGCGGAGACCTCGGCACACTCACCGAGAAAGGGCTCGCGGTGCTGCGGCTGGACCGCATGCGAGCGCTCGTCGACGTGTATCCCGGTGTCGAGCGCGAGGACGAGATGGTCGCGGCGTTCGACTACTGCCTGCATGGGCGCGGCGGCGCCGCACCATCGATCGACACCGCGATGCACGGCCTCGTCGACGCCGATCACGTCGACCATCTGCATCCCGACTCGGGTATCGCCCTGGCGACGGCCGCCGACGGCGAGGCTTTGACCAAGCAGATCTTCGGAGATCGCGTGGTGTGGGTGCCGTGGCGACGACCCGGTTTTCAGCTCGGCCTCGACATCGCCGAGATCAAGCGTCGTAACCCGCAGGCGATCGGCACCATCCTCGGCGGACACGGCATCACCGCGTGGGGCTCGACTTCCGCTGAGGCCGAGGCGCATTCGCTGGAGATCATCGAAACCGCCGAGCGCTACATCGAGCAGAACGGACGTCCCGAGCCGTTCGGTGCTCCGCTGCCCGGTTACGGCCCGCTGCCCCAAGATCAGCGCCGCACCAAGGCCGCCGAACTCGCGCCGTTCATCCGCGGGTTGGCCTCGACCGACAAGCCGCAGGTGGGCCACTACACCGACGATCCGCGCGTCCTCGAATTCCTTTCGGCCGCCGAACATCCCCGATTGGCCGCGCTCGGCACCAGCTGCCCCGACCACTTCCTGCGCACCAAGGTCAAGCCGCTCGTGCTCGACCTGCCCGCCGATACGCCGATCGACGAATGCAAGGCCCGCCTCGCCGAGCTGCACGAGGCGTACCGCGTCGACTATCAGGCGTACTACGACCGGCACGCCGCTGCCGACAGTCCCGCCATCCGCGGTGCCGACCCGGCGATCGTCCTGATCCCCGGAGTCGGCATGTTCAGCTACGGCAAGGACAAGCAGACCGCCCGGGTGGCAGGCGAGTTCTACCTCAACGCCATCAATGTCATGCGCGGCGCCGAGGCCATCTCGACCTACGCGCCCATCGACGAGTCGGAGAAGTTCCGCATCGAGTACTGGGCGCTCGAGGAAGCCAAGCTCGCACGGATGCCCAAGCCCAAGCCGCTGGCCACGCGCATCGCGCTCGTCACGGGTGCGGCCTCGGGTATCGGCAAGGCCATCGCGACTCGGCTGGCCACCGAGGGGGCCTGCGTCGTGATCGCCGACCTGAACGGCGAGAAGGCCGCCCAGGCCGCTTCAGAAATCGGGAACAGCGATGTGGCCATCGGGATCGCCGCCGATGTCACCGACGAATGCGCGGTGCAGGCTGCTGTCGGCGCGACAGTGCTCGCCTTCGGCGGTATCGACATCGTGGTCAACAATGCCGGTCTGTCGCTGTCGAAGTCGCTGCTGGACACCACGGCCGAGGACTGGGATCTGCAGCACAACGTGATGGCGCGTGGGTCGTTCCTGGTGTCGAAGGCCGCTGCGCGTGCGCTCATCGACCAGAAGCTCGGCGGCGACATCATCTACATCTCCTCGAAGAACTCGGTGTTCGCCGGGCCCAACAACATCGCCTACTCGGCGACGAAAGCCGATCAGGCGCACCAGGTTCGGCTTCTTGCGGCCGAGCTCGGCGAGCACGGCGTGAAGGTCAACGGCATCAATCCCGACGGCGTGGTCCGCGGTTCGGGCATCTTCGCCGGCGGCTGGGGAGCCAAGCGTGCGGCGGTGTACGGCGTCGCCGAAGAGGACCTCGGCAAGTACTACGCGCAGCGCACCCTGCTGAAGCGTGAGGTGCTGCCCGAGCACGTCGCCAACGCCGCGTTCGCGCTGTGCACGTCGGACTTCTCTCACACCACCGGCTTGCACGTGCCGGTCGATGCGGGTGTCGCCGCGGCATTCTTGCGATGAGCACGCAGGTAGCTGCCGTCGATCTCGGCGCCACGAGCGGCCGAGTCATGGTCGCCGACATCGACGGCGACCGGTTGGACATGCGCACCGTCGCACGGTTCTCGAATGATCCGGTGCGCTTGTGGGACGGCACGCGAAATGCGTTGCACTGGGACATACCCGGCCTGTACGGGCACGTGGTGGACGGGCTGACACGCGCCGGCCGCGAATGTGACCACCTCGTCGGAATCGGCGTCGACTCGTGGGCCGTCGACTACGGCCTGTTGCGGGACGGCCGCCTGCTGTCGCAGCCGACGCACTATCGCGACGCACGGACCGAGCGCGGTGTCGAGCTCGTACACGACGTTGTCGGTATGCCAGAGCTCTACCAGCGCAACGGCATCCAGTTCTTGCCGTTCAACACGGTCTACCAGCTCGCCGTCGAGCGTGCTGAGGGCATGCTCGAGCAGGCCGACACCGTGCTGCTGGTACCCGATCTGCTGACGTACTGGCTGACGGGGGAGCGGGTCGCCGAACGGACCAACGCCTCGACCACCGCACTGCTGGGATTGGACGGTTCCTGGGACCGCGAGCTTATGACGCGGCTCGGGTTACCGCACGTGTTGTTCCCCGATGTCGTGGACGCAGGCAGCAGCCGAGGTCCGCTACTGCCTGAGGTTTCCGCACAACTTGGTCTGCAAACCGAGGTCGTGTCGGTAGCGTCGCACGACACCGCGTCGGCCGTCGCCGCGATCCCCATGGACGCCGAGCAGGCGGCCTACATCTCATGCGGCACATGGGGTCTCGTCGGTGTCGAGCTGAGCAGCCCGGTCGCCACCGAGGCCAGTCGGACCGCCAACTTCACCAACGAAGTCGGCGCTGACGGCCGTATCCGCTTTCTGCACAACGTCATGGGCATGTGGCTGCTCAGTGAAACCCTCCGGCAGTACGAGCGTGACGGCCATGACGTCGAACTCACCGATCTGCTCGAACGTGCCGCGCACGTGCCGGCACCGCAGGAGGTGTTCGACACCAACGATCCACGGTTCCTGCCGCCCGGCGACATGCCCGCACGCATCGTCGACTGGTACACCGAACGCGGTCTTCAAGCGCCTGCCGATCCCGCGCGCATGGTGCGCGCGATCCTCGAAAGCCTCGCTGCGGCATTCGCCTCGGCGGTGTGCACCGCCGCCGAGCTTTCCGGGGTGACCGTCCGCACGGTGCACATGGTCGGCGGCGGCTCGCAGAACGAGTTGTTGTGCCAGCTTACCGCGGACCGGTTGGGCATGCCGCTGCTGGCCGGGCCGGTCGAGGCGACTGCGCTGGGCAACGTGCTGCTCACCGCCCGCGCGCAGGGCATCGTCAGCGGCGGCTTGACGGAGCTGCGCGAACTCGCCTCCCGATGGTTCCCGCCACGGCGGTACGTGCCGCGGACCAGTCGGGCCGCCGCCATGGTGTGATGGTGCACGTGGTGAGCATGCGCGAGGTCGCGGCGGCGGCGTCGGTGTCGGTGGGCACGGTCTCGAACGTGCTCAACGCCCCGGACAAGGTCGCGCCGGCCACCGTCGCGCGGGTGCAGGCCGCCATTGACCGCCTGGGTTTCGTGCGCAACGACGCCGCGCGTCAGCTCAAGGCGGGACGGTCGCGAAGTGTCGGACTGGTCGTGCTCGACATCGGCAACCCGTTCTTCACCGACATCGCGCGGGCCGCCGAACGCCGCGCCGGTGAACACGATCTGACCGTGCTCCTCGGCACGTCGGACGACGACACCGACCGCGAACGCGCCTATATCGACGCCTTTGACGAGCAACGTGTCTTCGGGCTGCTGGTGTCTCCAGTCGGGGAAGACCTGCAGCGGTTGACCGCGCTGCACGAGCGTGGAACACCTGTCGTCCTGGTGGATCGTGACGGCAGCGGCACGCCGTTCGACTCCGTCGCCGTCGATGATGTGGCCGGGGCACGGCTCGCCGTCGAGCATCTGTGCGCCACCGGCCGACGCAGGATTGCGTTCGTCGGCGGCCCGGGCACATTACGCCAGATCCGCGACCGCCGCCGCGGAGCAGCCGAGGCCATCGCCGAAATCCCCGGCGCGGAACTGGAAATCATCGACACCCCGGCGCCGAGCGTCCAGGCAGGCAGCGCGGTGGGGGAGCAGTTGCGGCAACGCGCTCCGCGAGACCGGCCGGACGGGGTGTTCTGCGCCAATGACCTGCTGGCGATCGGCGTGCTGCAGGCGCTGAGTCTCATCGGTGGGTTGCGGGTCCCCGACGACATGGCGCTTGTGGGCTACGACGACATCGACTTCGCGCGTTCGGCGGTCGTCCCGCTGACATCGGTCCGGCAGCCCACTCGCGCGATCGGCTCCACGGCCGTAGACCTGCTGATCGCCGCATCGGAGGATTCCGTGCGTCGCCGGCCGAAACATGTGGTGTTTCAACCGGAATTGATTGTGCGAGGGTCGACAGGTAGTTGAGCGCGGCGGCTGGCTCGGCGCTATCGCCGTGCCCGGCTATTAGCGACAACGTCGCTGAAATCGACTCAACAGCAACATGTGTCACGCCAGTCGGGGTCGCCGAGCGGTATTGGTTCACTTGCGTCTCTTCGGCCACACCGATCTCAGGTTTTGGCGTGCCCGCCTTGTAGCGACATTGTCGCTGGCCAGGTGGGCGACGGATGGCAGTGGTTATCAATGGCATTCGATGTCGCAACTACGCCGAGGGCTACTGCCACATGCTGACTGGGATCCTCGGCATAGTGGCAGATCGCTGCGCCAGTAACGCTGTGGCGGCCGCAGGCCCGAATCTCCGCCGTAGCGTTACTCGCGTGAACTTCTCGAATACTCAGCGACATTGTCGCTGTAATGCGGGCACGCCGAATCCTGAGGCTGCCGTGACTGCAGAAGCATGAGAGGCCCACGTGAACCGAACCCTGTGTCGCACGTGATAAGTGGTGCAGCTGAGGCTATTTCAGCGACTTTGTCGCTCATAGTCGGACGGAACGGCACATCCTCAACGCCCGGAAGGGTTGTCGCAAGGCTTTCAGCAAAGACGCGTCACACGATCAGCACGTCGAGCGTTCGCGGGCCGTGCACACCTTCCACCCGCTCCAGCTCGATGTCACTGGTGGCGCTCGGACCGGAGATGAATGTCAGCGGACGGTCGGTGCTCAAGGCCGCGAATCCCTGCGGCACGGTGTCGACGATCTGGTCGGCACGCACGACGCAGATGTGGTGGTCTGGCACGAGCGTGATCGCGCGGCGGCCCTGCGTCGCACCCGCGTCGAGCACGATCGTGCCCGTCGCGGCGATTCCGACCGCGCATCCGGTCAACACGGCGTCGGCGCTGTCGAGTTCGTCGATGCTGAGCGCGGGTTCGTCGACCACCGTCCGTACGTCGTGCACCCAGTCCGCCGGCAGATCCGCCGGTATCACCACGGCCGCGTCGGGTCCCACGAGTTTGCGTACGGTGGCAGCGATTTCGTCCGCCGCGATCCGGTAGACGTTGGCCCGGTACTCGGCGACCGTCTCCGAGAAGCGCTCGATGTCACCGGGCCCGGTGAGCGGTGCCCGGTCGTAATCGCGGGGTACCACCACCGGTGCAGGCGGTGCGGCGGCCAGTGCATCACGGATGCGGCCCAGCACCGCCGTCCTGGCGTCGGTCATCGCAGATCCTCCCCGTGCGTGCGCACCCACCACTGCCGGAACGTTTCCTTCGGAGGCTCGGGGATGTCGCGGCTGGCCGTCCATTTCGAGGCGGGCCACGGCAGTGCAGAGATGCGGTGGTCCTTGCCTGCGATCAGGCGTCCGGCCGCGAGTGCCTTCTCCGCCAACGAGAACCGGCCCGCGCCTGCCATCGCCCAGCCTGCGGCCTTCATCGCGAGGTCCTGGCCACCGGGCAGGCCGCCCCGCTCGGAATCGACTTGCTTTGCCCGCAGATGCACGAGGATCGACGGGATGTCGATGCGCACCGGGCACGCTTCGAAACACGCCCCGCACAGCGACGACGCATACGGCAGGCTGGCATTGGGATCGCTGTGGCCGGTGGTGCCGGTGAGCTGGGGGCTCAGGATCGCCCCGATCGGACCGGGATAGACAGAACCGTAGGCGTGCCCGCCGGTGCGTTCGTATACCGGGCACACATTCAGGCAGGCACTGCACCGAATGCAATGCAGCGCAGCCCGTCCCACCTCGTCGGCCAGCACCTGGGTGCGGCCGTTGTCGAGCAGCACCAGGTGAAACTCCTGCGGCCCGTCACCGGGATGCACACCCGTCCACATCGAGGTGTAGGGATTCATCCGCTCGGCCGTGGACGATCGCGGCAGCAGTTGCATGAACACTTCGAGATCGGAGAACGTCGGCACGATCTTCTCGATGCCCATGACGGTGATCAGCGTCTCGGGCAGTGTCAGGCACATTCGCCCGTTGCCCTCGGATTCCACCACCGTCAGTGTGCCCGTCTCGGCCACACCGAAATTCGCACCGCTCACCGCAACTTTGGCGGTCAGAAACTTCCGGCGCAGATGCGCGCGGGCCGCCATCGCCAGCACTCGCGGTTCGTCGGTGAGCTTGCCGGCGTCAGGCATCTCGCGTTCGAAGATCTCGCGAATCTCGGCACGGTTGCGGTGGATCGCGGGCACCAGGATATGGCTCGGCTTGTCGTGGCCGAGTTGCACGATCAGTTCGGCGAGGTCGGTCTCGAACGCCGCGATACCTTCGGCTTCCAGGTGTTCGTTGAGGCCGATCTCCTGGGTCGCCATGGACTTGACCTTGACGACCTCCACGGAGCCGGTGGCGCGGATCAGATCGGTGACGATCCGGTTCGCCTCGTCGGCGTCGCGGGCCCAGTGTACGACGCCGCCGCGTTCGGTGACGTTGCGCTCGAGCTGTTCGAGGAGCTCGGGCAGCCGGGCCATCACGTCTTGTTTGATGGCGCTGCCCGCGGCCCGAAGCTCTTCCCAGTCAGCGCATTCCGCGACTGCCCTCAGGCGCTTGGCGCGAATCGTATGCGTGGCGTGGCCGATGTTGCGGCGTAGTTGTGAGTTGGCGAGTGCGGTACGCGCCGCGCTGGGAAACGACTCGTCACCGCGCAGGTTGCCCAGCCCCGGGTTGCCGAGAAACGTCGCCGTCATGCCGACGCCGCCAGGATCTCGGCCAGGTGCACGGTGCGCACCCCGGACCGCAGCCGGCTCAGCCCGCCGCCGATGTGCATCAGGCACGACGAGTCGCCTGCGCTGCACACCTCGGCACCGGTGTCGAGGATGTGCCCCATCTTGTCGGCGAGCATGGCGGTGGAGGTGTCGGAGTTCTTGATCGCGAATGTGCCGCCGAATCCGCAGCAGGAATCCGCGGCGGGCAGTTCGACCAGGGTGAGTCCTCGGACGTTGCGCAGCAGGCGCAGCGGTTTGTCACCGACACCCAGCATCCGCAGCGAATGGCAGGTCGGGTGGTAGGTGACGCGGTGTGGATAGTAGGCGCCGACATCATCCACGCCGAGCACGTCGATCAGGAACTCCGACAGCTCGTAGGTGCGGGATGAGATGTTCTCGGCGCGCGTGGCCAGCGCCTCGTCTCCGGCCCGGCGGGCCACCATGGCGTGCTGGTGGCGGACTGAGCCGACACACGATCCGGAGGGGGCGACGACCGCGTCGCACCCCGCGCTCTCGAATGATTCGACGTGGTTGCGGACCACACCGACGGCCTCCTTGAGGTAACCGGTGTTGATATGCATTTGACCGCAACACGTTTGGCTCGACGGGAAGACCACCTGGTGGCCCAGCCGCTCGAGCAGTTGGACCGTGGCGATCGCGGCGGGTGGGAAGAGCGCATCCGCCAGGCAGGTCGCGAACAGGGCGATTCGCATGAACACTCCTAGGCTGTGGTCTGACCACAATAACCCGTGTGGTCAGACCACACCAGCGAAAGGCGCTATTCTCGTCGTCATGCGCGCACACGAGCTGGTGCTGGAGCGGATCGAGCGAGATCTCGTCGCGGGCACACTGGCCGTGGGCGACCGACTGCCGGCCGAGCGCGCATTGGCCGAGAGCCTGTCGGTCAGCAGGGCCTCGGTGCGCGAGGCGATCCGCGTGCTGGAGGCCATGGGCGTGGTCCGGACTGCGGCCGGCTCCGGCCCGGACGCGGGCGCGATCATCACGGCCGATGCCGCCACCTCGATCGGATCGGCGCTTCGACTGCACACCGCGACGCGGGCGTTGCCCATCGAAGATCTGGTGCGTACCCGAATTCTCTTGGAGACCTCAGCATTACGTGATGCGGCTGCGCTCAGTCCGCGCCCTGATCTCACAGAGATCAGGGCCATGCTCGACGCCATGGACGATCCGGCGCTGGAACCCGAACAGTTCCACCGGATCGATGCCGACTTCCACCTGGCGCTGACCGCGCTCGCCGGCAACGTGGTGGTGGAGGCGATGATGGCCGCGCTGCGTGGCCCGATCCAGGGCTACATCCTGGCGGGCGTGCCGTTGCTCGACGATTGGGCGGGCGTCGCGTCGAACCTGCGCTGCGAGCACCGCGGTATCGTCACCGCCCTGTCCCGCGGACAGGGCAACAAGGCTGCCGAACTGGCCCGGGCCCACATCCAGGGATATGTAGATCTGATCGGCGGGTGACCGCTGGGCTACGGTTTGTTCATGCTCGTCAATCGGTATGCCAGGTGGGCGGTGATCGCCATGGCCGGGTTGACGGCCGCCTGTACCGACGGCGCGAACACGGCCGCAGCGTCACCCGAGCATGCCGTGCACCGGCACATCGCCGCCGCGAAGACCGGCGACGTCGCGACCCTGCGATCCGGGGCATGTGGAGCGCTGGCCACCGCGATGGAGCCCCACACCGACGACGAGGTTCGCGCCCATTTCCTCGAGGCGTACTCGGCGGGGCCGGATCTGCTGTCGGTCGAACCCGATGGCGCGGGAAACCGGCGCATCGTCACCGGCTACTACAGCGACGTCACAGATCTCGACATCGCGTTCACCGTGGAGAACCTCGACGGCTGGAAGGTATGTGAAATACGCCGGGGCAACGGGAGATTCGGTCCGTTGCCGGGACCGTTCGAGCGGTGACGGTCAACGGCGCCACTGCGCGCCGTTGTAGTGCTCCCACGGGCTGTAGTCGGCGATCAGTTCTTCCTGCGGCGGGCGTTCGGTTTCCGGGACGTGTTGCAGGTTGATGCGGATGCGGTACCAGATCGAGCTGGGGCCACGCATGCCGTCGACCAGAATGTCCACGGGCTCAAGCTTTTCGGCGACATCCGGGTACCGCCCCTTCCACACGTCGAGTGCGGCCATCGCCTCGTCTTTGGTTTTCGTGCGGGCGATCTCGATCAACGGCATGGTCGATTGCCTGCGCCCGTCGCGCGACGCGCCCTTCGGCGCTTTCTCGGCGGGCCCGAGCTCTTCGGCAAGGGCCAGTAACGCATCCAGCTCGCCGACGGTGGTGTCCATGCCTTCCCACGGATCGCCCAGTTCGGCGAACCGGTCCGGCACCGTGGCGATCGTGAACGCCTCGGGGCGGCACTCGGCTACCTCGTCCCAGCGCAACGGGGTCGACACCCGCGCGTCCGGCGTCGCACGCACCGAATAGGCCGAGGCCACGGTCCGGTCGAACGCGTTCTGGTTGAAGTCGACGAACACGCCTTCGCGTTCCTCTTTCCACCAGCGGGCGGTCGCCAGGTCGGGGGCGCGGCGCTCCACTTCGCGGGCGACGGTCTGGGCCGCGAGCCGGACCTGCTTGAACGGCCAGCGGCGCTCGATCCGGGCATAGATGTGAAACCCGCGCGAGCCGGACGTCTTGGGCCAGGCCGTCAGCCCGTAATCCTCGAGAACCTCGCGGGCCACGAGGGCGACGTCGACGATCTGACCCCACTCGACGCCGGGCATCGGGTCCAGATCGACCCGCAACTCGTCGGGATGGTCGAGGTCGTCGGACCGTACGGGATGCGGGTTGAGGTCGACACAACCGAGGTTCACCGCCCACGCCAGCCCGGCGGCGTTGCGGATCACGGCCTCCTTGGCCGACGTGCCGGACCGGTACTTGAGTTCGGCCACCTCGATGAAATCCGGCCGCTTCTCCGGGGCCCGTTTCTGGAAGACCGCCTCGACAGTGATGCCTTTGACGAAGCGTTTGAGGATCATCGGACGGTCGTAAACCCCGCGCAAGGCACCGTCGGCGACCGCTTGGTAATAGCGGATCAGATCCAGTTTGGTGACACCCGGACGGCCGTCGAACCCAGGGAAAACCACCTTGTCCGGGTTGGTGACCGACACCTGCAGGCCGTCCAACTCCAGCGACAGTGCACCGGCCATCACCTCATCGTAGTGAGTTACCCCGGGTGCGATAGCTGTCACATATTGTGTCGGCATGCCAAGTCTGTCTGACCTGCCGGCGCAAGTGACCGCGAAGGCAAAGCAATACCTCGACCGTGGCGCTGCCGAGCTGCATTACGCCCGCAAGATGTTCGAGGCGGGGGCACTCAAACTGGAGTCGCCGCAGAACATGGCCGCAATGCTCGTCGACATCCGCAACTGGGGCGAGATCGGCATGATCGCGTCGCTGAACGCGCGTCGGCACCCGAACCGTGTCGCGGTCATCGACGACAACGGCGAGATGACGTTCGGCGAACTGAACTCCGCCGCACACGCCCTCGCCAACGAACTGGTCACGATGGGCGTTCGGGCCGGTGACGGCGTGGCGATCCTGGCCCGCAACCACCGGTGGTTTCTGGTGTCGGTCTACGGTGCGGCCCGCGCCGGGGCGCGCATCATCCTGCTCAACAGTGAATTCTCTGGCCCGCAGATCAAGGAGGTCGCCGCGCGCGAGGGCGCCAAGGTGATCATCTACGACGACGAGTACACCGCTGCCGTCGCGCAGGCCGAACCCGAGCTCGGGAAGCTGCGCGCGCTGGGCACCAATCCCGACAAGGAAGAACCGTCCGGGAGCACCGACGAAACCCTTGCCGACGTCATCGCACGCAGCAACGGCAGGCCGGCGGCCAAGGTCAGCAAGCATTCGTCGATCATCATCCTGACCAGCGGCACCACCGGCACCCCCAAGGGCGCGAACCGCGGCGCGCCGCCGTCGCTTGCCCCTATCGGCGGTGTCCTCTCCCACGTGCCGTTCAAGGCGGGTGAAGTGACGTCGCTGCCGGCGCCGATGTTCCATGCGCTCGGCTTCCTGCACAGCACCATCGCGATGATGCTGGGTTCGACGCTCGTGCTGCGCCGGCGCTTCAAGCCGGCCACGGTGCTCGCCGACATCGAGAAGCACAAGGTGACTGCCGTGGTGGTGGTCCCGGTGATGCTCTCGCGCATGCTCGACCATCTCGAGCAGACCCAGCCCAAGCCCAACCTGTCGTCGCTGCGCATCGTGTTCGTGTCCGGCTCTCAGCTCGGCGCGGAACTGGCCACGCGGGCGCTCAAGGATCTCGGCCCGGTCATCTACAACCTGTACGGCTCAACCGAGATCGCGTTCGCGAGCATCGCGCGCCCCAAGGATCTGTCGCTCAACCCCGCAACCGTCGGCCCGGTGGTCAAGGGCATCACGGTGAAGATCCTCGACGACAACGGCCACGAGCTGCCGCAGGGTGAGGTCGGGCGCATCTTCGTACGCAACACCTTCCCGTTCGAGGGCTATACGGGTGGCGGCGGCAAGCAGATCATCGACGGCATGATGTCGTCGGGCGATGTCGGCTACTTCGACGAGCACGGTCTGCTCTACGTCAGCGGCCGTGACGACGAGATGATCGTGTCCGGCGGTGAGAACGTGTTCCCCGCCGAGGTCGAAGACCTCATCAGCGGCCATCCCGAGGTCGTCGAAGCCACCGCGCTCGGGGTCGAGGACAAGGAGTGGGGACACCGGCTGCGCGCGTTCGTGGTCAAGGCCGAAGGGGCCAGCGTCGACGAGGACGCCATCAAGCTCTACGTCAAAGAACACCTGGCCCGCTACAAGGTGCCGCGCGAGGTGATTTTCCTCGATGAGTTGCCGCGTAACCCGACCGGCAAGATCCTCAAGCGTGAGCTTCGCAATATCGAAGTCGGCGCCCCTGGCGAGACGAGTGCGGGAGACTGACTTTCCCCGGCGAACAGACACGTAGGTACCCCGTTTCTCGGCGATTGAGGGACTTACGTGTCTGTTCGCGGCGAAAAGGGGGAATAGTTCGTCGCTCCCGGTGGTAGTACTGCGTCGTGAACATCGACCTCACCGGAAAGACCGCACTAGTCACGGGCTCGACGCAGGGCATCGGCCTTGCCATCGCCGAGGCGCTCGCCCGCAGCGGGGCACGCGTCGCGATCAACGGGCGCACGGCGTCGCGTGTCGATGAAGCCGTCGCCAAGTTGGGCGATCACGACGTCATCGGCGTCGCGGCCGACGTCGCCACCGAGGACGGGACGGCGGATCTGCTGCGGCAGTTGCCCGCCGTCGACATCTTGGTCAACAACCTCGGCATCTTCGGGGCGGTGCCTGCCCGCGAGATCACCGACGAGCAGTGGCGCTCCTACTTCGACGTGAATGTCCTTGCGGCCGTGCGGCTTATCCGCAGCTACCTGCCTGGTATGACAGAAAAGGGCTGGGGCCGGGCGATTCAGATCGCAAGCGATTCGGCCATCGTCATCCCCGAGGAGATGATCCATTACGGGGTGTCGAAGACAGCGTTGCTCGCGGTGTCGCGCGGTTTCGCGAAGGACGCCGCGGGCACCGGCGTGACCGTCAACTCGGTGATCGCCGGTCCCACCCACACCGCGGGAGTCGAGGATTTTGTCTACCAGCTGGTCGACAAATCATTGCCATGGGACGAAGCGCAGCGTGAGTTCATGCGCAAGCATCGGCCGCAATCGCTTCTGCAGCGGCTGATCGAGCCGGAAGAGATTGCCAACATGGTCGCCTACCTGGCGTCTCCGTTGGCATCGGCGACCACCGGTGGCGCATTGCGGGTCGACGGTGGTTACGTCGATTCGATTCTGCCGTAACGGAATCAGGACATCATTGCGGAGCCTGGCACCGCGAGACACACGAGCGACAGCGCGAGCAGGAACCAACCGGCGCCTTGCCAGATCGGCCAGGTGCCCTCGGCCCGCCAGATCTGATACGTCCGGATGAATGCGCCGACGCCGCCCACGAACGTGATGGTGGGCACCAGCACCGCCGAAAGTAGGGAACGGTCAAAAGCATAGAACGCCAACGCGATTCCGGCGATTGCCGCGACGATCACGACATACGTGACCGCCGACCGGAACATGCCGGGATCGTGCCAGCGTTTCTCGACGTCATTTGTCATGTTCACGGCCCATTGACGTACCACCCCAGGCAACCCGGCCGGTCTCGGCACGCGATGATGGCGCCGGCATCGGGTGCGGCGCCACGCACCTTGGGTGTCGTCCTCGGTGGCAGATTACAGTTCACGATGTAGGGGTTCCACGGGATGACCCCGTTTACACATGGCCGGGCGTCCGCGGTGGGTGTGCTTTGGCTCCCCACCACCGAAGGACCGGCGAGCAGTGCGAACGCTGCCGCTGTTGCACCGGTCAAGCGCAGGACGCGATGTTTAGAAGTACTCATCATTAGTGCCAACCGTCGTCGATAGCCACCTATTTCGACGGTACGCCTACGTATGGCGAGCTCCCGAGAATGCACGGAGGGTCGTTACCGCGACGCGGCAACGACCCTCAGCGCAGTTTCGCGGTCAGAAAGTTACGGATCGCGGGGGAGGCCCAGGAGACGCTCGGCGATGATGTTGAGCTGCACCTCGGTGGTGCCGCCGTAGATCGTGGTGGCGCGGCTGGCCAGGAGGTAATCGGCCCAGCGGCCGGGCTCCTGGTCGGCATCGCCGATCGCTCCGTCGGTGCCGAACGACGCCACCGCGAACTCCGCATAACCCTGGCCGGTCTTCATCGACAGCAACTTCGAGATGGCCGCGGCGGGCATGGCGTCGCCGCCGGCCAGCGTCAACAGTGTGGACCGCAGGTTGAGGACCTTGGCGGCGTGGCCTTCGGCGATGAGCCGGCCCGCGTGGTTCTGCTCGATCTGATCGAACTGGCCGTCGCGCAGGAACGCGACGAACTGGTCAAGATTGGCCAGGAACGGCGGCTCGCTGCTGCCGATCGACACGCGCTCATTGGTGAGCGTGTTGCGGCTGACCTCCCAACCGCGGTTCACCTCGCCGAGCACCATGTCGTCGGGCACGAACACGTCATCGATGAACACGGTGTTGAACATCGCGTTGCCGGTCAGCTCACGCAGCGGCTTGACCTCCACGCCGGGCGCCTTCATGTCGAGCAGGAAGTACGTGATGCCCTGGTGTTTCGGAGCGTTCGGATCGGTGCGGGCCAGCAGCGCGCCCCAGGCCGAGTACTGAGCGCCCGTGGTCCAGATCTTCTGGCCGGTGATCTTCCATCCGCCGTCGACCTTGGTGGCCTTGGTGGTCAGGCTCGCCAGGTCTGAGCCGGCGCCGGGCTCGGAAAAGAGCTGGCACCAGATCATTTCGCCGCGGAACGTGGGCGGCAGGAAGCGCTGCTTCTGCTCGTCGGTGCCGAACGCCACGATCGACGGGATGATCCATGACGCGATGCCCATCTGGGGACGCTTCACGCGGCCCGACGAGAACTCCTGGGCGATGATGATCTGCTCGATCGGCTCGGCGGCGCGGCCCCACGGCTTGGGCAGATGCGGCTGCACCCAACCGCCTTCGGCGATGGCGGTGTTGCGCTCGGGCCCGCTCGGAAGTGCTTTCAACGCAGCCACTTCGGCGCGGATCTCGTCACGCAGCTTCTCGGTCTCCGGATCGAGGTCGATGTCGACCGGCCGCATGCCGGTGCTGGTGGCGGTGTCGACCACCTGCTGCGGGTAATCGGCGGACCGTCCGAAGCACGCCGCCAGCAGCAGTGCGCGGCGGTAATAGACGTTGGTGTCGTGTTCCCAGGTGAACCCGATTCCGCCGTGCACCTGGATGCAGTCCTGCGTGCAGTGCTGGGCTGCGGCTGGCGCCAACGTGGCAGCCACCGCGGCGGCGAACTCGAAATGCGCGTCCGCGGAATCACTCTCGTCGAGCGCCCGGGCCGCATCCCACACGGCCGCGGTGGCCCGCTCCGTCTCGGCGACCATACCCGCGCACTTGTGCTTGATGGCCTGGAACTGGCCGATGGGCCTGCCGAACTGCTCACGGATCTTGGCGTACTCGGCGGCGGTGTCGGTGGCCCAGCGGGCGACGCCGATGGCCTCGGCAGACAGCAGCGTCGACATCAGTGCCCGGGCGAGCGGCCGGCTGAGATTGGCGAGCACGCGATCGTCGGTGATCTCGACCGCGTTGGCCCGCACATGGCCGAGCGGACGCAGCGGGTCGACACTCTTGACCGGTTCGATCTCGAGCTGGTCGGCGTCGAGGATCACCCATTCCTCGCCGGAGTCGATGGCGACCGGCAACACCAGGATCGACGCCTGCGCGGCGGCAGGGACGGCACGCACCTCGCCGCGGATCACGAGTTCGGTGCCGTGGCGGGTCGCGGTCAAGCCGGAGTCGATGGCGTAGGCGGCGATGGCGTCACCGGAAGCCAGTTCGCTGAGCACCTTGGCGTCCGGGTCGTTGGCGGAGATGAGGGCGCTCGCGATCGCCGACGGGACGAACGGGCCGGGCACCGCGCCGTATCCGAACTCGGCCAGCACGATGGCCAACTCGAGGATTCCGAAACCCTGTCCGCCAACCGACTCGGACAGATGCAGGCCTTGCAGACCCTGGTCTGCGGCAGCCTTCCAATAGGAGGGCGGGTTGGCGATGGGGGTTTCCAGCGCCTCGTGGAGAACCTCGGACGGGGCCACCCGCTCGACGAACGACCGGACCGAATCGGCCAGGTCAGTGTGCTCGGACAGGATTGCGATGGGCATGCATAACCTCCATGCGGGGCAGTTCCCTAATAACCGGTCGGTCGGTTTCGAGGGTACCGTGACGTGACCGGCGCCACTTGGACGGCCTATGTAACTTTGTTGACCACGTTCGCGGGCGGCTCCCCGTCGTGGATGCGCCGGCAATTCTCGACCCCCGCCGTCAGATACCGGCGCATGGTGTCGGCGGTGTACCACGCCACATGCGGGGTATAGACAGCGTTGGACAGCTCAAGGAGCGGGCTGTCATGGGGTAGCGGCTCGGTCTCGAACACGTCGAGACCGGCCGCCCCCAGCCGTCCCGACTTGAGCGCGTCGATGAGCGCGGGCTCGTCGATGATCGGTCCGCGCGCGGTGTTGACCACTACTGCGCCGGGTTTCATCGCGGCCAGTTGGTCGGGTCCGAGCAGGCCGCGGGTGGCGTCGGTCAGTGGCAGGTGCAGCGAGACGACGTCGCTGGCCGCCAGCAGGTCGGGCAGGCTGCGCCAGCGTGGATGGCCGGTGTCGCGGGTGCTGGTGTGGATGACCTCGGCTCCCATGGCCTGCGCGATCCGCTCGACCTGCTTGGCGACGTTGCCGTATCCGATGAGACCCACTGTGCAGCTGCCGAGATCGCGGACCGTCTCACCCAGCGTGGGATCGGACGGCCAGCCGCGACCGGCGCGCGTGGTGCGATCGAGTTCGGGCAGCCGCCGCAGCGCCGCGAGCATCAGCACAATGGTGCCCTCGGCGACCGAGGGGGCGTTGGCACCGGGCATGTTCGACACCAGGATGCCGAGCTGCGTCGCGGTGTCCACGTCGATCGTGTTCACCCCCGCACCCAGCTTGTGTACGAGGCGCAGCCGCAGCGCGCGGTGCAGATCGTCGCCCGAGATCGGGCGCAGCACGTGCCAGAGGACTTCGGCCTCGGGCAACTCTCGGTAGAAGGTTTCGTCGTCGTCCTCGGCGCAGAACCGTACATCGAGCCAGTCCTGATGCGGGGCAAGGAAATCCAGCACTTTGTCGCCGGGAACGAAGTGTGCGAGGACCCGGAGAGGGCCGGGATTCACCGCCACCGCTTCGCGATCCATCGCGCGATCGTGTCGGCCTGCTCGCTGCGGGCCCCCGGCGTGGTGAAGTAGTGATCGGTGTCGATCGAGCACTGACTCTTGTCGGTGCCGCCAAGCGCGTCGTAGATCCGCTGTGCGTCGGATGGATACACGCCGGTGTCCTGGTCGGCGTTGATCACCAGTGCCGGGCAGGTGATGCGGGCGAGATGGGGTTCGGCTCTCGTCTGCGCATGGCGCAGGCTCCACATGCCGATCCAGTTACGCAGGGTGGTGGCCGCGGCGATACCCCGCGCCGACCGGTTGGCCTTCACCGGGACTCCCGCGTAGCACAGGTTGGGCTGGCGCCGTGTCGGTTCGATCGCCGGGTCGACCATCCTGGGATCGGCCCAGGTCCGTAGCACCGTGAACGGCCGATCCGAATAGCCCGCGGCCTGAACGCGTTTGAGTTCCTGCTCGGCCCAGTCCGTGATGGCCTCGTTGCGGGCCACCTGCGCCGCGCGATACCGGGACACGAAGTCCGGCGAGTACGGCGGCCCGTTGCGCTCGTCGAACAGATCGAGTTCGGGATCGGTGGCGACCGCGTCGTTCTCGTCGACCACCGAGGCGTCCATCCAGGCGGTCAGCACATCGGGCCGCCCGGGATGCGCCGCACTGGCCACATAGCCGTCGGCGGGCGGTAGGTCGGTGAGGCCCGCTGCGGGTCGCATGCCCTCCATCGGCGTGACGTGGTGGTCGTTGGCCTGCGCCTGGTAGGCGGCCATCAACGAACCGCCACCGGAGTTGCCGAGCAGCACAACGGTTTCGATGTTGGCGACTTCGCGGAGCCAGCGCACGCCCACGCCGATGTCGACCAGCGCGTGGTCCAACAGAAAACTGCTCTCGAACCCGCGGAAGCGCGTGTTCCAGCCCAGGAAGCCGACGCCTCTGGTGGCGAGATAGTCGGCGATGTAGTGCTCGGAGAAGTCGATCTGGTAATGGGTCGCGATCACCGCGATCTTCGGCTTGCGGCCCACGCCGCGGTAGTAGATGCCCTGGCACGGGTGACCGCCTGCGCCGGCGCGGCGTGCGGTCGGTGATTCCACTCCGATGAACTCGCGGATGACGCCTGCGGCGGGAGACGCCCCGGATGTTCTGCTCATGCGCGCGCGGTCCCCTCGTGATAGATGGTCCGGTAGAACACGTTGGCCAGAGCCATGATGCAGGCTTCGTCGTCGACATCGTCGGCATTACCGCCCGATAGTTTCACGAAACAGAACTGGTTGAGCATCGACACGAGCGCTTCGGCGGTCAGCCGCGGGACGTCGCCGGGGCAGAAGCCTTGGCGCTGCGCGTGTTCGACCATCCCGGTGATCAACGAGATGGGAAGCTCGCAGATCTCGGCCCAGTAGTGCGCGAAATCGTCGTTGACCATTGCCAGCTGGGACACGCTGATGATCTCGGCGAGCCGGTGCCGGTAGGTCGTCCAATGCGCGGATACGGCTTGATAGGACCGTTCCCAGTTCGTCAGACCGGGTTGGCCGACCGCGCGGGCACGGTCGCGGGCCTCGTCGCGAAAGCGCAGCGCCCATTCGCGCACCATCGCTTCCTTGGAGTCGTAGTAGTTGTAGAACGACGCCGTGGAACGCCCCGCCTCGGCGGCGATGTCCGCGATCGTGGCGGCCAGTATGCCTTTGCGTGCGATGACTGTCCGGGCGGCCGCGTCGATGGCGGCCTGGGTCTGCCTGCCGCGTGCGGTCGGCAGCTGTTCGCGGGGGCTGACGGTCACCGGGCTCCTCGGATCATTGATCGAATCTGAATCTGATGTTAGATTCAGTTTCGGAGCGGCGCCAGCTTTGGGCGCGTTCGCATCGGAGGAGTCACGACGTGATCAAGCCCAACAATCCCAACTCCGAATTCGAGTTCGGCGGAATCAACCATGTGGCACTGGTGTGCTCGGACATGGAACGCACCGTCGACTTCTACAGCAACGTGCTCGGCATGCCGCTGATCAAATCGCTGGACCTGCCCGGCGGCATCGGCCAGCACTTCTTCTTCGACGCAGGCAACGGCGACTGCATCGCCTTCTTCTGGTTCCGCGACGCCCCCGACGGAGTTCCCGGCATCTCCGCGCCGGCCGCGATCCCCGGCATCGGCGAGATCGTCAGCGCCACCGGATCACTGAATCACCTTGCGCTGCACGTACCCGCCGAGAAGTTCGACGAGTATCGGCAGAAGCTCAAGGCCAAAGGGGTCCGGGTCGGGCCGGTGCTCAATCACGACAACAGTGAGATGCAGGTGTCGCCGACCGTGCATCCCGGCGTATACGTGCGGTCCTTCTACTTCTTCGACCCGGACGGGATCACGCTGGAATTCGCCTGCTGGACCAAGGAATTCACCGAAGACGACGTGCACGTCGCGCCGAAGACGTCGGCCGACCGCACGCCTCCGGCCGATCAGCCGGGCTTGGTGGCCTCGACGAAGTAACCGCGTGGCACCCCCGGGACATCGAGCGGCACTGCCGGTGCGAACCAGCGGTTCCATGCGTTGCCCGGCTCGGCGATGTCGGTGACGACGGCCGACCAGCCCAGCCGCCCGCTCAGCTCGCCAGGCTGATCCGTCCCGAACAACCAGGGAGCGCCGCTGGCGGCCATCGACTCTCGCACCGCGGCGAGCATGGCCGCATCCAACAGGGTCTTGCCCACGACGTCGTACAGCAGTACCGAGCCCGCCGCCGACATCGCGTCCACACGGTCGAACAGCGTGTGCACGGCGGCCTCGTCGAGGTACTGCAGCAGGCCCTCGATCAGCCACACCGCCGGCTTGTCCGCGTCAAAACCGTTGTCGTGCAGCGATGCGGTCCAGTCCTCGGTGAGGTCGACGCCGAGTGCGACGCGACGGCATCGCGGTCGGTCCTCGGCCAGCAGTTCGTTCTTGGCGGCGATGACCGCGGGCTGGTCGAGTTCGAAGACCACGGTGCCGTCCGGCCATGGCAAGCGGTAGGCCCGCGCGTCCATACCGGCGGCGAGGATCACGACCTGATCGACGGTTCGCGTGGCGCGCAACAGCGCCTCGTCCCAGAATCGGGTGCGGACGATGATCTGCAGCGTGGTCTTCTCACCCGTCGCGGCGAGCGCGTCGGCCAGTAGCCGCCTGCCCGATTCTCCCGCCAGCTTCTCGGCGAACGGGTCGCTGAACAGCCCGTCGGCCCTGCGGGTTTCCTCGGCTCGGATCGCGGCGACCAGCAGGCCCGTGTCCGCTACCGGACGTCCTGGGGTTTGTCCCGGTTTCTGCATGGCGACATCATGCGTGGCCGGCCATGGAGTCGGCTTGGATATTTTTGCCATCGACGGATCGGGCCAGTAATTGCATCGTGTCCGCCGAAGCCGACCCGGCGGCGGTGGTCACCAGGCACAGCGACTGCTCGGGATTGCGGGCCACCCTCAGATTCTGTTGCGTGACCGTGAGCGAACCGACCAGCGGATGACGCAGGTCATAGGTGTCGGCCTCGCACGGCTTGACCCGGTGATCAGCCCACAGCGAGACGAATTCCTGGCTCTGCATGGACAGTTCGCCGATCAAACCGGCCAACAGCGCATCCTCGGGATGCCTACCGGCGACCAGGCGCAGGTTGCCCACCACCGCGCGAGCTTTGCGCGGCCAGTCGACGTACAGGTCGCGGGTGTGCGGATCGAGGAACAACAGCCGGGCGAGGTTGGGCCGGTCCGCCGGCCGGTCGACCAGCGTCGGGTCGACGTGCCCGGCGAACAGCGCGTGTCCGAGCGTGTTCCACGCCAGGATGTCGGTGCGGCGACCGACCACGAGCGCGGGCACATTGTCGAGTGAGCGCAGCAGGTCCCGGGTCAATGAGCTGACCCGCTCGACCGGCGGGCGCCGGGTCGGCTGCGGCCGTTGGGCGGCGAGTTCCCGCAGATGCCTGCGCTCGTGGTTGTCGAGCTTCAATGCGTCGGCCAGTGCGTCGAGGATGGCCTCCGACGCGTTCACCGACTGTCCCTGCTCCAAACGGGTGTAGTAGGACACGCTCACCCCGGCCAGCTGGGCGAGCTCCTCGCGTCGCAGGCCGCTCACGCGTCGGCGCTCGCCGAACCGGGGCAGGCCGACGTCCTCGGGTCGCAGCCGGCTGCGCCGTGCCCGCAGGAACTCGCCCAGTTGTCCGGTGGTCATCACACCACTATGCGCCCCGATGGCATCGGCTGCCTGACCCTGCCAGTGGTAGGCAAACGCGGGTCTGGCTCGGTCGCCCGGAGATCCGCAGGCTGGTTGCCATGAACCAGATTGTGTTGGGCGATGTGACGGTCACCCGTGTCATGGAGTATTACGGTTCGGTCGAGATGTCACCGCGGACGTTCTTCCCGGACAGTCCCGACGGGGCCTGGCAGCGTCACGAACATTGGCTGGCACCGGATTTCTACGATCCCGCGGCCGATATCTGCATATCGGCGATCCAGACCTGGCTGCTGCGCAGCGAGGGCAAGAACATTCTCGTCGACACGGGCGTCGGCAATCACAAGAGCCGGCCGCACTCGCCGGTGTGGCACGACCTCGACACCGAGTTCCTCGGCAACCTCGCGGCGGCCGGAGTCGCGCCCGAGGACGTCGACCTGGTGATCAACACGCACCTGCACGTCGACCATGTGGGTTGGAACACCTATCTCGACGATGGCAGCTGGATCCCGACGTTCCCGAACGCGACCTATCTCATGCCCAGGCCTGACTTCGAGTTCTGGAATCCCGACAACGCGCGCCACGCCAACGCGGGCCAGCGCGACGTGTTCGCCGACAGCGTCGCACCCGTACATGCCGCCGGGCAGACGTTGTTGTGGGAGAACAAGTTTCAGATCGACGGCAATCTGGCGTTGACGCCCGCACCCGGGCACACGCCGGGTTCATCGGTGGTGACGTTGCAGTCGGGTACCGACCGCGCCGTGTTTGTCGGCGACATGTTGCACACCGCACTGCAATTCGTCGAACCCGACACGAACAGCTGCTTCTGCGAGGATCCCGAACTCGCGCGGGCCACGCGGCACAACGTGCTCGGCAGGGCGGCCGACACGAACACGCTCGTGTTCCCCGCTCATCTCGGCGGGCACGGCGGTGCTGAGGTGGTGCGCGACGGAGACCGGTTCGCCATCAAGGCATGGGCGCCGTTCGAACGGCTGGCCTACCATGCCTGAGCCGAACGTCGACACCGCTACCGGCCCCGTTCGGGGTCGCCGGATCCGGGATGCGCACGTCTTCTACGGCATTCCCTACGCCGCACCGCCGGTCGGTGCCGGCCGCTTCGCCGCACCGCAGCCCCACGAGCCATGGCGAGACGTCCGCGACGCGACCGCGCCCGGACCCACCGCCCCGCAAGCACGGCGCGACGGCTTCGGGCGGCTGGACATGTCGCCGTTCTTCGGCCCCGGTTGGGTCCCAGAACCCGACTACCTCACCGTCAATGTGTGGGCACCGCCTGCCGCGCATCGCGCACCGGTCATGGTGTTCGTGCACGGGGGAGGTTTCGTCTCGGGTTCGACGCGCTCACCTCTCTACGACGGCACCGCGTTCGCGCGTGACGGCGTGGTTCTGGTGACGGTCACCTATCGATTGGGCGTCGTCGGATTCCTCGATCTGCCTGGCGCCCCGGCCAACCGCGGGCTGCTCGATGTGCTGGCCGCGCTGCGCTGGGTCCAGGCCAATATCGCGGCATTCGGCGGGGATCCGGACAACGTCACGCTGTTCGGCCAGTCCGCGGGCGCGACGCTCACCGCTGGTGTGCTCGCGACCGCCGAGGCCGGAAGGTTGGTGCGGCGGGTGATCATGCAGAGCGGCAACGGTTTCGGCGCGTTCACGCCGGAGCAGGCCGGCCGGGTCACAGCGGCGGCGGCCCAAGCGCTGGGTGTCGAACCCACCGTCACAGGCTTTGGCCCGCTCTCCGATCGGCAGCTCGTGGACGTGGTCAGCGACCTGGCCGGGCTGGATCTGCGAACCGCCGACCGGTTCGACCCGTTGGTCGGGCTCAGCCCCTTCAGCTTGGTGCTGGACCGGCAGCCGGGCGAATCGGTGAATCCCGACATCGGTCTGCTCATCGGGACGAACAGTGCGGAAGGCAACCTCTACCTCGTGCCACAGGGCCAACTCGACACCTCGACCCGCGACGACGTCGATGCGCTGGCGGCGCGCGTGTGCGCCGATCCGACTGCGCTGGTGCAGGATTACCGGGCCCGCCACCCGGATGCGACTTGGGGCGAACTGCGTTCGGCGATCCTGGGCGACGCGTTGTTTCGGACCGGCAGTGATCGGTTGGCCGATGCGCATGCGCAGTTGGGCGGCGAACCGACGTACCGCTATGAATTCACCTGGAATTCAGCGGCATTGGACGGTCAGCTGGGAGCCTGCCACGCGATGGAACTGCCGTTCGTGTTCGACGTTCTTGACCTCGAGGTGTTGCGTGGCCGCGGCGCGCTGCTCGGTCCCGGCCGGCCCCCGGCCGTGCTGGCGGCGCAGATGCACAGTGCGTGGGTGCGGTACGCCCGCACGGGTGATCCGGGTTGGTCGCAGGCGGTGACGCGGCGGTTCACCGGTTGATGCCCACGTGGCTGGGCAGCCACATGCGGCGTCGCACGTACTCGGTGGGCGTCATGGCGGTGAAGGACCGGAACTCCCTGACGAAGTGGGCCTGATCGAAGTAGCCGAGATCGGCCGCGATCGTGGCACCACCCTCGGCGCCGGTGTCGAGCCGCCGCATGGCGGCTTGGAACCGCCGAACCCGCAGATAGGTCTTGGGAGTCACGCCCACCTCTGAGCGAAACAATGCGATGAGGCGCTTCGGCGACAGGCCGATCTGCGCGCCGGCGTCAGCCACCCGCATCGACGGGTTGCGTTCGACGGCTTGGAGTACCGTCGTCAATGCGGGATGGCGTAACCGCATGCGGGCCAACAGAAACTCTTCGAGAAGCGTGATCCGGTGCCGGATGGACGTCGCCTCGATCAACCGGGCGTGCAGGGCGACGCCGTCGCGGCCCCAGATCTCGGCCAGCCCGACGCACGCGTTCTCGAGGTCACCGAGCGGGCCGTCCAGGAACGGCACCGCACCACCGGGGTGGAAATGTACGGTCAGGACGGTCTGGGCCGAATCGATCTGTGTGACATAGGAAATGCTGCCCGCACCGGCCACGAAAGCCGTCCCGACGTCGAGACGGGTCGCGCCGTCCGCGGCATAGAAGTCGACTCGCTGACGTGGGCTGACGTCGATGATGACGGTCGCCGCACCGCGCGGAAGTGCCCGGCTGCGGTGGGCTTCGCCGTCGTCGTCACGCTGCCAGTAACCGAAGAAGTCGATGTAGGGAACCAACGCCCGGCACGGCCAGTGCAACGCGGGTCCGGTCACGGCCGGTTCCGGTACGGCCGGCCGGCGAGCGCGTCGAGCATCGAGCGCAATTGGTCAACGAGTTGTTCTGGGGTGAACGCGATCTCACCCGACAGCCAGGCGCTGATCGTATGGGTCACTCCACCGACCGCGAAATAGCCCATGGCCCTGAGCTGATCGTTCTCCTGCACCCGCAGCGTGTCACCGGCGTGCTGTCCGAACAGCGCCGCGAAGAACCCGATGCCCTCGATCCGCTTGCGGGCCAGTACCTCGTTGGACAACTTCGTGCTGAACAGCAGCCGGCCGATCCTGGGGTCGTCGGCAATGATGCGAACGATGTTGGCCATGCCTGCGGTCGTCTGTTCCGGCACGGGGACCGCTGCGACGGCCGCTTGCGTGGAGGTGGCGATGTCGGCGATCACCCAGTCGTAGACCGCGGCGATGAAGTCGTTCTTGTCGTTGAAGCTCTCGTAGAAGTAGCGCGCAGCGAGCCCGGCCCGTTGGCATACGGCTCGAACCGTGAGCTCGGCGCCGTCGGCGCCCAATACGTCCAGCCCGGCCTCCAGCAGCTGACCGCGGCGCTGCGCGAGGCGGTCGGCCGCTTCGATACCGCGGTACGGGCGGACCGGTGTCACTCGAACATCTTGACACCTGTCAGTGCGGCAGGCCAGTATCAGGAAACACAGGTTCTCACTTTCCGAAGGGGTGGCCATGACGGTCAGCGAACCGGTTCCGCATGTCGAGCGTGCGATGGGCGAGTCGGTGAGCTCACCGGCCGCTTACAAGCGCTGTCGGCGGCGCAGTGCCAGCATCGATGACGGGCTGATGGGCGTGGCGCTGTTGGCAGGCCCGGCGAACGTCATCATGCAGCTCGCACGTCCCGGCGTCGGCTACGGCGTGTTGGAGAGCCGCGTCGACAGCGGACGGGTCGACCTGCATCCGATCAAGCGGGCCCGCACGACGTTCACGTATCTCGCGGTGGCCACCCGCGGATCCGACCAGCAGAAAGCCGCCTTCCGGCGGGCCGTCAACAAGGCCCACGCCCAGGTCTACTCGACCGAGGACAGCCCGGTGAAGTACAACGCGTTCGACAAGGACCTGCAGATGTGGGTCGCCCCCTGCCTCTACAAAGGCGGAGTGGACGTGTACCGGATGTTCATCGGCGAGATGGACGACGAGACCGCCGATCGCCACTATCAAGAAGGCATGGCACTGGGCACCACATTGCAGGTGCCACCGGAGATGTGGCCGGCCGACCGGGCCGCGTTCGACAAGTACTGGCAGGAAAATCTGGACAACGTGCACATCGACGACACCGTGCGCGAGTACCTCTACCCGATCGCGGTCGGCCGGTTGCGCGGCATGGCCCTGCCCGGCCCGCTGCAACGCTGGTCGGAGAACCTGACCGGCTTGATCACCACGGGCTTTCTGCCGCAGCGGTTCCGCGACGAGATGCGGCTGCCCTGGGATCCCCAGCGCCAGCAGCGGTTCAACCGGATCATCGCGGTGCTGCGCACCGTCAACAATCTGCTGCCGTCGGTCCTGCGGCAGTTCCCGTTCAATCTACTGCTCAGAGATTTGGACTGGCGCGTGCGCACCGGGCGTCCGCTGGTCTAGCGGCCAGTCTCCCGCCAGATTCGCGGCGTACCCTCGCGCAGGTGCGTAGTGACAATGACACCTGGGACATCACCACGAGCGTCGGGCAGACAGCGTTATTCGTCGCTGCTTCAAGGGCTTTGGAAGCTCGAAAACCCGATCCGCTGGCCGTCGACCCCTATGCCGAAGTGTTCTGCCGTACCGCGGGCGGGGACTGGGCGGCCGCGGTGGACGGCACGGACCCCGACCATCCGCTTCGGACGGAGTTCGGTGCGCACTTCGTGAACTTCCAAGGCGCGCGGACCAAGTACTTCGACGACTACTTCCGTCGCGCCATCGAGGCCGGGGTGCGCCAGGTCGTGCTCTTGGCGGCCGGGCTGGATTCCCGCGCATATCGGTTGCCATGGGCCGATGGCACTGTTGTCTACGAGTTGGACCAACCGCGGGTGCTCGAGTTCAAACGCCAGACCGTCGAAGAGCTCGGAGAAAAGGCAACCGCCGAGCGCCGTGAGGTTGCGGTGGACTTGCGTGAGGACTGGCCGCAAGCGCTTACGGCAAAGGGATTCGACCTCACCAAGCCGTCCGCGTGGATTGCCGAGGGCTTACTGATCTATTTGCCGGCGCCAGCACAGGATCGCCTGTTTGCCGGGATTGACGGGCTGGCCGCCCCGGGAAGCTTCGTGGCGGTGGAGGAGGCCGTCCCGATGCCGCGGGAGGCGTTCGAGGCCAAGCGCGCGGAAGCGGAAGCCTCCGGTGAGGAGAACGCATTTTTCACGCTCGTCTACAACGAACAGCATGCCCCGGCTGAGCAGTGGTTTTCGTCCAGGGGCTGGACCGCGGCGACGACGGCGCTGCCGGACTATCTACGTCAGCTCGGTCGGCCGGTGCCCGCAGCAGACAGTGAAGCGGGCCTGATGACGGGCACGATCAGCCTGGTCACCGCCACCAAAACGTGAGCCGATTCACGTTTTGTGGCGAGTACGTGCATCTCGACACTTAGCTTATGCGATGCTAACTTCAGCAAAAGTTAGCTTAGCCATACATAAGGGAGAGAGACGGGGGCCGTGTGGCTCCCGTGCACGCATATGGGTAGTGACACGCTCGCCGCTCCGTCTCATGGAGCGCCCCGGCTCGACCGCGATGTGGTCAGCCGCTTTGCCACATGTTGTCGTGCGCTTGGCCTGACGGTCAACGACCGGCAACGTCCGGCCGATCTGTCGGCCGCTCGATCGGGCTTTGCTGGGTTGGCGCGCATCGCGCACGATCACTGTGACGCGTGGATCGGCCTGGCCGCGGCGGGGGATACGTCGGCGCCCGTCATCGACGCCGTCTGGCGGACGGTGGGTACGGCCGGCGTGCTGCAGCGCGAGATCGACCTGGCCGCGGGCGAGCTCGGCTTCCTCTATGACACGGGACTGTACCTGCAGTTCCGCGCCACCGAGCCCGACGACTTCCAACTTGCTTATGCGGCAAGGCTTTACGATGCCGGTGAGCTTGCCAAGGCCAACGAACTGGTCGCTGACGTGCTGGCACGCCGGCCGGGCTTCCTCAACGCCAAGTGGCTGCGTGTCGCGATCAACTACCGCGCCGAGCGCTGGTCGGACGTCGTCAGGCTGCTGACGCCGATCGTCACCGACGAGTCGCTCGATCAGATGACGTCGCACGCCGCCCGGGTCACGCTCGGTATTGCGTTGGCCCGGCTCGGAATGTTCGCACCGGCCCTGTCCTACCTGGAGGATCCGTCCGGGCCCATCGCGGTGGCTGCCGTCGACGGCGCACTGGCCAAGGCACTCACGCTGCGTGGTCAGGGCGAGGACGACGACGCCAACGAGGTCCTGCAGGAACTCTTCGCTGCACATCCCGACAACGCACAGGTCGAAGAGGCGCTGTCGGACCCGACATTCGGGCTCGTCGTCACCACGGCCGCGCGCATCGAGGCCAGGACCGACCCGTGGGATCCGGAGACCGAGCCGTCGGAGTCCGAGTTCGTCGACCCCGGAGCCAAGGAACGCAAGGCACATCTGCTCATCGAGGCCGAGGCCGAACTCGCCGAGTTCATCGGCCTGGAAGAAGTGAAGTTCCAGGTGGCCCGCCTCAAGAGCTCGGTCGCCATGTCGATCCGCAGACAGGAACGCGGGCTCACCGTCGCGCAGCGCACCAACCACCTCGTGTTCGCCGGACCGCCCGGAACCGGTAAGACCACGATCGCCCGCGTCGTCGCCAAGATCTATTGCGGCTTGGGACTTCTCAAGAAGGAAACCGTTCGCGAGGTGCACCGCGCCGACCTCATCGGCCAGCACATCGGCGAGACCGAAGCCAAGACCAACGCGATCATCGACAGTGCGCTCGACGGCGTGCTGTTCCTCGACGAGGCGTACGCCCTGGTGTCCACGGGCGCCAAGAACGACTTCGGGCTGGTCGCGATCGACACACTGCTGGCCCGCATGGAGAACGACCGCGATCGCCTGGTCGTGATCGTCGCCGGGTACCGCAAGGACCTCGACATGTTCCTCGACACCAACGAGGGTCTGCGTTCGCGTTTCACGCGCAGCATCGACTTCCCGTCCTACTCGTCGTCCGAACTCGTCGAGATCGCCGAGCGGATGGCCGAGAAACGCGACAGCGTGTTCGAGAAGGCCGCCCACGAAGACATGGAAAAGCTGTTCGGCCATCTCGCCGAGGCGACGATGCCCGACGCCAACGGGGTTTCGCGCCGCTGCCTCGACATCGCGGGTAACGGCCGGTTCGTCCGAAACCTGGTGGAACGCTCCGAGGAGGAGCGCGAGTACCGCCTCGACCATTCCGATGCCGAGGACTTCACCGACGAGGAGATGATGACGATCACCGCCGGTGACGTGCGCAATTCGGCTGCCCCGCTGCTGCGTGGCCTTGGCCTGACGGTGCCGGCATGACCGGCCCCACTCACGAGGACCGGCGCTCATTCGCCTCCCGTACGCCCACCAATGAGAACCCCGACCAGGTGCAGTACCGGCGCGGCTTCGTCACGCGCCACCAGGTGTCGGGCTGGCGATTCGTCATGCGCCGCATCGCGTCTGGTGTCGCGCTGCACGACACCCGGATGTTGGTCGACCCGCTTCGCACGCAGAGCCGTGCGGTGCTGACCGGTGCGCTGATCCTGATCACCGGCCTGATCGGCTGCTTCGTGTTCTCGCTGATCCGCCCGGGTGGCGCCGCCGGCAACGACGTGATCCTCGCCGACCGGTCGACGGCCGCGCTCTACGTCCGCGTGGGCGAGCAGTTGCACCCGGTGCTCAACCTGACCTCCGCACGCCTGATCGCGGGTCAGCCCGACAACCCGACCACGGTGAAGACCAGCGAGATCGACAAGTATCCGCGCGGCAACCTGCTCGGCATCCCCGGTGCGCCGGAGCGCATGGTGCAAAGCGCGGCGACCGACGCCGATTGGACTGTGTGCGAAAGCGTTTCGGGCGCCAATGCCGGTGTCACCGTCATCGCCGGAACGCCCGCGACCGGCGGCGAACGGGCATTGCCGCTCGCCCCCGGCCAGGCCGTCCTGGTCCACAACAGCGCCGGGCCGACCCCGGGCGACTGGCTGTTGTGGGACGGCAAGCGCAGCCCGATCGATCTGGCCAACCGCGCCGTCACCGATGCGCTCGGATTCGGTGCGCAGATCCCGGCACCGCGTCCCATCGCGGCAGGCCTGTTCAACGCCATACCGCAGGCACCCGCACTGATCGCCCCTGCGATCCCCGAAGCCGGTGCGCCACCGCGGTTCCCGCTGTCGACGCCGGTGCCGGTCGGCGCGGTCGTCACGGCATACGACGCCGACAACACCATCCGCCACTACGCCGTGCTGGCCGACGGTCTGCAGCCGATCTCCCCCGTGCTGGCCGCGATCTTGCGCAATACCAACTCTTTTGGGCTCGAACAGCCGCCGCAGCTCGGCGCCGACGAAGTGGCCAGGACCCCGGCCGCCAACGGCATCGACACCGCCGCCTACCCGGCCGAACCGCTCACCCTCGTCGAGCCGTCGGCTTCTCCGATCACCTGTGCGCAGTGGATCAAGCCTGCCGGCGCCACCGAGAGCCGGCTGACGCTGCTGTCGGGCGCGGTCCTGCCGCTACCCGATGGACTGCGCACGGTCGACCTGGTCGGCGCCGGCAGCAACGGCACCGCCAATCGGGTCGCGTTGACTCCCGGCACCGGATATTTCGTGCAGACCGTCGGGTCGGAGCCCGGATCGCCGACCGCCGGATCACTGTTCTGGGTGAGCGACACCGGTGTCCGCTATGGCATCGACACCAGCGGCGACGACAAAGCCGTTGCGGCCCTTGGCCTCACCTCACCGGCGCTGCCCATCCCGTGGTCGATCCTGACGCAGTTCGCGGCCGGCCCGACCCTGTCCCGTGGCGACGCACTGGTTGCGCACGACGCCCTGTCGCCCGATACGAATTCTGCGCGGCTGGAGGCCACGACCCGATGAGCAGGTTGATTTTCGAGCACCAGCGTCGGCTGGCTCCGCCGACCACCCGCAAGGGCACCATCACGATCGAACCGCCGCCGCAGCTGCCGCGGTTGGTGCCGCCATCGTTGTTGCGCCGGGTGCTGCCGTACCTGATCGTGATCCTGATCGTCGGCATGATCGTGGCCCTGGTGGCCACCGGGATGCGGCTCATCTCGCCCACCACGCTGTTCTTCCCGTTCGTGCTGCTGCTGGCCGCAACCGCGCTGTATCGCGGATCGGACAACAAGATGCGCACCGAGGAGGTCGACGCCGAGCGCGCCGACTACCTGCGGTACCTGTCGGTCGTCCGCGACAACGTCCGCGCCCATGCCAGCGAGCAGCGGCAGGCGCTGGAGTGGTCGCACCCCGAACCGGAGGTGCTCACCACCATCCCCGGCACCCGCAGGCAGTGGGAGCGCGACCCGCGCGATCGCGACTTCCTGGTGCTGCGCGCCGGTCTGCACGATGTGCCGTTGGATGCGGCGCTCAAGGTCAAGGACACCGCCGACGAGATCGACCTGGAACCCGTGTCGCACAGCACGTTGCGCGGTCTGCTCGATGTGCAGCGCACGGTGCGTGACGCGCCCACCGGCATCGATGTGGCAAAACTGGCCCGTATCACCGTGATCGGTGAAGCCGACGAGGTCCGCGCGGCGATCCGGGCGTGGATCGCGCAGGCCGTCACCTGGCACGACCCCACGATGGTCGGGGTGGCCCTGGCCGCACCCGGCGTCGACTCCGACGACTGGTCCTGGCTGAAATGGCTTCCGCACGTGGACGTTCCCGGCGAAGCCGACGGTGTCGGCCCGGCCAGGTACCTGACGACGAGCGTCGCCGAACTGCGGGAGCGGCTCGCGCCCGCGTTGGCCGACCGCCCGCCGTTCCCGTCCGAGCCGGATCAGGCCACCAAGCATCTGCTGGTGGTGCTCGACGATCCCGATGCCGATCCCGACGATATCGCCCGCCGTCCGGGGCTGACCGGCGTGACCGTGATCCACCGCTCGGACAAGCTGCCCAACCGCGAGCAGTACCCGGACCCCGAGCGCCCGATCCTGCGGGTGGCCGACGGGCGCATCGAACGCTGGCAGAGCAGCGGATGGCAGCCCTACATCGACACGGCCGACGCGATGTCGGCGGCCGAGGCCGGGCACATCGCACGGCGGCTGTCGCGCTGGGATTCCAATCCCGGCTACATCCGGTCGAGCTCGACCGGCGGCGCGACCTTCACCACGCTGCTGGGTATTCCCGACGCGTCGGCGCTCGACGTCGCGAGCTTGTGGGCGCCCCGTACCCGCGACGACGAACTGCGGGTGCCGATCGGCGTCACCGCGACCGGCGAGCCGCTCTACTTCGACCTCAAGGACGAAGCCGAGGGCGGTATGGGTCCGCACGGCCTCATGATCGGTATGACGGGCTCTGGAAAGTCCCAGACTTTGATGTCGATCCTGTTGTCGTTGTTGACAACCCATTCGGCCGAGCGGCTGATCGTGATCTACGCCGACTTCAAGGGCGAGGCCGGCGCCGACATCTTCCGCAACTTCCCGCAGGTCGTCGCGGTCATCTCGAACATGGCCGAGAAGCGGTCGCTCGCCGACCGGTTCGCCGACACCCTGCGCGGTGAGGTGGCCCGTCGCGAGCAGCTGCTCAAGGAGTCCGGCCGCCGCGTACAGGGAAGTGCCTTCAACTCGGTCACCGAGTACGAGGCCGCGATCGCTGCCGGACACGATCTGCCGCCCATGCCGACGCTGTTCGTCGTCGCCGACGAGTTCACGCTGATGCTGGCCGATCATCCCGAGTACGCGGACCTGTTCGATTACGTTGCCCGCAAGGGCCGCTCGTTCCGCATCCACATCCTGTTCGCGTCACAGACGCTGGACGTGGGCCGGATCAAGGACATCGACAAGAACACCTCCTACCGGATCGGTCTGAAGGTGGCCAGCCCGAGCATCTCGCGTCAGATCATCGGGGTCGAGGACGCCTATCACATCGAATCCGGCCGCGAGCACAAGGGCGAAGGCTTCCTGGTGCCCGCGCCGGGCGCGGTGCCGATCAAGTTCCGCAGCACCTACGTCGACGGCATCTACGATCCGCCGCGTGCCGAGAAATCCATTGTGGTGCGCGCACTTCCGCAGCCTCAGGTGTTCACGGCGTCGCGCGTGGAACCCGAGCCCGACACCGTCATCGCCAGCTCGGATGTTGACGGAGCCGAGGCGACGGTGTTGCCGCCGCGCAAGCTGATCGCCACGATCGGCGACCAGCTGGCCACCTACGGCCCGAAGGCGCCGACGCTGTGGCTGCCGCCACTCGACGAGGCCATCGCTCTGGCCGACGTGCTCGCCGGAACCGAGGTGGAGCCCGGGCAGCTGCGCTGGCCGCTCGGCGAGATCGACAAGCCGTTCGAGATGCGCCGCGACGCGCTGGTGTTCGACGCCAACTCGTCGGCCGCCAACGTGCTCATCCACGGCGGCCCGCGATCGGGCAAATCGACTGCGCTGCAGACGTTCATCCTGTCGGCGGCCGCTCTGCACTCGCCGCGCGAGGTCACGTTCTACTGCCTGGACTACGGCGGGGGCAAGCTGGCCGGGCTCGGCGATCTCGCCCATGTCGGTAGCGTCGCGACGCCGCTGGAACCGGAGCGGATCCGGCGTACGTTCGGCGAGCTCGAGCAACTGCTGCGGGCGCGCCAGCGGCAGGGCGCGGTGAACCGCCAGAGCGGCGGCTACACCGACGGCTATGGCGAGGTGTTCCTCGTGATCGACAACCTCTACGCCTTCAGCCGCGACAACACCGACACGTTCAACACCCGTAACCCGTTGCTGGCCAAGGTCACCGAGCTCGCCAACAGCGGTATGGCCTACGGCATCCACGTCGTCATCACCACGCCGAACTGGCTTGAGGTACCGCTGGCGATGCGCGACGGCCTGGGGCTGCGGCTGGAACTCAAGCTGCACGACAGCCACGACAGCATCGTGCGCGTGGTCGGCGCGCTGCGCAGGCCTGCCGACGCGGTGCCGGCCGACCAGCCGGGCCGCGGCCTGACGATGGCCGCCGAGCACTTCCTGTTCGCCGAGCCGGCACTGAGCGACATCGCCGTCATCAACGCGCGCTACCCGGGCGTCAGTGCACCACCGGTGCGGCTGCTGCCGAGTGACCTCGCCCCTTCGGCGCTCGCGCCGCTGTACCCGGCGCCCGAGACGGTCGTCATCGGGCAGCGGGAGGAAGATCTGGCGCCGGTCGCGATCGACTTCGCGAGCAACCCGTTGCTCACGGTGTTCGGCGATTCGAAGTCGGGCAAGACGACGCTGCTGCGCCACATCATCCGGACGATCCGCGAGAACTCGCAGCCCGATCAGGTCGCGTTCACGGTGATCGACCGGCGGCTGCACCTCGTGGACGAACCGTTGTTCCCGGACAACGAGTACACCGCGAACATCGACCGGGTGCTGCCCGCGATGCTGGGTCTGTCGGCGCTCATCGAGAAGCGGCGCCCGCCGGCCGATCTGTTCCCCGAGGAACTCAAGAAGTGGACGTACTCCGGGCACACCCACTACCTGATCATCGATGACGTCGACCAGATTCCCGACGGTCCGGCAGTCAGTGGGCCGTTCGTCGGGCAGCGACCGTGGACCAACATCGTCGCGCTGCTGGCCGAAGCATCCGACCTCGGACTGCGCGTCATCGTGACCGCCCGCGCCACCGGTTCGGCACACGCGGTGATGACCGCGCCGCTGTTGCGTCGCCTCAACGATCTGCAGGCGACGACCCTGATGCTGTCGGGCAATCCGGCCGACAGCGGCAAGATCCGCGGCCACCGGTTCGCCCGATTCCCGGCCGGGCGCGGCATGCTCCTCGGCGACGGCGATTCGCCGGAGTACATCCAACTCGTCAATCCGCTCGGCGCCGATGCGGCGCTGTCGGTGAACAACGGAACCCGCAACATAGGAAAGGAATACCGATGACTCTTCGTGTAGTCCCCGAAGGCCTGACCGCGGCCAGCGCGGCGGTGGAGGCGTTGACGGCACGGTTGGCGGCCGCGCATGCGGCGGCGGCGCCGGTGGTGTCGACGGTGGTTCCGCCTGCCGCTGACGCGGTTTCGTTGCAGACGGCCACAGGGTTCAGTGCGCACGGTGCGCAGCATTCGGCGCTGGCCGCCCATGGTGTGGAGGAGCTGGGCCGGTCCGGTGTCGGCGTCGGCGAGTCGGGCGCGAGCTATGCGACCGGTGATGCGATGGCGGCGTCGTCGTACCTGATCGCGCGCGGGGTCTGACGTGACTGCTCCCGTGTGGATGGCCTTGCCCCCGGAGGTGCATTCGGCGCTGTTGTCCAGCGGGCCGGGTCCGGGGTCGTTGTTGGCCGCCGCGGGGGCTTGGCAGTCGCTGAGCGCTGAATATGCTTCGGCGGCAGCCGAACTGACCACTGTGTTGGGTGGGGTGCAGGCCGGTGCGTGGGAGGGGCCGAGTTCCGAGCAGTACGTGGCGGCCCACGGGCCCTACCTGACCTGGCTGGCGCAGCAGAGCGCGAACAGTGCGGCGGTGGCGGTTCAGCACGAGACGGCGGCGGCAGCGTATTCGACGGCGTTGGCGGCCATGCCGACGCTGCCGGAACTGGCGCTCAACCATGTGGTGCACGGCGTGCTCGTGGCGACGAACTTCTTCGGTATCAACACGATTCCGATCGCGCTCAACGAGGCCGATTACGTGCGGATGTGGGTTCAGGCCGCGACGACGATGAGTACGTATCAGGCGGTGTCGGGCGCGGCGGTCGCCGCGACGCCGACGAGCTTGCCGGCCCCCTTCCTGTTGAAACCCGGTGTGGGCGAGGCGGGAACGGCGTCGGCGAGCGCCCAGCAGATGGCCGCGCAAGGGCAGGCCGCGCAGAGCGGCAGCGCCCTCACCTACGCGGACGCCAGCAGCACCGAGCAGCTTGCCGAGGAGAATCCCTACCCCAATCTGCCGCAGTGGCTGGTGGATTACCTCAGCAACCCCTCGATGATCGGCGGCAAAGAGCTGCTGCAGTTCCTCAACGATCCGTTGGGCACCATCCAGGCGATGCTCGAAACCCTGCTGACGAACCCGTCCGCCTTCTTGACGACCTGGGGGCCGTTCCTGGCCGGCGTCCTCTACCAATTGATATTCCAGCCGGTGGGCTGGGGAACCTGGATCGGTATCGCGATCTCGCCGTTCCTGGTTCCGCTGCTCGGCATCGGACTTGCGGCACTCGGCTTCCTCGGCCTCATCCCGACCGATGCGCCACCCGCCGACGTTCCCGCTGACGAGAACACACCGGTCCCGGTTCGCGGCGATCAGAATCTGCCGATGGCAGGCATCTCCCCGGCCGGGGTTCCCGGACCGTCGGCTGGCGCGCCCGCCCCGAGCCCGGCGTCCGGATCGGTTTCGGTGGTCACCCCCGCACCGGCCGCGCCGGCCGCCTTCGCGCCCTACGTGGTCAGCGGTAGCGATCCGGGTGAGGGGTTCACGCCGACGTTGCGGGACAAGTCGAGTGCGCAGGCTCCGGCGTCGGGGGTTCCGGCGGCGGCTTCTGGGGTGGCGGCGTCGTTGGCGGCGCGGCGTAGGCGGCGGCGTAAGCGTGGTGCTGAGGTCGAGGAGCACGCGTATGCCGATGCCTATATGGACTATGAGGGTCCGGGTGCTGATCCGGCGCCGGAGCCGCGGACGGGGGTGCGCAC
>NZ_LQQA01000030.1 GCF_002101965.1 Mycolicibacterium wolinskyi
ACCCGCACCCGCGCCGCCACCCGGTCCACCGCCCCTACTTCCGGCGGAGGCCGCACCCGCTTCGTTCGGCGGCAACGTCGGGCCGGTCGGCAGTGTGCAGGAACGTGCGCAACTCAGCGTCATCACCGGTCAGCCAGCCTCGACGGCCACCCAGTTGCTGCTCGGCCCGGTGGCGCGGGGCATGACCGTGTCCATTTCTGAGGAGCCCCGATGAGGTACCGCGGCGCACTGATCGGCCTGTCGCTGTTCATGGTGGTGGCGGTGGCATTGACCTGGCTGGTCTACGTCACGCTGCGCCGTGACGTGGCCGGTAAGACGGTGCCGTACGCCGCGATGTTCACCGACGTGTTCGGCTTGCGCGAAGGCGACGACGTCCGGATGGCGGGCGTGCGGGTCGGCCGGGTGGAAAGCGTTGAGCTCCAAGGCGATCTGGCCAAGGTGTCGTTCGTCGTGCAGAGCGACCAGCAGGTGCTGGGCACCACCGTCGCCTCGGTCACCTACCAGAACATCGTCGGGCAGCGCTACCTCGGACTGTCGTTGGGCAAGCTCGGCGACCCGGGACACCTGCCGCCGGGCAGTGTGATTCCCGTCGAGCGCACCGATCCGTCCTTCGACGTCGATACGCTCCTCAACGGCTACGAGCCGTTGTTCAGCGTGCTCGACCCGCAGAACGCCGACAACCTCACCAAAGGCGTCATCCAATCACTGCAGGGCGACGAGGGCTCCATCACCGCGCTGGTCGACCAGACCAGCAAGCTCACCGAATCGTTCGCGGGGCAGGACGAACAACTCGGCGAGGTGATCACCGATCTGAACGTCGTGACGGCCAACCTGGCCCGCCACAACGACGACCTGGACCACATCATCGGTGAAGCCCGAACGGTGGTGTCCACGTTCGACGCCCGGCGCCCGCAGTTGGTGGATTCGATGGGCTCGATCGCCAAGGTGGTGCGCCAACTGTCGACGATCTCCGACGAGGTCTACCCGTCGCTGAACGAACTCGTCACGCGCGAGCCGGGGTTCGCCGCGCACATGGTGGGCCTCGAGCCGCAGCTGGCGTTCACCGGCGCCAACCTTCCGCTGCTGCTCAAGGGATTCGCGCGCATCACCAGTGAGGGCACCTACGCCAACGCCTACGCGTGTGACCTCAACATCCAGGGTTTCTTCCCTGGCCTCAACGACGTCGTGCCGATCATCGTCGATGCCGCAACGCCCGGCAACAAGGCGCAGTACACCCCCAAGTGCAGGAACATGGCCAATGGCTGATCAAACACCCAAGCCGCGGCGCAGGCGCCCGCCCCTGGAGAACCGCAACCGGACGTTGTTGGGAGTCATTGCGGTAGCGGTCGTTTCGGTGCTCGTGGCGACACTGCTGTTGATCAAGGTCGCCAACATCGGCTATCGCGAGTACACCGCGCAGTTCCTTCAGGCGGCGGCCCTGCGGCCGGGCAACCCCATCACCGTCGCCGGAATCCCGGTCGGCGAGGTGATGAGCATGAAGCTCGCGGGCGATCATGTCGAAGCCGCTCTCAAGGTCCGCAATGACGTTGCGCTCGGCGAGGACTCGCGGGCCTCCATCAAGATCACCACGATCCTGGGATCACGCTACCTGGCGCTCTACCCCGAAGGATCGGGGTCGTTGCCGGACAACACCTTTGGCCTCACTCATACCGAGGTGCCCTACGACCTGCAGGAAGCCCTGGCCGACGTGACCAGAACATACGAACAGGTCGACACCGACAAGTTCGCCCAGTCGCTGGCCATCCTGGGTGAGCAGATGAAGACTCTGCCGCCAGTGGTACCGCAGGCGCTGGAGAACACCCACACGCTGTCGACGATCATCGCGCAGCGCCGCGACCAACTCGGTGAACTGCTCAAGACCACGGAGCTCATCAGCACCACGCTCCGCCGCCAGCAGGCGACGATCGGAAACCTGGTGAACCAAGGCAATTCGCTGCTCGGCGAGTTCGTCGCACGGCGTGCTACGTTCCACGCGATGATGGACGCGCTCACCAATCTCGTCCAGACGTTGAGCAACATCGTCATCGACGACCGCCCCGAGCTGGAGGAACTGCTGCGCAATCTGCGTGAGCTGTCCGGCATGCTCGGCCAACACGACGATCTGCTGCGCAGCATCCTGCAATCCGCCCCGATCGCATTGCGCGGCCTTGCCAACGCGACCGGCACCGGCAACGCCGTCGACTTCAACGCCACCAACGGCCTGCTGATCGACTCGTGGATGTGCGCGATCAGCGGTCGGGCCAAGCAGTTCAACATGCTCCAGTACTTCAAGGACTGCAAATGAGAATCGGAAAGTCCCGGCTCGTGGTCCTGGGTATCGCCGCACTCACCGCGGCGGCAGTGGCCGTCACGGCGGCAGTGATCTACACCAAGGATCAGCTCGACACCATCTCTGTGACCGCCCAGTTCGACAGCGCGGCAGGCCTTTACGAAGGCAACACCGTGGCGGTGCTCGGGATGCCCGTGGGCAAGGTCACCAAGATCACCCCGAAGGGTGGCTACGTCGAAGTCGACTTCACCGTCGACCGGGACGTCAAGATCCCGGCCGACGCGCAGGCGGTCACCATCTCGAATTCGATCCTGACCGACCGGCAGATCGAACTGACCCCGCCCTATCGCGGCGGCGACGTCTTGGCCGATCACGCCACCATCGGATTGCACCGTACCCAGACCCCGGTCGAATTCGCCCGGGTGCTGGACGTTCTCGACAAGCTCTCGGTTTCGCTGCGGGGCGACGGCAAGGGCGACGGCCCGGTGGCAGACGTCGTCAACGCCAGCGCCGCGATCGCCGACGGGAACGGCCAGCGGATGAAGGACGCCCTCGGCGAGCTGTCGAATGCGTTGCGGCTGAGCGCCGACAAGGGCACCGTGACCAGAGACCAGCTCACCACGATCATCCGTAATCTCAGTTCGTTGTCGGAGGCAACCGCCCGTAACGACGCGACGATGCGCGAATTCGGTTCGTCGGTGCGTGCGCTCAGCCAGATCCTGGCCGATGAGGATCTGGGCACCGGGACCACCGGTAAGAAGATCAACGAAGTGCTCACGCATACGGCCGAAGTCCTCAACACCCACCGGGATGCGATCAAGGACATCGTCGCCAACGGCGACACCGTCCTGACGACCGCGGTCGATCACGAGCGTGATCTCGCCGAGTTCCTCGATGTCGCGCCGATGACGCTGGACAACCTGTACAACGTCGTCGACCAGAAGAACGGCGCGCTGCGGGTCAAGGTGCTCACCGATCGGGTGTTGTTCGACAACCAGTTCATCAAAGAGATCTGCAACGTCATGGGGCTGCGGCAGTTGGGCTGCAGCACCGGCACATTGCAGGACTTCGGGCCGGACTTCGGAATCTCCAACATGCTCGACGGGCTTGCGGCGATGGGACAGAGGTGATGGGTAGAGATCGGATGCGACGGGCGCCCGTGGTGCTCGCACTGACCGCATGCCTCGTGGTCTCAGGGTGTGCCACGGAAGGTTTGGCGAGCCTGCCACTGCCCGCACCGGGTGTCGGGTCGGGCGGCTATCGGGTGACGGCGGTGTTCTCCAATGCGCTCAACCTGCCCGCCAACGCGAAAGTGAAACTGGCCGGCGCGGACGTCGGCCAGATGGAGTCGATGGTGGCGCGCAACTACACCGCGGTGACCACCCTGCGGATCATGGACGGGGTTCGGTTGCCGCAGGGCAGCACCGCCGAACTGCGTTCTGCCACACCGTTGGGCGATGTCTTCGTCGCCATCAAGCCACCGAGCCCGGCCGACCCGGATGCGCCGTTGCTGAAGGACGGCGACACCATCCCACTCGAATCGACCGCGGCGGCCGCCACTGTCGAATCGGTGCTGAGCTCGGCGGCGGTTCTGGTGAACGGCGGTGCGGTGCGCAACTTCACCAACATCATCAACGGTTTGGGCAAGGCGACCGGCGACCAGGGCCAGGCGTTCGGCAATCTCATCCGCAAGACCAACCAGACCCTCGGCACGCTCAACGGCAGATCCGAACAGATTTCGACGGCGATCACCGAGACTTCGCTGCTGGTCGAACAGCTCGAGGCCAAGAACCAGACGATCAGTGAGGTGATGGCGCAAGCCCGTCCGGCCACCGACACCCTGGCCGCCCACACCACGCAGATCGCCGATCTGGTGGAACAGGTCGGCGATGTGTCCGACCAGCTGCGCGAGTTCCCGTCGATCGCCGGTACCGACACCAGTGGCCGCAGTGTGATCGCCGATGCGAACACGGTCGCGGCGGCATGGAACGACGTCGTGCTGACCCCCGACGCCACCCTGTATGCGCTCAACCGGCTGATGCCCCCGCTCGTCAAGGGCACGACCAGCAACGCGATCGCGGTGAACGCGAGTATCGATCGGTTGATCCTCGGGCATATCCCGGACATCGGTTTCGCCGGAGACCCGGGCCTGCACGGCCCCAAGTGGCACAACTGGCATCAGCTGGTTGGCGCATTCAGGTACACGCTGTTGCGCCTGCAGGAAAAGGTCGTCGGCAGGGGGCCCGCCGTTCCGCAGGTGCCGGTCATACCCAGCCCGACCGAGCCGGGCCAACTCGAGGTCGCACCGCATGCGGGGGGACCGGTTCCGGCGGCGCCGCCACCGGAACCGGTCCCGGTGCCCGGCCCGCTTCCTGCCGAGGCGCCGCGATGATCGGCACCGCGGCCGACCGACTCGTCGGCCTCGTCCGGTACGGCTACCGGCGCCGGGCGTGGCTGTCTGCGGCCGGCCTCGTCATGGTCCTGGTGGTGGCGACCGGCTATCTGCTGTTCGGTGCGCTTCGGGTCAACCCGTTCGCGTCGCAGTACAAGGTGACCGTCCAACTGCCCGAGTCGGCCGGCCTGCTGCCCAATCAGGACGTGACGTTGCGCGGTGTGCCGGTCGGGCGCGTGCAACAACTCGACATCACCCCGTCCGGCGTCAACGCTCTGGTCAATGTCAAATCGACCGTGAAGATCCCAGAGTCAAGCGCCGTCCGGGTTTCCGGCCTGTCGCCGGCCGGCGAGCAGTACATCGACTTCGTGCCCGAGTCGGATCGGGGGCCGTTCCTCGCCGACGGCAGTGTGATCGCACTCGGTAAGGCCACCGTGCCGGTCAGTCTCGCGGAGCTGCTGGCCAACGCCGACGGGGCACTCGCTCAAACCGATACGGACAAGCTCGAACTCATCAGACGGGAGCTGAGTCTCAGCGACGCCGGTCCCCAGAAACTTGCGGACATCATCGACGGCGGCACGTTCCTGCTTTCCACGCTCGACTCGGTGTTGCCGGAGACCAGCAGCCTGCTGCGCAGCAGCCGTTCGGTGTTCACGCTCATCGCCGACAAGAACGCCGGAATCGACGTTGCGTCAGACAATCTCACCGAGTCGTTCGTGGGTATCAACAAGATGCGCGACGGCTACCGCAGGCTCACCGACCAGGCGCCGGGAACACTGACCTCGGTCGACAATCTGTTCATCGACAACTCCGACACCATGGTGCAGCTGCTGGGCAACCTGACCACGACGTCGCGGCTGCTCTATCTGCGGGTGCCTGCGCTCAACGCGTTGTTCCCGAGCTACCGCACGTCGCTGCTCGACGCGCTCGGCACGACGATGCACGACCACGGGCTGTGGGCGACCGGCGACATCTACCCGCGTTATTCCTGCGACTACGGAACACCGCGCCTCCCACCGTCTTCGGCCGACTACCCCGAACCGTTCATGTACACGTACTGCCGCGACGACCACCCCGGGATCCTGATCCGCGGGGCCAAGAACGCGCCGCGGCCGGCCGGCGACGACACCGCCGGACCGCCGGCGGGCGCCGACCTCGGCAGGCAGACTGATCCGACCCCGAAGGGCCGGTACACGATTCCCACCCCGTACGGCGGCCCGACGCTGCCGATCGAGCCGCCCCGCTGAACGAGGAGATGACGTTGTCTGTGACGACTGACAAAGACACCGACAAGGACACCGAACTCGACGACAAAGAGGTCGAGGAAACGGCCGACGATGTCGACGAGACGCCCGAAGAGGTCGATTCGACTGACGAGAAAACCGACCCTGCAGAGGAACCCGACGACAAGCAGGTGATCGAGCGCCGGTCACCACGCAGGGTTCTGATCGGAGCGGTTGCCGCCGTGCTGATTGCCGCGTTGGCCGGTGCAGGGTACCTCGGCTGGCAGTTGTGGCAACAACAACAGGTCGAGCGTGCCGGGCAGGCCGCGCAGCAGGCCGCCGTCGCGTATGCGGCGGTACTCACCAGCATCGACACCGCGAAGGTCGACGAGAACTTCACGCAGGTGCTCGACGGTGCGACGGGTGAGTTCAAGGACATGTACTCGAAGTCCGCCACGGAACTGCGCCAGTTGCTGATCGACAACAAGGCATCCGCGCACGGCGTGGTGCTGGAATCGGCTGTGCAGTCAGCGACCAAGGATAAGGTCGTGGTGCTGCTGTTCGTCGACCAGTCGGTGTCGAACACGCATGTGCCCGATCCGCGCATCGACCGCAGCCGGATCAAGATGACGATGGAGAACGTCGACGGCCGCTGGCGGGCGAGCAAAGTCGAGTTGCCTTGATGGACTCAGCCATGCGTCGCACGATGGTGGGGGCGGTGGCGGTGGCGGTGGCACTCGCGACCGCGCCGTCCGCGGCCGCGTCGGCTCCGACATTCTGTGATGAGCTGGGCGGCAACTGGGATGGGCAGTTCTGCACCACGTCGGTGGTGTCGGAGCGAAAAGCGGTCCGAAACATCAAGATGGCGCTGCCCGGCGATCTGGTGGACAACCCCGTCATCCGGGAGTATCTGACCAACCTGATGAACAACTGGCGCAACGCCGCGAAGAAGATGGTCCAGGACAGCTTCGGCGAGCAGCACTTCCAGGTGTTCCATCGCGGTGACGCGATGAGCGTCGTCTTCCATGAGATCTACTCGGGTACTTTCGGTACCGACGCCCTCGCGCACCCGAACGCGCCGATCCTCAGTGACGCCTACCGCACCTTCACCTTTGCGGGCGGGCGGCAGTTGCAGTTGGCCGATCTGTTCAAGCCGGATGTCGATCACCGGGCCGAAATCCCGCGCCTGGGTGCGCCGTTCATCGTCGCCGCGCTCGATGCCGCACCGCCGCCGCACCAGCCGGGCACGTATCCGTTCACCCCGGATCGTTGGACGCCCGACAAGGTGTATTCCGGCGGCTACAAGGCCTGGGCGCTGACGCCCGACGAACTCATCCTCTACATGCCGGACTATCCGGTAGGGCGTGACAGCCCGATCGATTTCACGCCTGGACTCATGCAGTGGTCGATGGACGGTGGCACTGTGCAAGCGCACATTCCGCTCAGTGCGCTGAGCCCCATCCTGCGCCCCGAGTTCGGCGGCGTCTGAGTATGCCCTCCGATCTGGTCGCGTAACGAGTATCGACATGGTGCGCACCATCGGGATCGGCCAACTACGCGGTGATACCCGCAACTACGTCGAACGGGTCGCGGCCGGCGAGACGTTCGAGGTGCTGCGCCGCGGGCGACGCATCGCTCGACTGCAGGCCGCGCACGGCTGTCACGACATGCTCATCGCCGTGCCGCTCAACGAATTGCGTACGCGCGCCGCCCGCGTGTTCGACCGGGTCGCGGCAGGGGAGACGATCGCCGTGGAATACCACGGCCGGACGGTCGCCGCGTTACGGCCGTGCACCGGCGATGTCCGCGCGAAGCCATCCCGGATACCGGCCGCCGCGCGACAGACGCCGGTGGCCTAGCGAGGCGCATCGCATTCGACTCGGCCCGATGTTAAAGGGTTACGGGACATCGCTTCGCTGCCAACATGAGGCGCGTCATCAAGCGATTCCACAGGGGGTGGGCCGTCGTGCGCCCAATGAGATCGATCATCGCGGTGCTCGGTGCGCTGGTATTGGTGCTGACCGCGTGCTCCGGAGGTGAGGCGCCGAGCGTCGACGGCAAGACCGTCGTGCGGTACCAAGGCTGGGCCGGTGAAGTCGAGTTCCCCGAACTCGCCGAAGAACTCGGCTACTACCAGAAGATCAAGTTGAACTGGGTCGGCAACACCACGAGCGGGCCGCAGGACATCCAGTCGGTCGCGACCGGCGACATCGACGTGGGCTCCGCATTCAACGGCGCGGTGGTCAAGCTCAACGCCGCAGGCGCGCCGATCACGTCGGTGCTCAGCTCCTACGGTGCCGACGACGCCGAATACACCGGGTACTACGTGCTGGAGGACAGCCCCATTCGGACCGCGCGCGATCTGATCGGCAAGAAGGTCGGGATGAACACACTGGGTGCCCACCACGAGTTCCTCACGCGCGAGTGGCTGGCGAAAGAGGGGCTGACCAACGAGGAGATCAAGACGGTAACCCTCACCGTGGTCCCACCGGTCAACACCGAGCAGGCCCTGCGGGAAAAGCAGATCGACGTCGCGGCACTCAACACCATCTGGCGTGAGACGGCCACCGAGCGTGGCGGTATCCGGCCGTTGTTCACCGACAAGTCGCTGTTCGGTGCCTTCAGCTACGGCACGTACGTCATGCGCGACGACTTCATCGCCAAGAACCGCGAAGCCGCAGCGGATTTCGTCCAGGGCACCGCACGCGCGATCCGCTGGACACAAGTGACGCCGCGCGATGAGGTCGTGGCCAAGTTCCGCGAGATCATCGACAAGCGCAACCGCAACGAGGACACCAAGACCATCGAATATTGGCGCAGCCCGGGTATCCCGGTGCCCGGCGCGGTGATCGCCGAACGCGAACTACAAACGTGGATCGATTGGCTCGTGCGCAACGGCGAACTCGAATCGGGAAAGCTCAAGGCGACAGATCTTTACACCAACGAGTTCAATCCCTACGCCAACGGCACATACCCCGAGGGCAGCGGTCCCGATGGCCAGGCATTGGCGAAGAAATGAGCACCACGCCCAAGTTGCGCCTGCGCAACGTCACCAAGCAGTTCGAGATCCGCGGTGAGAAGACGAGTTTCACCGCCCTGCAGGACATCAGCATCGACCTCGCCGACGGCGAGTTCCTGGTACTGGTCGGTCCGAGCGGCTGCGGCAAGTCGACGCTCCTCGACCTGCTCGGCGGATTGAGCACGCCGACATCAGGCGAGATTCTGCTCGACGGCACGCCGGTCACCGGCCCGGGGCTCGATCGCGGCATCGTCTTCCAGCAGTACGCCTTGCTGCCGTGGCGAACCGCACGCAAGAACATCGAATTCGGGCTGGAGGCCAAGGGCTTACCGGGTTCAGAACGGCGAGAACGCGCCGAGCACTACCTCGAGTTGGTCGGCCTGCAGGCGTTCGCCGACCGCTACCCGCATGAATTGTCGGGCGGGATGAAGCAGCGCGTCGCGATCGCGCGCAGTCTCGCGTTCGACCCAGGGGTACTGCTGATGGACGAGCCCTTCGCCGCGCTCGACGCGCAGACCAGGGAGTCGCTGCAGGACGAGCTTCTGCGGATATGGCAGGCGACGGGCAAGACCATCCTGTTCATCACGCACGGCATCGACGAGGCGCTGTATCTCGGGCAGCGGGTCGCGGTGCTGACGTCGCGTCCCGGGCGAATCAAGAAGATCGTCGACGTCGCCATCGACCGCACCGGCGAGGACATCCGCTCCAGCGCCGGCTTCCGCGAACAACGTCATCACATCTGGACCTTGCTGCGCGACGAGGTCGAACGGGCACGATCACAGGAGGTTTCGCATGTCTAGTGCGCTCGCGGTCGCCGACATCGACACCCCCGTAACCACGGTTCCGGAACCCGCTGCGCCCCGGCGTGTCAATGCATTGGCGTGGCGGGTGCTGCGCTCCACGAGCGTCATCGCCGCGTTGCTGGCGGTGTGGGAGCTGGCACCCCGGATCGGATTGGTGGACAAGGTCTTCCTCCCGCCGTTCAGTGAGGTGGTGACCGCCTGGCTCACGATCGCGGGCAACGGGCAGTTGTGGGAACACGTTTCGGCAAGCCTGTCGCGTGCACTGGCCGGGCTCGCCGTGGCAGTCGTCGCAAGTATCCCGCTTGGCATCGCGATCGCGTGGTACCGGCCGGTCGCGGAGTTTCTCAACCCGCTGCTCGAACTGTTCCGCAACACCGCGGCGCTGGCGTTGCTGCCGGTGTTCATCCTCATCCTCGGGATCGGCGAAACCTCCAAGGTCGCGCTCGTCATCTACGCGTCGTCGTTCCCGATTCTGCTCAACACGATCTCCGGCGTGCGCACGGTCGACCCGCTGCTGATCAAATCCGCACGCTCTCTGGGGCTGTCCCCGATCCGGCTGTTCCAGAAGGTGATCCTGCCCGCCGCGGTGCCGACCATATTCACGGGTCTGCGAATGGCGGCCGCATCGTCGATCCTCGTGCTCATCGCCGCCGAGATGGTCGGCGCCAAAGCGGGGCTCGGTTATCTGATCACCGCATCGCAGCTCAACTTCCAGATCCCGAACATGTACGCCGGCATCGTCACGATCGCCCTTGTGGGTGTTGTCTTCAACGGCATCCTCGTCGCGATCGAAGGGCGGTTGTCCGGCTGGCGGGCCACGGCTCAGTAAAGGACGACATGTCGCGACAACTGCATCTCAACGCGTTCCTCATGGGTGTCGGCCACCACGAAGCGGCGTGGCGGCATCGTCGTACCGATGCGCGAAACCTGACCGATGTCAAACACTTCCAGCGATTGGCGCAGCTCGCCGAACGCGGCCGGCTCGACTCCGTGTTCTTCGCCGACGGACTCGCGGTCGGGGCCAGGATCAAGCACAACACGCAGGCGATCTTCGAACCCATCACACTGCTGACCGCGATGGCGGTGGTCACCGAGCACGTCGGGTTGATCGCGACTGCCAGCACCGGTTACCTCAACCCGTACACGCTGGCGCGTAGCTTCGCGTCACTCGACCACATCAGCAACGGTCGCGCCGGGTGGAACATCGTGACCTCGGCCGGTGCGGACGAGGCCGCGAATTTCGGGCTCGACGGCATCCCGGACCACGCCGGCCGATACCGCCGCGCGACCGAATTCGTGGACGTCGCAACGGCGTTGTGGGACAGCTGGGAGGACGACGCGCTCGTCCTCGACGCCACCACGGGCATATTCGCCGCCCCCGACAAGGTGCATTCGATCAATCACTCGGGTGAGCATTTCAAGGTTGCGGGCCCGCTGAACTCGCCGCGCTCGGTGCAGGGCAGGCCGCTGCTGGTGCAGGCCGGCTCCTCGGAAGCCGGCAAGGACTTCGCGGCCCGGTATGCCGAGGCGATCTTCACCGCGCAGCGGTCGGTCGGGGAGGGCGTGGCGTTCTATCGCGACGTCAAGGCCCGCGCGGCGAAGTTCGGCCGTAGCCCCGACGAGGTGAAGATCCTGCCCGGAATCGTGCCCTATCTCGCACCGACGGCGGAGGCGGCCCGCGAGTTGGAGCAGCAGTTCACCGATCTCATCTCTCCGGAGTACTCACTGCGCCAGCTGTCGCAGATGCTCGGCGTCGATCTCACCTCACACGCCCTCGACGCGCCGTTGCCACCGTTGCCGCCCATCGAGCAGATTCAGGGCAACAAGAGCCGCTACCAACTGGTCAAGGACCTGGCCGGCCGGGAGTCGTTGACGGTCCGGGAACTGATCGCCAAGCTCGGTGGCGGGCGCGGCCACCGCACGTTCGCCGGAACTCCCGAGCAGGTTGCCGACAATCTCCAGGAGTGGTTCGAGGCCGGTGCCGCCGACGGATTCAACGTCATGCCGCCGTACCTGCCCGGCGGCCTGGAGGACTTCGTCGACCAGGTGGTGCCGATCCTGCAGAAGCGTGGCCTGTTCCGCACCGAGTACACCGCGACCACGCTGCGCGGCCACTACGGCCTCGCGCACCGGCCGAGCCGATACACGCCCTCAGCGGCGGAATCGAGCGCCTGACCCGCTGAGCAGTCGACTAGCGCCGCATCGAGTCTGCGGTGAGGGCGGGGTGTTCTCGAACTCTTGCGCCCTCAGCGCAGACTCGACGCGGCCCCAGGGGTACTAGCGATAGTTGACGAACTGCAGCGCCACGTCGAGGTCGGATCCCTTCAGCAGCGCGATCACGGCCTGCAGGTCATCGCGCTTCTTCGAGCTCACCCGGATCTCGTCACCCTGGATCTGGGCTTTGACGCCCTTGGGACCCTCGTCGCGGATGATCTTGGTGATCTTCTTGGCCTGCTCGCTGCTGATGCCCTGCTTGATGGTTCCGGTGACCTTGTAGGTCTTGCCGCTGGGCTGCGGGTCTTCGGCGTCGAACGCCTTCATCGAGATGTCACGACGCACCAATTTCTCCTTGAATACGTCGACCGCGGCCTTGACCCGCTCCTCGGTGCTGGAGGTGAGTTCGATCACCTCCTCGCCCTTCCACGCGATCGTGGTGTCGGTACCACGGAAGTCGAACCGAGTGGACAGCTCCTTGGCGGCCTGGTTGAGCGCGTTGTCGACCTCCTGGCGGTCGACCTTGCTGACGACATCGAAGCTGGAATCCGCCATTGGATGCCTCTCCTCTCCTCGCTGTGGTGCTGCCGGTTTGTAACTTAGGTACATCCTCGTTGTACCCTGCTATTCGCACCAAACCGGGAACGGGGCGGAGCGCCAACCCGGCAGGTTGCCCGAGTGGCCAATGGGAGCGGACTGTAAATCCGTCGGCTTACGCCTACGCAGGTTCGAATCCTGCACCTGCCACGCTGGAAAACCGCGGACCTACAGGTCCGCGGTTTTTTCCGTTTCCGGCCCTTCATGACGCCGCTGCGAGGTCATCGGCCATGCAAGAGTGGGGTAGGAGGGAGGCCGGTGATATGTCTGATGCCAAGTCCGCACCATCGAGCGTCGCTGTCCTGACGAGCGGCGGTGACGCAGCCGGTATGAACGCGGCGGTGCGCGCCGTCATCCGCACCGCCGCGCACCACGGCATCGACGTGTATGCGGTCCACGAGGGATACCACGGCCTCGTCACCGGCGGCGACCTCATCCGGCGCATGGAACCAGCCGAGGCCGATGGCATTCTGCACCTGGGCGGCACAGTCATCGGAACCGCCCGATCAAACCAATTCAGAACTCGCGAAGGCCGTCGCGCGGCGGCCCGCAACCTGGTTGAACACAATATCGACGCGCTCGTTGTGATCGGCGGCGACGGCAGTCTTGCCGGAGCCAATCTGTTCCGCGAGGAGTGGCCCGGCTTACTCGCGGAACTCGTTGCCAGCGAATCGCTTTCGTCAGACGTCGCGGAATCGCACTCGTTTCTGCGTCTGGTCGGCCTGGTTGGATCGATCGACAACGACATGTCCGGTACCGACATGACGATCGGCGCCGACACGGCGTTGCACCGGATCGTCGAGGCACTCGACGCGCTTCACAGCACCGCGGCCAGCCACCAACGGACATTCGTGGTGGAGGTGATGGGAAGGAATTGCGGTTACCTCGCCCTGATGTCGTCGTTGGCCACCGCGGCGAGCTGGGTTCTCATCCCGGAGCAGCCGCCGGCCGAGGACTGGCCGCAGCAGATGTGCCAGGACATCAAGGCGGGGCGTGACATCGGCCGTCGGCACAGCGTGGTCGTCCTCGCCGAAGGAGCGCACGACCGCGACGGCAATCGGATCACCGCCGAGCACGTCAAAACGCTGCTGGAGGACGAGCTGGGGGAGGACACCAGGATCACTGTCCTCGGGCACGTTCAGCGCGGGGGCGCGCCGAGTGCGTTCGACCGGTACTTCGCCACGCTCCTCGGTCATGCCGCTGTCCAACGACTGCTCGCCGACGAGCCGGGGGCACCGGCCCAAATGGTCGGTCTGCGCGGAGACCGTGTGGTCACCTCGCCCCTGATGGAATGCGTGGCGAACACGCAGCAAGTCGCCGAACGCATCAAGACGCATGACTACGTCGGGGCGATGGAGCTACGCGGCGGGAACTTCCGCCAGGCCTACGAGATCCTGCAGACCGTCCAGCAAGCCGCGCCGCGACCGGTACCCGCTCAGCGACGATTCCGGATCGCCGTTGTCCACGGCGGCGGACCGGCACCCGGTATGAACACCGTGGTGCGGGCCGCGGTCCGGCTCGGCCTGGACCGCGGCTACACCGTCCTTGCGGTCAAGAACGGGTTCCGTGGATTGCGCGAGGGTGACATCTCGGAGATGGGCTGGATGGATGTCAGCAGCTGGGTGTCCGAGGGAGGTGCGGAGATCGGCACCAATCGCGACGTGCCAGGAGCCGCGGCGATCGCCCAGATCGCCGACCAGATCGCCGCCCATCAGATCGATGCACTGCTGATGGCAGGCGGATGGTCCGGTTACCAGGCGGCCTACGAGCTACACCGGCATCGGGACAGGTACGCCGCCCTCGACATCCCGATCGTCTGCATGCCGGTGACCATCAACAACGACGTCCCGGCAACCGAATTGAGCATCGGCAGCGACACCGCGCTCAACAGCATCGTCGCCGACGTCGACAAGATCCGGCGGTCTGCTGTCGCGACGCGACGGGTTTTCGTCGTCGAGGTGATGGGCCACGACTGTGGCTATCTCGCCCTGCTCAGTGGTTTGGCGACCGGAGCCGAACGCATCTACCTGCCCGAGCAGGGGATCACGCTGGACGGTCTCACCGCCGATGTCCACGCGCTAGCCGACGGCTTCCGGGCTGGCAAGAGAGTCGGCCTCGTCGTCCGTAGCGAAGGCTCCGACCGCGTGTACACCACCGGATTCATCACCTCGCTGTTCCAGAAGGAGGGCGGGGAGTTGTTCGACGCCAGGGAGGAGGTCCTCGGGCATGTGCAGGAAGGCGGCAACCCATCGCCGTTCGACCGGGTACAGGCGACCATCCTGACCGCTCGCTGCCTGGAATTCCTGTCGCAGGAGCTTGAGTCCGGCGGCCGGGCCGGCGCGATGATCGGATTTCGATCCGGCGAACTGCAATTCGCCGACCTGACCGAATACCCGGCGCTCATCGAAGAAAACGTTCAGCGACCCACCGAACAGCGCTGGATGGAACACCGCAACCTCGCGGTCGTCATGCGCGACTGAAATCGTTCGCGACGGCGAATGGCAATTGCGCTATGTCGCGCGGCCGTGCAGTATCCGATTATGGCGGAAATTACCGCCTCGGCAGATGACGCGTTGGGCAGCGCGCTGGCGCATTCCCGCAGTGTCACCGAAGTGCTTGAAGTATTGGGCAGTTCGGGGGACGGCTTGGACAGTGACAGTGCGCGTGACCGGCTGGCCACTTACGGTCCGAACAAACTCCCCGAAAAGCGACCCCGGCCCGCACTTCTCCGGTTCTTCGCGCACTTCAACAACGTATTGATCTATATCCTGATCGCCGCCGGTGTGCTCAAAGCCATTCTCAACGAATGGGTGGATTGCGCCGTGATCATTTCCGTCGCGGTGATCAACGCCGCGGTGGGTTTTCTCCAGGAAGGCAGGGCCCAGCGGGCGCTCGACAGCATCCGGGGCATGCTGTCGGTGACCGCACGGGTGCGCCGTGACGGTCACTGGCGACAGGTGGACGCGCAGACTTTGGTACCCGGCGATGTCGTGCGCATCGCGTCGGGCGACCGGGTCCCGGCTGACATGCGGCTGCTCGACGTCGCGAACCTGCGCGTGGAGGAATCGGCGCTCACGGGCGAATCCCTGCCCGCCAAGAAAGACGTCGCGCAGGTCGGCCCGGATGCCGGCCTCGGCGACCGGATGTCGATGGTCTACTCGGGCACCATCGTGGCGGCGGGCTCCGGTACCGGCGTGGTGACCGCCACCGGCACGAGCACCGAGATCGGCCGCATCCAGTCGCTCATCGCCGACGTGGAAACCATCGACACCCCGTTGACGCGCAAACTGGCTCGGTTCGGCCGTCAACTGTCGGTCGGCATCCTGGGCATGGCCGCGCTGATGCTCGTGATCGGCAAACTGCTGCATCAATTCTCGGTGAACGAACTGATCACGGCGGCAATAGGTTTCGCCGTGGCGGCGATACCGGAGGGGTTGCCCGCCGTCGTCACCATCACCCTCGCCCTTGGTGTGCAGCAGATGGCGCGCCGGAGGGCGATCACCCGCAAGCTGCCCGCCGTCGAGGCGCTCGGCGCCGTCAGCGTCATCTGTTCGGACAAGACCGGCACGTTGACCCAGAACGAGATGACCGCTCGGACCGTGGTCACCGCGCACAACCGGTTCGATGTCACCGGCACCGGCTACCGGCCCGAAGGTGGCATCGAACTCGACGGCGCACTGATCACGCCTGCCGACCATCCCGACCTTGCCGCACTGTTGACGACGATGGCCGTCTGCAACGACGCACGGCTGCATGAGGCCGACGGCCAATGGCGGGTGGTCGGTGAGCCGACCGAGGGTGCGCTGCGCACGCTGACGCAGAAGGCTGGAATCGACGACGCGGAGTGGCCTCGGCTGGGTGTCGTGCCGTTCGAGTCGGCCAATAAGTTCATGGTGACGCTCAACGACGGCCCCGGTGGTGAGCGCTACCTCTACGTGAAGGGGGCACCGGACCGGCTGCTCGACCGCTCCACCACGCAGGCGTCATCGCAGCCGCTCGACCGCGCGGCATGGGAGGCGCGGATCGACGACCTGAGCGGACAGGGACTGCGGGTGCTCGCGGCCGCACGGCGGCCCGCGATCGGCGCGGAGAAGGTCGACATCGACGACATCGACGACGGGCTGGAGTTCCTCGGTGTCGTCGGCATCGTCGACCCGCCCCGGCCGGAGGCCATCACAGCCATCGAGACGTGCCGTAACGCCGGCATTCAGGTCACGATGATCACCGGTGACCATGCTGGTACCGCGGCCGCCATCGCGCGCGAGATGGGCATCACCCCGGCCGATGAGAAGCCGCGCGTGGTCACCGGAGCCGAGCTGGAGGCGATGAGCCAGACCCGGCTGCGGCAGGTGGCCGACGAAGTCGACGTCTACGCACGCACCAGCCCGGAGCACAAGCTACGCATCGTCAGTGCCCTGCAGGCCCAGGGCAAAGTAGTCGCGATGACCGGTGACGGTGTCAACGACGCACCGGCGCTGACCCGGGCCGACATCGGCGTCGCGATGGGTATCAAGGGGACCGAGGCGACCAAGGAGGCCGCCGGGATCGTCCTCGCCGACGACAATTTCGCGACCATCGAGCGTGCGGTCGAAGAGGGCAGGCGCATCTACGACAACATCCGCAAATCGGTGCTGTTCATGCTGCCCACCAACGGCGCGCAATCGTTGATCATCCTCGTCGCGATTCTGCTCGGGTTCGCGTTGCCGCTGCAGCCAGTGCAGATCCTGTGGGTCAACATGGTCACCTCGGTCACGTTGTCGCTGGCGTTGGTCTTCGAGAAGGCCGAAGACGGCCTGATGCAGCGCCCACCCCGCACCCCGAGCCAGGCACTGGTCAACCGGGCCGACGTCGCGATGATCGCCCTGGTGTCGATCCTCGTCGCAGGCGCCACCCTCACCGAGTTCTTCGTCGCACGGGCAGGCGGATATTCACTGGCCGTTGCCCAGACCGCCGCCGTGAACATGTTGGCGCTCGGCCAGCTGGCCTATCTGCTGAACTGCCGCTTCGTCACCGCATCGAGCCTGCGGCCCAAGGTATTTCGCGGCAATCCGTGGGTGTGGCGGATGGCCGGCGCCATGATCGTCCTGCAACTCCTCTTCACCTACGCACCGTTCATGCACACGTGGTTTCACTCGGCACCGATCACGTTCCGCGGGTGGGCGGTCGCGATCGCATTGTCCGCCGTGATCTTTCTCGTCATCGAATTGGCCAAGTGGGTGGGCCGCAGATTCATGCCGTCCGCGAGCAGGTAGCGAGTCCCGGGGGTGGACATGCCAGAGCGTGATCTGTCGGTGGACTTCTACCGTGTGTCGGCGATCGGACTCGTCGTGGTTGGCCATTGGCTCGCGGCGTCGGCGACCTATCGAGACGGCGAGTTCGGCATGCAGAACGTGCTCGAGGAGATGCCGTGGACCCAATGGCTGACGCTGGCCTTCCAGGTGATCCCGGCGTTCTTCCTGATGGCCGGATACGCAAGCTCGGTGTCATGGACGCGGCGGCAGGGTACCGGCTCGGCCCAGACCTGGTTGCGCTACCGGTTGTCGCGGACGCTGGGGCCGACCGGGGCCTACATCGCGATCGTGCTGGCCGTGGTCGTGGTTCTGCTGTTGGTCGGGGTGGACAGCGCGAAACTGGCTTTCGGCGGCTGGGCGGTCGCCTACCACCTGTGGTTTCTGGTCACGTTCGTCCTGTTGGTCTTGGCGACTCCCTTGGCAGTGGCCGCGGACAGGCGGTGGGGTCTTGCCGTGCCCGCGGCTCTGGCGGTCGCCGTTGGTGTCATCGACGTGGCCTACATCGGCGGCGACGTGCCCTACGTCGGATACGTCAATTACGTGCTGGCCTGGGGCGCGGTATACCAACTCGGAATCGCTTGGCGCAGCGGACGGTTGGCGGGCCACCGGCCGTTGCTGCTGGCACTGGTCTCAGCGCTTCTTCTCGCGGTGCTTCTCATATGGGGTCCGTACCCGGTCAGCATGATCGGGGTGCCGGGTGAGGAACTGCAGAACACCGGTCCGCCGTCGCTCGCGCTGATCGCGTTCGCCGCGGCCCAGGCCGGACTGCTGATGGCTGTCGCGCCCGCCGTCAACCGGGTACTCACCGCTGCCCGCGCGCAGCGCCCGCTGACGGTGGCCAACAGCGCCGTGATGGGCCTGTACCTGTGGCATATGGTCCCGGTCGTCATCGTGGCGCTGCTCGGCTATCCGACCGGTCTGATGCCTCAACCGCCGATCGGCTCGGGCGACTGGTGGCTTCTCCGGATCGTCTGGGTCTCGGCGATCTCGGTGGTGATGGTTGTGCTGATGGCGTTGTTGCGGTGGTTGAGAACATGGGTGGCCGCGCCGCTGCCCTCGGTCACGGTGTCAGTGCCCGAGGGGTGGGGGCTCGCGGGGTTGGTACTCGGGGCGTCGGTCACAGCGGCCGCAACCTTGATGTTCACGATCGGCGGGTTCGCCCCCGACGGACGTTTTCCGCTGCCGGCCACGCTGTTGTTCGTCGCGGGCGCGGCTCTCGTCGCCCTCACTCCGCGCGCAAGCGACGCAACCATCGACCGGCGATGAGCCGAGCGCCCGCGAGCACCGCCAGGATGGCCGCGAGCACCAGGCCGGGGCCCACGATCCACACGGGTCTGCTGAGCCACCAGGCCGCCGTCGGCTCGCTGGACAGTGTGAATCCAGCCCGCTCGTACAGCCACAAGAACACCACGAGTGCGGTCATGTGCCAGGTGAACACGGGCATCGTCACGCCGTTCGCGGCCACCACCGCCCGCCACGGCCCGCGGTGCTGCAGCCAGGCGTTGAGCCTGGGCCGGGCCAGCATCACCAGCCCGAGCTGGAACGTAGCGAGCGCCGCGATGGGGGCCGTGGTCGGGAACATGTTGCTGGTGTCGTCGCCCTGCACCGCGACCATCGAGCGCGAATACGGCCCGAACGTCGTCAAGACGACCAGTCCGGCAAAGCCCGCCGCAGCCACTGCGGCGGCCATTGCCCGCCCGCCCCCGGGCAGCGTGCCGTCTCTCCAGAAATAGCCCAGTTGGTGGCAGAACAGCCACACACACGCCGAACCGACCAGACCCGGAACCGGCCCACCCCACCCGAGCCCCAGCCGAAGGACGTCGGCGGTGAGGACCGCCGCGGCCAGCAGGGCGGGAACCCGCCAGCCCCAGAGTCGGTGAAGGCGGGCCGTGAGCGGCACCGCGGCGACGACCGCGGCGTAGACCCCGATGAACCACAGCGGGACGAACACGACGATGCCCCACTCGAGCACACCGCGGCGGCCGGTGGCCTGCACGATCAGGTCGAAGACCAACCAGACCGCGACAAAGGGCACGAGCGGCAACAGCAGTCGGCGCATACGTACGCCGAGGAAGCTCGCCGCGCCGCGTCCACCCCGCCTGACGGCCTCCCAACCCGCGAGGTTGGCGTAGCCACCGACGATGAAGAACACCGGCATCACCTGCAGCACCCACGTCAGGGCCCATTTGCCCGGTACATAGCCGATAGGGTTCGGCATCACGAGCGAGTAGTCGCCGTCCCAGTGGGTGATCGACAGCGACCAGTGCCACAGGACAACGACGCAGATGCTCGCTGCCCGCAGGAAGTCGACGACCCGATCGCGGCTCGGAGGTGTCGAGTCGACCAGGGCGTCCAGATCCGGCAGAGCGCTTCGTCGTTTGCCGATGTCGCCTCCCGATTACAGGCCCAACGAATCCTGCGCCTGCTTCAGGGTCGCGGCGGACGCCTGCAGGCTCAGCAGTTCAGACACCGACAGCGGCACTTCGAGCACCCGGCCGGCACCCGAGGCGGTCACGACGGTCGGCAATGACAAGCACACATCGCTGATCTCGTACGCACCGTGCTGCACCGTCGACACCGGCAGCACACGGTGCTGGTCGCCGAGAACGGCCTCGACGATCCGGGCGGTCGACAGCCCGATGGCCAGGCTTGTGGCGCCCTTGCCCGCGATGACCTCGTAGGCGGCGTTGACGACGCCCGCCGAGATCTCGTTGCGGGTCGTTTCGTCGAACACCAACGCGCCGTCGATGCGGAAACTGTCGGCGGGCCCCCCGCCGATCGACACACTCGACCAAAGTGAGATCTGCGAGTCGCCGTGCTCGCCGATGATGTACCCGTGCACGTTGGCCACGGCAAGGTCGGCGCGCTCGGCGATGAGATAGCGAAACCTGCTGGAGTCCAACACCGTTCCGGATCCGAAGACCCGACCCCCGTCGGCGCCGACCGACTGGGCGGCGGCGAAGGTGACGACGTCGACCGGGTTGGTGACGAAGACGATGATCGCCCCGGGCGACTGTTCGAGCAGCTGAGGCGTCAACGATTGAGCCATCGCCACATTGGTGGTTGCCAAGTCCAACCGGGTTTGGCCCTCATCCTGTTTGGCGCCGGCGGTGACGATGACGATCGCCGAACCCGCCGTGACCGCGATGTCGTCGGAACCGATGATCGGGCAGTGCGGAACGAACTGGCTGCCGTGGTTGAGGTCGAGCAGTTCGGCGCGGACCTTCTTGGCGTTGATGTCGTAGAGCGCCAGCGATCCCGCTGACCCGCGGATCAGGCAGGCGTAGGCGATTGCCGTGCCGACGCTGCCCATCCCGACGATGCTGACCTTGTTCAGTAACTCCCTCGTTGCCCCCGTCATACCTCCATAGTCGACCTTGCAGCGTCACAGGGGACGGATCGGGCGAAAAAGGCGAAGAAAACCTGCTACCGAAGCGGCCAACACACCGGGATCACCACCATGGCGACCGCGAACCAGGCGGCCATGGTGACGATGCCGAGCGGCCAGTAATCGCCGAAGCGGTAGCCGCCCGGATTCAGCACGATCATGTTGGCGGGTGTGGCAATCGGCGTCAGTAACGATGCCGCGCCCGCAAGCGCCACCAGCATCAGCGTCGCCTGCACCGAGATGCCGCTTTCGGTTGCGGCCGCCACTGCGATCGGTATCACCACCAACACCGTCGCGACGTTGGAGATGAACTGCCCGAGCACCGCGGTGATGACGAAGAGCACGGCGAGTAGCAGGTACGGGCTGCGGTCTCGCACCAGATCGACGATCGGCGCGGCGATCTCGTCTGCTGCCCCACTCGTCGTTATCGCCGTGGACAACGGGATCAGCGCACCGATGAGAATGATCGTCTGCCAGGGGATCGCGCGGTACACCTGCTGTGGCTGCACGACCCGCAACGCCACCATCGCCAGTGCGGCCAGCAACGCTGCGACGGCCGGCGGCACCACGCCCGATACGAGTAAACCGACCATGACCGCAAGTACAGCTAGTGCTCGCGGTGCCGAGCGGTCGAGCGCAACCGTCTGTCGCCGAACGTCTTCGGTCGAATCGACGATGAGGACGCCAGAGCCGCTCAACCGTTCGATCGCGGGCCATGGGCCATGGACAAGAACGGTGTCGCCCTGTGCGAGTTCGACGATGCGGGTGCCCACGTCGGCGTTCATCCGGTGCACCGACACCACGGTGAGCCCGTTCCAGGCGAACCCGGGAAACACCTTCTCGCCCAACCAGTTCGATCGGGGCGGGATCACGAGTTCGGCCAGCCCGGCGTCCCGGTCGATCAGTTTTCCGTGCCAGCGGCTCGCCACATTCTCGACCGAACACCCCGCGTGGGCCGCGAATGCAGTCACGGCGGGCTCGTCGCCTTCCACGACGATCACGTCGCCGACCGCCAGGCGGTGTCCGCCGTCGGCAGTGCTGCCGCCGCGGGTTTGGATTGCCACCACGGCCGGACCGTCGTTGCCGACAACGTCGTGCGCCGCCATACCGGCGGCTGTCGCTCCCTCCTCGACGGTCAGCCGGAACAGGAGGCGGTCCAGACCCCAATGCTCGACGATGCGCGGGAGGTAGTCACCGAAGTCGTTCGGGAGTGTCGTCGACTCCCGAACGGGCAGAAGGCGCCGCCCGAACAACACGGCCACCGCAATCGTCACCAGCACCAGCGGGACACCGACGAGTGCGAACTCGAAGTAACCGAAACCCGATTCACCACTGTCGCGCGAGGCGTCGTAGATCAGGACATTGACCGGACTGCCACCGAGGGTGAGCAGTGCGCCCGCACTGCAGCCAAAGGCCAATGGAATCAATACTTTCGACGGCGAGAGTCGACCATGGCGAGCCACCGCAACGGTGACCGGGACCAGCGCCGCCGCCGCCCCGTTCACCGTGATCACGGCGCTGATCACGGCACCGAGCCCCAGCACGGTGACTAATACCCGGGGATAAGTTCGCCCCGACAGCCGGGCCAGTATCTGGCTGACCCAGGCGGTCACCCCCGATGCCTCCAAGCCTTCGCTGACCACGAAGAGCGACGCGATGAAGACGATCACCGCATCACCGAACCCGCCGAACAGCGTCCGCGTGTCGATCAGACCGGTGAAATACAGCAACAACGCGACGCCGATCGCCACCACCTCGACCGGAAGCCGATTCCAGATGAACAACACGACGGCAACGCCGACGATGATCAGACTCAATGTTGCATCGGACATTGCGGTTCGCGGCCCCCGGTGACCTTGGTGGCGATCAGTTCGGCGTGCTGTGGCCGATTATCCCGTCGGGTCGGCGAACCCGCCGGGATTTCTCGAGTCGCCAGGCAGGTATCAACAACAGAACAGGCCATCCGCCCGCCACTATTTGGCGATAATGGCGCCATGACGGACCATCCGGAATTTCAGATCGCCCCTTGGGAACTGCGGTGGTGCGGATTTGATCTTGACGCGTTGCCGGACATCGAATCTATTTTCGCTCTTTCGAACGGTCACGTCGGCCTGCGTGGCAACCTCGACGAGGGAGAGCCGGTCGGAACGCCGGGAACGTACTTGAACGGGGTTTACGAACACCACGAATTGCCCTATGCCGAAGGCGGATACGGCTATCCGGAGGACGGCCAGACCATCGTCAACGTGACCGACGGCAAGACCATTCAGCTGTTCGTCCAGGACGCGCCGATGGACATGCGCTACGGCCGAGTGATCGAACACGAACATGTCCTGGATTTCCGCACCGGAACACTGCGTCGCAACACCGTGTGGTCGTCGCAGACCGGACGGTGTGTGCGAATTCGATCGGAACGCTTTGTCTCGTTCACCCAACGTGCCGTTGCCGCCATTCGCTACGAGGTCGAACCGCTGGACTCCAGTCTGGATTTGGTGGTGCAGTCCGACCTGCTGGCCAATGAGGAGGTGGCCGCTCCCGGAAGCGATCCGCGGCTCGCGGCGGCGCTGGATCACCCACTCGTCGCGGACTTCGCTGTGGCGAAAGGTAATTCGGCAGTGCTGGTGCACCAGACGAGAAATTCCGGACTTCGGGTCGCGGCGGGCATGGATCACCAGATCGACGACGGGCCGGGAACTGTCTGCGACATTCAGGCCGAACATGACCTGGCGCGCTTGACCATCGCCGCCGACCTCGCCAAGGGTGAGGTGCTGAGGCTGACGAAGTTCATCGCATACGGATGGTCGAGCAGACGCTCGACGCCGGCGCTACGGGCGCAGGTGGATGCCGCACTGGCACAGGCAAAGCAGTCCGGCTGGGACAGTCTGTTGGCACGGCAACGCGACTACCTCGACGCGTTCTGGTCGCACGCCGACATCGAGATCGAAGGGGATCCTGAACTCCAGCAGGCGATTCGTTTCGCACTCTTCCAGGTGCTTCAGGCCGGGGCCCGCGGCGAGAGCCGCCCCATATCGGCCAAGGGCCTCACCGGAACCGGATACGGCGGGCACGCATTCTGGGATACCGAGATCTTCGTCTTGCCCGTGCTCACCCACACCATGCCGGAGGCGGCGGCCGCCGCTCTGCGCTGGCGGCACTCCACCCTGCCGAGAGCCAAACGGCGGGCTCGGGAACTCGGCCATGACGGAGCGATGTTCGCGTGGCGGACGATCAACGGCGACGAATGCTCCGGTTACTGGCCGGCCGGCACCGCGGCGGTTCACGTGTCGGCGGACATCGCCTACGCCACAGCGCAGTACGTCGCGGCAACCGGAGACCGGCAATTCGAGGACGACTGCGGGCTCGAGCTGCTGGTGGAAACCGCACGCCTGTGGGTGCGCCTCGGTCATCACGATTCCACCGGGCTCTTCCGCATCGACGGTGTCACCGGCCCGGACGAATACACCGCACTCGTCGACAACAATCTGTTCACCAACTTGATGGCGCAGACCAATCTGACCGAGGCCGCCGACGCCTGCGAGCGGCGTCCGGAGGTGGCTCAGCAGCTCGGCGTGACTGCCGAAGAGGCCGAGAGATGGCGCGCCGCCGCATCGCACATGGTGGTGCCGTACAACGCCGACTTGCAGGTGCACGAGCAGTCGGAGAGCTTCACCCGATTGGCCCACTGGGATTTCGCCGCCATGACGCCTGCCGACTATCCACTGCTGTTGAACTACCCGTATTTCGAGCTGTATCGCACCCAAGTGGTCAAGCAGTCCGATCTGACCCTGGCGATGCACTTGAGAGGTGACGCATTCACCGCGGACGAGAAGGCCCGCAATTTCGCATACTACGAAGCGTTGACGGTTCGGGACTCATCGCTGTCGGCGTGTACGCAAGGCGTACTGGCTGCCGAAGTCGGCCACCTGCAACTCGCCTACGACTACCTCGCCGAGACCGCGTTCATCGATTTGCACAACTTGCATGACAACGTGTCCAGCGGTCTGCACATCGCCGCGCTCGCAGGCACCTGGACCGTGTGCGTGGCGGGTTTCGGCGGGATGCGTCATCGGGGCAGCGAACTGGCCTTCGCGCCTGCGCTTCCCGATGCGCTGAGCCGGCTGAAGTTCAGAATCCTGTGGCGCGACAGCTGCTTGGAGGTGGATGTGACCGCCGATGAGACCACGTATCGCCGCGAAGTGGGCGATCCGATTCCGATCACACACCATGGCCGGCCGGTCACGCTCGACGCGGATCCCGTCACGTTGCCGAATCCGAAGCCGGCCCCGGTGGGCAAGATCGAGTTCCCGGAGCATCGCGCGCCCTACCGCAGAGCCTGATCTTCGGAGTTGGCGGCGCGGTCGCCCTAGTGCGATTTCGCGCCCAGGATGTGCCAGCCGGTGTGGTGGCCGATGAAGTCACGGGCGATGAACACCACGCCCACGACCACGACGGCGAGCACGAGCGCGACGAGCACCCAGCTGACGCCGATCAACACGCGATTGCGTGGCGATCCCGAGGGTGAGCCCGCGCCGATGGCGTTGAGGCGGACACCCGCGGCGAATACGGCGGGCACCGCGGCGCCGACGAGAAGGCCGAACAGCAAGATCTTGGCGACCGCGGCGAGGTTGATCCAGGCATTCATGGTGGTTCTCCCGTTCCTACACGCGGTCCATGGCAGTGCCCGCGCCGGCGGTGAGGCTGCCTTGCCATTCGTCGTTGACGTTGGTGTGGTCGATCGGTGGTTTGCGTGACTTGAGCCAGATCGGCACTGCCGCCCCGAGAAGCAGCACGAAGCCGGTGACGGTGCCGGCGAAGCCGCCGATGCCGTGCACGACGAAATAGGTGAGGGCTCCGACGAGGCCCGCGGCGGGCAGCGTGATCAGCCAGGCGGTGACCATGCTGCGGGCGACTCCCCAGCGAACCTCGGCGCCGCGGCCGACGCCGCTGCCGAGGATCGAACCGGTGGCGACGTGCGTGGTCGACAGTGAGTACCCGAAGCTGCTGGAAAGCAGAATGATTGCGGCGGACGAGCATTCGGCGGCCATGCCCTGCGGCGCCTCGGTGTCGACCAGGCCTTTGCCCAGAGTGCGGATGACGCGCCAACCGCCCGAGTACGTGCCGAGCGCGATCGCGACGGCACACGCCACGACGACCCAGAAGGGCGGCATGGTGTCGGACGAGCTTGCGGCGCCGTAGGAGATCAGTGCCAGAAAGATCACGCCCATTGTCTTCTGGGCGTCGTTGGTGCCGTGTGCGAGGGAGATCAGCGATGCCGATCCGATCTGGCCGTACCGGAATCCGGTCTCGGTACGGGCGCCGGGGATGCCGCGCACCATGCGGTAGACGAGCCAGCTACCGAGTCCCGCGACCAGTCCGGCGATGAGCGGGGCCAGCACGGCAGGCACGATCACCGTCGATACCACGCCCTGCCAGATCACGCCGTGGCCGCCCGCCGCGGCGAGCATCGCGCCGATGATCCCGCCGATCAGCGCGTGCGATGAGCTTGACGGGATGCCGAGGAGCCAGGTCAGCAGGTTCCACGTGATGCCGCCGACGAGTCCGGCGAATACCAGCTCCAGCGTGACGAGGTTGGCGTCGACGAGGCCTTTCGCGATCGTGGCCGCCACCGCGGTGGAGAGGAACGCGCCCACCAGGTTGAGCACCGCCGACAACGCGACCGCCGTCCGCGGCTTGAGTGCACCGCTCGCGATCGACGTCGCCATGGCGTTGCCGGTGTCATGGAACCCGTTCGTGAAGTCGAACACGAGCGCGGTGATGACGACGATACAAAGCAGGAGAAACTGGACATCCACGGGCAATTAGTATGACTTTTAACACTACGAGAACCTAATTAACTCGGTGCGTTCTTCGTCACGTCTCGTGGATGGATGCCGTGCGGGCGTTCCAGCGGAAGGCGGACCGTGAGGTGCTTTCCGCGGCAATGTTCGCCAATTCCGGTAGGGCCCACGGCCATCCGTGAATTTCGCTGTGCTGCACGGTATCCGGCAGCTCATCGCGTGGGGTGACCCCCAGCGGGACGAATGGGGTTAGCAAAGGCCGAGGGCGCCTCGTGGTGCCCGGTGTCGTGTCACAACGTGCCGCACTCGCCACGCTGGCGAATGGCACGCCCAACCCTCAAAGGCATTGCAATATTGAAGGTTTTCTTTGGATCTTGTGAAAGCTCTGTGCCTCCACTTTCTCAAGGAGCGCTCAATGGGGCGGTGTGTCAGCATGAGTCGGTGGGGAGACTGAGAATCGCAGGGGTGGTTGCCGTTGCGGCAGCGGCGACTTCCCTGATGCCAAACGCAATGATGCCGTCTGCGAATGCGGCGCCCTGCCCGGACGCCGAGGTGATCTTCGCTCGCGGTACCACCGAATTGCCAGGCGTCGGACCGACTGGCGACGCGTTCGTCGAATCGCTGCGCTCGCAGCTCGGCGCGAAGACGGTCAATGTCTATGCCGTCAATTACCCTGCGACAACCGATTTCCCCACTGCCGTCCAAGGAATCTCCGACGCGCGGGCCCGCATCGTCTCCACTGCCGCCAACTGCCCCGACACCAAGATGGTGCTCGGCGGCTTCTCCCAGGGCGCGGCGGTAATGGGATTCGTCACGGCAAGCGTTGTGCCCGACGGGGTTTCGCCGGTGGACGTGCCGACGCCGATGCCGCCCGAGATCGCCGACCACGTCGCGGCCGTCGCGTTGTTCGGCAAACCGTCCAACCGCTTCATGCGGGTGCTCAACGACCCGCCGGTCGTCGTCGGCCCGCACTACGAGGCCAAGGCCATCGATCTGTGCGTCCAGAACGACTTGGTGTGCGACCCGCAGGGCAGGAGCTTCGCCGCGCACAACCAGTATTCCGAGGCCGGTCTCGTGGCCGAAGGAGCCGCGTTCGTCGCACGGAAACTTGAAGCCAGCTGGGCCGAGGATCCCGCGGCGACCCCGGCACCCGCCGCGCCGCAGGCACCGGCAGCACCCACGCCCGCACCGCTTTCCGGGCCTGCCGCCACGCCGCCGCCCGCACAGCACATCGTCACGACTCCGCTGCCGAGGGGTCCGCTGCCCGGTCCCGCGGCTCCGGCTGAACCGCAGCCGGTCGCACCGCTCGCGTGATCGCCGGATACCTCGATCTACGGGCTGAGCGGCACAGTCGTCACGGGCGAATCTCCGTAGTCGCCGCCGCCTGAGTCTCCGCCGCTCGACGAATCGCCACCCGACGGCGCCTCCGGGTACACCGGCGAGGCCGGGACCTGGGGTGCCGGCTCCACCGGTTGCTCGACCGGCGGCGTGTAGGCCGGGGGCGGCGTATAGGACGGTTCCTCCACCGGTGGCACCGAAGGCTCCGAGGACGGCGGGGTCTGCGGCGCCGAGGTGGTCGGGTCGACCGTGGTCGGCGGCGCGGTCGTCGTCGGCGGCTTCGTCGTGGTCGGTGGAGTGGTGGGCGGTGTAGTCGTCGGCGGGGTGGTTGTGGGTGGTGTTGTGGTCGGCGGAGTCGTCGTCGGTGGCGTCGTGGTCGGCGGTGTCGGTGGAGTTGTCGGTGTCACCCACGGCGGCGTCCACGGGGTCAGCGGCGGCAACACGATCACCGGAGGGACCGGAACCGGCACGGGAACCGGCGCCGGAGCCTGCACCGGCGGGGGAGCCGGCGCGGCCGGCGGCGCGGCAGGTGCCGGCGCTTGCACGCGTGGTGCTTGGTTGGCCGGGCGATCGCCGGTGCCCGAGCGCACGCTCGGTGCGGCAGGAGCGGCAGGCGGCGGCGTCAGTACGGCAACGGGCAACGCCACCGGATCCGGCTCATGCGGAACGGGCGGGAGGTAATTGCCCGGCACGGTGTTCGCCTGCGTCGCGGTCACGGGCTGCGCGCTGACGTCGGCCGCGGGCCGGACGTTGGTCACGACCGTGACGGCCAGCGTGGCGAAACTCACCACGACGAACATCACGGCGCTGCCCATGAGCAGCATCCGGGGCGGTGGCGGCGCGATGGCGGTCGTGTACTCCGCCTCGTCGGCCTGTTCGGGGACGAACTCGCTGAGCGGGTCCATCGGCATCTCGTCGGGCCAGGGCTCGCTCTCGGTCTCCTGCGAATACGCGAGGTCCGGGCCCACCGCGCCCTCGGTGGCCGCCTCGCTTGCGGGGGCCATCTGGGTTGCGTCTGCCGCCGCAGCGGCGGGGGCCATTTGTGTTGCTTCCGCGGCCGGGGCGAGCTGTGTCGCGTCGGCCGCGGGTGCCATCTGCGTGGCCGCACCGGCGGGTGCGAAACCGTCGGCCGCCTGAGCCGCGCCGCGCGCGATCGCATACCCTGCGTCGGCGGGCACCTCGACCGGCGCGGTCGAACGAAGCTCTGCGGCAACGGAATCAAGATCGAGTCGCTGCCCGACGAGCATCACGCGCATCGGTGCATCAGCCGCGGGCACCTGCTGCAGCACGGCCACGCAGGCGGCAGCCGCCCCGGCGGCACCGACCGGCACCGTCGCCAGAATCGAGGTCGCCTCGTCGTTCTCGCCGACCACGGTCAACGATGCGGTGTCGTCGTCGGACAGGAGCAACGCCGCATCGGCGCCCGCACTGCGGGCCAGGGCCGCGGCGGCCTCGGCCTCGGCGACCACCTCGACGTTCGGCACACCCGCGCTCTGCACGGTCTGGCGCAGCGTGTCGGCTTCGGACGCGTCGGGCAGGCACAGCCGAGTCGCCGCGACCTGGTTGCCCGATTCGGTCACCGCGCGGAATGTGCCGATGATGGTGTCGGCGAGCTCGGTCAATCCGTCGTCGGACAGGTCCAGCGCGTACTGGTCAAGTAGCTGCCCGCCGCTGGCGGGCGAGCCGATCATCGCCAGGCGCGCCACCCGCCCGGTGACCGCTACCCCGAGGACAACGTCCACGGTTTCCACACTCCTTGCCTCACGCATGTTGTCCGCGCTCCGACGGTTCAGTCCAAGCTACCGCCGACGCTGCTTGTGCGTCGGAGCAAAAATGAGCACGCTGGTTGAGACGTCTCGCGACATCACTCATGAGAGGAATCGGTAGGTGACCGACCAGCGTTACGACGCGCCCGCCACTGTCCAGGTGGCGACCATGGCTGCGCCCGCCGTGGCGAAGTCGCCGCGGGTCGGCTACGTGCCCACCCGGACGAACCGGGTACGCGACGGCATCGCGGTCGCGTTGCTCGTCCTGGCGCTGCTGCTCCCGTGGAACCTCGAGTTCGGTGTCGGCGTCCCCTCAAGTGACGGGTCACTGTTCGCCGTCCTGGCCGTGGTCACCCTCTTGGCAATCGTCGCCGCGCTGACGCCGCACCTCGGACCGTTCCGGCTCACGGCTGCCAACCCCGATGTGCGGCGCACCGGCCGGATCCGGCTTGTCCTGAGCTTGGCCTACCTCGTCGTGGTGATCGGCTTCGTCGGCTTCCATCTGGTGCAGACCGCCGGTGACGGCGGTACGGGAGCGGTCGCGCCGGGTGTCGGGCCGGGCATGCTGCTCGGCATCGCGGGTGCACTGCTGGCAGCGCAGCCGCCCATCACGTCGATCACGATCGAGGACAACAAGTTTCGCCGCTGGTATGCGGTCTCGCGGGTGATCGGCTTCGTCTCGATCGCGCTTGCGACGCTGTCGGTTGCGTTCAACCTTTACTGGCGCCTGCGCTACCTGTTCGTGACGCAGGTCGAGTTCGGCGGTCATGACCTCGCGGTGATCGTCACGACGCTGCTCTACGGCGCGGAGGCGATGATCGCGCTGGTCATCGCATCGCGCTGGCTCACCGAACGGACCGCTGCCGCCCGGCTCGCGACGACGGCGATCGGCATCTCGGGTGCGCTCGCGGCGGCCGTGGTGTGGGTTTTCGGCATCGGCCGCGACATCGACGCGTTCCGCGGTATCGCCCAGAACACGTCGACCGCCGCCGTCGGCTACGAGGGTTACCTCGCATGGGCAGCCGCCGCGGCGATCGTCGCGCCGACGACGCTGTACGCGGTCTTCCTGATCAAGCCGCCGACCATCGGCGCGTACCGGGGCGCCGCGCAGAAGTGCCTGACGCTCATCGCCTTCTGGTCGTTCGCTGCCGCCGCCCTACGCGTCGTGGACTATCTGATCGCCCTGTCGCTCGACCTGCCGAGAGCGTTGTACGACAGCGTCGCGATGACGGTGTTCAGCCTCATCACGGCCGTCATCGCCCGGTGGCTGCACCGCCAACTCAGCAACGGGGCGATGGCGACGAGCGTCACCGCGGCGTTCAGCGCGGTGTTGTTCGTGTTCGCCGTCGCCGATGTGGCCATCGGTGTCGCCCTCGCGCCTCGCTACGCCGCGCCTGCGCCCGACGCGATCTACGGCAACAACCTCGCCCAGCAGATCACCAGCACCTTCGACGTCACCGTGTGCGCGCTGAGCCTCATCGTCCTGGTCGTCATGTTGTTCACCGGCCCGCTGGCGGGGTATCTGGTTCGTCGTGACACGCGCGCCGCCAAGCCTGCGCCGGTGCCGCCCCCGCCGCCCGAACCCACCGAGGACATCTCTGCGCCGCCGACCATCGTGCGCCGGCCGCAAGCCACGGCGGTGCCGAGAATCGTTCGGCTCAAAGAGGATTCGACGACGGTCCTGCCGGCACCACCGACGACGGAGCTTCAGGTGCCCACACTGCGGATCCAACGCAGGCCCACCTCTGGCCCGCTTGGACCGTCGTCAGAGGGTTAGTGCTTGCGCCCGATTGGGCTATAGGTATGGCGTCGGACGCCAGCCTGCCGCGGTCGGCATCACCGTTAGACGGTGGCAAATAAATCAAACGTGAGTTTGCGGGCCGTCTACCGTGGTAAACACGGGCATGCCGTTGTCGAACGGTACGAAGATCGCGGGATACACGATCGAGAGGATGCTCGGTTCGGGTGGAATGGGGGAGGTTTACCTCGCTCAGCATCCGAGGCTGCCCCGACACGACGCGCTCAAGGTGTTGCGAACCGGTATCTCGGCTGATTCTGACTACGTAGAGCGGTTCAACCGCGAAGCTGACCTAGCAGCAAAGCTCTGGCACCAGCACATCGTTGGGATTCACGACCGAGGAAAGCACCGCGGTCGCCTCTGGATTTCGATGGACTTCGTTGATGGCACCGACGTCAGCCGATTGATGCGCGATGACTACCCAGATGGCATGCCGCTCGAGGAAGCACTCGAGATCGTCAAGGCGGTCGCTTCTGCGCTCGACTATGCGCATGGGCGAGGTCTACTCCATCGCGACGTCAAGCCGGCCAACATTCTCGTGTCCGACGGTGACGATGGCGAACGACGAATTCTTCTCGGCGATTTCGGTGTCGCCCGAGAGCTAGCCGACAACGCCGAAGGAGGCTTGACCGCAACGAACATGACCGTTGGCACGGCGGCGTATGCAGCGCCTGAACAGCTGATGGGCCTGGTGCTGGACGGCAGAGCGGATCAGTATTCCTTGGCGGCGACCACTTATCACCTGCTCACCGGATCCCCGCTGTTCCTGAACTCCAACCCAGCAGTCGTTATCGGGCAACATTTGAACGCCGTACCACCTGCGCTGTCAGACATTCGGCCCGAACTTGGCCCGCTCGATCCAGTGTTGGCGCGTGCCCTTGCCAAAGAGCCTGACGACCGGTTCGCGACATGTATGGATTTTGCGCGGGATCTCGAGCAGCAGCAGACTCCCACGGCAGCGGCGGTGTCGGTGACGCAGAATACTGAGGAAACCATGCTGCGTCCGGTGGCCGTTCATGCTGCCGAATTGGCTTCTGAGAGTTCAGCTCTACCTGCCAAGGTCTCTCGTCGCGGTCGCTTCGGCCTGGCTGCAGCAATCGCGGCGGTGTTGATCACGGCCGCTGTGGTGACTGCTTTCGTGCTCCTGCCTTCTGATGAATCGCCTCCCTCCGATCCTTTCACGCTCGCGGGGACGCTTCAGCTCCCAAACCCTTTAGCCAAGACCACCGGTCTTCCAAGCGGTTTCATGTGTGCGGGAACGCGCGACTACGGCGATATTGCGCCTAATGCGCCAATAACAGTCGAGGACGAAGCCGGGAAGTTGTTGGCTAAGGGCACCATCCAGAGCAGTAGCAAGGACGGTGCCGGCTGCTATCTGAAGTTTCGCGTCGACGATGTTCCCAGCGGCGCGCGTTTCTATCGAGTACACGTTGGGCAGCATCCGGAGATGAGCTACACCGAATCGGAAGCCAAGGCAGGTGTGGAGTTTCTGATCGGTGCTACCGATGCGGAACCGACGGCCACTTCCGCACCTCCGGCGCCGAAACCGCCACCGCCGCCGTCAACGCGGACAGTGACGGTGACGCCAGAAGTCGACGAGGTCAGTCTGCAGCGGCTCGAGTCTTTAGCCAGCAGTGACCGGCCCTACGTGACTTCGTTGCTCGCCGACCGGTGGGTGCCCCAAATCAGTTCCAAGCGAGTAGGTATGGAGATCGATGGAGTCACTTGGGACAGCGCCAGAATCCTTGACCAACATATGCGCATGCGAGCTACATATCCGTATGTCCGGTTGCTACGGTCCGGCGATTGGTCGACGTACGACGGACCGGGCTTTTGGGTAACCGTCGTCGGCCTTCACTCCGACAATCCTTACGAAGTTCTCACGTGGTGTACCCAGAATGGCTTCGATAGGGATAACTGCGCAGCGAAAATGGTCAGTACCTGGCGACCGGTCGCGGGCAGTACGAAGTACAACTAGCTTCTACGACTTGCGCCCGACCACCAAATAGGCGGCAGGAATCACGCCCGGCGTGCTCAACACGCCCAGTGCACCGGCCCACAGCCACTTGGGCCCGTTCACCTGATCCGCTTTGCGGCCGGCGAGGTCGCGCAGTGCCCAGGCGCGCAGGCCGGCGTCTGCCGCGGCCATACCGATGATCGCCGCTTTGGCGGTGGTGGACAGCTCGCTCCAGCGCTTCTTGGCCACTGCAGACTTCCTTTCGATCCGATGGCAGGTGCCTTACACGGTACCGACCAACGCAGTCCCGCTGAGACTGCGCACACGGTCGCTGAGAGCGCGAGATAGCAGCCCTGGGTGCAGTCTCACGACGTGGCAGCGAATAATCAATGGCGCGACCACGTTTGCCCGCGTACCGTTCTGCGGGCCGGTGATGTGAGCCGGATGTTGATCGGTTACCACTACGGATGGAGAGGTCGCAGGTTCGAATCCTGCCCGCCCTACATGGGGCGGTAGCTCAGTCGGCAGAGCTCTTATTTCCGGTCGATGACTCACACGCCCACATCGCTTGGCCCACAACTTCAATGCCGCGGGCCGGCAGTCGATCGGTTATCCGGTGCAATTCAGGTTCGACTCCTGGCGTGACAGCTCGTCTGTTGCGTTTCCGGTCGACGTCTCACACGCTCGCGGCCCCGCAAGACCCACGACAACGAAAGGAGTAGCCCCATGGACATTCTGAAGACGATCAGCCTGCGCCGGACGCCACAGGCGCTGGCCGCCAAGCCGGAGCAGGTGCTCAATGCCGCTGGCGGCTACACCTTCTCGGTCGACGACTGGGCGCGGGTGCACCGCTTCCTGACGATCGGTACCGACGGTGGGACGTATTACACCGCGGACCGCGAACTGACGCGCGACAACGCCGACGTGGTGTTGCGCGCGGCCGCGATCGATCCGATCGGGCTCGTGAGCCGCATCGTCGAGGTTTCCGAAGCGGGCCGTGCGCCCAAGCAGAACCCGGCGCTGTTCGCGTTGGCCATCGCGGCCTCGGCGGGCGACGTCGACGGTCGGCGTGCGGCGCTGGCGGCACTGCCGCGGGTCGCGCGCACCGGTACCCACCTGTTTCTGTTCGCGGGTTACGTCGAGCAGTTCCGTGGCTGGGGTCCGACGCTGCGTCGCGCGGTCAGCCAGTGGTACACCGAGCGGCCGGTCGACGCGCTGGCCTACCAGCTCGTCAAGTACCGGCAGCGCGGCGGGTGGAGCCACCGCGACATGTTGCGGCTGGCCAGCCCGTCGGGCGTGGTCGATCCGGCCCGGCGCATGGCGTTCAACTGGGCGGCAGGTAAGGGTCTCGGTGACTACACGGAGACGCCGGTCCGGCTGACCGGCGAGCAGCTGAAGGCCGGGCAGCGCACCGTGGTCCGGCCGGTTCTGCGTGCCGACGTCGTGCCCGACGAGCTGGCGATCATCGCCGACTTCGAGGATGCGCAGGCGGCGTCGACGGCGGCCCAGTGGGTCGAGATCGTCGGCCGCGGCCACGGTCTGTCGTGGGAGATGCTGCCCGACGCAGCGCTGGCCGAGCCGGCGGTGTGGGAGGCGCTGATCGCGCGCGGTATGCCGCAGACGGCACTGATGCGTCAGCTGCCGCGGCTCACCCGGCTCGGGCTGCTGTCCGGTGCGGTCGGCGAGACCGTGGCCGGCCAGCTGGCCGACGCCGAGCGCCTCAAGAAGGCTCGGGTGCACCCGGTGAATGTGCTTGTGGCGCAGCGTACCTACGCCTCCGGCCAGGGTGCGCGCGGGCAGGCCACGTGGACGCCCGTCGCGCGGATCTCCGATGCGCTCGACGCCGCGTTCTACGCGGCCTACGGCGCGGTGCGACCGGCGAACAAGCGCACGCTGCTGGCGCTCGACATCTCAGGCTCGATGAGCTCGCGGGTGTCGGGTCTACCGGTGACGTGCCGTGAGGCGTCGGCGGCGCTCGCGATGGTGACCGCGGCGACCGAGCGCCAGCACCGGATCGTCGGCTTCACCGCCGGTGCCGGCGGTTGGTCCAGCACGGCGATCACCGAGCTGGACATCAGCCCGCGTCGTCGTCTCGACGATGTGTGCGCGTACACCCAGGCGCTCCCGATGGGGGCAACGGACTGCGCGCAGCCGATGATCTGGGCGCTCAAGAATCGGGTGAAGGTGGATACGTTCCACATCTACACCGATAACGAGACCTGGTACGGGAGCATCCACCCGCACCAGGCGCTGGAGCGGTACCGCCAGAAGATGGGTATCGACGCACGGCTCGTGGTTGTGGCAATGACCGCGACCCGCAACTCGATCGCCGATCCGGCCGACCCGCGCCAGCTCGACATCTCCGGGTTCGACTCGGCGGTGCCGACGCTGCTCGCGGATTTCTCGCGCGGCGACATCTGACGGCGGAGGCCGGGGGTGATGGTCATTCGACCGTCAGCCCCGGCCTTCCTGGTTATTCGGGATTACACAGTTTCCAGGACTCGTCTTCACGCTTGAGCTTGAAGGTCTTCGTCGGTGCCGGCGGCCGCGTCACTTCGACCGTGGCTTCGTCGCCGGACACGGTGATCGATTCGATGTTCACCGGGCGGCGGCTGGCCGGTTCGATCGGCCCGCCGTTGTCGAGATCGCCCTCGAATCCCTCGGTGAACTCGGCAGCTTCCGCCCGGCACATCAACGTCACCATCTTCTCGGTATCGGCAGTGTCGGAGGCTTCGGCGAATTCGTTGACCGCGGCACGGATCTGGGCGAGTCGCTGCTCACTCTGGTGGTGGCGGAAACCGAGGAATCCGCCGACGCCCGCGACGAGCATCACCACCACCACTGCGGTCAAAATCCATTTGCGCCGTGAGCGTTTCGGTGGCTGCCATCCGTACGGTGGACCCGGCGGTGGCCCCCATTGAGGCGGTTGCGGTGGCTGCGGCGGCGGGCCCCACCCGGGTGGAGAGCCCCAGCCGGGTTGCGGGGACTGGGGGACGGGCGGCCAGGGTCCGGGATAGCTCACTGCGCACCCCTAGAGCGGTAGGTTCATGAACTGGTCGAGCGCTTCTCCGAACGGCTTCACCTCGAAGTCGGGCTCGAAATATGTGATGGCAAGGCCGGCAGGCAGATCCGGTGAGGTGCACAGGCTCGCATCCGACCCGCCCTCGGTCACGAACAGCAGCCGCTGCGTGCCGGGGAACACGTAATCGTCCTCTTCCCATTCCAGGATGTCGTTGCTGTCTGGGTCACCCCATCGCGCGGCCAGGGTCGTCATGTGGCGTGGTGCGATCAACCCGCACGACTCGCCGTCCCACGTCGTGAAGCCGGCGTGGGTCTGCCGCAAGAATTCGCGCGCCGGCTCCGGCAGCGACTCGAAGTACGGCGGTGCGGTGGCGCCGAACGTTCGTGGGTCTTCACCGACCCACACCGCGAGCTCGCCTTCCTCGGTGCGCAGTACGTAGTCGAGTGAGGGCGCATCCAGCCAATCGTGTTTGGCCGCCCGAACGTCGACCAGCTGGCTGTGCAACGCGTCGGCGAATCGCGGGATGAGATCGAGGAACTCGGCGTCCCATCGCTGCACCGCGATGCGTTTGCGTTCGTCGGGATCGGCCGCTTCGACAACAGGCCACCACGATTCGGGTACCGCCGTGCGGGTCTGCGCGCTCGGCGTCAGGATGCTGATGGGCTTGGTGTCCCAACTCGCTGCGGCGGCAAGGGCCGCCTCGTCGATACCGGCCATCTCAGGCAAAACCGTCCTCGTCGCTCATGGGTTGGGCAATTGACTGTCGGCCAATTGGGCGATCATGTCCGTCAGTTCGCGGCGTTTGCGGTCCTGCAGCGCGACCTGCTCTTTCTGCCAGTCCGGGTCGACGTCCTGCATGTCCGCGGCTGATTTGGAGTTCTTGTTCCTGGTGTTGACCTCCGACGGTAACCACTGCAGGTTCGACGCGGCGTTGAGCACTTCCCACATGTTCTCGGGTGTCAGTTCCAAGAACCTGGGCAGGTAGAGGATTTCCACCTTGGGAACGATGTGGTCGGCCGATACGGCCGGGGCACCGTTGGGTTTCGAGCCGACGGTGTATCCGGACGGATGGCTGTCGCCGACGCTGGGACGCCGCTCGCCCTGTAGCGGCACGTTGGGGTACGGCTTCAGCGGCGTGACCTGGTTCTTGACGACGTCCCACACCGGCCGCAGCGCGTGGTCTTTCGGAACGGTGACCCGGCCGTCGCCGAGCTTGACCGGCGGCGTGGGTGACGTCCACTGCGGACGGGCGGCGGCCGCGGCCTTGCCGAGGTCGCTGAGGACCGTGGGTTTGAGGGCCTTCGGCGCGGGGCCGTTGTCGCGGAGTTTGCCGATGGCGAGCTGACAGGCCTGCAGGCTCGCGACCAGGGCGTCCTTCTCGGCGTTGAGCTGATCGGCCTCGCGGTTGTACGGGATGACGATCTCGGGCGGCCCGGGCCCGCCGCCGCGCGCGTTGTGCTCGGCGATCCTGGCTTGATTGTCGTCCAGGGCGGCGACCTGGGCGGGGCACCCTTGGCCGTCGGCGCGAGCGAGCGCCGGCTGACCGAGGCCGGATACCAGCGCTATGAGGAGTACGAGGACCGCAAGGACTGCGGGGCAGCGTCGGCGTGTCATCACCGTCATGTCTGTCTCCCACCAGGGGCGCCGAGACGTCGGATTCGGACGTAGAAACCGATCGTAAGACCGCTCAGGAAGCCGCTGATGCACCAAATTCGGAGGGCAGATATAGGGCTCGAAATCGTGAGATTCCGCATCAAGACGAGCCACAATCGAGAGTAAGCGCCGTCACACCGGTAACCTCGGCTCTGGAGTATCAGCCAGAACGGGGGATCGATATGGACCTCGTGCTCGGCCTCGCGATGACGTCGAGAGCCGTCCGGTGGGTGCTCGTCGACGGAACGACGGGCGAGGGCGATCCCGTCGACCGCGGTGCGATCACGATCGACGATGTCGCGACGTACGACCCAGCGGGTCTGCTGAAGGGCTTGGTCGAAGACACCGAAGCCGCGGGCAACCGCATCCACGCAATCGGTGTCACCTGGACCGCTGACGCCGCGCCGCTGGCCGGCCATGTCCTGCAGTCGCTGGAGGACCGCGGGTTCGGCAACGTCGTCGCAGTCTCGGAGGTCGAGGCCGCAGGCGTCCTGGCCGGCGGTATCGCCGAGATCGCGGGCTACGACGAGATCGCGGTGTGCATCATCGAATCGGATGCCGCAGTCGCGGCAACCGTCACACCCGACGCGGTCTCGGCGGACCGGATTGACCGGTCTCCGCAGGACACAACAGCCGCCGAGCTGATCGAAAACATCAAGGCCGTACTCGAAGAGTCCACCGGCGGGCACACCGACGCGATCTTCGTGCTCGGCTCCGATTGCGACGAGGCGATCGTCGCGGCGCTCACCGACATGGCGACCGTTCCCGTCATCTCCGCCGCCGAATCCGATCTGGCCTATGCGCGTGGCGCGGGCCTGGCCGCGGCGCTCGCGGTGAACACGCCTGCCGATACGACGCGGTCCAGGTGGGGCCTGCACCTGACGAAGGTCGGCGCGCTGACCTCGGTCCTCGCCGCCGCCGTGGTGACCTTCGTCGTCGCCACGTCGGCCGCGGTCGGCATCAAGCTGCATCCCGGCGCGGTGGCGCCGTCGGCCGAGGTCGCCAACATCAGCGAACCCGCGCCCGCTGCGCGCCCGGCGCCGGCTCCGAAGGCCGTCCCCAAACCCGCGCCGCCTGCCGCGAAGCCACCTGCCCGGCCCGCGGCGAAACCGCCCGCGCCCGAGCCCGCGGCACCGGCGCCCGCTGCTGAGCCGGCGGCACCGGCGCCCGCTCCTGCCCCGGTGGCCGAGGTCGACAATGCGCCCGCCTACTCGCCGCCCGAGTACGTGCCGCCCGCACCAGCGCCGGAACCGGTGTACGTGCCACCGCCACCCCCACCGGCGTTCGTGCCGCCGCCTGCCCCACCGCCGGTGACCTACCCGCAACCACGGTTGCGCGACCGCATCATCGAGCGCATCCCGATCATCAACCGGTTCCACGAGCCGAAGCCGTGGGGTTGAGCATCCGACTGTGCGCTCACGCACTCGACCGTGCGCTGAGGTCGGCGAAATCGCGCCGGTGTCGCCCCCACCGCACACTCGCGAAGGGGTGACACCTACCTCGCCAACCGAGCCTGCTCGGCGCGCACCATCTCATCCTGATGCGGCGGCGCCTCGTCAGGGCGTTGTGCGAGCCGGCGAATCGGCTCGTCGATACTGCCGCGTGCCAGCAGCCGGTGCACCCGCACCGTGTGGAGTTCACTGATGCGCTGTGTTCGCCCGATCACTCGCTGCTCGGCTCGCGGCTCCCACTGCGGCTCGGCGATCACGAACACCGCGGGTACCGTCAACCGCCGCAGATCGAGAGGCCCGGCGTCGATGTGCGCCAGCAGCGTCGCGGGACCGCGATCGACCGCGAACGCGTCGACCGTGGCCTGGCGATCCGGCACGGAATCGTCGAGCGGCCCGAACATATTGCCCGGCAACGCCTTCCGGATCACATCGAGCACCGCCGGGAAGTGCGAGAAGAGCACGACGTGTGCTCCGTCGATGTGTGCCTCGTTGGTGAGCTCGATCAGCCGGTCCAGTTTGGCGCCCGGCGCCGGCGCCCCGGACGGCCAGGCGGCCTGGCGGATCGCGGTGAAATTCCCGCTCGACACCGCACGCCGGTAGCGGTCCCGGTCGGCGCTGGTGAGGCGCACCCACTCCTCGGTCGAAATACGCTGTGGCAGTTCGTCGATCACGTCGTGGAAGTCGCGGCGCAGATACACCCGGTCCACTGCCCGCCGGAACGCCACCGAGCCCTGCGCACCCGTCGCCGGCGTCACCTCGCCGGCGACGTCGGGCTGTAGAAAGTCGGCGAGGTGGCGGAATCCCTCGATCCGGTTGTGCATCGCGACGCCGGACAGGAACAGAACCCGGTCGTCGGAGGTCAAGACATTGCGCACGGCGCGGGCACGGTCGGATTTGGGGTCACGCAGTAGATGCGCTTCGTCGACGATCACCAGCCCGGGCCGTTCTGGCAGGGTGATCCGTCTCAGCATGTCGAAAGTGACGATGGCCAAGCCGCCCTTGTCTTTCCATTCGGCCAAGCGGGCTTCGCGCTGGCTGCCGCGAATTTCGATCGGGGTCAGTGCGGTGTGCTTCGCAGTCTCGTCGGCCCAGTGGATGCTCGCGTTGGCCGGGCAGATCACGAGCGTGTGGCGCATCTTGTCGGCGGCCGCCAGATGCGCGGCGACGGCGAGGGCCTGAATGCTCTTGCCGAGACCCAGCTCATCACAGAGCAGAACCCGCCGGCGTGCCACCGCGTACTGGGCGCCGAACAACTGGTAGTCGCGCAGCTCGGTCCGCAGCAGTGACCGGTCCAGGCCCGTTCGTTCGACTTGCACGGCGACGCTCGCACCGACGAAACCTTGTGACGCGTCCACATCAGTTGTCCCCGACGAGAATTCACCGAGAAGCCGGTCGACGGTCGCGGCGTCGCGTCGGTACGCGATCCAGCTGTCGGGCTCGGGCCTGCGGGCGTCCTCGATCCGGTCGATGAGCTCTGCGACCTTGTTGACCAGTGGATCGGGCGCGACCGGTGGGGCGTCGTCGCGTCGGCGCCGTCCGGATCCGTTCTGCATTCCGACGCGTGCCCGCAACCGGGGGAGTAGCCGCCGGAGCTGTTTGACGGGTGTATCCGCGCGGATGAGGACCATCAGGTTGGTCAGCAGCGCGGTGTCGGCCTCAGATTCCCGGTCCAGCCTGGGTCGGGTGGTCGAGCGGATGTGGTCGGCCTTGGCCTGGGCCGCGGACTGAACGGCCTGCGCGGTCGCGATGTCGACACCGGGAACCTGGGTCAGGATGTGCGGCGCGACGCCGTAGATGTCAGCGACCGTGCGGTACTGCGAATTGATCAGCGCGCTGATACGGGCCCCGCGCGGAAGATAGGGGCGCAGGCTCTCGACCGGCGCCGATTTCAGCGCCTGGTCGACGACGACATCGGTGTTGGACCGGACGCTCGCGGCGATCTCCGCGCGGAGCTTGCCCATGTCGGCGAGCAGGCCATCGGCTCGCCGCACGAGGTCTGCGCGGTCCATGACTGTCGATCATCTCATCTCGCGGTGATCGCCGGGGCCGCGAATTCCGCCGGGACGGGCTGCTCAGGAACTGTTGCACAGCGACCTCGTGTTTGCGGTGCACGCTGAGTAGCGTGGTGTGATGAGTGACAGCCGGTCAGCTGAGTTCTTGGCCGGCCTGCCCGCTGACACTCGCCCGATCGCCGAGCGTCTCATATCCACAATTGCCGGACACGCGCCGTTCGACGTTGCCGTCAAGTGGCGGCAGTTGACGTTCACGGTCGATGGGGACTTCGACCACTGGGTGTGCGCTGTCGCCGCCACCAAGCGGCAGGTGCATCTGGCGTTTCATTTCGGCAGCCTGTTGCGCGAGCCCAGCACCGGGTTCGAACCGTCGGAATCGAAGTACGTGAGAAAACTACGGTATCGCTCGGTCGAGGACGTGGACGAAGCCGTTGTGCGCGAGCTGATCAGCCAAGCGCTTGAGGAATTGCCCCGATTCAAGGGTTGACGTGCCTCGAGGTCAACGAAAAGGTCGATGCGCCAGCTGAATTCCGACCATTGTGTCGGTCTCGGCGCGCGGCTCAGATCATGTCGTTCATGGTGAGCCAGCGCATCACCGGCCAGCCGATGAACACGGGCAGCCAGCACGTCAGCACGCGGTAGAGCAGCACCGCGGGCACACCGATCGCGGCGGGCACGCCGAACGCCGCGAGGCCACCGATCAGCGCAGCCTCCACCGCGCCGACGCCGCCGGGGGTTGGTGCGGCAGAGGCCAGCGTGCCGCCGATCATCGTGACAACCGTGACGGTGACGAACGACGTGTTTCCGCCGAACGCCTCGACGCTGGCCCACAGTGCCAGGGCCGCACCGAGAGTCGTGCCTGCCGCGCCGAGGACGATCAACGCGAGCCGGTGCGGTTCGCGTGCGAGCTTCACGAGGTCGTCGGTGACTTCTTGAAGCCTGGGTCGTACGGCCGAGGCCAACCACCGGCGCAGGTTGGGCACCGCGAGGAACACACCGGTGAGGCCCAGTGCGACGCCGGCGATCAGATACAGCACCGTCGAGCTCGGGACGAAATGCGACAGGTCGGCCGAGGCGCCGGCCACGGTGCTGAAGAAGATCAGCAGCAGCACGTGCACGATCACCTGCACCGACTGCTGCAAGGCCACGGCAGCGGTGGCGCGCGCGGTGCTCAAGCCACCCTTCTGCAGGAATCGGGTACTCAGCGCAAGGCCGCCCACGCCTGCCGGGGTGGTGGTCGCGGCAAAAGTGTTGGCGATCTGCATGATTGACAGGTTGCGGAGGCTCACCAGCCGGTCGGCGCAGGCCCACAGGGCGGCGGCCGCGCCCACATAGCGCAACGCCGACACCGCAAGTCCCAGTAACGCCCACCACCAGTTCGCAGTGAGCAGCTCGGAGAAGAAGGTCGGCACCGCGCTGATGAACGGATACGCGACATAGACCAGCGCCACGAGCAGAACCAGCTGGATCACCTGATTGCGGGTGAACCGCGTGATCGTCTCGGCCTTGATCTGGTCGGCCCCTGTCTGGCGCATCACCTCGTCGCGGGCGCGGGCTATGACCTCTTTGGCGTCGGCCACCGAATCCCGAACCGGTGCCGGCACGGCGGTTTTGGTGAGCCGGCGGGACGCGGTGAGCACGGCTTCGCGACCGAACGCTTCGATGGCCGCGGTGACCGCAGATGGTGCGTCGTACAGGGCTGTGGTGGTGACGAGCAGTTGAGCGATGTCCGATTGCAGCTGGGCGTCGGTGGCGCCGTACTCGGCGCTGCCGAAACCGCCGAACAGCACCGCGCCGTCGTCGACGGTGATTTCCTTGCTGCGCAGATCGCCGTGCGAGATCTGGTGATCGTGCAGCATGCGCAACGCATTCCACACGCGGCCGACCGTGGTCTCGGTGGTGCACTGGTCCAGCGGGGTCCCGCGTTTGTGGTTGTGGGCGTACAGCGTCCAGCCGCGGTCCAGCGCGGCGACCGACATCGTCGACGTGCTCGCCAGGCCGAGGTCGCCGATCGCGATCGCCATCAGGGCGCGGTGCTCGACGGCGCGCCGCATCGAGGTCTGCAGCGGCGCGGTTTCGTTCGCGCGCAGCCGGAACTTGCGCCACAGCTGGCGGACCGCGCCGCCGCTGCGCTGATTGGGGCCGTACAGCTCGACCACGGCGGTGGCGTCGGGATCGTGCGATGCGGCGTCGAGCAGCAGCGGTCCGGCGCCGGCGGGCCGGACCACCGTGAACGCCGAGACCTGGAAACCGCGCCGCGCGAGTGCGCGCACCGCGCCGTCGAGCGGCACCTCGAGGGCCGGGGTGCCGACGACCCAGACCACCAGCGCGCCGACGAACCAGCCCACCGCCAGCCCCAGCAGCGACCGGGCCGGCACGACGGCGCTCACGACGAGGTGGATCGGGACGAACGCGAGCAGCAGCGTCCACCACCACCGGCGCAGACGTCGCGACAGCCAGGGCCCCGACACCGTCAGCACGGCAGCGAGCATGCCGATCCACCGTGGATCGTCGAGGAATTGCGAGAACTGGGTATCGAGCCGGTCGTCGAGGTCGAAATGCCAGCGCGGTGCGGCGATGCCGTTGGCCGTGATCGACAGCGAGAGAATCGCGATGGCCCCGGCAGCCGCATAGGCGCCGAGCAATTTCCACTGGCGGCCCAGGATCAGGCTGACGAGGATCACGAACGGCAGCGCGACGATCGCGATGCCGTAGGCCAGGTAGACGAGGTTGGACTGCGTGGGCGTCAGCACGCCGACGATCTCGGAGATCGACCGTTCCAGCGCCACCCACTCGTAGCGTGTGATCAGCGAGCTCGTGATGACCGTCGCGAGGAACAGGGTCGCCAACGCCAGCCGAAGGATGTCGTTGGTGCGGCGGGTCAACGGTTGCAGCAATCTGCCGGTGACAGTGATGTCCCGTCCGTCGACGCGCATGTTCCCCCTTTCGCTGCTCGCGACAAAGGTAGCCGGGCAGATGTGCTCTGTCGGTCATTGGCGGCGATCTGGGCAGTTACGAAATCACATCGGTCCCATCAGCCACAGCGTGTGCGAATCAGTTCTTACGGAGAACCAGCGAATTTTGCGAACAGATGTGATCGAGACCTACACACATAAGAAAAGTGATGTAACTTCGATCGACACAATTGACGTGCCGGATAGGCCGCCCCCGAGGAGTTAACGGTGGACGCGACACCATTCGGGCACTATCAGCTGCAGAAGCTGATCGGCCGCGGCGGGATGGGCGAGGTCTATCAGGCCTACGACACCAAAACCGACCGCATCGTCGCGCTCAAAGTCCTTCCGCCGCACCTTGCGCAGGACATCTCGTTCCAGGACCGATTCAAGCGGGAATCGCACGCCGCGGCCGGCGTCAACGATCCACATGTGGTGCCCATCCACGGCTTCGGCGAAATCGACGGCAGGCTCTACCTCGACATGCGGCTCATCGAGGGCCGCAATCTCGGGGCGATGCTGACCAAGACCGACAAGCCGCTCGAACCGGCGTTCGCAGTAAACATGGTCGAGCAGGTCGCGATGGCCCTCGACGCCGCGCATCACGCCGGGCTGATCCACCGCGACGTGAAGCCGTCGAACATCCTCATCACCGACAACGACTTCGTGTACCTCATCGACTTCGGCCTGGCCCGTACGGCGGGCGAGGCCGGCATGACCACCGCGGGCAGCACACTCGGCACGCTCGCCTACATGGCGCCCGAGCGGTTCGACGCAGGCAAGGTCGACCCTCGTTCCGACGTCTACGCGCTGGCATGCGTGTTGTACGAATGCCTCACGGGTGCAAGGCCTTATCCTGCCGACAGTCTTGAGCAGCAGATCGCCGGGCACATGGTGTCGCCGCCCCCGCGGCCGTCCGATAAGGATGCGCGGCTCGCGGCGTTCGACGACGTGATCGCCAAGGGCATGGCGAAGAAGCCGTCCAAGCGTTATCAGTCCGCGGGCGAGTTGGCGGCTGCCGCGCGTGCGGCGCTCTCGGTGCCCGTGCGTACGACCGGACGGTCTGGCCGGCATTCGGCGGCGCGTCCTCGGGTGCGGGCGCCACGACGCGTGGCCGCGATTGCGGGGGCGACGGTTCTGGTGGCGGCGGTGCTCGCGGTCGGGGTGTGGCAGTTGCGGGACGGCGGTGGTCCCGGCCGCGATCCGAGCTTGGCCGATTCGGCGTCGACGACGGGGCCCGTCGAGGCGCCGACGGGTGCGGTGCCCGAGATCGCGGCGACCGTGCCCGCCGAGATCCGCGAGACCGGGCGTCTGGTGATCGGCGTGAATGTGCCGTACGCGCCCAACGAGTTCAAGAACTCCGACGGTGAGATCGTCGGGTTCGACGTCGATTTGATGAAAGCCGTCGCGCGCACGCTCGGGCTGGTGCCCGACTTCCGCGAGACCGGCTTCGAAGGCATCCTGCCGTCGGTGCAGGACGGCAATTTCAATGTCGGGATGTCGTCGATCACCGACACCGCCGACCGCGAAGCCGTCGTCGACTTCGTCACCTACTTCCAGGCCGGCACGCTGTGGGCGCAAAAGACCGGGTCGGCCGTCGACCCCACCGCGGCGTGCGGTCTGCGAGTCGGCGTGGCGTACAGCACGATTCAGGAAACCGAGGAAGTCCCGGCGAAGTCAGATGCGTGCGTCGCGGCCGGGCTGCCGCCGATCGACAAGGTCGTGCGCACCCACCAGGATGAGGTGACCGCGGCGCTCATCGCCGGGGAAGTCGATGCCATGACGGCCGATTCGCCCGTGACCGGGTTCGCGATCAAGCTGAGCGGCGGGGCGCTGCAGCCCGCAGGCGAGGTGTTCGATTCCGCGCCGTACGGGTGGCCGGTTGCGAAGGGCTCCGGGCTGGCCGAGTCCTTGCGGCTGGCGCTCGAACACGTGATGGGCACCGGTGAGTACCGCACGATCGCGACCATGTGGGGCGTCGAGAAAGGCATGATCACCCAGCCGGTGATCAACGGGGCGTTCCGGTAGTCAGAGCGAGTTGCGGCCTGCGATGGTCTTGACGAGCTGCACGGCTTTGCCGTCGTCGAGGTCGTATCCGGTGAGCCGCACATCGACGACCATGTCGTCGACCGCGAGGATCGCGCGCCGGCTGCCGTAACCCGGTAGGTCCGGTGAGACATCGTGCGTCACGTCGATGCCGTCGACGACGTCCGGGGCCGCGAGCTCGAACAGATCGGGCGTCTTGTCGCCGTCCTCGGTGATGGTCAAGGTGTCGTTCGCGCATTGCTGCCACACCGACACCGTGCGAGCGACGACCGCCCGCGCCGCGGCCGGGTTGTCGAATTTGATGACGGCCTGATCGACCTCGAGGTTGCCTTCCTCGTCGGCGAGCAGCGTTTCGCGGAACTGCCGGTAGTCGCTGTCGCGGTACACCCAGTCCATCGCATTGCCGATGACGACGACGCATTCGGGGCGCGACGCGTGCTCGCCCGGGTCGAGTTTCGCGGGGACCCGTAACGCGGTCTTGGGGCGCAGGGAGTCGGTGCCGAGGATGATGTTGACCTCGGACTCGCTCGCGAGCATGCTGCCCAGGACGTCGACCTCTGGACTGCCGTCGGGCTCCTCGGCTTGGCGCGTGCAGCCGCCGAGGGCGAGCACCGCAACCGCGAGCCCGGCGACGGCCTTCTTGACGGCCATGGCACCCCTTTCGAACTGTGTGCCAATCCTATTTCGCGTTGGGGGTCGGCCTCGACACGAGTTTTTCCGGGTGCGTTCCCCCGATCGGGGGACACGCGGTTCGACCGGTGGATGGGCCGGTCGCCCGATACTGGCCGGGCCCGTGGCGCGGCATTCTTATTTCAACGCCGGAACACACCGGACAAATGAAAAGCCTTACCCGACAAAGGAGTCGACATGACCATCACCCGCCGCGTTGCCGCCGGTTTCACGCTCGCCGCCGCCCCCGCGCTGATCTTCCTGGGCGCCGCCACCGCCAACGCCGAAACCTCGCCGACCACCACCGGCCCGAAGGTCACCCACCACGAGGCCTTCCCGCACCAGTCCCACATGCCCGAGCCCGGCACCTCCGCGCATCACCACCACCAGCGCAACCACGCCAAGTAACCGAGGGAAGAGCCCGGACGCCATCGTGCTCCGGGCTCTTTCCGTTTTGGTTCGGGCTTGGGAAGTCACACAGGCCACACCAGTACCGCCGGGGCATCGGGCAGACGGTTCTGAAACGCGCTATCACCGGTGATAGCGCCGTTGCGAACGGGCTATTCCGGACTTCGCAGCTTGACCATCCGCGTCGTCGAACTTTCATCGAGTTCGACGATGTCGGAGCGGGACCGCAGGAAATCACTGAAAGACTTGAACCCCAACGACTTCTCGTTGAACGACGGGTCCATCCGCTTCATCTGCGCCTTGACCGCCGAGTTGTGCAGCCACTCGACGTCGTCTTTCTCCAGGCCGATCTGCAGCGCGCGGCGCAGGAGCGCGGTGGCCTCGTGTTGAGGATCGGGCTCGGCTTTCTTGCGGGTGCGCTTGGGTTGTTTCGGTTCGGGCTCAGGGGTGGCGGTGGGAATGCCTGGCAGTGAGTCGTACACGACGAACTCGTCGCACGCGGCCGCCAGCGCGCGGCTCGACGCCCCCGCGACACCGATGCCCACCACATAACGACCCAGCCGTTTGCAGCGTTGGGCGAGCGGTATGTAGTCGGAGTCGCCGGCGACGATCACCACGTGGGTCAGGTCGGGGAGACGGAACATGTCTTCGACGGCGTCGACCGCGAGCCGGATGTCGGCACCGTTCTTGCCGTAGGCCGCCGCCGGGAACAACTGCACCAAGTCGACGGCCCTGCCCACCAACTGCTGGCGGTACCCCGCATTAACATCTGCTGACCAGTCGGCGTACGCACGGGTGAGAACCAGCGTTCCGAACGACGATGCGAAGTCCAGGATGGCGGCCACGTCGACCGTCGAGCGCTCCAGCTTGTCCGGTTCGAGCCCCTTGGCCTTGTCGCGCTGAAACGAGTTGCGGCCGTTGACCTGGTCATACCGGGAGATCACGATGTTGTCGAAGTCGAGGTAAACCGCGACACGGGTCGGCGTGGGCTCGGTCATCAGACCAGTGTTGCCCATCGTCGTCGCGTTGTGGCACTGATCCGGGTTCGCACCTACGCTGGGGGACTCACGCCGAGGTGGCCCCGACCTGCCGACGCACATCGACAGACGGAAACCACGTGGCAATCAGCGACATCGCGGCTTACGCGCAACTGAGTCCTACCGAGATCGAGGCGTTCGGCGCCGAACTCGACACCATCCGCAGCGACATCGAGGAAACTCTCGGCGAGCGCGACGCGGCTTACATCCGGCGCACCATCCTGTTCCAGCGGACGCTCGACGTGGTGGCGCGGCTTGTGCTCGCCGGCACGAAGTCGAAAACCGGCTGGGTGGTGGGTACCGCGGCGTTGGCCTACGCGAAATCCGTTGAGAACATGGAGATCGGGCACAACGTCGGCCACGGCCAGTGGGATTGGATGAACGATCCCGAGATCCACTCCACCACCTGGGAATGGGACATGGTGGGCCCGTCCGCGCAGTGGCGCTACTCGCACAACTACCACCATCACGTGTTCAGCAATGTGATCGGCGTGGACGACGATCTCGGCTTCGGCATACTGCGCATGACCCGCGATCAACAGTGGGAGCCGCAGCATCTTGTGCAGCCGCTGCGAAATATGTTGTTGGCACTGGTGTTCGAGTGGGGCATCGCCCTGCACGACTTCTACTCCGCGCGTGATCGAGCGGACACCGAGGAAGGCAAGAATGCGGCGCGTCGGACGCTGCGCGCGAAGATCGGCCGACAACTCGCCAAGGACTACGTGATTCTTCCCGCGCTGAGCGGGCGGCGCTGGCGGCGAACGCTCGTCGCGAACCTGACCGCCAATCTGTTGCGCAATCTCTGGGCGTACGTGGTGATCTTCTGCGGACATTTTCCTGACGGCGCCGAGAAGTTCACTCCCGATACGTTGCAGCAGGAGACCAAGGCTGAGTGGTACTTACGCCAGATGGTCGGCGCGGCGAACTTCAAAGCCGGTCCGATACTTGCGTTTTCAAGCGGCAATTTGTGCTACCAGATCGAGCACCACCTGTTTCCGGACTTGCCCAGCAACCGCCTGGCACAGATCAGCGAACGCGTCAGCGCGCTCTGCGAGAAATACGGCGTGCCGTACACCAGCGGGACGCTGCCCCGGCAGTACCTGCAGACCGTCCGAATCGTCTTCAAGCTCGCCCTGCCTGATTCCGGGTGGCGTGGCGTGTTTGCGCGCGCCGGTGCGCCGTCCGGAGCAGTTCGATCACCGTAGTGCTCGTGCGAGGTCCGGGGTTGACGATGGCGACCCAGCCCTGCCGGCCGTAGACAGGGTGGACGATGACGGCGTCGTCTTGGGGCTCCGCCGTCTCGGCTGACCCAGTGGCGATGTTCAGCCGGAATGCGCCGGGCCGGTTGAGGTGGCACGAGTCGTCGTCCGGATAGTCCTTGGTGATGATGGTGGCGAATGGTTGCGTCCGCGGGACGACGCCGTCGGGCGCGTAGTAGAAGAAGACATCGCCCCACGCGATCTCGGGGGAGCCGTCACCCGCGCGCGGCTGAAGGACCAGGACGCCGTCCATCGCGCTGATCAGGTCGATGAGTTCTTGGATCGTCATAGGCTCAAGCGTCACATTCATGTGCTTATGTGGGGTTAGACGTCGTTGTACTGGAGCTTCAGGTGAAAAGTCTCAACTCGGGTTTGCGGACCACCGATGTCTCACGGCTGACCGGTTACTCGGTGCAGCAGATCCGCAATCTGGAGCGCGACGGTGTACTGCCTGCCGCACGACGCACCGCGTCGGGGTATCGGGTGTACGGAGACGTGCACGTGCAGGCGGCTGCCGCGTACCGGGCGTTCGCCGTGGCGGTCGGACCGGTCGACGCCAAGCGGCTCCTTCGGGCCGTTCACCATGAGCCCGCTACCGCGCTCGAGCTGGTAGACGAGGCCCATGCGCGGTTGCACGGCGAGCGCCAGGATCTGCGCCTGGCACAGGAGGCGGTTGGCGTCATCACGGACGAGCCGGTCGACGATGCCGTGGCTGCCGATTCGATGTCGATCTCAGAGCTGGCCCGGGCGTTGGGGATTCGAGTGTCGACGTTGCGGCACTGGGAGTTCGAGGGGCTTGTCCGTCCGGGCCGCGCCGCGGGCGGCGTCCGGCGGTACGCGCCGGTGGATGTGCGCGACGTACGGATCGTCCACCAGCTGCGGCAGGCGGGGTATCGGATTGCCCCGCTACGTGCGCTGATGCCCCAGCTACGCGCCGGTCGGGACTGGGACTCGGTCCGCGCCACATTGGTTTCACGCGATGCCGATCTGGGTAGACGATCACGCGAACTCGTGGTCGGTGCGGCATCGCTGCACCGGCTGCTGTTCTCGGCTGACGAATCCGACCTAAGCCGGGCTGTGCAGTCCTAAAGTGGAAACTGTCACCGCAACAGATGGCTCATGAACGGAGAGACGAGAGCACAAATCATGGTTGCGAAGACCACCGGCGATGGATTGGCCGACGTCGTCGTTACCGCGGTCACCTCGACCACTTCGCTTGCGCCGCAGGCGGAGGAGACGTGGCAGCTGCTGCTCGAGGGGCGGAGCGGTATCCGCACCCTCGACAAGTCATTCGTGACGGAGTTCGAATCGCCGGTGCGGATCGGCGGCCAGCTCACCGAGAGCTTCGATCAGACGTTGAGCCGCGTTGAGCGCCGCAGGCTTTCGTATATGGAGCAGATGTCGACGGTGCTCGGCCGGCGGCTCTGGGAAAGCGCCGGATCTCCCGACATCGATACCACGCGGTTGCTCGTCTCGATCGGGCTGGCGCTGGGCACAACCGAGGAGATCGTTCTTCAGTACGACACCTGGCAGGAGAAGGGCCTGCGCGCGGTACCGCCGACCGCGATCCAGAAGTACATGCCCAACGCGCCGGCCGCCGCGGTCGGATTGGAACGTAAGGCCAAGGCGGGCATCATCTCTCCGCTGATGGCCGACGCTTCGGGCGCTGCGGCCATCGCGCATGCGTGGCGCGAGATCATCCTCGGCGACGCCGATATCGCGATCTGCGGTGGCGTCGAGACGTGGATCGAGGCCGTGCCCGTCGCGGCATTCCTGCAGATGGGCATGATGTCGACCTACAACGACGACCCGGCGGCCGCGTGCCGCCCGTTCGACAAGGACCGCGACGGCATGGTGTTCGGCGAAGGCGGCGCGCTGATGCTCATCGAAACCGAGGAGCACGCCAAGGCACGCGGCGCGCCAATACTGGCCCGGCTCATGGGCGTCGGCATCACGTCGGATTGCTATGACCTCGTCGAACCCGACCCGGAGGGGGAGCTGGCCAGCGACGCCATCAGCCGCGCCATCCAGCTCGCCGGAATCACGCCTGCCGACATCGACTACGTCAACGCCCACGCGACCGGGACGCTCGCCGGCGACAAGGCCGAAGCCCGCGCGCTCCACACGGCGCTCGGCAGCCACGCACCCGCGGTGTATGCGCCCAAAGCCGCGTTGGGGCATTCGTTGGGCTCGGCCGGAGCAATCGAGGCTGTGGTGACGGTGCAGTCGCTACGCGATCAGGTCATACCGGCCACACTCAACCTCAAGAACCGCGATCCCGAGATCGACCTGGACGTGGTGGCCGACGAGCCACGCCGCGGCAATTACCGCTATGCGATCAGCAACTCTTTCGGGTTCGGCGGGCACAACGTGGTCTTGGCCTTCGGCGCCTACTGATTTCGCTTGTTGAACGTGAACTGGGCGACTTCGGAGATGCCGCGCCGGAAGAAGTCCGCGCAGCCGGTGAGGTAGTGCATATAGCGGTCAAAGACCTCCTGCGACGTCGTGGCGATCGCCTCGTCGCGGCGGGCCGTCAGGTTTTCCGCCCAGGTGTCGAGCGTGCGGACGTAGTGCTCGTTCATGAGCTGCGTCTCGTCGGTGGAAAAGCCTGCTTTGTCCGAGAATTCGACCATGTCGACGTCGGACGGCAACTGCCCGCCCGGGAAGATCTCTTTGCCGATGAACCGCATGAACTTCATGTCGGTCAACGTCACCGGGATGCCGTGCTCACGCCAGTAGTTGATCGGATGGGTGAAGATCGTCTCGATCACCATGCGCCCATCGGCGGGCATCACCCGATGCGCCATGTCGAAAAACGCCGCATAGCGCGACTTCCCGAAGGCCTCGAACGCCTCGATGCTGACGATACGGTCCACGGGATCGTCGAACTGCTCCCAGCCCTTCAGGTGCACGAGGTGTTGACGGTCTGAGCCGGTTTGCTCCAAAAGGCTTTGGCAGAATTCGTATTGATTGTTGCTCAACGTCAGACCGATGACATTGACGTCGTACTTCTCCATTGCGCGTTTCATCAGCGCACCCCAGCCGCAGCCGACGTCGAGAAGCGTCATACCCGGCTGTAGACCCAGCTTGTCGAGGGCCAGGTCGATCTTGGCCATCTGCGCTTCTTCGAGCGTCATGTCGTCGCGCTCGTAGAACGCGCAACTATAGGTGCGTGACGGATCTTGAAACAGCCCGAAGAACTCGTCGGAGAGGTCGTAGTGGGCTTGCACGTCCTCGAAATACGGCCGCATCTCGGCCGTCCCCCCGTTAGCCATGTGCGGTGACCTCCCTCTGAGCTATACCGTCTTCTCGCAGGTGAACTGGCATACGTCGGTGTAGCCCTTGCGGAACAGGTCCGCGCAACCGGTCAGGTACTTCAAATAGCGCTCGTAGACCTCTTCGGAGGTGATCGCGATGGCCTCGTCCTTCTTGGCTTCCAGGTTGGCTGCCCAGGTGTCGAGCGTTTTCACATAGTGCGGGCGTAGGCGCTGTTTGCGCGTGACGTGGAAGCCCGCGCCGACGGCGGAGTCCTCGACCATCTTGATCAGCGGGATCCGGCCGCCCGGGTAGATCTCGGTGACGATGAACTTGAAGAACCGCATGAGCGACATCGTCGTCGGCAGCCCCATCTCGGCCACTTCTTCTTTGCTCGTGGAGACGATCGTGTGCAGCAGCATCACGCCGTCGTCGGGCATCAGCTCATAGGTCTTCTTGAAGTAATAGTCGTACTTTTCGAAGCCGAAGTGCTCGAACGCGCCGATCGACACGATGCGGTCAACCGGCTCGTCGAACTCCTCCCACGGTTGCAGCCGCACCTCTTTGCTACGCTTGCTGTCAGACTCGGCGAAGCGCTGTTCGATGTGCGCGAGCTGATTGTGCGAAAGCGTCAGCCCGATGACGTTGACGTCGTATTTTTCGACCGCGCGCATGATCGTCGAACCCCAGCCGCAACCGATGTCGAGCAAAGTCATGCCAGGTTGCAGGCCCAGCTTGCCCAGTGCCAGATCGACTTTCGCCATCTGGGCTTCTTCGAGCGTCATGTCGTCGCGCTCGAAGTAGGCACAGCTGTAGGTCTGCGTGGGGTCTTGCCACAGCCGGAAGAACTCGTTCGACAGGTCGTAATGGGAGCGGACCTCATCGGCCGTCGACCCGTGTCGTTCGCCGGGACGGGCTCCGATGAACGTTGTTGCGGTTTTCGTTTCGCGTGAAGTATCAGTCAATTTCCGCCCCGTATGACGTCGGATCGGCTAGCTGAACTGACGTACCGCTTCTTCATACGTCGTTCTCGGACCTTACTCCTCGCACCCATTGTCCGGGTAGTACACGCGCTGATCGGTTTGGCGTGGCTGTGGGGTCGTTGTGAAAGTGCGCGCGATACTTGCGTTTTCAAGGGCTCCGGCTAGGTGAGCCGCTCCATCGCTCGTCGCGCATATGTTCGGGTCGGTGGCCAACTGTTCCTCAGGTGCGGCTCGATCAGGTGGCGCACCCCGGTGGCCTTCATCTTGATGAGCGCGGGGATCACGATCACGGCCCAGTGGTCGAGGTACGGCAGAACGATGTCACGCGACTGCGTGGTCTTGACCTTGCCGAAGTAGGCGGTCAGGAAGAACTTGTCGCTGCTGTCGTCATCGAGTTCGTTGAACAACTCGACAATCTCGTCGAAATGTCGAGCCGTCGCGATGCGGGCCAGCACCTGCCCGGCCATGCCGGCTGACGCGGTGGAGCGCGGCGGTTGGCGCCGGATCTGGGTGGTCACCACATCGATGGCGCGTTGGTTGCCACGGGCCGCCGAATCGTGGAGACGGTGGATCAGCCGACAGCGCAGGACGTCGCGGTGGTGGGTCTCCGGCCCGGGGACTCTTTCTTCCAGGTGCTCGAGCCAGTCGATTGCGATGGGGATGGCTTTCGGGGCGGTGCGATCGGGGATTTGAATGTGTAGCAACGGAATCCGGCGTTTGCGAGGTCTTCCATCAGGCGCCGGTCGAATCCGTTCTCGCCGTGCCGGTATTTGGCCGGTACGTTGCCCATCCAGTCGTCGCCTTCGGGCAATCCCGGGTAGGTCCTCGGAATGAGTTGTGGCGGCGGCAAATCCCTGCGGGCCTTGCGCGCGGCGGCGGCCGCGTCCTTGTCGACTGTGCCGGTGGATTCGATCTCGGATATGCCGCGGCGCAGGCGCGCGATCACGTCGTCATCCATGGCGTCGGTGCACTCCGCGGTCTCCTCAGGTCTGTTTCTGATCCTAGGTGCGCTCGCGGGGTCCTTCGTGCGGTGATTTCGGCTTTGGGTGTTGGTCACATTCGCCACATCAGTCACCTCCGTATCCGCAGGAGAAGTGGTACATGCTTTCGAAACGCGATATCACGGGTGATACGTACACCAACTGTTCGCGTACTGGTGCGCTGCTATTGGAACCCGTCGACGAAGGCGCCGGCGCGGTCAACCCGTAAGACCAGCGTCACGCCAGGTGCCGAGAGCAATCCGATCGTCACGACGCCGGGAAGTTGGTCAGCCCTGGCACAATCGGCGCGATCGAACACCTGGATTTCATTCGGCACTTTTGCGGGGCCGCCAGTGTTATCGAGCACTATCTGGTCCTGCAGGACGACGTACTCGAGATCAGGGCTGTTGGTCAATGGCGCCATAGTCTTGCCAACGTGCGTGTCGGGTGGCAGCCGACATTCCACGCTGCCGTCCATTCGACGCAGCTCGTACCTGAAGGGGTAAGGGCTGAGCGTCACAAGAAAAGCACCGCTCGAGTTCTGCGTGGCCGCTACCTGCTGGCCCGGTTGCAGGGCAGAGACGTTGTGGTTGTCGACGTCGACGACGAAGGTGCTTTCCTCGATGGTCACGGCAACGCCGGTGCCAGCCGGTCTGATCGAGACGCTGTTGCGCTCATCGGCGGCTGGTTGGGGGCCGGGCAGCTCGATGTCCCAGTCCGGTGTACCGGTGACCGGATCGATGCTCATCAGTCGAACGCGGCGGCCTTCGCACGCGTAGACACCGACGGCGTGACGTGCGGATTCACCGTAGGCGGGCTGGCAGCTTTTGTCGGGTTCGTCGAAAGTCCAAAGTTGTTGTCCGGTGCGAGCATCGAAACCGTTCCACCGCCCGTTTCGTGAGTCGCGGGAGATCGGAAACTGCCGGGGTACATAGCTGCCCAAGGCCCACAGGGAGCCCGCATTGACGCTGAGCGGCGGGCTCGCTTCTGCCCAGAGAGTCTGACCGGTCACGGCATCAAGGGCCACAGTCTGATGCTCGGAATAGAGCACCACCGTGCGGCCGCCGTCGAAGACCTCCAAGGCGTTTACTGAATTGTCGCCGGGGCCCGTGCGCTCGTATTTCCATCGGGCTTTCCCGTTCGACGCGTATGCCACAACTTCACCCCTGGTCAGCACTACGAAGCCTGCGCCTGCCGGGCGGAGCATCCAGTCGGTCTGCGAATCGATGACGGGTGAGTCCGATAGCTGGATCGTGAATTGTCTAGCACCGAAACTCGTTGGCATGGCGGGTATCTCGGTGGGATCAGCGGTCGTCAACGCGATATACCGGGCGTCGTTACCTGCCTTGACTGCGATCGATGTCGCGACGAATCCCGTGACGAGGCCCAGGATCAAACCGACCGCTACCAGTGGTTTGCGGGACAACGATTCACCGGACGTGGCGACGGCGGCGATGAGGACCGCGATCGCTCCAAGGCCGGCGAGTGCCCAAGCTGCGACACCGACAGGAACCGCCGAGCTCACGGGGTACTCGGTCATCACGGAGCGATAGAAAGTAGGCAGCCCTCTGCTGCAGAATCCGATGATCAGAACAGCGACGAGTGCGACGGCCGGTACCAACCAACGCCGAGGACGCCGGCCGAACATCGTGAGGCCCAGCAGAATCAGAAGCACCACCGCGATGACCGTGGTGACGACAGCCAGCACAGTGGGCGTCGCATTGCCCCACGTGATGGACCGTGTGGTGTCGTAGAACCAATCGCTGTCCCGCGGAGCTCGGCGTGCGCCCAGTCGACTCCAGGCGGCAAGGGCGATGGCTGCGAGCAGTGTTGCAGCGGCAAATCCACCGCTGATAGCAGAAACCGCGCGCCGTACCCCCGTCACGGGGGTCATCCTCGCACGCCATGTGACCACCTCGAATCACCTATTTCGTCGGTTGTCGGTACCTGATGCGACGATTCGCGGTTCACTCAAACGACGATGGAGGAAATCATGAGAGCCGGCGTGTATGGAGCGGTGGTCGCGGCAGTGGTGAGTGGCTTGACCATGGCAACGAGTCCGATCGCAGCGGCGGACCCGTCATGGACGATGCCGAACTTGATCGGTATGGACCTGCAGGGTGCACAAGACGCGATTCAGTCTCTGACGCGAGGGCAGGTGTGGCTGAGCACGTCGACCGATCTCACCGGCCAGGGACGGGCACAGATCAGTGACCGCAACTGGCAGGTCTGTAGTTCGACTCCGCCGCCCGGTATGAGCTTCACGACCACCACCGAGATCGACTTCGGCGTGGTCCGGATCGACACCGAGGAGTGCCCGTAGATCGCACGGATGGTCGGAGCCGGATGCGATCATCTGATTGTGGACGGCTTCGACATCATCGGCGATGTTCACGGGTGTGCCGATCAACTCGAGAGCCTGCTGGCCAAGCTCGGGTATCGGTTGGTAGCCGGTGTGTATGCCCATCCGGCCCGCCAGGCGGTATTCGTCGGCTACCTGATCGACCGTGGCCCGCAGCAACTGCGCGTGCTTCGCATCGTCAAATCCATGGTGGACAGCGGAACTGCGCAGATCGTCATGGGCAACCACGAGTTCAACGCGATCTGTTTCGCTCTGCCGGATCCGCGGGCAGACGGCGAGCACCTGCGCCCGCACAACGACAAGAACCGTCGGCAGCATCAGGCGTTTCTCGCTCAGGTGACCGGCGACGAGCGGGCTCGCTATCTCGAGTGGTTCACATGCCTACCGTTGTGGTTAGACCTTGGCGGTATCCGTGTCGTCCATGCCTGCTGGCATGAACCTTCGATGAAAGTCGTTGAGCAGGAGTTTGGTTCGAGCCGCTTCGGTTCCGAAGATCAATTCGTGATCGCGTCGACCAAGGGTGAGCCGCTTTACGAGGCGGTCGAGGTTCTGTTGAAGGGGCCGGAGATAAGTTTGGTCCAGCATGCTCAACCGCCCTATGTCGACAAAGACGGCCATCAACGGGATAGTGCCCGGCTCCGGTGGTGGAACGATCGCGCCGTAACCTTGCGCGATCTCGCCGAGATCGGGTCCAATTTTCAGGGCCTCGACGGCCGGCCGTATCCATCCTTGCCGGAGATCGAGGTACCCGCCGACGAGCGGTCCTACGTCTACACCGGCGACACTCCTGTGTTCTATGGGCATTACTGGCGGCAGGGCCCACCGAAGCTTGGCATCGACTGGACCGCCCGCACGGCGTGTGTCGACTTCAGTGCGGTGAAGGGCGGGTCGCTCATGGCATATCGATGGTCGGGTGAACCCCAACTGCGGGCGGAGCACTATCTGTTTGCGTGATCGCATCGCGACGGCGGGGCACCGTATGGCTCCGCGTCACCGGCGCGCAACGTGTGGCGCAGACACTTCGCCGTGTCGCTGTCTCGTCGCACCGTACTCAGGGGCGCGGTGGCATTGGCGGCGCTGCCCCTCGCAGGCTTCACCGCCGATCGTCGGCTCCGTTCCAGAGACCCCTTCACGCTCGGTGTCGCCTCAGGTGAGCCGAGTTCCGATGGCGTGGTGATCTGGACGCGGCTGGCTCCCGACCCCCTTGCCGATGACGGGCTCGGCGGTATGCCGGCACGGGCCGTTGACGTGGAATGGGAGGTGGCTGCCGACGAGCGGTTCACCCACATCGCGCAACGCGGAATAGCGACAGCTGCACCGGAATACGCGCACAGCGTGCACGTTGAGCTGGCCGGCTTACGCCCCGGCCGTGACTATTTCTACCGATTTCGCACGGCCGGGCACCTGTCACCGGCCGGGCGTACCCACACTGCACCCGAGCCCGGATCGCTTGCGCCGCTGAGCCTGTGTGTTGCTTCCTGCTCGAACTACGAGCAGGGCTGGTTCACGGCTTATCGCAGGCTTGTCGAGGAACATCCCGATCTCGTTGTCCACCTTGGCGATTACCAGTACGAGTATGCCGCCCGCGATGGCGGTGTGCGGCGCCACGTCGGGCCCGAGACCATGACGCTCGCGAACTACCGCCAGCGTCATGCGCAGTACAAGACCGATTCGGATCTGCAGGCTGCGCACGCGTCGGCGCCATGGCTCGTGGTGTTCGACGACCACGAGCTGGCCGACAACTGGGCCGGCGACGTGCCCGCCAAACCGCAGGCCGGGTTCCTGGGCCGCCGAGCCGCGGCGCTGCGGGCGTACTACGAGAACATGCCGCTGCGCCGGTCGTCGTTGCCGCACGGTGCCGACATGCAGCTCTACCGGCGCGTGCACTGGGGCGCGCTCGCGACGTTCCACATGCTCGACACCCGTCAATACCGCACCGATCAGGCGTGTGGTGACAGGATCTCTGACTGTTCAACTGGTCTGGATTCGGCTCGGTCTCTCACCGGTGATGCGCAGGAACGCTGGCTGCTCAACGGTTTTCGGCAATCCCGGCCACGCTGGGACGTGCTTGGGCAACAGGTCTTCTTCTCACAGGTGGATCTGACGCCAGGCCCCGGTCGTGGCGTCAACCCCGATGCCTGGGACGGCTATGCGGCCAACCGCGACCGCATCGTCGCGGGGCTCATCGACTCACCCGTGCGCAACGCCGTCGTCCTCACCGGCGACATCCATTCTCACTGGGCCGCCGAGGTGCGGGACCGGTCCGGGTCGACGGTCGCGACCGAGCTCGTCACCACCTCGATCAGCTCCGGCGGCGATGGGTCAGCCGATACGCGCGCCGCGGTCCGTGCGGAGAATCCGCACATCCGGTACTTCGCCGACCGGCGCGGCTACATCCGTGTGCGCATTTCCGCCGACGAACTGCGTGCGGATTTTCGGGAGCTGCCGTACGTGACGCGGACCTGCGCCGCCGTGCGCACGGGGGCGTCGTTCGTGGTTCCCGACCGGGAGCGCGCATTGCACGCGATGTGACGCGTCTCGGGGTCATACTGCCTGTGTGGCTGTCCGCAGATCTTTAGCCCGTGCGGTGGTCGCGGTTGCCTGCACCGTGATGTTGGTGATCGCGTGCGGCAACGACGTCGAGTCGCGCGGTGAACCTGCTGGCGGACTAGCCGAGATCGCGACGAATCTTGATGTGCCGTGGGGTATCGCGTTTCTGCCCGATGGCAGTGCGTTGATCGCTGAGCGGGATAGTGCCGCGATCAAGCATCTGACGGCTGGTGTGGTTCGCGACGTTGGCTCCGTCGCCGGTGTGGCGGCGCGTGGCGAGGGAGGTCTGCTCGGGCTCGCGACCGCGGGTTCGACTGTCTACGCCTATTTGACGACCGGTGAGGACAACCGGGTGGTGCAGATGCGCTTCGACGATGGGACGTTGAGTGCTCAATCGCCGATTCTCACCGGCATTCCCGCGGGTTCCCGCCACGACGGCGGACGAATCGCGTTCGGCCCGGACGGCAAGCTGTATGTCGCGACGGGCGAAGTTGGCGATCCACAGCTCGCCCAAGATCGAGCATCGTTGGGCGGCAAGATACTTCGCATCAATCCCGATGGCTCGGTACCGTCGGACAATCCGGACCCGGCGTCACCGGTGTGGTCATACGGCCATCGCAACATCCAAGGGTTGGCATGGGACTCCGCCGGCCGACTGTGGGCCACGGAGTACGGCGCGAATCGGGTCGATGAGCTCAACTTGATCCAGTCGGGTGCCAACTACGGCTGGCCGATGGCCGAAGGGCGCGCCGGCACTGAGGGTTTGGAGGACCCGGTGATCGAGTGGGGCACCGATGAGGCGTCGCCCTCCGGTTTGGCCTACTTCGGTGGCTCACTGTGGGTCGCGGCGCTGCGAGGCGAGCGACTGTTTCAGATTCCCGTCGCCGGTGACGGTTCACTCGGTGCCCCGGTTCCGTTGTTCGTTGGCCGGTATGGGCGGCTCCGCACGGTCGTTCCGGCGCCGGATGGCACGCTGTGGTTCTCGACGAGCAATCGGGATGGCCGGGGGAGTGCGCGTGCGGGTGATGATCGGATTTTGCAGTTTCGGCCGTGAGCGCGTTGGTCTATCGCGCCATCGAGAGTGCGCGCGCTTTCTCCAAGAACTCGCGTTCGTCTGGTGTAGCCGCGGACAAGGGACGATTGATGCGATCCAGAATGACCGCTGACGGCGCGAGCACCGACTCCAGCATTGCGCGTCCGACTCGGTGAGTACTGCGGAAGTTCTCTTCAAACATCTTCTTGACCAACGCCTCGAAGATGTCGGGATCTATGTAGTAATAATCCGAAGCCATCGAACTCAGGCCGGTAGGAAGACCGAGGTGTTCTCCGATTTGAGTGATGAACCGGACGTACAAGTCACCCACACGTAAGGCGGGACTCCAGACGGTGTCGTCACCGACGTCGAAAATGAAACTCACGCTCACCATCGCTGCGAAGTGTTTCTGGGGTCAATGTAGTCAACTCTCACCACTTCTGCTTCTGAATTCCAGCATGCAACACCAGCACGTATCGCCCGTATGTCGTCGTCTACGTAGTCAGGAGGTGGGGACCCCTCGAGATGAGCGATCCTTAAGGTATAAAACACTGCTCGACGGGCCGTGAACGACAATGAAGCGCTCGGCGAGGCTGTCAGTTCAAGAGAAAGACCCGACTCCGTATTCTTGGGGATCGCGCCGATAACCGTCCATGCTGTACTCTCGCCGTGGCGTTCAACCTGCCTCCAGGAATACTGACTCACGTTTGAGGCCACTAGGAGTGCGGTGCTAGTGACCCCAATTATCTCCGCGAGGCGCATTTCGAAGATTATGCCCAAAGTCGACCTGATTCCGTCATATCGGACTTCGAGGATTTGCGCCTCGAGCAGGCTATCCTCCTCGGTAAATGGGTTCACCAACGAGGCATTGTGGGCTCTCATTTGGCCTGTATCGGTGAAGAATAGTTCTTCTAAAGTCGCCATAATCTCAATTCTCGCTTGAAGGTTTATGCCAGCAGGCGTCTTTAACGGCAGGCCACGCCAAGATGCCATGCTGCAGGCCGTCGAGACCATGGCCGCGGCGGATACGCGTGTCGACGAGGTGAGGCTGGTGACCTTTGGCCAGGCGTTGCATGACGGGGAGTGCGCTCAGATCGCTACTTTGGCCGTGACACCCGATTGTTGCGCCGGGATCGCTGCTCGGCTGAAGACATTGACGTCTAATGTGCGACAGCGCTGTCCGTTGGGCGGGTCAGCTTAACGATCTATCGGCCAGGCCAAAAGATAGGCTCCGACAGCATTGTCGATCGCCATGCCGCGCTCATTTGGTATGTGACCGGGTCCGAAGTTTTCGCTCAACGCTGCTGAGAGTGCGTCGATAACCGCGTCGCTCTGTTCGTTGGTGGGCCGCTCGGCCGCCTGAAGTGAATGCAATAGCGTCGGATTCCGTTGCGCCAGTTCTTCTTCAATAACGGCACGCGCTTCATCTGAGATCGCGTCGAGAATATTACTCACGGAGTTCTCCATCCGCCGCGGCTGGTTGCCCATGCCGTCACCACTTGTCCGTCTTTGTTTAAGACCACTATTGCGTCCTCGCCTACGTAGCGGTATGTACCACCGTAGTTGTCAGGGGTGAATCTGGGAGGTTGGGTGGGTTTGTCGACTGCGCTCTGTAACGCTTCGTCGCTTACGCCATGTCCGTCTCGAGTCATTACTTGCTGGGCGCCGTGCTCTGTCATGCCAGAGATACTTTGTGGTGCTGGGAAAGGTGCTTCGTCGCTGGTCGTAGCCAGTGGCGGCTCGATCGGTTGATCATGATCCGTCCCGTCTGGTGTGGTTGCGGGAGTGTCGTCTGCGCCGGTGGTCGGCGGCGTCGGCTGTTCAGGTGAGTCGCTGGGCAAGGGTTGTTCGCGGCCGACGGGTGCGGGCGTTGGATTTTCGACTGGCGCTGGTGTGGGGCGATCAACTGGCGGAGGATGGCTGGCGAGGTTGGCTGCGGCGTCATCGGCGCGGGCTTCGGCCGCGACAAGTGCCTTGGGGATGACGTTGTCACCGGTGAGGGCTGCCGCGCCTTCAAACGCCTCGCGTCCGAGAAGGGTCTTTAAACCATGCATTCCGGCCTGTCCGAGTCCCTTGGCCGCTAACGCGGCTTCCGGCGCGCCGACCGCGGTGGTGACCGCGTTGAACAGGAGCTCGTCGTCGGGTGTGACTTTGCCTGGATCAGGCGTGTTGGTACTGACGAGCGTGCCACCTTTGAAGGTGTAGCTGGTTCCTTTGGCTTGATCGAAAAACTCGCCGGTTCCGTTCCTGAGTTGTCCATACACCTGATAGGGGACGCCATCGTGGGTGGTGTTGATCAGGAAATGGCCGTCCGGGGATACGGTGATCGACTTCGGATCGATCTGCGAATAGTCCGGGATGTTGCCGAGATCGTTGAGCGCGGCGGCTAGCTCACCTTTGAGCCTGCGGGCGGTGTTGTTTGCGGTGTCGAACTCCGACGTCCCCGGGGTGTTCATGGACATGGTCTTCAGGGCATCGTCTAGTTGTTTCTGTATCCCTTGAATTTTGGCCATCTGATCAACAACCGCCTGGTCAGTGGCGCGTTGCAGCTCAGAAAGGATTGCAGCGGGGCCGCCCGTGGCGCCTTGCTCGGCAGGTGTTTCGGGCTCCCCGCCGGCCGCCGCGTTCAACACGCGTGCCAGGTTTTCGTCGGCTTCTTGAGCGGCGGCCAGCAACGCCACGATGCGGTCTTCCAGATCGCGCATCTTGTCGGCTAGCTTCTTAACGTCGTCTTCTTCCCAGTCGGTGGTATCCGGTGGGGTGATCGTGTTGGTCTCTAAGTTGATCGACACCGCCGGGTCGGCGGCGGCGTCTTCGAGGATGCTTTTCTGCTGATTCTTTACAGCGCGGACGTCCCCGGCAGACTTCTTGGCCGCCATTGCAGCCAAGACATCGTTTTGAGCCGAGGAGTCGTGCTCAACGGCCGATTTCTCCAAGGCTTCTTTGGCGGCCTCGCCGGCTTCGCCATCCCAGTCCGCGATCGCGTGCGCCCCGCGCAGCTCGCCGGCCGCCGTTCCACTGTGTCGAGCGCGTTCGACAAGCGCTTCACTGACTTCGTCGATCTGGCCGGGATCCCAATGATCCACATCGGCCATCGACAGGCTCATGGCGCCTACAGCCCCATCGCGGCGGCCTTCGCCTCGACGTCGGCGGCCTCGCTTTCGTCGGTGCTTGTGTAGTTAGCTGCCGCGGTTCGGTAATCCGCAGCATGCCTGATCATCTCGGTGTAGCGGGCTGAGGATTGTTCCTGCCATTTCGCGGTCGCGCCGGCCAGCGCCGCGGCGCTGCTGCCCACCCAGCCCGCTTGGGCCGCGGCGATGCGGTCATGAACTGCAGCATGTGCCGCTCGCAATCCATCAGCAGCCGTATCGATCCGACCGGCCGCCGTCGACACCGCGACCGCATCAACCTGTAACTCGTTCGCCATCAAGAGACCCCCGTCTAGCGCACCCGACATTTGCTAGTTTGCTGACAAATTTATCAGTCCCAGATGGCGCCTCGACGCACGAATTCAGCTCATGGCCTTGGCATGGGTGGACGGCAGCGTGGTCACTCGACAACGTGGCAGCGCACCCATGCGTTTGATCGATGAGTCGCGTTTGCTGGGCCCCTCCGCTCGGCACAGTCATGTTGGCTGTGCGGGGGATTGACCACGCCAGGCTCAGGACCGACACGACGTGCTGTCGACTGTCGGTGCCACGCGTTAACCTCCCCGAGTGGACGCAGGACTGTACGAATCGCTGCTGACTGAACGGCTCAACGGTGAGTTGCTGTGTCGACCTGACCTGCTCCCTGAGATCGCTGCCGTCGACGACGCCGAGCAGGCGTTGACTCTTGCGCGGCACCTCACGCCGCTCATCGAGCGCCGGCTGCGTGCGGCCGGCAACGCCGGGGCGCGGGCACAGTTGCTTCGCAACATACTCGAGGTGCTCGGCGACCCGGAGGCGGTCACCGAGTCGTTGCACCAGGACGGCTCGGGCAATATCAGTCGACTCGAAGCTGTCATGCCTAAAACCCTTGGCGCACCGCAACTCCCACGTCCGGTCACACCGCTGTCCGACGCCGCTTTGTTGACCAATGCGCGCAAGGAGCCGACGCTCGCCGCGGAATTGCGGGCCGAACTCGGCAGCGCCGACCACGTCGATCTATTGTGCGCGTTCGTTAAATGGCAGGGACTGCGGCTGTTGGAGCGCGAGCTAACCGAGTTGCGCGAACGCGGGGTGCCGCTGCGCGTCATCACCACGACCTACTTGGGCGCGACTGATGCGCGTGCACTGGATGCGCTGGTCAACGAATTCGGCGCCGAGGTGCGCGTCAACTACGAGACTGATCGCACCCGGTTACACGCCAAAGCTTGGCTGCTCCGTCGTAACACGGGCTTTCATACCGCTTATGTCGGTTCGTCCAACTTGTCACACGCAGCGCTCGTTGACGGCCTGGAATGGAACGTGCGGCTGTCAGCTGTCTCGACTCCGCATCTGTTGGAGAAGTTCCGCGCCACTTTTGATTCCTACTGGGAGAACCGCGAATTCGAACGTTACCGGCCCCTCGAGGACGGCGACAAGTTGCGAGGCGCGTTGGAGGTCGCGTCTGGTAAGAAGCAACGTGACCCGTTGGCAATCACGCTATCCGGGTTGGAGGTGACAGCTAAGCCGTATCAAGCCGAGCTGCTCGAGCAACTCGATGCCGAACGTGTCCTACATGACCGCCACCGCAATCTTATTGTCGCCGCCACCGGCACCGGCAAGACCGTGATCGCCGCCCTGGACTACCGACGGCTGGTTCGTGAAGTGCATGGCCGCGACCTGACGCTGTTGTTCGTAGCGCATCGCAAAGAGATCCTTCAACAGGCACGTCGGATGTATCAGGAGGTGCTCACTGACCCGTTGTTTGGGGAGATACTCGTGGATGGCGATCAGCCGACGCGGTGGCGCCACGTGTTCGCCAGTATCCAATCCCTCACTGTCGAACGGCTTTCCACAATCGAGCCGGATCGGTTCGACATCGTGGTGATAGACGAGTTTCACCATGCGCAGGCGGCGTCCTACCGTCGGCTGCTTGACCACATCGCGCCGATGGAGCTGCTCGGGCTGACGGCTACCCCGGAGCGCGGCGACGGCATCGATGTGCGGTCGTTCTTCGATGGACGGGTGGCTGCGGAGCTTCGGCTGTGGGATGCGCTCGAGCAGAACCTGCTGTGCCCGTTTCACTACTTCGGCATCCATGACGGCACGGACCTAGAGACGCTGCAGTGGAAACGCGGCGGATACGACTTGACCGAGCTGAGCGCGGTGTACACCGGAAACGATGCGCGCACACGTATCGTGCTCGACCAATTGCGGGACAAGGTCGCTGATCTCGGCGAGATGCGGGCGCTGGGGTTCTGTGTAAGTGTCGATCACGCCCGCTACATGACCGAACAGTTCGTTGCCGCAGGCATTCCCGCGCGAGCCATCGTAGGCATCGACGATTCCGCGGAGCGGCGCTCAGCCTTGGCCGCGTTGCGTAATCGGGACATCAACGTGCTATTCACGGTTGACCTGTTCAATGAGGGCCTCGACATCCCGCTGGTCGACACCGTGCTATTTCTCCGCCCGACCGAAAGCGCGACGGTATTCCTGCAACAGCTCGGACGCGGGTTGCGGCTCGCGCCTGGCAAGACTGTGTTGACGGCACTGGACTTTGTTGGTCATCAACGTCGCGAGTTCCGGTTCGACCAACGCTTCCGAGCGCTCACTGGGCTGGGACGCAAGCAACTGGAAAAGCAAGTGAAGGAAGGATTTCCTTTCCTGCCGTCGGGTAGCCAGATCGTGCTGGACTCGGTGGCGCGGGAACTCGTGCTCGAGAACGTGCGCCAGCAGGTGTCGCCGAAGAAAGCCGCGTTGGTATCGGAGATACGGGCGCATCCCGACGACCGGCTGGCCTCCTATCTGGAGGAATCAGGACGCGGGCTCGAAGACATCCTTCGCACGGATCGGTCATGGACAACTCTGTGCCGGGATGCCGGAAAGCTGGGGGAGCAGCGCGGGCCGCGTGAGACCGAGCTGGTCAAGCGGGTGAAGGCATTGGCCCATGTCGACGACCGGCGGCGCTGGGAGGCCTACCGCGCGCTCTTGCAGCATCAAGGTGCCGAGAGCGGTGTTGTCGGGGAGCGGCTGAGGGCCATGCTGTTCTACTCGCTGTTCCCCAATGGCAGTGGATTCAGCAGTCTCACAGAGGGGCTCAGTGCGCTTCATGGTGAAGCAGTGGCTGAGGAGATGCGCCAGGTGATCGACATCGCTTTCGATGGTGCCCACCGCAGCACGCATGAACTGTCGAACATGGGTGCCGACTTCGTCGACGTGCCGCTGGCCTTACACGCCAGCTACTCACGGGAGGAGATCCTCGCTGCACTCGGCTGGGTGTCCGATAAGCGGACGCCGGCCACCATGCGCGAGGGCGTGGCATGGTGCCCGGCCGTCAACGCTGACGCTTTCCTTATCACGCTGAAGAAGTCCGACACTGACTACTCGCCAACGACGATGTACCGCGACTTCGCGCTTAGTCCGGAACTGTTCCACTGGGAGTCACAGTCGACGACGTCTTCGGCGTCACCAACCGGCCAGCGCTACATCCACCACCGCGAGCGTGGATCCCACATCCTGCTATTCGTGCGGGAGACCAAGACCAACGCGCTCGGCGCCGCGCCATACATCTTCCTCGGGCCGGCCGATTACGTGTCGCATGACGGCGACCGGCCGATGGCGATCACGTGGCGGTTGCGTCAGGCGATGCCGACGGAGGTGTATCTGGGGGCGCGGGCTGCGGTGGCATGATGACTGTGGGTCGATTCACCTGACACTTTCCGAGCGGGTCCCGATCCGGGTCTGAACGCGTTCAGCCGGTGCACGGCGTTGTTGTCGGTGGGCGTGTGTATACGTGACGCAGGGGCATTTCCGGGCTGCTTACGGTCGAAGGGGCAGGATGGCCAAGGTATCTGCGAAGCGTGTGCAGGAGCGCAACGCTGTCAAATGAAGGCGCTGTACGCGAAGTAACTTTAGGTCGCCCCATGGGTTTCGACATACAGCGCATAGAGCGAATGGGACGCCGCCATGTACAGCCGGTTGTTCTCCGGCCCGCCGAAGGTGAGGTTGGCGCACCGTTCGGGCAGGCGGATGAATCCGATCGCCTTGCCTTGTGGGTTGAACACCTTCACGCCGTCGAGATCATCGGGCTTGCCGCGGAGTTGGTAGACCTGACGGCCGCCGACGTCGGTCGGCTGTTCCTGGAGCGCACCGTTGCTACCCCAGCCGCACCAGAGATTGCCGTCGCGGTCGACGGTGAAACCGTCGAGCGCGCCCTGGTCGGCGGCGTCGATCAGCTTGGTCTTGTTGGAGACGGCGCCGTCGTTGGCGACGTCGTAGCTCCACAGGCTGCGGTTCGGGGTGGCCTTCCATTCGACGACGTAGAGCTTCTTCTCGTCGGGGGAGAAGGCTAGGCCGTTCGGATTGACCAGGTCGGTGATGACTGCCGTGATCTGCTTGTCCGGGGTGACGCGGTAGACGTTGGTGGTGGGTTGATCGGGCTCGGCGCGGCTGCCTTCCCATTCGCCATTGATCCCGAACAGCGGATCGGTGAACCAGATGGTGTCATCGGACTTCACGACGATGTCGTTGGGTGCGTTGAGGCGCTTGCCCTCGAAACTGTCGGCCAGCACCGTGATCTCGCCGTCCTTCTCAGTGCGGGTGACACGGCGCGTGGCCGAGTGCTCACAGGTGACGAGCCGGCCCTGGCGGTCCCGCGCATTGCCGTTGGCGTAGTTGGCGGGGCTGCGGAACACCGAGAGGGTGCCGTCGTTTTCGTCGAACTTCATGATCCGGTTGTTCGGAATGTCGCTGCAGAGAAGGTATCCGCCGTCGGGGAAGTAGGCCGGGCCCTCGGCCCAACGCATACCGGTGCCGACCTGCTCGAGTGTGCTCGAATAGATCCGGTACTTCGCGAAGCTCGGATCGAGGATCTCGACGGCCGGGTCGGGATAGCGCAGGTTCGGTCGGAACGAGGACGGCTCGGGCGGCGATGCGGGCAGCTGCGGCAACGACTGTGGTGGGGACGATTCCGAGCACGCGCTCGTGGCCATGGCGGCGGCCACGGTAGCTGCCGCGCCCAGGAGCAGGTTGCGCCGTGTGGTGTACATCGAATCTCTTTCAGTAGGGCCAGTATTGGCTCCGACCTGATTGTTAGCGTGAAATTACGCGCGATTCGGAGGGCGGTCTAATCCCTTTCCGGCATCGATCGATACCGCTGCGACATTGATCCGCGGGGCGAGTCAGCCGACATGTCACTGCCCCTGAGTAGCGTCCGCGTTATGAGTGACAAACGACGCGCGCGCCGGGCCAAACAGGACCGCCGAGATGCGCGGCGCGCGAAGAAGCGCAACCTGGAAAACCGTGCCGAACCGACGCTCACGGACATCGTGCGCCGCGCCATGGCGCGTGGGCATCCTGCTTATCTGCTGGACTTGGCCAGCAGGGCGATCCACGCGGCGCAGTGGGATACGAGCCGGCTGGACAACATCCTGACCAACTTGATCGGCATGCGGAACCGGGAGACGACGGCGTTGCTGGCCGTAGTTGCCGAACTTCTCGTCGACGAACCAGCGGCACAGCTCCGGTGCCGACAGGAGCTCGCGGAACGCAACGAGCATCTGCCGCGATGGATCAGTGCCCTACCGCGGGTCGAGGCGTACCGGGCCGTGCGCCGAACCCATGTGCTCGGCGATGCCGACGAACTCGTCATCGGTGCGCGCCTCGACGGTCACCATGAGTTGACGGTAGCGGTTGAGATCGACCACAACATGTTGTCGGGAATTGTCGATGGCGGCGTGGTGCCGGATCCGATCGACGAGGCACTCGCGCGGGTGGCCGAATCCAGCACCGATACCGATGTTGTCGAGATGAGCCTGGCTGACGCGCGAGCGTGGATCGAAAATGCGTTCATCAAGCCAACATTCATGCCGACGGCCGACAACTGGCCGCTGTACCGGCCACTGGTGCAGTGGTTGGTGCAGCGACTGCCTGAAGGTGGTACGCACCGGTCACGGGCGGTGGACTGGAAGGCGGCCGAGGAGCTGTGCGACGCGTTCTTCGCGACCGATGCCGCGGCGCCGTTCACCGACCACAGCCATCGGGACTTGCTGCTAGAACTCCTCGATGATGATCGGGATCCGTCTCGGTGGAGTGCGGCGCGTGTGGAAGGAGCGATCGGCGGCACGCAGTACTTCGACGACTGGATTCCGTTGGAGGTAGCGCTGGACGCCCCCGACTTGTTGCGCGCGTTCATCCCATTCGCTCACGCGCAGAGTGGGATTCGAGACGAGTTGACGTCGCAGACCGTCGCCGTGCTCGACGAGCTCAGGTCGAGTTACAAGCGCGAGATGCTGAGCCAGGCGGAATACTTGGGCCTCGACGACGCGGTGTAACGAACGCTGTGTGCGGACAATGCATCCCGCGTAGCGCCGGGCCTTCTTGTCCTTTAGACGGATAGCGTTACTGCTGATCGGTTCCGGCCCATTCGCCGCGCGTGTGTTCGAGATGTGCCCGCGCAAGCCGGTCCACCGCGGAGGCGTCACCCGCGTCGATCGCGGCGAGCAGCTGACGGTGCTCGGCCGCCGACGCACCGAGCTTGTCTTGCCGCGCCAGCGCTTTCAGTCCGTAGAGGCGGGTTTGGTCCCGCAGATTCGCCACGATGGACACCAGTCGCGCGTTGCCGAGCAAGCCCAGGAGTTCTAGGTGGAACGCCCGATCGGCTTCCAGAAACCGGATGACGTCACGGTCCGCCGCGGCCTGCTCGATGTCCTGGGCCAGCAACTCGAATCGTTCCCGCTCGCCTGCGATTCCGCGTTCAGCCAGCTGAACCATGGCCGGCACCTCAAGCAGCAGCCGCAGCTGGTAGATCTCATCGAGATCGGCATCAGACAGCGGCACCACCCGGAAACCCCGGTTGGGCACCGCCTCCATCAATCCCTCGTGCACGAGCGTGAGCATCGCCTCGCGCACCGGGCTGTTGGAGACGCCGAGCCGCTCGGCCAGGGCGGCCGCGGAATAGATGTCGCCTGGCTTGATCTCGCCGGAGACCAGCGCCTGACGTAGCACGTCGAGCGCTTGCTCGCGCAGGCTTACTCGACGCAGAGCCGTGCTCAATAGACCCCTCCGATCGCTGCCCGCTTGACAGGGTATCGCCAAGGCACAACTATAGCCGGTTATCGGTAATCGATTACCGGCCACTGAGGAGAGGGATGCCGATTCGCCACGGATACTGCACGCTGTGCCGTTCGCGGTGCGGTGCGCTCTACACCGTGGAAGGCGATCGGCTCCTTTCTGTCGCGCCTGATCCGGACCATCCGACCGGTGCCGCGTTGTGCCCGAAAGGCCGGGCCGCCCCGGAGATTGTGCACAGCCCACGCCGGCTCACTCGGCCGCTGCGTCGTACCAAACCGAAGACCGCCGACGACCCCGGCTGGGTCGAGATCGGGTGGGACGAGGCGCTGACCGAGATTGCCGCCCGGTTCGACGAGATTCGCCGAGAGAGCGGACCGGAGGCCGTCGCGTTTTCGGTGACCTCGCCCAGCGGTACCCCGATCTCCGACGGGATCGATTGGGTGGAGCGGTTCATCCGGCTCTTCGGGAGCCCGAACATCGCGTACGCCACCGAAATCTGCAACTGGCACAAGGATCACGCGCACGCCTTCACGTTCGGCCGCGGCATTCCCTCCGCCGACTACGCCAACACCGACCTGGCTGTGCTCTGGGGGCACAACCCGGCCCGGGTCTGGTTGGCCCAGTCCACCGCGATCGCCACGGCCCGGGCGCGCGGGGCGAGGGTGGCGGTGGTCGACCCGCGCTCGGCCGGCAGTGGTGCGCAGGCCGACCTGTGGGTACGTGTGCGGCCCGGCTCCGACGGGGCGCTGGCCCTCGGCGTGGCCAACCGGCTCATCGAAGCCGGCCGGTTCGACGAGGAGTTCGTCCGACGCTGGAGCAACGGCCCGTTGTTGGTGCGCGACGACACCGGCCGGTTCCTGCGGGGTGACGATCTGGTGGCCGACGGGCTTTCGCCGGAGTCGTACCTCGGGTTCGACGGCCGGCAGGTGATGCCCTACGACACCCGCTATCCGGCACCGGACGGATTGGCGTTGGACGGCACAGTCGTCGTGCCCACCCGGGACGGAGATGTGCGTTGCACCACGGCGTTTCAGCGCTACCGGCAGCTCTGCGCCGAGTGGCCGCTGGAGCGGGTCGCGGCGGTCACGTGGGCGCCGGAGGCAGACATCGCCGCCCTGGCCGACGCGATCGCCGACGCGCAGCGGGTGGCCTATCACAGCTGGTCCGGCGTAGGCCAGCACACCAACGCGACGCAGACCGAACGGGCCATCGCCTGCCTGTACGCGCTCACCGGATCCTTCGACAACCCGGGCGGCAACGTGATTCACCCCGCGCTGCCCGTCAACGCGATCACCGGTTTCGACCAGCTCGGGGCGCAGCGGGCCAAGGCGCTCGGTATCGACGAACGTCCCCTCGGTCCTCCGTCGCAGGGCTGGGTGATGGCCCACGACCTGTACACCGCGATCCTCGACGAAAAACCCTATCCGGTACGTGCGTTGATGGGATTTGGTTCGAACCTGCTTGTCTCCCAGTCCGATCCGATCCGCGGCCGGGAGGCGCTGCAGCGCCTGGACTTCCACGTCCATGCCAACCTGTTCATGAACCCGACCGCCGAGCTGGCCGACATTGTGCTGCCGGTGAACAGCCCGTGGGAACGCGAAGCGCTCAAGACCGGCTTCGAGATCAGCCACGAGGCGCAGGAGCGGATTCAGTTGCGCGGCCGGATGGTGCCGCCGGTGGGGGAGAGCCGGTCGGACACCGAGATTGTCTTCGCGTTGGCGACGCGGCTCGGGCTGGGCGAGGAATTCTTCGGCGGTGACGTCGGGGCGGGATGGCAATACGTGCTCGACCCGCTCGGTATCACCGTGGCCGAACTGCGGGAGCACCCGGAGGGCATGCGGATACCGTTGCCCCGACGCTACCGCAAGTACGCCGACCGGCTTCCGGATGGCAGCGTGCGGGGCTTCGCCACCGAAACCCGCAGGGCGGAACTATATTCCGAACGCTTGGCGTGTCACGGCTACGACCCGTTGCCCGGGTACGTCGAACCGGCGGACTCCCCGGTCGGCGACGGTGCCGATCCGCGGTATCCCCTGGTGCTCACTTCGACCAAGTCCAGCCGTTTCTGCCATACGCAGCACCGTGGCCTCGCGTCGCTGCGTGCCCGCGCGGCCGAACCCAGCGTGTACCTCAGCCCCGAACTGGCCACCCAACGCGGGATCGCGGGAGGGGACTGGGTGGAGCTGGAAACCCGCCACGGCCGGATCAGGCTGCGCGCCGACCTCGACCCCGCGCTGCACGACAGGGTGGTGGTCGCCGAATACGGTTGGTGGGAGGCCGCTCCCGACGTCGGCCTGCCTGGATATGACCCGTTCACCGCCACCGGCAGCAACTTCAACCTGCTGGTCTCCGCCGATGACGCCGACCCGGTCAGCGGCTCGGTGCCGCACCGCTCGCTGGTCTGCGACATCCGCAAGGTGGCCGATGCCCGCCCGTGCTGGCCGGGCGGGCGGCCGTTCACAGTGACCAGCGTGGAGACCGAGGCGACCGACTCCGTCTCTATCCACCTGCAGCCATCGCACGGCGCCGCCCCGCCGGATTTCCGCCCCGGCCAACACGTCACACTGCACCTCGACGGCATGCCCGACGGCACCGCGAACCGGTCTTACTCGTTGTCGGGCCCGGCCATTCAGACCGACCGGCGCGGCTACCGGATCACGGTGAAGCGCGGGGACGGACCGGTGTCCGACCACCTGACCCGCGCGCTCCGCCCCGGGGACACGGTGCGGCTGACCGCCCCCGCCGGTCGGTTCGCTTTGCCCACCGAACCGGACCTGCCGGTGGTGCTGATCGCCGGCGGTATCGGCATCACGCCGTTCATGAGTTACCTGGAGACCATGGCCGCACGTCATGCCCGCGACCGGATCTCGCTGTACTACGTCAGCCGCGACGGCGCCCACCATGTGTTCAAACAGCGGCTGGCCGAGCTGGTGACGGAGCTGCCCGGGCTCCAGATGCACACCTACTACAGCCGGCCACAGTCAAGCGATCGGCTGGGTCTGGACTACGACGTCGCAGGCCGGATCACCGCCGACGACGTCGCCGCCACGCTGCTCGCCGACCGGGCCCGCTTTTACCTGTGCGGACCGGACGAGATGATCCGGCAGCTGCGCGCCGGGTTGGTCAGCCGTGGGGTTCCCGGATTCGACATTTTCGAGGAGCGGTTCAGCTCGCCCGTGCCGACATGGACACCCCCGCCCGACGCCGCCCACGCGGTGCGGTTCCTCCGCAGTGGCCGTGACGTGACATGGACCCCGACCGACGGGAGTCTGCTCTCCCTTGCCGAGTCACACGGCGTCGCAATTGGCAGCGGATGCCGCACCGGTCAATGCGAAAGTTGCGAAGTATCAGTGCTTTCCGGCGCGGTCCGTTACCTGGTTCCCGAAGCCGACCCCGCCGACGATAGCCGCTGCCTGACGTGTCAGGCGGTGCCCATCTCCGACCTTGCCATCGACGCCTGAAATCCTGGAGCAGACAACGTGCGGATGATCCCTGCGGCGGAGATCGCCGAACGCTTGCCCTTCGATCGTCTGATACCCGCGCTGCGCTCGGCGTTCGTGACTGGCGCCGAGGTGCCGACCCGTCACCACCACGACATCGGTACTGCCGGAACCCTTCTGCTGATGCCGTGTTGGGTCGACGGCGGTTTCCTCGGCGTGAAAGTCGCCGGCGTCTTCCCCGGAAATCGTGACCACGGCCAGCCGTCGCTGCACTCGACCTACCTGCTCTGCGATGCGAGCACCGGCGAGCAGTTGGCAGTTCTCGACGGTGCCGAGCTGACCCGTCGGCGCACCATCGCCACCGCCGCACTGGCCGCGGACTACCTGGCCCGGCCCGATGCGCACACCCTGCTCGTCGTCGGTAGCGGAGCGGTGGCGTCGCTGGCCGCGCACGCCTACTCCGCGATCCGTCCTTTGAAAGACGTGCTGGTCTGGAACATCCGCCCTGCCGGTGCCGAAACGTTGGCAGCGACGCTTCGTGGCGAGGGGTTCGACGCGCGGGTGGCGACGGATCTGGGGACCGCAGCCGCTGAGGCAGACATCATCAGCTGCGCGACACTGGCCACGGCGCCGCTGTTGCGGGGGGCGTGGCTGCGCCCCGGTGTCCATGTGGACCTCATCGGCAGCTTTCGTCCTGACATGCGCGAGGCCGACGACGAGTTGATCCGTACCGGAAGCCTTTTCATCGACACACCCGACGCAATCGAGGAATCGGGCGACTTGACGCAGCCGTTGCATGACGGCGCCCTGAGTTCCGACGACGTCCGCGCCACCCTGACCGAGCTGTGTCGCGGGCAGCACGCCGGCCGACGCGATGCCGCGGAGATCACCCTGTTCAAGTCGGTCGGCACCGCGCTGACCGATCTGGCGGCCGCCACCGTCGTCTATGGATCCGTCACCGGTACATCGAGAGGGTAAAACCATGTCGCAGGCAACGCAGCAACGGGAGACGTTCCTCCAGCGCATCGCCGGTGGGTTGAGCAGATGGAGCTTGCGGTGGGTCCCCGACGCGTGGGTGGTCGTGGTGCTGCTGACGTTCGTCGTGTTCCTCCTGGCGTTCTTCCTGGGCCCGGGCGAGCTCGGTCTGGGCAAGGCCGGAGACCTGATCGCCGGGTGGGGTGACGGGTTCTGGGAGCTGCTCGAGTTCGGCATGCAGATGGCCATGATCATGCTCACCGGATTTGTGGTGGCCACCTCACCGCCGTTCCGGCGCGTGTTGACCTGGGTGGCCGACCGGCCGAAAGGACCTAAGAGCGCAGTTGCGGTGATGGCCGCGACCAGCATGATCCTGGTGCTGGTCAACTGGGGACTCGGCTTGATCGGGTCGGCAGTGTTGGTGCGCTACATGGCAGCTCGTCAACCAAAGGTCGACTACCGACTTCTCGTGGCGGCCGCCTATCTCGGAATGGCCGGCACCTGGCACGCCGGACTGTCGGCGTCCGCACCACTGCTCGTCGCCACCCCCGGAAACTTCGCCGAGGAATTTTACGGCCGCCTGATCCCCGTCAGTGAGACGATCTTCTCGCCGTTCAATGTGGTTCTGACGCTTGTGGTTATCGTGCTGTGGGTCGTCATGACGCCAATGCTGCACCCGCGGGAAGATCAGACCGTGCCCCCGCCCGCGGGTATCGCCGAGGCCGACGACGTGGACGAGGAGAGCGTTCGTGCCGAGGGCCCCGGCGCGGCGACCGCTCCGGCCCGCCTCACCCCGGCCATGCGCATCGAGAACTCGCACTGGGTGAACATGGTGATCGGTGGCGTCGGGCTGATCTACCTGGCGATCTATTTCACCGGACTGGAGGGAGGCATCCTCTCCGGCATCACCCTCAACACCGTCAACTTCATCTTCCTGTTCATCGGCATCCTCCTGCACGGCACGCCCGCATCCTTGCTCAAGCAGGCCGAGCGCGGTGGGGCCTTCGCCTGGGGGATCATCATCCAGTTCCCCTTCTACGCCGGGATTCTGGGCATCATCACGGCCACCGGATTCAGCGAACGCATCGCCGGCTGGTTCACGGCCATCGCCAACGAGCACACCTTCCCGGTAATGACCTACTGGTACTCCGGTCTGGTCAACCTCTTCGTGCCGTCCGGCGGATCCAAGTTCGCGATCGAAGCGCCCTACATCGCCGAGGCGGCGCAGAATCTGGGCGTCTCACCGGAATTGACCGTGATCGCCTACGCCTGGGGTGATATGGCCACCGACGCGATCCAACCCTTCTGGGCCCTGCCGCTTCTCGCGATCGCTCGCCTCGGATTCCGCGACGTCATGGGATTTCTGCTCACACTGTTCATCGCCTATGCCGTGGTCGTCTCGGGCGCTTTCCTCGTCGCACCGTTCTTCTTCTGACGGATGCTGCCAGTCTCACTGAGTCCGGCCCACCGATCGGGCACCATGGCGATATGCCGCTCTCTGAAACGACACTGCTCCAGGCAGCCGGCGATCTGATCTTCGCCCGAGGCGAAGACTACGTCCGTTATGTGCGAGGGCTCCGTATCACCGACCTCAAGGCGTACGCCTCGGTTCAGGCCAGGCGGGTCTACACCGTGGAGCTCGACTGGTCAGGTCCGCTGCCCGATGGCGTCTGTACTTGTCCGCACAATGCCGAGGGCAATTTCTGCAAGCACCTGGTGGCGACCGGGCTCGCCGCGATTGACACGGGACGGGTCGCCGTCGACGACACACCCAGTAATGGAGATACGGAGTTGGAAGCCGCTGTCGAGGCGATGGGTGTCGACGAACTGCGTGACCTGGTCCTGGCGTTGGCCCAGCGCGACGACCGCGTCCGCCGCATGCTGGAGATTCGCGCCGCGACTACGTCGGGCGATATCGAGCAGGCCCAGGCTGAGTTCGAAAACTATGTGCGAGACATGCTGTCCTTCCGCGGGTATATCGACTATCGACGGTCTTTTGAGGTCGCGGAAGTGGCCAGTGAGATGCTCGACGAACTCGAGATCCACGTGAACAGTGGCGCCGCTGAAGTCGTGCGGCCGGCACTGTTGAGTGCAGTCACCCGGCTGCGCAAAATCATTGAACACGTCGACGACTCTTCGGGCTCAATCGCCGATCAATGCCAGCGGGCTGCCGACCTCTACGCCCTCGCCTGCCGGCTCGGTGAACCCGACCGCGTCAAACTCGCCAAGTGGCTGGTCAAATTCCGCGCTGACTCCCCGGGTTGGCCGCACGTGGTCCTGGCAGACTTTGTCGACGCGTTCGACGAGCAGGCACTCGCGACATACCGCCGCGCGGTGGTCGCTCTGGATCGAAAGCTGAAGGACAGCAAGGAGTTAGATCGGTTCGAGATCAATGCCATGCTGCTGGAACTCGCCGATCACGACGGCGACCTCGACCGCGCCATCACCCTGCTGAGTCAGCGGGAACACCCTCAGTACGGGGCGATCATCGACCGCTTACGCGCCGCGGGACGCAACGAGGAAGCCGTGATGTGGATTGATCGTGCGGTCGCCGACGGACGAATCAGCAGCTACGGAGGCGGCAACGAATTTTGGCTGAACCCCGACGACGTCGCCCGGACGTATCTGGAACTCGGCCGCATCGACGATGCCGTGGGCGTCCTGCGGGCGGACTTCATCCGACAGCCGTCGGTCGAGAACTACCGAGTTCTCGTCGATTTCGCGGCCGGCATCGACCGCGTCGACACCGAACGCAATTGGGCCTTGGAGCATGCCCGGCAATTGGCAACCGACCGCTTCGCCGCCGGCGCGGTCCTCGTTCAACTTTTGCTGAGCGAAAATGACGTGGATGGTGCTTGGCAGGCCGCCGACCGTTACGGCCCAGGCCCGGCGTGGCGCGAACTGGCCGACCGCGGTGCCGAAGCTCGGCCCGTCGCTGCCGCAGACCTGTACCGGCCGCAGCTCGAGAAAGATTTGCAGTATCCCAACTCCGCGCTGTACCCAGATATCGCCGAGACACTGGCGACGATGAAAGAACACTATGAGAAAGGTGGTTGCAGCGCGGATTTCGCGTCGTACATCGCGCAGATCCGCCACAACTACCGGAGGCGACCGGCGTTGATGAAAGCCCTTGACGCGAAAGGCCTGTGAACGGCGCAGCGGTTTGTCACTGCCCCGTGAGTAACGTCCGCGACATGAGTAACAAACGACACGCGGGAGGGCTCACTCCTTCACCACTTCGCGCGCGGAAATGGTCCGAGCACGCGTGTACAGCCACAGGAGGACCGCCGCGAAGCCCGCGATGCCGATGACTTCGGCGAGCGTGCCGTCGTTGCCGGTGAAGATCGCGAATGGTTCGTCGCTTCCCGTGCCGGCGACGAACCCGGCGAAGATGACGCCATAGAGGCTCTCGCCGACGATCATGCCGGTGGCGAGCAGGACGCCGAGGCGTTTCTTGCGTTCCACATTGCCGCCGGTGCGGTCGGCCCAGCGGTTGTAGAAGTAGCCGAGCAGTGAGCCGAGCGGGATGATCAACGTCAGGCTCATCGGCAGGTACATGCCCATGCCGACGGCCAGCGGCGGCAGGGCGAATCGTGTTGTCCGGGTGAGAATTTCGTCGGCGATGACGATCGCAACGCCGATCGCAGCGCCAAGCCCGATCAGCGACCAGTTCAACGACCCGCCGAACACGCCTTTGGCCAGCGAGGAGATCAGGGCAGCCTGGGGTGCGGCCAGCGCGTTGTCGGTGGCACCCGGCGCACCGAGGAACCCGAACGCGCGTTGCATCAGGTCGAGGACCGGCGGGATGATCGCCGAGCCGAACAACACGCCGATCACCAACGCCACCTGCTGTTTCCACGGAGTCGCGCCGACCAACTGGCCGGTCTTGAGGTCCTGCAGGTTGTCATTGGAAATGGTGGCCACCCCGAACGTGACGGCTGCGACGAACAACGTGAAGGCGACGAGCGCGGTCGACTGGCCGTCGTCGGTCTGACCGAAGACCACCTTGATAACCAGCGCGGCGATGAGCACCGTCAGGATGCCCACACCGGAGATGGGGCTGTTCGACGAGCCGATCAGGCCCGCCATGTAACCGCAGACCGCGGCGATCACCAGGCCGATGACGAAGATGAACACCAGGCTCGCCACGATGATCGCGGCCGCGCTGCCCTGCAACGCGGTGCCGCGGCTGAAGTCCCACAGCAGCACGGCGATCGGGATCAGCATCACCACCACGGTCGCGATGACGATGGGGAAGGGGATGTCGCGTTGGGTGATGTCGACCAATTGGCCCTGCCGCCGGTCGCGCGCGGACGCGAGTGCTTCGGTGATGCCTTTGACGATCGGGCGCAGGATCTTCAGCAGCGTCCACACCGCGCCCACCGCGATCGCCCCGGCCCCGATGAAACGGACCTCGCTGGCGAAGACGCTGTCGATCACGTCGGCGATGGGTTCACCGGATCCGAACGCGCCGATCGTGCGGATCGGCAGCATCACCCCGAACGAGATAACCAACCCGACGAGCATCGCGATGCCGACCGTCATCCCGACCAGATGCCCCACCCCGATCAACGCCAACGACAGGCTGGCACCGAACATCGAACCGCCGGATCCGACGCGGAAGTAGGCCGCCACATAGTTGGCGAGCACCTTGAGGTTGGCCACCAGCCCGAACGCGGCCGACACCAACGCACCGAACGCGATCACCCGGATACCGACGCGGTTTTCGGCGGCGCCGCCGCTGCTGTCACCGACCTTGAGCACCTCGGCGGCTGCCACCCCTTCGGGATACGGCAGGTCCGAGCCCGTCACCAGGGCGCGGCGCAGCGGGATGGAGTACATCACGCCGAGAATGCCGCCGACGGCGCACACCGCCACCGTGATCCAGTACGGAAATCCCGTCCACCAGCCGATCATGATGAGCCCGGGCAGCACGAAGATGATCGCCGAGAGCGTGCCCGCCGCCGAGGCGACGGTCTGCACGATGTTGTTCTCCACGATCGAGTGGTTGGCGAAGTTTCGCAGGATCGCCATCGAGATCACCGCTGCCGGGATGGCGGTCGCAAACGTCAGGCCCACCTTGAGGCCGAGGTAGACGTTGGCGGCGGTGAACACGAGCGTGATCACCCCGCCGAGCAGGATTCCGCGGACGGTCAGTTCGCGCAGCGTCGGTGTGGTGCGGTTTGTGACGGCCAACTCGGCATCCTCTCGGTTCCGTGTGCGATCGGGAGCGCCAGGTTTGCCTGCCCCCGCAACCTCTCAGCTAACGGTAGGCGCCGAACTGCGGTGTGTCGGTGTAATCGATTCACAGACACGCGGACATAGTGGATATGCGGTTTTGCAGGCGGCATCATCTGTTGTTGGCGACGGAGGCGGAGGTCGATGCCCTTTTTTCATGCGCAAGTCATGCGTGAGTTTCTGTGGGGCGACGATGTCCTATTGCTGGCGATGGATACTGCCGGTGCGGCAGTCGTCGGTGCCGCGTTGACTGAAGCGACCGCGCGTGGTTCATCGCACGTCGAAAACGACGGGGTCACACACCTATTCGAACTACAGCGAGAAGGCGTCGATATTGCGATCAGCGACGACCGCGTGATGTGGCGAGTCGACCGTGCCGCAGCAGTCGAGATCGCCGAGAGACTTGCTGTATTCGGTGACGACGCCGAGTCCGGCCACCACTATGTGGATATTCGCAGTCCCGCAGCTACCCTCGTGCTCTCCTGCGGTGAGTACTCACCTCAGTTCTTCGAACGGTTCGGCTAACCGTTTCGCGACGGCGCCATAGCGTTCGAAGCGGTCACGGTCGCTGAGAGCGTTGTAAAGGACGATGCGCGTCGCGATTCCGCCGTACTTCTCGATGAGTGCGTCGGCCAAGTTTTCCCACGTGGACTCGACGGCGAACGCCGCGATGTGCTCATCGGTGATTTGCGCGGCCATGCCTTTGAAGTCGCCGGCCTTCTGCTTCTCGCGGATCCGCGCGGTGGTTCCCTCGAAACCGGCCTCGTCCCAGATGAACGCGTAGTTCGGAGTGCTGCCGTAGAAACTCATGCTGGCTCGCACGAGTTCGCGTTCGTTGTGACGCTCCTCGTCGGTGTCGCCGACGATCGTCATGACCGGCACGATCACCGCGATGTCGGACGGTGTTCGACCCGACTTCGACGCTCCGGCAGCAATATTCGGCAGGACATGGCGCTTGATATAGCCGGACTCGCCGAGTGGGTGGACGTGTACGCCGTCGGCGACTTCACCTGCCATCCGCAGCATCCACGGATTCACCGCGGCGACATCGACTTTCGGATCGGGCGCGTCGATCGGTCCGGGACTCCACTGCGGGGTGATGAAGTCGAGGTCGTAGAACTCGCCATGGTGGTCGAGGGTGCCGGTCCGAAACGCGGCGAAGCACGCCTGCACCGCGAGCACATAATCACGCAACCGCGGGCCCGGATGTTCGAAGTCCACACCGTAGCGCCGGACGACATGAGTGCGTACCTGCGTGCCAAGGCCCAGCCGAAAACTCCCGCCGGCCGCCTCCTGGAGCTCCCACGCCGTGGCCGCGGTGACGAACGGGCTGCGTGGAAACGCCACCGCCACGCCGGTCGAGAGTTCAAGACCGGGTGCGGCTTGCGACGCCAGCGCGGCGTTGAGATAGGCGGTACGTCCGGTCTCGGTGAACAGCAGACCCGAAAAACCCGCGTCTTGTGTCCGTCGGGCGAGGTCACCGATCTTGTTCAACGGCTGCGGAGTCGTCATCGCGTCGACGTACACGGTGGGAACGGTACGCCCGGTGAGTGCCTGATCGCAGGCACTTTGTCGCCCTGGCTCAGTAGGGTCCCTAGTACTGAAGAGCGAGGTACCTTGGCAGCTGACTCGGTAGTCCAGGAGCTGATCAATCAGCTTTCTGATCGCGCGAATGCAGTAGCGCCCGAGCACTTCCCGGTGAACCGCGATCAAGCGGAGCGCCCGGGAATGTACGTGTGGTGGGGCGATGCTGAAGCGTGCGCCGTCCTCGGTGCCGAGATGGGTCTGGCGCTCGGGCCGCTGCTTTACGTCGGCCAAGCCGGGGCGACCAAGTGGCCGTCGGGAAGACGGTCGAACGCCACGCTGGCCCGCAGGATCGTCCGACAGCACATCCGCGGCAATGCCCGCTCGTCGACGTTTCGACGGACCATCTCCGCACTGTTGCTCGATCGACTGTCGCTGATTGTGGCCGCCGGTGGCAGGTTGGATCGTCCTAGCAACGCGCGCGTGTCCGCGTGGATCGCCGAACATCTGACCGTCGGCATCGCGCCGTTCGACGATCGGGACTCGCTCGGCCGCATCGAACGGCTGGTGCTCGACGAGATCGACCCGCCGCTGAACCTCGGTCAGTGCGTGCCGTCCGAGGCGCGGTCCAGACTCACACAGGTTCGCTCCCGTTTGCGGCATTAGTGCGATATCGCATGTGATATCGCACTTCGAAACCGTATGGCCGAAGCTCCCGCGTTACTGATGTGACGAATGGGGCCCATTGGTTCACCACCGACCTGTTTCCGAGAATTCACCCGCAGACCCCCAACCCGTCACCTGCCCACGCAAAGCTCAGCCGACGCATCGGCACAACTGAAGAGGGTGACGAATGAGGAAGGACGCGGCTCGCGCTGCAGCGCTCAGCACGGCAGTGGCGCTGATCTTGGCGGGATGCTCCACCGAGGACCAGAAGGCTGACGAGACGAAGCCGGACACCCCGAAGGCGACGTCGCCGATCGACTGGAACCTCCCAGACGCGGACCGCTACCACCGCACCGCGACCTACCCGGTATACCTCAACAAGCCCGCCGAAGACCCGGTCGACAAAGAAACCGTCGCCGAGATCTCGACCGTCACCCCCGACGGCAACACGGTCATCTACACCGACGCCGCCGCCAAGCGCATCGGCTTCGTCGACATCAAGGACCCCGCCAAACCCATTGGTCAGGGAACACTTTCACTCGAAGAACTCGGCCACAAAGACGACCAGCCCACCTCGGTGGCGGCGGTCGGGGAGTTCGTCCTGGTCGTCGTCGACACCACCGGCGGTGACTTCGCGAACCCCAAGGGCCGCGTCGACATCGTCCGGATCGCCGACCGCACCCGCGTGCACAGCATCGATCTCGGCGGGCAGCCCGACTCGATCGCCATCAGCCCCGACGGCTCGTTCGCCGCGATCGCCATGGAGAACCAGCGCAACGAGGAGTTCACCCCGCCCGGCAAGGAGGAAGGCGACCTTCCGCAGCCGCCAACGGGATTCGTGCAACTGATCGATCTCAAGGGTGCGCCGAACACCTGGAAGCCCCGCAAGGTCGACTTTGATGTCGAAGCGGCGCGGCAAGCCGGCCTGGACACGCCCGAAGATCTCGAACCCGAATACGTCAGCATCAACTCCCGCGGCCAGGTCGCGGTGACTCTGCAGGAGAACAACGGCTTCGCGATCATCGACGGTCGCACCGGTCAGGTGCAGAAAATCTTCAGCGCTGGAAGCGAATCCGTCGAAGGAATCGACACCAAAGAGGACGGCAACCTCGACCAGAGTGGTTCGATCTCCGACACGCCGCGCGAGCCCGACGCCATCGGCTGGATCGGCGACGATCACGTCGCGACCGCCAACGAAGGCGACTGGAAGGGCGGCACCCGGGGCTGGACGATATTTGACGCCAACAGTGGTGAGCCCGTCTGGGATGCCGGCAACTCCTTCGAGCAACTCGCGGTGCGCACGGGGCTGCATATTGAGGGCCGCGCCGAAGCCAAGGGTCCGGAACCGGAAGGCTTGGCCATCACTGAGCTCGGCGGCAAGCCGACGGCCCTGATCGCTTCGGAGCGAAGCAATTTCGTCGCCGTCTATGACGTCAGCGACCCGAAGAATCCGGTGTTCCGGCAGATCCTGCCGACGACGCCGGGCCCGGAGGGCGTCCTGCCGATCCCGTCGCGCAACCTGCTGGCGATCTCATCGGAGGCCGACGACGCCGAGGCGCGGGTGCGGGCCTCGGTCAACGTCTACGGGTACGGCGAGCAGTTCGCCGCCGACGGCAAGCCGGCATTCCCGTCCATCGTCTCCGGCGATGTCGACGGTAAGCCCATCGGCTGGGGTGCGCTCGGCGCGCTCTCGGCCGATCCGGAGAACGAAAACCGGCTCTACACCGCGACCGACATCGCCTATGGCCCGGCTCGCATTCTCGGCATCGACGTCTCGCAGAAGCCTGCGCTGATCGACACCGAGTTGGCGATCACCGAGGACGGCAAGCCCGTCACGCTCGACACCGAAGGCGTGTCCGCACGCCCCGACGGCGGATTTGTGTTGGCTGTGGAGGGCGAGGAAGGCCCGGGCAACCAGTTGGTCTACGTCGCCGCCGACGGCAAGATCGAGAAGCGGGTGCCGCTGCCGCAGGACATCGCGGCGGGGCTCGGCGGGCAGGGCCTGGAAGGCGTTGCGGTCGACGGTGATTCGGTGTGGGTCGCGGTGCAGCGTGAAACCAAGACCGACCCGAAGGGCGTGGCGCGGATCGGCCGTTACACCCCGGACGGGGACAAGTGGGAGTGGTTCGGCTACCCGCTCGACGAGACGAAGGCCGAGGGCGACTGGATCGGGTTGTCCGAGATCGCCGTTCACGACGGTCAGCTGCTGGTGCTCGAGCGCGACAAGCTCAACGGTCCCGACGCCCGCGTGAAGGCCATCTATCGCGTCGCCATCCCGGAGGGCGTGGGCTTGACCTCAGCCGGCCAGGCTCCGCAGGTTCTGCAGAAGACGTTGGCCCGCAACCTGTTGCCCGATCTGCAGGCGCCCAACGGCTTCGTGCAGGAGAAGGTCGAAGGGTTCGCGATCGCCGGGAATCAGAACCTGTACGTGGTCACCGACAACGACGGACTCGACGACGCCAACGGCGAGACGCAGTTCCTCGACCTCGGCCCGGCCGCGGAGGCGCTAAAGGGGTAGAACGGGCGTCGGGTAAACGGGGCTGGAGCTGCTCACCGCCGACTTGTCAGTCTCTGGGGACATACTGCCCAGAAAACCGTCAAAAAATTTGACGGCGCGACAAAGAGGACCCGATGGGGACAGAGAAAGCACCGTGGTGGGCCACCGATCCCGAGCTGCAGGGGTTCCTGCGTCAGTCGTACGAGGAATTCGAGCGCGAAGTTGCCTCCCGTGAACCCGTGCCGACGGACCTCGGGCCATATCCCGTGATCGCAGATCTGCTGAGTGGGGCAAGCTTGCGCGAACTTGCCCATGCGCGAGACGATCTCGAACGAGCCCAAGAGCGTTACGACAGCGCCGTACTCGCCGGCCGAAAGGCCGGGCTCTCATGGCGCGAGATCGGCGAGATTTTAGGTGTGTCAAAGCAGAAGCTACACAGTCGATACCGATCTCGCGATCTGTCGACGTAACTCCGCTCGATCTAGAGGTAGCCTTTGCTATCGGTGTCTACATCAGAAGCGAGCAGATACGTACCACCGTGTGATCGCCTGCCTCACCACTCCCTCGCGATCCGCGCGAATGAGTCGTGCACGGCGCCACGGCTGACGAGACGCACGTCCAACCCGCGGTGTTCGACGATGCGCAATGCACGCGCGATCGCGTCGTCGATCCAGGCATCGTGGTTCCCGAAGACGCCGCCGCCCACCCGGGTCAACAGCACGACATTCGACCCTCCGGCGGTGGCCTGTTCGGCCGCCGCGAGCAGCGTCGCCTCGTAGGTGGCCTCGAGAATCAGCCGCGCGAACGGCTCCCAGTTCGGGCTGGGCACACCATAGGCGACGGGTAGCGCGGAGCAGAACGCCTGGGACACAATCTGATTGCCGTCCGTGACGTCAGTGACCTCGACGTCACGATGCAGTCCGATGGCCAGCATGCCGCGAAGTTCGTCGCGTTCGGTATCCGAGTAGTCGGTCAGCAAGCCGGCGACAGCGCTGAGGCCTTGCGGCGTACACAGCGCATACCCGTTGCGCATCTCCCACAGGTCGGTGACCGGCCGGCCCAGCCGGGTTGAGAATGCCGCACCGAGTCCGGCCAGTGTGTCGAGTTGGCGGTCACGGGTCTGCCCGGCTTGGCCGTCGACATCGGCGAAGTAGTTGCGGAAAATGGTCGCCGCGCCGGCGGCCATCGCGCACGCCGGCCCCTGCGTGTGGTCGTCCTCGTAGCGCGTGACGCCGTCTTCGGGCGTGACATGCGGTGACGTCATCTCCAGCACGTTGAACTGCGACGCGACCTGGTTGGTGGCGCCGTGAAACTCGGCGTCGGCATGCAGCGCGCGGGCGTCGCCGATCAGGGGTCTGACGGTGCTGCGTCGCCCGAGTGCCAGGGGCGCGCGAGCGCGCAGCTCGCCCAACGACGGCAGCGTGAGTTCACCGATGCCATAGCGCTTTTCGTTGACGAGGGAGATCAACGTGGAGCCCTCAACGGTGAGGCGTTCGCGAGTTGCGTCGTAGCCGAGCTCGCGAAATCCCGTCAGGCGCTCGAACCAATCGACAGACATGGTGGCATCGTCGCATGTACCACCGCGGCCCTGCCTATCCCTCGGCGGCCACCAGCGATCGCAGCTTGATGTTCGGGTTGTCGCGCTGGAAGCCCTCCAGGCGCCACGGCGTCGAGAAGAGCACGAGCATCACGCCGTCGGTACGCGTCAAAACCTCTGCTGACACTTGGCGATTCACGAAGTCGGCGTCTTCCGGATCGACGATCCGCGCGACCTGATACGGCAGGGACTCCAACGAGATCGGCGCGCTGAGTTCGGTCGCCATGCGATGGGACGCCACCTCGAACTGCATCGGGCCGACGGCCGCGAACACCGGCGCCTGATCGCCACGCTTGTCCGAACGCAGCACCTGCACGACGCCTTCTTGCTCAAGCTGCTCGATGCCGCGGCGGAACTGCTTGTGCTTGCTGGGATCGGTTCCGCGGGCCACCGCGAAATGCTCGGGGGAGAAGCTCGGGATCGGCGGATAGTGTACGGGCACATCGCGATACAGCGTGTCGCCGGGGCGAAGGGCCGCCGCGTTGGCCAACCCGATGACATCGCCGGGCCAGGCATCGTCGAGGGTCGAGCGCTGCTGGCCGAACACCGACTGCGCGTACTTCGTGACGAACGGCTTGCCGGTCGCGGCGTGGGTGAGCACGTCACCGCGCTCGAACGTGCCCGACACCACCCGAGCGTAGGCGATGCGATCGCGGTGCGCGGAGTCCATACCGGCCTGCACCTTGAACACGAACGCACTGAACGGCGCGTCGGTGGCACGCCGGACGCCGTCGACGTCGACCGCACCGCTGGGCGCCGGGGCGAGCTCGACGAGAACATCGAGCAGCTGGTTCACGCCGAAGTTCAACGCCGCCGACGTGAACAGCACCGGCGACGACTCACCGCTGAGGAACGCGTCGCGGTCGAAGTCGGAGCCGTCGGCCGACAGAAGTTCGGATTCCTCGACCGCGGTTTCCCAATCCACACCGGCCGCGGCTGTCGCGTCCGCCGCGGGAATGTGCTCCTCGGGAGCCGCCGTCGCACCACCGGCCGTGCGGGTGAACCGGATGTAGTGACCCTTGCGGCGGTCCATCACGCCCTTGAAGTCACCGGCGATGCCGACCGGCCATGTCAGGGGAGTGGTGCGCAGCCCGATGCGTTCGTGAATCTCGTCCATCAACTCCAGGGCGTGGCGGCCGGGGCGGTCCCACTTGTTGATCACCGTGATGATCGGAATGCCGCGATGCTTACAGACCTGGAACAGCTTGAGCGTCTGCGGCTCAAGGCCTTTCGCGGCGTCGATGAGCATCACCGCGCAGTCTACGGCCGTCAGCACCCGGTAGGTGTCCTCGGAGAAGTCGGCGTGGCCGGGGGTGTCGAGCAGGTTGATGACGCAGTCGCGGTATGGGAACTGCAGCGCCGTCGACGTGATCGAGATGCCGCGGGCCTTCTCCATCTCCATCCAGTCCGACACCGTCGAACGCCGCCCGGCCTTACCGTGGATTGCGCCTGCCTCGGTGATCACGCGCGCGTGCAGCGCGAGCGCCTCGGTGAGCGTCGACTTGCCGGCGTCGGGGTGGCTGATGACGGCGAAGGTGCGGCGGCGCTGCGCTTCGGCAGCGATCCGGCCTGCGGACCGGGCATCGGACGTGGGGGTGTCGAGGGCGGCGTCGAGGGCATTGTCGGTCATCTCGCCAGAAATGGTATGGGCGACCAGGGGTAAATCAGTAATCGGATTCTTGGTAACTCCACTCGCGTAGTTGCCCGGCGATCTGATCGAGATCCGACTCGGCCCCCGTGGCGACCCGGATGACGAAGTCAAAGCGGTCGTCTTCCGGTGCGCTGATCCACTGCCCATTGATGGCCAGGAACGTGCGGCATGCGGTCCACGCCAGTCGCTTGTTCCCGTCGATCAACGCGTCGTTGCGGGCACACGAGTGCATCAGGGCGGCGGCCTTGAGATGCAAATCCGGGTAGGCGTCCTCGCCGAACACCCAAGCGCGTGGCCGTGCCAGAGCAGATTCCAACAGGCCGTAGTCGCCGACCTTGACATCTTCGCCAACTGCGCGGCGGGCGATCTGCAGGAGGTCGTCGAGGTCGAGGTACTCGATCATGCGTCCTTGAGACGCTCCAAGACCCCGGCTTCCTCGGCCACCACGCGCTGTATCGCCGTATCGACCTTCGTTCTGTGCGCTCGTCGGGCGATGTACTCATCGATCGCCGATAGCGCTACCGCTTGCATCGACCGTCCCTCGGCGGCAGCCTGCCGACGCAACGCCTCGGTCTGCTCGTCGCTCGTGCGCAGAGTCATACCCATGACCACATGATACCGATTTGATACCACTCTTCACCGATATCGCCGGTGATATCGCACTTCGCAACCACAAACGCATCTGCTGGCAGGTACTGGTGTGACCATTGTGGTTACTTGAGGTGCCACCTGTAGCAGTCCGGAGCATTCATGAACATCTGCGTCTTCTTGTCCGCCGCCGACCTCGACGCCCGCTACACCGAGCCGGCGCGGGAGTTCGCCGAGCTTCTCGGCAAGGGCGGCCACACGCTGGTTTGGGGCGGATCAGACGTCGGGCTGATGAAGGTCGTTGCAGACGGGGTCAAGAAGAGCGGTGGTCGACTGGTCGGGATCTCCGTCGAGTTCTTGCGGGCGAAGGCGCGGGCCGAGGCGGACGAGATGGTGTTCACCGCGAATCTCGGCGAACGCAAGGCGACGCTGTTGGCACGCTCAGACGCGATGGTCGTGATGGCAGGCGGCCTGGGCACGCTCGACGAGGCCACCGACATCCTCGAACTGCGTAAGCACCGGCACCACGACAAACCGGTGGTGCTGCTGAACACGGCCGGCTTCTACGACGGATTGGTGATCCAGCTGCGGCGGATGGAGCGGGACGGCTTTCTGCCCGTGGCACTCGACGAGCTGGTGTATGTCACCGATGAGCCGGCCGACGCCCTCGCGTACTTGGAGCGCGGGCACACGGGAGCGCGGTCCGCCCTCGATGAGCGGTGACGCACGCGCAGGGGGCACCCGAAATCTGAGGGGCCATATGAGTGCAAAGTGCGATATCACGGGTGATATCGCACTTTGAGACCGTATGTGTGCTTCCTCCGGGGGACTGGTGTGACAGTTGTGATCAAGCAGCCCAGCGCCACACACTGATCACAACGACCCGATCACGACTCGCCCACAGCGCGGAGGCGTTACGCCGACGAACCGACGACCCGGCTACGATTGAGCCACCGATCGGGATCCCGATCAAACTGGCCTTCGCCGAACCACATTGGAGTGATGTTGTCGTCTGTTCGTCGTGCCTGCCTTGCGGCCGCACTCGCTGTGCTCGCGGTCTTGGGTGGAGTCGCCGTCACGGCCTTGCCGGACTGCGGTGAGCACTGCCAGACGGTGGCGAGCCCTCCGCAGGGCGTCCCGCAGCCGTCGCCGACCGAGCCGGCCAAACTCGCCATCACCCCGAAGCCGAACGCCGAAGTCGATCCGCTGGCGCGCGTCATGGTGACGGCCACGACCGGAACCGTCACGAGCGTGAAGATGGTCAACGACGCAGGCAAGGAGATCCCCGGGATCCTCACGCCGGACGCCAAGACCTGGAAGCCGACGACGACGCTCGGCTATGGCCGCACCTACACGCTGACCGTCACGGCCAAGGGCCCCGGCGGGATGCCGACGAAGCAGACCTCGACGTTCACGACCCTGACCCCGGGCTACCAGGCCCGCGTCTACCTCAACGGCACATCCGGCGCGCCACTGCAGGACGGCGCGAAGTACGGCGTCGGGATGGTGATCGTCGCGCGCTTCGACGAACCCGTCACCGACAAGGCCAGTGCCGAACGACGGATGACTGTCACCACCGAGCCCAAGGCCGTCGGCGCGTGGAACTGGATCGACGATCAGACCGCGCATTGGCGCCCGGAGAAGTACTACAAGCCCGGCACGAAAGTCACCGTGAACGCCGACATATACGGCGCCCGGCTCGGCGACGATGTCTACGGCGCACAGGACGAGAAGATCTCGTTCACGATCGGTGACTCGCACGTGTCGATCGCCGACGACAAGACCAAACAGGTCAGCGTGTTCGAGAACGGCAAGCTGGTGCGCACCATGCCGACCTCGATGGGCATGGGCGGCACCGAAACCGTCGGCGGCACCACGATGAGCTTCTGGACCCCACGCGGCATCTACACCGTGATGGACAAGGCCAACCCCGTCGTCATGGATTCGTCAACGTATGGCCTGCCCGTCAACTCCCGCCTGGGCTACAAGACAACGATCCCGTACGCCACGCGCATCAGCATGGACGGCATCTACCTGCACCAGCTCAACTCGACGATCTGGGCGCAGGGCAACACGAACGTCAGCCACGGCTGCCTGAACCTCAGCGGCGAGAACGCGGAGTGGTTCTACAACTTCTCGGTGCCGGGCGACATCGTCGAGATCCGCAACACCGGCGGCGACCCGCTCAAACCCGACAACAACGGCGACTGGACCGTCCCGTGGGACCAGTGGCGCAAGGGCAGCGCGCTCGCCTGATTCGCACCGGCGCGCAGGAAACTGCCGCGCCCACCCCCTCGGTGCAGCGCTTACGCTTGAGCTGACACCGGGGGTGAGATGGTCTACCAGCAGCCGCCCAAAACCAAATGGGCAGAAGCAGCTTCGATCGTCGGCCGGTGCCTGGCTGGAGCGTTCGGAGTGGCCGCGCTCGTCATCTGGCTGCTGATCGTGTGGACCGTCCTGAGTTCGGCGTATGCGACGGACCCGGCGGAGGATCCACACGGCTACGGCTTGATCTTCGGCGTCCTGGCGTACCTACCGTTCGGCCTGGCGTGGGTGCTCGCTCTTCCGCTGGCGTTGCCGCAACGGCTGCGGGCCCGGGGTATGCGAATCGCGATGCTGCTGTTCGTCACCGTCACCGTGTTGGGCGTCGTCGCGCTGTATCTGTCGTAAGGCCTACTCGCGCCACACGCGCTCGAACGGCAACCGCCACGCATTCGGCGCGATGAGCTGATGAATGGCATTGGGGCCCCACGTCCCGACGGGGTACATCTTCACGATCGGCGGATCCTCCAGTAGCGGCGCCGACCGCTCCCACAGGGATTCGATGCCCTCGGCCGTCGTGAACAACGTGTGGTCGCCGCGCATCGCGTCGAGGATCAGCCGCTCGTAGGCCTCGAGCACGTCGGCGGCCGCGCCGCTCTCCTCGGTCGAGAACTGCATGGACAGCTTCTGCAACCGCATGCCCGGCCCGGGCCGCTTGCCGTAGAACGACAGCGACACCTTCGACTCGTCGGCCAGATCGAACGTCAGATGGTCGGGACCTTGCGACCCGACGCCGGAGCCCGCAGGGAACATGGTGCGCGGGGCCTCTTTGAACGCGATCGAGATGATCCGTTGCCCCTCAGCCATTTTCTTGCCGGTGCGCAGATAGATCGGCACGCCGGCCCACCGCCAGTTGTCGATGCCGACCTTGAGCGCGATGAACGTCTCGGTCTCCGAATCCGGTGCGACCCCGACCTCGTCGCGGTAACCCTGATACTGCCCGCGTACGACCTCGGCCGGGTTGATGGGCAGCATCGACCGGAAGACCTTGTTCTTCTCCTCGCTGATGGCCCGCGGCTCGAGCGCGGTCGGCGGCTCCATCACGACGAACGCCATGACCTGGAACAGATGCGTCACGACCATGTCCTTGAAGGCGCCGGTGCTCTCGTAGAAGTTGGCCCGCTGGTCGAGCCCGAGCTTCTCGGGTATGTCGATCTGGATGTGGTCGATGAAGTTGCGGTTCCAGATCGGCTCGAACAGACCGTTGGCGAACCGGAACGCCAGGATGTTCTGCGCGGCCTCCTTGCCGAGGAAGTGGTCGATGCGGAAGATCTGCGATTCCTTGAACGTCTTGTGCACGAAGGCGTTCAGCAGCACCGCGCTTTCCAGATCGGTGCCGAACGGCTTTTCCATCACCACCTTGGCCCGCTTCACCAAATCTGCGTCCTTGAGCATCGTGATGACGGACTGGGCGGCCTTGGGTGGCACCGAAAGATAGTGCAGCCGACGGGCATCGGGGCCGAGCTCGGCTTCTGCGGCGGCGACGGCAGCGGCCAGCGCCTGCGGGCCTGCACTCTGCGGCACGTAGTGCACCTTGCTCGCGAAGCTCGCCCACTGCTCATCGGTGGGCTTGCGGGAGGCGAACTGGTCGATGGCCTCTTTGGCGTGCCTGAGGAACTGCTCGTCGGTGAAATCCTCCAGCGATGTCGCGACAACCCGGATGTCGGGGCTGAACGTCGACTGTTCCAGGTACGCGAGCCCGGGCAGAAGTTTGCGTTTTGCCAGGTCGCCCGTCGCGCCGAACAACACGATGACGTGCGGCGGCAGCGCCTCGTTGTCGTGCCGCAACGGGCGGGAACCGGGAGCCGGATAGGCGATAGATGACGCTTTATCAGGGGCCACGTCCCGAATACTGGCACTCGGGTGTGCACTGATGGCGTCGCTTGGGTTAACTAACAGCCCGCGCCTGAACGGGCGATCAAATTCAGCGACGATGCTTGTTAGCGCCCATTCTGCTCTCACCTGCAGATACGCGTCTGAACGGCCCGGATCGTGCAAGCGATACGCCGAAATCGCCATCTGAATGGATTCACCAAGCTCAGCTATACATTTTGCCGCGTAATTGTTAACCAAACTGACGCGCGATCTGCCTGTGTCTCAGCACACAAAAGATGTACATTGTGACCGCAGTCATAGAAAGGGCAGGTCAATGGTCGGAGCATTTGTAGGCGTAATGATGCTGGTGCTCGGCATCGGTGCGATCGCTGGTGTTGTCGTGGCCGTGGCGATGGGCTTGCCCACCCTGGCCATCGCGATCGGACTGATCTCCGGCGCGTTCTTCGCGGGGAAGGCCGTCTAAAGCCTCAACCGCTCCCGCAGGCCGGTCGCTCGCACGGCTTGCCGGTCGATCGCGGCGCGCACTTCCGCCTCGGCGCCGACGACGCGTACCCGCGTCCTCGCCCGTGTCACCGCGGTGTAGAACAGTTCGCGCGTCAACAACCGCGAGTCCTCCGACGGCAGTAACACGGTCACCTCATCGGCCTGGCTGCCCTGAGACTTGTGGATCGTCATCGCGTGCATGGTCTCGACGTCGGTGAGCCTGCCGGTCGCGAACGATCCGGACCCGCCGACGACGGCACGCATGCCATCGGGCGTGGCGACCGTGACGCCGGCATCGCCGTTGTAGAGCTTGAGCCCATAGTCGTTGGCGGTCACCAGGATTGGGCGCCCGACGTACCACGAGCTCCACAGCGGCTCGCCGGTCTCCTCGGTCAGCCAACGCTGCACCTGACGGTTCCAGTGTGTGACGCCGAACGGTCCGCGCCGATGCGCACACAGCAGGCGATGCTCGTCAAGCGTCGACAACGCGGTGCGCACATCGCCGAGTATCGCGGCCTGACGCAACCGAAGGGCGTGGGGCACAAGTACATCCCGCAGTCGTTCGGTCGCGTTGTCGCGCACCCATTCGATGTTCTCACCGCCCGCCGCCAGCACCTCGATTGCTGACGACGCGTCACCGGCCCGGATCGCCGAAGCCAGCGCGCCGATTGATTCACCGAACCGGTGCGAGGTCTTGAGCGCCGCCACGCCGCGCGAACCCAGGCCGTCGACAAGATCGGCCAGCACCGCGCCGGCCTCGACCGAAGCCAGCTGATCGGGATCACCGACGAGCAGCAGCCGCGTCTGCGGGCGCACGGCCTCCAACAGCCGCGCCATCATGGTCAGTGACACCATCGACGTCTCGTCGACCACGATCACGTCGTGCGGCAGGCGGTTCGCGCGATGATGCCGAAACCGCGACGATGTATCGGGCCGCGGGCCGAGCAGCCGGTGCAGCGTCGTGGCCTGCAGACCCGACAGCCGCGAGCGGTCCACCGCATCGAGCCGGTCCACCTCCAACTGCACGGCTTCCTGCAGTCGGGCCGCGGCCTTGCCCGTCGGCGCGGCCAACGCGATCCGCAGCGACGGCCGGTCCGCCAGCGCGGCCTGTTCGGCGAGCAGTGCGAGCAACCGCGCGACCGTCGTCGTCTTACCGGTGCCGGGCCCACCCGTCAGCACCGTCAAACCCTGCGACAGCGCGACATTCGCCGCCGCGCGCTGTTCCTCAAAGCCCGCGGGGAACAACCGCGTCACGTCCGGTGCGGCATCGTCCGTGCGTGCGCCGACGAGGGCCAGCACGTCATCGCACACCTGCTGCTCTTCGAGCCAGTACCGATCCAGGTACAGCAGATCGCCGAACAGTCGCAGCACCGGGGGAGTGCCCAACAGCGGGCTCGCCTTGACCGCTGCCAACCACGCATCGGGCGACGGCCACGGCAACGACGGCAATTCGACCTGCGCTGCCACCGACCGCAGATCCACGCACACCGACCCGCCCCGCAGTGCGCGCACCGCCAATGCGACCGCGAGCTCGACGGACTTGTCCGGTTCCTTGGCCAGCGCGGTCAACCGTTGTGCCACATGCACATCGGCGGGTTCCAAGATCTCGGTGAACGCGTCAAGCATCGAGCAGCTCCGAGAGCGCGACCACCAACGCCGCGGGCGGTTCCCAGCTGAACACGCCGGCCGGATGTCCGTCGACGACGGGCGTCGCCGCCCCGCACATCCCCCGCACGAACAGATACATCACACCGCCCAGATTCGCGGCCGGGTCGTACCCGGGCAGCCGCCAGTTCAGAAAACGGTGCAGCACAACGCTGTACAACAGCGCCTGCAGCGGATAATCCGAATGCAGCATGGCCTCGACCATGCGCTCCCGGCCGTAATCCGCGGCCGTCAGCGACGCATCTCCAGTGCCAAGCCAGTTCGTCTTGTAGTCGACGACCACGAACCGGGAGTCGAGCCGCAGCACCGCGTCCACCGAACCGGACAGATACCCTCGCAACGGCTGACTGCCCAGCACACCCGCCGACAGCCGGTCGGCGTATACCGCCATCGGATCCTCGGCGGGCAGATGCTCCCGCAGCAGGGCTCCGACATCGGACAAGCGCGCGAACGATCCGCCCCGCAGATCACCGCCGGCCATCGGGAACTCGAAATCCAGTTCGCGCAACCGATCCCGCAGGCCGATTTCGCGCAGTGTCATGCCGGGTGCCAGCGGACCCAGCGGGGTGTCGTGCATCGGCACGAGCGCCGCGGCCAGCTCGGCTGCCTCCAGTTCGAGAGGCCAGCGCGCCGCATGCACCTTGATCTGATCCTCGAGCTCGGCGGCGAGATCCGGTGCGAACGGGTCTGCCGTTTCGAGCACCGCATGCACGAGCGATCCGAACGCCGCGCCGGTCGGCATGGACGCCATCGGTGACGGCACATCAGCGCCCTGCGCCGGGGCGACGACGGGTATGTCGTCGGATTCGTCGTCAAGCTCGATGACCTCGGGCTCACTGGACACCCCGGACGTTTCAGCGGCCCGCAGCAGGCCCGAATACGACGTGCGCCGCCACGCGGTGTCGATCGCGCGGTGAAAATGCCGAACATCCAAGTCTTCTCGTGGGGCTTCGGGTGGTACCGGGGTGAATGCGCCGATGACCGACTCCTCGAGCACGGGCCCACCGACCCACGCCCGTAACCGCTCCAGCGCCTCCTCGTCGGACACCTTGGCGGGTACACACCTGTCGGGAACCGCGGACTCGCCGGGCGCCCGGCCCCGCAACAGCCGCGACAGGCCACCGTTGGGCTCGTCGTTCGACGGCGCCCACCACGCCACCACCTGGGACTGCGCGCGCGTCATCGCCACATACGTCAGCCGGCTGTCGTCGGCCGCGGCCTCGGCACGGCCGGCCCGTGCGACCGCCGGATCCACACCGCCGATATGCAGGCAGCGTTTGCCCTCGTCGTGGAACAGCACCAGATCCGGTTCGGGGACATAGCGATTGAACGCGAACGGCAGGTACACGATCGGGAACTGCAGGCCCTTGCTGACCCACACCGTCATGATCTGCACGGCCGCCGCGTCGCTGTCGAGACGGCGATTGCGCTCGGACTCGCCGCCACCTTCCGAACGCTGGGTTCGCAGCCAGTCCCGCAACGCGGGCAGCCCGAAGCCCTCCCGGTGTGCGGTGTCCTGCAGCAGCTGCGTCATGTGCGCGAGATCGGTCATCAGGCGTTCCCCGCCCTGCCACGACAGCACGCGCTTGCCCATGCCTGCGAGTTGCGCGGCCTCGAAGATCGCCGCGACCCCACGCTCACGCGCGTGGCCGGCCCATGAGCGCAGCGTGTCCGCGACGCGGTCGGTCAACGCGTCCCCGCCCGCGGCAAGGGATTCGGCGGTTTCGCCGAAGAACATCGTGGCCGCTGCGGCGCGGACGAGGCCGGGCCGGTGCGGCTGGTCAAACGCCTCCAGCAGATACAGCCAGTCCTCGGCGGCTTCGGAGTTGAACACATCCGAATCGCCGGTGTAGACCGCCGGAATGCCGGCCTCGATCAGTGCGGTGTGGCACGCGCGGGCATCCTTGTGGGTCTCGGTGATGACGGCGATGTCGCGTGCTTCGACGGGCCGGTCACAGAACGTGGCGCCGCTGGTCAGCAGCGCACCGATGTCGGCGGCGAGGTCCTTGCCGATGTGGGTGCGCAGGTCGGCGATCGGAATCACTCTGGTGCCGCCGCGTTTTCGCGTCACGACCCGCAGCCGGAACGGGTCGTTGTGCGGCGCACCCGCCAACCGGTGGCCCTGGTGATGGGCCTGTACGTCGTGCACGACGATGTCGGGGCCACCGAGCTCGGCGCCGCGCAGCACCGCCTGCAGCCGATCCACCAGCGCGCTGTCGCTGCGCCAGTTCGTGCCGAGCGTCTGCTTGTCGCCCGCGGTCGCGGCGGCCCGCAGGTACGTGTCGATGTCCCCGCCGCGGAATGCGTAGATCGCCTGCTTGGGATCACCGATCAGGATCAGTGTCGCGTGCCCGGAGAACGCCCGCTCAAGCACCTGCCACTGCACCGGGTCGGTGTCCTGGAACTCATCGACCATCACGATCGGCCAGCGCTGCTGCATGCGTACGCGGGCCGCGGAGTCCTCATCTGCCAGCGCATCAGCCAGCCGGGTGAGCAGATCGTCGTAGCCCAGGATGCCGCGACGACGCTTGCGGATCTCCAACTCAGACAGCACATTGTGGGCGAACGCGAGCCGGACCGCGGCCGGCGAGTCGGGGTCGGGGTCGAGCGGGCGGAGTTCGGTGGCCGGGTTGTCGACCACCACGCGGGCGAGCTTGAGTGCCTCGGCGTAGCCGAGTTCCGGATCGTCGCGTTGCGCCCCGAAGTGTGCGAGATAGAGGTCGTCCACGATCTCGCACACCACGTCGTCGAGGCTTTCGACGAGCGTGACCCCGGAGTCGCTGTCCCCGGCCACGCCAAGCGATTTGAGCACGATCTGGCAGAACTGATGCGTGGTCGCGATGGTCGCGGCATCGAAACCCGCCAGGGCGTCACGCAGCCGCTGCCTGCGGGCCTGCTGGTCGGCGGCGACGAGGTACACCTCGAGATCGTTGGCGGCGTGCGCCGGGTCCTGGAATGCCGCGAGCGCGTCGACGATCTGGCAGCGCACGCGTTCGCGCAACTCCTGGCTCGCGGCCCGGCCGAACGTGATGAGCAGCATCTGATCGAGCGTCGCGGCGCCCTCGGCCACCAGCCGCGTCACCAGACCGGCCAGCGCGAACGTCTTGCCGGTACCGGCGCTGGCCTCCAGCACCGTCGTCGTATTGCGGGCGGGCAGCGGCCCGAGCAGATCGAAAGTCTTCACCGGGGCGACCTTTCGGCGCGCAGCATCGGCAACCACAGGCGTTCGGCGTACTCACCCAATCCGACCAGGCGGCTCAGCGGCGCGCCACGGCCCCACGCCCGCACATGCGCGGGCTGCTCGTCCTCGCCGGGATACCTGTTGCTGCGCCAGCGATATTCGGCTTCCCGCTGCGGGTCGTCGCCGGCATGCCGGGCCGCCGCCCACGCATAGGAGGTCTTGACGGGCAACGGCAGCGGCTCGCGCCGGCCCGCGTCATAGATCGTCACCAGATCGGCCAGCAGCTCGACCGGATTTTCCGGACGCCCCAGCCCCTCGACCCGCGGTGAACTACCGCGCTTGGGTCTGCCGATGCACACCGCCGACCAGTCGCGGTCCGGATAGCAGGCGGCCAACGCCAGCAACGGAATCCACGACTGCAGCAAGTGTTTGCCGTCGAGTTTGGAGTACGTCACCGACACCAGCCGCTCTCCGAACACGGGCGACACCGTTCCGGTGAGCCGGCGCCCGGTCCCCAGATCGACATCGACGTCATAGGCCTGGCCCTCGGGGTCGCGGTAACGCAACGCCTCGGTGGCCAGCAGTGCGCATTGATCGCGCAGGGCGATGGCCCGCCGCCAGCCGAGTTGGCCCGGCGGCAGGGTGCCGCGGCGCCACTCAGCCTGCTGGGCGTCGGCGGGCGTCATGCCGCGCAGGATGTCGCCGAGCATCCGATCGCCGACGGTCCATTCCTCCAGGGCATCGATGTCGACGGGCATCTCGTCGGACACCCCTTCGACGTCCCATGGCAGCGTGTAATCCAGCGATCGGAAGAAGCCCTTGACGGGATCGTTGAAGAACCGGGTGAGATCCTCCAGCGCCACGTCGTCGGCAGGGGGAGGCGCTAGCGGGCCCGCGAAGAACGGCGGCCTCTCAGCCCGTCGCCCGCTGCTGGCGCGCGCCGCGGTGAGTGCGGTCGGGTCGAACGTGAACGGTTCGCCTGGCACCATTTCGCCGGGGATGACGTTGCGAATGTCGAACGGCTGCAACGGATGTTCGGTCACCACGTCGACGGGCTGTTCGGTCGTGATGCTGAGCGTGTCGAGTAGTTCGGCGAGTGGCACCGCCGGTGGTCGTGGCTGCCCGGAGTATTCGTTGGCCCCGGTGTAGGTGACGACGAGCGTCTGCGTGGCCGCCCCGATCGCGTCGAGCAGCAACTGGCGATCCTCGGAACGGATGTCGCGCTCACCCGTCATCGGGTCGCGCGCGAGCGCGTCGTCACCGTCGATGGCGCCGAGCCGCGGGAAAACTCCGTCGTCCAAGCCGATGAGGCACACCACGCGGTGTGGCACCGAACGCATCGGCACCATCGTGCAGACGGTCAGTGTGCCGGTGCGGAAGTTGGCCCGGGTGGGGCGGCCGGCCAGATGCCGGTCGAGCAGTGCGCGGATGTCGCTGAGCCGCAACGACGTCTGCGTGGCCCCGGCATTCTCGGCGATCTCGGCGAACTCGCGCTGCACCTGAGTCGCGGGCCACTCCTCGTCGGCGAGCGCGAGTGCGTCGATACCGGCGGTGAGGGCGGCGAGCCAGTCGCCGAGTGGGCGGCTGCCGCTGAGCTGATGGACCGCTTGGCGCAGCTTTTCCACATAGTCGGCGAACCGGCCGGCAAGCTCGACGCGGTTACTGCTGACGTCGTCGAGCGGCAGCGTGGTATCGAGCCAGGCGTGGGAGTCGTCGGACATCGCGACCCCGGCCAGCACGCGGTCCATGCCGAAACGCCACGTGTTGTGCAGGAACTCCACCCCGTAGGGGCGGCGGTGCTCCTGGTCGAAGCCCCAGCGGATGTTGGCTTCGCGTACCCACGCCGTGATCGCGTCGAGGTCGTCGTCGGTGAACCCGAACCGGGCGCGCACCGGGCCGGACTCGGCGAGGTTGAGGACTTCGCTCGCGGTCGCCCGCCCGCCGGCCAGCACGAGCAGTTGTGCGGCCACCGACAGCAGCGGATTGGTCTGCACGAGTGCGCGATCCGCGAGCCGGACCCGCAATCGGTGCGCCGGGTGGGCACCGTGCACCACGTCGCCGAGCCCGAATCCGGCCGTGATCAACGGTGCATACGTTTCGATGTCGGGGCACATCACGAGGATGTCGCGTGGTTCGAGCGTCGGGTCATCGGCCAGCAGGCCGAGCAGCACTTCGCGCAGAACGTCGATCTGCCGGGCCGGGCCGTGACAGCTGTGCACCTGCACCGAGCGGTCATCGGGGCGATGCACCCGCCCGGCCGGGCGGACCGCGTTGGCCGCGATGTCGGACTGCAACCAGCCCAGGAGCGTGTCGGGATGGTCGGTGCCGCTGAGAAATTCGTCGGTGTCGGGGACCGGCAGGGTGCGCTGCAGTTCGCGTAGGTCACGGCCGAGGGTGGCCAGCAGCGGATGGCCGACATCGCGATGGCTCGTGTCCTCGCGGCGGGGGAGCGCGCCCTTACGCCCGGCCAGCGACTGCCACAGGTTGTCGCTGGGGTGGGGCAGCCACAGGTGCAGATCGTGGTGGGTGGCGAGCGCGGTCAGCAGTTCAACCTCGGTCACCGGAAGGCGGGTGTGTCCGAACAGGGACAGCCGCTGCGGCAGCTCGGATGGTGATTCCTGCAGCCGGGCAAGGGCTTTCGCGTGCCGGACATGAGGTGGGTCGGCGTCGACACGCTCCACCAGCGCATGCCACAGCGGTGCCTGCCAGGACAAGTCGTCGGGCACGCCGGCCCAGTCGACCAGCAGTTGCGGACGCTGCCGGGCGTAGGACGCGAACAGCCCGGCCAGTCGGCGCGCGACCGCGTATCGCCTGCCTTGCCGCAGCTCGTGCTCCTCGCCCATCTCGAAATGCCCGAGATGCGTGGCCAACGTCGTACACCACGGTTCGTCGAGGTTCTCGTCGATCACCGCGAGCAGCGGCCACACCATGGCGTCGGGGGACCAGGGATCCTCGTCGGCCGTGCCCGTCAGCTCCGCGATGAGTGAGCGGGGGTTGCGGAACTCGACGGCGGCACACACGCCGAGCCGATTCGACAGCCGTTGGCTGAGCCAGCGTTCGACGCCCTTGGCGGGCACCAGCACGAGTTCCTGCGCGAAGGGATCAGGTAGCGGATCCGCGAGCAGCGCACCCAGCCCGTCGGCCAGCAGATCGGTGCGCTCGGCCCGGTGTAGGTGCAGTGCCATCGACACCCACCCTATGAGACCGGCCTAGGAGTGCCACGATTTTTGTACGGCCAGCGTGACCACCAACGTCAACGCCGCGGCGATGACGAACGCCACCCGGACGTTGAACAGGTCGGCCGCGCCGCCGAGCAGCGCCGCCGCGAACGGCCGCGACCCGAGGAACCCGACGAGCCACAGCGCCATGATTCGTCCGCGCAGTTCGTCGGGCGCACGCTCCTGCACCACGGTGCTCAGGCCCGTCATCGCCCAGCCGAAGCCGAGACCCGCGATCGCGAACCCGGCGAGTGCCACCGCGGTGACCGAGCCAGCGGCCAGCAGTCCACATCCGATCACGAGCAGCCACAACCCGATCGACGACACCCGCGCCGACTCGAGCCGACCACGCAGCACGGCGAGTACCGCCATGCCCAACGCCGCGCCGATACCGAAGGCCGCCGACAACCACCCGACCAGGCGGGTACCGCCGCCGAGGTCCTCGGCCATCGACGGCGTCAGGGTGATCGACGGGTCGGAGGCGAACCCGACGGTCGTCACCGCGAGCAGCGCGAGCAGCAGTGGCCGGTCGCGCCACACGTAGCGCAGGGCCGCTCGGACGCGGTAGTCGCCGTCGGGGCTGCGCTCCGGGCGCGTCGGGAAGGTCACGAGCACCAGGAAGATCGCGAACACGAGGTGCAGGCCCGCGCTGATCGCGAAGCCCGGCGCCGCACCGAGATGCGCGGCCAGGTACGCGCCGATGGCCGGGCCGAGGATACGGCCGATGGTCATCGGAATGCTGTTGAGCGCCATCGCGGTTGGCAGCTCACCGTCGCGGATCAGGCTCGGCACGATCGACTGCATGGCCGGGCCGCCGATGACGAACCCGAAGCCGACGAGCGTCGAGCCCACGAGCACCGGTATCGCCACGGCGGTGCCCTGCAGATCAGGTGCGACGCCCAACCACACGGCCGTCGAACCCGAACCGGCGATACACAACACCCGCCCAAACAGAATTTGGCGGGCGGGATTGCCGACGTCGGCCCACTTGCCGCTCGTCGGGCTCAAGATGAGCTGGGGGAGGAACTGCGCGACGCCCACGAGGCCCACCATGACGGCCGAGCTGGTCGCGTTGAAGATCACGATGGCCGCGACGATGCCGTGCGTCCACACCGCGACGACCGAGAACATCTTGCCCCAGAACAGTGCCCCGAAAACCGGGTCGAACATGAGGCGCAACGCGCCCCGCGGTCGCAAGGTCACGTCGGCCGTCACGAGGCGACTTTCCGTTCGAAGTCGGTGACGAGCCGCTCCAGCAAGTCGACGAGGGTGTCGACGTCGTCGTCGGACCAATGCGCCACGGTCTCGGCGACCATGTCCCGGCGCCGCGCGGTCACCTCGGCCAGCGCGTCACGGCCTCGATCGGTCAGCATCAGCACGCACCGTCTCTGGTCCTCGGCGGACAAGGTCTTGGTCAGCAGGCCGGCCGTGACAGCAGACGTGACGGTGCGGCTCGCGGTGGAATGTTCGACGCCCATGTATTCGGCGACCTCGCCGATCGAGGCGCCGTGGCCGGATTTCTCGCGTTGTTCGACGGCGCGGAGCACGCGCAGCGTCGACAGGGTCGGCACCGTGGTCGCGGCATCGATCAGACGGCGCCGCCAGCCGGGACGCTGCCGCACGGTGTGCACGCGCACCAACAATTCGTCGAGTCGGTTGTAGCGAGGCACGTTATATGCATAGCACATGCATATATCTCGGAGAAAATGGATCAGGTGGTGCTGTGCCCGCCTTTGCGCGACAAAGTCGCGGAAATCGGCACAGGGGTCTTGCTGTGCGCTCCAGTAACAGCGGGTGAGTCACGTGCGGCACTCGAAGCGCAATAGCCTCTCCTGCAACGGGTTTCGGCGTGCCCGCATGCGAGCGACTTTGTCGCTGACAATCGGGCAGCCCTGATGCTGTGATAGGAGTGCCTGGTGAGCCGGAGGGGAGCAGTGTGATCCGGCCGGTGGGTCAGCCGATACGCATGATGCTCCAGAGGCGAATCGAGCGACATTGTCGCGCATAGGCGGGCGCAGAGGCACCTGGCCTTCGGAGAGCTGACGACGCGGACCGAAGGCTCTCAGCCGGCGAATTCGGTTGCCAGGCCGTCGATTCCCGCCCGAATCGCCGTCACGGCGTCGGCGCGCGCCTTGAGTTTGCTGGCGACGTGGGCGGTGGTGTGCAAGGTGGCCGCGGCTTCGGCGGCGACCTCCTGAGCGCGCGTCAGCACGTCACCCTGCTCGACGATCTCGTCGAGCCAACCACCGGCAATCGCCGCGTCGCCCGCGAACGTCGCAGCCATCGAGATCCCCCGCTGAAACGCCGCACGCGTCAACCGCATGCGCATGATCTCGATCGCGGCGACCGGCAGTGTCATGCCGATCGCGACCTCGTTGGCCTGGCATCGTGATTTCGGCGAGCCGACCCGGTGGTCACCGGACAGCAGCAGAAACGACCCCATCGCGATCGCCGGCCCGGTCGCGGCCATGATCACCGGGACCGGGAACGTCAGGCAGCGTACGGCCAGCTCGAAACCGCCTGCCAGCATTCCGAGCGCGGCCGCCGTGTCGCCCGACGCGAACACGCTCAGATCGAACCCACCGCTGAACACTCGCGAGTTCCCGGCCAGAACAAGGGCTTTCACCTCACCGCTGCCGGCAGCCTGCGCGGCCTGGTCGAGCGCGGCGTTGATGTCGGTCTGCATGGCCGGCGACAGTGCGTTGACCTTGCCGTCGTCCAGCGTGACGGTGGCGACGGATTCATTCAGCGCATAGGTCACCAGGCTGCTCATTGGACAGATGGTACGGACTCATTCCGCGCGATGACGACGCCCGGTACGCACCGGCGGCGGGTTGATGAGATCGGTCTCGGGATCGTCGTCGTCGAAGTCCTCGTCGTCGTCCTCGTGGGTGGCGTCGTAGCGGCTCTTCCACCGCTGGCGCACCTCCGCGCCCAGCGCCTTGATCCGGTTGATCTCGGAACGCAGCGTCTGCTCGTCGGTCTCCTTGGCCGCGTACTGGAAATACGCCAGCACACCGCGCAGGAGCTCAAGCTTCTGCTTCTCCTGGCGCGCGCGATCGTGCGTTGTCAGCAACTCCATGCGGTCGACCGGCGGCAGCGTCGCCCAATCGAGCACCGCGGTGTTGCGGAACTTCTTGCCGTTGGATTTGCCGCCGGTGACGGGCTCGTCGTAGTAGGTGATCGCGCCGTCGAACCGGGACGCGATCGCCTCGCCGAGCTGCTTGCGATCCAGCGCGGAATCCCACACGATCCGCCATTCCTGTGACGGCGCCAGGTACGGGATCTCGGCGGGCAGGTTCAGCGGGACGATGTCGACATAGTTGTCGTCGTAGGAACTTTCGTACTTGCCGACGGTGGGCGGGTTCGCGAATTCGAACCGCAGGCCGTATGCCGGCCGCTGGCCATAGTTGCGGATCACGAGCTCGACGAGATGCCAGTCGGAACTGCTCGGTTCCATGAACATCGCGACGTTGGGCTGCGTGAGCTCGGCCCGGCGCTCCTTGGCTTTCAGAAACTGCCGCCACGCATAGATCAGCGCGACGATCACGACTGCAATGGCAACCCATGCCGCGAGCGCTGTCCACGCGCCCGGGTCAAAACTAGCCAACTCGCGCCCCCGATCCGCGATTGAGTCGAAAATCCCCACCAAAGGCTTATATCACGGACCGAGACCCCTGGCAGTGGTCATGCGCAGCAAACTTCGACGGGCTACGAGGCGGCCGCGGTGAGAACCTCTTCCTCGGCAGGCGCCTCGACTGCGGTGAGCACAAGCCGCTCGCCACGAGACAGCCAATCGGTGTCGGCCCACTCGATGCGGGCCGGCAATCGCCGCCAGTATTGCGGATGCGACCGCAGATAGACCTCGACGCTGGCGTGCACCCTGGCGTCCAGGGGCGGCCGGCGCACTCCGAAGGTCTGGGCCGATCCGGCGAGCGCGTCCGAATCGCTGGGTGACGAGTTGCGTTCGAACACATGCAGACCCGCCTCGACCGCGCCGTCGATCATCCAGTCCAGCGCGATGTCGGCAAGCGGCCAGCATGCCCCTGCTCCGCCCGCGATATCGCAGTGCGCACCGCGGAACCACACCTCGTCGAGACGGTTGTCGCGGCGCATCGCCCGTCGGCCGCCGCCGACCGCCACCGCGTGACGGCCCGTCTCGACGTTGGACAGCAGACCAGCGCTGCCGCGTACGCCGGGAATGGCCTTCGCGTCCCACATCCCGAGGAACCGCACGGGGACGACGGCTTCGTCGTCGCCGAGCAGTTGAGCGGTGAGCTTGCTGACGCGTTGCCAATCCTGTGCCGTGCGCGTCGTGCGTGGCAGTACATAAGTGGCCAGTGCGTAGTCGAGCAGTTCATCGGAACGGTTCGGCAACAGTCCGACCGTCCCGAGGAGGGCGGCGAGTTCGCAGGCGCGGTGGCCGCCGTACCCGCCGCCGAACAGGAAGAGGTGAGCGCCGGGCTCCCAACTGTCGCGGAGGAAGTCGTAGGCCTCGACGATCGCTGAGCGGGCTTCGGTGACCGCGTTGCCGCGGCGAGGTAACGAACGTCTTGTCCGCGCCGTGGCGCCAGCCCCGGGGTGGTACCAGTTGATTTGATCGGAACTGTCCAGCAACCCGAACAGTGCCTGCGTGTTGGTCGCGTCACGCGAGCCCGGATGTTCATCTGCGTGGTCGAAGCACAGCACGATGTTCTTCACGACGACCCCCGGCGGTCGGACAAAAAGGCTTACTGAAACAGTTTGCCGGGCGAGAGCGAGAGTGTCCTGAGTATTGCACTACTCGATTGGCTGATCTCCACGGATTCTTGCCTAGTCAACGGCATGAACAACGAAATCCGTGGCAGTAGCGCCGGTAGGCGGAGGAATTAACCCGTTGCCGGCGCGGCCGAAGAACGGATTCCGCAATTAAACGCCGTCAAGTGTGCGTTATGCGCCCATCAACATGCGCCACTGCTCGAGATTCGACGCGCGATACACGTAGTTGCTGCGCTTGACTTCGTCGAGCGGGGCGCTCGGTTCGGTCGAGTACCAGTGCCCCGGGTAGACCGTCGGGTCGCCGGGAAGCTGGGCCAGGGCCTGCAGGCTGCGGAACATGTCGTCGACGTCGCCGCCAGGAAAGTCGGTACGGCCGCAGCCGTCGAGGAACAGGGTGTCGCCCGCGACCAGGCGGCCGTCGAGCAGGAAACACTGACTGCCCGGCGTATGGCCCGGGGTGTGCAGCAGTTCGATGTCGACGGCGCCGACGCTCACCTTGTCGCCGTGTTCGTGGCGCGTGAGATCGCTCATCGCGATACCGGTGACGCGCGAAACCCAGTCGGCCTCATGGGTGTTGACGTGTACCGGCACGCTCTCGCGCTCGAGCAGCTCGGCCAGGCCTTTGAGCGTGAAGCCCATCATCGAGCCGCCGACGTGATCGGGGTGGTGGTGGGTGACGAGCACACCTGACAGGTGCATGCCGTCGGCTTCCAGGGCATCGACGAGATCGCCGGCCGCGTAGGCCGGATCGACCACGACGGCGTCGCCGGTTTCGCGATCGCCGATGAGGTAGGCGAAGTTGCGCATTTGCTGGGCGATCATGTCGTCGGCCGCGAAGTCGCGGCCAGACAGCAGCTGGCGGAAATACAAGCGGTCGGCCATGCGCCCACACTATTGGCCGGGCCTGCCGCGCCATACCCGCAGGTCTAAAAACCGCACGTCACGGGGTGTTTAACGGCACACGCCAAAAAGTCGCATAGAAAATGCGGAATTACTAGCGTTTGAGTCATGCACCTGACCCGATTCACCGACCTGGGACTGCGCACGCTGATGCTGCTGGCCTCCGGTGAGTCCGAGGACCGGCGCGTCACCACCCGCACGATCGCGAAGGGCGCCAACGCGTCGGAACATCATGTGGCCAAGGCGGTCTCGCGGCTGGCGGAGTTGGGCATGGTCTATGCCCGGCGCGGACGGGTCGGGGGACTGGTGCTCACCGAAGCCGGCCGTAACGCCTCGATCGGCTGGCTCGTGCGCGAACTCGAAGGCGATCGCGAGGTCATCGAGTGCGGGGGCGACAGCCCGTGCCCGCTGATCGCGGCCTGCCGGCTGCGCCGCGTCCTGGCCGACGCGAAAGAGGCGTTCTACCGCGAACTCGACCGCTACACCGTCACCGATCTCACGGCCGGCACCAGCCTGCCGATCGTTCTGCAACTCACCGGAGAAAGGAATCCGCAATGACCGTCACCAGCCCCGAGCCGTCGGCTGTCCGCGACGAACTCGAGCCGCAGCACGCCGAGATCGTCTCGGCCACACTGCCTCTCATCGGCGCTCACATCGACGAGATCACCTCGGCGTTCTATCGGCGGTTGTTCGAGAACCATCCCGAGTTGCTGCGCAACCTGTTCAACCGCGGCAACCAGGCCCAAGGTGCGCAACAGCGCGCGCTGGCGGCCTCGATCGCGACATTTGCCACGCACTTGGTGAACCCCGATCTGCCGCACCCGGCGGCGCTGCTGTCCCGCATCGGGCACAAGCACGCGTCGCTCGGGATCACCGCCGACCAGTACCCGATCGTGCACGACAACCTGTTCGCCGCGATCGTGGAAGTCCTGGGCGCCGAGACCGTGACGGCCGAGGTCGCCGCCGCGTGGGATCGCGTCTACTGGATCATGGCCGACACCCTGATCGGCCTCGAACGCGATCTGTACGCCGCGGCGGGCGTCGAACCGGGCGATGTCTATCGGCGCCTGCGCGTCGTGTCCCGTGTCGACGACCCGTCCGGCGCCGTCCTCGTCACGGTCCGTGCGTCTGATCCGGTGAATTTCGTTCCCGGGCAATATGTTTCGGTAGGCGTGACATTGCCCGACGGCGCTCGCCAGCTACGGCAGTACAGCCTGGTCAGCGTTGCCGGGTCGACCGACCTGACGTTCGCCGTCAAGCCCGTCGACGCGACCGCGACCCAGCCGGCCGGCGAGGTGTCGAGCTGGATCCGGGCCAACGTCTGCGTCGGCGACCTGCTCGACGTCACGGTGCCGTTCGGCGATCTGCACACCGAGGGCACCGACGGCCGCCCGCTCGTGCTGATCTCGGCGGGCATCGGGATCACCCCCATGATCGGCATCCTGGAGCACCTGGCCGCCAAGCGCCCCGACACGCATGTGCGGGTGCTGCACGCCGACCGCAGCGACAACGCCCATCCGATGCGCGAACGCCAACACGAGCTGATCGACGCGCTGCCCAACGCGTCGCTCGACATCTGGTACGAGGACGGCCTGACCGGCGGGGCGCCTGGCGTGCGCGCCGGCCTGCTGAACCTCGACGGCATCGAGCTGCCCGCCGACCCCGACATCTACCTGTGCGGCGGGGCCGGATTCGTCCAGGCCGTGCGTGGCCAGCTGACCGGTCGCGGCGTGCCCGCCGAGCGCGTGCACTGCGAGCTGTTCTCGCCCAACGACTGGCTGCTCGATTGATCTGCGCAGCTAGATAGGCCCTCGGCAGCCGTGCTGACCAGCGGTTTGGTGCGGTTGCCGGGTAGGCTGTACCCTCTTTAAGGCCCCGCGGCACGCGTCGCTGGGCCTGAAGTAGGCAGGCCCCCTTAGCTCAGTCGGCAGAGCGTTTCCATGGTAAGGAAAAGGTCAACGGTTCGATTCCGTTAGGGGGCTCGGTGGACGCTAGGTACTCCAAGCGCGGGGTGCCTCCCGCGTCGATCCGGGGCGGTGTAGCTCAGCTGGTTAGAGCGCACGACTCATAATCGTGAGGTCGGGGGATCGAGCCCCCCCACCGCTACAGGACCTAGCAATTGAACGTGGAAGAGGGCAGCTGACGTGGCGTCGAGTACCGACGTACGGCCGAAGATCACTTTGGCGTGCGAGGTGTGCAAGCACCGTAACTACATCACGAAGAAGAACCGCCGGAACGATCCCGACCGGCTGGAGATCAAGAAGTTCTGCCCCAACTGCGGAACCCACCAGCCGCACAAAGAGTCGCGGTAGCCCAACGCTCGTGGGTCTTTCGTCGAACATCGTCGGGATGCATTACCGCTATCCCGAGTACTACGAGGTTGGTCGCGAGAAAATCCGTGAGCACGCCGTCGCGGTCAAAAACGACGATGCGTACTACTTCGACGAGGCAGCCGCGGCAGAGCTCGGCCACGAGTCCCTGCCCGCGCCGCTGACCTTCATTTGCATCTTCGGTTACACAGCGCAGTCGGCGTTCTTCGAGAACGCGAACATCGCCATCCAGGACGCCCAGATCGTCCAGGTCGATCAGGAACTGAAGTTCCTCAAACCGATCAAGGCCGGCGATCGTCTCTACTGCGACGTGTACGTGCATTCCGTTCGCAAGGCGCACGGCACCGACATCATCGTGACCAAGAACATCATCACCGACGACGCCGGTGACGTGGTGCAGGAGTCCTACACGACCCTCGCGGGTCGTTCGGGTGACGGAGAAGAGGGTTTTACAGATGGCTCTGCGTGAGTTCAGTTCGGTCAAGGTGGGTGACACGCTCCCAGAGAAGATCATCCCCCTGACCCGCGGTGATCTGGTGAACTACGCCGGCGTTTCCGGCGACCTCAACCCGATCCACTGGGACGACGAGATCGCCAAGCAGGTCGGTCTCGACACCGCGATCGCTCACGGCATGCTCACGATGGGCCTCGGTGGCGGCTACGTCACCTCGTGGGTGGGCGACCCCGCCGCCGTCAAGGAGTACAACGTCCGGTTCACCGCGGTGGTGCCGGTTCCCAACGACGGCGTCGGCGCCGAGATCGTCTTCAACGGCCGGGTCAAGTCCGTCGATCCCGACGACAAGCTCGTGACGATCGCCATTTCGGCCACTGCCGGCGGAAAGAAGATCTTCGGTCGCGCCGTCGCAACCGCACAACTGGCTTAGGGAGGTACGGGCCATGGCGCTCAAAACCGACATCCGAGGCATGGTCTGGAAATACCCGGATCCATTCCTGATCGGCCGCGAGCAGATCCGCCAGTACGCCAAGGCCGTCAAGGCCATGGATCCCGCCAGCCACGACGAGGCCGCCGCCGCCGACCTGGGCCACGACGCTCTGGTCGCACCGCTCACCTTCGCCTCGACCCTGGCGCTGCTGGTCCAGGAACACTTCTTCCGGCACGTCGATGTCGGCATGGAGACCATGCAGATCGTCCAGGTCGACCAGAAGTTCATCTATCACAAGCCGCTCATGGCGGGCGATCAGCTCCACGCGGTCATGGAGATCCAGTCCGTCGACGAACGCTTCGGCGCCGACATCGTGGTCACCCGCAACGTCTGCACCAACGACGACGGCGAGATGGTCCTCGAGGCCTACACGACGATGATGGGCCACGAAGGCGACAACTCGATCCAGGTCAAGTGGGATCCCGAAACCGGCAAGGTCATGCGCAGGGCCGCGGGGGAGTGACCGGTCGAGTAGGCGATTAGTAACTCACTGCCGCGCCGGGGTACACTCGGCACTCGGGGTTTTTCCCATTTCAGCGCGCTTCCGTCCGCTTTGATCGAGCGAACGGGGAGCGCGCGAATTGTGTGAGCCCCGGACACTGGACGTGATGACGGCGTCAGCCGGGTATCACCGAAGGGGCGTAGCTCAACTGGCAGAGCAGCGGTCTCCAAAACCGCAGGTTGCAGGTTCAAGTCCTGTCGCCCCTGCTCAACTGAATATTCGACAGCGTGTGGACACTGGAAGGTGACCACACAAACCAGGGACGAAAGGCATGCGGTGAGCGACGAGCGCGAAGGTGCCGGCTCCGCAGACGACACTGGCACCGACACCGGCACCGACTCGGCAACGACCGGCTCCACGCACGGTCAGACCGCGGTGGTGACCCGGCCGCTGCGCCCGACGGGTAAGCGGACGCGTCGCGGGGCGGCCAGTGATGCCGACAGCGGGACCGAGACCGAAACCGAGACCGAGTCGGCCGACGCCGACAAGAACGGCTCCGGCAAGGCCAAGAAGGTCAAGAAAGACGCGACCGGACCGTCGCGCAACCCGATCATGTTCGTCGTCAACTACCTCAAGCAGGTCGTTGCCGAACTTCGGAAGGTGATCTGGCCCAACCGCAAGCAGATGGTCAGCTACACCACCGTGGTGCTGGTCTTCCTGGCGTTCATGGTCGCGCTCATCGCCGGTGTCGATTACGGCCTGGCGCGACTGGTGTCGCTGGTGTTCGGCACCTGATTTGGAATTGAGAGAGGACTGACAACGTGACCACGTTCGACGGCGATGAGACACTCGCCGACGAGACCGCTGAGTCTGAGGATGTCGTCGAAGCGACCGAGACCGCCGAGGCGGAGTCCGTCGACGAGACCGATGCGGCGCCCGCCGCTGACGAGGCCGCTGCCACCGAGGCTCCTGCTGCCGACGAGGACGAGGATCCGGCCGTTGCGCTCAAGAAGGAGCTGCGGCTGAAGCCGGGCGACTGGTACGTCATCCACTCTTACGCCGGTTACGAGAACAAGGTGAAAGCCAACCTCGAGACCCGCGTGCAGAACCTCGACGTCGGCGACTACATCTTCCAGGTCGAGGTGCCGACCGAAGAGGTCACCGAGATCAAGAACGGCCAGCGCAAGCAGGTGAACCGCAAGGTGCTGCCGGGCTACATCCTGGTGCGCATGGAGCTCAACGACGAATCCTGGGGCGCGGTGCGCAACACCCCCGGCGTTACGGGCTTCGTCGGTGCGACGTCGCGGCCCTCGCCGCTGTCCCTCGACGACGTCGTGAAGTTCCTGCTGCCGCAGGGCGCGGCCAAGAAGCCGGCCAAGGCCGCTGCCGCGGCGTCGGCCGCCTCGACCGAGGCCACGCTGGAGCGCCCCGAGATCCTGGTGGACTTCGAGGTCGGCGAGTCCGTCACCGTCATGGACGGCCCGTTCGCGACGCTGCCCGCATCGATCAGCGAGGTCAACGCCGAGCAGCAGAAGCTCAAGGTGCTGGTGTCGATCTTCGGTCGTGAAACACCTGTCGAACTGACCTTCAACCAGGTCGCAAAGATTTAGCCGGTAACGGCTAGAACAGCGGGCGCGACGCGCGCCCTCGGATGAGCAAGTAAGGAACAGCACACCCATGGCCCCCAAGAAGAAGGTCGTCGGGCTGATCAAGCTGCAGATCCAGGCCGGGCAGGCCAACCCTGCCCCGCCGGTCGGTCCTGCACTCGGCCAGCACGGCGTCAACATCATGGAGTTCTGCAAGGCGTACAACGCCGCGACCGAGTCGCAGCGCGGAAACGTCATCCCCGTGGAGATCACCGTCTACGAGGACCGCAGCTTCACGTTCGCACTGAAGACCCCGCCTGCCGCCAAGCTGCTGCTCAAGGCTGCCGGTGTGCAGAAGGGCTCGGGCGAACCGCACAAGACCAAGGTCGCCAAGGTGACCTGGGATCAGGTGCGCGAGATCGCCGAGACCAAGAAGGCCGATCTCAACGCCAACGACATCGACGCAGCGTCGAAGATCATCGCCGGCACCGCCCGGTCGATGGGCATCACCGTCGAGTAGCGGATCGACGCCACAGGAACGCGTGGGAGGGCTGGCATCGGCCCGCAACCACGACTCCAACAACACGATTGGATTTTCAATGAGCAAGAACAGCAAGGCATATCGCGAGGCGGCTGAGAAGGTCGACAAGACCAAGCTCTACTCGCCGCTCGAGGCGGCGAAGCTCGCCAAGGAAACCTCCTCCAAGAAGCAGGACGCCACTGTCGAGGTCGCCATCCGCCTCGGCGTGGATCCCCGCAAGGCCGATCAGATGGTCCGCGGCACCGTCAACCTGCCGCACGGCACCGGCAAGACCGCCCGCGTCGCGGTGTTCGCCGTGGGTGAGAAGGCCGAGCAGGCCACCGCCGCCGGCGCGGACGTGGTCGGCAGCGACGATCTGATCGAGAAGATCCAGGGCGGCTTCCTTGATTTCGACGCCGCGATTGCCACCCCTGACCAGATGGCCAAGGTCGGCCGGATCGCTCGCGTGCTGGGCCCGCGCGGGCTGATGCCGAACCCGAAGACCGGCACCGTCACCCCCGACGTCGCCAAGGCCGTGCAGGACATCAAGGGCGGCAAGATCAACTTCCGTGTCGACAAGCAGGCCAACCTGCACTTCGTCATCGGCAAGGCGTCCTTTGACGAGGCCAAGCTGGCCGAGAACTACGGCGCCGCGCTCGATGAGGTGCTGCGCGCCAAGCCGTCGTCGTCGAAGGGCCGTTACCTCAAGAAGGTGACCGTCTCGACCACCACGGGTCCGGGTATCCCGGTTGACCCGGCGGTGACGCGGAATTTCACGGAGGCGTAGTTCTATAAGCCCGAGTGGCCAGTTGTGACACAAGATTCGTCGAATCGCGTGTCATAACTGGCCATTCGGCGTTTCGGGGCTGAGTTCGGAGAGTCGACGCCGCAGGAATGTTGCGGCCGGTGCGGACACGGCGCCGCCGTCGAGGGCGATGCGGTACCAGTGCTCAGCCTCGCCGAGTCGGCCTGCGCGACGCAGCAGATCCGCGCGTATCGGCGCGACGGCGTTGGTCCGGGCCAGCCGGGGGTCGTCGGCCACCTCGTCCAACGCGGCAAGGCCGGCGTCGAAGCCGTCGCGAAATCCGATGGCCAGAGCGCGGTTCGCGGCGACGACGGGCGAGTCCATGATCGCGAGCAGCCGGTCATAGGCGAGGCAGATCGTCGCCCAGTCGGTGGCCTGCCAGCTCGGGGCGGTCGCGTGCAGCGCCGCGATGACCGCTTGGGGCAGATAGGGTCCGGTGGCTCCCTCGGCGAGCCGCAGCTGCTCGAGACCACGCGCGATGCGGCCCCGGTCCCACCGGCTGCGGTCCTGTTCGTCGAGCGGGATCAGGGCGCCGCTGTCGTCGACGCGCGTGCGGCGCCGCGAATCATGCAGGAGCACAAGGGCTGCCAGTGCGTGGGCGTCGTGGTTGGCGGGCATCAGTGCGCACAGTTCGCCGGCCAGGCGTACCCCTTCGTCGCAGAGCTCGTCGCGGATGGCGGACGGGCCGCCGGTCGGAAAGTAGCCTTCGGTGAATACCGAGTACACGCAGCCGAGCACGTGCGGGGTGCGTTCATCGAGCAGTTCGGCGGGCGGCACCCGCAGCGGGATGTTGGCCCTGCGAATCTTGTTCTTGGCGCGGGTGATTCGCTGCCCCACCGCGGCCTCGGACTGCAGCAGCGCGCGGGCGATCTCGGTGACGGTGAGCCCCGAGATCAACCGCAATGTCAGGGCCAGCTGCGAGCTGCGGTCGAGTGCCGGGTGAGCACACGTGAACATCATCCGCAGCTCGTCGTCGCGCACCGGGTGTAATTCACCCACGGTGTCGGCCCGCGCCGTGACCTCGTCGTACACGGCAGCGAATTCCTTTCCGGGACGCGCAGTTTCGCGCCGCAACCGGTCCAGTGCCCGATTGCGCGCCACTGTGGTCAACCACGCGCCGGGGTTGGTGGGCACACCATCGGACGGCCATACTCGCAGCGCCTGCGCACAGGCCTCCTGGACGGCGTCCTCGGCGACGGTGAGATCACCTGACCAGCGGGCGATCGTGGCGACCGCCGGACCCCACTCGCGCCGGAAGACGCCGTCCAGTTCGGTCATCGACGCCTACAGGCCGGAGACACCGGCCAACCGGCGCAGTTCAACCGCCGACGCCGGGATCATCGACGCCAGCTTGACGGCCTCGTCGCGATCGGCGGCGCGCAGCACATAGAAGCCGTTGGCCACCTCGGCGCCTTCGATGTAGGGCCCGTCGGTGAGCACGACGTCGTTGTTGCGCACCCGCACCGTCGTCGCGGTCGACGGCGGGTGCAGCGGCGCGCCGGAGAGAATGTGTTCGCCTGCCGCGTTACCGAATTCGGTATGGGCGCACACCCCGGATTCCCACTCCTCGGTGCTGGGAGCGCAGACGTTGTCCGCGGGTTCGAGCAGCAGCGCGAGCCAATCGCTGCCCAGTTGCTCGCTCGGCGGATTCCAGCCGACCATCGGCCACACCTCGACCGCGCCGAACGTGGCCACCGGGATGTCGCGGGCAAGCGCGAGTGCCTCGTCGAGGTTGTCGGCTTCGAGAACGTAGTAGCCGCAGGCCACTTCGGCGGCCTCGGCGAAGGGCCCGTCGGTCACCACCGGGGCGTCGGGCCCGCCCGTGATCCGGACGGCGTGCGCGGTCGGCGCCAAGGCGTCGCCCGCGCGGATGGCCGAACCGGACTTGGCGTGAAATGCCTGAAAGGCCGCCATACCTTCGGTGGCCTCGTCAGGCGTGAGCTCGCGTTCCTGGCTGATCAGCAGGGCGAAGTAGTGCATCGTCGTCTCCTCCGGCTAGGGAGCGGAACCCGGTTGGTCCCACTCTCTACCCATCCGACGAACGGCGTTGCCTCAATCCGACAACTGGTTACTTCTGCAGCGTGAACTGATGAACGCTGATGTGGCCGGACGCGAAGTACTTCTGGCAGCCGTTGAGGTATTTGTCGTACCGGTCGTAGACCTCTTGGCCCTGCAGCGCGATCGCCTCGTCCTTGTGTGCCTCGAGTGCGTCCGCCCAGATCTTCAGCGTCTTGACGTAGTGCGGGCCGATCTCCTGCAGCTGCGTGAGCTTGAACCCGGCCTCGAGCGCCTTTTCCTTCTCCATCTCCACCGAGGGCAGGCGGCCGCCCGGGAAGATCTCGGTCATGATGAACCGGGCGAATCGGGCGTCTTCGAACGTCATGTGCAGGCCCAGCTTCTGGCCCTGCCGCAGGTCGAATCCGGTGATGTTGTGCAGCAGCATGATGCCGTCGTCGGGCAGCGCGTTGTAGGCCGTCTCGAAGAACGCCGGATAGCGCTCGAATCCGAAATGCTCGAAGGCGCCGATCGAGACGATGCGGTCGACCTTGTCGTCGAACTCTTCCCAGCCCTGCAGCCGCACCTCGACGTTGCGGTTCGTCGGTACCTTGGCCAGCTTGTCGATCGCGTACTCGCGCTGCTCGCCGCTGAGCGTCAGGCCGATGACGTTGACGTCGTACTTCTCGATCGCCCGTGCCATGCAGGCACCCCAGCCGCAGCCGATGTCGAGCAGCGTCATGCCGGGCTCCAGCCCGAGCTTGCCCAACGCGAGGTCGAACTTGGCGATCTGAGCCTCGTCGCCCGTCATGTCTTCGCGCTCGAAATAGCCGCACGTGTAGCCCATGGTCGGGCCGAGGAACAGTTCGTAGAATTCGTTGGAAATGTCGTAGATCGACTGTAGTTCTTCGTATTTCGGAGTCAATTTAGACATGTACGAAATGCTCCAAGCCTTAGAGTTCTCCCCGCCGAGTCGCCAGCCTACAACAGGTCTGCCCAGGTAGGGCTCGACTACTGTCAATCAACACCGATGGCAAACATAAAAAAGACCCGGTTGTGACCACGACGTTATCGGTGCCTGCGCAAACCGATCAGGCACCGACGTCCGACAGCGAAGCGACAATCGACACGGCCTACTTCTGCAGCGTGAACTGATTGACGTCGATGTAGCCGATTCGGAAGGCGTTCGCGCATCCGGTGAGGTAGTGCATGTAGCGGTCGTACATCTCCTGCGACTGGATTTCGACGGCCTCGTCGTGCTTGGCCTCGAGGTTGGCCGCCCACATATCGAGCGTGCGCGCGTAGTGCAACTGCAACGACTGCCTGCGCGTGAGCGTGAACGAGGCGCGCGCGGCATGCTCCTCGACCATTTCGATGGACGGCAGCCGCCCGCCGGGGAAGATCTCGGTGAGGATGAACTTGATGAACTTCGCGAGCTCGAAGGTCAGCGGGATCCCTCTGTGGTGGGCTTCGCGCGGATGCAGCGCGGTGATGGTGTGCAGCAGCATCACCCCGTCATCGGGCAGCGCGTCGTAGGCGAAGGTGAAGAAGTCGTCGTATCGGTCGTGACCGAAGTGCTCGAAGGCGCCGATCGACACGATGCGGTCGACCTTCTCGTCGAACTGTTCCCAGCCGGCCAAGAACACTCGCTTGTCGCGCAGGCTGTCGGAGTTCGCGAAGCGCTGCTCGACATGAGCCTTCTGATTCTTGCTGAGGGTCAAGCCGACGACGTTGACGTCGTAGCGTTCGATGGCACGCATCATCGTCGCGCCCCAACCGCATCCGACATCGAGCAACGTCATGCCCGGTTCAAGGCCCAGCTTGCCGAGCGCCAAGTCGATCTTGGCGATCTGCGCCTCTTCGAGCGTCATGTCATCGCGTTCGAAATAGGCACAGCTGTAGGTCCTCGTGGGATCGAGGAACAGGGCGAAGAAATCATCGGACAGGTCGTAATGCGCCTGTACGTCGTCGAAGTGCGGCTTGAGCTCTTGCGGCTGTTTGGCCATCGCGTTACCTCTCGGGGCGGACCGACCGGAGAGCTGCACCAGGCCCCGTCTTGACCTAGCTGGCCCCCCAGACTGCAGCAAAGCGTAAACCGCGTGTGGTCAGCTACCGAGTGCTATGGCTCAGGCAAAGGCGTCGCCTGCGTATTGACGTTGCGAACGCAAACTACCCGGCGTTGGCGAAGTTGGTCTTGAGCTCGCCGACGATCTCATCCCAGACGGGTTCGGGCAGCTCATGCCCCATGCCGTCGATGAGCACGAGCCGCGCGCCGTCGATCGCCTCGGCGACCGCCCGACCGCCGGCCGGACGCATCAGCCGGTCGGCGCGGCCGTGGATCACCACGGTCGGCGCGGTGATGCGCTTGTCGTGCTCGCGCAGGCTCCCGCTGCCGAGAATCGCGGCGAAGTGCCGCGCGATGCCTGCCGGGTAGTAGGCGCGGTCGTAGAGTTCGGCCGCTTCGGCCCGGATCTGTTCTTCGGGCGCGGGATAGCCCGGGCTGCCGTTGAGCCTGCTGATGCGGACGGCGTTGTCGATGATCGTCTGCCGCGAGGAGTTCGCCGGCGGGCCGGTGATGACCGACAACAGCTGCTTGAATCCCGGCGGGGGCAGGAACGCCTGGTTGTTGCTGGAGAAGATCACCGCGAGCGTCTTGGTGCGTGGCGCATGCTGCGACGCGAACACCTGCGCGATCATGCCGCCCATCGACCCGCCGACGACGTGAGCGCTGTCGATGCCGAGATGGTCCAGCAGGGCGGCCGCGTCGTCGGCCATGTCTTCGAGGGTGTAGACCGACGGGCTGCGCAGGCCCAGGAACGAGCGGGCCATGCGGATCGGGAGTGACGAGTCGACGCGCCGGCCGGACAGTTTGGTCGACAGCCCGACGTCGCGGTTGTCGTAGCGGATGACCCGCAGACCTTGATCGACGAGCTTCTCGCAGAACCCGGTGCGCCACAGCAGCAGCTGCGCGCCGAGACCCATGATGAGCAGCACCGCCGGATCGTTGGGGTCGCCCATGTCCTCGTAGTAGATGTCGAGATCGCCGGACTTGGCGTACCCGGTGCGTATCTGCATCTATGCCTCGAGCTCGTCTTTGTGTTCGCGACTGACCTCGACCATGAAGTTGGCGAAGTACCCGGTGAGTTGAGGGTCGCTCATCATCTGCCACTTCGGGGCGAGCAGCTTCATGTACCGCTCGACGTACAGGAACTGCTTGCCGATCAGCACGAGCTCGCGGGGGAGCTTGACGTCGTAGGCATCGGCCAGTGCCGACAATTGCCTGCCGATTTCCGCATACGACATATCGCCCAGCGACTTCATGGTCAGCGGCGTAGCAAACGCTTCGAGGTCTTTGGCGGCCTGTCCCTCCGGTTTCACCGTGCCCACCGCGCCCATCAGCACGACGATCTTGCCTGCCGCGGCGTGGTCCTTCTTGACCAGCAGGGCGTAGACGAGTTCACGCAAGAGCCAGCGGGTGCGCGGATCGATGCGGCCCATGATGCCGAAGTCGAAGAACACGATCTTGCCGTCGTCGTCGACGTAGAGGTTGCCTGCGTGCAGGTCGCCGTGGAACAGGCCGTGCCGCAGCCCGCCCTCGAAGACGCTGAACAGCAGGGCCTTGACCAGTTCGGTGCCGTCGAAGCCCTTCTTGCGGATGGCGGCCACGTCGTCGATGCGCACGCCCGTCACGCGCTCCATGGTGAGCACGCGCTGGCTCGTCAGATCCCAGTACACCTGCGGAACCCGGATGTTCTCGCCCAGTGGCGATGCGTGCATGTGCGAGATCCAGGCGTCCATCGACTGCGCTTCGAGGCGGAAGTCGAGTTCTTCGGCGAGGTTGTCGGCGAAGTCGGCGACGACGTCCTGCGCGGACAACCGGCGTCCGAGCTTCGCGAGCTCGACGAGCTGCGCGCCCCGTTTGAGGATCTGCAGGTCGGCGGCGACTCGGCGACGGATACCCGGCCGCTGGATCTTGACGACGACCTCCTCGCCGCTGTGCAGCGTCGCGTAGTGCACCTGGGCGATCGAGGCCGACGCGAACGGCTTGTCGTCGAACGACTTGAACAGGTTGTGCGGATCGTCGCCCAGTTCTTCGCGGAACAGCTGCTGCACCTCGTCGGAGTCCGCGGGCGGCACGCGGTCGAGCAGTCCGCGGAACTCGCGGCTCAGCGGTTCACCGAACGCGCCCGGGCTCGACGCGATGATCTGCCCGAACTTGACGTAGGTGGGCCCGAGATCGGAGAACGTCTGCGGGATCTGCTTGACGATTTTCTGCTGCAGCGAGCCGCGGCCGAGGATGTTGGTGACGACGCGTGCGCCGGTGCGGGTGATCTGCCAGCCCGTCGCGCCGATGCGGGCAGCCTCTACCGGCAGTGGCACCCGATCCAACTTGGCCACCTCGCGGTGCTTGGTTTTCGGCGGCGTAGTGCTCATTTCTGCAGTGTCTCAAAACCCGCGGTACTGCCAAAAATATGTGTGCTGCGCGTCACACCGCCGTTACGCTCGCGGACCTGCGCGTCACACGGTCGCAAAGCTGTCTTCGATCTCGTCGCGGCGCAGCAGCGCGTCGCTGCCCGGGACGTACGTCGGCTCGGTATGCGGTGCGAGCGCCGGGTCGATTCCGTCGGCCACGCGGGCCTTGGCCTGCCGGAACTCGGGCGTCGGCCCGGCCGCCAACTCGAGGCCGTTGATGATCGACCACGCCATGCTGCGGCGTGCGGCCCGTTCCACGAAGTTGGGGGACTGGTGCTGAATCAACTGCATGGCCCACTTGGGCATGGTGTCGCGGATCGCCCAGTCGATCGCGCTCTGCGGCAGCCCCAGGTTGGGGCCGGTGGCCATGGCCGCGCCGTGCGTCAAAGCGAGCCGGGGGAGGTAGGACTCCAGGCAGTCCAGGGTCTCGGCCTTGGTGGTCGGCAGGTCGGTGCCGCCGAGCGCATGGCCGACCCGGACGAATTCGCCGTAGTAGCGGTCAAGTTTCTTGCCGCGCAAGGGTTGTGGGTGATAGAGCTCGTGCGCGGTGGCCAGGCCCCACACCACCGTGGCGTAGTTCCAGCGCAGCCAGTCCGGATCGTCGGCGTCATAGACGGCGCCGTCGGGGCGGGTGCCCTTGATGGTGTGGTGCATCGAGCGGACGGTCTTGGCCAGCCGCTCGGCGGTGTCGGTCGAGCCGTAGGCGGTGCCGATGAAGAACGCGATCGAATGGCCGAGCCGTACGGCCGCGCCCGCCGGATCGATGCGAGGGCTCGCGACGCCGTTCTCGTCGCGTTGCACGAGCCGCGAGTGGTGCATGCCCATCCAATAGATCGACGGGTCGAGGCGTTCCATGTACGCCGCACACTGCAGCCCGAAGATCAGGGCGTGCAGATGCGAATGCACGTGCCACACCGCGCTGTTCGGCCCGAACCAACCCGGATCACCCTGTGGCCCGGCGAAATCCATGCCCCGGAAATAGTGCTTTCGGATGTCGCGGTCGAACTTCTGATTCAGCCACTGCCCGACGAATTCATGCGGCATAAACACGGGGTGAGCTCCCTTGTGCGCGGTTTGGTCACGGCTGTAACCACAATACAGTTTGGCTACAGGTGTGACCAGACATAGGCTGTAGCGATGTCGACCCCGACCCGATGGGCCGGCGTGCCGTTGACGGATCGCCGGGCCGAACGCCGAGCACTGCTCGTCGACGCGGCGTTCCGGCTGTTCGGCGAGGGCGGCGAGGCCGCGGTGTCGGTGCGTTCGATATGTCGCGAGTGCGGGCTGAACACGCGCTACTTCTATGAGAGCTTCGCCGACACCGACGACCTGCTCGGTGCGGTGTACGACGAAGTCAGCGCACTGCTCGCGGCCGATGTCGAAGCCGCGATGGCCGATGCGGGCGATTCGCTGCGGGCCCGCACCCGGGCCGGCATCGCCGCGGTGCTCGGATTCAGCTCGGCCGACCCGCGGCGTGGGCGCGTGCTGTTCACCGACGCGCGCGCCAACCCGGTGCTCGCGGCGCGCCGCGCGGCGACGCAGGACCTCCTGCGGGAGGCCGTGCTGAGCGAGGGCGGACGGCTCTACCCGGGCTCGGATCCGGTGGCCGCCCAGATCGGTGCGGCCATGTACACCGGTGCGATGGCCGAGCTGGCCCAGCAGTGGCTGTCAGGCAACCTCGGCGACGATCTGGACGTCGTCGTCGACCATGCCCTGAAGCTCGTGCTGGGCCGCTGAGCCTGACCTCAGGCCTGCCCGGCCGGCCGCCAGCGCTTGATCCAGTCGGTCTCTGGCCACTGTTCTTCGGCCGCCATCAACTCGTACATCGTTGCGCGGTCGATGGATTCGCGAATGATGTCGGCATGCCCGGCATGCCGGCTCAGCTCCTCGATGAGGTGCATCGCCACCCAGCGCACCGACCAGTTGTCGATGTCCTGCGGGAACCACGGCACGCCGTGCGGCACCGGCACGGCGGCGTCGAGATCCTGCTCGGCGAACACCCGCAGCGTCTCGGCATTCTGCGCCTTGAGTGCCTCCAGCAGACCGGCCAGTGTCTCGTCCTCGCGCATGACGTACTGATCGGCGTACTCGGCCATCTGCTCTTCCATCGGACGCGGGTCCGGTGGCGGGGCGGCGGGCGCGTGCGCGGCGCGGTCCGCCCAGCCTTTCTGGACCCCGGCGGCGTGCTTGACGAGCCCGCCGACCGACAGCGTGCTCACCGACGGTTTCGCGCGGGCCTGTTCGTCGGTCAGGCCATGGGCCACCGCGAAGAACGCGTTCTGCTGAAACGCCAAGAACTCCAAGAGGGTCTGGCGCTCGTCGGCGGCGGGAGGGGGCATACCGGGCATTGTTCAGTTCTCCTTGCTATGGGCTGTGTGTGCGTAAAGATCACGGATGCAAGCGATTTCGGCGCCGTGGTGGATGACCTCCCGGTTGATGTGCAGAACTAGCGTGGCCATGGAGTATTCGTCCCAGGGCGCCTCGGCCGGACCGCACGGCCGGTCGAGGTCATCGTCGCTGAGACTGCGCACGCCGTCGATCCAATTTCGGTAGGCGTCGTCGAGCTGGCTCAGCGCGGTGGCGGCGTCCGTCGCGTACGACCAGGACTGGTAGTCGGCGGGCGGACCGCCGAAGTGTGAGTGGTTGCGCATCGCCAGGACGCCGACGATCACATGGGCCAGCCGCCACGCGATCGTGGTGAACGGTGCGGGCTGCGGTTGGGGATAGGTGAAGTCGATCGAACCGTCGGGATGAATCGTCCAGCAGTCGGGGACCGGCTGCCAGAAATACTCGGCGTCCGTCAGGCCCTCGAGCCTCGGGCGCAACTGGTTCGTCCAGTGGAAATCCAATTGGAAGGCGAGATCGTCGTTCCTCATGCGACTACCTTCGCAGCCATATAGGACAGTTTCGGTCCTAAAACTCCGGCAGACTGTTGCCATGTCCGAAACGACCAGCCGGGTGCTGCAGCTGCTGGGCCTGCTGCAGTCGCGTCGCGTGTGGACCGGCGAAGAACTCGCCGAACGGCTCGGGGTCACCGGGCGCAGCGTGCGGCGCGACATCGAGCGGCTGCGTGACCTCGGCTATCCGGTCTACGCGAGCAAAGGCCACGGCGGCGGCTACCAGCTCGGTGCGGGCGCCGCGCTGCCCCCGCTGCTGCTCGACCCGGACGAGGCCGTGGCGATGGCCGTCTGCCTGCGGCTCGCGGCCGGCGGCAGCGTCGCCGGTGTCGGCGAATCGGCGCTGCGCGCATTGTCGAAACTCGACCAGGTCATGCCCGCCCGGCTGCGCTCACAGGTTTCGGCCGTGCACGACGCGACCGTCACGCTGGCGCCGACCTCGTCGGACTCGCCCGTCGACCCCGACGTCCTGATGACCTTGGCCCGGGCCTGCCGCGACCGCGAACACGTCGGTGCGGGCTACACCGACATCCGGGGCAACAGCACGCAACGTAGGCTGGAGCCCTACCAACTGGTGACCACCGGACGGCGCTGGTACCTCATGGCCTACGACCGTGACCGTGCGGACTGGCGCAGCCTGCGGCTCGACCGCATGTCGGACGTCCGGGCCATGGGCAGCACGTTCACCGCGCGCGACGCACCCGATGCCGCCAGCTATGTGCGGCGTTCGATCAGCTCCTCGCCCTACCGCTACGTCGCCCGGGTCCGCTATCACGCACCGGAACACGTTGTGGCGCAGAAGTTCTCGGCCGCGTCGGTGACGGTGGAAGCCGACGGGCCCGACGCATGCATCCTCACCGCGGGCGCCGACGACCCCGAACGCATGGTGCTCTACTTCGCCACCGTCGGACACGATTTCGAGATCCTCGAACCGCCCGAGGTCGCCGCCGCGGTGCGCGACGTCAGCGCGCGGCTGCTGCGTGCACGTCAGGCGACAAGTCCGTGACGCCCTCGATCCGTACCCCGCCGAATAACACCTGGCGGGGCATCTCGCGGTTCAGGAAGTCGTGCGGGAACCCGAGTTCCACTGCACTGACGTCGGCAAGTTCGGCGAGAAGCGCGTCGGGCAATTCCACCTCAAGTGCGCCGAGGTTCTCGGTGAGCTGAGCCTCGGTGCGCGCGCCGACGATCGGGGCAGTCACGGCCGGATTGCGCAACGTCCACGCAATCGCAACCTGAGACGGTGTGTGCCCGAGTTCGGCGGCAACCTTCTTCACAACGCCGACGATCCGCAACGCGCGTTCGGTGAGCGAGCCGTTGGCCGCCGCGACGTTGCGCCGGGAACCCGAGGGGTCGGAGCTCACGGTGTGCTCGAGGTCGGTGACGTCGTACTTGCCGGTCAACACCCCGCTGGCCAACGGCGACCATGGCACCACACCGAGCCCCATCTCCGTCGCCATCGGTATCAGGTCGCGCTCGGTGGTCCGTTCCACCAGGCTGTATTCCACCTGCAGGGCGATCAAGGGGGACCAGCCGCGTAGGTCGGCAATGGCTTGCATACGCGCGACCTGCCAAGCCGGGGTGTCCGAGATGGCGACGTAGAGCACTTTGCCGGCTCGCACCAGGTCGTCCATGGCGCGCAGGATCTCCTCGACCGGCGTCGAGAAGTCCCAGGCGTGGAGATACAGCAGGTCGAGGTAATCGGTGGCGAGCCGGCGCAGGCTCTCCTCGACCGACGCGACCATGCTCTTGCGGTGATTCCCACCGGAATTCGGATCGCCCGGGTCGCGCGCCATGGAGTACTTGGTGGCCAGCACGAGACGTTCACGCCGGCCTTGGGCGAAGTCACCGAGCAGCGATTCCGAGGCACCGTCGGTGTAGCGGTTCGCGGTGTCGATGAAGTTGCCACCCCGATCGAGATATGCATCGAGAATCCGGCGGGCCTCGTCGGCGTCGGCGCCCCAGCCCCAAGCATCGCCGAAGGTCATCGTGCCGAGTGCAAGCGGAGATACCCGCAGACCGGACCGTCCGAGTAAGCGATAGGTGTCGAGTTCCACTCCAGTCCTTTCAAGAGAACAGCATTCGGTGCCTGCCTCGATCGTTCGCGCGGCGATTGATCCGGGCCAGGGAAGGCTCATCCTGGGAAACGGAGTCCCACCCGTACCTAGACTCTCGAGTCATGGACACAACCCGGGAACTGGCCGAGTTCCTGCGCGATCGGCGAGCCAGGCTGGCCCCGGCCGACGTGGGCATCCCGGCGTCGGACCGGCCGCGCCGCACACCCGGCCTGCGGCGTGAAGAGGTCGCCGAACTCGCCGGGGTCAGTGTCGACTACGTGGTGCGGCTCGAACAGGGCCGCGGGCTGCGGCCCTCGGCGAGCGTGCTGGACGCACTCGCCCGCGCGCTGCGCTTGGACGCCGACGAACGCCGGTACCTGTTCGACTTGACCGGTCAGCGTGCCGAAGGCCTCGATGCGGATATCAGCGAGGAGGACGACACCGGCCCGCTCGAACGTCTCGTGGCCGATCTGTCGCCGCTACCGGCGATGTTGATCAACCATCGTTTCGACGTGCTCGCGTGGAACCGCGAGATGGCCGCGCTCATGGTCGACTTCGGCCACCTGCCGCCCGCCGAGCGCAACACCATGCGACTGTGCCTCACCCACCCCGGCTTCCGGGATTTCTACCTCGACCGTGAACAGGTGATCCGGGAAGGTATCGCCGACCTTCGCGCCGCCTGCGCGGTCCATGCCGACGACACAGCGCTGACCGAACTGGTCGAATCGTTGCACGCGCAGAGCGCCGAGTTCGCCCGGCTGTGGGCGCTGCACGATGTGCGGGTTTACGGCCGCGGCACCAAACGGCTGGCGCACCCACAAGCAGGAGAACTGACGGTGGCGTTCGAAGTGCTTGCGCCACTGCAGAATCGCGACTGCCGGCTCATCATCTACCGGGCCGCCGACGCGGCGTCCCAGGCCGCGCTGAACCGAATCGTCGCCGGGCCGTCGTCACTCGCCGGCTGACTCGTCGATCCGCTGGGTGATTCCCAAGCGATCGGTGAGCACCAGAAAGGCCGCCGCGAAGTCGTTGTCGGCGGTGGCTTCGCGAACCTTGTCCCAATCGACCTGCTCACGCACCGCGCGGGCAGCGGGCAACAGCGCCGCGAAGTCACAGTGGTGTTCGTTGAGCGAGCATAGCTTTTCCGACACCACCAGCGTCGGCGGCAACACCGGCATCCGGATCGCGAGCACGTCGACCACATCGGCGGACTCCAGCGTCGCGGCATCCACCGACACGCCGTTGAGCTGGTAGAGCACATCGACCAGGACGTCGTCGCCGGAGTACGCCTTGAACAGCCAGTCCTCGGGGGTGCGCACGATCCGGAAGCCGGCCTTCTGCAACGTCACCTCGGCGGCTTCGGCGTCGACCTCCGCGACGACGAAATCGACGTCGTGCACGGGCTCGGGAGCGCCGTAAACCCACAGCGCATAGCTCCCCGCGAGCGCGAACTCGGGCCCGTGCGCCTTGAAGGCCGAGGCCGCGCGTTTGAGCGCGTCGCGCAGTTCGTCGTTTCTATCGAGCACGTGACCATCCCGGATTCGTCGACGGCGGTTGCTGGAGCTTTCCAGATGGGTACCAAGTACCCATGCGAGTGGCCACCTTCAACATTTTGCACGGACGCAGCGTTCACGAGGGCAATGTCGACCTCGACAGGCTGGCGGCCGCGGTGTCCGAACTCGACGCGGACATCCTCGCGTTGCAGGAGGTCGACTGCGACCAACCGCGCTCGGGGAAAGCCGACCTGACCGCTGTCGCGGCCAAAGCCATGAACGCCGTCCATCACCGGTTCGTCGCCGCGATCTCCGGCACGCCGGGCGCCACCTGGATGGCGGCCACCGGGCGCGAACAACCAGGAACCGCCGCCTACGGCATCGCGCTGTTGTCGCGCTTTCCCGTCGAGAACTGGCAGGTGCTGCGCCTGCCGCGCATCCCGGTGCGATTCCCGATGTACCTGCCCGCGGTCCGCGGGATACGCATCGTCCACGAGGAACCCCGGGCGGCCGTCGTGGCACGCGTCGACACTCCGTTGGGCCCGATGACCGTGGCGAACACGCACCTGTCGTTCGTGCCCGGTTGGAACAAAGTCCAGCTGCGCCATCTGGTGCGCGACCTCAGCGGTTTTCCCGGGCCGCGGCTGCTCGTGGGCGATCTGAACATGGGGCCGGGCCGACCGGCGAATTGGCGGGCGCTGGGATCCGCGTTGACGTTTCCCGCCGACGCCCCCGGCCAACAGCTCGACCACATCCTCACCGACGACCCCGCGCTGACAGTCACCGAATGCGCGGCGCCGCACCTGCCGATTTCCGATCACCGCGCGCTCGTCGTCGACATATCCGAGCCGTGACGCCGTAGGGTCGGTGAGGTGCACGTCACGTCAGTAGAGACGACGGAGCTGTTCGCCGGCCCTGCCGATGCGCCCCGGCAGCTGGTCCGGGTGAGCTACACCGGCTGCGTATCGCCCGGCGAGGTGAGGGTGACCGGCGACGGGCTGGCCGGGCAGGCAACGGTCGAGCCCGGGGACGGCGTGGTCGAAGTGCCGGTGGTGGTGGACAACCCGGTGCCGGGCGAGATCCGCCGCGCCCGCGCCGAGCATGTCGAATTCGATTTCGCCGTCGCCGAACCCGGCTGGACGATGTACATGATCAGCCACTTCCACTACGACCCGGTGTGGTGGAACACCCAGGCCGCCTACACCAGCGTGTGGACCGAGGACCCGCCGGGCCAGTGCCGCCAGACCCACGGCTTCGACCTCGTGCAGGCCCATCTCGAAATGGCGCGCCGGGAACCGGAATACAAGTTCGTGCTGGCCGAGGTCGACTACCTCAAACCGTACTGGGACGCCCGCCCGGAAGACCGGGCCGACCTGCGCCGGTTCATCGCCGACGGCCGGGTCGAGATCATGGGCGGCACCTACAACGAGCCGAACACGAACCTGACCAGTCCGGAGACCGCCATCCGGAACTTCGTGCACGGCATGGGTTTTCAGCGCGACGTGTTGGGTGCCGAGCCCGCGACCGCGTGGCAGCTCGACGTGTTCGGGCACGACCCGCAGTTCCCGGGGATGGCTGCCGACGCCGGCCTGACATCGAGTTCGTGGGCGCGTGGCCCGCATCATCAGTGGGGCCCGATGCAAAACGACGGCGACCCCGAACGCATGCAGTTCCCCAGCGAGTTCGAGTGGATCGCCCCGTCCGGGCGTGGCCTGCTGACCCATTACATGCCGGCGCATTACTCGGCGGGCTGGTGGATGGACTCGTCGGCGTCACTGGCCGAGGCCGAGGCCGCCACGTACGCGCTGTTCACCAAACTCAAGCGCGTCGCGCTGACGCGCAATGTGCTCCTGCCCGTCGGTACCGACTACACCCCGCCCAACAAGTGGGTCACCGAGATCCACCGCGACTGGAACGCGCGTTACGTATGGCCGAAGTTCGTGTGCGCGTTGCCCAGTGAGTTCTTCGCCGCGGTGCGGGCCGAGCTCTCCGAACGCGGTGTCGAGGCGTCGCCGCAGACCCGGGACATGAATCCCATCTACACCGGCAAGGACGTCTCCTACATCGACACCAAGCAGGCCAACCGGGCGGCCGAGGACGCCGTGCTCGACGCCGAACGGTTCGCGGTGTTCGCGGGCCTGCTCGGCGGGGCTGACTACCCGCAGGCGGCGCTCGCGAAGGCGTGGGTGCAACTCGCCTACGGCGCTCACCACGACGCCATCACCGGTTCGGAATCCGATCAGGTCTACCTCGACCTGCTCACCGGGTGGCGCGATGCGTGGGAGTTGGGGGTCACCGCGCGCGACAATGCGCTGGCCCTCTTGTCCGAGGCGGTCGACGGTTCCATCGTGGTGTGGAACTCCCTGGCGCACAAGCGCACCGACATCGTGACGGTCCACCTGGACGAGCCGTTCACCGGTGCGGTGCTCGACAGTGACGGCAATGAGATGGACGTTCTCGTCGAGCACGGCGGCGCGACGGTGAGCTGGCTCGCGCGTGATGTCCCGTCGCTGGGGTGGCGCTCCTACCGGCTTTCCGACGGCACCGCCGGCGGCTGGGAGCCGCTACCCGGTGACCGCATCGTCAACGACCGGTTCCGGTTGCGGGTGGACGCGGCACGGGGCGGTGGCGTCGTGTCGCTGACGCGTGACGCCCGCGAGCTCATCGCCGACGGCGCGGTGGGTAACGAACTTGCCGTATATGACGAATATCCCGCGCATCCCGAAGCGGGGGAGGGGCCGTGGCATCTGCTCCCCAAGGGGCCGGTGGTGCGCTCGTCGTCTGCTCCCGCCGACGAGATCGCCTGCTATCGCAGTGCGCTCGGCCAACGGGTGGTCGTGCGCGGCCGCATCGGTGACCTGTTGCGGTACACGCAGACCATCACGCTGTGGAACGGCGTGGACCGCGTGGACTGCCGAACCACGATCGACGAATTCGTCGGCGCCGACCGGCTTCTGCGGTTGCGCTGGCCGTGCCCGGTGCCTGGCGGGCTGCCCGTCAGCGAAGTCGGCGATGCGGTCATCGGGCGCGGATTCGGCCTGTTGCACGACCGTTCGGGCGAGGCCGTCGACGCCGCGCAACATCCATGGACGTTGGACAATCCCGCATACGGCTGGTTCGGGTTGTCCTCGGCGGCACGCATTCGCGTCGGACCGAACGCGGTGCGTGCGGTTTCGGTGGCCGAGGTGATCACCGGCGACGCCGCTGGCATCCGTGACTTGATGGTGGCGCTCGTGCGGGCCGGCGTGACCGCCACGTGCAGCAGCGCCGACAAGCCCCGCTATGGCGACCTGACCGTGGACTCCAACCTGCCCGACACCCGGTTCGCGATCGGCGGACCCGACGAGAATGCTTTCACCGCAGCGGTTCTCGCCGAGGCAGACATTGCATACACCGACGAATTGAAGCGTCAGCTCGACGAGTCCGGCTCGGCGCGCGTGTGGGTTCCCGCGGCCGCGTCGCTCCTCGAGCAGTGGGTGCCCGGGGCCGACCTGCGCGGCGTGCGTGCGCTGCCGGTGCTGATACTTGCAGGCGGGCTCGGGGCCGTGATCGACGATCTGGCCGATGCGGAGATACGCGTCGAGCAACGGGCACCGAACGGCGTCGAGCCGTTCGAATCACGCACCGTCGCGGTCCTCAACCGCGGGGTGCCGAGTTTCGCGGTCGACCCGGACGGGACCCTGCACACGTCGCTCCTGCGGTCCTGCACGGGCTGGCCGTCGGGCACGTGGATCGACCCGCCGCGCCGCACCGCACCGGACGGCTCCAACTTCCAGCTCCAGCACTGGACACACACGTTCGACTACGCGGTTGTGGCCGGCGACGGTGACTGGCGGGCAGCGGGTGTGGCAGCGCAAGCTGCCGAATTCAACCGGTCGCTGCGCGCGGTCACGGTGCAGCACAGCACCGAGGGTGGGCTACCGCCGTGGGGATCACTGCTCGAGATCGAGCCGGCCGGCTCCGTGCAACTGGGTGCACTCAAGGCCACCGGTAACCCGCTGGCCTCGGGAAGTGTGCGCAGCGTCGACCCCGCTGAAAGCGTGACCGCGAGGCTTGTCGAGATCAACGGCGCGGCAACGGATGTGAAGATCTGCTCCGGGCTGCGCTCCGTCATGGCAGCGGCTCACCTGAACCTACTGGAGGAGCCGGACTCCCGTGCCGCGGAATCAGAACAACTGCACCTGCACGGCTACGAGATCGCGACGGTGTCCACGCAGTTGAATCTGCCGAAGGTGCTGCGTGCCGACCATCGGCAACTGGCGCCCGAGGCCGAGGCGGCGCAGCCGCTATACGCGCGCTACTGGCTGCACAACCGCGGGCCCGCACCGTTGGGCGGCCTGCCCGCGGTGGCCCATCTGCACCCGGAAAACGTTGTGGCCGAACCGGGCTCGGAGAGCGTCGTACGGCTGACCGCGGCCAGTGACTGCACTGACGCCCCGCTGCACGGCCGCGTCAAGCTCGTGGTGCCGTCGGGCTGGGCCGCGCAGCCCGACGAACTGCCGTTCGTCCTGCCGCCCGACGAGCACCTGGAAACCGAAGTGGTGTTGACCATTCCGGCGGGTGCCGAGGCCGGGCTCTACCCGGTGTGCGCCGAACTCGCGGTCACCGGGGCAGACTCGTCCGGACTGCCGCCGTCGTGGCGTCAACGCGTCGAGGACGTCTGCATCGTCACGCTCGGCGAACCGGACGCACACGTGCTGAAACTGGTGACCGAACCGAAGCCGGTCGAGGTGAGAGCCGGCGAAACGGCGCGGCTGTCGCTGACCGTCGGTACCGACGCCCGCGCCGGGCTGTCGGCCGAGGCGCATCTGATCAGTCCGTGGGGCACGTGGGACTGGATGGGCCCCGCCGCGGTCGGGACGCATCTGCCGCCCGGTGGCTCGGTCGAGATCGGGTTCGACGTCGCTCCGCCGGCATGGGTCGAGCCGGGCGAATGGTGGGCCTTGATCCGGGTCGGCTGCGCCGGGCGGCTGATCTACTCACCGGCGGTGAAGGTGACCGTGCGATGAGCGTGGCGGCACTGGTGTCGGGTGAACCCGTTCTGGTCAAGGAAATCGACGAACGTGAGGCGCAGCTGCGGGCGACGAATTTGGCGTCGGCACTGCCGCGGCCACACACGAGCGAAGGCAGACAACTCCGCCGCTGGCTGACCCAGCTGATCGTGGCCGAACGGGTCGTCGCCGCCGAGGCGGCCGCACGAGGCTTGACGGCGTCGGGCGTACCGGCCGAGGACACGGTGGTGCCGGACACCGCGGCGCGCCTGGAGATCGGCAGCGTCGCAGCCTCGACTCTGGCCGACCCGGTGGCACGGGCAGTGTTCGCCGACGTCACCGCGGCCGTCCGCGTCGACGATGCTGACGTGACTGCCTACCACGCTCGCAACCCGATGCGTTTTGCCGCGAAACCCGTTGTGGATGAGCAGGGTTGGCGCAGTCGGCCGGTGGAACCCGCGCTCGACGATGTCTGGGAGCGGATCGCCGAGCACCTGCTCGCCGCGGCCCGCAGGCGCGCATTCCGGCTGTGGCTCGACTCGCGCTGCGCCGAACTCGTCCAGCTCTCACCCGGATACGAACATCCCGGTGACCCGCGCCAGCCCGACAACACCCACAAGCACTGATGAGCAATGCTGCACCAATGAGCGCTCTCACTCTCGCCCTCGACATCGGCGGCACCAAGATCGCAGCCGGTCTGGTGGACCCCGACGGGTTGCTCGTGCACCAGGCCAAACTGCCCACGCCGGACGGCGACGCCGAGACCGTATGGGCCGTCGCCGAGCAACTGCTCGCCGAGACGATGAAGGTGGCCGACGGCCGTGTCGACGGCGTCGGTGTTGCCTCGGCAGGGCCGATCGACCTGCCCAGCGGCACCGTGAGCCCGATCAACATCGTTGAGTGGCATCGCTTTCCGATCGTCGAGCGGGTGGCCGCGGCGACCGGTCTTCCGGTCCGGCTCGCCGGTGACGGCGTGTGCATGGCGCTCGGCGAGCACTGGCGTGGGGCGGCGCGTGGCGCCGATTTTCTGCTCGGCATGGTGGTGTCGACGGGGATCGGCGGGGGACTGGTGCTCGACGGCGCACCCTATGACGGCCGCACCGGCAACGCCGGTCACGTCGGCCACGTCATCGTCGCTCCCGAGAACGGTGCGTTGTGCACGTGCGGCGGGCACGGCTGCGTCGAGACGGTCGCGTCCGGGCCGAACATGGCCCGGTGGGCTCGCGAACAGGGTTGGGACGCCCCGCCGGAGGCGGACGCCAAAGAGCTCGCGGATGCCGCCAACGCCGGGGACCGGTTGGCGCTCAAGACATTTCAGCGGGGTGCCACGGCAATCGCGGCGATGATCGCGTCGGTGAGTGCGGTATGCGACCTCGACCTCGTGGTGATCGGCGGTGGCGTGGCGAAATCCGGGGCGCTGCTCTTCGACCCGCTGCGGGCGGCGTTGGACAGCTACGCCGGGCTGGACTTCCTGCGCACGCTTCGGGTGGTCCCCGCCGAACTCGGCGGGGACGCGGGCCTGGTCGGGGCGGCTGCCCTTTTACGTGACTGAGCGCGTTGCATGTGAGTGCGGCCCCAGTCGCACAGCGTCTGCAGAACCGGCGCGAGCGTCATCCCGTACTCGGAGATCGAGTAGTGCACGCACGGCGGCACGGTGCCCGCGTCATGGCGGTCGATGATCCCGGCATCGACGAGATCGTGCAGATGGCGGATGAGCATGCGTTCGGTGATCTCGGGGATGCTGCGCCGCAGCTCGGCTGTGCGCATCGGCCCGTCGACCAGGCGCCACAGGATGGTGCCCTTCCAGCGGCCGTCGATGACCGACAGCGTGGCGTCGATCGGACACTCGCCGATTTCTTTCTTCGACACCGGCATGCCATGGCTCCTCGTGTTGGTTGCTGACTAATTTGTCAGTACCTTGTTTTTTGTCAGCTTACTGACCAGGGTCGATGTTGTGAAAGAGATTATCGAGATCCTTGCCGTCCTGGTCACCGGCGCGCTGGTCGGCGTCGAGTTCGGAGTAACCGCCTTCAGTCACCCGATCCTGGAGCGGCTGCCGGACACCGCGTACTCGCAGGGGCGTTCGGCCAGTGCGCGGGTTCTCGGCAGGGTCATGCCGTTCTGGTACGGCTTGGTCGTACTGCTGCTGCTCACCGTCGTGGTGCTGCAGCCCGGGCCGTTGTTCTTCGCCGCGGTGGTGGCGATGGGCGCCGTCATGCTGCTGACCTTCATGTTGCTCGTGCCTGCCAACAATCGCGTGGCCGCCTGGGCCGGCCCCGCCGACGTCTCGCGCGAGCTGGCCGGGCGCTGGGACCGGCTGCACTGGGTGAGAGTGGCCTTGTTGGCCGTGGTGTTCGTGCTGTTGGTGGTGGGAAGTGGGCGCTGACGCGCGGCGAGCGACCGCTGCGGCACGCTTTTTGCGGCGTGTTGACGTACAGACACGGTCGCTCGCGGTGCAGGGATTATGAAGTCAGGCGGGTGTTCGGGTACCCTGGCCGAGTTCCACCGAAGACCGTCGGTCACCGATGAGCGCTTGCGCGAAGAGCAAGTGGCTCGGAAATCGGTTGAAGGTCCGGGAGTTCCCGGCGGCCCACGCAGGAGGACGAGGTAGAAGCATTCTTGCGCGCCCCGACCTGTCTGCGTCGGGGCGTTCGTCATTTCCGGCCTTCATGTGGTGGACGACCCAACCATCACGAGGAGGCAAGCATGGCCCAAGCTGAAAAGGCCACCGCGGTCGCCGACATCGCCGAGAAGTTCAAGGAGGCGACGGCCACCGTCGTCACCGAGTACCGCGGCCTGACGGTGTCCAACCTTGCCGAGCTGCGCAGGTCGCTGGGTGACGGAGCCACATACACGGTTGCCAAGAACACCTTGGTCAAGCGTGCGGCTGCGGAAGCCGGCATCGAAGGTCTGGACGATCTGTTCTCCGGGCCGACCGCCATCGCGTTCATCAACGGCGAGCCCGTCGACGCCGCCAAGGCGATCAAGAAGTTCGCCAAGGACAACAAGGCCCTGGTCGTCAAGGGCGGCTACATGGACGGCAAGGCGCTGTCCGTCGCCGAGGTCGAGCGGATCGCCGATCTGGAGTCGCGCGAGGTGCTGCTGTCCAAGCTGGCCGGCGCACTGAAGGCGAAGCAGTCCCAGGCCGCGGCGCTGTTCGTGGCGCCCGCGTCCCAGGTCGCCCGCCTGGCCGCAGCTCTGCAAGAGAAGAAGGCCGGCGAAAACGCCGCCTGACAAACCACCACCAAGAGATAGATAAGGAATCACCATGGCAAAGCTGTCCACCGACGAACTGCTCGACGCGTTCAAGGAAATGACCCTGCTGGAGCTCTCTGAGTTCGTCAAGCAGTTCGAGGAGACCTTCGACGTCACCGCCGCCGCCCCGGTCGCGGTTGCCGCCGGCCCGGCCGCCGGTGGCGCGCCCGCCGAGGCCGCCGAGGAGCAGTCGGAGTTCGACGTCATCCTCGAGGGTGCCGGCGACAAGAAGATCGGCGTCATCAAGGTCGTCCGCGAGATCGTCTCCGGCCTGGGCCTGAAGGAAGCCAAGGATCTGGTCGACGGCGCTCCCAAGCCGCTGCTGGAGAAGGTCACCAAGGAAGCCGCCGAGGAGGCCAAGAGCAAGCTCGAGGCTGCCGGCGCTTCGGTCACCGTCAAGTAATTCGCGATTCAGCGAAAAGAGCCCCCGGATCAGCGCGATCCGGGGGCTCTTTGCTGTTTGTGCCGGAGCAAATCGGATACATCGGCACAACCATGATTCCTCGGTGCGCAGTGCGCTATGGTGACTCAAGCCACAGGCCAGAGCCGGTGGCACGGTGAGGCGTAGGCGGAAGGATCTTTATGGGCGTCCAAATCGACGTGAACGGACTGAGCAAGTCTTTCGGATCGTCCAAGATCTGGGAAGACGTCACGCTGTCTGTCCCGGCCGGTGAGGTCAGCGTGCTGCTGGGCCCGTCAGGTACCGGTAAGTCGGTGTTCTTGAAGTCCCTGATCGGCCTGCTGCGCCCGGAGCGCGGCTCCATCATCATCGACGGCACCGACATCCTCGAATGCTCGGCCAAGGAGCTCTACGAGATCCGCACGCTGTTCGGTGTGCTGTTCCAGGACGGCGCGCTGTTCGGCTCGATGAACATCTACGACAACACCGCTTTCCCGCTGCGCGAACACACCAAGAAGAGCGAGAGCGAGATCCGTGAGATCGTCATGGAGAAGCTCGCCCTGGTCGGTATGCCCAACGACGGCCACAAGTTCCCCGGTGAGATCTCCGGCGGTATGCGCAAGCGCGCCGGCCTGGCCCGTGCCCTCGTGCTCGACCCGCAGATCATCCTGTGTGACGAGCCGGACTCCGGTCTGGACCCGGTCCGTACCGCCTACCTGAGCCAGCTGCTGATCGACATCAACGCCCAGATCGACGCGACCGTGCTGATCGTGACGCACAACATCAACATCGCGCGGACCGTGCCCGACAACATCGGCATGCTGTTCCGCAAGAAGCTGGTCATGTTCGGGCCGCGCGAGGTGCTGCTGACCAGCGAAGAGCCCGTCGTCAAGCAGTTCCTCAACGGCCGCCGCATCGGCCCCATCGGCATGTCCGAGGAGAAGGACGAGGCCACCGCGGCCGCCGAGCAGGCCCTGCTCGACGCCGGTCAGCACGACGGTGGCGTGGAGGAGATCGAAGGCGTCCCGCCGCAGCTGACCGCGACGCCGGGCATGCCCGAGCGCAAGGGCGTGGCCCGTCGCCGGGCGCGGGTGCGCGAGATCCTGCACACCCTGCCGCCGCAGGCCCAGGCCGCCATTCTGGAGGAGCTCAACGCCCACGATGCGCAGCAGGGCGGCCAGGTCCAGACCCAGACGGCTCCGGTGGACAATTACGACGAGCCGACCGCACGGCACAGCCGCCCGATCGAGGACGACGCTCCGACGGGCGCCATCGAGGTGCCCAAGCAGCAGGCCTGACCGAAACCGACAGCGATCCGGCGCGCCCATCCGTGGGTAGCGCCGGATCGGCGTTTGACGAGGGGGGATCGGCGAGGCGTTCACCGGCGCTCAAGATCAGTTACCGCGACAAATCCCACCCCAAACAGCGTGTGAGCCCTTGACGGACGGCCCCAAACGGGCCAATCTGTTGGGCAGCATGTGTGAAGGGTCGAGTCGCCAGCCAGCGCCGGGTGACCCATCTCATGCAATGGATGTGTGGTGGTCGAGGAATGCTCGTTGAATAACTGGCGGACGTGCGCTATCGTTGGACGTTGCGCTGGCTGCATCCTGCCCACCTCACCTGTACCTGACACCGTGGTCCTAGCCTGAGTCGTTTGCTCAGTACCTAGTCCTGTGCCGTGCGTCCAGGGTTTTGGACAGGCGGTATCCAGCCGAACCGACGCAGAATTCGCGACAAAAGGTCCGGTGCAGGCCGGCGCCTAATAGTCGCATGAGGTGCTGGAAGGATGCATCTTGGCAGTCTCTAGCCAGAGCACAGCGAACGCTATCACCAATAACTCCGTCCCAGGAGCACCGAACCGAGTTTCATTTGCCAAGCTCCGCGAGCCGCTTGAGGTTCCGGGGCTGCTCGACGTTCAGACCGATTCCTTCGACTGGCTCGTCGGGTCCGACGAATGGCGTCAGAAGGCCATCGATCGCGGTGAGACCGACCCCAAGGGCGGTCTCGAAGAGGTGCTCGAAGAGCTCTCGCCGATCGAGGACTTCTCCGGCTCGATGTCGCTGTCCTTCTCCGATCCGCGCTTCGACGAGGTCAAGGCCCCGGTCGACGAGTGCAAAGACAAGGACATGACGTACGCGGCCCCGCTGTTCGTCACGGCCGAGTTCATCAACAACAACACCGGCGAGATCAAGAGCCAGACGGTCTTCATGGGTGACTTCCCGATGATGACCGAGAAGGGCACCTTCATCATCAACGGCACCGAGCGCGTCGTCGTGTCGCAGCTCGTCCGTTCGCCCGGTGTGTACTTCGACGAGACCATCGACAAGTCCACCGAGAAGACGCTGCACAGCGTCAAGGTCATCCCCGGCCGCGGTGCGTGGCTGGAGTTCGACGTCGACAAGCGCGACACCGTCGGCGTCCGTATCGACCGCAAGCGCCGTCAGCCGGTCACCGTGCTGCTCAAGGCGCTCGGCTGGACCAACGAGCAGATCGTGGAGCGCTTCGGCTTCTCCGAGATCATGATGGGCACGCTGGAGAAGGACAGCACCGCGGGTACCGACGAGGCGCTGCTCGACATCTACCGCAAGCTGCGCCCGGGCGAGCCGCCGACCAAGGAGTCCGCGCAGACCCTGCTGGAGAACCTGTTCTTCAAGGAGAAGCGCTACGACCTGGCTCGCGTCGGCCGTTACAAGGTCAACAAGAAGCTGGGCCTGAACGCCGGCCAGCCGATCACGTCGTCGACGCTGACCGAGGAAGACGTCGTCGCGACGATCGAGTACCTGGTGCGTCTGCACGAGGGCCAGACCACGATGACCGTCCCCGGCGGCGTCGAGGTCCCTGTTGAAGTAGATGACATCGACCACTTCGGCAACCGTCGTCTGCGCACCGTGGGTGAGCTGATCCAGAACCAGATCCGCGTGGGCCTGTCCCGCATGGAGCGTGTCGTGCGTGAGCGCATGACCACCCAGGACGTCGAGGCGATCACGCCGCAGACCCTGATCAACATCCGTCCCGTCGTGGCGGCGATCAAGGAGTTCTTCGGCACGAGCCAGCTGTCGCAGTTCATGGACCAGAACAACCCGCTGTCGGGTCTCACCCACAAGCGTCGTCTCTCGGCGCTGGGCCCCGGCGGTCTGTCCCGTGAGCGCGCCGGCCTCGAGGTCCGCGACGTGCACTCCAGCCACTACGGCCGCATGTGCCCGATCGAGACCCCTGAGGGTCCGAACATCGGTCTGATCGGTTCGCTTTCGGTGTACGCGCGGGTCAACCCGTTCGGCTTCATCGAGACGCCGTACCGCAAGGTCGTCGACGGGGTCGTCACCGACCAGATCGACTACCTGACCGCCGACGAGGAGGACCGCCACGTCGTGGCGCAGGCCAACTCGCCGATCGACGCCGACGGCCGGTTCACCGAAGACCGCGTGATGGTCCGCCGTAAGGGCGGCGAGGTCGAGAACGTGGCCCCGTCCGACGTCGACTACATGGACGTCTCGCCGCGCCAGATGGTTTCGGTCGCGACCGCGATGATCCCGTTCCTCGAGCACGACGACGCCAACCGTGCCCTGATGGGTGCCAACATGCAGCGCCAGGCCGTTCCGCTGGTGCGCAGCGAGGCCCCGCTGGTCGGCACCGGTATGGAGCTGCGTGCCGCGATCGACGCAGGCGATGTCGTTGTCTCGGAGAAGACCGGTGTGGTCGAAGAGGTCTCGGCCGACTACGTCACCGTGATGGCCGACGACGGCACCCGCCACACCTACCGGATGCGCAAGTTCGCCCGGTCCAACCACGGCACGTGCGCCAACCAGCGCCCGATCGTGGACGCCGGGCAGCGGGTCGAGTCGGGCCAGGTCATCGCCGACGGGCCGTGCACCCAGAACGGTGAGATGGCGCTGGGCAAGAACCTCCTCGTGGCGATCATGCCGTGGGAGGGCCACAACTACGAGGACGCGATCATCCTCTCGAACCGCCTGGTCGAAGAGGACGTGCTGACCTCGATCCACATCGAAGAGCACGAGATCGACGCCCGTGACACCAAGCTGGGCGCCGAGGAGATCACCCGGGACATCCCGAACGTCTCCGACGAGGTGCTGGCTGACCTCGACGAGCGCGGCATCGTCCGCATCGGCGCCGAGGTCCGCGACGGCGACATCCTGGTCGGCAAGGTCACCCCGAAGGGCGAGACCGAGCTGACCCCGGAGGAGCGCCTGCTGCGTGCCATCTTCGGTGAGAAGGCCCGCGAGGTCCGCGACACGTCGCTGAAGGTGCCGCACGGTGAGTCCGGCAAGGTCATCGGCATCCGCGTGTTCTCGCGCGAGGACGACGACGAGCTGCCCGCCGGCGTCAACGAGCTGGTTCGCGTGTACGTGGCCCAGAAGCGCAAGATCTCCGACGGCGACAAGCTCGCCGGACGCCACGGCAACAAGGGCGTCATCGGCAAGATCCTGCCGGTCGAGGACATGCCGTTCCTGCCCGATGGCACCCCGGTGGACATCATCCTGAACACCCACGGTGTGCCGCGTCGTATGAACATCGGCCAGATCCTGGAGACCCACCTCGGGTGGGTGGCCAAGGCCGGCTGGAACATCGATGTCGCCGCGGGAACCCCGGACTGGGCGAGCAAGCTGCCCGAGCAGCTGTACTCGGCTCCGGCCGACAGCATCGTCTCGACCCCGGTGTTCGACGGTGCGCAGGAAGGTGAGCTGCAGGGCCTGCTGGGCTCGACGCTGCCGAACCGCGACGGCGAGGTCATGGTCGACGCCGACGGCAAGGCGACGCTGTTCGACGGCCGGTCCGGCGAACCGTTCCCGTACCCGGTGACGGTCGGCTACATGTACATCCTCAAGCTGCACCACCTCGTGGACGACAAGATCCACGCGCGGTCCACCGGCCCGTACTCGATGATCACCCAGCAGCCGCTGGGCGGTAAGGCGCAGTTCGGTGGCCAGCGGTTCGGTGAGATGGAATGTTGGGCCATGCAGGCCTACGGCGCCGCCTACACCCTGCAGGAGCTGCTGACCATCAAGTCCGACGACACCGTCGGCCGCGTCAAGGTGTACGAGGCGATCGTCAAGGGCGAGAACATCCCCGAACCCGGTATCCCGGAGTCGTTCAAGGTGTTGCTCAAGGAGCTGCAGTCGCTGTGCCTCAACGTCGAGGTGCTGTCCAGCGACGGTGCCGCGATCGAGATGCGTGACGGTGACGACGAGGACCTGGAGCGCGCTGCCGCGAACCTGGGAATCAACCTGTCGCGCAACGAGTCCGCGTCTGTCGAAGACCTCGCCTGATTGTTTTCTAGTCCCGAAAGGGGAAAGGGAGTTACGTGCTAGACGTCAACTTCTTCGATGAACTCCGCATCGGCCTCGCCACCGCGGACGACATCCGTAACTGGTCGTACGGCGAGGTCAAGAAGCCGGAGACCATCAACTACCGCACGCTGAAGCCGGAGAAGGACGGCCTGTTCTGCGAGAAGATCTTCGGACCGACTCGCGACTGGGAGTGCTACTGCGGCAAGTACAAGCGCGTCCGCTTCAAGGGCATCATCTGTGAGCGCTGCGGCGTCGAGGTGACCCGCGCCAAGGTGCGTCGTGAGCGGATGGGCCACATCGAGCTGGCCGCGCCCGTCACGCACATCTGGTACTTCAAGGGCGTGCCGTCGCGGTTGGGCTACCTGCTCGACCTGGCCCCGAAGGATCTGGAAAAGATCATCTACTTCGCGGCCTACGTGATCACGTCGGTCGACGACGAGATGCGCCACAACGAGCTGTCGACGCTCGAGGCCGAGATGGCCGTCGAGCGCAAGGCCGTCGAGGATCAGCGTGACTCCGACCTGGAGGCCCGCGCCCAGAAGCTCGAGGCCGACCTGGCCGAGCTCGAGGCCGAGGGTGCCAAGTCCGACGTGCGCCGCAAGGTGCGCGACGGCGGCGAGCGCGAGATGCGTCAGCTTCGCGACCGCGCCCAGCGTGAGCTGGACCGGCTCGAGGAGATCTGGACCACCTTCACCAAGCTGGCCCCCAAGCAGCTCATCGTGGACGAGGTGCTGTACCGCGAGCTGCAGGACCGCTACGGCGAGTACTTCACCGGCGCCATGGGCGCGGAGTCGATCAAGAAGCTCATCGAGAACTTCGACATCGACGCCGAGGCCGAGTCGCTGCGCGAGGTCATCCGCAGCGGCAAGGGTCAGAAGAAGCTGCGTGCGCTCAAGCGCCTGAAGGTCGTCGCGGCCTTCCAGCAGTCCGGCAACTCGCCCATGGGCATGGTGCTCGACGCGGTCCCGGTGATCCCGCCGGAGCTGCGCCCGATGGTGCAGCTCGACGGTGGCCGCTTCGCCACCTCGGACCTCAACGATCTGTACCGCCGTGTCATCAACCGCAACAACCGGTTGAAGCGACTCATCGATCTGGGCGCGCCCGAGATCATCGTGAACAACGAGAAGCGCATGCTTCAGGAGTCGGTGGACGCGCTGTTCGACAACGGCCGTCGCGGCCGTCCGGTCACCGGGCCGGGCAACCGTCCGCTCAAGTCGCTGTCCGATCTGCTCAAGGGCAAGCAGGGCCGCTTCCGTCAGAACCTGCTCGGTAAGCGCGTCGACTACTCGGGCCGTTCGGTCATCGTGGTCGGCCCGCAGCTCAAGCTGCACCAGTGCGGTCTGCCGAAGCTCATGGCACTCGAGCTGTTCAAGCCGTTCGTGATGAAGCGTCTGGTCGACCTGAACCACGCGCAGAACATCAAGAGCGCCAAGCGCATGGTCGAGCGTCAGCGTCCGCAGGTGTGGGATGTCCTCGAAGAGGTCATCGCCGAGCACCCGGTTCTGCTGAACCGTGCACCCACGCTGCACCGCCTCGGTATCCAGGCCTTCGAGCCGCAGCTGGTCGAGGGCAAGGCCATCCAGCTGCACCCGCTGGTGTGTGAGGCGTTCAACGCCGACTTCGACGGTGACCAGATGGCCGTGCACCTGCCGCTGTCGGCAGAGGCGCAGGCCGAGGCCCGCATCCTGATGCTGTCGTCGAACAACATCCTGTCCCCGGCGTCCGGCAAGCCGCTGGCCATGCCGCGTCTGGACATGGTGACCGGCCTGTACTTCCTGACCACCGAGGTCGAGGGGGACACGGGCGAATACCAGCCGGCCACCAAGGACAGTGCTGAGCAGGGTGTGTACAGCTCGCCGGCCGAGGCCATCATGGCCCTCGACCGCGGCGCATTGTCGGTGCGCGCCAAGATCAAGGTGCGGCTGACCGATCTGCGTCCGCCGGCCGACATCGAGGCCGAACTGTTCCCGAACGGGTGGCGCCACGGCGACGCCTGGACCGCGAACACGACGCTGGGCCGCGTGCTGTTCAACGAGCTGCTGCCGCACGGGTATCCGTTCGTCAACGAGCAGATGCACAAGAAGGTCCAGGCCCGGATCATCAACGATCTGGCCGAGCGCTTCCCGATGATCGTGGTGGCGCAGACCGTCGACAAGCTCAAGGACGCCGGCTTCTACTGGGCCACCCGTTCGGGTGTCACCGTGTCGATGGCCGACGTGCTGGTGCCGCCGCAGAAGCAGGAGATCCTGGAGCGGCACGAGGCCGAGGCCGACGCGATCGAGCGCAAGTACCAGCGTGGTGCTCTCAACCACAAGGAGCGCAACGACTCGCTGGTCAAGATCTGGCAGGACGCCACCGAAGAGGTCGGTAAGGCGTTGGAGGAGTACTACCCGGCCGACAACCCGATCATCACGATCGTGAAGTCCGGCGCCACGGGTAACCTCACCCAGACGCGCACCCTGGCCGGCATGAAGGGCCTGGTGACGAACCCGAAGGGTGAGTTCATCCCGCGTCCGATCAAGTCCTCGTTCCGTGAGGGCCTGACGGTGTTGGAGTACTTCATCAACACCCACGGTGCTCGTAAGGGTCTGGCCGACACCGCGCTGCGTACCGCCGACTCGGGTTACCTGACCCGTCGTCTGGTGGACGTGTCGCAGGACGTCATCGTGCGCGAGACCGACTGTGAGACCGAGCGCGGCATCACGGTGCACCTGGCCGAGCGTGCCGCCGACGGTTCGCTGATCCGCGATGCGCACGTCGAGACCTCGGCGTTCGCGCGGACCCTGGCAACCGACGCGGTCGACGCCAACGGCAACGTGATCGTCGAGCGCGGCCACGACCTGGGCGACCCGGCCATCGACGCCCTGCTGGCGGCCGGCATCACGCAGGTGAAGGTCCGCTCGGTGCTGACCTGTGCCTCGGCGACCGGTGTGTGCGCCAAGTGCTACGGCCGTTCGATGGCCACCGGCAAGCTCGTCGACATCGGCGAAGCCGTCGGTATCGTCGCCGCGCAGTCGATCGGTGAGCCCGGTACGCAGCTGACCATGCGTACCTTCCACCAGGGTGGTGTTACCGGTGGCGCCGACATCGTCGGTGGTCTGCCCCGCGTGCAGGAGCTCTTCGAGGCTCGCGTTCCGCGGAACAAGGCGCCCATCGCCGACGTCGCGGGCCGGGTCCGGCTGGAGGAGAGCGACAAGTTCTTCAAGATCACCATCGTTCCCGACGATGGCGGCGAGGAAGTTGTCTACGACAAGCTCACCAAGCGTCAGCGTCTGAAGGTCATCACCCACGAGGACGGCTCGGAGGGCGTGCTCTCCGACGGCGACCACGTCGAGGTCGGCGACCAGCTGATGGAAGGCTCCGCCGATCCGCACGAGGTGCTGCGTGTCCAGGGCCCCCGCGAGGTGCAGATCCACCTCGTCAAGGAGGTCCAGGAGGTCTACCGGGCGCAGGGCGTGTCGATCCACGACAAGCACATCGAGGTCATCGTCCGGCAGATGCTGCGTCGCGTCACGATCATCGATTCGGGCTCGACGGAGTTCCTGCCCGGCTCGCTGACCGAGCGTGCCGAGTTCGAGTCGGAGAACCGTCGCGTCGTCGCCGAGGGTGGCGAGCCCGCGGCCGGCCGTCCGGTGCTGATGGGTATCACCAAGGCATCGCTGGCGACCGACTCGTGGCTGTCGGCGGCCTCGTTCCAGGAGACCACTCGCGTGCTGACCGATGCGGCGATCAACTGCCGCAGCGACAAGCTGAATGGTCTGAAGGAGAACGTGATCATCGGCAAGCTGATCCCGGCCGGTACCGGCATCAGCCGCTACCGCAACATCCAGGTGCAGCCGACGGAAGAGGCTCGGGCCGCTGCGTACACGATCCCGTCGTACGAGGATCAGTACTACAGCCCGGACTTCGGCCAGGCCACCGGTGCCGCGGTGCCGCTGGACGACTACGGCTACAGCGACTACCGCTAAGTCAGTCACGGAAAAGCCCCCGCTTCGGCGGGGGCTTTTTCGTTTCGGCGTCGTCTCGGCCCGCCATTGTCACGCTGGAGTGGCTGTCGACGCCGATGGTCACTCTGGCGTGACAGTGGCGGGTCAGGGCGTGGCGAGCGCCGGGAGTCCGGGGCCGTCGAGTTCGCCGAGCGCCACGCGCCGACCTGAGATCGCCAACAACAATGCCAGCGCGGTGCCGCTCACCTCAGGCCCGTCGCCGATGGCCAAATCGGTATCGGTCGCGGTAATCCGCACGCGGGTGAGAAGTTCCTTCGCTCCGCCGAAAGATCTTGAGGTGCGGGCCTGTTGGCGCAGCGACCTGGTGACGGCTTCGGGGGCATACGCGCGCGTGATGCCGAGCGGGCGACGGATGTCTTCGCCGTGCACCACTTCCTCGACGAGGCGCGTGTCGAGGGGCGCCGGGGGAGTCGACGTCCGTGCCGCGGCGCGACGCAGCCGCTCCAGCGTTTCGTGCGGCGACGCGCCGCGGGCACGTGCGACGCCACGCGCGTTCTGCCGGTCGAAGTCGAAGCCGGCCCGCGCCATGTCGAGCAGGAAACCCACACGCGTGGTCATCGCCACGTCGACCAGATGCGCGACGACGTCGTGCACACCCCACCCGTCGCACAGCGACGCCGCCTGCCACGCGCTGTCCTCCAGCCGCCCGAGGTCGGCGATCAGCGCCGCGCGTTCGGCATGCACCATCGGCCACACGTCGTTGTTCACACTTCATACGACCGACCGGGCAGACGAAAGTCATCGCAAAGCGCCCGCTGACGTGTCGCACCGTCTCACTAGACTGGCCGCGTGCTCATTGGTTCGCATGTAGACAACACCGACCCGCTGGCCGCAGCCGCCGCTGACGGCGCCGACGTCGTGCAGTTCTTTCTCGGCAACCCGCAGAGCTGGAAGAAGCCCAAGCCTCGTGAAGACGCCGAGGTGCTCAAGGCTTCGTCCGTGCCGCTGTATGTGCACGCGCCGTACCTGATCAATGTCGCGTCGGCCAACAACCGCGTCCGGATCCCGTCCCGCAAGATCCTGCAGGACACATGCGACGCTGCCGCCGAGATCAACGCCACCGCGGTCATCGTGCACGGCGGTCACGCCGACGACAACGACATGGAGGCCGGATTCGTCCGCTGGGTGAAGGCGCTCGACGCGCTCAACACCGACGTGCCGGTTTATCTGGAGAACACCGCGGGCGGCGATCATGCGATGGCCCGGCACTTCGACACGATCGCCCGGTTGTGGGATCACATCGGCGACAAGGGAATCGGCTTCTGCCTGGACACGTGCCACGCGTGGGCGGCGGGTGAGGCGTTGATCGACGCCGTCGAACGCATCAAGGCCATCACGGGCCGCATCGACCTCGTGCACTGCAACGATTCGCGGGACGCGGCGGGTTCGGGTGCGGACCGGCACGCCAATTTCGGCGCCGGGCAGATCGATCCGCAGTTGCTCGCGGCGGTGGTCAAGGCCGCCGACGCGCCGGTGATCTGCGAGACCGCCGAGGAAGGCCGCAAGGACGACATCGCGTTCCTCCGGGAGCACGCGAGCTGAGTTTCGCAACCCGGAACACCGGCCGAACGACGGGTGACACGTAGGTGAACTAGGCTCAAGTGTGTGTCCACGATTGACGAGAAGCCGTCAATCGCCCCGTCGGAGGCCGAACCCTCCGTAGACGACAACGACCGGCGAACGCGCAGGCTTCGCATCCTGCGTTATACCGCGATCGCCGTTTGGGCTTCTGTTGTCGTATATCGCACGATCACCGATGGTTTCGCCTTCAACCGAGAGCTGTTGCTGCTCTACATCAGCACCGGCCTGCTGGCGGCGAGCATCGGTCAGGGCAGACGCATGCTCTACGTCATCCGGGACTGGCTGCCGTTCGCCTTGGTACTGGTCGCCTACGACCTGAGCAGGGGTGCGGCGACGCTGATCGGCCGGCCCACGTTGTGGCAGTGGCAGGTCGACGCGGATCGCTGGTTGTTCTTCGGAACGGTGCCGACGGTCTGGTTGCAGGAACGCCTCAAGCTGCCGCATCCGCCGTGGTGGGAAGTGGTGATCAGCACCGTCTACATGTCGTTCTTCATCCTGCCGTACGTGGTGGCGGGGGTGCTGTGGCTGCGCGACCGCGACGAGTGGAAGCGATTCGTGCGGCTGTTCGTCGGTTTGTCGTTCGCGGCCCTGGCGATCTACGCACTGTTGCCTGCCGCCCCGCCGTGGGCGGCCGCCCGCTGCACCTCGGCCGACGTCGACGGCGGGCCATCGGGACCGCGGTGCATGTTCCGTTCGGCGCGCGAGGTTTCCGACGGTGGACTGCTCGGGGCCATGCAGAGCAGTCAGGACGGCGCCAACGACTGGATCGAACGAATCGTCGCCCGCGGCTGGGGCAAGCTGAACCTGCACTCGGCGACCGCGCTGATCGATCAGGGGCAGGCGAGCGTCAACCTGGTGGCCGCCATACCGTCGCTGCACGCGGGCCTCACCGCAGCGGTCGCCGCGTTCCTGTGGCACCGCGTGCACCGCAAGTGGCGGCCGTTGCTTGTGGCTTATCCGCTCATCATGGCGTTCACGCTCGTCTACACCGCCGAGCATTACGTCATCGACATCCTGCTGGGCTGGGCCTTGGCGGCCGTGGTGGTGTTCGCGCTGAACCGGTTCGACGCGCGGCGCCGGTCACGCGCCGGTCAGGTAGACCTTGCGGAGAGTCTCGGTGACGGTCCAGACGGTGCTGGTGCCGGCCTTCAGGCGGACGAGGCTGCCGGGGCCGAGCTGCATGGCCGGGCTGCCGTCGGCGAACTCGACCGAGCCTGATCCGGACAGCACGACGAACACCTCGTCGGCTTCCACGTCGGTCATCACCCCCGGCGTCATCTCCCACACGCCGATCTCCAGGCCGCCGAACTCGTCGAGCGCCACCGCGCCTGTTTGCGGCGCGCCGCTGACCGATTGATCGGCACGCACCGGCTCGAGAATCAGGTCGAGATCGGCGGCCGGCACGAGGGTGTTCGGATTCATCGGATCAGTATGCGGACGGCGCGACATCCGGCCGAAACGAGTAGTCGACTACTCGCGCTGACGACGGTCGGCGAAACTTACGCTTCCGTCTATCAGCCTGGCCAGGTGAGGAGGCAACGTGACCATCACGGAGGCGCCACCGGAGTCACCGTCCCGCATGCCCGCCATCGATGCCGTCAGACCCGTCGGAGGTCCGGTGTGGGTGGCCTGGCGCGAAGGAACCCTGACGCGGGCCTATGAACTCGAGACGTTGGTCGACTACCTTGCCATGGGCAATGCGCGGGACGTCGGAGGCTCGCTCTCGAGGGCGATCAAGAGTCACCTGGACGCGGCTCGCGACGCGGCGGGCGGTAAGCGGCCCGAACTCGGCAAGCGAATCCGGTTGTCCCGCAACGGCCCACTGCTCGAACGTGCGATGAGCAACCTCGACGCAGCCGAGGCGCAGCTGCTCAATCTCGCCCCGCCCTCCTATCTGGCCGGGCAGCTCCCGTCACTGCTGAGGCATGTGCAACGTCATCTCCGGTCGAGCGATCCGGGCCGCCAGGCGATGGAGCGGCTCGCCAAGACCCTCATCACGACCGACCGCGGGTCCATAGCGCCGGTGGTCGAGCAGGAGCGGGACACCATCGTCTCCACCGTCCGGGCGGCGAGCTCGGAGGCGTTACGGGAGAACGTGCGACTGCGCAGCTTCCGCAACATCGTGGTCAGCACGACGCTGGTGTTGACGGTTCTGGTCATCGCGCTCGCGATCATCGGCTACAACGACCCGAAGTTGATCCCGCTGTGCTTCGCGCCGGAGGACGCCAACGAGGTGACGGTCGTGTGCCCGACCGCGGAGTCAGTGCCGTTCGCACCGGTTCGGGCTGGTGTGGATCCGCCCGACGAAGGAGCGATCGAGACGGGTGCCAAGGTCGCCGAGACCGCCGGCAAGTGGGATCTGACGGTCGTCGCACTCGTCGGGCTGGTCGCGGCGGCGATCGCGTCGGCCGCCACGCTCAGCCACGTCAAGGGCTCGTCGGAGCGCTATGGCATCCCGGTCGCATTGGCTGCGCTCAAGCTTCCGACCGGGGCGCTGACCGCCGTGCTGGGGATCCTGTTGATGCGCGGCCAGTTCGTTCCGGGGTTGAACGCCCTGGATACGCCCGCTCAGATCCTCGCGTGGGCGTTGGTGTTCGGGTATGCGCAGCAGATCTTCACGAGGCTCATCGACCAACAGGGTCAGACCGTGCTGAACAGCGTGCGCTCCACCGAGGACAGCCCGGCACCCGACCACAAACGTGCGCGGAGCTGACTTAAGGCGTTCATTACAACTATTGTGCGGTTGTCGAAAAACTGTAACACTGGGCGCATGGCTGATACGCATGTCGTCACCAATCAGGTACCGACACTTGAGGACTACAACCCGGCCACCTCGCCCGTGCTCACCGAGGCCCTCATCCGCGAGGGCGGCGAGTGGGGCCTCGATGAGGTGAACGCGCTCGGTGCGCTGTCGGGCAGCAGGCAGGCCCAGCGCTGGGGCGAGCTTGCCGACCGGAACCAGCCCGTCCTGCACACGCACGACCGCTATGGCCACCGCGTCGACGAGGTCGAGTATGACCCCGCCTATCACGAGCTGATGAACGTCGCGATCGGCCACGGACTGCACGCCGCACCGTGGGCTGACGATCGCGCCGGATCCCACGTCGTGCGCGCGGCGAAGACGTCGGTGTGGACGGTCGAACCCGGCCATGTCTGCCCGATCTCGATGACCTACGCGGTCGTCCCCGCGCTGCGGTTCAACCCCGAGCTGTCGGCGATCTATGAGCCGTTGCTGACCAGTCGCGTCTACGATCCCGAACTCAAGCTCGCGACGACGAAACCCGGCATCACCGCGGGCATGTCGATGACCGAGAAGCAGGGCGGTTCCGACGTGCGGGCCGGCACCACGCAGGCCACGCCGAATGCCGACGGCAGCTACTCGCTCACCGGGCACAAGTGGTTCACGTCCGCCCCGATGTGTGACATCTTCCTCGTGCTCGCGCAGGCGCCGGGTGGTCTGAGCTGTTTCTTCCTGCCGCGGATCCTGCCCGACGGCAGCCGCAACCGCATGTTCCTGCAACGCCTCAAGGACAAGCTCGGCAACCACGCCAACGCGTCGAGCGAAGTCGAATACGACGGTGCCACAGCATGGTTGGTCGGTGAAGAGGGGCGCGGCGTGCCCACCATCATCGAGATGGTCAACCTGACGCGGCTCGATTGCACGCTGGGCAGTGCCACGAGTATGCGCAGCGGCCTGAGCCGTGCCGTGCACCACGCCCAGCACCGGAAAGCGTTCGGCGCCTATCTGATCGACCAGCCGCTCATGCGCAACGTGCTGGCCGACCTCGCGGTCGAAGCCGAGGCCGCCACGATGCTCGCGATGCGCATGGCCGGTGCCACAGACAAGGCGGTCCGCGGCGATGAGCGCGAGACGCTGCTGCGCCGGATCGGTCTGGCCGCCGGCAAGTACTGGGTGTGCAAGCGCGCGACGCCGCACGCCGCGGAAGCCATGGAATGCCTGGGCGGCAACGGTTATGTCGAGGACTCCGGTATGCCGCGGCTGTACCGCGAAGCGCCGCTCATGGGCATCTGGGAGGGCTCCGGAAACGTGAGCGCGCTGGACACCCTGCGCGCCATGGTGACCCGGCCCGAATGCGTCGATGTGTTGTTCGACGAGCTGGCCAAGACCGGCGGCCACGATCCCCGGCTGGACGCACATGTCGCCACGCTGCAGTCCGACCTGGGTGATCTGGAAACCATCCAGTACCGCGCCCGCAAGGTCGCCGAGGACATTTCGCTCGCACTTCAGGGTTCGCTGCTGGTGCGCCATGGACACCCGGCGGTCGCCGAGGCGTTCCTGGCCAGCCGGCTCGGCGGCCAGTGGGGTGGCGCGTTCGGAACCTTGCCCACCGGGCTGGATCTCGCGCCGATCATCGAGCGTGCGTTGGTGAAGGGATGACCAGTCTCGCCGAACAGACACGTAGGTACCCGAAAATGCCCGTTTCAGGGGGCTTTCACGTCTGCTCGCGCTGGGGAAGGGGCCGCGCATGACACACGCGATCAGACCGGTGGACTTCGACAACCTCAAAACCATGACGTATGAGGTGACCGACCGCGTCGCCCGCATCACGTTCAACCGGCCCGACAAGGGCAATGCGATCGTCGCCGACACGCCGTTGGAGCTTTCGGCGCTCGTCGAACGCGCGGACCTGGACCCCAACGTGCATGTCATCCTGGTCTCCGGTCGGGGCGAAGGCTTTTGTGCCGGTTTCGATCTCGGCGCATACGCGGAGGGGTCGTCGTCAGCCGGCGGGGGAAATCCGTATCAGGACACCGTCCTGTCGGGCAAGACCCAGGCGATCAACCACCTTCCGGATCAGCCGTGGGATCCGATGATCGACTACCAGATGATGAGCCGGTTCGTGCGCGGCTTTTCCAGCCTGATGCACGCCGACAAGCCGACCGTGGTCAAGATCCACGGGTACTGCGTGGCGGGCGGCACCGACATCGCGTTGCACGCGGACCAGGTGATCGCGGCCGCCGACGCCAAGATCGGCTACCCGCCGATGCGGGTGTGGGGCGTGCCCGCCGCCGGATTGTGGGCACACCGGCTCGGGGATCAGCGCGCGAAAAGGCTTCTGTTCACCGGAGATTGCATCACCGGCGCACAGGCGGCCGAATGGGGGCTGGCCGTCGAGGCACCGGAGCCGGAAGACCTCGACGAACGCACCGAACGCCTCGTCGCCCGTATCGCGGCGATGCCGGTCAACCAGCTCATCATGGCCAAACTGGCATGCAATTCGGCATTGTTGCAACAGGGTGTGGCGACCAGTCAGATGGTCAGCACGGTGTTCGACGGCATCGCGCGGCACACCCCCGAAGGGCACGCGTTCGTCGCCGACGCCCGCGAACACGGTTTCCGAGAGGCGGTGCGTCACCGCGACGAGCCGCTGGGTGATTACGGACGTAAGGCATCCGGGGTGTGAGGTGGCCGCGCTCAATCGCATGACGGCCCGTTCGGTCGTGCTGAGCGTGCTGCTCGGTGCGCACCCGGCCTGGGCGAGCGCGGCCGAACTCGTCCAGCTGACAGCGGATTTCGACATCCGCGAACCGACTCTGCGGGTCGCGTTGACGCGAATGGTGAGCGCGGGTGACCTGGTGCGCTCGGAGGACGGATACCGGCTCTCGGACCGACTGCTGGTCCGGCAGCGCAGGCAGGACGACGCGATCGATCCCAAACTGCGTGCGTACGACGGCAGTTGGCTGACTCTCGTGATCACGAGTGTGGGCACCGATGCGCGCACGCGAGCGTCACTGCGGAACACGCTGCAGCAGTGCCGGTTCGCCGAACTGCGCGAAGGCGTGTGGATGCGGCCCGACAACCTCGACCAGGTGTTGCCGGCTGAGATCACCGATCGGGTACGCGTTTTGCACACGCGCGATGACGAGCCCGCGGAACTGGCCGCGACATTGTGGGACCTGCCCGACTGGACCGGCACAGCGGGCTGGCTGCTCGACGAAATGTCTTCGGCCACGGATGTTCCCGGTCGATTCCAGGCCGCGGCCGGCATCGTGCGCCATCTGCTCACCGATCCGGTGCTGCCGGGCGAACTGTTGCCGGCCGATTGGCCGGGCACCGCACTGCGCAAGGCTTACAAGGACTTCGCCGCCGAACTCGTCGCGCGGCGCGACCGCACGGAACTGATGGAGGCGACGTGAGCGAACCCGTCCGGATCGAACGCAATGGTGCGGTGACCACCGTCATCATCGACCGTCCGCATGCCCGCAATGCGGTCAACGGGCCCACCGCGGCGGCGTTGTTCGCGGCGTTCGAGGAGTTCGATGCCGACGACTCGGCGTCGGTCGCGGTGTTGACCGGCGCGGGTGGAACATTTTGTGCCGGGGCCGATCTGAAGGCGTTCGGCACCCCGGAGGCCAACCAGGTGCACCGCACCGGGCCGGGGCCGATGGGGCCGAGCCGGATGGTGTTGTCCAAGCCGGTGATCGCCGCGGTGAGCGGCCATGCGGTGGCCGGAGGCCTGGAACTCGCGTTGTGGTGCGATCTGCGGGTCGTCGAGGAGGACGCCGTGATGGGCGTGTTCTGTCGCCGCTGGGGCGTGCCGCTCATCGACGGGGGGACCGTGCGGCTGCCGCGGCTGATCGGTCAGAGCCGCGCCATGGACCTGATCCTCACCGGACGTGCCGTCGACGCCGCCGAGGCGCATGCCATCGGGCTGGCCAATCGGGTGGTGCCGAAGGGGCAGGCCCGCGAGGCCGCCGAGGAGTTGGCCGCTCAACTCGCCCGGTTGCCGCAGCAGTGCATGCGCGCCGACCGTCTCTCGGCACTGCATCAGTGGGGCGAATCGGAAGAGGCGGCAATGGATTTCGAGTTCGCGAGCATCGCACGCGTCAAGGACGAGGCGATGGACGGTGCCGGACGGTTCGCGGCGGGCGCCGGCAGGCACGGGGCGAGTGCGGTCTAACCCTTGCTGACGGAATTGCCGCTGCCGGTGTTGGTGACCTTGGGGTCGCCGTCGCGGTAGGTGATGGTGTTGTTGAGCCCGACGACCGTGAGGTCCTTGTCGATCTTCTCGAAGTTGATCTTGTTGTCGGACCCGCCGATGTTGACGTTGGCGCAGGTGCCCTTGACGGTCAGCGTGTTGTTCGCCCCGCCGACCGTCAGCGACTTGCCGTCGGCGCAGTCGATGTCTGCGGTGGTGCCGACGGACATGTAGTTGATCGTGTTGCCGACCTCGACGTTGAGCCCGGAGGAGCCGGCCGTCGCCGACGGGCTCGTGGTGTCCTGACTCTCCGAACCACAGGCCGCCAAGCCGAATACGGCGACGGCGGCAGCGGCGGTGCCGAGGATTTTCGTCATGTGGGCGCGCATGTACTCCCTTGCTTCCTTACTCAGGCGGGTACGCGATCGAGTCGGTTCGTCATACCCAGTTCGCGGCCGCGGTCGACCAACACCGGCGCACCGTTCTTGAAGAACACGGTCTGATCCCAGCCGTACACCGTGATGTCGTTGACGACGTTGTCGGCGATCACCACGTTGGACGACCCCTGCACAGTCACCGCCCAGCACGTTCCCAGTGCGTTGACCTGGTTGCCCGTGCCGTTGACGAACAGGGTGGAGTTGTTGCAATCGATCGTCTGCTCGATGCCCTGGCCGGTGACGTGGGTGTCGCCGTTCTTGGCTGCCGCGGTGGGCGTGCCGACGGCCAGCACGGCCGGCATGGCGATGAGGCAGGCGGCGAGTGTCCGGCTCGCGGTGGTCAAGCTCGCGCGCCGACGCGGTCTCCAATGCACGGTGTTCCCCTTCCGATCCGCTGGTTTGAAGAGTACGTGGCGGCGTCGGCGTCACGGCAACTGTTGGCGAGTTCGGCCGGCAGGCGCTGATCGGTCGCGGGAGTTGGCAGTGCTCGGTAGCGTGTTCTCCGATGTACCGGCGTGTTATCGAGGCTGCTGCCATCGCGGTCACAGCCGTGGTGACGGCCGCGGCGTGCTCGCAGACGATCTCGGGGACGGCGCAACGCGCACAGCCCGACCCTTCCGACCCGAACCGAAGCTACGGCTATGTCGACGACCGGTGCGGGCTTCTGGTCGACAGCACGGTGCAGGAGATCCTCGCCGCCGACAATGTGGTGCGCCCCTACAGCGGCGCGGTCTGCCAGTACGTCCTGTCCCGCAAAGGCGCACCCGACGGCCCGCCGGCGATGCTCGACGTCATCTTCTCGTGGTTCGAAACCGGAACCCTGCAACGGGAGCGCACGGTGGCCGAGGAGCGTGACGCGCACATCACCGACACCGTCGTCGAACGTCACCAGGCCTTCCTCGCCAGGCGCGACGTGACCGGCGCGGCGTGCTCGGCCACCGCGGCCGCCGGCCCCGGCGTGCTCAGCTGGTGGGTGCAGCTGCGTGGTCAGAACATCGGCGATCCGTGCAAGGACGCCGAGAAACTGTTGTCCCGAACGCTGCAGTCGGAACTCTGACGTGCCCGGTCGTGCGTTACCAGCCAGACTCGTCGCCGGCCTCGCCGCAGGCGCCGCACTGCTCGCCGGGTGCGGTTCGCCCGACGCGCCGGACACCCCGCCCCCGCCGGCGCCATCAGGCGGGGGTTTTCAGAGTGCGGACTGCAACGGGGTCACCGACGACGATGTCCGCAACGCCGTCGGCTCGTCGATGTTCACGAGAGTCGTGGTCAGCGACTCGGGCTGCTTCTGGCAGGAGAACACCGTGCTGGGCACGTTCGGCGCGGGCATGGGGATCTCGACGTGGTGGTACCGGGGCAGTGACATGGACACCGAGCGGTCGTTGGAGCAGCGGGCCGGCCGGACGCTGACCGAACTCTCGATCGACGGCAACAAGGGGTTCAAGGCGGCCGACGCCAATGTCTGCAGCATCTATGTGGCCAAAGGTGGTGACGTCATCACCTGGTCGATCCAGACGATGAACCCGGCCGTCCTGCCGGATCTGTGCACGATCACCGAGCAGCTCGCCCAACTCAGCCAGGACCGAGTGAACTGACCTGCCGGGTTCTTCGGACTCGAGGGACTAGAGTTTCACGGCGACCCGCACCAGGGTCGCAACCTCGACCCAAAGGTAGTGCGCACATGTCAGTTCGGCCGGAGCCGCAGACGGCGGGCGGCCGGTCGCGATCGGCCAGGACCACGAGGCTCAGCCGCGACTCGATCGTCAACGCTGCGCTGACCTTTCTGGATCGGGAGGGCTGGGACGCGCTGACCATCAACGCGCTGGCCAGCCAGCTCGGCACCAAGGGGCCGTCGCTGTACAACCATGTGCACAGCCTCGAAGACCTGCGCCGCACGGTCCGGATGCGTGTGGTCGACGACATCATCGCGATGCTCAACACCGTGGGTCAGGGCCGGACGCGCGACGATGCCGTCATGGCGATGGCCAGCGCCTACCGCAGCTATGCCCATCACCACCCGGGCCGCTACTCGGCCTTCACCCGGATGCCGTTCGGTGGCGACGATCCCGAGTACTCGGCGGCGACCAAAGCTGCGGCGGGCCCGGTGATCGCTGTTCTGGCGTCCTACGGCCTGGAGGGGGAGGACGCGTTCTACGCGGCGCTCGAGTTCTGGTCGGCGCTGCACGGCTTCGTCCTGCTGGAAATGACCGGCGTGATGGACGATATTGACACCGATGCGGTTTTCACCGACATGCTGCTGCGATTGGCCTCCGGGATGGAGCGTCGACAGCCGTAGGCTCTGACCTGCGATTAGGCGACTGCGCACGAGTTTGTTTCGGCGCGGTCGGCCCTGGTATTGTGGTGGATCGTGCCTGGCCGGAAAGGCGCATGCGGCTGAGGAGTTTCGCAAGCGTGCCCGCACGCCGGGCCAATTCGCATGTCTAACACGCATCGGAATTCCGCCGGTGCGGGCGCGTGCGACACGCCCGGACGCGGGGTACACGTCTGGGGCGTAACTGCAGTACAGAGACTTAAAAAGAACGAGCAACACAAGCAACACAGAGAAAGCCGGTACATGCCAACCATCCAGCAGCTGGTCCGTAAGGGCCGCCGCGACAAGATCGCCAAGGTGAAGACCGCGGCCCTCAAGGGCAGCCCGCAGCGTCGCGGCGTGTGCACCCGCGTGTACACCACCACGCCGAAGAAGCCGAACTCGGCACTTCGCAAGGTCGCGCGCGTGAAGCTGACCAGCCAGGTGGAGGTGACCGCCTACATCCCGGGCGAGGGTCACAACCTGCAGGAGCACTCGATGGTGCTGGTGCGTGGCGGTCGTGTGAAGGACCTGCCCGGTGTCCGCTACAAGATCATTCGCGGTTCGCTCGACACCCAGGGCGTCAAGAACCGCAAGCAGGCCCGCAGCCGCTATGGCGCGAAGAAGGAGAAGAGCTAATGCCGCGCAAGGGACCGGCGCCCAAGCGTCCGTTGGTCAACGACCCGGTCTACGGGTCGCAGCTGGTCACCCAGCTGGTGAACAAGGTTCTTCTGCAGGGGAAGAAATCGCTGGCTGAGCGCATTGTTTATGGTGCGCTCGAGCAGGCCCGCGACAAGACCGGCACCGATCCGGTGGTCACCCTCAAGCGCGCGCTCGACAATGTGAAGCCCGCCCTCGAGGTGCGCAGCCGTCGCGTCGGTGGCGCGACCTACCAGGTCCCCGTCGAGGTTCGCCCCGATCGTTCCACCACGCTGGCCCTGCGCTGGCTGGTGAGCTTCTCGCGACAGCGCCGGGAGAAGACCATGGTCGAGCGTCTCGCCAATGAGATCCTGGACGCCAGCAATGGCCTGGGCGCCTCCGTCAAGCGGCGTGAGGACACCCACAAGATGGCCGAAGCGAACCGGGCCTTCGCGCACTACCGCTGGTGATCTCGACGCCCGTTGCAGTGCTGCGGCGGGCGTAACACCAACAAATATTCAAGCGAAAGAGTGGGAAGACTTCCGTGGCACAGGACGTGCTGACTGACCTGCACAAGGTCCGCAACATCGGCATCATGGCGCACATCGACGCCGGTAAAACGACGACGACCGAGCGCATCCTCTACTACACCGGTGTGAACTACAAGATCGGTGAGACGCACGACGGTGCCTCCACGACCGACTGGATGGAGCAGGAGCAGGAGCGGGGTATCACCATCACCTCCGCCGCCGTGACGTGCTTCTGGAACCAGAACCAGATCAACATCATCGACACCCCCGGGCACGTCGACTTCACCGTCGAGGTGGAGCGGTCCCTGCGGGTTCTCGACGGTGCGGTCGCCGTCTTCGACGGCAAGGAGGGCGTCGAGCCCCAGTCCGAGCAGGTGTGGCGTCAGGCCGACAAGTACGACGTGCCGCGAATCTGCTTCGTCAACAAGATGGACAAGCTCGGTGCGGACTTCTACTTCACCGTGCGCACCATCGAGGAGCGCCTCGGCGCCAAGCCTCTGGTGATCCAGCTGCCGATCGGCGCGGAGAACGACTTCATCGGCATCATCGACCTGGTCGAGATGAAGGCCAAGGTGTGGCGTGGCGAGACCGCGCTCGGTGAGAAGTACGAGGTCGAGGAAATCCCGGCCGATCTCGCCGACAAGGCCGAGGAGTACCGCACCAAGCTCATCGAGACGGTCGCCGAGACCGACGAGGCGCTGCTGGAGAAGTACCTCGGTGGCGAAGAGCTCTCGATCGACGAGATCAAGACCGCCATCCGCAAGCTGACCGTGGCCAGCGAGCTGTACCCGGTCCTGTGCGGCAGCGCGTTCAAGAACAAGGGCGTGCAGCCCATGCTCGACGCGGTCATCGATTACCTGCCGTCGCCGCTGGACGTCGAGTCCGTGCAGGGTCACGTCCCCGGCAAAGAGGACGAGATCATCAGCCGCAAGCCGTCCACCGACGAGCCCTTCTCGGCGCTGGCGTTCAAGATCGCGGTGCACCCGTTCTTCGGCAAGCTGACGTACGTCCGCGTGTACTCGGGCACCGTCGAGTCCGGTTCGCAGGTGGTCAACTCCACCAAGGGCAAGAAGGAGCGGCTGGGGAAGCTGTTCCAGATGCACGCCAACAAGGAGAACCCGGTCGAGCGGGCGTCCGCCGGTCACATCTACGCCGTGATCGGCCTGAAGGACACCACGACGGGTGACACCCTGAGCGACGCCAACGAGCAGATCGTGCTGGAGTCGATGACCTTCCCCGATCCCGTGATCGAGGTGGCCATCGAGCCCAAGACCAAGAGCGACCAGGAAAAGCTCGGTACGGCGATCCAGAAGCTGGCCGAAGAGGATCCGACGTTCAAGGTTCACCTGGACCAGGAGACCGGCCAGACCGTCATCGGCGGTATGGGCGAACTTCACCTGGACATCCTGGTCGACCGGATGCGTCGCGAGTTCAAGGTCGAGGCCAACGTCGGCAAGCCGCAGGTGGCTTACCGCGAGACCATCCGCCGTGCCGTGCAGAACGTCGAGTACACCCACAAGAAGCAGACGGGTGGCTCGGGCCAGTTCGCGAAGGTCATCATCAACCTCGAGCCGTTCGTCGGCGAGGACGGTGCGACCTACGAGTTCGAGAACAAGGTCACCGGTGGCCGCATCCCGCGTGAGTACATCCCGTCGGTGGATGCCGGTGCGCAGGACGCCATGCAGTACGGCGTGCTGGCCGGCTACCCGCTGGTGAACCTGAAGGTGACGCTGCTCGACGGCGCCTACCACGAGGTCGACTCCTCGGAAATGGCGTTCAAGGTGGCAGGTTCGCAGGTGCTGAAGAAGGCCGCGCAGGCCGCTCAGCCGGTGATCCTGGAGCCCATCATGGCTGTCGAGGTCACGACGCCCGAGGACTACATGGGTGACGTGATCGGCGACTTGAACTCCCGCCGTGGTCAGATCCAGGCCATGGAGGAGCGAAGCGGTGCGCGCGTCGTCAAGGCGCAGGTTCCGCTGTCGGAGATGTTCGGCTACGTCGGCGACCTCCGGTCGAAGACCCAGGGCCGGGCGAACTACTCCATGGTGTTCGATTCGTACGCCGAGGTTCCGGCGAACGTGTCGAAGGAGATCATCGCGAAGGCGACGGGTCAGTAGAGCATCGATGGCCGCTTGCGGCCGAGGCGCGACACTGAGCCGGAGCCGAGCAATGAGCGCGCGAAGGCCACCGGCCAGTAGGTCGGCGGTCGTCGGGACCACACAACTGAACACATCAACACTGCTTTAGAAAAAGCACCAACAAGTCCAGGAGGACACCACAGTGGCGAAGGCGAAGTTCGAGCGGACGAAGCCGCACGTCAACATCGGGACCATCGGTCACGTTGACCACGGCAAGACCACGCTCACTGCAGCAATCACCAAGGTTCTGCATGACAAGTACCCGGAGTTGAACGAATCGCGCGCATTCGACCAGATCGACAATGCGCCTGAAGAGCGTCAGCGCGGCATCACGATCAACATCTCGCACGTCGAGTACCAGACCGAGAAGCGGCACTACGCTCACGTGGACGCTCCCGGCCACGCCGACTACATCAAGAACATGATCACCGGTGCCGCCCAGATGGACGGCGCGATCCTGGTGGTCGCCGCTACCGACGGCCCGATGCCGCAGACCCGCGAGCACGTGCTGCTGGCCCGCCAGGTGGGTGTGCCCTACATCCTGGTCGCGCTGAACAAGTCGGACGCGGTGGATGACGAGGAGCTCATCGAGCTCGTCGAGATGGAGGTCCGCGAGCTGCTGGCCGCTCAGGACTTCGACGAGGAAGCCCCGGTCGTGCGGGTTTCGGCGCTCAAGGCGTTGGAAGGCGACGAGAAGTGGGTCAAGTCGGTCGAGGACCTGATGGACGCCGTCGACGAGTCGATCCCGGATCCGGTTCGTGAGACCGACAAGCCGTTCCTGATGCCCGTCGAGGACGTCTTCACGATCACCGGCCGCGGCACCGTGGTCACCGGTCGCGTCGAGCGCGGCATCATCAATGTGAACGAGGAAGTCGAGATCGTCGGCATCCGCCCCGACACCACCAAGACCACGGTCACCGGTGTCGAGATGTTCCGCAAGCTGCTCGATCAGGGCCAGGCCGGTGACAACGTCGGTCTGCTGCTGCGCGGCATCAAGCGTGAGGACGTCGAGCGTGGCCAGGTTGTGGTCAAGCCCGGCACCACCACCCCGCACACCGAGTTCGAGGGCCAGGTCTACATCCTGTCCAAGGACGAGGGCGGCCGCCACACGCCGTTCTTCAACAACTACCGTCCGCAGTTCTACTTCCGCACCACCGACGTGACCGGTGTGGTGACGCTGCCGGAGGGCACCGAGATGGTTATGCCCGGTGACAACACCGACATCTCCGTCAAGCTGATCCAGCCCGTCGCCATGGACGAGGGCCTGCGCTTCGCGATCCGCGAGGGCGGCCGTACCGTCGGCGCCGGCCGGGTCACGAAGATCAACAAGTAGGCTCGCCTACGTGATCAACAAGTAGTTGATCTGACGCCATCATTGCGGCGCCCACCCGAAAGGGTGGGCGCCGCTTTGTTTTTGGCGACGACGTGATTCGGCTCACGTTCCGGCGATGCGACATGGGGATTTTTCGTGCGCAACAACCAGGGAGTCGCCCATTTCGCCTGGCGCGGTGATAGTTTGCCGGGGGAGCGTTGTCGAAAAGTAGTAGCCCGCACAATTGATCGCTACGAGTCGAGGTATCAGGTGGACGTCGATGTAACCGAACCGATCCCGGAGGTGACGACGCTCGCCGAGCGGGTTCAGGGCCAGCTCAGTCCGTCGCGGATCATTGCCGGCATCTCGACAACTGTCGCCGTCGTCGCGGTCGGCGCGCTCATCTGGGTCACCGGACAGCAGCCGGACACCGCGCCACCCCAGAGCCCGAGCCCGGCCGTCGCATCCGGGCCCGCCGCGCATGCCCAACCGGTGGCCGCGCATCCCCCCGCACCTCAAGCGGCGCCACCCGCACCGCCGTCGACGCCGGCTCCTGCGCCGGCCCCGTCGGCGGCACCGGCTGCGAGCTCGACGGGCGGAATCGCTGATCTGTTCAAGCCGCCGATCGCCACCGCGCCCCGCTCTCCCGCGACGTCCGAGACATCCGGAAATTCGCAAGCACCCACGATCTCTTGGCCCGGGTTCGACACCGGATTCAGGCCGCCGGACGCCTCCTCCTGGGCACCGAGTCTTGCCGCCGCGAATGCGGCCCCAAGCGCGGACGCCGTCATCGCCGCGGTGTCGGGCACAGCGGGATGGGTCGGCGGCGGCGCACTGGACGTGTTGGGCGACATCATCATCGCGTCGAGCAACGGCCGTCAGAATCCCGGCGTACCGCAGCCGACCAGCCTTGCCGCGCTGATGCTCGGACCGGCCGCGACGACGGGCACCGGTCTGCCGAGTCTGCCGCCTCCGCCGCAGGTGGACTGGTCCAAGCTGCCGCCCCCGAACGTGGACTGGTCGAAGATCCCGCCGCCGAACGTCGACTTGTCCAAGATCCCGCCGCCGCAGATGCCGCAGGTCGATTGGTCGAAGATCCCGCCGCCGCAGCTGCCGCCGCCGCCCCAGATGCCGCGGATCGAGGACCCGTTCGCCAAGCTGCCGAGCATCACGCGCGCGGTCGGTCTGCCGTTCTGATTCACCGGCGCGCGGTCGGCCGCGCGTCGATGTAACGCATGTGACCGTTGTGGCGATGAACCACCCGTACACCATGGGTAGGGGGTTCGGCTGATGTTTCGACGGTTGAGTGCACTGGTCAGCGCCGCAGCAATCGCAGGTGCGGCTTTGATCGGCCTGACGGCGGCGACGGCGTCGGCGAACCCCACATGCCCGGACGTGCACTGGATCGGCGTTGCCGGCTCCGGCGAGCGCACCGATCCGGCGGTCAACGGCGGCATGGGGCGCCCGGTCTACCAATCCCTGCAGGATTTCTCCCGGCTGGTCCAGCAAGACGGCCGAACCATGACAGCTGAGGCTGTCGTCTACCCGGCGACCGAAGTGCCTGCCGACGGCGACCTGCTGGGCTGGGGCGGCTTCATGGGCAGCGTCGACGCCGGTGTGGCCGCCCTCGGCAGCCAGTACGCGGCGTTCACCCAGCGGTGCCCGGCCACCTCGGTGGTGCTGGCCGGCTACTCGCAGGGCGCGATGGTCGTCCACCGCAATCTGCACGCGCTCGCAACGAGCCCCAATCTGGCCGCCGCACTGCTGATCGCCGACGGCGACCGGTTGCCGACGGACCCGACCATCAACCTCGGCTCCGTCACCGGCGTTCCCGGCGCCGGAAAGGGTGTCGCCCAGGACTGGCCGATCCTGGCTCATGCCCCGGGCGCGCTACCCGTGTCGGTCGGAAGCCGCACGATCAGCGTGTGCAATCTCGGTGACGCCGTGTGCGACTACGATCCCGAGGCCGAAGAGGTGACGGCGGCCGCGATCGCCGTCCACACGAGCTATGCCACCGCCGGCGGCGGGCAGCTGCCCTGGACCTGGACGCTGTACCAGCTGGCCTCGCGGTCGGCCATGGGCAGCCAGATGGTTCCGCCCGGCGCCTGATAAAACCGCCTGACCGGCCGCTCGACGCTACGCTGATTGCGCCGGGCGCGACGACGGGAGCAGGCGATGTCCACATTGTGGCGGTATGTCCGTATCCAGGCATTCGTTCTGCTGTGCGGGATCGTCGGTCCCATATTTTTGACCATCTACTTCGTGAGCGGCGCTCAGCCCATGATGAAGTGGATGTTCTGGGCGGGTCTGCTCATCACCGCCGTCGACGTGTTGATCGCCCTGGCCATCACGGCCTACGGCTCGAAGACCGCGGCCAAGAACCAGCAGCTCGAACAACAGGGCGTACTGGCGCTCGCGCAGGTCACCGGTATTCAGGAGACCAACACGCGGATCAACGAACAACCGCTGGTGAAGCTCGATCTGCAGATCTCCGGTCCAGGCATCGCGCCATTCGCCACCCAAGACCGGGTGATCGCGTCTGTCACTCGGTTGCCGATGATCACCAACCGCCGGCTGGTCGCCATTGTCGATCCGACCACGCACGAGTATCGGATCGACTGGGACAGAAGCAGTTTGGTCAGCGGGTTGATGCCCGCCACCTTCACGGTGGCCGAGGACAACACCACATATGACCTCACCGGCCAGACCGAGCCCCTGATGGAGATCCTGCAGATCCTCAAGGCGCACAACATCGGAATCAACAACATGATCGATCTGCGCGCCAATCCCGCGGCGCGCGAACAGGTGCAGGCAGTGGTGAGGCGCGCGGCGGCCCAGAAGACAGCGGCGCAACCCGCACCACAGGCCGCGCCCGCCGCGGCGCCCTTCATGGCCCCGCCGGAGCCCTCGACCGCGCAACGCCTGCAGGAACTCGAGACATTGCGTGCGACGGGTGCCATCACCGAGGCCGAATACACCGCCAAGCGGCAACAGATAATCGCGGATCTGTAACCGGCATGCCATCGGCCGGTGGTAACGTCGCGGTGTGTGCGGTTGAATTCATCGCGGGCACACGCTGAATGATCGAAACATCGGCGCCACGGACGGTCTGCCCGTCAACGCTGGCTGATGCACTCGGTCCGACCGCCATCGGCGCACAGCGGCTGTTCGCCCTCCTCAACATCGCTTCTCCGCTGCGCGACGTGGTCTACCGTTACACCAGGTTCAAGATCGTCAAGCTGCCTACTCACAGAGTTGGAGACGAGCCATGACCGCCACCGAAGAACAGACCGAAAAGGCCGACGGCAAAGTCAGTCTGCCCACGCTGACGGCGATGGTGATCGGCTCGATGATCGGGTCGGGCGTCTTCCTGCTCCCGCGCCGATTCGGTGCCGAATCCGGTGTCGCGGGTGCGTTGATCGCGTGGACGATCGCCGGAACCGGAATGTTGATGCTGGCTTTCGTTTTTCAGCGACTGGCCAATCGCAAGCCCGATCTCGACGCTGGCGTCTACGCGTACGCCAAGGCCGGCTTCGGTGATTACGTCGGCTTCAATTCCGCGTTCGGATTCTGGGCTTCGGCCTGCGCGGGCAACACGTCGTACTGGGTGCTCATCATGGCGACCGCCAGCGCGTTGTTTCCGGCCCTCGGTTCCGGGGACACGGTGGTGGCTGTGCTCATCTCGTCGGTCGGGGTGTGGCTGTTCTGCTTTCTGATTCTGCGGGGCGTCAAGGAGGCGGCGATCATCAACCGGATCGCCACGTTCGCCAAAGTCGTTCCCATCCTGGTGTTTATCGTCATCACGGTCATCGCCTTCCAAACTGACGTGTTCACTGCGAACTTCTGGGGCGGTGACGGAAACTACTCGTGGAATTCGCTGTTCGAACAAGCCAAAGGCACGATGCTCATCACGGTTTTCGTGTTCTTGGGCATCGAGGGCGCCAGCGTCTACTCGCGGTTCGCGCGCAAGCGTGAGCATGTCGGGCGTGCCACCGTCACCGGATTCTTGTCTGTGCTCGCGGTATTCATGCTGGTGACGTTGTGTTCGTACGGCGTGATGCCGCAGGAGGAACTCGGTCAGGTCGACGACCCGCCGATGGCCGCCGTACTGGAATCGGTGGTGGGGCCGTGGGGTTCGGTGTTCATACGCATCGGTGTGCTGTTGTCGGTGCTGGGCGCGTACCTGGCCTGGACACTGATGGCGGCCGAGATTCTCTATCTCCCGGCGAAGAACGACGACATGCCGAAGTTCCTGACGCGCACCAACTCTCATGGCGCACCGGTCACCGCGCTGATCATGGCGACCGGGTTGGTGCAGCTCCTGCTCATACTCGTGCTGTTCGCCGCCAACGCGCTGGACTTCATGCTGGATCTGACCGCGGCGCTAGCGTTGGTCCCGTACCTGCTGGCCGCCGCGTACGCGCTCAAGCTCACCATCACGCGGGAGACCTACGGCGATCGCCGATCGTTGGTACCGGACATGATCGTGGCCGCGCTGGCGACTGCTTATACGTTGTTCCTGCTCTACGCCGCAGGTTTGGATCACCTCCTGCTGTCGTGTCTGCTCTATGCGCCCGGAGCGGTGCTCTACGTGATTGCGCGGCGTGAGCGCGGCCTGCGCATATTCCGGCCCGCCGAGGCGTTGCTCTTCGGCGCGATCGTGATCGGTGCGATCGCCGCCGTGGTGAGCCTGGCGACCGGCGCGATGCACCTAGATCTGCCGAACCCGGTAGAGCCGACGGGACTTGTGCATCTGCCCGACCCGGCATCGACGACCGGAGTCAAGTGATCGAAAGGACTGAGATGACCAATCTTTCAGACACCTACGGCGTGCACTCCGAAGTGGGCAAGCTGCGCAAGGTGCTGGTGTGCTCGCCCGGATTGGCGCATGAACGGCTGACCCCGACCAACTGTGACGACCTGTTGTTCGACGATGTGCTGTGGGTGCAGAACGCGCGCCGCGACCACTTCGACTTCATGGACAAGATGCGCGACCGCGACGTCGAGGTGGTCGAGCTGCACAACTTGCTCACCGAGACGATGGACATCCCCGAGGCCAAAGCCTGGCTGCTGGACCGCAAGATCGTCGCGAACGAGGTCGGTCTCGGCCTCGTCGACGACACCCGAGCGTTTCTGGACTCGTTGACCTCGCGCCGGTTGACGGAGCTGTTGATCGGTGGCATGTCGATCCGTGATCTACCCGCCGAAATGCAGTCGGGCTACCGGGCTTTGGCGCGCGAGGCCACGGGCGTCACCGAATACCTGATGCCGCCACTGCCCAACACGCTCTACACGCGCGACACCACGTGCTGGATCTACGGCGGGCTCACGCTCAATCCGTTGTTCTGGCCGGCCCGGCACGACGAGACCTTGTTGATGAAGGCGATCTACGAATTCCATCCCGACTACATCGGTTCGACGGTGTGGTGGGGCGATCCGGAGGAAAGCTGGGGTCTGTCGACGATCGAGGGCGGCGACGTCATGGTGCCCGGCAACGGCGTCGTGCTGATCGGCATGAGCGAACGCACCTCACGTCAGGCGATCACGCAGGTCGCGGCCGAGCTGTTCGCGGCGGAGGCGGCCGAGAAGGTGATCGTGGCAGGCATGCCGAAACTGCGGTCGGCCATGCACCTCGACACCGTGTTCACCTTCGCCGACCGTGATGTGGTGACGATCTACCCGGGCATCGTCGACTCGATCGAGCCGTTCATCCTGCATCCCAGTGACACCGACCCGGGCGTCGAGGTCGAGGAGGCCACCAAGCCCTTCGTCGAGACCGTCGCCGATTCACTCGGGCTGAGCAGTCTGCGCGTCGTCGAAACCGGCGGCACCGCCTACGACTCGGAGCGCCAGCAGTGGGACAGCGGCAACAACCTCGTCGCCGTCGAACCGGGGGTCGTCTTCGCATACGACCGCAACACCCACACCAACTCGCTGCTGCGCAAAGCCGGTGTCGAGGTGATCACCATCGTCGGCGCCGAGCTCGGCCGCGGGCGCGGCGGCGGCCACTGCATGACCTGCCCGATCATCCGCGATCCACTGGATTGGTAGGGATCTGGAACACGTTCTACTTCTGCTGTTAGCCTGGGCCGGGGATCACGAAAGGACCGGTGATGGCGGCAGGCAGTGGATCGCTCGAAGGGCGCGTGGCATTCATAACCGGCGCTGCGCGCGGGCAGGGGCGCGCGCATGCGATCAGGCTCGCCAACGAAGGTGCCGACATCATCGCGATCGACGTGTGCGCCGTCGTCGACGACACCATCACCTACGCGCCCGCGACGTCGCAGGAGCTCGCCGAGACGGTCAGCGCGGTCGAGGCGACCGGCCGCAAGGTGCTGGCGCGCGAGGTCGACATCCGCGACCTGGCCGCCCAACAGCAGGTCGTGGCCGACGGCATCGAGCAGTTCGGCAGGCTCGACATCGTGGTGGCCAACGCCGGTGTCCTCAGCTGGGGCCGGCTGTTCGAGATGTCGCCCGAGCAGTTCGACACCGTCGTCGACGTCAATCTCAACGGAACCTGGCGGACCATTCGGGCCGCGGTGCCCGCGATGATCGAGGCGGGCAACGGCGGATCCATCATCATCGTGAGCTCGTCAGCCGGTCTCAAGGCGACCCCGGGCAACGGCCATTACGCCGCCTCGAAGCACGGTCTGGTCGCCCTGACCAACGCGTTGGCGCTGGAGGTGGGGGAGTACGGCATCCGGGTGAACTCCATCCACCCGTACTCGATCAACACCCCGATGATCGAGCCGGAGGCGATGGCTCAGGTGTTCGCGAAGTACCCGAGCTACCTGCACAGCTTCGCCCCGATGCCGCTGCATCCCGTGGGCCTCGACGACGAGGGCCGCTCGACATTCATGACGCCGGAAGAGGTTTCCGACGTGGTGGCGTGGTTGGCCGGTGACGGCTCGGCGACCCTGTCGGGCAGCCAGATCGCCGTCGACCGCGGCGTGATGAAGTACTGATCTTTTCGGCCGAGCAGTCCCCCGCAAGCGGGAGGTGCCCCCAGCGCGGTTACCCGAAATTCGCCGTTCTCGGGTACCCGCGCGTCTGTTCGCGCAAGCTAGCCGGGCAGTACGAGCACCGGAACAGGGCTGTGCCGCAGGATCTTTGACCCGCGCTCGCCGAGGAACACCCGGGCCACCACACCGGCGGGCGTGGTGCCGATGGCCAGGATCTCGCCGTCGAGCCAGTCGACCGCGTCGAGCGCCTCGTCCCAGCCGTCGCCGGTGACGACCTCGAGTTCGACGTCGTCATCGACGATCCGGTCATCCTTCAACTGCTGCAACGATTCCCGCGCCTGGGCTGCCCACTCCTGCAGGATGGCATCCTCGCTCTGCAGCCCCACGAGCGGTGGGAACATGCTGCGCCCGCGGACGGCGAACGTCACGACCCGCATCGAGGTGTCGAGCCGTTCGGTGATGGACGCGATCCGCCGGACGACGCCGACGGATTCGCGCGTGCCCGGGTAAGCACACGTGATCCGCGACAGCACACCGCTTTTCGGCCTACGATACCCACGTGGGCTGATCGCCAGCGGAACCGGGCAGGAATGCAGCAGCCGGTCGGCGGTCGAACCGACGACCACCTGCCCGAGCTTGCCGTCCGCAGCCGAACCCAGCACCAACGCTTCGGCATCCAGTGATGCGACGGCCTCCAGCAGACCGTCCGAAACCGACCGGTGCGCGAACTTGTGGAAGCTGACCTCGAGTTCGTCGTCCAGTGCGGCGACGCGCTCGCGGGCCTGTTCGGCCGACGAGGCCGCCAGTTGTGCTGCGTATTGGGCATATTCGGCGTCGATGCGGGCCGGCGACGGCGTCATCCACGGCCGCGGTACAACCGTCGCCACGGCCAACGACGTCTCAAGTGTCCGGGCCGCGCCGACCGCGAGGTGCAAAGCTGAGGATCCACCCTTGCCCACCAGATAGCCGACCACGACAGTCATCCGCGATCCGCCTTCGCTCCTCGCTGGCCCGTCATGCGCGATCCGCCTTCGCTCCTCGATGGCCCGTCATGCGCGATCCTCAGGCCGCGTCGTCATCACATCGTCCTCGCCGGCCGCTGCGCCGGGGATGTAGCCGTCACCACCGTCGTTCAGTGCGCTGTGGTGGCGGCTCCACACCAGGTAGAACAACAGCACAGCGCTGACCCACAGGCCGAACCACAGCCACGTGATCGCGGGCAGGCCGTACAACACGAACAGGCAGGCCGCGACCGACAGGATCGGCGTCACCGGATATCCGGGAACTTTGAACGAGCGGGGCAGATCCGGTTCGCGGACCCGCAGGATCATCACGCCGATCGACACCACGACGAAGGCGATCAGCGTGCCGATCGACACCAGGTCCCACAGATAGTCGAGCGGCACGAACCCGGCGAGCGTGCCGGTGACGACCGCCACGATGATGGTGTTGTTCACCGGGGTCATGCTGCGTGGATTCACCTTGGCGAACATCGATGGCAGCAGGCCGTCGCGGCCCATCGCGAACAGGATGCGCGTCTGGCCGTACATCACGACCAGCGTCACCGAGAAGATCGAGATCACCGCGCCCGCAGCCAGAATCGTGCTGGCCCACGTCTGGCCGTGCAGGATGTTCGTGAGCATCACCGACAGACCGGCTTCGGCCTGTTCCTCGGACCCGAACTCGTCGGCGGACTGCGTGCCCAGACCGGCGAATGCCACGAGGACGTAGACGCTGGTGACGACGATCAACGCCCCGATGATCGCTCGCGGCATGGTTTTCTGCGGGTTCTTCACCTCGTCGCCTGCCGTTGACACGGCATCGAGCCCGATGAAGGTGAAGAAGATCGTGCTGGCCGCCGCGGTGATGCCGACGAATCCCTTGTCCCAGAACCCGGCGAAGTGATCGGTCGTGAAAGCCGTGAACGCGACCGCGATGAACAGGCCCAACACCGCGAGTTTGAGGATCACCATGATGGTGTTGACGAGTGCCGATTCGCTTGCCCCGCGGATCAGCAGCAGCGCGCACATGAAGATCAGGATCGTGGCGGGCAGGTTCATGATGCCCGGTTCCTCGCCCCACGGCGCGGCGGTCAGCGCGTGCGGCAGGCGGAACCCGAACAGGTTGTCGAGGAGCTGGTTAAGGTATCCACCCCAGCCGATCGCGGTCGCAGACATCGAGACGCCGTATTCGAGCAAGAGGCAGGCCGCCACCCCCATGGCGACGAACTCGCCCATCGTGGTGTAGGCGTACGAGTAGGTAGACCCCGAAACCGGTACGGCGGAGGCCATTTCCGCGTAGCAGATCGCCGAAAGGCCGGCCGCGACACCGGCGAGCACAAACGAGACGAGGACAGCGGGGCCGGCTTCGGGCACGGCCTGCTGCAGCACGATGAAGATGCCGGTGCCGACCGTCGCGCCGACACCGAACAGCGTCAGCTGGAAAGTCCCGATGCTTCGCTTCAGGTGGTCGGAGGCACCGTGGGCGACCGGAGCGCCGATGACGGGCCTTCGGCGCAGCATCTGTCCCGTCAGGCTGGGGGCTGGAGCTGACATCGTGCCTCCTAGGTGCCGGTTAGGCGATTATGAGCGCGCCTGCCTCAAAGTGTCGGCAAATCGGTCAACAGCCCAGTCGATCTCCTCGGCGGTGACGACCAGTGGCGGAGCGAACCGCAGCGTCGAACCATGCGTGTCCTTGACCAGCACACCCCGTTCGGCCAGCCCCATACTGAGCTGCTTACCCGTGCCGAGAGCTGGGTCGATGTCGACGCCGGCCCACAGCCCGAGGCCGCGCACGGCGAGCACGCCGTGACCGATGAGCTCGCGCAGCCGTTCGTGCAGATGTGCACCGAGTTCGGCTGAGCGGGCCTGGAATTCGCCGCGTTGCAGCATCGCCACCACGGTGCTGCCGATCGCCGCCGCCAACGGATTACCGCCGAACGTCGATCCGTGCTCGCCGGGGTTCAGCACACCCAGCACGTCGCGGTCCGCGACGACCGCCGACAACGGCACCACACCGCCGCCGAGCGCCTTGCCGAGCAGATAGACATCGGGAATCACGCCCCAGTGGTCACAGGCGAACGTGCGGCCGGTGCGGGCCAGGCCGGATTGGATCTCGTCGGCGATCATCAGAACGTTGCGCTGCGTGCAGATCTCGCGCACGCGGGGCAGGAAGTCGTCGGGCGGGACGACGATGCCCGCTTCGCCCTGGATCGGTTCGATCAGGACCGCGACGGTGTTCGCATCGATCGCGTCTGCCAGTACGGCCGCATCACCGAACGGCACTGAGCGGAATCCGGGTGTGTACGGGCCGAAGCCGCGGCGCGCGGTCTCGTCGTCGGAGAAACTGATGATCGTGGTGGTGCGGCCGTGGAAGTTGTTGCGCGCCACCACGATGTTGCTCTGGCCCGCCGGGACGTGCTTGACGTCGGTGCCCCATTTGCGGGCGACCTTGATGCCGCTCTCGACGGCTTCGGCGCCGCTGTTCATCGGCAGCACCATGTCCTTGCCGCACATCTCGGTCAGCGCTCGGGCGAACGGGCCCAGCCGATCCGAATGGAATGCCCGGCTCACCAGCGTCAGTCGGTCCAGCTGCGCGTGCGCGCTCGCGACGATCTCCGGATTGCGGTGGCCGAAGTTGACCGCCGAATACGCGGCCAGGCAATCGAGATAGCGACGACCGGCGACGTCGGTGATCCAAGCGCCCTCGGCACTCGCGGCGACCACCGGCAGCGGCGAGTAGTTGTGTGCGACATGGCGATCGTCGAGTGCGATCGCCGCCGCCGTCGCGGCACCTGACGCGGCCTCGTTGTCCACGCTTTCCAGGATGGTCATGAGTGCAGCTCCAGGGTGCAGCATTTGACGGATCCGCCGCCCTTGAGAAGTTCGGAGAGGTCGACGCCGATCGGCTCGAACCCGGCGTGGCGCAACTGGTCGGCGAATCCGGTGGCGGCCGCTGGCAGCACGACATTGCGTCCGTCGGATACGACGTTGAGGCCGAGCACGTAAGCGTCTGCGCTCGCGACTTCGATGGCATCGCCGAAGAGCTGCCGCAGGCGTTCGCGGCTGGCGTCGCTGAAGGCAGGCGGGTAGTACGCGACCGTCGTGTCGTCGAGCACGGCCAGGGCGGTGTCGAGGTGATAGAAGCGCGGATCGACGAGCTCGAGACTCTCCACCGTCAACCCGGTCAGGGCGGCGATCTCGTCGTGGGCGCGCCGATCGGTGCGAAAACCCCATCCTGCCAACAAGGTTGACCCGACGAGCAGCAGATCGCCCTGGCCTTCGTTGACGTGCTGAGTGGTCAGCGGCTCGAAGCCGTTCCGGGCCATCCACTCCGCATAGGCGTCGGCCTCGGCTGCGCGCTGCGGATAGGCGAACCGCGCGACGACCGCGGTCCGCCCGACGAGGAATCCGCCGTTGGCGGCATAGACCATGTCCGGCAGGCCGGCGCGCGGCGTCACGAGATCCACGGTGTGGCCCAGGTCGGCGTAGATTCCGCGCAACTCGTGCCACTGGGCCAGCGCGCGTTCGGTGTCGACCGGCGTGGACGTATCCATCCACGGGTTGATGGCGTATTCGACGGTGAAGTACTCGGGTGCCGTCATGGCGTAATGACGGGTGCTCGATTTGCGGGCATGGGGCGGTGCGGCGACGTCGGTGGGCATGACAGCGGGCATGACATCGTCGGAAATCGTCATGAATCGACGATATGAACCCATGATCACGCAATCAATCACTGCTTGTTGCTTGTGATCCATCGATCCGTTGCGGAGAATCGGGAATTGCGGCAGTTTATTGCGTGGAGGCGACATGGACCGGCTGGACGAGACCGACGAGCGGATTCTGGCGGAGCTCGCCGAGCATGCGAGGGCGACGTACGCCGAGATCGGCCAGCGGGTGAACCTGTCGGCGCCCGCGGTCAAGCGGCGGGTGGATCGCATGGTGGCCGAGGGCGTGATCCGTGGTTTCACCACTGTGGTCGACCGCAACGTGCTCGGCTGGCGCACCGAGGCTTACGTACAGGTGTTCTGCCACGGCACAATTGCGCCCGATCAGCTGCGCGCGGCCTGGGTGGGCATTCCCGAGATCGTGAGCGCGGCGACCGTCACCGGCACCGCCGACGCCATCCTGCATGTGCTGGCCCGGGATATGCGCCACCTCGAAGAGGCGCTCGAACGCATCCGCGCCTCGGCCGACATCGAGCGCAGCGAGAGCATCGTCGTGCTGTCCAACATCATCGAGCGGGCGCGCGGGTGACGCGGGTCGTGTACCGGCGCAAATGTAGGGTGGCGCACAACGCTCAGGCGCCATCGTGTAAAAACCCCACGTGACTTCATCTTCGCAATCTGGGGGCGTCGTGATCGTCGGCGGCGGTCTGGCCGCGGCCCGGACTGCCGAACAACTGCGGCGTTCGGAGTACCCCGGGGCCATCACGATCGTCAGCGACGAGGACCATCTGCCCTACGACCGGCCACCACTGTCGAAGGAAGTGCTGCGCGCCGAGACCGACGACGTCACGCTCAAGCCCGCCGAGTTCTACGCCGAGAACAACATCACGCTGCGGCTGGGGTCGGCGGCACAGTCGGTGGACACCGCCGCCAAGACGCTGAAGCTGGCCGACGGCAGCGAAATCGGCTACGACGAGCTCATCATCGCGACCGGCCTGGTGCCGAAGCGCATTCGCTCGTTCCCCGATCTGGCCGGCATCCGGGTGCTGCGTTCCTACGACGAGAGCATGGCCCTGCGTGAGGACGCCGGCAAGGCCCGGCGCGCTGTCGTGGTCGGTGCCGGGTTCATTGGCTGCGAGGTGGCGGCGAGCCTGCGCAAGCTCGGCGTCGACGTGGTTCTGGTGGAACCGCAGCCGACGCCGCTGGCTTCGGTGCTCGGCGAGACGATCGGTGCCCTGGTGACGCGTCTGCACGAAGCTGAGGGCGTCGACGTGCGTTGCGGTGTCGGCGTGACCGAGGTGCGCGGCTCCGATCACGTCGAGCGGGTGGTGCTGGGTGACGGCACCGAGCTCGACGCCGATCTGGTGGTCGTCGGCATCGGCTCGCATCCGGCTGTCGACTGGCTCGAGGGCAGCGGTATCGAACTCGACAATGGCGTGGTGTGCGACGAGGTGGGCCGGGCCAGTGCGCCGCACGTGTGGGCGATCGGCGATGTGGCGTCGTGGCGTGATCACGTGGGAGATCAAGCGCGCGTTGAGCATTGGAGCAACGTCGCCGACCAGGCGCGCGCGCTCGTGCCTGCGCTGCTCGGTCAGGAATCCTCCGCGGTTGTTTCGGTGCCGTACTTCTGGAGCGATCAGTACGACGTCAAGATCCAGTGCCTCGGTGAGCCTGAGGCCGACGACGTCGTGCACGTCGTCGAGGACGACGGTCGCAAGTTCCTGGCCTACTACGAACGCGACGGGGTCCTGGTCGGCGTGGTCGGCGGCGGTATGCCAGGCAAAGTCATGAAGGCCCGCGGCAAGATCGCCGCAGGCGCTCCCATCTCCGACATCCTTCCCTAGCGATTTGTGCACGCTCAGCGGCGGTCAGCGCCGCTGAGCGTGCACAAATCGCTCTCTAGAACTGGCCGAGGTAGAACCGGCCACCCTGGTCGTCGGCGCACATGGCCGTGAATCCGTACGGTTGCTGCGCGGGTTCCTGCAGCACCGTGCCCCCGGCTTCGCGTACCCGTTCCACCGCGGCTTCGACGTCGGCGACGGTCCACATGGGTACGGTCGTCGCGGCCGCGGCGCCGCCGGCCATGCCCGACATCGGCTGGCTGCCCTGCACACCCCAGCCGTCGTCGATACGGCCGGGTTCGAACGTCCAGAACAGCACGCGGCTGTAGAACGCCTTGAAGGCCGCCGAGTCGGGAACTTCGTAGGTGATGTACGAAAGTTCGCCTGGCCCTGCGCCGTTCAACTCCGGCCTGGGCGTGCCGGGCTTCGGCTCGAACACCGCGAACGGCGTCCCGGCCGGATCGGTCGCGTCGAGCACGGTGCCGAAGTCGAACTCCTGAATCTGGCCGGGCTGACCTCCGCCCGCGGCGATCGCCTGGCGCGCGCCGTCCAGGTCGGTCACGGCGTAGCAGCAGAACATCGTGGGCCTGCCCGCGACGCTGAAGATGCCGATGTGCTGCTTGGTGTTGGTGACCTGACCGGTGGCTGCGTCGTAGGTCCAGCCCAGCACGTGTCCGTAGAACGCGGCGGCGCGGGCGGCATCCGGCACCCACACCGACACGTAGCCGACGTCGCCGTGCTGGATCGGTGTCGCCGATCCGGTCGCCGGCCCGGACAGCATCCACCGATGCCCGGACGGATCGATGATGGCCGCATTGCGGGTGCCGTAGTTCTCGTACGGTTCGCGCTGCACGTGCGCGCCACGGGTGCGAGCACGTTCCAGCGCAGCGTCGGTGTCTGGTACATGCAGCATGAGGCTCACGGAATTGGCTTGTGGCGCAGGAGCTCTGAGCCCGATTTCGGGATACTCGTCGGCCAGGTACAGCACGCCACCGCCGATCGCGAGTTCGGCGTGACCGATGCGGCCGTCGTCCATCACGATGGGTTCACCGACCTGGACCGCACCCAAAGCCTCGATGTACCAGGCGATTGCGGTGCGGGCGTCGGGCACGGCGAGATAGGGGATCGCGGCAGGCCGCGGAGTAGATGTGGCGGCGGGCCGCGGGGTAGATGTGGCGGCGGGCCGCGGGGTAGATGTGGCGGTTGCCGGCTCGTTGAGTTCTGCGATGGCAGTGTCGGTGCCGGTCATGACAACTCCTTCGGTTCGGTTGGGCAGCGTGAGCGCCGATTCCAGACGTGCGCGCAACCGGGCGGCGAACTCCGGATCCGGGGCAACCGGAAGCTCGCCGTCACTCAGCACGGTCAACGGATCGTGGCTGTTTCTCATGACGTCCCTCCCTCCGGTTGCGGGTATTGCGCTCGGAATGCTCGGCGGGCCCGCACCAGCAGTGCCTCGGTGGCGTGCACGGTGCGGCCGATCAATTCGGCGCATTCGGGCACCGTGCAGTCGTCCATGTAGCGCAGCGCCAGCACGGTGCGATGTTGTTCGGGCAGTCTTGCCAGAACGCTTTCGGCCACGATGCGATCGAGTTCGGCATCCCAGTCGTCGGCCGGGTCCACCGCTTCGGGCAGTTCGGCCACCGGGATGTTGAACCGGTCGTGTCGCCGCCGGTAGTGATCGGCGAGCTTGTGGCGGGCCACGCCGATCAGCCACGGCACCGAGAGGGGCGGTGGAGACGGCTTGCGGGCGGCATCCATCGCCGCCAGGAATGTCTCCGACGTCAAATCCTCAGCAGTTCCGCGGTCACCGCAACGCCGGATGAAGTACCCGTACACCACCGGCAGGGCTTCGTCGTAGAGCGTCAGCAGTGCCCGCGGAGCGTCTGTCTCGGCGCTCACATCTCTATCGTCGCCGCAGGCGCCCGAACTCCGACGGGTCTGACCGAAGTTTTTTTTCCGACCACTCGAGGCTGAAAATCATTGGCGTGCCGAGCGCGGTTTGCGTCATGGTGGTGGCGTGATCGACGTCAACGAATTCATGCGTGACGGATTTGTCAAGGTCGAGCAGGCCGCGCCGGTGGAAATCGCCGATGCGGCAAGAGATCTCCTCTGGAAGCAGATCGGGTTGTCGCCGGATGAGCCCGCGTCCTGGACGCAGCCGGTGGTGTGGGCGGCCGATCTGACCGGTCAGGGCCCCTTCGGTGAGCTGGCCGGCAGCCGGGTGCTGTCGGAGGCGCTCGACCAGGTGTGCGGCCCGGGCGGCTGGGTGCCGCGGGGTGCGCTCGGCAACATCCCGATCCGGTTTCCGGTCTCGCCACCGGCAGAAGACCGGGGCTGGCACATCGACCTCAACACACCGGTCTCCGCCGAGCACTGGGTCATCAGCGGCAGGCCGCACACCATGCTGCTGCTGACGTTGTTGTCGGAGGTGGGTCCCGACGACGCGCCGACGCGTATCCGGGTGGGTTCGCACCGAGACGTCGCCGCCGTACTCGGTGAGGAGCGGGTCGAGTTCGCCGACTCCGGCAAGTTGGTGGACGACGCCAGCGCGGGCCGGCCGGTTGCGCTTGCCACGGGGCGTCCTGGCGACATGTATCTCGTGCACCCGTTCACCGCGCATGCGGCCGATGAGCACCGCGGCGCCACACCACGTTTCATGGCGCAGGCGCCCATCATGTTGACCGAGCCGCTGAGTCCGTCGAGTTCGTCGGCGCTGGCCTGCGTGTGGTAGCTACTCCCAATGCACCGGCGGGCCGTGCGGCGCACATGAACCCAGGATCCGGTCGGCGCCGTCCGGCCAGCACTGCACGCGGATCAAGAACTCGTGATGGGCGTCCGGGGCGCGGCGCTGAGGTTCGAGGTTCAACCATGCGAACGGGGTGTTCGCCGTGGCGGCGGAGCCGAGGGCCTTCAATCGAGTTTCGACGGCGTGCTGTTCGGCCGCACCGAGGTATTGCCAGGTGACGGAGTGCCACAGCACGGTGAGCGTGCCGGGGGTCAATTGCAGCCGTGACACCGCCTCGGCCGCGGGCATCCGGTCGAGGTCGGCATCGACGCGGCGGGCGATGTCGATGGCACCGCTCAGCCGGTGCAGCCTGGCGGTCATATCCGGCCAGACGTAGCTGAGCAGGGTGAGCCTGCCGTCCTCGGTGCGCGCGTCGACGGGCGCGATGTCGAAGCCGTGGCGATGCGCGATCCGCAGCGGGGCCGCAGGCGGTAGGGCGCCGTGCCACGCATCCTCGATGACGACCGCCGAATCAGCGGGACCCCACTGGCCTCCGGCATGGCGGTAGAGGTAGTGATCGGCACGCAGGTTGAGGCCTGCGCTTGAGCCGATCTCGAAAAGCCTTACCGGCAGCGGGAATCGGTCGACGAGATGCAGCAGGCCGCCGATCAGGGCAGCCGATCGGCCGACCTCGTTGGTCTGGGGCGGCTGGTCGAGCATCGCGCGCAGGTATGCGGTCTGCCGCCGCGCCGTGGCGAGGATCTCGGGCCAGGCGGCTGCGGCGTCCCAATGGCCGCCGACGCTGGGATACCACGCCGCCAGTGCGGGTGCGCGGCCGTCGAGCACGAGCCGGTGCAGCCCGCCCAGCAGGCGCAGGGCCAAGCCGGAGGGGCCGGGATCGTCCTCGTGTCCCGCCAGCACGTCGGCGAAGATTCCGCGCGATCGGATGTCGTCGAGCACGAGATCGAGCAGCTCGGCATACATCGGCGAACCCAGGGCAGCGCAGGCACGCGCCTGCACGTCGAAGGCGCCGAGCAGGCGATCGCTCACGGACTCCCCAACGCGTCAAGGCCCGGACGGGCGATTTCGAAGGCTTGGGCGATGGTATCGGTCAACGAGACCGACTCGTCGGCGAGCCACTTCTCGTAGGCCGACAGGGCGACTCCGAGCATCAACCACGCGACGGTCTGGGGCAGCAGATCGCTGCCTTCCGCACCGATGCGATGTGCCACGTAGGTGGCGATCACGTCGCGCCAGCCGGCGTACATCGTCATCGAATACGCCTGCAGCGCTTCGGTTTCCAGGATCACCCGCATACGCTGGCGATGTTCTGCCATCTCGTGCTCGGCGTAGGTGTTGAACGCCAGCAGGGCTTCGCGAAGTGCCTCGCCGAGTGATATCTGCGGGCTCAGGGTGGCCAGTAGTTCGCGAAGGTGTTGCAGGTGGGCGTCGAAGTCGCCCCATGGTATGGCGCTCTTGGAGGCGTAGTACCGGAACAGCGTGCGCCGCGATATGCCTGCCGCGGCAGCGATGTCGTCGACGCTGACGTCGTCGAATCCCCGGGCCGCGAACAGTTCGATGGCCACGCCGGCGATGTGGTCCTGAGTCGTGGAGCGGCGCCGGCCCACGCGGGGCCCGGGTCCCTGCATCAGATCCACCTCTTCCATTCTGGCACTCGATGCCATATCCTTGCGATCTCGATCACAATTGTCGAGACCCTACGCGACGAAAGGGAGCGTTTATGGAAACGAATCAGCACGCCGAGACCGAGGCCGAGCTCGTCACCGAGACTCTCGTCGAAGAGGTTTCGATCGACGGTATGTGCGGGGTTTACTGATCGTGTCTGCACAGGTCGCCGACGCGGCTGGACAAGCCGGGGTCGCGTTCGATCCAGATGCCGGCTGGCGGTTGCATCCCCAGGTGGCGGTGCGGCCCGAGCCGTTCGGCGCCCTGCTGTACCACTTCGGAACTCGCAAGCTGTCGTTCCTGAAGAACCGGACGGTCGTCGAGGTGGTCAAGTCGCTTGCCGACCACCCCGACGCCCGCTCGGCCTGCCGGGCCGCCGGGATCGACGATGCCCAGCAAGCGCCCTACCTGCACGCGCTGAGCGTGCTGGTCTCCTCGAAGATGCTCATACCCGGGAAAAGCCAATGACTTCTGTTCAGCCCGTGCCGCGGCTCATCGAGCAGTTCGAGCGTGGCCTCGACGCGCCGATCTGCCTGACGTGGGAACTCACCTACGCGTGCAACCTCGCCTGCGTACACTGCCTGTCCTCGTCGGGCAAGCGCGATCCGCGTGAACTGTCGACGCAGCAGTGCAAGGACATCATCGACGAGCTGGAACGCATGCAGGTGTTCTACGTCAACATCGGCGGTGGGGAACCCACTGTGCGACAGGACTTCTGGGAGCTCGTCGACTACGCGACCGCGCATCACGTCGGCGTGAAGTTCTCCACCAACGGGGTGCGCATCACCCCCGAGGTGGCCGCGAAACTGGCCGCCAGTGACTACGTCGACGTCCAGATCTCACTCGACGGCGCGAACGCCGAGGTCAACGACGCCGTGCGCGGTAAGGGCTCGTTCGACATGGCGGTGCGGGCGTTGGAGAACCTGAGCAACGCGGGTTTCAAGGACGCCAAGATCTCCGTGGTCGTCACCCGCCACAACGTCGACCAGCTCGACGAATTCGCCGCGCTCGCAGCGCGTTACGGTGCCACCCTGCGCATCACGCGGCTGCGGCCGTCCGGCCGCGGCGCCGACACCTGGGACGAGCTGCACCCGACCGCCGACCAACAGCGCCAGCTCTATGACTGGTTGGTGGCCAAGGGCGACGGGGTACTTACGGGCGACTCGTTCTTCCACCTTTCGGGCCTGGGCGCGCCGGGCGCGCTCGCCGGGCTGAACCTGTGCGGCGCCGGGCGCGTGGTTTGCCTGATCGACCCCGTCGGCGACGTCTACGCGTGCCCGTTCGCCATCCACGACAAGTTCCTCGCCGGAAACATCGTGTCCGACGGCGGTTTTGACAATGTCTGGAAGTACTCACCACTCTTCCGCGAACTGCGTGAGCCGCAATCGGCCGGTGCCTGCAGTAGCTGCGCGCATTACGACAGCTGCCGTGGCGGATGCATGGCGGCCAAGTTCTTCACCGGTTTGCCACTCGACGGCCCCGACCCCGAGTGCGTCGAGGGCTGGGGCGCTCCTGCGCTCGCGCAGGAGCGCGTCAAGCCCAAGCCCAGCGGTGACCATTCCCGGGGGACCAAACAGGGTCCGGTGGCGCGGAAGCTGCTCACCAAACCCCCGGCCCGATTCTGTAACGAAAGTCCGGTGTAACGATGGCACGAGATACCTGGTTCGAGACGGTCGCGATCGCTCAGCAACGGGCCCGCAAGCGGCTGCCCAAGTCGGTCTACGGGGCGCTCGTCGCGGCGAGCGAGAAGGGCGTCACCGTCTCCGACAACGTCGAGTCGTTCGCCGAACTCGGCTTCGCGCCGCATGTCGTCGGCGCTCCGGAGAAGCGCGATCTCGCCACCACCGTGATGGGCCAACAAATTTCGATGCCGGTGATCATCTCACCGACAGGGGTGCAGGCCGTTCATCCCGAGGGTGAGGTCGCGGTTGCCAGGGCTGCCGCGGCCCGTGGCACCGCGATGGGTCTGTCGTCATTTGCCAGCAAGCCCATCGAAGAGGTCATCGCGGTCAACGACAAGATCTTCTTCCAGATCTACTGGCTCGGCGACCGCGATGCGATCGCCGCCAGGGCCGAGCGGGCACGCGCCGCCGGCGCGGTCGGATTGATCGTGACCACCGACTGGAGCTTCTCGCACGGTCGTGACTGGGGGAGCCCCAAGATCCCCGAGAAGATGGACCTGCCGACCATGGTCAAGATGATGCCCGAGGCGCTGACCAAGCCGCGGTGGCTGTGGCAGTGGGGCAAGACCATGAGTCCGCCGAACCTGCGGGTGCCCAACCAGGCCGCGCGCGGTGAGGCCGGCCCGCCGTTCTTCAACGCCTACGGCGAGTGGATGGGCACTCCGCCCCCGACCTGGGAAGACATCGCCTGGCTGCGCGAACTGTGGGGCGGGCCGTTCATGCTCAAGGGCGTCATGCGCGTCGACGATGCCAAACGTGCTGTTGACGCTGGTGTTTCGGCGATCTCGGTGTCGAACCACGGTGGTAACAACCTCGACGGCACCCCGGCGTCCATCCGCGCCCTGCCCGCGATCGCCGATGCCGTCGGCGACCAGATCGAGGTTTTGCTCGACGGCGGGATCCGGCGCGGCAGTGACGTGGTCAAGGCCGTGGCGCTGGGTGCCCGGGCAGTCATGATCGGCCGGGCCTACCTGTGGGGCCTGGCCGCCGAGGGACAGGCGGGGGTTGAGAATGTGCTCGACGTCCTGCGCGGCGGGATCGACTCGGCGCTCATGGGCCTTGGCCGTTCGTCGATTCATGATCTGGTCCCCGGGGACATCCTGGTGCCGGACGGATTCACCCGTACGCTGGGAGTACCGTCCGCGCCGGGTTCCTGACGGTGCCGGTCGGCGCTTCCCGGCCCGCGTGACAGGGGTGGCGGAAGGGACGCACGTGGTGGCGGCAAGCGGTTTCAGGAAAATTCCGGAAAATCAATTGCTGCCCATGCTCCAACAATTGGCGCACGCCAGGTGAATTCGGCCTACCATCGGCACGTGGCTTTCCCCAGCGGGCTCGGGAACTCGACGTCGAGGCAGCTACGAAGCATGTCGCCAATGTTGGTCATCCCGGTTGGTTCCACCGAACAGCACGGCCCGCACTTACCGCTGGACACCGACACCCGGATCGCCACTGCGGTGAGCCACGGCGTCGTCGAGCGGCTCGTGGGTGGCGAATGGCTGGTGGCACCCGCGGTCAGTTACGGGGCGAGCGGCGAGCACGAGGGTTTCCCGGGAACCGTGTCCATCGGGACGGCCGCCCTCCGGCTTTTGCTGGTCGAGTACGGTAGGTCGGCGTCGAACTGGGCATCCCGGTTGGTATTCGTCAACGGTCATGGTGGAAACGTGGAGGCGCTGGCGGCCGCGGTTGCGCTGCTTCGATACGAAGGGCGCGACGTCGGCTGGGTTTCGTGTAGTGCAGTCGATTCCGACGCGCATGCGGGCCATACCGAAACATCTGTATTGCTACATATTTCGCCCGGTGATGTATGGACCGATGAGCTCACCCGGGGAAACACCGCTCCGTTGGCGGAGCTCATGCCGCGCCTGCGCAGCGGCGGTATCGCGGCCGTCAGCGAACTCGGCGTGCTCGGCGATCCGACGACTGCCACGGCGGCCGAGGGGGAGCGTATCTTTGCTGAGATGGTCAACGGCTGTGCCGACCGGATCACGCGGTGGCAGCCCGACCGGAACGGGATGCTGATATGACCGGACCGAGACTGCCCGACGGTTTTGCCGTGCAGGTGGATCGCCGAGTCAAGGTGCTCGGGGAGGGGGCGGCGTTGCTCGGGGGATCCCCGACGCGCCTGCTGCGGCTCGCGCCGACAGCGCAAAACATGCTCAACGGTGGGCGCCTCGAAGTGCACGACGCGCTCAGCGCACAGCTCGCGCGAACATTGCTCGACGCGACCGTCGCGCACCCCCGACCGGCCAGTGGGCCGTCGCACCGTGACGTCACCGTCGTTGTCCCGGTGCGCGACAACGCATCCGGGCTGCACCGGCTGATCGGTGCGCTGCGCGGCCTGCGTGTGATCGTGGTCGACGACGGCTCGGCGATACCGGTGTCGCCAGCCGAATTCGCCGGAATGCACTGTGACGTCCAGGTGCTGCGACACAGCCGCAGCAACGGTCCCGCCGCCGCCCGCAACACCGGCTTGGCGGCGTGTGAGACCGATTTCGTGGCATTCCTGGACTCCGACGTGGTGCCGCGACGCGGCTGGCTGGAGGCGCTGCTCGGGCACTTCTGCGACCCCGCCGTCGCGCTGGTCGCGCCGCGCATCGTCGGCCTGCACAACGCCGACAACCTCGTGGCCCGGTACGAGGCCGTGCGGTCCTCGTTGGACCTCGGTATGCGGGAGGCGCCGGTGGTGCCGTACGGGACCGTGTCGTACGTGCCGAGCGCAGCCATCATCTGCCGGCGGTCCGCCCTCGTCGCAGTCGGGGGGTTCGATGAGACCATGCAGTCGGGTGAGGACGTCGATCTGTGCTGGCGGTTCGTCGAATCGGGGGCCCGACTGCGATACGAACCGATTGCCCTGGTCGCTCACGACCATCGCACAGATCTGCGAAAGTGGTTCACGCGCAAAGCATTCTACGGTTCGTCGGCGGCTCCGCTCACGGTACGCCATCCGGGCAAGACGGCGCCTCTGGTGATCTCGCGCTGGACGCTGATGGTGTGGCTGCTGCTCGCCATGGGGTCTTGCGTGGGGTATTTCGCGTCTCTCGTGGTGGCCTTCGTCACCGGCAGGCGCATCGCCCGCTCGCTCAGCGCGATCGACACCGAGCCCAAGGAAGTCGCGGTGGTCGCTGCGCACGGGCTGTGGTCGTCGGCGCTGCAGCTGTGTTCGGCGATCTGCCGGCATTACTGGCCGATCGCCCTGATTTCCGCGGTGATGTTCCGGCGAGCCCGCCACGCGGTGCTGCTCGCGGCGGTGATCGACGGGGTGGTGGACTGGGCGACCCGGCGCGGCAACGCCGACGACGACACCAAACCTGTCGGCCTGCTCACCCACATTCTGCTCAAGCGGCTCGATGACATCGCCTACGGGACCGGCCTGTGGACCGGCGTGGTTCGCGAACGCCATCTCGGTGCACTCAAGCCGCAACTACGGAGCTAACGCGGCAATTGCAGAGTGACATATTGATCATCGGCGCCGGAAGCGCCGGATCGGTGTTGGCCGAACGTCTTTCGGCGGATCCGGGTTGCCGGGTGACCGTCGTCGAAGCCGGCCCCGCGCCGGCGGATCCGAGGGTGGCAGCGCAGATCAGCGACGGGGTGCGGCTGCCGATCGGGGCAGCGAGCTCGGTGGTGCGACACTATCCCTCCACGCTGACCGAGGAGCCGCGTCGGCACACCGAGCTGATCCGCGGGTCGGTCGTCGGTGGCTCCGGAGCGGTCAACGGCGGTTACTTCTGCCGCGGGTTGCCGACCGACTTCGACGCGTGGGCCGTTCCCGGGTGGAGTTGGGACGACGTGCTTCCACATTTCCGCGCGATCGAAACCGACCTGGACTTCGATACCCCGCTGCACGGGACAAAAGGTCCGATCAAGGTCCGCCGCGTACGTGAATTCGATGGATGCACGGCGTCTTTCGTTGATGCGGCGGCCGCGGCCGGGTTCGAGTGGATCGACGATCTCAACGGTGCGGACGCGGCGGCCGCGCTTCCCGCGGGCGTCGGGGCGGTACCACTCAACATCAACGGCGGCACGCGACTGGGTCCGGGCGGGGCGTACCTACAACCGGCGTTGCAGCGACCGAATCTGACGCTGCTGTCCGACACCCGGGTGCGCCGGGTGCTCATCGCAGGCGGCCAGGCGGTCGGCGCCGAGTGCACTGACGGTGAAGTACTGAGCGCCGGGCGAATCGTGTTGTGCGCCGGCGCAATAGGATCGGCTCAGCTTCTGATGCTGTCCGGTGTCGGGCCGCCGGATGAGCTCGAGGCGCTCGGCATCTCCGTTGTCGCCGGATTGCCGGTCGGCATGGCGACCGTGGACCATCCGGAGTGGGTGCTGCCGGTCGCCTGGACACCCACGCACGACCTGCCGCCGTTGGAGGCCGTGCTCACCACGGCCGCCGGTGTGGAGATCCGGCCCTACACCGCCGGTTTCTCGGCCCTTGTGCACGGCCCCGGCCACGACCCCGCCGAGCTGCCACACCTCGGGGTTGCCCTCATGCGGCCGCGTTCGCGCGGCCGGGTCCGGCTTGCCTCGGCCGATCCGATGGCTCTGCCCGTCATCGAACACCGCTACGACACCGTGGCCGAGGACGTCGCGGCGCTACATGCCGGCGCGGAGCTGGCTCGCGAATTGGTCAGCCACACAGTGGAAGTCGGTGCGGTGTCGTGGTCAACCTCGCAACACTTGGCCGGCACGGCCCCGATGGGCACCGGACCGGGCGCGGTGGTCGACCCGACCTGTCGCGTGCACGGGATCGAGGGGCTGTGGGTTGTCGACGGGTCGATCATGCCGTCCATCACGAGCCGGGGGCCGCATGCCACGATCGCCATGATCGGTCACCGGGCTGCGGAGTTCATCGGGAGCTGAGCCGGCGAACCCATCGCAGCTGTCGGCCGTCGCGCCCGGGGGCCCAGATTCCGACCAGGACTGCCGCGACGATCAGAACGACGGCCATCACCAACAGTGCGGAGTTCGTCGCGTCCAGGAACGCCATGCGAGCCAGGTCGGCAAGGTGTGCGCCCCGCGGGCCCAGGTGTTCGGACACCGTCAAGGCTTCGGCGAGTGAGTTCAGCGCCGGGCCGCGCACGGCGTCGGGAACCGACGTCAGCGCCGGGGCCAGCACGTGCTGGTACTGCGCGGCCAGGATCGATCCGGCGACGGCGATGCCCAACGCGGCGCCGACCTCGCGCGTGGTGTCGTTGACTGCGGAGGCCACGCCCTGTTTCTCGTCGGGTACCGCCCCCATGATCGCCGAAGTCGTTGGCGCCGTGCATAATCCGATGCCGGTACTGACGATCAGCAGGGGCCATGCGAAATCGAAGTAGGACGAGTCGAGTTCGAGCAGTCGCATACACAGCAGGCCAACCGCGATCAACAGCAGCCCTGCCGCGGCCGCGAGCCGCAACCCCAGAAGCGGTAGGTAGAGATGGGTGGTCGCGCCGAGAACCAGGACCGGAACGGCCAAGGGGCACAACGCGAATGCCGTCTGCAGTGCGCTGTAGCCCATCACCAGTTGGATGTACTGCATGCTCACGAAGAAGAAGCCGAAGCTCGCGAAGAACAGGAACGTCACGCCTGCCGAGCCGGTCGCGAAATCCGGCTTGCCGAACAGGCGCACGTCCAGCAGGGGGTGTTTATGCCGTAATTCGACGAGCGTGAAGACCGCGGCCAGCGCGATTCCGCCGGCCATGCAGCCCCAGACGATGGGGTGCGCCCAGCCGCGCGCCGGTGCTTCCACTACGCCGAAGACGAAGACCGCGACCGCCGTTCCGACAAGGAGGGCACCCAGCCAGTCCAGTGGGGCAGCGCTGTCATCGCGTGAGGAGGGCACCGTGCACGTGAGGACGAACATCGCCACGCCCACGAGCGTGAACGTCACGAAGATGGAGTGCCAGGTCCAGACGTGCAGCAGACCGCCGGTCACGAGAAATCCGACGATTGCGCCGGATCCTACGACTCCGGCCCAGATCCCAACTGCCTTGTTGCGTTCGGATTTCGGGAATGCCGCGGTCAGCAATGACAACGTGGCGGGCATGATGAAGGCTGCGCCCGCGCCGGCGATCGCGCGGGCCATGATCAGTTGGCCCGGGCTGTCGAGGATCAGCGGTGCTGCCGACGCGAGGGTGAAGACCACGAGACCGGTCAGCAACGCGCCGCGGCGGCCGTACCGGTCGCCGATCGCGCCGGCAGGCAGCAGCAGACACGCCAGCGCGAGGGTGTAACCGTCGATCACCCACGTCAGTTGGGCCTGGGTGGCCGATGTCTGGCGCGCGATGTCCGGCAGCGCGGCGTTGAGCGCCACCATCGAGGAGATGACGATCGAGACGTCCATGCAGGCGACGGCGAGCAACCAGTACCGCTGTCGGATCGACAGTTCGGCCATGCCCGGATCTATATCCTGGGCTGACTCGACGAGAGCGTCGGCCATGCTGTGCGCTCCTTCGTCAGGCGATAGTTTTGAGACTAACAGTCTCGCATCGAGACGGTAAGTCTTGTTTCTTTGGCGGAGGTGGTGGACCATGACCCCGGGCAGCAGTGACCCGCGTCCGGCCCGCTCGCGGGCGCGACTCTTGGAGGCGGCGACAGCCCTGTTGCGATCGGGTGGGCCCAGTGCGGTCACCGTCGATGCGGTCACCCGGGCCGCCAACGTGGCGAGGGCCACGCTGTATCGGCATTTCCCGAGCGGAAACGACTTGCTGGCAGCGGCATTTCGATCGCTCATCCCCGCGGCGCCGATGCCTCCGGAGGGCGGCACGCTGCGTGACCGGCTGATCGCGACGGTGCAGGCGCAAGCTGAACTGATCGCCGAGGCGCCCATCACCATCACTGCGATGTCGTGGCTCGCTCTGGGCGGCGACATGGAGCAGCTGCCCTGGCGTGCGTCCGACAGTCAAGAGGTCCGCACGCTGCGCGAGCGGGTGGCCGAGCAGTACGCGGCGCCGTTCGAGGCGATATTCGACAGCCCCGACGCCCAGGCCGAACTGGGACCGGTGGACCGCACGCAGGCGGCCGCGCTACTGCTCGGGCCGATCGTGCTGGGCAAGCTCAGCACGCTGCCGGAGTTCGACTACTCGGCATGTGTGCGGTCGGCGGTGGACGGCTTCCTGGCCACCCACCGCCTGGCTGAGCCGCCCAGGCCTGCGCAGGCGGTCAGCGAAGCGAATAACGAATCGGCAGGTGTTTGAGCCCACCGACGAACGTCGTCGCGGAAAGCTCAGGGGTGCCTGCCAATTCGATGCTCTCGAGCCGTGACAGCAATTCGGTGAACAGGCTGTTCATCTCCATGCGGGCCAGGGCCGCGCCCAGGCAGAAGTGCACACCGTATCCGAACGCGAGGTGCTTGTTGGGGTCGCGGCCGACGTCGAAGCGGAACGGATCTGCGAAGACCTCTTCGTCACGGTTGCCGGAAACGTATGCGAGATAGACGGATTCGCCCTCGGCGATCGGTACGCCGCGCACGGTGGTGTCGGCGGTGGCGGTCCGCATGAATTCCTTGACCGGAGTGGACCACCGGATCATCTCCTCCACGGCGGTGCCCATCAGCTCGGGCTGCTCGCGCAGCCGAGCGAGTTCGGACGGGTTCTCGATGAGCGCGTGCAGCCCGCCGGAGATCGCATCCTTGGTGGTGTCGTGGCCGGCGCTGGCGACGATGACGTAGTACGACGCGGTGTCGACATCGGACAACGGCTCCCCGTCGATACGTCCGTTGGCGATCGCCGAGGCCAGGTCGTCGGTCGGGTTGGCCCGGCGCGATGCGGTGAGCTTCGAGAAGTAGGCGAAGAAGTCGAGCAGGACGGCCAGCCCGTCCTCGAGGGACTTGCCGCGTTGATATTCCTCGTCGTCGCCGCCGAACATCTCCTGGGTGAGCATGTGCATGCGGGAGTAGTCCTCCTCCGGCAGGCCCAGCAGCGACATGATCACGTACAGCGGAAAGTGGACGGCGATCTCGGTGACGAAGTCGCATTCGGGGCCGATCTCGCGCATCCGGTCGACGTACCGCTTGGCGAGTTGGTCGACACGTACCTTGAGGTCACGCATTGCCTTGGGGCGGAACCAGTCTGCGCCGATCGCCCGGACCTTGCGGTGGTGCGGGTCGTCCATGTGGATCAGTGTCCGCAGGCCCATGCCCGCCTCGAGCTGCTCCTTGGCCATGTCGTCGGCGGCCGCGGTCGCCAGCAGGGGGCGGGGTGCACTGATGAAGAGGTTGTTGTCGCGCTCGATGGCCATGATGTCGGCGTGTTTGGTGATCGCCCAGAACGGCCGGTACGGCGGATTGTCGACCCAGGCCACCGGGTTGTCGGCGCGGAGCTGGGTCAAGGCCGCATGCAGTCGCGCGTCGTCGGCATATGCCGTCGGGTCGGCCAGGACTTTGGCGGCGTCATCCATCGTCGGCGCGCTCATTCGGACTCCTCCCGATGCGGGGCTGTTTCACTTGACGGGTGTCAAGAAGTCACCATATGTGACCGGGGCCACTCGTGGAAGAGGAAAGCCAGATCCGTTGCCAGTAGGCTCGTGCCTCATGCGCTCGGGGCGTTGGATCATCGCGTTGCTCACGGCATTGACGCTGATCCTCGCCGGATGTGGCAGCGGCGGCAGCGAGACCGTACCTCCGGTGAGCGCGGACCCGGCGATCGTGCACACCGCGGCGGGCACCTTGCGCGGAACCGTGGCCCCCGACCATCGCCTGTTCGCCGGAATCCCGTACGCCGCACCCCCGGTCGGGCAGCGGCGGTTCGCGGCACCGGCCCCGGCGGCCGGCTGGCCGGGGGAGCGCGATGCCACCAGGCCGGGGCCGCGGTGCATCCAGGACCCCGGCGGCGACCCCGAGCAGGGACGAGATGCCGGTGAGGACTGCCTGACGCTCAACGTGTGGACGCCGCCCGCCTCGGGTGAGCTACGGCCGGTGATGGTGTGGATTCACGGCGGCGCGTTCGTCAACGGCAGCAGCGGGATCTATGACGCGCGCTGGCTGGCCGCACGCGGTGACATCGTCGTCGTCACCGTCAACTACCGCCTCGGCACCCTCGGGTTCCTCGCGCATCCCGCGCTCGGCGCGAACGGGGACGTCGGCAATTACGGTCTGGCCGATCAGCAGGCGGCGCTGCGATGGGTGCGCGACAACATCGCCGCATTCGGCGGCGACCCGCAGAAGGTAACTCTCGCAGGCGAATCCGCCGGCGGCATGTCGGTGTGCGATCACCTGGTCGCGCCCGGTTCGGCCGGCCTGTTCCGGGCGGCGATCCTGATGAGCGCGCCGTGCCAGGCTCAGGCCGACCTGGCGACAGCGACGCGTCGCAGCATCGACTACGCGGCGCAGGCCGGCTGCCCCGACCCGGCGACCGCGGCGGCGTGCCTGCGTGCGCTGCCGGTGGACAAGCTCCGAAAGCCGGTGTGGTACTTCAACATCGGCAGCGACGAGCTCACGGGTCCGGTCACCGGCACCGCGGTGCTGCCTGCGGCCCCGATTCCCGCGTTCACTGCGGGGCAGGCGGCACGGGTACCCATCCTGATCGGCACCAACCGCGATGAGTTCACGTTGTTCGTGGCGTTGCGATACCTGCGCGAGGGGCAGCGGTTCACGCCGGGGGAATACCCCGGATTACTGGCTGAGACGTTCGGGCCCGCGGCAGGCGCCGTGGGCGTGCACTATCCGGCGGACCGTTACGGCGGTGTGGCCGAGGCGTATTCGGCGGCGGTGACCGACGGCGAGTTCTCGTGCGTGGCCGACCGGATGGCCGATGAGCTGACCCGCACGGGAACGGTCTACGCATACGAGTTCAACGACCGCGGTGCGCCGGCTCCGGAGGCCATGCGTAACTTGCCTTTTCCGGTCGGAGCGAGCCACTCGCTGGAGTTGCGCTATCTGTTCGACGTCGGTGGCGCGCCGCCGCTCGACCCGGCCCAGCGGGTGCTCTCGGAGCAGATGATCGACTACTGGGCGGCGTTCGTGCGCAACACGAATCCGGCAGTCGACGGCCAACCGGCCTGGCCTGCCGTCGACGGTGCGGGCGCCCGGATGTCGCTGCGCCCCGACGGCAGCCGGATGATGGACGGATTCGAATCCCAGCACCAATGCCCGTTCTGGGCCGGCCTGAAGGAGAAGTGAGCTGATGCCGACACCGGAGGCGGCGACGTTCGCCGATGACTGGGTCCGCGCGTGGAATGCGCACGACGTCGAGGCCGTCCTCGCGCACTTTCACGACGACGTGCTGTTCAGCTCACCCGTGGCGGCCCGGGTACTTCCCGACAGCGGCGGCGTCGTGCGGGGCAAGGACGCGCTGCGCCGCTACTGGACCACCGCGCTGGCGGGCATGCCGGATCTGCACTTCGAGGTGCTCGACGTCTACCGCGGCGAATCGGTTCTGGTGATCCACTACCGCAACCAGCGCGGTGGACTGGTCAACGAGGTCCTGATCTTCGACGGCGACCGGGTGCGCGAGGGCCACGGAACCTATCTGGACTAGGCCGGCGTGACCCAGGTGGTGATGTCGGCGTGCACCACTTCGACTCCGTGGCGGTCGGTGATGCTGACCGGTACGACGATGTCGGCGCCTTCGGTGATCGTGCTGAAGTCGGGCGCGCTCAAGGTGGCGGTGGCCCGCAACGACGTGGTGGCCTTGGCGAGATAGGACACGTTCATCGCTTTGGGGATCCAGCGGTGGGTCGTGGGCACGGTGGCCTCCATCAGCATCCCCATCGCCATCTCGGCGGCATTGCACGATGCGATCGCGTGCACGGTGTGCAGATGGTTGTAGATGAAGAACCACTTCGGCACTTTTACCTCGGCAAGCCCGGGCTCCATGCGTACGACGTGCGGGACGATCGAGGCGAAATAGGGCACCCGAGCCATGGCCGCGGCCGAGAACAGGCGCGTGCCCAGGGGCTTGCCGGACAACTGCTGCCAGGCGCGGTAGGTGGTGCTCTGCTGCGTCACGGCCCCGACCTTACTCGTCGGTAAGATAGGGCGAAACGTCGAGCGTGGGAACTATGTACGCTGGGCAGCGGTTTTGCGTGCACAGCGCCCACGCTCGGCCCGTTTACCGCGGCTCGATCGGGGATTTGGAGCACGCCAGGATCTAGGGCATACTATTCGGGTTGCCTTGCGCCGGGTTCACACCTGGCTGGGCATCCGACCGGCGCCCAAATGGGCGCATCCGGTTCCAACACCGATCGCGACGGATTTTCCGACGCGGACGAGTGTGCGTGAGGGCGACACGCCCGACCGCGGGGATCGGTGGACCACAGACAGGTAAACAGCGGCGGCAATTCTCGGCGCAAACCGCGCCGGGCACCAGGCCCGAATGGGTTCCCATGGGAATCCGTGCAAGGCCGGCCGATGTACGAAGCAGGAGCGAGGTAGGAGAAGCGTGGCGGGACAGAAGATCCGCATCAGGCTCAAGGCCTACGACCATGAGGCCATTGACGCCTCGGCGCGCAAGATCGTCGAAACGGTCACCCGTACCGGTGCCAGTGTGGTGGGCCCTGTGCCGCTGCCGACCGAGAAGAACGTGTACTGCGTTATCCGGTCCCCGCACAAGTACAAGGACTCGCGGGAGCACTTCGAGATGCGCACCCACAAGCGGCTGATCGACATCCTCGACCCGACGCCCAAGACCGTTGACGCTCTCATGCGCATCGATCTGCCGGCCAGTGTCGACGTCAACATCCAGTAGGAGACCCGAGAAAAATGGCTAGAAAAGGCATTTTGGGCACCAAGCTGGGCATGACGCAGGTGTTCGACGAGAACAACAAAGTCGTCCCGGTGACGGTCGTGAAGGCCGGCCCCAACGTGGTGACCCGTATCCGTACCACCGAGCGCGACGGCTACAGCGCCGTGCAGCTCGCCTATGGCGAGATCAGCCCGCGCAAGGTCAACAAGCCCGTCGCCGGCCAGTACGCCGCCGCGGGCGTCAACCCCCGCCGGCATCTCGCCGAGCTGCGGCTCGATGACGAGGCCGCGGCCGCCGAGTACGAGGTCGGCCAGGAGCTGACCGCCGAGATCTTCGCCGACGGTGCATACGTCGACGTGACCGGCACCAGCAAGGGCAAGGGCTTCGCGGGCACCATGAAGCGCCACGGCTTCCGTGGCCAGGGCGCTGCGCACGGTGCCCAGGCAGTGCACCGCCGTCCCGGCTCGATCGGTGGCTGTGCCACCCCGGGCCGCGTGTTCAAGGGCACCCGCATGTCGGGCCGTATGGGCAACGACAAGGTGACCACGCAGAACCTGAAGGTGCACAAGGTCGATGCCGAGAACGGCGTGCTGTTGATCAAGGGCGCCATCCCCGGACGCAACGGTGGTCTGGTGGTCGTCCGCAGCGCAATCAAGCGAGGCGAGAAGTAATGACTCTCAAAATTGACGTGAAGACGCCGGCCGGCAAGAAGGACGGCTCTGTCGAGCTGCCCGCCGCGCTGTTCGACGTCGAACCCAACATCGCGCTGATGCACCAGGTCGTCACCGCGCAGCTGGCCGCCAAGCGGCAGGGCACGCACGCGACCAAGACCCGCGGTGAGGTCTCCGGCGGCGGCAAGAAGCCGTACCGGCAGAAGGGCACCGGCCGCGCCCGCCAGGGCTCGACCCGCGCGCCGCAGTTCACCGGTGGTGGCACCGTGCACGGCCCGCAGCCGCGCGACTACAGCCAGCGGACCCCGAAGAAGATGATCGCCGCCGCACTGCGCGGTGCGCTCTCCGACCGGGCCCGTAACGAGCGCATCCACGCGGTCACCGAGCTGATCGAGGGGCAGACCCCGTCGACCAAGAGCGCGAAGGCGTTCCTGGGCTCGCTGACGGAGAACAAGAAGGTTCTCGTTGTCATCGGCCGCACCGACGAGGTGGGCGCCAAGAGCGTGCGCAACCTGCCCGGTGTGCATGTGATCTCGCCGGATCAGCTCAACACGTACGACGTGCTCAACGCCGACGACGTGGTGTTCTCGGTCGAGGCCCTGAACGCTTACATCAGCGCGAATACCAAAGAGGAGGTGTCGGCCTGATGGCAACGATTACAGACCCCCGCGACATCATCCTGGCTCCGGTCATCTCGGAGAAGTCGTACGGGCTGATCGAGGACAACGTGTACACGTTCGTGGTGCACCCGGATTCGAACAAGACGCAGATCAAGATCGCCATCGAGAAGATCTTCGGCGTCAAGGTCGATTCCGTGAACACCGCCAACCGTCAGGGCAAGCGCAAGCGCACCCGCACCGGCTTCGGCACGCGCAAGAGCACCAAGCGCGCGATCGTCACGCTGGCTGCCGGCAGCAAGCCCATCGACCTGTTCGGAGCGCCGGCCTAGCCGGCAGAGAGACCTAGAGAATCATGGCAATTCGCAAGTACAAGCCGACGACCCCGGGTCGTCGCGGTGCCAGCGTCTCCGATTTCGCCGAGATCACTCGTTCGACTCCGGAGAAGTCGCTGGTTCGCCCGCTGCACGGCAAGGGTGGTCGTAACGCTCACGGCCGCATCACCACTCGCCACAAGGGTGGTGGCCACAAGCGCGCCTACCGCGTCATCGACTTCCGTCGCCACGACAAGGACGGCGTCAACGCCAAGGTCGCGCACATCGAGTACGACCCCAACCGCACGGCCAACATCGCGCTGCTGCACTACCTGGACGGCGAGAAGCGCTACATCATCGCGCCGCAGGGCCTCAAGCAGGGCGACGTGATCGAGCAGGGCGCCAACGCCGACATCAAGCCCGGCAACAACCTGCCACTGCGCAACATCCCCGCGGGCACCGTGATCCACGCCGTGGAGCTGCGTCCCGGTGGCGGTGCCAAGCTGGCCCGCTCGGCCGGTGTCAGCATCCAGCTGCTGGGTAAGGAAGGCACCTACGCGTCGCTGCGTATGCCCTCGGGCGAGATCCGCCGCGTCGACGTGCGCTGCCGCGCCACGGTCGGCGAGGTCGGAAACGCCGAGCAGGCCAACATCAACTGGGGCAAGGCCGGCCGCATGCGGTGGAAGGGCAAGCGCCCCACCGTTCGTGGCGTCGTGATGAACCCGGTCGACCACCCGCACGGCGGTGGTGAGGGTAAGACCTCCGGCGGTCGTCACCCGGTGAGCCCGTGGGGCAAGCCCGAGGGCCGCACCCGCAAGCCCAAGAAGCCGAGCGACAAGCTCATCGTCCGTCGCCGGCGCACCGGCAAGAAGCGCTAGGAGTAGATAGCGATGCCACGCAGCCTGAAGAAGGGTCCGTTCGTCGACGACCATCTGCTCAAGAAGGTCGACGTACAGAACGAGAAGAACACCAAGCAGGTCATCAAGACCTGGTCGCGTCGATCCACCATCATCCCGGACTTCATCGGGCACACCTTTGCGGTGCATGACGGCCGCAAGCATGTCCCGGTGTTCGTCACCGAGGCGATGGTTGGGCACAAGCTGGGCGAGTTCGCCCCGACGCGCACGTTCAAGGGTCACATCAAGGACGACCGGAAGAGCAAGCGGCGATGACAACCACGATCGAATACCCGTCAGCGACGGCGAAGGCGCGCTTCGTGCGCGTCTCGGCCAGCAAGGCCCGCCGCGTCATCGACCTGGTCCGCGGCAAGAGCGTCGAGGAAGCCCTCGACATCCTGCGGTGGGCACCGCAGGCCGCCAGCGAGCCGGTCGCCAAGGTGATCGCGAGCGCTGCCGCCAACGCGCAGAACAACGAGGGCCTGGATCCGTCCACCCTGGTGGTTGCCACCGTCTACGCCGATGAGGGTCCGACCGCCAAGCGCATCCGTCCGCGCGCCCAGGGGCGTGCGTTCCGGATCCGCAAGCGCACGAGCCACATCACCGTGATCGTGGAGAGCCGGCCGCCCAAACAGAAGGGCGCGTCAGCCCAGTCGGCTCGCAGCCGTCGTGCTCAGGGCAGCAAGGCAGCCGCGAAGAAGACCACCACGCCCGAGACGAAGGGAGGCTCGGAGTAGTGGGCCAGAAGATCAATCCCCACGGCTTCCGGCTCGGTATCACCACCGACTGGAAGTCCCGGTGGTACGCCGACAAGCAGTACAAGGACTACGTCAAGGAAGACGTCGCGATCCGCCGCCTCCTGGCCACCGGCCTGGAGCGGGCCGGCATCGCCGATGTGGAGATCGAGCGCACCCGTGACCGGGTTCGCGTTGACATCCACACCGCGCGTCCCGGCATCGTCATCGGCCGCCGTGGCACGGAGGCCGACCGGATCCGCGCCGACCTGGAGAAGCTGACCGGCAAGCAGGTGCAGCTCAACATCCTCGAGGTGAAGAACCCTGAGTCGCAGGCTCAGCTGGTCGCCCAGGGTGTTGCCGAGCAGCTGTCGAACCGTGTCGCGTTCCGCCGCGCCATGCGCAAGGCGATCCAGTCGGCCATGCGCCAGCCCAACGTGAAGGGCATCCGGGTCCAGTGCTCGGGCCGCCTCGGCGGTGCTGAGATGAGCCGCTCGGAGTTCTACCGCGAGGGTCGGGTTCCGCTGCACACGCTGCGCGCGGACATCGACTACGGCCTGTACGAGGCCAAGACCACCTTCGGCCGGATCGGCGTGAAGGTCTGGATCTACAAGGGCGACATCGTCGGTGGCAAGCGTGAGCTCGCCGCTGTCGCGCCGGCAGCTGACCGGCCGCGTCGTGAGCGTCCGTCGGGCACCCGTCCGCGTCGTAGCGGTTCGTCGGGCACCACCGCGACGAGCACCGAGGCCGGACGCGCTGCCACCGAAGAGGCGCCGGCAGCACCTGCCATCGCAGAAGCGACGGGTGGCACCGAAGCAGCAGCCGCAACTGCTGCCGAGACCACCACAGAAAATTCGGAGAGCTAGTCATGCTGATTCCCCGCAAGGTCAAGCACCGCAAGCAGCATCACCCCCAGCAGCGTGGCATCGCCAGCGGCGGCACGCAGGTGAGCTTCGGTGACTACGGCATCCAGGCCCTGGGCCATGCCTACATCACCAACCGGCAGATCGAGTCCGCTCGTATCGCCATCAACCGGCACATCAAGCGTGGCGGCAAGGTGTGGATCAACATCTTCCCGGACCGCCCGCTGACCAAGAAGCCCGCCGAGACCCGCATGGGTTCCGGTAAGGGTTCGCCGGAGTGGTGGGTCGCGAACGTGAAGCCCGGACGCATCCTGTTCGAGCTGAGCTACCCCGACGAGAAGATCGCCAGGGACGCACTGACCCGCGCGATCCACAAGTTGCCGATCAAGGCACGCATCGTGACCCGAGAGGAGCAGTTCTGATGGCAGTGGGAACTACGCCTGGTGAACTGCGCGAACTGACCGACGACGAGTTGAAGGACAAGCTGCGCGAGTCCAAGGAAGAGCTGTTCAACCTGCGCTTCCAGATGGCGACCGGCCAGCTCTCCAACAATCGTCGGCTGCGCACTGTGCGCCAGGAGATTGCACGGGTTTACACCGTGCTGCGTGAACGTGAGTTGGGTCTGGCATCCGGGCCCGTTGGTGAGGAAGCGTAATGGCAGAGACTAAGGGCCCCAAGCACACTCCGCGGACGGAGAAGCCGCGCGGTCGCCGTAAGACCGCCATCGGCTACGTCGTCAGCGACAAGATGCAGAAGACGATCGTCGTGGAGCTGGAGGATCGCAAGAGCCACCCGCTGTACGGCAAGATCATCCGCACCACCAAGAAGGTGAAGGCGCACGACGAGAACGGCGACGCCGGCATCGGCGATCGCGTCTCGCTCATGGAGACCCGTCCGCTGTCCGCCACCAAGCGGTGGCGCCTGGTCGAGGTGCTCGAGCGCGCGAAGTAACCTTCGCATCCACATGTGCAAACCCCCACCCGCCACTCGGCGGTGTCGGGGGTTTGTGCATTTTCGGAGCGGGCGATGACGTGGTGATGGACGAGACGGTCGCGGTGTATGACGCAGGCGGCAATGTGGTTGGTGCGGCGCCGCGTTCGCGGGTGTACGCCGACGGGTTGTGGCATGCGAGCGCCGGGGTGCTGGTCCGCTCGACCGATGGCCGGCGACTCTACGTGCATCGGCGTTCGGACACCAAGACGGTGTTCGCGGGCATGCATGACTGCCTCGCGGGCGGCGTCGTCGACGCCGGGGAGTCCCCGCTGCAGGCCGCGACCCGCGAACTCGCCGAGGAACTGGGCGTCACCGGGCAGTATCCCGTCCCGCTGGCCTCGGCGGCGTGGGACGGGGAGTGGGCGGGACGTCCGATGCGCTGTCATCTGTTCGCATATCAGGTGACCTACGACGGGCCGATCCGTCATCAGGCGTCCGAGATCGCCGACGGGTGGTGGTGGACCGACGACGAACTCGCCGACCGGCTTGCCGCACCGGACTGGCCGTTCGTGCCCGACACCCGCGTGCTGATCCCGAATTTGTTGCGCCGGTAGCCGATTTTCGCCGTCATCGCGGCCGGTGGGCACATGCCGACCGTATGCGGCGAATCGCCGGCAACGAACTGTTGCTGAATTCGACGCGCCACTGCGAACCTGGGCGCACGCAACGAATTCCGATTTGCTCGTCGGCCGAGCTGCCATACCATCGCGCACATGAGGGTGGGGATATGGCGTCGAATTCGCGCCGATTGCGTGGCTAGCGTCCAAGTCGGCATATTAACTGCGGTGTCAACACCGGTGCGTCACGTGTAGCCACGATGACCGCGATGTCCACGGCCGCGCGCTCGAGACCGGCGACGTTCCTGGAGTGGTACTACGGGCTGCATCCGACCTACCGCCTGGTGATCCGGTGGGCGCTGATCACCGGTCTGACGGCGTTCGCGTTCCGGGCCAGCTTCGCCAGCCTGGTCACCACGACGCGCGAGGGTGGCATCGGCGGTTACGTGTGGACGGTGCCGTTGGTCGCCGCGCTCGTCGCGGTCGGGGTGGCGCGGCGCAACCGCACCGAGCTGCCGATCCACGACCGGCAGACCGACATCATCGTCGGCACCATGGGTTTGGGCCTCGCGCTGATGATCCAGGCGGCCCTGCTGGATCGATATGCGTTGTACTTCCATCTGCTGCGCCTCGATCTGGTCGCCGCGTGGCTGTTCGTACTGTGTTGCTGCGTAATACTTTTCGGCCTTCGGCCAGTCATCCGGTTCACGTGGGTATGGGCATTGTTCGCGCTCGCGTTCTCGCTTCCGTACTACCTCGCGGTGGTCCTGCTTGGCGGTGGAAAGTTCGCCGCCGGGGCGGCAACGCTTCTCATCGCCGCGGTCGGTACGGGTATCGCTGTGGGCCGGACGTTTCGGCGCGGCGTGCTGGGTTCGCTGGGCGCGTGGGCGGTCGGCTTCGCGGTGCTCATCGCGATCGGGACGATCTTTCCGGACACGCCGTTGTTGACCTACCAACAGGTACCCGCGGTGGCGGCGATCTGCGTGGTCGGGGTCGCGATGTATCTGACATCCCGGCGCGGCGTCCGGAAGCGGATTCTGGACCGCAAGGTGGAACCGCTCGCGGCCAAGCAGGTCTGGTCGGGTGTGCCATTGGTGGTGGCGGCCGCGGTGGCGCTGTCACTGTGTGCCCTGCCGACGCAGACCACCACCGCTCCGATCAGCAGGCCCAGTCCCGTTGCGCTGTCACCGGGCCAGCCGTTGGTCGCGCCGGGCGGATGGTCGACGATCGAGCGTGAGGATTTCCGGCAGGTCCACCGTTTCTACGGAGACAATGCCGTGCTGGTACGTCAGTACATGCGGGCCGATCACGGAAACCCGCGCTGGGACAAACTGTCTCGGCCCAGGACGGTGGTGGTGGACAGCATTGTCAGTCGGCGGCCGTTCACGTTCGGGGTCTACCCGGCGCGTGTGCTGTACGGGCTGACCGGGGCGCGGTTGAGTGCCCAGCGCCCGGTCGACCTCGGCATGGGCGTACACGGTCTGATGTTGTCGGTCGTGGACGACGATCTGCTGGTCACGTGGAACTCGCTCCAATTCGCTTGGGGTGACAGCGATCTCGCGAAGCGGGTGACGGTATTCGCCGTCGACAACCATGAACCGGATGCGCCGTTCCCGACCCCGTCCGGCAGCGTCGTGTCGAATCTCCGCACGCTCATCACCTTGCTGTTCCGGGGCAACGCCGTGCTCGACGAACGCAAACCGGTGTTCAAGGACCAGGAACTTCTCACCATTTTCGGGCGCGCTCTGGTGGCCGCACAGTTCCCGTGATCACGAAATGAGGGTGACGTACATGGCCAACCGCACACGTCGGAGCGCGGGTAACGATTTCAGTGAATACCGGTGCGAGCACAACTCCCGGCCTAGGCTTTTTCGAGTGACTGCACGGATGATGCCGCTGCTGGCCGCCGCGATTGTCGTTGCCGGAACTGCGCTGCCCGGTGTCGCGCATGCCGAGCCAGAAGATCCGTCACTGGCCAGTTCGCCAACGCTGAACCTGCGCACACTCGGCGCTGACCCGACGATCTCCCTCTACGGCGTACAGGGCGCGCAAACCCTGACAATACCGGTGCCACCCGGGCTGGTGCCCGCCGAACTGACCGCGACGGTGCAGATGCCGGTCAACGCTCGGGGCGGAACGCTGGAGGTCACGCAGCAGGACCGCACGATCTCGCGCGTGCCGCTGCCGCCCGATCAGGCACCGATCACGGTTCCACTTGCCGGGGCCAGGGTCGTCGACAACGCCGTCACGGTTTTGCTGACCGATTACCTGACGCTGCCCGACGGGTACTGCGTGTACGACCCGACCAATCCGCTGCGGCTGGTCAACACTGAGGTGCGCTACACCGGCCTGGAACGCGCGCCAACGGCGATCGCCGATTTCGTCCCGCCGGTGCTGCGAAAGCTCACGTTGTTCGTGCCGCCGAAACCGTCCAAGCCCGAAGCGGACGCCGCCGTACGCCTGGCGACGGCCACGGTGGCCCAGTACGGACTGCAACGCCCCGACGTCGATGTCGTCGCCACCGACGGAGGCGCCCTGCCGCCGCCACAGCCACTGGAGCGCCAGATCGTCATACGTGCGGGCGATGCTCCCGGCCTGAGCCTGCAGGGCCCCAATGCCGTTCCGGCCCTGGTGGTCTCGGGGTCGGCCGGTGAGCTGACCAATCAGGCGCGGTTGTTGTCCAGCGATATCTCGAAATTGGCCGTGCGGTCGAAAGCCGTTGTGGGGCCGCTTTCGCGGGCACCGCAGCTTCCCGGTGACCTCACGACGATTCGCCAACTCGGCCAGCCCGGTGTCAATGCCACCTCGCTGGTCAATCCGCGCGTGACGATTCCCCTCGACCAGACCAGGCTGGGACGCTCGGTCCACGGCGTGCGCGTACATCTGCAGGGGTCGTACACGCCGCTGCCCACGAGCATCGCCGGTCAGGTGGTGGTCAGCATCGGCGGGCAGACCATCGCTCGATGGGCAACCGAGACGAGCGGAACGATCGACCGTTGGATCGATGTTCCCGACCGGCTGTTACAGCGCTACACGAATCTGGACGTGGAGGTCGACGCGGCGGGGAACACCGGCCGCTGCGGTGAGTTCCAGCCGATCACGCTCACGATCGACGGCGAGACGCCCGTGCACAGCAAGCTCGCCAAGCCGCCGGTTCCGCTCGGATTCCAGTCGCTGCCACAGGCGTTGATGCCGCGCGTCGAGGTCGGTATCGACGACGGGCTCGACAATCTGCGGCGCGCGGTGTTGATCCTGACGGGCCTGCAGCGCCTGAGCGCACGGCCGTTCGATACCGCGGTCGTATCGCGGGACGATGCGATCGCCTCGTCGAATCCCGCGGTGATCGTGAGCGCCGACGAGTGGAACGACGAGCGGATCACGCTCCCGGTTGCCGAGAACGCCGACGGCGTGATCAGTGTCGAAAACGTTGACGGCAGCGGTGATTCGAGCACGCTCACGCTGGACCCGAGGATCGGCTTCGGTTCGCTGCAGACGGTCTACAGCGGTGGTCGCACCGTGCTCGTCGCGACGTCCACCGACGCCCCGCAGGAGCTCGACCGGTTGTTGGGCTGGCTGGATTCCGACATCGGACGCTGGGCAGGCCTGACCGGCAACGCGCTGGTGGCCATACCCGGACGTGACCCGGTCGAACTGACCACGCAGGCGGCGCTGGAACCCGAGGCGGCTGCCACGGGTGACCGCAAAGCGTTGTTCCTCGGTATCAGCGCCGGTGTGGTGGCGCTGACGGTTTTGGTCGGGGCGCTGATCGCACTGCGTGGCCGGCGGTCTCGGAGCTAGCCGTGACGTCGACGGTCCAGACCGCCCCCGGCGCGTGGGATCGCCTGGGGGAATGGTGGTTCGGGCGCACTCCCACCATGCGCCTGGTGCTGCGCTGGACCCTCATCGCGGTGCTGACGATCGTGGCATTCCGGGAGAGCCTGCGGAATCTGGTCGAGACCACGTTGGCGGGCGGTCTCATCGGGTACGTCTGGATGGTTCCGATCGCGGCGTTGCTGGCGGCGTTGGGGGTGAACTACCGGCGGCGCACCGAACTACCCATCCATGACCGGCAGACCGACATCATCGTCGGCGTCATCGGGCTCGGGCTCGCGCTGATGGTCCACGGTGTCCTGCTCAAGCGGTATTCGGAGTTCTTCCACTTGATGCGCCTGGATCTGTTGGCGCTGTGGCTGTTCGTGCTCAGCTGCAGCTTCGTGTTGTTCGGCCTGCGCCCGGTAGCCCGCTTCGGATGGGTATGGGTGCTGCTGTCACTGATATCGGCATTGCCCTATCAGGTCGTCGTGATCACGTTGGGCGGCGGGAACTTCGCGGCCGGGGTCGGGACACTGTTCATCGCGGCCGCCGCGACGGCGATCGCGGTGGGCCGCACGCGCAGGCGCGCGGCGGTCGGGGCGCTGACATCATTCGTCATCGGCTTCGTCGTGCTGTTCGTACTCGACAAGGTGAGGCCGGACGCGCCGGTGATCGCCTATCAGATGATCCCATCGCTCACCTCGATCCTCGCGGTGGGTTTCGCGGCCTTTCTGTACACCCGCCGCGGACAACCGAAACGGCTGTGGGACCGCAAGATCGAACCTCTCGCCGCCAAACAGATCTGGTCTGCCGTGCCGTTGGTGGTCGCGGTCGCGGTCGCGCTGGCCTTCATGCCGTTGCCGAAGCAGCTCAGCGCGACGACGATCAGCCGGGCCGCCCCCTACGAGCTGGATCCGGGCCGGCGGCTGGCCCAGCCGCCGGGCTGGTCGATCACCGGCGAGCAGACCTATACCGGCGTATCGCGGTACTACGGCGACGAGGCGATACTCGTGCGGCAGCGCATGACCGCCGATGTCGGCGACCCACGATTCGACAAGCTGGCGGCACCGCGAACGGTCATGGTGGACAGCATCGTCAGCGAGTTGCCGTTCTCGTTCGACGCCTATCCCGGACAGGTGCTCTACGACACCACGGGCACGCGGCTCAGTGCGCCGCGTCGGGTCGACCTCGGCCACGGTGTGACCGGCCAGCTTCTCTCCGCGATCGACGACCGGCTGCTGGTGACATGGGACGTGCTGCGATTCGCGTGGGGCGACGAGGACCAGGATCAGATCGTCGACGTCTTCGCGGTCGACAACCATCTGCCCGACGCGCCGTTCCCGGACCCGCAACGCGGCCTCATCTCGACCCTACGCAACCTGTTGACGGTGCTGTTCCGGGGCAATTCGGTGTTGGTACAGCGTCAGCCGGTTTACAAGGATGCCGAGCTCCTGACCGAATTCGGCCGCGCACTGGTGGCTGAGCAGTTCGGGCAGACGAGGACCGGACAGTGACGATCCGCGAGATATTCGACGCCGACACCGTGACCGCTGAACAACGTGACTACGCGTTGCACCGGGCGATCAACGGCCTGCGCGAAGACGATCCGCTGCATTCGGCGTCGAAGCCGTTGATGGGTTGGCAGAAACCGGTGCTGCTGGGGCTGCTGGCAGTCGTGATCGCGTTCGAAATATGGCGGCCGATGCAGACTGCGGTGGTCCTCATCGGATTGTGCACGCTGGCATACCTTTTGACGTTGGGCGATCGCGTGTTGATCTTCAAGCGCGGCCTGGCGTCGCGGCCCATCGTCATCGGCGACGAGGCGGCCCGTGCGATACCTGACGAGGAGTTGCCGCCGTACACGATCCTGGTCCCGGCCTACAACGAGCCGGAGGTGGTGGCCGATCTCATCGGCGCGATGGATTCGCTGGAGTACCCGCGGGATCGGCTTCAGGTGCTGCTGTTGCTGGAGGCCGACGATCAGGTGACCATCGACGCCGCCAGGGCCTGCGGGGAATCCGACGTCATCACGATTCTGCTCGTGCCGCCCGCAGAACCGCGGACCAAACCGAAGGCGTGTAATTACGGCCTGCACTTCGCGACGGGCGACATCGTCACGATCTTCGACGCCGAAGATCTACCGGAGCCGCTGCAGTTGCGCCGCGTGGTCGCGGCGTTCCGTCAGCTTCCCGACGACGTGGCGTGTGTACAGGCAAAGCTCGTGTATCACAACGGTCACCAGAATCTGCTGACCGCGTGGTTCACCGCCGAGTACGCACTGTGGTTCGGGTATCTGCTGCCCGGCATGATGGTGAGCACTTCACCGATTCCCCTGGGTGGCACGTCCAATCACCTGCGTCGGGACATGCTGCAGCAGATCGGCGCGTGGGATCCGTTCAACGTCACCGAAGATGCCGATCTCGGGTTGCGGATCGCCGCGCACGGGTACCACACCGCGGTCATCGACTCCTACACACTCGAAGAGGCCAACAGCGATGTGATCAATTGGATCCGGCAGCGGTCCCGGTGGTACAAGGGCTATCTGCAGACCTGGCTGGTGCACATCCGGCAGCCGGTGAAGTTGTACCGGACACTCGGGTTGCGCAGTTTCATCCGCTTCACGCTGGTGTTGGCGGGCACCCCGATCATCGCGGTGCTCAACCTGCTGTTCTGGTTCATCACGGTGTTGTGGTTCCTGGGCCAACCGGCCGTCGTCGGCGAGGTGTTCCCGGCGCTCATCTATTTCCCGGCGCTCATCGCGATGATCATCGGCAACTTCACGGTCATGTACATGAACATGATCGCGCTGCGCGAGGACGACCGGTCGGATCTGCTGTTCGCCGCGCTGAGCGTACCGCTGTTCTGGTTGATGATGAGCATCGCTGCCGCCAAGGGCTGCTATCAGATGATTCGCCAACCATCGTTCTGGGAGAAGACGTTTCACGGTCTCGCCGAGCGTCCCGAGGACAAGGCCGCGCACGAGCAGATGGCGTCGACGTGATGTCTGCTGCACGCACACGGCCGGATTTCCGGCTGAAGGCGGCGATCTTCTTCGCCTTCCTCGTCGTGTATCTCGCGGTGGGGTACTGGCTGCAGATTCAGCACGCGTTCATCATGGGCGACACGCTGTCGCGAGTCGCGGCCACGCAGTCGGTGTTGTTCAGCCGCGATCCGCACCTCGCCGCGCTGGGCTTCATCTTCACGCCCGTCGCAGCCATGGTGCAGATACCGGCGATCGCGTTCAGCGCGGTGTGGCCCCACATCACCACCTACGCGTATTCCGGCACGATCATGTCGGCGGCGTTCATGGCGGGGGCCGCCGTGCAGATCTTGAGCATGGGCATCGATCGTGGTCTGCCGCGGGCATATTCGGTGACCATCACGCTGTTGTTCGCGCTCAACCCGATGATCGTCTTCTACGGCTCCAACGGGATGAGCGAGGCGCCGTTCATCTTCTTCATGGCATGGGCGGTGCGCCGGCTCATCATGTGGATGGTCGACGATGACGTGCACCATCTCGTCGCGGCAGGCGGTATCGCGATGGGGCTGGCCTATCTGACCCGCTACGACGCTGCGGCCTCGATCGGCGCCGCCGGATTGCTGGTCGGCATCACCACCTACCTGCGGGCCAAACCGCCGCCCCGCTTGCGTCGCGCCTTCCTGGACCTGTTGATCGTGAGCGGTCCCGGCTTCCTGGCGTTCCTCGGCTGGGCCGCGGCCGGGTGGCTGATCACCGGTGAGGCGTTCGCACAGTTCACCTCGCAATACGGCAACACCGCGATACTCGAGCAATCCGGGCAGACGGCACCGAACTTCGCCGATGGGCTGCGATTCGCGCTCATCTGCGTCATGTTGCTCGCACCGACGCTGATCCCGCTCGCGCTCTGGGTCACCATGCAGCGGTGGGGCAAACCGAACTGGCAGGTGCTGATCGTGCCGGTGGCGATGTTCGGTGCGGTGTTGGCGTTTCAGGCCTACAGCTACGCCGCCGGATCGACGTTCCCGTTCCTGCGGTTCTTCATCATCGCGATACCGATGACCGCTTGCCTGGCGATGCTCGCGGTTCCCGACGGAGTGTTCGTCACACCGACACGCCGCGGCAAGTACGCACCGCTCGTGAGTGCCGAAGCGCCCCGGCGTCATTCGGCGGCGCGGTATGTGGCCGTTGCCGCGACCGTCGCGATCGGTATTCCGGTGACGGTGATAGGCATGGCTCAACCCGATTACGCACCACAGGAATACGGTCTGGGCGCGGTGCTCTCGCCAGACCCGGACAACGTGACCGAACGCAAGGCCACCGAGCATCGGATCGCGCGCACGTTCGGCACGGAACGAAAGATCGCCGAGTATCTCGACACGCTCGATCTGCCGGACAGTTCGGTGATCACCGATACGGTCTACGGGTTCGGCATTCTCGCAGCGTCGAGCCGGCCGCGGATGTTTATCATCCCGTCCGATCCGGATTTCACCGAGTTGCTCAACGATCCGAGCGGCAACGGGATCGAGTACCTGCTGGCCGTCCCGCCGATCGGCCGCGGCACCTCCGATGCGCTCAATCTCCGTTATCCGACGCTCTACGACACCGGGGCCGAAGTCGCCACCCTGGAACTGGAGATACCCAACGATGGTGACGGCCAGCCGGATTGGCGTCTGTACCGGGTAAACGAACCGGTTGGTTGACGGCCTCCTGCGCGAACAGACGCTTGGGTACCCGAAATTCATTGCTTTGGGGTACCCACGCGTCTGCTCGCGATGAGATAACAATTGACGGGCAATACGCAATTGTCGGCAAAATTCTGCATTCAAATCGGCATAATCCGCTTGTATGGAACCTGTCTCAGATACGAATCGAAATCAGGCCATCGACGCAGGCCAGGGAGAGCACGGGCAGCTATCCAGACGAAAAGCATTGAGCAGCTTGGCCGTTCTCGGTGTGGGCACCGCGGCGGTATCGAGTGTGCTGGCCGCCTGTGACAGCAACGGCGCCGATGGCGGGGGTGCCGATGGCGGCGGCGCGTTGACTACCGACAACAAGCCCAAGGGTGCCACCGAGGCGACAAAAGCAGCTAACCAGAAGGTGCTCGACACCCTGCCGTTCAACGACAAAGCTGATTTCGATGACGCCAAGCGGGGACTCGTAGCCCGTCCCGACACGCTCACGATCAAAGATGCCGACGGCAACGTCGTCTGGGACCTTGAGGAGTACAAGAAGTACATCGCAGCCGACAAACCGGCGCCGGACACCGTCAACCCGAGCCTCTGGCGCAACGCGCAACTGAACATGGAATACGGGCTTTTCGAGGTGGTCCCGGACCGGATCTATCAAGTGCGCGGCTACGACCTGTCCAACGTCACGTTCATCCAGGGCGACACCGGATGGATCGTCATGGACACCGCGATCTCGCCCGAGACGGCCAAAGCGGCACTGGACCTGGCCAACCAGCATCGTGGCAGCAGGCCGGTTCTCGCGGTCGTTCACAGCCATTCGCACGTCGATCACTACGGCGGCGTACGAGGCATCGTGTCTCAAGCCGACGTCGACTCGGGCAAGGTGAAAATCATTGCACCACAAGCTTTTGTCGAGGACGCCGTCAGCGAGAACGTCATCGCAGGCAATGCCATGTCCCGACGCGCGATCTACATGTACGGTGCCCTGTTGCCGCGCAATCCGCAGGGCGGGGTGAACGGTGGCCTGGGGCAGACGGTGTCGACCGGTGTTCCGACGATGATCATCCCGACCGACATCATCAGCACAACCGGCACGAAGATGACCATCGATGGTGTCGACATGGAATTCCAGATGACACCGGGCACCGAAGCGCCGACCGAGATGAACACGTTCTTCCCGCAGTTCAAGGCCATGTGGATGGCGGAGAACACCACCAATACCATGCACAATCTGCTGACGTTGCGGGGCGCACAGGTGCGTGATGCCCGCGTCTGGGCCAGTTTCCTCGACGAAACGATCCGCACGTACGGCCCGAACACCGAGGTGAAGTTTCAGAGCCACCACTGGCCGAAGTGGGGCAATGCCAACATCATCGACTACTGGAAGCGCCAGCGCGACATGTACAAGTACATGCACGACCAGTCGGTCCGGTTGATGAACCAAGGCTATGTCGGGTCCGAGATTGCCGAGGAGATCCAGTTCCCGCCCGAGCTCAACAACTTTTGGCCCGACCGCGGCTACTACGGCACACTCAAACACAACTCGCGAGCCGTCTATCAGCGGTATATGGGTTGGTATGACGGCAACCCGTCAGATCTCGACGACCTGCCACCGCAAGAAGCTGCCAAGAAGTACGTCGAGTACATGGGCGGCGAGGAAGCGATCCTGGAAAAGGCCAAGAACGACTTCGACAACGGCAACTATCGGTGGACCGCGATGGTGCTCAAGCACGTCGTGTTCGCCAATCCCGACAGTGTGCATGGAAAGAACCTGCTGGCCGACAGCTATGAACAGATGGGTTACCAAGCCGAATCCGGACCCTGGCGTTCGGTGTATCTGCAGGGCGCCTATGAACTGCGAAACGGTGTGCCAGATGCGGGCGGCACGGACACCGCGAGCCCGGACACCATCAACGCCATGCCTCCGGAAATGATGTTCGACTACTTGGGCGTGCGGCTCAACGGCCCGAAGGCCGCTGGCAAGAACATCACGCTCAACGTGGACTTCACCGACTTGCGCAAGGTTTATGGGCTCACTGTGGAGAACGGTGTGCTCAACTACGCGCCTCAACCGATACCGAACGCCAACGCGAACCTCAAGCTCACCAAGGCGACCATGAACCAGATTCAGATGGGTGAGTTGAAGCTCACGGACGGCATCGACCAGAACAAGGTGACGCTGGAGGGCAACCGTCAATCAGTCGAAGAGTTCGTCGGTCTGCTCGACACCTTCCCGTTCTGGTTTAACATCGTGACGCCTTGAGCGAGCGCCGGTTTCCGGCGAACAATAGCTCCTATGTCAAGCGGCAGCTGATTGTTGGGTGTGGTGTGGGATTTGGCGGTCGGTGAGCAGGGCTTGGTAGACGCGGCGGCTGATGCGGCGTTTGAGGCAGCGTCGGGCTTTGGCCTTAGTTTTACCCTCGGCGATCAGCCGGTGATAGTAGGTATGGCCTTGGCTACCTTCCATCCGGGCCTGGGTGACGGCGATGCGGTGGATGGCGGTGTTGAGTTGGCGGTTGCCTGAGCGGCTTAACCGCATTTGGCCGGCGTTGGCGCCCGACCATGCCGGGATGGGTGCCACGCCGGCATGGCAGGCGAAGGCGGCCTCGCTGGTGAACCGTTCGATGCCGGCGGCCTCGCCGACGATCTTGGCCGCGGTCAGCTCCGCGCAGCCGTCGATGGCCAGCAGTGTGGGAGCGAGGTCGCGGATGCGGGCGGCGAGGCGCTTTTCGAGGGCGTTGATCTCAGCGGTGAGTCGGATGATGTCGGCCAGCTCGTCACGCGCGATCTCGGCGATGAGCCCGGCAAGGGTCTGCAGCCAGTCCTGTAGGGCTTGCTGGTGTGTGGTCAATTTGAGCTTGCGGGCGGCTGGGGCCTGCTCGGGGTCGAGTTCATGGACATGCCAGCGCAGTCGATTGATCGCCGAGGTGCGTTGCGCGACAAGGATATCGCGGCGGTCGGTGAGCAGCTTGAGCTCGCGTGAGGTCTCGTCATGGCAGGCCACTGGAAGGTCGGGTTCACGCAACACCGCCCGCGCGACCGCCTCGGCATCGATGGGATCGGACTTGCCCCGGGTGCGTGCGGACTTGCGTGTCTGGGCTGAGAGTTTGGTGGGTACCCGCACCACCTTCTGCCCGCCACCAAGCAGGTCACGTTCGAGCCGTGCCGACATGTTGCGGCAGTCCTCGATACCCCAGATCAGATCCGTGCCGAACAGTTCGCGTGCCCATATCAACGCCGCCTGGTGGCCCTCGGTGGTGGCCTTGACGGTCTTTTCGCCCAGCCGCCGGCCCACCTCGTTGACGGCGACAAAGGTGTGTGAGCGCTTGTGCACATCGGCGCCAACAACAATCATGAGAGTTGCCTCCTTCGCTCTGTGGAGAGGGTGTTGAGGTTGGACCGGTCGGCCGACACATCTCAGTCGGGGCGATGCCACGCTCCTATCAAGTCAGGTCGGCCGGTCCGTCTCACCTGATGCCGGCACTACTGCTCAACGCCAACCCCGAGGGCGACAGACGCGTAGGGAGCCAGACACCAGGTGAAACGTAACCAACCACCGCGCCACAGCGGCTGTCACCCAGACCCGCCGTAAACCCGGCACACTCACAATGACACTGAGACGCGTAGGTACCCAGAAATCGTCGATTTCGGGTACCTACGTGTCTGTTCGCGAGTAGAGGTGGCGGCCGGTTATGCCGGGGGCATCAGCACGGTGTCGATCAGGTAGACGGTCGCGTTCGCGGTGCGCACCCCGCCGCACACCACACCCGCGTCGTTGACCTTGAGCGCGTCGCCCGAGCCGGTGACGTTCACGGTCGCGCCCTGCACGGTCTGATGGCTGCCGACCACCTTGGCCGGGCTGGCCTGACCCGGCACGACGTGGTAGGTCAGGATTTTCGTGAGGGTGGCGGAATCGGTCTTGAGCGATTCGATCGTCGCCGGATCGATCTTCGCGAATGCGTCGTCGGTCGGTGCGAACACCGTGAACTCACCGCCGTTGAGGGTGTCGACCAGGTTCACGTTCGGGTTCAACTTGCCCGACACCGCCGAGGTCAGGGTGGTCAGCAGCGGGTTGTTCGACGCCGCGACGGTCACCGGGTCCTGGGCCATGCCGGTCACCGAACCCGGCCCCGACGGCACCTGCTCGGCGTACCCCGCGCACCCGGGCCCGACGAGGTCGGCAGCCGGATCGACCGGGGCGGCCGGCTCGTTCGACATCGGTGCGACCGCGCTCGTGGTCGATTCCACCTGCGGCGCCGGCCGGGCGGTCTCACTCGACGAGCAGGCTGACAGGCCCAGCGCGGCTGCCGCGGCGAACCCGGCCAGCACGCCGGCGGATTTCTGAATGTTTCGCATTTCCACTCCCTGTGTCGGCGACAGCGGTTGCCGTCGTCTACCGGGTATTCGGAGTGGTCTGCGTCATGGATGGGAGCAATCCTTACGGGGACCGGTTCCGAATACCGAGCATGTACACCTTGGTGCTCATCGGATTCCTCGGCGGCCTCATCACCGGCATCTCGCCGTGCATCCTGCCCGTGCTGCCGGTCATCTTCTTCTCCGGCGCGCAAAGTGCCCGTGTGCCCGGCGATCACGGCACGACCATGGTCGAAGTGAAACCGTCGCTCGTGCAGGCCCTGCGCCCGTATTTCGTGATCGCTGGACTCGTCCTCAGTTTCAGTGCGGTGACGCTCGTGGGTTCGGCGGCGTTGCAGCTACTGAACCTGCCGCAGGACGCGATCCGGTGGGCCGGGCTGATCGCACTCCTCCTGATCGGCATCGGGCTGATCTTTCCGCGCGTCGAGCAGCTGTTGGAGAAGCCGTTCTCCCGCATCCCACAGAAGCAGTTCGGCAGTGGGCGTGTCGGTTTCGGGCTCGGGCTCGCGTTAGGGGTGCTGTACGTGCCGTGTGCGGGACCGGTGCTGGCCGCGATCGTGGTCGCGGGGGCGACGGGTTCGATCGGGCTGAACACCGTGGCCCTGACGTTGTCGTTCGCGGTGGGGGCCGCGCTGCCGTTGCTCGTCTTCGCACTCGCCGGGCGGCGGGTGGCGGAGCGGGTCAACGCTTTTCGGCATCGGCAACGCCAGATCCGGGTGGCCGGCGGTGTCGTGATGATCGTGTTCGCACTCGCGCTCGCGGTCAACCTTCCCGCGACGCTGCAGCGCGCGATCCCGGACTACACCACGGCACTGCAGGACAAGGTTGCCTCGACGACCGAACTGCAGGACAACCTGGGCGGCATCGTCAACGATCAGAATGCGCAGTTGTCCAACTGCACCAACGGTGCCGAGCAACTCGAAAACTGCGGACCCGCGCCGGATGTCACCGGAATCAGCGGCTGGTTCAACACGCCCGGCGGAGCGCCGGTGGATATCAAGACGTTGCGCGGCAAGGTCGTACTCGTCGACTTCTGGGCCTACTCATGCATCAATTGCCAACGCGCCGTGCCGCACATCGTCGACTGGTACGACAGATACCGGGACCTCGGATTCACCGTGATCGGCGTGCACACTCCGGAGTATGCGTTCGAACGCGTGCGGGCCAACGTCGAGAACGGCGCGGCCGACCTGGGCATCACCTACCCGGTCGCACTCGACAACGCGTACTCGACATGGACGAACTACCGCAACCGGTACTGGCCGGCCAAGTACTTGATCGACGCGACCGGCACCGTGCGCCACATCAAGTTCGGCGAAGGCGACTATACGACGACCGAGCGTTTGATCCGCGAGTTGCTGGTCGACGCGAATCCAGCTGTGCAGCTGCCGGATCCGACGGACGCGGTAGACACGACCCCGGACTCCGACCGCACGCCCGAGACGTACCTCGGCGTCGGCAAGGAGATCAACTACGCCGGCGGCGGCGTCTACGACGAGGGCGAGGCCACGTTCGCCTATCCGGCGCGCCTGCCTGAAGATTCGTTCGCCTTGCGCGGCCCGTGGCGGCTGGACTACCAGGGCGCCACCGCGGGCGCCGACGCGTCGAGCATCAGGTTGAACTACCACGCCAAGGACGTCTATCTCGTGGTCGGCGGTACCGGCACGGTGACCGTGATCCGCGACGGCGAGACGACGACCGTGCCCGTCAGCGGCCCGCCCACGTTACGCCAGATCGCAGCGACCGGCGAAGTGCGGCGTGGCGAACTCGAAGTACGCCTGAGCCAAGGGCTGCAGGCGTTTTCGTTCACCTACGGTTAGCGCGTGTCAGGTATCCGTGACGCGATGCCGTCGAGTAGCTGGTTCAGGCCGGACCGGAAGTCGGCCACGTGGTCATCGTCATCGCCGAACGCGCCGGCTCGCACCGCGGCGGCCAGCGCCGGGAAACGGTCGCGATCGAGCAACGTGCTGACGACGAACGGGAAGAGCCCGGGATCGGTCTGACCGGCCTCGATGTCGATCGCCGCGGCACCTCGCACGTAGTGCAGCACTGCCATGACCGCGGCGAGTTTGTCGCGCTCGGACAATCCGGTCGGGGCAAGTGCCGCGAGGCCGGCATCCAGCCACGCCAGCTGCCCGGGGTCGACCGGCGGGCCCATCGAAGCGGCCGGCAGGATCCACGGGTGGCGGTGATAGACATCCCATAGGCCGAAGGCCCAATCCTCCAGCGCGTCACGCCAATTCGCATCATCGGTGGATTGCGGCGGCGGACCAGGACCGGCCGACAGCATGAACATCACGAGCTCGTCCTTGCTCGCCACGTGTCGGTAGAGCGACATCGTCCCGCAGCCGAGCCGTTCGGCCAGCCGGGCCATGGACAGCGCACCGAGCCCGTCCGCATCGGCCAGGTCGATCGCCGCCGCGACGATCGCTTCGCGGGTCAGCCCGCGGGCGCGCCGCGGTGCGGTGTCCTGCCGCCACAGCTCCCGCAGGGCGCGGGGGAGGCGGTCGTCGGGTGCGGTCATCGATGCTCAGCGTAAACCAGTGACAACCACGAGCGTATGTCGTACGCTTTTGCGTATGACATACGCATCGCGTCGTCGGGTCGGCCTGGCGGGCGCATTGGCCCTCGTCGTCGTCGCGTTCCTCGCCTACTCGATACCGCCGTATCTGACCGGCGGCACGCGCGTACCCGCGACGTTCGCGTTGCACTATCCGCTGCTGGTCGCACACGTCCTGTTGGCGAGCGTGGCCATGGTGTGCGCGGTCGCGCAGATCTGGCCCGGGCTGCGGCGTCGTCATCCGGGACTGCATCGACGAACCGGGCGCGTGTATGTCGTCACGGCGATCCCCGCGGCGGTGTGTGCCATGGTGATCGGGGTCGCCACCCCGTTCGGCCCGGTGCTCGCCGTGAGCAACGTGGCGCTCGCGGCGCTGTGGCTGTGGTTCACCGTCGCCGGGTTCATCGCCGGGCGGCAACGCCGCTTCGGCGTGCACCGACGCCAGATGCTGCGCAGTGTGACGCTGGCGCTGTCCATCATCACCAACCGCGTCTGGACACCCGTTCTCTTCCTGGCCTTCGAACCGTTGCGGGACAGCGTCTTTGACGGAAACGACGAGCACTATCTGTGGGCGGTGGCCGGTCTGGGCGCGTGGCTGGGGTGGACCCTGCCGATGGTGGTCCTGCAATTCTGGTTGAACCGGCGGCCAGCGGTTTCGCCGTCGTCAGTTTCTCCGGCGGCCCGCCGCGAGCCGGTGTAGTCTCCGGGCGAATCGTCCAAAACCGCGGCGGTTCCCCGACCGGGATGAGGTTTCGCCATGGCTGCTGGAATCGACGGGGCGTTCAACGGCAAGATCGCACTGGATATCAGGGATTCCGAACCGGATTGGGGCCCGTACGCCGCGCCCACGGCCGCGGAGAACGCGCCGAATGTGCTCTACCTGGTGTGGGACGACACCGGCATCGCGACCTGGGACTGCTTCGGTGGGCTCGTCGACATGCCTGCGATGAGTCGTATCGCCGAGCGAGGTGTACGGCTGTCGCAGTTCCACACCACCGCGCTGTGCTCGCCGACGCGGGCGGCTCTGCTCACCGGCCGCAACGCCACAACAGTGGGCATGGCGACCATCGAAGAGTTCACGGATGGATTTCCCAACTGCAACGGTCGAATTCCGTTCGACACCGCGCTGCTGCCGGAAGTGCTCGCCGAGAACGGGTACAACACGTACTGCGTCGGCAAGTGGCATCTCACGCCGCTGGAGGAGTCCAATCTCGCCTCGACAAAACGGCATTGGCCGCTGAGCCGAGGATTCGAACGGTTCTACGGGTTCATGGGCGGCGAGACCGACCAGTGGCATCCGGACCTCGTCTACGACAACCATCCGGTGGACCCGCCCGCCACGCCCGAAGACGGCTATCACCTGTCGAAAGACCTGGCCGACAAGACCATCGAGTTCATCCGCGACGCCAAGGTCATCGCCCCGGACAAGCCGTGGTTCACCTACCTGTGCCCTGGTGCCGGGCATGCACCGCACCACGTGTTCAAGGACTGGGCCGACCGGTACGCGGGCCGTTTCGACATGGGCTACGAGCGCTACCGCGAGGTCGTGCTCGAAAACCAGAAGCGGCTGGGCATCGTGCCGCCCGACACCGAACTGCCACCGGTCAACCCGTATGCCGACACCACCGGGCCCAATGGTGAACCCTGGCCGGCCCAGGACACCGTGCGGCCGTGGGACACGCTGTCCGACGACGAGAAGCGGTTGTTCTGCCGGATGGCCGAGGTGTTCGCGGGCTTCCTGTCCTACACCGACGCCCAGATCGGCCGCATCCTGGACTTCCTCGAGGAGTCCGGCCAACTCGACAACACCGTGATCGTCGTGATCTCCGACAACGGCGCCAGCGGGGAGGGCGGACCGAACGGATCGGTCAACGAAACGAAGTTCTTCAACGGCTACATCGACACCGCCGAGGAGGGGCTGAAGTTCTTCGACCGGCTCGGCGGCCCGCAGACCTACAACCATTACCCGATCGGCTGGGCGATGGCGTTCAACACGCCGTACAAGCTGTTCAAGCGCTACGCGTCACACGAGGGTGGTATCGCCGACCCGGCAATCATCTCCTGGCCCAACGGGATTGCCGCACACGGCGAGGTCCGCGACAACTACCTCAACGTCTGTGACATCACTCCGACGGTCTACGACCTGCTGGGTATCACCCCGCCTGCGACGGTGCGCGGCGTTGCGCAGAAGCCCCTGGACGGCGTGAGTTTCAAAGTGGCCCTTGCCGAGCCGAACGCGCCGACCGGGAAGGAGACCCAGTTCTACACCATGCTCGGGACTCGGGGGATCTGGCACAAAGGCTGGTTCGCCAACACCGTGCACGCCGCCACCCCGTCGGGCTGGTCGCATTTCGACGCCGATCGCTGGGAACTGTTCCGCATCGAATCCGACCGCAGCCAGTGCCACGATCTCGCCGCCGAGCAACCGGACAAACTCGAAGAGCTCAAGGAGCTGTGGTTCAGCGAGGCCGCCAAGTACAACGGGCTGCCGCTGGCCGACCTCAACATTCTCGAGACCATCGGGCGGTGGCGCCCCTATCTGGTCGGTGAACGGACCACCTACACCTACTACCCGCACACCGCCGAGGTCGGTCTCGGCGCGGCCGCCGAACTCCGCGGGCAGTCGTTCAAGGTCCTCGCCGAGGTCACGGTGGAGACCGCCGACGCCGAGGGCGTGCTGTTCAAACAAGGTGGTGCGCACGGCGGTCACGTACTGTTCCTCGCCGACGGATATCTGCACTACGTCTACAACTTCCTCGGTGAGCGCGAGCAGCTGCTGTCCTCGCCCGATCCGGTCACGTTGGGACAGCACGTCTTCGGCGTCAGTTACCAGCGAACCGGGACCGTGCCGGACAGCCACACCCCACTCGGCGACACCACCCTGTTCGTCGACGACGCGGCAGTGGCCGAACTGGCCGGCATGCAGACCCATCCCGGCATGTTCGCCCTGGCCGGTGGCGGCATCTGCGTCGGCCGCAACACCGGGTCGGCGGTGTCGCGCAGCTACCGGGCACCGTTCCCGTTCACCGGCGGCAGCATCGCCAAGGTCACCGTCGACCTGTCGGGTGCACCGTACGAGAACGTGAAAGCCGGTCTGGCGCTGGCGTTCTCGAAGGACTGACCGCCTCGCCCTCCGTTAAGTCAACGACCACGACCACCTGGTCACCGTCCGGACTCCGGGGTTCCGAGGCGGCTGCGCCGATCGCCGACTTCGGCATCCGCATACCCTGAACGCATGTTGACAGAGCTGGTCGAAGTCCCCGGCGGGTCGTTCCGGATGGGTTCGACGAGTTTCTACCCCGAAGAGGCGCCGATCCACACCGCGACGGTCGCGGACTTCGCGATCGAGAAACATCCCGTCACCAATGCCCAGTTCGCCGAGTTCGTCGACGCCACCGGCTACCGGACGGTGGCCGAGCGTCCGCTCGACCCCGCGCTGTATCCGGGCGTGCCCGACGAGGACCTGCAACCGGGTTCGCTGGTGTTCCGGCCCACCCCCGGACCGGTCGACCTGCGGGACTGGCGGCAGTGGTGGGACTGGGCGCCTGGCGCGAGTTGGCGCCACCCGTTCGGGCCGCAGCGGGAGGAGTGCCGCCCGGACCATCCCGTGGTCCAGGTGGCCTACCCCGACGCGGTGGCTTACGCGGCCTGGGCCGGCCGCAGGCTGCCCACCGAGGCCGAATGGGAGTACGCGGCGCGCGGGGGCGTCGAGGGTGTCTATGCCTGGGGCGACGAGGTGACCCCGGACGGCCGGTTGATGGCGAACACGTGGCAGGGCCGGTTCCCGTACCGCAACGACGGTGCGCTGGGCTGGACCGGCACCTCGCCGGTCGGGACGTTCCCACCAAATGCCTTGGGGCTGTTCGACATGATCGGCAACGTGTGGGAGTGGACGACGACGCGGTTCGCGCCCCACCACCGGCCCAATGCGGCGGAATCGGGATGCTGCCCGTCGCCGAGTGGCGATCCCGGCGTGAACCAGGTGCTCAAGGGCGGCTCGCACCTGTGTGCCCCGGAATACTGTCACCGCTACCGGCCTGCCGCGCGATCACCGCAGTCGCAGGACAGCTCGACGACTCACATCGGGTTCCGGTGCGTGGCTGACGCGCTCGTGTAGGCGCAGGTGCCCGGCGATGACGACGGCAACCGTCAGCGCCGTCGCCAGGGCCAGCGGCACGGCCATGTGCAGTCGCAGCAGCATTGCGCCTGCGACCGCGCCGAGGAAGATGACCACGATCGCGGCGATCCTGCGGTTGAAAACCGCCGCCCGTCCGCCGCCGGTCCAGGTTTCGCCGGCCAGGCTCGTCAGGGTCGAGGTCACCACGACCGTCGTCATGTCCTTGACGGCCAGCGCGCGGGCCACCATTGCCTGCACGCCCATCACGGTGGCGATCGCGGTGGCGATGACGACCTGCCCGGTGGCGCCGGGATTGTCACCGCCGAGCGCGACGGCGACCGTCAGTGCGAGGAGCACCGCCGCACCGATCGTGAGCAGCAGTGTGATGCGGGTGTCCCAGCCGGGCGCCGAGCGTCTGCGCACGGTCAGCCCCGCGGCCAGCGCCCCCGCCGTGAAACCTGCCAGCGCGATCGCGGGCCCGAGCACCGGCAGGTCGTCGGCGCCTGCCACACCCATGCCGAGGATCACGATGTTGCCCGTCATGTTTCCGGTGAACACTCGATCCAGGCCGAGATAACCGACCGCGTCGACGATCCCGGTGACGAACGTCAGCGCGAGTGTCGTGAGGAGGCCGAGGCGATTTCGATCCGGTTGCCGCATCTGTCAGAAGAAGGCGATCGCGAACACGGTGGAAAGGATCAACCCGCTCATCACCGGCAGGAAGCACTTGCGCGCCAAGGTGAGAACGGGCACCCGCGCGAATCCGGCCACCGCGACGAGTGACGACCACGCGACAAGCGTTCCGCCGCCCGACCAGATGTTGCCCATCTGGCCGATCGCGGCGAGTGTCGCGGGGTCCATGTCCACGACCGGTGCGAGCGCACCCGACAGCGAACCGGTCAGCGGCAGCCCGCTGAAGCCCGATCCCTCCAGGCCCGCGATGAGGCCGACGAACAGCACGGCGAACGCCGTGACAACGGGATTCGGCGACACGAGTGACTGCGCGGCGGTGATGAGATCGAACAGGAACGCCGGACCTTTTGCGTCCGCGGGCATTCCGAGGATCGCGGCCGAGAAGTCACCGTTCCCGATGAAGAAGAAGCCCGCGATCGGCAACACGATCCCCATGGCCTTGAACGCGAACACGAGGCCGTCGACCACGTGCTGGGACGAGGTCTCCAGGAAGTTGCGCTTGTCGTTGGTGGCGGACGCCGCGAACAGGAGCAGCGCGGCGAGCCCGCCGACGATGGCTGCCGCGTCCCCGCCCTTGAGCGGCGGCACCGCGGTGGTGAACTTCCCCAACAGCAGGTAGACGATGAACGCGAAGTAGACCAACGGAACAAGCACCGCGAACAGCTTCGCAGCCAACATCTTTCGCTCGGGTTCGGGTGGCTGGACCGGATCGGCCATGACGACCGTGGCGGTGGCTGTGGCGGTCGTGCCGTCGGTGACGACCGGGCCGGTCACCGGCGGGGGAGCCGGCGTGTTCTTGCGGGCCGCCCCGCCCCCACCCAATGACGTGTCCGGCGTATCGGCGTCGTCGTCGCGGGACCGCTCGGCCTCGTTCTCCCACTCGCGCAACAGCTCCGGGGACGGCGTCCGCCAGGTGCGGCGCTGCATGAAAAACGTGATGGCCAGTGCGGTCAGGCCGACGATCAGCGACAGCACCATCGCCTTGTCGGCCACGGCATCGGGATCCACACCCGCGGCCTTCGCCGAGATGCCCGGCGCCACCTTGATGATGTAGTCCGATGACAGCGCCATGCCCTGACCGCAGATCGCGATGACCATGCCCACCGACAACGGGGACAGGCCGGCCCGGATGGCGACCGGGATGAGCACCGCGCCGACCAGTGGGACCGCCGGCGTCGGCCAGAAGAACAGGGAGATCACGTAGGTTACGACGGCGAGCACGATGAAGCTGCTGGTGCCGGCCCGCATGACCCGCCGGAACGGCGTCACCATCATGCGGTCGGCGCCCATCTCCCGAAGTGCCCCCAGCATCGCGGTCACGATCGCGATGATCAGGAAGATGTTGAACAGTTCCTTCGCCGCGGTGAGGCTCGCGTTGAAGATCGACGACAGGCCGGTGATGAAGCTGCCCGAGAAGGCCCATGCGGTCAGCAGGGTTGCGGTGACGGCGGGCACGACGATGTTCTTCCGGATCGCCATCGTGATCAATATGACGACGATGCCGGCCAGATAGATCCAGTGCGCCGCGGTGAGTTGGATGTCCAATTCGGGACCTCTCGTTGAACTGCTGGGGGCTGTGCAGTCTGATGCTGGAATGTTCGGCGCGGTCTCGACCTGGGTCAACGACAACAGTGCACATCGGCGACGGCCTCACCATGTGCAGTGTGTTCGAAACTTGTCGACCGCATATCGTGCGGTTTCGACCACGTAACGATTGGCTTGGACTGCGGTGCCGACGGTCCGCCGCAGTGCCGTGGAGCGGCGGCTATGTGCAGATTGACCAGACAGTGCGCTGATGGCCTGTGCACTATCGCCCGGTGGGATCGCCCAATGGTGGCCGTGGCAGTGAGACAGTGCATGGGAGGGGGAGAGAACCCCGATTCCGTTGGCTACGAGGATGGTTGCGAGCACCATGACCGACGTTCGTTCCACCACACACCCCGGCTCGAAGCCGACAGGCCACGACAGCGGCACGCCGCTGGGGCTGGCAGCGCTGCTGGCGGGGACAGTGGTCGGCACCGTGAGCAACAACGTCGTGAACGTGCCACTCGACGCGATCATCGACGAGTTCGACGCTCCACTGGGCAACGGGGTGTTCGTGGTGGTCGGCTTCCTGGTCTGCTTCGCGGCGACGATACCGCTGGCCGGATGGTTCGGCGACCGATTCGGCCGCAGGCGGGTGTACTGCGCGGCCCTGCTGGCGACCGCGGTCTGCGCCGTCGGTGCCGCAACGGCACCGTCGCTGCCGCTGTTGATCGCCTGGCGATCGGCGGGCGGGGTCGCCGCGGCCGCGTTCGCCCCGGCTGTCATGGGCCTGATCGCGTGGATGTTCTCGGGCGAACGCCGAGGCCGCGCGATGGGCGCATGGGCGTCGGCGAACGGTATCGGCCAGGCGGTCGGCCCCAGCCTCGGCGGCCTGGTGGCTGATACCTGGGGTTGGCGGTGGGTGTTCGTCCCGCTGGTCCCGGTGGCCCTGGCCGGTTTCGCCGGAACACTGCGCTACGTGCCGCGCTATCGGGGCGTCAAGATGTCGTTCGACCTGGCCGGGGCGGCCGCGTTGACGATCGGTTCGGCGTTGCTGATGCTCGCGCTCGCGGTGGTGTCACGGCCCGACGTCAGCGGCTGGCTCATCGCGGGCACGGCGGCCGCCGCCGTGGCCGCACTGGCCTGGTTCGGCTGGCACTGCAGGCGTGCCGAGAGTCCGTTCGTCGACGTCCGGCTCATCAGCGAGTCGCGGTTCGTCCGCAGCTGCCTCGCGGCGTTTGCCCAGATGTTCTGTCTCGGTGCGACATTGCTCGCGGTGCCGCTCTATCTGGTCGGCAACTCGGTGTCGATCTCGGCCGCGGGATTCGTGCTGTTCACGGTTCCCGCCGCGATGGCGCTCCTCGGCCCGGGGGTGGGGCGGTGGCAGGACCGGCTCGGGCCGAGGCGCGTGTTGCGGACCGGCCTGGTGTTGTTGCTGGGTGCCCAGGTCGGCATGGCGGTGGTCGTGGCGCAGGATCGGATCGTCCTGCCCGCGTTGATCGCGGTGTTGGTGACCGGCGGGATCGGCATCGCGTTGGTGCAGACACCGGCGGCCACCGGCGCGACGCGCTCGCCCGCCGGTGCGCAGGGCACCGGGCTCGGCTTGTTCAATCTCGTTCGGTTCGGTGGTTCGGCATGCGGTGCGGCGTGGGTCGCGGTCGCGCTCGACGTGGCGGGCTACCCGGCGGTGTTCGCCGCGTGTGCGGTGATCGTGACGCTCGGGCTGGCCGGATCGTTCTTCGGTCCCGACCCGCAGCCGGTGTGATCAGCGGAAGCTGGCTTCCCGGTCGATCGCCGAGTGCACCTCGTCGAGGAGGTCGAGCCGGATCGCCAGCCACACCGTGAACTGGTTTTCCGGGACGCGGATGTCCATGCCGAGCAGCCGTGAGATCCGGTCCAGCTTGGCCAGCATGGTGTTGCGATGCACGTTGAGCACGCGCGCGGTGGCGTTCACGTTGCCGCCCTCGCTCAGGTAGGCGCTGAGTGTCTCCAACAGGTCGGGTCCGGACCGCAACGGCCCCAACATGTCTCGCACCAGCTGGCGACTCTGCTCGGTTTCGGCCACCTGGGCGAGCACGGTGAAGCCACGCAATTCTTGATACGACGTGGCGCCGGTGCGGTGCAGGCGCCGCGCGATGCCGAGTGCGACGCGGGCTTCGCGATAGCTCTCCCTGACCTCGCTCGCGCCGAGCGCCGGCCGACCGTACGCCACCGGGGCACGCAGGCCGCGCCGCCGCTCCAGCTCGAGCGACATGGCCTGCGCGTACTCGTCCATCTCGGCGCGCATGGCCGGGCCGTCCTGGCTGCGCAGCGTGCGGACCACGACGAGCACGTCGCCGATCACCGTGACGTAGGCGTGTACCGCCGGGTGCGGTGCGACGCCTGCGGCATACCGGGCCAGGCGGACCATGCTCGCGGTCGGATTGTCGACGCGGCGGGGCAGCACCCCGGGAGCCACGAAGACCCCGAACCGGGCGTCGAGTTCGATGTCGTGGTGCTCGGCGCGGGCGCGCATGTCGTGTTCGCTGGAGAAGCTGCCGTGCACCAGGGCCTGGACGAAGTCGCCCCTGGCGCGTTCCTCGGCCTCGTCGACGCTGCGTTGCCGCAACATCTCCGAACCGATGATCGCGGTCGCCTGCTCGGTCAGTACCGAATACCTGGCGAGATCATGGCTGCCGGGGTGTGGGTCGGGTACCAGGATCACGACCCAGCCTTCGAACGACTTGCCGAGCCGGATCGCGCTCGCGACACACGTCCAGGTGCTGTCGTGCAGACCGGTGATCGGCTGGATGCGGGTGTCGTGCCCGTCGGAGCGCCGTTCGGCGGCAGGCACATCGGCGGCGAGCATATCGTTCACCGAATCAGCAAGCGGTGCAAGGGTTTCGGGTGTCAGCCCGGTGTGTGCGACCACGTGTCCTCGGGCGTCCAGCGCGACCGCGGGGTTGCGCGCCAGGTTGGACACCTCCCGGACCAGGATCTGCAGCCCGGCACCGCGATGGAACAAGCCGGCAAGCGACGCGTGCACGTGCGTCGAGTACCGCATGACGTGGACTTCCTGGCTGAGCGCGCGCTCGGCCAGTAGCCGGTTGAGGGCGGCGAAACCGACCGGTATCCCGAGCTCGACGACCACCAGGCCGGTGGGCAGCCGCCCCAGATCTGGCGGGATGACGCCGTCGACGAGCAGCGTGGTCGCGCCCCGCGCGGTCAGTGCCGACAGCGCAGCGCCGTTTGCCACCAACGACTCCGGCCGGGCGTAGACCGCCACGGCGTCGAGCGGGTCATGCTGCGACAGCACCTCGTTGAGCGGCAACACCCACGTGAGTTCCCGGTCGAGTCGGTCGGTGCCGGCGACCACCCGGGCGCCGGACATGAGCGACTCGTCCAGCAGTCCCTGCACAGTCATGCGGCCGGTGCCGGTCGGTGGTTCTGTCATGTCAAACCCCGTGCTCTTTTGTGCGTTGTGTATCGATTACCGGACGTGTCGGCACAGACACCATGTGCAACTTAACCGTCATCGGCCACAGATTCAGGTCATATTAACCATCCCATCGGGGACCTGCTCGTTGATAGACATTCCAGCGTCAGCCGACACCGACTGCCGCGAGAGAGCGAAAGATCAATGCATCGAATTCACCGCATCACCCTCGACGACGCGTTGCCACTGCTAGCCGCGGGTCGCGCCAAGGCCGAGGAAATCGGCGTCAAGCAAACCCTGTGCATCTGCGACGACGGCGGCAACGTCCTTGCGCTGCACCGGTTGCCGGGCGCCCGCCTGACCGGTGTGGACATCGCGATCGCCAAGGCGTTCACCGCCGCAGGGCATGAGCGCGCCACGCATCTATTCAACGAGCCGCCCAACGGCCCGGCACTGCCCGGCAACGAGGCGTTCGGCATCAGCCACATGCTGCCCGGCAAGTTCGCGATTTTCGTCGGCGGGTTTCCGCTGGTGTTCGACGGTCAGATCGTCGGCGGGGTCGGGATCAGCGGCGGCAACGGCGAACAGGACAAGGCCGTCGGCGCGGCGATCCTCGCGGAGTTCGATGCGCTGACCGCGTCGGTCGCCCGCGCTTGAGCCGGTGTGCACGTTGACCCGGCAACGGCATCATCGCCGGTGATTGTGACCATCGCCGGTACCCGGCGCTCTAGCTAATGTCCCTGGTACCCAAGTGTTTTCACCGAAAGGATTGATCGATGACCCAGCTGCTCGGGCGCGACGAGTTTCGCGCTGAACTCGAGAACGCCATCAAGGGCCGCGAGGCGAAGAACGCGTCGTTCTCCAAGGCATGGGCGGAAGGCAAGCTGAGCAAGCAGCACTTCGCGCGGTGGGCCGAGAACCACTACCACTATGTCGGGCCGTTCGCCGACTACCTGGCCAACATCTACTCCAACACCCCCGACCAGTTCACCGGCGCAAAGGATTTCACGCTCCAGAACATGTACGAGGAGGAGCTGGCCGACATCCGCCACACCGACCTGCTGATCAAGTTCGGTGAGGCCTGCGGCACGACCCGTGAGCGGATCGAGGATCCGTCGAACATGAACGCCATCACGCGCGGGCTGCAGGCGTGGTGCTATGCGGTGTCGCAGCGCGAACACTTCGTGGTGGCGACGGCGGCCCTGGTGGTCGGCCTGGAATCACAGGTGCCCAGCATCTACACCAAGCAGATCGTGCCGCTGCGCGAGGTGTACGGATTCACCGAGGACGAGATCGAGTTCTTCGATCTGCACATCACTTCCGATGTGGTGCACGGCGAACGCGGTTACCAGATCGTGCTCGACCACGCCGACACCCCGCAGTTGCAGCAGCGTTGCCTGCAACTGGTGCGCTGGGGCGCCGAGATGCGCTTCTCCTACACCAAGGGTCTCTACGACTACTACGTCGCACCGGACCTCGAATCGGCGTCCGTCTGATCTGACCCCGCCGCCTCGGCAGAAAGGTTGAGCTGTGACCACGGATTGGATTGCGGTGGCGAGTACCAAGGAACTCGCCCGTCGCCGCAAGCTGCGCGTCACGCTGGATGGTTCGGACGGCGCCGCCGGCCTGGCCATCGCGCTGTTCGAGGCGGCGGGACAGGTATATGCGTTCGCCGACAGCTGCATTCACCAGGACCGCTCCCTGGCGAAGGGAACGCTGCTGCACGGCAAGGTCATCTGCCCCGGCCATCAGTGGCAGTTCGACCTGGAAACCGGATATGAGGAAAGCCAGGACCGTTGCCAACCCACCTATCCGGTCCGGGTCGAGGACGGCACCGTCTACGTCAACCCCACGGCGCGGATGAGCGCGGTGGCCACCGGGTCTGACGGAAAGGAAGCACAGCCATGACCAGCCGGACATTCGTCACCGTCGGAGCGGGCCAGACCGCCGCGGTGGCCGCCCGTACGCTGCGAAGGCGCGGATTCGACGGCCGCATCGTGCTCGTCGGCGACGAACCGTACGCGCCGTACCAGCGGCCGCCGTTGTCGAAGGAGTTTCTCGCCGGCACAGACACATTCGATTCGCTGGAGATTCTCCCGGAGACCTGGCGCGCCGACAACGACGTCGAGATTCTGACCGGTGCCGAGGTGACCCGCGTCGACGCGAGCACCCGCAGCGTCGAACTCGCCGGCCGTGCGCCCATCCAGGCGGATGCGGTGCTGTTCGCCACCGGTGGACGGCCCCGGGCGCTTCCAGTGCCCGGTCCGCGGCCGGAGCTCGTGCACTACCTGCGCACCGTCGAGGATGCGCAGCGGCTGCAGACCGCACTCACGGCCGGCAGGCGGCTGGCGATCATCGGCGCGGGGTTCATCGGACTCGAAATCGCCGCGACCGCAAAGAACCTCGGTGTCGATGTCACGGTTCTGGAGGCCGCGCAGGTGCCGCTGGGCGGCATTCTCGGGCCGCGCATCGGTGCCGAGGTGGCCCGCATCCACCGCGACCACGGTATCGATCTCCGCACCGGCGTCGGCGTCGACGGGATGCGCACCACCGCAGACGGGGTTGTCGTGACCTGTGGGGGTGGGCAGCCGATCGAGGCCGATGCGGTGGTGATCGGTATCGGCATCACGCCCAACACGGCGGTGGCGTCGGCGTCGGGACTGGCGGTCGACGACGGCATCGTCGTCGACGAGCAGGGCCGCACCTCGATTACCGGTATCTACGCGGCAGGCGACGTCGCGCGGCGCTACTCGACGCGGGCGGGTCGTCACGTCCGCCACGACCACTTCGACAACGCCAACAAACAAGGTGCTGCCGTGGCCAACGCGATGCTGGGCCGCGACGCCGTCAACGACGATGCCCCGTGGTGCTGGTCGGACCAGTACGACCACAACATCCAATTCCTCGGCGCGGCAACCGCCGACGTGGTCATCCGCGGCGACGTCGACGCTCTCGACTTCACCGCTTTCTATGTCGATGACGACGCCCTGCGCGGGGTGTTCACGGTCGACCGCGGCGAGGACGTGATGGTGGGACGCGAGCTGCTCGGCCGCCGGGTCGAGCGTGCCGTGCTCGAGGACGAGGACGCCGACCTGTGGGATCTCGTGGATACCGAGGAGGTGGTGAGCGGATGATCCAAGGCGCCAACTTCATCGACGGGCAGTGGGTTCCGGCGGTCTCCGGCCGGACCTTTCAGCGGCACAACCCCGCCGACCCCGACGAGCTGATCGGCACGTTTCCGGCGTCGGATGCGGCCGACGTCCGCGCCGCGGTCGACGCGCTGGAGAAAGCGGCGCCCGAGTGGGCGGCGACGCCGCCGGAGCGGCGTGCCGCGATCCTGGAATCCGCGGCAGCACAACTGGAATCCCGGGCCGACACGCTGATCGCCGAACTGGTGGCCGAAGAGGGCAAGACCAAAGCCGAAGCCACCATGGAGGTCAGCCGGACCCCGGCGAACCTGCGCTTCTACGCGGGCGAGGCGACGCGCACCACCGGCTCCACCTATCCCTCGGCGGGGGACAACCTCGTCTACACGCTGCGCGAACCGGTCGGCATCGTCGCCGCGATCACGCCGTGGAACTTCCCGTTCAACATCCCGTCCCGCAAGATCGGCCCCGCGCTGGCCGCCGGTAATCCGGTGCTGTACAAGCCATCCGAGGTGACACCGCTGATGGGCCAGCGTCTCGTCGAGGCGCTGCTGGACGGCGGGCTGCCGCCTGCCGCGATCGCGCTGGTGCAGGGGGACGGAACCGCGGGTGCGGCCGTCGCGGCCGATCCGCGGGTCGCGGCCGTGACGTTCACGGGCTCCACCAGGGTGGGCCGGGCGATCCATCGCGAGGTGGGTCCGGAGCGGCGCGTGCAGTTGGAGATGGGCGGCAAGAACCCGGTGGTGGTTGCCGCCGACGCCGACCTCGACGGCGCCGCCGCGCTGATCGTCAAGGGCGCGTTCGGGCTGAGTGGACAGGCCTGCACCGGGACGAGTCGCGTCGTCGCGGTCGATGCCGTCCACGACGCCCTGCTGGAGCGGGTGATCGCGAAAACCGAAACGTTGCAGGTCGGTCCGGGCAACCAGCCGGGGGTGAACATGGGCCCGCTGGCCAGTGCCGACCAGCTCGACAAGTTCCTGCACTATGTGCAGGCCGGAGTCGCCGAGGGCGCGACGCTGCGCTGCGGCGGTACCACCGTCGGCGAGCGCGGATTCTTCGTTCGGCCCACGGTGTTCGCCGATGCGCTGCCCACCATGCGCATCGTCGCCGAGGAGGTGTTCGGACCCCTCGTCGCATTCCAGCGGGCGGCGACCCTCGATGAGGCGGTCGCGTTGGCCAATGCGACGGAGTACGGGTTGAGCGCCGCGATCGTCACGTCCGACCTCGCCACCGCAACCCACTTCGCGCGTCAGTCGCGGACCGGGCTGGTCAAGATCAACCAGCCGACCACCGGCATGGCGATGAACGCCCCGTTCGGCGGCTACAAGTCGTCGAGTACCCAGACGTACAAGGAACAAGCGGGCGCGACGCTCATGGAGTTCTACACGCTCGAAAAAACCGTCTACCTCAACCCGGCCGTTTAACCACAGGAGCTGCAATGGAATTCAAGCGAGTCGCCCGGTCGGGGCAGGTGCCCGAAGGCATCGTCCGGCGGTTCTTCGCCGACGACCACGAATTCGCGGTGGCTCGCCTCAACGGCAAGGCCTACGCGACCTCCAACTACTGCACGCACCTCGACTGCATGCTGTCGTCGGGAAAGCTCGTCGACGACGGCATCGGATGCTCCTGCCACGGCAGCGCGTTCGACCTCGAGACCGGCGAACCGATCTGCCCGCCCGCGACCGTCGCCATCAAGACCTACCCGGTGCAGGAACGCGATGGCGAGATCTTCGTCGGCGTCGAGGCAGGGGAGATGCCTGTCGGGCCGCGGCGCCGACGCAAGGGAGCGTGATCGCGACGTGACGACACTGCAGCGACCTTCAGCGCTGTCGGTCGGGGGCATGGTCAGCTCAAGTCACCCCGCCGCGAGTTTCGCGGGCGCCCGGGTGTTGTCGGCAGGCGGCAACGCCATCGACGCGACCCTGGCCATGGCGGCCATCACGTGGCTCACGCTGCCGGGACAGTGCGGGATCGGCGGCGACGCCTTCGCGGTGGTACGCGAACCCGACGGACGCGTGTGGACCATCGGCGGCTCGGGTTTCGGCCCCGACGGAGCAACCACGCAGTTCTACCTGGACCGCGGGATGGCGGCCATCCCGTTGGACGGCGCACTCGGCGTGACGGTGCCCGGCGCGCCCGCCGCGCTGGCGGCCATGCATGCGCACGGCGCGACCATCGCGCTCAGCGAGTTGTGGGAGCCCGCGGCGCGGCTCGCCGACACCGGCCCACCGTGTTCGGCGAAGACGGCCGCCGACGTCGACGAGGCACTCGCGGCGATCCGCGCCGACAGCGGGCTGGCCGCGGTGTACGCACCGACCGGAGAACCGGTGCGCATCGGCGATCGTGTCGGCCAACCGGATCTCGCGCGCACCATCCGCCGGATCGCGCGCGATCCCGGCGACTTCTACACCGGCGAGTTCGCACAGCGTGCGCTCGAGACGCTGACCGCGGCCGGCGCCCCGTTCAGCGGTGACGAATGGGCCGCCGGGGCGGTGGCCGTGCCCGAGCCCGCGATCACCGGCCGCTACGCAGGCGCCACCATCCACCAGACGCCGTTGCCGACACCCGGCTGGATGGTGCTGCAACAAGCCGCGTTGTGTGATGGTGCCGTCGGATTCGCGCCGTGGCTCAGCGCCGAGGCCATCGACCGCATGGCCCGCGCGGCGCGGGCCGCGTTCGAGGACCGTTTCGCGCTCTGCGGCAGCGACACGTCCGGAGCACGAGATGTGTTGGAAACCAGCAGGATCCAAGCGCAGCGGAACGAGTTGTCCGGTGCGCGCCAGCTCGCGTTCCAGGTACGAGGCGGGGACACGACCTGTACGGTCGCCGTCGACTCCGAAGGCCGCGCGGTGACGTTCATCCACTCGCTCGGCTACACGTTCGGCGCCAAGCTGACGGTGCCGGGCACCGGGGTGGTGCTCAACAACCGGTTGGGCCGCGGCGCATACCTGATCCCCGGCCACCCGAACGAGCTTGCGCCGCGGCGCAAACCGCTGCACACGCTCAACGCCTGGATCGCCACCGGTGACGACGGCGAGCTGCTCGCGCTCGGCAGCATCCCGGGCGGCGACGGCCAGGTGCAGTGGAACATGCAGCTGATCTCCCACGTGTTCGACCACGGTCTCGACCCGGCGGCCGCCGTGTCCGCGCCGCGGTTCACGGTGTACCCCGGCTCCGACGCCGACGTGATCGGCCACCCCGCCGAACTGCGCGTCGAGGCGCGGATCCCCGACGAAACACGAAGCCGGCTCGAGCAACTCGGACACCGCGTCGTCGTCCAGCCGGCCTACGGTGCCGGCGGCAGCGCGCAGGTGATCTGCCGCGACGAACGCGGAGTTCTCAGCGGCGCCGCCGACCCCCGGCAGGAAGGCGTGGCAATCGGTGTCGACTGACCGGGTTACCGCGCCGGCCCCGCAGGGCGACTACGTACCGGCCGTGCAGCACGACGGCGTCATCTACACCGCGGGCATGACGCCACGGCGCGACGGCGTACTGATCCTGACCGGTGTGGTCGGTGCGACCGTGACCGCCGAACAAGCCCGCGCCGCGGCCGGCGTGGCGGCCGGCAACGCGCTGGCCGCGGTGCGTTCGCAGGCGCCGCCCGATGCGGGCATCCGCTGTCTGCGGATGACGGTCTACATCGCATGCGCGCCGACGTTTCACGAACTGTCGGCGGTGGCGGACGGTGCGTCGGCGGCGATCCGCGACGCGATCGGAGAGGCCGCACTGCCCGCCCGCGCGGCCATCGGCGTGCAAACCCTGCCGTCCGGTGCGCCGGTCGAGGTCGACCTGATCGCCGCGGTCAGTTGAGATGGGGCCGGGCCATGTTGCACAGCGCGCCGGCGCGATGGCTGTGCAGGTTCACATGGTCGCGGTCGGGTCAATCGACCACAATCACGAAACCCCTTGAGCACCATCGTGGTATGTCAATTGCAGACAGTTAGATCAGCCTAACGGATTGGATGGTGGCGCCCTTGTCCGCAGCCCATTGGGTCTACCTGGTCGGCCTCGTCGTACTGATCGGGACCGTGGTGGCCAAGAAGAACGTCATCGCCCCGGCCATCATCGCCACGTTCCTCACCGGCCTCGCCTATCAGGGCAGTTTCACCATGGGGCTCGGGGCCGTGTTCAACGCCGCGATCGCCGGAACCCGGGAGCTGCTGCCGATTTTCATCATCATCGCCCTGGTCACCGCGATGCTCGGGGCGATGCGGGCGCTCGGCGCCGACACCGTCATGATCCGGCCGTTGAGCGGGCTGTTCCGCAACGGGCACCTGTCCTACGTCCTGCTCGCGGTCGTGACATTCCTGCTATCGCTGGCATTTTGGCCCACTCCGGTGCTCCCGCTGATCGCCGCGATCCTGTTGCCCGCCGCGGTGCGGGCAGGTCTGCCGCCGCTCGGCGCGGCGCTCGCCATCGCGATCGCCGGCCAGGGCATGGCGCTCAGCTCCGACTACATCATGGGTGTCGCACCCGCGCTGTCGGCCGAGGGGGCGGATGTGCCCGCCAGGCTGATCGCCGACCGCGCGACCATCATCGCGTTGATCGCCGGTGCGGTGGCGCTGGCGATCGCCTACCTGCGCGATGTCCGCACGAAGATGCTCGATGCCGCGGCCGCCGAACAGGTGGAACTGCCGGTGTCCGACGGTGGCGGCGGTGCGCCGCGTCCGTCCGGCGGCACGGCACCCGCAGGCGGTGGCGCGACGCAGAGCGCCGTCGCGACGCTGACCGCGCCGGCCGACACCGCCGCGCCCACACCCCGGTCACCGAAGGCGCTGTTGATCGCCGTCGCGGTACCCGCACTGTTCGCCGGGCTGCTGGTGTTCATGCTGCTCGGCCGGTTCACCACCATCGTGCCCGACATCGACGAAGGGCTGGGCGCACCGCTCGTCGGCGGTACGGCTGCGTTGGCCCTTGTCGCAATCTCGTTGCTGGCCAACCGAAAAGGGTGGCTCGAGGACGTCGGCGGGCATTTCACCGAGGGCATCGCGTTCTCGTTCCGCACCATGGGCATGGTGATCCCGGTGGCCGGATTCGTCTACATCGGGCTGGCCGACTACTCCGCGGGAATCCTCGGTCTGTCCGAGGACGCGCAGGCACCGGCGTTCCTGTTCGATGCGGTCGGCGCGGTACAGCCGCACATCCCGCAGGTGCCCGTGTTCGCCGCTTTCGCAATGTTGTTCGTCGGCATGCTGATCGGGCTGGACGGCAACGGCTGGCCGGGCCTGCCGTTCACCGGATCCCTCGCCGGCACGCTCGGCGACAGCACGACCGATGTCGCGACGCTTGCCGCGATCGCGCAGAACGGCGCGAGTTGGACCGGCGGCGGCACGCTGGTGATCTGGTCGTCGCTCATCGTCGTCGCCGGCCTGACCGGGGTGTCGGTGGTGGACCTCGCGCGACGGCTGTTCATCCCGGTGGTCACCGGGTTGGTGGTGGCGACCGCGATCGCGACGGCGGTGCTGATGTGAGCCGCAGTCTGGCGGCTCCGGGCCGCACCGTCGTCGACACCGCCGCGCTGGTCCGCTCGGGTGAGCTGGCCGCCGTCACGGTCGTGGCCGAGGCGCTGCACCGGATCGAATCCGTCGACGGCGTGCTCGGCGCCTTCGTCCATGTCGACGCCGAACGTGCCCTCGACAGGGCGCGCGCGGTGGACGAGATGGTGGCCCGCGGCGCCGATCCCGGCCCGCTGGCCGGTGTCCCGTTGGGCGTCAAGGAACTTCACCCGGTGCAGGGCTGGCCGTACGCGATGGGCAGCACGCTCTACGCCGACCGCATCGCCGATCACACCTGCACGCTGGTCGCGCGGGCCGTCGAAGCCGGCGCCGTGCCGCTCGGCCTCACCGCGTCACCGGAATTCGGACGCGCGTCCTTCACCGCATCCGCATTGCACGGCGTGACGCGCAATCCGTGGAATCCCGAACTCACCCCGGGCGGTTCGAGTGGTGGTTCGGCGGCCGCGGTGGCCGCGGGGATGGTGCCGATCGCCACCGGCACCGACGGCGCCGGCTCGCTGCGCATCCCGGCGTCGTACTGCGGCCTGGTGGGCTTCAAAGGCACCTACGGCCTGGTGCCCCGGGGGCCCCGGCACCGCGGTGTCGCCGACAACGACCACTACGGCGCACTGACCCGAACCGTGCGCGACACCGCTCGATTCCTGGACTCCGTATGCGGCGTCGATCCCTATGACCGCGCCTCGCTGCCTGCACCGGTCCGCTTCGAGGACAACTTGGACGCCGATCTGCGCGGACTGCGCGTGGCGTTCACGACAGATCTCGGCAACGCGCCGTGCGATCCGCACGTGGCCGAGGCGGTGCAGACCGCCGCCGAGAAGTTCATCGCCGCGACCGGCGCGCAACGCGTCGCGGCCGACCTTCGGATCGACGACCGGTGCGGCGCGGCGTTCCGGACGCTGTCGGCCCCAGACGTGTATGCCCAGCTGCGCGACGTGTCAGCCGGTGCAACCGTGCACCCCACGCTGCGCGGCTACCTCGACGCGGCCGCCGGCCTCGACGCCGACGCGCTCGCCGACGCGCACGAGGCGCGGGCGCTCCTGGTCGCGACCGTCGCCGAGGCCTTCGAACGGTTCGATCTGCTGCTCACGCCGGCGACCCAGGTGCCGGCATTCGCCGCGCAGGGCCCGATGCCCACGGAAATCGCCGGTCAGCCCGTCAACCACTGGGGCGCGCTCGCCGTCACATTCCCGTTCAACCTGACCGGGCAGCCCGCCGTCTCGGTGCCTGCCGGTAGGGTCGGCGGTGCACCGGTCGGGCTGCAGATCGTCGGACGCCGGCACGCTGACCTGCTGGTTCTGGCAGCCGCCGCGGCGATGGAGGACATTGCGCGCTGATCGCCCAGCGTGCGCGCACGCCCGTCGAAAACGGGGCGCGGCGGCCGCTGGACCCGCATGCTCGGCGTGCGAAGTGCGACGATTTGGTGCATTCGGCGTGCTCACCTAGTATGTAGGGGTTGCCTTGGGCAGACCTCGGCTGGCCGCTGTTCTGATCCACAGTTCCGGTTAGCCCCGCGTGCCCTTGGGTGACAAAGACCGCGCACGTCCAGGTCGGTATCTGGCGTGCATACAAAACCAGGTCAGGAGATCGAGTGATTCAGCAGGAATCGCGGTTGAAGGTCGCCGACAACACGGGCGCCAAGGAGATCTTGTGCATCCGCGTGCTCGGTGGCTCGTCGCGGCGCTACGCCGGCATCGGTGATGTCATCGTCGCGACTGTCAAGGACGCCATCCCCGGCGGCAACGTCAAGCGTGGCGATGTCGTCAAGGCCGTCGTGGTGCGCACCGTCAAGGAGCGCCGCCGCGCCGACGGCAGCTACATCAAGTTCGACGAGAACGCGGCCGTCATCATCAAGAACGACAACGACCCCCGCGGTACCCGCATCTTCGGGCCGGTCGGTCGCGAACTGCGCGAGAAGCGCTTCATGAAGATCGTCTCGCTGGCCCCGGAGGTGCTGTAAATGAAGGTGCACAAGGGTGACACCGTGCTGGTGGTCTCGGGCAAGGACAAGGGTGCCAAGGGCAAGGTCCTGGTGGCCTACCCCGAGCGCAACAAGGTGCTCGTCGAGGGCGTGAACCGCATCAAGAAGCACACCGCGCAGTCGGCCAACGAACGCGGCGCATCGTCGGGTGGCATCGTCACCCAGGAGGCGCCCATCCACGTGTCCAACGTGATGGTGGTGGATTCCGACGGCAACCCGACCCGCATCGGCTACCGCGTCGATGAGGAGAGCGGCAAGAAGGTCCGCGTCTCCAAGCGCAATGGCAAGGACATCTGAGATGACCACTGTTGAGAAGACCCAGCCGCGGCTGAAGGCTCGCTACCGCGAGGAGATCCGCGAAGAACTGCAGAAGCAGTTCGAGTACGCCAACGTCATGCAGATCCCCGGTGTGGTCAAGGTCGTCGTGAACATGGGTGTCGGTGACGCCGCCCGCGACGCCAAGCTGATCAACGGTGCGGTCAACGACCTCGCGCTGATCACCGGCCAGAAGCCGGAGATCCGCCGGGCCCGCAAGTCGATCGCCCAGTTCAAGCTGCGCGAGGGAATGCCCATCGGTGCCCGCGTGACCCTGCGCGGCGACCGGATGTGGGAGTTCCTCGACCGGCTCATCTCGATCGCGCTGCCCCGTATCCGCGACTTCCGCGGTCTGAGCGCCAAGCAGTTCGACGGCACCGGTAACTACACCTTCGGGCTGAACGAGCAGTCGATGTTCCACGAGATCGACGTGGACAGCATCGACCGGGCCCGCGGCATGGACATCACCGTCGTCACGTCGGCGACGAACGACGACGAAGGCCGCGCGCTGCTGCGGGCGCTGGGCTTCCCGTTCAAGGAGAACTGAGTAGATGGCAAAGAAGGCGCTGGTCCACAAGGCCAACAAGAAGCCCAAGTTCGCGGTGCGCGCGTACACGCGTTGCCAGCGGTGCGGTCGCCCGCACGCCGTATTCCGCAAGTTCGGGCTGTGCCGTATCTGCCTGCGCGAGATGGCGCACGCGGGTGAATTGCCCGGCGTGCAGAAGTCCAGCTGGTAACAGACCCAATCCAACAGGTTGCGGCAGGCCTCCCCAAGTGATTGGGCCAGGGGGAACCGCCGCGAGAAAGGTGAGCCGGTTGTCATGACGATGACTGACCCGATCGCAGACTTCTTGACACGTCTGCGCAACGCCAATTCGGCGTACCACGACGAGGTGACCCTGCCTCACTCGAAGATCAAGGCGAACATCGCCGAGATTCTCAAGAAAGAGGGCTACATCAACGACTACCGCACCGAGGATGCTCGCGTCGGCAAGTCGCTGATCGTTTCGCTGAAGTACGGCCCGAGCCGTGAGCGCAGCATCGCGGGCCTGCGCCGGGTGTCCAAGCCCGGCCTGCGGGTCTACGCGAAATCCACCAATCTGCCGCGCGTGCTCGGCGGCCTGGGCGTGGCGATCATCTCCACGTCTTCGGGTCTGCTCACCGACCGCCAGGCAGCACGACAGGGCGTGGGCGGCGAAGTCCTCGCTTACGTGTGGTGAGGGGGTAGGAAACATGTCGCGTATTGGTAAGCAGCCGGTTCCGGTTCCCGCCGGGGTCGACGTACAGATCGACGGACAGAACGTGTCGGTCAAGGGACCCAAGGGCACGCTCGCCCTTGACATCGCCGAGCCGATCACGGTTTCGCGCAACGACGACGGCGCCATCGTGGTGGCCCGCCCCGACGACGAGCGGCGCAGCCGTTCGCTACACGGGCTGTCCCGCACGCTGGTGGCCAACCTGGTCACCGGTGTGACCGAGGGCTACACCACCAAGATGGAGATCTTCGGGGTCGGCTACCGCGTGGTCGCCAAGGGCAGCAACCTCGAGTTCGCGCTCGGCTACAGCCATCCCGTTCTGATCGAGGCGCCCGAGGGCATCACCTTCGCGGTCGAGACGCCGACGAAGTTCTCGGTCTCGGGTATCGACAAGCAGAAGGTCGGCCAGATCTCGGCGGTCATCCGTCGCCTGCGTCGCCCGGACCCGTACAAGGGCAAGGGCATTCGCTACGAGGGTGAGCAGATCCGCCGCAAGGTCGGAAAGACAGGTAAGTAACCATGGCTACCAAAACTGAAGGCACAGCTGCCGCTCAGCGTAAGCCGGTGGGGCAGAACATCTCCGAGACCCGACGGAACGCGCGGCTGCGTCGCCACGCGCGCCTGCGCAAGAAGGTCGCCGGCACCGCCGAGACCCCGCGTCTGGTGGTCAACCGTTCGGCTCGCCACATCCACGTCCAGCTGGTCAACGACCTCGAGGGCACGACGCTGGCCGCGGCCTCGTCGATCGAGGCCGATGTGCGCGCCGTCGACGGCGACAAGAAGGCGCACAGCGTTCGGGTCGGTCAGCTGATCGCCGAGCGCGCCAAGGCTGCCGGTGTCGACACCGTGGTGTTCGACCGTGGTGGCTACACCTACGGCGGCCGGATCGCTGCGTTGGCTGACGCCGCGCGTGAGGCGGGCCTGAAATTCTGATGACTGTCAACGAGAGGACTGCATGATGGCCGAGCAGGCAGGTGCCGCTCAGGCATCGGAGGGCCGTGGCGGCCGCGGTCGCCGCGACGACCGCGGTGGCCGTGGTGGCCGCGACAGCGGTGAGAAGAGCAACTACATCGAACGCGTGGTGTCGATCAACCGCGTGTCCAAGGTCGTCAAGGGCGGTCGCCGGTTCAGCTTCACCGCGCTGGTGATCGTCGGTGACGGCAAGGGCATGGTCGGCGTCGGCTACGGCAAGGCCAAGGAAGTTCCGGCCGCCATCGCCAAGGGTGTCGAAGAGGCTCGCAAGAACTTCTTCCGCGTTCCGCTGATCGGCGGCACCGTCACGCACCCGGTTCAGGGCGAGGCCGCTGCCGGTGTCGTGATGTTGCGTCCGGCCAGCCCCGGTACCGGTGTGATCGCCGGCGGCGCGTGCCGCGCGGTGCTGGAATGCGCAGGCGTGCACGACGTCCTGGCCAAGTCGCTGGGCAGTGACAACGCGATCAACGTGGTGCATGCCACCGTTGCCGCGCTCAAGCTGCTGCAGCGTCCGGAGGAGGTGGCGGCCCGTCGCGGTCTGCCCATCGAGGATGTTGCGCCGGCCGGCATGCTCAAGGCCCGGCGTGAGAGCGAAGCGCTGGCCGCCGCGGCAGCGCGTGAAGGATCGGCATAACCATGGCAGAGCTCAAGATCACCCAGGTGCGCAGCACCATCGGTGCGCGCTGGAAGCAGCGGGAGACCCTGCGGACGCTGGGCCTCAAGAAGATCCGCCAATCGGTGGTGCGTGAGGACAACGCCCAGACTCGGGGTCTCATCAAGACCGTTCACCACCTCGTAGATGTTGAGGAGGTTTAGGACAGATGAGCGTTATCAAACTTCACGACCTGAAGCCGGCTGCCGGCTCCAAGACCGCCAAGACCCGTGTGGGTCGCGGTGAGGGCTCCAAGGGCAAGACCGCAGGCCGTGGTACCAAGGGCACCAAGGCCCGCAAGAACGTCCCCGTGACGTTCGAGGGTGGCCAGATGCCGATCCACATGCGGCTGCCGAAGCTCAAGGGCTTCAAGAACCGCTTCCGCACCGAGTACGAGGTCGTCAATGTCGGCGACATCAGCAAGGCCTTCCCCGAGGGTGGCACGGTTGGTGTCGACGAGCTGGTGGCCAAGGGCCTGGTTCGCAAGAACACCCTGGTGAAGGTCCTCGGCGACGGCAAGCTGACCGTCAAGGTCGACGTCACCGCCAACAAGTTCAGCGGTAGCGCCCGCGAGGCGATCACCGCCGCCGGTGGTTCGGTCACCGAGCTGTAGTTTTTCCTGCGCGAGCAGACGCGAAAGCACCCCAAATCAACGGATTTGGGGTGCTTTCGCGTCTGCTCGCGAGGTTGCTCACCGACACAACGTTCAAGCCGGCTCACCTCAGTCGCGGGATGACCTCGGCGGCAAGGCGTTCCATCTGCTCGCGGTCCTCGGCGACGGTGGCGCCGGTCGCGGCGTCGATCACGTCCTGTAGTTCGAGTCGCAGCGAATCGTGCCGCGAGGTGACCAGGACCGCCACTCCCAGCCGCACGGAACTGCGGATCGGTAGGCTCGTGCCATGTTGGACTTTCTTCCTGGACTTCCCGGCCCGGACGAGCTGCGGGCACTCGTACGCCGCGTCGACACCGCGCGTCACAACGGGGTGCCCAGCGGCTGCGTGCTGGAGCTCGACCTGCTGTCGGTGCCGCCGGAGACCGTCGGATTCGATCCGTTCGCGATGATCGCGAGCGGCGGACGGCCCCTGGTGCTGCGCCAGGCCGTCGCGGCCATCCACCGCGCGGCCGAAGACGACCGGGTGGCCGGGTTGATCGCGCGCGTGCAGATCCCGGCCGCCGCAGCCGGTCCGGTGCAGGAACTGCGGGATGCGATCGCCGCGTTCGGCGCGGTGAAGCCGACGCTGGCCTGGGCCGAAACCTATCCGGGCACCCTGTCGTACTACCTGGCATCGGCATTCCGCGAGGTGTGGATGCAGCCGTCGGGAACCGTCGGGCTCGTCGGCTTCGCGACAAGCGCGATGTTCCTGCGCGACGCGCTGGACAAGGCCGGCATCGAGGCACAGTTCGTTGCCCGCGGCGAATACAAGTCAGCGGCAAACCTTTTCACGCAGGACCGCTACACCGATGCCCACCGCGAGGCCGACAGTCGGCTGATCGAGAGCCTGCAGGGCCAGGTCTGGCAGGCCGTCGCCGAGTCACGCAATCTCGAACCCGAGGCGATCAACGCGCTCGCCGACCAGGCTCCGCTGCTGCGTGACGCCGCGGTGACCGGCGGCCTGGTCGATCGCATCGGCTTTCGCGATGAGGCGTACGCCCGTATCGGCGAGTTGTCGGGTGGGCCGCAGAACGTCGAGGCCGACGACGAAGATGCACCGCCGCGGCTGTATCTGTCGCGCTATGCGCGGGCGACGGCACCGAAACCTGCTCCGCCGCTTCCGCAATTGCCGGGCCGCAAGGCCAAACCGACCATCGCCGTGGTGACCCTGCACGGCCCCATCGTCAGCGGGCGAGGTGGCCCGCAGATGCTGCCGTTCGGGAACTCGAGTGCCGGTGGCGACACCATCGCGGCGGCGCTGCGCGAGGCGGCCGCAGACGACGACGTGTCGGCGATCGTGTTGCGGGTGGACAGCCCCGGTGGATCGGTCACAGGCTCGGAAACCATTTGGCGCGAAGTGATTCGGACGCGCGACTCCGGCAAGCCGGTGGTGGCCTCGATGGGTGCGGTTGCCGCATCGGGTGGCTACTACGTGTCGATGGGCGCCAACGAGATCGTCGCCAACGCGGGAACCATCACGGGCTCGATCGGCGTGGTCACCGGAAAGTTGATCTCCCGTGAGCTCAAAGACAAGCTCGGGGTGGGCTCAGACGGCGTGCGTACCAACGCGAATGCCGATGCGTGGTCGACCAACGCGCCGTTCACCGATGAGCAGCACGCGCAGGTCGAGGCCGAGGCCGACCTGTTCTACACCGACTTCATCGAGCGGGTCGCCCACGGCCGCAACCTTTCGGTCGAGGCGGTCGACGCGGTTGCGCGTGGCCGGGTGTGGACGGGGGCGGATGCCAAGGAACACGGGCTGGTCGACGAACTCGGCGGACTTCGCGCCGCGGTCACGCGCGCCAAGGTGCTGGCCGGGCTGGAGCCGGACACCGAGGTGCGGGTGGTGAGCTTCCCGGGCACATCGTGGCTGGACATGTTGCGGCCCAAGCCCTCGTCCCAGCCGGCGGCGGCCTCGTTGCCGCAGGCCCTTGGTGCGTTGCTGGGACAGTCGGTGGCTGGTGTGCTCGATCACGCCGAGCGGTCGGTTACCGGGGTCAGCGCGCTGTGGGTGGGGGATTACCGGTTCTGACCGCGCGCCTATGCGACTCGAACCCGAGTTGTCGATGCGCCCGGCTATGAGCGACAAAGTCGCTGAAATCGCCTCTGCCGCAACATTGGTCACAGAGGTGCCACGCTCTGAGTCGCATGTGTCCGTGTGGCACCACCGGTCACGCTGGTTCCGTAATCTGACCTGCCCGCCTTGTAGCGACATTGTCGCTGGCAAGGTGGGTTGAATACGGACCCGCAATCGACGCCTTGACGTGGGATATCGGTGGGCGGATGGCCCACATTCGAAATGTTCCGCGTATGAAGCGCGGTGGCGGTCCGAAGCCGATTTTCCGCCACAGCGCTGAACGCAGCGATACTGGCGTGGATTGCGTTGCCCCGAAGTCGGAAGTCGCGCACCGTTGCCCGCCTTGGCGAGCGACATTGTCGCTGTAACGCGGGCAGCCGAAATCGCGTTGCCGGCGTGACCGTTGAGGCAAGAGTAGCTTTGCGTGACTCGCGGCTTGGTGCAGGTGTGACGAGCGTTGCCCGCGAGGCGATTTCAGCGACATTGTCGCTCATAGCCGGGCGCAACGACTACGTGCTGTACCTGCTCAGCCGAATGTCCCGCTCACATAGACGATTTCGCCCAGTGGATCGTCCTCGCCGAGGTCAGGCACCGGCAGGCCGTAGCGCGTGAACAGCTCCGACCGCGGCACGGAATTCATCTGCCAGCCCTTGCCGGCGAGATAGTCTGCCGCGGAATGCCGTTCACCGTGGTAGATGAGTGACGGCATGTCGAGGTTCAGCCCGAACTGACTGAACGTCGCGGTTGCCTCGCGCGCCTTCTCCTCATCGAAATCCTTCAAGGCGGGCACGAACTCGGTGGCGACCGAGCTACCGGGTGCGCTGAGCTCGGCGATGTTGTCGAACAGCCGGTCCTGCGCGTCCGGCGGCAGATAGATCAGCAGACCCTCCGCACACCACGCGGTCGGAGCCGACGGGTCGAATCCGGCGGCGCGCAGTGCGGCGGGCCAGTCCTCACGCAGGTCGATCGGCACGGTGTGCCGCTCGGCCGCGGGTTCGGCGCCCAGCCCGGCAAGCGTCCGGGTCTTGAACTCGATGACGTCGGGCTGGTCGATCTCAAAGACCACGGTGCCAGCCGGCCAGGGCAACCGGTAGGCCCGCGAGTCCAGGCCCGACGCGAGGATCACCGCCTGGCGGATACCGCCTTCCGTCGACGCGACGAAGAAGTCGTCGAAAAACTTTGTCCGGACGGCCATCTCGTCGATGTTCGCGCGGACGCGCGCGGCGGCGTCGGGCACAACGGCCTCGATGTCGAGCGTGCCGTCGACCATCGCGGTGAACGCGTCGATGCCCACAGCGCGCACCAGCGGTGCCGCGAACGGGTCATCGATCAGCCCGCGCGGATCCTGGCTGGCGATGGCGCGCCCGGCGGCGACCATCGTCGCGGTGGCGCCGACGCTGGACGCCAGATCCCAGGTGTCGTTGTCGCTGCGTGCCATCAATTCCTCACTTGAACTGAGCCGACAGGTAACCCGAGTCACCGGCGAGTTCGGCCAGGTCCTCGGGGAGTTCGAAGCCGTTCCCAGCGTAGGCGTCGCGCGTGGACTCCACCGTCACCCGCCAGCCGTGTGAGCTCAGATAGTCGCGGGCCGTGTGGCGCTCGCCCGAATAGAACAGGTCCTTCAGGTCGACTTCGGACCCGACGCGCTTCGACCACTCGCTGACCTTCTTGGTCCATTCCTCGGACAGCATGTTCATGTCCATGTGCTCGGTGGCCAGCCGGCTGCCCGGAGCCGACAGTGCGGTGATGTTGTCGAAGAGCCGGTCCTGGGCGTCTGGCGGCAGATAGATCAGTAGCCCTTCGGCGATCCAGGCGGTCGGGGCGGACGGATCGAAGCCCGCGGCGCGCAGCGCGGCAGGCCAGTCGTCCCGCAGGTCGATGGCGACCGCGCGACGTTCGGCACCCGGTTCGGCGCCCAGCTTGGCCAGGGTCTGGCTCTTGAACTCGATGACTTCGGGCTGATCCACCTCGAACACCACGCTGCCCGGCGACCAGTTCAGCCGGTAGGCGCGGGTGTCGAGCCCGGAAGCCAGGATGACCGCCTGCCGGATGCCTGCCGCACCGGCTGCCGAGAAGAAGTCGTCGAAAAACCGGGTGCGCACGGCGATCTGCTCACACATGCGCTGCCGGTCGAGCATCTGGTCGCCTGCGACGCACAACTCGCCGTTGGCGAGCTTGATGAAATGTTCCAGACCCACCGCGTTGACGAGCGCATCGGCGTACGGGTCGTTGATGAGCGGGTCAGGCTGTTTGGTCGCCAGCGCACGGGACGCGGCGACGCCGGTAGCGGTCGAGCCGACGCTGCTTGCCAGATCCCACGTGTCGCCATCGGTGCGTGCCATCGGATTCCTACTTTCGTATCGCGGTTACCGCCAACGAACTACGCATCGGTGCGTTGTCGTCGGTGTCGGGAAATGTGCGGCCGTAGTCGGCGAACATCTCGGTCCGGGGACGCGTCGTCACCTGCCAGCCGTGCTGCGTCAGGTACCCGTCCACCGGGCTGCGATCGCCGTCGTACCAGAGGTCGGACAGGTCGATGTCCAGGCCGTGCTCGCGCCAGCGTTGGCTCATGGCCTGGCCGCGCTCCCGGAAAGTCGCCCCGACATCGAGGTGGAACTCGGTGGCGAGCCGGCTGCCAGGGGCGCTCAATGCGGTGATGTTGTCGAAGAGCCGGTCCTGGGCCTCGGGCGGCAGGTAGATCAACAGCCCTTCGGCGATCCAGGCCGTCGGGACGGACGGATCGAAGCCGGCGGCGCGCAGAGCCGCAGGCCAGTCGTCCCGCAGATCCACCGCAACCGCCCGGCGTTCGGCGCTCGGGGCGGCCCCGATGCCGGCCATGGTCGCCGACTTCGCCTCGATCACCTGAGGCTGGTCGATCTCGTAGACGACGGTACCGGCGGGCCAGGCCAACCGGTAGGCGCGCGAGTCGAGACCGGAAGCGAGGATCACGGCCTGCCGGATGCCCGCCGCACCGGCCGCCGAGAAGAAGTCGTCGAAGAAGCGGGTGCGGACGGCCATGACCGAGATCATCATCTGCGCGGCCGCGGCGTCCTCACCGTCCAACTCGACGTCACCGTCGACCAGCTTGGTGAAGAAGTCCACGCCCACCGCACGGACCAGGGCAGCGGCATACGGATCGTCGATCAGAGGCTGCGGTTCCGCGCTGGCGAGGGCACGCGCCGCGGCGACCATGGTCGCCGTCGCACCCACGCTCGAGGCGAGGTCCCAGTTGTCGGTGTCGGAGCGCGCCATCGGGCGGTCCTACTTCTCGGCGCTGATGTAGACGACGGACGCGAACTGGGCATCGTCTTCGATCGGCGGCAGACCGGTGCGGACGAGGAGGTCGTTGGTGCTGATGCTCGTGGTGCGCCAGCCGTGCCCGTCCAGGTATGCCGTCACGTCGGCGCGATCGCCGAGGAACACCAGCTCGCTGAAATCGAGGTCGAACCCGTGGGCCTTCCACCGATCGGAGAAATCCTGCATCCGCGCGCGGATGGCTTCCTGATCCTCTGCCTTGGTGCTCGGGACGCCTTCGACACCGACGCGGCTGCCCGGCGCACTCAGCTCGGTGATCAGGTCGAGCAACCGGTCCTGGGCTTCTGGCGGCAGGTAGCCGAGAAGGCCTTCAGCGATCCAGGCGGTCGGTTTGGTTGAGTCGAATCCGGCCGCCCGCAGGGCCGCGGGCCAGTCGTAGCGCAGATCCTCGGCCACCGCGCGTCGGTCGGTGGTCGGGCCTGCGCCGAGTTCGGCGAGCGTGCGGGTCTTGAACTCGATCACCTGCGGTTGGTCGATCTCGAAGACCACGGTGCCGGCCGGCCACGGCAGCCGGTAGGCCCGCGAGTCCAACCCGGCGGCCAGGATCACGGCCTGCCGGATGCCTGCGCGCGAGGCGTCCAGGAAGAAGTCGTCGAAGAAGCGGGTGCGGGCGGCCATGCCGTTGGCGAACCGGGTGAGGCCGGTCGCGGCCTCCTCGTCGAGGTCTTCGACCTTGAAATCACCGTCCACGAGCTTGGTGAAGAAGTCGACGCCGACCGCGCGCACGAGCGGTCCTGCGTACGGGTCATCGATCACCGGATCTTCGGCGTTCGTCGCCATCGCCCGCGCGGCGGCAACCATCGTCGCGGTAGCTCCGACGCTCGATGCCAAATCCCAAGTATCGTTGTCCGTCCGCGCCATAACGTCCCCTTTTGTCCGTGTTAGTTAGTCGGTGTAACGAGCTGGCGCCGACTGTACGCTCCGAATCTGAAGACAGCCTTAGCCCGCGGGAGCGCGCAGCGATGCGGGCCAACGAGGGTGCAACTGTTACTCTCGTAGACTGTTTGACAGCTGAGTTCGCAGGCTGCGCGCCTGCCGGACTGCTGCACATGACTTGACCAAACCGCTGGACCCACCAGCCCCATTTGGCACGCCGCGCTGAAGAGGTCGGCTGCGCAGGAGGAAGAGTGCTTTCGGCTTTCATCTCGTCGCTGCGGACGGCCGACCTCAGACGCAAGATCCTGTTCACGCTGGGCGTGGTGATCCTGTATCGAGTCGGCGCGTCGATCCCCTCTCCCGGGGTGAACTACCCGAACGTGCAGAAGTGCATCGAGCAGGTGAGTGGCGGTGACTCGGCACAGATCTACTCGCTGATCAACCTGTTCTCCGGTGGCGCACTGCTGCAGCTCACGGTGTTCGCGGTGGGCGTCATGCCCTACATCACCGCGAGCATCATCGTGCAGCTGTTGACGGTGGTCATCCCGCGGTTCGAGCAGCTGCGCAAGGAGGGCCAGGCCGGGCAGGCCAAGATGACGCAGTACACGCGTTATCTGTCGATCGCGTTGGCGATCCTGCAGGCCACGAGCATCGTGGCGCTCGCCGCCAACGGCGGCCTGCTGCAGGGCTGCTCGCTCGACATCATCCAGGACAGCTCGATCTTCGGGCTCATCGTCATCGTGATGGTCATGACCGCGGGCGCGGCCCTGGTGATGTGGATGGGCGAGCTCGTCACCGAGCGCGGCATCGGCAACGGCATGTCGCTGTTGATCTTCGCCGGTATCGCCGCCCGCATCCCGTCCGAGGGCCAGACCATCCTGGAGAGCCGCGGCGGCGTGGTGTTCACCGCGGTCTGCGTGGCCGCGCTGATCATCATCATCGGCGTCGTGTTCGTCGAGCAGGGCCAGCGTCGTATCCCGGTCCAGTACGCCAAGCGCATGGTGGGCCGCAAGATGTACGGCGGCACCTCGACCTACCTGCCGCTCAAGGTCAACCAGGCCGGCGTCATCCCGGTCATCTTCGCGTCGTCGCTCATCTACATCCCGCACCTGATCACGCAGTTGATCCAGAGCGGCAGCTCCAACCCGGGCACCGGCTGGTGGGACAAGTTCGTCGCCGACTACCTGACCAACCCCGCAGATCCGGTCTATATCGCGATCTACTTCGGCCTGATCGTGTTCTTCACGTACTTCTACGTGTCGATCACGTTCAACCCTGACGAGCGTGCCGACGAGATGAAGAAGTTCGGCGGGTTCATCCCGGGCATCCGGCCCGGTAAGCCGACCGCGGACTACCTGCGGTATGTGCTGAGTCGGATCACCCTGCCCGGCTCGATCTACCTCGGCGTGATCGCCGTGCTGCCGAACTTGTTCCTGGAGATCGGTAACACCGGGTCGGTACAGAATCTGCCATTCGGCGGTACTGCGGTTCTCATCATGATCGGTGTCGGCTTGGATACCGTCAAACAAATCGAGAGCCAGCTCATGCAACGCAACTACGAAGGGTTCCTGAAGTGAGAGTCGTTCTACTCGGACCGCCCGGTGCGGGCAAAGGCACGCAGGCAGAGAAGCTGTCCGAGAAGCTCGGCATCCCGCAAATCTCCACCGGGGATCTTTTCCGCAAGAACATCGGCGACGGCACGCCGCTCGGCGTGGAGGCCAAGCGCTACCTCGACGCAGGCGACCTGGTGCCGGCCGAACTGACGAACCGCCTGGTCGAGGACCGTATCGACCAAGAGGACGCGGCTGCCGGATTTATTCTCGACGGCTACCCGCGCTCGGTCGAGCAGGCCGGTGCGCTCAAGGACATGCTGGCCGCCCGCAACACCAAGCTGGACGCGGTGCTGGAGTTCCAGGTTTCCGAGGACGAACTGCTGACCCGCCTCAAGGGCCGCGGACGCGCCGACGACACCGACGAGGTGATCCGCAACCGGATGAAGGTCTACCGCGACGAGACCGAGCCGTTGCTGGAGTACTACCGCGACGATCTGAAGACCGTTGACGCGGTGGGTGGTCTCGACGAGGTGTTCGCCCGGGCGCTGCGCGCACTCGGCAAGTGATCAACCTGCCGGGGTTGCGCAACCGCAAGGTCGTCGCGCAGCGCACCCCCGCAGAACTGGACGCGATGGCTGTCGCCGGCGCGCTCGTCGCCGCCGCATTGCGTGCGGTCCGGGCCGCCGCCGCGCCGGGCGTCTCGACGCTCGAGCTCGACCGCGTCGCCGAGTCCGTCATCCGCGACGGTGGTGGCACGCCGTCGTTCCTTGGCTACCACGGGTTTCCGGCCAGCATCTGCGCGTCGGTGAATGACCGTGTGGTGCACGGCATTCCATCGGCGAGTGAGGTGCTGGCCGCAGGCGATCTGGTGTCCATCGACTGCGGCGCCATCGTCGACGGCTGGCACGGCGACTCCGCCGTCACGTTCGGCGTCGGCACTCTGATCGACGCCGACGAGGCGCTCTCGGAGGCGACGAAAGCGGCCATGGAAGCCGGAATCGCGGCGATGGTGCCCGGCAACCGGCTCACCGACGTCTCGCACGCGATCGAGGTCGAGACGCACGCCGCCGAGACCCGGCATGACCGTAAGTACGGCATCGTCGCGGGCTACGGCGGGCACGGCATCGGCAGGCAGATGCACATGGACCCGTTCCTACCGAACGAGGGTTCGCCCGGACGCGGCCCGTATCTGGCTCCCGGTGCGGTGCTGGCCATCGAGCCGATGCTGACGCTGGGCACCACCAAGACCGTGGTGCTCGAAGACGAGTGGACCGTCGTCACCGCCGACGGCACGCGCGCCGCGCACTGGGAACACACCGTCGCCGTCACCGACGACGGGCCGCGCATCCTCACCCAGTAGGGCCGCCAGCAATCACTACCTGTTTATCGCCTCAACCCTGGTGTGGTGGGCCCGCGCAAAGGTAGTAATGAACTGGATCACCGCCAACGTCGTATCAAAGACGGAGGTTGGGAATGGACGATCCGGAGGCCGCGATGATGCGGGCGCTCTATGACGAGCATGCCGGGGCATTGTGGCGGTACGCCCTGCGGCTCACGGGCGATCGGGCCCGTGCCGAGGACGTCGTGCAGGAGACCCTGCTGCGGGCCTGGCGCCATCCTGATGTCACCGCTGACACGGACCGTTCGGCCCGCGCCTGGCTGTTCACCGTGGCGCGCAACATGATCATCGATGAACGCCGGAGCGCTCGGTTTCGCAACGAAACCGGTGTCCCGGACCCCGAACAGGTGGCCGACCATCATCAGGCCGCCCCAGACCAGGTGGATACCGCGTTGGACCGGCTACTGCTGAGCACGGCGCTCAGCCAACTCTCCGAAGAACACCGGGCGGTGATCCGCCGCGCCTACTACCAGGGCTGGACCACAGGGCAGATCGCGAACGATCTGCAGATACCCGAAGGCACAGTGAAATCACGGCTGCACTATGCGGTCCGCGCGTTGAAGCTCAACTTGCAGGAAATGGGGGTGACACGATGACCCGATTCGGTGTACCCCATGGCGTCGACCCCGTCGAGCCGGATCGCTACGCGACCTGGGACGCCGCCTACGTGCTCGGCTCGCTGGACAGCAATGAGCGTCGCGAGTACGAGACGCACCTCGCGGGGTGCGCGCAGTGCCGCGCTGCGGTCGCCGAACTGAGCGGCATGCCGGCGCTGCTGGCGATGCTCGAACTCGACGACGTGCGGGCCCTCGACGAAGCAGAGCCCGAACCGCCCCTGCGCCCTGAGGTGCTGCAGTCGGTGCTGAACAAGGTCAGCTCGCGGCGGCGGCGATCACGGTGGATCACCTCGGGCGCGGTCGGGCTCGCGGCTGCGCTGTTGGCGGTCGGCATGGTGATCGCGATCCGCCCGGAGATCATCGGCCTGCAGCGCGGCGCCGAGCAGCAGCAGACCGCGCAGATGCTCGAGATGACCAAGGTCTCCCAGACCCCGATCAACGCCAGCATCGCGATGACCAGCTATGGCTGGGGCACCCGGATCGACATGGCGTGCACGTACGGGGACTGGGGCCGTCGCGACGCACCTCCGCAGAACCTGGGCATGGTGGTGGTCGGCCGCGACGGCAGCCGTGAGGAGATCGCGACCTGGCTGGGGCTGTCCGGCGCGACGGCACTGCCGAGCGGCAACACCCAGAAGCCCATGGAGGAAATCGCTGCGGTGCAGATGGTTTCGTCGCCCGACGGCAAGGTGCTGCTCGAAAAGAAGCTGTAGTCGCGGGGGAGTGCCGTTTTCTCACCTGCCAGCTTGCTGCGCCGATGGTTGGAATTTCCTCGAACCCACCTCCGCGGTGAACCGACCCTACTCACCGGTCGTGTCACTAGGCAGAGGACGGGAGCAGGTGACATATGGCCAAAGGGCACCGGGTGGTCGACCACATCGTCGGCTTTCTCGCAGCAAGCGGGGTCTCACACATCTTCGGCGTCGACGGCGCCAACATCGAAGATCTGTACGACGCGGCATTCTTTCGTGCGGACATCACCGCGGTGTTGGCCAAACACGAATTCTCCGCTGCCGCAATGGCGGACGGATACAGCCGCAGCGGTGCCGGGCTGGGGGTGGTGGCCGCGACCTCAGGGGGCGGCTGCCTGAACACCGTGCCCGGTCTGGGCGAATCACTGGCCAGCCGGGTCGGCGTGCTGGCGTTGATCGGGCAGGCGCCGACCGCCCTGGACGGGCGGGGCGCCTTCCAGGACACCAGCGGTGCGAACGGCGCACTCGACGGCCTGGCGCTGTTCTCGGCCGTTTCGGTGTATTGCCGCCGCGTCGTGACACCCGCCGACATCCTCACGATGCTGCCGGAGGCGGTGGCCGCGGCGCGCAGCGGCGGGCCGGCGGTGTTGCTGCTGCCCAAGGACATCCAGCAGGCGGCCATCGACACATCCACACACGCCAACGGGCGGGTCAACGGAAAGCCCGCGGGCACACCGCTTTCCGATCCGCGGATGCTGGCCGAGATGCTGCGCGGCGCCGATGGGCCGATCACCATATTCGCCGGTGAACAGGTCGCCAGGGACGATGCGCGGCACGAGCTGGAGCGGCTGCGGGCAACTCTGCGGGCGCGGGTGGCGACGGTGCCCGACGCCAAGGACACCGCGGGCATACCGGGTCTCGGGTCATCCTCGTCGCTCGGGGTGTCCGGCGTGATGGGACATCCGGGTGTCGTGGCGGCCGCCGCGCAGAGCGCGGTGTGCCTGCTCGTAGGCACCCGCATGACGGTCACCGCCCGGGCGGGCCTCGACGATGTGCTGGGTACCGTCCCCACCATCTCGATCGGGTCGGCGCCGCCGTATCTGCCGTGCCCCCACGTGCACACCGACGACCTGCGCGGCACGCTGAACCTGCTCAGCCAGGCGTTGTCCGGGCACGGGCGCCCGACCCAGGTGCGTGTCCCGGAGAGCATGGCGCACAGTGAATTACGGCCGCCGGCACACGACGGACCGGGTATCCGTTATCGCGATGCCATGACGGTGCTCGACGCCGCGCTACCCGACGGCACCGACATCGTCGTCGATGCCGGCAACATCGGTGCCTCGGCCATTCACTACCTTCCGGTCCGCCGGGACGGCCGATTCATCGTCGCGCTCGGGATGGGCGGCATGGGCTACAGCTTCGGTGCGGGCATCGGGATGACCTTTCACCGCGCCGGCGGAGGCATGCGTCGGCGGACCGTGGTGATCGCGGGTGACGGGTCGTTCTTCATGCACGGCATGGAGATTCACACCGCCGTGCAGTACCGGTTGCCCATCACGTTCCTGCTGTTCGACAACCACGCGCACGCCATGTGCGTGACCCGTGAGCAACTGTTCTACGACGATCGGTACAGCTACAACAGGTTCGGCCCGAGCCGGCTGGGCGCAGGCCTGGCCGCCATGTTCCCTGGCCTGACCGCGCTCGATGTCGACGACATCGAGCACCTGCCCGCCGCACTGCGCACCGCGCTCGGAGCTGACGGGCCGTCCGTCGTCAGCGTGGAGTGCTCACCCGACGAAATACCCCCGTTCGCAGCGTTTCTCGCCAAGTCCACCAACACACCGTCGACCACGAAGGAGAACACGTCCCATGTCGCTGCCCGCGCTTGAAGACATCACCACCCACCGGGGCACCGCCGACCCCATCGATGGGCTCATCCGCATCGAGACCTCACCCAAGGAGAAGGCCACGCCGATCATCATGGAGATGATGCGGTCGGTCTACCCGCACGACCAGGTGTTCGGCGAGTACTGCACCGTCAACGACTACATCGACTGCCCACCCGACGAGCTGTACGACTACCTGTCCGACACCCGTTGTCTGGAGGAGTGGACTTACAGCCTGCGCGGTTTCAGCCCCACGGAAGAGCCGGGCCTGTGGCTGGCCCACGACCGGCTCGGCGCCGGCCACGGGGGACCCGGCAGTGAGATCTACACGCGCACCGTGGCCAATCGCGATGCGATGACCGTCGATTACCACTGTGCCTGGGACCAGGGCAAACACCTGTGGATGATCTATCTGATGCGTGTCGTCGATGCCCAGGTGGTCTTCGACAAGCCGGGATCGGTTGTGCTGTGGACCAATTGCCACCATCCGTTCTACGACCACAACCCGTATCCGGAAACCGCGCCGCCGGGCCGGCCGGTGTGGGTCGGTGACTTCTGGGACATGTTCGGCCCCGGCCACCTGCTCGAACTGAAGAACCTCAAGGCGATCGCCGAGTACCGCCACCGCAACGGCCTGCCGCTCACCCCGGCCTGGATGAAATGAGCATGCCCATGACCAACGACAACACCGCCGTGAGCCTCGTCGACGTCTCGACGTACCTGCCCGGTGACGCGATCGGCGCCGACTACTACGCGCAGTTCGCCGACTCCGATGATCTGCGGGACAACCTGATGTTCCGGGCGCCGCGGTTCCGTCACCACGTGGCGCCCGACGAGACCGCTATCGACATGGTCGAACGGGCGGCCGCCGGGCTCATCGAACGCCACGGCGCCGACGTCGTCACGGGCGCCGACGTGCTGATCACCCACACGCAGCTGCCCGACATGCCGTTCTACGGCGGCGGCGGGGGAATGGCGCATCGCCTTGGCATGAAACCGAACTGGGTCATCGACCTCCACAACGGCGGCTGCGCGGCGTTCGTGCTCGGACTCAAACTCGCCCGTAATCTCCTGGCGTCGGGAGAGGGCCACACCGCCCTGATCGCGGTTGCCCAGAACGCGGCGGGCCAGATCTTCGAGCAGGAGACCATCCGCCGCAAGGCGCAAGCCTCGGTACCGGGCGACGGTGCGGCGGTCGGGTTGGTGACGCTTTCGGACAGCTCACCGATCCTCGACGTCGAATGCCGCACTTATGGCGAATACGCGGGTGACATGACCATCTCGGTCGACCCGCCGCGCAAGTGGTGGGCAGCAGGCCCGGGCGAAGGGTGCATCGGGTTCACCGAAAGCAAGATCACCAAGGTGCTGGCCCGCGGCAACCGGCAGGTGCCCGAGGTGTCCTACGCCGTCTGCGACCGGATCGGTATGCAGCCCAAGGACGTTGACCTCCTGGTGACGAACCAGCCGAACCGGGTGTTCCTGCGCAACTGGCGCGAGGCGCTCGAACTGCCCGCCGAACGCCACGTCGACACGTTCGACGAATGCGGAAACCTGTTCGCCGCGGGGATTCCCGTCAACCTGGACCGGGCGATCACCGACGGCCGGGTCAAGGCGGGGGACACCGTGTTGATGTCGGCCTTCGCGCATGCCGGTGATTTCGCCGGGGCAGCGGCCGTTCGATGGGGCGGGCGAGTCTGATGGCGTCGCCGCGCGGCGCACTGCTCGATGCGGTCAGTGCGCTCCCACAGGCGGTCAATCCGCTGGCGTTGTCACTCAACGAATGTCCGTTCCCGCCGTTGCCCGCGGTCCGGTCGGCGCTGAGCACCTCGAACGATGCCGTCAACCGTTATCCGGAGTTCCTGCCCGAGCGGTTGCGATCGCTGATCGCCGGACACGACGGGATAGGTGAGGACCAGGTCGTCATCGGGGTCGGCGCGACCGGCGTCATCATGCAGGTGCTGCATGCCGTGACCAGCCCTGGCGACACCATGGTGATGTCGTCACCGACGTTCGACGGGTATCCCATCTTCGCTCAGATGGCGCGGTTGCGATCGGTCACCGTTCCGCTCGACCGCCACGGCCACCACGACCTCGACGCGATGGCCGAGGCCGCGACACACGCCAGGGTCGTGGTGGTCTGCCGGCCCCACAACCCGACCGGCACCGTCGAACCGGCGGCCGACATCGAACGGTTCCTGGCCCGCGTGCCCGCCGACACCGTGGTGCTGCTCGACGAGGCGTATGTGGAGTTCCTGGCCGCCGAGCACCGTATCGACGGGCCGAGCCTCGTCGCCCGGTTCGGCAATGTCGTGGTGGTGCGCACCTTTTCGAAGGCATACGGTCTGGCGGGGCTGCGGATCGGGTACGGCTTCTGCGCCCCCGAACTCGGCAGGCAGCTGTGGACGATGCAACTGCCGTTCGGCATCGGGCTCACCGCCATGGTGGCCGTTGCCGCGTCCTATGATGCGGAAAGCCAATTACGCCAACGCATCCGGATGATCGCCGCCGAGCGGCGGTACCTGCAGATGCGGCTGCGCGCGCTGGGCGTCTACACGACCGACGGCCAGGCCAACTTCATCTATCTGCCCGCCGACCACACGCCGTGGCGCGAAGTCTTCGACGGCACCGGTCTGCAGGTGCGCCACTACGCCGACGGTGGTGTGCGGATCACCATCGGGTCACGGCAGTCCACCCGAGCCGTGCTTCGGGCGGTGCGCGCAGTCCGCTGACGGGTTCGGGGCGGAATGCGGTATGAAGAACCGTGCCCTCCCCACCGGACAAGCGTGACCCCATCGCGCTGGCGCGCGCGAACTGGGAGGCTGCCGGATGGGGCGATGTCGCGGGCGGCATGGTCGCGGTGACCTCGGTGATGCGGGCGCACCAGATCCTGCTGGCGCGCGTGGAGACCGCGCTGCGGCCCTACGATCTGAGCTTCTCCCGGTTCGAACTGTTGCGCCTGCTCGCGTTCAGCCGTACCGGGGCCCTGCCGATCACCAAGGCCTCGGACCGGCTTCAGGTGCACGTCACGAGCGTCACGCATGCGATCCGGCGTCTGGAGGCCAACGGTCTGGTGGAACGGATCCCGCATCCGACCGATGGCCGCACCACGCTGGTACGGATCACCGATCTGGGGCGCTCAACCGTCGAGGACGCGACCGTGACGCTCAACGAGCAGGTGTTCGCTGACGTCGGGATGTCCGACGAGGAATCGCGGGCGCTGGCCGCGTCGATCGAGACGCTGCGCCGCAACTCCGGGGACTTCTGAATTCTGCGGCAGTAGGCTCGAACTCAATCGAGGGGAGCACTATGTACGCCAAGCGTCTGGGGTTGGTGCTCGCGGCCGCCGCGATAGCGGTCGCGGCCTGCACCACGACGACGTCGGGGGTTGCTACCGCACCGGATGACGTAACCCCGTTCACGACGTCGAAGAAGCCGACCAAAAGCCCCACCCGAACCCGCACACCCACGGCGACCGCCGCACCGGGCACCGGTCTGCCGCCGGAGGCGTTCGCCGAGGTGCGGGCCGCGGGGATCGAGGGCTCGGATTCGGCGATCAGCGATCAGGTGTCACTGGCCTGCATCATGGCCGCGGGCAGCTTCAACGACTCCAAGCAGGATGTCGTCGACGTACTGATCCAGATGGGCAGCAAACTGCCGCCCGAAGCACTCCTGGTGATCGTCGACGTGGCCGTGAAATACGAGTGCCCCGAGTACGCGGGGAAACTCGGCGGTTAGGCCGCCAACTGGAGGCTGAGGAACTCCGGCGCCTTGATCACGCGGCGCAACATGAAGCGGATGAACGCCGGCATCCCCGCGGCGCCTTCGTCGCGGTAGACCTTGGGGTCGGTGAGTCGATAGTGGTGGCGCCGGGTTTCCAATTCGCACCCGCCGGCGGCGAGGACGTTTCGTACCCAGTCGGCCTGCGATCCGTACGTGAGCGCGATGACGTAACCGTGGGGACGCCTGAACGCCCACAGCGGCGTGCGGAACGTGCGGCCCGACTTGCGGCCGCGATGGATGACGACGCCCCAGCCCGGAGCCCACGGGGCGATGAATTGGGTGAGCCGATTGAGGCCGATCTTGTTGGCGCGGGCGACCCAGCGTGGAGCCGGCATCAGAACTCCTCAGATGTTGAATTACTGCGTCAAGCGTAGTGCGCCGGGTCCGACGAAGTCAACGATCGTTGAATTTGTGCAGCGCTATTCCATGACGCTGGGCAGCGGAATGGTCGCGGTCACTGTGGTGCCCGCTCCCGGGCGAGAGCGGATGTTGAGCCGGCCCCCGACGATCTCGGCTCGCTCGGCCATCGAGAGCAGCCCGTACCCACTCGTCTCGTCGCTGCCGAGCGGATGCTCAAAGGTGTCGAAACCCTTTCCGTCGTCGACTATTTCGAGACGTGCGACGCCGTCCTCCACGGCGAAGGTGAGCTTCGCCCGAGTGGCCTCGGCATGTTTGACGACGTTCTGCAGGCACTCCTGGGCGATGCGGTACAGCGCCAGCTCGATGTGATCGGGCACGCGGGTCTCGGCGAGGTCGACCTCAAGTTCCACGCGGGGGATCGAGCGGGCCAGGCTCGCGAGGCCACCCGACAGGCCGAGGTCGTCGAGCACCGGCGGCCGCAAGCCGCTGATCGCGGCGCGGGCTTCCTGCAACGTGAGGTCGACGAGTTCGCGTGCCTTGTCGAGTTGTTCAGCCACCGCCGTCGGTTCGCCGACCGCGCGGGCCGCGGCGTCCAGCCGGTACGACAGCGTCACGAGCCGCTGCGAGATGCCGTCGTGAATGTCGGCGGCGAGCCTGCGCCGTTCGAGTTCCTGCGCCTCGATGACCTGCTCGACGAAATTCTCGTGGGCCCGTTCCCGGGCGACGAGCTGGCGGTGCAGCCGCGCCTGGTGCAGCGCACCCGCGATGAGCCGGCCGATGACCACGAGCAGTTCGACGTCGCGGGCGGTGAACTCGCGGCGGTGCACGGTGTGGACGTTGAGCACGCCGACCAGACCGCCGGGGCCGGTCTCCATCGGCACCGAGACCATCGAGGTGAAGTCGCGTCCGCGCAGCGACTCGAACGGCAGATAGCGCGGATCGGCCTCCTTGTCGTGGCTGATCACGACGGGTTCGCGGTGGCTGGCCACCCAGCCCGAGATGCCCTGCCCGAGCGGCAGCCGGATCTTGCCCACCTCGCTGTCGAACGGCGGGGTGGCCCCGGTCAGGGTGAGGGATCGGTCGGAATCGTCGAGCACGTGTACGAAGCACACGTCGGTCGCGGTGGCCGCGGTGATCATCCGGGCTGCCGCGGCGGCGAGCGGCTCGACGCCGGGACCGCTCGACGCCGCCTGGATGAGTTCACGCAGGAGCGCCAGCTCACGGTCGGCGGTCAGGTCGATCGAGGCGAGGTCACGTTTCGTGGTCATTGGTAGATGCCCTCGCGCAGAGCGGTCGCGACCGCGCCCGCGCGATCCCCGACCCCGAGCTTGCGGTAGATGGACCGCAGATGCGTCTTGACGGTTTCGTCGCCGATCACGAGCTTGTTGGCGATCCCGCGGTTGGACAACCCGGCGACGACGTACGACAGGATCTCGCTCTCCCGTTGGGTAAGTCCCTGGCGCACCCCCGGCCAGAACTCGTCGCGCTGCAGCCGCGCCGCGGTGCCTGCCGCCCTGGCGGCCATGCCGGGGTCGATCGCGGTCTCGCCGCCATGGGCGAATTCCAGCTGACGTACCAGTTCATCGCTGCTGATGCTCTTGAGCAGGTAGCCGGACGCGCCGACCCGCAGCGCCTGGAACAGGTACTGCTCGTCGTCGTAGACCGACAGCATGACCACTTTGCGGTCCGGGTCACGCTCGCGCAGCGTCCGGCACAGGTCGAGCCCGCTGGAGCCCTGCATGCGCACGTCGCACAACACGATGTCGGGGTTGAGGTCTTCGACCACGCCGAGCGCCCGCTCGGCGCCGACGGCCTGACCGACCACCTGCACCCGATCGGCGAACGCGGCGAGCATGGCCTTGAGACCCTCGATGACCATCTCGTGGTCATCGACCAGCACAAGGCGCACTGGGCTGGAGGGCGCCATGCCATCACCCTAAATGGGCAGATCGGTTCGGTAGCTCAACTTGGCCTGCCCAATCCCCCCTACGGGGGACGCGGAGCGGGTGTGATGTGGGCCACTCTCGTCAGGTGCCCACAACACAGGAGAAAACATGGCGTGCCGGACGGTTCTGGTGGGACTGTCCGCAGCCGTCAGACACCACTGCCTGTCCGTTGCGGACGGTGATCTTCGATCTCGATGCCCTGTCCGACCTTGACGTCGACGGGCATCGCGTCGTCTTCAACGCCGCGTTCGCCGCGCACGGGTTGTCCATCGCCTGGAGCGTCCCGCGTTATCGCAGGCTGCTGGCGTTGCACGACGAGCGCCAACGCGTCGCGGCCGAACTGCGCAAGCGGTGCGTGGGGCCGGAATGCGACGTGCTCACCGAACTGCTCGCCGACGAGATCTGCGCGACCAAGGACATGATGTTCGACGAGATGATCCTCGACCTGGGCCTGACGCCGCGGCCCGGTCTGGTGGACCTCGTGATGGACGCGTTCGCCGACGGGATACCGGTGGGCGTCGTGTCCAGCGGCCGTCGGCGCTGGGTCGAGCCGCTGGTTCGGCAACTGGTCGGCGAAGGTTTGGTGGAAACGGTCGTCACCGGCGATGACGTGAGCAAGCCCGCTGACGGCTACCGCCACGCACTGGCCGAACTCGGGGTGTTGCCGCATGACGCACTCGCCGTGACGGGCTCGGCCGACGGTCTGCGCGCCGCCAATGCCGCCGGGTTGGCCACGGTGCTCATCACCGCGGGCGACACCGGCGTGGCCGCGCGGACTGCCGCCGCGGTTCGGCCCGACTACGCCGGATCCGAACCGCTGCGGTTGACGACGTGCCGGCGCGTCCACGCCCAGTGGTGGGCCCAGCACAGCCCGTCGGCGGCTTAGCGCTGCGCGGCCGGGTCGGGCTGTCGCGTCGGCTCTTGGCGTTCTCCGGACATCGTTCTCCGGGCACTAGGTGTGGTTCTGCCCGCCTATGCGCGACAATGTCGCTGATAGCGCCTCTCCCGCAACATGTTTCACATCAATCCCACGGCCTGTGATAACAGCTGACACTCTGGCGCCAATGAGTATCATGCGTATCGCCGATTCGGCTGCCCGCATACGAGCGACAATGTCGCGCGGGTGTGGCCATACGACATTCGTTGGCCCGGAACGTCGAAAGGACCCCGCGGCTATCTGTTCACTATGCCGAGGATTCCAGTCAGTATGTGGCAGCAGCCCTCGGCGTAGACACCGCAACGAAGATCGTCAACGACCAGCGTCATCCGTTGTCCGCCTACGAGCGACAGTGTCGCTGCAACGCGGGCGCGTAACCAAAGTGGCTGGTGTTTCGCGGCGAAGTTGTTGTGGCCTGTGTGGTTGAGCGCTCTGGGCCTGGTAGGGCCAGTGAGGCTAGTGTGGCGAATTCAGCGACAATGTCGCGCATAGGCGGGCGGACAGGCACCGCGATGGAGGCGCGGGCAGACACACGCCGCGACGAAGATACGCCGCGACGAAGGCGCGTGCCCACCTCCGGCCTCAGCCGCGCAGCGTTTCGATCACCGCGCTGAAGTCCTTGTCGGCGTTGTCCACCGCAAACTGCGCGTAGATCTCGGCGGCGTGGGTACCGAGCGGGGCCGAGGCGCCGGTCGAGGAGACCGCCGCCATCGCCAGGCCGAGGTCCTTGTTCATCAGTGCAGTCGCAAAGCCCGGCTTGAAATCGTTGTTGGCCGGCGACGTCGGAACCGGTCCAGGCACCGGGCAGTTGGTGTGCACCGACCAGCAGTTGCCGGTCGCGCCGGTGATCACGTCGAACAGCGACTGTGGGGACAGGCCGAGTTTCTCGGCGAGCACGAACGCCTCACCGATCGCGATCTGCTGTACGGCCAGGACCATGTTGTTGCAGAGCTTGGCCGCCTGACCGGTGCCCGAGCCGCCGCAGTGAATGATCTTGCCCGCCATGGGATCGAGCACCGGCCGGGCGCGTTCCACCGCGTCGTCCTCGCCGCCGACCATGAACGCCAGCGTGCCTGCCGTCGCACCCTTCACGCCGCCCGACACCGGTGCGTCGAGCTGCGCGTGCCCGTGGTCGACGGCCCGAACATGGATCTCGCGGGCATCATCGACCGAGATGGTCGACGTATCGATGAACAGCGTGCCCTTGGGTGCCGCAGGCAACACCTCGTCGTAGCACGCCTTGACGATGGCGCCGTTGGGCAATGACGTGATCACCACTTCGGCCTCGGCTGCCGCCTCGGCTCCGCTGTCGAACACCGTGGCGCCGTTGGCTTCTGCTGCCGCCTTCAGGTCAGGCACCGGGTCGAAGCCGCGCACCGTATGGCCCGCGGCGACGAGGTTGGCCGCCATCGGGCCACCCATGTGGCCCAAACCGAGGAATGCGATCGTCGTCACGTGTCTCCCTATGCCGAGGCGCGGGCTCGGGCGGCTTCCGCGCGACCGATGACCACACGCATGATTTCGTTGGTTCCCTCAAGGATGCGGTGCACCCGCAGATCGCGGACGATTTTCTCCAGGCCGTACTCGCGCAGGTAACCGTAGCCACCGTGCAGCTGCAACGCCTGATCCGCCACGTCGTAGCAGGTATCGGTGACGTAACGCTTGGCCATTGCGCACAGGGTCACCTTGTCGGGGTGATCCGCGTCGAGCGCAGACGCCGCACGCAACAACAGATTTCGCGACGTCTCCAGACCGGTGGCCATGTCGGCCAGTGCGAACCGGACCGTCGGCTCATCGAGAAGTGCACCGCCGAATGCCTGACGGTCGGCGAGGTAGCCCGCGGCCTTGTCATAGGCGGCCTGGGCGCCGCCCAGCGAGCACGCCGCGATGTTGATCCGGCCGCCGTTGAGGCCCTTCATCGCGATGCCGAACCCGGTGCCTTCGCCCTCGGCGCCGCCCAGCATGGCATCGGCAGGCACCCGCACGCCTTCGAAGATCACCTGTGCGGTCGGCTGCGCGTTCCAGCCCATCTTCTGCTCGTCGGCACCGAAACTCAGTCCGGGCGTGTCCTTTTCGACCACGAATGCCGATATGCCGCGCGGCCCTTCGCCGCCGGTGCGGGCCATCACGACGTAGACGTCGGATGTGCCCGCCCCGGAGATGAACTGTTTGACGCCGTCGAGGACGTAATCCTCTCCGTCTCGGACTGCCCTGGTACGCAACGCCGAAGCGTCCGATCCCGCCCCCGGTTCGGTCAGGCAGTAACTCGCGATCGATTCCATCGAGGCCAGCCGCGGCACCCAGGTCTTGCGTTGCTCGTGGGTGCCGAAGCTGTCGACCATCCACGCGCACATGTTGTGGATGGACAGGAATGCCGCAATGGTCGGATCGGCGGCCGCGAGTTGCTCGAAGATGCGTACCGCATCGATACGGCGCAGCCCGCTGCCCCCGGCGTCCTCACGGCAGTAGATCGCCGCCATGCCGAGTTCGGCCGCCTCGCGCAGCACGTCGGTGGGGAAGTGGTGCTTCTCGTCCCACTCCAACGCGTATGGCGCGATGCGCTTTTCGGCGAACGCGGCCGCCGTTTCGGCGATCACCCGGTCGTCGTCGTCCAGATCGTGCAGATTCACGCGGCCGCTACTTCATGGTCGGGATGACGAATTCGGCGCCATCCTTGATGCCCGACGGCCAGCGCTCGGTCACCGTCTTGACCTTGGTGTAGAACTGGATCGAGGCCGGGCCGTGCTGGTTGAGGTCACCGAAGCCGGACCGCTTCCAGCCGCCGAAGGTGTGGTAGGCCACCGGCACCGGGATCGGCACGTTGACGCCGACCATGCCGACCTGGACCCGGGACACGAAGTCGCGGGCAGCGTCACCGTCACGCGTGAAAATCGCGACGCCGTTGCCGTATTCGTGTTCGGTGGGCAGGCGCAATGCCTCGTCGTAGTCGTGTGCGCGCACGATGCACAGCACCGGACCGAAGATCTCGTCGGTGTAGATCGACATGTCGGTGGTGACGTGGTCGAACAGGCTCGGGCCGATGAAGTAGCCCTTGGAAAGGTCGGCTTCATCGAAGGTGAGCTCGTCGGTGGCCCGCTCGCGGCCGTCCACCACCAGCTCGGCCCCGGCTTCGACGCCCTGGCCGATGTAGTCCTTGACGCGCTTGAGCGCGGCCTCGGTGACCAGTGGTCCGTAGTCGGCCTTGGGATCGAGGCTGTGGCCCACCCGCAGCTGCTTGACCCGCTCGACGAGGCGGTTGCGCAGGCGATTTGCCGTCTCTTCGCCCACCGGGACCGCCACGCTGATGGCCATGCACCGCTCGCCTGCACTGCCGTAGCCCGCGCCGATCAGTGCGTCGACGGCCTGGTCGAGATCGGCGTCGGGCATCACGATCATGTGGTTCTTGGCGCCGCCGAAGCACTGCGCGCGCTTACCGTGTGCGGCCGCGCCGGAGTAGATGTACTGGGCGATGTCGGAGCTGCCGACGAAGCCCACCGCCTGGATGGTCGGGTGCTCGAGAATGGCGTCGACGGCCTCCTTGTCGCCGTGCACCACCTGGAAGACGCCCGGGGGCAGCCCGGCCTCGATGAAAAGCTCGGCCAGCCGCACCGGCACCGAGGGGTCACGCTCAGAAGGCTTGAGCACGAACGCGTTTCCGCATGCCAGTGCCGGGCCGGCCTTCCACAGCGGGATCATGGCCGGGAAGTTGAACGGTGTGATGCCGGCGACCACGCCAAGCGGCTGACGGATCGAGTAGACGTCGATGCCGGTGCCCGCACCCTCGGTGAACTCGCCCTTGAGCAGGTGGGGGATGCCGACGGCGAACTCGATGACCTCGATGCCGCGCTGGATGTCGCCGAGCGAGTCGGCGACGGTCTTGCCGTGCTCAAGCGAAAGCAGCTCGGCCAGTTCGTTGGCGTTCTGGTTGACCAGATCGATGAACCGCATGAGCACGCGCGCGCGGCGCTGCGGGTTGTAGGCGGCCCACTCTTTCTGTGCCTCGGCCGCGCCCGCGACGGCGGCGTCGACATCGGCGGCCGACGCCATGAGCACCTGCGCCTGAACCTCGCCGGTGCTGGGGTTCATGACGTCGGCGGTGCGAGTCGAGCCGGCGCTCGTGCGCTGGCCGTTGATGAAGTGCTGGATCTGTGTGGTCATGACATCCGTCCAAGGTTTGTGCGCATTGGTGCAGCAGTACAGCTCGGGTCGAACCCGAGATACTTGGATATCCTAGTAATTGGCCGGAGTATTTGGCAAGAGTTCTGCCGATCTGAATGGGAAGGCCGGTCAGCCGAGGGAGACGGGGTCGCCGACCTGCATGGTGCCCTCGGACACCACCTCGAGGTACGTACCGGCACAGGGCAAAAGGCCCATCCCGAAGGCGTCGACACGATTCTCGGCCGCGGGTGTGCGCAGTGCCTGGGGTGCCCTGGGGAGCTCGCCGTGTTCGAGGGTCGGGATGACGCAGCGAGGCGTCGGCCCCATGGCGCGCAGCCGCGTTCCGCCCACGCTGAGAACCTGACCGGTCCACTCGTTCTCGGCGTACGCGGGATAACCCGGTGGCGTGGCGATGACGAGATTGGGCCGGTATCGCGCCGCCTCGACGCCGATGCGTTCGAGGGTCGCCGTCGTGATCGCGTGGACGGGAGCCAGATCGACGAAGGAGTCCCCTGGAGTTGCCTGGGCCAGTTCCAGAATCGGAGCATCGACTTCGGCATCGACTCCCATTTCGAGTACCTGGTCGGGGTCGGCGCGCTCGATCGAGGCGCCGTCGGACCGGCTGCGGCCGAGGCGGACCGAACGCCCCAGGAACCGTGACAACACGTCGTCGACGTGGTCATCCTCGGTGGCCGCCGTGCTGCCGTCCGGCAGTCGGATCAAGACGCCTCCGTCTTGCGTGACGGCGCTGCACGACAAGAGTCCGCGCCACAGTCGCGCTTGCTTCGCACTCGCAACCCTGCCGCTGGATTCGTCGATCAGCGCCAGACGGCGGTCGCCCTCGGCGCCGCGAGCGTCTATGAAGATCGAGTCGACGCTCTCGCCGACCATCGACTTCACCGGATAGCGGTACAGACTCCCGACCCGCAGCTGCTCAACCGTCTCGGCGCTCATGAATCGAACATAGCCCTGTCCGCGCGCGCTCTCGGAGAAACCTCTTTCAATTACGAAACGGTACCGTTATGATATTCGCGTGGAATCCGCTGACGTGAACCCCGATGTGCTCGTGGTCGGTGCCGGCCCCACAGGGCTGACCTTGGCGTGTTCGCTGCGCCTGCATGGTCTTTCGGTGCGGGTTGTCGACCGCGCGCCGGGTCCGGCCACCACATCCCGAGCCAACTTCCTCCATGCCCGCGGGTCGGAGGTCCTCAACCGCATCGGTGCGTTGGGCACGTTGCCGGACGAGTCGCTGCGGGCCATGCGCATCACCAATTACCTCGGCGACCGGCCGGTGATGACGCTGGAATTCGGTGACCCCGGCATGCGTACCGCGTCGCCGCCGATGGTCGTTTCGCAGGCCAAGGTCGAGGCGGCACTGCGGGCCCGGCTCGCCGAACTCGGCGTCACGCCGGAATGGGGCCTGCCGCTGCGAGCCGCGCATCAGGACACCGACATGGTGGTGGCAGAAGTGGGGGACGGCGAGGTGATTCGTGCGCGGTGGCTGGTCGGCTGCGACGGCACGTCGAGTACGACCCGCGAACTCACCGGCATCGACTTTCCGGGCGTCAAGCTGAGTGAACGTTTTCTGTTGGCCGACATCCACCTCGACTGGGATCTCGATCGGGGCGGCACGTCGGGCTGGATCCATCCCGACGGCGTCGTCGGCGCCATGCCGATGCCCTCCAGCGGCACGGACAACCTCTGGCGGCTTTTCGTCTACGATCCGACGTTACGGGAAAAGCCAAGTGAGGCAGACATTCTGGAGCGAATCAAGCAGATCCTGCCGCAGCGTACCGGCCGGCGTGTGCAGATCGGTGACGCCGAATGGCTCTCGGTGTTCACCGTGCATCGCCGGCTGGCGGACACGTATCGGCGCGGGCGAATACTCATCGCCGGCGACGCGGCGCACGCTCACGCGCCGTTCGGCGGACAAGGCATGCTGACCGGTATCGGAGACGCCGAGAACCTGGCGTTCAAGCTGGCACTCGTGGTCCGTGATCGAGCATCCGATGCCCTCGTCGACACGTACGAAGCCGAGCGCAGGCCGCTGGCCACCGAAGTGCTGCGCGGCACGAGCGCGATCACTCGGGTCAACGTCGCCGACAACCCCGTCGGGCGCTTCGTACGTGACCACGTCGCCACGCGCATATTCGGGCTCGCAGTCGTGCAGCGATGGACGACGTATACGGCCTCGCAGTTGTGGGTCAGTTACCGCAAGGGGCCACTCGGTGGACGCGGACGTAAGCCACGCCCCGGCGACCGCATCCCCGATTCGGCCTGTAGCCGTGCAGACGGCACCTCGACGACACTGCACAGCGAGCTCGGCGGACGTTGGGCGCTGCTCGTGCCAACGGGCACCCCCGGGGTGGTCGACGCGGTACATCGCCGGCTCGGTGACTTCGTCGGAGTTCTGTACCACGGCGGTGACCAGATGATGTTGGTCCGGCCCGACGCCCACCTCGCGTGGCGGGGTAGACCGGATGACGTCGACGGCCTCGACCATTGGCTGTGCGCCGCATTGCGATCCGGCAACGCCCGGTGACCACACCGGCAGGCCGTGGCCGGCCACGCGACGCCGCAGCCGACCGCGCCATATTGCAGGCCGCGCTGGATATGTTCATCGAGCGGGGCGTCGAGGGCACCAGCATCGAGCAGATCGCCAAGAAGGCGGGTGTCGGCAAGCCGACGATCTACCGGCGCTGGTCAACCAAAGAAGACGTGATCGCCGCCGCCATGGAGACTTTGATCGTTGACGAGGTGGCTTGGGCGTCACCGGCCGCGATCGAGGTGGAGTCGCCGTATGCGTTGGTGGAAGCGGCCATCGACAGTGCGGCGGCCACAGTGACCACGCCGCAGTATCGCGCCTTGGTGGCCAGGGTGTACGGGTCGGCGGTCAGCCATCCGGCCCTCATGGCGGTCTATTGGGAACGCTATATCCTGCCGCGCCGACAGCTCGCCGCACGCCTTCTCGAGCGTGCCCGCGCGGCCGGAACCGTCGACGCCGACACGAATTTCGACGTGGCCATCGACATGATGGTCGGTGCGATCACCTACCGTGTGCTGCAACCCGACCCGCCCGGCATCGACGAGATGCGGCGCTACCTACGTGCCGTCTACCGCCAAATCGGTCTGTTGCCATGAGTTCTGGTCATCGAAGGCGCGCCGTGTGCCAGATAGCGGCTACCCGCGGCCGTCGGTCGGAACATCTCGCTCCTGCCGCTTGACTACGTATCGCAGCGACAGCAGAACGGCGGCCGGAACTGCCATGAGCGCGAGGACTTGCAGAAGCTCGCTCATCGTTCACCCCGTGTGAAAGTCCCTATGCGGGAGTAGTTTTGCTTCACAACCACTATCTCTACTCGCCGTCCTCGGCATGCGCATCAATCCATACGCATTCTTAACGCCGGTCAGCGTTCGGCATACACCGCGCGTTCGATTGCCGAGGCAGTCATCGTGCGCCCGTTCGGTGTCAGGTAACGGGCTGCGTATTCCTCGGGGCCGACCTGCTCGCGTTCGTGCCAGCGGTATTCGGCGAGAAACGCCGAGACGCCTCGGGGGTCCATGCCGAACTTCCACAATCGCTGCTTGACGACGAAGTCGTCGTAGGCCTTTTGCGCGCCATACATCTGCCGCCCATCGAGGAAATCTTGGCGGACGTATGTGAACCCGAGTGCACTACCCGGCGCGGCACCGGCGAGGTGCTCCATGGTGCTGCGGACGGCGGCCTCGGAGAGGTATTGAGTGACGGCCTCCCAGATATAGAAGATCCGCTGCTTGTGAGTGAATCCCGCGTCGGCCAACCGGATCGTCAGATCGCTCGTTTCGAAGTCCGTCGGCAGGAGCGTGACGTTGCGAGGGGTGCGGCCGAAACAGCGTTGGAGCGCCGAGGACTTGCGCGCGACATTGGCGGGCAGATCGACTTCGCAGACGGGAATGTCCGCGAGCTGGGATAACCGGTATGCGCGGGTGTCGTAGCCGGCGCCGAGGATCACCACTGCTTCGATGCCCTGCGGAATCGTCGCGAGGAGTTGATCATCGAGGTAGCGCTTGCGACAGAGGAAACTGGCCCAGCCGCCGCTGAACTTCTCCTCCGTCACCTTCATCAAGTATCGCCGGACAGCGGGCCATCGGGTGGCGCCCGCGGCGATGCGACCGCTCCAGGGAAGGAGGCGATGTGCCCACGGATCGTGAACCAGTGGCGTCGGTTCGTACTGGTCGGCCGCGACGACGATCATGGGGCCGAGCGCGGTCTGGGCGGCGGGATTATTCACGTGCTTTCTCCGAAGTCTCGTTGATCGACAACTGATTCCACCGTTCGAGCAGTGTGGGGATCTCGGCCATCAGAAAGGTATAGAAATCGCGCATCTGGGTGAGGCGCTGGTGTGCCGGACTTTGACTGTCGGTCGCCTCGATTCCGGCTTCGGCGGCGGCCTGCATCGCCGAGATCGTCTCGTTCTGGTTGGTGAACAAGATCGCCCACGCATTGTCGCGCAGCCGGAAATGGTCGCGCCGGCTTGCGGGCGCAGGCACCCGTTCGGCAAGCCCGACGGAGGTGAGCATCTTGAGCGCCCCGGAGATCGCGCCAGCGCTGGCTTCGAGGCTGTCGGCGAGGTCACTCATGGTGACGCTGGTCTGCTCGGTGAACAGCAGCGTGGCCAGCACCCGTGCTGTCATCCGCTGCATGCCGTGGCTGGTGAGGACCAGTCCGAGCCGTTCGGCTGCGAGCTGAAGATCCGGCGAGGTCGGCATCCCAATCCTTGTCCCTCAAAACAACCTTCACAAATTACTGAAAGTTTAGTACAGTCCAAATCGGTGCTCCGGGAAGTCTGGTCGGAAACGGTATCCACCTGCGCGGAGCCGGTCGGTACACGACAGGCCGCGCCGACCGAAGGGCGACTGAGTTACCGATGCAAACCATCCCCGCGACGATGTCCACTGCCGCCACCTTAGACGTCATCGACGTCCGGGGCCTTACGTTCACCTATCCGAAAGCGGCTGAACCCGCTGTGCGCGGTATGGATTTCACTGTCGGCCGCGGTGAGATCTTCGGCTTCCTCGGGCCGAGCGGTGCGGGCAAATCGACGACGCAGAAGCTGCTCATCGGCTTGTTGCGCGGGCACGGTGGACAGGCCACGGTGTGGGGTCGAGATCCGCTGGAGTGGGGTCCGGACTACTACCAGCGCGTGGGTGTGTCGTTCGAGTTGCCCAACCACTATCACAAACTCACCGGCCTGGAGAATCTCCGCTTCTTCGCCTCGCTGTACGCCGGTGCGACGGCAGAACCCATGGAACTGCTCGATGCAGTCGGACTTGCCGACGCGGCGAATGTGCGAGTTGGCAAGTATTCCAAGGGAATGCAGATGCGTCTGACATTCGCGCGATCGCTGATCAACAGTCCCGAGCTGCTGTTCCTCGACGAGCCGACATCGGGTCTGGACCCGGTCAATGCGCGCAAGGTCAAAGACATCGTCTTGGACCTCAAGGCCCGCGGGCGCACGATATTCCTGACCACACACGACATGTCGACCGCCGACGAACTGTGCGACCGCGTCGCGTTCGTCGTCGACGGCCGCATCGTCGCGCTCGACAGCCCCAACGAATTGAAGATCGCCCGCAGCCGGCGTCGGGTTCGCGTACAGTACCGTGTGCCCGAGACCGGGCTCACCACAGCGGAATTCGAGATGGACGGGCTCGCCGACGATCCCGAGTTCCACAGGATTCTGCGTAATCACCACGTCGAAACCATTCACAGCCGGGAAGCCAGCCTTGATGACGTGTTCGTCGAGGTGACCGGACGGCGGCTGACATGACGAGGCTGCTGAGTGCGGTTCGGCTCGAGGTGATGGTCCAGTACCGGCAGAAGTTCCTGCACGCGGGCCTCTTTTCCGGGCTCATGTGGCTGACGGTGCTACTGCCGATGCCGCACAGCCTTCGTCCCGTGGCCGAACCCTATGTGTTGATCGGGGACATCGCGATCATCGGATTCTTCTTCATCGGGGGCTCGGTGTTCTTCGAGAAGCAGGAACGCACCCTCGGCGCAGTCATCTCGACCCCGCTCCGGTTCTGGGAGTACCTGACCGCCAAACTCGCCGTGCTGCTGGCTATCTCGCTGATCGTGGCAATCGTGGTGGTGAGTATCTCCAGTGGTACCGCCTACCGTCCGGTGCCGATGGTGCTCGGCGTGGTGCTCGGCACTCTGCTGATGCTGATGGTCGGATTCATCAGCTCGTTGCCGTTTACGTCGGTCACCGACTGGTTCCTCTTCTCGGTCATCCCGCTCGCGGCCATGCTCATTCCGCCGATACTCCACCACTCCGGGCTGTGGCCGAATCCCGCGTTGTACGTGGTGCCGACGCGGGGCCCGATGTTGTTGCTGGGTGCGGCCTTCGGTCAGGTGACCCTCTCGGCTTGGCAAGTGGTCTATGCCGTCGGCTATCCCGTTCTGTGGCTTGCGGTCCTGTGGCGCGCCGCTCACGCGCTGTTCGGCCATTACGTGATCGAGAGGTCGGGTGTGCAGTGACGGCATCCTCCCTCCCTGCCGCCGGCCGTGCGTTGGCAGCATTCGGCCGCAACGATATTCGTGGAACCTACCGCGACCCGCTGCTGGTCATGCTGGTTCTCGCGCCGGTGATCTGGACCAGCGGCGTCGCGTTGCTCACGCCGATGTTCACCGACATGCTCGCGCAGCGCTACGACTTCGACCTGGTGCCGTACTACCCGCTGATACTCACCGCATTCCTGCTGCTGACCAGCATCATCATCCCCGGAGGTCTCGGCGCGTTCCTGGTGCTGGACGAGGTCGACGCAGGTACCATGACCGCACTGCGGGTGACGCCGGTTCCGATGTCGACGTTCTTCGCATATCGCGCGGTCACAGTCATGGTGGTGACAACCGTGTACGTGGTCGCCACGCTGTCGTTGAGCGGGATTCTGGCACCCGGGCTGGTCGGCGTCCTGATCCCGATCGGCATGCTCGCCGGATTGTCCGCGATCGTGACGCTGCTGGCGATCATTGCGGTCGCGAACAACAAGATCCAGGGCATCGCGATGGTGCGCGCGCTCGGCATGCTGATCGCCGGGTTGCCTTGCCTGCCATGGTTCATCGACTCGGCGTGGAACCTGGCCTTCGGTGTGCTGCCGCCCTACTGGGCGGCGAAGGCCTTCTGGGTGGCCAGCGCGGGCGGGGTTTGGTGGCCGTATCTGCTGGGCGGTGTGGTCTACAACGTGGCCATCGCATGGCCGCTGTTTCGCCGGTTCCTCGCCAAGACCGAAACGTAGGTGCGCAACCTGGCCGACGATCAGCCGGCGTCAGTCCTGAACCATCCACGCACTGGCGCCGTGCTGGTCGAACCAGGCCTGCTCGGCCGGGCGGATCGTGGACAGCAGGCGGGCGTGCAGCGCAGCACCACGCTTGCTGAGATTCACCCGTACCTTGCGGCGATCGTCGGCGTCGACCTCGCGGAACACGAGGGCCCGGGCAACCAGCCGGTCCACCACGCGTGTCAGGGTCGGCGCCGCGGTCAGGGTCTGCGCGCGCAGCTCGGCCATCGTCAGACCGGGGGAGGTGCCCAGCGCCTCCAGGACCAGCCAGTCGTCCAGAGTGAGATCCTCGTCGGCCAGGTTTCGTTCGATCACCGCGCCGATCATGCGTGCCAGACGCACGAGGTGGGTGCCCGTCGGGGAACCGTCGGGCGGGAGCACGTCCGTCACTGCGGTCGACCTCCCAACTGACGATTGCCTCGCGCCGTTGACCCGAGGATACTTCCAAGTGGAATGATTCTAGCTGACCGTCTCGTCGACCCGGTAACGAGGAATGGAATGCGCGGGTGAACGTACGAGTGCGCACGGCGGCCCGCGACGCCGAATGGCGGCTCGCGATGGTGGTGCCGCTACAGGGGCCGGCCGGGCTGTTCGGGCCGTCCTGTGAGGCGGTCGCCGACCTGGTGGCCCACGACCTCAACGCCGCCGGCGGCGTGCTTGGCCGCGAAGTGCACATCGAGGTGGTCGACGGCGGTGCGCACCCGGCCGCGGTCGCGGCCGACGTGAAACGGCTGATCGACCAAGATCGCATCGACGCCGTCAGCGGTTGGCACATCTCGTCGGTGCGGAACGCGTTGGCGCCCGTGGTGGCGGGCCGGGTGCCGTACTCGTACCCCGCGCTGTACGAGGGCGGGGAGCGGCGCCGCGGCATCTACTGTTGCGGTGAAACGCCCGACCAGCAGATCGCACCCGCACTGCGATGGCTGCGCGACAACCTCGGCATCAAGAAATGGTTCGTGGTCGGCGACGATTACGTATGGCCGCGCACATCGCTGGCGGAGGTGCGGCGTTACGTCCGGGAACTGTCGCTCGACCTCGTCGGTGGATCGTTCGTCGCACTCGGTCACGGAGACATCGACCGGCTCGTCGACAAGGCGGCCCAATCCCGCTGCGAGGCCGTTCTCATGCTGCTCGTCGGTCAGGACGCGGTCGAGTTCAACAGGTCGTTCGCGCGGCGCGGGCTGCACGAGAACCTGCTGCGATTCAGCCCGCTCATGGACGAGAACATGCTGATCGCGAGCGGTCACGAGGCGACGCAGGGTCTGTTCGTCGCGGCGTCGTACTTCCGCTCGATGATCGGCCGGAACTCGATGGAGCTGCTCGACCGCTATCTCACGGTGAACGGATCCAATGCGCCCGCGCTGGGTAACGCGGCCGAATCCTGTTATGAGGGAGCGCATTTCCTCGCGCAGATGATCCACCGGTCCGGCGACTACCGCGACATCGAGGCCGTCGCCGACGGCGCTGCCTATGACAGCCCGCGCGGCACTGTCGAGTTCATGAAACGCCGCACCCGCCAACCGGTCCACCTCGCCGTCGCGTCCGGTGTCGACTTCGAGATCGTCACGACGCTGCCGTCCGACCTGTGTGACTGACCCCGATACCTGTTGACAGTGTGGCGCCAGTCACTTACTTTCATTTGAGTCTATTCCATTTGGAAGTAATGGAGGTGCCCCGATGGGCAACGTCGGTCTCCTTTACGTCGGTGCGGTGCTCTTCGTCAACGGACTGATGCTGTTGAACGTCGTGCCGGCGCGCTCGGCGGCGGTGCTCAATCTGTTCGTCGGTGCGCTGCAATGCGTACTGCCCACCATCATGCTCGTCATGGCTGACGGCGATGCCGCCGCGACGCTGGCAGCCTCGGGCCTCTACCTGTTCGGGTTCACCTACCTCTACGTCGGCATCGTCAACCTCGCAGGTCTGGAACCCGAAGGCATCGGCTGGTTTTCGCTTTTCGTGGCGGGCGGCGCCATCGTCTACGCCGTCCTGTCCTTCACCGTCGTCGACGACCCGGTGTTCGGCGTCATCTGGCTCAGCTGGGCCGTGCTGTGGCTGCTGTTCTTCCTCGTGCTCGGGCTGGGCCGCGAACAGCTCACCCGGTTCACCGGCTGGGCGGTGGTGCTGTTGAGCCAGCCGACCTGCACCCTGCCCGCATTCCTGATGCTCAGCGGCAACTACCGGACAACGCCTGGCGTCGCTGCGATCTGGGCAATCGGGCTCGCGTCGTTGTTGGTCGCCGCGAGGCTGCTCAGTTCGCCGCGCTCGCACCGATCCCGCACTACCGCAAGTCAACCCGTCTACAGCTGAATCACCGTCAACCCCTTCCGGAAAAGGAGTCACCCATGAGGCACGGAGACATCTCCTCGAGCAACGACACCGTCGGCGTAGCCGTCGTCAACTACAAGATGCCCCGGCTGCACACCAAGGCCGAGGTGCTCGACAACGCCCGCAAGATCGCCGACATGCTGATCGGCATGAAATCCGGCCTGCCAGGTATGGATCTCGTTGTGTTCCCGGAGTATTCGACGCAGGGGATCATGTACGACGAGCAGGAGATGTACGACACGGCCGCAACCATTCCCGGCGACGAGACCGCGATCTTCTCGGCCGCCTGCCGCGAAGCCGGCACGTGGGGCGTCTTCTCGATCACCGGTGAGCGCCACGAGGACCACCCGAACAAGCCGCCCTACAACACGCTCGTGCTGATCGACGACAAGGGCGACATCGTGCAGAAGTACCGCAAGATCCTGCCGTGGTGCCCGATCGAGGGCTGGTACCCGGGCGACACCACCTACGTCACCGACGGCCCCAAGGGTCTCAAGATCTCGCTGATCATCTGCGATGACGGGAACTACCCTGAGATCTGGCGCGACTGCGCGATGAAAGGCGCCGAGCTCATCGTGCGGTGCCAGGGCTACATGTACCCCGCCAAGGACCAGCAGGTGCTGATGGCGAAAGCCATGGCGTGGGCCAACAATTGCTATGTGGCCGTGGCCAATGCGGCCGGCTTCGACGGCGTGTACTCCTACTTCGGCCATTCGTCGATCATCGGATTCGACGGGCGCACACTCGGCGAGACCGGCGAGGAGGAGTACGGCATCCAGTACGCCCAGCTGTCGCTGGCCGCGATCCGCGATGCGCGCGAGAACGACCAGTCGCAGAACCACCTGTTCAAGCTGCTGCACCGGGGCTACTCCGGCGTGCATGCCGCCGGTGACGGCGACAAGGGCGTCGCCGACTGCCCGTTCGAGTTCTACAAGCTGTGGGTGACCGACGCCCAGAAGGCCCAGGAACGCGTGGAGTCGATCACCAGGAGCACCGTCGGCGTGGCCGACTGCCGCGTCGGGTCGCTCCCGGTCGAGCAGACCATCGAAGCCTGAGAGGCGACGCGTTGCCGTTTCTCACCGATATGTACCACGACCAGAACCGCAACTCGGCGAAGGTCGCGGACCCGCCCGCCGCCGCTGCGCCCACGGGAGGCTTTGATCCCGAGGCTCTTTCGCGGCGATTGAACGCGGCGATCCTCGGGCAACAAGCCGCCGTCGAGGCGGTGGTCCGTGCGGTTTCGATCGCCCACATCGGTGTGGCCGATCCCGGTCGGCCCCTGTCCAGCGTGCTGCTGGTGGGGCCGACCGGCGTCGGGAAAACCGAGCTGGTCCGCCAGGTCGCGGCGGCGCTGCGCACCGGGCCCGACGACCTGTGCCGCATCGACATGAGCGCGCTGGCGCAGGAGCATTACGCCGCGTCCTTCTCGGGCGCGCCGCCGGGCTACGCCGGGAGCAAGGAATCCTTCACGCTGTTCGACAAGGCCAAGATCGAGGGCGGGCCGTACATGCCGGGCGTCGTGCTGTTCGACGAGGTCGAGAAGGCCGATGCGACCGTGCTCCGGGCACTGTTGCATGTGCTGGACACCGGGGAACTGCGGCTCGCCAACGGCCAGCAGAAGATCTCGTTCCGCAACAGCTACATCTTCCTGACGTCCAACCTGGGATCGCTGGAAGTCGCTGCGGCACAACGGTCCCGGCGTAAGAAGTGGTGGCCCAAGCGCAGGCCGGCGCATCGGACCATGGTGCGCGAGGCGGTCGAATCGTTCTTCGATCCGGAGTTCTTCAACCGCATCGACGAGACCGTCGTGTTCGACGCGTTCGACGACGACACGGCAGAACAGGTGGCCCGCAAGGAAATCGGCGACCTCGTCACGAGGCTCAAGAGCCGCGGGGTCGAACTCGACGTCGACGACAGCGTGGTCGAGCTCGTGCGGGGCCACGGATTCGACCCGGTGTACGGGGCACGAGGGCTGCGCCGAACGATCCGGCACGAGCTCACCGAACCGGTCGCACGCGCGGTGCTGACGGGACAGTCGTCGTTGCGGGCCGGCGTACGGGATGGGGCGTTGACCGTCACCCCGCGAACAGACACGTAGGTACCCAGGTAACGGCATTACCGGGTACGTACGCGTCTGCTCGCCCAAAGGGAATTGCGCCCCACGGGCAATCAACCGAGCGGCTCGGTCGGGGCGTGTGCGGTGCGGACCGCACCGATGCTGGCGGCCGTCACGAGTACGACACCCAGATAGCCGAGCACGCCGATCTGTTGACCGAGCACGACGAGGCCGGCGAGCGCGGCGACCACCGGTGACAGACAGGTCAGCACGGCGAAAACCGCAGGCGCAAGGCGTCGAAGCGAGATGAGCTCCAACGAATAGGGAATCACCGACGACATCAATCCGACTGCCACAGCCACGCCGAGCACGTGCCAGTGCAGTACGTCGGCGACGTCAATCGAGGCGATGGCAAGCGGTGCGACGACGAGTGCGCCTGCGACGGTGGCGATCGCGAGCCCGTCGAGCCGACGGAACTCGGCCGCGGTGCGTGCCGACGCCAGGATGTAGCAGGCCCAGGCGATTCCGGCGGCGGCAGCGAAGGCGAACCCCGCAGGCTCGAAATGCCCACCGCCTTCGCGCGGCCAGCCCAACAGGGCGACACCGGCCAATGCGAGCACGGCCCACAGCCACGCCACCCGGCGCGTGCTCGTGATGACCGAAAGGACCAGCGGTCCAAGGGCTTCGATGGTCACCGCGATACCCAGTGGGATACGCGCGATCGCGAAATAGAAGCAGAAGTTCATCACGGCAAGCGCGGCTGCCAACGCACCTGCCGAACCCCAGGCGCGTCGCGTCAGGCCGCGCACCGACGGGCGCGCCGCGGTGCACAGCACGACGCCTGCGACGGCGAACCGGGCGAACAATGCGCCCACGGTGCCGACCGCGGCGAACAAGCCCACGGCAAGCGCAGCGCCGACCTCTTGGCTTATCGCGGCGACGACGACCAACAGTGCGGCCCCGACCGGGGCGCGCGTGGTCACACCGTCACCGGAAGCGTTGCCCCTGTTGCCAGTTCGGCGTAGCCCCGCTGCAGACGCAGAGCTGTCTCGCGGCTCAGCTCCGGATCGCGCGCCACGATGCGGTAGCCCAGGTAGTCCTCCATCGCCATCAGCGTCATCGCGATATCGCGAGCGGGGGAGCCCAGCCGGAACACGCCGCTCTGCGCACCTGATTCGAGAATCCGCGTGTAGAGCTTCACCTGCCGGTGATAGATGTGCTGGACGTCGCGGCGCTGGTCGAGTTCGAAGCCCGCAGCGAGTACCGCGCGCCAGATGGCCCGCCACTCGGCGTCCTCCGGTCCGGTCGGCAGGCCCGCGGCGATGGTCAGCGCGAGTTGTTCACGCACGTCCTCGGTGCGGTCGACGACGGCGAGACGCTCGTCGTAGAAGCGGGTGTCGGAGCGCTGCGCGAGCTCCGAGAGCAGTTGATCCATCTCCTTGAAGTAGTAACGCACCGCGTTGGCGGTCAGTCCGAGCTCGGCGGCGACGTCGGCGATGCGCAGCGTGGCGAGGTCGTGACGTTCGATCAGCGCGATCGCGGCGTCGAGGATCTCCTCGCGTCGCTCTGCCTGTCTGTTTGGCCGTCCCACGCCTCCATAGTTACCGATTTCACGGTTCCTCTTGCGCATGGCGCCCGTCACGCGCATTATTTTCCAAACGTGAAAAAAACTCGATGTGAACGTTCGGAGACTTATGCGAGCCCGTGACCTCGGCGTTGTTGTCGGTGAACACCCCACCGGCCCCTACAACGCGATCACCGACGTGGCCGGCGTACGCGTCGGGCACACCACGATCCAGCAGGCGCCTGCCGTGAACACCGGGGTGACCGTCGTCGTCCCGCATTCCGGCATCTGGACCGAACCGGTGTTCGCCGGGGCACACCGCCTCAACGGCAGCGGTGAGATGACGGGCCTCGAATGGGTCCGGGAATCCGGCGAGCTCACGTCGGCCATCGGTCTCACGAACACCCACAGTGTCGGGGTCGTGCGCGACGCGCTCGTCGACGCCCAGGTGCAAGCCCGCGGTGAAGGGCTGTATTGGTCGCTGCCGGTCGTCGGGGAGACCTACGACGGCCTGCTCAACGACATCAACGGCCACCACGTGTGCGCCGAGCACGTCCGCGCAGCGCTGGACTCCGCGACCGACGGCCCGGTCGCCGAAGGCAACGTCGGCGGCGGCACCGGGATGATCTGCCACGGCTTCAAGGGCGGCATCGGTACGGCATCGCGCGTCACCGACACCGCCGCCGGTCGCTACACCGTCGGGGTGCTGGTTCAGGCCAATCACGGACGCCGGGAACGCCTGCGGGTCAACGGAGTTCCGGTAGGGGAGCTCGTCGGGACCGACGAGGTGCCGACGCCCGAGATGCCGCGCGCCTACGAGCCGGGGTCGGGATCGATCATCGTCATCGTCGCCACCGACGCGCCGTTGCTGCCGCACCAGTGCACGCGGTTGGCTCAGCGGTCGGCGTTGGCGGTCGGGGCGCTCGGCGGCACCGGCGAACAATACAGCGGCGACCTGATGCTGGCCTTCTCGACCGCCAACCGGGGCATCCCGCCGTACGCATGGGACGAGAACACCGAGACCGAACGCCCCGAGATTCCGGTACGGATGGTCGCCCCGCAGCTCATGACACGGCTGTTCGATCTCGTCATCGAGGCCACCGAGGAAGCCATCGTCAACGTGCTCGTCGCCGCCGAGACGCTCACCGGGCGCGACGGTCGCACCGCACATGCACTCGACCACAACCTGTTCCGCCGGGCCATGCAGCACTCGGAGGGCTGAAATGACAAATCAATCCGTTACCGACAACGGCAGCCGCCTGCACGGAAGGCTCGGCCCGATCGGAGTCGTGTTCATGGTGGTCGCCGCGGCGGCCCCGCTGACCGTGATCGGCGGCAACATGCCGCTGGCCATGGGGCTCGGCAACGGCGCAGGCGCACCCGTCGGCTTCCTGATCGCCGCGCTCGTCCTGCTGGTGTTCAGCATCGGGTTCGTCGCGATGACGCCGTACGTGCCCGAGGCCGGTGCGTTCTTCTCCTACGTGACACTCGGACTCGGCCGGCGCATGGGCAGCGGTATCGCCGCGGTCGCGCTCATCGCCTATACCGCGATCCAGGTGGGGATCTACGGCTACATCGGCTGGGCCATCGACGACACCGTGCGGTTCTACGGCGGCCCGCAGATACCTTGGCCCGTCTACTCATTCGTGATTCTCGCCATCGTCGCACTGTTGGGCTACCGCCACATCGAACTGAGCGCCAAGGTGCTCGGGGTCGCCCTGGTGTTGGAGATCGGCATCGTGGTGCTGCTCGATCTGGTGATCGTCGCCGATCCGGGTCCGCAGGGCCTGAGCCTCGCGTCGTTCTCGCCGGGCGTCTTCACCGACGGCGTGCTCGGCATCGCGGTGCTGTTCGCGCTGACCGGGTTCATCGGGTTCGAGGCGACCGCGGTGTTCCGCGACGAGGCTCGCGACCCCGAGCGCACGATCCCGCGGGCGACCTACGCCGCGGTGCTCATCATCGGCGGCTTCTACGCGCTGACCTGCTGGGCGTTCGTCGTCGCGATCGGGCCGGACCAGGTCACCGAGGTCGCGCAGCGCACGCTCGACGGCGAGGCCAACATGCTGCTCGACACCACCGACGACAACCTGGGCCGCATCGGCCGCGACGTGGTCAACGTGCTGCTGCTGACGAGTCTGTTCGCATGTGTGTTGTCATTCCACAACGTGATCGCCCGCTACCAGTTCGCCCTGGCCCGAAAAGGGTTGCTGCCCAACAAGTTGGCCGTGGTGCACGACCAACACGGTTCGCCTGCGCTGTCGTCTGTGGTGCAGACCGTGACCGCAGCCGTGATCGTCGCAATCCTCGCAGTCCTCGGCATCGACCCGCTCGTCGGGGTGTTCGGGTCGATGGCGGGCGTGGCGACGGTCGGCATGGTCGTGCTGATGCTCACGACGTCGGTGGCCGTGCTCGTCTACTTCGCCCGAAACAGCGAGCATGCCCGCGGCCGGGTCTGGCAGACCCGCATCGCCCCGGTGCTCGCGTGCCTCGGCCTGCTGGCCAGCCTGTGGCTCGTTTTGACGAACTTCACTCTGGTGACCGGCGGTTCGGCCACGCTGAGCGCGATCCTGGCGGCCGTGCCGTTCGTGGGACTCCTTGTGGGCGTTGCCATTCGCCCGCCCGGCAAGGCCGAGCCGGTCAGCACGGCCGGGGAGTGACGGCGGCTACCGGGCGCGCAGTTGCTCGACGAAGGTGCGGGTGTCGTCCCACGTCGGCAACAGGCCGGCGTCCCGCACCTCGTCGAGTGTCGGGGCATTGGCGTCGCGTTCGGACAGGACCAGTTCGTGATCGTCGGGCCAGTCGATGCCGAGCTCGGTGGCCCGGATCGTGTGCTCACGTTGCGGCGCATATGGCGTCGAGCACAGGTACATGACCGTCGAATCGTCTTCGAGCGCAAGGAAAGCGTGACCCAGACCCTCGGAGAGATAGATCGACCGGCGGTCGCGGTCGTTGAGCAGCACCGAATCCCACTGCCCGAAAGTCGGTGAGCCGACCCGGATGTCGACCACGACGTCGAACACCGCACCACGTAGGCAGGTGACGTACTTGGCCTGGCTCGGCGGCAGCTCGGAGAAATGGACGCCGCGCAGCACCCCGGCCGCCGAGACCGAACAATTGGCTTGCCGCATGTCGAAGCGGTGGCCGGCGAATGCGTGAAAGCCGCTGTCGGTGAACCATTCGAAGAAGAGGCCACGCGAATCGCCGTGCAATTTCGGCGTGATCTCCCAGGCGCCGGGGATCTTCAGTTCGCGTGCGGTCACTGCCCGCGCTCCCGATAGTTCGCTTCGACGGCGTCTTTCAAAGGGCCCCACCAGGATTCGTTGTCGCGATACCAGTCGATGGTGGCGCGCAGCCCCTCGTCGAAGTCGGTGTGCTTGGGCGCCCAGCCGAGCTCGTCGTGCAGCGTCGACGGATCGATCGCGTAGCGCAGGTCATGGCCGGCGCGGTCGGGCACATGGTCGAAGTCGTCGGGGTCGCGGTCCATCAGCCGTAGCAGCGTGCGCATGACGGTCAGGTTGTCGCGCTCGCACTCGGCGCCGATCAGGTAGGTCTGGCCGATCCGGCCGTCGGCCAAGATCCGCCACACCGCGCTGTTGTGATCGTCGACGTGGATCCAATCCCGCACGTTGGCGCCGGTGCCGTAGAGCTTGGGCCGCCTGCCGGTCAGCACATTGGTGATCTGGCGGGGGATGAACTTCTCGACATGTTGATAGGGGCCGTAGTTGTTGGAGCAGTTCGAGATCGTCGCGCGCACACCGTAGGAGCGCACCCACGCCCGCACGAGCAGATCGGCGGCGGCCTTCGTCGACGAGTACGGGCTCGACGGGTTGTAGGGCGTGGTCTCGGTGAACCGCGCCGGATCGTCGAGTTCGAGATCGCCGTACACCTCGTCGGTCGATACGTGATGCAACCGCACGCCGTGCCGGCGGACGGCCTCGAGCACCGTGAACGTGCCGATCACATTGGCCCGCAGGAACGGCTCCGGGTCGGCCAGTGCGTTGTCGACGTGGGTTTCGGCGGCGAAATGTACGACGGCGTCGGCCTCGCGCACCAGATCACCGACGAGCTTCGCGTCGGTGATGTCGCCCTGCACGAGCCGGATCCGGTCGGCGACCGGCGCGAGAGCCTCGCGGCTGCCGGCATACGTGAGGGCGTCGAGCACCGTCACCGACGTCGTCAGCGCCTCGTGGAGCGCGAGGTGCACGAAGTTCGCGCCGATGAACCCCGCGCCGCCGGTGACGAGCAACCGCATGCGTCAACCCTAACGGGCGGGAGTTTCCGGACGGTCACCCCGCGCGAGCGACCGCATGATGCCGGTGGTTGACGGCGTGTCGGTGTACAAACACGGTCGCTCGCGGTGTGGGGTTATTCCTCTCCCAGGTCCTCGTTCAGGCCGAGGGGGCCGGCGAGCTCGGTGAGCGTCGGGATCAGCTTGTCCCAACCGCCGAGCACCTGGATCGTCACGTGATCAGCGCCTGCCGCGATGTGCTGGCGCAGCCGCGCGGCGATATCGCCCGCCGTACCGTGCGCGACGACCGCGTCGATCAACTTGTCGCTGCCGGGCTTGGCGATGTCTTTCTCGGTGAACCCGAGCCTGCGCCAGTTGTTGAGGTAGTTGCTCAAGTTGAGGTAGAAGTCGACCGTCTCGCGGCCGATCTTGCGCGCCTCGGCCGAATCGGTGGTCAGCACCACCTTGTGCTCGGGCGCCAGGAACACCGTCTCGCCGAGCACGTCGCGCGCATGCTCGGTGTGCTCGGGCGTGGTCAGGTAGGGATGGGCACCGGCGCTGCGGCGTGCCGACAGCTTGAGCACCTTGTCGCCGAGCGCCGCGACCACCAGGCGGCTCGTCGGCACCTTCGCGGCGTCGAGCGCGTCGAGGTATTCGACGAGGGCGTCGTAGGGCTTGCGGTACTCGTCGGTGTGCTCGGGGTGGCCCACGCCGACGCCCAGCAGGAACCGGCCGGGATGCGCGGCCTCGATGCGGTGAAAGGACTCCGCCACCTGGTTGGCATCGGCCGTCCAGATGTTGACGATGCCGGTGGCCACCTGCAGGTTCTCGGTGTTGTCGAGGATCGGCTCGACGGATGCGAGGTCGGCCGCGGGGGAGCCGCCGATCCACACGGCGCCGTAGCCGAGCTTCTCGATCTCGGCGGCCTGCTCGGGCTTGACCGCGCCTAACGTCCACACGCCGTAGCGGCCGAGATCAGGCTTGAGTGAAAGTGCTTCGGTCACAGGAGTCGTCCTTGTCCTCAGGCCAGGCCCAGCGGCCCGGCGAGTTCGGCCAGTGCCGGCACCAGTTTCTCCGGTGAGGTCAGCACCTGCACGGGTACGTGGTCGGCGCCGGCGTCCAGATGCTCCTTGAGGCGCGCGGCGACGGCTTCAACGGTGCCATACGCGACGACGGCGTCGATGAACCGGTCGCTGCCGGGCTTCGCCAGATCCTCGTCGGTGAACCCGAGCCGCTTGAAGTTGTTGAGGTAGTTGGTCAGCCCGAGGTAGATGTCGAGCGCCTTGCGGCCGACGGTGCGCGCCTTGTCCGCGTCGGTGGTGAGGACCGCCTTGTGCTCGGGCGCGAGAAACGCGTCGGGCCCGAGCACCTCGCGGGCCTGGGTGGTGTGTTCGGGCGTCGTGAGGTACGGGTGCGCGCCCGCCGAGCGCTCGGCCGACAGCTGCAACACCTTCGGTCCGAGGGCGGCCACCACGCGACGGTGCTTGGGGACGCCGTACTCGTCGAGTTTGTTCAGGTAGTCGGTGAGCGCGTCGAGTGGCTTGCGGTATTCGCCGATGGCTTCGCGGTGCCCCACCCCGATGCCGAGCAGGAAGCGCCCGGGATAGGCCGCCTCGATGCGATGGAACGACTCCGAGACCGGCCCGGCGTCCGCCGTCCAGATGTTGACGATGCCGGTGGCGACCTGCAGCGTCGTGGTGGCCTCCAGGATCGGCTCCACCCACTCCAGCTCGGCGGGCGGCGAGCCACCGACCCAGACCGCGCCGTAGCCGAGCGCCTCGATGTCCTTGGCCTGCGCGGGCGTCACACCGCGACCGAACGAGCCGTACTTGCCGAGATCAGGTTTTGCGGGTTGAGCTGTGGTCTGCGTCATGGTTCGGTCAACCCGGCACCGCGGCTTGGCTATTCCGAACGAATCACGCCGATTCTGAGCACGGGGGTTGTGTCGCAGTCCTGCGATATCGTTGATATCAGGAGGCGTGGATATGGCTGATGTGCTGATCAGGGGATTGTCTGACGCGGCAGTTGCCCGCATCGATGCTGCGGCGGCCGAACAGGGATTGTCCCGCCAGGAGTACCTGCGGCGTCGATTCGAAGCCGAGCGCGCCGAGTCCCTGCCGCACGGCAGGATCACCGTCGATAACATGCGCCGCGCCGCTGCGGCGGCTGCAGACCTCGACGACCCCGACGTCATGCGTGATGCGTGGCGATGACCGTCTGGCTCATCGACAAATCTGCCTACACCCGCTTGGCGGTGTCGCCGGATGCGGACCTCTGGATCGATCGCATCGAACGTGGACTGGTGCGGCTCAGCACCGTCACCCGGCTGGAAATCGGCTACTCGTTCCGCACGGCAGCCCAAGCCCGACATGAAGTGGTGTCTCCGCCACTGTCTCTCATGCCGGTGGAGTACCTCACGCCTGCAGCCGAGGATCGCGCCGTCGAGATGCAACTGCTGCTGGCGGACCGAGGGCAGCATCGCGCACCGTCGATCCCCGATCTACTCGTGGCGTCAACCGCGGAGATCGCCGGCCTCACAGTTCTCGCAATCGACAAGGACTACGACCTCATCGCCGAGATCTCCGGACAGCCGATCGAACAATTGCGGATGTGACTTCGCCACGATTGGGCGCCTGCAGAGCCCTGCGCGATAATTCTCCGCGAGCGAAATAAACGGATCGCGGGGAGGCGACTCATCAGACGGAAGGCCCGGTAGGTGCTGGCTGTTTTGCAGGCCTTCGCCGTCATCGCGATCGTCATCGTCGTCGGGATCGTCGTGGGGCGCTACGACGTCCTCGGCGAGAACGCGCGAATGGTGCTCAACCGCGCGGCGTTCCACATCGGCGTCCCGGCATTGATGCTGATTGGCCTCGCCGATGCTCAACTGTCCCAAGTGTTTTCGCTGTTGTTGTTGGCATCGGCCGTCGCCGCGATGGCGGTGTACGCGTTGTATTTCGGGATCGCCAAGCTGATGCGCCGCCCGCGCGGCGAGACCGTCATCGGCTCGATGCTGGCGTCCTACGTCAACGCCGGCAATCTCGGTATCCCGGTCAGCGCCTACGTGCTGGGCAGCACCACCGAGGTGTCGGCGATCATCCTGTTCCAGATCCTGGTCCTGGCGCCCATCAGCCTCGGGCTGCTCGACGCCGAGAACTCGCGGCACAAGCCGGTCGCCAAACGCGTGCTGAGCCTGTTCACCAACCCGATCATCGCGGCGAGCGCCGTCGGGCTGATCCTGGCCGAGACCGATGTCGACCTGCCGCAGGTCCTGCGCGATCCGCTCGAACTGCTCGCCGCGCTGGCCGTGCCGACCGTGCTGCTCGCGTTCGGTATATCGCTGAGTGCGCGCACGCGCGGCGACGGGCACCCGCACCGCGGCGAGCTCGCGCTTGCGATCGCGTTCAAGATCTTGCTGATGCCCGCGGTCGCGTACGGCGTGGCTTGGGCGCTCGGCGCCGACCATCACCAGCTCGAGATCGCCACCGTGCTGGCCGCGCTGCCGTCGGCGCAGAACATCAACACCTACGCCGCCTTGTACAAGCGCGGGGAAACGCTGGCCCGTGACGCGACACTGATCAGCACGATCCTGGCCGTCCCCGTGATCGTGGCCGTCGTCGCGCTGACGGAATGACTACTCGGCGGATTCGACGGCCGCCGAAAGGGGTGCGGGAGCCTGCAACGGCAGCAGCACGACGAAGCGGGTGTTGCCCGGTTCGGAGTGCACCCGCAGGTCGCCGTTGTGCTTCTCGACGACGATGCGCCAGGCCAGGTCGAGGCCGAGCCCGGTGCCCTCACCGAACGGTTTGGTGGTGAAGAACGGGGTGAAGATCCGGCCGATGATGTCCTCGGGGATGCCCGGGCCGTCGTCGCAGATCTCGACGCGGATCATCTCGTCGTTCTCGCGTGCGGTACGGATGGTCAGCGTGCCGTGGCCGTCCATCGCCTGGATGGCGTTGTCGATGATGTTGGTCCACACCTGGTTGAGATCGCCCGGATAGCACTGCAATTCGGGCAGTGACTTGTCCATGTCCTTGACCAGGGTGATCGGCTGATCTTTGCCGATCTTGCCGCCGAACATCATGAGCGTGCTGCGCAGCAGTTCGTGGACGTCGGCGCTCTGGTAGGAGCCCCGGTCCATCTGCGAGTACTGCTTGGCGCCGGCCAGCAGCGCCGAGATGCGCTTGCTCGCCTCGGCGATCTCGTTCATCCGCAGTTCGGTGTCGATCGTGTACTTGAGCCACCCGATCGCGCCCTGCAGCGACGCCGACGCGTCGACATCGTCGACCGAGGCCTCGATGCGCTCGAGCCAGTCGATGTCGAGGCCCGCCTCGACGAACGTCGGCGCGTAGTCCCACGCACTCGAGATGCCGTGATCCTCGAGCCAGTCGCCGATCTGGTCCTCCCGGTCGGAGGTCTCCAGCGCGGTCAGCTCAAGCCCTTTGCTCTTGGCGACCTGCTCGGCCACCTCGTCCTGGATGGTGACCAGCACGCGCAGCGCTTCCGGGGTGAACTTGCCGTCGGCGAGCATCGCGAGCTTGTGGCGCATCTTGCCGACGCCCTCGCGGAGATCGGCGACGGCGCGCGCGGTGGCCGCGGCCGGATTGTTGAGCTGGTGGGTCAGCCCCGCCGTGATGGTGCCGAGGGCGAGCAGCTTCTCGCGCTGACCGATGATCTGGCTCTGCCGACGCCCGCCGACCTTGTGCCCTTCGAGCAGGTGCACGGCCATCGGGAACTGCGACTGCATGAACGCCGCGAACGCGTTGGCGTCGAGCACGAACACCCGCGAGGGCTGCGTCAGCCGTACCGACGCCTCGTAGATGTGTTCCTCACCGGGAATGTAGGCCGACCAGGCGCCGAAGTACACGCCGCGCTGGGAGGTTCGGTTCGTCTGGAGGTCGACGCCGCCCGACCGCTTCGACATGATGAGCTCGCCTTCGAGCATCACGTAGAAGCATGTGGCCGGGTCGCCCTCGGTGACGATCGGGCCTGCCGGGAAGGTCTCGATGCTGCCGGCCTCGCACAGCGTGTCGAGTTGCTCGTCGGAGAGATGCTCGAACAGGAACAGCGTCCGTAGTTCGTCGCGAACACACACTTCGCTCATGTCGGTCATCGACTCCTCATGCTTCGTCGGCGGGGCCGACATCATGCCTCGGCCAGGTAGCGGTGCACCAGCATCACCGCCATCGACCCTTCGCCGACCGCGGCCGCCACCCGCTTCGCGGATTCGGCGCGCACGTCTCCTGCAACAAACACACCGGGCACACTTGTTTCCAGGTGATGCGGCGGACGTTCCAGGGTCCAGCCGCACACATCCCGCAGATCCGGTCCGGCCAGGATGAAACCGTGGTCGTCGCGGGCCACGACACCTTCCAGCCAGTCGGTGCGCGGCGTCGCCCCGATGAAGCAGCACAGCCGGCTCGACCGCACCTCTTCCTGCTCGCCGGTGCGCTTGTTCTGCAGGACCAGGCCGACCAGGTGGTCGTCCTCACCGATCGCCTTGACCACCTCGGTGCAGGTCAGGACCCGGATCTTCGGGTTCTGCTCGATCTGCTGGATCAGGTAGTAGGACATCGACGCTTCCAGCGACGGGCCACGGACCACCATCGTCACCGAGTTGGCCTCGCGGGCCATGAACATCGCGGCCTGGCCCGCCGAGTTGGCGCCGCCGACGATGAACACGTCCTCGTCCTTGCATTCCGACGCGTCGGACACCGAGGCGCCGTAGTAGACGCCGCGGCCGACGTAGTTGACCGGATTGTCGGGATCGTCCCAGCATCCCGGCACGGGAAGCTGGCGGTAGTCGACGCCCGTCGCCAGGATCACCGCGCGCGCACCGATGGTGTCGCCGTCGGCGAACGTGATGGTGCGGGCCGCGCCCGCGACGTCGAGTTGGGTGGCCTCACGAGTGGTGATGACCTCGGCGCCGAAGCGTTCGGCCTGCCTGCGGGCCGACGTCGCGAGCTCGGCGCCCGAGACGCCGGTGGGGAAGCCCAGGTAGTTCTCGATACGTGAACTGCGGCTGGCCTGCCCGCCCGTCGTGGTGCCCTCGATGAGCACGGTCTTGAGCCCCTCGGACGCGCCGTACACCGCCGCGGCCAGGCCGGCCGGGCCGCCGCCGATGACCGCGAGGTCATACATCGTCAGCGACGGGCTCGTGGACAGGCCCAGCATGTCGGCGAGCTCGCCGTCGGTGGGCTCGACGAGCGTGGTGCCGCCTTCGGTGATCACGACCGGCAACTGCAGGCCGTCGAGGCCCGCCGCCTCCAGCAGCTGGCGACCCTTCGGCTCGTCGGCCGTGAACGCGCGGTACGTGTGCTGGTTGCGGGCCAGGAACTGGCGCACCTCCCACGACCGCGGGCTCCACTGGTGACCGATCACCTTGGTGTACGGAATCGCGCGGTCCCCGGCGGCGTGCCAGGCCTCCAGCAGGCCGTCGATCACCGGGTAGAGCTTCTCCTCCGGCGGATCCCACGGCTTGAGCAGGTAATGGTCGAGGTCGACGACGTTGATGGCCGCGATCGCCGCAGTGGTGTCGGCGTAAGCCGTCAACAGCACGCGACGGGCCATCGGGTACAGATCCATCGCGGCTTCGAGGAACTCGATGCCGCTCATCTGCGGCATCCGGTAGTCGGCGACGAACACCGCAACGGTGTCACCGCGCAGCTTGAGTTCGTTGAGCGTTTCCAGGGCGTCCGGACCCGACTCCGCACGCACGACGCGATACCGCTCGCCGTAGTGGCGGCGCAGGTCACGAGCCACGGCACGGGACACGGCGGGATCGTCGTCGACGCTGAGAATTACGGGTTTGCGGGGCTGGGGAGCGGGTCCAGTCATATCGCCACTAATTATGCGCTCCCCAGCCAGCGATTTTCTTGGTCAGGCCGCTACTCGACGTGCGACAGCGATCCATTGCCGTCCGGCGCGACCGGCGGCACGGGAGCTTCGGACCGGTTGAGCAACGCGGCCACGTCGATGCCCGACGACTTGAGTGATTCGAGGATCTTGGCCACCGCGAGCGGGCTGACGCCAAGCAGGCCGCCGACCGCGTCCTGGGTATCGCTCGAGCCGCCGATGATCGAGAGCCGTTCGATCTCGCCGAGCGGCGTCGCGGCCGCCTCGGTCGCCTTGACCACCGACTGCAGGACGTCCGGCAGCATCAGCAGCCGTGCCGCATCCGCGGTGTAGCTGTTGAGGGCGGCCGCGATCTCCTTCTTGCCGTTCGCCTCGGCGAGGAGTTTGGCCTCGATACCGGCCGCCTCGGCCTGCTGTTCGACGCGCAGCGCGTCCGCGAGTTCCTTCTTGCCCGCGGCCTCCGCGACCAGCTTGGCCTGGAGGCTGTCGGCCTCGGCCTGCTTCTCGACCCGCAGCGCGTCCGCAGCGGCCTTGCGGGCGTCGGCCTCGGCCTGACCCTTGCGCCGCTCGGTCTCCGCCGCGGCCTCGGCCGCCAGGATCGAGGACTGCCGCTGGCCTTCGGCGATCGCGATGTCGGCCTGCCGTTTCGCCTCGGCGGGCGCGATCACGTCGGCCTGCAGGGCGGCCTGCGCCTGCTCGGCGCGCCGCTGCTCGACCTCGATGCGGGCCTGCACGCGGGCCGCCTCGGCCTGCTCGATCGCGATGCCGACGTCTTTCTGGGCGCGGGCGTTCGCGAGCGGCCCGGCCTGATCGGCCTGCGCGTTCTCGGCCTCGGTCTGTGCGCGCAACCGGGCGAGCTCGACGTCGCGTTTCTGGTTGGCCGTCGCGATCGCGGTGTCCGCCTCGGCCTGCGCGATCGAACCCTCCTGGCGGGCCTTGGCCGACTGGATCTGTGCGTCGCGCTCGGCCTCGGCGGTGCCGACCGTCGCGTCGCGCTTGACCTCGGCGATTCTGCGCTGACCCAGGGACTTGAGGTAGTCGTTGGCGTCCGAGATGCCGGCGATCTTGAGCACGTCGACCTCCATGCCGATGCGCGCGAGGTCGCCACCGGCCTCCTCGACCACGCTGCGGGCCAACGTGTCGCGGTTGGAGTTGAGGTCCTCGACCGTCATCGTCGCGGTGATACCGCGCAGGCTGCCGGCCAGTATCTCGTTGATCTGGCGCTGCAACTCGTTGAGGTCGGAGGTCAGGAAGCGCTGCACCGCGGTCTGCACGGCCTCGTCGGCCGATCCGATGCGGACCAGGCCGACGGCTTCGACGTTGACCGGCACACCGTTGTTCGACAGTGCGTTCTGCAGGTTGATGCTGACGTTGAACGGTTCGAGGCTCATGATGTCGACGCGCTCGATGCCGGGCATCCGGAACCGCGCGCCGCCGCGGACGACCTTCGGTTGGCCGCGGCCGGTGAACACCGCGACCTCGTTGGGCGGGACCTTGATGTAGTTCTTGACGTAGACCATGGGCAGCACCACCAGGATCAAGATCGCGGCGATGGCGGCCAGTACGACGATGAGCAGCAGGGACACGGTGATGGCCTTTCTAGCGGGTCAGGTCTCTGGAACAGCGACGACATGCACGAAATCGGAGTCGATGTCGGCGATGTAGATACGGGTGGACTTGGGCAGCGCGGCCGGTTCGTCGCTCTTGGCGCGCGAGAACACCCGATTGCCGTCGGCGTCGACGAACGACACCTCACCCCAGCCGCCCGCGGGCACTTCGAGGGTGACGGTGCCGAGCAGGCCGATATAGGAGGAGCGGCCCTTGTGGGAGTTGGACTGCTGGCGGCGCAGGTAGGGCAGGAGCACGCCGTTGAGCACGAACACCAGCACGACGGCGCAGGCCCCGGCCAACAGTGCGGTTGCGAAGGTCTCCATCCCGACCCAGGTGCCGATCAGGCCACCGGTGCCCGCGCCGACCAGCGCGGCCGACACCCCGGTGAGGCTCAGGAAGGGCATACCGTCGCCGTGGCCGATGTCGGCCAGCAACAGCGCAGACAGCAGGGCGACGCCGCCGACGACGAACGCCGCCAGGTACACAGCCATCACGTGTCTCGTCTCCGCTTCTGCGCCGCGGATGGCGCAAATCACTATGAACCATTGTCACGTGTCACGGGCGGCTCGCGTGCATGAATATTTGGTGCCTGCACGCTGGCCAGCCGTGATTTTGGCGCAGGCCGATGAGCGGGTATTGTGGACCAACGGTGCGGCTTCCGTGCCGACTTTCTGCGTGCCCCGTTCTGGATTTACCGGAATTCTGTCGATTCGGCTCACGTTTTGAAGTCGGATGGTCGCTGTGCCGACGGGCGCACGATACGAAACGAAAGCAAGGATCGCCAGACAGTATGGCCAAGAAAGACGGTGCCATCGAGGTCGAGGGTCGCGTGGTCGAACCCCTGCCCAATGCGATGTTCCGCATTGAGCTGGAGAACGGACACAAGGTCCTGGCCCACATCAGCGGGAAGATGCGGCAGCACTACATCCGCATCCTGCCCGAGGACCGGGTAGTGGTGGAGCTTTCTCCCTACGACCTGTCCCGGGGCCGCATTGTGTACCGGTACAAGTGACATAACCGAGCCCGACCGAAACGACAAGAGCACGTGTCGCGCATCCGCGCGTCATCGACAGACCTAGAAGGATCGAAACAGCCGTGAAGGTGAACCCGAGCGTCAAGCCCATCTGCGATAAGTGCAGGGTGATCCGCCGGCATGGGCGGGTCATGGTGATCTGCAGCGATCCGCGCCACAAGCAGCGTCAAGGCTGACCAGCCCCAGCTGACGGCACACCACAACTGAATGCAGACCTCCCAGCACCACTGAATGGATAGGCCATTCGCACACGTCCGGAACGGAGGCCGGACCCCGGAGAGCCCGTAGGGGCTGACGGGAACGGGCTGGGATCAGACCTCCGCATAGAAGAAGGAATACCGCCACATGGCACGGCTCGTGGGCGTTGATCTTCCGCGCGACAAGCGCATGGAGATCGCGCTGACCTACATCTACGGCATCGGCCGTACCCGCTCGAACGAGATTCTCGCCGCGACGGGCATCGACAAGAACATGCGCACGAAGGACCTGACCGACGATCAGGTGACCGTCCTGCGTGACTACATCGAAGGCAACCTCAAGGTTGAGGGTGACCTGCGCCGCGAGGTGCAGGCCGACATTCGCCGCAAGATCGAGATCGGCTGCTACCAGGGCCTGCGCCACCGCCGTGGCCTGCCCGTGCGTGGCCAGCGCACCAAGACCAACGCGCGCACCCGCAAGGGCCCCAAGCGCACCATCGCCGGCAAGAAGAAGGCCAGGTAGACCATGCCACCAGCAAAGAAGGCAGCAGGTACGGCCGCCAAGCGCGGTAAGACCACTCGCCGCCGGGAAAAGAAGAACGTCCCGCACGGCGCTGCGCACATCAAGAGCACGTTCAACAACACGATCGTGTCGATCACCGACCCGCAGGGCAACGTCATCGCCTGGGCGTCGTCGGGCCACGTGGGCTTCAAGGGCTCGCGTAAGTCGACTCCGTTCGCCGCGCAGCTGGCCGCCGAGAACGCCGCGCGCAAGGCGCAGGAGCACGGCGTCAAGAAGGTCGACGTGTTCGTCAAGGGTCCCGGCTCGGGCCGTGAGACCGCCATCCGCTCGCTGCAGGCCGCAGGCCTCGAGGTGGGCGCCATTTCCGACGTCACCCCGCAGCCGCACAACGGCTGCCGTCCGCCCAAGCGGCGCCGGGTCTAGGAAGGATCTAGAAAATGGCTCGTTACACCGGCCCCGCGACCCGCAAGTCGCGTCGTCTCGGCGTCGACCTGGTCGGCGGAGATCAGTCGTTCGAGAAGCGCCCCTACCCGCCCGGCCAGCACGGCCGCGCGCGGATCAAGGAGAGCGAATACCGCCAGCAGCTTCAGGAGAAGCAGAAGGCGCGTTTCAGCTACGGCGTGATGGAAAAGCAGTTCCGCCGCTACTACGAGGAAGCAGTGCGTCAGCCCGGCAAGACCGGTGACAACCTGCTGCGCATCCTCGAGAGCCGGCTGGACAACGTCGTGTACCGCGCAGGCCTGGCCCGCACCCGCCGCATGGCGCGTCAGCTGGTCAGCCACGGCCACTTCCTGGTCAACGGCGTGAAGGTCGACATCCCCAGCTACCGGGTGTCGCAGTACGACATCATCGACATCAAGGACAAGTCGCTCAACACCCTGCCGTTCGAGGTTGCCCGGCAGACCGCGGGTGAGCGCCCGATCCCGTCCTGGCTGCAGGTCGTCGGCGAGCGTCAGCGCGTCCTCGTCCACCAGCTGCCCGAGCGTGCGCAGATCGACGTGCCGCTGACCGAGCAGCTCATCGTCGAGCTCTACTCGAAGTAGTAGGGCTGGCTCCTGTGTGGCCGACCGGCCACACAGGCAACTGACCGGCATCAAATAGCGGGTGCCGAGAAGGAGATAGAAACACCATGCTGATCTCTCAGCGACCCACACTGTCCGAGGAGAGCGTCGCCGAAAACCGCTCCAAGTTCGTCATCGAACCCCTGGAGCCCGGCTTCGGTTACACCCTCGGCAACTCGCTTCGGCGCACGCTGCTGTCGTCCATCCCGGGCGCGGCCGTCACCAGCATCCGCATCGACGGTGTGCTGCACGAGTTCACCACCGTCCCCGGGGTGAAGGAAGACGTCACCGACATCATCCTGAACCTCAAGGGCCTGGTCGTGTCCTCGGAGGAGGACGAGCCGGTCACCATGTACCTGCGCAAGCAGGGCCCGGGTGCGGTCACCGCCGGTGACATCGTGCCGCCGGCCGGTGTGACGGTGCACAACCCCGACATGCACATCGCCACCCTGAACGACAAGGGCAAGCTTGAGGTCGAGCTCGTCGTCGAGCGCGGCCGCGGCTACGTCCCCGCCGTGCAGAACAAGGCCTCGGGCGCCGAGATCGGCCGTATCCCGGTCGACTCGATCTACAGCCCGGTGCTGAAGGTGACCTACAAGGTCGAGGCCACCCGTGTCGAGCAGCGCACCGACTTCGACAAGCTGATCCTCGACGTCGAGACCAAGAACTCGATCAGCCCGCGTGACGCCCTGGCGTCGGCAGGCAAGACCCTGGTCGAACTGTTCGGTCTCGCACGCGAACTCAACGTCGAGGCCGAGGGCATCGAGATCGGGCCGTCGCCGGCCGAGGCCGATCACATCGCCAGCTTCGCGCTGCCGATCGACGACCTGGACCTGACCGTCCGCTCGTACAACTGCCTCAAGCGCGAGGGTGTGCACACGGTGGGCGAGCTCGTCGCCCGCACGGAGTCCGACCTGCTGGACATCCGTAACTTCGGCCAGAAGTCCATCGACGAGGTCAAGATCAAGCTGCACCAGCTGGGTCTCTCGCTCAAGGACAGCCCGGCCACGTTCGATCCGTCCGAGGTCGCCGGTTACGACGCCGCAACCGGAACCTGGACCAGCGATGCCGGCTACGACCTGGACGACAACCAGGACTACGCCGAAACCGAACAGCTCTAACGAAACCGTCCCGGTCCTACCTGATACGGGGGCCGGCCCCATTTAGGAGATAGTCGCAATGCCCAAGCCCACCAAGGGTCCTCGCCTCGGCGGGTCGTCCTCGCACCAGAAGGCGCTGCTGGCCAACCTGGCCACGTCGCTGTTCGAGCACGGCCGCATCAAGACGACCGAGCCGAAGGCACGGGCGCTGCGTCCGTACGCCGAGAAGCTGATCACCCACGCCAAGAAGGGGCAGCTGCACAACCGGCGCGAGGTCATGAAGAAGATCCGCGACAAGGATGTGGTGCACACCCTGTTCGCCGAGATCGGTCCGTTCTTCGCTGACCGCAACGGTGGCTACACCCGCATCATCAAGGTCGAGAACCGCAAGGGCGACAACGCCCCCATGGCCGTCATCGAGCTGGTGCGGGAGAAGACCGTGACCTCCGAGGCCGACCGTGCTCGCCGCGCGGCCGCTTCGCAGGCCAAGGCTGAGGCTCCTGCAGAGGAGACTCCTGCCGAGGACAAGGTCGAGGAGACCACCGAGGCTCCGGCCGAGACCGAGGAGACCACCGAGGCTCCGGCCGACGAGGCCACCGAGGCTGAAGCCAAGGATGACGCCAAGTAGTCCTCAGGACACTCGCGACATGCCCGCCATCGATTCCGGTGGCGGGCATGTTCGTCTTCGGCTCGACATCGCCTATGACGGCACCGAATTCGCCGGGTGGGCGGTGCAGGCCGGTCAGCGCACCGTCGCCGGGGTAATCGATGAGGCGTTGACGACGGTGTTCCGCACGCCCGTCGTGACCCGGACCGCGGGCCGGACCGACACGGGCGTGCACGCGACCGGCCAGGTCGCCCACGTCGATGTACCGGTCGACGCGCTGGCCCATGCCTATCCGCGCACGACGCGGCCGGGCGACTCCGAGTTTCTCCCACTGGTTCGCCGGCTCGCCCGGTTCCTGCCCGCCGACGTGCGCGTGCGCGAGATCACGCGCGCGCCTGCGGGTTTCGACGCCCGATTCTCAGCGCTCCGCCGGCACTATGTCTACCGGCTGTGCACCGCGCCGTATGGCGTCGAGCCGCAGGAGGCCCGGTTCGTGACGCCGTGGTCGCGGCCGCTGGATGTCGAGGCCATGACGGCGGCATCGCAGGAGTTGGTGGGGCTGCACGATTTCGCCGCGTTCTGCCGCTATCGCGCCGGTGCGACGACGATCCGGGATCTGCAACGGCTCGAATGGGTCCGCGACGGCCACTACATCACCGCCTACGTCACCGCCGATGCGTTCTGCTGGAACATGGTCCGCTCATTGGTCGGTGCGCTGCTCAAGGTGGGCGAGGGTCGTCGTGAAACCGACTGGACCGCAACGCTTCTCAGTACTTCAGGCCGGTCCAGTGATTTCGCGGCCGCGCCTGCTCGCGGTCTGACGCTCGTGCGGGTCGACTACCCGCCTGACGATCAGATGGCCAGCCGGACCGCCGTCACTCGGGATCTGCGCACGCTCTGACCCCGCCGAGACTACGGTTTTTGATGAGATTCGGCCGAAAAGCGTCATAAACCGTAGTTTCGCGGCGCTCGCCGCTACAACCGGCCCGCCACGAAGTCCGCGGCCTGGTTGACCATCCCGCCGTCGATGTAGGCGCCCGCAAGGTGATCGGGCCAGTTGTTGCGCCACGTGTTCGGATCGGCCGGGTTGCAGATCGGGTCGGCACCGTGGCACAACTCGATGGTGCGGTCGCTGTAGAGCGGGCTGAAATTGGTGATAGGGCCGACCCAGGCCGCGCCGTTCCCGAACAACGCGATGGCGGCGATATGGGTGTCGGCACCCGCGGGCAGCGGGGTCTTGAAGCCGAACGCCGTGATCGGGACGGCCAGCACGACGTCGGCGACCGCGGCGCCCAACGAGTACCCACCGACGACCAGCCGGGTGTCCGGGCAGTTGTCCATCATGTACCGGATGTGCTGGCTCATGTCGTTGGCGCCGATGTCGATCTCGGTGTCGGCCGGGTACTTCACGGCATAGACGCCGATGTTCTTGTCGACCTTGGAGCGCAGCGCGTTGACGAACGCGTTGCCGAGGGTGCCCACACCGGCCGGCTCGGTGCGCCCGCGGGCGAACACCACCTCGACCTCGGGACACGGTGCCGCTTCGGCTACGGGCAGAGCGGCGGGCGCGACGGCGGAAACCACCGGTGCGACGGCCGCGGCGGCCAGCACGGTGGCCGCCGCACACAGCCATCGGCGAAGCCGTCCGGTCCGCCGCTTTTCCCCGGAGTTGACGGAATGTTCGACCACCTAAGCGATCGTAGCGGAGGAAATTGACGACGTAGCCGATCACGTCGTGCGAATTACAGTAATCCCGCCACGAAACTCGCTGCCTGATCGGCCGGCCCCTCGTATGCGCGGTGTGCCGGAACACTGTCTCCGTTGGTGCAGACGGGATCGTTGGCATTGCACAGATCGATCGCGCGCGAGCCGTACACCGGGCTTGCGGTCAGCGGCAGGCCGAGCTTTGCCGACGGGTTGCCGAACACCGCGACGGCGGCGACGTGCTCGGGCACGTTGGGCGGCAGCGGTGAGTTGAAGCCGACCGCCGGGAACGGGACGGCGGCGATCACGTCGATCACCGCGGCGCCCTGTGAGTAGCCGCTGAGCACCAGCCTGGTCGCCGGGCAGTTGTTCACCATCCATTGGATGTGGGCGCTGGCGTCGTTCGCGCCGTTGGCCGCGGCCAGGAAGTCGTAGCTCGCCGGGTAGTTCACCGCGTAGGCGCCCACCGAGCGGCCGCCGACCTTGTTGCGCAGTGAGTTGACGAAGGCGTTGCCGATCCGGCCGAGCCCGGGTGCTTCGTCCGTGCCGCGGGCGAAAACGACCTCGACATCGGGGCAGTCAGCGGCGGAGGCCACGCCGAGGCTGCCGTTCGGTACCGGCCCGGCTACCGGGAGGAGGAGTGCCGTGGCCGCGGTCAGCACGGCGGACGCTACGAGAAGGGTGTAACGGCGAACAAGATCAAAAGTCACACCAAATGTTAGCCGGTCTTGCTGACTACACCAGTCCGGCGATGAAACCCGCGGCCTGGGGGATGAAGGCCGAGCTCTCATAGTGGGTGTGCGCGAACGGGTTGCGCCCATCGGAGCAGATGGGATCACCGTCGCTGCACATGTCGATCGCGCGCCCGCCGAATCGGCTGGACGTCACAGGGATACCGAACTTGGCCGAAGGATTGCCGAACACCGCGACCGCGGCGATGTTGTTCGACAGGTTGCCCGGCAGCGGGGGAGCCGAACCGATGTCGCCGACCCGGTTGCCCAGCGGCGGGATCCCCAGCAGCATGTCCACGACGGCGGCTCCCTGCGAGTAGCCACCCAGCACGATGCGGGTCGACGGGCAACTCTCGGCCATCGCGGCGATGTGGTTGGTCGCGTCGGTGGCGCCGTCGGCGGCGGCCATGAAGTCGTAGGTCGCCGGGTAGTTCACGGCGTACGTGCTCACCGTGCGACCGCCGACCTGACCCCGCAGCGCATCGGCCAACGCCTGGCCGACACGGCCGACGCCGGCGGGCTCACTGGTGCCGCGGGCGAACACCACCTCGATGTCGGGGCACGGTTCGGCGCTGGCGACCGGCGCTGGAATCGCGGCCAGGGCGGCACCGGCGCACAGAACTGCTGAGGCGATCGCGGCCACCCGGGCCGGCATCCGGAGGAAAGTCACGATCGCAATATTCACACAAAATGCTTAGCCACGGCTAATCGTTTGCTCGCCCGTCACATTCTGCGCCGGATTATCGGGCCAGCACGCCTCGTACACGGCCGAGGTTCGCTCGGCCTTCTGCTCACTGCGATCACCCTGACGCGCGAGTGCGAGCCCGGCGAGCACCACCACACCGCCGAGCGCCTGGATCGGGGTGATGGCCTCGCCCAACATGATCCACGCGATCAGCACCGCGAACATCACCTCGGACAGGCCGACCAGGGACGCGAACCTCGGCTTGAGTCGCGAGATGCTCAGGATGCCGAGCGTGTAGGCGATCGCGGTGGGGATGAGTCCGAGTGCGATGACCGGCACGAGCCACGACGTCGTGAAGCCCGCGATGTCCACGGAGTTGGTGGTGAAGGCCAGCGGCATCACGCCGGTGAAGCCGAGCAGCGCCACGCCGGTCGTTCCGATGATCAGGCCGCCGGTGGCCAGGCTGATCGGGTTGAGGCCCGCGCCGTCGGTGCTCGCCTGGTTGGACATCATGAAGTAGCAGGCCGCGCAGATCGCGGCGGCCAGGCCCCACGTGACTCCGACGACGTTGATGTGGGCACCGCTGAACACGTCGAGCACCAACATGATCCCGGCGACCGCCAGTGCGACACCGGCGAATGTCATCGCGCTGGGGCGCCGGCGCGTCGTGGCCCACAGCCAGCCGACGACGAGGATCGGCGCGGTGTATTCGAGCAGCAGCGCGACGCCGACCGACAGATGCGAGACGGCGTTGTAGTAGCACAGCTGGGCGCCCGCGATGGGGATGAGACCGTACGCGACGACGGTCTTGGCGTGCCGCGCGACTTCACGGATCCAGCCGGGGCGCACGATGGTCGCGAACACGGCCATCGCGACGGCGCCGCCCGCGAGCCGGGCGGTCACCGCCGCCGTCGGGCTCCAGCCGGCCTCCATCAACGCCTTGGCGAACGGTCCCGAGGACCCGAACGCCAGCGCTGAGCTGACGGCAAGCAGCAGCCCGAGCCGAAAATGGTTGTCGGCGGACGTCCGGTTGAGCTTGGCCGGCCCGGTCGCTGTGGCCATCGATGCACCTCCCCGAGGATGTAATGAGTAAAATCAATTTTGGTCATGACGCTACGACGGAAGGGGGTCATGAGTCAAATGCTTTTTACTTATGACACGGAGCTCACACTCCGGGCCGCCGCCGTGCTGGTCAACAGTGATCGGGTGGACGGCGACCAACTCGCCGACCTGGCGGCGCTCGACGCCTACCTGGATCACTTCGGCTGGACGGGCCGCCGGGACCGCGACGCTGCCGAGCTGAGTGCCGTGCAGGGGCTTCGTGTGCGGCTCGGGGAGATCTGGGGCGCGGCGGAGGACGAGGAGGCCGCCGTCGCCTTGGTGAACGGCCTCCTCGGCGACACCAAGGCCTCGCCGTGGTTGACGCGACACCCCGAGATGCCGGACTGGCATCTGCACCTGGCTTCGGCCGACGACCCGCTGTGGCAGCGGATGGGTGCCGAGATGGCGATGGCGCTGGCCGACCTGATCCGCGGTGGTGAGCTGCGGCGGCTCAAGATCTGCGCGGCCCCCGACTGCGAAGCCGTGCTGACCGATCTGTCCCGCAACCGGTCACGCATGTTCTGCGATACCGGCAACTGCGGCAACCGCCAACACGTCGCGGCGTACCGGCAGCGCCAGCGCGAGGAATAACTGTCCGAAGGCCGTCCCGGTACGGGTTAGGGTTTTGCCCGGGGGACTTCATGGCACGGCAACCGGCAACCCGGCTCCAGCTCAGTGGGCATCGATTTCTGTTGCGGCGCATGGCGCATGCGTTGGTGCGCGGTGACGCCAGCATGCTCCACGATCCACTACGGGCACAAGCAATCGCGTTCACGGCGGGCGGTGTGCTGGCCGTCGTGGCGATCACCGCGTGCGCGGTCTTGGCGCTCGTGCGCCCGGGCGGTGAACTCGCCGATGCGCCGATTCTGTTGGCGCGCAATTCAGGTGCGCTCTATGTGCGTATCGGTGACACGATTCATCCCGTGCCGAACCTCGCCTCGGCCCGCCTGGTCGCGGGGGCAGCGGCCGATCCGGTGCCGGTGAGTGATGATGCACTCGCGCGGGCGCGCCGCGGGCCACAGGTCGGCATACCGGGAGCGCCGACGCAGATCGGCAGTCCGCTGAGTATCGACGAATCGGCGTGGGCGGTATGCGATATCGCCGAGCCGGTGTCCACCACACTGGTCGTCGGCGCGTTGTCAGACCGCGTCGCGCCGTTGCGCCATGGTCAAGCACTGCTGGTCGCGCCGCGCGGCGAACCGGCCGCGACGACGTATCTGCTGTTCGACGGCTGGCGGGCCGCAGTCGACCTACGGGATCTGGCCGTCACGCGTGCGCTCCGGCTGGACGGCCTCGAACCAACCGGTGTTTCGCGCGCGCTGTTGGACAGTGTGCCCGAGGCGCCGGCGATCCGGACGCCTGCCATCGCGGGTGCGGGCCTGCCGGGCCCGGCAGCATTACGTGGTGTCGAGGTCGGCAGCGTCGTGCGGGTCACACGCGCCGGCGACACCGACGAGTTCTACGTGGTGCTCGCCGACGGGGTGCAGCGGATCGGCAGGGTCGCCGCCGACCTCATCCGGTTCACCGTGGCACAGCCCGCCGCCGAGCCTCCGGTGGTTTCCGCGCAGGCCATCGCGCGCGTGCCCGTCGTCGAAGACCTTGACGTGGCGAGGGTTCCGCAGTGGGTCGACGCGCACGCGCGTCCCGTGCTGTGCGCGGGATGGGATCCCCGCCAACCCTCCACCGAAACAAACACCACGCTGTACGCGGGGGACTCACTGCCGGAAACCGGATTGCGGCTTGCGCAGGCCGATGAAGCCGGGCCTGCCATCGACCGGGTCGACATCCCCGCGGGGCGCAGTGCGCTGGTGCGGGCCACCGGCATCGACGGCGGCATCGGCGTAGCCGGACCGCGCTACCTCCTCAACGATCTCGGCGTCCTGTTCGGCATCCACGATGACGCTGCCGCAGAGCATCTCGGCTTGACCGGCCCTGCCGTGCCCGCGCCGTGGCCCATGCTTGCGATGCTCCCGCGTGGGCCGGAGCTGAGCCGCGACGCGGCGTCAGTCGCGCACGACGGGCCGACTTCGCGGGGTTGGGGCTCGTAACCGCCTGGACGACAACGTGATTGCCAGCAGCGCGGTCGCGGCGGCGCAGACGGCTGCGCCGCCGAACGCAACCCGGCGCGACCGGGCATCGTCCGGCGTCACGGCGGGCTGCGCGATGCTTGTCGCCGCAACCGGCGTCGGCTCCGAGGTCGGTGCGCCACCGTCGCTCACCGCGGCCAGCGGATCGACGACGCCGTGACCGAGATACGGATTCCATCCGCCGGGCGGCCGGTGCGCGGTGTCCTCGATGCGTCGCATCACATCCCGCGCACTCAAGTGCGGAAACCGGGACCGGATGAGCGCGGCGATCCCCGACACGATCGGCGCGGCGTAACTGGTGCCCGATACAGGGTTGGACTTCCCGAGGGTGTCGATGAGCCGCTCGCCGTCGGGATGCAACGACACGATGCCCTCACCTGGCGCGGCCACGTCGACCCAGGGTCCGCCCAGGCTGAACGTGGAGGCCGTGCCGTCGCGGCTGACTGAGCCAACGCACAACACCAGATCGTCGTACCACGCCGGGGTGGCCACGGAAACCACGGTGTCCCAGTCCGGTTCACCCGCCGGATTCTGCTCAGGGCAATGCCCCGGCCCGCCGACATTGCCCGCGGCAGCCACGACCACGACGTTCTTGACGTCGACGGCGTAGGCCAGCGCGGCACCGAGGGCCCGGTCATCGAGCGCGTCGTCGGCGGCGACGCACGCCACCGACGAGATGTTGATGACGGTGGCACCCAGATCGGCCGCTGTGCGTACCGCTTTGGCGAGTGTGTCGACATCGCCGACGCCGCTTGACCCGCTCGCGTCGGCAAACTTGTTGCTGGACTGGCGGATAGCGAGGATCGACACGTCAGGAGCGACCCCGCTGAAACCGTCGGCCGCCGCGCCGCCGACGATTCCGGCGACGATGGTGCCGTGGCCGTCGCAGTCACTGGTCCCGTCACCGGACGAGACGTAGTCACCGCCGCCGATCAGGTGCGGCAGAAGCCGATGCCGGGTGACGCCGGTATCGATCACGGCCACCGTCTGACCGCCGCCGCGGGACAGCCGCCACACCGCATCCAGCGCAAGTGGTGTGCGAGATTCGGCCACGTCACGCGGTGAGCTGCCGAAGCACTGCCCGCGTTGTTCGGTCGGGTGTGTCGCCGCGGGCGGGGCGGCCGGCGGTAGCAGCGCGTCGTCGATGGCGGGCGGTGTGACCGCGCCTGCCGCCGGAGCTGCCACGAGCGGAAGCATCGCGAATGTGGCTGCCAGGAGCCGATACTGGGCGCTCACAGCGGGCCCAGGCCGCGCACCGCGTCCGCGATGCCGGTGAGCCAGCAGGCCAGCGGCGCGATCGCGGCCAGCGCGACGTATTCCACGGCGTCCACGACGCGTATCGCGGCCGGGCTCGTCACGGCGGCCGGGCTGAGCACCGCAAGGCCCACTGCCACCGCCGCGGCTCCGGTCCAGCTGCCGTATCCGGGGGACCAGACCACGACAAGTGCGAACATCGCGGTGAGGCTGCAGAACCCGAAGATTGTCAGCATGTTTCGACACCGGCCCGATGCATAGGACCGGCTGCGCAGCAGCAGTGCAACGCCGACGGCGGCGGCGAGTGCGAGTGCGGCGGGAGTGACCGCGTGCCGGCTGTCGACCGCGACCAGCAGCGTGCCGAGGGCGGCCGCGGCCGAGCAGCCGGTAACCAGGCCGACCAGCGCCCGGCGCCCACGTTCGGCCAGTGCATCGGTGGAAATGCCGGTGTCGCCGTGAGTTTCCGTGCCGTCGGTTTCGTCGCCGGGGATCGGCGGCGTAAGCCCGGCGAGCGCGATGGACAGCCGCGGCGTCAAGGACAACGCGCCCATGGCCACTGCACTCAGCACCGCGCCGACCGCAGAAGCGCTCAGCGGCCACACCACCGCAGGCGCGGTCGCAAACCCGATCAGCGCGGCGACCGTGACGACGGCGAGCAGAACGTCTGTGCCGCAGTCCGATACCCGCAGTAGCGCGACGCCGACGCAGCCTGCGGCCACCGCGGCGAGAAAGAAATTCGCCGCGTCAGGACCATCGGGAACGACGAGGAACCCGAGAACGGCAGCCTGTGCCGCCGCGGCGACGCTGAGCGTCGCGACCGTGCGCCGTCCGAGACCTATCCGTTGCCCGGCCAACACGGCCGCGGTGACGATCACCGCCAGGGCCGCGGCCGCGACCACCCGCGACCAGCCCTGCGTGCCGAGGCCCGCGCAGACCAGGGCGACCATTCCGAGCAAGCATGCCAACAGGCAGCCCGCCGACCGCAGACCCTGCGGTGTTTCGGGGCCTGGTCCGTCGGCCGCGAGGGCGGCCGTCAATGTGCGTAACCGCGGCGGCTCGACGGCAACCGCGGCCAACATCAGCAGATCTCCGTCGTCAACGCCGTTCTGCACCAACGTCATCGAATCGTCGAGTGTCCGGCCGGCGATAAAGGACAGCTGCCAGCTCCGAGACCCGCCTCCCGGTGCCCCGACCGCGTCGACGATCGACGGCATCAACTCGTTCACCGTCAACGCGGCCGGCAACACCAGGTCGATGGTTACCGGGCCCTCTCGACCGGCGACGACGAACCCGCAGTGAATCGACACGAAGCGCAGCGCATCCGGCATCACATCACCCCCCGGTCAACGCCAGTGCATTCGACCGTAACCGACGTTCTCGGTAGGTCTTTGCGGGAATTTCGACCGCACAACAGTGGAACTGATCGGCGCCGCCGTGCGTCCAAGCCTTTGATGGAACATCCGGTAGCACTGCAGACCTCCGGCGGGCCGCCCGCCGAGCTGGTGATCGATGCGCCGCCACCGGTGCCGAAGGCCACCCCGGTCAATCCGGTGGCCCGGTTGCTTCCCGTCGTTCTGGTCATCGCGATGGTGGGCATGATGGCCGTCTACTTCGGTTCGGGGGCGGCCGCGGCACGAGGTCCGGCGTTCATGTTCTTTCCGGTGATGATGGTGATGTCGGTGCTCGGCACCTTGGTGTACAGCCTGCGCGGCAACGGGCGGGCGGCTGAGCTCACTCGCGATCGCAGCGAGTATCTGCGTTATCTGGACGGGCTCGACGCCGTGGCGGCCGCAACGGCACAGTCCCAGTGGGAAACCTTGCACGGCGAGCATCCCGCGCCCGCGACGCTGTGGCTGCTGGCGGGCACCGACCGGATGTGGGTGCGTGCACCCGATGATCCCGGATTCGGCGATGTCCGGATCGGAATCGGCGTACGGCCTCTGCTCACGCGACTGGTGGCACCTGCCGCCGGTCCGGCCGAGGACCGTGACCCGGTCACCGCGGCAGCGTTGCACGACCTCGTGCGGAACCGATCCGTTGTCGCCGACGTCCCCGTCACCGTGAACATCTGCAGCCGGGCACATCTGGCGGTCGGCGGGCCGTCCGACGACGCCGGCGCCCTCGTCCGGGCCATGCTCTGCCAACTGGCCGTGGCGCACAGCCCGCGCCATCTCAGAATCGCCGCGGTGGTCGGGCCGTCGGCGGCCGAGCAGTGGGACTGGTTGAAATGGCTGCCGCACCACTGGCATCCGCGAGACCCGGCGGGTCAGCGCCCGCTGCGATACCAGACCGTGGCGCAGGCAGTGGACGACGACGCGGCGATGCACGTCGTCGTCATCGCGGACGGCGTCGCAGCCGAACCCAGCATGTCCAAGCCGGGCGTCACCGTATTGACGATCGGATGTGCATCTGACACGAGCCCGGATCTGGCCGTCGGACCCGACAAGGTCAGCCTCGGCGACGCTCTCGCGCAACCCGACCGCCTGACCCTCGCGCAGGCGTTGACGTGCGCACGCCGCCTGGCGCGGTACCGGTCGGCGAAATCCCCGACTGCCGAACGGTCCACCTGGTTGCGTCTCATCGGTCTGGGCGACCCCGCGCGGTTCGATCCGGCGACCTGCTGGCGCACACCTGACGCGCAGAACCTGCTGCGGGTGCCGATCGGGCTGGCCGGGGACAACGCACCCGTTCACCTGGACCTCAAAGAGGCTGCGCACAACGGTATGGGCCCGCACGGGCTGTGCGTCGGCGCGACGGGCTCGGGTAAGTCGGAATTCCTGAAGACGTTGGTGCTCGGGTTGGCGGTCACCCATCCGCCCGAGGCGCTCAATCTGGTTCTCGTCGACTTCAAAGGGGGCGCAACATTTCTCGGTCTCGAGACGGTGCCGCACGTCAGCGCGTTGATCACCAACCTCGCCGACGAGGCCCCGCTGGTCGCCCGCATGGCCGACGCCTTGGCGGGCGAGCTGAACCGTCGTCAGGAACTCCTGCGGGCTGCGGGCAATCTCGCCGACATCACCGAATACCGCCGCAAGCGCCCAGATCTGCCCGCGCTGCCCGCGCTGTTGATCGTCGTCGACGAGTTCTCCGAACTGCTCCACCAACATCCTGACTTCGCCGATCTGTTCGTCGCCATCGGCCGGCTCGGACGGTCACTGGGCATGCACCTGTTGCTGGCCAGCCAACGACTCGACGAAGGGCGGCTGCGCGGCCTGGAATCGCACCTGTCGTACCGCGTGTGCCTGAAGACGTTCTCGCCGAACGAATCCCGTGCGGTACTCGGGGTGCCCGACGCCTATCAGCTGCCGAATACACCCGGTGCGGCGTACCTGAAGACGCCGTCGGGTGAGCTGGCGAGGTTCCAGACGGCGTTCGTCTCGGGCGATTATGACGCCGACGCACCCGTGGTGGCGGCGCCGCAGCGTGTCCGTCCGTTCGTCGCGCGCTGCGTGGTGCCCGACCGGCAGGCGGTGCGGAAACCGAGAACGACCGTGCTCGACGCCGTGCTCGCCAAGTTGGTCGGGCACGGCACGCCGGCTCATCGGGTGTGGCTACCTCCGCTTCCGGATGCCGTGCCGCTCAGCGATGTGTTGATGCCGGCACGTCAGCACCTGACCGTCGCGATCGGCCTGGTCGACCGGCCCTTCGAGCAGCGCCGCGACCGGCTCGTCGTGCGACTCGACGGCGCGGCCGGAAACGTCGCGATCGTCGGCGGGCCGCAATCGGGAAAGTCGATGGCTGCAAAGACATTGGCGTTGGCGCTGGCGGCCACGCACCACCCGTCCGACGTCCAGCTGTACGGATTCGATTTCGGTGGCGGCGCGTTGTCGGCGCTGCGGGCACTGCCGCATGTCGGCGCGATCGCCGGCCGCCACGACGTCGACCTCGTGCGGCGCAGCGTGACCGAACTGGAAGGCCTGGTGCGCAGGCGTGAGAAGCGGTTCGCCAGTTTGGGCATCGACTCGATGGCCGAGTACCGCAAGCGCCGCGACGAAGGTTCCTGTGACGACCCGTTCGGTGACGTGTTCCTGATCGTCGACGGGTGGTCGACGCTGCGAGGCGAGTTCGAGCACCTCGAGCCCCTGATCACCGTGTTGGCCGTGCGGGGACTGTCGTTCGGCGTGCACGTCGTGGCGAGCGCATCGCGGTGGGCAGAATTCCGCCCGGCACTAAAAGACCAACTCGGCACCCGGATCGAATTGCGGCTCGGTGATCCGGCCGAATCGGAGATGGACCGTAAACGTGCCCGCGAGCTCGGCCCGTGCCCGCCCGGCCGAGGTCTGACCCGTGACGGCCGAGAGTTGTTGATCGCCTTGCCGAGACTCGACGGCACGCCGAGCGACCACGGAATCGGCGCCGCACTCGCACGAACCGGTGACACCCTGCGATCTGAGCACCGGGGTGCCCGAGCGCCGGAGATCCGGCTGCTTCCTGCGCTGGTCGAGCACCACATGCTGCGTCCGCCCACCGGTATGCGGCCGGCCACTCAGGTGGTGCTTGGCCTGGGAGAGCTCGAATTATCGCCTGTGGTATTGGATTTCGCCGAGCAGCCAGACCTCCTCATCCTCGGGGACGCCGGCTGCGGAAAGTCCACGGCGTTGCGCACGATATGCCGTGCGCTGGTCGATGCCAATGACCCCGAAGCCGTGCGACTGCTCATCGTCGACTTCCGCCGCACGCTGCTCGGCGTGGTCGAGTCGGAGCATGTGGCCGGGTACGCGGTATCGGCCGGCGCACTCGAAACAGCGTTGGCGGAACTGACTGTCACGCTGCGGGCCCGCATGCCCGGGCCGGACGTCGACCAGCGCGCACTCCGCGACAGATCGTGGTGGGCCGGTCCGGAGCTCTACATCGTGATCGACGACTACGACCTCGTGGCGGGATCGGGGACGAATCCGCTTGCTCTGCTGCTCGAATTCGTGCCGCAGGCACGTGATATCGGGCTTCATATGGTCGTGGCACGGCGATCGGGTGGTGCGGCGCGTGCGATGTTCGACCCGGTCCTGGGCCGGCTGCGAGAACTCGGCTGCATGGGTCTGCTGATGAGCGCGAGCCCCGAGGAGGGCGTGCTGTTGGGTTCGGTAAGGCCGGCGCCGCTACCGCCCGGACGGGGCACCCTCATCACCCGGGCAGCAGCCGATCAACTCATCCAGGTGGCGGTGATCCCGGAGGACGGGCAGTGACCACCGCGGTGCTGGAAATCGGTCCCGTGACCGTGCGCGGACCAGGAACGGTGTCACCCGAACACGCCATGGCCGCGGTGGAGTGCATCGACGACACGACCGCATTGGTCGGCGAGCAGCCGATAGCGGTAGACGACCTGTGGGTCGAGGTTCTCGCCGCTGCCGCCGGGGCCGAAGCCGATGCACTGACTTTGGTGTGCCCCACGTGGTGGACCGCTGATCGGATCGCCCGAATCCAATCCGCAGCCGGAGAACGCGCGGAAAATCGTGTGCTGCAGCGCGTTCAGAAACTCACCGCCGATCGGACCGATACGTCGTGGGCGGTGGTGGAGATCGCGGTGGAACTGGTGCTGGTGTCGCGCGGCGATGGCGAGCCCGTGGCGTTGGTCCGCTGGGGTGAGGACGACGTGCTCGCGCAATCGGTGGTCGATGCGGTTGACGGTGCCGGTGAAGTCATCGTCGATGCGCCTGCCGAAGTCCCGGGTGCCCGTGCCCTCGGTCTCCTTGTCGCCGGCCGGATCGGCGACCGAGGCGCGCGCGTGACGATGGCCGACCCGGCACTGCTGTGTCGGGAAATCGCCACGGCCCACACCGAACCCGAACGACAACGGACGCAACCGAGCAGACGGGGCCCAGCGGTCTGCGCCGCCGTGATCGCGCTGTGCGCCGGACTCGTAATGAGCCTCCCTGACCGCCCGCAGCAGGCAGAACCGATGGCCGTACTGGTCGAGGGCCGGGTCGGTGTGCAGGTCCCGGTCGGCTGGACCGTGCGGCGCATCACCAGCGGACCGGGATCGGCGCGCGTCGAGGTCGTTTCGAATGCCAACCCTGCCGTGGCCGTTCATCTGACTCAATCTCCGGTCTCCGACACCCCGGCCGCCGAAACTCTGCGCCGCGCGCTCGACGAGCAGCCCGCCGGGGTGTTCGTCGACTTCAATGCGGCGGATCGGATCGCGGAACGCCAGGTGATCACCTACCGCGAAGTCCGCGCCGAGCGTCATGTGCGGTGGGCGGTGCTGGTTGATGGCCCCGTTCGCATCGCCATCGGCTGTCAGAACCCGCCCGGCCGCGACGACCTCGTCCGAGCAGCGTGCGCCATGGCCATCAGGTCGGCACATGCGGTGTTCTGAAATCGGGTGGAACCGAATCGGGTTGCGCTGCGTCGAAAAGGTATACCCCGCAACAGAAGACCGAAAGGCTGCCAATGGCTCAATCATCGAACTCGCTGGGCACCGACTTCGACGTGATGACAACGGTGGCCGGGAAGATCGACGTTCTCAACGACGACATCCGGGCCATGCTGCAGACGTTCATCGGCCGCATGTGCAGTGTGCCGCCATCGGTGTGGGGTGGTGTGGCGGCCACCCGGTTCCGTGATGTCGTCGACCGGTGGAACAGCGAGTCACTCAAACTGCACACCGCACTGCAGCGGATCGCCGACACCATCCGCAGCAACGAACAAACGCTGCGCGACGCGGCCGACACCCATTCGCAGCGGCTCGGCGCCGTCGGCGACAACCTCTGATCGGAGAATCTCGTGAACCAAGTCCTGTCTTATGATTTCGGCGAGATCGAATACTCGGTCCGGCAAGAGATCCACACCACGTCGAGCCGGCTGAACGCGGCCTTCGATGATCTGCGGGCGCAGATTGCGCCGCTGCAACAAGTGTGGACCAGGGAAGCGGCCGCGGCATATCAGGTCGAGCAAGCCCGGTGGAACCAGGCCGCGGCCGCGCTCAACGAGATTCTGTTCAACTTGGGTAATGCGGTCCGCGACGGGTCGGACGACGTAGCCGCGACCGATCGCAGCGCCGCCAGCGCGTGGGGGATCTGACACCGCACCCGGAGGAGCCTGTGCGGTCCCGCTCGGAATGGAGAGGCCAAGCGGGACCGCACATTTCCCCGATCCGGCGCAGACCCCTCGTACCTACCTGCGCCGGACGTCTTCTCAGATGACCCGCGAGCGCGTCTGTTCTGGACGCACCTGCTTGATCAGCAGCTGAAATTCGAAGTCGGTTCCGGCGGCTCGTCGCGCGTCGGCCCGACATCGGCGGGCCAGCCGGTGCACATCCTCGGCGGGCGTGTGCGAAGCCACCTCGGCGGTGATGCGCATGACCGGGCGGCCCCGTTCCGTGCGGGTGACGGCCTTGGCCCGCTGCACGGCGGGATGGCGCCCCAGGTCGTCGGCGACCGCGTCGGCGAGCCGATCGAGGTCGACCGCTCCGGCGGCGCCCGTCACCGTGCGAATCGAGCGCGGACGCACGTGCAGCAGCACCAGCCACAGTCCGAGAAGCGCCGCGACCACGCCGCCGACCCCCAACGCCGCGGGCCACCACGGCCATTGCGGTGCACTCGCGAACGCGTCGGCATCGAGCAGGGCGGACGCCTCGCGGGCCACCGGGACGTTGGTGCGGTAGCCGATCAACCATGCGCCTGCCACCAGCAACGCCGCTGCGGCGAAGAACGTGACGAGTCGATCCGCAACGCGGACAACAGTTGTCATGGTGTGTCTCCCTCGGAATGGGCGGTGCGCCACCGCTCGAGCGCATGTTTACGTACCCAGACACCGTCTCCGACAGGCAGATACGCGCGGCGTCGTGGTTTGACGGCGATGACCAGAAGCACCACACCCACGAGGACGGCCAGGATCGCGGCCGGCCACGTCCACCACTGCCATTGGGCGTGCCCGGCCCAGCCGAGCGCGGGAGCGATCCATGCCGTCCCGCCGATCCAGCCGACCTCGATCAGGGCCTCCCTTACCGCGACCACCCCGGCCGCGATCACGGCCAGCCCGACCAGCAGACCGGTGATCGTCGAACCTGCCACGCGACGCGGACCGTACTGCGCACTTTCGCCGATGCCTGTGGTCTCCGCCTCGATCTCGTACGCGTCAGCCACCTGGGCCGGTGTTCTGTCGCTGTCGATCCGGGCGATCCGCACGGCGACGCGCTGCGGGCTTTCCCCGAGGGATGTCGCGAGTTCGCGCGTCACCGCCGTCTCGACATCGCCGAGCACCGTAGCGCCGTCGATCGGCCAGTTCGCGGCGATCTCGACATCCACGACCCGTGACTTCAGCCCACCGTCGACCTGCACGGCGGGAAATGTCCTGCCGGGCACAATTGCGCGGCGACGCACGACCCCGGGTACGGACAGCACCGCATGCTCGATCAGCCGCTGCCGGACGCGATCGCTGATCACGGTCCGACCGCGAAAGGGTTGCGCCACAGGCACTGTCGCAGCCTGTTCGGTTGTCACGGTCAGCTCCTGGGCCGGCGTCCGAGTGCAGTCAGGTCGATCGTCCCGTCGAGGTGGGCACCGATCGCCGCGCCGCCACCGCCCAGAACCAGAGCAAGCAGAAACCCGATCAGACCTCCCGTCACTGCGGCTATCGCCAGGAGCAGGCCCGCGAAAAGGCCGATCACCACGTATTTTTGGTTCATCGTTGAGCTTTCTTGAGAGAGTTTGTGCGACGGCGACGGGCGCGCCGGCGTCGCGCGAGATACGCCGCGAACCGCCCCCGGCAGGTGCGCCGAACCCTAACCGCGGGTTGCCGAGCGCCCTGACCGGGGGCGTCCAGCGCGGCGAGCGCCTCGATCAGCGCCTCGGCGGAGCCGCCGACGTCGGGATGATGTCGTCGCACGACGTCACGGCGGGCACGCCTTCCGGTCACGGCACCGCCGTGACGTCACCGACAACCACGTCGACGGGGACCCGGGCCGCCGTCGAGGCCGCGTCCCGCACCCGATCGGCCGTATCGAGCAGGCCGGCCCGTAGTTCGAGGACGACGTGAACCTGGCCGCGATCGGCGCCGAGGCGGATGCCCCGCACGGTCCGGCCGGGCAGATGCGTCTCGGGCACGCCCGGGCCGAAGTGCAGGCCGATCACCCCGTCCACCGCGGTGACGGCTTCGACCACGCGATCGACGCGTTCAGCGGCCGGTGAAGCTGTGCTCACTTGACGCGGGGCTCGCCGGTGCCGTCGCTGTCGGCGTCATCGTCGTCGGCGAAGTGGACGTCGTGCACGGTGACGTTGACCTCGGTCACCTCGAGTCCGGTCATGTTCTCCACCGCGGAGATGACGTTGCTGCGGATGCCTTCGGCGAGGTCATGGATGGCGACGCCGTACTCGGCCACGATGCCGATGTCGACGGCGGCCTGCCGTTCGCCGACCTCGACACTGACGCCCTGGGTGAGGCTTGGCGAACCCGGCAGCGTCTCACGCAGCTTGCCGACAACCCGTGCCGCCTGGCCGCCGAGGTCGTACACGCCGTCGATTTCACGCGTCGCGATACCGGCGATCTTGGAGACGACGATGTCGGCGATCGTGGTGACGCCATGGCCGGACACTTTCTCGATATCCTTGCCCGGCGCGGCGGTGTTTGCACTGGAGCTAACTTCACGGGTCTGGGTTGCTGTGGTCATCAAGTTCTCCTTCTCACCTAAGTCCCCGGACATTTCGTCCGGCACAATCGGTTCGTCGGGCCGAAGTGCTCGACGCGCACGCAAACGAGACGTAGAACACAGTCTCGGGGGAGGCCGACGGGGGTGGCAGTGGTACTGAGCAGGGACGGACTGCTGGAATGGCTGTCTGACGAAGTGCTCGCCCGCCGCGCTCAGCGCGGCGACCTGGAGGCTTTCGACACTCTCGTGGTGCGCCACGCGCCCGCGCTGCGGCGATTCGTCGCAAACACCTACCCCGACCGGCACGAGTGCGATGACATCGTGCAGGAGACGTTCATCGCGGCATGGAAAGCTCTGCCGACATTTGCGTTCCGGTCGCAGTTCCGCACATGGCTGTATTCGCTGGCATCGCGGAGAACCGTCGATGCCCTGCGCCGGCGCCGGCCCCAGACCGATCTCGACGCCGCGACGGAGACCCCTGACCTAGGACCCGGTCCGGGCCAACGCGCTCTCGACGGCGACTTCATGACGGCGCTCAACCGTGAACTGGCGCGACTGCCGTATCCCGGCCGCGCGGCGTGGTGGTTGCGCGAGGTCTACGACTTGCCGTTGTCGGAGATCGCGACGGTTCTGCACACCACCGAGGGCTCGGTGCGCGGCCATCTGCAGCGCACCCGTAAACGGCTGGCCGAGGCACTTGAGGAGTTCCGCCCATGACGACGTCGAAGCTGTCGATTGGACGCGATGACTGGGCATCGGGCACCGTGTCACGTAAGACTGGAGGTGCGATGGGTAGCACAACCACGGACGATTACGACGCGGTCGCACGGTCGACCGCGTGGATCGCCGATGCCACCCGCAGCCTGGCCGGACTGGGCGCGACACCGGACGATGACCGCGCAATCGATCCCCGTTGGGGCGAAAGTGCTTCAGCCCTCGATCATCTGCGCGCCAGCATCGCCCACCACATCGCGGCGCTGCCGCGCCAGGGGCGGCCGATCCGCAGCGCGCGACCGGGTATCAGCATCTCGCATCTCGCGCTGTCCAAAGTGCTGACCGCGCAGCTCGCCGAACCGGCGGCGGCCGCCTCGGCGGCGGTGGCCGACATCGATGTGCGGGTCGATGCGCAGAAGCTGTCGGCGGTCCACATTCACCTGGTCGCGATCGGAGCCGATCCGCGTGACCACACCTACCTGCACGACGGGGACAGCCTCCGCGACCACGCCGCGGCGGCCATCACCGATCTGCTCGGCGTCACGCCACACATCACCGTCACGTGGGAGGACATCGCCCTGCCGCCCAACGGGTGACGGCCGCCGTCAGCTCACGGAGTCGTTCGACCGGCGGGGTCGCCTGCGGCCACCGCGCGAGGCGTGGGCCTTGGGAGCGTGATCGCCGCGTGAGGTGCTGCGCGGGCGGCGCGAGCCGGACCGTTCGGACCGCTGCGGTGCCTTCGGCTCGGGCCGTGCGGGGGCCTTCGGCTCACCGAAAACCCGCTCGCCCGGGGCGATTTCCCGCAGCACCGGATGATCGAGCCCGTTGACGCGTGTGATGGTCGGCTTCACACCGGCCTTGCGGGTCAGCTGGCGTACGTCGGACACCTGGGCGTCGTGCATGAGCGTCACCACGGTGCCCTCGGCACCCGCGCGGGCGGTGCGGCCGGACCGGTGCAGATACGCCTTGTGCTCGACGGGCGGGTCGGCGTGCACCACGAGACTCACGTCGTCGACGTGGATGCCGCGCGCGGCGATGTCGGTGGCGACCAGCACGGTGGCGCTGCCGTCGGAGAACGCGGTGAGGTTACGGGTCCGGGCGTTCTGCGACAGGTTCCCGTGCAGCTCGACAGCCGAGATGCCGCGCGAATTCAGTTGGCGGGTGAGGTTTTTCGCCCCGTGCTTGGTGCGCGCGAACACGATCGTGCGGCCCGGAGCCGCAGCCAGGTCGGCGACGACGTTGACCCGCGCGGAGTTGTCGACGTGCAGCACGTGGTGAACCATCGCGCTGACGGGCGATTGCGCGGAATCCACACTGTGCACCACCGGATCGTGCAGATAACGCTTGACCAGGACATCGACCCCGGCGTCGAGCGTCGCCGAGAACAGCAGGCGCTGACCACGTTTCGGGGTGCGGTCCAGCAGCCGCTTGACGCCGGGCAGGAAGCCGAGATCGGCCATGTGGTCGGCCTCGTCGAGCACGGTGATCTCGACGGCCGACAGATCGGCGTGGCCGGATTTCACATGGTCTTCCAGCCGGCCGGGGCACGCGATGACGATGTCGACGCCGCGCCGCAGCGCAGCGATCTGCGGGCCGGGGCCGACGCCGCCGAAGATGTTGACCGAGCTGAGTCCGGTCGCTTTGGCGAGCGCGGTGAGCGACGCCTCGATCTGGGTGACCAGTTCACGGGTCGGCGCGAGGATCAGGGCGCGTGGCCGGCCGGGCGCGGGCCGGGTCCGGGTCGCCGACAGGCGTGCGACGAGGGGAAGCAGGAACGCATAGGTCTTGCCGGACCCGGTGCGGCCCCGGCCGAGCACGTCACGGCCGGTCAGCGAATCCGGCAGGGTCGCGGCCTGGATCGGGAATGGGGCCTCGATGCCATTGGCGGCGAGGGTGGCGACGATCTCGGCGGGCAGGCCGAGGTCGGCAAAGGTCATTTGCGCAGACAAAAGAGAACTCCGAAAAGTAGATAGGCGGTCGTCCTGCCCGGCGCGGGTGACATCCCGCGGCGCTCGGTTGACGATCGAGATCGCGGCAGAGGCAGAACAGGCAAGCCGCGTGACCCGACTATACCGGTAGCGAGCCTGTTTACCCGCCTCGGAACGGCCGGCCGTTACCCGCGTCACACCGCCGTCAACTATTCTGGCGGGCACGCGTAAAGCCAGCTGAGAGGCTCTGCGCTCAGGAGCGTGATCGTCGTGGCCACATCGAAGAGCGCAGGTGGGCGGGTAATGACCCGGCTCCCACCTGCGAAGGTGCGTGCCGTGCACAGCCTTTTCGTCGAAGGCCAGGTCGACGCGGCGTATCTGGAGTCCACACCGCTGCGCAAGGTCGTGGTCGAGAGTTGGCGGCGCAGCCTCGCGACCGGCGTCGACCCCGACCGCGGTGGTCAGACGGCAGCTGCCGTCGCGGCACTCGCCCAGCTGCGCGAATCACATCCACTTGCGCCGACGCTGCCGCTGATCCGGCGCCTGCTGGTCGACGACGCCGTCGATTCCGGCGTGGTCGTCGCGGTCAGCGCGGCCGACGGCACCCTGCTGTGGGTCGAGGGCGACCGCGTCGCGTGCCGCAAGGCCGAGGCGATGAACTTCGTGCCGGGAACGGACTGGAGCGAGCGCACCGCCGGGACCAACGCGCCCGGCACCGCACTGGCGCTCGACCGTGAGCTGCAGATACGCGGATCAGAGCACTTCTCCCGCGTCGTGCATCCGTGGAGCTGTACGGCCGTGCCCGTGCACGATCCGGCCACCGGGGCGCTGCTGGGCGCCATCGACCTGACCGGCGGTTCGGCCGTCGCCTCCACACAAACCCTCGCGCTCGTGCGGGCCACTGCCGTCGCGGTCGAGAATCAACTGGCGCTGCTTCAGCTGACCCGCCCGGTGCCCTCCGCGGAGGGAGCGCGCCTGACCGTGCTGGGCGCCGACCGCCCGCGCTGGCAGGTCACCGACGACGACGGGCATGCCCGCTCGAGCGTGCTGACCGGACGGCACGCCGACATCCTCGTGCTGCTCATCCGCCACCCCGAGGGGCTGTCGGCCGACCATCTCGCGATGCTGCTCGACGACAAGGATCTCGACGTCGTCACCATCCGCGCCGAGATGTCCCGGCTTCGCCGTGTCATCGGATCGCACTACATCGCCTCGCGTCCGTACCGACTGCTCGCACCGGTCGCCAGCGATATGGGCGACGTGTTCGACGGGCTGCAGGCCGGCAACGTCCCCGCCGCGCTCTCGGCCTACACCGGCGCGTTGCTGCCCCAATCGGTGTCGCCCGCGATCGGGCGCCTACGCACTGAACTGACCGCGAGCCTGCGCGAGGCCGTGCTGGCGCAATCCGCCCGTGGAAACCTCGCGCTGCTGCGCAAATGGCTGCAATTGCCGGACGGCCGCGACGACCGGCACGCCTGGCGCATGCTGCACGACCACGCCCAAGCCGATCCGGTCGCCCGCGCACAGGCCCGTGGCCACCTCGCCGGACTCGACTCCGAACTGGGCTAGTACGGAATTCTCGGGTTGCACGGAGCGTGCAACCGTGCTGCAACCTCTCACTGCCTACCTTGAGTGACGACCGACACATTTCGTCGTCCGAACGCAGGAGAATGCCATGACTGTTTACGCACGTCCGGGCGCTGAAGGCGCCCTGATGTCGTTCGAGGCCCGTTACGACAACTACATCGGCGGCGAATGGGTCGCGCCCGTCGACGGCCGGTATTTCGAGAACCCCACGCCGGTGACGGGTCAGGTGTTCTGTGAGGTGGCCAGGTCCAGCGAGGCCGATGTCGAGAAGGCGTTGGACGCCGCGCATGCGGCGGCGCCGGCCTGGGGCAAGACCGCGCCTGCCGAGCGCGCGGTGATCCTCAACAAGATCGCCGATCGCATCGAGGAGAATCTGGAGTCGATCGCGCTGGCGGAGTCGTGGGACAACGGCAAGCCGATCCGCGAGACCCTCAATGCCGACATTCCGTTGGCCATCGACCATTTCCGTTACTTCGCCGGTGTGTTGCGGGCTCAGGAAGGCTCGCTGTCGCAGATCGATGAAGACACTGTGGCGTACCACTTCCATGAGCCGTTGGGTGTGGTGGGCCAGATCATTCCGTGGAACTTCCCGATTCTGATGGCGGTGTGGAAGCTGGCTCCGGCGCTGGCCGCGGGTAATGCGGTGGTGCTCAAGCCCGCCGAGCAGACCCCGGCTTCGGTGCTGTACCTGTTCAGTCTGATCGGTGACCTGTTGCCCGCGGGTGTGGTGAACATCGTCAACGGGTTCGGGGTGGAGGCGGGCAAGCCGCTGGCATCGTCGAATCGGATCGCCAAGATCGCGTTCACCGGTGAGACCACGACGGGCCGGTTGATCATGCAGTACGCGAGCCAGAACCTCATCCCGGTCACCTTGGAACTCGGTGGAAAGTCACCGAACATCTTCTTCTCCAACGTCCTTGCCGCAGCTGATGATTACCAGGACAAGGCCCTTGAGGGCTTCACGATGTTCGCCCTGAACCAGGGTGAGGTGTGCACGTGCCCGTCGCGGTCGCTGATCCAGGCCGACATCTATGACGAGTTCCTGGAGCTGGCCGCGATCCGCACCAAGGCGGTGCGCCAGGGCGATCCGCTCGACACCGAGACCATGATCGGTGCCCAGGCCTCCAACGACCAGCTGGAGAAGATCCTGTCCTACATCGAGATCGGCAAAACCGAAGGCGCCAAGCTCATCACGGGTGGCGAGCGGGCGCAGCTCGGTGGCGACCTCAACGGCGGCTACTACGTCGCGCCGACAATCTTCACGGGCAACAACAAGATGCGGATCTTCCAGGAGGAGATCTTCGGCCCCGTCGTGGCCGTCACGTCGTTCACCGACTACGACGACGCCATCAATATCGCCAACGACACCCTCTACGGCCTCGGCGCCGGTGTCTGGTCGCGCGATGGCAACACCGCCTACCGTGCCGGTCGTGACATCAAGGCCGGCCGCGTGTGGACCAACTGCTACCACCAGTACCCGGCGCACGCCGCGTTCGGTGGGTACAAGCAGTCGGGCATCGGCCGCGAGAACCACAAGATGATGCTCGACCACTACCAGCAGACCAAGAACCTGCTCGTCAGCTACAGCAACAAGGCGCTCGGGTTCTTCTGACAAGCAGCCGATAGCTCGAACGTGAGCTTGTGTGCGAGATACCCCGCAAAATTCGCACACAAGCTCACGTTCGCGACCTGAAAGGCAAGGAATGACTTCACTGCCGCTGGCGACAGCGCAGAAAGTGCTCGACGCCGCGATCTCCAAGGCGGACGAGATCGGTCAGCCGATGAACATCGCCGTCGTCGACGACGGTGGTCATCTGGTCGCGTTCGTGCGCATGGACGGCGCCATCAAGGCCAGCATCGACATCTCGATTCGCAAGGCGCGCACCTCGGTGATGATGAACCTGCCCACGAGCGCACTCACAACGGTGTGCCAACCGGGCGGCGAACTCTACGGCCTGGAACAGACCGCGGGCGGGCTCGTGGTGTTCGGCGGCGGGATCCTGCTTGAGGCCGACGGCGAGGTGATCGGCGCGATCGGTGTCAGCGCCGGCAGCGTCGAGCAGGACGTGGCCGTGGCCGAGGCGGGTGTGGCGGCGCTCTAACGAGCTTCGGCGAGAACGCAGTCGCCGCAGTAACCGCCGCCCGGCACTTGGTAGAACAGGCAGCAGTTGCGCCGCCGGAACTGCCCGGTGGCGAACTCGGCCGCGTCGAGCAGGGGAGCGGTCGCGATGAGCGCCGCGACCAGCGCACGGCCCCGCCGCTCGGCGTCGGCCTGCGTCTGCGCGAGCACGGTCACCGCGCCGTTGGCGGCCGATGCCACGTTGCCCCACAACACCTGTGGGGACAACGCGGCCGCCGAGCGCATGGTGTCGTTCAACGGCGTGAAGACGTCGGTGATGACGGTTTCGGCGATGGCCCGCGCGGCCTGGTGTGGATCGGTCACCCTGACCCAGTCGGCTCGTGTCATCGCGAGCGCCGGCCGGTGTGACGAATCGCGTTGCCATTTCACGGTTTCGGTCGTCAATCGCGGGACCGCGGCCAGGCAGACAGCCGCCCCGACGACCGGGGACAACAGCCGCGCGGCGATCGAGAGGTGCAACGAGGATGCCGCGGCCTTGAGCGGCACCGCCGATTCCGCGACACCCATCGACGACGCGATCGCCGCTTGCGTGCGCCTCGTGTAATCGCGCATCGCGGTATCGGTCAGCAGCGTGCTGATCGGCAACCACCCGCCGTCGGCGACCGGCAGGGCGAAGAACTCACCAAGCTCGGCAACCTCACGCAGCAATGCCGCCGTATCGTCCATCGTCCGCACAGGCTAGCGCCGCCGCCGCGGGCAGGCACACCCCGACCGTCTTCCCGGCGTTCACTTCGACACCGGGGCTGTGGTTTTCGGGTTCGGGCCGCCGAATCGCAGCCATGGTGTCGAACTGAACGCCAGGGAGTGCGACCGGTACGTGGCTACCGAGCGCGATCGAGCCTCTGACCTGCGGCGCAACGGTCATGCAACGTGATGCAGCGCACAATCAAGGGTCGACGGCAGTGTCACAGTTGGGAGCAGTGCATGACAGAACCGATCCTCGATCCCTCGGTGGATTACCCGCTGAGTCTCAATCGCAAGGACTTGCTCTTCACGCCCAACGGCAAGCCGATCGACGGCATCACGATGGATGCGGTGATGTCGGGTGATGTCGAAGCCTCAGATTTGCGGATCACGCCGCAGACCCTGCGTCTGCAGGCTCAGATCGCCGAGAAGGTGGGGCGCAAGCAACTCGGCGCGAACCTGCGCCGCGCCGCGGAGATGACGGCCATCAGCGACGAGCGGGTGCTGCAGATCTACAACGCGCTGCGGCCCAACGCATCTACCAAGGCCGAGCTCGATTCGATTGCCGACGAGTTGGAGACGCAGTACGGCGCGACACTTCTGGCCGGGCTCGTCCGTGAAGCCGCCGACGTCTACGAGCGTCGCGACATCCTGGCCACCAGCGAATAGGAGACGACGTGACGGCAGTATCGCCCGGGTCGGTATCGGCCCAGACGACCCAGAAGCGGCAGTCGGAGCGGACGAAGGTTCTGGAGGACCGTCCGGTCAACCTCGACGGATTCGTCGAGGAGTGGCCAGAAGTCGGCATGGTCGCGCTGGACAGCGCGTTCGATCCGGAGCCGAGTGTGCGTGTCGTCGACGGCGTGATCGTCGAGATGGACGGCCGGGCCCGCGCCGACTTCGACTTCATCGACCAGTTCATCGCCGACCACGCGATCGACGTGGCGACCACCGAACAGTCGATGGCGATCCCGGCGGTCGAGATCGCCCGCATGCTGGTCGATCCGCACGTGACCCGCGACGAGGTGATCGCGGTGACGGGCGGCCTGACCCCGGGCAAGCTGCTCGAAGTCATGAAGACGATGAACATCGTCGAGATCATGATGGGCATCCAGAAGATGCGTGCCCGCCGCACCCCGGCCAACCAGGCGCACTGCACCAGTGCCCGCGACAATCCACTGCAGGTCGCGTGCGAGGCCGCGGAGGCGTCGCTGCGCGGATTCTCGGAAGTGGAAACGACTTTGGGCGTGGTTCGCTACGCCCCGCTGGTCGCGATGGCGCTACAGATCGGCAGCCAGGTCGGCACCGGCGGGCCGCTGACCCAGTGCGCGCTCGAAGAGGCCACCGAGCTCGAGCTGGGCATGCGCGGCATCACGGCCTACGCCGAGACCATCTCGGTGTACGGCACCGAGTCGGTGTTCGTCGACGGTGACGACACGCCGTGGTCGAAGGCTTTCCTCGCCGCGGCGTACGCGTCGCGTGGCATCAAGATGCGGTTCACGTCCGGAACCGGGTCCGAGGTGCAGATGGGCAACGCCGAGGGGCGGTCCATGCTGTACCTGGAGATCCGGTGCATCCTCGTCGCGAAAGGTGCAGGCGTGCAAGGCCTGCAGAACGGCTCGATCTCGTGCATCGGCGTACCGGGCGCGGTGCCGGCGGGCATCCGGGCCGTGGCCGCCGAGAACCTCGTCGCGTCGGCCGTCGATCTCGAATGCGCGTCGGGCAACGACCAGTCGTTCTCGCATTCCCCGATGCGGCGTACGGCCCGGTTGTTGCCGCAGATGATGCCGGGCACCGACTTCATCACGTCCGGCTACTCGGCAACACCGAACTACGACAACATGTTCGCCGGGTCCAACGTCGACGCCGAGGATTTCGACGACTTCAACACGATCCAGCGCGACCTGCAGATCGACGGCGGTCTGCGCCACGTCAACGAGGCCGAGATCCTGGCGGTGCGCCGCCGCGCGGGCAAGGCTCTGCAGGCGGTGTTCCGTTACCTCGACCTGCCGGCGATCTCCGATGCCGAGATCGAGGCCGCCGTCTACGCGCACGGCAGTCGCGAGCTCATCCCGCGCGACGTGCTCGAAGACCTCAAGGGTGCCCAGCAGGTGATGGACCGCAACGTGACAGGTCTCGACCTCGTGAAGGCGCTCGAATCGACAGGCTTCTCCGACATCGCCGAGAATCTGCTCGCGGTTCTGCGGCAACGGGTTTCGGGCGATCTGCTGCACACCTCGGCGATCATGACACGCGACCTCAAACCGCTGTCGGCGGTCAACGACCGCAACGACTACGCGGGCCCCGGCACCGGCTACCGCCCGTCCGGCGCGCGCTGGGAGGAGATGAAGCGGTTGCGTCACGTCACGAGTGCCGAGAATCCGGAATTGGAGGTGGAGTGAAATGTCCGACAGAACACTCGCTTTCACCGGTGAGACGACCGCTGAGCCGGGCAAGCGTTCCGACGAGGTGGTGGTGGCGATCTCGCCTGCCTTCGCCGACTTCTTCAGCCAGACCATCATCGGCTTGTCGCATGCCGACGTGATCCGCCAGATCCTGGCGGGCATCGAGGAGCAGGAGGTCGGTGCCCGGTGTATCCGCGTGCGGCACAGCAGCGATCTGGCGGTGGTCGCGCACACCGCGGCCAAGCTGTCGGGCTCGGGCATCGGCATCGGCATCCTGTCGCGCGGTACGTCGATGATCCACCAGCGTGACCTGCCACGGTTGTCGAGCTTGGAGCTGTTTCCGCAGAGCCCGCTCATGACGCTGGAGACCTACCGCAGCATCGGCTCGAACGCCGCGCAGTATGCGAAAGGCGAGTCACCCGAACCGGTTCCGACGCTCAACGACCAGATGGCCCGGCCGCGCTGGCAGGCAAAGGCGGCGCTGCTGCACCTCAAGGAGACCGAGCAGATCCGCAAGAACGCCAAGCCCGTCGAGGTGATCCCGCAATTCTCCGAGGCCGTGGCGAACTGATGACCCGTGCCGTTGTCGGCGTCGACATCGGTAACTCGACGACGGAGGCCAGCGCCGCGACCATCGCACCCGACGGAACGGTGCGGTTCTGCGGTGCGGCGCTCACGCCGACGACGGGAATCAAGGGCACGCCGAAGAATGTCGACGGGGTGGCCGCCGCGGTGGCCCGCGCGCTCGACGTCGCAGGCCTGGCGTTCGCCGACCTCAATGTCGTCCTGCTCAACGAGGCCACGCCGGTCATCAGCGGGCTGGCGATGGAGACCATCACCGAGACGATCATCACCGAGTCGACGATGATCGGCCATGATCCACGCACGCCTGGCGGCCGCGGGCTCGGCGTGGGCATCACCGTCGCGTTCGACGACCTCGCCGAAATCGCCACGGACGCGGGCACGATCGTGGTCGTGCCCAAAGGCGTCGACTTCGAAGTCGCGGCCCGCGCCATCAACGCCGCCACGCAGCGCGGGGTTCGCGTGACGGGGGCGATCCTCGGCAACGACGACGCCGTGCTGGTGGTCAACCGGCTCGACGCGGTGATCCCGGTCATCGACGAGGTGTCGCGCATCGACGCGGTGCCGCTGGGCATGCTCGCGGCGGTCGAGGTCGCCGGGCCCGGCCAGTCGATCCGCACGCTGTCCAACGCCTACGGGCTGGCCACGATCTTCGAGCTCGACGCGGCCGCCACCCGAGTGGTCTCGCCGGTCGCGCGGGCGCTGACGGGCAACCGCTCGGCGGTCGTGGTGCGTACACCCGCCGGTGACGTCGCCGATCGGACGATCCCGGCGGGCGCCCTGGAGCTGACCGGTGAGCGCAAACGGGCGACCGTGGACGTGTCGCGCGGTGCGGTCGAGATCATGGCCGCGGTCGAGCGCGTCAGCCCGCTGGCCGATGTGACGGGCGAAGCGGGCACCAACACCGGGGGCATGATCGCCAACGTGCGTCAGAGCATGGCCGATCTGTCCAACCACGCGGTCGCCGACGTGCACATACAAGATCTGCTCGCGGTGGACACCTTTGTGCCGCAGGAGGTGCGGGGCGGGGTCGCGGGCGAGGTCGCGCTGGAGAACGCCGTGGCACTGGCGGCCATGGTGCGCACGAAGGAAAGCGGTATGCGGGCCGTGGCCGACGCCGTACGGCAGCGGCTGCAAGCCTCGGGTGCCGGCGATGTCGAGGTCGTGGTCGGCGGGGTCGAGGCCGAGATGGCGGCGCTGGGTGCCCTCACGACGCCGGGTACCGACAAGCCGCTCGTCGTGCTCGATCTCGGTGGCGGTTCGACCGATGCGGCCCTGATCGAGCCCGCCGGCGACATCGACGCGGTGCATCTGGCCGGGGCGGGCGATCTCGTCACCAAGCTGATCGACGCCGAACTCGGCCTCGACAACCTCGAGCTGGCCGAGGACATCAAACGGTTCCCGCTCGGAAAGGCCGAGAGCTTCTTTCACGTCCGGCTCGAGAACGGCACGGTGCAATTCTTCGAGAAACCCTTGCCGGCAACGGCGTTCGCCCGGGTGGTGACGCTGGCCGAGCACAGTATGAGCCCGATACCGACGCGTCATTCGATCGACCGGATCAGGGTCGTGCGCCGCGCCGCGAAGGAACGCGTCTTCGTCGTCAATGCCCTGCGGGCGTTGCGCACCATCGCGCCAGGCGGCGATCTGCGCCAGATCGGGTTCGTGGTGCTGCTGGGCGGCTGTGCACTCGACTTCGAGATCCCCGAGCTCATCGCCGACGCGCTCGCGCCGTACGGGATCGTCTGCGGCACAGGGAACGTCCGGGGCAGCGAGGGACCGCGTAACGCGGTGGCCACCGGGCTCGTGGCCTCGCACGCGCAGTTGGTGGGGTCCGGAGTTGGTGCGTAACAGCGGGCAACCCGACCGGCCCGCCATCGTGGTGTTGAGCGCGGCCGGCGGTGGTGTGATCGAGCGCGAGGTTCTTGCGGGCATCGAGGAGGAGGGCGTCCCGCACTCGTTGCTGCCCGCGGGTCTTGACGCGGTCGCGGCCGATCTCGCGCGACACGCGTCAGCGCGGTCACCGCTGCGGGTGGGCGTCGGTCTCGACGCCACCGGCGAGGTCTGCGTGCATCATGAGCAGTTGGCGGAACCGTTGCCGGACTTGGGCTCTGGCGGCACGGCGGACGCCGAGACGGCCCGCACACTCGGGCACAACGCGGCCCGCATCGTGGTCGGTCTGCCGCTGAAGCGGCAAAACCGGTTCGGCAAATAACGCTGTTTGGGTGGACACAACGCCCATGGGGAGCGATACTCTCTAATCAAAGGTTGAGTTTCAGACCTTTAGGCGCACTAGGGGAGTGAGAGCCGAGCGTTGAAAGCCTGGTAACCGGGTGCCGAAAGGTTGGTTACCGCTTTCTGGTCAGTCTCCGGCTGGCGGATGTCGATCGCAAAAGCATTGGAAAACAAGGGAGTTTGCCATGGCGGGTGTGGAAGAGCACCTGGAAAGTGCAGATTATCTGCAGAAGCGCCAATTGAAATCCGGCACAGCGGGCTGGGTCCTGCTGGCCGGGCTCGGCGTCAGCTATGTGGTGTCCGGTGACTACTCGGGCTGGAACTTCGGCCTCGCCGAAGGCGGCTTCGGCGGGCTGGCGATCGCCGCGGTGATCATCGCCGGCATGTACCTGGCGCTGGTGCTGGGTATGGCCGAACTGTCCTCGGCGCTGCCTGCCGCCGGCGGTGGCTACACGTTCGCCCGTCGCGCGCTCGGCCCATGGGGCGGGTTCGCGACCGGTACCGCGATCCTCATCGAATACGCGATCGCCCCCGCGGCCATCGCGACCTTTATCGGGGCATACGTCGAGTCGCTGGGGCTGTTCGGTATCACGAGCGGCTGGTGGGTCTACCTCGCCGCATACGCCCTGTTCATCGGCATCCACCTGGCCGGTGTCGGCGAGGCGCTCAAGGTGATGTTCGTGATCACCGCCATCGCGCTCGTCGGCCTGTTGGTGTTCTCCATCGCCGCGCTCGGCCATTTCGACGTCGCCAACCTGACCAACATCGCGGTGGACGAGAGCGCGGCGGGATCGTCCGCCTTCCTGCCGCACGGCTACCTCGGCATCTGGGCCGCGATCCCGTTCGCCATCTGGTTCTTCCTGGCGATCGAGGGCGTGCCGCTCGCGGCCGAGGAAACCGCGAACCCTGAGCGCAATGTCCCGCGCGGCATCATCGCCGGCATGGCCGTCCTGCTGGTCACCTGTGTGGCGGTGTTGTTCCTGACCACCGGCGCGGGCGGTGCCGAGGAGATGTCGGATTCGGGTAACCCGTTGGTCGAGGCGCTGGGCGACGGCACGGCCGCCAAGGTCGTCAACTACATCGGCCTGGCTGGCCTGATCGCGAGCTTCTTCTCGATCATCTACGCCTACTCGCGTCAGCTGTTCGCGCTGTCGCGGGCCGGCTATCTGCCAAAGGTGCTGTCGGTGACCAACTCTCGCAAGGCACCGACGCTGGCGCTGATCATCCCCGGCGTCATCGGTTTCATCCTGTCACTGACCGGCCAGGGCGCGCTGCTGCTCAACATGGCGGTGTTCGGCGCCGCGGTGAGCTACGTGCTGATGATGGTCAGCCACATCGTGCTGCGGCGTCGCGAACCCGACATGCCGCGTCCGTACCGCACGCCGGGCGGGGCGGTCACCACCGGATTCGCACTCGTCGTCGCGGTCCTGGCGGTCATCGCCACGTTCCTGGTCGATCGCGTCGCGGCGGGCTGGTGCCTGGCGGTGTTCGCGGCGTTCATGGTCTATTTCGCCGTGTACAGCCGCCACCGCCTGGTGGCCAACTCGCCAGATGAGGAATTCGCAGTACTGGCCAAAGCGGAGAGTGAACTGAAGTGAAGTACCGGCAGCAGGTTTCGGGGGTGACCTACACCTTCGACGGACTCGTCGAGGTGATGGCCAAGGCCACCCCGTTGCGCTCGGGCGATCAACTCGCCGGGTGCGCAGCCGAACACGATGGCGAGCGGGCCGCGGCGGCCTGGGTGCTCGCGGACCTGCCGCTGGACACGTTCCTCAACGAAGAGGTGGTGCCGTACGACACCGACGAGGTGACCCGGCTGATCTTCGACAGCCATGACCGCCAAGCCTTTTCGCCGGTGTCGCACCTGACGGTCGGCGGGTTCCGGGACTGGCTGTTGGAGACCGCCTCGCACGATCACAGTGCCGAGCAGTTCGCCGCCGTCGCACCGGGTTTGACCCCGGAGATGGTGGCGGCGGTCAGCAAGATCATGCGCAATCAGGATCTGATCGCAGTATCGGCGGCCGCGCAGGTCACCGCGGCGCTGCGCACCACGATCGGCGCCCCCGGCACGCTGGCCACCCGGCTGCAGCCCAACCATCCGACCGACGATCCCCGCGGCATCGCCGCCGCGGTGCTCGACGGGCTGCTGCTGGGCTGCGGCGACGCCGTCATCGGGATCAACCCGGCGACCGATTCGCCGCAGGCCACCGCCGACCTGCTGTACCTGCTCGACTCGATCCGCACGCGCTACGACATCCCCGCGCAGTCGTGCGTGCTGTCGCACATCACCACCACGATCGGGCTGATCGAGGCGGGTGCACCGGTGGACCTGGTGTTCCAGTCGATCGCCGGGACCGAGGGCGCCAACACCGCGTTCGGGGTGAACCTGCAGTTGCTGCGGGAAGGCCGGGACGCGGCCCGCTCGCTCAACCGCGGCACGGTCGGCGACAACGTCATGTACCTGGAGACGGGCCAGGGCTCGGCGTTGAGTTCGGGCGCCCATCTCGGCGTGGGCGGCAAGCCCGTCGATCAGCAGACCCTGGAGACCCGCGCCTACGCGGTGGCGCGTGACCTGCAGCCGTTGCTGGTCAACACCGTCGTCGGCTTCATCGGCCCCGAGTACCTCTACGACGGCAAGCAGATCATCCGCGCCGGGCTCGAAGACCACTTCTGCGGCAAGCTGCTCGGCCTGCCGATGGGCGTCGACGTCTGCTACACCAACCACGCCGAGGCCGACCAGAACGACATGGACACGCTGCTGACATTGTTGGCCGCGGCCGGCGTCGCATTCGTGATCACCGTTCCTGGTGCCGACGACGTGATGCTCGGCTACCAGAGCCTGTCGTTCCACGATGTGCTCGTGACCCGGCGCACGCTCGGGCTGCGGCCCGCGCCGGAGTTCGAATCGTGGCTGCGCAGTGTGGGAATGGTCGACGACACCGGCCGGTTGACGCCCTTCGACCTGGAGCGTTCGGTGTTGCGGTCGTTGACCTCGGCGGAGGCGATGTGAGCACGAACAACCCTGCCGTCCAAGACTTTTGGGATGAGCTACGTAAGACCACCCAGGCCAGGATCGGCCTTGGCCGAGCCGGTAATGCGTTGCCGACCCGTCAGGTGCTCGAGCTGGCCGCGGCCCACGCCGCCGCACGCGATGCCGTTCACGTACCGCTCGACACCGAGAAGCTGGCCGCCGAGATCCGCGACATCGGGATCGGCGAGCCGATCGTGGTGACGAGCCGCGCGACGTCACGCGACGAGTACCTGCGCAGGCCCGATCTCGGCCGGACGCCCGCAGCGGACATGGACGTGCCCGAGTCCGGGGCCGACATCGGCTTCGTGCTTGCCGACGGGCTGTCGCCGACCGCGCTGAGCCACCACGGTGCGGGGCTGCTGACCGAATTGGTCGCGCGACTCGCCGACCGCCACACCCTGGCCCCGCCGGTGATCGCCACGCAGGCCAGGGTGGCGCTCGGTGACCACATCGCAGCCCAGATGCGCTGTCGGACGGTGCTCGTGATCATCGGGGAGCGGCCCGGCCTGAGCGTGGCTGACAGTCTCGGCATCTATCTGACCCACCTGCCGATGCCGGGCCGTACCGATGCCGACCGCAACTGCATCTCTAACATCCACCCGCCGGACGGGCTCGGCTACGCCGAGGCCGCGCGTATCGCGGCGGGCCTGGTCGACGGCGTGCTGGCACTGGGCCGCTCCGGCGTCGACCTCAAGGACACCTCACGCACGGCCGCGCTCGGGCCGAGCGGTGCCACCGAATTGGAGTGACCGCAGCGCCGAACGTGAACAAGATTGCGCGTTTTCCCCAGAATCTCGCGATCTTGTTCACGCTCGGCGCTTGGCTGGCCGTAACTGAAGGGCAGAATGACGGGGTGGATCCTCAGCTCGCCGACAGCATCGACCGCCGCATCATCGATCAGTTACGCATCGACGGCCGAAGGTCTTTCGGTGAGATCGGCCGGTACGTGGGGCTCAGTGAAGCAGCTGTGCGTTCTCGGTACAACAGGTTGCGAAAGCTTGGGATCGTCCAGGTTGTCGGCATGTCGGATGCGCCCAAACTGGGCGAGATCGAGGCACATATCTCGATCCAGGTTCGCGGCGTGACAGTGGACAGCGTCGCGCGCCAGCTTGCAGCGCACCCCGAGGTCAAATTCGTCGGCGCGGCGCTGGGTGCGTTCGACCTCATGCTCGACGTCCGCTGCGCAGACAACAATCACCTGTCACAGTTTCTGCACGAAACAGTACGGCGCATCCGGGGAATCGAACGGCTCGAGACGGCTACCGTCCTGGAGGTCCTCGAGGACAGTTACCTGTGGGCGGGTTTTCGCGAGGCCACGAACCGTCAGGCCGGTGCCGTCGAGCCCTGCCCGACGCCGCCGCGTAAACCCAACCACGAGTAGTCCTTGAACAGCTCGGTGAGCACGTAGAGGTCCATGATGGCAACGCCGGGAATGCGCCGGACATCATCGAGAAGCGCGCGCACCTGGGTGAGGTCTCGGCAGGTGGCCTCCACGTAGACATCGCGCGCACCGGTGCACAATGCGACGTGATTGACGAGCGGCATCGAAGTGAGTGCGACGGCGACGGAGCGCGGTGTGTGGTCACGCACGGCGAGCATCAGCCGTAACGATTGATGGCCGAGGGTCAGCGGATTACACAGCGCGACAATGTGCAACGCTTCCTGCTCTTGGAGTTTGGCGACACGGCCGCGCACGGTCGCCTCGCTCACCTCCAGCTCTGCCGCGATGGATGTGAAGGTCCGGCGCCCATCGCGGCCGAGCATCGCGATTATTGCGCGATCCGTCTCATCGAACATGTCAGCCTCTCGCCGAGGATATCCTCCGTGTCGGCTAACTGTCGGGGCAACTCCGTCCGATTGCCAGCGCCTCGGAGATCATGGCTGCGTTGTCGGCTGCGCTCCCCGCGGAATCACATGTCACGTCCTCGAGCCCGATCCGCGCCTCCACACCGTCTTCGACCGCGGCGCGCAGCACAGGCCACGCCGTACCGTCCTGTCCGTGGTAGAGGATCGAACACGTCGCGCCGGCGTCGCGGAGAATCGCGGCGATCTGTCTGCACTCGGCGATCGCCTGGTCCGGGTCCGCAGTCTCGGGCTCGATGAGGATCCGGACGTTCTGATGCAGTGTCGGTGAGGACAGCAGGCTCGGTACATCGTCGATGGACCAGACCGCGCTCTCCAGCACGACGCCTCGGGATACCAACAGTTGCGCGGCCTCGGCGGCTCCCTCCTCGGAGAATGCGACCGACGCGAAGTCGGGGAGTGCGCCGTCGGGCCAACCGGCAACATGGCGCATGCGTTCGTCATGACCGGAACACGTCCACAGCCCGGTCGTCGTGCCGATGATCACCGAGGTGTCCGTGGCCCGGACAGCACGCACCATCGCGCCGATATCGTCGGGGTGGATGCTTTGTCCACCATCGGCGGTGCGCGCGTGAGCATGGACCACCGCTGCGCCCAGTGAGATGGCCCGTGAGGCATCTGTCGCGATCTCCTCCGGGGTCAGTGGCACCGTCGGCGCCTCCGCGCGGGAACGCCCGCCGTTGATCGCGGCTTTCAAAAACATCTCGCAAGCTCCTTGTCGACGTTGTCCTTCGTCCCTCGTCACTGCTGGCGCAGGTCCAAAAGGGCTTTCGTCGCGCCCGTTTCCTCCCCGAGCCGCGCACCTGCCCGGATTCGATCGATGAGTGCGGGTTCCTCCGCATCGTCTTGCAGCGCAACGTCGATCACCTGCGCGAGTACGGCGGCGGCGCCGATGAAAACCCCGTTCACGTCAGCCAGTACGACATCGCCCGAACTGACAGCCACTCCGCCGATGGAGACAGCTACGTGATGGCCGCCGGCGTCGATGCCGTGCAGCTTGGTGGTCAACATGCTGCGGCCGTAGGCGTATACCGGTATCCCAAGCTCGGCGATTTCGTCGACATCGGTGACGACGCCGTCGACGACGATCCCACGTGCGCCGCGCGCTGCCGCAGTGGCGGCGATGACGAGACCGACCGGGGCGTGGCGCCTGTCGCCGCCGGTGTCGATCACGAGTACGTCACCCGGCTCCAGGTAACCGGCCGCATGATGCAACATCGTCGAGTCGGTAGCGGTCGTGCGAACGGTTACCGCCCGGCCCACGACCCGGCCGGATCCCGCCTGACGCACGAGTGACGGATCGACGAAGCCTTCTTCGAGGTAGTGCCCGAGCGTCGGGAACGAGACTCGCTCGAGCTTGCCGACGAGCGACGGATCCAGCCGCGGGGGAGCGGAATTGAAGGTGATCGGTGTCATCACGAGGTCACCGTCATCGTGAGCTCGATACGCCGGTTGTCGAGTGCCGGCAAGACGCTGCGAACAGCCTGGGTCCGCGCGGTCGAAATCTCGACGGTGACCACGGCCTCCGGTTCGTCGCCGAGTGCCGCCTTCACCACCCCGAGCGGATCGACCACCAGCGAATCGCCGATGCACGCGGACGAAATGGTGCCCGCAGCCGCGACCCAGACGGTGTTCTCGATTGCACGGGCACGCACCAACGTTTCCCAATGGTCTGCCTTGCGGTGCCCCGACATCCATGCGGCTGACACCGAAATGAGTTCAGCGCCTTGCGAGATCAAGTGGCGAGTGAGTTCTGGGAACCGAAGGTCGTAACAGTTCACCAGTCCGATGCGCAATCCCGCGAGGTCGACTACCGGCGGCAACGTGGGGCCCGGTGTCACGTAGTCGGATTCGCGATACGCAAACGCGTCATACAGGTGCAGCTTGCGGTAGCGGGTGAGGACGTCACCGCCCGAATCCACCGCGACGAGTGTGTTGTTGGGGCGAGAGGTTCCGTTCGGCTCATAGCCACCCGCGATGATGGCGATGTCGTGACTTTCGGCGAGACCGGAAAGGTGCGCCTCGAAAAGGGGCCACTGCAGGTCGACCAGCTCGGAGAGCCGGTGATCGAGACCGTCGACGCTGAGCATCGCCTCCTCGGGGAAAACGATCACGTCAGCGCTGTCTGCGGCGGCGTGGGCGGTGAGTCGGTCGATGGCGGCGAGGTTCGCCGTCGTGTCGGTGGTGGGGCCGAACTGCGCGATGGCAACACGCATGACCACTCCTTTCTAGACGATGAAGGTGGTTGAACCGCTTCCAGATTCAGGAGGCGAGCGCCTTGGCGTCCGCGGCGCGCCAGCTGAGCCACAGGGTGCCGCCAGGCTCTACCGCGGCCAGCTCGGGCGTGAGCTGTGCACTCGGTACTGTGGCCACGAGGTGTGCCTCCGGTGCGATGCGCACGCCGAACCGCCACTCGTCGCCGGTGTAGATCGATTCGGTCAGTGCGCCCCTGATCGCAAAGTCCGCGTCAGGCTGCGTGGCCCCGATCGAGATTCTTTCGGGGCGTAGCGCCAGACCGACCGCAGCACCATCGGGGATCTCTCCGATGGTTGTGGCCGGGACTGGCCCCACAGCCGGTACGACGATGTTGTCGCCGACCTTTGCGGCCTCGATGACGTTGCAGCTACCGATGAACGAGGCGACGAAGCGCGAAGCGGGATGTTCGTAAATTTCAGTCGGTGAGCCGATCTGTAGTATTCGTCCGGCAGACATGACAGCGATGCGGTCACTCATGGTCAACGCCTCCTCTTGGTCGTGAGTGACGTAGACGAAGGTGGTGTGCACCTCGCGTTGCAGCTTTTTGAGTTCGATCTGCATCTCCTTGCGAAGCTGAAGATCGAGCGCGCCGAGCGGCTCATCGAGCAGAATGACCGCGGGACGCCCGACAACTGCGCGGGCAAGTGCGACGCGTTGACGTTGGCCGCCCGAGAGTTGTGTGGGCTTGCGATTCGCGAGCGCCTCAAGCCGTACGAGCTTGAGCGCAGCGTCGACCCGCTCCACAACCTCCAACTTTGGTACCCGTTTGACCCGCAGTTCGAATGCCACGTTCTCGGCCACGGTCAGATGGGGGAACAGGGCATAGCTTTGAAACACCATGTTCAGGTCGCGTTTTCGAGTCGGCACGTCGGTCACCGACGTTCCGGCCAGCTCGATCTCGCCGGCTGATGGCGTCTCGAAGCCGGCGATCATGCGCATGAGTGTCGTTTTTCCGCACCCCGAGGGGCCCAGGATCGAAAAGAACTCGTGCTGACCGATTTCGAGGTCGAGCGGATGAACAACGGTAGCGTCGCCGAAAGACTTCGTGATCCCGGAAAGGCGGATCGCCGACGTGGACATCAGGAGGCCTTGATCCTGGTCCAGCCGTCCTGGTAGTACTTCATCGCCTCACCCGGATCGAGGATGAATTCAGCCTTTCGAAGTTGATCGTCGGAGACGAAGATCGCGGGGTTCTCGCGCACGCTCGGATCGGTGATCAGTGTCTGTGCAGCCTGGTTGGTGGTGGCGAGCGATCCGTCGTTGGTTGCCATCGCGCCGACTTCCGGCCGGAGAACGAAGTTCAACCACTGATATGCGGCGTCCGGGTGAGGTGCTCCCTTGGCGATGGAGAAACTGTCCACCCACAGGGTGCCGCCTTCTACGGGAAGTGTGTATTTCACGTCCGGGTTGGCCGCGACGACCTTGCCGACTGACGAACCGCCCCAAGCCAGTGACGCGCACGCGTCGCCTGCGGCCACCAGGTCGTAGTAGTTCGTCGAGTTGTAACCCGCGAGTAGGGGTTTCTGTTGGAGGAGCTTCTCGGTGGCTCTTTCGATCTCGGCTTCATCGGTCGACGTTGCGCTCGATCCGGTCGATTGCAGGCCGACGATGTAGCTCGCCAGCATGTTGTCGAGCATGTAGATCTTGCCGCGGTAGGCGGGATCGAACAGCGAATTCCAGCTTGTCAGTGGAGCTTTCGTACACGCCTGGTTGTACAGCAGGCCCGTGGTACCCCAAACCCACGGAACGGCATGCTTGTTCTCCGGGTCGAAGCCCGGATTGACGAACTTGTCCATGACATTGTCCATGCCCTGAACCCGGCTGTAGTCGATCGGGTCGACGAGGTTCTGTCCCGCCAGATTCTGGACGGCGTACTGGCTGGGTTCGACAATGTCGTAGCCGGTGTTGCCCGCCGAGAGCTTGGCAATCATCGTCTCGTTGCTGTCGAACGTGTCTACGTTGACCGATATGCCGGTTTCCTTCTCGAATGCTTCGATGACGGAATCGGGAACTTCGCCGGCCCATGCGTACAGGTTGAGCTCGTTCGGCTCGCCTGAATCACTGCCGCCGCACGCGGTCAGGGCGAGCGCCGACGCCACCGCGAGCGCGATACATGCGATGCGTCGTTTCGGCCTGGTTGTCTTCTGCATGGTGGTGCCCTTTCGTGTGGCGAGTTAGGAAGTGAACGAGTCAGCTGGATTGGCCGGCATTTTCGTAGCCGACGAGAATCCGCCGCATCTGTCGGATGCCGACGGCGAAGATGAGCAGCACGGTCGCGACTATCAACATTGCGCCGAGCGCGTTGATCTCGGGTGTGATACCGGTCTTCAGCAGGCTGTAGATGCGCAGGGGCAACGTTGTCGAGCCGACGCCGCTGGTGAAGGTCGAAATGACGATGTTGGAAAACGATGTCGTGAACGCCAGTAGGAACGCGGCGAAAATCGACGACCGCAGCAGTGGGAAAAGCACGCGGATGAAGGTTTGCCACGGTGTGCAGCCGAGGTCTGCGGACGCTTCGGAGAGCGAGCTGTCCAGGGAGCTGATCGCACCCATCAGGATCAACGTCGTCAGGGGCAACGAGATGACGATGTGGCCGAGCACGATGGTCGGAATGCCGAGCGGCAGCTGGACGGTACTGAATACGGTGAGTAATGCTGCGCCGAGGACGATCTCGGGGAGGACAAGGGGAAGCAGGACCGCGCCGAGGAACAACGTCCGCCCCTTCACCCGGTAACGGGCGAGGCCGAAAGCTGTGAGGAAGCCGACCGTCGTCGCAACCGCCGCGGCGATGGCTCCAACGGTGAAACTCGTCTGCAGGGTTTTCAGAAGTGCGCGGTCGGTGAACACCTCGCCGTACCACTTGACGCTGAATCCGCCCCACCGACTGCTGGTTTCCGACGCGTTGAACGAGTACACCACGACGGCCACGATCGGTACGTACAGAAAAACCAAGGCCGCCTTGGCGACCCAGCCCGTCAGGCGGTCCATCGTGCGCTCCTGTTACGGAACTTCAGGATCAGCCCGGCGATGCCGATCGAGGCAATCATGAGGATGAGCACGACCATGGACAGTGCTGCGCCCATTGGCTGATTGCGGAATTCGGTGTAGAGCGTGACGATCAGGTTGCCGACCAGCAGGCTCTTTCCGCCGCCGAGAAGCACCGGGATCACAAACACCCCCAGGGTAGGAACGAAGATCAACAGCGCGGCGGCGACGATCCCGGCTGAACTCAGTGGTGCGATCACCCTGAAATGGGTGCGCCACCACCCGCAGCCCAAGTCGGCGGCCGCCTCACGCAGTGACGGGTCGATGCCGCGCATCGACGCGTAGATGGGAAAGATTGCGGTCGGCAAGAATGCGTAGAGCAGCGCCAGCATGACGGCGGTCTGGCTCGGCACAAGGGGATCGCCCGCATCGCCGAATATTCGGAGCAGGCCGAGGACGGGACCGTCTGACCCGAGCAGCGTCATCCACGCGAACGTGCGCACCAGGAAGTCGGTCCAGAACGGCACGATGATGAGTAGCAGGATCAACGGTTGGCGATGAGCGGGTTGGGAAACCGTGTAGTACGCGACGATGTATCCGACGATGAGGCAGAAGATCGTGTTGAGCGCCGCCATGGCGAGGCTGTAGACAAGCGTCTTCGCGTACACCGGATCGGCCAGTCGGGTGAAGTTCTCGAAGGTGAACCCGCCGCGCACCTGGCCGTAACGGTCCGCCTCCGCGACGCTGTTGCGGGCGACCAGCAGGAGCGGGAGCACGGCCAGCACACAAACGATCAGCAGTCCCGGCGCTAGCAGCGGCCAAGCGGTGAGCGTCTGGTGCCTACTGGAACGCCGCGCGTCGGTAATGGTCATCGGCTGATTCACTCTCTGGCTGGTCGGGTGTGATCATTGTTCTGCTGAGCCGAGGTGGCTGGGAGCGCTTCTCGCTTCGAGATCAGTGGTTGACGCGTTACATCTGTGCGCATATCGCAGTCGTCCGGTGTGGCGGCCTCGAAGCGCGTTTTGACCTGGATGGACACCGGCCGGTTAGCTGTGCTGTTGGCGTGTGCGGCGTGTCACCGAATTGGAGTGAGACGCGCCGAATAGGTGTTGACTGGAGGTCATGACTCCGACATCTGAGACGATGCGCGCTGCGGTGGTCACTGAATTCGGTGCCCCGCTTGAGGTTTCCGACGTTCCCCGGCCCACCCCCGGCCCAGGGGAAGCCCTGGTCAAACTGGAGACCTCGGGAGTGTGTCATACGGATCTTCATGCGGCACACGGTGATTGGCCCGTCAAACCCACTCCGCCATTTGTTCCAGGCCACGAGGGCTACGGAACGGTCGTGGCTCTGGGCCCCGGCGTGGCCGACCTCAAGGTCGGCGACAAGGTGGGCAATGCCTGGCTGTGGTCGGCCTGCGGCAGTTGCGAGTACTGCCGGACGGGGTGGGAGACGCTGTGTGAGAGCCAGCAGAACGGCGGCTACAGCGTCAACGGCAGCTTCGGTTCGTACATGCTGGTGAACGCGGCCTTCGCCGCACGCATCCCTGAAGGCGTCGACCCGGTCGAGGTCGCACCGATCCTGTGTGCCGGAGTCACCGTCTACAAAGGCCTGAAGGTGACGGACACGCAGCCGGGGCAGTGGGTGGCGATTTCCGGGATCGGCGGCTTGGGCCACGTCGCGGTGCAGTACGCGCGCGCGATGGGGTTGCGCGTGATCGCGATCGACATCGACGACGACAAGCTGGCGTTGGCGGGCCGGTTGGGCGCCGAGGTGACGGTCAACGCAAAGACCGCCGACGTCGTGGCCGAGGTGCAGGCGGCGACCGGCGGCGCGCACGGGGTGCTGGTGACCGCGGTGCACCCGCAGGCGTTCGGTCAGGCCATCGGGTTGGCTCGCCGCGGCGGCACCATTGTGTTCGTCGGCCTGCCGCCAGGGGATTTCCCGGCGCCGATCTTCGACATCGTGCTCAAGGGGCTCACGATCCGTGGCTCGATCGTCGGATCGCGCCAGGATATGGCCGAGGCGCTGGACTTCTTCGCCCGTGGGCTGGTCCATCCGACGGTCGAAACTGCGTCACTCGACGACATCAACGAGGTGTTCGGCCGCATGGAACAGGGCAAGATCGACGGCCGGGTGGTCATCGACTACCGATAGTCCTGGCGCCACACGCCCAGTGTTGGCTTGTGTTCGAGATTTCGTGAGAATCTCGAACACAAGCCAACGCTCGGCCCCCGCAACCGCGTTTTGACCTGCGCGTACAGCGGCCGGTAAGCTGCTCCGTTGGCGTGTGCTGCCCTCATGGGCAATCGGGCCCCGGGTCAATGTCGGTCGCCGGGAATCCCAGTGCACATGCCTGACCGGCACTCAACCCGAGAAGAGAAGGTAAGCACTGTGCCTACTTACACGCCGAAGGCGGGTGACACCACGCGTTCGTGGTACGTCATCGACGCCCAAGACGTGGTGCTCGGCCGGCTCGCCGTCGAAGCAGCCAAGCTGCTGCGCGGCAAGCACAAGCCGACATTCACGCCCAATGTCGATGGTGGCGACTTCGTCATCGTCATCAATGCCGAGAAGATCGCCGTCAGCGGCGACAAGCTCACCAACAAGTTCGCTTACCGCCACTCGGGTTACCCCGGCGGCCTGCGTAAGCGCACCATCGGTGAGTTGCTGGAGAAGCACCCGACCCGCGTCGTCGAGAACGCGATCGTCGGCATGCTCCCGCACAACAAGCTCGGCCGGCAGATCCAGAAGAAGCTGAAGGTGTACGCGGGTCCTGATCATCCGCACGCCGCGCAGCAGCCGGTTCCGTTCGAAATCAAGCAGGTGGCCCAGTGACCGAAGTGACAGAGACCGAGGTGACAGAGGTCGTGACCGAGGCCGCCGAGCCGCGCGAGCCGGTCATCATCGACCGTCCCATCCAGACCGTCGGCCGCCGCAAGGAGGCCGTGGTGCGGGTTCGCTTGGTGCCCGGCACCGGCCAGTTCAACCTGGACGGCCGCACCCTGGAGAACTACTTCCCGAACAAGGTGCACCAGCAGCTGATCAAGGCCCCGCTGGTGACCGTCGATCGGCTGGAGCAGTTCGACATCTACGCCCATCTCGATGGTGGCGGCCCGTCCGGCCAGGCCGGTGCGCTGCGCCTCGCGATCGCGCGTGCCCTCATCCTGGTGCAGCCGGAGGATCGTCCCGCGCTGAAGCGCGCCGGGTTCCTGACGCGTGACCCGCGTGCCATCGAGCGCAAGAAGTACGGCCTCAAGAAGGCCCGCAAGGCGCCTCAGTACAGCAAGCGCTGATCTGTACAGCCTTATGCCGCCGAGCGTGGGATCACCCACGCTCGGCGGTTTTTTATTCTGTCGATGTCGGCATTTTCAGTAATGACCTTCGGCGGCGAGCAAGTTTGACCTATTCCTGCTCACGGCGATCTTCGCCGAATAGCGAGCTAATTCGATTGTCGATATTCACGCGAATCATCGGCTGATCTTGGTTTGACATCGGACGCAAATGTGAAAAACCCTTGGGTCGAGGCGGGGGCGTGGAAGCGCGCCCAGGCAGGCCGAATCTGCCGCCGGTGCGAGTCAGTCAGCTCGTTGGGGGACCGGACCGCTTCCTGACTGAAAGGGAGTAGTTGATGAAGAGCACTATCAAGCGAGTGACAGTCGGCGCCGCATTCGGTGGGGCGCTGTTCCTGTCCGCCGGAATGGGCATCGCCAACGCTCAGCCGAATGACGGTCAGGTGGATCTCGCACTCGGCACCGCAGGCGTACTCGAAGACGTGCCGATCGGCACCGCGGCCCAGATCGCCGCAGGCGTCTGCGACGGTGAGGTGGCCCAGGTGACCACGGTCGCGCAGAACGTCGACGCCAGCGGCACGCAGCAGAATGTCTGCAACAACAACGTTGGCGCGGTCGAGTTCAAGCAGAACGAGGGCGCACCCGCCGACGGCGCGGCCGAACAGCCCGAGGGCGCGGCAGAGGGCTCCGAGGGCTCCGGCACCGCCGAGGAGACCGGGAGTGCTCCGGCCCCCGCCGAGGAAGGCAGTGGTGAAGGCAGCTAGGCCTCGCAGCTAGGTGAATCGCCGTCCGCACCCAGACGATGGGAGCGGGCGGCGATTCTCTTTGTCTCGATCCGGTACCGATTCGGCCGCGGCACGGTCGTTGACCTCGTCGGTTGTGTTTCGGGCGGGAAATTATGAGAAGTTTAAGGGCATGGCTCGACTGTTCGGCACCGACGGCGTGCGCGGCGTCGCAAATCGCGATCTGACCGCGGAGCTCGCGCTGGCGCTGGGTTCCGCGGCTGCCCGGCGACTCGGCAACGCCGCCGGACACGGGCGGCGGGTCGCCGTGGTCGGGCGTGACCCGCGGGCGAGCGGCGAGATGCTGGAAGCCGCGGTCATCGCGGGCCTCACCAGCGAGGGTGTCGACGCCCTGCGCGTCGGAGTCCTGCCCACCCCCGCGGTGGCGTACCTGACCAGCGCCTACGACGCCGACTTCGGCGTGATGATCTCCGCGTCGCACAACCCGATGCCCGACAACGGCATCAAGATCTTCGGCCCGGGCGGGCACAAGCTCGACGACGCAACCGAGGACCGCATCGAAGAACTGGTGAACGCGGGTCCGGGGCAGCGGCCGACGGGCGCGGGCCTCGGCCGGGTGGTCGACGCAGAGGACGCGCTGGACCGCTATCTGCGCCACGTGAGTAAGGCCGTCACGACGCGGCTTGAGGGGCTGACCGTCGTCGTCGACTGTGCGCACGGCGCCGGATCGGCGGCCGCGCCCCGCGCCTACCGGGCCGCGGGCGCCAACGTCATCGCGATCAACGCCGAGCCCAACGGCCTCAACATCAACGACGGCTGCGGCTCCACCCACATGGAGGTGCTGCAGGCCGCGGTCGTCGAGCACGGTGCCGATCTCGGACTGGCCCACGACGGCGACGCCGACCGCTGCCTCGCAGTCGACGCGACCGGGCAGGTGATCGACGGCGACGCGATCATGGTCGTGCTCGCCCTGGCCATGCAAGAAGCCGACGAGTTGGCGTCCAACACGTTGGTGGCCACGGTGATGAGTAACCTCGGCCTGCATCTGGCCATGCGTGCGGCCGGTATCGAGGTCCGCACCACGAGCGTCGGTGACCGCTACGTCCTCGAAGAGCTGCGGGCCGGCGAGTTCTCGCTCGGTGGCGAGCAGTCCGGCCACATCGTGATGCCCGGCCTCGGTACGACGGGTGACGGCATCGTGACCGGCCTGCGGCTCATGTCGCGGATGGCGCAGACCCGCTCGACGCTGGCGGCGCTCGCTGCCCCGATGCAGACGTTGCCGCAAGTTCTGATCAACGTCGAGGTCGCCGACAAGGCGACCGTGGCGAAGGCCCCGTCGGTGCAGTCGGCGGTGGCGCAGGCCGAGGCGGAACTCGGCGACACCGGACGCATCCTGCTGCGGCCGTCGGGCACCGAGCAGGTGGTCCGGGTGATGGTCGAGGCCGCCGATGAGAACACCGCGCGCCAGCTCGCGGTGCGGGTGGCTGAATCTGTCAGCCATCAACGCTGATTCGACGGAACCCGTCGGGCCCCGTCCGCGTCTAACCGGATATGGGAGTAGTTGACGCTGCCCGTATCGACGTCGAGGCACTCATGGACGCGGCGCGGCAGTACGAGGCCGCGGCAGACATCGTCGACGCCACCGTCCGGACGCGGTTGAGCAGAGCGGCTTTCGACGGATCGGCGGCTGGCCAGGCCCATGTTGCCCAGGGCGACGCCGTGCGTTCCGCCCTCGACGATCTGGCCGAACCGCTCGGAGAATGGGCCCGCGCGGCGGGGGAGATCGGCGCCGTGCTGCGCGCCTCGGCGGATCGGTATCTTGCCGCGGACGGCAGGGCAGCGAGCCGGGTGGGCTGACCGGTGGCGCTGAACATCGACACCACAGACCTTTTGGCGCCCGGGCGCCCCGCCGTCGACACGTTGGCCGAATACGTGTGGGCCTGCCGGCTGCTCGGCTACCACCATCAGGACCTCACCGGCCACGCCCGCCAGGTGCACGAGTGGTACGACACCGAACGAGGTTTGGATCTGCGGGCGATCGACAACGAATGTGCGGCGCTGACGGCCGCAGCGGTATCGATGGAGCCGGCATTGCGATTGCAGGACAAGCAGATTCGCGTACTGTCTGACGGTTGGCATGGCAGTGGGGCACGAGCGTCTGGCGATTTCCTGCAGCGCCATGCGATCTCCGCCGGACACGCCGTCACCGCACTGCGCGCTGCCGCGTCCACACTGGCTCAACTCTCCGACGAGTTGCGGTCGGCGGTCGAGCGCAAAGTGACTGTCACCCAGCAGATCGAGGGCCGTCACGGCGCGCAGCGTGGTATGTGGCTGGCTGCGGCGCGTACGGTGACCACCGGGTTGGGGGACCGGTCGACCGCCAGCGAACTCATCGACCAGCAGGTGAAGCCCTTCGTGGACAACGCGATTGCCGGCGAATGGCTTACGGTGATGCGCGCCGCGACGACCGCGGTGGCCGATGCCTACGATGCGGCCCTGGCCGCGCTCAGGTCCGGGCCGGTCCCGGTGTTCGAGATACCCGGGGCGCTCGGCCCGGCGTGGTCTCCTGGCGCTGCGGCGCGCGACGCCGCGGTCCGTGACGACGCACCGCCGGTCGGCGCCGCGAGTGCTCCGACGGTGCCCGCCGGCTTCACTCCGGGCCCGAGCAGTGCGCCGTCGTGGCCTTCGGCGCCGAGTTGGTCGGCTCCACCGCCGACGATGAGCCCAGCAGGTGTGTCCGCGCCTGCACCGCCGCCGCCGGCCGCACCGGTCGAGCCGTTGACACCGCCCGGCCTCGGGCAGACGCTCGGCGCGGGATTGCCCGGTGCCGGCGGCGGTTTGCCTGACATGGGTGCCGGTTTGGCGGGCACCGGCCAACAGCTCGCCGACCTGTTCGGTGGACTGATCGGATCGGCTGCCGAGGGATTGCCGGACGAGGATCCGCTCGGTGACGAGCCGCTGGACCTCGACGACGAGGTGGCCGAGGACTCTGAGGAGCCGGAGATCGACGAAGGCGAGGAAGAGGAGGAAGGCGAGGACGACGCGGCCGCTGAGGACGAGCCCGTCGAGGAGATCGAGGATGCGCCCGTCGCGCCGGAACAGGTGGGAAGCGTTGAGCCGCCGGCGGCTCCGCCTGAGCCGGTCCCCACGACGCCGCCGCCTGCTGAGCCGGCCGCTGAACCGCTCGCCGCGCCAGAGGGGGAGACACCGTGTGAGATCGCGGCTGACGAGCTGCCGCAGGTCGGTCAGTGATCGATGACCACACTGGTCACATCAGCACCTCAGCGGAACCGGTAGATGGTTGCAGAACGTGATATCACCGGTGATGTTTGGACGAATCGTCACGTTTGTTGTCGCGTTCGCCATGATCAGAGTCGCGATCGGCCGATGACTTGGCGGCCGGCGACGCTGCGCGCGGGGTGGATTTGGACTTGGTCACTCCATCATCGGCTGCGGTGTGGCGGGTGGTCGATCGGCGATCATCGGGCCCCGGAGCCAGAACGCGGAGCCGCTCTCCGTCTCCCAGCGACTCGCGGACCACGGGTCGAGGTGTCGGTGCTCGCTGGGCAGGCTTGGTCAGCTCGCGTTCGGTTGGCTTGGCCGAAGACTTCGCAGTCCTTGGCTTTGTGGGTTGCTCGTCTACCGCTGCGGGCTCGGTCGGCGCGTTGCGCTTGGCCTGGACGGGTGTATCAGTCGGTGGAAGCGCTGCGGGAGTTGCGTTTTCGCGGTTGTAAAAGAAGTTCTGAATCTGCGATATCACCCACGCGAGGCCCACGAACGCGACGACAACCGGGGCGAGGATCACGGCGGCAGCGGTGCTCGTGATCGTTGAGATCAACGCCCGCCAATCGACACTCGTCGCCGCTGAAGTGGCGTTGGCGAGTTGGCCACTCACCGCCTGATCGCCCGGCGGAACCGCAGTGACCGCGGTTCGGCCAAGGTGCACAAGCAGGGCGTCGGGGGCGTATCTGGCGACGGCTGCGGGTTGCACCGCGCGAACTTCGGTTCGCATGGCGTCGGCGTCGGGCGGTACAGCGACCAGGGGCAATACGAGGGCGCCGGCGAGGGCGAGCGATGGGGTTGCATGACGCATGTGTCCGTCCTTCCACTGTCTCGGACCATAGTCATGCCGCCGCGAGGGCATGGATGCAGTAATGCCCTACTGCATTTTTCGCCGCGCCGGCGCGGTCCTACTCCATGGCGGTCAGTCAGATCGTGTCGTCGCGGCACGCGAGTGCGGCAGCCACGAATGCGTCGCGAACCGGATTGTCGACGGCCGCATTCCAGATCAGGGTGACGTGGCTGGGACGAAGATCGTCTACCGGCACCACCCGGACGTCGGGGCGCCGGTAATAGGCCGTCGTCGACCGTGGCAGCACGACGAACCCTTCGCGCGCGGCGACGTGTTCGAGTTTGTCCTCGACGGTGCACACCGTGGCGCGCGGCGGCGCCCAGCGCTGATCGGCCGTAGCCTGTGTACGCCATTCCGGAAGTGTGGCGGGGTCCTGCAGCAATAGTCGGTCGGTCAGGTCGGCCAACCGCACCGATGACCGCGCGGCCAGCGGATCGTCGGCGGGCAGGAGGGCATCGAGCGGTTCCTCCAGCAGCGGTGCGGTGCCGAGGCCGCGGTGGTCGATCGGCTCGCGGGCGTAGACCACATCGACCTCGCCGCTGCGCACCACCTCGACCTGCTCGTTCCAGCCCACCTGGCGCACCACCGCGCGCCGGCCCGGGCCGGCGGCTTCGAACGCCGTCGCGGCTGCCGTAGCCCGCAGCCCCGGCATCACCCCGACCGTCACCGTCACGGTCGGTGCCGCGACGCGAGACAGCCGCTGGCGCAACGCCTTCGCCTCATCGAGCAGAACCTTGGCGTCCTGCAGGAGTTGCGTCCCCGCCGGGGTCAGCTGAGTGCCGCGCGAACCGCGCGTGAACAGCTGCGCACCGAGTTCGTCCTCGAATGCCCGGATCTGGCGGGACAGCACTGGTTGCGCGATGTGCAGGCGCTGGGCCGCGCGGCCGAAGTTCAACTCTTCGGCGACCGCGACGAAGTACCGCAGTTTGCGCAGATCGAGATCGCTGCTGCTCATACCTCAAGGGTATCGCCGGGCGACGAAAAGGGTCTTGGACGAACCCGGCCGCCGACTCGACAGTGGAGACATGAACCTCAAGAACGCACGCGTCCTGATCATCGGCGGCACATCGGGCATCGGCCTGGGTGTCGCGTCTGCCGTCGCCGACCGTGGCGGCGTTCCGATCGTGGTGTCGCGCAAGCAGTCCAGTGTCGACAACGCATTGGCCACGTTGCCTGACGACGCCCGCGGTTCGACCGTCGATCTGACGGACCCCGAGTCGCTGGACCGGTTGGCCAAGGAGGTAGGGCCGATCGATCACCTGGTGTTCTCCGCGGGCGAGGCTCTGGAGATGATCGGATTCAACGATCTCACCCCCGAGGCGATCACCGGCTTCTTCGGCACCCGGTTCATCGGCCAATTGCAGGCGATACGGGTCTTCGCGCCGCGGATCAACACGGGTGGCTCGATCACCCTCACGAGCGGCACGGCCGCGGAGAAGCCCGGATTGGGCGTTCTGCCCACCGCGGTGTGCGGTGCCATCAACGCGATGACCCGGGCGTTGGCCATCGAACTGGCACCACTGCGGGTCAACGCCGTCGCGCCCGGCCCGATCGTGACGCCGCTGTGGTCGGCGTTGAGCGACGCCGACCGTCAGGCGATCGTCGAGCGGTACGCACAACAGCTTCCGGTGGGGCGGATCGGTGACCCCACCGACACCGCGTTGGCCTACGTCTACTTCATGGAGCAGGAGTTCGGCACGGGCGTGGTGCTCACGGTCGACGGCGGCACAGTCCTGGTCTAACGCGCCAACGACACCAATTCCGCACAGAACCGCACTGATTCGGCGCTGTCGGACGCCAGCGGGTGCACCAGCAGCGTCGTCACGCCGGCGTCAGCGTAGGCGGCCAACCGCTCCTTGACGAAACCCTTTGGCCCGACCAGCGATACGTTACGGACGAGCTCATCGGGTACCGCGTCGATGGCTTCGGTCTTCTTGCCCGCGAGGTAGAGGTCCTGGATGCGGTCGGCCACCTCGCCGAACCCGTACCGGGTGGCGAGGTTGTGGTAGAAGTTCTTACCCCGGGCGCCCATGCCGCCGATGTACAGGGCCAGTTGGGGTTTCGCCCACGCCAGCCGGTCGTCGACGTCATCGCCGATTGCCAGGCTTGCGCTCACCATGACATCGAGCGGACCGAGTTCCGCATCGCGTTTGGCGAAGCCCGCGCGCAGCGCCTCGCCCCACACGTCATCGGCCTTCTCGGGGAAGTAGAACACGGGCTGCCAGCCCTCGGCGATCTCGGCCGTCAGTTCGACGTTGTTCGGTCCAAGGGCCGCGATGGTGATCGGAATGCGTTCGCGCACCGGATGATTGATCAAGTGCAGCGATTTGCCGAGGCCGGTCCCGCGATCGGCCGGCAGCGGGAGTTGGTAGTACTTGCCGTCGTAGTGGACATTCTCGCGACGCCACACCTGCCGGCAGATCTCGACCACCTCGCGCGTGCGGCCGAGCGGAGCGTCGAACGGCACGCCGTGAAAGCCTTCCATCACCTGCGGGCCCGACGTGCCGATGCCAAGGCGGAACCGCCCGTCGGACACGTAGTCGACCCCGGCTGCCGTCATCGCCAGCAGTGAGGGAGTCCTGGTGTAGATCGGTACCACCCCGGTGCCGAGTTCGATGGTCGAGGTCTTGGCGGCCAGGTAGCCGAGCTGGCTGATCGCGTCGTACGAGTACGCCTCGGCCACGAGCGCGATGTCGACGCCGACTTTCTCCAGTTCGACGACCTGGTCGGCGGCCTCTTTGAAACCACCGGCATAACTCAGAAAGATGCCTGTCCGCATCACCGAGTTATATACCCAACCGGTTGGTTGGGGTGTGCTCAGGGCTTGAGGAGCGCGACGACCTTGTCCTCCAGCGCGACGGGATCCGCGTTGGGGTCGGGGGTCTGGGTGTGGGGCAGCTGAACCTCGGGGTCGGCGAAATCCTTGTACGTCTTGTCACCGGCGAGCGTCGCGAGCAGGTAGCCGGTCAGCAGCGCACGCACGATCTTCTGGGTGCCGCGGTGGGCACCGGGCAGGCCGAGGACGCGGGCCAGCCGGCGTCCCTCCATCAGCCCACCGGCCTTGATGTCGTCGACCGTGCGCAGCGTCGCGCCCTCCCACGCCCGCGAGAGCTCGACGGCATTCGAGCGCAACGTCATGGGATCGCCCGGATCCGTCAGCACCAAGCCCGGCACCTGCAGCGTCGCCGCAGGCTGCTCGGCAGGCGGTTTGGTGATCGTAGGGAACAGCGCGGCGACGGCTTTGGGCTTGTTCGGCATGCCCGCCGCGGCGAACACCGCGGCCGACGCGCCGAACCCGTGGCCGACGAGGCCGCGTTTCGTCGGGTGGACGCTGATCTTGCCCGGCCCCAGCCGCACCCCGCTGACGATGTCGAGCGCCGCGCCCAGGTCGAATGCGAGGTTGAGCACCGACGGGGCCAGCCCGGTCTCGGTGTTGGGCGCCGCCGCGACGATGCCCCAGGACGCCAGGTGCTCGAGCGTCTTGGTGTAGTTGTCGGACTTTGCCATCCAGTCGTGGGCGAACGCCACACCGGCCAGGTTCAGGCCGGATTCCGGGGTGTAGACGACACCCGGCACGCCGGCGAAAGCCAGGTCACCGCGCAGTACGCGGTGCGGCCCGCGGCGGGTCAACGCAGCGAAGAGCTTCTTGGTGCTGGCCACCCGTTGACCGTAGCCCACACCTCACGGAATCGGGTGCCAGGTGGGTGTTGCACTACCCTGGATCCCTATGTGTGGAATCGTCGGCTACGTCGGGGCGCGCCCGGCCCGCGACATCGTGGTCGACGCGCTGCGCCGCATGGAGTACCGCGGTTATGACTCCGCAGGTATCGCCCTGATCGACGGTCGCGGCGGATTGACGGTGCGGCGGCGCGCCGGCCGGCTGGCCAACCTCGAAGCCGCCCTCGCCGAGACCGATGACAGCACCCTGACCGGCAGTACGGGCCTCGGCCACACCCGCTGGGCGACGCACGGCAGGCCGACCGACCGCAACGCCCATCCGCACCGCGACGCGGCGGGCAAGATCGCCGTCGTCCACAACGGCATCATCGAGAACTTCGCCGCCTTGCGTTTCGAGCTCGAGGCCGCCGGCGTGGAGTTCGCCAGCGACACCGACACCGAGGTCGCAGTCCACCTGGTCGCCCGGCAGTACACGCACGGCGACACCGCGGGTGATTTCCCCGCGTCGGTGCTGGCCGTCCTGCAGCGCCTCGAGGGCCACTTCACGCTCGTGTTCGCCAACGCCGACGATCCCGGAACCATCGTGGCGGCGCGCCGGTCCACCCCGCTGGTGCTCGGCGTGGGTGAGAACGAGATGTTCCTCGGCTCCGATGTGGCCGCGTTCATCGAGCACACCCGCAACGCCGTCGAACTCGGACAGGACCAGGCCGTGGTGCTGACCGCCGACGGCTACAGGATCAGCGACTTCTACGGCAACACCGACGTTGACTACCGCGAATTCCACATCGACTGGGATCTGTCCGCCGCCGAAAAGGGCGGCTACGACTACTTCATGCTCAAGGAGATCGCCGAGCAGCCGACGGCGGTCGCCGACACCCTGCTCGGCCATTTCGTCGACGGGCGGATCGTGCTCGACGAGCAGCGGATGAGCGATCAGGAACTCCGCGAGATCGACAAGGTGTTCATCGTCGCGTGCGGTACGGCCTACCACTCGGGCCTGCTGGCCAAGTACGCGATCGAGCACTGGACGCGGCTGCCCGTCGAGGTCGAGCTCGCCAGCGAGTTCCGCTACCGCGACCCGGTGCTGGACCGCAGCACGCTCGTGATCGCGATCTCGCAGTCCGGCGAAACCGCCGACACGCTCGAAGCCGTGCGGCACGCCAAGACCCAGAAGGCCAAGGTGCTGGCCATCTGCAACACCAACGGCAGCCAGATCCCGCGCGAGGCCGACGCGGTGCTCTACACCCGCGCCGGGCCCGAGATCGGCGTGGCCGCCACCAAGACGTTCCTCGCCCAGATCGCGGCCAACTACCTCGTCGGCCTGGCGCTGGCGCAGGCCCGCGGAACCAAATACCCCGACGAGGTCGAGCGCGAGTACCGCGAACTGGAATCCATGCCGGATCTGGTTGCCCGCGTGCTGGCCGGCATCGCTCCGGTGGGCCAGTTGGCGCAACGGTTCGCGCCATCGTCGACGGTGCTGTTCCTGGGCCGTCACGTCGGTTATCCGGTGGCGCTGGAGGGTGCGCTCAAGCTCAAGGAGCTCGCGTACATGCATGCCGAGGGCTTCGCGGCCGGCGAACTCAAGCACGGCCCGATCGCGCTGATCGACGAGAACCTTCCGGTGATCGTGGTGATGCCGTCGCCCAAGAACGCCCAGACGCTGCACGCCAAGCTGTTGTCGAACATCCGGGAGATCCAGGCGCGCGGGGCGATCACGGTGGTCATCGCCGAGGAAGGCGACGACACGGTGCGGCCGTACGCCGATCATTTGATCGAGATCCCGGCTGTCTCAACGCTTTTCCAGCCGCTCCTGTCGACGATCCCGCTGCAGGTGTTCGCGGCCGGCGTGGCCCGGGCCCGCGGCTATGACGTCGACAAGCCGCGCAACCTCGCCAAGTCCGTCACCGTCGAATAATCATCGTTTCGTCCAACGTGAACAAGATGTCGAGTCTTTCGCGGCATCTCGGCATCTTGTTCACCTTCGGGACCCCGGTCTGATGGACCTCGCGGTACCAGCGGTCAACATCGCGCCCCGGTGGAGCCGAGGTGACCTCGGGGCATTCGTCAGCGCGGCGGCCTTCGATCACTTCCTCGCCACCTACCGCAACGGCATGGCCCAGCTACCGGATTTCGAACTCTTCGATGTACCGACCTCGTTCGGATCCGTGCGGGCCTACCGCTTCAGCGGACCCGATGACGGTGCGCCGGTCGTGCTGTTGCCGGGCCGCAATGCGTCAACTCCGATGTATCTCGCGAATCTCGGCCCACTGCTCGAGCGTCGTACCGTCTACGGCATCGATCTATTGGGTGAGGCCGGACTGTCGGTGCAGCACACCAAGATCCGTGGTGGCGAAGACCAGGCGCAGTGGCTCGACGAAGCCCTCGGCGGACTCGGATGCGAGCGCGCGCATCTGCTCGGAGTGTCCATGGGCGGCTGGACCGCGGCGAACTGTGCGGTGCACCGGCCGCGCCGCATAGCGTCGATCACCTTGTTGGACCCCGTCTTCACATTCGCGCGCGTCCCCCTGAAACCCGTACTGGCTTCGGTCGCGTTGCTCGCTCCGGGGGTACCCGAGAAGTGGCGACGTGGCGTCATGTCGTGGATATCCGGTGGGGCCGACATCGAGGCCGCCGCTACCGAGGCGGAGCTGATCGCCTCGGGTGCAAAGGATTTCGTGCTCCGCAACCCGATGCCGAAGTTGTTCACCGACGAGCAGTTGCGCTCACTCGACGTGCCAGTACTCGCGCTGATCGCGGGACGCAGCGTCATGCTCGACGCGCAGCGGGCGGCCGAACGGGCCCGACGGCTCCTGCCGCGCGGTCAGGTCGAAATCTGGCCCGCCGCCTCACATGCCATCAACGGCGAGTATCCGAACGAGATCGCCGAGCGGGCCGGCCGGATGTGGGACGAGGTCGACGACATCCGCCGAACGTGAGCTCATGTCGGGGTCAATACAGATCGTTCTCGTAGTGATCTTCGATGACCGCGTGTAGTGAGCCGGCGAGGTCGCCGAGCTTCTCGGCCATCTTCGCAGCGCTTTCGGTGATCGTGAGGGTGTAGAAATCCCCACCGAGGGTCACGGCTTCGGCCAGCCCGCGGCTGTCACCCTCCCACAACTTGGCCCGAATGACGGCCTTGCCGCATTGGCCGAAGACTTCGCGAATCCGCACGATTGTCGCCAGCACCGCCGGTTTGCCGTCTGCGCTGAGCATGTCGAGTAGTTCGGGATCGTCGGTGACGAATGCGTCACCGTTCACCCGGATCACCTCGCGAAGGCCGGGCACGAAGAAGACAAGCCCAACCGCGGGATGACTCGTGATGTTCTCGTGAGTGTCGGCAAGCTTGTTGCCGGGCCGGTCGGGAATCGCGAGCGTCCACGGATCCAGAATGCGCACCGAACCCGGTGGGTCTCCCCGCGGACTGGTATCGAGTTGGCCGTCGGCGCCAACCGTGGACATGCAGAAGAATGGGCTGTGCGCGATGAACCGGGCGGAGAATTCGCCCAGTTTGGCTTCCTTCTTCTCCGCGATGAACCGTTCCGGGAAGCCGACGATCTCGCGGATGCGCTCCATCGTGATCGGCGCGTATGCGTCCGCGGCGGTAGCTGTTTCCATGTGCGCCTCCTACACGTCGAGAACGAGCTGTGGAGTTTGCGCACGCGAAACACATACGTACATACGGTCATTCGCGGCTCGCTCGGTTTCGGAAAGAATGTCGTCGCGATGGTCGGGCACACCCTCGAGCACGCGGGTTTCGCAAGCTCCGCATATCCCTGACCGGCACGACGACGGCACATTGACCCCACCGGCTTCCAGTGCGGTGAGGATGCTCTGATCCTCGGAAACGGTGACGGTCTTGCCCGACGCCGCACACACCACCTCCACCGGCCTGTCTGGCGTCGACGGTTTCGACCTCGGCTTGAAACGCTCGAGCTGCAGGCTGCCGGGCGGCCAGTGCGCGACAGCGTCCTCAAGCGCGGCAAGCATCGTCGCCGGACCGCACGCGTAGATCTTCACTCCCGCGCGAACTTGGGCGAAATGTTCGGCCAGCGGTATCCGGCCGTCCGCGTCCGATGGATAGAAGGTCACGCGTGAACCGTGCGCCCGAAGTTCGTCGAGGAATGGCATCGACGTGACGGTGTGGCCGCCGTAGAGGAGTTTCCAGTCGAGACCCCAAGATTCGGCTTGACGGATCATCGGAATGATCGGCGTGATGCCGATGCCACCGGCCACGAACACGTATGAATCGGCGCGTCGGAGTTCGAACGTGTTTCGCGGACCGGCAATCATCAGGCGCTGACCCGGCCGCAGGAACGCATGCACGTACTCCGACCCGCCGCGGCTCGCCCGTTCGCGCCGGACCCCGATCCGGTAGTAAGACCGCTCGCCGACCGGGCCGCACAACGAGTACTGGCGTTGGATGCCGGTCGGCAGCACCAGGTCGATGTGGGCGCCGGGACTCCAGGGCGGAAGAAGGCCACCGGCCGACGGTTGCAACTGCACGGACACGACGCCGTCGGCCTCCCACCGGAGCTGGCGCACGGCAACGCCGATCCCTTCGGTCACGTCACGTCCTCCGTTCCATTAACAATGTTAACTCCAGGTCAGAGGGTAATGTTAACATCGTTAACGTGTCAACCGGGGCGGAGCGGGTCGGGCTGGTGAACCTCAGTGCGGAGCGAGTCGTGACTGAAGCTCTGTCGCTTATCAACGAGGGCGGGTTGGAATCGCTGACGATGCGGCGGCTGGCTGACCGCCTGAACGCGCATCTGCCGACCATCTACCGGCTCGTCGACGGTAAAGACGCGCTCATGGATGAGATGGCGGAGACGATTCTCGCGAACGCTATGTCAGATTTCCCGCCGGACAGCGCTGATTGGGCGGCTCAGGTCAAAAGCCTTGCGGCAGGCCTGCGTTCGGCGTTGTTGGCGCAACGTGACGGAGCCCGGATCGTCGGCGGAAACTATGCCGCCAAGAGTGCGAACCTGACCTTCACCGACACGCTCGTAGGCCGTATGCAGGCGATCGGGTTGGTCGGCGAACATGCGTTGTGGGCCGCCGGTGCGGTCTTCTGTTACGTATTGGGTGAGGTGCTTGAGCAGCAGGGTGCCACCGGTGGTGAGTTGGAGACGCTCGAGGGCGTGTTGCATGCCGGTAGCTATCCGCACCTTGCGTCCAGCCCTGTCGACCATCTGCTCGACTTCGATGCACGGTTCGAATTCGGCCTGAATCTCTTGGTTTCGGGCATCCGATTCGGCCTGAAACCAAGGGAGTGACGGCCGGCCGCCGCCGAATGTGAACTTAATTGCGAGTTTTCGCCGAAATTTGACCAACAAGCTCACGCTCGGCGTTGTCGCCCAAGCCCGTCGCCAGCCCGCACCCGATCAACCCCACGCCGCACCAGACGGCCACGCCGGGGATATCTCCGGTCAGCAGGATGCCGATGACCGCGGCGGCAACGGGTGCCACGCCCGTCAGCAATCCGGCCCGTCCGGTGCCGAGCCCGCGCACGCACGTGTACCAGAGGATGAAGGCGATCGCGGTCACGCCGACGGCGAGGTATCCGATCGCTAGAACCTCACCGGCATCGAAATCTGCTGCAGCTCGCCAACCTTCGGTTGTCAGCGCGAGGACGCCGAACATCGCCGCCGCCAACCACGTGGTGTGGACCGAAACCCCGGCCGGCCCGTGTGCGGCCAGCACCGGCACGGCCAGCAGAGTGAAGCCGGCTTCGCACACGAATACGACGATGGCCCAGGCCAGCCCGATCGCATCCGCGCGGCCGAGGCCTTCGACCACCACGGCGCCAACGCTCACCACCAAGGCGGCGAACAGGATTCGCGTATGCGGGCGGTGGCCTTCCAACAGGGGTCCGACCGTGGCCAGCGCGATCGGCACGCAGGCGACCGCCACGGCCAGCACGGCGGGCTCGGCATGCTGCGAGCCGTGCACGAGTGCCACGTTGAACAGCACGAGACCGCTCGCGGTGACGCCGAGTAGCCAGAGCCACTCCGCTCCACGAGGTCGGCGCAGCGGGCGGTCGGTGAGCCGAACCCAGGCGAGCAACAACATGCAGGCAATGGCATAGCGCAGTGCCTGGGCGGTGTGTAGTGGCGCGTCGGCGAGTGCGCCGGAGACCGCGACGCTGCCGCCGACGAACGTCATGCCGAGTGCGCCGAACAGGCCGGCGCGGATGGGGCTGGACATGAACCCATGTTGGGCGCAGCATGGTTCACCAAACAGCACCAAGTTTGGACTTCTGTAATGGACCAAATGGCGCCGGGCGCGGATTTTCTGCAGCTCGACCCCGCATCCGCGCCGGCTCGTGGCCTCACGGACTGGCTCGTGGACGCGCTGCGCGGCGCGATCGCCGACGGCCGGCTCACCCCGGGCGTCCGGCTGCCGGCCACCCGGATCCTGGCCGGCGAGCTCGCCGTGTCGCGTGGTGTGGTCGTCGAGGCGTATCGCCGGCTCGCCGACGAAGGCCTGGTGAGCGGGCGCACGGGCGGCGGCACCCGCGTGCTCGCGCGACCGGTCCAGCCATCGCGACCCACACGCACGGTTCCCCGGTCAGGTCGGCCTCGCCTCCCGCGGCCACGCCTGCCCATCGGCCAGGGCATCGACCTCTCACCCGGAGTGCCGGACCTGTCGGCGTTCCCGCGCAGCACCTGGCTGCGAGCCGAACGCGCGGTGCTCGCGGAGGCGTCGCCGGAAGACTTGGGTTACGGCGACCCGCGCGGGCATCCACGGCTGCGGGACGCGCTGGCGCCGTGGCTCGGGCGCACGCGCGGGCTCCGCGTCGATCCCGACGACATCTTGGTGGTCGCCGGGGTGGCACAGGCCGCGGCGCTGTTGGCACAGCAATTGCAGCGCGAAGGTCTCGACACCATCGCAGTCGAGGACCCGGGCTCGCGCGGTGCCGTCGACGAACTCGAGTACTGGGGCCTGCGGGCAGCACCGGTGCCCGTCGACGACGAGGGTGTCCAGGTGCGGGCATTGGCCGAAACTGGCGCAGCCGCAGTGTTTCTCACGCCTGCCCATCAATTCCCGACCGGTGTCGTGCTCGGTCCGCAGCGGCGCCGTGAGCTGCTCGCGTGGGACGGCGAGTTGGTGATCGAAGACGACTACGACGCCGAGTACCGCTACGACCGTGCGCCCGTGCCCGCGCTGCACCCCTCGGCGCCCGATCGCATCGCCTACGCCGGCAGCACCTCCAAGAGCCTGGCGCCCGCGCTGCGGCTGGGGTGGTTGGTCGCGCCGCGGCGACGCCACCCCGACCTGGTGGCCGCCAAGCACGCCACCGATCTCGGCAGCCCGACCGTGCCGCAACTCGTGCTGGCGCGACTCTTGGAATCCGGCGGATACGACCGCCACATCCGCCTGGTCCGCGCGCGACACCGCGCCCGCCGAGACGCGCTACTCGAAACCCTGGCCGCCGCGCTACCGGCGGCCAGGGTGACCGGAGTCGCCGCAGGCCTGCACTTGTTGGCCATGCTGCCCGACGCGGTCGACGACGTTGCCGTGGCCGACGAGCTGCGTGACGCCGGTGTGTTGGTGCACCCGCTGACCTGGCACCGGCGACTGCCCGGACCGCCTGGCCTGGTTCTCGGTTATGCCTCGCACCCGCCGGACCGGTTGCGTGCGGCAGGGGCGATCATCGCGCGGATCGTCGGATGACGGCCATCAAATCCTGACCCCGCCGAGCAAACGCACGTAACCTGTTGACGCGCGGACACGACGAGCGGAATGGGAGCTGATGCGGCACTACTACTCCGCCGACGCGATCCGTGAAGCCGAGGCGCCACTGTTGGCATCGCTGCCCGACGGCGCCCTGATGCGGCGCGCCGCCTACGGTTTGGCCACCGCGGTCGGGCGCGAATTGCGGGCACGGACGGGCGGGATCGCGGGCAGGCGCATCTGCGCCGTGGTGGGATCGGGCGACAACGGCGGCGACGCGTTGTGGGCAGCCACCTTCCTACGGCGCCGGGGAGCGGCGGCCGACGCGGTGTTGCTCAATCCCGACCGCACCCACGCCAAGGCGTTCGCGGCGTTCCGATCGGCCGGCGGTCACATCGTACAAACCATCGGTACGGCAACGGATCTGGTGATCGACGGCGTGGTCGGCATTTCCGGGAGCGGCCCGTTGCGCCCCGACGCGGAGGCGGTGTTCGCCGCCAACACCGCACCGGTCGTCGCCGTCGACATCCCCAGCGGCATCGACGTGCAGACCGGCGCCGCCGACGGTCCCCATGTGCACGCGGCCGTCACCGTCACCTTCGGTGGGCTCAAACCCGTACACGCGCTTGGCGAATGCGGCCGCATCGAACTCGTCGACATCGGCCTCGACCTCGCGCCGACCGACCTCATCGGATTCGAGGCCGCCGACGTCAAGGCCCGCTGGCCGGTGCCCGGGCCGCACGACGACAAGTACACGCAGGGCGTCACCGGCGTGCTGTCCGGGTCGGCGACGTACCCGGGCGCTGCGGTGTTGAGCACCGGCGCCGCCGTGGCCGCCACGTCCGGCATGGTGCGCTACGCCGGAAGTGCTGCCGTGCAAGTTCTTTCGCATTGGCCGGAGGTGGTCGCCGCACCGAGCCCGCAAGAAGCGGGCCGCGTGCAGGCCTGGGTGGTCGGGCCAGGGCTCGGCACCGACGACACCGCGAAGGCCGCGCTGCGGTTCGCGCTGGAATCCGACCTGCCCGTGATCGCCGACGCCGACGCACTCACCTTGCTGGCAGCCGATTGCGGCCCGGTCACCGACCGCAGCGCACCGACCGTGCTGACGCCGCACGCCGGCGAATACCAACGGCTGGCCGGCGTGCCGGTGGGCGATGACCGCGTCGCCGCGACGCGCGACCTCGCCGAGCGGCTCGGTGTGACGGTGCTGCTCAAAGGCAACGTCACCGTCATCGCACAGCCCGGCGCGGCAACGTATCTCAACCCGGCCGGCCAGTCGTGGGCCGCGACGGCGGGCTCCGGTGACGTGCTGTCCGGGATCATCGGCGCACTCCTGGCGGCCGGCCTGCCGTCCGGAGAGGCCGCCGCGGCCGCGGCCTTCGTCCATGCTCGCGCGGCCAACCTGTCGGCCGCCGACCCCGGTCCGAACCCGGCGCCGACCTCGGCGTCACGCATCCTCGCCCACGTCCGCGGCGCGATCGCGGCACTGTAACGAAATCCGAAAGGTTGTCATGTCGCACAAGCACACTCGCGCCCCGCACGTCTCCCCGGCCTACACGGGACGGTTGGCGATGGCCCCGGTTCCGTCGCTGCGCCTGCCGGACGAGGCCATGGACCCCGCCGCGGCGTACCGGTTCATCCACGACGAGTTGATGCTCGACGGAAGCTCGCGCCTGAACCTCGCGACCTTCGTCACCACCTGGATGGACCCCGAGGCCGAGAAGCTGATGGCCGAGACGTTCGACAAGAACATGATCGACAAGGACGAGTATCCGGCCACCGCCGCCATCGAGGCCAGGTGCGTGTCGATGGTCGCCGACCTTTTTCACGCCGAGGATCTGCGCGACGACGACCCGGCCAGCGCCGTCGGAGTGTCGACCATCGGGTCGAGCGAGGCCGTGATGCTGGCCGGGCTCGCGATGAAGTGGCGCTGGCGCGCCAAGGTCGGCGGCGAGAAGGGCGATGCGTGGAAGGGCCGCACGCCGAACCTCGTGATGGGCGCCAATGTTCAGGTGGTGTGGGAGAAGTTCTGCCGGTACTTCGACGTCGAGCCGCGGTATCTGCCGATGGCCGAGGGCCGCTACGTCATCACGCCCGAACAGGTACTCGAGGCCGTCGACGAGGACACGATCGGCGTCGTCGCGATACTCGGCACCACCTACACCGGCGAACTGGAACCGATCGCCGAGATCTGTGCCGTCCTGGACAAACTCGCCGAGGACGGCGGCCATGACGTGCCCGTGCACGTCGATGCGGCCAGCGGCGGATTCGTCGTCCCCTTCATCCACCCCGACCTCGAGTGGGACTTCCGACTGCCGCGGGTGGTGTCGATCAACGTCAGCGGCCACAAATACGGGCTGACCTATCCCGGCATCGGGTTCGTGGTGTGGCGCAACAAGGAACACCTGCCCGAAGACCTGGTGTTCCGCGTGAACTACCTCGGCGGTGACATGCCGACGTTCACGCTGAACTTCTCCCGGCCGGGCAACCAGGTGGTAGGCCAGTACTACAACTTCCTTCGGCTGGGCCGGGCCGGATACACCCAGGTGATGCAGTGCCTGTCGCAGACGGCACGGTGGCTGGGGGACGAACTGCGCGACAGCGAGCACTTCGAGCTGATCACCGACGGTTCGGCCATCCCGGTCGTGAGTTTCCGGCTCAAGGGCAACCCCGGCTACACCGAGTTCGACGTCTCACAGGCGCTGCGCGCCTACGGCTGGCAGGTACCGGCCTACACCATGCCCGAAGGTGCCACCGACGTCGTGGTGCTGCGGGTGGTGGTGCGGGAAGGCTTCTCGGCAGACCTGGCGCGTGCGCTCAAGGACGACACCATCACGGTGCTCAAACACCTCGATGAACTCAAGCCCGGCGGGCAGTTCGACGAGGTGCAACCGTTCGCCCATTAGCGTGGGCGGCGTGCTGCTGTGGATCAACGGGCCGTTCGGCGTCGGCAAGACCCAGACCGCGTTCGAATTACACCGCCGGCTGGGCGGCAGCGTCGTATGCGACCCCGAATTCGTCGGGTACGGGCTGCACCGCACGATGCCGCGCCACTTACGCCGTGACTTCCAGGATCTGCCTGCGTGGCGGCAAGGCGTGTTCGAGGTGCTCGACAGCACGCTGCGGCAATACGACGGGCCGGTGATCGCGCCGATGACCGTCATCGAACCGCGCTACTTCGCCGAGACCGTGGGCCGCCTGCGCGACGTGGGCCACGACGTCTTCCATTTCGCGCTGTTGGCGCGGCGCGAAACGGTGCTGAACCGGTTGAGCGATCGTGGCCTCGGGTTCGGCGGACTCCTGCGCCGTACCGGTAAGCAGGACGCGGCGCTCCGCCGCGAAGCGTTCGCGGTCGAACGGCTCGACCGCAGCTTGGAGAACCTGGCGCGCCCCGAGTTCGCCGACCAGATCTGGACCGACAACCTGGGCATACCGGAGGTGGCCGAGCGCATCGCGGGCATCGCCGGGGTGTCGTTGGCACCGAACACCGACGGTGCGGTGCGGGCGCGGCTGCGTCGCACCGCCGTCACCCTGCGCCACATCCGGCTCTGAGACCGAGCGCCGGACCGCCCGGCCGCACCGCTCTGGGACAATGGTCGATGGTGATATGACGATGCAGACGACCGAACTCACGACCGCCCTCACGCCGCACGCATCGGCGCAGGCAGTCGTCGATCTGGGTGCCATCGAGCACAACGTGCGGCTCCTGCGCGAGCACGCAGGCACCGCGCAGGTGATGGCGGTGGTCAAGGCCGACGGTTACGGCCATGGCGCCCTGCCGGTCGCGCAGGCCGCGCTCGCGGCAGGGGCGGCCGAGATCGGCGTCGCGACCATTCCGGAGGCGCTGGCGCTGCGCAACGGCGGCCTCACAGCGCCCGTGCTGGCCTGGCTGCACCCCCCGGGCACCGATTTCACCCCGGCTGTCGCCGCGGACGTCGAGGTCGCCCTGTCGTCGCTGCGGCAGCTGAACGAGCTCCTCGCGGCGGTGAAACACACCGGCCGGACCGCGACGGTCACGGTGAAGGTCGACACCGGGCTGAGCCGCAACGGGGTCAGCGCCGCCGACTATCCGGCGATGCTGGCCGCGCTGCGCCGCGCGCAGGCCGACGGCGCCATCCGGCTGCGTGGACTGATGAGCCACCTCGTGCACGGTGACGACCCGGAGAACCCGTTCAACGATCTGCAGGGGCAGCGCCTCACGGAGATGCGCGCACATGCCCGCGATCAGGGCGTGACGTTCGAGGTCGCGCATCTGTGCAACTCGCCTGCCGCGATGACCCGGCCGGACCTGACCTACGACATGGTGCGCCCTGGCATCGCCGTCTACGGCCTGAGCCCCATCCCGGAGCGCGGCGACATGGGGCTGCGGCCCGCGATGACGCTGAAATGCCCGGTGGCCCTTGTTCGTTCGGTGAAGGCCGGCGACGGCGTCTCCTATGGGCACGTGTGGGTGGCCGACCGCGACACCACGCTGGCGTTGCTGCCGATCGGATACGCCGACGGGGTCTATCGCTCGCTGAGCGGGCGGATCGACGTGCTGATCAACGGCAGACGCCGCCGCGCGGTCGGACGGATCTGCATGGACCAGTTCGTCGTCGACCTCGGTCCCGATGCGGCCGACGTCACCGAGGGCGACGAGGCCATCCTGTTCGGGCCCGGCACCCAGGGCGAGCCGACCGCGCAGGACTGGGCCGAGCTGCTCGACACCATCCACTACGAGGTCGTCACGAGCCCACGTGGCCGGGTCACCCGCAGCTATGTGCCGGCAGGTCACAACCGTTGAGCGGCAACGCACGCTGGCTCGCGGGGGCGGCCGGGCTGACGGCTGTCGGCACGGTGGCAGGCGTGTCCGTGGCCCGCTCCCTGGCCCGCCGCGTCGGCGTCGAGGACCCATACGCCGGTGAGGATTTCGAGCTGCTCGACGCCGACCGCAGTTCGGTGGTGACGACGTCGGACGGCGTGCCGCTCGCGGTGCGTGAGGTCGGGCCCGCCGATGCCCCGCTCACCGTGGTGTTCGCCCACGGGTTCTGTCTGCGCATGGGGGCCTTCCACTTTCAACGCGCCCGGCTGGCCGAGCAGTGGGGCCCGCAGGTCCGCATGGTGTTCTACGACCAGCGTGGCCACGGCCAGTCCGGTGAGGCGCCGCCGGACACCTATACCGTCGATCAGCTGGGCCGCGACCTGGAAACCGTTCTGGCCGTGACCGTTCCGAAAGGGCCCGTCGTGCTGGTGGGTCATTCGATGGGCGGGATGACCGTGCTGTCCCACGCGCGCCAGCACCCGCGGCGCTACGGGTCGCGCATCGTCGGTGCCGCGCTCATCGCGTCGGCCGCCGAGGGTGTCAACCGGTCACCGCTCGGCGAGATCCTGCGCAATCCGGCCCTGGAGGCCATCCGGTTCGCCGCCCGGTACGCACCGGGGCTCGTGCACCGCACACGCGGCGCCGCACGATCGCTGATCGCCCCGATCCTGCAGGCGGCGTCCTTCGGCGACGAGAAGGTCAGCCCGAGTGTGGTGGCGTTCTCCGGGCGGATGATGCACGACACCCCGATCACGACGCTGGTGGAGTTCCTGCACGCGCTCGAGGTGCACGACGAAACGGCGGCGCTGAAGGTGCTGGCCAAAATTCCCACGCTGATCGCCTGTGGTGACCGGGATCTGCTCACCCCGATGGAATACTCGAAGGCCATGGCAGAGCAGCTACCCAAGTCGGAGCTGGTGATCGTCGGGGGCGCCGGCCATCTGGTGCAGCTTGAGGAGCCCGAGGTGATCGATGACGCGCTCGTTCGCCTCGTCGAGCGGGCCACCCCGTCCAAACTGGTGACGCTCGCGCGGCGCGTGCGGGATCGGGTCCGGCCCAATGGCTGAGCGGTCGAGCGGCAGCGCCGAACTGCCCACCGCCGAGGACACCATCGCCCTCGGGGCCAGCCTGGGTGAAGGGCTGCAAGCCGGCGACGTGGTGGTGTTGTCGGGCCCGCTCGGTGCGGGAAAGACGGTGCTGGCCAAGGGAATCGCGCAGGCCATGGACGTGGACGGCCCGGTCGTGTCGCCGACGTTCGTGCTGGCCCGGGTGCACCGCGCGCGGCAGGCCGGCCGGCCGGCCATGGTGCACGTCGACATGTACCGGCTGCTCGACCATCCCGGCGCCGACCTGCTCGGTGAACTCGATGCCCTCGACCTCGATACCGATCTCGATGACGCGGTCGTGGTCGTCGAGTGGGGCGAAGGCCTCGCCGAGCGGCTTTCCGAACACCACCTCGACATCCGTATCGAACGCGATTCTGCGACCGACGTGCGCACCGCGATCTGGCAGTGGAGCACGCCATGACACAGCTGATCTTGACCATCGATACCGCGACGCCCGCCGTGAGTGCCGGCGTGGTCCGTCGGGATGACGACGGCGCGGTGACCATCCTCGCCGAGCGGGTGACCGTCGACGCCCGCGCACACGCCGAACAACTGACCCCCAATGTGCTCGGCGCGTTGTCCGACGCCGGGGTCGGTGTCGAGGACCTCGATGCCGTCGTCGTCGGCTGCGGGCCAGGACCGTTCACCGGGCTTCGGGTCGGTATGGCCAGTGCCGCGGCGTTCGGCCATGCGCTGGGTGTTCCGGTGCACGGTGTGTGCAGCCTCGACGCGATCGGCTGCCACACCACCGGAGACGTGCTGGTGGTCACCGATGCGCGCCGCCGTGAGGTGTACTGGGCGCGCTACCGCGACGGTGTCCGCGCCGACGGTCCCGCGGTCAATGCGCCTGCCGATGTACCCGCCGATGCGGCGGCGGTCGCTGGATCGCCCGAACACACCGCGCTGTTCGAGCTGCCCGTGCTGGATGCGGTATACCCGACGCCCGCGGGCTTGGTCGCGGCGGTGGCCGATTGGGGCGCCCCCGCACCGCTGGTGCCGCTGTATCTGCGCCGGCCCGACGCCAAACCGTCTGTCGCGGTGCGGAAATGATGATCGTGTACGACGCGCTCACCCGCGCGGACGCCGCGCGGTGTGCGGAGCTGGAATCGCAGTTGTTCGCCGGTGACGATCCGTGGCCGGCGCGGGCGTTTCTGGCTGAGTTGGCCGCCAACCACACGCGCTACATCGCGGCGCGCAGTGACGGCCGGCTCGTCGGTTACGCCGGGATCGCGCGGTTGGGCCGGATGCGCCCGTACGAGTACGAGATCCACACCATCGGCGTCGACCCCGACTTCCAGGGCCAGGGCATCGGCCGTCGCCTGCTCAACGACATGCTCGAATTCGCTTCGGGGGGAACGGTTTTCCTCGAAGTCCGCACAGACAACGAACCGGCGATCAAACTGTATGAAAGCGCCGGATTCGTCAACATCGGCTTGCGCAAGCGGTACTACCGAGCCAGCGGAGCCGACGCCTACACCATGCAACGCCTGCCCCAGGAGGGCTCGACATGATCATCCTGGCGATCGAAAGCTCGTGTGACGAAACGGGAGTCGGCATCGCCGACCTCGCCGCCGATGGCACGGTGAGCCTGCTCGCCGACGAGGTTGCCTCCAGCGTCGACGAACACGCCCGGTTCGGCGGCGTCGTGCCGGAGATCGCATCCCGCGCCCACCTCGAAGCGCTCGGCCCCACCATGCGCCGCGCCCTGGACGCCGCAGGAATCGACAAGCCCGATGTCGTCGCCGCGACGATCGGACCGGGGCTGGCCGGTGCGCTGCTCGTGGGGGTGGCCGCGGCCAAGGCCTACGCCGCGGGCTGGAACGTGCCGTTCTACGCCGTCAACCATCTGGGTGGGCATCTGGCCGCCGACGTCTACGACCACGGCCCGTTACCGGAAAGCGTGGGCCTGCTCGTGTCGGGCGGGCATACGCATCTGTTGCATGTGCGGTCGTTGGGGGAGCCGATCGTCGAGTTGGGCAGCACGGTCGACGACGCGGCCGGGGAGGCCTACGACAAGGTCGCGCGGCTGCTCGGGCTCGGCTACCCGGGTGGCAAGGTCCTCGACGATCTGGCCCGCACGGGTGACCGCGATGCCATCGTGTTCCCGCGCGGGATGACGGGGCCGCGCGACGAGCCGTACGCATTCAGCTTCTCGGGTCTCAAGACCGCCGTCGCCCGCTATGTCGAGGCCAATCCCGATGCGGCGCAAGCCGATGTGGCGGCCGGCTTCCAGGAGGCCGTCGCCGACGTGCTCACCGCCAAGGCCGTGCGCGCCGCGACCGATCTCGGCGTCTCCACCCTGCTGATCGCCGGTGGGGTGGCGGCGAACTCGCGGCTGCGTGAGCTCGCCGAAGAGCGCTGTGCGGCAGCAGGTTTGACACTGCGCATCCCGAGGCCACGCCTGTGCACCGACAACGGCGCGATGATCGCGTCGTTCGCCGCGCACCTGATCGCCGCGGGCGCGCGGCCGTCGCCCCTGGACGCGGCCAGCGATCCGGGACTGCCGGTGGTCAAGGGCCAGGTCGCGTGAGCATGACGGTTGCGGACAAGCTGGCGATCACCGAGCTGCTGTATCGCTACGCCGAGCTGATCGATGCCGGTGACTTCGACGGCGTCGGCAAGCTGCTGAGCCGCGCCACGTTCGCCGGCACCGCGTCGCACGCCACTTCGGGCGAGCAGGCCATCGCGAAACTGTTCGCCGCGACCACGCGGCGCTATCCCGAGCACGGCAACACGCCGCGGACTCGGCATCTGGTGCTCAATCCGATCGTCGACGTCGACGGTGCACAGGCGCGGTCGCGTTCGACGTTCGTGGTGGTGCAGAACACCGACACCGTGCCGCTGCAGCCGATCGTGGTGGGCCGATACTTCGATGCGTTCGCCCGCGACGAACAGGGCTGGTTTTTCACCGAACGCAAGGTCGACGTCGAGATGGTCGGGGACGTATCGGCGCACCTCACGCTCGATCCGAGCGCGTTCGGCGGGTAATCACGGGTCAGCCTTGAGTGCTAGCACTCGCATGTATAGAGTGCTAGGTGGCACGCGGCCAACCCCAGCGCCGGCACCCGCGACGACGGAGCGAGGGGCACGGGCGCATGCCGAACACCTGGAAAAACCCGAGGATCCCGGAGCACACCGGGATTCAATACCCCAACAAGTGGAGGGCTCCATCGTGGCGAGCGTGAACATCAAGCCACTCGAGGACAAGATCCTCGTTCAGGCCAACGAGGCCGAGACCACGACCGCTTCCGGTCTGGTCATCCCCGACACCGCCAAGGAGAAGCCGCAGGAAGGCACCGTCGTCGCAGTTGGCCCCGGCCGCTGGGATGAGGACGGCGAGAAGCGGATCCCCCTGGACGTTGCCGAGGGCGACACCGTCATCTACAGCAAGTACGGCGGCACCGAGATCAAGTACAACGGCGAGGAGTACCTGATCCTGTCGGCCCGCGACGTGCTGGCTGTCGTCTCCAAGTAAAAGCACCCGTGTCCCGCCCCGGAGATCCCCGTGCCAACACGGGTGGTTTCCGGGGCGGTATGCGTATCAAGGAAAGACATCTATGAGCAAGCAGATTGAGTTCAACGAAACTGCGCGGCGTGCCATGGAGGCTGGTGTCGACAAGCTCGCCGATGCGGTCAAGGTGACCCTTGGCCCGCGCGGCAGGCACGTGGTGCTGGCCAAGGCATTCGGCGGTCCGCAGATCACCAACGACGGTGTCACCATCGCCCGTGAGATCGATCTCGAGGATCCGTTCGAGAACCTCGGCGCGCAGCTGGTGAAGTCGGTGGCCACCAAGACCAACGACGTCGCCGGTGACGGCACCACCACCGCGACGGTGCTCGCGCAGGCGCTCGTCAAGGCGGGCCTGCGCAACGTGGCCGCCGGTGCCAACCCCATCGCGCTCGGTTCGGGTATCAGCAAGGCCGCCGATGCGGTCAGCGAGGCACTGCTCGCTGCCGCGACCCCGGTCTCGGACAAGACCGCCATCGCCCAGGTCGCCACGGTCTCGTCGCGCGACGAGCAGATCGGTGAGCTGGTCGGCGAGGCCATGACCAAGGTCGGCCACGACGGTGTGGTGACGGTCGAGGAGTCCTCGACCCTCAACACCGAGCTGGAGATCACCGAGGGCGTGGGCTTCGACAAGGGCTTCCTGTCGGCCTACTTCGTCACCGACTTCGACTCGCAGGAAGCGGTGCTCGAAGACGCGCTGGTGCTGCTGCACCGCGACAAGATCAGCTCGCTGCCCGACGTGCTGCCGCTCCTGGAGAAGGTGGCCGAGTCCGGCAAGCCACTGCTGATCATCGCCGAGGACGTCGAAGGCGAAGCGCTCTCGACCCTCGTGGTCAACTCCATCCGCAAGACGCTCAAGGCCGTCGCCGTCAAGGCGCCGTTCTTCGGTGACCGCCGCAAGGCGTTCCTCGAAGACCTCGCCGTCGTGACCGGCGGGCAGGTCGTCAACCCCGACGTCGGCTTGCTGCTGCGTGAGGTCGGCCTCGACGTGCTGGGCTCGGCCCGGCGCGTGGTCGTGACCAAGGACAGCACCGTGATCGTCGACGGCGGAGGCTCCGCCGATGCCGTCACCGATCGCGTCAAGCAGCTGAAGTCCGAGATCGAGACCACCGACTCCGACTGGGATCGCGAGAAGCTGCAGGAGCGGCTGGCCAAGCTGGCCGGCGGTGTTGCGGTGATCAAGGTCGGTGCCGCCACCGAGACCGATCTCAAGAAGCGCAAGGAAGCGGTCGAGGATGCGGTCGCGGCGGCCAAGGCCGCTGTCGAGGAGGGCATCGTCACCGGCGGTGGCGCCGCGCTCGTGCAGGCTCGCGCGGGACTCGACAAGCTGCGCGGTGAGCTCTCCGGCGACGAGGCGCTGGGCGTCGGGGTGTTCGCCTCGGCACTCTCGGCTCCGCTGTACTGGATCGCCACCAACGCCGGACTCGACGGTTCGGTCGTGGTGAACAAGGTCAGCGAGCTGCCCAACGGGCAGGGCTTCAACGCCGCGACGCTGGAATTCGGTGACCTGGTCGCCGCCGGCATCGTCGACCCGGCCAAGGTGACCCGCTCCGCGGTCCTCAACGCCGCGTCGGTCGCCCGCATGGTTCTTACCACCGAGACGGCTGTCGTCGACAAGCCGGCCGAAGAAGAGGATCACGGCCACGGCCATCACGGCCACGCGCACTAGGTTCTGCTGACGAGACACCCCTGGTCCTTTTGGGCCGGGGGTGTTTTCGTTGGCGTCGGCCGACTGTGGGGCTTGTGCACGCGCAGCGGCTGAAAACCGTGCACAAGGCACACATTGGCAGCCCGGACATCGAAAATATGTTCGATTAGCATCGATGCGTGCGCACGACTGAACCGGCACCGCCGCGCTGTCCGAACGGTCATCGGCTGGGCCCTCATGAGGTGTTGGTCGGCTGGTTCCCCTGCCTGTGCACGCCCGGCCATGGCGGTCATCGCACGTACTACTGCCGCGCCTGCGGGGCCGAGATCTGGCGGCCGCCGTGCCGGCGTCCGCGTGGGTCCACGCTCAGTTGTCAGACTCCGGCGCGCTAGCTGAACGGGCCGCACTAGCAATAAGGCCCCCATTCCGCAGTGGAATAGGGGTCTTATCGCATTTGCTGGCGGGGTCAGGCGCTGCGACGGATGCCGCGTTTGAGCAGTAGCTCGCGCTCGGATTCGGACAGCCCGCCCCAGATGCCGTATGGCTCGCCGACGGCCAGTGCGTGGGACCGGCATTGGGCGATGACGGGGCAGCTGCGGCACATCTCCTTGGCGCGCATCTCACGCTGAGCTCGGGCGCGTCCCCGTTCACCGTCGGGGTGGAAGAACATTGACGAGTCGACGCCACGGCAAAGGCCCTGCATCTGCCAATCCCAGATGTCCGCGTTGGGTCCGGGTAGCTGCTGCGGCTGCGGCATTAGGAAAACCCCTCTCTGCGCGCCCATTTCGCTTTTGCGGAGTGGGCGTGAGTCGGTGGAACCGAACTGAGCACGTGTCGCCGATGACCTCTCGTGCACACAAACTAGGGGCGCTCAATAATTCCCGTCAATAGCCTGAACGTGTGCTCAATGACATAACCGCAGGTCGAGAATTTACATCACGTTCATCGTTGTGATGCGCTGGCCGCGACAACCGTGTTAGGGCGTGGGCAGAGGTTAACCTGTTTTCGCTGTTCGTGCTGGCTGAGCAGCCGAAAAGATTTCCTAGCGGCCGGTAGTTAGTTGACTTGGCATTAACATCGAAGCCATCAATTGTTAACTAATGCGGATCGCGCAATATTAATTACCTGTATCCGGCGGTACCCGGTTCCCGCGGACCCACAATTGATGGCCTATTGATAGCGTCGCCCATCGATGACCGCAACAGGACAAGCCGCCGCCGTGCTGGCTAACGCCGCGTTCGGCGACGACCCGGGCCGCTGGCCGTTGCCGACTGCGACGTCGTCAGAGGACAGGTGGCTGCGCGCGGTCGCCGCCGGGGGACAGGGTCGCTACGCATGCGCGCTCGCTGAACTCGCCGAGCTCAGCCGGACCGCGTCGGGTCCGTTGCTGTCGCTGGCATACAGCACGCGCGCGTCGTTTTTGCGCCAGACCGGTTGGCACACCCGCGCCCGCGGCGCCGACGGCATGGCCTTGGCGCACTGCGGCCAGGACCCGGAGGCCGCCTCCGACGCGCTCGTCGGCCTGGCCGCCGACGCGCTCGGAGTCGGCAGGTTCGGGGTTTCGGCGCGCCTTCTGGAGCGCGCACATCTGATCGACGCCCCGCGCATCCGGACGGCCGTGCGGCTCGCCTGGGTCAGCGCCGAGCTGGCGATGGCCCGCGGTGACGGCGCCGCCGCGGTCGGCCATGCCGAACGCGGGGTGCTGGCGGCGGCCGACTATGGCTCGACGCGCCACGCGATCAAATCGGATGTGGTGCTCGCCGCCGCGTTGTGTTCGGCCGGCCGGCTCGACGCCGCACGCGAGGTCGCCGACGCCGCACTGCCGGCCGCCGAGCAGTCCGGAATGATCCCGCTGCGCTGGGCGTTGGCGTGTCTGCTCGCCGACATCGGCAGCACCGCCCACACGGCCGCGCAGGTCTTCGAGATCCGCGATGTCAGCGCAGATACAGTGCGTCGCAGAGGAGGAGTGTGGTCCGGGCGCTGATCGCATCGAGCCGGGCCACTCGCACCTGATCGTTATTGTTTAGCTGGACCAACCGACCCGCGGGTGTCGGTGCTACGTAACGCTGGAGATATCGCCCACGATGACAAGTTCGGGAGACCGTCTCGACGCTGTCGTTGCTGAGGCAGTGGCTGGCGATCGGAACGCGCTCCGGGAAGTGCTGGAGATCATTCGGCCGATCATCGTCAGATATGTCCGGGCGAGGGTCGGGTCAACCGAGCGAAGTGGTCTCTCAGCAGATGACGTTGCGCAGGAGGTTTGCTTGGCCGCCATCACGGCGCTGCCGCGATACAAAGATCAGGGACGCCCGTTCCTGGCCTTTGTGTATGGCATCGCTGCGCACAAGGTTGCCGACGCGCATCGCGCGGCAGCCAGGAATCGCGCCGAGCCCACGGACGTGGTGCCCGAGCGGTTCTCGCTTGACGCGGGCCCCGAGCAGTCGGCGCTGGACTCCGAATCGTCGGCGCGGATGGCGAAACTGCTGTCGGTGCTGCCGGAGAAGCAGCGCGAGATCCTGATCCTGCGCGTCGTCGTGGGCATGAGCGCCGAGGAGACCGCCGAGGCCGTCGGCAGCACCGCAGGCGCGGTGCGGGTGGCTCAGCACCGGGCACTGGCGCGGCTCAAGACGGAGATCATGGCGACGGGACGGGATCATGCCTGACTTCGGCCGCTGGACTTCGAACGGCGGTGATCCGTCACTCAACGAGATCAACCGCACCGACCGGTTCATCGAAGCGCTCTCGGTGGAACGGCCGGTCTACTCGACCGACCCCGAAGAGGCCGAACTGGCCTACCTGCTGGCCGGCTGGCGCGACGAGGCACGGCAGAAACCCATGACCGGCATCGTCGCACCGCGCGACGCCGTCGCGGCGCTCAACCGGGCGACCTCGCGAAACCGCACCCGCGCGCCGTTGGCGCTGATCGGTTCGGTCGCGGCCGCGATGCTGTGTCTGGGCGGCTTCGGTGCCGCGGTGTACGGCGCAGGCCCGGGAGACGCCCTCTACGGCATGCGCAGCGCGCTGTTCGGCGAGCAGGTCCGCCGGGACGTTCAAGTCGAGCTCGCATCGAGCGAACTGCAGCAGGTGCAGCAGCTGATCGATCAGGGGCAGTGGCAGGAGGCTCAGCAGAAGCTGCAGACGCTGACGACAACGGTCGCGACGGTCGGCGACGCCGAGCAGAAGCAGGAGCTCGTCACCCAGTGGCAGGAACTGTCGGTGAAGGTGGAAAACCGCGATCCGAACGCGACGGTGCCACCGGACGCGCCGCCGCCGGTGCTGCCCGAGGTCACCGTGACGACCACGCCAGGGGCGGGTCCGTCCGAGTCGACGAGCCCGACGAGTTCTCCGTCGGAGACCTCGACACCAGGGGAGTCGACGACACCGTCGTCGGAACCGACCAGCCCGGCGACGTCGACGACCGCGCCGCCGACCGAGACGTCATCGCCGACCAACACGAATGAGCCATCGACTCCGCCGTCGTCGGCGACCGTCACACCGTCGAGTCCGGCTGTCGAGTTGCCGCCGACCTCACAGACCACTGTGGTGACCACGCCTGCGCCGACCAGCGTCACCACGGTGCCCGCGCCTGCCGTCACGACGGAGCCGGAGCCGACGGTCGAGCCGACAACCGAGCCGACGCTGCCGCCGGTCACGCGCACCACGACAACGACGTTGCCTCCGGTGGCGATTCCGCCCGCGGAGGAACCTGAGCCTGCGCGCGGTGGGGCGGCCGACGGGGATCAGAACGAAGGGTCGGCGCCGATCATCGAACTGCCCCTACTACCCGGGATGGGCGGGCACGGGAACGGTCAGCGGTAGCCGTCAGAATCCGACGTGGCCTCGTTGAGTGAAGCGTCGGCATAACCCCGGCAGTAGTCCCACGTCACATATGCGTCGGGCTCGGGGTCGTAGGCGGGTTCGTGCGGGCGCACCGTTCCGTCGACCAAGAGCTGCAGCAGGTTGGCGCGCAGCATGTCCCAGTCGTGGTAGTGGTCCTGCTGGCATTCGTCGCAGCACACCACCAGGCCGCGGATTCCCTTGTGCGCCAACAACGCCTCATACACCGCGAGGTCGGCGAGGTCAGCCTCGACAGCCGTCCGCTCCTGAGGGTCCAGTGGCTGGCCCGGCTCGATCGCGTCGAGCGCAGCCGAAGGGTCGCACGGATCGTCGGCGAAGGGATCGGGTGGCAAACCAGGTGGAAGGTGGTCACGCACGTGTTCCACACTACGCAGCCGCACAGGTATCGCGCCAGCCGTCCCGATGTGCAACGAAGCGGCAACATCGCGGCCGATAGACGAGCCGATAAGATTGGGTGAGAAGTCCGCGCCCGCGTCTGCTCACTGGAGGGCCCCGCCCATGTCGATCGCTGAAAGCAGCGTTCCCATTGCCGTACCGGTGCCGACCGGCGGCGACGATCCGACCAAGATCGCCATGCTCGGCCTGACGTTCGACGACGTGCTGCTGTTGCCTGCCGCTTCGGATGTGGTGCCCGCCAACGCGGACACCTCCAGCCAGCTGACCCGCAAGATCCGGCTGCGGGTGCCGCTCGTCAGCTCCGCAATGGACACCGTCACCGAGGCGCGCATGGCCATCGCGATGGCCCGCGCCGGTGGCATGGGTGTGCTGCACCGCAACCTGCCGGTCGGTGAGCAGGCCGGGCAGGTCGAGACGGTCAAGCGGTCCGAGGCCGGCATGGTCACCGATCCGGTGACGTGCTCGCCCGACAACACGCTCGCCGAGGTCGACGCGATGTGTGCGCGCTTCCGTATCTCCGGGCTACCGGTTGTCGACGACACCGGCGAGCTCGTCGGCATCATCACCAACCGCGACATGCGCTTCGAGGTCGATCAGAGCAAGCCGGTCTCCGAGGTGATGACCAAGGCGCCGCTGATCACCGCCCAGGAAGGCGTCTCGGCCGAAGCCGCGCTCGGGCTGCTGCGCCGGCACAAGATCGAGAAGCTGCCGATCGTCGACGGGCACGGCAAGCTGACGGGTCTCATCACCGTCAAGGACTTCGTCAAGACCGAGCAGTTCCCGTTGTCCACCAAGGACAGCGACGGCAGGCTGCTGGTCGGCGCCGCGGTCGGCGTCGGTGATGACGCCTGGACGCGGGCCATGACGCTGGTCGACGCCGGGGTCGACGTGTTGATCGTCGATACCGCCCACGCCCACAACCGCGGCGTGCTCGACATGGTGCACCGGCTCAAGACGGTCGTCGGCGACCGCGTCGAGGTGGTCGGCGGCAACGTCGCCACGCGCGCCGCCGCGGCCGCACTGGTCGAGGCAGGCGCCGACGCGGTGAAGGTCGGTGTGGGTCCCGGTTCGATCTGCACGACGCGTGTGGTCGCCGGTGTCGGCGCCCCGCAGATCACCGCGATCCTGGAGGCCGTCGCGGCCTGCAAGCCCTACGGCGTTCCGGTGATCGCCGACGGTGGTCTGCAGTACTCGGGTGACATCGCCAAGGCGCTGGCCGCCGGGGCATCGACTGCGATGCTGGGGTCGCTGCTGGCCGGCACCGCAGAGTCGCCCGGCGAGCTGATCTTCGTCAACGGCAAGCAGTTCAAGAGCTACCGCGGCATGGGCTCACTCGGTGCCATGCAGACACGTGGCCCGCAGAAGAGCTACTCGAAAGACCGTTACTTCCAGGACGATGTGCTCTCCGAGGACAAGCTCGTTCCGGAAGGCATCGAGGGCCGCGTGCCGTTCCGCGGGCCGCTGTCGACGGTCATCCATCAGCTGACCGGCGGCCTGCGCGCCGCGATGGGCTACACCGGCTCGGCCACCATCGAGCAGTTGCAGCAGGCTCAGTTCGTGCAGATCACGGCGGCCGGGCTGAAGGAAAGCCACCCGCACGACATCACGATGACTGTCGAGGCACCCAACTACTACACCCGCTGACAAGGGGAGTCTTCAGGTCATGCGTGACATGGTTGAAATCGGCATGGGCAGAACTGCCCGCCGCACCTATGAACTCGACGACATCACGATCGTGCCGTCGCGGCGCACTCGCTCGTCGAAGGATGTGTCGACGGCGTGGCAGCTCGATGCCTACCGGTTCGAGATCCCGGTGGTCTCACATCCCACCGACGCGCTGGTGTCGCCGGAGTTCGCGATCGAGCTCGGTCGGCTCGGCGGGCTCGGCGTCCTCAACGGCGAAGGCCTGATCGGCAGGCACGCCGATGTCGAGGAGAAGATCGCCCAGGTCATCGAGGCCGCCGCCAAGGAGCCCGAGCCGTCGGCCGCGATCCGCTTGTTGCAGCAACTGCATGCCGCACCGCTCGATCCCGATCTCCTCGGCGCCGCGGTCGCCCGGATCCGTGAAGCGGGCGTGACGACGGCAGTGCGGGTCAGTCCCCAGAATGCGCAGGCGCTGACGCCGACGCTGGTCCAGGCCGGCATCGACCTGCTGGTCATCCAGGGCACCATCATCTCGGCCGAACGCGTCGCGCAGGACGGCGAGCCGCTCAACCTCAAGACCTTCATCTCCGAGCTCGACGTACCCGTCGTGGCAGGCGGCGTCCTCGACCACCGCACGGCGCTGCACCTCATGCGTACCGGCGCGGCGGGCGTCATCGTCGGCTACGGCTCGACGAGCGGTGTCACCACGAGCGACGAGGTCCTCGGCATCAGCGTCCCGATGGCCACCGCGATCGCCGACGCCGCCGCCGCACGCCGCGAATACCTCGACGAGACCGGCGGCCGGTACGTGCACGTGCTCGCCGACGGCGACATCCACTCTTCGGGCGATCTCGCCAAGGCCATCGCGTGCGGCGCCGACGCCGTCGTGTTGGGCACGCCGCTGGCGACCTCGGCCGAGGCGCTCGGTGGCGGCTGGTTCTGGCCGGCAGCCGCGGCGCATCCGTCACTGCCGCGCGGTGCGCTCCTGCAGGTGGCCCTCGGCGAGCGGCCCGCGCTCGAGCAGGTGCTCACCGGCCCGTCCGACGATCCGTTCGGTTCGCTGAACCTGGTCGGCGGCTTGCGCCGGTCCATGGCCAAGGCGGGCTACTGCGATCTCAAGGAATTCCAGAAGGTCGGGCTCACGGTCGGCTCTTGATCGTTGCCGCTCCTCGGCACTCGGCCGCCCATGCCCGCGATTGTCACGCTGGCGTGGCTGTCGCGCCCGAGCGTCGCGCTAGCGTGACAATCGGGCCGAGGTGAACCCTCCGAAACGGACATCTCCTTTACAAGTTAGGGCCTCCTGTCTAGAAGTTACCTGCCGGTAGCGTCATACTGATCACATGAAGCCTGACTACGACGTCTTGGTTATCGGTTCCGGATTCGGGGGTAGCGTCAGCGCGCTGCGGCTCACCGAGAAGGGCTATCGGGTTGGCGTGCTCGAAGCCGGGCAGCGGTTCGCCGACGCCGACTTTGCCAAGACCTCGTGGGATCTGCGCAAGTTCCTGTGGGCGCCGAAGTTCGGCATGTACGGGATCCAGCGCATCCACCTGCTGCGCAACTGCATGATCCTGGCCGGCGCGGGCGTCGGCGGCGGATCGCTCAACTACGCGAACACGCTCTATGTGCCACCGGAGCCGTTCTTCAACGACCCGCAGTGGAAGAACATCACCGACTGGCGCGCCGAGCTCATGCCGCATTACGACCAGGCGAAGCGGATGCTCGGCGTGGTGACCAACCCGACGTTCACCGACGCCGACCGCGTGATGAAAGAGGTCGCCGACGAGATGGGCTGCGGCGACACGTTCGTCGCGACGCCCGTCGGCGTGTTCTTCGGTCCCGACGGGCAGAAGACGCCGGGCAAGACGGTGCCCGACCCGTACTTCGGCGGTGCCGGGCCAGCCCGCACCGGTTGCCTGGAGTGCGGCGAATGCATGACGGGATGTCGGCACGGAGCCAAGAACACGCTTGTCAAGAACTACCTCGGGCTCGCGGAATCCGCTGGCGCGCAAGTGCATCCGATGACGACGGTGACGAGTTTCGAGCAGCGGCCCGACGGGCTGTGGGAGGTCACCACGGTGCCGACCGGACGCAAGCTGCGCCGCAAACGCAAGAAGTTCACCGCGACGCATCTGATCCTGGCCGCGGGCACTTACAACACGCAGAAGCTGCTGTTCAAGATGCGCGACACCGGAAAGTTGAGCAGGCTGTCGGCCAAGCTGGGCGTGCTTACCCGCACCAACTCGGAGTCGATCGTCGGCGCGGGCCGGCTCTCGGTGTCGCCCGATCTCGACCTCACGCACGGTGTCGCGATCACGTCGTCGATCCATCCCACCGCCGACACTCACATCGAGCCGGTGCGGTACGGCAAGGGCTCCAACGCCATGGGTCTGCTGCAGACGCTGATGACCGATGGCGCCGGGCCGCAGGGCACCGATGTGCCACGCTGGCGGCAGTTCTTCAACCAGGCCGGTGAGAACCCCCGCGAGCTGATCCGGCTGCTCAACCCGAGCCGGTGGAGTGAGCGCACCGTGATCGCGCTGGTGATGCAGCATCTGGACAACTCGATCACCACGTTCACCAAGCGGACTCGGTTGGGCGTGCGGATCATGTCGTCCGAACAGGGCCACGGTGAGCCGAACCCGACGTGGATCCCGGTGGGCAACGAGGTGACGCGGCGCATCGCCAAGAAGATCGACGGGGTCGCGGGTGGCACCTGGGGCGAGCTTTTCAACATTCCGCTGACTGCGCACTTCCTTGGTGGCGCGGCAATCGGCGACAGCCCGGAACACGGTGTCATCGACCCGTACCAGCGCGTCTACAACTACCCGACGCTCTACGTCATGGACGGCGCCGCGATCTCGGCGAATCTCGGTGTCAATCCGTCGCTTTCGATCACCGCGCAGGCCGAGCGGGCGGCTGCGCTGTGGCCGAACAAGGGCGAGCAGGATCAGCGTCCGGCACAGGGCGAGCCGTATCGCCGGTTGGCGCCGATCGCGCCCGAGCGTCCGGTCGTGCCCGCAGAGGCGCCCGCCGCGCTGCGTCGGTTGCCCATCGAACCCGTCAGCTCGGCCGGCTGAGCGGTGGGTTGAGGACGTACCGGCTCGTTGTCACCCAAGGTTGTGGCCTGAGGTTCAGTATGTGGCGGGTCGATGCCTGTGACGAGCGTGCGACTTTTCGTGGTGGTTTTGGCTTTTGGGCGCGAAAACCTGCACGTTCGTCACAGTGCTTCAAGGGACGACCCTCACGCGGGACGGCGTCGTCGCCGCGGGCGGATTGAAACAGCCCTGGTTTGGGTAAACAAGCCCCAACTTTGGGGGCGGTGTGGCTCCCGGCTGGGAGGATATGGCATGCGAGACGTGTTCCACGACGAGTTGTCGGCGTTGGGTGTGCGGTTGAGCGAGATGTGCGGTCTCGCGAAGAGCGCGATGGAGCGCGCGACGCGGTCCCTGCTCGATGCCGATCTGACATTGGCCGAAGAGGTCATCGCCGACCACGAACACATCGCTGCCCTCAACCGCGAGGTCGAACACACGGCCTTCAAACTGCTCGCACTGCAGCAGCCCGTTGCCGGCGAACTCCGGATGGTGGTCGGGTCGATGCACATCGCCGCCGACATCGACCGGATGGGCGCGCTTGCCGTGCACGTCGCCAACATCTCGCGGCTGCGGCATCCGCAGTGCGCCCTGCCTGAAGACGTGCGCGCGAGCTTCGCCGAGATGGGGGCCAGGGCGGTTCAGCTGGCCGGCACTGCCCAGGAGGTGCTGCTGTCCCGCGATCCCGACACGGCGGCGCGACTGCGTGCCGAGGACGACGCCGTCGATGCCGAGCACCGGCACCTGTTCACGCTGCTGATCGACCACAAGTGGCAGACCGGGGTGTGCTCGGCCGTCGACGTCGCCCTGCTCGGCCGCTATTACGAACGGTTCGCCGACCATGCGGTGGAGATCGGCAAGCGCGTCATCTTCGAGGCGACCGGCGGGATGCCGGTGCACAAGAAGCTGGCCTGACCCCTAGTCGCCGGCGGGCGCCGATTCGAGCAGCGCCGAGATGAGGCGCGCGAGCGATTCGGCGTCGATGGTCCCGGGTTGGAGCACCTCTTCCATCGCGATGCCCGCACTGATGGTGACGACGAGCTGGGCGAGGCCGTCGAGCTGTTGACGCGGCAGGGTGGTGCCTGCCTGTTCGACGACGCGCAATGCCTGCTCTGCCGCGGCGCGGCGGCGCGCGATCAGGCGTTGGCGTAGCTCTGGATCCCGCATGGCGCGCAGCCAGTACTCGATGAGCACGATGTGGTACTCGTGCTGCTCGTGAATCGAGTCGAGCATTGACCGGCTCAACGCGTCGGCGGTCGCCGCGGTGTCGCCGCCGCCGCTGTCGAACGCGGTCGCGATCAGCTCACCGCGAGTCTCGAACTGGCGGTCGAGGAGTGCCAGGAACAACTCGTCCTTGGACTCGAAATTGGAGTACACCGCGCCCTTGGTGAAACCGGCGGCTTGACCGATCGCGTCGATGGTGGCGCCGGCGAACCCCTCGGCCGCGAAAACCTCGAGTGCCGCGTCCAGGATCCGGTCGCGGACCTCGCCGCGAGTGGGGCGAATACGTGCGGGTTTGACGGGCGACATACCCGACAGCATACTCATGAGTATTGAATGGATACTCGCAAGTATCGAAAGGTGTGGGCACATGGCTGACGTTGACGACGACGTCGCTGCACCGCAGGACCCCGACGAAGAGCACGAGGTCCCGGCGCTGATCACGGCCTCCGGTCTCGGCGTCGACGGCGAGCACGGGCCGTTGTTCTCGAACATCGACCTCGAGCTGACGCCGGGCTTCCACGCGATCCAGATGCCCGGCGGCTGGGGCCAGACGGCGCTGCTGCTGACGCTCGCGGGCCGGCTCAAGCCGACCTACGGCACGGTCACCGTGGCCGGGGACACCGAGCCCAAGGCGATTCGGCGGCACTGCGCGATCGCGGCGTTCCCCGACATCGACGATCTGGAGGAGTCGGTGACCGTGCAGACGGTGCTCGCCGAGCAGCGTCGGTGGCTCGCGCCGTGGTACGCGCGGGTGCTTACCGAGGCCGGTGAGGCCGCGCTCGCCGAGGTGTTCGGTGAACTGCCCGCGCCATCGGCGAAGACCTACATCAGCGAACTGTCGGATCTCGAGCTGTTTCTGCTGCGCGTCACCCTGGCGCGCTTCTCGGACCGCCCGATCCTCGTGGTCGGCGACCTCGAGCAGGTGCGTGACAACTCCCGTAGGACGATCGCCGTCGAGCGGCTCGGCGTCATCGCCGAACAACGCACCGTCATCGTCGGGGTCACCAACCCGCTCGGGTCCGACGCTCCTGACCACGGCCTACACGATCACCGCATTCTGATCGGGAAGGACAACTGATGCCGGCCGCACTCGCCTTCGGCTCCGAAATCAAACGCTTCGGCCGCAGCCGGATGACCCGGGCGGCCATCGTGGTGCTGATGCTGCTGCCGTTGGTGTACGGGGCGCTGTATCTGTGGGCGTACTGGGATCCGTTCGGCCAGGTCGACAAGATGCCGGTGGCACTGGTCAATTCCGACCGGGGTGCCGACGTGTCCGGGCAGCATGTGAACGCCGGCGCCGAGATCGCCAAGAGCCTGACCGACGACGCCAGCATGGACTGGCACGTGGTCGACGCCGACGAGGCCCGCCGCGGAGTCGACCACGGCGAGTACTACTTCATGCTCGAGTTGCCGCCGGACTTCAGCGAGGCGATCGCGTCGCCGCTGACCGGAGAACCCAAGCAGGCCAACCTGATCGCGGTGTACAACGACGCCAACAACTACATCTCGTCGAACATCGGCCGCACCGCGATCGACCAGGTGCTCAACGCCGTCTCGACGCGGATATCGGGCCAGGCCGTCAATCAGGTGCTGTCGGTGGTGGTCACCTCCGGCTCGGGCATCAAGCAAGCCGCCGACGGTGCGAGCCAACTCGCCGACGGTGCGGCGAAGGTCGACGACGGCGCCGGCCAGTTGGCATCGGGGCTGGACACCGCGCGGTCCGGCTCGGCGAAGCTGTCCACCGGGGCCAAGCAGCTCTCCGACGGCATCACCAAGGCCACCGACCCGCTGCTGACGGTGAGCAAGGCACTGTCCCAGATCGGCGGTGACACCGAGCAACTGCAGCAGGGCGCGACGGCGCTGCAGCAGGCCAACGACCAGATCGGCACGATCGCCGATGCCCAGGACGCCGCCGCCACGTCGCTGTCCACGGTGATCGATCAGCTGTCGGTGAGTCAGGATCCGTTGGCTGTCAACGCCGTAGGCACGCTGCGTGGCATAGAGGATCAACTTCGCGGCCACCAGTTCACGCCGCAGATCCGCGGTCAACTCACCGACGCCGAGAACGCCGCCATCTCGATGACGACGAATCTTCGCACACCGGGAAGTCCGCTGAACTCCGCGCTCGACCAGGTCGGCTCGAAAGGCCAGGATCTCACGAACAAGCTCACCCAACTACGCAGCGGAGCCCAGCAGCTCGCGTCCGGAAACGCCGAATTGGCAAGCGGTATAGCCAAGCTCGACGACGGCGCGGGCGAACTGAAATCCGGTACCGCACAACTCAAGACAGGCTCGTCCGAACTGGCCACCAAACTCGCCGATGGCGCGAGCCAGGTACCCAACTGGACCACCCAGCAGAAGGACGCGATCGCCGACACCATCGGCGGCCCCGTTAACCTGGAGAACTCGCACGAGAACGCCGCGCCGAACTTCGGCACCGGCATGGCGCCGTTCTTCATCACGCTGGCGCTGTTCTTCGGCGCGCTCGTGCTGTGGATGGTGTTGCGGCCGTTGCAGACCCGGCCGATCGCCGCCGAGGTGCCGGCTATTCGCGTGGTGCTCGCCAGCTACCTGCCCGCGGCGGTGATCGGACTCTTTCAGGCGTTGATCCTCTACTGCGTGGTGCGGTTCGCCCTCGGCATGCACGTCGTGCACCCGGTGGCGATGCTGGCGTTCATGATGCTGGTGTCGTGTGCGTTCGTCGCGGCGACGCAGGCGGTCAACGCACTGGTGGGCCCCGCGGTGGGGCGCGTCCTGATCATGGCGCTGCTCATGCTGCAACTGGTCAGCGCCGGTGGGATGTACCCGGTGGAGACCACGTCACGGCCGTTCCAGGTGTTCCACAACTACGACCCGATGACATACGGCGTCAACGGTTTACGTCAGCTCATCCTTGGCGGCATCGACTTCCGGCTGTGGCAGGCCATCATCACGCTGCTGCTCATCTGGGCGGGCGCGCTGGTGATCTCGTCGCTGTCGGCCCGCCGCAACCGCACGTGGAACCTGATCAGGCTCATGCCGGCGATCAAGATGTGACCAGCCGGGCCGCATCGCCGAGTCCGCGGCTGTGCTGTCCGTGGACATCCACCGGGACGTCGCCGGTCAGCGTCACGCGGTGCATGACGCGGTGCTGGTCGTCGTAGTCGTCGACCGCACGGTGCTGGGTGGCGCGGTTGTCCCAGATGGCGACGTCGCCGGGCACCCAGTTCCAGCGGATGGTGTTCTCCGGCATGGTGATCCGGCGCTGCAACAACTCGAACAGCGTCTGCGACTCGTGGGGATCGAGGCCGAGGAACCCGCGCGTGAAGTCTCCGGCCACCAATGTCCGTTCGCCGGTCTCGGGATGCACGCGGACCACCGGGTGCTCGGTGCGGAAGTCCGGCTTCTCGAATGCAGCGCGCATGAGCTGCTGTTCCTCGGTCAGCGGGATCGTGGCCGCGGCGTAGTCGTACCGGTTGCTGTGCACGGCCCACAGATTGTCGGCGAGGTGTTTGAGCGCCTCGGGCAGCGCGTCATAGGCCGCAGCCGTCGATGCCCAGAGCGTGGAACCGCCGTAGCTTGGCAGTGTGACCGCGCGCAGGATCGAGGCGGCGGGGTAGTTGGGCACGAACGTGACGTCGGTGTGCCAGCGCGTGGCTTTGGCGTACTCCGAATCGATCGGCGTGATGATCGATTCCTGGCCCATCGCCTGGCTGATCGTGGGATGGCCGACGGGCGTGCCCAACAAACAGGTGAACGCGTACTGCTCGTCGTCGGTCAGGTGGTGTTGATCGCGGAAGAAGATCACCTTGTGCCGCAGCAGTGCCGACCGGATCTCGGCGACGGTGGCGTCATCGAGATCGCCGGCGAGTCGCACGCCGTCGACGCGGGCGCCGATGCGGCTGCCGAGCTTTGTCACGGAAACGGGAACGGTGGTGGGAGCAGTCATCGGTGTAGTCCTCTGCGCTGGTGGAGCCTGGTGTAGTCAACTGACTACACCCTGACTTGCGCTAGTGTAGCCACGTGACTACGCCCACGCCACCGGCAAAGCGCGGCGCAAGCCCGGTCGGCCGCGACGAAGTGGTGGCGGCGACGCTGGCCGGCGCCGCGGAACTGTTCGCCGAACGTGGTCCGGCCGGCACCTCGATCCGGGACATCGCCACGCGCGCCAACGTGAACCATGGGCTCGTCTATCGGCACTTCGGCACCAAGGAACGCCTTGTCGGCGCCGTGCTCGAACACCTCGGGGCGCGCCTCACCGCGCTGTTGGGCGACGGTGCCGAGGCCGACGACATCGAACGCACCCTCGACCAGCACACGCGCGTCATGGCGAGAGCCTTGCTCGACGGCTATCCGGTGGGCCAGTTGCAGACCCGGTTCCCTGGCGTCGCACGGCTGCTCGACGAGGTGGTGCCGAAATTCGATGACGAGCGCCGGGCCCGCATGGCGGTGGCGAATGCGGTTGCTCTGCAATTGGGTTGGCGCCTGTTCGAACCGTTCCTGCGCTCGGCGGCCGGCATCGAAGAGGTCAGCCGAGCCGACGTGCAACACAGCGTCGGTGCTGAGATCGCGCGAATACTCGAACCGGACCGCTAGCCGCCGCGGCGCCGCAACGGCTCGCGTCCCACGGGCTGCGGCGGGGTCGGAAGCAGCGGGCGCACGGGTTGCACCGCGACGGTGGTCGGCGCGTTCGTGTTGATCACGAGGTCTTTTCCGGCGTGCCGGATCGCGAGGGTGTGGTCGGGTCCGTCGCGGACCGTGTAGGTGACCTGCTGGTGGTCGGCATGGACCGTCACGCGAAAGCCTTTCCAGCGCAACCGGAAACGCAGACACGAGATGCCGTCGGGCAGGTGCGGGTCGATCGAGAGGATGCCTTCGTCATCACGCAGACCGCCGAATCCGCCGACCAGCGCGGTCCAGGAACCGGCCAGTGAAGCCATGTGCAACCCGTCGCGGGTGTTGTTGTGCAGATCGCGCAGATCGATCATCGCGGCTTCGTAGGTGTAGTCGTGGGCGAGCTCGAGATGCCCGACCTCGGCGCACATCACCGCCTGCGTGCACGCCGACAGCGACGAGTCACGCGTCGTGCGCCGCTCGTAGTAGTCGACGTTGCGGGCCTTCTGTTCCGGGGTGAAGGCGTGGCTCTGCCACTGCATCGCCAGCACCAGATCGGCCTGCTTGAGCACCTGCGCCGGGTAGAGCCGGACATAGGGCTCGTTGAGCAACAGCGGATAGGTGGTGTTGGCGTCGAAGTCCCATTCGGCCAAGGTCGTGAACCCCTGGCACTGCGGATGCACGCCCAGTTCCTCGTCGTAGGGAATGTGGGCGGCATCGGCGGCGTCTCGCCAGGCCGCGGTCTCCTCGGTGGTCACGCCCATCGCGTAGGACGCGTCGGGATGGCGGGTGCACGCGTCGGCCGCGACCCGAAGGTTGTGGGCGGCCATCAGATTGGTGAACACGTTGTCGCGGACCACCGCGGTGTACTCGTCGGGCCCGGTCACCCCGTCGAGATGCCACACGCCGTGGCGGTCGTGGTGGCCGAGCGACATCCAGAGCCGGGCGGTGTCGACGAGCACGGCGAGGCCGCACTCTTTCTCCAGTGAATCGTCGCCCGTCACAATGCGATAGCGCTCGAACGCCATCGCGATGTCGGCGTTGATGTGCCAGGCCGCCGTGCCCGCAGGCCAGTACGCCGAACATTCCTCGCCGCGTATCGTCCGCCACGGGAAGCTGGCGCCCTTGAGGTCGAGGAGCGCCGCGCGTTCGCGAGCCATGTCGAGCGTCGAAGCGCGCCACCGCAGCGCGTCGGCGGCGGCTTGCGGTTTGGTGTAGGTGAGCACCGGCAGCACGAAACCCTCGGTGTCCCAGAACGCGTGGCCGTCGTATCCGGTGCCGGTGAGTCCCTTGCCCGCGATGGCGCGGCGTTCAGCACGCGCACTGGCCTGCAGTACGTGAAACAGCCCGAAGCGCACCGCCTGCTGACAGTCCGGATCGCCTTCAACCTCGACGTCGGCGCAGTCCCAGAACTCATCGAGGTAGGCCCGCTGCGAGTCGAGCAGACCCTGCCACCCGCTGTAGCGGGCGCCGGTGATGGCTGCGGCGGCCTGATCGCGCAGCGCCGGGCGTGACCGCAGGCTCGACCAGCCGTACGCGAGGTACTTGACGATCCGCAGTTTCTGACCTGGCCGCAGCCCGCAGATGACGGTGGTGCGGGCCAGATCCTCGCGGGCGTCGGTGCTGACCTCGACGCGGCCCGGCACGTCGACGTCGTGGTCCATCGCGGCCGCCATCATCAACCCACTGCCGCGGGTGCGGTGCACCAAAAGTGCGCCGTGGTCGGTGTTTTCGTGATGGACGGCTTGCAACGGATGCTTGAGCACTGCCGAGACGCGTGGGTCGCCCGTCGTCTCGGGTTGGTCCTCGTTGGTGACGAGCTCGGATTGCACTGTCACCCGGACGAATTCGTCGATCGCCTCCACGACGTATTCGATCGCGGCGACCCCGCGCTGGGCGAGCGACACCAGGCGGGTGGAGACGATGCGCACCTGCTTGCCCGCGGGCGATCGCCACTGGGCATGGCGGGTGAGCGTCCCGGCCCGCATGTCGAGTGTGCGCTCGTGGTCGATCAGGTCGCCATAACGCACGTCGAACGGCTCGTCGTCGACGAGGAGCCGCAGGATCTTGCCGTTGGTGACGTCGACGACGGTTTGACCTGCCTCGGGATAGCCGAATCCGGCCTCCGCGTACGGTAGGGGCCGCACTTCGAAGAATCCGGCGAGGTAGGTGCCGGGCAGGCCGTAGGGTTCGCCTTCGTCGAGATTGCCGCGCAGGCCGATGTGGCCGTTCGACAACGCGAACAACGACTCCGACTGCGCCAGGAGGTTGAGGTCCAGCCGGGTTTCGCGGACCTGCCAGGGTTCGACCGGGTAGGCGTCGTGGGTGATCATCATCGGCTACAGGAGCTCGGCCAGGTCGGTGACCACGATGTCGGCGCCCTCTTGGCGTAACTGTTGCGCCTGCCCGACCCGGTCCACTCCCACCACGAACCCGAAATTGCCGGCGCGTCCCGCCGCGACGCCCGACAGCGCGTCCTCGAAGACAGCGGCTTGGGCGGGGGAGACGTCGAGCAACTCGGCGGCCCGCAGGAAACTGTCGGGCGCCGACTTGCCGGCGATGTGTTCGTCGCGCAACGTCACGCCATCCACCCGCAGCTCCACGAACTGGGCCAGCCCGGTGACTTCGAGCACCTCGCGGGTGTTGGCGCTCGAGGACACCACCGCGCGGCGAAGCCCGGCCGCCGCGGCCGCCTCCAGATACCGCCGTGAGCCGTCGAACACTTCGACGCCCTCCTCCCGGAGGGTTTTGTGGAACATCTCGTTCTTGCGGTTGCCGAGGCCGTGCACGGTCTCGGCGCCGGCGTCGTCGTCCGGGCCGCCCTCGGGCAGGGTGATGTCGCGGCTCGCGAGAAAGGACCGGACGCCGTCCTCACGCCGCTTCCCGTCGACATAGCTCAGGTAGTCGGTGCCGATGTCGAACGCGACGAACGGCTCGCCGGAGCGTTCGGAGCGCGCCCGCAGATAGTCGTCGAACATGGCCTTCCAGGCTTTCTTGTGCACGCTCGCCGTGTCGGTCAGCACACCGTCGAGATCGAACAGGCAGGCCGTGATCGGCTCGGGCAGCCCCAGCACAGACGTCCTCACTTTCGGTTGGGGACGGGTCTACTCCACCATGCCCATTTTGCGGCCGTCGCATACCGGCATTTGCGATATGTGACCGGGTCCATGCGGGTGGCGTGGACGGAATATCCGCAGCTCTTAGACTGAACCGGTGGCAGCAGAATCTCCCCGCCCTGTCCTCGTCGTCGACTTCGGCGCCCAGTACGCCCAACTGATCGCGCGGCGAGTCCGTGAGGCGCGGGTGTATTCCGAGGTCGTCCCGCACACCGCCAGCGTCGAAGACATCAAGGCCAAGGATCCCCAGGCCATCGTGCTGTCCGGCGGACCGGCCAGCGTGTACGCCGAAGGCGCGCCGCAACTCGATCCCGCGTTGTTCGACCTCGACGTTCCGGTTTTCGGCATCTGCTACGGCTTCCAGGCCATGGCCCAGGCGCTGGGCGGCACCGTCGAACACACCGGGACCAGCGAGTACGGGCGGACCGAGCTGAGGGTCTCGGGTGGCGACCTGCACTCGGAACTGCCCGACATCCAGCCGGTGTGGATGAGCCACGGCGACGCGGTCACCGCCGCGCCGGACGGTTTCAACGTCATCGCGTCCAGCGCCGGTGCCCCGGTCGCCGGGTTCGAGAACCGCGCCCGCCGGCTGGCCGGTGTGCAGTACCACCCCGAGGTGTTGCATTCCCCGCACGGTCAGCAGGTCCTCAGCCGGTTCCTGCACGAGTTCGCGGGTATCGGGGCCACTTGGACCGCGGCCAACATTGCCGAGCAGCTCATCGAGGCGGTGCGCGCACAGATCGGTGACGGCCGGGCCATCTGCGGGCTGTCGGGTGGCGTCGACTCCGCGGTGGCGGCCGCCCTCGTGCAGCGTGCCATCGGTGACCGGCTCACCTGTGTGTTCGTCGACCACGGCCTGCTGCGCGCGGGGGAGCGAGCGCAGGTTCAGCGCGATTTCGTCGCCGCCACGGGCGCCAACCTCGTGACGTACGACGCTGCCGATCGCTTCCTCGAGGCACTCACCGGTGTGACCAACCCGGAGGGCAAGCGCAAGATCATCGGCCGTGAATTCATCCGGTCGTTCGAGCGTGCGGTGCGAGACGCGGTGGGAGCCAACGACGGTGACGTCGAATACTTGGTGCAGGGCACGCTCTATCCCGACGTCGTCGAATCCGGCGGCGGCAGCGGCACCGCCAACATCAAGAGCCACCACAACGTCGGCGGGCTGCCCGATGACCTCAAGTTCAAGCTCGTCGAACCCCTGCGGCTGCTGTTCAAGGACGAGGTGCGGGCCGTCGGCCGCGAACTCGGCCTGCCGGAGGAAATCGTTGGGCGCCAGCCGTTCCCGGGTCCCGGCCTCGGTATTCGCATCGTGGGTGAGGTGACCGCGCAGCGGTTGGACACGCTGCGCCGGGCCGATGCCATCGCCCGTGAGGAACTCACCGCAGCCGGCCTCGATCACCAGATCTGGCAGTGCCCGGTGGTGCTGCTGGCCGATGTGCGATCAGTCGGGGTGCAGGGCGACGGGCGCACCTACGGCCATCCGATCGTGTTGCGGCCGGTGTCGAGTGAGGACGCGATGACCGCGGACTGGACCCGCGTGCCGTACGAAGTGCTGGAACGGATTTCGACCCGGATCACCAACGAGGTGCCCGAGGTCAACCGCGTGGTGCTCGACATCACCAGCAAGCCGCCGGGCACCATCGAGTGGGAGTGAGTAACCGGCGCTCGATTACTGCTCGGCCGCTTTCTCGACATACTCGGTCAACATCTCACTGACCACCGACTCGATGGTCGATTCGATCGAGGAGGCGAGGGTGGCGCTGACCGCGGCGACGGCCTGCGTGCGGAACCGCACCAGCATCGTGATCAGTTCGGCCACTTCGGTGTCGGCAGGCAATGACGCGCCTGGTTTGATCTTCTCGGCCACCTGGTCGACCCCAGCTCGCACCAGGATCGCGCTGATCTCGTCGAGGTGCGGCACGACCTGCTCGTGAATGTCGATGAGCGTGTCGATCCCGACGCCGTACTGCCGGATCTCGTTGAATGCCTCGATCAGCTTGGGCCGCACGATGATCGCGTCGCCGTCGTCGAGCTTTATCACCCCGTTGCCCACCAGCCGGTCGAAGGCGGCATCGTCGTCGATCAGCCGTTTGCCGTCGGCGAGCGGCATCCGCTGCGATTTCTCGGTTGCCCAGCTGCCCGCGATCGCGTCTTCGAGCCCGAGCACATCGCCGATGTCCTTGCCCTGCTCCCAGGCCGACAACATCTCGTGGACATGGGCGATGTTGTAGCCGCGATCCAACATCGACGTGATCAGGCGCAGCCGGGTCAGGTGGGTGTCGTTGAACAGCGCGATACGGCCCACCCGCAGCGGTGGATGCAACAAGCCGCGATCGCGGTACACCCGGATATTGCGGGTGGTGGTCCCGGCGAGCTGCGCCAATTCGTCGATCCGGTATTCACCGGAAGCCGCGACCCCGTCCGGATGGACGGCGGCGTCGAACAGCTGTGACACCGCACTATCGATGACATCTCGGGAGCCGCGGCGCACCCGCCGCAGGATCTGCGAGATCGCACCGGCCTGTTGCCGAGGCTGCTTGGCGGCAGGCATCAGGGTGATGAGGTGATCGCGACCGGAGTGTCCTGCGCGGATGCCGTGTCCGACACGCCACGCACCGCCGCGTTGTAGTCGCCGAACCGGAAATCCCGCATCTGTCGAAGATACTGTGTGGCGAATCCGGGGTACATCGAGGCGTTGAATCCGTCGGCGGTCAGGTACCAGCTGCTGCAGCCGGACATCCACGTGGTCTTGGTCAGCCGCTTCTGCAGCCGGGCGTTGTACCGCTGCTGCACGTCGGCCCGCACGTCGAGGTAGCGCAGATTGTTGCGCAGGATCGTCGTGATGGCCGTGACGGCGTAGTCGATCTGTCCCTCGACGTAGACCAGCAGCGAGTTGTGGCCCGGCCCGGAGTTCGGTCCGGTCATCAGGAACAGGTTGGGATAGCCGTGAGCATTGATGCTCTTGTATGCCTGTGCACCGCCGGACCATTCGTCGGCCAGTGAGCGCCCGCCCAGGCCGGTGACCGGGTATGGCGGGCCGGTCAGGTGCACGTCATAGCCGGTCGCGAACACCACGGCGTCGAGGTGGTGTTCGATGCCGTCGCTCGTGCGGATGCCCACCGGGCTCATGGTCGCGATCGGCCAGTCGATGAGCTTGCAGTTGTCGCGCTGCAGTGCCGGGTAGTAGTCGCTGGAGACCAGCATGCGCTTGCAGCCCGGGGTGAAGTCCGGGGTGAGTTGTCTGCGCAGCCATGGGTCCTTGACCTGCCGGTTGAGGTGCGCCTTGCCGAGCCGGGCGACCAGCCCGGTCAGCGGGGTGTCCCACACCATGGCGGTGGCACTGGCCTCATGTCCCCAGAACAGGATCTGGCGGGCGAGCTGTTGAGCCGCAGGGACTTTCGAGAACAATGTCCGCGCGGCCGGCGGCGTGGCGATGTCGAGCCGTGGGATCACCCAGCCCGGGGTGCGCTGGAAGACCTTGACGAAGCCCGCCGTCTTCACGAGCTCCGGGATTATCTGGACGGCGCTGGCGCCCGTACCGATCACCGCGACACGCTTGTCGGTGAAGTCGTAGTCGTGGTCCCAGCGGGCGCTGTGAATCTTGTGACCCTCGTAGGTGTCGAGGCCGCGGATGTCGGGCCATTTGTGATCCGGCAGGGGACCGGAGGCCAGCACGACGGTGCGGGCCCGGAATCGCTTGCGGCCCGTCGTCTTCACGGTCCACACCCCGTCAGTCTCGTCGAAGGCCAAGCCGTTGACCTCGACGCCGAACTGGATGTGCCTGCGCAGGTCGAAGGTGTCGACCATGTCCTCGATGTGCCGACAGATCTCGTCGGCCGGAGAATAGGCCCGCGACCAGTCCGGGTTCTTGACGAACGAGAACGAGTACAGCAGCGACGGAATGTCGCATGCCGCACCGGGATAGGTGTTGTCGCGCCAGGTGCCGCCGACGCGGTCCGAGCGGTCGAGGATGACGAAATCGTCGACTCCGGCCTCGGTGAGCTTGATGGCCGCGCCGATCCCGGTGAACCCGGCGCCGACGATCAGGGTGTCGTACGTGTGCATGTCAGGCCGCCGGCTCGTGGGTCAGCTCCTTGAACCAGGATGGGATCGGTTTCAGCAGTTTGGTGGGGTACCGGTCGGAGGCCCACACCATCGGATTGGCGATCCAGTGGTAGGGATTTCGCGGGTTGACCACCATGCGTGAGTGCAGCTTCAGCAGCTGATAGCTCGGGACTCGCCAGGTGTACTCGGCGCGGCCGCCGAGTTCCTTGAACCGCATCATCGCCTTGTAGAGCTTCTCGGGTTGCAGGCCCATCTCGACGATGTTGTTGCGCATGCGGTTGAGCAGCGGCACGTACATCAGCGCGCCGATGATCACGCCCGGCGAGGCGATATTGCCGACGAACTCGACGGCCAGGCGGCGTGCGTTGGCGTGGCCGATCATGTTGAGCACCTCGAAATCCACGGCGATGTGCCGGGATTCGTCGTTGTTGATCTTCTCGAAGACCTGGTGACAGACCGGATCGTGCACCTCTTCGAGCAGGAACTTGAGCAGGGCGCCGTCGAGTGCCACCTCGAGCATCGGGATGACGGTGCCGAGCACCGACAGCGGCATGTCGTCGGCGTAGGTGTCCAGCCACTCGATGGCCAGGCGGATGTTGACGTTCGGCTCGGGCATCTCGTCACCGTCGAGCATGCCCCAGCGCTTCATCAGGGCGAGTTCGGCGTTGGCGTGGCGTTGCTCCTCGGCGTGGAAGTAACGGTAGATCTCCGCGATCGTCGGCGTCGGTGCCTTCTTGGCGAGCGCCGCGAAGCCGCGGGCGCCGACATTCTCGATCCAGCACAGATCGGCCATGAAAGCCTTGAGCTTCGGCCGGAACTCGTCACTGATGGTCTCCGCGCCCGGGGCGTCCCAGTCGATGTCGGCCAGCGCCCATTGGCGGTCCTTGATCTTCGCCAGCATTCTGTCCATGTCCATGGCCATCGCTAAACCTCCTGAGAGCCGGTGATGCGGTTCGTGAGACCGACGGCGCGGGTGTACACCGTCGGGGTGAGTCGTTTGATGCCCCAGCCGATCCGGGCATCGGGTTGCGGCATGCAGTACAGCCCGCCGCGGTCGTTGGTATCCAGGCACATGCGGGCCACCCGCTGCGCCGAGAATCCGGTCCAGCGCATGAGCCGGTCGGCGAGCTCGCTGGATTCGCTTGTGATCCGGCCCGATTGGACGATGTTGGTCTTGACGAACGTCGGGCACAACACGGTGACGTTGATCCCCGTGCCCGCGAGTTCGGCGGCCAGTGTCTCCGACAACGACAACGTGCCGGCCTTGCTCACGTTGTAGGCAGCCATGCCCGGTGCAGCGCCGAACGCCGCGGCCGATGCGACGTTGATGATGCCGCGTGGTTGTGCGGTGCCTGCCGCGCGCAGGATCGGGGTGAATACGTGGCAGCCGTGGATCGGGCCCCACAGATTGATGCCGAGGACCCAGCGCCAGTCATCGAGTTCGATGCTCCCGACCGGCTTTCCGCCCGCGCCCACCCCGGCGTTGTTGATCACCAGCGACGGTGGGCCGCCGAACCAGGCCTGAGCGTCATCGGCGAGTTTGACGACCTCGTCGATCAGCGACACGTCGCAGCGCATTGCCGTGGCTTGTCCGCCGTCGGCGAGTATTGCCTCGGCCGTTTTTCTGGCGGCCTCCTCGTCGATGTCGCTGCACACCACGCGGCTGCCGCGGGCGGCGAGTTCGGACGCGAACGCCGCCCCGATACCGCTGCCCGCGCCGGTGACGACGGCGTTCGCCTCACGGCTGCGTTTGGGGCCGCTGCCGAAGATGTTCATCCGGCCACCTGCCTGACTCCGTTGGGGTGCAGTGAATCTGTGATGAACTGTGCGACTCGGTGCATGGCAGGCCGGGCCTCGGGACTCAATCGGGGCAGCGCCTGGAATACGTGCACCTGGTCCGGCCAGACCTCTAGTTCGCTCTGCCCGCCCGCGGCGCGGATGTCGGTGTCGAGCTGGCGGGCATCGGTGACGAGCATCTCGGCGCCACCCGCCTGGATCAACGTGGGCGGCAGGCAGCGCCCACCGGCGACGTCGAGTGTGAGGCGGGGATGGGTGAGATCGACGCCCGCGCAATACAACCCGATGAGCCGGGCGGCGTCGGCCGCCCGGATGGCCGGGTCCCGGCGCAGGCTTTCCCTGGCCCGGGCCTGTGCGAAGGTCAGGTCGACGAGGGGTGACAACAGGGTCAGGCCGGCCGGATGTGCGACGTCGGGCTGGAGGAGGAGGTCGACGGCAAGGTGCCCGCCCGCGGAGTCACCGGCCATCACGACTCGATCCGGTGCCATCCCGTGTTCGGTGGTCAACCATTCCCAGCCTGCCCGAACGTCGTCGGCGGCGGTGGGGAACCGGTACTCGGGCGCGAGTCGGTAATCGATGCAGAAGACCGGCAGCCCGGTCAGCCGCGAGAGCCATGCGGTGAGCCGTCGGTGGGTGCGCGGCGAGCACAGCGCGAACCCGCTGCCGTGAATGTAGTAGACGGCGCGGTCCGCACATGTGACGTTGTGTGCCCGCACCCATTCACCCACGACGCGCGTGCGGTCGGCCGTGCGGATGTCGACCCGTTCGACACGGGCGCCGTCCAGCGCGGGGCCGAAGGTGTTCATGATCTGGGCGATCAATTGCCGCGATGCCCACAGGCCCCACGGGCTCTCCGGTGATAGCGCCCCGCTGAGCCGGCGCAACGTCAAGCTACTGATCGTGGACGCGCTACGGGACCGGATCGATCCCCGTCGGGGTAATTCCGGCATGCCGACCTCCTCGTCGAAGCGTGCGACGAGTACACCAACAATTGGTGACATTTGTCAATGTCAACATTTGGAGATGGCGCTATTTTCTGGCGAGCAGACGCGCAGGTGCTCTGGCAAGCGCTTTCCGGGGTACCTGCGCGTCTGCTCGCGGTAAACGCAACCTAGCGGTTCGGATCCCCGCGCCAGCGAAAGCTGTTGACGTACTTGCCCATATCCAGGGCCAGCTGCAGATTGGCGCCCGACGGCTTGCCGATGCCGGACTGCGGCCCGAACTCGTGGTAGGGGCCGACGGCCGAGGCGATGAGCGCGAGGTCGTTCTTGATCGCCACCATGACGATCACGCGCATGCGCATGTAGTTGCTCGTGGCACCCTGCGGCCAGCAGTCGGCGACAAGGCCGTAACCCGGCTGGTAGCCGACCATCGCATTGGGAATCTCATACGCGGTCTTGGTGTCCGGGAAAGTTTTCTCGACAAGCGAGTTGGCGATCTCCTCCGGAGTCCGGTTGCCTGCGGGCTCGCTGAACAACTGCATCATGCCGCCGTCGCCGCCGGTGAACTCCGCCGTCACGCCGGAGGCTTCGGTGGTGACGTTGTACGCCGCACCGGAGACGGGATAGGACACCGAGAAGCTGCCGTCCTGGGCGGTGAACACCGGGTTGATCGCGACCGGTTCGCCGGTGGGTGGCTGTCCGCAGTCCGGGGGACACATGTACCGCGCCGGTGGCTTGCTCATCGAACCGGACACCCACACGAGCAGACCGGCCACCACCGCGATTCCGGTGCCCCAGATGGCCAGCAGCTTGAGCGCCGAGGCGCGTCGCGTCGGTTTCGCCTGGTATGTCCCGACCGGTACCGCATACCCGGGAAAGAATGCCGGTGTGCTCACGGTGTCTCCGGGCGTCGCTCACGTACCGGCCGGTTCTCGCGGCGTTCGGTACGCGAGGTGCGTGACGACGCGCGGGTGGCCGCGCCGCAGTGCGCGCAGAATGCCATGTCGGGCACGACATGACCGCAGCGCGGGCACAGGATGGGTTGATCGGACGCGATCTCGTCGTGAGCCTCGTGCAGCAAGGCCAGATGCAGGCCGACCCGCAGGGTGAACAGCGCCACCACCGCGACCACGAGATGCACTGCCAGCTGCAGCCATTGGGGTACGCGTGCGACGTCGATCAGCCCGATACCGGCGTAGACGACGAGCACGGCGATGCCACAGCCGAGCAACACCGCCCGCACATAGCCGGGGTGTTGGTCGACCTTGCTCGGCGGCCGGGTGAACCACAAGGCCGCACCGATCAGACCGCCGACGGCAGCCGCGGTCAACGGCATTGCGACACCGCGGATGCCTGCCTCGACCAGCAGGCCCGACATCGGACGGTTGTGGGCGACCATCCCGGTGGTGAGCTGTGGGGCCAGTCGGGTCAGCGTGGCCGCTGCGGTGAACGCGGTCGCGCCGAGCGCGCCGATCATGAAGCCGTCCAACGATTCCCGGGTCGGCGGCCGCAGCAGCCGGACCACCAGCGCAGGCACCAGCATGAGGATCAGGCCGCCCAGCGGCACGCCAAGGCCATTGCGGAGTATCCGGTATCCCGATATACCCGAACCCAACGGGACGCCGTAGGACCGCGCCATCATCGCTCCGGTGAGAAACACCCAGCCGACACCGAGCCCCATACCCAGGACTGCGGTGAGCGCGAGCGTACTTCTGGGCAGATCGCTGAAAGCGTCGGACTCCCACAGGTAGATCAAGAACAGCAGTGGCAGACCAAGTGCGGCGACGGCGATCAGGGCCGCGGGCAAGCGCAGCAGCGCGCAGGCGACCAGGCCCGCGAGCAGGACGACGAGCAACACCCGGAACGGCGTGCGGGCCCGGTGTGACAGATGCGGAAACAGCGAGCTCGTGATGGACGGTTTCAGCAGGTGTTCCTCGGGGGCGACGCAGGATGCGGTGACGCGCAACCATTCCGGCCCGTCGCCCGGCTCCTCGTTGAGGTGCACGCCGCACAGGCCGCAGTACTTGCCCGCGGGAACGTCGACCTTGCAGACCCGGCACTCGGTGGTGGGGACGGCGTCTTCGTCGGGGGTTTCTGGTGTTTCGGTCATCGGTTCGCCCTTTGGAGCGCGAGAAGGTTCTTGGCCAGATTCTCCACGTCGGGCGTGCCCAACCCCGTGGCCATGTCATAGCCCGGCCCGGCGCTGGCGACCGCGTTGCCGCCGAGCGTGACGTCCCGGAATGCCGGGAACGGAGCGCCCGCGGCGATGCGGTAGAGCTGTGGGTTGAGATCGCCGATCAAGCGGCCGCCGTTCTGGGTCAGATACTGGTTGATCACCGCGGCAAGGCCCGCCCAGATGGGCGCCGACTGTGAGGTGCCGCCACCGACGAGGTTCTTCTGGTTGAACACTATCCGCACGCCGGTGAACGGGTCGGCCACCGCGGCGATGTCGGGAGTCAAACGGCGCCCGGCGTTTTCGTCCGTCACGCCCGGGCCCGACACTGCGCGTTGCCATTCCGGGCGATCGAACAGTGCGGACGCGCCACCGCCGGTGCCGAGCGACAGTGGCACGTCGAACCAGGCCTGCTCACCCAGCCACGCGCCGTCGGCGGTGGTGGACAGCGTGGTGCCGCCGACATCGGTCATCTCCGGCAGCGATGCCACCGAGTCCAGGCCGATGTCATCCGGTCCCGGGGGTGAGGACCAGTCTTGTCCGCCTTTGCATTCCAGGCCGGCGAGGTCACCGCTGGCGTTGAACGCCGTGGTGCCGCGCGCATGGGCGGCGGAAAGCGCGGACCGCACCGGGGCGAGGTCGGCGGCGGTCAGCAGTTTGTCGCAGCCCCAGCCGATCGAGAAGCTCCACACCGCACCGGGAAACTGCTGATCGGCCGATTCGAGCATCTGGCCGATCTTCTCGTAGGCGCCGTCGCCTTCGACGGTCGGCCGCGCGTTGATGACCACTTTCCGTGCGTCGGGTGCGATGGCATGGGCGACTTCGAGATCCATGGTGGTCTCGCCGCGCGGTTCGCCCGGCTGTCCGCCGATGAGGACGGGATTCAGCGGGGGCAGATTCCACAGCGTCGTGAAGCTGTCGAGATCGGCTTGGTCGTACCCGTCGAACGCGAAGATCACGATGGTCGTGCCCTTGCCGGTGAAGCCCTGCGCCGCCAGCCCCTCGGCGTTGTAGGTCTTGAGCAACCCGCTGGGCGTCAAGCCCCGATCCGGAACGTCGAGCGGCAGGATCCACGGCAGCGACATCTTGTGCGGGGTGTAGCCGAGGATGCGGCCGAGCTCGTCGACCTCGCCCTGCAACACGTCCGGTACGGCCGGCTGGTGCGGTGAGGCGTAGAACACCTGGCCCTGCTGGCCGCGGTAGTCGTGGATGGCCACCTCGAAGGCGTCGGCGACGCGATCCGGTGCGCCCTCGACGATCGCCCAGGTGTGGCCGGGGCGCCATCGGATGGTCATACCGTGCTGGCCCGCCCAGGTGATGAGGGCATCCGGCCGGGTGGCGTGATGCAGTGCGGCGGTGAGCTGTACCGGGCCGCGGTGGGTCGGGCCGAGATCTGCTGAGGCGGCCAGTAAATGGGCATATGGCCCGTCGATCACGGCCGACGTCCCAGGTGCCTGCGCTGCCCGGAGGTCAGACGCCAACACCAGTACGCCGGCCGTGATCAGAGCCAGTAGCCAGTGGCTGGATACTGCGCGCACGTCGCGTTGTCCCGCGACCGTGCGTGCCTAGTTGTCGCCGGGAGGCGCGGTGGGGGCCGGGGGCGCGATCACCGTGGGCGAGAACGGGTTCGGGCCGCCGGGATCGATGCGCGGGGCCTTCTCGGTCGGCTCGACCGGCGGCGGCGGAGCGGCCGGCGTCGTCGTGGTCGTGGTGGTGGTAGTGGTGGTCGGCGTCGTGGTTTCGGGTGCCTCTTCTTCGGTACCGCACGCCGCGGTGAACGCGATCATGCCCATAACTGCGGCACCGCCTGCGATGACGGTGAGCCGACGCCTCAACTGCCCTGACTTCATCTTGTCCTCACTGTCCCCCGAAGTTACAAAAGCTGGCCATGCGAATCGCTTTGCGATTCCCAATATCTGCAACGCGCGCATGCACCGAAACCCATCCCGAGCAGGTTCTGGCGAACGAACTCTAACTTAATGGCGGGTTGGCCGCAGAGGCATTACTGCAGGCATTACCAATCGGTGACGTTCGGGCCGTCCGCGGCTTGACGGTGTCGGACGCCCAGTGTTTACTCGAGCCATCGAACATATATTCGAACAGAGGCTGGTTTTGATGGTGCGGGAGGTGTTGGTGTGACAGCTGCGACAAGCCTTGACGAACGCCTACGCACCCGCGCTGAGCAGGTAGAACACCTTCGCCGCAAGATTGCGTCGGTGTCGGGGAAAGTCGGTCCGGCGCACCGCGGGGTCTCGGGCTCCGATGACCTTCTCGACGATCAAGAATCTTTGCTGCAGGCGTCCGATGCGCTGGCCGGAACGTTGCCGGTGCAGTTGCCGACGGCGTTGCCGCGCGGGACGGTCGCGGTTGCGGCGGGGGCCCGGTCGTTGACGCTGGGCATCGTGGCGGCGGTGACGGCCGCGGGCGGGCATGCCGTGATCGTCGGTCAACCCGATGTCGGGCTGCTGGCCGCGGTGGAGATGGGCGCCGATCTGAGCAGGCTTGCGGTCATTCCGGATCCCGGCGCCGATCCGGTTGAGGTCGCCGCGGTGCTCATGGACGGGATGGACCTGGTGGTGCTCGGGCTGGGCGGACGCTCGGTGCCGCCGAGCCGGGCGCGCGTAATGGTGGCGCGGGCCCGGCAGAAGGGCTGCACACTCGTGGTGACCGACGGGGACTGGCAGGGCGCGTCCACCCGCTTGGAGGCCAGGGTCTGCGGTTATGAGGTGACCGGTGCGGGCCGTGGCGCGCCCACTCCCGGGCGCGGCCGGATCGGGCGGGTCCGGCTGACGATGCAAGGTAGGGGCCGGTCCTTCGGATCGGCACGCGCGGCAGGCGGATAAGCCATGCCTGCGGGTTCCAGGGTGCTGGCCCTGTGGTGCATGGACTGGCCTGCGGTCGCCGCGGCCGCCGCGGCGGGCCTTTCGCCCACCGCCCCGATCGCGGTGACGCTGGCCAACCGGGTCATCGCCTGTTCGGCATCGGCGCGCGCGGCGGGTGTGCGGCGCAGGCTGCGCCGACGCGAAGCCCAGGCCCGATGCCCGGAGTTGCACGTCGTCACCGCCGACCCGGCGCGGGATGCCCGCCATTTCGAGGGCGTGACGGCCGCCGTCGACGAATTGGTCCCGCGCGCGGAAGTACTGCGGCCGGGCCTGCTGGTGCTGTCGGTGCGCGGGGCCGCCCGGTATTTCGGATCCGAACCGGCGGCAGCCGAACGGCTTGTCGACGCCGTCGCCGCGGTGGGGGCGGAGTGTCAGGTCGGTATCGCCGACCAGTTGGCCACTGCCGTCTTCGCGGCCAGGGCAGGCCGCATCGTCGAGCCGGGACAGGACGCGCAGTTCCTGTCCGGCCTGTCCATCCGGCAGCTGGCCACCGAACCGGCGCTGGCCGCCCCCGGCCGAGAGGATCTGGCAGATCTGCTGTGGCGGATGGGTATCCGGACCCTGGGTAAGTTCGCGGCGTTGTCCCGCACCGATGTTGCGTCCCGGTTCGGTGCGGATGCGGTGGCGGCGCACCGGTTCGCGCGCGGTGAACCCGCGCGGGGGCCGTCGGGGCGGGATCCGGCGGCCGAACTCGACGCGGTGATGAACTGCGACCCACCGATCGAGCGGGTGGATGCCGCGGCATTCGCCGGCCGCTCGTTGGCAAGCGCCCTGCACCGCAGCCTGGAGGCGGCCGGTGTCGGGTGTACCCGCCTGGCCATCCACGCCGTCACCGCCAATGGTGAAGAGCTGGAACGGGTTTGGCGTTGCGCCGAACCGCTGACCGAGGACGCCACCGCCGATCGCGTGCGCTGGCAACTCGACGGCTGGCTGAATCGGCGCACCTCCGAGCGGCCCACCGCCCCGGTCACGTTGCTGCGGCTGCGCCCGGTGGAGGTGGTGTCGGCGGGTGCGCTGCAACTGCCGCTGTGGGGTGGTGTAGGTGAGGAGGACCGGTTGCGGGCCAGGCGCGCACTGCTGCGGGTTCAGGGGCTGCTCGGTCCGGAGGCCGTGCAGGTGCCGGTGCTCAGCGGTGGGCGCGGGCCCGCCGAGCGCATCACCTTCACCCCGTTGGGGGATGAGCCGGTGCCGCGGGCTGACCCGCGGCAGCCCTGGCCCGGCCAACTACCCGAGCCCTCGCCGACCGTATTACTCGACGACCCGGTGGAGCTCCTTGATGCACAAGGTAATCCGATTCGGGTCACCAGCCGGGGGATGTTCTCTGCCGATCCGGCGCGGTTGTCGGGCGCAGGCAAACGCGGTGGCAGGCTGCGCTGGTGGGCCGGGCCGTGGCCGGTCGACGAGCGGTGGTGGGATCCCGAGAACCGGGGCGCGGGCCGCACCGCCCGCGCCCAGGTGCTCATGGGCGACGGCGAGGCCGGTTTGGCGATGCTGCTGTGCTACCGGCAGCGGCGGTGGTACTTGGAGGGGGTCTATGAGTGAGAGAGACGCCGAACGTGAACTTGTGTGCGACTATTCGGCCGAATATCGACAACAAGCTCACGTTGGACGAAGGGCAGCGGTGAACGCACCGACCCGGTCGATGAACCGATCGAAGAACACCACCGGGTCGACGTCCACACCGATGAGCGCGTTGGGCTTGCGGCCCCAGTGCCCGCGCCAGTCGGCGACCGTCATACCGCGTGTCAGCGTCCCGGTTAGCTCGACGTCGACCGTGGTCTGGCGGTACTGCACGAGGTCGGGATCGAGTGCGACCGCCGCGGCCAGCGGATCATGCAGGTGAGCGAGATACCCGTCGCCGGTGTCGAAGTGGAACTCGAAGTAGAACCGCATGGAATCCTCGAACACGCAGATCAGCGGGTTGGCCGAGGTTGATCGCGTGCCTCGCTCGTCGAGCACGCTCATCGGCGCGGACGTGGCCCCGCCTGCTGCCGCCAGCCGGTTCAGCAGTGCGGGCGTCATCGCGATGTTCTCGGTGAGGTTGAGGCCCAGCACGATCGGCACGTGACCCGGGTCGTCGAGCCCCCACGCGGCGCCCCAGCCGCCGAAGACCTCGGCCGCCGACTCCGGGTCCACGCTGATGTTCCACTCCGAGACCGGTGTGGTGTTGCCGCGGTAGTCGAATGCACCGCCCATGATCACGAGCCGGCGCAGCAGTTTGGGCAGGCCCGGCTCGATCCGCATGGCCAGCGCAAGATTGGTCAGCGGTCCGGTCGCCAGTCCGATCAGCTCACCCGGATACGCGCGGGCGGCGCGCACCCACGCTTCGGCGGCGTCGTAGTCGGTGAGCGGCAGATCACTGGCCGGCAAGCGCGCGTAGCCGAGGCCTTGCGGGCCGTGGGTGTCCTCGGCCGTGCGCAGCGGCGCCTTCAACGGCTGTTCGGCGCCTTTGGACACCGGAATTCCCGTTGCCCCACACAGCTTCAGCAGTCCCAGGTTGTTGACGCAGACCTGTTGCACCGGAACGTTTCCCGCGGTCGACGCGATGCCGACGATCTCGGCCTCGGGGCTGGCCAGCAGGTACACGAGGGCCATCGCGTCGTCGACGCCGGTGTCCACATCGGCGAAGACGGGTAACGGAGTATTCACTTCGCCCAGCCTAGAGCGAGACTAAAATTCTCCACCGAGGAGGCGACGACGATGACTGGTCGGGTTGTGCACTTCGAGGTGCCCTTCAGTGACGGCAAGCGTGCGAAAGACTTCTACCAGCAGGTGTTCGGCTGGCAGGTCAACGAATATCCCGAGATGAACTACACGGGTGTCGCGACCGGCCCGGTGGCCGAATCGGGAATGCCCGCCGAGCCCGGATACATCGGTGGTGGCATGTTCGAACGTGAACCGGCGTATCCGCAGGGGCCCGTGATCACCATCGACGTGCCGAGTATCGACGCCGCGCTGGAGAAGATCCGGTCCCTCGGCGGCGAACAGATCGGCGAGAAGACCGCGGTGGGAGAAATGGGGTTTGCGGCCTACTTCAAAGACACCGAGGGCAACGTCCTGGGTCTGTGGGAGACCGCCGCACAGTCCTGAGCCTCACTGCTCGACAAGCCGCAGGCCGATCAGGCCCACCACGATCAGCGCGATGAACGTCATCCGCAACGGGCTCAGTGCGTCGCTGAACAGCACCACGCCCGCGATCGTCACGCCCACCGCGCCGATTCCGGCCCATACGGCGTAGGCGGTTCCCACCGGCAGCTGCTTGACGGCAATCGCGAGGATCGCGAAGCTGGCCGCCGCGGCGGTCACGCACACCACGCTCGGCCACAACCGCGTGAAGCCGTCCGACTGTTTGATGGCCAGCGCCCAGACGATTTCCAGTAGTCCGGCGAAGATGAGCAATGCCCATGCCATCGTGGGTCTCCCTCGTGTCAGGCGTTGTAACCGCCGTCGACGGTCAAGGTGGTGCCGTTGACGTATTGCGCGTCGGGTCCGGCGAGATAGGCGACCGCAGCGGCGATCTCGTCGGCGCGCCCGTAGCGGCCGAGGGGAATGTTGGGCAGGTCGGCGATGGCGTCGTCACTGTCGGCCGGGTTCATCTCGGTGTCGGTGTTGCCGGGGTGGACGACGTTGGCGGTGATGCCGCGCGGTCCGAGATCACGGGCCAGGCCGCGGGCCAGCCCGGCCACCGCGGCCTTGGTCGCCGAGTACAGCGTCACGCCGGGGTAGGGCACGTGATCGGCAAGGGTGCTGCCGATCGTGATGATCCGGCCGCCCTCACCCATGACGGCCGCGGCGGCCTGGCTGAACAAAAACGGCGCGCGGATGTGCAGATCGATGGCCTGGTCCACCTCGGCGGCGCTGACCTGGTCGAGGGGACCGTTCGGAAACACCCCGGCGTTGTTCACGAGGATGTCGAGGCGGCCGAACGCTTCGATGACGGCGTCGACCGCCTGCCGCGCCGCCTCGGGTGCGGCGCTGTTTGCCTGCACCGCAATGGCTTTCGATCCCATCGCGGTGATCTCGTCGACCACGGTCGCGGCCCGCTCGGGCGAGGAGTGGTAGGTGATGGCGACATCGGCGCCCTCGGCCGCCAGTCGCCGGGCGATCGCTGCGCCGATCCCGCGGCTGCCTCCGGTGACCAATGCGGCTTTCGACTCCAGCGACATGACCGTCTCCCATCAATTTTGTAATAGACACTACAAATATAGACTCTTCATATGTCCCGTCAACCCACGCGCCGCGGCCGGCCCCGCGCATTCGATCGCGGCACCGCACTCGAGGCGGCGATGGACGTGTTCTGGGAGCGGGGCTACGAGGGCACGCGAGTGAGTGATCTGACGAAGGCGATGGGCCTGAACGCCCCGAGCCTCTACGCCACGTTCGGCTCCAAGGAGGACCTGTTCCGGGAGGCCGTCGCGCACTACAACGCGCCCGACCGCTCGCCGACCACGATCGCGCTGCAGCGGCCGGGACCCGTCCGTGACGCGGTGGAGGCGATGCTGCGCGACAACGTGCGTGAATACGCCGATCCCGATACCCCGCCGGGCTGTCTGATCGTCCTGGCCGGGATCGCCTATTCGGCCGAGACCGAGGTGTTGCGTGACCTGCTCAAGAGCTGTCGCGACGAAGACCGCGCCCGGCTGCTCGGCCGAATCCAGGGCGGAATCACGACAGGCGAGCTACCCGCCGGTCTGGACGCACAGCGGCTCGCCTCGTTCCTCATGACGGTGCTGCACGGGCTGTCCATCCAGGCGCGCGACGGCGCCTCGCGCGCCGACATGGAGGCGGCGGTGGACATGGCAATGCTGGCTTGGGACCGCACCGTTGACGCCGCCGGGCGCGCTACCAGTGCAGGCCCGGCACCATCCGCGCCGCCCGCTTGACCGGGCGGGCCACCGAACGCGGCACGCGCAGCGATCGCCGCGAGCGGGCGGGTCGCTTGGGCCTGCGAGCGGGAACCGTTGTGCTGTCGGTGGCTTCGGCCGGAACCAGTCCGCGGGCTGCCGCCGAATCGGGGTAACCCAGATAGAGCTGATGCAGCACCCGGCGGGACAGCTTGGGGGTCATGTAGTTGCCGAAGTCGGCGAAGGTGCCCAGCGGGGTGTCGATGCGCGGCGGTTTTTCGACGAGGCCCCGCACCACCATCGCCGCGGCGTGCTCGGCCGAGATCGGCGGCACCGGGTTGAGCCGGCGCGACGGCGCGATCATCGGCGTCTTCACCAACGGCATGTGGATGTTGGTGAACGTGATGTGATCGGACAGGGTTTCGGTCGACACCACATCGGAGAACGCATCCAGCGCAGCCTTGCTCGGCAGATACGAGCTGTACTTGGGGGTGTGCGCCTGCACGCCCGCGCTCGACACGTTGACCACATGGCCGAAGCGGCGTTCCCGCCAGTGCGGCAGCAGGGCCAGCACCATCCGCACCGCGCCGAAGTAGTTGACCGCCATGACTCTTTCGTAGTCATGCAGCCGGTCGGTCGAGTTCACCACCGACCGGCGGATCGACCGGCCGGCGTTGTTCACCAGATAGTCGACGTGGCCGAACCGGCCGAGGATGTCCTTGACCGTGTGCTCGACCGACGCGGAATCGGTGACGTCACACGTGAATGCGTATGCCTGGCCGCCGGCGGCACGGATCTCGGCGACCAGATCGTCGAGTGCCTCGGCGTTACGGGCCAACGCGAACACGCAGCCACCCCGCTCGGCCACCGCGATCGCCGAGGCCCGGCCGATGCCACTGGAGGCGCCGGTGATGATGACGTGCTTGCCGACGAGTGGCCCGGCCGGATCGTCACGCCGAGCCCGGTCCGGGTCGAGGTGTCTTGCCCAGTACTCCCACAGCCTCGGTGCGTAGGAAGCGAATTCGGGGACCTCGATTCCGGTGCCGCGCAACGCATCGACGGTGTTGTCGGCGGTGAACGTCGGCATCAGGTCCACGACATCGAGCACCTCGCCGGGGATGCCGAGCTGGGTGGCCACGATGTTGCGCACCGCCTTGACGCGTCCGCGCGCCTTCACCACCGGTGCGGCGGCGGCCCGCGGCAGCGAGCCGCGGAGCGGCGGCAGCCCGGCCACATCCGCTACACCGCGGTAGATGCCGCGCAGCCCAATGGTTTTCGGAGCCGTCAGGTGGAATGTCTGGCCGTCGCGGCCCTCGGTGTGCATGAGGTGGACCAGCGCGTTCACGACATAGTCGACCGGCACGATGTTGGTGCGGCCGGTATCGGGCAGCATCATCGGCGTGAACCTGGGTAAGGCGGCCAACCGCGCCAGAATCCCGAAGAAGTAGTACGGCCCGTCGATCTTGTCCATCTCGCCGGTTGCCGAGTCGCCGACCACGACCGCGGGCCGGTACACGCGGTAACGCAGCCCTGCCGCGGACCGTACGAGCATCTCGGCCTCGAACTTGGTCTGGTGATATGGCGTCGGCAAGTCCTGGGCGACGTCGAAATCGTCTTCGGTGAAAACGCCCCGATAGGTGCCCGCGACCGCGATGGACGACACGTGGTGCAACGTCGCATCGAGACGCCGAGCCAGCGAGATCACCGCGCGGGTGCCTTCCACGTTGGCGGCCCGCTGTTCGGATTCGCCGACGGTCATGTCGTAGATGGCCGCGCAATGCACGACATGCGCGACGTCCCCGAGCTCGGCGATATCGGCGTCACTGAGGCCGAGATCGGCCGTGGTCAGATCTCCGACCAGCGGTTTCGCCCGCTCGTTCCAGTCCTGTGCGAGGTGTTCGAACCGGTTCAGCGATTCCCGGCGGACCAGCACCCAGACTTCGGCGTCCGGCTGCTGCGTCAGAATCCGCGACACCACGCGGCGACCAATAAACCCGGTACCGCCGGTAACGACATAGCGCATGCGAGACATGGTGGCCCGATATCGGGCAAACGTCAACTGGGGCCGTCGGCCGAGCGGCTATCGTCCGACGCATGCCCATCAATCCGAATGCCATCGGTGAAAAGACTGATCCACAACGCTTCGAATGGACCGACCGCGACACCCTGCTGTACGCGCTCGGCGTCGGTGCCGGCACCGACGACCTGGCGTTCACCACGGAGAACAGTCACGAGATCGAGCAGCAGGTACTGCCGACGTATGCGGTGATCGCGTGCTCCCCGTTCGCCGCGGCGCTCAAGATAGGCACCTTCAACTTCGGCATGCTGCTGCACGGTTCGCAGGAGATCCGGCTGTTCAAACCGCTTCCGCCGGCCGGGAAGATGACCGTGGTGTCCGAGGTCGCCGACATCCAGGACAAGGGCGAGGGCAAGAACGCCGTGGTGATGCTCAAAGGCGTCGGCACCGACACCGACAGCGGAGATGTCTTCGCCGAAACCCTCACAACGGTGGTGATCCGCGGCGAGGGCGGGTTCGGTGGACAGCCCGGCCAGCGGCCTGCCGCCCCCGAGATTCCCGACCGGGAGCCCGACGCCCGGGTGGCGCTACCCACTCGCGAGGATCAGGCGCTGATCTACCGGCTGTCCGGCGACCGCAACCCGCTGCACAGCGACCCGTGGTTCGCCAAGAATCTCGCGGGCTTCCCGAAACCGATCCTGCACGGACTGTGCACCTACGGAGTGGCGGGGCGGGCACTCGTGGCCGAGCTCGGCGGCGGGGATGCGACGAAGGTCCACGCGGTGGCGGCGCGGTTCACCTCGCCGGTGTTCCCGGGTGAGACGCTGACGACGTCGATCTGGCGCACCGAACCCGGCCGCGCGGTGTTCCGGACCGAGGCAGCAAATCCGGATGGGTCGGGTGCCCGGCTGGTGCTGGAGGACGGCGCCGCCGAATTTCACTGAAGCGCTGCTAAGCAGGACCGTAGGTTGACAGGATCGTTTTCACTGGGTCGCACGGCTCCGTGCGGGATTGGTGGGTGACACGTGGCAAAGCTGAAGTTGGTCGTCGGGTATCTCGCCACCCCGGGTGGTGCGGACGCGTTGGCCCTGGCCGTCCGGTTCGCGAGAACTCTGGATGCCGAGGTCGAGATCTGCATTGTGCTGCCGCCCGACACCCGGCTGCCGGGTCTGGTGCCGAAGGGCGGCTACGAGGATGTGCTGGCGGATCAGGCCAAAGGCTGGCTGAATGAGGCGCTGGCCAAAGTGCCTGATGATGTTGTGGCACACGGTCATCTGAGCTTCGACGAGTCATTCACCGATGGCCTCATTCGCGAGGCGGTGCGGCTGGAGGCGCTTGCCATCGTGGTCGGTGGATCCGGCGGTGGTCTGGTCGGCAGCTACTCATTGGGGTCGGTCGTCAACGAGCTGTTGCACTCGTCGCCGCTGCCGGTCGCGGTGGCGCCGCGCGGAACCCGGGATTCCAAGGTCGAGCGCGTCAGGGAAGTCACCTGTGCGATCGGCCAGCGCAAGGGTTCGGATCTCTTGCTGGACACGGCCGTCCGAGCGAGCCGGGCAGCGGGCACACCGCTGCGGCTGGTGTCGCTCGTCGCGCTCGATCCCACCTTCGGATCCCTGCGCTCCGATGATGACGCGGTCCGCGAACATGCGCTCGCCCATGCCCGGGAAACTCTGGAGACCGCTAAAAGCGAGCTGCCGGAGGGGTTCCCAGTGACCTCGACTATCGTGAACGGTCCCACCGTCGAGGCTGCGGTGAACAAGCTGGAATGGCACGACGGTGACGTCATCATGGTCGGGTCGAGTCGGCTGAGCGCGCCTCGCCGGATCTTCCTCGGATCCACCGCGGCGAAGATGTTGCGGGTGTTGGATGTGCCGATGGTTGTTGTGCCCAGGGATGAGTTGAAGGATGGCGAGGAGCGGCAATGACGGAATCCGCCTCAGAGTCTGCGTCGCATCGCGAACTGGAGACCGCGGAGCAGTCTGCCGGGCTGGTCTCCAAAGGACTGGCATCGGGTAAGGTCGGCACGTTTTCGGGTGCCATCCTTGGCATCTCGTCGGTCGCGCCGGGCTACACCCTCACCGCCAGCATCGGCCTGATCGTCGCGGCCGTCGGCCTGAAGATGCCCGCGATTCTCATCGCGGGCTTCATCCCGATGTTTTTGACGGCGTACGCCTACCGCGAGCTGAATTCCCGTGCCCCGGACTGCGGTGCGTCATTCACGTGGTCCACCAAGGCATTCGGACCCTACGTCGGGTGGATGTGCGGCTGGGGCATGGTGATGGCAACCATCATCGTCCTGTCCAACCTGGCCGCGATAGCCGTCGAGTTTTTCTATCTGTTCATCGCCCGGGTGGCCAACAACCCGTCGATCGCCGACCTCGCCGGCAACAAGGCCATCAACATCATCACCACTCTCGTGTTCCTGGCGATCGCCACCGCGATCGCGAGCCGGGGCATCACCACCAGCGAGCGCGTGCAGTATGTGCTGGTCGGATTCCAGATGGTGGTGCTGTTGGCGTTCGCGATCATGGCGTTCGTTCATGTCGGCCGCGGCGACGCGCCCGCGGGCCTGTCGTTCGACCTGGACTGGTTCAACCCGTTCACCGGACTTGCCTTGAGTGCCTTCGCGATCGGCGTGACTGGATCGATCTTCGCGTTCTGGGGCTGGGACACGTGCCTGACCCTGGGGGAGGAGTCGAAAGACCCGACGAAGGTTCCCGGCCGCGCCGGCCTCTTGTGCGTGTTGTCCATCCTGGCGACCTATCTGCTCATCGCGGTCGCGGTGATGATGTACGCCGGGGTGGGTGAAGCCGACCTCGGGCTCGGCAATCCCGACAACGCCGACAATGTGTTCGCCGCGCTCGCCGATCCGGTGCTGGGCACCCTGGCCGGGCCACTGTTGTTCCTGGCGATCCTGGCCTCCTCGGTGGCCAGCCTGCAGACCACGTTCCTGCCTGCCGCACGGGCGATGCTGGCGATGGGCGCCTACAAGGCCTTCCCGGCACGCTTCGCCGAAGTCAGCCCGCGCTACCTGGTGCCAAGCTTCGCGACGATCACTGCCGGTGTGGTGACAGGCGTGTTCTACACCGTGGTGAGCGTGCTCTCCGAAAGTGCACTGCTGGATACCATTGCCGCCCTTGGCATCATGATCTGCTGGTATTACGGCATCACCGCATTCGCGTGTGTCTGGTATTTCCGCCGCGAGCTGTTCGCCAGCGCCCACAATGTGGTGTTCAAGCTCGTGTTCCCGTTGCTCGGCGGCATCATGCTGGCCGTGGTGTTCGTGATCGCCATCGGCGAGAGCATGAACCCGGAGAACGGCAGCGGTGCCGCGATCGGCGGTATCGGCCTGGTGTTCTTCATGGGCTTCGGCATCCTGCTGCTCGGCGCCGTGCTCATGTTGATCTGGCGCTCACGCAGCCCGGAGTTCTTCCGCGGCGAGACGCTGCGGCATGACACCCCGTCGCTCGTGGAGTAGGTGCGGCGACGCCGAGTCCGACGAAATGGCTGTTCCCGCAGAGAGTTTCCAGCCATCCCGTCGGTCTCGCGCGAAGTATTTCTCCTATTGGTGGTCTTCTGACGCACTGTGGCGAACGTGCAGGCTTCTGCGACCGAGAGCCGTCATCGCCACGAAACGTTGCACGCTCGTCACAGCGTCCGCCACTCCATCTACGGCGTCAGCGGAGCCTGGTTGTGCGCAAAGGGCGCTCAGCTGCCGGCGGCGTTACCGATGCCGGACTCGCCCTTGACGTGGGCAAGCTCGAATGGATCGAGAATGTCCCACACCGTCGCGACTGCCTGATCCTTGAGAACGGCGGCCGGATCTTCCAGGTTCAGCAGGTCGGCGGCGATGTCGTAGCCGTAGTACGCGAACGATCCGATCGGCGTCGTCTTGATCAGCTCGTTGATGATGAGCTGGCGGGCACGGTCACCTTCCGGTCCACTGCCCAGGCCGGGCGCCAGGGCGGGCAGGATCTTGCTGATCGGAATGACGGCGTTGACCCACGGCACGATCTGGCTGCCGCGGTAGATCTGCTCGGTCGCTTCGCGAATGAACGGATCGAATGCGTCGAGCGCTTCGGGCGTGAGGTTCATCAACGCGTTTCGAAGCTCCATGATCTCGTCCGGGATATCGGTCGGCTCCGGATCATCCGGCCGGAACGGGTTGGGGCTCCACGGCGTATCGGCGGCGGTGTCGGCCTGTGTCTCGACGGCAGCGGCCACCTTCGGCGAGCTGACCACCGTCGAACTCGTCGGTTCGGCAACCGGTTCGGTCTCAACTGAGGTGTCCGGCTTGGGAGCGGCGGCCTGCTTGGGTGTGAACAGGTTCTTGAGCTTCGCGACCTGCTCGGCCTCGAATTCCTCGGCGCTCGGCTTGGCGGCAGGCTTGGTTGCGGGCTTGGTCGCCGGTTTCGCCAGTGAGTCGGAGATCGTCTTCGACACCGTGCTGACGGTCTTGGTGACCTGCTCGTTGAGCTTCTCGCCGGCCTTCTCGAGGTTGTCGTTGAGCTTCGACAGCGGCTTGGGGCGGTCGGGCTTCGAATCGGACTTCGAATCCGATTCCGAATCAGACTTTGAATCAGTCTTGGCACCCGCGTTGGCGGCCGGCTTCTTGGGCCCTGTGTTGGGTTTGGAGCTGCTGCTGGAGGTGGTGTCCTTCGAGCCGCTGTCGGTGGACTCCGCATGCGCGGTGCCCTGCCCCGCCGCGGCGATGGCCGCCCCGACACCCACCGCTACCGCAACACCGCCGACGTAGCCGATGTACTTCGTTGACGTCATCGCCGTCCTTTCACAGCCGATCCCCAGCCCAGAGGCATCGTAGGGGGTAGGCGAGGATCCGGCAGCGCGAGGGCGTCACACCCAGGTGCCGCCGTCGACGCGCAGCGTCACCCCGGTGACGTACGAGGCCCGGTCACTCAGCAGCCATGCCGCGGCCTCGGCGACCTCGTCGGGCCGGGCAGCACGGCCCAGCGGGGTTTCTGCGACGATCCGCTCGATGACGCCGGGGCTCACGTCTTCCCACTGCTGGATCATCTCGGTGAGGGTGGGCCCTGGCGCGATGGCGTTGACCCGGATGCCCTCGGATCCGTATGTCGCGGCGGCGGATTCGGTGAGGCTGTTGACGGCCCTCTTCATCGCTCCGTACGCCGGCAGTTCGGGGTTGCTGTGCAAACTGCCGACGCTTGAAGTGTTGACGATCGCACCGGTCTTGGCGGTGGCGCGGATCGCGGCGATCTCGGCGGCCATGGCCTGCCACACGCCTTTGAGGTTGACTGCGTAGACGTGATCGAAGTCGGCCTCGGCCACCTCGTCGAGCGGTCCCGGTGGCTGGATCGTCGCACCGTTGTTGAAGGCGATGTCGAGCCGGCCCCACAACTCGACGGTGCGCTGGACCGCGCCCCGCACGCTGGCCCCGTCGGCCAGGTCGCACACCACGTAGTCCGCCGTGCCGCCGGCCTCGCGAATCTCGTCGGTGACCGTCTTGAGCTCACGCTCGGTCCGGGCGGCGAGCAGCACGGTCGCACCCTCACGCGCGAACAGGCGGGCCGCCGCCGCGCCGATGCCTCGTCCCGCGCCGGAGACGAACGCGATCTTGCCGGTGAGCATGCCGATATGTGTCGTTTGAGTCATGGAATCGAGCGTGCGGGCGGTCGCGCAGCGGATCCAGGTATTACCGATACCTGGCTACCGCCGCGGCGCCCCGGACAATGGAAGGCGTGGACAAGCGTGAATTCGGGGCGTTTCTGCGCAGCAGGCGCGAGCGGATCAGTCCCACCGATGTCGGGTTGCCGGTCGGTGCTCGGCGTCGCACCCCGGGTCTGCGCCGCGACGAGGTCGCGCACCTCGCGTTCATCTCCACCGAGTACTACACGCGCCTGGAGCAGGCCCGTGCCCCGCATCCATCGCGGGAAGTGCTCGCAGGACTGACGCGCGCGCTCAGATTGTCCGATGCCGAACGTGCTCACCTCTATGTGCTGGCCGGTGTCGAGCCCGAGGCGCCGCTTGGTCCACCGCGCGCCGTCCGGCAGAGCATCCTCGACCTGTTGCAGCGTCTGCCGCAGGCCGCGGCGATCGTGCTGTCCGCCACCTATGAGGTGATCGCCTGGAACGACCTCGCGTGTGCGCTCATGGAGGACTTCTCGGCACTGTCGCGCCGCGATCGCAATCTCGTGCGACGCGCGTTTCTCGGACCGCGGCCGCCGGGCGGGCGGCGGCTGTACGGCGTATCCGACGCCGACGAGTTCGGCCGAACGTGCACCCAGCACCTGCGGGCCACTGCGGCCCGCTATCCGGACGACCCCGAGACTGCTGAGCTCATCGCCGAATTGCGGGCGGGCAGCGAGGAATTCAGGCAGCTGTGGGACGCCCACGACGTGATCGCCCAGCCCGCTCTGTGTAAGACGTTCGCACATCCCGTGGTCGGCCCGGTGGCGGTCAACTGCGATGTGCTCGACATCGCCGATCGGGACCAGAGAGTCGTGATCTATACCCCGGAGCCGGGCTCGCCGTCCGAGGAAGCCATGCGGCTGTTGGCAGTTCTCGGCACCCAACGCATGGACGTGCCCGGCTGAGCCGACTCGAGCCAGTCGGCGAACTGTCGTCCTTCATCGATCGCCCAACGCTGCGGCGACGACACATCGAGGTAGGACTCCAGCAGCTTTTCGGCGTCGGCCATGCCGTGTGTTGTGATGAGCGCCCGCAGCAGGTCCGGGCAGGCCAGCGTGAGCTGTCCGAGCCGGGCCCGGTCGGCCAAACTCCGCAACAGTCGCATACCGGGATCATCGGTGGGCGGGTCGGCCGCGGCGCGGGCCGTGTAGGCCGCCAGGCGCCGCTCCCAATCCCGGGTTGCGGCGAGGCCGTGGGTATCGCGGAATCCATTGTGAGCATACGGCTGTCGGACACGTCGGTACGGCGGTGACTCGACGGTGCCCGCGCAGGCGCGGTGCAGCGCTTCGAGGACAGCTCTCAGGCCGGCGGCGCCGAGCATGACCATCGAGGAGGGGACCGCCTCGAACACCACTGCCCGCAGCTGCGGCAGTTGCCCGACAACGTGGCTGAGTATCGTCAGCAATTCGAGATCGGGGCCGCCGATGTGAGCGTCGAGGTAGTAGCCGTCGAGTTCGACGCCGCCGGCGACGTGGATCTCCAGCACGCGATCGAGCGGCAGGGCGGCGAGCACCTCGTCGACGGTTTGGCGGCCGTTGCGCTGGTTGGTCAGCAGGTTGTGCAGGTCGAGCAGGATGCCGCAGTCGGCGCGTTCCGCGATCTGGGCGATGAACACCCCGTCGGGTATCTCACCGGGCCGCGGGCGTAGATAGTTCACCCCGGTCTCGATGAGAAATGGTCGTTCTGAACAGCTTTGGTAGCCGCGGATGTGCTCGACCGCAGCGTCGATCCCGGCCGAGGTTTGGGCCGGCGGCAGCAGAAAGCCGGCGTCGAGATCGCGGCCGGCGTGCCGGACGCGGTTGAACGACAGGTGCTCGCTCCAGTGCGGGGCGCCGAGACGTTTCGCGCACGCGGCGGTCAGCGCGAGACCCTGCGGATCGGGTGCTTCGCAGCCGCCGACGGGAAAACCCACGCCGTGCACGAGCGTGGGGCGGCCCCGGCTTTCGACCCATTTGAAGGCGGGTTCATTGACGTCCCAGCCGTTTCCGTCACGTGGGTGCCACATGGTCTGCGGCTCGACCTCGACCACGTCGATCAGGTGGGCGATGTCGTCCCACACCAGATCAAGCCCGGTGGTGGCGATGACGCCGACGCCGAGGCCGGGCCGGGACATGGCAGCGTCATCCCATGTTGGGCGCGGCGAAGCCTTCTTCGTCGACGACGAAGTCGGCGAACGTCTGCCACTGCAGGTCCAGCCCGGAGTGACAGCCGGGGCAGCCGGCCTTGCCGAGCACCTCGGCCTGCGCTTTCTGGAACTTCTTGAGATCGAACAGCACCGAGTCGGGGGCGCTGATCCGGATCCGGTCGCGCGGCGGCAGGGGCTGGGGATTCAATTCGGCCATGATGATGTCCTTTCTCGCTGGTCACCGGGCAATCCGGATAGGCTGACGGTAGGAAGTCCGATGCTCAAGATCGCGCGTAGTCGACTACTTGAATTCCGCGTCAATGGCCGTGTCGAACATGTGTTCGATACACTGGTGTGGTGGGTTGGCACAACGGGCCGCCGAGCTGGACCGAGATGGAGCGCGTGCTTACCGGCAAGCCGCGTCGCTCCGGCCTGCCGCTGGAAGACCAAGCCGGTGACGGCGGAGACAGCCCGGCCTGGTCGCGTAAACGGGGTGCCTATGAGCCGCCCGAGCGGTTTCGTCCGCCGGCATCGGCGATCCCTTACGCCGAACTGCACGCGCATTCGGCCTACAGCTTCCTCGACGGGGCCAGCACGCCGGAGGAGCTCGTCGAGGAGGCGGCCCGGCTCAACCTGCGGGCCATTGCACTGACCGATCATGACGGGCTCTACGGCGTGGTGCGGTTCGCCGAGGCGGCCAGGGAACTCGACGTGGCCACGGTGTTCGGCGCCGAGCTGTCGCTGGGCAATGTCGCGCGCACCGAACATCCCGATCCGCCCGGGCCGCACCTGCTGGTGCTGGCCCGCGGTCCGGAAGGGTACCGTCGGCTGTCGCGCGAAATCGCCAAGGCGCATCTGGCCGGGGGTGAAAAAGGCAAGCCCCGCTACGATTTCGACGCGTTGACCGAGGCCGCCGGCGGGCACTGGCACATCCTCACCGGATGCCGCAAAGGGCATGTCCGTCAAGCGCTTTCGCAAGGTGGACCGGAAGCGGCGAGCAAGGCACTGGCCGATCTGGTCGACCGGTTCGGAGCGGACCGGGTCAGCATCGAACTCACCCACCACGGCCAGCCCTGTGACGACGAACGCAACGCCGCGCTGGCCGAACTCGCGCCCCGCTTCGGCCTCGATGTCGTCGCCACCACCGGCGCGCACTTCGCGGCCCCCGATCGGGGCCGGCTGGCCATGGCCATGGCCGCGATCCGGGCCAGGAATTCGATGGATTCCGCGGCGGGCTGGCTGGCGCCGCTCGGTGGCGCACACCTGCGGTCGGGGGAGGAGATGGCCCAGCTGTTCGGCCCCGACATCGTCTCGGCCGCTGCCGATCTCGGCGAGCAGTGCGCGTTCGGGCTCGCCCTCATCGCTCCACAGCTGCCGCCGTTCGACGTGCCCGCCGGACACACCGAGGACAGCTGGCTGCGCCATCTCGTCATGACCGGGGCGGCTGATCGCTATGGGTCGCCCGAGCAGGCCCCCAAGGCGTACGCGCAGATCGAGCACGAGCTGCGGATCATCGAACAACTGGAATTTCCCGGCTACTTCCTGGTGGTGCACGACATCACGCGGTTCTGCCGGGACAACCACATCCTGTGCCAGGGCAGAGGATCGGCCGCCAACTCGGCGGTCTGTTACGCACTCAAGGTCACCAACGTCGATCCGATCGCCAACGAGCTGTTGTTCGAGCGGTTCTTGTCCCCGGCTCGCGACGGGCCGCCCGACATCGACATCGACATCGAATCGGACTTGCGCGAGAACGTCATCCAGTACGTCTACGAGCGTTACGGCCGGGACTACGCGGCCCAGGTGGCCAACGTCATCACCTATCGCGGCCGCAGCGCGGTCCGCGACATGGCCCGCGCGCTGGGATTCTCCCAGGGGCAGCAGGACGCCTGGAGCAAACAGCTCAGCCGGTGGAACGGGCTTCCCGATTCGCCGGACGTGGCCGAGATCCCCGAGCCGGTGATCGACCTCGCCACCCAGATCGCCAACCTGCCCCGCCACATGGGCATCCACTCGGGCGGCATGGTGATCTGTGACCGCCCCATCGCCGACGTGTGCCCGGTGGAGTGGGCGCGGATGGAAAACCGCAGTGTGCTGCAGTGGGACAAAGATGACTGTGCGGCAATCGGTTTGGTGAAGTTCGACCTGCTGGGGCTCGGCATGCTCTCGGCGCTGCACTACGCCATCGACCTGCTCGACGAACACAAGGGCATCAAAGTCGACCTGGCCAAACTGGACCTGTCCGAAGCAGCGGTCTACGAGATGCTGCAGAAGGCCGACTCGGTCGGGGTGTTCCAGGTGGAGTCCCGCGCGCAGATGGCCACCCTGCCGAGGCTCAAACCCCGCGAGTTCTACGACCTGGTGGTCGAGGTGGCGCTCATCCGGCCAGGGCCAATCCAGGGTGGTTCGGTGCACCCCTACATCAAGCGCCGCAATGGTTTGGAGCGCGTCACCTACGAGCATCCGTCGATGGAGCCCGCACTGAAGAAGACGCTCGGCGTGCCGCTGTTCCAGGAGCAGCTCATGCAGCTGGCCGTCGACTGCGCGGGCTTCACCGCGGCCGAAGCCGATCAGCTGCGCCGGGCGATGGGCTCCAAACGCTCGACCCAGAAGATGCGCCGGTTGCGCGGCCGGTTCTACGACGGCATGCGCGACCGGCACGGCATCACCGGTGAGGTGGCCGACCGGATCTATGAGAAGCTGGAAGCCTTCGCCAATTTCGGTTTCCCGGAAAGCCATTCGCTGAGCTTCGCGTCACTGGTGTTCTACTCGTCGTGGTTCAAGCTGCACCACCCCGCGGCATTCTGTGCCGCGCTGCTGCGCGCCCAGCCGATGGGGTTCTACTCGCCGCAGTCACTGGTCGCCGACGCGCGCCGGCACGGCGTGACGGTGCACGGACCCGACGTCAACGCCAGCCTGGCCTATGCCACCCTGGAGAACCGCGGCATGGACGTGCGGCTCGGGCTCGGCAGTGTCCGCCACATCGGCGACGACCTCGCGCAGCGCATGGTCGACGAACGAAATGCCAACGGGCCGTTCGCAACCCTGCTCGATCTGACCGGCCGGGTGCAGCTGTCCGTCCCGCAGACCGAGGCGCTGGCCACCGCGGGTGCGCTGGGGTGTTTCGGGATCACCCGCCGGGAGGCACTGTGGGCGGCGGGTGCGGCCGCCACCCAACGGCCGGACCGGCTGCCGGGAGTTGGGTCGTCATCGCACATCCCGTCGTTGCCCGGCATGAGTGCGCTGGAACTGGCCGCATCCGACGTGTGGGCCACCGGCATCTCCCCGGACAGCTATCCCACCGAGTTCCTGCGCGCCGACCTCGACGCGTTGGGCGTGATACCCGCAGACAAGTTGCTGGAGGTTGCAGACGGCACCCGAATCCTGATCGCCGGGGCGGTAACTCACCGGCAGCGGCCTGCGACCGCGCAGGGCGTGACGTTCGTGAACCTGGAAGACGAGACCGGCATGGTCAACGTCCTGTGTGCGCCGGGCGTGTGGGCCCGGCACCGCAAGCTGGCCCAGACGGCATCAGCCCTGCTGGTCCGCGGCATCGTGCAGAACGCCACCGGTGCGGTCACCGTCGTCGCCGACCGGATGGAACCACTGAAGTTGCGGGTGGGTTCGCGGTCTCGTGACTTCCGGTGACGTCGGGGAGTGAAGTGTTCACAAATCTGGGCGCCATCGTGCTCGGCGCGGTGTAGTGGCGGCGGCTGTCACAACTGGGCAAGGACAATCGCCGCGATGAGGACCGCCGCGCCCATCAACTGAAGTGGCTGCAGCGATTCGCCCAGGAACACGTAACCCAGCACCGTTGCACACAGTGGAGAAATCAAGGACAGCAGCGAGACCACGAAGGCGGGCAAGCGGGATATTCCGCGAAACCACAACGCGTAGGCGACGACAGCGCCAATGACACTCAGGTAGAGGAACGCGACTGTGTTCCCCCAGGTCAGTTCGGGAAGGGTTTCGCTCACCAATGTGATTGGCAGCAGCACGATCCCGCCGAAAACGAGCTGCCAGCCGGTGAACGACAACAACGTGACATCGGACGGCCGGCCCCAACGCTTGGTCAGCACGATGCCGACGGCCATACACATGGCCCCGATAACGCCGGCCAATACACCGATGGTGTCCAGGGCGGCGCTCGGACCGAGCACGAGAAGCGCCACGCCGACGACTCCGAGCACGCACGTGGCGATGTGCACCGGTCGGATCCTGTCCTTGAGTACAACTGCGCCGAGCATCAACACGAACATCGGTTGCGTCGACATCACCAGCGCGGCCATCCCGCCTGGCAGGTGATACGCCGCAAGGAACAGCAAGTAGAAGAATGCGCCAATGTTGAGAACGCCGAGAACCATTGCCCGCCACCACCAAATGCCGCGGGGGAGGGTTCGGCCGATCGCAAGCAGAACAATCCCCGCGGGCAGGGCCCGCACCGTGGCCGCCAGCAACGGCCGATCGGGTGGCAGAAACTCGGTGGTGACAAGATAGGTCGTTCCCCAGATCGCCGGTCCCAAGCCGGTAAGGGCGACCGTGGACACGGAACGTTCGCCGGTCACTTCTGCGCCCTCAACACACTCTTGCCGCATGACGGGGAGCCAGCTGGTCCGGCTTCGGGCTCAATGTCTGCCGGCAGATACGGATCACCAACGCCACCAGAACGCGGCTGACGGGCCTGGACGAAATGTGCTGACATCTCAACGACCTATCGTGAGTGGGCGCCGAGTAAAGGCGATTCGCAATGCCGGGATGCACAGCAAGTAGCTTGCGGCCCCGCCTATCCACACCCATCCGTCCCACCTCTGTGCGGTTGCCGCGTAGAGGGAAGTGAACAACAGCGGGCCCACAATTCCGGTCAAGCTGGTCAAGCTGGCCATGGCCCCCTGGAGCCGTCCCTGATGCCGATCATCGACCTGGTTTGTCAACAGTGTTTGCAACGCCGGCATGCCGACGCCGCCGAGCGCCAGCAGCAGAGAGATTGGCAGGATCATCCAACCCTGCCCTGCAGCCGACAGGGCGAGCAGGCCGATGGCGTCGAGTGAAATACCCACCACGACGGCGTGATTGCTACCGAGGCGAGTCGACAGCGGGCCGGCCAGCGATGCCTGAGCAAGCGCGTGAATGGCGCCGAACGCGGTTAGTGAAAGCCCGACGTGAGTGGGCGTCCAGTCGAATCGATGCTCGGTGAACACCGCCCACATCGTCGCTGGAGCCTGGCCGACGAACTGCATGATGAAATACACGAACAACAGCGAAGGCAAGACCGCTCCGCTGGGTGACCGCGGCATCCGCCATCCAGGTGCCGGTGTGCCGGCCGGGATCGCCAAATGTGCGTCCGTGGTTCGAGTTTCGCGGAGTGCGAAAACGGCGACGGTCAGGCCGAACGAGCTCAGCGCCGCCGCCATGTGAAAGGGTAGATGCGGCGACACCGAGCCGAGGACGCCGCCGATCGCCGGTCCGGCGATCATGCCACCGCCGTAGCATGCACCCATCAGGCCGTAGCGGCCCGCCCGCTGGTCACCTTCTGAGATGTCGGCCACCACCGAACCGACGACAGCAGTTGTTGCCGCGGTCAAACCTGCGATCGCCCGTCCGACGTAGAGCATCCACAGCGTGGGAACTGTGGCCATGGCGAGGTAGTCGATGCAGGCCCCTGCCAGGGAAGCCAGCAGGACCGGTCGACGTCCGAACCGATCGGACAACCAGCCGAGTATGGGTGCGAACACCAGCTGCATCGCGGCGTATATCGCGACCAGGACACCGATTTGGACCGCCACCGCCGACGGCGCGACGTGCAGGCGCAGTAATGCCGGCAGAACTGGCATCACCAGTCCAAGGCCTATCGCGTCCAGCGTCGCAACAACCATCACGACGGCCAGCGTGGCGTCGCGAACAAACCGGGGAGTCACTTTATCGACGATAAATTGATCGGTGATAAGCTGTCAAAGCGATATTGAGACTTGATGGGAGAGCCCGTGCGTCTGGATCGGCAACGGATCATTGATGCGGCGTTCGCGTTGATCAACGAGGTCGGTCTCGACGGCCTGAGCACGCACCGGCTCGCTGCCGTGCTTGACGTCAAACAGCCCGCGCTGTACTGGCATTTCCCAACCAAGAAGGCACTGCTTGAGGCCCTCGCCCAGGAGATGGTCGACCGCTATCACACTCGGCCGCTGCCGAAGGCAGGTGAGGGTTGGCGCGAGTTTCTGTTCAGCAATGCGCGAAGCTTTCGTCGCGCACTGCTGAGCGTGCGGGACGGCGCACGACTGCATGCCGGCACGCGCCCGACGGCCGCGGCAGTGGAGCATCCGGAGCGGCAGATCCAGTTTCTCACCGAGGCGGGGTTCTCGGCCGAGGCCGCGGCGTATTCGCTCATCGCGATAAGCCGCTATACCGTCGGTGCGGTCCTCGAGCAGCAAGCCGAGAGCGAGAAGCCGGGGGACATCGACGAGAGTGCTGAGGGGCTCCCGGGATTGCTCGCGCGGCTGGAAGCCGCCGGCCCGGACGTGGAATTCGAGTTCGGTCTCACCGCGCTGATCGACGGTATCGAAGGGCAACTCGCGACGGCCGTTTCGCAGCGCGACCGACGCCGCACGACCTGAGATCGTCGATCAGCGCGGTGGCGTTTCAGCTCACACCGGGTGGTTGCTGCGAAACACCCCACGAGGATCACGGACTCGTTTGACCTCTCGCAGCCGGGCGAGTGTGGCTTCGTCGAAGGCGTCGGCGGCGCCCTGTTCGGGGGTGAGGAAGTTGAACGGGACTTTGCCCGTGTTCACTCCTGTCAGCGTGTCGAGGTAGGCGCTGGTGCGCGTTGTCAGGGCCGCACCCATCTGTGGGTTTTGCTGGGCGCCAATGAAATTGACTATGTACGGCGCATCGATAGTCCCAGCAGGAACGGCGCGGGGGCGTTGCAAGGCGCCGCCCAGGTGGCGGATCTGAACGGTCATCAGTGGTTCGATCGAACCGGTGAGCAGCGTGTCGAGAAAGCGGTCGGGCAATTCGGTGACGAGGACGCCCTGTTGCCGCGACGGGGCGGGTTCTGTGGGTTCTTCGACGATGGTGCCGATATCGGTGACGGCCAACGCGCGCCGGGTGTCCGACAGGACTCCACCGATGCGATCGAGTGGGTCGAGCAGGGCGGCGCCCGCATCGGCCGGACCGAGGTAGGTCGTGTCGATGCGGACGAGGGCGGGCGCGCCGGGGAAGCGGGTGAGACTGCACCATGCGGTGAGCTCATCGGGCGCCGACGCGGTGATGTCACGAAACGCCGAGATCACCGCGGCGGCCTGGCTCGCGGGCCAGATCATGGTGCCCCCGTAGAGCGATGGTGCTGGTTTGAGGGCGAATTCGACCGATGTCACGAACGCGTAGTCGCCGCCACCGCCACGCAGTGCCCAGAACAGGTCGGGGTCTGCGTGGTCGGTGACGGTCGAACGGTTGCCGTCGGCGGTGATGACCTCGAAGGCGGTGACGCTGTCGGCTGCCCACCCGTATTTGCGGCTGAACCAGCTCAGACCGCCGCCGAGCGTGTAGCCGGTGACGCCGACGACGGGTGAGCTGCCTGCGATCCCGGTCAGACCGGCCGGGCCGGCAAGCGCCTGAACCTTGCCCCACGAGACACCGGGCCCCACACGGGCGATTCTGTTCGCGGTATCCACGTGGATCTCGTCGAGGGCTGCGGTCCGGACAAGGATCGTGCCGTCCAGAAAGTTGGAAGCACCGTGGCCGCTGGGTTGAACGGCGATGGGCACGCTCGCATCCCGCGCGAAGCGCACCAACGCGGCGGCATCGTCGGCGTCGACCACGTCGACCACGGCCCGCACCGACTGATCGACCGTCAGATTCCACGGTGTCCGGGCGGCGTCGAAGCCGGCGTCGCCGTCCAGCAGGACACGGCCACGCACAGCTGAACGGAGACCGGCCACGCTGTCCGCCCGCGCGTACGGCCGCCCGACCGTCAACGCCGCCGCCGCGAGCCCGCCGCCGATGAGGAAGTTCCGGCGGGAAAACGTCGTACCCATCATTTATCCGCGGGCTCCAAGGTCTGCGAAGACGCATGTGTGCGGGAAATACGCTGTCGCAGTGTCATTTCGTCAGTCTCAGCTCGTACTTCTCGTTGGGAGTCGCGACACCGGATACGGTGAGTTCACCTCGCGCATCGGCGTACTCGCCGGTCCCGCCGGTGATGGACATGGTGAACGGCGCGAGCGTATGAGGAGTCAGGCTCCGAGCGAAGATCTGTCCGTCATCGAGGTTGATGGTCAGTTCGCAGTAGGTCATCGGCTTGTCGGGTGTGACATTGGTGAAGAAGCAGGCCCCGCCGTCGTATCCGACCTGTTTGCCGTCCACCGAGAGAATGTCGGAAAAGATGTCCATGTCACCGACATCCATACCGGGCTTGCCGAAATCATGTTTCGCCACGTGATCGTTCTTCACGTCCAGCACCAGCGTGACCGGGTCGGAGGACGCCTGGGAATCTGGTGCGTCGATCGCAAGCCACACGCCCACGCCCACCACCGCCAGACCGATGGCCGTAAGACCCCCGATGGTTGCCGTTTTCGATAGTCCTGTCACAAGTACCTCCTAGATAAATGCGACGGATCATGTGTGGTCCCGCGCACGTGAACAACAATGCGGGAGAACACTTGTCGGCGTCCAACATCGAAACCTGCTGACTGTTATCACTCTCGGTGATGGAATGCGGCAGCCGAAGTGGTGAAGATGCCGAATGGGTGCGTGGCCGAACAACCGCGGCACTCGGGTCAATCGGTCGCGCGGGGATCCTCAGCGCGAAACTTGCTGTCCTCCAGCCCGGTCCGCAGCAACGACCACGCGAGGCGGCGGGCTTCCGTGGCCCGCTCGTGCAGCAGACGCTGAACGGCGGGAATCGGATTCGACTTCGGCTTGCGGCCGTCGACCACACTGGCGTGAACGTCCTCGGCGACCTGGATCGCCATGAGAACGGCTTCGTTGACCCGGTCCAGTGCGAGATGCAGGCGGTCGTCCTGGCTGAGCAGGTGAGCGTTGTCGAGCTCGACCGAGACATCGGTGACGACGTGACTGATCTGCTCGAAGATCACGTTCATCGCCTTCTCCCGCTCATCGCGGTCGTCGAGGTGCAGGCATCGCGCGCCCTCGCTCCACAGCGTGGCCAACATCCGCGTGTGGGCACCGATGCTGCGCGACACCTCGATCATCGCCTGCTTCTGCAGCTGCTCCAGCAGATGGCCGCGTTCGACGCGGGCCAGTTCCTGCTGCGCGGCCAACTCGGCGCGGTGCAGCTTCTGCTGAGATTCCATCTCGGCCCGGTGCCATTTCTGGGTCAGGGCGAGTTCGAGTGCGGATCGCTCGTCGGCAGCCGCGAGCTCGCGGCGCAGACGTTCGGCCGCGTCGGCGGCGTTCTGCCGGGCCTGGCGGGCGATGTTGAGGGTCTGCCACATCGTCACCATGACGACGACGAAGACGACGGCGCCGAAGAACCATTCCGACTTGCTGCCGAGTTCGCCAGGGCCCAGAAAAATGAACCACGCGATGGCAGCGCTGCCGACGACGCCGCAGACCAACCAACCGATACCGGGCAGGCCGTCGGCCGGACGGCGCGTGCTCGGGTGTTCGCGGTCGGGTGTCACCATCGGTATCGGTTCCGTTCGGTCACTCACGTCGTCGAGCTCCGAAGGTCCGGCGGCCCTTGTCGATTCAGTAACGCCGGTCATGTGACCTCCCATCGACCGAGCCTCCCACCGTGCAGCGTTCAGATTATGGCCACCCGCGTCGATCGGCACCAGGGGTCACCTCGCCCCTACCGATGACGAGACGCGCCCGACCCGCTAATGTCATCCCGTGCTCGGTGTGAGCGGCGCTACTTCGACCGCGTCCTCGCCTGAGACGTCAATGCATTTGACTGCCTGGAGAATTGAGGGCCCATGGGACAGAACGCCTCGCTGGAAGGTGATTCGTCAGTCATCGTCAGTCTCTCCGAGGCGGCGATGCACATGTACTCGGCCGCGATCGACGCACTGCCGTTCCCGGAGGACAAGAAGTTCCACAAGCGCGCCGACGTCGTGCTATCGGGCATGCGCAAGTTGCGTGCGGCGCTGACGGAAGCAGCGAGCAGCAATCGCCCTTCGCCCGCGGTCATCGTGGCGCTCAGCGGAGTTCGGCAACGCTACGACGCACTCATGGCGCACGCCGCCGCGGCGCCTGGCTCGTCTCTCGGGCAGCAGATCTACGTCACGCGCATCCACGCCAAGCTGTCGGCTCAGGAAGTTGCCAACGGCGCCGGCCTGCGGGATGGCCTGCTGGACGAACTCGAGGCCGGTGCCACGCCGACCGACGATGAGGCTGCGAAGATCCGCGACACCATCGCCGCCCTCGGTGGGTTGCCCGGTTCCGACCACGGCCCCGACGAGGTGGCTCCCGTGGTCGAGTTCGGGCAGCACGAGGACAACCACGTCAACGACTGGGATGACGCACTTCTCGCCGAGAACGCGAGCTGAGCGGCAAACCCTGCGCCGCAGCGGGTTTCGGGCCGGGCAGCAAACAGATCCGCGCTCAGGCTTCTGTCGGTGTCGTCCACACCTTGTCGATGCTGATCCGTAGGCGTGTGTTGTAAGCCGCCATCGCCTCGGTCAGGCCGAAGGTCTCGGCGTCGGCGGAGTACTTGGCCCAATAGGCCTCGTCTCCGCGTGGATCGGTGCCGGTGGCGTCGACGGACGCGGTGCCGCCGATCGCGATGATCCCGGCGCCGTTCCCGTCGGAGTCGAGGTTGAGACTCACGCGTGGTTGCGCGGTGATGTGCCTAACCTTGGCGGCTCCCGGCATCGTGTACACGACGATGTCGGTGCCGTCGAAGTAGAACCACACGAGTCGGGGAACCGGCTGTCCGGATTTGGCGACCGTCGTCAGCCAGCCGTAGTGGTCGGATGTCAGGCGTTGGGACACTTCCGGTGTCAGCTCGGTACTCATGTCGCGAAATGTAGTCTCGCGACATGACCCTCGACTTGACCGTTGACGAACTTCTCACCACCACCCGATCGGTGCGCAAACGACTCGACTTCGAAAAGCCGGTGTCGCGCGAGGTGCTCATGGAGTGTCTCGACCTGGCCCTACAGGCGCCGACCGGATCGAATGCGCAAGGCTGGCAATGGGTTTTCGTCGAGGACCCCGCAAAGAAGAAGGCGTTGGCCGACATCTACCGGACCAACGCCAACCCTTATCTCGACCTGCCCAAGCCCGAGCGGGGCGACATCCGCGACGAGCAGATCGATGCGGTCACGAGTTCGGCCAAGTATCTCAACGAGAACTTCGAGAAGGCGCCGGTGCTGTTGGTGCCGTGCCTGGAAGGCCGCCCGGACGGTGCCCCCGCCGGCATGAGTGCTTCGTATTGGGGTTCGCTGCTGCCCGCGGTGTGGAGCTTCATGCTCGCGTTGCGGTCACGCGGCCTCGGCTCGGCGTGGACGACGCTGCATCTGCTCGGCGACGGCGAGAAGCAGGCCGCCGAGGTGCTCGGCATCCCGTTCGACCAGTACGCGCAGGCGGGGTTGTTCCCCATCGCCTACACCAAGGGCACCGACTTCAAGAAGGCCAAGCGGCTGCCCGCCGAGCAGTTCGCGCACTGGGACACCTGGTGAGCTGACTCCTACACGGCGCCGGTGAACCCGTGCTGGCGCCATGCTTCGTACGCGGCGACGGCGGCGGCGTTGGACAGGTTCAACGACCGCCTGCCCGCCAGCATCGGGATCCGCACGCGCGCGGTGATGTGCGGATCGGCCAGCGTCTCGTCGTCGAGCCCGGTGGGTTCGGGTCCGAACATCAACACATCGCCCGGCTCGTAGGCGATGTCGGCGAACGACGCCGCCGCATGTGCGGTGAAGGCATACACCCGCGCCGGCATCAGTGCCCGCCAGGCCGCGGGTAGATCGTCATGGACGGTCACCGACGCGAGATCGTGATAGTCGAGGCCGGCCCGGCGCAGTTTCGGCTCGGACAGGTCGAAGCCGAGCGGCTGCACGAGGTGCAGTTCGCAGCCAGTGGCCGCCACCATGCGGATCGCATTGCCGGTGTTCGGCGCGATCCGGGGTGAGTAGAACATCAGCCTGAACAAGCGCCCTCCTGGTTCATCCGCGTGATCGGCAGATTACGGCCAGCGGCGCATCGGTCGGCATTCGCCATTCGCGGCATCGCCGATCCGGTCAACCACGTCGGGCGGACACGGAGATCAGTGTGCCTGCCGATTGTCGTTGTGAGTGAAGGGAAGCGAACCCGCCCGCGGTGAATGCCTATATACAACAGCGATCACGTCAATGTTTGCTCGATTACCACACAACTGCGCTACAGCTCGGTCACGAACTCTGTCTGTTCAGTAAGAATTGTGGAAACGCTCGCGGCTGGCTGTCATACTCGTGCAATTGCCAGGCGTTTGACGCCCGCCCGAGCGTGGGCGGAAACAGCAGGAAGCCTTATGAATCACGCCCCAGGACTGAAATGCGGCCGCGCCGCCGATAGCACGGTTGGGCGCCGATGACCGCCTTCACCCAGCTGAAACAGGCAGATGGCACGCTCGTCGAATTCACCCCGACACCAGCTGCGCCTGCCAAGCGTCCCGCCCGCTGGTCACCGGCGAATTGGCCGGTTCGACGCAAAGTTATCGCGATCGTTTTGGTGCCGCTCATTCTGGCGGCCACGTTCGGTGGATTGCGGATCTACTCCAGTGCGAGCGAGGCTTCCGACCTTCGGCTCGCCGCTGATCGCGCCGAATTGATCCCCGACATCAGTAACTACATGGCCGCGTTGGAGGACACACTCGTCGCGGCGACCGAGGGCGGCGACGGCCAGGACGCATTGGCCACGTTCAGCGCGCGCAAATCCGATCTTCAGCAACGAGTGGACTCGACCGAGGTCGTTGAGGACGTCAACCAAGCGGTCGACAACCTTCTCGGCAAGGGCCAGGAACTTGTCGACGCCGTGATGTCGAACTCCATCGACCTGCGTCAGCGCATCATCACTTACGCGCCGCTGCTGCTCACCGCGGAGGCCGCGGTGACCGGGTCGGCCCACAGCGACGACCAGCAGGTGCAAGCGCAGGTCGAGGCGTTGGCCCGGGCGATCGGCGCCCGCGGTCAGATGGCGATCCAGCAGATGATGGTCAACCGCGGCGCCGATGAACCCGAGCCGGTCCTGCGCACCTCGATGATCACGATGGCGGGCACGGAGCCGTCGACGGTCGCCGCCTTGACGAAGTTGCTGGGCGGTGCCTCCGAAGAGGCTGCGACGCTGCGCGCCGAGATGGTCAAGCGCATGGCCATGATGTCGAATCCGGGCATTCCGCTCGTCGGGAATCAGGAGCTGCTGGCGTCGCTGCAGACGACCAACGCGATCGCCGAGCAGATCATCGCCGACACGACGACGGCCATCCCGGCGGCCGTCGAAGCCGAGGCGGCCGACGCGCGCAACGACGCGATCCGCGACGCGGTTCTGGTTGCCGCGGCCGTCATCAGCGCATTGGTGATCGTGTTGCTGGTCGCGCGCTCGCTCGTGCGGCCGTTGCGCACCCTGCGCGACAGCGCGCTCAAGGTCGCGCACGAGGACCTGGCCAAGGAGATCGAACGCGTGCGCGCGGGCGGGGAACCCACGCCCATCACGCCGCTGCCGGTGCACACCACCGAGGAGGTCGGCCAGGTCGCCCATGCCGTCGACGAGCTACACGAGCAGGCCGTGTTCCTCGCCGGTGAGCAGGCTCAGCTGCAGCTGCAGGTCTCCGACATGTTCGAGACGCTGTCACGGCGCAGCCGGTCCCTGGTCGATCAGCAGCTGAACCTCATCGACCAACTGGAACGCAACGAGGACGACCCCGACCGCCTGGAGAGTCTGTTCCGGCTGGACCACCTCGCTGCGCGGATGCGACGAAACGGCGCGAACCTGCTGGTGCTGTCGGGTTCCAAAGTGGCGCGCGAACACACCGAGCCGGTGGCGATCGACACGATCATCAATGCCGCGGCGTCCGAGGTCGAGGACTACACGCGCGTCGTGACCGCGACCGTCGTCGACGCCGAGCTCGTCGGGTCGGTGGCCGGCGACCTCATCCACCTGCTCGCCGAGCTGCTCGACAACGCGCTGCGCTATTCGCCGCCGATCTCGCAGGTCCGGGTGTCGGCAGTGTTCGCGGGCAACGGCGCGCTCGTCATCGAGGTCAGCGATGTCGGCCTCGGTATGACCGATTCCGATCTGCGGGTCGCCAACATCCGTCTGCAGTCCGGTGGCGAGGTGAACCCGTACACCGCGCGGCACATGGGCCTGTTCGTGGTCGGCCGCCTGGCGACCCAGCACGGTCTGGTGGTGCGCCTGCGCAGCACGATCGCCGAGGAGCCGAGTTCGGGCACCACCGCAGGCGTGTACGTGCCCGCCGAGCTGCTGGTGCGCGACGGCGTGACAGGCGGGGCTCCGGCGGAGATGCCCTACGGCACCCCGGTCGACGCGCATGCCGGGATCGCGGCGGCCCTCTCACTCGACGCCGAGCCGAGCGGCACGGCCGAGCAGTCCGAACACCACCTCAACGGGCACGCCGCCGACGTCCCGTTCGGCCTCCTGCCGCAACGCAGCCCGGGAGCCAGCGGAATCTCGGAGATGCCTGGCAGCCTCGCGCCCGCCGAACCCGCGGCGGCAGCGGATACGCCCGCGGCCGCAGACGAACCGGCCGGTGAATGGCCGCAGCAATGGCCCGCCGACCCGAACGAAGCCGATCGCCCGGCACCTCCCAACGCGGTGCCCACGAACACGGCGTCGTTCTTCGCCTCACGCACTGCGGCCACCAACGGCGCGCATCCGCCGGCCGAGCCGGTCGAGACGTACGAACCCGAGCAGCCCGCCGAAGAAGCCGCGTCGACTTCCGGCGACGGCGACGCGATCTACCAGTCGATGCTGTCGGAGTTCGCGATCGATCCGGCCACCCATGTGCGCAGCTCGGATCTGGACTGGAAGACGGTGTGGGAGAAGGGCTGGTCGGTCGCCGCAGCGGCCCAGGACGCACCGGTCGAGCAGCACACCGAAGAGGGGCTGCCGATGCGTACGCCGGGTGCGCGTTTGGTACCCGGTGGCGTGGCCGCAGTTACTGGTGTTTCAGATGAGCCGAACGGCCGGCACCGCAACGGTGGTGCTCACCGAAACGACAACGGTGCTGAGGCGGTAGCATCGGCGGACGAACCTGACAGCGGCATTTTTGCGGTGTTTCAGCCGCGCGATCCCGAGGCTGTCCGTGCGAGCATGAGCAACCATTTCAGCGGGGTGCACGCCGGCCGGTTGCATGCCCGAGAGACCAGAGGAACCGATAACGAATGACCCGTCCGACGCAGCGCGATTCCCTGGACTGGCTGGTGTCCAAGTTCGCCCGCGAGGTCTCCGGGGTGTCCCACGCGGTACTGGTTTCGGCCGACGGCCTGCTGATGGCGGCCAGCGAGCACATGCCGATCGAGCGCGCCGATCAGCTCGCCGCGGTGGCATCGGGACTTGCCAGCCTGGCCACCGGTGCCGCCCAACTGTTCGACGGCGGCTACGTGATGCAGTCAGTGGTCGAGATGGAGAACGGCTATCTGCTCTTGATGCGGGTGGGTGACGGCTCGAACCTCGCGACGCTGGCCAGCCGCTCGTGCGACATCGGCCAGATCGGCTACGAGATGGCAATCCTGGTGGAACGTGTGGGCGCCGTGGTGCAGTCGTCACGGCGTACACCCCAACCTTCGTGAGCGGCCAGTGGACGAACTCGAACCCGCCGATCGACCGAGCTTGGTTCGGCCTTACACGCTGACGGCCGGTCGCACCGACACGCGCGTCCATCTGCCGTTGGAAGCGCCGGTGGAAACGCTCGACACGCCAAACGATCCGCGTTGGCCTGGGCGCGATGTGCGCGGTCAGATCGTAGAGTTATGCACCGACAGCCCGTCGGTGGCAGAAATCGCAGCACATTTGTCCCTACCGCTCGGCGTGGCGCGCGTGCTGATCGGGGACTTGGTGACGCAGGGTTATCTACGGGTGCACACCACCCTCGACGATTCGGCGACCTTCGACGAACGCCGCGAACTGATAGGAAGGACCCTGCGTGGCCTACGAGCACTCTGATAGGCGCTCATCCTCCCCAGGGTCTTCGCGCAAGCGCTCATCCTCGACGAAAATCGTCATCTCCGGCGGGTTCGGCGCGGGCAAGACGACATTCGTAGGCGCGGTGTCGGAAATCATGCCGCTGCGCACGGAAGCGTTGGTCACCAACGTGTCCGAAGGTGTCGACGCGCTCGACGGCACTCCCGACAAGCGCACCACCACGGTCGCGATGGACTTCGGCCGCATCACCCTCGACGAGGATCTGGTGCTGTATCTGTTCGGCACGCCCGGGCAGCGCCGGTTCTGGTTCATGTGGGACGACCTCGTGCGCGGGGCGATCGGCGCGATCATCCTCGTCGACGTGCGCCGCCTGCAGGACAGCTTCGCCGCGGTCGACTTCTTCGAAGCCCGCAAGCTGCCGTTCATCGTCGCGGTCAACGAGTTCGACGGCGCGCCAAGGCATCCCACGCAAGCGGTGCGTAAGGCGCTGGCGGTGCCCGACCACATTCCGGTGATCACCGTCGACGCGCGCGACCGCAATTCGGCAAAAGCCGCGCTGATCGCGGTCACGGAGTACTCGCTCAACACGCTCACCGCGCTTCCCGGCTGAGGCGTGGCCACAGCCGAACAGGTCTGGGTGGACCGTGAGTTCATCGGCCAGGATTTCCGCGATGACGATCTCAGCCGGTTGCGCACCGAGCGTGTCGTGTTCACCGACTGCGACTTCCGAGGCGTCGACATGTCCGAGTCCGAGCACTCCGGATCGGCGTTCCGCAACTGCACATTCCGCCGGGCCACCCTGTGGCACAGCACGTTCACGAACTGCAGCCTGCTCGGGTCGGTGTTCACCGAATGCCGGCTGCGGCCGATCACACTCGTCGAGTCCGACCTGACCCTCGCCGTGCTCGGCGGCTGCGATCTGCGCAATGTCGACCTGTCGGATTGCCGACTGCGGGAGGCCAGCCTCGTCGGCGCGGATCTGCGCAAGGCGGTCCTGCGTCAGGCGGATCTGACCGGAGCGCGGGTGCAGGACGCCAAGTTGGACGAGGCTGATCTCCGTGGCGCCCGCGTCGACCCGACGTTCTGGACCACCGCAAAACTCCGTGGCGCCAAAATCGATATCAGCCAGGCGCTGGCGTATTCCGCCGCGCACGGTCTGGACGTGCACGGCGGGTGATCGGGGTGGCCGCACCGCATCGGAGGTCGTGATGGACCCCGCGCTGTCCGGTCTCGACCTTCCGCAGCTGTATGCGCTACACGCGTTGCTCACCGAGCGCAGCGTGAGCGGTGCGGCGACGCGGCTGGGCCGTAGCCAACCCACGCTGTCGAGTTCACTTGCCCGCCTGCGCAGGCATTTTGGCGATGCGCTCTTGACGAGGTCGGGCAATCGCTACGTCTTGACGCACTTCGCCGAGCAGCTGGTGCCGTTGACGAGCGTGGCGATCGCCGCCGTCGAGCGGGTGTTCGGTGCCGAGGCCGAGTTCGATCCGGCGCAGACGCGGCGCGAGTTCACGATCGTGTCGTCCGACCACGGGATGAGCGTGGCCGGCGGGCCGCTGGTGGCCCGGCTGTCGCGGGAAGCGCCAGGTGCACGAATCCGATTCACTCCGGTGACAGCATCGGCGATCAGTCGGGACGACGAGTTCTACCGCACCGTCGACGGGGTGTTCATGCCGCACGGGTATCTCGACCTTCCGCGCCGCCTCGACCTGTACACCGACGAATGGGTGTGCGTGTTGTCGGCCGACAACACCCGCGTCGGTGAGCAGTTGACGATGCAGGATCTGCAGGAGCTGCCGTGGGTGACCACGTTCGTCGATCCGCTCGGCCGGGCAGCGGCGTGGCGCCAGATGGAACTGCTCGGGGTAGTCCCACGGGTCTGCGCGGTCGCCGAGTCGTTCCTGGCGCTTCCGCAGTTGCTGCGCGGATCGGACGCGATCGCGCTGGTGCAGGCGAGGGTCGCCGCGCTCAGCGTAGCCGGGTCCGAATTCCGTGTGCTGCCATGCCCGTTCGATGCGCTCCCACTCGTCGAGGCGTTCTGGTGGCATCCGATGCACGATGCCGATCCGGCGCATGCCTGGCTGCGCCAGTGCCTTTCCGAACTCACACTCTGATATAGACCGCATCTATAACGGGCATAGCCAAAATTGGCTTCCTTTCTCATGCTGTCGCTTTGAGAATCGATGACAGCACGGTTTTCGTTCGTCAAACCCCAACTGGCCGGGAGGTCAATCGATGGCAGCGCCGACGCTGGATGTCCACGCCCACGTGTGGCTTGACGACGTCGAGGAGATTGCCCGCGCGCACCGTGGATACCAGGAGTCGGCTGAGCTCGAAAAGCGTCGCCTGGGCCCCCGATCAGCGGCGGTCAACGTCGAACAGTCGGCCCACCTGCGTGAGCTGCTGACCGATGTGACCGCACGGCTGACGGCCATGGACGCGGCCGGCGTCGATGCGCAGCTGGTGTCGGTGGTGCCGACGCAGTACCACGGATGGGCGGACAGAAACCTAGCCCCACAGCTCGCCGAGGCGACCAACGCCGGGGTAGCCGCGCACTGCGCGCTGGCACCGGACCGGCTCACGGGTCTTGGCGTGGTGCCGTTGCAGCATCCCGACCTCGCGGTTGCCGCACTGGAGAACGCGGTGCTCGACCACGGTCTCAAAGGGATCGAGATGAGCTCCCATGCAGTCGATCCCGGCGGTGGCACGGTTGAGCTCTCGGATCCGCGGCTGGAGCCGCTCTGGCGCAGCGCTTGTGACCTTGGCGCGGTGGTGTTGCTGCACCCCTGGGGTTGCACGCTCGATGAGCGGCTCGACCGCTGGTACCTCGCCAACTCCGTCGGCCAGCCCGTCGAACACGCAGTCGCCCTGTCGCACTTGATCTTCGGTGGTGTGCTCGACCGGTACCCGGGCTTGCGGTTCATCGCCGCGCACGGCGGGGGATACCTTCCCGCGTTCGCGGCACGCGCCGATCACGCCTGGCACAACCGGCGTGACGCCCGGGAGTGCCTCGCGCCACCGAGCGCCTATCTGCGCCGGATGTGGTTCGACTCGCTCGTGCACACCCCCGAAGCCCTGCGCCGTCTCGTGCAGGTCGCCGGAGCCGATCGCATCCTGCTCGGTTCGGATTACCCGTTCGACATGGGGGAGCGAGACCCGCTGGGAGCTGTGCGGGCCGGGGACCTGGACCCGGCCGACGTGGCCGCCATCGCGGGTGGTAACGCGGCCGATCTGCACCTGATGCCCGTCGACCGGATGCACCTCGTCCGTAAGGAAGGATCATGACAACAGCCGAATTGAGCCGCGTCCGTTGGTCATCGGACGACCCCGCCCATCGGTTCGCCGTCGAAAACCCGGCGACCGGAACAACAGTGGCGACGATCCAGGGATGCGGAGCCGGCGAGGTCGACGCCGCCGTCCGCGCCGCGTTCGATGCCCACCACAGCTGGAAGGCCCGCAGCCCCCGCGAACGCGGCGCGTGGTTGCGCCGGATCGCCGACGCGGTACGCGAGCACGCCGACGAGATCGCCCGGCTCGAATCCACCGACAACGGAAAGCCGTTCACGCAGGCCAGGCAATTCGACCTCGAGGCGGCCATCGCGATCTTCGAGTTGTTCGGTGCGTTGTGCGAGAGCCTGCCCGGTGCCGTACGCGATGCCGGGCCCACGATCGACATCACCATGCTCGAGCCGTTCGGTGTCGTCGCGGCGATCGTGCCGTTCAACTGGCCGCCGCTGCACACCGCGGGCAAATTGGCACCCGCACTGGCCGTCGGCAACGCGGTCGTCCTCAAACCGCCGGAGCAGGCGCCGCTTTCGGTGCTTCGAATGATCGAGATCGCCCAGTCGATCCTGCCCGACGACGTCGTGCACGTCGTGCCGGGCGGAGGCGAGACCGGTGCGGCGCTGGCCGGGCATCCGCTGGTTGGCAAGATCTCGTTCACCGGTGCGCCCTCGACCGGGTCCGCGGTACTCAAGACCGCCGCGGACAATCTCACCCCGACACTGATGGAGTTGGGTGGCAAAAATCCGTTCGTGGTGTTCGGCGACGCCGACCTCGGCTCGGCCATCCCGTGGGCGGTCGAAGCGGCGTACTTCAACCAGGGCGAGGCATGCACCGCGGCATCACGCATCCTGGTACACAACGGTATTTACGACGAGGTCGCCGATCGCCTGGCCGCGGCGGTGACCCGGCTGCGGGTCGGAGACGGTGCCGACCCGGACACCCACGTGGGCCCGCTCGTCACCGCACAGCAGCGGCGCCGCGTCGAGGAGTACATCGCCATCGGACGCGCCGAGGGCGCCACACTGCGCGCCCAGGCCGCCCTGCCCAGCGACCCGCGACTGGCCGAAGGCCATTTCGTGGCGCCCACGCTGTTCACCGGGGTGCGCCACGACATGCGGATCGCGACCGAGGAGATCTTCGGCCCGGTGACGTGCCTGATCCCGTTCGAGACCGAGGACGAGGCCGTCGAGATCGCCAACGGAACCGAATTCGGCTTGGTCGCCGGGGTGTTCACCGCCGACGCCGAGCGCGCGATGCGGGTGTCGCGCGCCATCCGGGCCGGCATGGTGTTCGTCAACCACTACCATCGCGCTTTCACCGGAACACCCTTCGGGGGTGTCGGCCACAGTGGCTACGGGCGCGAACACGCCCTGGAGACATTGCACGAATTCGGTTACAGCAAAAGCCTTCGCATGCCGTCCGGAGCTACCCCGATCCCGCGCTGGGCGCCTTCGGTCGCCGTGTGCGAATCCTGATATCACCCCACCCATCCTTCAACGAGGAAGGACGCTCCATGCCAACATCCGTCGCGGTATCGCCGACACTGCGCCGCGCCGCCGTCGCTAGCTCTGTCGGCAGCGCCGTCGAGTTCTATGAGTTCACGATCTACGGATTCCTCGCCGTGGTCTTCGCGCCGCAGTTCTTTCCGGCCGACGATCCCGCGGCGTCGACATTGGCCGCATTGGCGGTGTTCGGCGGTGGGTACCTCGCCCGGCCTGCCGGGGGAATCCTCTTCGGCGCCTTGGGCGATCGGCTCGGCCGGCGCAGTGTGCTGATGGCGACCATCTTTCTGATGGGCGTGGCCTCGACGTTGATCGGCGTCCTGCCGACCTACACGAGCGTCGGGCTCGCGGCGCCGGTGCTGCTGTTGGTCTTGCGGCTGCTGCAGGGCGTATCGGCGGGCGGCGAATTCACCGGCGCCCAGACCTACATCGTCGAGATGGCGCCACCGCACCGGCGCGGCCTGTTCGGCTCCCTTCCCGCGCTCGGCATCGGGCTCGGGTTCGCCTCCGCGGCATTGGTCGTGGCCGCAACCACTGCGACACTCGACCAGCAACAGATGGTTGACTGGGGTTGGCGGTTGCCGTTCCTGTTGTGCCTGCCGATGACGATCGGCTGCCTGTTTCTGCGGCTGCGCTTGGAGGACAGCCCGGAGTTCGTCGCGATCGTCGAGAACGCCGAAGTCAGCCGCACACCGGTGCGGGATGTATTGAGCCGCCATCTCGGTGACGTGCTGCGGGTGGCCGCGCTGACCATCGCCGTGCTGGGCCCCGGTTTCCTGGTCAAGCTCTACCTCGGCATCCATCTGGTGCAAGCGCAGGGTTTCGACCCGGTGGCGGTGTACTCGATGCTCGGCATCGTGCTCGTGATCAGTGCCGGGCTGTTTCCGCTCATGGGTCATGTGAGCGATCGTCGGGGCCGCAAGCCCATCGCGGCCATCGGATTCGCGGCGTCGGCGGCGTTGTCGCTGCCGCTGTTCTTGGTGGTCGACCACGCGAGCGGCCTGTGGGTGCTCGTGCCAATCGTGTTGCTGTTCAGCGCGATCGAACCGTTCGTCTCCGCCGCGGTCTACACGACGTTCGCCGAGTTGTTCCCAGGGCGCAATCGCTACACCGGGACGTCCATCGGTTTCAACCTCGGCACCATCGTCGCGGCCGGCTTCGGCCCCTACCTGTGTGGCCAGCTGATCGCCGCGACCGGGTGGCACGCCGCCCCCGGCCTCTGGGGAACGGCGTGCGCCGTGCTGGGCCTGCTCGTGCTGGTGCGCACCAGCGAAACCAGCGGCGGCCGGCTCGCCCGGTGAGAAGAGACGTCATGCGCACACTCATCGACATCTCGGTACCCCTGCAAGCCGGCATCGCATCCGATCCGCCGGGGCTGCTGCCCGAGATCGACTACTACACCCACAGCGACACCGCGGGTGACATCCTGTCGTTTTTCCCGGGCGCCACCCTCGATGACCTTCCCGACGGTGAAGGGTGGGCCATCGAACATGTTCGGATAACCACCCACAACGGGACACATCTCGATGCGCCATACCACTATTCGTCGGTGATGGACGGCGGTGCCCGCGCCATCACCATCGACGAGGTGCCGTTGGAGTGGTGCCTGCAACCGGCCGTGAAACTGGACTTCCGCCATCTCCCGGACGGTTACGTCGCGACCGCCGACGACGTGGCCCGCGAGCTCGACAGGATCGGCCACGAGCTGCAGCCGCTGGAGATCGTCGTCGTCAACACCGCTGCCGGAACACGGTACGGCGCCGAAGATTACGTGTCATCGGGGTGCGGGATGGGTGCCGAGGCCACGCTGTATCTGCTTGAGCGAGGGGTGCGGCTGACCGGAACCGACGCCTGGAGCTGGGACGCGCCCTTCGTGTACACAGCCGAGCGATATGTCCGCGACCACGACGCCTCCGTCATCTGGGAAGGGCACCGGGCGGGGCGGCGGATCGGCTACTGCCACATCGAGAAGTTGCACAACCTGGAGAGCCTGCCGGCCACCGGCTTCGAGATCGCCTGCTTCCCAGTGAAAATCCATGCCGCGTCGGCGGGCTGGACCCGTGCCGTCGCCATCGTTCCCGAAGGATCGGAGTCATCATGAGCGTCGTCATCACCGTTGCCCCAACGGGTCCGATCGCGACCAAGGCCGACAACCCACATTTGCCGACCCAGCCCGAGGAGATCGCCGACGCGGTCGCGCAGGCCTACGGCGCGGGCGCCGCCGTCGCACACATCCACGTGCGCGATGCACACGACCGGCCCACCGCGGAGCTGACAATCGCCCGCCACACCATGGATCTCATCGCCGAGCGGTGCCCGATCCTCATCCAACTGTCCACCGGCGTCGGACTCGGCGTGCCGTTCGAGCAACGTGCCGCACTCGTCGAGCTCCGGCCGCGGATGGCGACCCTCAACCCGTGCAGCATGAGCTTCGGCTCCGGGGAGTTCCGCAATCCGCCGGACGAAGTGCGCCGGCTGGCCGCGCGTATGCAGGAACTCGACGTCAAACCCGAACTGGAGATCTATGACACCGGACATCTCGACGCGTGTCTGCGGCTGCGCGATATCGGCGTGCTCGGTGATGCGCCGCTGCAGTTTTCGATCGTGCTCGGCGTCGCAGGCGGGATGGCCGCGACCGCTGCCAATTTGGTGACGATGGTCAGCCGGTTGCCCGACGACGCGATCTGGCAGGTGATCGCCATCGGCAGAACCAACCTGCAACTGACGGCCATGGGACTCGCACTCGGTGGCAATGCCCGCGCCGGCCTGGAGGACACCTTGCATCTTCGCAAGGGCGAGTTGAGCCCGGGCAATCTGCCATTGGTCGAGCGCGCTGTGCAACTCGCCCGCGATCTCGACCGGCCCGTCGCATCGGTCGAGGAAACCGAGGCGCTGCTCAACCTGCCGAAGCTGTCGAGGGCCTGAGCCCGGCTCAATCCTCGCCACACCCCCGAATGTCACGCTGGCGTGGCTCTCGAGTCCGAGAGCCACGCCAGCGTGACAAAGGAAAGGCTCAGCCGCCCTTGAGGCGGATCTTCCAGCGCACGAAGCCCACGTAGAACACCGACAACGCGGCCAGCATGGCCATGTCGAACAGCCAGGTGCTCGAGGTGTGTTCCCAGTGTGAGTCTTTCGGCGTGAGCGGCCCCGGGACGAGCCGGATCAGGTCCACCGTCGATGCCGACGCCGCGAAGCCCCAGCGGGCCGGCGTGATCCACGACAGCTGATCGAGCCCGACGCGGCCGGTCACCGGGATCATGCCGCCGGAGAACACGAGCTGGCTCATGATCGCGACCACGAGCAAGGGCATGATCTGCTCGCTGGTCTTGGCCAGGGCCGAGAGCGCGAGGCCGACCATCGCCGCGGTCACGGTGGTGGCGGCCATGCTGAGGAACAGTTCCAGCGACCGGTTTCCGATGAAGACGCCGCGCTCGACGGCGCCTTCGCCCCAGCCCTTGCCTGCGATGGTGATGGTCGTGACGATCGCCGACTGGATGATCGCGAATATCGAGTACACGCAGACCTTGGCCAGCAGGTACGCCGATGTCGACAACCCGACCGCCTGCTCGCGCAGGAAGATCGCGCGCTCGCCGATGAGATCGCGGATCGTCAGGGCAGTGCCCATGAAGATCGCGCCGACGTTGAGCAGCACCAGGATCTGGCCCGGTTCGTTGGGTGCGTCGCCCATCGGGTTGGGTACGCCGAAGCCGACGGTGCCCGGCACCGACAGCGACAGCGTGCCCATGATGAACGGCAACAGCGCCAGGAAGATGAAGTACCCGCGATCGGACACGATGAGCCGCATCTGTCTTCGCGCGATCGTCGAGAACTGGCGTTTGAGACTGGTTTTCGCGGGTTTGCCGAGATCGGCCGGTTTCGACGACGCCGGGGCGGGCGGTGCCGGAGGCGTACGCGCGAGGTAGCGGCGGTTGGCCTCGGCCGGGTCACCCGCGACCGTGCTGAAGATGTCGGCCCAGTTGGTGGTGCCGAGTTCCGGGCCGATCTGACTCGGCGGCCCGCAGAACGCGGTCTTGCCGCCCGGAGCCAGCAGCAGCACCTGATCGCACACGTCGAGATAGGTCAACGAGTGCGTGACGACGAGCACCACACGGCCCGCGTCGGCGAGCTGGCGCAGCATCGTCATGACCTGGCGGTCGAGCGCCGGGTCCAGACCTGACGTCGGCTCGTCGAGGATGAGCAGCGACGGACCGGTCAGCAGTTCCAGCGCGACCGATGCGCGCTTGCGCTGTCCGCCCGACAGCTTGTCCACGCGGGTATCGAGATGCTTGGTCATCTCGAGTTCCTCAAGCACCTGCATGACGACCTGTTCGCGGTCGTCCTTCGTGGTGTCGGGCGGCAGCCGCAGCTCGGCGGCGTACATCAGGGCCTGCCGGACCGTCAGCTGTCCGTGCACGACGTCGTCCTGCGGGACCATGCCGATACGGGACCGCAGCGAGGCGTACTCGGCGTGCACGTCGTGGCCTTCGAACGTGATCGTGCCGCTCGTCGGATGCGTGTAGCCCGCGACCTGGCGCGCGAACGTCGACTTGCCCGCACCCGACGGGCCGATCACCGCGGTGAGGGTGCCCGGACGCGCGTCCAGCGAGATGTTGTCGAGCAGGGTCTTGTTGCCCTCGATCGTCCACGTCAGGCCGCGCACCTCAAGGCCGCCGGTGCGGGTGTCGGCCTCGGTTTCGGTGCCGCGGGCCAGCGTGCCACCGCTGAAGACGAGGTCGACGTTGCCGATCGTGACGACGTCGCCTTCGTGCAGCACGGCCGACTCCACCCGGGTGCCGTTGACGAAGGTTCCGTTGATGCTGCGTTCGTCGCGGATCTCGGTGCCGCCGGGCATCGGGATCAACGTCGCGTGGTGGCGCGAGGCCAGCACGTCGGGGATGACGATGTCGTTGTCGGTCGCGCGGCCGATCTTGATCGCACCCGCGGGCGCCGGCGCGGTCTTACCCGGCCGCAGGATCTTGAGCATGCTGGTCGCGAGGTTTCCGACCTGCTCATTGCCGCGCCCCGCGGACGGACTCATCGTGGTCGGCGCCTGCGATGAGCTGGGGGCCGGCGTACGCACCGGCTGCGACTGGTAGGACTGCGGCCCGCTGGGATAACCGGTCTGCGGCCCGCTCGGGTAGCCGGTCTGGGGACCGCTGGGATAGCCGGTCTGCGGCCCGCTCGGGTAGCCGGCCGGGGGACCGGCGGGATACCGCTGCGGGCCTGTTTGGTAGCCGGGCCGCGGCGGGCTCGGCGGCTGGGTGTAGGGCTGCTGCCAGCCGCCGCCGGTCGGCGCCTGGGTGGGCCACGACGTGCTGGGGCGGCTCGCGACGGGCACGGCGGCCGTCGGGGTGCGGCCGGCCGAACCCTGGTGGCGGCCCACCTCGAACGTCAACTGCGGACCGTCCGGATTACCGATGTTGACGACTTGCCCGTCCTGGATATCCACCGACGGCACCCGACGGCCGTTGACGTACATGCCATTGAGGCTGCCGTTGTCGATCGCGACCCATCGGCCCTGGTCGAACCGCAGCACGAGGTGTGCGCGCGAGATCAGCGGGTGGGCGATGCGGACATCGGCACGCAGGTCCCGGCCGATGACAACATCGTTGCCCGGGGCGAAGGTACGGGTCGACCCCTCGTACCGAACGGTCAGCGCAGGTGGGGATGGTCGGCTCATCGCGATCAACTCTATCGGTACTTGTCACGGGGACCGCTGCGCCGCGAAGGTGTCGCGTCGTGTGACGATGGCCGGCGTGGGTCGCGAAGAGATAGCCGAACGCGTCCGTACCGTGCTGCGTCCGGCGGCGATGGTGCTGGCGGGGCTGGCGGTGGTGTTGCTGGTGTGGGCTGCGGTACTCGCGACGTGGGCGCGACTGGCCGCGCCGCGCAGCGTGGCGGAGGGCGCCTGGTATCTGGTCAACGTGCACCGTTGGGGCGATGCGCTGCCGAACCGGATGGCCCTCTCGGTGACCGTGATCGCGTTGCTGTTGATCGCCGCGATGGCCTACAGCGTTTGGCGAGGGCGCACCGGCCGGGATCTGTCGGCCACCCCGGTCGGGGCGGCGGCGGTTGCGGCGCTGCTGTTCATCGCCTACGTCACGCAGGACATCCCGGAGTACTACCGGGCGGCGATGTCCGGCGCGCCGGTCACCGCGGCATTGCCCGCGGGGATGGCCTCATGGTGGTTGTGCCTGGGGGGCGCGGCGGCCGCCATGTTGGCGGCCAGGGCCTTTCCACGGTTGGAACGCGATGCCCTGCGATGGCTGGCGCTCGGTGCAGTGATCGCTGTGGTGGTTGCCTCGGTGGTCACGGTGGCGGCGCTGCGGACCGGCGATGACGGGCGCTACGTGGACGCCAGCACCGCGGCCTCGATCGATGCCCCCGCGGCGCCCACCGCGCTGGGGCAGCGTGCGTTCACCGTTCCGGTTGCCGACGCGTTCACCGACATGGATCTGCCGAGGTATGAAATCGATTCGGCCGGTGCAGGTTTCGTGGTGTATCACGATCACCGCATCACGGCCTATGGTGCCGACGGGAAGGAACGGTGGCACTATGCCCGCACCGGCCCGGGGGACATCTCAGTCGACCGGATGCGGGTGGTCGACAACGGGGCCACGGTGCTGGCGTTCATCGGCGGCGGACTGGTCGGCCTTGACACCATGACCGGGGAGCGGCTGTGGACCAGCGCGGACGAGGACCTCGTCGAGGCAGCGCGCGGTCGTTTCGAGCGGGCGTCCGGGCCGTACGTGGTGGGTTGGAACGATGAACAGGTCTGGACGCGATATGACAGCCGCACGGGCCGGTTGATGTGGCGGGTGACCGCACCGCATCCAGATTGCGGCATCGTCGAACCGGTGGTGAGTTCCTCGGGGGTGTTGTCGCTGGTGCAATGTGAGGACGGCAAAGTCTGGTTGACCGTGCTCGATCCCGAAACCGGCGAAACCGGCTGGGACACCATGGTTCTGGATGCTGCCGTGGACCCGGCAATGCCGCCGCAGGATCGCATTCTCAATCGCGTGGTGCTGCCCGCCAACGGTGTCGGCGTATTCCTCAACTTTTTCGGGCCTGCTGCGCCAGAGGGCCCGATGTATGCCAATGTCGCCGACCGGTCCATCACCCGGTTTTCGGCGCTCGATCGTCCCGCCGAATCACCCGGTCCCAGCGATGATTTCATCGTTTCGGAAAATCCGGCCAACCGGTTGGCCCTGTTCGGTGCGGATGGACACCGGCGGTGTCAGGTCGGTGCCGACGTCGACCCGGTCCGGACGAAGGTGCCCGGGCGAGCCCTGGACCGGCCGGCTTTCGTCACGCTGTCCGACAACTTCGTCGTCGCAGACCGCTCGGGCTCCCTTCGGACCTTCGACGGCACGACGTGTGCCCAGACCGCATCGGTGCCCGCCGAAGCCGTGGAGGGCTTGGTGCCGGTCCCCGGAGCGGTGCTGGTGCTGCGGCGCGACAGCCACACGCTGCAGATCGACGGCTACCGGGCGGATTAGTCGGCGTAGGCCAGGTTGGGCACCGCCTCGTCGGGATAGCGGTCTTGCGGTTCCCAGACATCCCAGGTCTGCACGGCCCAGAACACCGCGAACACCAGGATGAGGACGATCTCGACCACGAACACGCCGAAGTGGACGTCGCGGATGAGGAGCACGACGGCCACCACGACGGTGGCCAGCATGAGCGCTGCGATCGTCGCGTAGAACCGGGCAAGGCGCTGGCGCACAGCCGCTCTGGCGTAGCACGCGTGATAGACCGCTACGAGAGTGATGGCCAGGAACATCGCGACGGCGGCGATGACGTGTGCGTGGTCGGCGAACCAGTCCCACAACATCAGCACCGCGCCGGCGACGGTGATCACCACAAGTGCTGCGGGTAGCCACTTTTCGATCCGCAACAGCGCGGTTGCCACGTGCTTCCACAGCGTGGCGGCCTCGGCGCAGGCAGGTTGCGACGCGGTGGGCGGCGATTGCGACGGGCGCCAGCGGTCCAGCGCGAGGTACAGCGCCGCGCTGGCCGCGGTTGCCACGAACAGCGCCGCGACGTTGTTGGCGACGCCGCCGAACGGATCGGTCTCGGTCGGCAGCCACGGCTCACACACGTCGACTGCGCCGGTCGGGATCAACGCCACGAGAAAGGCCATGAACCCCGAGAAGTTCAACAGGGCCTCCTCGCCGGTGCGGCTGCCCTTGTAGGCGACGAGGCAGATACCGATCGCGCACACCGCGGCGAGGAACACCGCGTGAGTACGGGTGTAGTAGAACGCGCTGATGGACCCCTGCAGGCAGCTCTGCCCCCAGGTGAGCCCCACCGAGACCAGAAGGAAGACCACCAGCGCGACCAGGCTCACCCGGACGTAGCGATAGGTGACCATGATGTCGCTGGCGGCCATGCATTGGTTATCTCACGAGCGCGTCCGGGGCTCCAGTCACCACGCAGTGGGTATGGCTGTAGATCGTCGGCATGCACCGGTTGCAGTGTGTGCACAGCGATTTGATCGAGTGCGCCTCGCCGTCGGCCTTGATGCGGTTGATCAGATCGGGTTCGGCCAGCAGGGCGCGGCCCATCGCGACGAAGTCGAAACCCTCGGCCATCGCGAGGTCCATGGTGTCGCGGTTGGTGATGCCGCCCAGCAGGATCAGCGGCATCTTGAGCTCGGCGCGGAACAACTTGGCATCCCGCAGCAGGTAGGCCTCACGGTAGGGGTACTGGCGCAGGAAGTTCTTGCCCATCATCCGCACGCCCCACCGGATCGGCGGTTTGAACGCACCGGCGAATTCCTTCACCGGCGCGTCGCCGCGGAACAGATACATCGGGTTGACCAGCGAGCTGCCCGCGGTGAGTTCGATCGCATCGAGCGCGCCGTCCTCCTCGAGCCACTTGGCGGTCTGCAGCGATTCCTCGGTGGAGATCCCGCCGCGCACGCCGTCGCTCATGTTGAGTTTCGCAGTGACGGCGATCTGACCCGGCGCATATGCGTCGACGGCCTGACGGACCGCGCGCACCACGCCGCGGGCCACCTTGGCCCGGTTCTCCAGTGATCCGCCGAACTCGTCGGTGCGGCGATTGATCAGCGGGCTGAGAAACGAGCTGGCCAGATAGTTGTGACCCAGGTGAACCTCCACGGCGTCGAATCCGGCGTCGATGGCCAGCCGGGCGGCGTTGGCGTGCGCCTCCATCACGTCGCGGATGTCGTCGCGCGTGGCCTTCTTCGCGAACCGCATCGACAACGGGTTGAAGAACCGCACCGGGGCCAGGGCCTGCGCCTTGTTGGTCCGTGCGTTGGCGACCGGCCCGGCATGTCCGATCTGGGCGCTGATCGCCGCACCTTCGGCGTGGACGGCGTCGGTCAGCTTGAGCAGCCCGGGTATGGCCTCCGGGCGCATCCAGATCTGCCAGCCGTCGGTCCGGCCGCCCGGCGACACCGCGCAATAGGCGACCGTGGTCATGCCGACGCCACCCGCGGCGGGGAGGCGGTGATAGTTGATCAAATCGTCGGTGACCAGGGCATTGGGTGTGGACGCCTCGAACGTGGCGGCCTTGATGATGCGGTTGCGCAGGGTCACCGGGCCGAGCTTGGCCTCACTGAATACGTCAGTGAACACATTGGGCTGAGTGTTCATGGCAGCTGAGCCTGCCACAATGTCAGGCGTGGGTGCGATGACTCTGGACGGTAAGGCCACACGCGACGAGATCTTCGTCGATCTCAAGCAGCGCGTTGCGAAGTTGACCGAATCGGGCCGCACGCCCGGGCTCGGCACGGTGCTGGTCGGCGACGACCCGGGATCGCAGGCCTATGTGCGCGGTAAACACGCCGACTGCGCGAAGGTCGGCATCAACTCCATCCGCCGCGACCTGCCCGCCGACATCACCCAGGCCCAGCTCGACGACACCATCGACGAGCTCAACGCCAACCCGGACTGCACGGGCTACATCGTGCAGCTTCCGCTGCCCAAGCATCTCAACGAGAACGCCGCGCTCGAGCGCATCGACCCGGCCAAGGACGCCGACGGGCTGCACCCGACCAACCTCGGCCGGCTCGTGCTCGGCAAGGAGGCTCCACTGCCGTGCACACCGCGAGGCATCGTGCATCTGCTGCGCCGGTTCGACGTGCCGATCGCGGGCGCGCACGTGGTGGTGATCGGGCGCGGCGTGACGGTCGGTAGGCCCATGGGCCTGCTGCTGACCCGGCGCTCCGAGAACGCCACCGTGACCCTGTGCCACACCGGCACGCGCGATCTGCCCGCCCTCACCCGCCAAGCCGACATCATCATCGCCGCGGTCGGCGTGCCGCACATGGTGACCGCCGACATGGTCAAGCCGGGCGCGGCGGTCGTCGATGTCGGTGTCAGCCGCGTCGACGGCAAGCTGACCGGTGACGTCGCGCCCGACGTGTGGGACGTGGCCGGTCATGTGTCGCCCAACCCCGGCGGCGTCGGACCGCTGACCCGCGCGTTCCTGCTGACCAACGTCGTAGAGCTCGAAGAGTCGAAACTGGCGTGACCTTAAAGGAATTCGCCCGCAAGGTGTTCGCCGGCCAGTGGCCGATCCTCGTGGTCGGCCTGATCTTCATCGCGGCGTTCGCTCTTGTGGTGGCGGGTTACTGGCGCCGTGGCGCCCTCGTGATCGGTATCGGCGTCGGTGTCGCTGCCGCATTGCGGCTGGCACTGACCGACGACCGCGCTGGTCTGCTCGTGGTGCGCAGCAGGGGTATCGACTTCGTCACCACCGCGACCGTGAGCGCGGCCGTCCTCTACATCGCGTGGACCATCGATCCGCTGGGCACGAGCTAGCCGACCGCCGCGAACAACGCCGCCCACTGCGTCGCGGTCAAGTCCTTGGGCAGCGCAGCCGGGTTGATCCCGTTGTCGCGTAACCAGTGCCGGGGCACGCGGCGGCCGATGATCTGCGCGATACCCCGGCCGCGCCCGGTGAACACCTGGTGCACCAGCGCCTGATATCGCCGGCGATCGACAGCGTCGATCATCGGTTCCGCGCGACGGGTGATGGTCAGTAACCCGGCGTCCACGGTCGGGCGTGGCCGGAAGGCGTTCGCGGAAATCTTTCGCGCCAAACCGAATTCGAACCACGGCCACCACTGCGCCGTCATCATGGTGGCGCCGCCGACCCCGGCGCGGCGGCGCGCCACCTCCCATTGGACGAGCAGCACGGCATCGGTCCAGCCGGGCCCGTGCAGCAGGCGCCGCAGCATCGCGGTGGTGAGGTGGAAGGGCAGGTTGCCGACAATCACGTGCGGTGTGCGGGGCAGTCGAAAGCGCAGGAAATCGGTGGCCACCACCTTCGCCGAGGTATGGCCGGCGAGCCGCTCGGCGCGCCGGCTGTCGATCTCGATCGCGGTCAACGGCCGCCCGAGCCGCTGCAAAGGCACGGTCAGCGCGCCGTCGCCGGCCCCGACTTCGACGATGGGACCGGTTGTGCGCGAAATAATTTCGACGATGTCGGCGACCACGCGACGATCGCACAGAAAATTCTGGCCGAACTCATGCCGGCCGTGAGATGGGGAAGACACGGTTTCTCCGCAGACGCAGGGACAAAGCTGCTGCGGCGGATGTGTCGAGACAGAGCAGATCCGCCGCTAGGCGATGCGAATGCGGATGAAGAAGGTAGCTGCTGACATGGCAGCCACCGTAGAGGCGTGTGCGTGGGGGAGCAACCGATTTTCCGAGAGAGTTGCCCAATGTGCAATATTGCCCAGTGTGCAAGATATGGCTAGGGTGGTGGCCGTGGGACTACGCGAGCGCAAGAAACTCGACACCCGGCGGGCGCTGAGCGACGCCGCGATGACGCTCACCTTCGATCGCGGCCTGGAGAACGTGACACGCGAGGACATCGCCAAGCTGGCCGGCGTCTCGCTGCGGACGTTCAACAACTACTTCACCGGCAAGTACGAGGCGCTCGCGTACCGCCAGATCGAACGCCTCAGGCGCAGCATCGATCTGCTGCGGGAGCGTCCGGTCGGCGAACCGTTGTGGACGTCCATCGCCGAGTCGGTGATCGCGCCGCTGGACGACGAACTCGGTGACGTGGGCGGCGCCGACAGTGCGGTACCGACGCGCCAGCAGCTCGTCGAGATTCGAAAGTTGCTGATGATCCCGGAGATTCGCGATGCGACGTTTCGGGGCATGTTCGACGAATGGGTCGCCGCGATCGCCGAACGCGCCGGCACCGAACCGTCGGACATGTACCCACGCCTCGTCGCAGCCGTCGTGCGTGCGGTCGGCGATGTCGCGATGGACGAGTATGCGGCCGCTGATCCGCCGGTGCCGTTCGCATCGTTACTACGTGAGGGTTTCGCGGCCGTCGCCGCGGGACTGCCCGAACCCGGAAGGAAACCATGACCGAGAAAACCGACGTCGTCATCTCCGGAGCCGGGCCCAACGGCCTGCTGCTCGCCGGTGAACTGGCGCTGGCCGGCGTCCGGCCGGTCGTGCTGGAGCTGCTGCCCGAGCCCAGCCCCGAACTCAAGGCCAACGGTATTGTCGGGCAGGCGAACCGGGCTCTCGATCTGCGTGGCCTCTATCAGAAACTGAGCGGTTCGCCGCAGCCGCCGCAGCCCATGAACGGCTACATCTTCGCCGGCATGCAGGTGCCGTTCGCCGATCTGGCCGAAAACCCGATGTACGGCATGCTGATTCAGCAACCGCGTGTGGTGCGTGAGCTCGTGGACTGGGTGAGCGATCTGGGTGCCGAGATTCGGTGGGGCCACGAACTGACCGGCATCGTGCCTCGCGCCGACGGTGTGGCGGTGACCGTGGCGACGCCGCACGGACACTACGAGATCGACACCACCTACCTCGTCGGCGCCGACGGCGGGCGCAGCCCCGTGCGAAAGGCGGCCGGAATCGGCTTTCCCGGCCTCACGACCGACGTCGTCGCGCGTGTCGGCCATGTCGCCGTGCCCGATGAGTTCCGGGCTCGCGGCGGCGGCCTGCGCATCCCCGGAATCGGACGTCTACCGTTCGGCCACAACAGGTTCGATCGCGGCGTGCTGATCTACGCCGAGTTCGAGCCGGGACGTTCCATGGTCGGCACGGTCGAATACGGCACCCTGCTGCCCGACGATGCGCCGCCGCTGACCATCGCCGAACTGCGCGACAGTGCGGCCCGCGTGCTCGGTACTGACCTGCCGATGGAACCGCCGGCCGGGCCCGGGCCACACGCCTTGCGGCGCATCAACGGTCAGAACACCCGACAGGCCGACCGGTACCGCGCCGGCAACGTGTTCCTGGTCGGCGATGCCGCGCATGTGCATTCGGCGATGGGCGGGCCCGGTTTGAACCTGGGCATGCAGGACGCGATGAACCTGGGCTGGAAACTGGCCGCCACGGTGCAGGGGTGGGCGCCGCCCGGCCTGCTCGACAGCTATCACACCGAGCGGTATCCGGCCGGCGAGCGCGTGATGATGCACTCGATGGCTCAGGCCGCCCTGATGGCCGCCGGGCCCGAGGTGGCGGCACTGCGAACACTTTTCGGTGAGCTGCTGTCAACGCCGGACGGCGCCGCCCACATCGCGAACGTGCTCGCCGGGTCCGATGTGCGCTACGACGTGGGTGACGATCATCGGCTGTCCGGGCGGTTCATGCCGGATCTGGTGCTCGACGACGATCGGCGGGTGGCTGAACTCATGCGTTCGGGCCGGCCGCTGCTGCTCGACCTGAGCGGCGGCACGGTCGCCGATGCGACCGAGGGTTGGCGTGACCGCGTGGACGTCGTGGTGGCGACCAAACACCAGGCGCCTGCGGCCGCTCTGCTAATCCGCCCCGATGGCTACATCGCTTGGGCTGCCGACGTTTTCGGCGAGGCCGACCGGGATCGGCTGCACGCTGCGCTGCACCGCTGGTGCGGCAGGCCGGATCCGGTGGCCGACGAACTCAGCGCCTGAGCGCCCGGCGAACCGCGGCGGGGTGGCGGGCGATCTTCGGTCCGAGCAGGAGTGCGAAGACCGCGATCGCGAGCAACGGCCGTAGGTGGGGGCGTAGGCGCATGATCCGACCGGTGTCATCGAGTTCGAACACCAGCGCATCGGTGATGGTGATGCCGGCGATCCGGGCCTCGCTGACCGCCACCCGCGTTCGGCCGTCGCCGATCACCTCCTGCCACCTCAGATCGCGCAGGCCGCCGTACACCTCGGCGAGCAGCAGTCGCAGGTCTTCGCGGCCGCGGAACACCATGCGGCCCGACAGCGGCGACACCAGCTCCGCGTCTGGCGCGAGGGTGTCGACGAGCCGGTCGATGTCCTTGGCACGGGTGGCTTCGCAGAACGCGGCCACCGAATCAGTAGTTGTCTCGCTCACCGTTACCCCTTACTTGCTTTTTGCAAGTTACCTAATCAGAGTCAATGGTGAAAAGCAATGAACTACTGTTGGCCCATGCCTAAACAGTCCTTCAGCGACATCTCGTGTTCGATCGCGCGGGCCGTCGACGTCGTGGGTCAGCGGTGGACGCCGTTGATCCTGCGCGACCTGTTCGCTGGGCTTACGCGCTTCGAGGACATCCGGCGCGACCTCGGCATCGCATCGAATGTCCTGACGGCACGCCTCGACGAGCTCGAAAGCCATGGGATCGTCGAACGCCGCCAGTACCAGACCGCGCCGGTGCGCTACGAATACCTGCTCACCGAAAAGGGACGGGATCTGTACCCGGTCATCGCGACGCTGGTGGCTTGGGGGGACAAATGGCTGGCGGGAGCCGACGGGCCACCGGCGCTGTTGCGGCACAACGCCTGCGGCCGCGTCACCACGGCGAAAACGGTCTGTGCCGAGTGTGGCGAGGTGCTCGACGCGGATACGACCACGGCCACGCCCGGCCCCGGCGCGATGATCGGCCCGGGCACTGCCGTCATCGGCGAATTCATTGCGCGCTAAGCCAGCGTCGCGCGAATGCACACCGTGACGTACGGCAGTGCCAAGCCGGTCGTGTTGGCCAGCGCCGGGTGGGTGGCCAGCAGTTCGCGAACCTGGCCCAGCGTGCGGGTGCGGACCTGCTCGGGCGAGGTGATGCAGTAGCTGCGGGAGGCCACCAGGTCGATGAGGGCTTGCGGCGTCAGGTAACTCGTCCACTCCACCTGGTGCCGCTCGGTGTCGGCGAACGGCTCGGGCAGTGTCACCTGATGATTGAACGGATCGTCCTCGTGGCCGATGATGCGGCCCAGATCCTTGACCCAGCCGAGCCGCTCGTCGCGGGTGTTCCACACCAGGCCCAACCGGCCGCCGGGCCGCAGTACCCTGCTGACTTCCTTGACGGCGCGCTCGGGATCGAACCAGTGCCACGCCTGGGCCACCAGCACGGCGTCAACGCTGTTGTCCGGCAACGGGATTTCCTCTGCCGTTCCCAGCAGCGCCGGGGTGTCCGGCAGGGAGTTCGACAGCAGTTCCAGCATCTCGGCGATCGGGTCGACCGCTATCACGTCGAGTCCGCGTTCGACCAGTCGCGTGGTGAGTTTGCCGGTGCCCGCCCCCAGATCGAGCACATCGTGTGCGTCGGCCGGAAGCAGCCAGTCGATGGCTTCGGGCGGATACGACGGGCGGCCGCGTTCGTAGGCGGCGGCCTCCGAGCCGAATGACAGGGAACGTTGCTGCCGAGAACTGGTCACCTTTGTGCAAGCTCCAATGTTCGGCGGATCAACTTGCCGACCAGTTCGGTCTCGACCAGGAAGCCGTCGTGGCCGTAGGCCGAGTCGACCACGTCCAGGTCACTACACCCGGGCAGTAGGTCGGCGAGTTCCTCTTGCAGGCGGATGGGGTAGAGGCGGTCGGAGGTGATACCGCCGACCACGGTCGGCACGCGGCAGCTTCGCAGCGCGGCCCGCACCCCGCCGCGGCCGCGGCCGACATCGTGACTGGACAACGCGTCGCTCAGGACGACATAGGTGCCGGGATCGAACCGGGCGGCCAGCTTGCCGCCCTGGTACTCCAGATAGCTCTGCACCGCGTAGCGGCCGCCGGCGACCGGATCCTCGCCACCCTGGGCCTCGTTGCGGAACCGGGTGTCGAGCTCCTCTTCGCCGCGGTAGGTCAGGTGCGCGAACCGCCGGGCGATCTCCATCCCCGCCGTCGGTGCCCGGCCCGTTCCGTAGTAGTCACCGCCCTGCCAGTCGGGATCGGCCTTGATCGCGGCGACCTGGGTGGCCTGGGTGCCGATCTGGTCGGCGGTCGCGCGTGCCCCGACGGCCAGGACCAGTGCGGCCCGCACGTCGTCGGGATGTCCGACGATCCATTCCAGGGCACGGGCTCCGCCCATCGACCCACCGATCACCGCGGCGACCTCGGTGATGCCGAGCGCGGCGAGCGCGGCCCGATCGGCCGCCACCTGATCGCGGATGGTGATCTGGGGAAACCTTGAGCCCCAAGGCTTTCCGTCCGGCGCGAGGGAGCCGGGCCCGGTGGAGCCGCGGCAACCGCCGAGCACGTTCGTCGCGATCGCGCACCAGTGGTCGGTGTCGATCGGGGCGTCCGGCCCGGCCACGCCGTCCCACCAGCCCGGTGTCGGGTGGTCGTCGTCGGCGGGTCCGGTGACGTGGGAGTCGCCGGTCAGTGCGTGCAGCACCACCACCACGTTGTCGCGGTTGGGTGACAGCTCGCCCCACCGCTGCACGGCGATCGTGACGTCGGGCAGGACGGTGCCGTTCTCGAGGGTCAGCGCGCCGATGTTCACCAGGCCGATCTCGCCTTCTGCGGGCAAGGGCTGGGTCTGCACGGGAGGTTCTTCGGTGATCGTCACTGGGCTCGTCTCACGCAACTCACACCGTGGACGCCGTCTGCGAGGCACCACTGAACGGACGGGCGGCGGCGAATCCCTGCTCGAGGTCGGCCAGGATGTCGTCGATCCCCTCGAGGCCGACGGCCAGCCGGACCAGGCCGGGCGTGACACCCGTGGACAGCTGCTCCTCGGCGGTCAGCTGCTGGTGGGTCGTCGACGCGGGATGGATGACCAGCGAGCGGACATCGCCGATGTTGGCGACGTGGCTGTGCAGCGTGAGCGCGTTGACGAATGCCTTGCCTGCCTCGATACCGCCGGACAGTTCGAAGGCCAGGACCGCGCCCGTGCCCTTGGGCGCGATCTTGCGACCGAGCTCGTACCACGGCGAGGTGGGCAGACCGGCGTAGTTCACCGACGTCACGTCAGGGTGACCCGCCAGGTACTCCGCCACCCTCTGAGCGTTGGCCACGTGCCGTTCAACACGCAGTGACAGCGTCTCTAATCCCTGTGCGATCAAAAACGCGTTGAACGGTGCGGCCGCCGAACCCAGGTCGCGCAGCAGCTGCACGCGCGCCTTCAGTGCATACGCGGGCGCTCCGAGCTCGGCGAACACCACGCCGTGGTAGCTCGGGTCCGGCTCGGTGAATCCGGGGAACTTGCCGTTCGTCCAGTCGAACGTGCCGCCGTCGACGATCACGCCCGCGATCGCCGAACCGTGCCCGCCCAGATACTTCGTCGCCGAGTGCACGACGATGTCGGCGCCGTGGGCGAGCGGCTGGATCAGATAGGGCGTCGCGATGGTGTTGTCGACGATCAGCGGCACGCCGTTGTCGTGTGCGACGGCGGCGACCGACGGAATGTCGAGCACGTCGATCTGCGGGTTGGAGATCGTCTCGGCGAAGAAGGCCTTGGTGTTCGGCTGCACCGCCGCGCGCCAGGAGTCCAGATCATCGGGGTTTGCCACGAAGCTGACCTCGATGCCGAGCTTGGGCAACGTGTAGTGGAACAAGTTGTACGTGCCGCCGTAGAGCCGCGGACTCGACACGATGTGGTCGCCTGCGCCGGCGATGTTGAGGATGGCAAACGTCTCGGCGGCCTGTCCGGACGCCAGAAACAGCGCGGCGACGCCGCCTTCGAGCGCCGCGATGCGCTGCTCGACCACGTCGGTGGTCGGGTTCATGATGCGCGTGTAGATATTGCCCGGCTGTTCCAGGCCGAACAGCGCGGCGGCGTGCGCGGTGTCGTTGAACGTGTAGGACGTCGTCTGGTAGATCGGCAGCGCGCGGGCGTTGGTGGCGCTGTCGGGGGTCTGGCCGGCGTGGATCTGCTTGGTCTCGAACGACCACTCTGCGGCGTTGTCCGGGGTGCTCATGGGTGTGTTGTCTCCTGCGAGATGAAGGGGAAGTCGATTACCGGGCGTCCTGCCTGCGCATGGCAGCAGGCGGACACCAACAGGTCACGGACAACAGCACATGGATGGCCTCCATCAGGTTTCCCTGTCTCTCTGGGGGCCCGAACCTACGGACCCGCGCTTGCCTTACAGCCGCAACGGCTGCTCAACCTGGTCATCACCCGGGGCACCCCACCGCGGTTGGAGGGTTGCCGGCCAGCAAGCCGGGGCTTGACGCTGGCGCTCATGACCGGCCTGCAGCTTATCTCACGCGCCTCATCGGGTGCCAGTGGGATGGCTTCCGGGGCGTCGTGGCGCGCCCGTTCTGGTTACTGACGAGTAGCCAATGTTGGATGCTCGCGCGCCATTCGGCCCTTGTAGTGTTGCGTTCGCGAGCCAACGCTCGGCACTGCTTGACGTGCGCCCACAAGGCGCGCGAAGCGAAGTTCGGCAAGATCTGACCGAAAGTGACGTCGGGAGAACATCAATGAGCGCCCAGCAACCGACCATCATCTACACGCTGACCGACGAGGCGCCGCTGCTTGCGACGTACGCCTTCCTGCCGGTGGTCAGCACTTTCGCCGAAGCGGCCGGTATCGACGTGAAAACCAGCGACATCTCCGTCGCGGCGCGAATCCTGGCCGAGTTCAGCGACTACCTGACCGACGAGCAGAAGGTCCCGGACAACCTGGCCGAGCTGGGGGCGCTGACCCAGGACCCCGAGGCCAACATCATCAAGCTGCCCAACATCAGCGCCTCGGTGCCGCAGCTGCTCGCCGCGATCAAGGAACTGAAGGGCAAGGGCTACAACCTGCCCGACTACCCCGGCGAGCCGAAGAACGACGAAGAGAAGGCCATCAAGGATCGGTACGCCAAGGTCCTCGGCAGTGCGGTGAACCCGGTACTGCGCGAAGGGAACTCGGACCGGCGCGCCCCCAAGGCCGTCAAGGAGTACGCGCGCAAGCACCCGCACAGCATGGGCAAGTGGTCGCAGGCATCGCGCACGCACGTCGCGACCATGAAGAAGGGCGACTTCTACCACGGCGAGAAGTCGATGACGCTGGACCGTGACCGCAAGGTCCGCATGGAGCTGGTCACCAAGCGCGGCGAGACGATCGTGCTCAAGCCCGAGGTGAAGCTCGACGACGGCGACGTCATCGACAGCATGTTCATGAGCAAGAAGGCCCTGTGCGAGTTCTACGAGGCCGAGATGCAGGACGCCTACGAGACCGGCGTGATGTTCTCGCTGCACGTCAAGGCCACCATGATGAAGGTCAGCCACCCCATCGTGTTCGGCCACGCCGTCAAGGTCTTCTACAAGGACGCGTTCGCCAAGCATCAGAAGCTGTTCGACGAGCTCGGCGTCAACGTCAACAACGGCCTGTCCGATCTCTACAGCAAGATCGAGTCGCTGCCGGCGTCGCAGCACGAAGAGATCATCCGGGACCTGCACGCGTGCCACGAGCACCGGCCCGAGCTCGCGATGGTCGACTCGGCCAAGGGCATCTCGAACTTCCACTCACCCAGCGACGTGATCGTCGACGCGTCGATGCCCGCGATGATCCGGCTGGGCGGCAAGATGTACGGCGCCGACGGCCGCACCAAGGACACCAAGGCCGTCAACCCGGAGTCCACCTTCTCGAGGATCTACCAGGAGATCATCAACTTCTGTAAGACCCACGGCCAGTTCGACCCGACGACGATGGGCACCGTTCCCAACGTCGGTCTGATGGCGCAGAAGGCCGAGGAGTACGGCAGCCACGACAAGACCTTCGAGATCCCGGAGGACGGCGTGGCCAACATCGTCGACAACGACACCGGCGAGGTGCTGTTGACGCAGAACGTCGAAGAAGGCGACATCTGGCGCATGCCGGTCGTCAAGGACGCCCCCATCCGCGACTGGGTGAAGCTGGCCGTCACGCGGGCGCGGCTGTCGGGCATGCCGGTGGTGTTCTGGCTCGACACCGAGCGTCCGCACGAGGCCGAGCTGCGCAAGAAGGTCAAGACCTACCTCAAGGACCACGACACCGAGGGCCTGACCATCCAGATCATGCCGCAGGTGTGGGCCATGCGGTACACCATCGAGCGCGTGATCCGCGGCCAGGACACCATTGCCGCGACGGGCAACATCCTGCGCGACTACCTCACCGACCTGTTCCCGATCCTCGAATTGGGCACGAGCGCCAAGATGCTCTCGATCGTGCCGCTCATGGCCGGTGGCGGGCTGTACGAGACCGGTGCCGGCGGTTCGGCTCCCAAGCACGTCCATCAGCTCGTCGAGGAGAATCACCTGCGCTGGGATTCGCTCGGCGAATTCCTCGCACTGGGCGCGAGCCTCGAAGACCTGGGCAACAAGTCCGACAATCCGAAGGCCAAGCTCTTGGCCAAGACGCTCGACGCGGCGACCGGAAAGTTGTTGGACGAGAACAAGAGCCCGTCACGCAAGACCGGCGAACTCGACAACCGCGGCAGCCAGTTCTACCTCGCGCTCTACTGGGCGCAGGAGCTCGCGAACCAGACCGAGGACAAGGAACTGGCCGAGCACTTCGCACCGCTGGCCAAGTCGCTTGCCGAGAACGAGGAGACCATCGTCTCCGAACTCAACGAGGCACAGGGCAAGCCGGTCGACATCGGCGGCTACTACTACCCGGACCGCGAGAAGACCGCCGCGGTGATGCGGCCGAGCAAGACCTTCAACGAGGCGCTCGCGTCCGCGCAGGGCTGAGGTTTACGGTGCCCCGCCCCGGCAAGACAGGGGCGGGGTTTCCGATCTAACCGGTAGCCCGGGCCGGGTCGGTGTGAAGCTCGATGAAGTCGGTGATCAGGTTCGTGATCCGGTCCGGCGCCTCGAACATCGGGACATGTCCCACGCCGTCGAGCCGGGTTATCACCGATCCCTTCGGCAGGTGCTCGATGAAGTGCCGGGTGAACCGCGGCTCGGGCAGCACGCGGTCTTTCTCGCAGATCACCAGATGCGTGGGCGTGCAGGAGTTCGGCAGTTCCATCAGGCCCGCGGTGGTCAAGGCCTTGATCATCAGCTTGTAATAGGCCGGGCAGTGCGCCAGGTCCTCGATCAGGTCGGCCCGGTCGCTGTCGTTGAGCACGTCCGGCGTTGCGCTGACGGCCAGGTAGGAGATCTGGCGCGTGAGCGGCAACCGCTGGAGCCGCTGGCCAAGGAGGGTTGTCGCGAGCACGATCGGAAGCCCCGCCAGGAATTTTCCGATGATCTCGTACTTCGCCAGGGTGAAGCGGGTCCAGCCACCGGCGGGCGCGATGCCGGTGAGCGTGCGGGCCCGGCCGCGGCGCTCCAGTTCGAACGCGACCCAGCCGCCCAGTGAGTTCCCGACGATGTGGGCTGTTGTCCAGCCCAGTTCGTCGAGTTGCCGCTCGACATCGTCGGCCAGCGCCCTGACGTCGAGCAGGAACGGAGCGGGCGCACCGCCGTTGTGACCTGCCATGGTCGGGGCGAACACCTCGTAGCGGCCGGTGTTCGCGAGCTGCGGGGCGACGTACTTCCACACGCTCTGCGACAGGAGGAAGGGGTGCAGCAGCAGGATCGGTTCGCCCGATCCGAGATGGATGGGTGCGCGACGTTCGGCCATGACGCCCGAGATTAAGGTGATACCGCCGGTACCGCAAGTGGCCTGTCGGGGCGGATCGGTAGGGTCTGCGCCGTGGCTTCTCCGGGTTCGCTGACCGTCAGCACCATCAACGTCAACGGCATCCGCGCTGCGGTCAAGCAGCGCTCGACCGAAAACCTCGGCCTGCTGCCGTGGTTGAAGGAAACCGACGCCGACGTGGTGTGCCTGCAGGAGACCCGGGCCGACGACGAACAACTCGCCGATGCGTTGGCGCCTGCGCTGGCCGACGGCTGGAATCTCGCGTCGGCCGATCCGCATCTGAAGGGCCGCAACGGCGTCGCGGTGCTGTCACGCCATCCGATCGACGCCTCGCGATTGCTGGTATCCGACGAGTTCGAGGCACATGGCCGCTATCTCGAGGTCGACACCGCGGGCACCACGGTGGTGAGCGTGTACTTCCCGACGGGCGAGGCCGAGACCGACCGCCAGCTCGAGAAGGAGCGGTTCATGGGCACGGTCGCTGCGCGGATGGCGCTGCTCCTCGCCAATGATGCTGTGGTGTGCGGGGATTGGAACATCGCGCACACGGAGAACGACATCAAGAACTGGAAAGGCAACGTCAAGAAGGCCGGCTTCCTGCCCGCCGAGCGGGCATGGCTGACCGAGTTGTTGGCCACCGGCTGGGTCGACGTCGTACGCGTGCTGCATCCCGACGTCGCCGGGCCCTACAGCTGGTGGTCATGGCGCGGCAAGGCATTCGACAACGACGCCGGCTGGCGCATCGACTACCGCCTCGCGAGCCCCACCCTCGCGGCCCGGGCGACGGCCGCTCGCGTCGACCGGGCCGAGGCCTATGCGCTGCGCTGGTCGGACCATTCGCCGGTGACCGTCACTTACGGCTGACGACGCGCCCGTAATACATCGTCGTTCGTCTGGACGTAGGTTTGTCGGGCAGAATTTCGTGTGGAGGTGGCAGACCGTGCACGAAGTGGTCGAGTCGAAACGACACGAGATCGAGGAGCTGTGCCGCGAACTGTCGGTGCGGCGACTTGATGTCTTCGGCTCGGCGGCCGGTGATTCGTTCGACGCCGACTCCAGTGACGTAGATGTGCTTGTCGAGTTCGACCTGAGCGCTGACTTCGACTACTTCGATCATTACTTTTCGCTGAAGGAAGGTCTCGAGCGAATCCTCGGTCGATCGGTTGACGTCGTAACAGTGGGAAGCATCAAGAACCCGTACTTCAGGCGGCACGTCATGGCGACACGGCAAGTCGTCTATGCCGCGCGACCCAAAGAAGTACCTCTGGGATGCTCAGCACGCGGTGACACTCGTCCGTCAATTCAGTGCGGGAAAAACGTTCGAGGATTACACGGTTGATGCGTTACTCCGTTCTGCTGTCGAAAGGCAGCTGGAGATCGTTGGAGAGGCGCTCAACCAGTTATCAAGAATGGACGCGTCGCTCGCGGCCACGATCCCCGAGCTCCCGCGGATTGTGGCGTTTCGAAATATTTTGATCCACGGTTACGCCGAGGTTGATGACGCCCTGGTGTGGCAGATCGTCACCGACAAACTGCCCGATTTGATGACGGTGCTCAACGAGCTTCTCGGCGGCTGAGCAACATTGAGGTCTGCCTGACCGTCACCTACGGCTGACGCCAGTCCGGGCGCCGGCCGAGGTGGGCGAGGATCCGCTCGAAATCGGTTGTCGCGTGGGCGTTCACAGCGCGCCCGAAGGGTGCGCCCGCGGTTTCGCGGAAGTCGCCGTCCGGGATCGCCTCCACAAGCGGCAGGACCGCGGCGATGACGTCGTCGGGCAGGTCGTAGGGGACGCCCAACGCCGCCGCGACATCCCAGCCATGCACGACGTAGTCGACGAAATGGAATCCGAACGCGAGCGCGCCGGGAAACGTCGCATTGGGTCCGAATTCGGGTAGGGCGAACGTCGCCTCGGTGACGCCATCGGTGGCGAACGCGTCGAGGACGTCGTGCGCGGCCGCGGCGTATGCGCCTTTCGGGTCTGCGCGCACCGCGCCTGCGACGGTCTCAGGTCGCCAGACCGCTTCGTCCGAACCGTTGCCGCGCGCGGCCGCCGCGAACCCGCGGTGCTGGACGGTCATGTGGGCGAGCAGGTCGGCGAGATTCCAGTCCGCGCACGGAGTGGGTCGATCGAGGTCGGATGCGGCGACGGTGTCGACCAGGTCGATGGTGCGCAGGACGGCAATGCGGTGGTGGGGGCGGATGTCCGCGTCAATTGTGTGCATGCGCTTACGATAAGCTCAAGCACATAATTGTGCAATGCCTACCATGACGTGGTGCCACGACGTCCTGACCTGGCAGCCATGCTGGCCCCGCTGCTGCGCGAGCTCATCGATGCCGAGATGCCGGTGCTCGAGGCGCACGACGTGACGATGTGGGGCTACGTCGTGCTGTGCGCGCTGGACCGGTCGTCGATGCGCACGCAGGCCGCGCTCGCCGAGGCGATCGGCGCCGACAAGACGCGCATCATCCGCACGCTCGACGAACTGCAGCAACGCGGGCTCATCGACCGTCAACCCGACCCCGATGACCGCCGGGTCCGGCTGTTGGCGATCACCGCCGCCGGCCGTGACCTCAAGGATGCGGTGCAGGCCGAGATCCAGCGCGGCGAGGAGCGATGGCTCGGTGAACTGACCACCGACGACCGGAAGGCGTTCCTACGGGTGCTGGCACAGCTGACCCGCGAAGAAACCGGATGACACCAGTGCGAAAATCGAATACATCATGACTAGCGGAAGCAAACAGGTCGTCTTCTCGGGCGCCCAACCCACCTCGGACTCACTTCATCTCGGCAACGCATTGGGCGCGGTGACGCATTGGGCGCAGTTGCAGGACGGCTACGACGCGTTCTTCTGCGTCGTCGACCTGCACGCGATCACCATTCCGCAGGATCCCGAAACGTTGCGCCGGCGCACCCTGGTCACCGCCGCGCAGTATCTCGCGCTGGGCATCGATCCGGCCCGCAGCACCGTGTTCGTCCAGAGCCATGTGCCCGAACACACCCAACTCGCTTGGGTGCTGGGCTGTTTCACCGGCTTCGGCCAGGCGTCGCGCATGACGCAGTTCAAGGACAAGTCGCAGAAGCAGGGTGCGGACGCGACGACCGTCGGCCTGTTCACCTACCCGGTGCTCATGGCTGCCGACGTGTTGCTCTACGACACGGACGTCGTTCCGGTCGGCGAGGATCAGCGGCAACACCTCGAACTCGCCCGTGACGTTGCCCAGCGGATCAACGCCCGGTTCCCGGACACCTTCGTGGTGCCCGAGGCGATGATCCCCAAGGCAACCGCCAAGATCTACGACCTGCAGGACCCGACGGCGAAGATGAGCAAGTCCGCGGCAACGGACGCCGGCTTGATCAGCCTGCTCGACGATCCCAAGGCAACGGCGAAGAAGATCCGCTCCGCGGTGACCGACAGCGAACGGGAGATCAGGTTTGACCCGCAGGCCAAACCGGGTATTTCCAACTTGCTGACCATCCAGTCCGCAATCACCGGAACCGATATCGAGAAGCTCGTCGAGGGGTACGCCGGCCGCGGGTACGGCGATCTCAAGAAAGACACCGCTGAGGTGGTCGTCGAGTTCGTCACACCCATCAAGACACGGGTCGACGAACTGCTGGCTGACCGGGCCGAACTGGAATCGATTCTGGCTGCGGGAGCGGATCGCGCAAAACAGGTGTCGGGCAAGACTCTCGCACGCGTCTACGACAAGATAGGGTTTCTTCAGCAAACGTCGTAAGCGCCAGGGGAGGGTCGGCGGTGGACGAGCAGGAGAAACCGGGGATTCTCGATCGGCTGCGCGCCCGTTATCCGTGGTTCGACCACGTGATGCGTGCCCAGCAGCGATACACCGACTGCAACGGCAACTTCTACGCCGCCGGGATCACCTACTTCACGATCTTCGCGTTGTTCCCGTTGCTGATGGTCGGGTTCGCCGTCGCCGGTTTCCTGTTGTCCCGCCGGCCCGAACTGCTTTCTGAGATCGAGGACCGGATCCGCGGCGCGGTGTCCGGCGATCTGGGCCAGCAACTCGTGACGCTCATGAACTCGGCCATCGATTCGCGCGGCACCGTCGGCGTGATCGGCCTCGCGACGGCGGCCTGGGCCGGTCTGGGCTGGATGGCAAACCTACGTGAGGCACTCAGCCAGATGTGGGAGCAACACCATCAAGAGGGCGGGTTCGTCGGCAACAAGCTCTCGGACCTGCTGGCGCTCGTGAGTGCGTTCCTCGCCATGGTCGTCACGATCGCCCTCACCGCACTCGGCGATCCGGCTTTGATGCGCCGGGTGCTGGAGTGGGTCGGCCTCGGCAATCTCGCGGGCATCACCGGCGGGCTGCGGATCGTGTCACTCCTCGTGTCGATCGGGATCTCCTGGCTGCTCTTCACCTGGATCATCGCCCGGTTGCCACGCGAGTCCGTCCCGTTCCGCAGTTCGATCCGCGCGGGTCTGCTCGCGGCGGTGGGCTTCGAGATCTTCAAACAGGTGGCGTCGATCTACCTGCAGTCCGTCCTGAGCGGGCCCGCGGGCGCGACGTTCGGCCCGGTGCTCGGTCTCATGGTGTTCGCCTATATCACCGCACGGTTGATCCTGTTCGCCACCGCATGGGCCGCGACGTCCAGGGAAAGCCTGGAGGCCGCGCCGGTCGAGCCGCCGGACCCCGCCCTGATCACCACCCGCGTGCAGGTGCGCGAGGGCGTCGGTCTGCCCGGTGTCCTGGCCGCGGCCGCTGCGGGAGCGGTTGGAGCACTGGGCTTTTCACGGTTCATTCGGCGCTAGCGATTGCGATTTCCCGCCCATTGTCACGCCAGAGTGACGCCGGCGTTCGGCAGCCACTCCAACGTGACAATGGTGCGATCACGGCGCTAGTGGCTGACGACCTTGAGGCCGACGATGCAGCCGACCACGCCGAGCATGAGCAACACCTTGATCACTGACGCGGATTCACCGCCGGTCAACATCGCATAGGTGACGGTCAACACCGCACCGATACCGACCCAGACCGCGTAGCTCGTGCCCGGAGGCAGGCTTCGCATCGCGATGGCCAGGCCGATCATCGACAGGATCAGGGCAACGCCGAACACCACGGATGGTCCGAGCTTTGTGAAGCCCTCGGTCTTGCTGAGCGCAGTCGCCCAGACCGCTTCCAGAACGCCTGAGACGACGAGAATCAGCCAAGCCATGACGCACCTCCCAAGGCCCGTCTTGTCGCTGGCCGGGTACGGTGCCGCCTCGTCCGGTGCCATGTGCTGGCGACATTCATTGTAACAACGACGTAACATGCCTGGCTGTGACCTTGGCAACCACTTGGTCGACGGCCATGGGCCTCGACGTACCGATCGTCAACGCACCGATGGGCGGGGCCGCAGGAGGCCGGCTGGCCGCCGCGGTGTCGACCGCGGGCGGTCTCGGCATGGTCGGGATGGGCAGCGCCGCCACGCCTGACCAACTGCGACGCGAACTCGCGATCCTGCAAGGCCTCGACCGCCCCTTCGGCATCGGCCTCGTGCACTGGGTGATGGTGGACCGGCCGGAGCTGTTCGAGATCGCACTGGCCGCTCAGCCAACCCTGCTCAGCGTCAGCTTCGGCGATGACTGGGACTGGGTGCGTCGCGCCCACGATGCCGGAGTCAAAGTCGCCACGCAGGTGCCCACGGTCGACGCGGCGCGTCGTGCCGTCGATGCCGGTGTCGACGTCCTCGTGGCCCGCGGGGCCGAGGGTGGCGGGCACGGTGAACCCAAGGCCGGCACGTTGCCGCTCCTGGCCGAGGTACTCGACGCGGTGGAGTTACCGGTGCTGGCCGCCGGCGGGATCACGTCACCGCGCAGCGTGGCCGCGGTGCTCGCGGCCGGCGCCGCCGCGGCCTGGCTGGGCACCGTATTCACCACGTGCGCCGAGGCGTTGACGCCGGACGCTGCTCGTGACGCGCTGTTGGCGGGCACCGAGACCGAGCTCACCCGCGAATTCGACGTCGCAGCCGGATATCGTTGGCCGCCAACAATTCCCGAGCGAGTGCTCCGCGGTTCATCGGTCAACGCCGGGCAGGGTGTCGGGATGGTGAACCAGGCACTGCCGGCGGCGGAGGCAATCGAGCGGCTCTGCTGGGGCGCCGAAGCGCTGTTGCGGCGGTGGCTCTAGACACTCGCCGAACGTTGGCTTGTGTTCGAGATCTCGCGGAAAATTCGTACATAAGCCAACACTGGGCGAGGAGGACTATGTCGGGAAGACCGCCGTCCAGACTTCGGCTGGCTCTGGTGGGCGCCGTAGCCGCCGTCGGCTTCGCACCCCTGGCCGCCGCCATTGTCGCTGCGGTGTACCGGTTTCCGATCCCGTTCGCCGAGTATGTGACGGGTGTCGGCGGGATGCCCGCGGCGGCGCTGGCATCGGTGTTCTACCTTGCGCTGGGTGGCTTCGTCGTTCTTGGTGCGTTTGGCGGCGCGGCCGGTGCGTTGTTGGCTAGGACGGCCGCAGCCACGCGCCATGCCGTCGCGGCGTCTTTTGCGATCGCTGTAGTCGGCGCGCTGTCCTTGGCCCTACTCGAATACGTCATCGGGCCATGGTGAGCTCTACGATCTGTACGACCTTGCCGGCACCGTCTTCGGCGTCCAGGGCATCGGCGAGGCGCCGCGCATTCTCTTTGAACCTGCTCTGCGACAACGCCTTACGTATCGCGGCTGTCAAGGCGTCAACTGTCAGCCGACGTGACGAGATCGGTTCAGGCCCAACGCCGAGCGCGAAAAGCCGCCTGGCCCAGAACGGTTGGTCGCCGTAACCGGCGGGTACGGAGACGGTCGGGATGCCGGCGCGTAACCCGGCTGCCGCGGCGCCCGCGCCACAGTGGTGGACGACGGCAGCAGCGTGCGGGAAGAGCCAGTCGTGTGGCACGTCGCCGACGGCGATCACGTCGTCTCCGGACACGTCGAGCCCGGCCCAGCCCGCCTGGATCACACCGCGGACGCCGGCGGATCGAACCGCTTGTGTGACAAGGTCGGACAGCCGCTCGGCCTCGGCCTTACTGTTGACGGTGCTGCCGAAACCGATGACCACCGGAGCCCGCCCCGCCTGCAGGAAATCCGCGAGATCGGCGGGCGGTTGCCACCCGGCCGGGCGGGCCGGCCACCAGTAACCGACGACGTCGATGCCTGGCCGCCAGTCGGCAGGCCGCGGCAGGACCGTGGGCGAGTAGCCGTAGAGAATGGGCCACTGCGCTTCGGTGCGGCGGCGTCGCAGTGCCCTCGCCGACGCCTTCGGCAGACCGAGTTCGTCGCGAAAACCGTTGACCGTCTTGTTGTACACCCGGTCGATCACCACTTCGCCGAGCCGGGCGGCCGACTTGTTCCCGTAACGCCCGGCGCTCCAGGCGCCCAGCACGGCAGGCGGATGGTCCGCGGTGGCCGACAACGGCTGCAGCCGAACGCCGACGCTCGGGATGTCGAGCGCCTCGGCGAGCGGATGGCCGACCAGTTCGGCGAACGGCGAGAGCATCAGCAGGTCGAGCGGCTCGTCGCGCAACGCGGCAAGCACATCCTCGCCCAGCGCCCGCATGCCGCTTGGTGCGAAAAACGTCGCCATGGCCTTCGCGGCCTCCCGCGGCGCGACGTCCGACAGATCGGCGGCGTGGTCGTCCAGCCCACGAAACTCCAAGCCGCAGACGGTCACAAGGTCGGTGAACGCCGCATACGCGACCACGATGACGCGATGCCCCGCCTCTTGCAGGCGCACGCCCAGTCCGGTGAGCGGAGCGACGTCGCCGCGGCTTCCGATGGCGATGATGCCGATGGTGCTCATGGCTCAGTCGCCCGTTCGAAGAGTGCGACCACCTGTTCGCCGTAGCCGACGACGTCGTAGTCGGGATCGCGGGCATATTCGGCGGCGGCGCTGTCGAGCGCACCACGCAGCGCGTGCTTCATGAACACCGGTGACAGTTCGCGGAATTCGCCGTTCTTGAGACCGTCGTCGAAGATCGTCTGGGGATCCAGCGCGGCGAGGTCGCCGGTCGGCGGATGTTCTTGTACGGCCTTGGCGGCCGCTTGATCCAGCCGCAGGCCGTTCTCGTCACGGAAACCGGCCATCAGCTCGAGCATCGCGACCGCGGTCGACCGGTTCGCGGCGATAAACGCGATGTTGGTCCGAATATAGGCCGCTAGCTTGGCCGACGCGGACGTCTCGGCGACGACGGCGGGCACGATCGCCGCCGCACCGCGCTCGAAGATGTCGACGAACACCGCCTCGATGATCTCGGCTTTGGTCGTGAAGTGGTACAGCACAACGCTTTTGGCGACGCCGATGTGTGCGGCGATGCGGGCGAGCGAGGTCTGGGCATATCCGGACTCCGCGATCACCTCGGTCGCCGCGTCGATGATCTGGCGGCGTCGAGCTTGTTCGGTAAACGTCTTCGCACGTTCCGACCGCATGGTCCGAGATTAGACCGATCGGTCAGATCTTGGCAAGACTCTTTGGCCGAGCAGACGCTCCGGTACCCGAAACAAGACGATGTCGGGTACCGGAGCGTCTGCTCGCGAAACTCAGCGGATGGCGCGGCGATTCAGTTGCCGGGCACCGAGGATCAGCATGAACACGATGATCGACCCGACGACGCCCACACCCACGCGCACCGGGAGCGCGTCGGCCGGTGGGATCACCCCGGCGGCCTGAGCTGCCGACGGCTCTTCGGGTTTGGGCGGTTTCAGCGACGGATCGGGGTCGACGAGCGTGCCGACCTTGGTGCCCGGCGCGGTCGCAAAGCCGTAATCGAGAAGGCGGGCGGCCTGTTCCCACGGCGCGATCGGCACCCGCGTGCCTCTCAGCAGAACCGCGACCAGGCGCCGGCCGTCGCGTTCGGCGGCGCCGACGAACGTCTGCCCGGCATCGTCGGTGTAGCCCGTCTTGCCGCCGAGGGCCCCCGGGTAGTTGTAGAGCAGCTTGACGTCGTTCTCGACCGGATACGGCGGATTGCCGTCGCGCCCAGGAAAATCGAATGACTTCGTGGCGACGATGTCGGCGAACACCGGGTTCTGCCAGGCGTAGCGGTAGAACAACGCGACGTCATAGGCCGAGGTGCTCATCCCCGGACCGTCCAAGCCCGAAGGGGTCGCGGCGCGGGTGTCACGGCCGCCGAGCTTGCCCGCAAGAACGTTGATCTTCTGCATGGCGGTGTCCATGCCACCGAGCTGGGCGGCCAACGCGTGGGCGGCGTCATTGCCCGAGTGCATCAGCAGGCCGTGCAGCAGGTCATTGATCGTGTACTGGCCGCCGGGGCCGACACCGACGCGGGTGCCCTCGGAGTTCGCATCGTCCTGAGTGCCGGCCACGCGCTTGTTGAGGTTCAGCTCGTTGAGCGCAGCCATGGCCACCAGCACCTTGATGACGCTGGCGGGGCGGTGCCGGCCGTGCGGATCCTTGGCGGCGATGACGTCGCCGGTGTCGAGGTCGGCGACCACCCAGGCTTCGGCGGACACGTCGTTGGGCAGTGGTGGCGTGTCGGCCGCGGTGATGACACCGCAACCCGACAGTGCCTCACCGCCAACAGTCTTGACGGGAACCGGCAGCGGTCCGGGCGTGGGATCACCCGGTTTCGGCACCTCGGAGGCGTCGACGGCAGGGGGTGTGGTGACGCGGTAGGCGCAATCGGGCGCCGGGTCGGCGCCTGCCACGCCGGCACCCATCAACGCCGGACCGGCCAGCATCGCCAGTGCCGCCAGCGCGCCCAGCCCACGCTGTGAAGTCCTCCGCAAGGTCGCCATCGTGTCCGAAGGTTAGGCGATCCGGCCCGGATTTCCGGTTTGCCACGCTGTGACAAGTGTGACTGGTGTTAAAGATGGGTATACGCGAGCGCCGGATACTCGATCGTCGACATCCACAGCCGGTCGCCCGACTCGCACACGCCCGTGACGACACCGAACTCCGGGTGCTTGCATCGAACACCGCTGACGGCCGCACCGCTATCGGGGTCTAACGCGACCACCCACACCTGGGATTTGATCCGGGGCTGAAGTGCTTGCGGCAACCGCCAGATCAGTTGACGCAGGAGGGGTGAACGGGGCGCGAGCTTTTCGGCGGCCGGATTGATCGGACTCACCAGGGCCACCCAGATGCGCCCGTCGGATCCGGTGGAGATGTTGTCGGGCATGCCCGGCAGATTCACGGCCAGGGGTGTGACCGTGCCGGCTTGTGGGCCCGTGAGCCAGTATTTGGAAAGTCGTCGGCCCTGAGTCTCGGCGAACACCAGCGCCGACTCGTCGGCGGTCGCCGTGACGCCGTTCGTGAAGTACAGCCCGTCGACGAGCGTGGTCACCGCGCCGTCGGTGCCGAGGCGGAACAGACTGCCGCTGCCGCGAGCCTCCAGGACCGCGGCGCCGAAATGCTCATAGTGAAACCGGCTCGTCGACTCCGTGAAATATATTGTGCCGTCCGCTGTTTCGGTAACATTCGAGCAGAACATCAGCGGGCGGCCCTGCACTGATTCCACCAGCGTGGACAGCATGCCCGTCGCCGGATCGAGCGCGAGCAGCCCGCGGTGGCTGTCACAGATCAACACACGCCCGTCACGGGCGACATGCATGCCGAGCGGCCGGCCGCCGGTTTCGGCGACGACGGTGGCGCCACCGTCGGGGGAGACCCGAACGATGCGTCCGTCGACCAACCCCGTCCACAGGTGCCCGTCGGCATCGGCGACGACGTCTTCGGGTCCGTCCCCTGGCATGGGCACGATGGTCAGCTCGGCCGGGCCGAACTCGGGAAGGTCGTCGACGGGCGGTGGCGTCCAGCGGACGGGATCGATCGGCGGTTTGCGTGACACGCCGATGACGCTACGCCCGAAATGAGAACGGCCGGGCGGATCTCCGCCCGGCCGTCCTGACATCTAGCCCTTTACAGCATCTTGCCCGCTTCGCTGAGCACGCCGTGCAGGATGTCGTAGATGGCGTCGAACTCGGCCTGCCCGCTGATCAGCGGCGGCGCGAGCTGCACGACTGGGTCGCCACGGTCGTCGGCGCGGCAGTACAAGCCCGCCTCCCACAGCGCGGGCGTGAGGAAGCCACGCAGCAGCCGCTCGGACTCTTCGTCGTTGAACGTCTCCTTGGTGGTCTTGTCCTTGACCAGCTCGATGCCGTAGAAGAAGCCCTCACCGCGCACGTCGCCGACGATCGGCAGGTCGTAGAGCTTCTCCAGGGTGGACTTGAACGCCGGCGCCATGGTCTTGACGTGGTCGTTGAGACCCTCACGCTCGAAGATGTCGAGGTTGGCGAGTGCGACCGCCGACGAAACCGGGTGTCCGCCAAAGGTGTAGCCGTGCCCGAAGGTGGTCTTGCCGTCGTTGAACGGCTCGAACAGACGGTCGCTGGCGACCATCGCGCCGAGCGGCGAGTAGCCCGACGTCAGGCCCTTGGCGCTGGTGATGATGTCAGGGACGTAGCCGAAGTCGTTGCACGCGAACATCGAACCGATCCGGCCGTAGGCGCAGATCACCTCGTCGGACACGAGCAGCACGTCGTACTCGTCGCAGATCTCGCGGACCCGCTCGAAGTATCCGGGCGGCGGCGGGAAGCAGCCACCGGCGTTCTGCACGGGCTCCAGGAATACTGCGGCGACGGTGTCGGGACCCTCGAACTCGATGGCCTCGGCGATGCGGTCGGCGCAGTAGCGGCCGAACGCCTTCTCGTCGTGCGCGTATTCCTCAGGGGCACGGTAGAAGTTGGTGTTCGGGGCGCGGAACCCACCGGGGGTCAGCGGCTCGAACGGGGCCTTGAAGGCCGGGATGCCGGTGATCGCGAGCGCGCCCTGCGGTGTGCCGTGGTAGGCGATCGAGCGCGAAACCACCTTGTGCTTACCAGGTTTGCCGGTCAGCTTGAAGTACTGCTTGGCCAGCTTCCATGCGCTCTCGACGGCCTCGCCGCCACCGGTCGTGAAGAATACCCGGTTGAGGTCGCCGGGCGCGAAAGAGGCCACGCGCTCGGCCAATTCGATCGCCGGCGGGGTCGCATAGGACCACAGCGGGAAGAAGGACAGGGTCTCGGCCTGCTTGGCGGCGGCCTCAGCCAGTTCCTTGCGGCCGTGCCCCACCTGAACGACGAACAGGCCCGACAGGCCGTCGATGTAGCTCTTGCCCCGGTCGTCGAAAATTCGTACGCCCTCGCCGCGGGTGATGATCGGCGGGGTGATGCCTTCCCCGTGCCGGGCGAAATGGCCCCACAGGTGGCGGTTTGCCTTGGCGCCCAAGTCTGTGGACGTCGCTTCAGTGATATCTACGCTAGTCATCGCGTTCCCCAATTGTATTGCTGCTTAACGAGTTTCAAGTAAACGAGGGTTTCGGTGGATATCACTCCCGGTAATGCGCGGATTTCGGTGTTGAGTAGTTCGAGCAGGCTGTCGTCGTCTTCGCAGACCACCTCGCAGATGGCGTCGAAGGAACCTGCGGTCAGCACGACGTAGTCGACCTGCTCGATGTGAGCGAGCTTTTCGGCGAGCTTGGTGGTGTCCCCGGTGCAGCGGATGCCGATCATCGCCTGGCGTGCGAATCCCAGTTGCATCGGATCGGTGACGGCGACGATCTGCATGACACCGGCGTCGACCATCCGCTGCACGCGTTGGCGCACCGCGGCCTCGGAGAGGCCGACGGCCTTGCCGATTCCGGCATAGGAACGGCGGCCGTCCTGCTGCAACTTCTCGATGATCGCCTTCGACAGCTCGTCGAGCTGGAAGGCACCCGGTCGAGAGTGGTTCACGCGCAAGGGGACGGGCGCCAGCTCGTGACCATCAGGGTTGGTCATGCACCGATTGTGCACGGAATCCGTCGTTTGGGGCAACCGTATCGATGAAATCGTTTGTTTGAGGGTGCCTATGCCAGTGGAATACGTAGCCGAACCCTTGAAGCATCGGTTAGCGTTGGGCCATGAGTGTGGCGGTGAATGTTGCGAGCAGTTGGATCAATGGTGCCCCGGCGTCGACCACTGGGCCTACCCATTCCATCATCGATCCGGCGACCGGGAACACGGTTGCCGAATATGCGTTGGGTACGCCCGCCGATGTGGACACCGCGGTAGCCGCGGCCCGGTCCGCATTGCCCGAATGGTCGTCCGCAACGCCCGCGGAGCGCTCGGCGGTGCTGGCCAAGCTCGCCAAACTGGCCGACGAGAACGCCGAGCAGCTGGTGGCCGAGGAGGTCAGTCAGACCGGTAAGCCCGTGCGGCTGGCATCGGAATTCGACGTGCCGGGCAGCATCGACAACATCGATTTCTTCGCGGGCGCGGCCCGCCATCTGGAGGGCAAGGCGAGCGCGGAGTACTCGGGCGACCACACGTCGAGCATCCGGCGCGAGGCCGTCGGCGTCGTCGCCACCATCACGCCGTGGAACTACCCGCTGCAGATGGCGGTGTGGAAGGTCATCCCGGCGCTGGCGGCCGGTTGTTCGGTGGTGATCAAGCCGGCCGAGATCACGCCGCTGACCACCCTGACGCTGGCTCGGCTGGCCACCGAGGCGGGGCTGCCCGACGGCGTCTTCAACGTCGTGACCGGGGCCGGCTCCGACGTCGGAACCGCACTGGCCGGACACCGCGACGTCGACGTGGTGACGTTCACCGGGTCGACGGCCGTCGGCCGCAAGGTCATGGCCGCCGCGGCCGTGCACGGCCACCGTACCCAGCTTGAGCTGGGCGGCAAGGCGCCGTTCGTGGTGTTCGACGACGCCGATCTCGATGCCGCGATCCAGGGCGCGGTCGCCGGGGCGCTGATCAACACCGGACAGGACTGCACCGCTGCCACCCGCGCCATTGTCGCCCGCGACCTCTACGACGACTTCGTCGCGGGCGTCGCCGAGGTCATGAGCAAGGTCGTGGTCGGCGATCCGCACGATCCCGACACCGACCTGGGGCCGTTGATCACCGCCGCGCATCGCGACAAGGTCGCGGGCATGGTGGCGCGCGCGCCCGAGCAGGGCGGGCGCATCGTCACCGGCGGTGCGGCGCCGGATCTGCCCGGGTCGTTCTATCGGCCGACGCTGATCGCCGACGTGTCCGAATCCTCGGAGGTCTACCGCGACGAGATCTTCGGTCCGGTGCTGACGGTGCGGCCGTTCACCGATGACGACGACGCGATCCGCCAGGCCAACGACACCGTGTACGGTCTCGCGGCCTCGGCATGGACCCGCGATGTGTACCGCGCGCAGCGGGCGTCGCGGGAGATCAACGCGGGTTGTGTGTGGATCAACGACCATATCCCGATCATCAGCGAGATGCCGCACGGCGGCGTCGGCGCGTCAGGGTTCGGAAAAGACATGAGTGACTACTCGTTCGAGGAGTACCTCACCATCAAGCACGTCATGAGCGACATCACCGGTGTGGCCGAAAAGGACTGGCACCGTACGGTATTCACGCGTCGGTCCTGATCGCTCTTGCAGCCCGGAGTTGAGCCGTATATAACTGCCGGGAGGGTTTTGTGGCATTAAACACAGCTACCAAGGACAGGGTATGAGTTTGTACGCAGTAATCGATCCGGCGACCGGCGACGTGGTGCGCGAGTACCCGACGGCCACTGACGAGCAGATCGAGCAGGCGCTGGCCGCCGCCGCCAAGGCCCACCGGGAATGGTCGAAGAACTCGACGGTGGCCGAGCGCGCCGCACTGATCAAGCAGGTCGCCAAACTGCACGTCGAGCGCCGGGACGAGCTCGCCGCGATCATTCAGCGTGAGATGGGCAAGCCGCTGGAGCAGGCGCTCGGCGAGGTGGATTTCAGTGCCGCGATCTATGAGTACTACGCCGACAACGCCGAGAAGTTCCTCGCCGACGAGCCGATCGAATTGCTCGACGGTGAGGGCAGCGCGCTGATCCGGCGCAGCTCGGTCGGCGTGCTGCTGGGCATCATGCCGTGGAACTACCCGTACTACCAGGTGGCGCGGTTCGCCGGGCCCAACCTGACGCTCGGCAACACCATCGTGCTCAAGCACGCCCCGCAGTGCCCCGAATCGGCCGCCGCGATCCAGCAGATCTTCGACGACGCCGGGTTCCCCGAGGGCGCCTACGTCAACGTGTACGCCACCAACGAGCAGATCGCCGAGGCGATCGCCGACCCACGCGTGCAAGGCGTTTCGCTCACCGGGTCGGAGCGTGCGGGTGCGGCGGTGGCCGAGATCGCCGGACGCAACCTCAAGAAGGTCGTGCTGGAGCTGGGCGGGTCGGACCCGTTCATCGTGCTGTCCACCGACGACCTCGACGCCACCGTCGAGGCAGCCGTCGCCGGCCGGTTCGAGAACACGGGCCAGGCCTGCAACGCCGCCAAGCGGTTCATCGTCGCGTCCGACATCTACGACGAGTTCCTGACCAAGTTCACGGACAAGGTGCTCGCACAGGCCGACGGACTGGCGCCGCTGTCCTCGGTGGCCGCGGCCGAGCGGCTGGCCGAACAGGTCGACCGCGCCGTCGCGGACGGTGCCAAGCTCGTGAAGGCGGGCGAGCGTAAGGGTGCCTACTTCCCGCCGGGCGTGCTGACCGAGGTCTCCACCGACTCGCCGTCCTACCGCGAGGAACTGTTCGGCCCCGTCGCCACGGTCTACAAAGTGGACTCCGAAGAGCAGGCCGTCGAACTGGCCAACGACACCCCGTTCGGTCTCGGCTCCTACGTGTTCACGACCGACGAGGAGCAGGCCGCGCGGGTCGCCGACCGCATCGACGCCGGCATGGTGTTCGTCAACGTCGTCGGCGCCGACGGCGTCGAGCTGCCGTTCGGTGGGGTCAAGCGCTCCGGCTTCGGCCGCGAACTCGGCCGCTTCGGCATCGACGAATTCGTCAACAAGAAGCTCATCCGCCGGGGGTAGACGGACCTACCTAGACTTGCGCCATGACCGCGAGCGCTCGGGTCGGTGAGTTCGAAGACCTACGGCCACATCTGCTGGCCGTGGCCTATCGGCTCACCGGCACATTCGCCGACGCCGAGGACATCGTGCAAGACGCCTGGATCCGGTGGCAGGCCAACCGCGGGGAGATCAACGACCTTCGCGCTTGGCTGACCACGGTGGTGAGCAGGCTCGGTTTGGACCGGCTCCGGTCAGCCGCGCACCGGCGGGAAACCTACGTCGGGGAGTGGCTGCCTGAGCCGGTCGTCACCGGGTTCGACGGCAACGATCCGTTGGCGGCAGTGGTTGCCGGCGAGGACGCCCGCTTTGCCGCCATGGTGGTGCTGGAACGCCTGACCCCCGACCAGCGCGTGGCGTTCGTCCTGCACGACGGCTTCGGTGTGCCGTTCTCCGAGATCGCCGACGTGCTCGGTGTCAGCGCGGCATCCGCGCGCCAGCTGGCGTCGCGGGCCCGCCGCGCGGCGGCCGACACCCCGCCGCCGGTGACCGACGACACGCACAACGAGGTCGCCGGAGCGCTCATGGCGGCGTTGGCTGCCGGCGACATGGAAGGCGTTGTGCGCCTTCTGCATCCGGACGTCACGTTCACCGGCGACTCCAACCGCCGGGCGCCGACGGCACCGCGCGTCATCAACGGGCCGGAAAAGGTCGCCCGGTTCCTGTTCTCACTCGCCCGCCGCTACGGGCCCAACTGGCTGGCCGGCACTCAGATGGTTCGGGTCAACGGCGAGCTGGGCGCCTACACACCGGGCGCGCCACCCGTCGACGGCTATCCGGAACTGATGCCGCGCATCACCGCGATGACCGTCCGGGACGGAAAAGTCTGTGCCGTATGGGATATCGCGAACCCGGACAAGTTCACCGGCTCGCCGCTGCGCGGTGGTGCGGCATGATGCCGACCGATCCGGGCAATCTCGGGCAGACGTTCGGCAGGTTCATGTTCCGCGGCATGGACAAGATGCGTCACCGCGACGCGTTCGGCATCGGCGAGCCGACGGCGACCGATTTCACCGGGTTCGACCGCTACCGCCAGATCGTGTTGGTGACGTTCAAGAAATCCGGCGAAGCCGTCCCGAGCCCCATCAACCACGGTGTCGCCGACGGCAAACTCTACGTCCGCACCGACGCGTCCACCGCCAAGGTCAAGCGCGTCCGCAACAACCCGAATGTGCTTGTGGTGGGCAGCAATCTGCGTGGCAAGCCCAGCGGCCCGGTGGTCGCCGGCGTGGCGCGCATCCTGCCCGAGGAAGAACACGCGCACGCCGACGCCGTCATCGCCGCCAACTGGAGCCTGCCGATGAAACTGTTCGAGCGAAGCCTCGACCGGGGCAGTCAAACCTTCGGTGTGGCAATGGCTTTCATCGAGATCACGCCTGCTCGGGCTGGTCGGCCCACGGAACCCGGCACGCATCCCCAGAGTTGAAACCCTGCTCGGTGATGCCCAGCGCCGAGTACATCCGCGCGCGCATGTTCTCGGTACCGATCTGATACGTCAGCTCGATGACGCCGTCGTCGCCGAACCGGCGGCGCAGATCGGCGACCTGCTCGTCGGAGATGGTGTGCGGGTCTTTCGTCATGGCGTCGGCGTAGGCGATCGCGGCACGCTCGTCGTCTGTGAACAACGGTGACGTCGCGTAGTCGTCGATCGACTTCAGCCGGTCCACGTCCAGGTTGTCGAGTCGCATGAGCATGGACCCGAAGTCCACACACCACGAGCAGCCGACGGTACGGGCCGTCCAGAACACCGCCAGTTCACGCACGTTGGCCGGCAGCTTCTTCGAGCCGCTTTCCAGCAGGCCCTCATGGGCGGCGTTGGCGATCAGCAGCCGCGGGTGGTGGGCTGCCACGGTGAACGGTTCCGGCACCTCACCGAACTTGCGCTTGGCGAAGCTGTACATCATGCGGGTCATCAGGCCGGCTTGTTTGGGGGGCAGGGGAGCGATTCTCGGTGTCATACCTGTCTGACGAGACAGCCACGCGATGTGTGACAGCCGAGCGTGAAGAAGATGGCGAGATTCCGGCCAAACCTCGCGATCTTCTTCACGTTGGCGGGCGATGGAACGGCACTGACCCGCGTTGCGTCCTACCTTTATGCCGTTTCTGGGTTCGGAGGCGTTGGCCGCGGGCAAGCTCAACCGATACCACCTGACCACCCGCTACGAGATGCTGCACCGGGATGTCTACGTCCCGCGCGGCGCGAAGCTGACCCCGGTCGACAAGGCCGTCGCGGCATGGCTGTGGTCGGGGCGACGCGCAACCGTGGCCGGGTTGTCGGCGGCCGCGCTCCTTGGATCGAAATGGATCGACGCCAGGCATCCCGCCGAGCTGAACCACTCCAGCCGGCACGAAACCGCTGGCATCGTCCTGCACAGCGACCGACTGACCGACGACGAGGTTCGGATGGTCCGGGGAATCCGGGTCACGACGCCTGCCAGGACTGCTTTCGACCTGGGCCGCAGGCCAGGATTGACGGAAGCCGTCGTGCGGGTAGACGCGCTGCTGCAGGCCTGTGATCTGAAACTTGTTGATATACAAGCGCTTGTCGATACCCACCGCGGCGCGCGCGGCCTCGTGCAGTTAAGACAGGTGCTCGACCTCGCTGACTACGGCGCCGAATCGCCGCAGGAGACCAGGCTCCGGTTGCTGTTCACCGAGGAGGGCATGCGACCCGACGAGACCCAGATCGAAGTGTTCGGGCATTGGGGTGAACTGGTAGGGCGCATCGATATGGGGTGGCCTGACTGGAATGTCGGCGTGCAGTACGACGGCATTCAGCACTGGACCGACCCGAGACAGCGGACAAAGGACATCGACCAAGACGCGGAATATCGCGAGCTCGGCTGGAACATCATCCGCGTGGGCAATGACCTGTTGCGCTATCGCCAACGCGCCATCATCACCCGTACCCGCGCGGCTCTGGAAAAAGCAGGGCGTCCAACGTGAAGAAGATCGCGAGATTCTCGAGGATTCTCGCGATCTTCTTCACGTTCGAGTACAAAGACTTAGCGCGCAAACATCAACGCGCGCTTGACCTCCTGGATCGCCTGGGTCACCTGGATGCCACGTGGGCAGGCCTCGGTGCAGTTGAACGTGGTGCGGCAGCGCCACACGCCGTCGACCTCGTTGAGGATGTCGAGCCGTTCGGCGGCCGCCTCGTCACGTGAGTCGAAGATGAACCGGTGTGCGTTGACGATCGCGGCTGGCCCGAAGTAGGACCCCTCGCTCCAGTACACCGGGCAGCTCGTGGTGCAGCACGCGCAGAGGATGCACTTGGTGGTGTCGTCGTAGCGGGCCCGGTCGGTCGGGCTCTGGATGCGCTCCTTGGTGGGCGCGTTGCCGCTGGTCACGAGGAACGGCTTGACCGCGCGGTAGGCGTCGAAGAACGGCTCCATGTCCACCACGAGGTCCTTCTCCACGGGCAGGCCGCGGATGGGCTCGATGGTGATGGTCAGCTGCTTGCCCGCCTTCTTGGGCAGCATGTCGCGCATGAGGACCTTGCAGGCCAGCCGGTTGACGCCGTTGATCCGCATGGCGTCCGAACCGCACACGCCGTGGGCGCAGGACCGGCGGAACGTCAGCGTGCCGTCGAGGTACCACTTCACGTAGTGCAGCAGGTTGAGCAGCCGGTCGCTGGGCAGGCACGGCACGCGGAAGCTCTGCCAGCCTGCGGCGTCCGGATTGTCCGGGTTGAAGCGGGCGATCTTCAGCGTGACCATGACCGCGCCCTCGGGGACGGGCGGCAGCTCCGGGTCGCCGGTCTCTGGCTTGTCTATGACGGGTGCGCTCATCAGTACTTACGCTCCATCGGCTCGTAGCGCGTCTGGACCACGGGCTTGTAGTCCAGCCGGATGTCGGACAGCAGGTCGGTGCCCTGCTTGTAGGCCATGGTGTGGCGCATGTAGTTGGTGTCGTCGCGGTTGGGGTAGTCCTCGCGCGCATGGCCGCCGCGCGACTCCTTGCGGTTGAGCGCACCGACGACGGTGACCTCGGCGAGCTCAAGCAGGAAGCCGAGCTCGATGGCCTCGAGCAGGTCGCTGTTGTAGCGCTTGCCCTTGTCGTGCACGGTGATTCGCGAGTACCGCTCCTTCAGCGCGTGAATGTCGGTGAGCGCCTGCTTGAGCGTCTCCTCGGTGCGGAACACCGCGGCGTTGTTGTCCATCGACTGCTGGAGCTGGGTGCGGATGTCGGCGACGCGCTCGTTGCCGTGCTCGGAGAGGATGTCGCCGACCCAGCCGACCACCATCTCGGCCGGGTTCTCCGGCATGTCGACGAAGTTGTGGTTCTGGGCGTACTCGGCGGCGGCGATTCCGGCGCGGCGGCCGAACACGTTGATGTCGAGCAGCGAGTTGGTGCCGAGGCGGTTCGCGCCGTGCACCGAAACACACGCGCATTCACCGGCGGCGTACAGGCCGGGGATGACGTTGGTGTTGTCGCGCAGCACCTGACCGTGGACGGTGGTGGGGATACCGCCCATGACGTAGTGGCAGGTCGGGTAGACCGGCACGAGCTCCTTGACGGGGTCGACGCCCAGGTAGGTGCGGGCGAACTCGGTGATGTCGGGCAGCTTGGCCTCGAGCACGTCCTCACCGAGGTGGCGCACGTCGATGTAGACGTAGTCCTTGTTCGGCCCGGCGCCGCGGCCCTCGAGGACCTCGAGCACCATCGAGCGGGCGACGATGTCGCGCGGCGCGAGGTCGACGATCGTGGGCGCGTAGCGCTCCATGAACCGTTCACCCTCGCCGTTGAGCAACCGGCCACCCTCGCCGCGCACGGCCTCGGAGATCAGGATGCCGAGACCGGCAAGGCCGGTCGGGTGGAACTGGTGAAACTCCATGTCTTCCAAGGGAAGTCCCTTGCGGAAGATGATCCCCAGGCCGTCACCGGTCAGGGTGTGGGCGTTGGAGGTGGTCTTGTACATCCGGCCCGACCCGCCGGTGGCGAACACGATCGCCTTGGCGTGGAAGACGTGGATGTCACCGGTGGCCAGTTCGTAGGCGATGACGCCGGTGGCGACCGGCCCGGCGGGCGTGTCGGTCAGCGCGATGTCGAGTGCGTAGAACTCGTTGAAGAACTGCACGTCGTGCTTGACGCAGTTTTGGTACAGCGTCTGCAGGATCATGTGGCCGGTGCGGTCGGCGGCATAGCAGGCGCGGCGGACCGGGGCCTTGCCGTGGTCGCGGGTGTGCCCGCCGAAGCGGCGCTGGTCGATGCGGCCCTCGGGGGTGCGGTTGAACGGCATCCCCATCTTCTCGAGGTCATAGACCGCGTCGATGGCCTCGCGGCACATGATCTCGACGGCGTCCTGGTCGGCGAGGTAGTCGCCGCCCTTGACGGTGTCGAAGGTGTGCCACTCCCAGTTGTCCTCTTCGACGTTGGCCAGCGCGGCGCACATGCCGCCCTGGGCCGCGCCGGTGTGGGAGCGGGTGGGGTAGAGCTTGGTCAGCACTGCGGTGCGGGCCCGCGGCCCGGCTTCGACCGCGGCGCGCATGCCCGCGCCGCCTGCGCCGACGATGACGACGTCGTAGCGATGTTCCTGAATCATTTGCCTAACCCCCGATGTTCGCGTCGAAGGTGACCAGGACGTAGGTGCCGAGCACCAACGTGAATCCCGTCGCCAGCAACAGAAGCGAGTTCAGCCAGAACTTGGTGGTGTTCTTGCGGGCGTAGTCGCCGATGATGGTGCGCATGCCGTTGGCGCCGTGCAGGTTTGCCAACCACAGCAGCGCCATGTCCCAGATCTGCCAGAACGGCGAGGCCCAGCGCTGCGCGACGTAGTTGAAGTCGATGCGGTACACGCCGTCCTGCCACATCAGCATGACGAAGAGGTGGCCGAGCGCCAGAAACACCAGTGCCACACCGGAGAACCGCATGAACAGCCAGGCGTACTTCTCGAAGTACGGGATGCCGCGCGGCTTGCGGGGGGCGCGGGGGTGATCGAGCGCGGCCGGGCGGTCGTGCTCACGTTCCATGACGGGCGCGGGACGCCCCAGCCGGGATTCGCCGGCTCCTGGCGCGCTCACAGGAACCGCTCCACCATGTGCATGCCGATAACTCCCAGTGATGCGATGAGGACGATGAGGAAGACGCCGGCGACGACGGCCAGCATGTGCCGCTGGTAGCGCGGGCCCTGCTGCCAGAAGTCGATGAGGATGACCCGGATGCCGTTCAGCGCATGGAACAGCACCGCGCCGACCAGGCCCATTTCCATCAGCCCGACGATCGGCGTCTTGTACGTCTCGATGACCGCGTTGTAAGCCTCTGGGCTCACGCGCACGAGTGCGGTATCAAGGACGTGGACGAACAAGAAAAAGAAAATGGTGGCACCGGTAATACGGTGCAGCACCCAGGACCACATTCCCGGATCACCGCGATAAAGGGTGCGCCGGCGCAATTTCCTGGGTTGCGGAGCCGGTACCTCCGTCTGCGTACTCACTTGTCCCTCCAACGCCATCGGTGGACGTCTGGGACCGGTCTGTCGACTAGCCCCAAACCTCGGGGCGACTCTAAACCCATTTGTAGTACCGAACGAACTACGGTGGAGCGGTTCGGGGCGCTCAGCAGGGCAAAGTTAGGCTTACCTATCCTACTGCGCGGGTCGGGAATTGGTATTTTCGGAATGCATTCAGAACCGAAGTGGCGGTGCCGGTATGACCATCGAAATTGACTGGAATGTCTTGCGGCGCAAGGCGATTGAGGTGTCATCGAGCGCATATGCGCCCTACTCGGGATTTCCGGTCGGTGCCGCGGCACTGGTCGACAATTCCCGGATCGTGACCGGATGCAATGTGGAGAATGTCTCATATGGCCTAGGTCTCTGTGCCGAGTGCGCTGTGGTCTGCGCCCTCCATTCCGGAGGCGGTGGCCGGCTCCTCGCGCTGACGTGTGTGGGCCCCGACGGCGGTCTGCTGATGCCGTGCGGGCGGTGCAGGCAGGTGTTGCTCGAACACGGCGGGCCGGAGTTGCTCATCGACCATCCGCAGGGTCCGCGCCCACTGCGCGAGCTGCTGCCCGATGCCTTCGGTCCCGACGATCTGGCGCGACGGTAACGCCAAGCGGTTCAACGGCTCCGGGTCTCGCGACGGCTCCGGAACGTCGGCAGCGGGACGGCGATCGCGCCCGCCGCCGCGACGCCCGCGGCGACCAAGAATGCTGCTGAGAAACCGTTACTCGTCGGTAGCCCGGTGAACGACGCGGTGTTACTGGCGAGTAGGGCTGCGGCGAGCTGCCCGCCGACCGCGCCGCCGACGGTTCGCGCCACGGTGTTGACTCCGTTGGCGCTGCCGCTCTGTGCCTGCGGGCAGGCGGCGTTCACCATCCGCGGCAGCGACGCCATGGCCAACCCCCAACCCGCGCTGGCGATCGCGTAGTTCAGCACGGCCTGCCACACGGTGCCGTGCGCGAGCGCGAGAAGCGTCGCACCGATCGCGGCGACTGCCAGGCCGGCAACCAGCGGCCCGCGCACGCCGATGCGCCGCTCGAGCCACGGTGTCGTCCAGCTCGCCGGCACGGTAAGCAGGGTGCCGGGCAGCAGAATCAGTGCCGCGCCGGTGACCGACAACCCGAAGCCGGGGCTGCCCGTCGCGGGCAGTTCGGCGAGCTTCGGCACCAACACGTAGACCGCGAACTGATTGACGCCGAGCAGCAGTGCGCCCAGATGTGCTGCGGCAAGCGGACGCTCGGTGATCAACGAGGGGTCGACGAGCGGATGGGCGACGCGCGACTCGACAACGCCGAACGCCACCAGGAAGACGAGTGCGGCGCCGAACAATCCCATGACCGACGGTGACCGCCAGCCCCACGTGGGGCCCTGGGTGATGGGGAGCAGTGCCGCGATGAGCCCGGCCGTCATCAATGCCATGCCGGGGAGGTCGAGGCGTCCGGGATGGCGCTCGCCGCCCTCGGGAATCCACCGCGCGGTCATCGCGAGCGCGGTGATCACGAGGCCGGCACCGATCACGAACAGCCAGCGCCACGACCCGTGATCGACGACGAGGCCGCCGACGAGCAGGCCGAGCCCGGCCGTGCCGGTCACCAGTCCGGACGCCAAGGCGATGCCGGCGTGCACGCGCTCGGGCGCGAGCGCGTCGCGCATCACGGCGAACGACAGCGGCAACAGTGTCAGGCCGACTCCTTGGACGGCGCGGCAGGCGATCAGCACGCCGATGCTCGGCGCGACGATCGCACCAAGGGTTCCGGCGAGATAGACCGCGAGCATCCACAGCAGGATCCGGCGCTTGCCGTAGCGGTCGCCGAGCCGGCCCGCCAAGGGCGTGATGACGGCGCTGGCGAGCAGCATCGCCGAGAGCACGGCCCACGAGGCGGCGCCCGTGGTGGTGTCCAGATCGCGCTGCAGGACGCCGATTGTGGGCACCAGCATGGTCTGCATCAGCCCGTACGACACGACCACCGCCGAAACCGCGGTCAGCACGTGTGCCGGTCGGTGACGCGCCTGCGGGGATGGGGCATGCTGGCTGGCGATGACGTCCATCGATCTCCTGATCGCGCTGCGAAGACGGGTGCGAACACTGTTCGCGGCAAGCGCGGACAGCTTAACGCGAACACCGTTCGCATGGGGATCCACGTGAGCGGCGGGCGCCCTGTGCTGAGCAGGGACACGATCAGGGCGGTGGCCTGGCGGGTCGCCGACGCGGAAGGCCTGCCGGAGGTGACGTGTCGCCGGATCGCCCGCGAACTTGGCACCGGGCCGGCCTCGCTCTACCGCCACATCGCCGATCGTCGGCAAGTGCTGAACCTGCTCGCCGAGGACCTGGCCGCCGGCTATCCCTTGGTCGAGGTGGCGGGTCGGCCCGAGGCGCGGTTGATCGCGCAATGGCTGGCGATGCGCGACTACCTCGTCGCCCATCCGTGGGGGGCGCCCCTCATCGCCGACGGCGAGCACACGGTGTCGTCGGCGCAGCCGGTGGCCGACCGGTGCATGTCGCTGCTACGCGAACTCGGCCTCGATGACACCGTCGCGCAGCGCGGCTACCGCGCACTGTGGCGGCTGTTGATCGGTCACCTGCTCAGCCGCCACCCATTCGGGCACCTGCAGGGCGCGCCGCCCGAGGACGACGACTTCGAATGGGCCATGCGCACACTGCTCACGGGCCTTGTCGCCGAGTCGGGAAAATAGGAGTCCGCCATCGATACCTCAAGTGCAGTAACGCAGTTCGACGCTCCGTCGGTGATCCGCGCCAAACGCGACGGCGGTGCGCTGTCCGATGCGGCGATCGACTGGGTGATCGACGCCTACACCAACGGCCGGGTCGCCGAGGAACAGATGTCGGCGCTCCTGATGGCGATCTTCCTGCGGGGCATGACGCCGGCCGAGATCGTGCGGTGGACAGCGGCCATGATCACGTCGGGGGAGCGCTTCGACTTCACCGACCTTCGGCGCGACGGACGGCCACTTGCCTTGGTGGACAAGCATTCCACCGGAGGCGTCGGCGACAAGATCACCATTCCGCTGCTGCCGGTGGTCATGGCGTGCGGCGGGGCCGTCCCGCAAGCCTCCGGGCGCGGGCTCGGCCATACCGGCGGCACACTCGACAAGCTGGAATCGATTCCCGGCTTCTCCGCCGAGTTGTCGAAAGACCGGATCAGGCAACAACTTCGCGATGTCGGCGCGGCGATCTTCGCAGCCGGTGAGCTCGCGCCCGCCGACCGGAAGATCTACGCGCTGCGCGACATCACGTCGACGGTCGACTCGCTGCCACTGATCGCCAGCTCGATCATGAGCAAGAAGCTCGCCGAAGGTGCGCGCGCCCTGGTACTCGACGTCAAGGTGGGCCGCGGGGCGTTCCTCAAGACCGAACCCGAGTCGCGCGAGCTGGCCCGCACGATGGTCGAGCTCGGAAACGCCAACGGCGTCCCGACGCGCGCTCTGCTCACCGACATGAACCGGCCGCTCGGGCGCGCTGTCGGGAATGCGGTGGAGGTGGCCGAGTCGCTGGAGGTGTTGTCCGGCGGTGGGCCGGACGACGTCGTCGCCCTCACACTGGCACTGGCCACCGAGATGCTCGACGCGGCCGGGATCGACGGCGTGGACCCCGCCGACACACTGCGCGACGGGTCGGCCATGGACCGGTTCCGCGCACTGGTCGCCGCGCAGGGTGGTGACCTGAGCCAACCCCTTCCCGTCGGATCGGCTCCCGAAACCGTGACCGCGCCGCGCGACGGCGTCATGGGCGACATCGACGCCATGGGTGTCGCCATGGCCGCGTGGCGGCTCGGTGCCGGCCGGGCTCAGCCCGGTGAGCCGGTGCAATTCGGTGCGGGGGTGCGCATTCATCGCCGTCCGGGGGAGCCGGTGTCCGCGGGTGAGACGCTGTTCAGCCTCTACACCGACACCCCCGACCGGTTTCCCGCCGCACTCGCCGAACTCGACGGCGCATGGTCCGTCGGCGAATCCGCGCCGGCGGACCCGCCGCTGCTCATCGACCGGGTCGGTTAGGGCGTTGCGAGTGGTGCGGGCGCCGGCGGTGCGGGTGGTGCGGGTGCCGGTGGAGCCTGTGGTGCGGGTAGCTGGTCCCATTGAGCGGGTGGCGCCGCCGGTGGGCCGGGTTCCAACCCGAGGCGGCTCGCGGCGAAATCGACCCCTTGGGTGATCAGACCGTCATAGCCGTAGGAGGTGTGCGCGGCGAAATTCAGCCCGTCCGAGCAGACGAAGTCCTCGGGGGCGCACACCTTGAGGGTCTTCGGCTCGTACTCCGGGCCGATGATGACGGGCGGTTCACCGAGGAAGTTCATCGCCCGGAGGTTCGGCGTCCCGTAGAGCACGACGGCCGCGACGTGCTCGGCGATATCGGGCTCCAGCGGTTTGGGCACGGTCGCGGGATCGACCCCGTCGGGTACGGCAGCCGAGGTGACGAAGCCCATGACGGCCGCGCCCTGCGAGTACCCGCCCAACACCATCTTGGTGTCGGGGCACGTGGCGGCCATTCTCGTGACGTGGGCACCCGCATCGCGGATACCGTCGACACCGGTGGTCCATTGGTCGGTCGCGGGGTAGTTGACCGGATAGACCCCGAGTGTCTTGTCGCCGACCCGTTGGCGCAGGGAGTCGACGAACGCCTGCCCCGTCGGCCCGACCCCGGGCGGCTCACCGGTGCCCCGGGCGAACACGACCTCCACGTCGGGACACGGCTCGGCCGATGCCGGCGGGGTGCCGATCGCGAAAAACATCGGCATCATGGCGATTGCGGCCGCAGTCAGAACATCTACACGCACGTTTCGTATCCTTTGCTGACTCGAAATACCTTGTCGTGCAGTGGCCGGCGTCGTCATCGACTCCCTGCCACGTGGTGTGTGGTTGCTCGCCAGTCAGGTAACTTTTGCACCGACGCCAAAGCCGCTGTGAGAGATTCGCTTACCGGCAGCACACCGTCGCGATCGCAGCTTCTCAGCAGTCGCGACACCGCGCGGCCGGCGACCAGTGACCACCTCACATCGAAATGTGCGCAGCGGGCGTTGACGGTGTGCAGCGCGTTCATGCTTGCGACGTCAATGAATTCGACTGCGGTCAAGTCCAACACGAGCCATTCGCAACACATCGCACGGTGGACGTGATCGAGGAGCTGGTCGGCATTGTCGGCGGCGAGTTTGCCGGCAACACTCAGCAGTCTCCCGGTACGGCCTTGGTGCGTGGTGAAACGGGCGACAGCCTGCTGGGCCGATCCGACGATCGGTGATCTTGATTGTGTGATCATGACATCGACGACCCCCGAGTCGATGATTCGGTGCCGCTGGGGCAACGCGAAGGTGCCACAGCATGCCAGTGATTTATCGCGGCAGGCTCGGGCTCAACCTTGTCGCAAAAACTACTCCCACCCGTCAGGGTCGGCAACCGTTTTCGGCGACGAGCCGGTTGAACGGCGGCATAACTGTTCGGGGATCCACCGCCCGCGATGGGTGACGTCGCGGATGATGGTGACATGAGTACGCCGCTGACCCTCGACAAGATCCGCCACGCCCCCAAGGCCCTCCTGCATGACCACCTCGACGGCGGCCTGCGGCCGGCCACCGTGCTCGATCTGGCCGGGAAGTTCGGCTACGACGACCTGCCCGCCACCGATGTCGACGAGCTGGCGACGTTCTTCCGCACGGCAGCGCACAGCGGGTCGCTCGTGCGTTACCTGGAGCCGTTCGCCCACACCGTCGGCGTCATGCAGACTCCCGAGGCGTTGCACCGGGTCGCTCACGAATGCGTCGAGGATCTGGCCGCCGACAATGTCGTGTACGCCGAGATCCGGTTCGCGCCCGAACTGCACATCGACCGGGGCCTGTCGCTCGACGATGTCGTTGATTCGGTACTCGCGGGATTCGCCGACGGGGAGAAGGCGGCCGCCGCGGAAGGGCGTTCGATCAAGGTGCGGTGCCTGGTGACGGCGATGCGGCATGCCGCGCGGTCACGCGAGATCGCGGAGCTGGCAATCCGATTCCGCGACAAAGGCGTGGTGGGCTTCGACATCGCCGGAGCCGAGGCCGGCTACCCTCCCACCCGTCACCTCGATGCGTTCGAGTACATGCGAAGCAACAACGCGCGCTTCACCATTCACGCCGGTGAGGCGTTCGGTCTGCCGTCCATCCACGAGGCCATCGCGTTCTGCGGCGCCGACCGGCTGGGGCACGGGGTGCGGATCGTCGACGACATCACCGAACTCGACGACGGCTCGCAGAAACTCGGCCGCCTGGCATCCATCCTGCGCGACAAGCGCATTCCGCTGGAGATGTGCCCGAGCAGCAACGTGCAGACCGGTGCGGCGCCGAGTATCGCCGAGCACCCGTTCGACCGGCTGGCCCGGCTGCGGTTCCGCGTCACCGTCAACACCGACAACCGGTTGATGAGCGACACCACCATGAGTCAGGAGATGGCGAGCCTCGTGGAGGAGTTCGGGTACGGGTGGAGCGACCTGGAGCGATTCACCATCAACGCGATGAAATCAGCGTTCATCCCGTTCGACGAACGGCTCGCGATCATCGACGAGGTCATCAAGCCGCGGTACGCGGTGCTGGTCGGCTGAGGCGGGCGCCTGATCTCACGCCGCGCGGTAGACGGTCTGGCCGCCGACGATGGTCTCGACGGGCCGGACCGCCCCGATGTCGCCCGCGGTGAGAATGTTCTGGTCGAGCACCACCAGGTCGGCCAGCATGCCCTGGGCGATGCGGCCGGTCCGGTCCTGGCCATTGGCGTGGGCCGAACCCGCGGTGTAGGCGTGTATCGCCGACGGCAGCGTGATGCCTTCCTGCGGTTGCAGTGGTGTGTCGAAGACGCCGTCGCCGATCGCATGTGGATCGGCGGGCGTGCCGGTGCGGTGCACGGCCGTGTGGATCGCCCACAACGGGTTCGGATCGGTGACCGGCCAGTCGCTGCCCATCGCCAGGATCGCTCCGTGCCGCTGGATCGACGCGAACGGGAAATGCCACGGTTCGCGTTCCGGTCCGAGCAGCGGGAGCTTGCGTTCGACGATCTCTTTGTCCCGTCGCGCCCACAGTGCCTGAATGTTGGCGATCACTCCGAGTCGTCCGAATCGGGGGATGTCTTCGGGGTCGACCACATCGAGGTGGGCGATCTGATGCCTGCCGTCGAACTCCGGGTGCTGAGATATCGCATGTTCGAGTGCGTCGAGACATTCGCGCACCGCACGGTCGCCGACTGCGTGCATGTGGATGCCGAACCTCTCGGCCGCCAGCAGGGCGGTGACCTTGCGCAGGTCGTGCGGATCGATGAACGACTGCCCACTCGGGATGTCGTGACCGGACACGGCGCGATAGGGCGCGAGCATCGCGGCCGTGCAGTTCTCGCAGATGCCGTCCTGCATGACCTTGACCATGCCTGCGGTGAAACGCGAATGACCGGCGCGCTCGCGGCGGGCACACAGGTGGCCGAGCTGCTCGGTCCCCTGCGCCGCCTCCCACCACAATGCGCCGACCACCCGAGCGGTCAGCTCGCCCGCCTCGTCGGCGTCGACGTAGGTCGGAAAGTTGTCCTTGAGCCCGAAGAAGTCCGCGCCAACCGCGGCGTCCTGCCAGCCGGTGACACCCACGGAATGCATGCGGCGTTGCGCCTCGAGCAGTGCGCGGCGCATGAATTCCGGTGTCACCTCCGGAAGTAGGGCGTTGACGGCGTCGCCGCCGCGATCCAACAGCACCCCGGTCGGTTCGCCCTCGTCGTCGCGGACGATCCGTCCGCCGGCAGGATCGGCAGTGGCCGCATCGATGCCGGCCAACTCCAAGGCGCGGGTGTTGACCCAGGCGCCGTGGTAGTCGTGACTGGTCAAGATGACGGGCCGATCGGCGACGACGGAATCGATGTCGTGGCGCGTGGGGAAGCCGTGCGGAAACGCGTCGCCGTACCAGCCGGCACCGGTGATGACCGCCTCGTCGGGGTGGCCGGCGGCGTAGTCGGCGACGGCGGTGAGATACGCCTCGCGGCTATGGGCCAGGCCGGAGAGATCGCATCGGAGCGCGGCCATCCCCGCGGCGACCGGATGTGCGTGCGCGTCGACGAACCCGGGCAGCAGACTCGCTCCGCCGAGATCACTGACCTCGGTGTGCTTGCCGATCATGCTTCGGTCCACGCCGTTGCCGACACCCACGATGACGTCGCCCTGCACGGCGACGGTGTCGGCAGGGGAGTCGCCTGGGGCTACGAACACCGCCGCGTTCGTGAAGATGCGGTCGGCGTGCCCGCCGACGGGTGGAGTGCGATCCGTCATCGTGAAGTCCTTCAGGCTCGGCCGACGGTTACGGTCTGCCGGTCGGCGAGCACCAGTGCACTGGCATGTTCGGCGACCGCCATGATCGTTCCGACCGGGTTGACCGAAGGGATGGTGGGGAACACCGAGGCGTCGACGACCCGCAGACCGTCGACCCCGCGGACGCGCAACTGTGAGTCACATACCGCCATCGGATCGCCGTCGGCGCCCATCCGACAGGTGCCGGAGACGTGGTACACGGTTTGATGCGTGGCCCGCAGCGCCTCGGAGAGGTCTTCGTCGGACTGGGCGTCCGGGCCGGGGAAGACCTCGCGGACCAGCCAGCCCGCCATCGGCTCGGTCGCGGCGATGCGCCGGGCGAGCCGGATACCGGCGATCAGGACCGCCTCGTCGTGGCCGTCGGGGTCGGTGAAGTAGCGGTAGTCGATCGACGGCCGGTCGGCGGGATCGACCGAGGTGATCCACACGCGTCCGCGGCTGCTCGGCTTCGCCACGTTCGGTGCTATCGACACGATGCGCTCAGGCATCGTCACCCCGTACGTCACGGCGTGATCGGCCACGGCTTCGACCGGGAAGTGCATCAGCACGTCGGGCCGGGCGGGGCCGTCGTCCGACAACCGCACCGCGGCACCGGCATCCCAACCGGTCGCGCAGCTGCCGGGGACGTCGGCGCCGGCCTCCCAGACGATCAGGCCCTCGGCGTGGTCCATCAGGTTCTCACCGACGCCGGGGGATGCCACCACGGTTCGCACGCCTGCGGCTTCGAGCACGTCACCCGGGCCGATTCCCGAGAGCTGCAGCAGCTTTGGGGTATCGATGGCACCGCAGCACACGATGACCTCGCGCTCGGCGCGGAATTCGCGGCGGTCGCCGTGGTCGTCGCGGGTGATCACCCCGACGACCCTGCCGTCCTCGATCACGAGCCGCTCGGCGTGCCTGCCGTGTTCGACGACGAGGTTGTCGCGGTCGGCGATCGCGTCATGCAGATAGTGCACCGAGGTGGAGGACCGCAAGTGGTTGTCCGGGGTGTAGCCGATTTCGAAGAAGCCGGCGCCGATTCCGGTGGTGGCGAACTCGGGATCGGAGTTCCAGGCCCGGCGGGCGGGAAGGTCCAACGCCCGCCGGGCGGAATCGACGACATCGCTGACATACGCGTTGCGGTCCTTGTCGGCGACCGGTCCCACCGGAACGCGGAGCCGGTCGAAGGCGCCGTGCACTGTCGCGGCATCCCACCCGGTGACACCCAGGGCTGCCCATTCGTCCAGATCGGCCTTGAGTGGCCGCCAGGTGATCATCGTGTTGGCCGTCGAGCAGCCGCCGAGTATGCGCATCCTGGCTTGCCGGATACCGGAGTTGCCCCGGTCCTGCGGCACACTGCGGTAGTCGAGGTCGTATTCGCTCTCAAGCATCTCCGCCCAGCGGCGGATGTCGCGGGCACGGGGCTCGTCCCGGTCGGAGGGGCCTGCTTCCAGCACCGTGACCGTGATGTCGGGATCTTCCGAGAGCCGGGCCGCGACAATGCATCCGGCGGTTCCGCCGCCGACGATCAGATATTCGCTCATGCCCGCACCACCGCGGGCTGCGCCACCGGTGCCGACACCTTCGAGCGCATGAGCGCGTAATACAACGGGCAGATGACCGCGAGCCCGACGATCCATGAGATGTCCACCCCGCCGAGGGCCGCCGCCGCGAAACCGGTGAACAACGTGGTGGACAGGAACGGGATCTGCACCGCGATGCCGATGAAGTAGCAGGCAATGGCGACCCAGTTGAACGTACCGTAGCGGCCGCCATCCCGTTCGAACAAGGCTTCGATGTCGTACTCGCCGTGGCGCAGCAGGTAGTAGTCGACGAGATTGACTGCGGTCCAAGGGATCAGCACACACAGCAGCAACGCCAGGAAGTTCGCGTAGTTGGCCAGGAAGTCGTCGGCGCTCACCAGTGCCGGGATGATCGCGATGACGAACAGGACCACCGCGGTCACCGCGCGGCTCATCGCGGCGGGCTGCCAGCGTGGGAACAGGTTCTGGCCCACCGTGATCGTCGACAGCGAACCGCAGTAGAGGTTCATGGCGTTGGTGGCCGCGATACCGGTCGCGAAGATCGCGAACACGCCCGTGCTGACTCCGTGGGTCAGCGTGGAGAGCCCGACGAGTGTGTCATCGGTCGGCAATGCGGCGCCCACCAATACCCCGAGCAACATCGGCAGGACGGAGCCCAGTACACATCCGGCGTACGTGCCCCAGAACGCGGCGCGCTGGCCGGTGTCCTTGGGCATATACCGGGTGTAGTCGGAAACATAAGGCGCATAGGCGATCTGCCACAGTGCGGCGACCGACAAGGTGGCCATGAACCCGGCCCAGCTGAATCCGTCGGTGTGCCAGGTGTCGGCGGGTACCCCGTTGACCCAGATCATCCAGACGAATGCGATGACCAGTGCTCCGCCCGCGACGACCGACAGGACCGCGGTCACGCGGTGGATGAGCCGGTACCCGACGATGGTGGCGACCACGCTGATCAACCCGATGACGGTGATGGACCAGTTGGTCGGCAGCCCGGTCACCTTCGACAGGGCCTGGCCGCCGAGAACCGCATTGGACGCGAAAAAGCCCAGGTACATGAACACCACGAGGATGACCACGAGAAGGCTTCCGTACGAGCCGAACTGGGCTCTGGTCTGCAGCATCTGGGGTACACCCAGCTGGGGCCCCTGTGCGGCGTGCAACGCCATGACCGCACCGCCGATGACGTTGCCCAGCACGATCGCCGAGGCGCCGGCCCACAGCGGCAAACCGAACACCGTCGTCGCCAGCGCACCGGTGATGATGGTGAGCAGCATGATGTTCGAGCCGAACCAGACGGTGAACAGGTCACGGGCGCGGCCATGCCGCTCGTCGAGCGGAACATGCTCGATGGTCCTGCGTTCCACGGATGGCGGCACCGGCGTTTGCTCGTTCATGTGATGAGTGGCTTTCTCGTGCGGGCAGTGCGGCATCATGCCGGTGATCGCGACTCCGACCAATTCAGTATTCGCACTGATGCCGTGAACGCAAAATGCATATTTCCGACGTTATTCATCACTTTTCGAGATGACGAAAACGTTACCGGACCATTGTCGCCGTGTTTCGAATTCGATTGGCGGCTAACAGTTCACAGTGCTATCCAGGTCGTCTTGAGGCCGGTGTACTTGTCGAGTGCGTGCAGCGACAGATCGCGGCCGAATCCCGATTGCTTGAATCCGCCGAAGGGTGTCTGTGCGCTCAGCGCGTCGACGGTGTTGACCGAGACGGTACCTGCCCGCAGCGCGGCGGACACCCGGTGGGCGCGCGAGAGGTCACGGGTCCACACCGACGCGGCCAGACCGTAGACGGTGTCATTGGCCATCGCGATCGCCTCCGTCTCGTCGGCAAATGTCTGCACGGCCAGCACCGGCCCGAAGACCTCCTCGGTGACCAGCTCGGCGGTCGCAGGCAGGTTCGCGACGATCGTGGGGGACACGAAACAGCCACGGCCGTCAACGGTCTCGCGGGCCCCGCCGGTGAGGATCTCGCCGTCGGCGCGGGCGCGGTCGATGAACCCGATCACCCGCCGGGTGTGGTGCTCGTCGACGAGCGCGCCCAACGTGGACGCGGGATCCAGCGGATTGCCGGGCCGTACCTCGGCCGTGCGTTTCACGAGCTCGGCCAGGAACTCGTCGGCGATCGAGTCGTGCAGCAGCAGCCGGGAATTCGACGAGCACACCGCACCCTGGTTGTAGAACGCCCCGAAGATCGCCTTGTCCACCGCGGCGTCCAGATCGGCATCGGCGAACACCAGGTTGGGGCTCTTGCCGCCGCACTCAAGCCACACCTGCTTGGCATTGGAGTCCGCCGCGTAACGCAGGAAGCGCTTGCCGGTCTCGGTCGACCCGGTGAATGCGATGACGTCGACATCCGGGTGGCGGCCCAGAGCCTCACCGGCTGTCGGGCCGAGCCCTGGAACGACGTTGAGCACGCCCTCGGGCAAGCCGGCTTCCACTGCCAACTCAGCCAGCCGGATAGAGGAAAGCGGCGCCTGTTCAGCGGGTTTCAGAACGACGGAGTTCCCGGCCGCCAGGGCGGGTGCCACCTTCCACACCGCGAGGTCGAGCGGGAAGTTCCACGGCGTGACGGCTCCGACGACACCGAGCGGTTCGCGGGTCACCAGTGCCAGATTTCCGGGTTCGGTGGGCGCGATCTCACCCGACTGCTTGTCGAGGGCCTCACCATAGAACGCGAAAAGCTCAGCGGCCGATGGCACATCGACGGTGTGGGCTTCGGCGACCAACTTGCCCATGTCGATCGAGTCCAGCAGCGCGAGTTCCTCGCCGTTCGCCAGGATCAACTCGGACAACTGCCGAAGTACACGTTTGCGGTGTGATGCCGAGGTGCGCGACCAGGCGCCCGATTCGAAGGCCGCGCGCGCCGAGGCCACGGCCGCGTCGACGTCCGCGGAGTCGCCCGAGGCGACCGGGGCGATCAGTTCACCGGTGGCGGGGTTCACCGAGTCGAACGTCGCGCCGGACAGCGCGGCCCGATACTTTCCGTCGATGAAAACCTCGGTGCGCGGCGTGATCTCACCGGCACGCCGGGTCCAGTCGTCGAGCGTCGTCATGTGCCTGCCTCTCAGGGGACGTAGATCGCGAACTGCTTGACCAGCGGCTCGGTGACGCGGTATTCGCCGCGCCAGCCCTTGGTCAGGGTGAACGAGTCGCCGGGGCCGAACGTGTGGGCGACGCCGTCGTCACCGGTCAGGGTGATCGATCCTTCCAGCACCCGGGTGTACTCGTCGCCCGGGTAGCTCTCGATGAACTCGGCGTAGGGCTCGGCGCGCCATGAACCGACCGTGAACTTCTCGTCGGAACTCGCGAGGTGCACGGCCTCGGTCTCCGCCGGGTCACCCTCGCGCAGGGTTTCGGCGGTGACATAGCTGCTGGGGGTCATGGCCGCGACGGCGTCGGGGCCGGCGGGGATCAGTTCAGGCATGGATTCTCCTCAGACGGTGGCCGGCTGGGCCGGCGTGATGGGTAAATAGGCACGGGTGCCCCGATTTTCAGGTGCGAGCTCTGCGGTTTCGCGTAGATACGGCACGGGGCCCGTGGACTGTGGTTCGTCGAGCTCCTCGGCGTAGCGGTGGCCCGACCACACGGCTGCGGCGATGGTGGCCGGGGCCCACACGTCGCCGATGGCCCGCACGCTCAGCAAGCCGGCGTCCGCCCATTCGCCCTCGCGGCTCAACAGCTCCTGATAGAGGCCGTCATGGGGCAGGCGCGCGGTCACCATGACCACCGAATCGGGGCTCACCGCGCCCTCGTCACCGGTGTAGACACACGCGGTCCGCACGCCGTCGGCCGTGACGGCCGTGACCGCGGTGTTGGTGCGCACATCGATGCCGGCCCGGATCACGCGCTTGCGGATCCGAGCGACCTCGAGCGTGTTGGTGGTCCACTGCGACACGTGCGCGGCGGGGGTGATCAGGGTGACGTCGAGGCCCTCCTTGGCGAGCAACTCGGCGATCACGCCGCCCATGTAGTAGTGGTCGTCGTCGAACACCACGACGCGCTGACCGCGCGGGCGGCTGCCGGCCATGATGTCGTCAGGGCTCAGAATGTCTGCGCCGTCGGCGATTTCGAGCGGCTTGGTGTGCCAGCGGCCGACACCGTCGGTGCGCCAACCGGCGCCGGTGGCGATCACGACGTGGTTGAAGTCGTTTTCGATGATGTCGTCGGCGGTCATCTCGCTCTGCATGAAGACCTCGACGTTGCCGAGCTTGGCCAACTGTTGCTCGCGGTAGTCCACGACGCGGATCCACGCCGACAGGCTCGGCAGCTTCGACTCGCGCGCGACGCGGCCGCCCAGGGTACGGGTGGCCTCGGCGAGGCTCACGGTGTAGCCGCGGTTGCCCAGTGAGCGGGCAGCCTCCAGCCCGGCCGGGCCGGCTCCGACCACCAGTACCGAGGAATCGCTGGCCTTGGGGCGGATCTTCTCGGGGTGCCAGCCGCGGCGGAATTCCTCACCCATGGTGGGGTTTTGAGTGCAGCGGATCGGCGACATGGTGAAGTCACCGGACACGCAGATGTTGCACCCGATGCATTCGCGGATGTCCTCGAGGTTGCCGCTCTCGATCTTGCTGGGCAGGAACGGATCCGCGATGGACGGCCGGGCCGCGCCGATGAGATCGAGCACACCGGTCTTGACCTGGTGCACCATCATGTCCGGTGAGGTGAAACGGCCGACGCCCACAACGGGTTTGGTGGTCAGCGCCTTGAGTCCGCGTACGTAGGGTTCCTGCTCGGCCTCGGGGCCGAAGCGTGACGTGACCGAATCGTCTTCCCAGCTGCCCAAGACGAAGTCCCACAGATCCGGATGCTCGCCGAGCATGCCGATCACGTCTTCGATTTCGGCCCGCGTGATGCCCTCGTCGCCGAGCAGCTCGTCGACCGAGATGCGGCACGCCACCGCGGCCTTGCCGTCGCACATCTCGCGGGTGTCCTCGAGGATCTCGCGCAGCAGGCGGGCCCGGTTCTCGATGCTGCCGCCGTATTCGTCGGTGCGGTTGTTGTAGCGCCGCGACAGGAAGTGGTGCAGACCGCCGATGGCGTGGCCGGCGTAGACGTAGATGATGTCGTACTCGGCCTGCAGTGACCGGCGCACGGCCTCGCGATGCCAGAACCGCATGTCGGCGATGTCGGACTTCGTCATCTCCCGCGCTTGCACCGGGTCGTAGTTCCACGACACGACCGGCAGGTTCTGCGGTCCCAGCGGGGCTTCGCGACTGATCAGGTTCGGCGAGTTCAAGCCGTTGTGGGCCAGTTCGATTCCGGCCAAGGCGCCGCCCTCGTGGATCTTGTCCGCGATGCGGGCGACGGCGGGCAGATCCTGGTCGTCCCACAACCGCAGTTCGATGAACGGGCCGATGTCGGAGGTGGGGTGGATCTCGACCTGCTCGGTGCACACCACGGCCCAGCCGCCCTCGGCCTTGATCCGGCGCATGTAGGCCTCACCCGACGGGTCGCGGTAACCCATGCCGTTGCAGTGGGGCACCTGGTAGAAGCGGTTGCGCGCGGTGACCGGGCCGATCTGTACGGGTTCGAAAAGGATGTCGTACCGGGGGTCTCGCATCGAGTCATTCCTAAAGTTCGTGACGTGGCTCACGCCTGGGCTACCAGCTATCGTGGTGCGCTCCAAAACCCCGGTCAACTAGTGGTTTCAGCGGTTTTGCATCTGTTTTGGTGATGCATTTTGTCCGGAACGGAACACGGTGTGGACGGGTTTCCTGATCGCCGGACCCGGACCCGGACCTGGACCGGGGAACAGGCGTCCCGGCCCGCGTTGTTGGGCCCACCCTCTGCGTGTCCCTGCGCAGACGCTGTGGCGAGCGTGCAACGTTTCGCGGCATCTGCGCCGGGACGGCACAGAACCCTGCACGTTCGTCACAGTGCGCTGGGGAGCTATATGGCCGCCCGGTGGACGTACGCCTCATCGGAAATTCTGATGCGAATTCACAGAAAACAATGTTTTACAGCTGTGGGGGTGTGGGCTCACTGTGGGGGCCATCACATTCACGCTCCAGAACAGAGGGTCCACCGTGGAACCACAAGTGGAAACACAGACTGCGCAGGCTGATCGCGAGGTCAAACACCTCAAGAAAACCCTGGGTCGCCTCGACATCGTGTTCCTCATCGTCGCGGCCGTCGTCTCGATCGAAGCGCTCGGGCAGGTATCCGGGTTCGGCGCCGAGACCTTCACCTGGGCGTTGGTGCTCGCGGTGTTCTTCCTGGTGCCCTACGGGCTGATCTTCGCCGAGACGGGCGCGGCCTTCACCGGTGAGGGCGGCGTATATGTCTGGTGCCGCAAGGCTTTCGGCAGGCCCGTCGCGGCGATCGCGTCTCTGCTGACCTGGGTCACGCAACCGGTGTGGGTCGGCGGGTCGATGGCCTTCATCGCCTCGGAGGCGTGGAGCACCTACGTCATGCACTTCGAGCACGGCTCGTTCGCCGACTACGGATTCAAACTCGTGTTCATCTGGCTCACCGTGCTGGCCGCGATCATCAGCCTCCGGCACGGGAAGTGGATCCCCAACATCGGCGCGATCCTGAAGATTCTCTTCCTGGTCGTCTTCCTCGTGACCACGGTGATCTACGCCGTCCGCAATGGGGCCGCGGGGCTGTCCGCCAGCGATTTCGCCCCCACGATCGGTGGGCTACTCGGAGTGACGCCGCTGCTGCTGTTCTCCTACCTCGGATTCGAGTCCGGCAACAGCGCCGCAGGCGAGATGAAGAACCCGGCGCGCGACGTGCCGTTCGCGATCGCCCGCTCCGCGGGCATCGCGGCGGCGGCCTACCTCCTGCCGATCTTCGCGATCCTCATCGTGCTGCCGGCCGATCAGATCACCGGCATCGGCGGCCTCATGGAAGCTGTGTCGACGGTGTTCAGCGTGTACGGTTCCGCAGCGCCGGCGATGCTCACCATCACCGGGGTGGTCTTCGCGATCGTGCTCATGACGCAGGGTTCGGCCTGGATGATCATCAGTGACCGCATGCAGGCCATGGCCGCGGCCGACGGCGCGTTCTTCGGCGGTTTCTTCGGCCGGTTCCACCCGCAGCTGGGCACCCCGGTGCGCGTCAACCTGCTGTCGGGTGTGGTGGCGACCGTGTTCTGCCTGGTCGCCATGCAGGTCACCGGATCGTCCGCGGCGATTTTCGGTGTGGTACTCAGCATCTCGATCTCCACGTTCCTGCTGAGCTACGTCATCACGATCCCGGCGGCGGTTCGCTTGCGCACGCGCTTCCCCGACGTGCCCCGGCCGTTCCGGGTGCCGACCGGCCACGCGGGCTTCCGTGCCCTCGGCGCGTTGTGCTTCGCGTGGGTGGCCCTGGGGTCCTGGGTGGCGGTGTTCCCCGGCACGCTGGATCGGCTGTTCGGCCTCGACTACGACTTCGTCGAGACATGGGGTGTCAGCCAGCTGACGTTCGAGGTGTTCACCCTGGGCACCTTGGCCGTGCTGGGCATTCTCGGCGCGGTGGGATACCTCCGGGCGCGGCCGGTGCGGGCCGAGCGACCGGTCGGCGCGCCGCTGGACGGCTCAGTCGCTGGTAAGGAAGCCGCACAGCTGTAATGCTGATAGGCCGCGACCCAGAAGGGGAGTCAGTAAGGGGTACCACCATGCGCAGACGTCCCGACGTCACGCTCACTCAGCTGCGGTACTTCGTAAAAGCTGCCACCTACCTGTCCATGACCAAGGCCGCCGACGAGCTCCACATCGCACAGTCGGCGGTCTCGGCCGCCATCAGCCAGCTCGAGCAGCAGATCGGTACGCAGCTGTTCATCCGGCACCGGGCGCGCGGTCTGGCGCTGACTGCGGCCGGCGAGGAGATGTTGCGCGACACCCGGGCGCTGCTGGCCCATCTCGATGAGGTGCTCGACAGCGCCAGCGGCAGCGTCGATCAGGTGCACGGAACCGTGCGGCTGGCGTGCTTCATCACATTGACCCCGTTCGTGTTGCCACGGCTGCTGTCTGACCTCGGGGCCCGTCACCCCGACCTCGAGGTCGACGTCATCGAGACCTCCGCCGACGCGGTCCGCACGGTGCTGCGCAACGGAACCGCTGAACTCGCACTCACGTACGACCTGGGGCTCGGAAGTGGTGTCGACGCCGAACCGCTCGGCGTCGCGGCGCCATACGTGGCATTGCCGCCCGAGCATCGGCTGGCGAGCCGGAAATCCATCCGGCTGACCGAGCTTGCCGACGAACCCATGGTGTTGCTGGATCTGCCCGACAGCCGCGACTATTTCGAGTCGATGCTCGCGAAAGCCGGTGTGACGCCCCGGATCCGGTACCGGTCGGCCAGTTACGAGGCGGTGCGCGGGCTGGTCGCGCGCGGCCACGGGTTCTCGATCCTCAACCAGATACCTGCGCACCGGGGCACCTACGACGGCGGCGAGGTGAGCGTCGTCCCCATCCGTGACGACCTTCCTGGCTTACCTGTTGTGTTGGCCCGGTTGCAGTCGGTGCGCAGTACTGCCCGGGCGCGAGCGGTCGCCGAGGCGGCCCGCGCGATTTTCGCCGACCGCCGCTGAAAAGCTCACCGCCGCAGGGGATCGTTGGGTCGGCACAGGTTCTCGGGGCTGAATACCCGGTCGAGCACCGCATCGTCGACGAGGGCCGAACGTCGTACGAGCTCCGGAATCGACGCACCGGTCGCGATGGCTTCGGCGACCAAGGCGGTCGCGGCCTCGTAGCCGAGCACCGGGTTCAGCGCGGTGGCGATACTTGCCGACTGCAGCACGGCTTGCCGCATGCGGTCGGCGTTCGCCGTGATGCCCGCGATGCAGCGGTCGCCGAGGACGGTCACGGCCGCCGTCTGGTGGGTGAGCGACGACAGGAGCGCGCGGGCGATGATCGGTTCGAATGCGTTGAGCTGCAATTGCCCCGACTCGGCGGCCATGGTGACGGTGAGGTCGTTGCCGATCACCTCGAACGCGACCTGATTGACGACCTCGGGAATCACGGGGTTCACCTTCCCGGGCATGATGCTCGAGCCGGCCTGCACGGGCGGCAGATTGATCTCACCGAAGCCGGCGCGTGGTCCCGAGGACAGCAGTCGGAGGTCGTTGCAGATCTTCGACAGCTTCACCGCGCTGCGTTTGGCCACGCCGGACAACTGCACGAACGCACCCACATCGGACGTGGCCTCGACGAGGTTGCCCGCGGTGGTGAGCGGCAGGCCCGTGAGGGCACGCAGCCGTTCGCACACCAGTGCCGCGTAGCGCGGATGTGTGTTGAGCCCCGTGCCGATTGCCGTGCCGCCGAGGTTTATCTCGGCGATGAGGGCTGACGCCTCGCGGAGCCGATCGGCATCTTCGATGATGGTCACCGCGAACGCACCGAACTCCTGGCCGAGGGTCATCGGCACCGCATCCTGCAGCTGAGTGCGGCCGAGCTTGAGCATGTCGGCGAACTCGAGAGATTTGGTGCTGCAGTGATCGGCGAGGCCTCGCAACGCCTGCTCGAGCGTGCGGGTCGCGGTTCCCAGCGCAATCTTCACGGCGGTCGGGTAGACGTCGTTGGTGCTCTGCCCGAGGTTGACGTGTTCGAGGGGATGCACGATGCGGTAGGCGCCGCGGTCGTGGCCCAGGAGCTCACACGCCCGGTTGGCGATCACCTCGTTGGCGTTCATGTTGGTCGACGTGCCTGCCCCGCCCTGGATCTGGTCGACCACGAACTGGTCGTGCAGCGCACCGCCGCGGATCTCGACGCAGGCCCGAATGATCGCGTCGGCGGTTGTGTCGTCGAGCTGGCCGAGTTGCCGATTAGCCTCGGCGGCAGCCTGTTTCACCGCGGCCAGCGCGATCACCAGGTCGGGGTGCCGGGATATGGGCACGCCGCTGATGGGAAAGTTCTCCAGCGCCCGCGCCGTGTGGACGCCGTAGTAGGCGTCGGCGGGAACCTCAAGGTCACCGAGTAGATCGTGCTCGGTGCGCGTCGGGCGTACGGACGTCATTGTCTGCTCAGCAGTCGCTGCCGGATGTGGATAAGGGATGCGCCGTCAGCCACTGTGCCCGCCAGCGCGAGCGCGCCATGGGCGATGGCGGTCTCGGCCGCAGGAGTGACAGTGGCAGCGGCGAATTCGGGTTGGTGGTTGACCGCGGGCAGCGAGTCGATACCGATGTAGGGATGGATCGCGGGCAGCGTCTGGGAGACGTTGCCCATGTCGGTGGAGGCCCGCGCCATCATGGTGTCGGGTCCGGTCGCGAAGTGCCGGCCCACGGCCGTGGCACGCCGCTCATAGCACGCGAGAAGCTCGTCATCGGTGCGGAATTCCGCGTATGGCTTGGACTCCGGTGTCACGGTGAGCTGCGCCCCGGAAGCCAGCGCGCCCGCTTCGAAGCAGCGCATCACTCTCGGTTCGATCTCGGCCAGTTGGGCCAGCGTCTCGGCGCGCACATACCAGCGGCCCTCGGTGCGTTCGGCGATCGCATTCGGAGCCTCACCACCGCGCGTGACCATCCCGTGAACCCGCACCGACGACGGGAGTTGCTGGCGCAGCAGCCCGATCGCCACCTGGGCGATGGTGAACGCGTCGGCCGCGTTGACGCCGCGTTCGGGGTAGGCGGCGGCATGGGCCGACTTGCCGTGATACTCGATGTGGCTGTGCGACACGGCAAACGGCCGGGCCCGCGCGACGTCGACGGGTCCAGGATGCACCATTGCTGCCGCGTGCTGCCCGCTGAACCCGTCGCGTTCGAGCAGTTCGATCTTGCCTCCGCCGCCCTCTTCGGCAGGCGTCCCGATCACGCTCAGCGTCAGGCCCAGATCGTCGACGACGGGTGCCAGGGCAAGCGCGGCGCCGACCGTGATGGCAGAGATCAGGTTGTGGCCGCAGGCATGACCGAGGCCGGGCAGCGCATCGTACTCGGCGCACAGCGCGACGTGCAGGTCACCGCTGCCGATGCGCGCGGCGAACGCGGTTTCGAGGTCACAATAACGTTCGGTGACGTCGAATCCGCCGTCCGACAGCGCCCCGGCCACCCGTCGCGCGGAACGCACCTCTTCCCAGGCGATCTCGGGGTGGTCGTAGAGGTCACGGGACAGCCCGATGAGCCCCGGATGGGCCCTCGCGACCCCCGCTGCGATGGCGGCATCGCTACTGGTCACCTGGAACTCCGTATGACGGGGCCTGCGTCGGATCGATGCCACGGACGCGGTAGTCGTTCTTCTGCGGCTGCCATAGCCGCCACAGTGCGGCCAGATCGCCGATCGGGTCGTCGGAGTAGTCGACCCGCAGATCCGTCACGGGCCACGGAACATCCTCCACCACAAGCATTCCCGCCGAGTGCACGGGACCTGCTTCACCGCCCGCGGCCAGCGCGGCCAGCAGGCCGTCGAGCAACCGCTCCTCGAATACCGCGGCAGCGCTCTTCGCGTAGCCGCCAAGGAGTTCGGCGATCACGTTCTCGTCGGCCAGGAGATTGCCGGCGCCAACGGCTTGGTCGCCCTCGATGTGGGTGTGGATGCCTAGGCTGTTCGAGCCCGAGTGCACGGCGGTGTTGCCGTTGGCGTCGACGACGGTCAGCTGCCGGTAGTCGGGGTATCGTTCTTGGGCCAGTGCGGCTTTGAGCGCGGCCTCGGCATCGGACCCGGCGGCCAGCGAGTCCAGCACGAGCGGGCCGAGGGCGGGGTTGGTGACGTTCTGCGATGCGACCACCCCGATGCCCGCCCGGCAGTGGGCACAGCGCGATGCGACCGCGGGGCTCGATGAGCAGATCACGATGCCGAAGGCGCCGGTGGCAGGGTCCCGGGCGACAAGGGAGAACGTCATTTGGCTGCCTCGCTGATGACTGCGGTCGCGTCGATTTCCACGAGCCATTCCGGGCGGGCGAGCGCCTCCACGACCAGGCCGGTGGACACCGGATAGACGCCCTTGAGCCAGCGGCCCATGATCCGGTACACGGTTTCGCGGTAGCGGATGTCGGTGAGATACACGGTGACCTTGACGATGTCGCGCAGCGAGCTGCCGGCCTCGTCGAGCAGCATGGCGATGTTGCTCATGGCTTTCTCGGTCTGTGCGGCGACGTCGCCGATGCCCACCGACTCGCGGGTTTCGAGATCCTGCCCGATCTGGCCGCGCAGATAGACGACACCGCCCGCGACGACGGCCTGGCACAGGTCGTTGTCGAGGTTCTGCTCGGGGTAGGTGTCCTTGGTGTTGAAGGGTCGGATACGCGTGTGGGTGGGTGCTGCGATATCGGGCATTGCCTGCGCTCCTACTTCTGGTCGGTGGCTTTGTAGGCGAGATAGCTTCGCTGGATCGCGATCTGGTCGGCGAGGTACTTGGCGTCGTGCCACACGCCCCAGATGAAGCTCGAACCGCGTCGCGACTGCCAGGGCAGGCCGAGGAAATACACGCCCGGTTCCGAGGAGACCCCGCGTTGGTGTTTGGGTCTGCCGCACTCGTCGAACGCGTCGACCTGCAGCCAGCCGTAGTCGAATGCGAAGCCGACAGCCCAGATGATCGATGTGATACCCGCCGCGGCGACGTCGAGTTCGAGGATCGGGTGGGTCACGCAGTCCGGGTCCGGGCCCAGTATGCGGGCCTGTGGCTCCTCGGGCAGGTCGAGGCCGTTGCGGGCGACGTAGGCATCGGCCTCGTCGAGCATGGAAAGGTAGTTCGCGTCGCCGCTTTCGATGTTCTTACGTAGGTCGGGCGCAATACGCATGACGCCGTCGGCGAACGGACCTGCCATGCCGAGCAACGTGATGCCGCTGGCGGCCAGGGAGCGGAAGTCGACCGTGTGCCCGCCATGCGCGCCGCTCACGGCGATGGTGACGTGCTCGGCGCCGCGCGGTGGAGTCGCCATGTCCCACTTGCCCAGAACACCGAGCCACCAGCAGAAGTCGCGCCCGCGGTAGCTGCGGGGCGGGCGGTCGTGCGGTCCGACCGCGAGGTAGACCTGGCGGCCCGCCTGCTGCAATTCGTCGGCGATCTGCACGCCCGACGACCCGGCCCCGACCACCAGGACGGAGCCGTCCGGCAGCTGCTGCGGGTTGTGGTAAGCACTCGAGTGGATCTGGTGGATGCCCGCGCTGTCGGGGACGACCGGCGGGATGACCGGCTTCTGGAACGCGCCGGTCGCGGCCACGACGTAGCGTGCCTCGATGGGACCGTCGGACGTTTCTACGTGGAATCCCGCGCGGCCGTTGTTCTTCCGTACCGATCTCACCTCGACGCCGGTGCGGATCGGCGCGTCGATCTTCTCGGCGTACGAGACGAGGTAGTCGGCGACCTGCTCCTTGCCGGCGAAGGCGTCGGGATCGATGTTGAACTCCTGGCCCGGGAACCGGTCATGCCATGCGGGCCCGTTGGCCACCAAGGAATCCCACCGCCAGGAGCGCCAGCGCTCGGCGATCCGATCCCGCTCGACGACGAGGTGGGGCACACCGTGCAGCCCGAGATGCTCGCTCATCGCGATACCGGCCTGTCCCGCGCCAACCACGAGCACTTCGGTCTCTTGGCTCGACATCTCATCCTCCACTGTCAGCAAGTGTCGTTCGTCATTCCATGATTCAATTTGCCGCTGCATCTGTACAGCTCATATATCCGATGTAGTTCATCGCCAAAATCGATCTATGGCGACATGAACGAGCCGAGCGGCGGCTTCACCTTCGAGTGCGAGGTCAAGTGGGGTCGACGCCCGTCATTCCTCGGGTTGTGCGGTGAGACAACCGGTTTTGCCCGCGCTGTGGACGTCGGGTCCACGCCGGCCACGGTGGGATCGGTGCCGCGGCGCACCAGCAGCAGATAGATCGGGCCGGTGACGATCAGACCGGCCAGCCAGGACAGATCGGCTCCGCCCAGGTGGTCGGCCACGGGCCCGGTGTACAAAGACGTTGCCATGAACGGTATCTGAACCGCGATGCCGACCACGTAGGCGATGATCGCGGCCTTGTTGTACCGGCCGTAGATGCCGCCGTCGAACCGGAATATCGACTCGAGGTCGTAGACGCCTTTGTGCACGATGTAGAAGTCGATGAGGTTGATGGCGGTCCACGGCACAAGTACCACGAGCAATGCCACAACCAGATTGACGAAGTGCGAGACGAAGTCGGCGGACAGCGCGATGGCGACGATCGACGCGCCGACCAGGATCACCACGGACAGGATCACCCTGGCTCGTGCCGTGGGAATCCAACGCGCCCGGAAGGTTTGCACACTGGTGATGATGGACAGCACTGCGCCATAGAGATTCAGCGCGTTGTGGCTGATCACACTGAGCACGAAGAGTACGAGCATCGTGGTGCCGAGGGCGCCGGTGGTTGCCTTGACGCCGTCCATGGTGTCCATGCCGACCGGGGCGGCCAACGCGACGACGGCGCCGAAGGCGAAGGCCAGGAACGATCCGAGCACGCAGCCGAGATAGGTGGTCCAGAACGTCGATGCGACACCGACATCCTTCGGCAGGTAGCGCGAGTAGTCCGACACGTACGGCGCGAAGGCGATCTGCCAGAGTGCGCCCAGGGACACGGTGGCCAGCCAGCCCGCGAAGTTGAACCCGCCACGGCTCAGGAAGTCGGCTGGCAGGTCGGAGGTCAGGATCGCGAAAAACCCTGCCGCGATGGCCAATCCGAGAACCCAGGTTCCGATTCGGTTCAGGAAGTGGATCAACCGGTAGCCGATTATGCAGATCACCGCCGAGCCGACCGCCCCGAGGATGATGCCGACGTTCACCGGTACGGCTCCGGTGATGCCGTGGATGGACTGGCCGGCCAGGACGATGTTCGAGGCGAAAAAGCCGAGGTACATGACCGCGGCGATCACGACGATGATCAGGGCGCCCAGCGTCCCGAACTGGCCGCGGCTCTGAATCATCTGGGGTATGCCCATCTGCGGGCCCTGTGCCGAATGCAACGCCATGAGCGCACCGCCGATGACATGGCCGACGGCGAACGCGATCAGGCTCCACCACAAATCGAGGCCGAACAGGCTCGGGCCGAGCGCGCCGGTGACGATGGGCAGAGGTGCGATGTTGGTGCCGAACCAGAGTGTGAACAGGTCGCGTACTTTGCCGTGCCGGTCGGACGCCGGGACGAAGCCGATCGTGTGCTGCTCCAGCATCGGGGCAGTCTGGCCAGGAATGTCCGCCATGTGTTCCTCCGTGATGTGGGCCGGGTGAATCCGTCAGCCCGCGGTGGTGATGAGGACCACAATGAACCAGGGGCCATCGATCTGTAAAACACAAGTAATCGATGTAGTTTTTCTGAAATTCAGATGCTGGCGCGCCTCGATAGGCGGTGTCGCGGGCTCAGCTGCTCAGCAGCTTCTTCTGTACCTTGCCCATCGCGTTGCGCGGCAGCTCATCGAGAAAGATGATCTCGCGGGGCCGTTTGTGGTTCGACAGGCTGCCGGCAACGAATTCGATCAGCCGGTCGGCAAGCGCGGTCCGGTGCGCCGAGTCGGTGACCACATAGGCCACCACACGCTGGCCGAGATCGACATCGGGTTGCCCGACGACAGCCACCTCGCGCACTGCCGGATGGGTCAGCAGCGCGGTCTCCACCTCGCCGGCACCGATGCGGTACCCGCCCGACTTGATCAGGTCGACCGATTCGCGGCCGACGATCCGATGGAATCCGTTCACGTCGCGGGTCGCGACGTCACCGGTGACGAACCAACCGTCGGGCGTCCATGCGGCGGCGGTCGCCTCCGGCCGGTTTAGATAGTCGGTGAACAGCATCGGGCCGCGCACCTGCAACCGTCCGATGCTCTCGCCGTCGTGGGGTACGGCCTGCCCGTCCTCGGTGCACAGCCGGGCTTCGACGCCGGCCACCGGTTGGCCGACCGAGCCGGGCCGTCGTTCGCCGTCCGAGCGGGTGGACAGCGTGATCATGGTTTCGCTCATGCCGTAGCGCTCGATGGGTGAGCTGCCAGTGAGTTCGGTGATGCGCTCAAAGACGGGTGTCGGCAACGGCGCACTACCCGACACCAGCAGGCGCGCCCGGTGCAGCGCCCGCGCCGAATCCGCGTCGGATGCGATACGTGACCACACCGTGGGCACGCCGAAGTACATGGTGCCCGCCGCGGCGGCGTAGCGCTCCGGGCGCGGTTTGACGGTGTGCACGACGCGCGAGCCGACCCGCAGGGAGCCGATGATGCCGAGCACCAGCCCGTGCAGGTGAAACAGGGGGAGGCCGTGCACGACGGTGTCGTCGACGGTCCACTGCCACGCCTCGGCGACAGCGTCGATACCTGCCGCAAGGGCACGGTGGCTGAGGTTGACTCCCTTTGGCGCGCCAGTGGTTCCGGACGTGTAGAGGATCATCGCGATGGCGTCGTCGGCCGGCGGACGAATCGCCCCGCCTGCGGGGTGCCCACGCGTCGGCACGACCGGCAGGCCGGAGCCGGGATGTGCCGGCCCGGCCCAGCACGCGACATCGGCATCGGTGAGGACATGGCGCAGCTCGGCGCTGCCGGAGTCGGGCGGGACGGGCACCACCGGGACTCCGGCCAGAAGGCATGCGGTGACGGCGATGACGGTGTCTCGCGTGGGCTGCGCGTGTACGGCCACCGGGCGCTCACTCGGCAGCGCGGCGGCGAGTGCAGCTGCCGCCGACACCAGTTCGTCCCGCGACATGCTCTGCTCACCGATGGTGATCGCCGCGGCGGTGTCCGCGGCGGACTCAAGTGACGTCAGAAGCATGGAAGGCCTTTCATCCGGTTACTACTCCGCCGCGCTTGAAGGTCTGCAGCAGCAGGGTCGAATGCACCGATTCGACGCGACCTTCCCACGGGCCGGTGGTCAGGAAACCGCGCAGCTCGGCGGTGTCGTGAGCCGTCACGTCGACGACGACGGGGTATTCGCCCATCACCATGGCGGCGTACCGCACGAGAGGTGAACGGGCGAGCGTGGTTCCGATGTGTTCCGCGTGCTGGGGGGCGCACCGGATCCACAGCAGGGCCTCGACGGGCAGGCCGAGAAGTGCCGGGCCGACGACGGCGCGAATGCGAACGAAGCCGCGCTGAATCAGTTGGTCGATGCGCCGGCGGGCGGTCGCTTGCGAGAAGCCGGCGAGGGATGCGATCGTCTCGAACGGCGTGCGCCCGTCGGCGACCAGGGCATCGATGATGGCCCGGTCCACGTCGTCGACCTGCAGCCCGGTGCGGGTCTGTTCGGGTGGCACGTCGGGCAATTCGAGCGCGGCCACTTCGTCTGGTGTCAGCACACCGGCGCGCCACTCCGCGACCGTCCGGAAGTACTGGAGCACCGGGGTCAGCCGATGGGTGATGACGCCGTCAAGTTCCATGACGAGAAGGCTTGGAAGGGCATCGAACTCGGATGTCACCTCGGCGATGACCTCCGCGGATTCGGCCAGCGCGTACACGAACACGGTGTCCGGTCGGGCCGCCAGGGCGCGGGCCACCGACTGCACGGCGTCAGGTCGGCACTGCACCCGCAGCAGATGAGTCGGGGCCAGCGCGGTGAGCCCGACCACTTGTACCGTGCGGTCCTCGAGCAGCGCGGCCCCCCGCCGGGCGACGGTGCGGACGGGCTCGTCGAGCACCTCCGCGATCCGCCGCCACGACGCCCTGCCGTTGACTTGCAGAGCTTCGGTAATCCGAAGGGCGAGGGGGTCGAGCATTTCCAACGGTCGGGTCACCCCACCACAGGTACTTCAGATTTGACCGTGGTGCCAGCCGGTTTGGGGAGTCGGCGGCGGATCGCCTCGGCGACGATCAGGACGACGAGGTTGGGTCCCAGTGCGATGAACCCGGAATCCCAGCTGCCGATCGGGATTTCGAAGAACGTGATCCAGCTGACCACCAGAACACCGACGACGATGCCGGCCAGCACAGGAACGGCACCCACGGTGACGCGTCCGCGCAACGCGACCAGGATCGCCGGGGCGAGCTGGGTCAGGCCGCCGTAGGTGAGCAGCAGCAGACTGGCGATGCTTGCCCCGCCGAGCCCGAACACGAGCGCAAGCGTGATGGCAGCCGCGACGACGACGGTGTTCATGCGCATCCGGGTCTTCTCGTTTCCGACCTTGATGAGGTTGCGCGACACCAAGGTTGAGATTCCCATCGCGATCGCGGCCGCAGGCACCATGGCGGCCGAGGCGCCGCTGATCGCGACGACGGCGACCAGCCAGTCCGGCAGCGTGTGTGTCGCGGTATCCAACAGCACGTGATTGCCCGTGGTATCGGCAGGCAGGATCAGGATGGCGCCGAGGCCGACGATGATCGGAGCGAACAACAGCAGCTGATACAGCGCCAGCCACGTGTAGTTGCTGCGCAGGATCTCGCCGCTGCGGGCGGCGAACACCGGGGGCCACAGATGCGGAAAAACGTTGAGCCCGGCCCCGATCGAGGTGACGACGACCGCCGTGAGGAAGAACGTCGTGTCGTATCCGGGTGCCGACAGTGTCAGCAGCACAGGCTGGTCGCGGTGCACCTGGGCGAAGACGTCGGGTATGCCGGTGATCCCGAACGCAACGCCGCCGACCACGATGAGCAGCGCGACGACCATCAACGCGTCCTTGAGCACCGCGACCCGCGACACCCCGCGGATGCCGGCCCACACCACGAACACGATTACCAGCGCGCTGGCGATGACCATGGACAGTCCGCGGCTCGACTCGCTGCCCGTCGCCAGTTCGACGATGAGGCCCAGGCCGGTGATCTGCAGTTCGAGATAGGGCAGCAGGAATATCGCACCGACCACCGCGACCACCTTGCCCAGCACGGGACTGTTGAAGCGGTCGATGAAGAAGTCGGCCATCGTGAGGTAGCCGCGGCCTTTGCCGAGCTGCCACAGTCGCGGTGCGACGAAGTAGAGGCCGATCGCCGAAATGGACAGGTAGGCAAGGGCAAACGTGGCGCTGACACCACCACCGAACGCGATACCGGACAGGCCGAGGAAGCTGAACGTGGTGAGCGACTCGCCGGCCTGCAGGAACCATGACCGCCACCGGCGGAAGCTGCGGCCGCTGACGGTCCATTCGTCGAGTTTCGTGGCGCGCCGGCCTGCGACCCCCAGCACGCCGATGGCCACCAGGCCGATGACGATGAAGACGGTGAGCGCGTTCACCGTTCGTCTCCGCCCGCGGCTTCGGCGTCGAGTGCGGCGCCGCCGTCACGCCGATAGGTGGCCTCGACGATGCGCAGGGCGACCACCGTGCCGACCACACAGATCGCGGTCCAGACGAGCACCGACGGGACGCCGAACCAGAGGTGCGGTCCGTTGACGAACGGCAGGAACGGCGTGATCAGAAATCCGAGGATCGGCACCGCGGCGATGGCGAGTCGTCGCGGGCTTGTCAGAACGGGGTGGGTCATGAGCGACACTCCAGGGTGGGTACGGGTCGCCGCCGGCCATGGCCGGTGGCTTCTTCAAAGGCCGCGGCCACCGCGAGCAGCATCTGCTCGGTGCGAGCGCGGGTGACGATCTGCAGCCCGACCGGCAAGCCGTCGGAGGTGAACCCCGCGGGCACCGAAATCGCCGGGACGCCAAGGGTGGTGATCAGATAGCAGGACGCCATCCAGTCGAGGTACGTGTGCTGGGGCACCCCGGCGACCTCGGTCGGCCACAACTGGTCGGCGTCGAACGGCGCGACCTGGCTGACCGGTGCCAGCAACACGTCGTAGGTGTCGAAGAACGCGCTGGCCGCGCGTTGCAGCCGGGTCAGCTCGGCGAGCGCCCGGCCGATGTCGCGGGCGGTCCTGGCCCTGCCTTCGCGGATGTTCCATGCCAGATCGGCCTTGAATGCTTCTGGGGTGGCGTCGAGTTGGTCGCCCCACATCGCGTCGAACTCGACCGCGCGCAGTGTGCGGAAGCTGGCGTCGGCGCCGTCGAGGTCGGGACATGCCGGCTCGACGTGCGCACCGAGGTCCGCGAACACCGCGGCCGCGGATTCCAAGGGCGCCAGCACTTCTGCGTCGACCGGGATGCGGTCACCCAGGGTGGGTGCCCACGCGACCCGAAGTCCTTTCAACTCGGCCGGGTTCAGCGTGGCGAACGTGGCCGGGTCGTCGCTCAACGATGTCGGGTCATCCCGGTGAGGCCCGGCGATCACGGACAACAGCAGCGCGACATCGGCGACCGTGCGAGCCATCGGGCCTGCCGTCGCGAGGTTGGGGTATGCCCATGCCGCGCCCGGGTCGGGCACGCGGCCCGGTGTGGGGCGCAGGCCCACCACGTTGCAGAACGATGCGGGATTGCGCAACGAACCACCCATGTCGCTGCCGTCGGCGATCGGCTGCATCCCGCTGGCCAAGGCCGCGGCGGCGCCCCCGCTGCTGCCGCCGGCCGACCGGTCTATGGCGTACGGGTTTCGGGTGGTCCCGAAAATCGGGTTGAACGAATGCGATCCGGCCGCGAACTCCGGAACGTTGGTCTTACCCAACCGAACTGCCCCGGCATCCTGGATGCGTCGGACGATCTCGTCGTCGGTTTGCGGAATCCAGTTGCTGTGCAACGGAGAACCGAAGGTCGTGCGCATGCCCGCCGTCGCGTGGGTGTCTTTGAACGCGATCGGCAATCCGTGTAACCGGCCCAACGGCTCGCCCGCCGCGCATCGGCGATCGGCTTCGGCGGCTGCGCGTTCGGCGCCGTCGACGTCAAGGCTCACCACCGCGTTCACCGCGGCGTTGCGCCGGTCGATCTGTCCGAGGTGAGCCGCGAGTACTTCACGTGCCGACACATCGCGGCGCCGCAGCGCCGCGGCCAGGTCGGTTGCGGTGCCAAAAGTCAATGAGTCGTCCACGGGTATCCGGTTTCTCTCCGCACCCCGCGCGGCGGGCGTCGGTCGATGACCGCGCAGGGCATCACACACGGGGCGCTCGGCGAGAGATCCCCGTCACACTGTCGATATGAGCCACAAAGTTAGCAAGAGAGATTGATTTGGACAATAGGAGAATGAAAATGATCTTTTGGGCCATATCGGGCTGCGATATGGAACTTCTGCGGCATGGCGGGCCGACCGGGGGATGTGCGCACGGAAAGCGCCGCCGATGGGCGGCTCGCGCTCATCGGCAAAGGCGATCAAACGGCGTGACGGGACCCCGGGAGTGGTTCACCATGGGACCGCACGCAGGCGTCAGTGAAACCCCTTGCGGGGTAGATGAATTCGTACGGCCGCCGGAACCGACACCGGCGGCGTGTGCGGGGCTACTCCGCCCGCAGACGCGACTCCACGAAGCGCTCCAGGGACTCCCACTGCTCGACCGCATCGGCGTAGGGACCGGCCGGTTTGTCGGCCTTGTCCGGGTCGAGCACGTAGGCCACGAACGCACCGAGCGGTTCGTCAGTGCTCAGCGTCTCGTCGACGGTCTTGTCCTCGGAGTAGTCGCTGACATCGCGCAGCAGTTCGACGGCCAGCTCCAGCTGATCGCGATCGATCGCGTCGGGACCGTCGGCGATGTCGTCGGCGAGACCGCTCAGCACATAGACGTTCTCGTCCGAGACGTCGACGCGCAGTGACCCGTCGGTCGCCGCGGTACGGATGTCGTCGTAGGTGGCGAGATCCGACAGGTCGTGGTCGTGCTCGTCGGCCAGATAGCGGGCGAGCGCACGCTCCGAGCTGAACACGCTGATGCGGCCGTTGCGCCCGAGGAACACCGGTTCGTCATCGAGATAGCAGCGCAGCGTGTACACCGTGCCCGAACCGGTCATGATCCGCACCGGGTCGATGCCGACCTTGAGCCAGAAATCCTCGTCGCCACCGAGCACGGCCCGGTCGTCGGCGCTGCGTTCGGGCTCCTCGGCCTCGTCCGTGTCGTCGGCCTCGCTGTCGTCGGCTACCGCCTCGACGCTGATGTCGTCCTCGTCTTCGTCTTCCTCGGGAGCAGGCTCCTCGAGCTCGGCTTCGGCCTTCTTGACCGCGTCGGCGTCGATGCCCTCGGGCACGGTGACGATCTCGTCGATGGCGTCGAGAACGCCGTCCCAGCCGCGGCCGATCACTGCTTCGATCTCGGCCCAGCGCTTACGCCCGCTGCGGCCGGTGAACGATTCGATCCCGCCGCCCAGCGTGCCGAGCACCGGGTTGCCGTTGAAGAACTTGCTGATGGCCGCCAGCTCACACACCGAGCCGATCGACGACACGATCGCCAGGGTCTGGTGCAGGGCTTCCACCGATTCCTCGGTGGGCTTGTCGGCGACGACCTCGGGAACGCCGACGAGATCGTGTATGCGGTCCTCGGACGGGTCGAACTTATGTGCCGACGCCGTGGTCAATTTCTCCCACGCCGGGTGGTCCGTCAGGTCGTTGTCGCTGTTGGTGCGGACGAACGCGGCGAGGTCAGCGACCGATTCGAAGGCGTAGAGGTCGTCGTCCTTGCCGAGGAAGGCCTCCCACTCGTCGCCGGCATCGCGCCAGCGCGGAGCCCACAGTGTGTAAAGGTCGCCCTTGGTCAGCCCGAGCCGGACCGGCACGATGTCAGCAGCCATGCGGCACAGCCTAACGGCGTGCCCCCGGGGTGCATTCAGGTTGCCTCCCGTTCGTGGCCGAGGTCGGCGACGAGACCACCCAGGAGCTGCCGCCGACGCGTTGCTGCGTCGTCCGCGTCGCGTAGACCGGCCAGGCCGTCGGCCGCACGTTCGAGTGCCATCAGTCGGCCACGCGCCCGCGCCATCGCCTCTTCGAACAGGCCGCTCATGCGGTCGGCCGCCAGAAACCCTGGAACCCCTGACCCGCGTTCGTGGTCCGGATCGGGGAGAGCTGAACCGGATCGCCTGCCTCGATCATCGTGTTGGCGCTCACGACCATGGCGACGTGTCCGTCCCACACCGCCAGGTCACCGGGCCGCAGCGCATCCGCCGACACGGCCGCGCCGATGTCTTGTTCCTGGGCGAGCCGCGGGATGTTCAGACCTGCTTCGCGATATGCCCATTGGGTCAGCCCGCTGCAGTCCAGCCCGACGCCCGGGGTGGTGCCGCCCCAGTGGTACGGCACGCCCAGCTGCGTGAGGGCGTGCCGGACGGCGGACGCGGCCACCGAATTCGGGGCCAGCGCGCTGCTGCCGTCGGGTAGCCGGACGGCGACGCCGTCGCCGAACAAACCTGGGTCGCGTAACGCGCTGGCGACCTCGCCCGGCGCAGGCAGGGACGAGGCGGGACTTCCGGCGCTGCCACCGGACCAGCCGCTCGACAACATGCCCGGTGACATGCCCGGCGACGTACCGAGCGAGGTGCCCGGTGCGCCTCCGGAGAACCCGGCGGGGACCGTCGGAGCCGGAGCGCCGGCCGGCATGACGGCGACGGCCTGCCGGTCCAGCTCGGCCCGGAGTTCGTCGATGACGGCGATGGCCTCCCGTAGTGAGCGCTGGGCCTCGGCCAGCAGTTCCTCGGCGACGCCGGGTTCCTCGAGGTGCGGTTCCAACTCCGCGGCGCGGTCCTCGAAGCGGTCGACGATGGTCTGCAGCCGGGCACCGGCGGACGACACGGCCCCGCCGGCCTGCTGCGCGCCCGCACTGAGCGCTTCGGCCCGCTCGGCCAAGGCCGCGATCGTCTCGGTTGTCGTGGTGGCGATGTCGGCGGCCGCGTCGGCCGCCGCGCCCGACCAGCCGGTCCCGGCTTGGGCCCAGGACCGGCCGGCGGCGGCACCGATGTCGGCCAGTGTGGTGCGTGCGGCATCGAGGGTCGTCACCGGTGTGGCGCCGGCCGGCCACCCGGGGCCGACGAGGGCGCGAACCTCGTGCAGTGGTGCGGCGAGTGCGCTGACCAGTGCGCTAGGCACGGTCAGACCTGCGGCAGCAGCCCGGCGGCCCGGTCGCCCGCCGCATCGAAGGATGCCGCGTTGTGTGCGGCCGTGCGGCTCGCGGCCTGGGTACGTTCACCCAGTGCCGCAACGGCATTGGACTGGTCCGACAGCGCGGCGGTGAACGCCGTCAGGAATCGGTCGCCGACCGGGCCGAGCGCGTCCGGCGGCGACGGTATCGCCCGCAGGGCCGCGGCGACAGCTGCGAGGTCGGCCGCGTGGGTGACGTATGCGCGGCCAAGGGTGCGGATGGTGGCGGTGTCGGCGAGCATGACGTTATGACGCTCGCCGGCACCGTTCGGTTCCATCGCGTCAGGCGGCTACCCGCAGGTGCTTGCGTTGCTCCAGTTCGTCGTCGTCGACGAAGACGAGCATCGGCTTGCCGGGCGCGCACAGCATCGTGACGGTGAAGCGGACCGGGATGTCATCGCGGTTGTTGCCGTCCTGATAGTGGATGGCGTCGCCGCCGGGTTCCCAGAACGCTTCGCCGGCCTTCACTACGCGCGGCGGTTGGCCTTCGAGCTCGAAGAGCATCTCGCCCTCCAGCACGTACCCGAACGCCGGCCCCGAATGACGGTGGGGTGGGGTGCCGGGATCTCCCGGCGGGAACTCGACGACGATCGTCATCGCGTGCGCGCCCTCCGGGACTTGTGGCGGCTGGGCTTCCTGCACGACGGTGAGGGCCGATTGCCAGGCGTCGCTCCACCAGTACTTCTTGGTGTCTGACATGGTGTTACCTTTCAGATTGCCGCCCCGCCGCCGTCGGCGTGCAGGGTCGAGCCGGTGATGAAGCTGGAGCGTGGCGAGCAGAAGAACAACACTGCGTGCGCGATCTCCTCGGGCCGGGCGGTGCGGCCGAGCGGCAGCGCGCGTCCGAGTTCCTCGTTCGTATCGCCCCACTCCGCCTCGACGCCTTCGGTTTTGGTGGGCCCGGGCGCGACGCTGTTGACCCGCACGCCCTGCGAGCCGAACTCGGCCGCCCAGGTGCGGGTGAGGGATTCGACCGCGGCCTTGGAAGCGCTGTAGGTCGACGCGCCGGGAACGCCTTTCGACGCGACCATCGACGTGACGTTGACGATGCTGCCGTTCCCGCGCTTGAGCATGGCCGGCACGAGTGCGGCGACCAGGAAGTAGGTGCCGCGCACGTTCGTGTCGAACGTCCGCTCGAACGACTCGACGTCCTGATCGACCGTGAGCGCGCCGGGGAAGCTGGCGGCGTTGTTGACCACGATGTCGACGCCATCGCATTCTCGGGCAAGCGCTTTCACCGACTCGATGTCGGACAGGTCCGCCTGCACGAAGTTGACGTTGTCGCCGAGTTTGGCGGCGGCCGATTCGCCTCGCTGCGCGTCTCGTCCGGTGATGGTCACCGTCGCGCCCTCGCTCGCCAGCAATTCAGCACAGGCCAGGCCGATGCCTGCGGTACCTCCGGTGACCAGGGCGCGATATCCGCTGAGTTCCATTGATTCCTCTCATTTTCCTCTTGTGATCCCACGAAAGAGCTCGATCAGGCAGCGCATGCGGCCACGGCCGGCTGTGCCAGCTCGTGGTCGGACAGTGCCGCGCGCAGCCGTTCGCGTCCGCGCGAAATCCGGGACATCACGGTGCCCAGCGGGATTCCCATGAGCACGGCCGTCTCGGCGTACGTGTAACCCTCGATGTCGGCGTAGTACAGCACCCGCTGGAAACCTTCGGGCAGTGCCTGCAGCGCCACTCGGATCTGGTGATCACCCAGTACGTCCAGCGCTTCGTCCTCAGCTGAGCGACCGCCGGTGTCGGAGTGGATCGCGCTGCTGGCGATGTCGCTGTCGGTGATCTCGTCGACGCAGAAGGTGTCCGGGCGGCGCTGCTTCATCCGGTAGGTACTGATCCACCGGTTGTGCAGAATCCGGAACAGCCACGCCCGCAGGTTGGTGCCCTGCCGGAATTTCCGGAAGCCCACATAGGCGTTCATGAGCGCGTCCTGCACGAGGTCCTCCGCGTCGACGTCGCTGTGGGTCAGTCGCCGCGCCGTACGCAGCAAGACCGGCCGAAACGGCATGGCTTCGCGTTCGAAGCGCGCCGCGAGTTCTGCGTCGGACTCGACGTCCACCGCCGAGACGATTTGTACCGATGTCATCGAAATCCCCGCTCTTGTCGTGGTGTGGCCATTTCAGATTCGTCCCAGTGGCCCCGTAGCGGACCCTTGAAAGTCCGTGGTCTCCGTGGTCGGGGGGTGACCACGGGTGGGCAGCCAAGGGCACGGCCGACGCCTCATGTGTCACTCCCGCCTCGCGGGCAGCCACGTGCGGACCGCCGGTGAGGCGCGGCGCCATGGCGTGGCCGGCCGGTTGTGGGCGAACACGACGATGCAGTGGGGCGCCGCGAACGGGCGGACCGAGGGGGTGCGCTACTCGACCAGCTTCCCGTGTGACGACACCTCGCGCATGAGTGCCGAAATACCTTGTGGGATATCGGGTATCGGTTCGTGGGCGAGCTTACCCGGGCCCGACCAGACCAGGTTGACCTGTAGGGATTCGTCGATGTCCGGGTAATCCGAGCGGTTGTGGCAGCCCCGGGTCTCGCGGCGTTCCAGCGCCGCCTCGAGCGTCGCACGCGCGGCGAGAATTCCGGATCTCAGATCGAATGCATGTGCCAGATCGTGGAACCCGGCGATGTCGGGATGGACGGCCAAGTCGGTCAACTGGCTCTCGACGTCGTCGAGTTTGCGCAGGCCCGCCCGCAAGCCGGCGTCGTCGCGGACCACACCGGCGTGCTCGGTCATGATGTTGCGCACGGAGCGCTGGAGATAGCGCACGGTCTGCGACCCGCGGCCGGACAAGGCGGCGTCGATCTCGTCGCGAGCCCTGGATACGGCTGCGGGACTACGCTGTTGCGCCGCAAGCCGCGTCGAGTACGCGGCTGCTGCCCGGCCGACGATCCGGCCGTAGACGAGAAGTTCGATGAGCGAGTTGCCACCGAGCCGGTTGGCGCCGTGCAGACCGCTCGCCGCTTCACCGATCGCGTACAGCCCCTCCACGTCGGTGCTGTGGTCCTCGGCGCGAACCCACACTCCGCCCATCGAGTAGTGGGCGGTCGGCGCGATCTCCATCGGCGTGGTGGTGATGTCGAGCAACTGCAGTTCCATGAGCGTCTGGTAGACGCGGGGCAGGCGATGCATGATCTGCGTCCGCGGCAGATGGGAGACATCGAGCCAGACGCCGCCGCGTGGGGTGCCGCGGCCCTCGCGGATCTCGGTGTAGGCAGCCAGAGCAACCCGGTCGCGGGTCGACAGTTCCATGCGTTCGGGGTCGTAGCGCTCCATGAATCGTTCGCCGAGGTTGTTGCGCAGGATGCCGCCCTCGCCGCGGGCGGCTTCCGAAACCAGCGTTCCGGCAGCGTCTTCGGGCTCCAGCAGGCCCGACGGGTGGAACTGGACGAGTTCGGGGTCGCGGATGCGTCCGCCTGCCTGCACCGCCAAGCGGAAGGAATCGCCGGTGTTCTCGTCACGTCGCGACGACGTGTGGCGCCAGATGCGAGTGTGGCCGCCTGCGGCGAGTATCACGGCGTCGGCATGGATGGTGTACCGCGTGCCGTCGCGCAAGTCGAAGCCGTACGCGCCGAAGACAACGTTGTCGCGGACGAGGAGTCGCGTGATGTAGACCGAGTCGAGGATCGGCACGGCGAGCTGTTGGGCCCGGTCCACGAGGGTGCGCTGCAGTTCGAGACCCGTGTAGTCACCGGCGAATGCGGTGCGGCGGAACGTGTGCGCGCCGAAGAAGCGCTGCGAGATCCGGCCGTCCTGTTCGCGCGCGAAAGCCATGCCCCAGCGCTCGAGATCCGCGATCGACTCCGCGGCATATTCGGTCACGGTCTGCACCGTCACGGGGTCGGCGAGCAGATAGCTCTCGGTGATGGTGTCCGCGGCGTGCTGCTGCCAGCTGTCCTCGGGGTCGACCGTGGCCAGCGCCGCGTTGATGCCGCCTGCCGCCAGTGTGGTGTGCGCATCGGCCTTGGGCCGCTTGCCGACGGCCAGCACATCGATTCCTCGCTCGGCCAGTTCGATCGACGCTCGCAGCCCGGACCCGCCGGTACCGATGACGAGCACGGAGGTGGCTATCTGCTGCACGGAATCGTTCACAGTCGGTCAAACGCCGCGCCGCCCGCCTTCACATCCGGATGAACCCGCGACCGCTGCCGGGCGACCGATTAAGGTCGGCGCATGGATGTACGCGTCGTCGATCACCCCTTGGCCGCCGCGCGGTTGACCACCCTGCGGGACGAACGCACCGACAACGCGGCGTTCCGGGCGGCGCTGCGGGATCTGACTCTCATGCTGGTGTACGAGGCCACTCGCGACGCCGCGTGCGAGCAGATCCCGGTGCGTACCCCGCTCGTGGAGACCACCGGTTCCCGGCTGGCCAATCCACCGCTGCTGGTGCCGGTGCTGCGGGCCGGCCTGGGGATGGTCGATCAGGCGCACGCGCTCATACCCGAGGCGCAGGTCGGTTTCGTCGGCGTCGCCCGGAACGAGGAAACTCACCAGCCCACACCGTATTTGGCCTCGCTGCCCGACGATCTGAGCAGCCGGTCGGTGTTCGTGCTCGACCCGATGCTGGCCACCGGCGGGTCGATGGCGCACACCATCGGCCTGCTGCGGGAGCGCAATGCCGTCGACATCACCGCGGTGTGCGTGGTGTGCGCGCCCGAAGGCATTGCCGCGCTTGAGGCCGTCGCGCCCGACATGCGTCTGATCACCGCGACCGTCGACGAGGGGCTCAACGAGATCGCCTACATCGTTCCCGGTCTCGGTGACGCGGGGGATCGCCAGTTCGGGCCGCGCTGACGCGCGGTCAGATACGGCCACGACAGGACGAGCGCGACGGCTGTCGAGACCACCAGCACGTAGACCGGCAGCAGGTGGATGAAGTTCGTGTAGCCGATCGCGTAGTGCACGGCGAGCGCCGGCGCGGTGCCTGCGACGAACCCGGCCAGCAAGGTCCACCACACCCAGCGCTCACCGCGGCGAAACCCCCACATCGCGATCAGGGTCACGGCCAGGCCGGAACCGATCAGTGCGCCACCGAAACCGGCACGGTCATGGGCGATGAACGGCACGAGCTGGGGATCGGCGCTGCGCAACGCGTCCCCATGGGTGTGCATGTACTGCAGATCGGTCGGCACGAACACGTCGCTGAGCCCCACCAGTGAGATGACCAGCCCGGCGACGGCCAGCCCGCCGCCAACCCCGATGATGATCAGTTGTGCCCACAGGGCGCGGCGGCGCTCCGATTCGGGTCCGTCCGGCAGGGCCCGCCACCGCGGCGGGTACGGCTTGTTCCACACCGCGGCCAACAGCATGGGGAACAGCACGACCACCACCATGGTGTGCAGGGGATCGACGAAACCGGTTCCGACGAAATAGAACAGCGTGAGAAAGGCGACCAGGCCGGAGATCAGCATGACGTTGCGGGCCCACACCCGGCCGCGTCGCAGGCCGCCCCAGGACAACCCGACATACAGTGCGCCGAGACCGATCATGTTGCCCGCCATGCTGATCCGGTCATGGCGGATGAAATGGACGAGGTTGGCGTTGATACGGCGCAGATCGTCGACACCGAGACCGAGGTAGTCGCGATCGTAGCCGAGCAGCACCGGACCGGCCGCGATGGCTCCCGCGCCGACGCCTGCGACGATCAAACCGATCCCGGCGAGCATGCCCCACACCCAGGACGGCCAGCGCACCGGATTGGGCCCGATGCTGCGCAAACCAGGTGGCTCTCCGGTCGGTGTCGACGCTTCGATGACACGGTTGAACCAGCCCGGCCCGCTGTCGAGCAATACCGACGGTCGCGCCAGCACGACGGCGTCCGGATCGGCCAGGGCGGCCGCGGCGGTGTCGATGTCAGGGTCGGTCAGATAACGGCGGTGCGGTGGCGTACCGACGATGACCTCGTCGACGTGCGGTGCGACGAGGTCGGCGACGCCGGAGGATTCCGCGTGGGCGACGACGTGACAGCGGCGCCCGGCCGCGGCGTCGCGCACGGTCCGGACATCGGCGGCCGTCACGGGCGAGATCTCGACGATGCTCGCGCCCTGTACCGGCAGCACGCGGATCGCGTCGCGCGCGACCGATGGCGGGACGACCGCGCCGAACCGGCCCGTCCACTCCTCGGGTACCGCTGGATGATCGAACACCCGCGGGATCCAGCGATGCCCGCCTGCGGCGACCAGCGTGGCCAGAAAACGCAACGCCCACCGCCGGGTGCGTTGTTCGCCGAGCACCGCAGCCGCGACCGGGCGCAACGGCTGGTATGTCCAGTCGGGCATCGACGGTCTCGGCTACCAGCGGTTGGCGGCGTCGGCGAGTTCGGCGCTCAGCTTGTTCGCCCGTTCCCGGGCGGCGGCCAGATCCTCGGTGGGTGCGCACCGAACTTCGGTGTAGGACTTGAGTTTCGGTTCGGTGCCCGACGGGCGGACCACCACACGGATGCTGGTTCCGGAGTCCTCCCCAGTGAAGATCAGTGCGTCGGTGCGCTGTTGGCCGCGCCGGTCGAGGAGGTCTTCGGCGGTGACGGCGAATCCGGCGAGTTCGGTCGGCAGATCGGATCGCAATCGCATCATCGCCGCTTCGGCATCGTCGTCGGGATCGTCCAGGTGACGCGACACGGCGCGCGTGACGTGCACGCCGTGGACCCGGGCCAGGTCGTCGAGCGCGTCGAGCACGGTGCGGCCCTGATCGCGCAGCGCGGCGACCAGATCGCACGCCAGGATCGCTGCGGTGATGCCGTCCTTGTCGCGGACAGCGGCCGGATCGACGCAGTGCCCGATGGCTTCCTCGTAGGCATAGACCAGGGTGCTTCCGGGTGCGCCCGCGCGCGCCAACCATTTGAAGCCCGTGAGGGTTTCGGTGTGGTGGGCGCCGTGTGCGGCGGCGATGGCGGCGAGCATGCGCGACGATACGACGGTGCTGGCCACCACGGTGGCCTCGCTGACCGGCCCGGGCTCCACCTGCGACAGGATGTAATCGCCCAGCAGCCAACCCGTTTCGTCGCCGGACAGCATGCGCCAGCCGTCGGGTGTCGGTACTCCGACCGCGCACCGGTCGGCGTCGGGATCCAGCGCGATCGCGATGTCGGCCGAAACATCGGCTGCCAGGCTCAGGAGTTCGTCGACGGCGCCCGGCTCCTCCGGATTCGGGAAGGTCACGGTCGGGAAGTCCGGATCGGGATTGAACTGTGACTCGACCATGTAGACGTCGTCGAGGCCCGCCAACGCCATTGCGTCCAAGATGAACTCGCCACCGACACCGTGCAGCGGTGTGACGGCCACCCGCACCGATCCGGGGGCGCGGCGCACCCGCGCAGCCCGCTCGAGATAGGACTTGATCTGGGCCAGGCCACCCGTTCGGACCGGGACCCGGCGGATCTCGTCGGCATGCGGAGCGCGGCTTACGGCGTCTTCGATCTCCCGGTCGGTGGGGGAGATGATCTGCATGCCGCCGTCGAAGAACACCTTGTACCCGTTGTCGGACGGGGGGTTGTGCGACGCGGTGATCTGGATGCCTGCCGCGGCGGGCATGTGTCGCACCGCGAACGCGACGACCGGCGTCGGGACGGCCGCCAGCATCAGCAGCACCTCGAACCCTTCGGCGGCAAGGACTTCCGCGGCGGCCAGCGCGAATTCGTCCGACTGGTGGCGTGCGTCGCGGCCCACCACCACCTGCGAGCCGCCCAAACCCCGGTCTTTGAGTACGTGTGCGACGGCCCACGTGGTGCGCAGCACGACGGCAAGGTTCATCCCGTCGGGCCCACCGCGCATCGGCCCGCGTAGGCCCGCGGTGCCGAATGTCAGGGGGTGGCTGAACCTTCGGTCGAGTTCATCGGGACTGCAGGCCCGCAATTCGGCGGCGGTCTGCGGGTCGGGGTCGTGGGCGATCCAGTCGTGGGCTGCTGTCGCAATCGACGTCATGAGGCAAGTGTGCCCCCACCAGCCTCCGAGTAAGCAAGCTTGCGCAGCACCGGCGCGACGAGCATCAGCAGATCGAACTCCAGATCGGTGAGGTTGTCGCGCATCGTCGCGTGCAGCCAGGCGTCGCGTTCGGCACGATCCGCCTGTAACAGCGCGGTGCCCGCGGCGGTGATGTCGATGAGTTGACGGCGGCGGTCGTTGTCATCGGGACGCCGGGCGATCAAACCCCGGCCGAGTAGTTCGTTGATGCTGTCGGTCAGCGATTGCACCCGCACGTGCAGGCGCGCGGCGAGTTCGGCCGGGGTGGTGGTGCCGGTCCGGCTGACCTCGCCCAGAAGTTCCATCTGGCTCAGCGTCAGGCCGTGGTCGGGCCGGTGCCGCCGCATCTGACGGGTCACCGCCATCATCGACTCCCGCAGCTCAGTGGCTGACGTCGCGATCATTACCAAGTTATACCTTGGTAACTGTTTGGTTGTCACGGGTATCGATCCAGGCTGAAGTGGTTCATTGTCAAGCTTGTGCTTAAAATATGGGGTCTGGAGGTTGAATGCGACGAATCCTGCGGTGGGCTCTGCTTGTGGTGGTGACGAGCGCCGTCACGGTTCCGCTCACCCTCGTCGGCGTCCCTTCGTCAGCCCTGTTCGCCGCGCTGGCGGTCGGTGTCGCCTTGGCGTTGGCGTCGCTCGCGCCTGATCGGGTGCCGCGTCGGGCCGGCGTGTTGGCCCAGGGTGTGCTCGGCGTCTACATCGGCACCATGGTTCATCAGGACGCCGTCGACGCCCTGCGCTCCGACTGGTTGATCGTGCTGGTGATCGCCGTGGCCACGCTGCTGCTCAGCGTGGTGGCCGGGGCGTTGCTGGGTCTGCATCGCGATGTCTCACCGCTCACCGGATCGCTCGCGTTGGTCGCAGGCGGCGCGTCCGGACTGGTGGCCATCGCCCGCGAACTCGGTGGCGACGACCGCGTCGTCTCCGTCGTGCAATATCTACGGGTGGCGCTGGTCACCGCGACCATTCCGCTCGTCGTGACACTGGTCTTTCATGCCGACCGCTCCCACCCCGCTCCGATGGCGCCCCAAACCGCATCGGCGCCTTGGTATCTCAGCCTGGCCATGATCGCCGTGCTGGTCGCGGTCGGGGCGGTGGGCGGAAAGTTGATCCGGTTGCCCGGCGCCGGGCTGCTCGGGCCGCTCGCGCTGACCGTCGTGCTGCAGTTGACCGGCCTGTCGTTCGGGCTGACCGTGCCGACCGTGCTGGTGCAGGCCGGGTACATGGTGATCGGCTGGCAGGCCGGCGTGGCGTTCACCCGCGAATCGCTGCGGGCCATCGGTCGCATCCTGCCGCTGGCACTGGCTCTCATCGTGGTGCTCGGCGTGGCGACCGCGGGGCTCGGTGTGGTGCTCGCGAACGTCACCGGGGTGACTCAACTGGAGGGATACCTGGCCACCAGCCCCGGCGGCGTGTACGCGGTGCTGGCCACCGCGGTGGAAACCGGGTCGAACGTCACGTTCATCATCGCCGCCCAGGTGCTGCGGGTGCTGCTGATGCTGTTCGCGGCGCCGCTGATGGCCAGGGGCGTGGCCCGCCTCAGCCGTCGTCAGGCCGTCGACGAGCCGGTCGCGGTTGCCACTCGGCGGTAGATGATCGGTTGGGCGGCAACGTCGTTCGCCTTGAAATTCGCGAGCACGAACGTGCGGAACGTGCGAGCGAACAGCAGGCTCGGCAGAAAATCGCGCAGCGCGGGCCAGCTCGCGTGGTTGACCACGCTGTAGTCGTTCTTCTCGCCGGGCAGTGGGCGCAGCAGGGTCGAGTCGGCCAACGCGGTGTGTCGCTGGAACCAGCCCGCGGTGTACTCCCACACGTCGTACACGGTTTCGGCGTCGTCGCAGTGGAAGTAATTGAACAGAAACCAGCGGTCACTGCTGTGGTCGACATCGGCGATGCGGGCGGCGTTGCCTGCCGCGACCCGATACGTATGCCGCGCGCTCTGCTGGATCGCGGCCGCCATGGCGCGGTAGGCGTCGTCGTCGCGCACCGCGTCGGCGGCGTCCGCGGTGGCGGTGCGCACAAGGACCACGACGTCGTAGCGGGCCGGCCGCACACCTGCGTGCCGCAACAACTCCGAACCCTCGCCAGGCGGTCGCAACGTCCCTCTGAACACGACGGTTTCGACGACGTCGTCGCGCTGGGCCAGCTTCTCGGCCGATGCGGCGAGCCGCGCGATCAGCCGGTGTCGTGCTCGCGACGGCGCGGCGATCGGGCCGGCCCAGCGGCCGACCTCGGCCGCGATGACCAGAAATCCGTCGGGCGTGGGTTCCGTCAGGCGCGCCGTGACGGCGAGGTGATCGTTCACGAGTTCCATGGGTTTTCCTTCCTCGATCTCAGCGACGGTCCAGGCCGGACAGTCGCCAGGCCAGCGTGCGGCGCACGGCGGGGAGCTTTCCGGCCAGTCGCATCACGCGGTTGCGGATCGCGCGGCGGCGCGCGGTCGCCAGTTCGGTGAGCCGGCTCGCCATCGCGACCACGCCTTCCGCGGTGCGGTGGCGGCTTGCGGCGTACTCGTCGAGCACGCTGTCGGGGCTGCCGGTCAGCACTTGCGCGAGGCTCTGCGCGACCGCGACGGCGTCCTCGATGCCGAGGTTCATGCCCTGCCCGCCCGCGGGCGAATGCACATGTGCGGCGTCTCCGGCCAGCAGGATGCGGTTGTGCCGGAACGAGTCGGCGATGCGGTGGTGCACCCGGAAGCGCGAGCCCCACACGACACTTTCGACGACGGCGGGCCGGGCAACCGGTCCGCGCTCGTCGAGCAGGCCCTGCACGAATGCGACATCGGGGTGTTGCGGCGCCTCGTCGACGGTCGCGACGATGCGGTACATCCCGTCGGGCAGCGGCGCGACCACCACCAGGCCGGCCGGTGAGAAATAGAGGATGACCTCGTCGGCGGGCACGCCGCCCGAGAGCCGGACGTCGGCCAGCGCGAAGGATTCGGCATAGGTGCCGCCGGTGAACGCGATGCCCGCTTGCTCCCGAACCGTGCTGTGCATGCCGTCGGCGCCCACGAGGTATCGAGCGGTGATCTGCTCGCCATCGACGAAGGTCGCGACGACATGCGTGTCGTGCTGAGCGATCGCGGTGACGGTGGCCGGGCGAATGACCTTTCCGCCCAGCGCTTCCAGGCGATTGAGCAGGAACGCCTCGGTGTCGGCCTGCGAGATCATCAGCGTGTACGGGTAGCGCGTGGGCAGGTCGTTGAACGGCACCCCGATGAGAAGGGCGTCGCGGTCGCGGATCGTAAACGTCGGTGTGTGCACGCCACGCGCGACCAGATCGTCGACCACGCCGTAGGGCTCCAAGAGCTCGAGTGTGTGTGAGTGGACGACGGCCGCCCGGGAGGTGTTCGCCCCTTCGGCTTGGCCGTCGACGACGACCACGTCGTGACCGAGTTGGGTCAGCACGATGGCGGCGGTCAGTCCGACCGGTCCGGCCCCGACGATCAGCACATCTTTCATGTCCGTTCCTCGCTTCCGCTTTGTCAACAACTGTTGGTCAACGCTTGTTGGCATCACGCTATGCGCGTTGTCGCGATATGTCAACACATGTTGGCCTACACTTGTTGGCATGAGACGACCGGCAGCTGAGACGAAGTCCGTGATCCTGGCCGCGGCACGCGAACGATTCGCCGCCGACGGCTACGAGCGCGCGACGATCCGCGCGATCGCGGCCGATGCGGGGATCGACCCGTCGATGGTCATGCGCTATTTCGGCAACAAGGAAGGGCTGTTCGCCGCTGCGGCCGAATTCGACCTGGAGCTACCGGACCTGACCGCGGTGCCACGCGATCAGGTCGGGATGGCACTGGCCGCACATTTCCTGGAGCGCTGGGAGCGCGACGAGGCATTGCTGATCCTCCTGCGCGCCGGCGTCACCAACGACGCCGTCGCCGAGCGCATGCGAACGATCTTCGCCGCACAGCTCGCCCCCGTCATCGCCAAGACCACCGGCCACGCCGCCGACACGCCACAACGGGCCAGCTTGGCGGCCTCACAGGTGCTCGGCATGGCGCTGTGTCGCTATGTGCTGGCGTTTCCGCCGTTGGTGGCTATGGATCGACAGCAGATCGTCGACTGGATCGGGCCGACGCTGCAGCGGTATCTCGTGGGTTAGAGGCGCTCGACCACCGAAGCCAGCAGCGCGCCCATCCGCGTCGCCGACTGCCGCCCGGCTTCCAGCACCTCGGCGTGGCTGAGCGGTTGGCCCGTCATGCCCGCGGCCAGGTTCGTCACCAGCGACACCGCGAACACCTCGGCGCCGGCCGCGCGCGCGGCGATCGTCTCGTGCACGGTCGACATGCCGACGAGGTCGGCACCGAGCGTGCGCAGCATCCGGATCTCGGCCGGGGTCTCGTAGTGCGGGCCGGGCAGGCCGGCATAGACGCCTTCGGCGAGATCGGGCTCGATCTCGCGGGCCAGTGCGCGCAGCCGTGGCGAGTAGGCGTCGACCAGATCGACGAACTGCGCGCCGACCAGTGGTGAGCGAGCGGTGAGGTTGAGGTGATCGCTGATCAGCACGGGCTGGCCCACCTCATACTCCGGACGCAGGCCACCCGCCGCGTTCGTCAGCACGACCGTGCGCACGCCGGTCGCGGCGGCGGTCCGCACCGGATGCACGACGTGCTGCAGGTCATGGCCCTCATAGGCGTGGATGCGGCCGACCAGGACCAGAACCCGATGTGCGCCGATGCGGACCGACAGCACCTGGCCGCCGTGACCGGCGGCGCTGGGCGGGGTGAAACCGGGAAGTTCGGCCATCGGGACCACCGCCACCGGATCGCCGAGTTCGGCGACCGCGGGTGCCCAGCCCGATCCGAGGACGACTGCCACGTCGTGGTGTTCGACGCCGGTCCGTTCGGCGATGGCTTGTGCCGACGCGAGGAGCGAATCTGGTGCTGCGGGGGCGGGGCTGTCGGTCACGATAGGCGAGCTTAACCGCGTCTTCGCGGTGGTGAGATACTGCCAAGATGCCCACCGCCACCGCATCGCTATGCGTCGAAGACGCCGTCAACCGGCGTCGTGGCGACCTCGTCGAACTGTCGCACTCGATCCACGCCGAGCCGGAGTTGGCCTTCGCCGAACACCGCAGCTGCGCCAAGACCCAAACTCTCGTCGCCGAATACGGCTTCGAGATCACCGCGGCGCCCGGCGGGCTCGACACCGCGTTTCGGGCGTCGTACGGCAGCGGGCCGCTGGTGGTCGGGGTGTGCGCGGAATATGACGCGCTGCCCGAGATCGGACATGCGTGCGGGCACAACATCATTGCGGCGTCGGCCGTCGGGACCGCGCTGGCACTGGCCGAGGTTGCCGACGACCTCGGCCTGACCGTCGTGCTCGTCGGCACGCCTGCTGAGGAGCTGGGTGGCGGAAAGGTGTTGCTGCTCAACGCCGGAACCTTCGACGACATCGCCGCCTCGGTCATGCTGCATCCCGGTCCGGTCGACATTGCCGCGGCCCGGTCACTGGCGCTGTCGGAGGTGACCGTCGACTACACGGGCCGCGAATCGCACGCCGCCGTCGCCCCGTACCTGGGCGTGAACGCCGGTGACGCGGTCACCGTCGCCCAGGTGGCGATCGGCCTGCTGCGTCAGCAATTGATGCCGGGCCAGATGGTGCACGGCATCGTCACCCATGGCGGCCAGGCCACCAACGTGATCCCGGGCCGGGCCGAGATGCGCTACACGATGCGGGCCACCGACATGGCGGCGCTGCGCGAACTGGAAGGGCGCATGGCCGGCTGCTTCGAGGCCGGTGCGCTGGCCACCGGCTGCGAGCACCAGGTCACCGAGACCGCACCGGCCTACGCCGAACTATTGCCTGATCCCTGGCTTTCGGAGACGATTCGCGCCGAGATGGTTCGGCTCGGGCGTGATCCGCTGCCCGAGAGCGTCGAGGCGAGCGTGCCGTTGGGCAGCACCGACATGGGCAACATCACGCAGGTGATGCCGGGCATTCACCCGGTGATCGGCATCGACTCGGGCGGCGCGGCCATCCACCAGCCCGCGTTCGCGACGGCCGCGGTGGGACCGAGCGCGGACAAGGGCGTGGTCGAAGGCGCAATCATGTTGGCGCGCACCGTCGTTCGGTTGGCCGAAACGCCTGCCGAGCGTGATCGCGTGCTCGAAGCACAGCAGAGGAGGCAGGTGCGATGAGCGTGTTGTCGCACGCCGCCGCGCGGTGGTTGTCGGCGAACTACGACGAGATGGTGTCGTGGCGTCGCCACATCCACGCCCATCCAGAGCTGGGCCGTCAGGAATTCGCCACCACCGAGTTCGTCGCCCGCCACCTCGCCGACGCCGGGCTCAACCCGAAGGTGCTGCCCGGCGGAACCGGGCTGACCTGTGACTTCGGGCCCGAGGACGGCCCGCGGATCGCATTGCGCGCCGACATGGATGCGCTGCCGATGGCCGACCGGACCGGGGCGTCGTACGCGTCCACCGTGCCCAACGTCGCCCACGCGTGCGGCCACGACGCACACACCGCGGTGCTGCTGGGTACTGCGCTCGCGCTGGCGTCGGCGTCGGAACTCCCGGTCGGCGTGCGGCTGGTCTTCCAGGCCGCCGAGGAACTCATGCCCGGCGGCGCGATCGACGCCGTCAACGCCGGCGTCCTCAACGGGGTGTCCCGCATCTACGCGTTGCATTGCGATCCGCGGCTGCGGGTCGGCCGGGTCGCGACCAAGCCGGGTCCCATCACCTCGGCCGCCGATTCGATCGAGATCACCCTGCACTCACCCGGCGGGCACACCTCGCGGCCACACCTGACCGGCGACCTCGTCTACGGGCTCGGCACGCTGATCACCGGCCTTCCCGGGGTCCTGTCCCGCCGTATCGACCCGCGGCATGACACCGTCATGGTGTGGGGCGCGGTCAACGCAGGCGTCGCCGCCAACGCCATCCCGCAGATCGGCACGCTCGCCGGCACCATCCGGACCGCGAGCCGCGACACCTGGCTGACACTGGAATCCATTGTGGAAGAGACGGTTACGTCGCTGCTCGCACCGCTGAACATCGAGCACAGCCTGAACTACCGGCGTGGTGTGCCGCCCGTCGTCAACGAAGAGGTGTCCACCCGCATCCTCACCCACGCGATCGAGGCCGTCGGCCCCGACGTCCTCGCCGACACCCACCAGTCCGGCGGCGGCGAGGACTTCTCCTGGTACCTCGAAGAGGTGCCCGGAGCGATGGCCCGGCTCGGCGTGTGGAGCGGCCAAGGCCCTCAGCTCGATCTCCACCAGCCCACCTTCGACATCGACGAGCGTGCCCTTGGCATCGGCGTGCGCACGATGGTCAACATCATCGCCGCCTCAGCCTGATTGCCCAGCAGCCTCGCGCCGGCGGGTTGGCGGGTTGCCTCGCACCGCGAGCGACCGTGTCTGTACGCCGACACGCCGCATTTGGGCGACATTTTTGCGTCACTCGCGGCTCACGAGCGCCCATAGGCTGTCGGTGTGACCGACACACCCGATGACGAATTGTCAGCGGCAACCGCGGCCGTGCGGGAAGCGGAGTCTCTGCGGCGGCGGCTCGACGCCGCGAAGGTGGCGGCCAAGGAGTCGGCCGATCGCGCACAAGCGGCCCAGCGGCAGGTCGCGGCCGAGGCCCGCGACGTGGCCAAGCTGGAATCGTTCTCGCTGACGATGATCCTGTCGCATCTCAAGGGCTCACACGACGACGCGATGGCCCGCGAGACGACCGAGCACCAAGCCGCCGAATACGAGTACCGCACACAGCAGGCCCGAGCCGATGCCGACCAGCGCCTCGTCGACCATCTCACCCGTCAACTCCAGGCCCTCGGCGATGTCACAACACGCTACGAACAGGCCCTGGCCGCCAAGGAGCAATGGCTGCACGATCACCACGACCCGACCTCGGTGAGGTTGCTCGAAATCGCCGAGCGCCGTGGGCATTTGACGGCCTCCCACACCGAACTCGATCAGGCATACGAAGCCGGTCAGCAGGCGCTGGGTGATTTGCGTTCGGCTGCAGAGCGACTCGACAGCGCGCGGTCGTGGTCGGCTTACGACACGTGGTTCGACGGCGGGATGATCGCCAGCATCGTCAAGGAGAACCGGCTCGACGATGTCGCCGTCCTGCTGAGGTCTGCGGACGGTGCGCTCCGGCGATTCACAACCGAACTCGCCGATGTCCACATAGCCGGTGTGCAAGCCGTCGAACTCAATTCGTTCACAAGGGTTTTCGACGTGTGGTTCGACAACTTCTTCACCGATCTCATCGTGCGTGACCGCATCATCGAGGCGCAGGAGAACGTCGAGAAAGCGATCACCGGCGTCAAGCGGGTACTCGATAACCTCAGGGTGGCCAAGCAGAGCGTCAGCGACGAACTCACCGCCCTGAGAGCTGAGCGCGCGGTCCTGCTCACCACGCACCGCGAGTGACCGTGTCTGTACACCGACACGCCGCAATTCGTGTACCTCGGCGGTCGGTCGTCGCGCGGGGCTGCCCGTGAAAGGCTCTGAACGGCCCACAAAGCGCAAGTTATCCACAACCACACAAATTCGGGCTACCGCCCAACGCTCCGACTGCCGACGATCTTGCACATGGATCAGCAGCTCGAGTCGATCTTCCAGGGGCAGGGCGGTGTCGCGACCAGCGCCCAGATTCTCGCGTATTTCACACGGCGTGAATTGCAGTCTGCCGTGAACTGCGGTGCGTTGGAACGTATTTGGCAAGGCATCTATTGCATCGGTGAACCGGACCTGCAAACGCGACTACGTGGCCTCGACCTTTCCTGCGGTGCCCGGGTACCGGTGTGCCTCGGGACGGCGGCGGCGGTATTCGGTTTCGACACCGAGCAACCGGCCGATCTGCATGTGCTGGAACCGATCGGTTCGCGGCTGCGGTCGGCTGACGGGCTGGTCGTGCATCGCCGCGAGGGCGCGCCCCTCAATGTTGTCGGCGGGCGCTTGGTGACGACCCCGAACTGGACGGCGATCGAGGTGGCTCGCGGTCTGAGGCGTCCGCGCGCGCTCGCGACCCTCGACGCGGCACTCCGCAGTGGCACCTGCACGCGCGCCGACCTCTGGCGGGCGGCCCTCGATCAGGCCGGGCGGCGCGGCATCGTCCATGTGCGCAACCTCATACCGTTGGCCGATCCGCGTGCCGAGTCTCCGATGGAGAGCGAGGCGCGGCTGGTGATGCTCGACGGCGGTCTGCCGGTTCCCGAATTGCAGTACGAGGTCCGCGACGGCAACGGCCAGCTCAGGCGCCTTGATTTCGCCTGGCCGAACGAGCACGTAGCGGTCGAATACGACAGCGCTGACTGGCATGACAATCCCGACGCCTTGCTGAATGACCGTCGACGTACCGCGGCGCTGATGGCCGTGGGGTGGAGCGTCATCGCGATCGTGTTCGACGATGTTCGGCACCGGCAAGGGGAGATGGTCGCGCGGATCAGTGCGCAGTTGCGTGACGCTCGCGCGGCGCGAGCGACCGCTTAGGTACGCGAATTACGGCGTGTCGGCGTACAAACACGGTCGCTCGCGGTGCAAGGGGACCCAAGACAGGCCAAGGGACCCCAAGAGCTACGGGCCGATGTTGCGGGCCGGGCGGGTGCGGAGGTCGTGGACGTACTCCGGCGGCGCGCCGGCGATCTCGGCCGCGTCGGCCATGACGCCGATGTAGCGGGCGGATGGCAGGCCGCCTTCCCAGGCGTCGACGACGTAGAGCCAGGCCAGCACGGGGTCGGTGGTGGTGTCGGAGGACAGCCGGTCCACGCGGCAGCGGATCTTCTTGTGGAAGCCGAGCTCGGAACCCTCCCAGCGGTCCAGCGATTGCTCGTCGGCCGGGGTCATGTCGTAGAGCACGACGAACACCTTGGACAGCGGATCCTCGACGACCGTTGCCAGGGCACCTTCCCAGCCGATGTCCTCGCCGCCGAAGGTCAGCCGCCAGCCGTGCAACCACCCGGTTCCCGCCATCGGCGAATGGGGAGCACGCTGGAGCATTTGCTCCGGATGCATGTTGGATCCATACGCGGCGTAAAGCGGCACGGTAAGACAGCTTAATCCGCAAAGTTCGTTAGGTTAGTGCCGTGGTTACCCGCATCGTGATCCTCGGCGGCGGCCCCGCCGGATATGAGGCGGCCCTGGTCGCCGCGGCCCGAGGCCCGAAGGTCGCCCAGGTCACCGTCGTCGACTCCGATGGCATCGGTGGCGCGTGCGTGCTGTGGGACTGCGTGCCGTCGAAGACGTTCATCGCATCGACGGGCGTGCGGACCGAGCTGCGCCGGGCCCCCAACCTGGGCTATTCGCTGGATTTCGAGCAGGCCAAGATCTCGCTGCCGCAGATCAACGAGCGGGTGAAGTCGCTGGCTTCGGCGCAGTCCAGCGACATCGCGCAGCGGATGCGCAGCGAGGGCATCGATCTGATCGAGGGCCGTGGCGAACTGATCGACGACGTTCCCGGTATGGCCCAGCACCGCATCAAGGTCACCGGCGCGGACGGCCGTGTTCGCCAGTTGACGGCCGATGTCGTGTTGATCGCCACAGGCGCGAGCCCGCGTGTGTTGCCCAACGCCGCACCCGACGGCGACCGCATCCTCAACTGGCGTCAGCTCTACGACCTCGACAGCGTGCCCGACCATCTGGTCGTCGTCGGGTCCGGTGTGACGGGTGCCGAGTTCGTCAACGCCTACACCGAGCTCGGCGTGACGGTGACCGTCGTGGCCAGCCGCGACCAGATCCTGCCGCACGAGGACTCCGATGCCGCCGCGGTGCTGGAGCAGGTGTTCGCCGAACGCGGTGTCACGCTCGTCAAGAACGCCCGCGCCGAGTCCGTGACGCGCACCGACAACGGCGTGCTGGTCACCATGACCGACGGCCGCACGGTGGAAGGCAGCCACGCGCTCATGACGGTCGGCTCGGTGCCCAACACGACGGGTCTCGGTCTGGAGCGCGTGGGCATCGAACTGGGTCAAGGCAATTACCTGACAGTCGACCGGGTGTCGCGCACGTCGGTCCCGGGTATCTACGCGGCAGGCGACTGCACGGGCCTGCTGCCATTGGCGTCGGTCGCCGCGATGCAGGGCCGCATCGCGATGTATCACGCGCTCGGCGAGGCGGTCGCGCCGATCAGGTTGCGGACCGTGGCCGCGGCGGTGTTCACGCGACCCGAGATCGCGGCCGTGGGCGTGCCCCAAGCCGCGATCGACGACGGCTCCGTGCCGGCCCGCACGCTGATGTTGCCGCTCAGCACGAACGCCCGCGCGAAGATGTCGAGCCTCAGCCACGGCTTCGTCAAGATCTTCTGCCGCCCGGCGACGGGTGTGGTGATCGGCGGCGTGGTGGTCGCGCCGATTGCCTCCGAGCTGATCCTGCCCATCGCCCTGGCCGTGCAGAACGGCATACCCGTCGACGATCTCGCGCAGACGTTCTCCGTCTACCCGTCGCTGTCCGGGTCGATCACCGAGGCGGCGCGCCAGCTCATGAAACACGACGACCTGGATTAGCCACGACGGGCCACGCCACGGCCCGGCGGCGGGCAAATGGTTGGAGGGCCACGTAGCCTGGGGATCGTGACTGTCCCGATCTCAGCACCGGGCGACGGGCAAACCCTCCTCGGGCCGCAGCAACGGGCGCAAGCCTGGCAGCAATTAGGCAGTGAGCAATTCGACGTCGTGGTCATCGGCGGTGGTGTCGTGGGAGCAGGCGCGGCGCTGGACGCCGCCACCCGTGGGCTCAAGGTGGCCCTCGTCGAGGCCCGCGACTTCGCGTCCGGCACGTCGAGCCGCAGCTCGAAGATGTTCCACGGCGGGCTGCGCTATCTCGAGCAGCTGGAGTTCGGCCTGGTGCGCGAGGCGTTGCACGAACGCGAACTCAGCCTGACGACCCTCGCGCCGCACCTCGTGAAGCCGCTGCCGTTTCTGTTCCCGCTGACCAACAGGTGGTGGGAGCGGCCGTACGTGGCGGCGGGCATCTTTCTCTATGATCAGCTCGGCGGCGCGAAATCCGTTCCCGCGCAAAAACATCTGACCAAGGCCGGGGCGCTGCGGCTGGCCCCGGGGCTCAAGCGGAGTTCGCTCATCGGCGGCATCCGCTATTACGACACCGTCGTCGACGACGCCAGGCACACCATGACCGTCGCGCGCACCGCGGCCCACTACGGCGCCGTGGTACGGACCTCGACGCAGGTGGTCGCGTTGCTGCGCGAGGGCGACCGTGTCACCGGCGTGCAGGTCCGTGACTCCGAGGACGGCAGCACGACCGACGTGCACGGCCATGTCGTGATCAACGCCACCGGCGTGTGGACCGACGAGATCCAGGCGCTGTCGAAGGAACGCGGCCGGTTCCGGGTCAGGGCCTCCAAGGGCGTGCACGTCGTGGTGCCACGGGACCGGATCGTCAGCGAGGTGGCGATCATCCTGCGCACCGAGAAGTCGGTGCTGTTCGTCATCCCGTGGGGCACGCACTGGATCATCGGCACCACCGACACCGACTGGAATCTCGACCTGGCTCATCCGGCTGCCACCAAGGCCGACATCGACTACATCTTGGGCCACGTCAACACCGTGCTGGCCACCCCGCTGACCCACGACGACATAGACGGTGTCTACGCCGGGCTGCGGCCGCTGCTGGCCGGTGAGAGTGAGGAAACGTCCAAGCTGTCGCGCGAGCACGCCGTCGCGGTTCCCGCTCCCGGGCTGGTCGCGATCGCGGGCGGGAAGTACACCACCTATCGGGTGATGGCGGCCGACGCGGTCGATGCCGCGGCGGAGTTCGTCCCGGCCCGGGTGGCGACGTCGATCACCGAGAAGGTGCCGCTGATGGGCGCCGACGGCTATTTCGCGCTGATCAACCAGACCGAACACGTGGGCCGGCATTACGGACTGCACCCGTATCGGGTGCGCCACCTGCTCGACCGGTACGGCTCGTTGATCGGCGAGGTGCTCGCGATGGCCGATGGAAAGCCCGAACTGCTCGCGCCGATCTCGAATGCACCGGTGTATCTGAAGGTCGAGGCCTGGTACGCGGCCGCGGGCGAAGGCGCACTGCATCTGGAGGACATCCTGGCGCGGCGGATGCGGATCTCGATCGAGTACCCGCACCGCGGCGTGGACTGTGCCCGCGAGGTCGCCGAAGTGGTGGCACCGGTACTGGGTTGGAGCGCAGAGGATGTGGACCGCGAGGTCGCGACCTACATCGCCAGGGTCGATGCCGAGGTGCGTTCGCAACAGCAGCCCGACGACGAATCGGCCGACGCGCTGCGCCAGGCCGCGCCGGAGGCCCGCGCTGAGATCCTCGAGCCGGTACCGCTCACTTGAGAAGACCCGCACCGCTACCGGTGCGCGACGGATTGGGGCCGGCGCGGGTGCGCGTGCACGGCGGCCGATTGGTCGACGAGTTCGAGCGCCGGTTCGGCGCGGGTGCGAAAGTCCGTGCGGGGGAAGTGTTCTCGGTCGACGGCGCCGTTCTCGACGAATCGACCGTGCTGCCGGCGGGTGCTCACGTCTATCTCTACCGCGAGTTGCCCGACGAAGCGGTCGTGCCGTTCGACATCCCGGTGCTGTACCGCGACGACGACATCGTCGTGGTGGACAAACCGCACTTCTTGGCGACCATGCCCCGCGGCAGTCACGTCGCGCAGACCGCACTGGTGCGGCTGCGCCGGGAACTGAATCTCCCCGAGTTGAGCCCCGCGCACCGGCTGGACCGGTTGACCGCCGGGGTGCTGTTGTTCACGACCCGCCGTGAGCTGCGGGGCCGGTATCAGACCCTGTTCGCGCAGGGGCGCGTCGCGAAAACCTACCTCGCCCATGCCCACGGGCAGCCGAGCGTGGCGCTTCCCACCACGTTGCGCAGCCGTATCGTCAAGCGGCGCGGTCAGTTACAGGCCGTCGAGGAGCCGGGCGAACCGAATGCCGAAACCTACGTGGAACCGCTGAACGACGGCCGCTACCGGCTCACCCCGCGCACCGGTCGCACCCATCAGCTGCGGGTCCACATGACCTCGATCGGACTACCGATCACCGGTGATCCGTTCTACCCGAATGTGATCGACGTGGCGCCCGACGATTTCGGCAGCCCGCTGCAGCTTCTTTCGCATCGCCTCGAATTCGATGACCCGGTCACCGGCCGGGCTCGGGTGTTCGTCAGTGCCCGCGAGCTGACGGGCGGGCTACGGGCGTAGGACGACGCGGATGCAGCCGTCGGTCTTGTTCTTGAACATGTCGTAGGCGCGCACGCCCTCGTGGAGGGGTAGGTCGTGGGTGATCAGGATCGACGGGTCCAGGTCGCCCTGTGCGACGTAGTCGAAAAACTGTGGGATGTACCGCTGTCCGTGTTGTTGGGCGGTGCGCAGGGTGAGGCTCTTGTTGGTGAGCATGCCCATCGGGAACTTGTCGGTGAGGCCGTAGATGCCGAGTACCGAGACGACGCCGCCTTTGCGGCAGGCCAGGATCGCCTCCCGCAGCGGGGCGGCGCGGTCGGTCTCCATGCGGAGGGCCTGTTTGGCGCGGTCGTAGACCTGTCGGACGCCGGTGGAATGGCCTTCCATGCCGACGGCTTCGATGACGGCGTCGGGTCCGCGGCCGCCGGTGGCCTCACCGAGGGCTTCCTGGACGCTTTCGATCTCGGCGTAGTTGATCGTCTCGGCGCCGAGTTGTTGTGCGAGAGCGAGGCGTTCGGGGTATCGGTCGATGGAGATGACGCGGCCTGCGCCGTTGAGCAGCGCGCTGCGGGCCGCCATGAGACCGACGGCGCCCGCACCCCAGACGGCGACGGTGTCGCCGCCGGCGATGTCGCAGAAGTCGGCGCCCATGTAGCCGGTGGGAACGGCGTCGGACATGAACAGCGCTTGTTCGTCGGTGACGAAATCCGGTATGGCGAAGCAGTTCACGTCACCGAACGGCACGCGGATGTATTGGGCGTGCGAGCCGGCGTAGCCGCCGAACGGATGGGTGTAGCCGTAGATGCCCGCGGTGGGGGAGCCGAGGATCGGCCGCTGGAGTTCGGCGTTGGGATTGGTGGTGTCGCACAGCGAGTAGAGGTCGTGGTCGCAGTACCAGCACCGGTTGCAGGCGATGAACGACGGCACGACGACGCGGGCGCCGACCTTGGTGTCGGTGACCTCGGCACCGACTTCGACGACCTCGCCCATGAACTCGTGGCCGAAGACGTCGCCCGCGCGCATGCCGGGCAGGTAGCCGTCGATGAAATGAAGGTCGGAGCCGCAGGTGGTGGTGAGCCTGACGGCCACGATGACGTCGTGCGGATTGAGAATCGTTGGGTCGTCAACGGTTTCGACAGCCAGGTCGTTGGTGCCGTTCCAGACGAGAGCTTTCATGAAAGGCCTTTCAGCGGGAGGAGTCGCGGGCGCTGGGGTTGCGCGCGATGGTGGGCACTTCGCCGGTCTGCAGCAGGGCGCGGGCACGATAGAGGGCCTTGAACGTGAGCACGCCGGTGAGGGCGCCGGGACCCGGCGCGGTGACGTGGGCGACCACCTCGGTGCCGCGGTCCCCCGGGGCGTCGGAGAAGTCGAGGGTGAGCCCGGCGGCGCGCTCCGGATTCACGTCGACATAGCGCAGCCGGTTGTCGCCTTCGCAGGAAACCACGCAGTCCCAGACCGGGCCGTCGTCGCCGGCGAAGGTCCACCGGAGACGGTCGGCCCCCGCGTCGGTGACGTCCGCGATGTCGCCGAAGATGCGGGAGAGGCGCTCAGGATCCTGGAAGAGGTCCAGGACTTCGGCGCGTGGGCGGGCGATGGTGATGGCTTGGACGCGCGAGTCGGCGGTGACCTTTTCACCGACCTTCTCGACGACTTTGTGCGCGAGCTGTTTGGCCTGTTGCTTGGCGGTGTCGACGACGTTCATCGGGCCTCCTCGGCTGGGCGTCGCGGGAGACTACCCGGGGTGAGGCGGCCTAAACAGCGCTTGCGGCGCCCTCGAGTCAGCCGGCGCCCGCGGCGATCACCGCGCGGTTGCGTTCGGCGACGACGGGCAGCTCGACCTTGACCAACCGCCGGTCGTAGCTGAGGTAGCCGTTCACCTCGTTCTCGACATCGGTCGTCTGGGTATAGACCGCGCCCGACAGGCCGTCGCTGCGCACCAGGTTCTCGACATCCCGGCTGACCTCGACATACCGCTGCGTCAACCGGGCCGGGCTGTCGGTCATCTCGTACGCCTCCGGCAGGCCCGGCCACCGGTTGTCGGCGAGCGCGAGACCGAGGCCGCCGTACTCGCCCTGCACGATCACGCGATGCTCGGGGCCCTCCTTGCGGACGGGGCCGACGTAGTTGTGGCTGTCGTAGACGTCCCCGGCCCGGCTGTCCGGACGGGACTTGCAGCAGTTGACGCCGCTGTTGGCGTTCACCATGCGTGAGGGGTCCTGCGCCTTCACCTTGTCGGCGATGCGGGCCGTGTCGAATTCACCCCAGCCCTCGTTGAACGGCACCCAGCCGATGATGGACGTGAAACTGCGCAGCTGGTCGACCATCGCGGCGAGTTCCTTCTCGAAGCGCGCCTTCGCCTCGGGGACCGGATCGGGGGACGGGCCAGTCATCGGACCGTTGATCGATTCGCCCAGCGACGGCATGTCCTGCCACACCATCAGCCCGAGTTTGTCGGCCCAGTAATACCACCGGGCTGGCTCCACCTTGGCGTGCTTGCGAACGAAGTTGAACCCCAGCTCCTTCGTGCGCTCGAGGTCGAACTTGAGCGCATCGTCGGTGGGGGCGGTGTAGATGCCGTCCGGCCAGTAGCCCTGGTCCAGCGGGCCGTGCAGGAACGTGATCTTGCCGTTCAACGCGATACGCGGCCGGCCGACCGCGTCCCTGACCGTGCCGATGGTGCGCAACCCGCCGTAGCTGGATACCTCGTCGATGACGCGGCGGGACGGACTCACGAGCCGGACTTTGAGGTCGTAGAGATAGGGATCGTCCGGTGTCCACAGGTGCGGCTTGGCCACCGGGAGACGGACGGGCTGGCCGGGTTTTCCGTATGCGCGCGCGACCTCCGCGCCGCCGGGCTCGGTGACGACGACCTCAACGCGCTGGTAGGTCGTGCCCGGGAGCCTGGGCGTGACGGTGAAGCCGGTCAGATCCGGAGTGATGTCGAGCTTCTCGATATGGGCCGCACTGACCGGTTCCATCCACACCGTCTGCCAGATGCCCGACGCGCCGGTGTAGGCGAGCCCGCGGGGAGCGTTGCGCTGTTTGCCGACCGGAAACCCGCCTGCCTCGTTGCGGTCCTCGACGCGCACGGTCAGCTCCTGGACGGGCGAGCGCAGCAGCGCGCCGGTGATGTCGGCGCTGAACCCGGTGTAGCCGCCCTCGTGGTGGGCCACCTGCTGGCCGTTGACCCAGACGGTCGCGATCTGGTCGACCGCGCCGAAGTGCAGCAGCACGCGTTGCCCACGCCAGTCGGCAGGCACCTTGACGAGCTTGCGGTACCACATCTGATCGTCGTGACGCTGGATGCCGGACAGTGCCGACTCTGTGGGATAGGGGACGAGGATCCGTTCGGTGTACTGGCTCGCCGATGGCGGTTTCTTCTCGGCGTCCTGCAGCGATCGGCCCGTGTAGCTCCATCCGCCGTTGAGGTTGAGCCAACGTTGCCGCACCATCTGCGGCCGCGGATACTCGGGCAGCGCGTTTCCCGGTCCCACCAGCTGCGTCCACGGCGTGGACAATGGAGGCTTCTTACGTTGCCAGATCTCGACGGCCTTGGCCGGTGTACTCACCATCACGAAACCCATCAACGGCACCAGTGCCACTACCGCGAACCGTCGAAGCCACGCGATGATCCCCACCCCCAAATTGTCAGGTATGCAGCAAACATATCGGCCGGTCAGGCCGCATCGTTACACGGCCCTCGCGGTAATGCGTTCACGTTTCATCACCACAGGATTACCCACACGAAAATCAATGGATTGCAATGCGATACGTCACACCGGCACGTCGCAGGCGGGGGATCCCTGGCAAATCAGCGGCATTGCTGCGAGCCTGACGGCATGGCTTTCGTCCGCTGACGGGCAAACTATCCAAAGGGCCGTCAAAACCGCAGCTTCCCGATAACGCAGGCAAAGCGGCGGCAAACGGCGCAACATGAGCGCGTGCGTAAATTGTGGCCAGCGGCTGCCGCGACGCTGATGTTCGTCGCGGGCCTGGTGGTGACCGGCCCGCCGACCGCGCAGGCGACCATCTGTGGATCGATCGGCGGCAGGCATGTCGACGTCACCGGGTGCTCGGATCCCATGTCCGAACTGAACGACGCGCTGGCTCCGCCGCCTCCGCCGGGTTACGTGCCGCCCCCGCCGCCGCCGCCGAACATCAGCGTGTGCGCGAATGTCGGCCGGCGCGTCAACATCAGTGGCTGCGTGTAGCTAGCGAGGCCATTTGGTGCGGCCGTCGCCGCGATCGAGCAGCACGTGCAGCTCGTCCGACCAGGCGTTGAGCCGGTAGCGGTTGAGTACTTTGCGGGTGGCCGCGACCGCCATCGCGCCGAGGGCGACGGCACTCAACCAAATGCCGATCGCTGCGGCCGTCCCGTAGCCGGTCGCGGTTGCGGGACTGGTCGGCGGTGGAACGCGGCGCCCTTTGCCGTCCACCCAGATCTGCACCTGGTCGCCCTCGCTCACCGGCTGCGACGGCCGGATCACGCCGGTGTGCTCCGAACCGGCCGCGGTCCATTTCACGCTGACGATGCTGACGGCGGCGTTGTCGGCGGCCGGCGCACTGTCGGAGACCACGGTGGCCTGGGTCGGGATGCGGGTCTGCGCCTGTTCACGCGCCGAGCGGAGACTCTCGCCGTACACGTCCTCGCCGACGCTGACCGCATAGGGGATGACGAGGACCGCGAACACGGTGGCCAGCACCACGGCCATCGCCTCGATGCGGTCGAATCGCCGAACCAAGGGGTTGCGACCGAGGGCCCGCAGGACCCACCAGCGACGCCGGCTCAACGTGGACACTTTCTACCAGCCTGTTTCGTTCGTGTTACGGCTACATAGCCATGCTGGCACCGCGGCCGCCGGACATGCCAGTTTGCAGGGGGGTTTGGAGGCCAACGTCACATCCAGCTAGAACGTGTTCTACTGACCGGGTGGACCGCCAGAAATTCGATCACCTCTTCGATATGAGCGACCGGACCGTCGTCGTCACCGGCGGCACCCGTGGCATCGGGTTCGCCCTCGCCGAGGGTTTCGTGCTCGCCGGCGCGCGCGTCGCCGTCGCGAGTCGCAAGTCCGACGCGTGTGAGGCGGCGGCCGCCAAGTTGCGTGAGCTCGGCGGCCAGGCGATCGGGGTTCCGGCCCACAGCGGCAACATCGACGATCTCGGCGCGCTCGTGGAGCGCACGGTGTCGGAGTTCGGCGGCATCGACGTCGTGGTGAACAACGCCGCCAATGCGCTGGCTCAGCCGTTCGGCCAGATGACGCCGGAGGCCTGGGCCAAGTCCTACGACGTCAATCTGCGCGGCCCGGTGTTCCTCGTCCAGCACGCGCTGCCGCATCTCAAGGCGAGCCCCACGGCGGCGGTGCTGAACATGGTCTCGGTGGGCGCGTTCAACTTCGCCCCCGCGCTGTCGATCTATGCCTCGGGCAAGGCCGCACTGATGTCGGTGACGCGGTCGATGGCGGCCGAGTTCACACCGTTCGGCATCCGCGTCAACGCCTTGGCGCCCGGGCCCGTCGACACCGACATGATGCGCAACAACCCGCAGGAGGCCATCGACATGATGGTTGGCGGCACGCTGATGAAGCGGCTCGCCACTCCGGACGAGATGGTCGGTGCGGCGCTGTTGCTGTGTTCGGATGCCGGCAGCTACATCACCGGTCAGGTGATCATCGTGGACGGTGGCGGAACGCCTCGCTGAACTCGGCCACGCCGCCGCCCGACGACGCCAGGATCTGGCTGCGGTTTTCCACCTGGAGTGCGGTTTCCAGGCAGCCCGCGTCGATATTCGCCCACAACACCTGCTTGGTTGATTCCAGGCCGAATTTGCCATAGCCGCACAGGGTTTCGGCGATCTCCAGCGCGTCGTCGACCACGTTGGCGCACACCCGCGACACCAGGCCGAGACGCAGCGCCTCGGCCGCGTCGACCCTGCGGGCGGTCAGGATCATGTCGAATGCCGGGCCTGCGCCGATGATGCGGGGCAGGGTGTAACTGACCCCGATGTCGCAGCCGCCGATGCCGAGTTTGATGAATTGCGTGCAGAACCGGGCGGATTCAGACGCCAACCGGATGTCGCTCGCCGCGGCGAGCGCGAACCCGCCGCCGTATGCCGGGCCGTTGACCGCGGCGATGACGGGCTGGCGCAGCCGGTGGAGTTTGACCGTGAGATTGGCGATGCGTTCCTGCCAGCGCATACCGGATCGCGGAAACTCGGTGCCGCCTGCGGCTTCCGGTGGATTCGGGGCGCTCAGGTCCAGCCCGGAACAGAACCCGCGACCGGCGCCGGTGAGCACGACGACGCGGCAGTCGTTGTTGGCGGCGATGTCGTCGATTGTCGCGTGCAGGCCCTCCACGAGCTCGTAGGACAGTGCGTTCAGTTTGTCCGGCCGGTTCAGCGTGATGACGGCGATGTCGGGGCGCGGGTAGGCGACGTCGAGGGCCATGACGGGACCCTAACTTTCACTGTGCCAGCCCTGGACGCCGACGGCGATCATTCGCAATTGTTTGACCGCGGTGCGGTGGATGACGTCGATGGCCGCTGCATCCCCTGCGTCTTCCAGGGCCTCGGCGATCGAGATCATGGCGTTGACGAAGAGGCTGGCCAGGATGTTGAGGTCCTCGCTGCTCCAGTCCTTGAGAGCCGGGAAGCGGGCCAGGTCGATCGCGAGCTCCGAGGTGATCAGCCGGACCTCGGTGCGAATCGCGTAGCGCAGCACCGACACCCCGCTGGAGCGTTCCCGCGCGATGAACCGCCAGTGCTCACGGCGTTCGTTGAAGCTGCCGATGAGGATCTCCGCCGAGGATTCGATGACGTGGTGCGGATCGAGCTTGCCGGCGCGCGCGCCACGCAACATTTCGCGCAGAGAACGGAACGATTCGTCGATGAGTACGAGGCCGAGCGCGTCCATCGAGTCGAAATGGCGGTAGAACGCCGCGGGCACGATACCGGCCTCACGCGTGACCTCACGCAGGCTCAGCGCGCTGAAGCTGCGGTCCTCCAGGAGTTTGAGCGCGGCCGCGATGATCGCCCGACGGGTGGCTTCTTTTCGTTCGTCTCGGGAGAGGGTGTCCCGCGAACGCGACGATCGAGATGTTTCTGCGCGTCGTGTTCGGGTACTCGGCGTACGTCTGTTCACTGATGTGAACCGTACCACAAGCAGCAAATTTATCGTTGACAGCGCCAGTTGTATGCGCGCACTGTGTACACATGTTCACTCAAACACTGACTGAAGGCGTCGGCCGGCGCCTCCTCGCGAGTCGGCGGGTGAGCGCGTTGGCCAACTTGCTCACAGGTCCGCATGGCGTGGACCGCTACACCGAGCTCGTCGAACCGACGTGGACGCGGCGTGACGCGCGCGCCAAGGTGGTCGCGGTACGGCGGCAGACGCCCCGGAGCGTGACTCTGACGCTGGAACCCAACGAGGCGTTCGCCGGCTTCCGGGCCGGCCAGCACATCAACCTGTCCGTCGAGATCAACGGCAGACGCAGGACTCGCTGCTATTCGCCGGCCAGCGCGGAAGGCGCCCGCTACATCGAATTGACCATCGGCCGACACGACGGCGGTCTGGTGTCGAACTACCTGTGCGACCACGCCTATCCGGGCATGGTGCTCGGTCTGGATGCGGTGGGCGGGGATTTCGTCATGCCCGAGGTTTTGCCGCGGCGCATCCTGTTCGTCTCCGGTGGCAGCGGCATCACGCCGGTGATGTCGATGCTGCGCACACTGCGTGCACAGGCGTTCACCGGCGACATCTCGTTCGTGCACTATGCCCGCGCCGCCGACGAGGCCTGCTATCGTGACGAACTCGCCGCGACGCGCGGGGTGCGGGTCCTGCACGGCTATACCCGCAGCACCGACGAGTCCGATCTCGACGGTCACTTCGGGCCCGCGCACCTGGCCGCGGCATGTCCCGACGCCGAACCGGACGCGGTGTTCGTGTGCGGCCCGCCGGCCCTCGTGGACGCGGTTCGCGAGCACTGCCGCAACGTCAGTTCGGAGAGCTTCGTGCCGCCGACGTTCGCGGTGCCTGCCGCATCGACCGGCGGCACCGTCACATTCAGCACCAGTGGCGTCGACGTCGTCGACGACGGCAGGCCGCTGCTCGTGCAGGCCGAAGCCGCCGGGCTGACGCCGGAGAGCGGATGCCGCATGGGGATCTGCCACAGCTGCACCCGCTTCAAGTCCAGCGGCGCGGTCCGCAACCTGATCACCGGTGCGGTCTCGTCCGCCGACTGCGAAGACATCCAGATCTGCGTCACCGCGCCCGTCGGCGACGTCGCCATCGACCTCTGAGCACTCTGACCCGAAAGGATTTGTCATGAATGCACCGAAGTACGCCCTGACCGCCGAGCAGGCCGACGCGTTCGGCCGCGAACTCGACGCCATCCGTGAGCGCGTGATCGCCGACCTCGGCGAACGCGACGCCACCTACATCCGCAAAATCATCAAGGCGCAGCGAACCCTCGAGGTCGGTGGTCGCGCCCTGATGTGGTTCCCGCTGACCTGGCTCCCGGGCACCGCGATGCTGGCGATCTCGAAGATCCTCGACAACATGGAGATCGGCCACAACGTCATGCACGGCCAGTACGACTGGATGGGCGATCCGGCGTTGTCCAGCAAGGCCTTCGAGTGGGACACCGCGTGCCCGGCCGATCAGTGGCGCCACTCGCACAACTACATGCACCACACCTACACCAACATCGTCGACATGGACCGCGACATCGGCTACGGCATCCTACGGATGAGCGAGGACCAGAAGTGGAGCCCGTACTACCTGGGCAACCCGCTCTACGCGTTCCTGCTGATGGTGTTGTTCCAGTACGGCGTGGCACTGCACGAGATGGAAACCGAGCGGATCCGGGCCGGTGAGATCAGCATCGCCGACAAACGTGATGTGCTACGCGGCATCTGGGCCAAGACCAAGAAGCAGACGCTCAAGGACTATGTGGCCTTCCCGCTGCTGGCCGGGCCGTTCGCGCCGTTCGTGTTCGCCGGCAACCTCACCGCGAACCTCACCCGCAACGTGTGGGCATTCATGATCATCTTCTGCGGTCACTTCCCGGACGGCACACAGGAGTTCTCCATCGAGGAGACCGAGAACGAGACGCGCGGCATGTGGTACTTCCGTCAGCTGCTCGGTTCGGCAAATCTCACCGGCGGCAAGTGGTTTCACATCCTGAGTGGCAACCTGTCGTTCCAGATCGAGCATCACCTGTTCCCGGACATCCCCGCGCATCGTCATGCCGAGATCTCCGTCGAGGTCCGCGAGATCTGCGAGCGCTACGGCCTGCCGTACAACACCGGCCCGCTCTACAAGCAGTTCGGGACCGTGGTGCACAAGATCGTCAAGCTCGCGTTCCCATGGGGTGGCAAGCCGAAGGATTCCGAGCCGGTAGACGTCAAAGAGCCTGCGCCCGAACCGGCTCCGCAGCCGATATGTGAGCCCGAGCTCGTCAACTGCTGACGGGCAAGCTGCGTTGCAGCAGCACGGTGTCCAGCCAACGGCCGTGTTTGAACCCGACGGCGCGCAGCCGCCCGGCCTCGACGAAGCCGTGCCTGCGGTGCAACGCGAGCGATGCGGCGGCGTCCTCGGTGTCCACGACGACCGCGATCACCTCACGAATGCCTGCCGCCGCGCAGCCGTCGAGCAGCGCCGTCATGAGCTGCGCCCCGATACCCCGCCCGGCCGCATGCGGCACGAGATAGATCGAGTTCTCGACGGTGTGCCGGTAGGCGGGCCGGGTCTTCCACGGCGCGCAATAGGCGTAGCCGACGATGCCGCCGTCGAGTGACGCTGTGAGAAACGGCAATCCGAGGTCACGAGCCGTCGTCAACCGCCGCTCCCACTCCGCCCGGTCCGGCGGGGTCAGCTCAAACGTCGCGACTCCGCTATCGACGTGGTGGGCATAGATCGCGGCGATCGCGTCGAGGTCATCCGGTGAGGTGGGGCGGATGGCGGCGTTGCACATGAACTCACCCTAGGTGAGCGTTGACCGGTCGGTTGGCTGACTTTCCGGCCATCGCCGTGAAACCCGGTTAAGGTTCGTCGTCTTCGGGCCGCGGTCATCCACAACTTGTACTTCATCCACAGGTACAGCGGCGCAAGGCAATCGAGGTTGACAACCGAGCGGATCTAGGTCTGACAGGTCGGGCACCAGTACGTCACCCGCTCGCCGCTGTTGCCTGTCTCGATCGGGGTTCCGCAGCGGCGACAGGGCTCGCCTGCCCGGCCGTAGACCCACAGTTGCCGACCTCGGCGGGTGTCGCCGGTCGTGGTTCGATTCCACCGGGACCGGTTGAGCCACAGCATGTCCCGCGCACGTTGCACGACCCGCAGCGGATCGCTCAGTGTGCTGACCGGGGAAGTGGGACGGCGGCCGAAGACAAAGCAGAGTTCGTTGCAGTAGACATTCCCGACACCGGCCATGACGCGTTGGTCGAGCAGTGCTTCGGACAGCGGCCGGTCCGGATCGGCGGTCAGGTTGGCGGCCGCGGTGCGGGCATGCCAGTCAGGACCGAGCAGGTCGGGGCCGAGATGTGCGACGGCATCCATGTCGGCGGCCCGGTCCAAAACCTCCAACACGCCGAGGTCGATCCCCGAGGCCCGGCTGTCGGCCGTCTCCAGCACGATGCGGATTCGGTGGGCCGCGCCGGCAGACCAGCCGATGCGCCAGCTGCCCTCCATCTTCAGATGGGAATGGATACTGGCCGGTCCCACCCGGATGAACAGGTGTTTGCCGCGGCTGAGAACTTCATCGACGACCTGCCCGGTCAGATCGACCGTGGCGTAGCGCGGCACCCTGATGTCGCAGCGGGTCAACGTCTTACCCACCAGCGCCGTGCGGAGCGCCGCGGCGGTGTGAAAGACGGTGTCCCCTTCAGGCATGCCCTATTGAACCAGCCGTTGCGAAAGTTCCCACAGCCGTTGCGCGTTGCCAGGGTCGAGGGCGTAGGGAGCGACACCGCTGATACCGAACTCATCGCGGTGATCGACCACGACCGCTTCGTTGCAGTCGTCGAAGTATCGTCCGCCGACACCTTCCAGCAGTGGTGACGCGGCCAGCAGCACCGACGTGGCCGCACCCTGCTCGACGGTTTTCAGTCGGCTGCCCGCCTGGCGGAATCGCTCGGCTGCTTGTTCGCCGTACGCCGGATCGAGGTGGCGTTGCAGCGCGGTGAGAATTCCGCCCGGCATCAGCGCGTTGGCGGTGATGCCGTCGTCTCGCCAGCGTCGGGTCGCCTCGACCGCGAACAGCACGTTGGCGGTCTTCGACTGGCCGTATGCGCCGAAGGGGTCGTAGTCGCGGAACGCGTAGTCGATGTCGTCGAACACCACGGGGGAGCGCAGGTGTCCGGATGAGCTGACCGACACCACGCGGGCACCGCCCGCGGCGGCGAGTGCCCGGTGCAGGCCGGTCGCGAGGGCGAAATGGCCGAGGTGGTTGGTGGCGAACTGTAGTTCGTGTCCGCCCGCCGACCGGGTCAGCTGCTGCACCGCCATCACACCCGCGTTGTTGACGAGGATGTGCAGCGGCCCGCTCCAGGCCCGGGTGAACGCCTCCACACTGGCGAGGTCGGTCAGGTCGAGCGCACCGACAGTGATGGCGTCGTTGCCGGTCGACGTACGAAGGTCGGCAGCTACGCGCTGGCCCGCGGCAACGTCGCGGACCGCCAATGTCACCGCCGCTCCGGCAGCGGCGAGCGCGCGGGCCGTTTCGACACCGATGCCCGACGCCGCTCCGGTGACGATCGCTGAGTTGCCGGACAGGTCGACGCCGTCGATCACATCGGCGGCCGTCGATTCGGAATTGAAGGGTGTGGTGATGGGAGTGGTCACGACTCACACGAACAGGTCGCGGTCCTTCGCTGTTCCCGCCAAGTCAGCGCAACCGCAGCCCACGGGGCGTCCGGGTGAACCCGGCTCCGGTTAAGGCGTCCTGCACGGCGGCCCGCGCGGCGTCGACGTCGGGGTCGAGGACCGCGACGCCGTTGATCCGTTCCACCAGTAGTGCCGGGATCCGTCGGGCGCTCACCAGATCGGCCAGCGCGGCGGCCGCGGCCCGCTGCGCGTCGTCGTCGGACCCGAAGCTGAGCAGGGACCGTCCACCGCGCTCCAGGAACCACACCAGTTGACCGTCGACCATCGCCACCAGGGCGCCGGCTTTGCGGCCCGGCCGGTGCGCTTCGCCGTCGCCTGCGCGTTCGGGCCAGGGGAGCGCAGCCCCGTATGGATTGGCGGGGTCGGTCGCGGCGAGCACGACCGCGTGGTACTCGGGCCGCTCCGGGTCGACACTGTCGATGTAGGAGCGGAGCCGGTCGACGGTCGACGCCACCGCGAACTGTGCGCCGCCCAGCGATTCCACGAAATACCCGCGTTGGCAGCGGCCGGCGTCCTCGAATGCGCTCAGCACCTTGTAGAGCGTCGCGAACCCGCCCGGCACGCCTTCGGCCGCGACAGCGCCCTTCGTGAGAACGCCGTGGCGGCTCAACAGCAGTTCGGCCTGGAAATGGGCCCGGACCGTGGAGTCGGGCTCGGCTGCCGGCAGCGCCGACCACCGGCCCGACACCGTCGGATCGCTGGACCGGGTCTGGGCGTGGGCGACGCTGTAGCGGCTCAACCGTGGTGGCCGCTTCTGCTGACGGTGTGCCGGGGTACGTCGCGTGCCCGACAAGATCGCACGTACCGGTGCGAACGTGTCGCCGGTGACCCAGCCGGCCCAAATAAGTTCCCACAGCGCACCTTTGAGCTCCTCGGCAGGGGCGCCGTCGGCGAGCTGGCGGAAGAAATAGGCGCCGCCGTGACCGAGGGTATGCATGATCGCGCGGTGGGTGTCGGTGAACTCGATCTCGGTGGGCATGGCCAGCGTGAGCGGTGCCGAGTCGGCCAGGTGGAACGCGATCCAGCCGTCACCGCCGCCGATCTGGCCGGCCCCCGACCAGGTGACCTCACCGGAGGCCAGCAGTTCGTCGAGCATCGCGGGCTGATAATCGCCGACGCGTTGCGGCAACACCAGAGACTCGACCGCGGACGCGGGTAGCGGCACCCCGGCCAGCTGTTCGACGACCGCGGCCAGCCCGTCGATGCCGGTGCTGTGCGCCGACCCGACATGCTGCCATCCCGGCAGGAATCGACCGTAGGCCGCGGTGCTGACCGGTTCGACCTGTGCTCGCAATGCGGCAAGCGACCGGCGGCGCAGGATCTTGAGCACGTCGGCGTCACACCACTGATCACCGGCCAGGTCGTCGACGAACTCGCCCCGCACCAGCCGGCCGTCGATTGCCATGCGGCCCAACAGGTCCGCGGTCACCCGAAGGCCGAGGCCGAACCGGGTGGCGGCTGCCTCGGTGGTGAACGGGCCACGCGTACGGGCGTAGCGGCCGATGAGGTCGCCGAGTGGATCGGCCACCGACTCGGTGAAGGCCGCGGGAACACCGATCGGAACGGGCGCGCCGACACCGTCGCGGAGCAGGCCGATGTCCTCGACCGCGGCCCACCATGTCTGGCCGGCGAACGTGACCGGAAGGGCCCGCTTGGCGGCATGCAACCCGTCGAGCCAGCCGCCCACGTTGTCGGCGGTCGAGCGCTGCGCGACTTCGGCTTCGGTGAGCGGGCCCAGCAGGCGCAGCAGGTCGGCAACGCCTTCGGCATCACGCGCGGCCCGGTCTTCGGTGAGGTGCTGCAATTGCGCGGCCGTCGACGCGACGATCGCCGGGTCGAGCAGTTCGCGCAATTCGATGCGGCCCAGCAGTTCGGACAGCAGAACCGTGTCGAGCGCCAGTGCCGCCGCACGTCGCTCGGCCAGTGGGCTGTCGCCTTCGTACATGAACGCGCCGACGTAGCCGAACAACAACGAGGCCGCGAACGGCGAGGGGGTCGGGGTCTCGACGTCGACCACCCGGAGTCGGCGCTGAGCCACCTTGCGCATCAACTCGGTCAGGGCCGGTACGTCGTAGACGTCCTGCAGGCATTCGCGCACCGCTTCCAGCACGATCGGAAAGTCCGGGTACTTGCGGGCGATGTCGAGGAGTTGCGCGGCCCGCTGCCGTTGATGCCAGAGCGGGGATCGTTTACCCGGATGGCGGCGCGGCAGCAGCAGCGCGCGTGCCGCGCATTCGCGGAACCGGGAGGCGAACAGTGCCGAACCGCCCACCTCGGCCGTCACGATCGGCTCGATCTCGTCGGCGTCGAACACGAACAGGTCGGCGCCCGGCGGGTTTTCGCCCGTATCGGGCAGCCGCACGATGATGCCGTCATCGGAAGCGGTCGGTTTCTCGTCGATCCCGTAGCGTTCGCGCAGCCGGCGTCCCACCGCGAGTGCGAGCGGGCCGTGCACCCGCAGGCCGTACGGCGAATGCAGAATCACCCGCCAATCGCCGAGTTCGTCGCGGAAGCGCTCCACCACGAATGTGGTATCGCTGGGAACCACACCGGTGGCCTCACGCTGTTCGCGCAACAGCTGGTGCAGATTGTCGGTGGCATATCCCGCGAAACCCATGTCCCGGCAGCGTTCGTCGAACGCCTTGCGGTCGAGGCTTGCCAGTTCCCCGGTGAACGCGCCGACCGCCGCGCCCAGTTCCGCGGGGCGTCCGACACTGTCGCCGCGCCAGAACGGGAGCCGGGCCGGCTGGCCGGGCGCCGGGATCACCAGCACCCGGTCATGGGTGATCTCGGTGATCCGCCAGCTCGTTGCGCCCAGCGAGATCACGTCGCCGGGCCGTGACTCGTAAACCATCTCCTCGTCGAGTTCACCCACCCGCGAAGGCTTTTCGGAGTCGGTCGCGAGGTACACGGTGAACAACCCGCGATCGGGGATGGCACCGCCGGAGGTGACGGCCAGACGCTGCGCGCCCGGCCGGGCGGTGAGGGTGCCGGCATCGCGGTCGTACACGAGCCGGGGACGCAGCTCGGCGAATTCGGTTGACGGATACTTCCCGGACAACAGATCCAGCGTCGCCTCGAACGCACTGTGCGGCAACGTCGCAAACGGTGCGCTGCGGCGCACCGCATGGAACCAGGCGTCGGCGTCGAGCGGCTCAAGCGCGGCCGCTGCGACGGTGTGCTGGGCGAGCACGTCAAGCGGATTGGCCGGCACCCGCATGCTTTCGATGTCGCCGGAACGCATGCGCTGCACCGTGACTGCGCAGCCGATCAGATCGGTGCGGTGTTTGGGGAACAGCACGCCTTGCGAGATCTCACCGACCTGGTGGCCGGCGCGGCCGATGCGTTGCAGCCCGCTTGCCACCGACGGTGGTGCCTCCACCTGGATCACCAGATCCACTGCGCCCATGTCGATGCCGAGTTCGAGGCTCGAGGTCGCGACCACCGCGCGCAGCCGACCGCTCTTGAGGTCGTCCTCGACCTGCGCACGCTGTTCCTTGCTGACCGAGCCGTGGTGCGCCCGGGCCAGCAGTGGCGGTGCGCCATTGGCTTGGCCACTGGCCATCAATTGCGCGGGCGCGCCGCCGCCGACCTGAGGGTTGTGGGCGGACGGCAGCTCGATGCCGCTGCGCTCGGCGTGAATCTCGTTGAGCCGGGAGGTCAGCCGTTCCGCGAGCCGGCGCGAGTTGGCGAACACGATCGAGGACTGGTGCGCCTCGACCAGATCGACGATGCGCTCCTCGACATCGGGCCAGATGGAGTTGTTGTCGAGATTGGCCATGTCCGGCACCGGCACCTGGACCGAAAGGTCGAAGGTCTTGGTAGCCGGCGGCGAGACGATGGTGGTCGGGGCTTGCCCGGACAGGAAGCGTGCCACCTCCTCGGGGGGCCGCACGGTCGCCGAGAGCCCGATTCGCTGTGCGGGCTTGTCGAGGAGCTGGTCGAGCCGTTCGAGCGACAGCGCCAGGTGCGCGCCGCGTTTGGTCGCGGCCACGGCATGGACCTCGTCGACGATGACCGTCTCCACGGTGGCGAGCGTCTCGCGGGCGGCCGAGGTCAACATCAGGAACAGCGATTCCGGAGTGGTGATCAGGATGTCGGGTGGCTTGCTGATCATCGCGCGCCGTTGGTTGGGCGGTGTGTCGCCCGAGCGCACGCCGACGCTGATCTCCGGTGCGGGCAGCCCGTGGCGCTCGGCGACGCGGGTGATGCCCGTCAACGGCGTACGCAGGTTGCGCTCGACGTCGACGGCGAGCGCCTTCAGCGGGGACACATACAGCACCCGGGTGCCCGGCCGATGCTCGGTGGCGAGCTGGTCGATGGCCCACAGGAACGCCGCGAGCGTCTTGCCCGACCCGGTCGGTGCGATGACCAGGGTGTTGTCGCCTTTGGCGATCGCCGCCCAGGCCTGTTCCTGGGCCGACGTCGGGGCGGGGAAGGCGGCAGTGAACCACTCCCGGGTCAGCGTGCTGAACCGGGTCAGTGGATCGGCCGATTCGGTGGTCATCTAGTCATCGTGCACGCCGGCACCGACAAGTGATTCCGGTTGCGGTTCCCCGGCCCGCATCCGGTTCTTCCGTCGTCGCCATTTGCGCAGCCAGTGGTAGCGGTTGTGCTGACTCACCGGGGTGTATTGCAGGTGGATCACGTCGGAGTGTTCGTGTTGATCGGTCCCGTGCCAGCGAATACGCATCCGGCCGGCCAGCCCGATGATGGTGTCCAGTTGTACGAAAAGTGCGTCATCCGGTCCGAGTCGGGCCGCGACCATCGCCGCCGACCGGGTGTGGTTCACCTCGATGTTCTCTGGCTCCACCGTCACGCTGAAGGCAGTCGACCCGGTCCGGTTGGTGATCCGGTACCGATCCTGGAGCTGTCGGTCGATATACGTCGGCGCGCGGTGCTGATAGCACCATTTCACCTCCCACCTGGGGTGTGCGGGTGTAAGCGGCTTTGGTGGGTTGTCGTGCAGCCAGTGGCCCAGGCGCGCAGTGCGCGACGGGGCTGAAACCGCGAGCCGCCGATAGCGCAGGCAGCCGTTCTGCTCGGCATTGCGGATCTTCTGCTTGCACCGGCGCGTGGTCTGTTCCAGCCGCGCAGACGCCGCGACGTATGCGCGGCGGCGGCCGACGACGACGACCGCGTAACAGAAACTGATCACGCCAACGACCACCAGGTACGTCAACGCCCAATTGATCGCTGAACCGACCATGGCCATTGGCAGGACGTGCTCGATGTTCTCGGCCGACAGACCGGCAGATCGTGCTTGGCTGCCGACGATTTGTACGGCGCCTGCGACATCGGGCCAGATCTTGAGCAGCATGAAGCTCATGACTGCCGTGGTGAGATAGGTGACGATCTCGAGTCGTTTGCCCCACCGAGCCACGCGTTCAAATCGGCTCGCCTGAACCATTTTCGAGATGCAGAACACCGCACCGTGGCTCATCGCAGTGGTGTAGACGAGTGGAGCGAGAAAGCCCCAATCGACACCACCGTCTGACAAACCTGCCATGTCCGCATGGTGTCACCACGTACCGACAAGTCGGCGCTAACGGTGCTCGGGCGCGGCCGCATCCGCCAGTTCGGGAGGCAGGCCCGGCACCCGGCCGACCGCGTCGAGCAGGGCATGCGCGCAGGTGTCGGCCACGAAGCCGGCGTCGATGGACGGGTCGACGAGACGTTGCCTGCACATCTCGAACGTCAGCGCGAGCCAGCCGTAGATGGTGGCCCGCAGGTCGCGCTCGAGCTTGGGGTCCAAGGGCTCGGCGGCCGCCTCGCCGATGCGGCTCATGATCCGGTTGGCCTGCCGGTCGTTGTCGAGGTCGTCGATGCCGCGCAGCACGGGGTCGGCGCGGCCCATGCCCATGTACGCCGCCCACGCGCCATGCGGATGCTCCTCGTCGTAGCGCAGGTAGGCCAGGACCCCGGCGCGAAGCTGTCCGAACAGGCTCTGGCCGGGTTCGGGCGGGGTGTTGGTGGCCTCGAACAGTCGCTCACCCTCGGCCCGCACGACCGCAGCGAAGAAGGCACGTTTATCCGGGAAATAGTGGTACATGAGCGCGCGAGACACCCCGGCACGTTCGGCGATCTCGTCGATGCGGACCTCGTCGTACGGTCGTTGGCCGAACACCTCGGCCCCCAACGCCAGCAGCTCGCTACGCCGATCGGCGGGGGAGAGTCGTCGTCTCGACTCAGCACCCACCCGGCCAGCTTAACCGGGCTGCCGGTCATCGCCTGGTACGACGTGCCGCCGCCCTACTTGACACATGTAGAATAACGGGGCAGCCTTGGATCATGACCGTCCTGGACGAACGGCATCGCTACCCGAACCTGCCCCATCCGCCACGGCGAATCCCACTGCTGGGCGACGTGTTCGGATTCGACGCGGATTCTCCTTCGCAGTCGGCGGCCGAACTCGCCCGGCTCGGGGCGGTATTCGAATTCACGTTTCTCGGCGCGCGGTACGTCGTGGCGGCAGGCGCGGACGCGGTCATGGACCTCAACGACGAGAACCGCTTCTGCAAGCACGTCGGCCCCGATATCGAGGCGCTGCGGATCATCGGCGGGGACGGCTTGTTCACCGCGTACAACGATGAACCGAACTGGCTCAAGGCGCATCAGCTGCTGATGCCGGCTTTCAGCCAGGCCGCGATGCGCCGCTACCACGCGGTGATGTTCGATGTCGCCGGCGAGTTGACCGACCGCTGGGACACCAGCGATACGGTCGACGTGTCCGCCGACACCACGCGCGTCACGCTCGAGACGATCGGCCGCTGTGCGGCCGGATACTCGTTCGGCTGCTTCGAATCTGACGAAATCCACCCGTTCGTCGAGCACATGGTGTCCGCGCTCAAAGGTGCCGACCGGGTGGGCGTGCTGCGGGAGACGTTTCTTCCCGGCTTCGTCGCGCGTATCTTCGAGCGCCGGGTTCGACGCGACGCCGCATACCTACATGACCTGGCCGACGACATCGTCGCCGAACGCCGAAAGGCCGGCCCGGGACGGCACGGCGATCTGCTGGACATCATGCTGGGCTCGGACCTCGACGCCGCGAACATCCGCTACCAGCTGATCAACTTTCTGATCGCCGGCCATGAGACCACCTCGGGCGCATTGTCTTTCGCGCTGTTCTTTCTGTCTCGCCACCCGGAGGTGTTCGCCCGCGCCCGCGCGGAGGTCGACCAGGTATGGGGAGACGAGGAGCGGCCCGAGTTCGAGAAGATCGCGAAACTGCGCTATATCAGGCGGGTTCTCGACGAATCGCTGCGCCTGCAGCCGACGGTGCCGGGTTACTACCGCGCCGCTCGTGAGGACACCGTGCTGGCGGGTATTCACCCGATGCGCAAAGGCGATTGGGCATTGGCGCTGACTTCGACACTGCACCGCGATCCCCGATGGGGCGCCGACCCAGAGGGGTTCGATCCGGACCGGTTCGCTCCCGAGCGTGTGCGAGCGCGGCCCGGCGGTTTGTACAAGCCCTTCGGCACGGGTGAAAGGTCTTGTATCGGGCGACAGTTCGCCCTGCACGAGGCGGTCCTGCTCCTGGCGGTGCTGATCCGTCGATATGACTTCGAGGCCGAACCCGACTACCGGCTTCAGATCCAGGAGCGGCTGACGATGATGCCGTTCGGTTTTCGGCTGGGATTGCGGCGGCGCTAGCGGTCGTCCTCGGTGCGCGCCTCCGCGCCGGTCTCGCCCGCGTCGAACGCGTCGTCGGAGGTCGTACGCCCGACATAGCGCCCGCCGGCACGGGATTCGGCCACCTTTTCGTCGTCGTCGACGTCGGATTCGGACTTGTCGTCGGCATCGTCCGCGCTGCGTTCTGACATGCTGGTCGCGTACCCCGCAGGCATCGGAGTGAAACACCGCGAATCGGGGTACCTTCATGTGGTCAGACCGGTGTCTTCGAAGGTCCGTACATGGAGTGGTTCACGGCACCCGAATACTGGTTCGCCAGGCAGGTGTTGCAGCGGGGAACCGCGGCGATCTATCTGGTCGCCTTCATCGCCGCCGCCCGCCAGTTTCGCGCGCTCATGGGTGAGCGCGGTTTGCTGCCCATACCCGCATTTCTGGCGCGCACCTCATTCCGCCGCGCCCCGAGCATCTTCCACCTCCACTACTCGGACCGGTTCTTCGCCGTGGTCTGCTGGACCGGTGCGGCGATCTCGGCCGCGCTGCTCGCCGGTGCCGGCGATCTGTTGCCGTTGTGGGCGGCGATGCTCGCCTGGCTGCTGCTGTGGGTGCTGTATCTGTCGATCGTCAACGTGGGGCAGACGTGGTATTCGTTCGGATGGGAATCGCTGCTGCTGGAAGCCGGATTCCTGGCGATTTTCCTGGGCAACGACGACATCGCGCCGCCGGTGCTCGTGCTGTGGTTGACCCGCTGGCTGCTGTTCCGCGTCGAGTTCGGGGCCGGTCTGATCAAGCTGCGTGGCGACCGGTGCTGGCGTGATCTGACCTGCCTGTACTACCACCACGAGACGCAGCCGATGCCCGGCCCGCTGAGCTGGTTCTTCCACCATCTTCCGCGGCCGCTGCACCGAATCGAGGTCGCGGGCAACCACTTTGCCCAACTCGTCGTGCCGTTCGCGCTCTTCGCTCCGCAGCCCATCGCCTCCGGTGCTGCCGCGATCGTGATCGTCACGCAGCTGTGGCTGGTCTTGTCCGGCAATTTCGCCTGGCTCAACTGGGTGACGATCGTCTTGGCGGCCAGCGCCATATCCGACTCCGCCGCGGCCACCGTTCTTCCCGTCGCCGCACCCGAGCTCTCCGACATTCCGCTGTGGTTCGTCGTCGCGGTCGTCGCGGTCACAGCGGTGACCGTCGTCCTGAGCTTCTGGCCGGTGCGCAATCTGGTGTCGAAGCGTCAGCGAATGAACGCCTCCTACAACAACTATCACCTGGTGAACTCCTACGGAGCCTTCGGAGCGGTGGGGCGCAGCCGCGACGAGGTGGTGATCGAGGGCACCGACGACGACGTGGTGACGGCCAGCACCACATGGCGCGAGTACGAGTTCAAGGGCAAACCGGGTGACGTGCGCCGCCGGCCACGCCAGTTCGCGCCGTACCATCTGCGCCTGGACTGGCTCATGTGGTTTGCGGCCATCTCACCGGCATACGCTCAACAGTGGCTGCGCACGCTGCTGGTACGCCTGCTCGAAAATGACAGGCAAACACTGAAACTCTTGCGGCACAATCCTTTCCCGGACCATCCGCCCCGTTACGTACGGGCGCGCCTGTACCGGTACCGGTTCAGCACGTGGGATGAACTGCGCCACGACCACGTGTGGTGGGAACGGACCCTGCTGACGGATTATCTGCCGCCGGTGGCGTTGCGCGGCTCAGCCCAGGGGGCACGCCCCGCGCGCCCGGGCTGAGTTCCGGCTCGGGGCTACGACGACGGGACGTTGCGAGGGATCAGCTCGTCCTGGACGAACTGCGCGAGAATCTCTTTCATCGCCGAAACCGTCATGTTCGGTGCGCCGGTAAGCACCTGGATGGCAACACCATCGGTGAGCGCGGTCAACCGGTGGGCGACGGTCTCGGGATCGACGTCGGTGCGGAAGATGCCCTGCCGCTGCCCGCGCCGCACGATGCGGCCGACTGTCTCGTGCCACCGGGCGTAGTACGTGTTGTGAATCGGCCGCAGCTCGGGGCGGATGGTTGCCTCGGCCCAGAACTGCATCCAGATCGACCATTCGTCGCGTAGCGGCCCGACCCTCGGCAGCTGCATGTCGATGAGCTTGAGCAGCCGCTCGTGCGCGTTGTCGATCTTCTTCAACTCGTCGCTCTGGCGCTCGAACGCGCGGTCGAGGGCATGGCGCAGCGCCGCGGTCAACACGTCGCTCTTGCCGGGAAAGTAGTAGTGCACGGCCCCGGTGCTGGTTCCGACGACTGCGGCGATGTCGGAGATGCGGACGGAGTGATATCCACGCTCGGCGATGAGTTGAGCTGCGGCATCGAGGATGGCTGTGCGCCTGATGTCCTCGGTGAGTTGAGCGGTCACACATCCTCCCGAACTCGCGCCGGTTGCTCACCAGGCGATCAAGCAGCCGGCGTGGTGTTTCTGACGCTTCAATCAAATCACATGTCGTTGACTGATGCATCAGTCAGTCGAAAGAAAGCCATGACCTGAGTGACAAACCTGCACTTTCAGTTTGCTCAAATGTCGCTTGAACTGTGTGTTTAGTCCGACAGTCAATCGCTGAATGCAGTGGCGCTAATTACAACCCTTGACAGCTGTGGGGTAGGTCACGGTAGAACTGATTCATCAGTCAGACGGCGAGGAGATGTGTTCGCGATGCAAATCAGGAGTGCCGGCGGCGGGGCAGCACAGGTGCTGCGGCCTGACGTGCACCGGGGAACGGTCGCTGTGATCACCGGCGGCGGTACCGGAATCGGCCGTGCGGTTGCGCTCGATCTGGCCGCGTGCGGCGCAGACGTCGTGATCTGCGGGCGGCGAGAAGAGCCGCTCGAGAAAACCGCGGTCGACATCGAGGCGCTCGGTGCGCGGGCGCTCGTCGTCCCGGCCGACATCCGAGACGACGCTGCCGTGACAGCACTGGTCGACCGGGCGTTGGGCGAGTTCGGCAGGATCGACACCCTCGTCAACAACGCCGGAGGACAGTTCGCCGCGCCGGCCGAGGAGATCACGAGCAAGGGGTGGCGCGCCGTGCACCGACTCGCCGTCGACGCGACCTGGGCGGTGACGCGTGAGGTCGCGGTACGGGCCATGATCCCGCAGCGGTCGGGAGCGATCTTCTTCATGGCGTTCTCCCCGCGCCGGGGTATCGCATCGATGGTGCATGCCACGTCGGCCCGCGCCGCGCTGGAGAACCTTGCCGCCGGGCTCTCGCTGGAGTGGAGCCGGTTCGGCATCCGCAGCGTGTGCATCGCTCCGGGGACCATCGCCACCGAGGGCATGGAGGAGAACTACACCGAGGCGGCCCGGGCCGAATGGGCGGCGGCGGTACCCCTCGGCCGACTCGGCACGGCCGAAGAGGTGTCCGGCGTGATCGCCTTCCTCGCCTCGCCTGCCGGCAGTTACGTGACAGGGACCACGATCGTCATCGACGGCGGCGCCGATGCGTGGGGTGCCGGTCATCCCGCGCCGCGGCCGGAGGCGAAGCTGTGACCGGCCCACGCGACCTGACGGCGCTCTTCGATCCGAAGACCGTCGCCGTGCTCGGCGCCAGCAATGACGAGAGCAAGTACGGCAACTGGCTGAGCGTGCAGGCGTTGCGGATGGTTTCGCATCGCACCGTGCACCTGGTCAATCGCCGCGGCGAGACCATCCTGGGGCAACCGTCGTTGCGCAGCCTCGCCGAGGTCGACGAACCGGTGGAACTGGTTGTCGTGACCGTGCCCGCGCACGGATTCGAGCAAGCCGTCGACGATGCCCTCAACGCAGGGGCGCGCGCGATCGTCGGTGTGACCGCCGGATTCGCCGAGCTCGGCGACGACGGGCGAGCGCTGCAGGAGCGCATCGTCGAACGTGTCCGAGCCGCCGGTGCGGTTCTGCTGGGGCCCAATTGCCTTGGTGTGCTCGACTCCAGCACCTCGCTCACCCTGGCGTCGAATCCCTTGCCGCCGGGGCGGATTGCGCTGCTGTCGCAGAGCGGCAACATGGCGTTGGAACTGAGTGGATTCCTCGCGGCCCGCGGCCACGGTTTCTCCCGCTTCGTATCGCTGGGCAATCAGGCCGATCTCGGCGCGGCAGACCTGATCCGATCGTGCGTGGCTCACACCGAAACCGATCTCATCGCCCTCTATTGCGAGGATTTCGGTGATGGCCGGGCCTTCGTGGCGGCTGCCACCGCAGCAGCCGAGGCAGGCAAACCGGTGGTGCTGTTGACGGTGGGCGGTAGCGAAGCGTCGATTCGGGGCGCACAGTCGCACACCGGCTCACTGACCTCCGACAGCGCGGTGATCGACGCGGCTTGTGAGGCGGCGGGCGTATACCGTGTCGCAAGCCCCCGGCAACTGGCGAACGCCGCGGTGACTCTCCTGAGTTACGGTGCGGCACCGGTGCATCGCGTCGGGGTGATCGCCGACGGTGGGGGACACGCGGGCGTGGCCTCCGACGTTGTCGAGGCGAGCGGTCTGAGCGTGCCGGAGTTTCCCGCCGATATGAGTGTGGCGCTGCGGGCCCGGCTCACACCATCGGCCGGCGTTCGCAATCCGGTCGATCTGGCCGGCGCCGGCGAGCAGGACATCACGTCGTTCGTGTCGGTGCTCGACACCGTCCTGTCGAGCCCCGACATCGATTCGGCTTTGGTGACCGGCTATTTCGGGGGTTATGGCGGGTATGGCGACAACCTGGCGCGGGGCGAGATCGCCGCCGCGGCCGCGATGGCCGATGTCGCGCACCGCCACGGCAAGCCGGTCGTCGTGCACACCATGCACTCCGACAGCGAGGCGGCCAAGGTGCTCGCCGATCGCGGGGTTCCGGTGTTCACGGCGGTCGAAGATGCCGCGGGCACCCTGGCCATTCTCGACCGGGCAGCGGTGCCGCGCGTCCTGCCCGAACTTCCGGCACGAGCGGCGGACCCCGTTCCGGCGGCCGGCTACTGGGATGCCCGCGAGCTGTTCCGGGCCGCGGGGGTCACGTTTCCCGAAGCCCGGCTCGTCGATGAGGTCGACGAGGCGGTCGCCGCGGCCGAACGCATCGGATATCCGGTCGTGCTCAAGGCAATGGGGCTCCTGCACAAGTCCGACTCCGGTGGTGTCGCCCTCGGCCTGACCGGACGAGACGAGGTCGCCGACGCGGTGAGGCGTATGCGAGAACGCTTGAACCCCTCGGGCTTCTGCGTCGAAGGTATGGCCGACACGTCGGACGGGACAGAGCTCATCGTCGGTGTGCAACGCGATCCCCGGTTCGGGCCCGTCGCGATGGTGGGCCTCGGCGGTGTGTTCACCGAGGTGCTCGCCGACGTGACCTTCGCGCTCGCACCGGTCGACGCCGCAACCGCCCGTCGGCTGCTGGAGAACTTGCGGGCAGCTGCCCTGCTGCACGGGGTTCGAGGCCGGCCACCGATCGACATCGACTCAGCGGCGGCGGCGATCGCCACGATCAGCGAGGTCGCGGCCGCCCATCCCGAAATCGCCGAGCTCGAGATCAATCCACTGCTCGCCACGCCGCGCGGCACGCTCGGGCTGGACGCCCGGATCGTGCTCGGCAACCACTGACCACCTCCAACATTCTGAAAGGAACCAATTACCAATGGAATTCGCTTATACCCCCCGCCTCGTCGAGCTCAAGGACCGGGCTCGCACGCTCACCGAGAAGATCATCCCGTTCGAGGAAGAATGCGAACGCAACAACCGACTGACCGCGGAATCGCATGCGACGATCAAGGCCGCGGTGCTCGACGCGGGTCTCCAGGCCATCAACACCCCGACCGAATTCGGCGGCGCCGGGCTGACAGTCCTCGAACAGGTGGTCGTGCAGGACGAGTTGGGCAAGCTGACCAACGCGTTGTGGGATGCGGTCTGGCGGCCGGCCAACCCCCTTGCGCATGCCACCCAGGAACAACGCGAGCGTTACCTCATCCCCGGCGCGCGCGGGGACCGTCGCGACGCGGTGGCGATCTCCGAGGCCGACGCCGGGTCGGATTTCTCCGCCGCGAAAACCACTGCGACGCCCGATGGAAACGGTGGTTACGTCATCAACGGTGAGAAGTGGTTCGTCACCGTGGGTGACGTCGCCGACTACCTCATCGTGCTCGCCTACGTGCAACCTGAGCACGCCCCCACGATGTTTCTGGTCGACGTGGACACGCCCGGCGTGCAGATCACCAAGATCCCCCGGTACACGCACACGTTCGTCTACGAGCATCCCGAGTTCACGTTCACCGATGTCCGGGTAGGCGCGGAGGCGGTACTCGGCGGCGTGGGGGCAGGCCTGGAACTGACCAGGGACTGGTTCACCGAGGAACGACTCATGATCGGCGCCAGGACGATCGGTGCGGCTGAGCGTGCCCTGACCTTGGCGGTCGATTGGGCCCGTGAACGTGTTCAGGGCGGGGAGCCGCTGATCAACCGGCAGTTGATCCAGGGCATGATCGCCGACTCGGTCGTCGACATCACCACCAATCGAGCGCTCACCCACCAGGTCGCGTGGGAGTTCGACAACGCCGATCTCAACGACCCGAACCAGCGAAAGACGCTGCACGCCAAGGCGGCGACGGTCAAGCTGGCCGCCTCCGAGGCGTCCAACCGGGTCGTCGACCGCGCCGTCCAGATCTTCGGCGGCCGGGGCTACATCCGCGACTACCCCGTCGAGCGGCTGTGGCGCGAACTGCGCGTCGATCGGATCTGGGAGGGCACCTCCGAAATCCAGCGGCTGGTCATCGCCAACGAGGCCAACAAACGCGGCTTGAGCAACCTGCTGTCGTTTCCCGCTCCGGTCGCGGCGAGCTAGCGCCATGTCGGCCGAGAACACCGGAACCGTCGAGGTTCACCGCGAGGACACGGTCGCCGTGGTGACGCTTCGGCGCGAGCGCAAACGTAACGCGCTGTCGACCCACATGGAATCCGAACTGCTACGCGCATTGCGAAGCCCGGAGGTCGAGTCCAGTCGGGCGATCGTGATCACCGGTGGGGACACGGTGTTCTCGGCAGGCGCGGACGTCACCGAGTTACGTGAGATGACCCCGCACGCCATCGCCGATTATTACCGCGGGTCGGGTTCGGTGTACGAGATGTTCGCCGGCCTGCCGCAGCCCACGATCGCGGCCATCACCGGATACTGCCTCGGTGGCGGGCTCGAACTCGCCCTGGCGGCGGATATCCGGATCGCCGACCCCGCAGCGATTTTCGGGTTCCCGGAGATCGGCATCGGTATCCTGCCCTCGTCCGGGGGAGTGACGCGGATGGTGCGGGTGGTCGGTGCGGGCCGTACGCGGGACCTGGTGCTGCGCGGTCGGCGATTCGATGCCGGGCAGGCCGAACTGTGGGGGATCGTCAGCGAGGTCACCGCGCCTGGCGAGCACATCAAGAAGGCCATCGAGATCGCGCGCGAACTCGCCGAACGGCCGCCGCTGGCGCTGCGTATCACCAAGCAGGTTCTCGACGTGAGCCTCGATGCCCCGACTCAGGCTGCCCTGCTGCTGGAGCAGCTCGCCTATGCCGTGCTCAACAACGCCCCCGAGAAAGACGAGGACTGAAGCGATATGAGCTCACTGGATGTAATGGACCTGCCGGCCAGGCGAGGTTTTCACGCCAAGCTGCTGACCGCGTGCTGTGGTGGTCCGTTCCTCGATGGCTACGTGATGAGCATCATCGGCGTCGCAATGCTCGGCGTTACCGCCGAACTCAATCCGTCGACCGCGGAGTCAGGTCTGATCGGCGCGGCGTCGTTGATCGGTATCTTCTTCGGGGCCACGGTCTTCGGATTCCTCACCGATCGCCTCGGTCGCGAGAAGATGTACGCATTGGACCTCGTCGTCCTCGTGGTGGCCTGTGGGCTGTGCGTATTCGTCCAGGCGCCTTGGCAACTCATCGTTCTGCGGTTCGTCATCGGCGCCGCGATCGGCGCGGACTACCCGATCGCCACCTCTCTGCTCACCGAGTTCACGCCGTCGAAGAAGCGTGGCGCGATGATCGGCATGTCGGCCGTGGCGTGGTCGGCGGGTGCGGTGTTCGCCTACATCGTCGGCGCGTTCTTCGTCGGTTTCACCGGTGGCAACGACCACTGGCGGCCGCTGCTGGCCACCAGCGCCGTGCTCGGCGTGATCGTCATCATCATGAGGCGCGGTATTCCCGAGTCACCGCGCTGGCTGCTGCAGCACGGCCGGGTGGCCGACGCCGAGGCCGTCGTCAAGAAGATCTATGGCACTGCAGTCGATTTGAGCTCGGTGGCGGTCGACGATCCGGACGCGAATCCGCTGAAGCCGCGCGCGAACCTCGGGGTGTTCTTCCGCGGCCAGTACATGCGCCGGCTGGTGATGTGCAGTGTCCTGTACCTGGCGGTCGTCACGCCGCTGTACGCCTTGCTGACGTTCCTGCCCGCGATCCTGTCGGGTTTCGCGATCTCGGGTGAGGGACCCATGGGCCTGATCGTCGAGACGGTCATCATCGGGCTCATCGTCGCCGGATCCATTCCCGCGCTGTATCTCGTCGAGCGGTGGGGCCGACGCCCGATCGCGGTGGTCCCGTTGGGACTCATGGTGCTTCCACTCGCCGGGCTGTGGTTGTGGGCCGACGGCCCCTGTGGTTCATCGTCGCAGCGTTCTGCGTGTACACGTTCATCTCTGGCGGGCCGAGCATCCTGGTGTGGATCTATCCGAACGAGTTGTTCCCCACGGAGTTTCGCGCCACGGCCGTCGGGATCGCCACCGCGGTCAGCCGTTTCGGCGCGGCCACCGGCACCTATCTCCTGCCGCTGAGCATATCGTCGTTGGGCACCGGCACCACGATGCTGTTCGGTGCGGTGCTGACCGCGGTCGCGTTCGTCGTCTGCTTCTTCATGTCCCCGGAGACCAAAGGTAAGTCGCTGGAGGAGGTTTCCGAGCTGCCGAGCGCCGCGGCGACTGCGGTGAGTCCCACCGCGCCCGGACCGGACGGCGCGATGGCGCGCCGCGGCTGAACGAAGCCGGCACCGCACGAGTGTCCCCGCCGAGGGCGATCGACCGGCGGGGACACCGTGTTGTGTCGTCTACTTCCAGATCAGCAGATCCTGTGCGCCGTTGTTGAACACCACGGTGTCCGGGGCCGGTCCGACGACGTCGAAGTACACCTCGCCGGTGGTCGCATTGCCCTGGGGCAGTGGCGTGGGATTCACCCCGTTCGCGGTCGGCGCGGTGAAGATCGCACGATAGTTCTGCCCGTTCGCGGCTCGGGCATTGAAGTCCGACACGACCGGGGTCGCGGTGCCCTGCACCGCCGTTGCGGTGGCCGTGGCCTCCCATAGCTGCCCGGAGACCGGGTGCGGAATCTGATCGTCGCTCGGCCGCAGATCGCTGACCGTCCAGCCGGTCACGGTGGCGCCGGTGACGTCCGGCAGGTTCTGCTGCATGCCGAAACTGCGCACAGTGGTGTAAGCCGATGCCGGCGACGCACTGAACACCGCTGCGGCCGTGGTGGCGAGCACTGCTGAAGTCATTGCCGCCGTCTTGCTGAACTTCATGGTTTCTCCAATCGTTCGGGCGGCGGCCGCCCTGTTCGCGGGCGGTCACCTTCGGTTTATCGCCCTTTTGCAGCGCTACCCGATCCGTCCGCGGGCTAACCCTCTCGCAGAGATCGCTGGTAGCGGCGCATGCCGGCGATCCACCGGTCGTAATCAGAGCCCTTGTGGCGATACATGTCGAGGACCTGGGGGTGGGGGAGCACCAAGAACCGCTCCGAACGCACTGCTTCGACGGTCGCCGTGGCAACGTCCTGCGGGCTGATGACCAACCCGGATTGCACGATCGATTCGGCGCCGACAAGCGCATCGGGTTCGTCCGCATTGCGCACGGCATGCAGTAGCGGGGTGTCCACGCCGAGCGGGCATACACAGCTGACGCCGATGCCGTCGTCGCCGTAGGTGATCGCCAGCCACTCGGCGAACCCGACCGCCGCATGTTTGGTGACGGCATAGCCGGCCGCACCGATCTGTGACAGCAGCCCGGCCGCCGAAGCGATCGATACGAAGTAGCCCCGGCCTCTCGAGCGCCACTGTGGGACAAGTACTTCGGCGGCCCGGATGTGCGCACGCAGATTGACGCCCAGGATGCGGTCCCAGTCGGTATCGGTGCCGAGCCCGCTCGCGCCGATGATCCCGGCGTTGGCGACGTATATGTCGGTAGGCCCGAACGCGTTGTCGGCCAACGCCTCGATATCGGCCGGGTCGGAAGCATCCGCGCGCAGCGCGACCGCCGAGCCGCCGGCCGCGGAAATTCGCGATGCGGTCTCGTTCGCGCCCGCGTCATCCACGTCACCGATGACCACGCGTGCGCCGCCCGCGGCGAAGGCCTCGGCGAGTGCCCGACCGATCCCCGAGCCTGCGCCGGTGATGACGACAACGCGCTGTTCGATATCCATGCACTGTGCCTACCGAATCTCGGCGACGAGTGCGCGAGGACACGCGATACCGACGCCGAGGGACTTGTAACCCGACTGTGTCCGGGGTTCATCACGCGGAAACAAACCGTCCCTAAGTTATGGATCCAAGTTTGGATCCGAATGCGATGGCCTTCCGATCAGAGGAGAACACATGGTCGCCCCGACGGCACCCGGAATTCACATAGCCGGGCTGACGAAGCAGTTCAAGGTGGGCCGGTCGCAGATCACCGCACTGGACGGCGTCGACATCCACTCCGAGCAGGGTGAGTTCGTCACGCTTCTCGGACCGTCCGGATGCGGCAAGAGCACCGTGCTCCGGATCCTCGCCGGCCTGGAGGTCCAGAACGAGGGCACCGCGCTGGTGCACGGCGAAACTCCGCAGGAGATGCGGCGACACCATCATCTCGGCATTGCGTTCCAGGATTCGGCGCTGCTGCCGTGGCGTTCGGTTCGGTCCAACGTCCGGCTGCCGTTGGAGGTGTCCAAGCAGGCGGTCTCCGACGAATTCGTGCAAGAACTCATCGACCTGGTGGGGCTGACGGGGTTCGAGTCGGCTCGCCCCGCCCAACTGTCGGGCGGCATGCGTCAGCGCGTGTCCATTGCCCGCGCCCTCGTGGTCAAACCGCGTGTGCTGCTGCTCGACGAGCCGTTCGGGGCGCTCGACGACATGACGCGCCAGATGCTGAACATCGAACTGCTCAGAATCTGGACCGAGCGTCCGGCGACGACGTTGATGGTCACCCACGGCATCGCCGAGGCGGTGTTCCTTTCCGACACCGTCGTGGTGATGAGCGCCCGGCCCGGCCGGGTGGTGAAGTCGGTGCAGATCGACCTGCCCCGCCCGCGCCTTCCGGAAATGATGCGCACCAGCGAGTTTCACGAGTATGTCGACCTGCTGTCGTCCATCCTGTTCGGCACGCGAGCCGACGAGTCGCAGGTGCGGGTACCCGTCCACAGTGGGCAACGATGAGACGCGGGCGCCTCGCGGGACTCGTCGGCTCACTTCTCGTGCTGATCACCTGGCAACTGATCGGGATGACCGGAATCCTCGGCCCCGCAATCGCATCGCCGACCGAGATCCTGGCAGGAGTGATGTCTGACGGGCCTGGGTTCTACGGCATCCACGTACCGGTCACACTCGCGTCGGCATCAGTTGGCTACTTCTGGGGCAACCTCGCCGCGATCGGTTGTGCCGCACTCGTGACCACGATTCCCGCGTTGGAGAAGCTGGTGCTGCAAGCCGGGATCGCCTCGGCATGCATACCGCTGATCGCGATCGCGCCCATCCTCGCCGCCTGCTTCGACGGCATGGTCACCTCGGCGATCATGGCGGCCGTCTCGGTCTTCTTCACCACACTCGTCGGCAGCATCAACGGCCTGCGCCAAGCGGATTCGCTCAGCAAAGACCTCGTACGAGCCTATGGTGGCGGCAAGTATCTGGTGCTGCGCAAGGTCGAGCTGCTCTCGGCGCTGCCCAACATCCTGACCGCGCTCAAGGTGGCGGTCCCCGCCGCGATCCTGGGCGCCATCATCGGCGAGTTCATGGGGCAGGAACGCGGGCTGGGCGCCGCGCTCGTCGTCGCCCAGTCCTCCAGCGATGTCGTCCGAACGTGGGGCATCACGCTGGTGTCGAGTCTCATTGCCGGCGTGGCCTTCGCGGTCGTCAACATCATCGAGAAATTCGCCACCCCATGGGCGGCAGCGGTGGCGGGAGGAAAGGCATGACGACAACCCTGCAAACCCGCACCCCGGCCATGCGCAGTGCGGCGCGCAGCTTGATCACCACATTCGGTGCGGTGGTGACGATCCTCGTGGTCTGGACCCTGTTCATCGGCGTCGTCGACGTCAGCTCCTACGTCGCGAAATCACCCGCCGACGTGTGGACCTACCTGGTTTCCGGAGCTGACGCCGCAGCCAACCGAGCCGACATCGCCGCACACCTCGTACGGACCCTCGTCGATGCCTCATACGGGTTCGTCCTCGGACTCGCCCTGGCAGCAGGTGTTTCACTGCTGTTTTACTTCTCCAGGACCGTCGAGAACATGTTCCTGCCCACCGTCACCGCGCTGCACGCCATCCCGATGGTGACGGTCGCGCCCATCCTGGTGCTGATCTTCGACCGCGGAGTGGTCGGCACGGCGGTCATCGGCGCTGCCATCGTGGTGGTGCCCGCACTGCTCACGATGCTGCACGGCATCCGCAGCACTCCGAGAACCGATGTCGAGATGGTCGTGGCATACGGCGGCTCCACGCTGACGGCATTCTGGAAAGTCGCCCTGCCCCACGCGATTCCCACGTGGTTCGCCGCCGCCCGCGTCGCGGTCACCACCTCGGTGGTCGGCGCACTGCTGGCCGAGTGGCTGGCCACCGGACAGGGACTGGGTGGCCAGATGCTGCGCGACGCCAACGAATTCGAGTTCGCGCGGCTGTGGTCCTCGGTCGTGGTCCTGACCATCACGTGCATCGTCATCTACCAGATCGTCAGCGTCATCGAAGCCGCTGTCACCGCCCGCATGAGCGCTCCCCGCTGAGTACAACCCACCTGAACGGACATTCCATGAGCAAGCATCTCGATCGCCGGCAGTTCATCACCAGAGGACTGGCATTCGGCGGTCTCGCACTGACCGGTCCGGCCGTCCTGTCCGCCTGCGTATCAGGTGAATCCAGCGGTGCTGCCGACGGATTCGGCGTGGCGTCCCAGCGCTTGGCGTGGATCAAGAACACCCAGTTCGCCGGCAGTTACATCGCCGACAAGAAGGGGTACTACCGCGACGCCGGCTTCAGCGGAGCCGAGCTCGTTTCCGGCGGTCCGACCGCTCCGCCGATCGAGTCCGACGTACTGTCGCGCACGTTCGCCGGAGTGTCGCAGGTACCGATCGTCGGCTCGGCGGTCGCGAAGGGGGCGCCGCTCAAGATCGTCGGAGCGGTGTACAGCCGTTACGCCGGCTGCATCATGACCATGGCCGACAAGCCCGTCAACACGCCCGAGGACCTGTACGGCAAGACGATCGGCTGCGCATCGTCGAGCGAGCCCGTGTGGCGCAACTTTCTCGCCGCGCTCAAGCTCGACGAATCCAAGATCAACACCGTTCCGGTGCAGGGCGATCCGATCGGTATGACGGTCGGGGAGATCGACGGATACCTGGGATTCATCAACAGCCAGGTGGTCGACCTGCGGCACAAGGGTTTCGACATCAACACGATGCTGCTGGCCGACGTCGGATTCCCGCTCGTCGGGCAGACCTATATCACGACCCAGGACAACATCGACAACAACCGCGACAAGCTCAAGGCGTTTCTGCACGCCGAGATCCGCGGCTGGCGCGAGGTGCTCGGCGACCCGCAGATGGCCACCGATCTGACCGTCGACGAGTACGGCAAGGATCTGCACCTCAATCCCGCCGCCACCTACGACTGCTGTCTTGCCGGCAACGACCTGATCCGTAACGGCCAAGCGTCGCAACAACTCGTGGCGATCTCGGACGAGACCGCGGCCGCCAACATCGAGGCGATCGCCGCCGGCGGCCTCAACCTCTCGGCGGGTGACTTGTTCGAACTCGGTCCGATCCGAGAGGTCTACGAAGAGAACCCGGACCTCGCGCTGACCTGACGCGGGTACCGAAACGGCCGCTCCCACAACCAGAAAGGTTCACATGACCGCTCCGATCACTTCCGATCTCGTCGTCACCGGGGGAACAGTGGTGTCGCACGACGGCCGCCGCCGGCAGGACATCGCCGTGTCAGACGGGCGCGTCGTCGCGGTTGGCGACGATCTCACGACCGAAGGAGTGCGGACGGTCGACGCCTCCGGTCTGCTGGTTCTGCCCGGACTCGTCGATGTCCACGTGCACCTGCGTGAGCCGGGCATGACGGAGAAAGAGGACTTCGCGAGCGGTACGTCGGCCGCGGCGGCGGGCGGCGTGACAACGGTCGTCGACATGCCCAACACCAAGCCGCCCGTCGCGACGGCCGAACGCTACCAGGACAAGTTGGATCTGGTGAAGAACAAGGCGTACGTGGATTTCGGGCTCTACGGCATGCTCGATCACGACAACGCCGACGAGATCGGCGCCATGGCAGAACTCGGCGCCATGGGGTTCAAACTGTTCATGGGGCAGACCACCGGTGACAACCGCTGCCCCAACGACGCCGCGATCTTCCGCGGCCTGGAAGCGGCGGCCGACGCGGATCTGGTCGTGGGTGTGCATGCCGAGAACGACCACCTGCTCCGGATGTTCGGTGACCGGCTACAGGCGCAGGGCCGCCGGGACCCACGCGCCCACCTGGAGGGCAGGCCGGCATTCGTCGAGGTCGAGGCCATCACCCGGATCATCACCATGGCCACCGAGGCCAAGACCAAGCTGCACATCCACCATCTGTCCACCGCCGCCGGCCTGGGGCGCGTGGTCGATCTGCGGGCGCAGGGCCACCGGGTGACGGTCGAAACGCTGGTCTCTCATCTTTTCCTCGATGAGAGTGCTTACGACGCGTACGGGAACCTCATCAAACTCAATCCGCCGATCCGGCCTGCCGCGGACGTCGCCGCGCTGTGGGCGGGCATCGAACGGGGTGACGTCGATGTCATCGCCACCGACCACGCCCCGCACACCGCTGCCGAGCAAGCCGAGACCGACGTGTGGAAGGCCTACGGCGGTTTCATCGGCGTGGAGACGATGCTCCCGCTCATGCTCACGGCCGCTGCGCAGGGCAGGCTGACCGTCGAGGACATCGTTCGGCTGTGTTCGTACACCCCTGCCAAGCGGTGGTCGATGGCCGGAAAGGGACAATTGGCACCGGGTTTCGACGCCGATTTCGTCCTGGTGGACCCGGAGGCGGAGGTGGTTCTCGACCAGCGCGACCTGCATTCCAAACACAACATCACCCCCTACGACGGATGGGAGCTCACGGGAAGCGTGGTGGCGACCTACCTGCGTGGGGGTTTGGTCTACGAGAAGGGGACCGTGGTCGGTGAGCCGACCGGCCGCCAGGTCAGACCGCAGAGCGCATCGGCAGGCGTCAGATGACCAACATGACACTCTTGGGGGCCGACGGCGCAGCGACGATGCGTGCGGCCGTCGGGCAATGCATCGACGAGGTCGCAGTCGTCACAGCAGAATCCGCCCCATCCGGACCGGCGGTGATCGCCGGCATCGGTACGACTGCCGCGCATGCCCTCAAAGGTAAGCTGTTGCACGACGCACTGGCCGCCCAGCACGTCGAACTCGCCGACACGCTGCATTTCGACAGTCCCGCCGAGCTTTTCGCCGATTCGCGATGGACCCTGGCGCTCGTTCTCAGCCCATGGAAGCAGGATGTCGTCCCGTACCTGCAGGCATTGGTACCGTCGGCCGCGCACACCGGTGTGGTCGACACCATCGTCCGGGGCCCGGCCGGACTGGTCGGCGTCAACACCAACAGCTGGGCCGCACAATCGGCCATGGAGACGTTGATGGGCGGCCGTAACCCCGCTTCGGTGCTCGTGCTGGGATCCGGCGGCTCGTCGAACTCGGTGGCGCTCGCGTGCCGACGGGCCTGGCCCGGTGGGCGGTTGGTCGGGTCGGCACGCAACGCGCAGGCCGTGGCTGCCTGGGCCCAGCGGTTCGACGCCGAGCATGTCCGCCCCACGGAGCTCGGAGATGCGTTCGCGGCAGAACCGCCGTCGCTGCTCGTCAACACCACGACGTGGGGTGAGACCGACGCATCCGAGGACACGCCGTTCGTGTTCGACTTCGGCCCGTTGACCTCACCCGGCAACCAGTTCTTCGACCTGAACAACCGCGTCAGCGCCTTGCAGACATCGGCGCTGCAAGCGGGTATGAACGTCATGTCGGGCACTTTCATGCAGCGCGCGACCAACGCCTGCCGCGCAGCACTGTCGAAAGCGAGGATGACATGAGCCCATTGGACAGTGCGGCGACCATCACGACGCCGACCGGCGAGCCGTTGAGCGTCCGCGAACGCGTGTACCGCTATCTGCGTCAACAGATCACCACCGGTGAGTACGGCGGCGGCATCAGGCTCACCGAAGAGGAGATCGCCGAAGACCTCGGGGTGAGCCGCACGCCCATACGCGAAGCGCTGCAACGCCTCACCAGCGAGGGCCTCGTCGAGCGGGTTCGGCGCGGTCAGCTCATCGTGGTCGAAGTCGACGCCACGGCACGCGCCGAGCTGCACGAGCTGAGGGTGGCCTTCGACCAGGTCGCCGCGAAGCTCATCACGGCCAAAAGCGCTGAGGTCGACTGGGACTCGTTGTACGGCATGCTCACCCCGCTCGAAGCCGCGTTACACGAGTACGGCGTGAGCAGCCCACAGTACGCGATGGCACATCTGGAGTTCCACATGGCCATCAACCGTGCCGCGTTCTGTCCGATCACGTCGTCGTTCCTCGAGCGTCAGGCCTTCCTGTACCCGACCGACGACTACGTCCAGCAATCCGGCCACGAGCCGATCTCTCAGCACCGCACGCTGCTCGACGATCTCGCAGGCGGCGATCTTGAGCGTGCCGCCACCGCGATGCGCGTGCACGCGCTCCGCGGTCATGGCAACACGACGCTGTCCTGACTGCTGAGTTGACCTTTTCGCTACGACACGGAGTTCTTTCATGTCCCATGACACTGTCCTGATGTTCGTCAACGGCCAGGCGATGAGCGGTGGCCCACTCAATGACGCGTTGGCATCAGCGCGCTTCGTCGGCCCGGTGCGAACCGCCCCGGGATACCGGTTCTTCTCGTTCGGCGACGTGTTCCCTGGGCTTGCGCCCGTGCGCGACGGCGGTTGGTCGGTGCCAGGTGAGGTCTACGAAGTCACGTACGCCGAGCTGCGCGACAAGCTGCTGCCGCGCGAACCCGCCGAACTCGAGCTGTCGGTGATAGAACTCGAAGACGGCCGCGGGGCGCTCAGCATGGTGTGCCGGTCGTATCCCGGCAGCGGTGGCCAGGCACGCGAGATCACCGCGCCCGGCGGCTGGCGTGAGCACCTCGGCGAGCCAGCCGGGTCCCGGTGACGCGGGTTCTGCAAGCCGGGCGGGACCACCGATCCGCCGGCCACTATCTGCGGTGTACCCCCGAAAACGTCTGCTGGGGAACACTTCCCACGCCGGATACGGCTCGAGTGCTCGCCGTCGATAGCGGCGCGACCGTCACCTTCGACACGGTGTCACAGGAAGGACTGATGGAGGATCAGGGCCGCGACCCGGTGACCTACTTCGGCAGGCACGGAGTCGAGCGCGCCGACGTGCTTGACGATGCCGTCGAACTGGCGGCATCGGATCTCCGCAAACCCGAACCGCCCAAGGCGCCGCACATTGTCCTCGGGCCGGTCGATGTCCGCGGCGCAGAACCGGGTGACTGGCTGCGGGTCGACTTCCTGGACCTGCGGCCGCGAGTGCCGTACGGGGTCGTCTCGAGCAGGCACCAGCGGGGCGCCTTGCCCGACCGGTTGCCGCGCGACTTCGACGGCAGCAGTCCCGCGGTGTTCAGCAAGTTCTGCCGCCTCGACGACAGCGGCACCCGGGCGGTATTCGAATTCTGCGGTGGCCGAGCCACAATCGCCGTTCGTCCGTTCATGGGACTGTGCGGGGTCACGCCTGCCGGTTCGGAACCGCTCAGCACCATTCCGCCCGGCCCGTTCGGCGGAAACATGGATGTGCGCGAAATCGTCTCGGGCAGCTCGCTGTATCTGCCCGTGCAGGTTCCCGGCGCCGGGTTCTACCTCGGCGACCCGCATTTCGCCCAGGGCAACGGCGAGATCGCGCTGACCGCGCTGGAAGGCTCACTGCGGGTGACGGCACGGCTCACCGTCGTCAAGACGGTCAGTCCGGCGCGGGCACGCATGCCGTTCGTCGAAACCGACGACCACTGGATCATCCTCGGGATGAACGAGAGCCTCGATGAGGCGATGCGCCAGTGCGCCGGGCTGTCGGTCGACTTCTTGTCCGCGCAGATGGGCATGACACCGAGTGAGGCGTATCTCTATCTCAGTGCCGCAGGCGATTTTTCGGTGACCCAGGTGGTCGACATCGTCAAAGGCGTGCACTGCTCTATCCGCAAGAGCGACTTCCGCGAGGAGTGCCGTGCCTGAATCAATGCCGATGATCGCCCACGGGCGGGCCGTACCGACGTTGCACAATGCGACGCTGCCGGACGGGCGGATCGTCGACGTACACCTCGACGGTGGGCGCGTGCGTGACGTCGTCCCCGCGGCGGGCCTGCCACCGGTCGGAGATGGACTCGACCTCGCGGGGCATCTGCTGCTCACCGCACCGGCCGAACCGCACGCGCATCTGGACAAGGCGTTGTCATTCGACGAGATACGGCCACCCATGGGGAATCTCGACGCAGCGATCGCCGCGTGGGAGAACCACACCCCAACCTTGACGGTCGAGGGCATCGCCGAGCGGGCCCGTCGCGCGGCCATGCTGTTGCTCGGTAACGGAACCACCGCGGTGCGCACTCACGTCAACCTGCTGCGCGGTGATGACCCACTGCGCGGGATCCGTGCGCTGGTGGCGGTGCGGGAAGAACTCGCCGACCTCGTCGACATCCAGATAGTCGCCATGGCACCGTATTTCGCGAGCGACGAGGCCATACACGCGGCGCTGGATCTCGGTGCGGAATTCGTCGGCGGCCATCCTCACCAGACTCTCGATCCGAGCGGAAACCTGCGGCGGCTGTTGGCGATCGCACAAGCCCGGAAAGTCGGCGTGGACATGCACACCGACGAGCAACTCAACCCCATGATGCTGACGTTGGAAGAACTCGCCCACTTGGTGCGGCACTGGCCGGGGTCGATGCCGGTCACCGCCGGACACTGTGTCAGCCTCGGCGTTGTCGAACGCGATGTGCTCGACCGGGTGATCGGCGCCGTAAAGGCAAGCGGCATCGGGATCGTGAGCCTGCCGATCACCAATCTGTATCTGCAGGGGTGGGGCGATCCGGTCGCCACGCCCCGCGGACTGACCGCACTACGGGCGCTGTTGGACGCCGGGGTGCGGGTGGCCGGTGGTGCCGACAACGTGCGCGACCCCTACAACCCGCTCGGGCGCAGCGACGCGCTGGAAACCGCCATGCTGATGGTGACGGCGGGTCATCTGTCGGTCGGCGAGGCATACCGTGCCGTCAGCGACGGTGCCCGCGACGTCATGGGCTTGCCGGTGGCCGGTGTACGGCGTGGGGCCTCGGCGGAGCTCATGGCCATCCGGGCGTCGAGCTTGGAGGAGGCGGTCGCCGCCGCGCCCCACGATCGCGTTGTGCTTCGCCGCGGAAGGCTGGTGTCGGTGAGCCGCACCAGCCGATCCGTCGCGGTGCCTACCCGAAGTGAACGCCCTGAGCCAGCGGCAGTTCCGATGAGTAGTTGACGGTATTGGTGGCGCGGCGCATGTAGGCCTTCCACGCGTCCGAGCCCGACTCGCGGCCGCCGCCGGTGTGCTTCTCACCGCCGAACGCCCCGCCGATCTCGGCGCCCGACGTGCCGATGTTGACGTTGGCGATGCCACAGTCGGACCCGTCCGCGGCCATGAACCGCTCGGCTTCGCGCACGTCGGTCGTGAAGATCGCCGACGAAAGTCCTTGCGGCACCTCATTGTTCAAGGCAATCGCCTCATCGAGGTCGTCGTAGGTGAGGACATAGAGGATCGGGGCGAACGTCTCGGTGTGTACCACGGCGGTCTGAGCTGGCATCACCACCACCGCGGGCGCGACATAGAACGACGTGTCACCGGACTCGCCGGAGAACATGCGGCGTTCCCCACCGAAGACCTTCCCGCCGTCCGCGCGCGCCTGCTCGAGCGCACCGACCATGTCGCGATAGGCGCGTTCGTGGATGAGCGGGCCGACGAGCGTGCCCTCGGCGCCCGGCGCACCGATCGGCAGGCTCTGATAGGCCGACACGATCCGCTGCACCAGTTCGTCGGCCACCGAGGAATGTGCGATCAACCGGCGCAGGGTCGTGCAACGCTGGCCCGCGGTGCCCGCGGCCGAGAACACGATCGCGCGTACCGCCAGGTCGAGATCGGCCGACGGCGTCACGATCGCCGCGTTGTTCCCGCCCAGCTCCAACAGGGCCTTGCCGAATCGCGCGGCCACCCGCGGGCCGACCTGCTGGCCCATCCGGACCGAGCCGGTCGCGCTGACCAGCGCGACCCGCGGATCGTCGACAAGCCGTTCGCCGATGTCGCGCCCGCCCTGCACGAGCCTGCTCACCGCCGCGGGTGCACCCACATCGGCAGCCGCGCGCTCGATCAGCGCCTGACAGGCGATCGCCGTCAAGGGGGTCAGCTCGGAGGGCTTCCACACCACGGTGTCGCCGCACACCAACGCGACCGCGGTGTTCCACGACCACACCGCGACCGGGAAGTTGAACGCGGTGATCACGCCGACGACGCCAAGCGGATGCCAGGTCTCCATCAGGCGGTGGCCGGGGCGCTCGGAGGCGATCGTGCGCCCGTACAGCTGCCGGGAGAGGCCGACGGCGAATTCGCAGATGTCGATCATCTCCTGTACCTCGCCGAGGGCCTCGGAGGTGATCTTGCCCGCCTCGATCGTCACGAGCGTCGCAAGATCGGACTTGTGCTCGACGAGCAGCTCGCCCAGCCGCGCCACCACGGCGCCGCGCACCGGGGCGGGAGTGGTGCGCCACACCGAAAAAGCCTGGGCGGCTTCGGCAATCGCGGCGTCAGCCTGTTCGGCGGTGTCTTCGGGAACCGTGAACAACACCTCACCGGTGATCGGCGTGCTGGCGGGCAGGCCGGCCTCGCCGGGTGCACCCAACGCGACATTCGCGCCGATCGAGTCGAATGCTTGCCGTGCCTGCGCACGCAGGTCGTCGGCGGTGGGGAGCATGGTCTGCTCGGTCGTCGAATCTGGTCGTGTCATATCGCGCCTCTCTGGTCGGCAGCCCCGGGATGGAGAAATCGAACGGCTACAGTGCGGGCCATGGGTGAACCGGACGAACAGCCGCTGGACGGGATCGACCGGATCCTGGTTCGTGAACTCGTGGCCGACGGCCGCGCAACGTTGGCGCACCTCGCGTCGGTCGCAGGCCTGTCGGTGTCGGCGGTGCAGGCGCGGGTACGCCGGCTGGAATCGCGTGGCGTGGTGACCGGGTATGCCGCACGGCTCAACCCGGAAGCACTGGGCAGCATGCTGTCGGCGTTCGTGGCCATCACCCCTCTCGATCCTTCTCAACCCGATGATGCGCCTGCGCGGCTGGAGCACATCCCCGAAATCGAATCGTGCCACTCGGTGGCCGGCGAGGAGAGCTACATCTTGCAGGTCCGGGTCGCTTCCGCGCGGGCCCTGGAGGACCTGCTGCAACGCATCAGGACCGCCGCCAATGTCCGCACGCGAAGCACCGTCATCTTGCAGACATTTTACACAGGCAGAGACTACATTCCGTAATCGTTACGGTTGTCAAGCGTAATGACCGTAAAAAATGCGATAAAGTGGTGCCATGACCGCAGTGCTGACATCGCAATCCCTCACGCCCGACCACGTGCGCGAGGTGCTGGCCCGCAGCATCCTGGCCGACGGTTTCGATTTCGTGCTCGATCTGGACCGCTCGTCGGGCTCGCATCTGGTCGACGCGCGCACCGGTGAGCGCTTCCTGGACATGTTCACGTTCTTCGCGTCGTCGGCGCTGGGGATGAACCACCCGGCGCTCGCCGACGACCGTGACTTCATGGCCGAACTGGCGCAGGCCGCGGTGAACAAGCCGAGTAACTCCGACATCTACAGCGTCCCGATGGCGCGGTTCGTCGCCACATTCCGCCGGGTACTCGGAGATCCAGCGCTTCCGCATCTGTTCTTCGTCGACGGAGGTGCGCTTGCGGTGGAGAACGCCCTCAAGGTGGCGTTCGACTGGAAGAGCCGGCTCAACGAGGCCCGCGGCGTGGATCCCGCGTTGGGCACCAAGGTGTTACACCTGCGCGGCGCCTTCCACGGTCGCAGCGGCTACACCCTGTCGCTCACCAACACCGACCCGGTCAAAGTGGCCCGCTTCCCGAAGTTCGACTGGCCGCGCATCGACGCTCCCTACATTCGGCCCGGCGCGAACATGGCCGAGATCGAAGCCGAATCGCTGCGTCAGGCGAGAGCGGCGTTCGAGGCCAACGCCCATGACATCGCGTGCTTCATCGCCGAGCCGATCCAGGGCGAAGGCGGCGATCGGCACTTCCGTCCGGAGTTCTTCGCGGCGATGCGCGACCTGTGCGACGAATTCGACGCGTTGCTGATCTTCGACGAGGTGCAGACGGGTTGCGGGATCACCGGAACCGCTTGGGCTTACCAGCAATTGGGCGTCACCCCCGACGTCGTGTCATTCGGGAAGAAGACGCAGGTGTGCGGCGTGATGGCCGGACGGCGCGTCGACGAGGTCGCCGACAACGTGTTCACCGTCAGCTCACGGATCAACTCGACCTGGGGCGGCAACCTGGTCGACATGGTTCGGTCTCGGCGCATCCTCGAGGTGATCGAGTCCGACGGACTGCTGGGCAACGCCGCCGCGATGGGCGACCACCTGCTCGCTCAATTACGGCTGTTGGCAACAGAATTCCCGCACGCGGTGCTCGACCCGCGGGGCCGCGGACTGATGTGTGCCTTCAGTATGCCCGCCGCCGCCGACCGCGACGAACTCATCCGCCGACTTTGGGATCGCCACGTCATCATGCTGCCCAGCGGCTCGAATTCGGTGCGGTTCCGGCCGGCGCTCACCGTGACGCGCGACGAGATCGACGCTTGCATCGGCGCTGTGCGGAACGTACTGACGACGCTGACTTAACCTGCACCGCAGCGTCAAATGGTCGGCCCCGCTTCCCGAATACGGGAAGCGGGGCCGCCTTCCCCCACTGAGCGTGGCTACCGGGTCACCGCCGGTCGCCAGCCATTGGTTTTACTTGTCGCCCGAATCCGACTTCGAGCTCTTCGAATCCGACTTCGAGTCGGAGCCCTTCGAGCTGCTCTTGGAGCTCTTGGATTCGGAAGCTCCGGAGGACGCCTTCGAATCGGACTTGGTGTCGGAACCGGTCGAGCCGCTGCCGGAGTCCTTGCTGCCGGAATCCTTGGTGTCGGTGTCCGAAGAGGGCTTCGACGGCTTCGCCGGCTTGGTCGACTCGCTGTCGTCGGCGTCGCGATCCTTCGGCGAGAAGACGTTCTTGACCGCGTCGGCGACGCCGTCGATGGTCTTCTTGAGCTCTTCGGCCGGCTTCACGACGGCCTTGACCGGCTTGGTCTCCGCTGCGGGCGCAGTCTCGACCGTTTCCTCTGGCGCGGCCACGGTCTCCTCGGCGGTCTTGTCGGTGACCGACACCTTGACCAGGGACGCATCAGCGTCGGGCAACGACGCCGGTCCGGAATCCGACTTGCCTGCCTTGGCCGCTGCGGCCAAAGACGCGGTGGTCGAGTCGGTTTCGGTCTCCTCCTGCGGCGGCGCGACGATGTCGAGGATCGTCCCGCCGACCGTCTCGACGACCTGCTTGAAGACGTCGATGCTGGCGTTGACCAGGGTCACGGCGGTGGCCGCGGCCAGGGTCAGCCCGCTCTTGAAGGCGTCGAGCGTGCCGCCGGTGGCCGTCCACACCGCGAGTGCGATCGACCGGAACGCCTGCTGGAGATCGGTGGTCGTGGGCAGGGACGCCGTCGCCGAATCGGTCTCGGGCGTGGTCTCCACCGCGGCCACCGGGGTGACGCTGCCGGACTCGGTACCGGTACCCGTCTCGTCCGGTTCCTGCTCGACCGGCGGCGCGACGATGTCGAGGATCGTCCCGCCGACGGTGTCGACGACCTGCTTGAAGACGTCGATCGTGGCGTTGACCAGGGTGACGGCGGTGGCCGCGGCCAGGGTCAGCCCGCTCTTGAAGGCGTCGAGTGTGCCGCCGGTCGCGGTCCACAGTGCCAGCGCGACCGCCCGGAACGCTTGCTGCGCACCGGAAATCAGACCGGTCGACGCGACGGAGGCGTCCGCCGGGTCTGGCGCAGGCGGGGCGATGATGTCGAGGATGGTCCCGCCGACCACGTCGACCGACTGCTTGAACACATCGATACCGCCGTTGACGAGCGAAACCGCGGTCGCCGTCGCGAGGGACAGCCCGCTCTTGAAAGCGTCAAGCGTGCCGCCGGTGGCCGTCCACAGTGCCAGTGCGACCGCCCGGAAGGCTTGCTGCGCACCGGAAACCACGCCACCCGCGGTGGTCGCGGCCGGGGGAGCGATGATGTTGAGGATCGTCCCGCCGACGAGATCGACGGCCTGCTTGAAGGTGTCGATCGTGCCGTTGACGAGGGTGAGCCCGGTGGCGGTCGCGAGGACGAGGCCGCTCTTGAAGGCGTCGAGGCTGCCCGCGACGGCCGTCCATGTCGCCAGCGAGATTGCGCGGAACGCCTGCTGCGCGTCCGAAGGCGACGGCAGCAGAGCCGTTGCGGCCGAAGCCTCCTGCGGCGGCGCGATGATGTCGAGGATGGTCCCGCCGACGAGGCTGAACGCCTGCTTGAAGGTATCGACGCCGGCGTTGACCAGCGTGACCGCCGTGGTCGCCGCGAGGATCAGCCCGCTCTTGAACGCGTCGAGGGTGCCGCCGGTGGCGGTCCACAATGCCAGGGCCACGTCACGGAACGCCTGCTGGGCGCCGGTGAACAGCCCGCTGCCCGCGACCTGCTCGGGCGCGATGACATCGAGGATCGTCCCGCCGACCAGATCGAAGGCCTGCTTGAAGGTGTCGATGCCGCCATTGACCAGGGTCACGCCGGCAGCGGTGGACACCACCAGCCCGCTCTTGAACGCGTCGAGGGTGCCGCCGGTGGCGGTCCACAGCGCCAGCGCCAGTTCACGGAACGCTTGCTGGGCGTTGGTCGCGGCCGCCCCGGGCACGGCTGCCAAAGCGGCGGTCGGCGCATTCTGCAGTGTCGCCGCGAACAACTGATTGGTGGTCGGCGAACTGAACGCGGCCGGTGTCACCGCGGCGACCTTGATGTCCGGCGGCGGCGGAGCGATCGGGCTCGCGATGATCGCACCGGCAGCCAGCATCGCGATTCCCGCTGTGGCGTATGGGCGGACAGCTAAGTGCATTGCATTCCCCTCTAGACGAATTAAAGAACCCCCGAATGCGGCAAACAGTACCTGAGAAGAACCTTAGGGCCCAACTTATTAAGAAAAAATCTCGGAGAAGCTTTGTGTTAACCGATGCTCCTCTTCTGATTACCTGGGTTGTCGCTTTGCCATTAATGCCGACGTGCGCCACGCATACGAAATTGGCAAATGCACGGAAAGATTGCTGAAACTCATGCGGGGCGGCGGCGGACATCTGAGCGACACCGATGGTTAACCCATCAAAATTTTGCCAACGCAACCGAGATGGCGAGAAAAGCAGCCTGTCAGGCCAATTATGGCCCAGCAGGCTTTGCGAAGTCTGCGTAGCGTCAGATATGCATCCAAAGTGTCGAACGGTGGGTGCGGATGCTGTGGGACGGTCGGCAATCGGTTTTCCGCCCATCGTTCGAGGCGCTTTTGTTCGCTGTTTGTGATTTTGCTCCGATGTGCCCCTATAACGGTGCGCGGCGTTGTCCGTGTGAGTTGTGTCGCGACCCGGCGACTGACGCTCAGGTAGAAACCTGAGAAGCGCAGCTAACCTCTGCGCGACCGTCATCTGGCGTCGCGCCTATTTCGTACCGGAACGCGTGAATCCAGCTAACAGCTCCGCCGGGCAGGCGTGGCATCTTGACCTCGGCATGGTGACCCCGCGCCGCCGTTTGGGCGACCTCACAGCCCGTACGCCGGGTCCCCGGCACACGGCAAAGCCGTGCATCATGCCGTAGCAACCCACTTCGGGGCCTCGGCTGCGGCGTCAAACCGTCGGATCGGGTGGAACCTCGGTGATCACCCTGCGGAGGATGGATTTCAGGCGTGGCAGTTGGGCTCCGCCGACCAGTTCGCAACCATGTAGCGCGGCGAGCTTGTGAGCGGCCGGGGTGAACTCGTGGTTGGTCACCACCATGGTCTTGGCGCAGTCCTGCATCGGGGCGCCCGCCACAACTTCCTGTACTGCGCCCGCCCCGACCGGGCGGGACTGCCGCTTGCATTGGATCGCAACACGATTGGGTCGATGGCCGACGATCAGATCGACCCCCCAGTCACCGGTCACCGGGGTCATGATCACCGGCAAGCCACAGGAGCGGGCGATGCGCGCGACGTGGTCCTCGAACTCCAGCCCGGACATCTCGGCGCCCGGCTGCTCACTCGGTCCGGGGGTGCGGGCGCCGTCCCACGCCCCCGCAAGGAAATGGGGCGCGGTAACGAGCACGAGCGGCACGGCGACGCCGATGGTGAGACTCCACGGCACATCGACCCCTGCCGCATAACCCGCGATCGCCGCGCAGGCCCCCGCCGCGAGGTACAGCTTGGTCCGGAGTCGACGCACGCGCCGAATGTTAGATGGCCTGTGCGACAAACGATCACTCAATTCCCAGGTCGGCGGGATAACCTTTTGCCATGACGAACGAACCGACCCAGCTCGGCATGCAGTCGTCTGTCGAGCATGCCCTCGCCGGGGGAGAACCCCAGCGGGTCGGATCGTTCCGGTTTTATTTCGCCGACGAGCGCTGGGAGTGGTCGCCGCAGGTGGAACGGATGCACGGGTACGAACCGGGCACCGCGCAACCGACCACCGAGCTGGTGTTGTCGCACAAGCATCCCGATGACTACGGGCAGGTCGCTGCCACGCTGGACGAGATCCGTCGTACGTCCGGGGCGTTCAGCACGCGCCACCGGATCATCGACACCGCCGGCGCCGTCCACGAGGTGGCCGTCGTCGGCGATCAACTCTTTGGCGACGACGGCAGCGTCATCGGCACCCACGGCTTCTACGTCGACGTCACGCCCGCCATCACCGAGGCGCGGCAGCAGGTGGTCACCGAAGCGGTGGCCGAGATCGCCGAGGCCCGCAGTGGTATCGAGCAGGCCAAGGGCATGCTGATGCTCATCTACCGGATCAATGCCGACTCGGCGTTCGAATTGCTGAGATGGCGGTCGCAGGAGACCAACACCAAGCTGCGTCTGCTGGCCGAGCAGCTCGCCAAGGACTTCCTGGAGCTCGACTACAACGAGATCCTGCCCAACCGCGTCGTGTTCGACAGGCTGCTGCTCACCGCTCATCTACGGGTCGGGGGCGAGGTTTAGCCGGTCCCTGTCCCGGGAACGCTCGTGTCGCTTGAGTCAATGCGAACCGGGAGATGGAGCAATGGCGACGTGCGCCACGTGCGGCAACGACTACGACAAGGCGTTCACGGTGAGCTGGGGCGGTCACACCGAGACGTTCGACAGTGTGGAGTGCGCAGCGGTCCGGATCGCCCCCGAGTGCGCGCACTGCGGATGCCGGATTCTCGGCCATGGCGTCGAGGCGGCCGACACGATGTACTGCTGCGCTCACTGCGCCCGTGAGTCGGGGCACTCCGAGCTTGTCGACCGCCAAGCGGTGGCCAAGTAGGCCGCGCCGCGATGTACCACGACGCACAAGACCTGCGTAGCGGTGATGTCGACGTCTGGCAGGCGGTCCGGTTCGGGTTGGTCGCTGCGGCGGCCGGCCTGGGCTTCCTCTTGATGGCCGTCACCTGGGTGAGTACGTGCGCGGGTGCCACGGCCGACTTGGCGGCGTGCGGAGCGCCCCAGCGCACCGCGTTGGCGCTCGGCACACCACTGATCCTGTTCGTCGCCGGGCTCCGGGCGTTCGCCCGGGCTTACCAGGCGTGGAAGAGGCGTGAGACCTGGTGGGCGTGGCACGGTGCCGGGTGGCTCTTGACGTTGCTGACGCTGCTGGTGCTCGTCACGTCCCTGCCCGCGTTCGCTGGCACGGGGATGACCACGGGGTTGACACTGTGACCGCGTCGTCGAAGCTAAAGGCGCTCGCCTTGGTGTGCAGCCTGAAACCGAATCCGGCCGAATCCAGCAGTGAGTTGATCGCCGAACAGGTCCTCGACCGGCTCGGCGCGCTCGGGGTCGGCACCGAGTGCCTGCGCTGTGCCGATTTCAAGATCGATCCGGGTGTCGAGGCCGACATGGGAAACGGCGACCAGTGGCCAGAGATCAGGCAGAAGATCCTCGGCGCCGACATTCTCGTGCTGTCGACGCCGGTCTGGCTCGGACATCCGTCGAGCATCGCGCAGCGGGTTCTGGAGCGGCTCGACGCCGAACTGTCGAACACCGACGACGCCGGCCGTCCGGTGCTGGCAGGCAAAGTCGCGCTGGTGTCGGTCGTGGGCAACGAGGACGGTGCGCACAAGACGGTCGCGGATATCTTCCAGGGACTCAACGATATTGGGTTCAGCATCCCTGCGCAGGGGTGCACCTACTGGAACGGCGAGGCCATGCAGGGCGTCGACTACAAGGATCTCGACGAGGTTCCCGACCCGGTTGCGAGCGCCACGTCGGCCGCGGCCCGCAACGCGGCGCATCTTGCCGGGCTGCTGAAGGCGGGTCAATACCCGAGCTATGAATAGCGGTGTCCGACAAAGAGTTACGAATAACAAGCGAAGGAGAAAGTGGTGACTGATTCGCGCGATCCAGTCGATCATGCCCGAACCACCCGCCCGCATGCCGGTGAGTCGATGAAGGACAATCTCGCGATGCCCGCACTCGTCCTTATCGGCGTCGGCCTGGTGTTGTTCGTCAGCTGCCTGGTGGCGTTCGCCACCGGAAACGCCGGAGTCGGGGTGGTGCTGGCGGCATTGGCCGCCGTCGGTGTCGGGGCAGGCGCGGTCTGGCTGGCGGTCGAGCACCTCAGGGTACGGCGCGTCGAAGATCGTTGGTACGAAGACCATCCCAGCGCGGCGCGGCAGGGCCACAGCGGTTGATCGCCGAAACAACGCGAGCAAAAAGATGACCCAGCCGGATGGCTGGGTCATCTTGTTTGCGGCCTACGGACGCTGGCTGGCCTGCTCGCGCTTCTCGGCGGCTTTCGCGCCGGCGCGGGCGGATTCGGCTTCAGCTTCCTTCTTGGCGGCGTCCTGCTGGGCGTCTGCCTTGTCCTGCTGAGCCTTGCCCTCGCGGACCAGGTCGTCACGGCCGGTTACCGTGCCAACGGCCTCCTTGGCCTTGCCCTTGACGTCCTCGACGGCGCCCTTGATGCCTTCTTCAGGTCCTGAGTTCTTCTCGGTCATGGCTACCTTTCCGCTACATGGAGTGGAGTGGTTTTCAACACGCATCTTCGCGCGCACCCATAGATTTCCCGGCGGTGGGCGGGCCGAAACGTGACCTGACGAATACCAGTTCCAGTAAATCAACCGAGTGGTCGTGTCAACGAACTGCGTTCAGCTGACCAGCTTTTCAACAGATGTTCGGTGAGCCGGTCTTCCAGGGCGGCAAATGCACGGACACCGAAGACGACATCGGCCTCCAACTCCGGTTCGCGTGTGACGAGATCACCGATCACGTCGGTGCGAACCACCTGCTCGTGCGCCGCATCGGTCTTCGCGTGTTCGCGGTAGAACCGCACGCAGGCCTCGGGCGCTGCCAGCCGCTGCAGTGCGGCGACCATGCGCTGGGAAACCGGTGACGACGTGATCTCAGTGGCGGCGAAAAGGCCTGCCGCCGCGCCCCGGAGTCGGCGGTGTAACCCGAACAGCGACATCAGGTTCACCACGGCGAGCGATTCGGCGGTGACCGTGCCCAGATATCCGAGGTAGGTGCTGTCGAGATCGGCTGCGTCCATGAGATCGACGAACAACTGTTGATGGCCGCGGGTGCCGCGGCCTGCGCCGTAGTCGTCGAATTCGACGGCGACGAACGACGCTTTGGCTTGACCGGCGAGCCGCGGGATCAGCCACGCGTGGGGATCACCTTCTTTGAGGTGGTAGAGCGATCGATGGACGAAATACTCTCGCATCTGTTCCCAGGTCCCGCCGTCGCGCAAATGGTGGGACGGGCCAAGACCGCCGATCGGTTCCGCCGAGAGCCGGTCCAGCTCGCTTTCCGCGGTGACGTCCGGCGGGATGAGCCCCACCTCTTTGTGGACCGCGGCCAGAAAGACCCGTTCGAACTGCGAACGCAGGTGAAGTAGCCCGGCATTCCACTCCCAGGACGGGTCGACGCCGGCGAACCCCCGGTAGTGCAACTCGTAGCAGACGTGAAGGGCCAACTGCACGTCTATGCCGAGCGGATCCGAATCCCGTAGCGGGACCCAGACGGGCTCGAGGTGATTGTGCGGGGGACGCCCCCTGAGTTGCTCGATGACAGCTGCGGAAACACGGCCCTGTCCGTCGGGTAGCTGCGGCTGTGCCGTTGCCGGGGGGAGAGTCGTCATAGCACGTGGTGAATTCCCTTCCAGGCGAACGGCAAACCTCGTCGCAACGGCCACGCGGGCACGATGCGCGAGATCAACGCACGTCGACGTCCGGGTCGTCGTCGGCGGGCGGCTCAGGGTCGCGCCACTCCTCGACCCGGCTCGACCGGTTGCCCTGCAACGTGCCGCGCAGTTCGTCTTTCAGCTGATCGTCTTTACGTGGGCTGTTCTTGGCGCTCTCGCGTTCCATCACGCGCCTCCTTCGAGTTCATGTGCACACCGGCAGGGCGGTGCGGCACTGCGAGATCGTTGTCCGATTCGGATCGCAGCCAGTCCGACAGCTCGCGCGACGACACGGCGGCGGCGCGGTGGAAGCCGTCCCACAGCGCCGTGTCGAGGCCCGTTCCGGCGGTCATTCGATCGTCCCCGGCGCTCCGGTGCCCAAGCCATGCGTTGTCGTGCTCGCGGTCTGGCGTCCCAAAGCCACTCCGAGCAGGATCATGACGAGCGCCAGCCCGAAGTGCAGCCAGTTGTCAGCGGTGTTGACGGGGATGAAATTCGCGGCGCTGTCCCGGTCGATCACGAGCCCGTAGAGCCACAGAACCGCGTAGATGATGCCGCCGCCGACGAGGAAGGCGCGCGCGGCGCCGGCCGTGCGGGCCATCAGCAGGCCCGCGACGCCGAACAGCAGGTGAACGACGTTGTGGAGGACCGACACGGCGAACACCCCGAGAAGCATGGCGTGGGAATGATGGCCGGCAAAGCTCATGTCGCCGTAGTCCGATGTGATCCCCGGGATGAAGCCGAGGATTCCGACGAGCAAGAACGTCGCACCGACGACAAGCGCGGCCACCTGCACGGGTGTCGCCCTCGTCGTTCTGCCGGGACTACGCGGATTTGGGGTAGTCATGATGCAACCTCTTTCTCCTACATCGGCCGCGGCAGATCGCCGCCGGGTGACCGAACGCATCAAGCGGGTGCGTCGCGCGCGTACCCGCTGGTGATGGGTTACCCTCCGCGGCCCGACCCCACACGCCGCAGGGCATCGGATTTCGTCGTCCGGCCCGGGAGGTTTACCGGCCGAGGAGCACGGGGATCTCCACTGAGGCCCGCCATGCGATGACGGCGGTGCTGTGACGAACGGCTGCAAGCAGATGAAGACGACCCTGTATCACGAGATCGAGCCCCAGACGCTCGACGATGTCAGACGGAACGGCCTCAAACGCAAGGGCGACGGCGAAAAGAGCGATTCCGACACGAAGACGGCCGACGCCTACCTCGATACGCATCGTCCGCCTGAGACGATCCGGGCTCAGCTCTGCCGCGACGGCGTTCTCTACGGGTTCTTGCCGGCCGGCGACGGCATCGTCGACATCAGAAACGGTGCGGCGGTCGATATCGCGACCTTCGACAGGGACCGTCCGCAGACGCTGCTGCGGATCGCGGTGGACCCGACGCACTGCTTCGTTTCAGATCTCGACCTGTACGACCGCGTCAAGCGGGCCTTGAAAACCGCCGAGTCCGACGACGAATGCCATCGACTGGCACAGGTCTACTGGCAGCGGGTCATCCCACTGCTGGACTACGAACCCGGCTCTATCAGGCGGCCCGAGGCGATGGTGGTCGCCGACATCGAACCGGCCGACATCGAGGTGGTGTCGCCCGACGGCTGACCATGCCGCCAGGTTTGGCGCGACCGGCGGCGGGTAACTGCTTCGCATGGCTATCGATGGACCGCGATTGCATGGTGCCTCCGCCCTCATGACGTTGAGCGATCTCGGCTTCGCGTCGATTTCGGCCGGGGTGATCGCTCGGCGCCGCCCGGTGCTTCGGCTGCTGGAACGCATGCAGGCCGATACCCGCGCGGTGAAGCGGTTGCAGCGGTTGCGACGCCAGTTCGGCCGCGGCCCGGTCGAACTCGTGATCCCTGGTCGCCGGATCGTCGTGGTACTCGACCCGGACGACGTAGGGACGGTGCTGAGCCGGTCGCCCGCGCCGTTCGATCCGGCCAACCGCGAAAAGCGCAAGGCGCTGCAGTGGTTTCAGCCGCACGGTGTGCTGATCTCGCAGGGCGCCATCAGATCGCGACGGCGCGCGGTCAATGACGCCGCGCTGGACTCCGGGTCGGACCTGCACCGGTTGGCTGACGCGTTCGCGACGAAGATCGCCGACGAGGCACGCGATCTGGTGAGCGAGGCCACCTCACTCGGGCACCTGGATTCGTCGATGTTCATGTCGGCATGGTGGCGTCTGGTCCGCCGTTTGGCGCTCGGTGAGAGAGCCCGCGACGACGAGGCGGTCACCGACGACCTGTTGCGGCTGCGCAAGGCAGGCAATTGGTCATTCCTGGCACTGCCGCACTACCGGGCCCGGGCTCAGTTCACGGAGCGGCTCTACGGCTACGCAGAGGATCCCGAACCAGGAACCTTGGTGGGGGCACTGGCCGATACGCCTGCCGCCGGGGCAGTCGACCCGGTCGGGCAGATGCCGCAGTGGCTGTTCGCGTTCGACGCGACGGGCATGGCGCTGCTGCGCGCGATCGCGGTCCTGGCGACCCACCCGGTCCACCTGAACCGCGCCGTCGACGACTGTGCAGAACCAGAGCGTCCGCTACCGCGGCCCTATCTTCGAAGCTGTGTGCTCGAGTCGGTGCGGCTGTGGCCGACGACGCCGACGATCCTGCGCGACACCACCGAGGACACCCACTGGCGGGACGGCGCGGATCAGTTCACGATCCGCAAAGGTGCCGGGGTGATGATCGTGACGCCGGCATTCCATCGCGACGAGTCGTTGCTGCCGTTCGCACACGACTTCACGCCGGACATCTGGCTCGACGGCCGGGCTCGCCGGTACCCGCAGCTGGTGCCGTTCTCGGCAGGCCCCGCTGAGTGTCCTGGCCGCAATCTGGTGTTGTTCAGCACCAGCACGCTCGCCGCGAATCTGCTGAGTCGATTGCGCTTCGAGCTGCGGTCCACACCACGCCCGGCGCCCGGCGAACCGCTACCGATGACACTCAACCAGCTCGATCTCGAGTTCTCGGTCCGCGCCGCCGAACCCGCACTGGCCGCCGGTCGGTGAATTCAGCGTGATCGGCGCCGCGGGACCTCGATTCGCGCCAGGTCTTCGGCGACGACGAGGTCGCCGTCGAAACCCTTGGCCGCCAACACCTCAGCGGCTTCCGCGCGGTGTCGGTCCGTGTCGGGGTAACGCTGCGAGAAGTGGGTGAGGACGAGCCGCCGGACGTTGCACTCGGCCGCGACCTGCGCGGCCTGACCGGCCGTCAGGTGCCCGTAGCGGCGCGCGAGCTCGGCCTCCTCGCCGAGAAACGTCGCCTCGATCACCAGAAGGTCCACGCCGTCGGCGAGTGCGTACACGGCCTCGCACATTCCGGTGTCCATCACGAAGGCGAACCGTTGCCCACGCCGCGGCTCACTGACATCCGACAACCGCACGACGCGCGAGCCCGCGCGAACCGAACCGGTCCGTTGCAGCTCGCCGACCATCGGGCCACTGATGCCGAAGCGTGCCAGCAACTCTGGCACCATGCGGTGACCGTCGGATTCGACGATTCGGTAGCCGATGGACTCCACCGAGTGGTCGAGCCGCCGGGTCTCGAGTACGCCGAACGGTCCCGTGGCCACCGGGCCGTCGACCGCGATCGGATGCTCGTGAACCTCCGTGACATCGTGAAAGATGCTGGCGTTGCGGAGCCGACTGAAGAATTCCCGGCCGGACGCCGGATAGTACGCCTGGAGCGGATGGGGTGTTTGGTCCAACGACATGCGTTGCAGCACACCGGGTACACCGAGGCAGTGGTCGCCGTGGAAGTGGGTCAGACACAGCCGCGTGACGGTGCCGGCTGACAGGCCGGCGAGCAGGAGCTGGCGTTGCGTGCCTTCACCGGGGTCGAACAGAAAACCCTCGCCGTCCCATCGCAGCAGGTATCCGTTGTGGTTTCGCTTGCGGGTGGGCACCTGGCTCGCGGTACCGAGCACGACAAGTTCGCGGACCGACATGTGTCAGTTCGCCGCCGTGGCACGGGCATGCCGCTCCTGCTCACGCTTCCCGTACGTGGCATTGCGGACCGTGTAATCGCTTTCGAAACTCGAGCCGAGCGCCCCGGCGAAAGTGCCGAGCGAACTGGCGAGCCACGCGAGTTCGGCGTAGTCGCGCCACGTGACCGGGTGTTCCAGCGTCGCCGCCAGGTAGCTTGGCGGGACTATCGTCAACGCTCCCAACAGCACCACACAGAACAACATGACATACATGGATGCGATGCCGACACCCAAGGTCAGCACGGTCGCGCCGTTGTACAGCACGGCGTTCTGGCGTTGATCGAGGTCACGCGGCCGCTCCCACAGGCCGTTGTAGAGCATGAGCCACAACATCATGGCCAGGATCGCTACGACGCTGACCGCGGCCAGCCGCGTCGTACTCATCGAATCGGCCATGTTCCAGATGCTGGAGTAGAACACCCCGAATGCCGCGGCCGCGACGCCCGCCGCGATCGCGCTGGAGAGGCTGGGCAGGAGCCGCCACGGGCGGTTGACCCGGACCATTCCCAGCAGGAGGCGCAGCCTCCCGTGCACGCGCGTCAGCTCCAGGTAGGCATTCTTCCCGCCATCGGTGACCTCTCGCTTCGTCGGCTCGAATAACGGCCCGACGGTGGCGCGGTTGCGGTCCCTGGCGCCCGCCGTGGTGAGCGCGCCGACGACGTGCACGATGGCGCCGGCGACGTGGCGGCGTAGCCGGACCGGGCCAAGCGCGGGCAGCGATATCAACGCTGTGCCCTCGGCGATGTTCGCCTCGCAGACAACCAACGTCTCACCGAGACGTCTCGTCAACTCCGTCACGCACACCACGAAATCCCATCCGTACCGGGACTTCAGCTCGTCGCTGTGCTTGCGTATCTCGATGTTGCCGTCGTCTTCGAGCGGCAACGCGTAACTGTGGACCGTTACTTTCCAGCACACGTCATCGCGCACGCTGCCCGCCAGCATGGCCGGAAGGGCCGCGGTCAGAGATTCGACCACTTTTGTGGACAAACCCGGATCGGTCACCAGGCCGACGTGTCGCTGCGGCCTCGTTGAACCAGGCATGGATTGCCACTACCCGCGGCTCATCGGGCCGAAACTGCCGCCGCAGGCTGATTGGGGGAGCGCTGAACGGGTAGCCGGGTCGGACGATGCAAGGGCGAGCATCAACAGCTGGAGGACAGATGAACTCGACACGCCCGGGCGACCGCGACGATGCCGGTCATGATCCCGACGCCGACCCCGAAATGCTCCAATCGAAGCGGACTCAACCCGATCAGGCCGAGGGCGCCGACGATCCGGAGGAGACCGGCTCGGGCGATGACCGCTAGCCGCCGAGATCGTCATATCGGCTCCCGTCATCGGTATCGGCGCTGTAGCTATGCCCGTTCTGCGGGCCGGCTATGCGGGTCGCCCGCCGAGCGGGCGAGTTTCGCCGGTGCGCCCCAGGGGTACCTCTCAGGCACACCTGCCCCGCAGTGGCGGCAGTAGCGCGCCGAGAGGAGTAGCGACGATGGGCGACGACGCCAAGGACCCCGTGGACCATGCCAGGACGACGCGTCCGCATGCCGGTGAGACGATGAAGGACACCGCGAACTTTCCGGCGCTGATCATGCTGTATTTGGGCGGTGCGTCCTTCGTCGCGTGCCTGGCCGCGTTCGCCACCAGCCACCATGGCGTCGGCATAGTGCTGGCGTGCATTGCCGCCGTGCTGTTCGTGGGATCGGGTTTGTGGTTCGGTATCGAACATTGGCGCGTGCGCCGCAAGGAACGCGCATGGAATGCCACTCACCCGGAAGTGCACGAACAGCGGCCGTGATCCGCAGTCCGGCCGTCGATCATCCGTCGCCGTCGTGCAGCAGCGGGGAGTGGCGGCGGTAGCCCGGCCGTAGTGTGACGTGGTCGGCGCATACGCGCCCGACATCCTCCCAGGCCGCCAAGAATGTCCCGCGGTGGCGCCAGCGCGCGATCGCCGCGATGAGTGCGGGCGAATCAAGGCTCGTGCGTTCGTATCCGAGGTAGGACGAGCGGGTGCGCGGGCTGACGACGAGACCGGTGACGCGCGGTGTGGGTGGATGGTCGGCACGGTCACCGGCAATACCGAGCCGCACGTCGACCACGATGCCCACCGGATGGTGGCCGGCGTCGATGACCTGTAACCCGAGCAGACTACTCAGCTGCATGAGTGCCCCCGGGAATGCGGGCCACGATGTGATCTCGCAGCCATCTCTCCATCCATTGCACATCGAATTTCATGTCGGTGGGCGCCAGTTTTACTGTCACGCCGATGGAAGCCACGAGTTTCCAAGGGATTTCCCGCAGCCGTGACCGGGGTGGGGTGCCGCCGAAGATGCGGGTCGCCACGACCTGGCCGGACAGCAGCCCGGTGACGCGCGGCGCCGGGCTGCCCGGCTCGATCTCTCGATCGACCTCGACCCCCTCGAGCTCGAGGTCGTCGACGATGCCGACCGGATCGCCGTTGTCGTCGACCAACTGACGGTCCAGCAGGTGCAGGCGTGCGTCCAGTGTCGTCATTGTCCGGCTCCGGTCACGATCATCAAAGGGATGGCAGCCAACGATGCGGCCAGGATGATCACGAGATAGATCGAACCCAACACATTCGTCACCCTTCCGTTCGTCTTGTCGCCCATGTATTCCGGGTCGTTGGACACGATGAGAATCGGCAGATAGGTCAACGGCAGCGCGATGGCGGAGAACACCACGGAGTACTCGGTGACCATGACCGGGTCGACACCCGTGAACAGAACCGCGGCGCCGACGACGATGCTCACGAACATCACCACATGGAATCGCGCCGCCTCGGCGGGGCGGCGGAATTTGCCCCATGGCCAGCCGAGAAACTGCGCGAGGGTGTAGCCGCTGGACAGCGTGGTCTCCAGGGCCGCCCCGAAGGTGGCCGCCACGATGCCGACGATCGCGAACGCCAGTGCGAGCTTTCCACCGGCCACGGCCACCGGCATCACGACCTGGGACAGCGACGTCACCTCGATTCCGTTGGGCAGCAGCACCAACGTGGCGCACGCGGCGATCGCGATCGACAGGATGCCGCCCAGCGGGAAACCGATCATGACGTTGAGTCGCGAAACACCGAGATCCTTTGTCTTCCAATGTTCCTCCACGGCCCCGGAGGAGAAGAAGAAGACTTCGTACGGAGTCATCGCAGCGCCGAACAGCGCGATGGCGTAGTACCAGTAGGTCGCCGACGACTCCGATTCCGGGATGGCCGGCTGCAGCGCCTGATGCGTCAGGTCCGACCAATTCGGTTGCAGGAGAAAGACGCAGACCGCGAACACGATCAGGCTCAATCCCATGATCCCGGCGACGTTTTCCATGATGCTGAACTTCACCCGCCAGATCACGATCCATACGGCGAAGGCGGCCACCGGAATCCACATCATCGGGCCCACGTCGGTCGCGAGTTCCAACGCGATCGCGACGCCGCCGATCTCGGCGGTCAGCGTCATGAGGTTGATGAGGAACGAGGCGCTGAGATTGGCCGCCGCGGTCCGCGGGCCCAGCCGTTCACGGATGATCTCGAAGGTGGCTCGGCCACTGACCGCCGCCACCCGGCCGGCCATCTGCGCGAACAGGCAGATCCCGATGACGCCGACCACCACGACCCAGGCCAGCGCGAGGCCGAACCTGGACCCGACGACCGCGTTGGTGACGAGGTCGCCGATGTCGAGGAATCCGCCGATGGCGGTAAGGATGCCCAGCGCTACCGCGAAGAATTTCTTCATCAGCGGTATCCGGTCTCCAGGGCGTCGGCCGCCGCCACCAGGTCGGCACGGAGCTTGCCGAGGTCGGGTGTCACGGTGACCTCCCGCAGCGTCGCAGACGCGGCGTTGAGCTGCCCGACGATGGTGGTCATCGACTCGGTGAGCAGCGTCTGCCTGGCGATGTCGACGGGGTCCTCGGCCTTGAGTTCGGCGATGCCCTCATAGGCCTTCACGACATCGCTACGCGCGTCCGAGATCTGCACGCTCGCCAGTTGCGGTGTGGACCGGTCCCGCATCCGCAGATCGAGCGCCATGGCGGCGCTGCGGGCTGCCGACACCGTTTCTTCCATCGCCGATGCCAGCTGACCCGGCATCCCGTCGCGATTGGCCGGACAGCGGGTGAGTAACAGCCCCAGCGCGGCAATCATCAGGGCGGTCAGCACAACCGCCCGGATCCGCCGGATTCTGTCGGCTTTCTGCGCCACGGCCGCCCCCTCAGCCGGGGAGCGTCTCGCCGCCGATTGGTGCGAGCACCTCGCCGCTGTAGTACGACGACAGCTGCCCGGACGCGAAGAAAACGTATGACGGCGCGATCTCGTCCGGCTGGGCGGCGCGCCCGAAAGGCGCTTGCTCACCGAAGGATTCGACGCGCTCGGCATCCATGGTCGCCGGGATCAACGGCGTCCACACCGGGCCGGGTGCCACACAGTTCACCCGGATTCCGCGATCGGTCAGGGATTGCGCCAACGAGTAGGTGAGCGCGATCACCGCCCCTTTGGTGGCCGAGTAATCGATCAGGGTCTTGTTGCCCCGCAGCCCGTTGATGGACGCGGTGTTGATGATGGCCCCGCCCTCCGGCATATGTGCGAGCGCAGCTTTGGTCACGTGAAAGAAGCTGTCGATGTTGACGGCGAACGTGTGGCGCCATTGCTCGTCGCTGATCGCGGTGAGGTCTGCCGTAGGTTCCTGGTAGGCAACATTGTTCACAAGAATGTCGATGCCGCCCAGCGCGCCCGCGGTCTTCGTGACGATCGCCCGGCACTGGTCCACTTCGCTGAGGTCGCCGGGCAACCGCAGGCACCGCCGGCCGGCATCCTCGACGAGCGACGCGGTATGGGTGGCGTCGTCGTGCTCCTCGAGGTAGGCGATCGCGACGTCGGCACCCTCCTTCGCGAACGCGACGGCCACTGCCCGGCCGATTCCCGAGTCTCCGCCCGTGATCAGCGCCCGCTTGCCCTCCAACAGTCCGCGGCCCACGTAATCCCGCATCTCGTCGCGCGGTTGCTGGGCCATATCGGACGTATGTCCCGGATACGGGATCACGGTGTCGTTGTCGGGCGTCTCTTTCCGGCTGTCTCCGGTGTTCTCGTCGCTCATTGCCGTTTGCCCCCTATTCCTCGCGGCCGAACTCGTCGAGCTCCGGATCGAGATCGACGGCTTCGCGCTGCTCCTGCCAGTCCGGTTCGGTGGCCTCCAGCGGCGGGGCGTCGGCGGATGGGGTGAAAGCCTCCTCATCCTCGACCGGCCCGGTGGTTTCGCGTTGTTGCTCGACAGCGTCGGCGACTGGCACCTCGTCGGGTAGATCCTCGCGGTCCATGGAGCGTCGGATACCCGGAGCGCTCATGATCAAACTCTTCGCGTGTTTAAGAGGCACTTCGCCGGGTACTTCCGCCCCATGGATGAAGACTTCACGCGGACCCTGCTCGCGTGGCATGTGCACGGCTCCTGGATGGAGTCGTTCACCGCTGGTCGACATCGCTATCTGGTTCCGCTCAACGCCGAGCGGGACGCTGACGGGCGTGGGTTGTGCGGACGGGATTGGCCACGCGCGCAAGAGATTTCGATTGGCGAGCTGCGTGACCAGGATGTCGACCTTGTCGTCCTGCAACGACCAGAAGAGCTGGAGCTGGCGGCAGAGTGGCTCGGGCGCCGGCCGGGTATCGATGTGCCCGCCGTCTACGTCGAGCACAATGCGCCCCGCCCGTTTGCGGTGGACAGCACCCACCCGCTCGCCGGACGCCGCGACATCCCGCTCGTCCATGTGACCGACTTCAACCGGCTGATGTGGGACAACGGTGTCGCGCCGACGACGGTGATCACTCACGGAATCGCCGATCCCGGCAATTTCTACACCGGCGACGTCGCGGCCGCCGCCACGATGATCAACGAACCGCTTCGGCGCTGGCGAACAGTCGGCGCCGATCTGCTGTCCGAATTGTGCGCGCACGTGCCGATCGATGTCTGGGGCATCGACACTTTGGAGCTCAATCGCCCGGGCGGTCGATCCGCGGTCCGCGGCAAGGGAGACGTGCCGCGGAACAGGCTGTGGCGTCAGATCGCCCGGCGGCGGGTGTACGTGCACACCGCCCGGTGGACTTCGCTGGGGCTGTCGCTGGTCGAGGCGATGTATCTGGGAATGCCCGTGGTGGCCGTCGCATCGACGGAGGCCCCGCAGGTGGTTCCGGCCGAAGCGGGGGTGGTGAGCAGCGACGTGGCGACCCTCGCCTATGCGTTGCAGGGCTTCGTCACCGACACGGCCGCGGCGACGGTGGCGGGCAAGGCCGCCCGTGAATTCGCCATGGCTCACTTTTCACTCGACCGGTTCCTCGGTGAATGGGACCGGGTCATCGAGGAGTGCTGCCGATGAGATTCGAAGGAGGAGGCGAATGAAGATCGCGATGGTATCCGAGCATGCGAGCCCGCTGGCGGCACTGGGAGGCGTCGACGCAGGTGGACAGAACGTCCACGTGGCGGCGCTGTCTGCGGCGCTGAGCCGGCAGGGCCACCAGGTCAGCGTGTACACCCGGCGCGATGATCCCGACCTCCCCGAACGGATCGACACGCCAGACGGATACCGCGTGATCCACGTGCCCGCCGGGCCGGCGGAACCGATCCCCAAAGACGAACTGCTGCAGTACATGGGGGATTTCGCGCAGTTCCTGGACCTGGACTGGTCGATGGACCGGCCCGATGTCGTGCACGCCCATTTCTGGATGTCTGGCGTGGCCAGTCAATTGGCCGCACGCCACCTCAATCTTCCCGCTGTGCAGACATTTCACGCGCTAGGCGTGGTCAAACGCCGTCACCAGGGAGCACAGGACACCAGCCCGCCCGAGCGGTTGAAACTCGAGGCGATGGTGGCGCGCTGCGCGACGTGGGTTGCCGCCACCTGCACCGACGAGGTGTTCGAATTGATGCGGTTGGGCCGGTCGCGGTCGCGTACGTCGGTCGTGCCGTGCGGGGTGGATCTGAAACTGTTCAAGCCGGACGGCCCGATGGCACCGCGTGGCTCGCACTACCGCATCGTGAGTGTCGGCAGGTTCGTCGCCCGCAAGGGTTTTGATCTCGCGGTCCGCGCGCTGCCCGGTATCCCGAACGCCGAGTTGGTCATCGTGGGCGGTCCGCCGCCGTCAGCGCTCGAGAACGACCCTGAGGCCGTTCGACTTCGGCAACTCGCCCGCGAACTGGGCGTCTCGGATCGCGTGAAGCTGTGCGGATCGGTGGCGCGCGCCGACATGCCCGCGGTGCTGCGTTCGGCGGACGTCGTGGCATGCACGCCGTGGTACGAACCGTTCGGGATCGTGCCGCTGGAGGCCATGGCATGCGGTATTCCGGTGGTGGCGTCCGCGGTCGGCGGCATGCTCGACACGGTCGTGCACGACGTGACCGGGCGCCTGGTACCGCCGAAACGCCCGGACCTTCTCGCCGACGCCGTGGCCGGCCTGCTGCGCGACGAGTTCCTGCGCAAGAGCCTCGGCGCGGCCGGTCGTGATCGGGCCCGGTCACGCTATTCGTGGGACCGGATCGCCGCCGACACGCTGCGGGTGTATGACCGGGTCGGTCCCAGCGGATACATGCGTCAACCCACGACCAACGCATCGTCGGGATGACGGGGTCAGCGATGACGCCCGTTTCCACGCTCGAGAACCGCGAGCGCGTCCTCGACACCTGCGGGCAGCGTGCGCCGATGCGCCAGCACTGCGGGCAGCCGAACCATCGCCTCGGCCGCCGCGCGGGCATGCTCGCCGTCTCGGGCCGCGGCGCGCAGCAGCGAGCCCGTCGCGTCGACGCACTGTCGCATCGGCCGGCGCAGCCACGTGGTGAGCACGGCATTGCGCAGGCTTCGAGCGTCCTGGGCCGCGGTGGCCGGTCGCTGGGAAGACGGCTGATGGATGGCTTTCAGCTCGGGGCAATAGCACAGGTGCCAGCCCAACGCCGCGAGATCGAGCGCGAGCAGTTGCTCCTCGCCACGGAAGTGCAGGATCTCGCTGAACCCGCCGGCCGCCTCGAACGCCGATTTGCGGACCATCGCCGAACAGGCGAGGAATCCGAGGATCGACGGTCCCGGCAGATCCGGGCGGTGACCCAGCGCGCTGTTGGCCAGCTCCTCGACCATCGGATCGTCCCGGCGCTGCGGCCAGACCTCGGTACGGGCCGCGAGGACCGCGGTGTTGGGGTACCGGTCGAAGATCGCCGCACCACGGGCCGGAGCCGGCGGGTCCCACCACGAGTCGTCATCGCAGAACGCGATGTACGGCGTACGGCAGGCTGCGACACCGATGTTGCGGCCGACGGCACCGAGATTCGATTTCAGGCCGATCAGGACAACCCGGCCACCGGACCGCGACGCGATGCGTCTGACGGCCTCGACCGAGTCGTCTTCGGAGCCGTTGTCGACCACCGTGATGGGGCACTCGGTCTCGTCGAGCAGACGGTGTATCACCGACACCAGTTCGGCCGACCGATTGCGGCTCGCGATCACGAACGAGACCTTCTCGCTTACCGGGGCGCTCTCTTCGGTACAGGTGCCGGTTCGTTCAACAGAGTCCATGGAGTCCATAACCCGGCGAACTACCCGCGACGACGAACGGCAAACCCTCATGCATGAACTGAAGCGTGTCTTGGTAACCGGGGGCGGCGGCTTCCTCGGCGGTCATCTGTGCGAACGCATGCTCGATGAGGGCCTCGAAGTGATCTGCGTCGACGATCTGTCGACCAGTGCCCCCACCGCCGCCGGCCTGCTGCGCGACCGCGAGGGCTACCAGTTCGTCCAACACGACATCAGTGACCCGCTGACCGAGATACCAGCCGTGGACACGATCTTCCACCTGGCATCGCCCGCGTCGCCGGTGGACTATCAACGCCTGCCGTTGCAGACCCTGCGCACCGGTGCGCTCGGCACGGCGAACGCACTCGAGGTCGCCGAACGCTGTGGCGCGCGGCTGGTGCTGGCGTCGACGAGTGAAGTCTATGGCGACCCGCTGGAACATCCACAGCGGGAAAGCTATTGGGGCAATGTCAATCCCGTCGGCCCGCGCAGTATGTACGACGAAGCCAAACGATTTGCCGAGGCGTTGACGTTCTCCTATCAGCGGGCGCGAAACGCCGACATCGGGGTCGCGCGGATATTCAACACATACGGCCCGCGCATGCGCGCCGACGACGGCCGCATCGTGCCGACGTTCTGCCGCCAGGCTCTGGCCGGGGAGCCCATCACCGTACACGGTTCGGGCAGGCAGACCCGGTCGCTGTGCTACGTCGACGACACCGTCGCGGGCTTGCTGGCGCTGGCCCGAAGCGACTGTGCCGGGCCCATCAACATCGGAAACCCGCACGAGCTCACGGTTCTGCAGATCGCCGAACTCATCCGTGAGCTGGCCGGCAGTCAGTCGCCGGTCGAGTTCGTCGCGCAGGGAGATGACGATCCACAGCGGCGCTGCCCCGATATCACCGCGGCGTCCGAACAGCTCGGCTGGCGACCGCGGGTCGATTGCCGTCGTGGTTTGGCGATGACCCTCGAATGGTTTGCCGAACAAGGACTTTAGGAGGCTTTTGTGCGCATACTCGGAATCAACGCAGTGTTCCACGACCCGGCCGCGGCCCTGGTCGTCGACGGACGGATCGTGGCGGCGGCCGAGGAAGAGCGGTTCAGCCGCCGCAAGCACGGTAAGCAGGCAGTGCCGTTCTCGACGTGGGAGATCCCGGTGCAGTCGGCTCGCTGGTGCCTGGACCAGGCGGGCTTGTCGCCTGCCGATCTCGACGCGGTCGGGTACTCCTACGATCCCCGGCTGATGCAGGGCCAGGACACCGATCTTGCCGGGCTCGACCGGGATTGGGAGTACCTGCGGACCCTCTACGCCGAACGGGCACCCAAGTTCATCCAGTCGGCGCTGCCCGGGCTTGACCCGTCGATCGTCCAATATGTCCGTCACCACGTGGCGCACGCGGCGTCCAGCGCATTGGCCTCACCGCATCCGGACTGCGCGGTGCTGGTCGTCGACGGCCGCGGCGAACGTACCTCGATGTTGGCCGGCACCTACACCGAGCACAAGCTCGACGTGCTGGCCACCCAGCAGCTGCCGCATTCGCTCGGTCTGCTCTACGAGGAACTGACCGAACACCTCGGGTTCAAGCGGTCCAGCGACGAGTACAAGGTCATGGCGATGGCTTCCTACGGAAAGCCGCGATTCGCCGACGAATTCCGTGAGCTGGTGTACGCCACCGGGGACGGCGGGTTCCGCACCGAGCCGGTCGACTGGCAGAAGTTCGGAACCGGGTGGGACGACCGGGTGGACCTGGCCTGCAGCGTGCAACGGGTCCTCGAAGAGGTTCTGCTCGATCTGGTGCATTGGTTACGCGCCCGCACCGATCACGACAACCTGTGCCTGGCCGGCGGGGTGGCGCTCAATTGCGTTGCCAATACGAAGATTCACAACAACGGCGGCTTCCGCAATGTGTGGGTGCAGCCGGCGGCAGGCGATTCCGGCACCGCGCTCGGCGCAGCGCTGTCGCTGGCGGCCGAAGCCGGTGAGAAGCTCGAGCCCATGCCGTCGGCGGCGCTGGGCCGCGGCTGGTCCGACGACGAGATCGGGGCGGCGCTCACCGAAGCCGCGGTGCCGCATGAACGCCCCGCCGATCTGGCCGCCGTGGTGGGCGACGCGCTGGCCGACGACCAGGTGATCGGATGGTTCCAGGGGCGCTCGGAGTTCGGCCCCAGAGCACTGGGCAGGCGGTCACTGCTGGCCGATCCCCGGCGCGCCGAGAATCTGGAGCGGCTCAACACGGTGAAGGGGCGCGAACAGTTCCGTCCGGTCGCCCCGATGGTGCTCGCCGAACGCGCGGCTGAGATCTTCTCGGGCGGCCCATTGCCAAGTCCCTACATGCTTTTCGTCCACGACGTCGCCGAGGACTGGCACTCGAGGATTCCGGCGGTGACCCATGTCGACGGCACCGCCCGGATCCAGACCATCGAGCCGAGCGACGCTCTGATGCACGCCACGATCAGCCGGTTCGCTGACCGCACCGGCGTGCCGGTGGTCGTCAACACGAGCTTCAACACCGCTGGGCGTCCGATGGTCGACAGCCCCCGCGATGCGCTCGAATGCTTCGGCAGCGCACCGATCGACATGCTGGCGATCGGCCCGTTCGTCGTGCGGAGGCCCCGGTGAGCGGTCCGGTGAACTTCGCGATCGTGGTGCCCACCATCGGCCGGAAGACGTTGCAGCGCTTGTTGGCAGCGCTGGAGAAGTCGGATGGCCCGACGCCGGAAGCGGTGATCGTCGTCGACGATCGCCCCGAACCGGACCCACCGCTGCTCATCACGGCGAACCTGCCCGTCACAGTGCTCCGCAGCGGGGGCCGCGGACCCGCGGCCGCGCGTAATGTGGGCTGGCGCAGCAGCACCGCCCGCTGGATCTGCTTCGTGGACGACGATGTGCGGCCTCATCCCGGCTGGCTCAAGGCGCTCGCCGAGGACCTGAAGGCCGCTGAAGCCGCCGGTGCGGTGGGCTCGCAGGCCGTCATCGATGTGCCGGTGCGGCCCGGGCGCCGCAGCACCGACGACGAGCGCCGTACGCAGCGATTGGCCACGGCCCAGTGGATCACCGCGGACATGGCCTACCGGCGGTCGGCCCTCGTCGAGGTCGGTGGGTTCGACGAGCGGTTCCCACGGGCCTACCGCGAAGACTCCGATCTCGCGTTGCGAATCACCATGGCGGGCAACAGGATAATCCAAGGCGCGAGGCGATCGAGGCACCCGGTCGCACGTGCGACGTGGCTGAGCAGTATCCGGGCGCAGCGCGGCAACCGCGACGACGCCCTGATGCACCGCAAGTACGGCCGGGGCTGGCGTCCGGCGATCGGCGAAGGACGTGGGCGGTTGCCCGCCCACCTGGCCACGACAGCCGCCGCAATGTTCGCCGTCGCGGGCCGGGGGCGTCCCGCAGCACGGTGGGCGGCACTCGGATGGCTCGCGCTGACCGTCGAATTCGCGGTGCGCCGATTCCTGGCCGGGCCGCGCACCGTCACCGAAGCGGCGCGCATGCTGATCACGAGCATCCTGATCCCGCCCGTCGCGGTGTACCACCGGCTGCGCGGTGAGTGGGATTTCCGTGGCGCGCATCGGGATCCACCACTCGCGGTGCTGCTGGACCGTGACGACACCATCATCGAGGACGGTCCGTACCTCAACGACCCCGACGGGGTCCGGCCTGTCGCGGGCGCAGTCGAGGCGCTGAACAAGTTACGTGAGCGCGGGTTGATGCTGGCCGTCGTGTCCAATCAGTCCGGTATCGCCAAGGGCCTGATCAGCACCAGTCAACTCGCCGATGTCAACGCCCGGGTCGACGCGCTGCTCGGCCCGTTCGACTCCTGGCAGATCTGCGTACACGATGCCGGCGACAACTGCTCGTGCCGTAAGCCGGCGCCCGGGATGGTCATGGCCGCCGCTGAGGCGCTCGGCGTCCAGCCGAGCCGGTGCGTGTTGATCGGTGATACGGGCGGTGATGTGCAGGCGGCGCTTTCGGCGGCCGCCGATGCGGTCCTGGTGCCGACGGATCGCACGTTGCCACAGGAGATCTCGGACGCCCGGGCCAGGGCGCGCGTGGCCTCGACTCTGGAGGACGCGGTTTCTCTCGTCCTGAGGGATGCCCGATGAGTGCGCTGGTGGCCAGGCTGGACAGCGCCGGTGACGTCCTGATCACCGGGCCGGCCGTCCGTGCCGTCGCCGCTGCCCACGGCCCGGTGACGTTTTTGGCCGGACCACGGGGCCGGGCCGCGGCCGAACTGCTGCCAGGCGTTGGTGACATCGTCGAATGGCAGGCGCCCTGGGTCGATTTCGATTCGCCGGAACTGACGGCGGGCCATGTGGAAGCACTGGTCAAACAGCTTCGGGACATCGCACCGGACCGGGTCTTCATCTTCACGTCGTTTCACCAGTCGCCGTTGCCGTTGGCGCTGCTGTGCCGGATGGCAGACGTCGGCTGGGTCGGCGCGATCAGTGAGGACTATCCGGGCACGCTGCTTAACCTCCGCCACCATGTCCAAGGGGGTGTCCCTGAGCCCGAGCGGGCGCTGTCGCTCGTCCGGGCCGCGGGTTTCGACCTGCCGGCAGACGACGACGGGTCGCTCATGGTGCGAACTCCACCGCCGCTGAGCGGTGAGCTGGCCCGAAAGGTCGGCAGCGAGCCATTCGTGGCGTTCCACCCCGGTGCCGCGGTCCCGGCCCGACGCCCGACGGCGGCGCGCAGTGCGGGTATGGTGCGCGCGCTCACCCGGGCGGGTCACCGCGTCGTGGTGACGGGCGACGAGCACGAGCGTGAGCTGACGGCCCAGGTCGCCGCCGGTGTCGCCGTGGACCTGGGTGGGGACACCACGCTGACCACGCTGGCAAGCGTGTTCGCGCAAGCCGACGTCGTGATCGCACCGAACACCGGCCCCGCACACCTGGCCGCCGCCGTCGGAGTGCCGGTGGTATCGCTGTTCGCACCGGTGGTACCGGCTGAGCAATGGAGCCCATACGCACGCAACGTGATTCGCCTCGGCGACCAAGAGGCGCCGTGCCGGCTGACCCGGGCGAGGACCTGCCCGGTGCCCGGCCATCCGTGTTTGGACGGCATCACCGACGCCGAGCTACTGGCTGCGGTCGATCGACTGGGAGGTAGGAAATGATGATCGACACCCATATTTCGGCACTCGCTGCCGCAGTGGACCGCATCGATGGTGAGGCGGCCCGGCTGACCCGGTGGGGCCGACACCTCGCCGAGGTGCTGACCGCCGACGCGCGTCTGCTGGCGTGCGGCAACGGTGGCAGTGCGGCCGAGGCGCAGCACTTGACCGCCGAGCTGGTCGGCAGATTCCGCGACGAACGAATACCGTTGTCGGCCATCGCCTTACATGCCGACACCTCGGCGCTGACCGCAATCTGTAACGACTACGGTCCGGACGAGATGTTCGCGCGCGGCGTGCGGGCACATGGCAGACCGGGCGATGTGCTCGTCGCGCTGTCGACGAGCGGCACCAGCCCGAACGTGCTGGCGGCCGTCAAGGCCGCGCACGAGATGGGCCTGACGACGTGGGCGCTCACCGGGCCCGCGCCGAACCCGTTGGCGGCGATGTGCGACGACGCGATCTGCGTAGAGGCGCCCAGCACGGCGACCGTTCAGGAGATCCATCTGCTCCTGGTGCACTCCCTGTGCATCGCACTCGACGATGCCCTGCCGAACAGTGGCGGTGTGTTGGGAGCCTGCGGTGGGTAGGCCGGTGGTGATCGTCGGCGACTGCATGCTCGACGTCGACATCGAAGGAAGCGCAACCCGGCTGAGCCCAGAGGCGCCGGTTCCGGTCGTCGACGCGGAGCGGGTATGGCAACGGCCCGGCGGAGCGGGCCTGGCGGCAGTGCTGGCAGCGCGGGGCGAGGACGACGTCGTACTCGTGACCGCCATCGCCGACGACGCGGACGGCCGCAGGCTGGCTGATCTCCTCGCGTCCGCGGGCGTCACCGTGGTGGCACTGCCCATGACCGGTACCACGGTGTGCAAGACCAGGATTCGTGCGGTCGGCCAGTCCATGCTGCGTCTCGACCACGGTGACGGCACAGTGACCGACGGGCAACTGCCGGACCGGGCCGCCCAGGTGCTCGCCGATGCGCGTGCAGTCTGTGTGGCTGACTACGGCAGGGGAGTGGCCGCTCATCGCGGTCTGCGGCGGTTGCTCGAGCGCGCCGCCGAACGGGTGCCGCTGGTCTGGGATCCGCATCCGCGTGGCGCCGCCCCCGTCCCCGGCTGCCATCTGGTGACCCCGAATCAGGATGAGGCGCAAGGTCGGTCAGCAGAATCGTTGCGCCGCGACTGGCAGGCGCGCGCGGTGTGCGTGACACTGAGCAGCCGAGGGGCGGTGCTGGCAACCGACGCCGACGGCAGCGTGCATGTGCCCGTCCCCGCCGCCGCGGCCGCGGGCTCCGGACGATCGGACACGTGCGGTGCGGGCGACCGCTTCGCCGTCGCCGCGACGCTCGCCCTGGCCGATGGTCATGACGCCGAGGCCGCGGTCGCCGCTGCTGTCGAGGCGGCGAGCCGCTTCGTCGCGACCGGCGGCGCGGTCGGAGTGTCGAGCCCAACCGATTTCGGTGCGCACTCGGGCGCCATGACCGAACCCGCTGCCATCGTGGGTGACGTCGTCGAGGTGCGCGACCGGTTACGCCGGCGGTCCGGCAGGCTCGTGGCCACCGGAGGGTGTTTCGACCTCCTGCACACGGGCCACGTCCGGCTGCTGCACCAGGCCCGTCAGCTCGGCGACGCGTTGGTGGTGCTGCTGAATTCCGATTCCTCGGTACGGGCTTTGAAAGGCCCGACCCGGCCGGTGATGGCAGCAGCGGACCGGGCCAGGGTGCTGTGCGCGCTGGCCTGTGTGGACGCGGTCGTCATATTCGACGAGTCCTCACCCGAGCATCAACTCGAGCGGTTGCGCCCGGATGTGTGGGTCAAGGGCGGCGACTACACCGAGGCCGACCTTCCCGAAGCGCAAGTGGTGCGCAGGCACGGCGGTGAAGTCGTTTTACTGCCGACCGTTGCGGGCTATTCATCGACCAATCTGATCGCCGCGATGCGGTCATGATCGAGAGGGGCAATTCGTGAACCTTGGCAACATCATCATCACCGGTGGTGCGTCGGGCCTCGGCGCGGCAACCGTCAAAGCCGTTGCGCGCCACGGTGGTACGCCGATGGTCATCGACCGCAAGCCGCCCGCGGCCGGAGTCGCGTACGAGTGCGCAGACCTCGCCGACACCGAAGCCGTCGACGCGGCGGTGCGCCGGCTGGCCGAGCAGGCCGGCGGCGTCGTCAACGGGGTGTTCACGGCGGGCGGCACCGACGCATGCGGCAAGCTCGGCGATGTCGCCGTGAAGGACTGGGAGCGGGTCGTTCACGTGAACCTGCTCGGGACCGTCGCCGTCATCCGCTCCGCGCTGCCCTACCTCAAAGCCAGCAGTGGGCGCATCGTCACGTGCGCCTCGACGCTGGGCATCAAGGCCGTCAGCGACGCGACCGCGTACTGCGCCTCGAAGTTCGGTGTCGTGGGTTTCAGCCGGGCGCTTGCCGCCGAGCTCGCCGGGGAGGTCGGGGTGACCATGTTGATTCCCGGCGGGATGCACACGGCGTTCTTCGACGGCCGTGACGAACAGTACAAGCCGCCGCCGGATGCCAAGCTCAACGATCCCGAGAACGTCGCCGAGACCGTGGTTTTCGCGTTGACCCAACCGCCCGGCTGCGAGGTACGCGAACTGGTGGTCTGTGCGTCCACGGAGTCGTCGTGGCCATGAGGCCCGCCACGGTGACGCCCGACGTGCAGAACATCCTGGTACTGCGCGCGTTGGGTCTCGGCGATCTGTTGACCGGCATCCCGGCGCTGCGCGGTTTACGTCGCGCGTATCCGGCGGCTCACATCGTCCTCGCGGCCCCGCAGCGGTTCGGTGAGCTCGCCATGCTGTCCGGTGCGGTGTCGGGAGTGGTGGACACGCCGGCCCTCGGCCGGCTGCCGGGTTGGCGGCAACCGCCCGACATCGCGGTGAATCTGCACGGCCGCGGTCCCGAGAGCATCGCCGACCTCATTGCGCTGCAGCCGAAGTCGGTGCTGAGCCATCGGCACGCGGACTATCCCGAGCTGGCCGGTCCGCCCTGGCGCACCGACCTGCACGAGGTCGACCGCTGGTGCCACATGCTGGAATGGCACGGAATCGCCTGCGATCCGGCCGATCTGACAGTCGAGCGGCCGCACGGTTATCCGGAGCGGCCGGGGGTGGTGGTGATCCACCCCGGTGCTGCCTTCGCCGCGCGCCGCTGGCCGACCGATCGATACGCCGCGGTTGCCGCCGCGCTGCACGCCGCCGGGCACGAGGTCGTGGTGACCGGGGACGCCCGCGAGATCGACCTCGCCCGGTCCGTCGCCGAACAAGCCGGGTTGCCCGAAACGGCGGTCTTGGCAGGAACACTCGACGTTCTCGGGCTGGTGGCACTGATCAGCGATTGCCGGTTGTTGGTGTGCGGCGATACGGGCGTGGGCCACGTCGCGACCGCCACGTCGACACCGTCGGTGTTGCTGTTCGGACCGACCCCGCCCAGCCGGTGGGGTCCTCGCGGGGACGGCCCGCACGTGGCCCTGTGGGCCGGTGACAAAGGCGATCCGCACGGCGGTGAGCCGCACCGCGGGCTGTTGCTGATCACCGTTCCCCGGGTGCTCGAAGCCGTCGAGGGGGTGCTGGGAGTGCGAACATGAAAGTTGGAGTCGTTGGTGCCGGCTACGTCGGCCTGACCACCGCGGTATGCCTCGCCGAGCGCGAGCATGACACGGTCTGTGTCGACATCGACGTGGACCGGTTGCAGCGGTTGACATCCGGCGAGGTGCCGGTCGACGAGCCGGGTCTGCCCGAACTGCTGGCGGCGGGCCTACGAGCGGGGACACTGCGATTCAGCGGCGAGTACGGCGAACTGGCCGACCGCGACGCGGTCTTCGTATGCGTGCCGACGCCCAGCGGCCCGGACGGGTCCGCCGATCTCACCGCGATCGACCGCGTCGTCGAACAACTCGCCGCGACCCTGCGGCCGCAGGCGATCGTCGTGCTGAAGTCGACCGTGCCGGTGGGGACCACCCGCCAGGTCGCAGACCGGCTGCGCGGCACCGGTATCCGCGCGGTGTCCAATCCCGAGTTTCTGCGGGAGAGCCACGCCGTATACGACTTCCGGCACCCCGACCGCATTCTGATCGGGTCGGTCGATGAATCCGCCGCCGACACCGTCCAGAGTTTGTACGGCGCCGGTGAAGGCGAGACGCTGCGGATGAGTCCGGAAAGCGCCGAACTGTCCAAGTACGCCAGCAACGCATTCCTCGCGGTGAAGATCTCCTACACGAACTCGTTGGCGCAGTTGTGTTCCCGTGTCGGTGCCGACATCGGCGACGTCACGCGGTGCATGGGAGCCGATTTCCGCATCGGCAGGCACTTCCTGCAACCGGGGCCGGGCTGGGGAGGATCCTGCCTGCCCAAAGACACCGCTGCGTTGTTGCACACCGGGCGGGAGCACGGCGTCGCATTGCCCGAGGTGGAGTCGGCCCGCACGACGAATCATGCGCAGACCGACCGGATTGCCGCGGCGTTGAGCCGGTCCATGTCGGCACCGCTTGCCGCCTCGCGCATTGCCGCACTGGGTTTGACATTCAAGGCCGGTACGTGCGATATCCGGGATTCGCCTGCGCTCGCGATCAGTGGTGAACTGACCAAGCGGGGAGCCCAGATCGTCGGCTATGACCCGCGCGTCGCGATGATTGACCACGCTGCTCTGCGTCGCCACGCCGTTGCGGCAGTGGATGATCCGTACGTCGCCACGAAGGAGGCCGATGCCATCGTGGTGTTCACCGAATGGCCGGAGTTCTGCGACCTCGACTGGCGCCAGATTGCCGAGCAGGCGCCGGGCGCGGTCGTGGTGGACACGCGAAACTTACTGGAGCCGAGGATGATCCGGGACGCGGGACTGCCGTACTTGGGCAATGGCACGGTCTCAGGTTTTTGAGGCGGTGTCGTCGCCCTCGTGGTGATGCGCGTCGTGTAGCTGCTCCTGCTCACGCACCTCATGCTTTTCGAGGTCCATGAAATCGTCCCTGGCATCGGTGGTGGCCTGGATCAGTTCGTCGAGTTTGATCAGGATGGCCTTGGTCTCGCGGTTGGTGGTGTACTGAAGCACGAACAGCATGGGAAGGGTGACCACGGCGGCGGTGGAGTGGATCAGCGCCTGCCACCAGTGATCGAACCCGACGACGGTACCCGCTACGACGTAGCAGGCCATGATGGCCAGGACAGCGATCGCGGTCCACCGCGCACCGGTGAACCTGCTGATGGCATCGAGAAGAGCGCTCAGCGCGCGGTGTCGGCCATCTGCGCCTGGAGCCGCAGGCTGGTCGGGTGTCATCACGGTCGCCCTCGAGATCCGGGCCTGTCGGCCCGCAAAGGTGATACCGCATCGGAGGCGTGGTCAAACATCGGGTTTGAGCAGTACGACCGCGGGTACCCAACCGCGGTCGCGCAATTGAGTGGCGAACTGAAGGCCTGCGACGCGAGCCGCATCGCCTCAGCGGGCCATCTCGGACGCGCCGAAGCCACGGGGGCCGCCGACATGGCGGCGTCCTCACCCGGTGGTGAGGGCAGGCGCTAGGAGATGGGAATGCACATGCGGCTCGGAGTTCTGGATGTCGGCTCGAATGCCGCCCAGTTACAAGTGGTCGACGCATTCGCCGGTGCGCCGCCGTTGCCCATTCGGGCGGTGAAGATACCGACCCGGCTCGGCGAGGAGGCCAGCAGCGACGGTGCGATCGGTCAAAGCGGTATGGACCGGATAGTCGCAGCCGTCCGGGTGGCGATCGAATCAGCACATGCCCTGCATGTCGATCAGCTGTATCCATTCGTCACGGCGGCCATCCGCGACTCGAGCAATCGCGACGAGGTGCTGCAGTTGGTCGCCGACGAAACGGGAACACGTCTGCGTTACCTGAGCGGTGAGCAGGAAGCCAGGCTGACCTATTTCGCGGTGCGCAGTTGGTATGGCTGGCAAGCCGGACGGCTGCTCAACATCGACATCGGCGGAGGCTCGATGGAACTCGCGTTCGGGCGCGACGCGATACCCGATCTCGCGGTATCCCTGCCGCTCGGGGCGGGCCGCGTCAGCACCATGTTCCTGCGGCCCGACCCCCCGTCGAAGGCTCAGGTCAAAGACCTGCGCCGGCATGTGCGTCAGCAGGTGCGCGAGGTCGCCAACCGGGTGCAGTGGGAGGGAACGCCACGGCGCGTGGTCGCGACGTCGAAAACGTTCAAGCAGCTGGCCCGGTTCGGTGGCGCGGCGTGCGGGCGCAAGGGACCGTTCGTGCGTCGTACGGTATCGAGAACACAAGTCGCACAGTCCATTCAGAACCTGATGGGCGTCAGCGTGCAGGAGCGGGCCCAGTTCCGCGGCATCAAGCCGGCCCGGGCATGGCAGATACTCGGTGGCGCGGTCGTGGCATACGAGGCGATGCGCTGTCTGGGTATCGACCAAGCCGAGGTCAGCCCATGGGCGCTGCGTGAAGGCATCATGCTGGAATACCTGTCCTCACTGCGTATCCCGGAAGGTGAACTGTCCTTGCAGCCGTTGGCATTCGACCGGTCGAGCGAGGATCCCGCGCAGGCGAATGTCACCACGCTCCCGCGTAAGGTCTAGCTCGCGGCGACCTTGCGGATCATCCGTGCGGTGCTGCGCTCCACGACGGCCTGACGTTCGTCGGCGTCTTTGATCCGCTCGGCGCGGCGGAGGCCCGCGGCGATCGTGATGCCGTCCCGATAGCCCTCGACCACACGCGGATCGACGTACGCGCTGCGCGCGACGGCCGGCGTGTTGCCCAACGCTTCGGCGACTTCGCGCATCACCGCGGACTCGACGCGTTTGATCACCTTGTCATCGACGGGCGGATCGGCCTCGGCGAATGACTCCGCCGCCAGCACCGTCCCGTGCCAGGTCCGCAGATCTTTGACCGTGTATTCCTCGCCGACCATCTCCTTGAACCTGATATTGAGGTCCTCGGCGTGAATATCGGCCCAGTCGGCGGAGTTTCGGCACACCAGAAAGCGATCCCCGGGCTTTCTGCCGCGTTGCAGTGCGCGGGCCGCCCGCACCACCTCGCTGTCGGAGACGATCAGTGTGCGCCGCACGCCGCTCTTGGCCGGATAGTCGAACTCGACCGAATCGGTGTGCACGGTGACGTGTTCGCACTGCAGGGTGGCGATCCCGAAGGAATTGTTCTCCTCGGCGTATTGATCGCCGCCCGCCCGGAAATAGCCGAGATCGAGCAGTCGCAGGCCGAGCGCGAGGACACGATCCCGCGCGAGGCCTCGGGTCGTGAGGTCTTTCGCGATGTGCTTGCGCCAGTCCGGCAGGGCGTCCGACAACTCGAGGACGCGGTCGAACTTCTCCTCACCGCGTTCGGCCTGCCACTGTTGGTGGTAGAGATACTGGCGCCGCCCGGCGGCGTCCGTTCCGACGGCTTGGATATGTCCGTTGGCGTACGGACAAATCCACACTTTCTTCCACGCGGGCGGTATCACGAGGGCCTCGATGCGCTGCAACGTCGCCTTGTCGGTTACCGTTCGGCCGTCGTCGTCCTGGTAGCTGAAACCGCGACCGCGCCGCACCCGGTGCAGGCCGGGCCCGCGCACTACGCTACGGCGAAGGCGCATGTTGATCGGCTCGCGGTGCGTTTAACCTGGGGTTCACCCGGGGTACTAGCCAAACATGACATCGTTAGGTCGTCACTTCGGCGGGAATGGCGAAGTTCGCCGGACACCGGTTGACGGCAACCTTGATGGCGGGGTTGACGGCGGGCTGCCTTTCCCGCGTCCGTTGAGTCTGCTTCACGCGAAGCGTTTACCCCGCGGCACGGTCGATCACACCCATCCGCACGACACCCTGGAGTTCCGCGTACCGGCGCGAATGGACAGGTTGTCGACGGTCCGAACGGTGCTGGCCGCCCTGGCCGCGTTCGATGATCTCGACCTGGACGCGGTCGCCGATCTACGCCTCGCGGTCGACGAGGCCTGCGCCGTGCTGATCGACTCGGCAGCGCCCGGCGCTTTACTGACATTGGTCGTGGAACCACACAGGGATGCGCTCGTGATACACGCATCCACGCCCCGCGCCGACGCCGAGATCCCCGCCCTGGGCGGATTCAGCAGGCACGTGCTGTCGGCATTGACCGACGACGTCCGGACGTTCCATGCCGGGCAGGTGTTCGGCATCTCGCTGACGACGCGGCGAAGGTGGGCGTCGGCGAACTAGTCAACGCTCCTTCGCGACTAGTTGCAGCGGCCGGGGTTCGGTGCGCAGCGACGAGAGAGCCGCCGCCGCGTCCGACGATGTCGGCAGGGCCGCATCGGGGTCGCAGATCCGCAACACCCGGGATACCGCTTTACTCGGTATCAGCACCCAATCGACGTTCTCACCGACGCACCGCACGTTCACGGTGTGCAGCGAGGCGAAGCACGCGGCCCCGAAGAACGTCACCGCACTGAGGTCGAGGACGAGCTTTCCGTCCGTCCGGACGTGCTCGAGGCCGTAGTCGGTGAATTCGGCGGCATTGGCGGCGTCCAGTTCGCCGGTCGCGCTCACCATGGCGGTCGTCGGCCACAGCCAACGAGAGCTGAACTGTGCGCGGTCGTTGCCATCGCCTGGTATCGGAGTCGCCCTTTTGGCGACGCTTATGGTTGGCATTTTGGTGACTCCATCAGTAGAAAAACACGCTTCGTACTGCGGTCACGTCAGAATTAGGCTCTGCTCGCTTAAAGCCCCCAGCGCAGGAGACCCACTGCCTGCACGTCAATGACGATTCCAGCTGGCTGTGAACTCAACCTAGATCAGACTCTACGCCCCATGGTGACGACCAACAATCGATGTAAGACGGTTCTCATAAACTGCTTGTTGACCGGCGACAATGGGCCGAAAATTCTTGCCGGAGAAAAGAAATGACGTGGTTACCCGCGTAAGGGCGGACTGCTCTCCCCGAGCCCGCCCCCGCGGTTCAGCAAACCGCAGCGGGGTTACCGGCAGGACCCCCAACTGCGGAATGGGCAATTGCATGACGTCTGAGTCAATATCACCCAACTGACCCATGGTTGACTGCTCAAACAATCGGCACTGCCCCGGGCATCCGTCGGCTGCCGCGATCTCGACGGGTCCCGGTTTGCCCGCCCGTTCACCGTCGCACCACCAAAGGTGTTGGCAGCATCAAGAATTCCGCCCAGGGTTCGTCGGCCATGCCAGTAACGGCCGGGCAGGCCGAATCGAACCACTCGGGTCATAAAGCTCTGTGACACTGTCAGTTTGGCTGAAATGCAGAGTGGCCAGACTGGTGTCCAGGGCTGTGGTGGCACCGCGGGGGGTGATCGCGTCGGCGTCGTCGACCACCCGCGATGTCGACGATGATCAAGGAGCGGACGCCGTGCGCGGTGCGGTTTGCCGAATGTTTGACAGGCGAACCGTCGGGGTAATCGCGGGTCATGAGACTTGGTGGATTGTTCGGAACACTCGTACTCATCTGGTTGCTGATCGGTGTGCTGGCAGCGTGGCAACGCGACTACTTCCGCACCGGGTCGACAAGTTGCGCGGCGGCGGGCGATATCGCACTCACGGTGCTGGCAGGCCCGCTCAACTACGCCGGCGTGAATCCGAAGGTAGGCGAATGCCGCCTACCCGAACCGAGCGCGATGAACGTCATCGCCAACGTGAAGTGAGGTTGTCATGATTGTCCTCGGAGCGATTTTGCTCATCCTCGGGCTGGTGCTGAACATCTACTGGCTGTGGGTGATCGGCGTGATCCTGTTGGTGGTGGGTGCCGTGTTCTGGCTGCTCGGGTCGATCGGCCGGCCGGTCGCCGGACGCCGGACCTGGTATTGAACGACGGCGGGCACCGAGTAAGGAGGTGAACGATGCCGAATTCATCGATCAAAGACGAGAAGTTGTACGAGGATTTGCGCAAGCAGGGCAACTCGAAGGAGAAAGCCGCGCGCATCTCCAACGCCGCGGCGGCCAAGGGCCGGTCAAAGGTCGGGCGGTCGGGCGGCAAGTCCGGATCGTACGAGGACTGGACCGTTTCCGATCTTCGTGATCGCGCGAAAAAGCTTGGTCTGAAAGGCTATTCGGACAAGAACAAGCGCGAACTGGTCGGCATGCTCAGGAATCACTGAGCGCTTTCCGTCAGCAACTGGCGCCGGTTGCCCGTACCCAACTGGGGATGGGGAGCCGGCGCCAGTTTTCGTGATGTCCGTTTGGCCGCCAGCTGCCGCAGATCGATCTACCGTGGAAAGTGCCCACACCAGCACGGGGCGTGCTATGGCGGAAGGAGCAGCCATGAAAGGCCCGAAAGATCCAGTCGACCATGCCAGGACGACCCGGCCGCACGCTGGCGAGTCCATGAAAGACAACGTCATAATGCCCGCGCTCATCGTGATCGGACTCGCGTTGGTGTTGTTCGTCGGGTGCCTGGCCGCGTTCGCCAGCGGCCACCCGGACGTGGGATTCACCATCGGCGGCCTGTCCGCGGTCGGCTTCGTGATCGGTTCGCTTTGGCTGGCCCTTGAGCACATGCGGGTTCGGCGGATAGAAGACCGCTGGTATGCCGATCACCCCGGCGTCATGAGGCAGGGCCCCAGCAGCTGAGGCCCGCTCGTCCGACCGGCCCAGGCAGGCCGGGCGATAGAGTGCGGCGTGAATGAGGGCCGCGGATCAGAAGGTCAGCGCCAGGACGGCGAAGTCGATGGCCAGCAGGGCCAAACCGGCGATGGGCACGAGGATTCCGTTCCTCAACCGTGCGGTGAAGATCGAAACCGCGATGGTAACCACGGGTACCACCGGCGCACCGTAAAACAGCACACCAAACCAGAATTCGCCCGGCCCCTGGTTCGCGCACGCATCGTCGGCGCATCCCGCCATGCTCATGACCGCGCCCATTCCATACGCGAACACCGCGATGGCCGCCGGTATCGTCAGGAACGCGAGCAACCAGGTGGCAGAAAGCCGGAAGCGCTGCGGACGTTGATCTTGACGTTCCTCGATCTGTGATTCGGTCATGGTCCTCGGGTACCCAGTTTCGTCGCCGCCTGCACGGGTAACCGTCCGATATGACGAGATTCGGATACACCCTGATGACCGAGCAGAGCGGGCCAAAAGATCTTGTCCGCTATGCCGTTTCGGCTGAGCAGGTCGGATTCGACTTCGAGGTGTGCAGCGATCACTTCTCGCCGTGGCTTGCCACTCAAGGACATGCGCCGAGCGCGTGGCCGGTGCTCGGCGCCGTCGCCCACGCCACCGAAGCCGTGCAGTTGTACTCGTACGTGACCTGCCCGACGATCAGGTACCACCCGGCGGTGGTCGCCCAGCAGGCCGCGACCCTGCAAATCTTGGCCGACGGCCGGTTCACCCTCGGGCTGGGCAGCGGCGAGAACCTCAACGAACACGTCGTCGGCCGGGGATGGCCGACGATCGAGCGCCGTCTCGACATGCTCGCCGAGGCGATCAAGATCATCCGGGAGCTGCTCACCGGTGAGCTCGTCGATTTCCGGGGCGAGTACTTCGAGGTCGACTCCGCACGGATCTGGGATCTGCCCGCCGAGCCGCTGACCATCGGCGTCTCGATGACCGGTGAGAAGGCGGTCGAGAAGCTCGCCGTCGCAGCCGATCACCTCATCAATGTCGCGCCGGACCGCAAGATCATCGACGAGTGGCGAAGCCTGCGACAGTCCACCGGCGTGCTGCCCGAAGGTCGCGTCATCGGCCAGATCCCGGTGTGCTGGGACACCGATCGGGATGCGGCGGTGAAGCGTGCGCATGATCAGTTCCGGTGGTTCGCCGGCGGCTGGTCGGTCAACGCCGATCTCCCGACGCCCGCCGGTTTCGCGGGGGCGACCCAGTTCGTGCGCCCCGACGACGTCGCGTCATCCATACCGTGCGGGCCCGACCTCGACGCCATCGTCGCCGCCGTCGACGAATACCGCCAGGCCGGTTTCACCGACATCGCTTTGGTCCAGATCGGCGGCGACAGCCAGGAGCGCTTCCTCGACGAGGCCGCCAAACCGCTACTTGCCGCGCTCCGCGCCGACGCGCGGTGACGGGTCGGCGGGCATCGGCTCACCCGAGCGCATCGCCAGCGGCAGGACGAGCCAGAAACCCAGGTAGATCACCAATGTGGTCACCGCGGCGATTACCCCGGCGGTGCGCCCGGCCACGGTGTCGAATATCAGCTGGGTGACCCCGGCCATCGTGAGGCCGAGGAGCAGTAAACCGGCATAGGCACAGCGGTGTGCGCCGGACACCAGAAGATTGAGCCTGCGCCGGCGGAACAACATTCGATGCATGCCGACCGGTGCGATCAGCAGTGCGGTCGACGCCACCGAACAGGCGACGGTCACGAGGTACACCATGCGCATGGTGTGGTCGACCTCCTCGAAACCGTCGTGGAACGGCAGCGTCAACAGAAGGCCGGTGAGAAGCTGAACGCCGGTCTGCACCACGCGCAGTTCCTGCAACAGGTTTGCCCAGTTGCGATCCAGCCGTTCGGCTTCCGTCTCGTGTCGCGCGGCCTCGTCCCAACGTTGGTTTGCGTCGAAACGGTCCGCAGCCATGGTGTTCATGATCGCACCGCGCGGGTTTCGACGCCGTGGCTTTAGCGCACGGACCAGCCGCGTCAAGTGGGCCGACGCGTTGGCCGAAGGCATCGTGGGTACTCCACTGAACATGGAACGTGCGACGTCGGAAACCCTCAAACGGTTGCTCATCGCGGCCGGCCTCGTCGCGCTGGCGCTGATCCTCGCGGCGGTGGCGGTGTATGCGATCGCGTTCATCATGCTGGCACCGATGATGAGCTGAACGGACTCCGAAATCGGGGGTTTCCCGGGGCGGCCGTCTGGGCATCCCCAGAATCGACCCAACGAGAGGAGTGTTGACCGTGCCGAAGACAACCAAGCAGGGCAAGGCGAAGAAAGACGAACTGCCGAGCACCCTGCAGAAGTCGGAGGCCAAGGCACAACGGACTTTCGCCAAAGCGCACGATTCGGCGGTCGAGTCGTACGGTGAGGGCCAACGTGCCCACCGCGTTGCCTACTCAGCGCTCAAGCACAGCTATGAGAAGGTCGGCGATCACTGGGAAGCCAAGGATCACCGCGGACCTTCCGACACACGGGCGCGCAGCGGTGGACCCAACGCCTCCGGAAAGTCCGCTGAAGGTGTCGATGCCTCTGCCAGCAAAAAACATCTGATGGACCTCGCGCGGCGCCTCGACATCAAAGGCCGGTCCACGATGAGTAAGAGTGACCTCGTCGGGGCCATAGAGAAGGCCAACCGCCGCGAAACGCGGTCCGCCCGTTGAGCCGCCGGGTTCTGATCGGTCGTGAACAGGGCAAACCCGGAGCCGCGCGGTGAGCCCGCGATCGCGCCTACGGTACTGTCGATCAGAAACTCCAGGAGGTCAGATGGCCCAAGGACCAGGCCAACATCAACCGCGCGCCCGCGGTGAGCGGGCGATGGAAGTACGCGTGGCGGCCAGGCTGGAAAACCTCGCCGTGCTCCGGACGGTGGTCGCCGCCGTCGCGACGTTCGAAGACCTGGACTTCGACGTGGTCGCGGACTTGCGGCTCGCGGTCGATGAGGCGTGCACCGCGTTGATCAGGTCGGCGTTGCCGGAATCGACGCTGGCGTTGCTGATCGATCCCCGCCAGGACGAGGTGGTCATATCTGCGTCGACCACGTGCATGGGCAGCGAGGTCGTCGAGCCGGGCAGTTTCAGCTGGCACGTACTGAGTTCGCTGACCGATGAGGTGCACACCTTCACCGACGGAGATGGGCCTGACAAGGGCCGGGTATTCGGGATCGCACTGACCACAAGGCGAGCGAGCCTGCTGCGGTGACGTCGGAATACGCGGACGTTCTGGACATGTTCCGCGAACTCGGTGCCGCAGCCGAGGACTCGCCGGAATACGGTCGCCAGCGGGAGAAGATCGTCGAGCGCTGCCTACCGCTGGCCGATCACATCGCCCGGCGGTTCGACGGGCGTGGTGAACCCCGTGAGGATTTGGTTCAGGTGGCCAGGGTCGGCCTGGTCAACGCGGTGAACCGGTTCGACGTGGAAACCGGATCGGATTTCGTGTCTTTCGCGGTGCCGACCATCATGGGCGAGGTCCGCAGGCACTTCCGGGACAACAGCTGGTCGGTCAAGGTGCCGCGGCGACTCAAAGAGCTGCACCTGCGGCTCGGTGCGGCCACCGCGGAACTGTCGCAGCGGCTGGGGCGTGCGCCCACCGCGTCCGAACTCGCCGAGGAACTCGGGATGGACCGCGACGAGGTGCTGGAAGGGCTCATCGCCGGAAGCTCGTACAACACGCTGTCGATCGACAGCGGGGGCGGCGGCGACGAGGAAGCGCCCGCGATCGTCGACACGTTGGGCGACGTGGACGCGGGCCTGGACCAGATCGAGAACCGGGAGTCGCTGCGGCCGCTTCTGGCCTCGTTACCCGAGCGGGAACGCACGGTTCTGCTACTGCGGTTCTTCGAGTCGATGACGCAGACGCAGATCGCCGAGCGGGTCGGCATATCGCAGATGCACGTGTCGCGGCTGCTCGCGAAGTCGCTAGCGCGGCTTCGTGACCAACTGCAGTAGCTGCGACTCGTTGCGCAGCGCGGTCAGTGCCGCAGCGACCGTGCTGCTGTGACGCAGGTTGCCGTCGGGGTCGCAGATGTGGAGCAGGCGGGTGACCGCATCACTCGGCACCAACATCCAGTCGACTTTGCCGACCGAGCAGCGCGTCTCGACGGCCTTGAGTGCGGAGAATCCCGCGGTCCCGAAGAAGGCGACACCGCTCAAGTCGAGAACGAGACCGTTCGCCTGGGCAGTGTGGCACATCGCGTACTCGGTGAAGCCCGAGGCGTTCGCGGCGTCGATCTCGCCGTGTACGGTGATCACCGCCGTAGCCGGCGGCAGCCAGCGGGTATCGAAGGTTGCGGGTGACCGCTCGGTGCGGTCGATCATCGCGGCCCGCGAGAATGCGGTCATGGCGACTCCATCAGTCGTAATACGTGTATTCGTACTGATGCGCGCGTCAATCTACGGCAGGCGGGGAGTTCCTGCCCGCTTGTCGATGACGCTCGCAGCGGCTGTGAACTCAACCTGTTTCGAACCATACGCCCATCAAGGTCACTCGACAATCGACTTCAGCGGATTCCCATAACCGCAGGTCAGGCCGGTCGACCGCGGCGCATGTCCACCTGTCCGGCGGGGTCGGCATGACCGGAGAATCGGACCGGTTCACACTGTTCGCATGTCGGACATCGGCACGGTCGCAGGCGTGGTGCTCGCCGCGGGCGCAGGCACGCGGTTCGGGATGCCGAAAGTGCGCGCCGCGCAGGGGGAGTGGCTGAGGACGGCTGTGCATGCCCTGTCCGGCGGCGGCTGTGACGTCGTCGTGGTCGTGCTCGGCGCCGCCGTCGTCGACGTGCCCGCGCCCGCCCGCGCGGTCGTCGCCGCCGACTGGGGGGACGGGCTGTCGGCGTCGCTGCGCGCCGGGATATCTGCCGCAGGCACCGCCGATCTTGCGGTGCTGCATCTCGTCGACACCCCTGATGTGGGGCCAGAGGTGGTGCGTCGGGTCCTGGCTGCCGCACCGGAATCGGGGCTGGCCCGGGCGACGTATGCCGGCCGGCCTGGGCACCCCGTGGCGATCGCGCGCAGGCACTGGCCCGCGTTGCTGGAGTCGCTGCACGGTGACGAGGGTGCGCGGCCGTTCCTGCGCGGCCGCACCGATGTGGTCGCGGTGGACTGCACCGACCTCGCGACGGGCGCCGACGTCGACGTCAGTCCGTGACGGCGGTGTCCGTGTCGTCACGCACCGTCAGTCCCAGCATCGCGCCCGCGAACCGGCGCACCGACACTTCGGCGATGGCCGCGGCGTCGGCGTGCCCCGCTCGAGCTCTGCTGTGCAGGGTGGCCGCGACGGGGTCCAGCGTGACCTCCGCGAGCAGCTCCCCGGTGGTGGGTTCGCACACCGCCCACGAGTAGTAAGTGTCCGAGGCCCATTGGGCTTCGCGGCGGGTGACGTAGTCCGGATCGGTTTCCCCGAGATCGGCCAGCGCGGGCCGGTCGTCGATCAGATCGTCATCGCGCAATGCGCGCAAATACCATGAACCGGCGTTGATCTCGACGGGTTCCATGCTCAGAGCAGCCCGAGTCGTTCGACGGCCGCACGCTCGTCGAGCAACTCGGCGACCGACGCGTCGATGCGTGCCCGGGAGAACTCGTTGACGTCGAGGCCCTCGACGATCTGCCATGCACCGTCGACAGCTCGCACGGGCAGTGAGGCCACCACGCCCTCGGGGATCCCGTACGCGCCGGGGGACGGCAGGGCAACCGATGTCCAGTCGTCGGGGTCAGTGCCGTCGACCCAGTCCCGGACATGGTCGATGGCGGCGTTGGCGGCCGACGCTGCCGACGACGTACCGCGGGCCTCGATGATCGCGGTACCCCGCTTGGCGACCGTCGGGATGAAATCCGTTGTCAGCCATTCGGTGTCGGCCGCATACTCGGCGCCCGGCCGGCCGTCGACCACGGCGTGGAAGATGTCGGGGTACATGGTGGGCGAGTGGTTGCCCCACACGGTCACCCGGGACACGTCGCTGACGTGCGCGCCGGCATGGGTCGCCAGCGCCGCGACGGCGCGGTTGTGGTCGAGCCGCGTGAGGGCGGTGAACCGTTCGGCCGGGATGTCTGGCGCGTGGGCGGATGCCACCAGGGCATTTGTGTTGGCCGGGTTTCCCACCACCACGATCCGCACATCGGTGTTCGCTCCGGCGTTGAGCGCCTTGCCGGCCTCGGCGAAGATCGCGGCGTTCGCGGCCAGCAGGTCAGCGCGTTCCATGCCCTTGGAGCGCGGCCTCGCACCGATGAGCAGTGCGACGTCCACACCGTCGAACGCACGCACGGGATCATCGTGGATCTCGATGTCGGTGAGCAGGTCGAGCGCACTGTCGACGAGTTCCATGACCACGCCCTCGACGGCGCGCAACGCCGACGGCAATTCCAGGAGCCGAAGCTTCACCGGCACATCGCGGCCGAGCAACGCGCCCGCCCCGATCCGGAAGAGTGCGGCATAGCCGATCTGGCCGGCGGCGCCGGTGACAGTGACTACCTGGGGTCGAGTCATCGTTGGTTCTCCCCGATTGCGGTGCGTGCTACCAGACCCAGTCTTTCAGCCCGCGGATTGTCGCGGTGGCTGCCGAGACTGAAGTCACAGTAGCGATCGGGGCTACGCGGCGTCGGCCTTGTCCGACTCCTTGCTGTCGTCCTTGCTGTCCTCTTTGGCCGTCTCGGAGTTCTTCGCGGACTTCTTGTCAGACTTGACTTGCTGCTTCTTCGCCGGCTTGTCACCGGAATCCTTGGCGGCGTCGGATTCCTTCTTCTTGGTTTCCTTCTTGCTGACCTCTTTGGTGTCGTCCTCGGACTCATCCTCGGATTCGGTTTCGGTGGCCTGCTTTTCGCGGTCACGATCGAGACCGAGGTCGGCCGCGACGGAGTCGATCCCGTTGCGGATCCGTTCCGAAACCTTGGCCAGCGGCTTCGTCGTCGGCTTGGCGGTGCTGCCGGGCTTCGTGTCCACCGCGGTGCCTTCTTCTTCTTTTTCTTCTTCGGTCGTCGTCGCCGCGTCGGTCTTCTCGGTGTCGGCCTTTTCTGTGTCGGTTTCCTCGGCGTCGTCCGCACCGTCGGCGGTGTCGGGCTTGACGCCGGTGATGCTCTCCACGGCGTCCGCGATGCCCTTGGCCACGGCATCGGCGAGGTCGGCAGCGACCTTGGCCGGGTCGTGCTTCGGGAACAACTGTGCCGGCAGATGTTCGCCGACGGGCACTTCACGGTTGTAGCCGAGATCCACCAACACCTTGAGGGTCGGCTCGATCAGCTTGAGCACGGGCTCGATGAAGGGCTTCAACGGCGGGAGGGCGTCGGCAACCATGTACGCAGGCATCAGCAGCGGCAGATGTGGTGCCGCGATGGTGATGTACTGAATGCCCTTTTCCTCGTCGTAGTACGTCATGTTCGGGTTGTCGATCGCGTTGTCGAGGTCGGATTCCACACCGCCATAGGAGATGTGCAGAAGCTGCCAACCGGCGAGCGAATTCAGCAACGTCAGCGGCATGAGCGGATATGCCGGGAAATCGGAGATCGGGTCGTACTCGTAGCCGATGTCGGTCAGCTCGTATTGAGTGTCCGGGTTCGTCTCCTCGAACGGGATGCCCATCAGGTTGAAACCCGGAAAGCGGCCGAAAATCCCGCCGTTGGGCCGGTGCGGACTTCCCAGCACCATGAATTTGATCTGATCGGGTGACGGCGCGGCCTCGCCGAGGCTGTCCAGATGCTTCATCTCGCGAATGACGACATTGGCGCTCGAGGAGTAGCCTGCCGCGACGATGTAGTCGTCCTCACCGTCATCGACATTGAGGTACTTGGTGATAGCGGTATCGAGCTTTTCGACACCGTCGTCCTGGGATACCTGGTAACCCGGATCGTCGTCGAATGAATCGGACATCCACGGCACTTTCACCATGTCGTAGCCCGGAAATCCATAATTGGGGTCCGTGGGGTTGAAGTAATTGTTCAGCCCGTACTCGAGGTTGTCGCCGTTCGGGTTGTCGTTGCCCGGCATCACCAGCAATGTCCTTGCCAGCAAGCGGCTTTCGATGTGCACCGTCGGATACAGGGCAACGGTGGCCGCGGTTGACAGCGCGGCCAACGAAATTGCGATCGGACGCGCGACTTTGCTACGTTTGCCCATTCTGATTCCCCCCACGAATCAATCCGCACACGGTTAGCGAAAACCGTAGCAGTAGTGCAGGATTCGCGCGCATCGAATGTCGGGCAGCAAAAACTCGGTGGGTGCAGACGGCTGCTCGGCCCTCGAATCGCCGGTGATCGCAGACCAGTTGGGCCGGTGGTCGGCGGAGAAGTCTCGTCTGTTCGCTGCCTGCGGACAGGTTCGTTGCTCCCGATGGCAGAAAGCGGCATCGGGCAACCCGTTTCATTGCCATAACTTCCGCAGCGTGCGCGACGCGGACATCTGAAGATCACATGCTCGTCAGGTGCCGCGGCGGTGCCGCGTCGGAGGCGGCATTCGGAGCAACGAAAGTCGGTGCGCCGATTCCGGCCTCACGGCCCGCCGTTTTACCGCGCGCAACGACCGTCGTGTCGAAAAACGGCGGCGGCACACACAAAAGCAACGAGGCTGTAGTCGTCGCGAGTGCGCGATAACTACAGCCTCGTGCCTATGGCTGGTGTCAGTCCTTGATCTCGGCGATCACGGTGCCCTGCGTGATGGCCGCACCCGCCTCGACTGCCAGGCCGGTGATGGTGCCGTCCTTGTGCGCGGTGACCGGGTTCTCCATCTTCATGGCCTCCAGCACCACGACCAGGTCACCGGCGGAGACCTGCTGGCCCTCCTCGACGGCGACCTTGACCACGGTGCCCTGCATCGGCGCCGTCACCGAGTCACCCGACGCGGCCGCGCCGCCTGCGCCACCGCGCTTGCGGGGCTTGGGCTTCTTGCGGATGACACCGGGAGCCGCGGCACCGCCGCCCCCACCGAGCGCGAGGTCGCCGGGCAGCGACACCTCGAGCCGGCGGCCGCCGACCTCGACCACAACGGTCTGGCGCGGAACGGTGTCCTCTTCTTCGATCGGGTCGCCACCGGTGAACGGCTCGACGGTGTTGTTCCACTCGGTCTCGATCCACCGGGTGTGCACGTCGAAGCTCTCACCGTTGCCGATGAACGCGGGGTCGGAGACCACCGCGCGGTGGAACGGGATGACGGTGGCCAGGCCCTCGACGTTGAATTCCGCAAGCGCGCGCCGCGAGCGCTCCAGTGCCTCGTCGCGGGTGGCGCCGGTGACGATCAGCTTGGCCAGCATCGAGTCGAACTGGCCGCCGATGACCGAGCCGGCCTCCACGCCGGAGTCCAGGCGCACGCCCGGGCCGGTCGGGGTCTCGTACTTGGTCACCGGACCGGGGGCGGGCAGGAAGCCGCGGCCCGCGTCCTCGCCGTTGATGCGGAACTCGAAGGAGTGGCCACGCGGGGTCGGGTCTTCGGTGATGTCCAGCGCCTCGCCGTTGGCGATTTTGAACTGCTGGCGCACCAGGTCGATGCCCGAGGTCTCCTCGGTCACCGGGTGCTCGACCTGCAGACGGGTGTTGACCTCGAGGAACGAGATCAGGCCGTCCTGGCCAACCAGGTACTCGACGGTGCCCGCACCGTAGTAGCCGGCCTCCTTGCAGATCCGCTTGGCGGACTCGTGGATCTCCTTGCGCTGCGCGTCGGTGAGGAACGGGGCCGGGGCCTCCTCGACCAGCTTCTGGAAGCGGCGCTGCAGCGAGCAGTCACGAGTGCCTGCGACGACGACGTTGCCGTGCGTGTCGGCGATGACCTGGGCCTCGACGTGGCGCGGCTTGTCGAGGTAACGCTCGACGAAGCACTCGCCGCGGCCGAACGCGGCGACGGCCTCACGGACCGCCGACTCGTAGAGCTCAGGGATCTCTTCGAGGGTGCGGGCCACCTTCATGCCGCGCCCGCCGCCGCCGAACGCGGCCTTGATCGCGACCGGCACGCCGTACTCCTTGGCGAACGCGACGACCTCGTCGGCGTCCTTGACCGGGTCCGGGGTGCCCGGCACCAGCGGGGCCTTGGCACGCGCGGCGATGTGGCGTGCGGTGACCTTGTCACCCAGGTCGCGGATCGACTGCGGGCTCGGGCCGATCCAGATCAGCCCGGCGTCGAGCACGGCCTGTGCGAAGTCGGCATTCTCCGACAGAAAGCCGTATCCGGGGTGGATGGCGTTGGCGCCCGACTTCTCGGCGGCGTCCAGGATCTTCTCGAAGACCAGGTAGGACTCGGCGGAAGTCTGGCCGCCGAGCGCGAAGGCTTCGTCAGCGAGCCGCACGTGCGGCGCGTCGGCATCGGGCTCGGCGTACACGGCCACGCTGGCCAGTCCGGCGTCCTTGGCGGCGCGGATCACCCGAACCGCGATCTCCCCGCGATTGGCGACCAGCACCTTGGAGATCTTTGAGCTGGCGTGGTTGGCCACGGTGCCTCCTCGGCAGTTCTCTAAGAAACGTCTTTAAGAATCTATCGCGGGCAGTTTATGCGGCGCACCTGGAGCCTCACCCAGCCGGTGTCGGTTACTCGCGGGTAAGGTACGCCGGAAGTTGTTGACAGCGTGGGTTTTCGGCCGCAGATACGTCGCTGGCCTGCGGAAATTGCGGCGGTGCCGCTCGCCCGACGCCGTTACAGTTGCGTCCGTTGGTGAGCCGATCTTCATCGTTGGCCTTCGGTGTGTTGCCGCGCGGATCAACCCGCGCGCAGGCGCCGCTTGATCCGCGCGAGCATGGCCGACATCCCACGTAGCCGCAGCGGGCTGATGAGCGCGGCAAGGCCCAGGTCGGTGTAGAAGTCGTCGGGCACCGCGAGGATGTCGTCGGCGGACTGGCCGTCGAGCCCCGTCGCGAGTATCGCCGCGAAACCCCGGGTGGTCGGAGCCTCGGCGGGCGCACTGAAGTACAACCGGACCTGGTCGCGATCGGACGCGTCGACGTCGAGGAACAACGGCGACTGGCATTCGGGCACCGGCTCCATCGCCGCCTCTTCGAGATGAGCGGGCAACGGCGGCAGGTCGTTGGCGAACTCCAGCAGCAATTGCAGCTTGTCCTGACCGGCCACTTCCTGGAAGTCCGAAACCACCTCCGCCAGAGCGGCCGGCATGCTCACGGCGCCGAACCCGGATCGGGCCCGACCGCGACGGGAACGCGCACGGCGTTGCCCCACTCGGTCCAGGAGCCGTCGTAGTTACGCACGCCGGGCAGACCCAGCAGATGGGTGAGGACAAACCACGTGTGGCTTGAGCGCTCGCCGATGCGGCAGTACACCACGGTCTTGTCGTCCGGCTTGAGGAAGCCGTAAAGCTCCTCGAGCTCGGCGCGGCTGCGGAACTGGCCGCTGTCCTTGGCGGCCTTCGCCCACGGGATCGACTTGGCGGTGGGGATGTGGCCGCCGCGCAGTGCGCCTTCCTCCGGGTAATCCGGCATGTGGGTGCGTTCGCCCGTGTATTCCTGCGGGGACCGGACGTCGATCAGCGGCTGCTTACCGAGGATCCCGAGCACGTCTTCCTTGAACGCGCGGATCGGCGCGTCGTCACGCTCGACCACCGGATAGCCGCTCGTCTGCCTGGTGGGCACGTCGAGGGTGGTGTCGCGGCCATGCGAGACCCACAGGTCGCGGCCGCCGTCGAGCAACCGCACGTCGGGGTGGCCGAACAGGGTGAACACCCACAGGGCGTACGCGGCCCACCAATTGCTCTTGTCGCCGTAGATCACGACCGTGTCGTCGCGGCCGATGCCCTTGCGGTCCATCAGCTCGGCGAACTGTTCGCCGTTGATGTAATCCCGGACGTGCGGATCGTTGAGGTCGGTGTGCCAGTCGATCTTCACCGCGCCGGGGATGTGGCCGGTGTCGTAGAGCAGGACGTCTTCGTCGGACTCGACGATGGCCAGTCCGGGCCTGCCCAGATTGCTGGCCAACCAGTCGGCGGTGACCAGGCGTTCCGGGTGGGCGTAGTCGGTGAGAGTGGGGCTGGGGTCTGCAGGCAGCGGCACAACCATGAGCGTACCGCGAGCTGGGAAATTGCTGATTCGGCAGGTTGCCGGGTGCCCTTACGATCCGTCCATGGGCGTCGCGATCCTCTGTCTGGTCATCGGCATACCGATCGGCCTGTACCTGCTGCTGCGGCCGCGCAAGATCTGGTGGGCCCTCGAATCGTGGAAGTACAAGAACCCCGAGGCCAACGAACCCAGCGAGGCCGGCTACGCGATGCAGGCTCTCGGCGGCGTCGGGGTGATCGCCGCCGCGATCATCTTGGCCGTCCTGGCCTGGTCGACGGAGAGCGACCGGAAGGCGGCCGAAGCCGAACAGCAGAAGAAAGAAGAGTGGGAGCGGGCCGTCGCCGCCTATGACCCGCCGGGACCCGAGCATCGCGGCGCGCTTCCGATCATCGGTTACGTGGAAAGGCCGCGTCCCGGTTCGCCGCACGTTGGGTACGAGGTGTTCTACCTGCAACCGCCAAACGCGTTTCCCGCCGGCTTCAAAGACTTCACGCATGGCCCCAAGGGTCGCTACCAGTGCGTCACGCACGTCAGTCGGTACGTGCGCAGCGGCGTCAATCCGGCGCCGGTGCAGGCCAATCTGAGCTGGGAACCCGATGTGCCTCAGGTGGACAGCGCGGCTTCAGACAAGTGCACCACCCGCGATCTGACGCAGGGCAACGAGATGAAATCGCAAGTCATTTCCGTCGACCCCGGTACCGCGCTGATCACCGACTCACCGATCGTCGACGCACACGGGACGATTCTGGTGCCCGCGGGGCCCGGCAACCCGGTGCCGAAACTCGACGAGCCTCCGCGTCGGTGAGCTAAGCGGTGAACGCCACCTCGTATGCGACGGCGTAGCGGCGCGGTCCGGTTTTGGTGCGGAACAGTGAACCGCCGTCCTGACACCAGGTGACCACACGCAGCAGGCGCTTGCCCGGTGCGAGCCGCTTGGCGATGACATCGGCGAAGGCGGCGCGCAGCCGCTCCAGGTCATAGCTTTCGATGTCGCGTTCCACGCGTACATCCCACATGGTTTCTTCGACCGGCATTGGCCCAGTGTCGGCCCGCGCCAGCGGTAAACCGGACCTTTGACACCGGCGCGCCGTCGCTCAACATTGTTGCAATTTGGTCACTGCCACCCTCGCGCGACCAGCGCTAGCTGTAGTCGACCGTGCACAAACCTTCATTGCGTGAGCAGAACGTCGCGCAGATCGACATGTTCCTGTCGTTCTTCTCGCACCAGTCGGGATTGTCGTTGAAGAACTTGGCGCGGTCGCGAACTGCCTTGACGGCCTTGCCTTCTGCCGTCGCCACGGAATTACCGGGCTTACCGGCCGAGGCGACTTTGTCGTTGCAGTTCAGGTTCACCAGGATGGTGCCGCCGCGCTTCTTGCCGCTTGAGTCCAGGAAACCTGCTCGCTGCCAATTGGTCACGATGCAGTCGTCGGTGGCGAGAATGCCGCCGATCACCGTCGAGATCACCGGTTCTGCTTTCCACTCACCGATCTTCGCGGCGGCATCGGCGTAGGTCATCCCGACCAGGGGATCCTTGGCTGCTCCCGTCCCCGTCCCCAAGAAGGCCATCAGCATGACGGAGCCGGCGATGGCACACAGGGTGCGGACGAGCAATCTCATTAATCCCCCTCGGATCGAAGATCGGCGTGAACGCCGTATTCGCTTGGATAGTAGAGGGTTTCGCGAGATGGCGCGCTCGTGGGGGTCCTGCCATGATTTTGCGGGCAGCGGCGCGATCGGTGTGAAATTTGCTGATTCTCAACGGGTTAGAAAATCAGCGAAGTCAGCCCCGATTCGCTGACCACAGGTCGGCGATCGACAGGCCGAGCTCATTCAGCAGCCGTCGCAGCAACGGCAGGCTCAGCCCGATCACGTTGGACGGGTCACCTTCGATGCCGTCGACGAACCATCCGCCGAGACCGTCGAGGGTGAAGGCGCCTGCCACCCAAAGGGGTTCGCCGGACTCCACATAGGCGGTCAGGTCACCCGGCGTCGGCTCGCTGAAATGAACTGTGGTGCTTGCTGATTCGGCGTTCCGGCCGACGACGTCCCCGTCGCGCAGGCGGATCACGCAATGACCGGTGTACAGGTCGCCGGAGCGCCCGGCCATGGTCTGCCACTGGCGCTGCACGGCGTCGGGCGAGCCGGGCTTGCCGCACAGCCGACCGTCCAGCAGCAGCATCGAATCGCAACCGACCACGACTGCGTCGGCAGCGATCGAATCGGGCACCCGTGCCACTACTGCGTCGGCTTTTGCTGTCGCCAACGCCGTGACGACATCGTCCGGCGGCGCGCCCCGGCGTGCCGCGATGATTGCGTCCTCGTCGACGTCGGAGACGATGACGAGCGGATCGATGCCGGCTTGGCGCAGCACGCCAAGCCGGCCCGAGGAAGCCGAGCCCAGGACGACCCGGGTCATGACGTTTTCTAGCGCCGCATGTGGGTGCGTTCCAGCAGCGTGACTCGCTGCCAGCTGAACAACGCGTAGCGCAGCTTGTCGACCGGGTGGCCCCACAGGTTGCGCTCGCGGGTACCCGGCTCGACGGCGCCGCCACCGGCGGCACCGAGGACAGCCATCAATGCGGCCATCTCCTCGGCGGTCGGCTCACCCCGAAGCACCTTGATGTGGGCCTCGTGGTCTTCTTTCGCACCGTCTGTTTCGGGCACGGTCGCCTCGTTGTCGGTCACAGTGGCTGAATCGTTCGCCCCGCTCACAGTGGCTGAATCGTTCGCCCCGCTCACAGTGGAATGTTCCCGTGCTTCTTCGGCGGCGTCTGCACGATCTTGCGCTCCAGCAGCCGCAGGGCGGTCGCGACGTAGCCACGGGTGTGCGACGGCGGGATGACCGCGTCGACGTAGCCGCGCTCGGCCGCGATGTAGGGGTTGACCAGCGTGTCCTCGTAGGTCTGCTGCAGCTCCAATCGGAGGGCATCAACATCACGGCCGTCCTTCGCCGCTTCTTTGAGCTCAGAGCGGTACACGAAGCCGACCGCGCCCGAGGCACCCATGACCGCGATCTGCGCCGTCGGCCACGCGACGTTGACGTCGCAGCCCATGTCCTTGGAACCCATGACGCAGTACGCGCCGCCGTAGGCCTTGCGGGTGATGACGGTGATCTTTGCGACCGTGGCCTCGCCGTAGGCGTAGAGCAGCTTGGCGCCGCGGCGGATGATGCCGTTGTACTCCTGGTCGGTGCCCGGCAGGAAGCCCGGCACGTCGACGAGCATCACGATCGGGATGTTGAAGCAGTCGCAGGTCCGGACGAACCGGGCGGCCTTTTCCGAGGCGTTGATGTCGAGGCAACCGGCGAACTGGGTGGGCTGGTTGGCCACGATGCCGACCGGGCGACCCTCGATGCGGCCGAACCCGATGATGATGTTCTGGGCGTAGCCGGCCTGGATCTCCAGGAACTCGTCGTCGTCGAGGATGCGCGAGATGACCTCGTGCATGTCGTACGGCTGGTTCGGCGAGTCCGGGATCAGCGTGTCGAGCTCGAGGTCCTCCTCGGTGAGGTTGTCCTCGATGGCGCCCTCGGCCGGCGGCACGGGGTAGTGCGGCGGCTCGGCGTAGTTGTTGGGAGGCAGGTAGCTCAGCAGGTCGCGGACGTAGTCGAAGGCATCCTGCTCGCCGGAGGCGACGTAGTGCGCGGTTCCCGACTTCGACTCATGGGTGTGGGCGCCGCCCAGCTCCTCCATGGTGACGTCCTCGCCGGTGACGGTCTTGATGACGTCAGGGCCGGTGATGAACATCTGGCTGGTCTGATCGACCATGACGATGAAGTCGGTCAGCGCGGGGGAGTAGACGTGGCCACCGGCCGCGGCGCCCATGATCAGCGAGATCTGGGGGATGACGCCCGAGGCGAGGATGTTGTTGCGGAAGATCTGGCTGTAGAGGCCCAGCGAGACCACACCCTCCTGGATGCGGGCGCCTGCGCCGTCGTTGATGCCGATCAGGGGACGGCCGGTCTTGATGGCCAGCTCCTGCACCTTGACGATCTTCTCGCCGTAGACCTCGCCGAGGCTGCCGCCGAACACCGAGGCGTCCTGGCTGAAGATGCAGACGTCGCGGCCGTCGATGGTGCCGTAGCCGGTCACCACGCCGTCGCCCAGCGGACGGTTGGCTTCGAGCCCGAAGTTCTTGCTGCGGTGGCGGGCGAGCGCGTCGAGTTCGACGAACGAACCCTCGTCGAGCAGCGCGTAGATCCGCTCGCGGGCGGTCAGCTTGCCTTTCGCGTGGACCTTCTCCACGGCGGCCTCGCCGACGGGATGCAGCGTCTCCTCGGCCCGCCTCTTGAGATCGGCCAGTTTGCCTGCAGTGGTGTGGATGTCCACCTGATGCTCGGCGGACGGCTCGGTAACGCTCGTCATGGGTGACGATGGTATCCGCATACATAAGACAGGTCTAAGAGAGGTGCGTGTCACCGGCGTGGTGACTTCACCGAAACCTGCGGTACCGGTACGGCGTATCCGACTAGTCTCAGCCGGTGGGCGCGGGTCTGATACGCATCTCGGAGCTCGCGTTCGACGCCGACTCGGTGCTGCGGATCGCCGCGGTGTTCGACGAACTGGTCGAATCACGCGCCAGCTCAGAGCGGGTCATCGAGGTGGCCGCCGCCGTCGCCGGATGCGGCGTCGGCGCGCGGTGGGCGTCCGGTTCGGTAGTTCGCTGCGGCCCGGCGGGCGGGTCGGTGCGAGGCTGCGAGGCCGCGGCAGTGGCGGTATTCGACGAACCCGAGGTCTGGCTGGATCGCCGGGGTGATGCGACGCCGCTGGACCGGGTACTGCTCGATCGGCTTCGGCATGCCCTGCGCGCCGGGACGATGCTCTCCGACGCGGCGTTTTCGTTGCGGATCGACGATCCCGCGTTGCTCGAGGTGGCGCTGTCGCCCACGGCTCAGCGGGAAGAGCGGGCTCGCGCCATCCGGCTGCTCGGCCTCGACGAGAACCGACCGGTACGGGTGCTCGCGGTGTCGGCGACGTCGCCGCCCGAGGCATTGCAGATCATCGCCACGCAACTTCCCGGCCAATCGATCCGTACCGCGCGCATCGGCAACACCACCGCCGTGGTGTGCCAGGGCGGGTGCGACACCCGCGAACTCGCCGACGGGCTGGAAGCCGAGATCGTCGCCGCGTTCCCGGCGCCGATGGCCGCGCAGGCCGACCGGGGTCCCTGGGTCGGCATCGGGTCGGGCTGCAATGTGTTCGCCGCTCCGGCGTCGTGGCAGCAGGCGTTGCGGGCCCTGCGGTTCGCATCCTCGACCGGCTACGGCAGACGCGCCGTGGCATACGAGCGGCTGAGCGCGCTGGAACTGCTGGCCGAGCTACCGCTCGACGGAGTGCGGGGTAACCGGGATGTCGCCCGGATCAACGAGATCGCTGCCACTCCGGCCGGGGCGCTCGAAGTGCAGACGGCAGAGGCGTTCTTCGTGTTCGGCTCACTGCGGCGCACTGCCGCCGAACTCCACGTGCACCACAGCACAGTCGCGGCCCGCCTCGCGCACCTGTCGGATCAAATGGACTGGGACCTCGACGATCCAATGGACCGCTTCCTGGCCACCTTGGTTCTCATGGTTCGGCGCATCGCGCTGTCGTCGGCCGAGCTCACCGAATGACCCGACAGGCGTCGGCTCGATCGGCGCCATCGCGCGACGCGCGGCGGGTGATCCGGCGACGGCATTCGGTGACGATTGCCGTGCAGCCCGAACCAATGCACAGACAGGGAGGCCGCCATGGCCGTCATCGATCCCACCCGCACGTGGCAACCGCTCGAAAAGCGGCTGGCCGCAACGACAAACGAGCGGCACCGGGTGGTCCTGAGCACCGTCATCGAACACATGAAGGCCGAGGCCGTGCCCGACCTGGGTCGGTTGATGGCCACCCTGGCACCCGCGCCCGAATAACACTTCTGGAGTTCAGGCACCGAGGACATCGGGCCCAAGACCAAGCCGGGTGTACGTCGTTATTACGAGGCTTTCGTCGCGGGCCGCACCAACATTCTGGAGTTCGAGATAACCCGGCTCGTCGTCGACGATCACTGCCTGGTCACCGAAGGCTTTCTCAAGCAGATATATCCCGGTGCCGCGGCGGCCGCGATCGGGGTTCCAGTCGACGACGAGACCGGTGATTATCTTGTGGTGTTTCGTCAATTGCTGTTGTGGCCGATCGACGCGGATGGTTTGGTGCTGGGTGAAGACTCGTACTGTCCTGGGGTGGTGAGTGTGACCAAGTTGTCTCGCGAGCAACTGCCGCAGGCCTATATCGACCTCGTGCACGCCACCGCCCGATGACCGATTCAATCGCCGAGATGCTGCTCGACCGGGTCGGTGACGAGCGGCTGGGTCTGCGCACGCGCGGGCAGGACTGGACGTGGGACGCGGTGGTGCACGAGTCGGCGGCCCGTGGCGCGTTGGCCCGATCGCTGCGCCGCGACGGCCCCTTCCACATCGGCGTGCTGTTGGAGAACGTCCCGGACTTCGTGTTCTGGCTGGGCGGTGCCGCACTCGTCGGCGCGACCGTGGTCGGTATCAACCCGACCCGGGGCGCGGGCGAGCTGACAGCCGAAATCCGCCATGCCGATTGCCAATTGATCGTCACCGACACCGCGGGCGCTGCCCGGCTGCGCGACCTCGACCTCGGGCTCGCCGCGGACCGGTTCCTGGTGGTCGACTCGCCCGAGTATGTGTCGCTGCTCGACGCGCACCGGGGTGCGCCGATGCTCGCGTCCGGGATCGGCGCGGACACCCTGATGCTGCTCCTGTTCACGTCCGGGACGACGGGTACGTCGAAGGCGGTCAAGTGCAGTCAGGGCCGGCTGGCCCGGATCGCGCACGCCGCCACCGAGAAGTTCGGTCATCGCCGACAGGACGTCGAGTACTGCTGCATGCCGCTGTTCCACGGCAACGCGATCATGGCGCTGTGGGCACCGGCCCTGTCGGTCGGCGCGACGGTGTGTCTGACCCCGTCGTTCTCGGCTTCGGGATTCCTGGACGACGTGCGGTACTTCGGCGCGACGTTCTTCACCTACGTGGGCAAGGCGCTCGCTTACCTGATGGCCACCCCGGAGCGGCCAGACGATGCGGACAATCCGCTCGAGCGTGGATTCGGCACCGAGGCCTCCCCAGAGGATCAGGCCGAGTTCCGCCGCCGGTTCGGCGCCGAACTGTACGAGGGGTACGGGTCGAGCGAGGGCGGTGGCGCGGTGGCGCTGGCGCCGGACGCACCGGCCGGAGCATTGGGGCGGCCGGCCCACGCCGGTGTCGCGATCGTGGATCCGGATACGTTGCGTGACTGTGCGCCAGCGGTTTTCGACGAGCATGGCCGGGTGCTCAACCCCGACGATGCGGTCGGGGAGATCGTCGACAAGTTCGGAACCCGCACCTTCGAGGGCTACTACAACAACGACGAGGCCAACGCCGAACGGATCCGCCATGGCTGGTACTGGACCGGTGATCTGGGCTACCTCGACGCCGACGGATTCATCTACTTCGCCGGCCGGCGCGGTGACTGGATCCGGGTGGACGGCGAGAACACCTCGGCGTTGACGATCGAGCGCGTGCTGCGCCGCCACCCCGCCGTGATCGCGGCCGGTGTGTATGCCGTTCCCGATCCCCGGTCGGGGGACCAGGTGATGGCGGCGATCGAGGTCGCCGACCCGGACGGCTTCGACGCCGGTGTGTTCGCCGCGTACCTGGCCGCCCAAGACGATCTCGGCGCCAAGGGAGTGCCGCGGTTCCTGCGGGTATCACGCAACTTGCCGGTCACCGGGTCCAACAAGGTGCTCAAACGCGAACTGCAGCAACAGCGTTGGCATACCGACGACCTCGTGTACCGGTGGGTGGGACGTGGGGCCCCGGTGTATCGGGCGATGGATGACGATGAGAAGCGTTCGTTGGACGAGGAGTTCGCCCACCATGGGAGGCAGCGCTACGTGATGACGTGGGCCAAATGAACTGGGATGAAGTATGTGACGTGCTGGTCGCCGGCTCGGGCGGTGGTGGCGTCACCGGCGCCTACACCGCGGCACGCGAAGGGCTGAACGTCGTCCTTGTCGAGGCGACCGACAAATTCGGCGGCACCACAGCGTATTCCGGCGGCGGCGGGATGTGGTTCCCCTGCAACCCCGTTCTGCTGCGGGCCGGTGCCGACGACACCATCGACGACGCGCTCGAGTACTACCACGCCGTGGTGGGCGACCGGACGCCACGCGAGTTGCAGGACACCTACGTGCGCGGCGGCGCCCCGCTCATCGAATACCTGGAGGCCGACGCCAACCTCAAATTCTCCGCGCTACCGTGGCCGGACTATTTCGGCAAGGCGCCCAAGGCCCGTGCCGACGGGCAGCGCCATATCGCCGCGCGGCCGCTGGCGGTGGCCAAGGCTCCACATCTGCGGGAGCTCGTGCGCGGCCCGCTGGACGCCGACCGGCTCGGCGCCGAACAACCCGGCGACTACTTCGTCGGTGGGCGGGCCTTGATCGCCCGGTTCCTCAAAGCCATCGAGCAGTACCCCGACGCCTCGCTGCAACTCGACACCGCCGTGGTCGAACTCGTGCGTGACGGCGCCCGGGTCACCGGTGCCGTCGTCGAGTCGAAGGGGCGCCGCAGGACCATCCAGGCGCGCCGTGGCGTGCTGCTGGCGACCGGTGGGTTCGAAGGCAATGCGGCGATGCGGCAACGCTATGGCGTGCCCGGCGATGTCGCAGACACGATGGGGCCGTGGGGCAACCTGGGGAAGGCGCACGAGGCCGCGATCGCCATTGGCGCCGACGTCGACCTCATGGACCAAGCCTGGTGGTCGCCGGGCCTCACCCACCCGGACGGGCGGTCGGCGTTCGCCCTGTGGTTCACCGGCGGCATCTTCGTCGACCAGAACGGGCAACGCTTCGTCAACGAGTCGGCCGCCTACGACCGGATCGGCCGCGCGATCCTGCCGCGGCTCGCCGACGGCTCGATGACGCTGCCGTACTGGATGATCTACGACGATCGTGACGGCCTGGTCCCGCCCGTCAAGGCCACCAACGTCTCGATGGTGGAGCCGCAGCGCTATGTCGATGCCGGCGTGTGGCACAGCGCCGACACCCTCGCCGAGCTCGCGGCCAAGATCGGCGTTCCCGCCGACAATCTGCACGAGACCGTGTCCAGGTTCAACGAATTCGCCGCCACCGGCGTCGACGCGGAGTTCGGCCGCGGTGACGAGGCCTACGATCGGGCGTTCTCGGGCGGCGCCTCACCGCTCGTCGCCATCGAGAAGGCGCCGTTCCATGCCGCCGCGTTCGGGATCTCCGATCTCGGCACCAAAGGCGGATTGCGCACCGACACGGCCGCCCGGGTGCTCGACACGTCGGGCACGGTGATCGACGGGCTGTACGCGGCGGGCAACACCATGGCCGCGCCGAGCGGAACCGCTTATCCGGGTGGCGGAAACCCGATCGGCACCAGCATGTTGTTCAGCCACCTCGCGGTGAAGGACATGCTGGCGCGATGAGGGGTGCGGTCAACATGGCCGCGAGCATCCCCACGATCTCCTCGGGATCCTCGGGAGTTCGGTCGGCATCCTGGGACTGGCGCTCGCGTTCGGCGATGAGCGCGAACATCGCGGTCGCGACCGCACTGACCCGGCGATGCTGAAGCCGGCGGTCGGACGTCGGCACGGCGTGCGACAGCGCGTCGAGCACCCGCGGCCACGCCGACTCGCCGGCACGCTGCGGTTCAGCGGGCAATCGGGGGCGCACGACGTCGAGAAACCGTGCGTAATGCGTTGCCTCGACGTTCACCAGCGGTAGCACCAGGACTCGTAGCAATGCGTGGACATCGGCGCTATCGCGGTCGCCGAGCTCGCTCAACATCTGTTCCCGCTCGATCTCCATCGGTAGCAGCCGGCGGGCCACGACCGCGTCGACGAGCTCTTGCCGATTGCGGAAGTGGTAGTTGACCGCGGAGTTGTTGCGTTGCCCTGCGGCAAGGGCGATCTCACGCAGCGGCACGTCGTATCCGTGCTCGGCGATGAGCCGCTCGGCCGCGTCGAGCAGCTCGGCCTTCGCGCGGGATCCACGGGTCACGGACAGCAATGATACGAGCCGGGTCTTCACATTTTTAAGCATCTGCGCTTAAATGGTGGGGTGCCGCCGGGGCGCGCTCGAGGAAAGGAATGCCGATGAGCGATATCCGGGAGATCGACGCGGGCACGGCGATGACCCGATTCGCCCGCGGCTGGCATTGCCTCGGTCTGGCCGATGACTTCCGTGACGGGCAGCCCCACGGCATTGAAGCGTTCGGGACCAAGCTCGTGGTGTACGCGGATTCGGCCGGGGCGCTGCACATACTCGATGCGTACTGCAGACACATGGGTGGCGACCTGTCTCGCGGATCCATCAAGGACGACAACCTGGCCTGCCCGTTCCACGACTGGCGCTGGGGCAGCGACGGGAAATGCAAACTCGTACCCTATGCCAAGCGCACCCCGCGCCTGGCCCGCACCCGGAAATGGCCGACGCACGAGGTCAACGGTCAGCTGCTGGTGTGGCACGACCCGGAGGGTTCCACGCCGCCACCGGAGCTCATCCCGCCGACCATCGAGGGTTACGCCGAAGACATATGGTCACCGTGGCAATGGAATTCGATTCTCATCGAGGGTTCGCACTGCCGTGAGATCGTCGACAACAACGTCGACATGGCCCACTTCTTCTACATCCACCACGCTTACCCGACGTACTTCAAGAACGTGATCGAGGGTCACACCGCCAGCCAGTACATGGAGTCCAAACCGCGGCCCGACTACACGGCCAATCCGGACAGGCTGTGGGACGGCACGTATCTTCGTTCCGAGGCAACGTATTTCGGCCCCGCCTACATGATCAACTGGCTACACAACGACCTCGGTCCCGGCTTCACCGTCGAGGTCGCGCTGATCAACTGCCACTACCCGGTCACGCACGACTCGTTCGTACTGCAGTGGGGCGTTGCCGTGCAGCAGATGCCGGGTCTGCCCGCCGAGAAGGCCGCCAAACTCGCTGCGGCGATGGGCCGTTCGTTCGGTGACGGCTTCCTCGAAGACGTCGAGATCTGGAAACACAAGACCCGCATCGACAATCCGCTGCTGACCGAGGAAGACGGCGCGGTGTATCAGCATCGCAGGTGGTATGAGCAGTTCTACGTCGACCTCGCCGACGTCACGCCCGACATGACCGACCGGTTCGAACTGGAGGTCGACACCACACACGCCTTCGAGCTCTGGCAACAGGAAGTGGAAGACAACCTTGCGCGGCGCGCGTCCGTCACCTAGTCCTGGCCGCGGTCCGGACCAACTCGTCGTCGAGGACGTCGATGGTCGGCCACGGCCTTGCGGGATCGTGCGCAACCGAATTCTGTGACGGCGCTTGCGGTGCCGGCCGAGTGGTGGGTTGCCGCCGGCTGGCGCGGCCGACGACCACCAGGCCGATGAGCGCCATCAGCCAGCACGACACCGCCAGCGCGGACGCCACGGCGACGAGCGTGCCGACGGCCAAAGCCGCCACCGCGGCCGCGCCCAGCTGCAGGGACACGTGCAGAGCCCGCAGCTGGAACAGCTTGCGTCCCATGCCTTGTGCCTGCAGCCACGAGTAGAGGCCGACGATCCAGCAGTTGGCGGCGCACTCCAGGCCGATGAACGGCACGGCGGTGATGGCCGATTCCCACGTCTGGCCGAGTATCCACCCACCGGGAGTGGGCACGGCCATCACGAGTGCCGTGGCTGCGATGGCCAGTGTCGAGGTGATCGACGAGGTCTTCACCAGAAGCCGCCACTGCGCGCGCGGCGAGGCCGAGGTTCGGCGTACGTGCGGGACGAACACCATGGGCACTGCCATGATGAGCATCATGATGGGGCCGAACAGACTGCTGGCCCCACGCAATCCACCCGCGACGTCGGCACCGGCGATCACGGTCACCAACCCCGCCGTGGCAGCGGTTGACAGCGCGACCGTCGCGTAGGTGGCGCCGAACCGAATTCGGGCCGGTGAGTACATCTTCCACCACGAGCCGATCCGATCGAGGTGTGGCCTGATCGGCGTGCCGGCCACTAGCACAGTGGCCGAGAGCAGACCGAGCGCGCCCCAGAGCAGAATCGCGGTCTCGACGGATACGCCTGCGCCCGCGATGTTGGCGGCGAACAACCCCGCCATCCCGAGTGCCCATGCGGCATCGGCCACGACGGCGACGAGTGGACGTCCAGATGCGATCGCCGGGTATCGAGCGACGTCCTGCGCCAGCACGACCGGGATGACGACCCCGAGAGCAACCGCCATCGCGACATCGCCCGCGGCCCATCCGACGGCGAGGATCGCCATGACCGCAGCGGTGCCCGAGAGGATCGAGAACGCGGTCGCGTAGCCGCCTTCGGCCAGTATTTCCCGCTTCGACAGATTGCTGACCAGTAGAACCGGGGTTCCCACCGCGCCTCGGTTGAATCCGATCCAGGCCATCACGATGGCAATCTGCAAAGACACCACGCCGAATTCGGACACGGTCGCCACCTGCGCCAGAACGAACAACAGCAGTGCGTTGCTGGTGCTCGACAGCAGCTGGTCGATGGTCGTCCACAGCGCCGCTGATCCGTCGGCGGGGCGGGTCATCACACGTCCAGACCCTGGTATATCGACTCCAGTCGGGCGGCGACGCTGTCACTGCTCAACTCGGCCTTGACAGCCGCGGCGCCGCGCTGACCCATCTCCTCGGCTTCGGTCGGATTCGCGAGCAGGTAGCTGACCGCCTCGTGGATCGACTCGGCCGTGCCGCTCACGCAGAGCCCGCAATTGTGGCGCCGAACGAAATTCGCGAGGCCGCCGTCGTCTCGAATCACGACGGGTGTCCCCACCGAGAGCGCCTCGGCGACGGTGAGGCCGAACGGTTCCCGTTCGGCGGGGAGAACGTAGACCGACGCGCGGCTGAGGCGTTCGTTGACGTCTTCCGGCGGTAACCCCGGTTCGCGGACCAACAGGTTCTCGCCGAAACCTTCTTCGCGCGCGACGTCGATGACGCGGTCGACGGCTGTTTCGGCGCCCTGGTTGATGCCGACGATGGCGAATCGGGCCTTCATGCCGCTGCGCAACATGTCCAGGGCCGCTTCGGCGAAGACCTCGGGATGCTTGCGCTTGTGCAGGCGCGACAGGAACAGCACCTCCGGGATGTCATCGCTTCGGCCGTTGCGGGCAGCGGCGTAGTCGGATGCCGGTGGGACACCGTTGGGCAGGAGTTCATAGTTGCAGTCCGGGCCGACGATCTCGATGAGGTCGGCGTGCTCGCGTTCGTCCAGACAGAGAATCTCAGCGGCGTCCCTGAGCAGTTTGTTCGTCCACACCCGATCTATGACGGGGGCCAGGCGATGGCTTCGCGCACGGATCATGCCGTGCGTCTGACAAACGTAGGGAATCCGCAGGCGCCGCAGTTGAAGCGCGGCGGGCAGTGTCACGAGGTCTCGGCCGAGATGGACGTGGGCGATGTCGAACTGGGAGGCGTTGGCGTTGATCCACGATCGCATCCTCGGCGCCCACGTCGAGGCGAAACCCAGACCCGGGACCGAGCCCATCGACGCGAACAGTTCCGCGGGCACCGAGCCGAGCTGCGTCGGCCGGTGCGGAAAGCCCGACGCTGCCGCGGCCACCTTGACGGTGTGGCCGCGTTGATGGAGGGCCGCAGTCTGGTTCATGGCGACCCGTACCGGGCCGCCGTACGCTCCGTCGGGAGTTACCAGAGCGACAATATGCAGGATCCTCACCAACGGGAACGCTTACCCGGATGAGCCCACTGGACCTCGCGGCGCGCAGTGAGCGAATCTTCCTGCCGCACGGCATCGTTGCCCGAAATCACGCGGTGGCTACCGGCAGGCGCCGGAACCGCGGCCTGACCGAGTCGGCCGGTACCCCGTGCGGCCACGGCGTGGCCCGCGTCCCGGTGCTCGGGTAGATCGGTCAATATCGTTGCACTCCAACGGTTGTTGATGAGCGTCCCCGGCGGCACCGACGAGCCGGACGGCGTCGGGCCGGGTGCGCGACGAACCCACCCGGTGCCTTCGCCCTGCCGATGCGCGCGCATGGCTACTTTGCCGTAGAGCCGACACATGGCGATACCGCAAATGCTGAGCGCTCATGCGCACAGACATATTTCGGCTGGATTCGATACGCTGTCGTCGCCAAAATAGCTTTGCTCCCCCTGAGCGCCCCGTACCTATGAATACGCCTCGACCTTGGCACATTCCCACCCTGTCCGCCAGTCAAACAGACTGCGGCGCGGTGTGTTCGCCAGGGGCAGCGGGTTTTCGGCGACCCATCGCCTGGAAGTTGCTACGATACGAAGCCGGATTGCTTCGCAGCAATCGAGGGGGCGGGGGACTGCAGTGAAGATCCGGCACGGTCGAGTTCGAGTTGGGCCGCTTGACATGGAATTCGCCGGTGCGCGGGTATGGGTACTGATCGGCCCCACGCCGGCCGATGCCGGTTCCTATCACGCGGTACTGTCGCGGATCGCCGAGGGCGGCCCGGCAAACCGCGTCGGTTTACAGCCGCAACGTGACCGGCGGGATTGGCGGTTCGAACCCCGATTGCCGCGGTCGGTCGTCGCCGGCGACATCGACCTCGATCCGACCGACGTCGACGCCACGATGACACAGTTGGCGAGCCGGACCGTCGACCAGCCGATCGTTGCCGGCAACATAGCCGGTCACCTGGCCCTGTGTATCGACCACGGGATCGGGGACGCTCACGCGATCGCCGAGATCGCTGCCGCTCTCACCCGGCCAGGTGCTCCGTTGCCGTCAGGATATCTTCCGCCGCAACAAGATCTGAACGTCACAAGACCGCTTGCCCGGGTGGCTTACCGAATGCTCGCGGCCGGCCCGGTAGGCATCGCCCGTGACGTCACCCACGAGTTGAACGCGGCGAAAACCCGCCGTGCTGCGAGCGAAACAGCTGGCCGGAGTGGGGGAGTGCCGTCCGTGTCACCGTCGTCGGGATACTCGACGATCTTTATCCGGAGCCAGCCCGGCTTCCTGCCCGCGGTGCGGGAACTACGCGACCGTCGGTATCGCGGTACCTCCGTCGCCACGTTGGTGTTCTACGCGCTCCGCAGAAGTCTCGCGCAATGCCTTGAGGATTGCGGTGCGCACCTGGCCCCGACGACCGGCCTGCTGACCGACCTGCGCCGGTATCTGCGTCCCGGGGAGGCCACGCTGGCGAACCTCTCGATGGTCGCCCAAGCGGTGACGCCGCGCGGCCAGACACTTGCCGACTTCGGCTCGAGCGTCACACGCGCGACCGGCGCACACTCCAGTTATCCAGCCACGAGAACGCTTGCGGTGTGTGCGATGAGGGCACTGCGCCCACCGGCGCGTGCACTCGGCCCTGGTGTTGCCGACGGGCGTGACGGCAACATCGAGGTCACATTCTCGGACGTGTCCCGGCTGCCTTCCCTGCGAAAGTTCCAGTACCGCAGTGACAGTCGTGACCGCATCACGGCGGTGGCATTGCCGCCAGGGGCCCGCAACCAATTGACCATCGCGCTCGTCACCGTGGGCGACGAACTGCAGCTGACCGCGACGTACTTTCCCGACGTCATCCCCGCCGAGCCCCTGCGGGCGGCATTGAATCAAGGACTGACGTTCGACGTGCTGGCGACCGTTTGAACACGGCGCGAGCTACGGCCCGAACTCGCAATCCTTGAGTGTGGTGGTGTCGTTGGCGCGAAAGATCGACATGGTCTGCGTTGCGCTCGGCAGTGCGACACAGTCCTCGATGAAAGCCCGCACCGAGGGATCGATACCGGAGTCTTTGAGGCCGCGGTCGAAGTTGTCGACGAGCTGGCAGCCCTTGATGTGCACGTCGACCGAACCCGCGTAGTCGATTCCACCGCTGGCAGTGCCGGATTGGCCGCTGTTCGCAACGCGCGCGCCGTCGATGCGATGGTCCCTGCCACGGACATTCACCCCGGCGTAACCGGCTTTCGCGAACTCACCGCCTTCGATCACGACATTGGCCGACGTGCTCTTGAGTGAGACGGCGTGCAAACCGTTGCCCTCGGCGCGACAGTTGTTCAACACGACATGTTGGGCACGCATCTGGTAGCCGCAGACTTTCGGGCCGCCACCGAGGGCGGTGCAATTGTTGAAGTGGATGTGTCTGCCGAACTCATGGGTGTCGAATACCGAGTAACTGTCGGACCCGCCCGTGCCGGTCGAGTCGTTCACCTCGACGTGCATCGGGCCGCCCCAGTACTCCTTGCCGGGGCGTTCATCGGCCAACGTCGTGAAGATGTGCCGAGTGCCTTGGCCGCTCAGGTGATTGGCCACCAGATGTGTGGTCGACCCCGCCGCGGCGAGCCCGTACCCGTACGAGTTCTCGACGCTCGGCAGGCCGTCGGCCAGCAAGCCGTCGACGCCCGCGTGGTACGCGTCGAGCAAGATCACCCCGCCGGTCATGTTGTGGAGTTCGATATCCCGTAGCTGCACGCCCAGCGATTTCTCGAGCTTGATCGCGTAGGTGTGGCTGACGCCCGGTCTGACACCCGGGCCGGATTCGAACCGCAGGCCTGTCAACACGATGTCGGTGACGGGCGTGACCCGGAAGAAGCGCGCGTTGTCCTCTGGCAGGTAGGTGTATTCGAGCGGGGTGTCCACGTGGACGACGTCCCCCTCGACGGTGCTGACCTGCCGGATCTCGCGGCAGAAACCGATGCCCAGACCGGGATCGCGGTAGCCGACGATCTCGACGGCTTGACGTGTCGATTCGAGGCCGATCAGGTCGCCGGTCTTGAACGCGTCGCGAAATTCGGGTGGCAACGTGATGAACTGGCTGCCCTCCGGTTGCGGGACGGTCAGAGCGCGCTTGGAGCCTTCGGTTCCGCTCGCATAGAAGACCGCGGTGCCGCGCTGCGCGTCGACGGCGTTGACTTCGAACACCGCTCCGGGATCGCATTCGATTCGGGTGCCGGAGGGCAGCACGATGCGGTTCGATCCGGACTGGCCGCTCTCGCCGATCCGGTAGCGGCCCTTGGGAAAGCGTATGGGGTGTTGCCCGCCGAACTCCTTCACCACGGCCTGGATCGCCGCGCGGACGTCGTCTGCTCCGGTGTTGGACACTCCATGTTCCACAACGTTGACTGTCGATCCGGCCTCTGCCGAACTCTCGGCGCTTGCGCCCGGAATCCCAAGGGCGTTCATCGCGTATGCACCGACAGCGCCGGTGACACCCAGGCGCAGCACACTGCGCCGGTCCAGATTCGGCATGACCCCATCATGGCACTCGTGCTGCGTGGACGCGGGTTCGGCGACATGCCGCCCCGGCCGTCGGCGCTACATGCCCGCGGCCCCAGCGCTTTCCGAAAACTGACGGTAGAGTCTGCGGAAGCGGCGGGGGCATACGTTATGCCGCATGGATAACGCTGCTTTCCAAAGATCAGTCATGAGCGGCAAACAGGGGGAGCTATGACGGCAGATGCCGTTGATCGGAGCTCGTCGGTCGGGCACGGCCTGGACAACGGTTGGCGCGTCGGATGATTCGTGCGGCCGTGATCACCGCGGGTTTTCCAGACTACCGACGCAACTTTCTCAGCGAACTGCGCGACGCCTTCGCCGAGAACGGCGACGAGCTAGTTCTGGTGGGCGGTGACGTGTACAGCGATCCGACAGTTCGCAGCGCGGAATTTGCCGGTGTTGTGAAACTGCGCAACCGTCACTGGCTTGGCCGTCGAATCCTTTGGCAGCCAGGCGCACTCAGATATCTCGACGGGCTGGACGTGGTCGTCGTCGACCTGAACCCCCGCTCCCTCACGGCGTGTCTCGTCCTGTTGATCAGCAAGGTCAAGCGCACCCGGACGCTGGTGTGGGGCCACATCCTTCCGAGGGCGGGCGCCTCGGCCAGAACGGTGCCGATTCGCCGCGCGATGCGCCGCTTTGCCGATGGCGTGATCAGTTACACGTGGACCGACGCTGAGCTGGTACGCACCGAGGATCCCGGCACCGATGTCTGGGTGGCCTCGAACGGTCTCTACCGGGCGTCCGATCTGGGGTGGGACCCGACGACCCCGCGCACGGACACCATCTACGTCGGCCGCCTCGAGCCCGCGAAGAAGCCGGAACTGTTGGTGCGTGCCTTCGCGCATGCGCGCGACCGCCTGCCCGCGGACGCGCGGTTGCGCATCGTCGGCGACGGCTCGCTTCGCGGCCGGCTCGAGGAGCTCTCGGGCGAACTCGGTATCGGTGCCGACGTGATCTTCCCGGGACACGTCTCGGATCTGGAGCGTCTGCGCGAGTTCTATTCGACCGCAGTGGTTTCCGCGTCGCCGGGCTATGTCGGGCTGAGTCTGACGCAAAGCCTGGGTTTCGGAGTGCCCATGGTCGTGGCCGATGACGAGCCGCACGCTCCCGAGGTCGAACTGCTGAACGACGTCACGGGTTTGTACTTCACGGCCGGCAGTGTCGAATCGCTGGCGGACAAGCTGGTCGAGGTCTACACCAAACCGGAGGCCTGGGACCACGAAGCGATCGTCCGCCAGGTGCAGAACACGTACTCATCGAGCGCGATGGCGGACGGGTTCCAGCGGGCACTGCGGGGAATCTCGCAAGATTCCCAGGTGTGACGAAGTGTGCCGCGCGCTTGCCGGCATGGTCAACGACGGCATGTTTGCCAAACTTGGCGCATCACGCGGATGTGTTGGAAATGGTTGTGCGGCTGGCGGTTAACGCATCTCTCCGACATGTGGAGAAGGGCCGGAGCCGGTAGTGTGTGACACGTCGTCGGCTCGGCTTCGACAGGGCGTTCGTGCGGTGAGGCCGGGACGCCACAGGGGATTCGTGGGGGGCAGGGGCATATGAGAATTGCGGTACTTGGCACGGGCTATCTGGGTGCGACCCACGCGGCCTGCATGGCCAGCCTGGGGCACGACGTGCTCGGTGTCGATGTGGACGAGGCGAAGCTGGCCAAGCTGCGCTCGGGGGAGATGCCGTTCTATGAACCCGGTCTGGACGAACTGACACAGGACATGCTGGCATCGGGCCGGTTGCAGTTCACCTCGTCGAACGCCGAAGCTGCCGCATTCGCCGACGCGTTCTTCATCGCAGTCGGTACGCCGCAGAAGCGCGGCGAGTTCAGCGCAGACGTATCGGCGATCGACAGCGTGGTGCGAACGCTCGCACCGATGATCGACCGGCCTGCGGTCATCTTCGGGAAGTCCACGGTCCCGGTCGGAACAGCCGAGCGGTTCCGGCGGCTCGCGCAGGAACTGTCGCCGGCCGGCGAAGACCTTGAATTGGCGTGGAACCCGGAATTCCTGCGCGAGGGTTATGCGATCAAGGACACCTTGGAGCCCGATCGCCTCGTTCTTGGCACCTACGCCGACGGCGACGGCCGTGCCGAGACGGTTGCGCGGGAGATCTACGCTCAACTGCTCGAGAACGGCGTGCCGTTCATCACGACGGACCTGGCCACCGCCGAGCTCGTCAAGACCTCGGCGAATGCCTTTCTGGCCACCAAGATCTCGTTCATCAACGCAGTCGCTGAGGTGTGTGAGGCGGCTGGGGCCGATGTGGTGGAGCTTGCCGACGCGATCGGTTACGACCATCGCATCGGCCGTGCGTTCCTGAACGCCGGGCTGGGATTCGGTGGCGGCTGCCTGCCCAAGGACATTCGTGCCTTCATGGCGCGGGCGGGGGAGCTCGGCGCCGATCAGGCGCTGACCTTTTTGCGCGAGGTCGACAACGTCAACATGCGCAGGCGGACGCAGATCGTCGAGATGACCCGCAACGTATGTGGTTCGCTGCTGGGTGCCCGGGTAGCCGTGCTCGGTGCGGCGTTCAAGCCGAATTCCGATGACGTGCGTGACTCGCCCGCGCTCAATGTGGCAGGGCAGCTGCAATTGCAGGGCGCCTCGGTGCTCGTGTACGACCCGAAGGCTATGGACAACTCCCGCAAGCTGTTTCCCACGCTGGACTATGCGACGTCGGCCAAGGATGCGTGTGACCGTGCCGATGTCGTGCTGGTGCTCACCGAGTGGTCCGAGTTCCGTGAGCTGGATCCCACGCGGCTGGCGTCGGTCGTACGTCATCCCCGGGTGATCGACGGCAGGAATTGCCTCGACCCCCAGGCGTGGGTGAACGCGGGTTGGCAGTACCGCGGATTCGGGCGCCGGAAGTGTGCCTGAGTCGCAGACACCGTTGAACCGGCGTTCGGCCCAGCGCCGGCCAGTACGTCTCGCGCTGCTGGGGGTCGCCGCCGCAGTGTTGCTTCCGGTCGGCGCGTGTAGCGCGGACGCTGTCACTCCCACTGCTCGCTGCACTGCTGGTGACTATTCGTCCGGGCCGCTCGCCGGCGCTCAGCAGAATCCTGTTGCCCCGGATGTCAAGGGGGTGGCGGTGATTGGAGACTCGTACACGAGCGGTGCCGGCGCCAAACCGTGGCCCGGCCTGGTGTGGCAGCGCCTGGCTGCCGAGGGCATCAAGGTCGACGCGCACGTGGGCGGCGAGGGCGGATCGGGCTATGTCACGCCAGGCAAGAAAGGCACAACCTTCGTCCAACGCGTCGCGGGCACCGTGACCGGAGACGACCAACTGGTGGTCTTCTGGGGTACCCGCAATGACCGTGGCACCGATCCCGATGTACTCGCAACGGCTGTACACGAGGCGCTGCAGCAGTCGATACAACGGGCACCGCACGCACGGCTCCTGGTGATCGGCCCGGTGTGGCCGAGCGCCCCCGCGCCGCAGGAAATCGTGCAGGTACGTGATGTGGTGTGCGAACAGGCGCGTCGGGCCGGCGCTACCTTCGTCGATCCGCTCGAACAGGGTTGGCTGGTAAGCCGCCCGGACCTCATCCAGGCCGACGGCGTCCATCCGAACGACGCCGGCCAGCAGGTCCTTGCCGACAAGATTGTGTCGTTGATCAAGGACCAGCTGGCCGGGCCGGTGTCGAACTAAATCCTCAGTGCGCGTTCACCTTGATGGGTGCGCGGCCGCTGCTGACGGTCTGGGATTCCCCGAAGACGAAACCGAGCAGCTTCGCCCGGACCGCTGTCAACCGCTTGCGGCATTCGGCGAGATCGGCGGTGGACGAAATGCTCGGACGAACCACGACGACGACGCCGTCGGCCAGGCCGACGATGGCGTCGGTGCCGGCATTTGCCAGCAATGCGGGGGAGTCGACGATCACGTAGTCGAACTGCTCTGCCAGCTCACGGATCAGTGCGCTGAAGGCCGTTGACACGAACAGGTCGTCGGGGTGGTCGACATCTTTCTGACCCGCCCCGAGCACGGCCAGTGTCTGCAGACCGGTGACGCCACGCTGAACCGCCTCACCGAGCGGAACCCGGCCGTGCAGCACATCGGTCAGGCCGGGATGTTCGGTGGCGCCGACCCGTTGGTCGACCTGGGGGTCGTCGATGTTCGTATCGACGACGACAACCGAGCTGTCGCCCTTGGCCAGCGTCGCCCCGACGTTGACCGCAACGGTCGTCTTGCCCTCGCCGGCTCGTGCACTCGTCACCGCCACAATGGGATTCGGCTTGTCGTGCAGTGCCAGCATCAGCTGTGAGCGCAAGCCGCGGAAGGCCGTGACGGCGGCGGTGGGCTCGCCGTCCAGGTCGACGAGACGCCCGTCCTGGAGCTCGTCGTCACCCGGCACGATCGCCAGTGGTTGCGATCCAAGCGCGATCTCCGCATCGGTGACGTTGCGGATCTTCTTGTTTCTGGCTTCTCGTGCCAGGACCAGAAGCGCACCGACAACAAGGCCGATCATCGCCGCTACGATCACGTTGACCTGGGTGGTGGGTACCACCGGTGTGCTCGCGACCGTCGCAGGCGTCACCACCGTGAGCTTGCCGGTCGGCTCGTAGCCGCTGCCGGGCACCTCGAGGGTGGACACCGCCTTGATCATGGAGTCGGCGATCGCGGCCGTGAACCGTTGGGCCACTTCGGGATTGTTGTCGCGGCCGTAGATGGTCATCAACACCACCTGCGGGTTGATGTCAACGCCGACCGCCTGGCGTGCTTGTTCGAGCGACCAGTCCAAGCCTGCCGATTCCACTGCGGGCGCGAGGATCGCATCCGAGTAGAGAAGCTGTGCGTAGCTTCCGACGCGTTCCTGGGATGCCTTGACGGTGTCGTAGGCGGTCGGGCTGACGGTACCGCCCGACGTGATGAACAGCGTTGTACTCGCTTCGTAGACGGGCTTCTGCAGCATCGAGATTCCGAGCCCGCCGAGTCCGAAAACAATGGCAGTGCCCAGTATTAGGACCCACCCTTTTGCGAGAACCGTAAGAATGTTGCGCGGAGTCGGGCCCGCAACGTTATTGAGCATTTCTTGTCGTCTCCCCCGGGATTTCCCACTTCAGACACTGTGATTGTCCGTGAATGCACTTTCCCGGCAATGACGATACAGCCTCCTGTGCTGTCGTGCTGGCCGAGGAGTGGCCTCCAAAACGGTGCCATCAACTGCGGCGTTGCCGTCGAACGGGGCCTTCGTGGGCGCGAAACCCGTTCTGCTGGGCCGGGAACCAGGCGGCGTGGAAATGTGGCCGACAAACTGTCATTCGTAGCCAGTGCGCCGTACGGAGAAGCAATATGCCGGTGAGCGCGATATCGGGGTGTTTGCATGCGGTTGCTGGTATTGCACGGCCTGATTCACACCCGACAAGGGCCCAGATCAGGTTGTATCTTTAGGCCACGCATCGATTTTCGAGCGGTACTTTGGGGGACGCTTCAAATGACTTCTGGTTCTCTGCGCGGCCGCTGGCTCGCGGGCTTGCTCATCGTCATCGGGGTGGTGGCGCTCGCCGGCGGGGTGGCGTGGGCGAGTGCCGGCAATCGGGTCGAAACATCGCCGCCGGCGCGTGTTCAACTCGAGCCACCGCCGCCGCCGGAACGCCCGGCGCTTGCGGTGCTGGGCGATTCGTTCTCGTCGGGTGCCGGTGCCGACTGGCAGACCGGCTGGGTTCAGCTCGTCGCGGATTCGATGTGCTGGACGGTGTTGCCGGCGTCGCGGCCGCGCGGGATCGGCGCGCAGGGCGGCACGGGCTACACCACCGCGGCCGCAGATATCGGAAAGCTCCGGTATGGCGATCGTGTCGACGCCGTCATGGCGGGCAACCCTCAGATCATCCTGGTGCAGGGCGGAATCAATGACCGCGCTGCGAGATCGGAGGCGATCACCGAGGCGGCGGCCGAGACGTTCCGCGCCGTGAAGGCGAAGGCGGGCGATGCGGAGTTCATCGTCATCGGCCCCGTGGCGCCGCCGGATCCGACCATCCCGCCCGAGGAATCCGCCCGAGTATCCGGTGCCATCGCTGCTGCTGCGCACAACGTGGGTGTGCCCTACATCGATCCGGTCGCCGAACGTTGGCTGACGAATCCGGCGATGTGGAGCCCCGACCATACGAACCCGAACCGTGAAGGTTACCGGGAATACGCCCAGCGGCTCGTCGACAAGTTCGTACAGGCCGGCGTGAAGCCGAGCTGCGGATAGGGCGGCGAGATGACGACGACACTCGAGCCGGCGGAGGCGCCGGCACCGCAGGAGGCGAAGCAACCGGTACCGCTCTCGCCGCTGTTGGTCCGTCTCGCCATCGCGCCGCTGCTTCTTGCGGCGTTCACGTCCACCATGGCGATCTTGAATCTCGCCGGGCCGGTTTCGTTCGGCGACTTCTTCGTCGGACTCTCACTGCTCACCCTGCTGCCACTGGTGATCATCGGCAGACGGGGTTTCACCATTCCGGCATGGATGTTCATCCCCGCCGTGGTGATTCCGATATGCGTGCTGGTACGTCAGATCGACCCGCCACCGTACTTCTGGCGAGTGTTGCGGCTGCAGGTTCAGCAGTACCACCCGGAGAGCTTCGGCAAGGCGATGCTGTGGCTGGCGGCGATCTACATCGTCCCCATCGCGGTCATCGCAGCGTCGAGGATCGAACCGAGAGTCGTGGAATGGGTGATGGGTGCCTACGCTGCCGGCGTCACGGTGTCCTGCGTCGTGGCCTTCACCGACCTCATCGGGCTCACGCACGTGAGAACCGAACTCGATTATGCGGCAATCACTTACAGCTGGTCCGACCGACGGTTCTCCGGGCTGTCCGATCACCCGAACAACCTCGGCTACACCATTCTGATCTCGCTGCCGTTCCTCATCTACTTCCTGAGCAAGATGCGACAGAAGTGGATACCGGGCCTGGCGCTCGTGATCATGGTCTGCGGGCTGCTCGCCACCGGATCCCGCAGCGCCCAGGGACTCGCGCCGTTGTGCGTCCTGGCGGCAGCCATGTGCCTGCCGAACAGGCGTGCGGCACTTCGGGTGGTCGCAACGGCGTTCGTGGGCATGGTGGGGGTCGGGGCGGTTCTGCTCTTCACCGTGCTGGCCGACAAGCAGGCCGACATCCTGAGATTCACCGGTGAGGGTGCCGGCGGCGCCGAACGCGCGAACGAAGCCCGGTTGACCCTCTTCCAGCAGGCGCTCAACGACTGGATGACATATCCGATCTTCGGTGCCGGGATCCGACACGTCACCGAGGCGCACAACATCACGCTGCAGCTGCTGGCTGCCGGAGGAATCGTGTTGGCGGCCGGGATGATCGCCTACTTCGCGTTCGTCTTCCGGGACTGCTGGCGGCTCATCAAGGGCGGCAACTATTACGCTCGGTTCCTGTTCATCTCGATCGCGACCTGGTTGATCGCGGGTCAAGCCGGGACATACCTGACGGGCCCGGAGATGTACTACACCGTCGGCTGTGTGGCCGCGCTCACCGTCGCGACCGTGCTGCGACCGGTGGATGACAACGCGGAACTGACGGCGGTACGCACATGACACAGGCGGAGAAGGGTGAAACGCCCGGCGTAACCGAAGAAGTCACCGAGGGCGCACCACGGAAATCTGCGCTCTGGGGTTGGGCGGTGCTTGCACTGATCGTGCTCGCGCTGCCGGTGCAGGCCGCGTGGTACACGTTCACGTCGTCCGAGCCGTACCCCGCGTTGACGCAACCACCGTTCAAAACCGTGCCCGGCGCCGACGGCACGCTGTCCGGACGCACCGAGACGCTCGCCGCGGTACTCGCGGATGGATCGTCGGTTCCACTCGACGCCGACGAGTTGTTCTCCGACAGCTGGAATCAAGGCTCGTTCGTGATCGACGCGATCGCGTCGCAATCCGAGATCGACAGCCGGTCGCGTGCGATGCTGCGCGACGAGATCGGCAGGCATGTGCCTGCGGGTGCCGACGTCGCATACCTGCGGGTGGTCACCCAGGAGCGGGAATACCGGCTGAGCGAGAACCGTGCGTACCCGATCTCGGACGCCAAGACGACGGATATTCCGCTGGGGGCGTCGAATGGTGCTCGGTAGACGGCAATTCGACGCATGGTTGATGGATTCGCCGGTCTCCGGACGGGATTTGTCCCTGTTCCGGATCGTCTACGCGTTCTTCGTCCTGTTGACGGTGTACCGGGCCGACTACGCGGCGTTCCTTCCGCCTGCGGCGTTCGATCCACCGGTTGGCCCTTTCGCGGTACTCGGCGGGGCGCCGCCGGCCGCGGTGATCTGGCTGGTTCAAGCGGCGCTGTGCATGTCACTGGCCACGCTCGCAATCGGTTGGCGCACAAGGTTCTCGGCATTGGCCGTGGGCGTCCTGCAGATCGTGCTGTACGGCATCGGCTACAGCTTCGGCAAGATCGACCACACGATCTTCTTGCCCTTCGTCGCACTGTTGCTGGCGTTCTCGGCGTGGGGGTCGAGTTATTCGGTTGATTCCCGGCGCGATGGCGCCGACCTGTCCGGAAGCTCCTGGGTTCCGCGTTGCCTCGCCGTCGCGCTCGGCGTCGGAATGCTCACGGCAGGACTGTCGAAGGTACACGGCGGTTGGCTCGACTGGAGTTCGCAGGCGACCTACGGCTACGCGATCATCCGGGAGGACGTGCTCAACACGCCGTTGGACGGTTCGGCCATGTGGTGGCCGATCAACCATCCCGTCCTGTGGGAGCTGATGGACTACGCGACGATCGTGATGGAGTGCGGTGTCATTCTCGCGGCCTTGAGCTGGCGCCTGTTCTATGTGGCGCTCGCCGGTCTGTCGGTCTTCCATGTGATCGCGCGGGTCGTACTGGGAATTCTGTTCCCGTACAACCTCATGGTGTACGCCGCGTTCGTACCGTGGTCGCGGTGGAGTGCCGTCCCGGTGGACCGACTCGACAAGCTCGCCGCTCGGCTTGCGTCCAGTCTGTGGCTGCGTGCGGCGGTATCCACAGTGATCGCGTCGGTGGGTCTGCTACTTGTTGCGCTGCGGCCGGAATGGTTCGTTCCCACTGTCTATCTCATCGCGATTCTGATCGCCGGCGCCATCGGCCTCGGCTATCTGGTGTCACTGATCGTCAGAGCACGGCCGCGTCTCGTTCGACAATGATCGCCGACTTGGAGAGGGGGAGGGGATACCGCATCCCCGACCATTGATGGACGGTATGGAACTGAAACGGAGATTCTTTCCGGAAGCGAACATCGGAGGCTTCAGCCATATCGACGGCCCGGTGGCGATGTTCAATCAAGTGGCCGCCGTGCTGCGGCCGACCGACCGGGTGCTGGACTTCGGGGCCGGCCGCGGTGAGCCCCTGCTGGACGACCCCGTGGATTATCGCCGCTCGATCAGCAATCTGCAGGGCAGATGCGCACATGTCGAGGGATGCGACATCGATGAATCAGTCTTGCAGAACCCGTTTCTCGACCACGCCGAGGTCATTCGTACCGACGCGCCGTTGCCGTACGACGACGACACCTTCGACGTCATCGTTGCCCGATATGTGTTCGAGCACGTGGCCGACCCGCAGTGGCTGGGGCGCGAACTCCTGCGGGTGCTCAAACCGGGCGGACTGATCGCGGCCATCACGCCCAACAAGTTCGGCTATATCGCGCTGGCCGCCCGCGCCGTGCCGAACCGATTGCACGTGCGTGCGCTGAATTCGATCCAGCCGGGCCGGAAAGCACAGGACGTGTTCCCGACGTGTTACGGCCTGAACACGCCGAGTGCACTGCGCCGCGCGTTCGGTCCGGGCGCCGAAGTGTTCGTCGCCCGCAGGTCGTCGGAGCCGGCCTATCACTTCGGCCACCCGTTCGTGTATCGAGTGACCAAGTGGTTCAACAAACATCTTCCCGAAGCCCTGCAGCCGCTGCTGTTGGTCTATGTGCGTAAGCGTGGCATGAGCTAGCAGAAAGGACGCGCCGGCATGGCGGGGCAGACAAAACGCATCAATTGGCAGGTCGTCTCGGGCCTGGGTCTGGCGGTGCTCGCGTTGCTGTGCGGGCTGTGGTGGCTGTCCGGCCGAGACCAGATCAAACCGCCTCCGGCCGAGGCCATTTCGCTCGACCGTACGTTCGCCGTACTCGGTGACTCTTACACCGAGGGGGCCGGTGCGGGCAGCTGGGACAACGGCTGGGTGACCCGCGTCAGCGACGACATGTGTTGGACCCTGGTCAAAGTGTCCGCACAAGGCGGCACCGGTTACGTCTCCGCATCCCGGCAGAGCCCCGGTTCTGCCGACTTTCCGCGTCGCGTCCAGAATGTCACCGCCGGCCGGCCCGAGATCGTGCTGGTCCAGGGCGGGCTGAACGATCTGGCCGCGTCGTCGGAAAGGATAACGAGTGCAGCCGTCGCGACCTTCAATGACATCAAGGCCGGAATCGGCGGCGGACAGATCATCGCGGTAGGGCCGGTGGTGACGCCGCGCACGGACCCGAACGAGGTCGCCCGGGTGTCGGCGGCGCTGGAGGACGCCGCCCGCGCGACCGGTGTGCGCTACATCGATGCCGCCAAGGCGCAATGGGTCCACGACCCGAAGTTCTTCGTCGACGACGGGTACCACCTCAACCCGTCGGGATACGAAGAGTACGCCCGGCGACTCATCGAGGAGCTCAGACTGGCTGGGCTGCAACCCAGTTGCCGCTAGCGCGCCGGAAGAGCCTCGCGGGTGGGTGATCCCAACAGATTCTGAAGTTCTTGCAGCGCCGGTTCGAGCGCCTCTGCGGCAGCGGCGAACTGTGCGCGCATGCGTTCCACCTCGGTTTCGGACACATCGATGGGTTGCTCGTCGGCAGAGCTGTGCAGCCACACCGATTGCGGCTTGAGCAGATCGTCGAGGGTCGCGTGCAACTTGCTCTCGTTGATCTCGTCGGCGATGATCGGGACGGCGCCGTAGCGCCCGCCGATCACCAGCGCGTGCAACCGGTTGCTGACAACCGCGATGCACCGTGAGTAGACGTCGATGACGGCCGATTCCTGGTCGAGATGGCTACGGGTGTGCGGCCAATCGACGTGGTCGATGCCGCACGCGTCGGCGAGTTTCTGGTTGATCGCGCGATCCTGCCGCACCTGGGTTACCATGACCACTTCGAATCCCTGTGCGCGAACGCGTTCGACGAACTTGACGACGAGTTCGGTGACCGGCGGACGGTCGTACCGCAGCGACAGCGCGACCAGAGTACGAGGACTGTTCGACGTCACGTCCGGTCGTGGCCGAGCCGCGATGTCGGCAAAACCCAAGTCGGGCTTGAACTGTGCGTTCGATCCCATCAGTTCGGCAGTCTGCGGATCACGCGCCAGATAGAGGGAACTGATCCGCGCCGTCATCCGCTCGGCCATCACGGCCAGACGTCCCGAGCCGCGCAGTGCCCGGCCCATCACCACCACCCGGTTGCCGCACAGGCGCGTGAGTGCGAGCAGGCAGGCGACACCGACCTGCTTGGCCAGATAGAAACCCTTGCGATCCAGGCGCGCCGGTGCGGGCGCCATGATGACCAGTGCTTCCCGCCGCAGGCAGGCCCGTAACAGCAGGGGCAGGAATCGGCGTGGGGAACCGGTGACGACCCAGGTGTCGGGTAGTTCGAAGGCCCCCACGTAGCTTTCGCCCATCGATCCCGTGTACACCACGGCGTGGTGATCGTTGGCCGCGATGTGCCGGGTGATCGCGCGTCGGATGAACACGTCACCCAGATTCATTTCGGCTGCAGCGACGCTGATGAAGGCTGTTCTGCCCATTGTCTCCCCTGTTTACGCAATATCGACCCGATGGTCACGGCCTGGATGGCCAGTTGAACGACATATCCGCCGGCGAGCGCGAAGCCCGCACCCAGCGCGCCCCAGTGCGCGGCGGCGATCGCGATGGCGATCAGGCTCAGCAGCGTCGATGCCGTCGAGATGATCGTCACCGCACGCAGGTATCCCCAGCCCTGCATGAGCGAGTTGAACTGTGAGGTGATCGCCGCGAAGATCAGTCCGACGCAGACGACCTGGATGACGGGAGCCGCGGGGTCGAAGCTCGGACCCAAGACCAGCGGGACGAGTATGGGCAGTGCGACGGCCAAACCGATGTACATGACAGTCGTGATGGCGATCAGCCCGCCAACGGCTTTCAGTAACGGCCGGGCGCCGCTTAGTTGTGCTTTGGCGGCCGCCGGGAAAAGCAATGTGGCGAACGAGGTCGGCACGATCCGCAACGGGGTGGTCAGGCGGCTTGCTGCGGCGTAGTAGCCGGCGGACTGCGCGCTCGCCATGGCTGCCACGACGGTCACGTCGAAGTTCATGGCCTGTACGGCAAGCGAATTGAACCAGTAGTGGCGGCCGCCGACCAGCAGGCTCTTTGCCCGTACGGTCCGGTCGGTGCGAACGTCGTCGGTGACGATCCGTACGTGCCACCACGCCAGTAGCGAGAACAGCGTCAACCCGACGAGGTAACTGGGAACCGGGTCGAGACCGGCCGCGTGCGCGACAAGCAACACGACCAACGCGCCCAGCCGCCGGAACACCAATGACGTTGCGTTGTGCCAGAGTTTGCCGTCGGCCAGCGACACTCCGAGCCAGGCTTCCACCTGCTTCTCCGAGGACATCCACAACGGCATGAGGCACAGGGCCATCACGGCTGGGATCTGAGTGCCCACTGCGACGAGCGCGACAGTTCCGACGACGGTGCTGACGATGCTGATGTTGCGCCCGAGGCGCAGCGCGGCACCGATGCCGCCATCTGACCGGTCCGACACCCGCAACTGGACGATGTACTTCGTCAGTCCGAGATCGGCAACGGTCTGAGTTACCAACGCGATTCCGTACGCCGCCGCGAAGAACCCGAACTCGGCAGGCCCGCTCCACCGGGCGACGAGCGTCAGACTGGCGGCTTGAACCGCGGCTCCGGTCAGCCGGCCCGCCAGAATCCACGAATATTGTTGCTTCAGGCCGATCGAAGTGTCTCCTCACGGTGTGATCCGACATCGGCAGGCGTGTTTCGCCGATGAAACCGGAGGAATGTTTCCCCATGCCCCCCTTTGATATTGCACCATGCTTCTGGGCCGCCTGCAGCCGTTGCCCGACGCTGCGAATTCAGCAACGTATCGTTGACCTCGACCGGCCGACTTTTGCTGTGTGAGCACCTATTCTGCTGTCCGGCAGCGAATCTGCGCGGCGTGACCGCGGAGACCGCTGGAGGCGGCTGCTCCGTGTAGGCGCGATGAGTGAAACATGTGCCCCTACACTGGCTCTGTGCGTGTTGCGGCAAATCCGGCGAGAAGCCGCCGGCGTCGCGCAGTGCGCGCCGGCATTGTGATCGTGGTGCTGCTGGTCGTCGTGACGACGTTGTACGCCAGTTGCTTTCGGCCGGCCGGGCGTGCGGCGATGGCGGAGGGGAACACGATCCTGTCGGCGGATCTGGGTGGTAGGGGTCCGGGCAGCCTTGTCGGCGCGGAGTCGATGCCGAATCTGGTCAGCTCGATCGACGACACCGGTGCACAGTCGGCACGAATCTCCTACCGATCCAGCGACGGTGACACGGGAACGGAGACGGTGGTGTCGGGGACCGTTTTCGTGCCTGGCGGAAAGCCTCCCGCGGGCGGTTGGCCCACCGTGGCCTACGGCCACGGTGCCACCGGCATCGACCCCTCCTGCGGCCCGTCCTCGTACAACGATCTGCTGGGCCAGTCAGCGCCGGTCGTCGAATTGCTCGAGCGTGGCTATGCCGTTGCGTTCCCGGATTACCAGGGGCTGGGTGCCGAAGGGATTCACCCGTTCACCGATGCGCGGACAGCGGGCCTGAACATGATCGATGCCGTTCGTGCGCTGCGCGCCACATTCCCTGGAGTTTCGAAGCGGTGGGCGGCCTATGGTGGCTCACTCGGTGGTGGTGCGGCGTGGGCCGCCAACGAGCAGGCTGCCGCTTATGCACCAGAACTGGAATTCGTTGGCAGTGTGGCGGTTTCACCGGCGGCCGATGTCACCGGCGTGGTTGCGAAAGCGGCGGACGGCGAGCTGACGCTGGAGCAGGCCGGCGTGCTGCAGTGGCTACTGGTGTCGTTGAACCGATTGCATGCGGAGGTGAACCTCGACGATTTCCGGCGGGGCACCGCATCGGCATCCTGGCAGTCGCTTTCGGCGTGTGCGTTCTCGGCGGACCGTTCCGATGCGTTGGACGCATTGAACCCCGACGATCTCGGGCCACACACCCCGGCGGCCGCCGCCCAACTACGTGAACTGTTGCAGCGGTGGGCATTGCCGCAGCGGCCGCTGAGCGGTCCGCTGTCGGTTGTGTACGGCGACAACGACGCATACCTCGACCACGAATGGACGACGCAAGCCGTCCAGCGCGCCTGCGCATCGGGCGGTATGGTGAATTCGCGCTTGGAAAGCGGTAAGGGACATCTCGACGTGGATGCATCCGACCAGGCGCAATGGCTGGAAGACCGTTTCGCGGGGAAGGCGGTCTCGCGTGATTGCTGAGCATTCGGCCACAGCGCAGCGGTGGGGGATATGGCAGTTCGACTACATGTTGACGATGGCGGATCGCTGATGCGACGCAAGGTGTTTGTCTTCGGCGGCGCGGTACTGGCGGTGATCCTGGTGCTGTCCGGTGTCAGCGGAGCTTTCCTGTACAGCAATGCGCGCGAGGACCAGCTCCGCAAGGCCGACGCGGTGATCGTGCTCGGCGGTGAACACGATGGGCGAGAGGACTATGGCCTGAGCCTGGTTCGTGATGGCGCCGCTCCCGTACTCGTGCTGTCGGATCCCTATCCGCCCACTGACCGGATCATGCGGCGCGTGTGTCAGGAGGCTGTCGCCAACGTCGAGATCCTCTGCCGGAAGCCGGAACTCTTGACGACACGTGGCGAGGCGATTCTGACCCGCCAGCTCGCCCAGGAGCGCGGCTGGAAGTCGGTGATCGTCGTCAGCTGGCGTTACCACCTTCCACGCGCGCGACGAATCTTCGAGCAGTGCTTCTCCCCGGATCCGGGCGCGCTCGTCATGCGCGCCGTTCCGAGGGACTACGACTTCTCCGTTGCGGAGTGGCAGTTCACGTACCTGTACCAGAACATCAGCACGGTCAAGAACGCGCTTCAGCCTGAATGCGCCGGGGAGCAGTGATGGCCGGCTTTCGGCGTGGCTCAAACGATGTCACCGCGCTCATCGTGGGTGGCGGAGTGGGTGCGGCAGTGCGATTTCAGGTGCACGAGTTGTGGCCGACGCCGCTCGCTCTGGTGACCGCGACCGTTGGCTGCATTCTGGCGGGCTGCGGAGTGCTGGGTTATGCGCTGGCCTCAACCGTCGGCGGCGTCGTGCGCGCATTTCTGGCCGGAGTGGCAGGCGGATTGGCGAGTATCAGTGGCTACATCGCGATCGGCGTCAGCGAAGCGCCGTGGCCCGTGGTGGCGCTGATCGTCGTCGCACCCGCTGCGGTGATCGCCGGATTGTGGGCCGGTGCGTCACTTGGCGTCGCGCTTCGTGCCCGGCGCCGTGAGCCGGTGGGGGAACGGTGAATGTCGCCTTCGCCGCATTGGGCGGCGCGATCGGTGCGGGCATCGCGCTGGTGTGGTTTGCGCGCGGGCAGTCGCTGTTCTTCGTGGTCGCCAGCACGAGTCTGGTCTGTGCGTTGATCGGTGGATTCACTGCGGCAGTGCCCCGGGCGACCGGCGGGTTCGCTGTCCTGGTCGGCTACGGGCTCCTGGTCACGTTGGCAACACCGCTGGCGGTTCTCGTCCCGTTGCCGACACTGCAGGACAGTGCCGAAGTACGGATGTTGATTCGCCGGACAACCGTGTCACTCACGGCGATAACGGTGTTCGGTGCCACGTTCGCGCTCGCAGGCAACCTGATGGTTCAGGCGGTGCTGCACGTGTTCATCAGAGCTGTATACGGATGAACGAGGATTACGGGGAGGAATCGAGACATGGGTCTGATCGCGCGCGGGACGCCCGGCGATGACTGAACTTCGAGAGCGTGGCACCCGGTTCGCTCTCGGTGAGTTCACCGGTGCCGGTTACGAGATCGGGCGGCCCGTTGCCGTCCAGGTGCTGTGGCTGCTGGTGTCGCGAAGTTTTCTGATGGCATGGTGGTGCCCGATCCGGGTCCGGTCGGCCATCCTTCGCATGTTCGGCGCGAAGATCGGTCCAGGAACCCGTATCCGGCATGACGTCAAGATCCACTGGCCGTGGAAACTCGAGATCGGTTCCGATACCTGGGTCGGGGAGGGGGCGTGGATCCTCAACCTCGAACACGTGACGATCGGATCGAATACCTGCGTGTCGCAGGACGCCTTGCTGTGCACGGGCAGCCACGACCGGCGCAGCCCGAGCTTCGAATTCGACAACGGTCCCATCGTGATCGGCGACGGTGTGTGGATCGCGGCGCGCGCGACGGTGTTGCGCGGCGTCACCATCGCCGATGGTGCGACGATCGGGGCGACCGCCCTCGTCACAAGTGATGTCCCGGCCGGGGCGACGATACTGGCGCCTCGCGCGCGGAACGGTGAACGACCGTGAGAATAACCATAATCGGCATCAACTACGCTCCCGAGGTCACGGGTATCGCCCCGTACACAACCGGTCTCGCCGAGGGCCTCGCCGCTCGCGGGCACGACATCACCGTCATCACCGGGCTTCCGCACTACCCGGAATGGCGTATCGCCGACGCGTACGCGAATGCGCCACATTCCTCGGTGGAGATGGTCAACGGCGTGACGATTCGCCGAGTGCGTCACGCCATGCCCGAGACGCCGAGTACGAAGGGCAGGGTGCGCATGGAGGCCAGCTTTGCGCTGGCCGCGGCGCGCAGCGCATGGAACCGTCCGGACGTCGTTCTCACGGTGAGCCCGCCGTTGCTGGCCTCGTGCGCCGTCGTGGGCCGCGCTCGGGCGCAGCGCATCCCGGTCGGCGTCGTCGTGCAGGATCTCTACGGCAAGGGTGTACTCGAAACCAGCGCCATGGGCGGCCGGGGCGCGGCCGCGACCACGAAACTCGAGGTCGGCATGCTGAGCCGCGCCACCGGTGTGTCGGTGATCCACGATCGATTCGCCGATGTGCTCAGCGAGCTGGGGGTCGACCGTGGGCGGATCACCGTCGTGCGGAACTGGACTCACATCGAGATCCCCACCGAGGATCCCGACTCGACGCAGAACGTGCGGGCCAAGTACGGCTGGGATCCCGACGAGGTCGTTGTGGTGCACGCCGGCAACATGGGCGCCAAGCAGGGGCTCGAGAACGTCGTGGCCGCAGCCAAACTCGTCGATCGATCCGAGTCCCCGGTCCGGTTCGTGTTACTCGGTGACGGCAATCAGCGCAGGAAGTTGGAAGAAGCCGCCGTCGGCGCCAAGAGCTTGCAGTTCATCAGACCGGTGCCCGCCGACGAGTTCACCAAAGTGCTCAAGGCAGCCGATGTGCTGTTGGTGAACGAGAAACCGGATGTCGCGGACATGGCCGTGCCGAGCAAGCTCACGTCGTACTTCGTCTCGGGGCGGCCGGTGGTGGCCGCGACATCGGACGGCAGTGCGACGGCCTACGAGGTGCGTTCGTCGGGTGCCGGTGTCATCGTTCCCGCCGACGATCCCGAGACACTGGTCTCTGCCGCACACCGGATCGGGGCTGACAAGGAGGCCGGACTGCAGATGGGGCAGTCCGGCCAGCGTTACGCCAAGAACGTTCTCGACGAGTCAGCGGCGATCGACCGCTACGAGCGGTGGTGCTCGGACCTCGTCGCGCGCAGCCGGTAAGCCGTCAACGGCTGCGCGTGGCTTCGGTTTCGAGGAACCACGCGTACATCTTCTTCAAACCCGCTTCGATGCTGTGCGTCGGGCGCCACCCGAGCGCGGTCAGCTTCGTGTTGTCCATGATCTTGCGCGGAGTTCCGTCGGGCCGGGCGGAGTCGAACTCGACGTCGCCGTCGAACGACACGATCGACTTCATGAGCAGTGCCAGGTCGCGGATCGAGATCTCTTCTCCCGAACCGACATTGATCATGTCGCCGGAGAAGTCGGAGCGCAGCAGGAAGACGCAGGCGTCGGCGAGGTCGTCGGCGTCGATCAACTCGCGCAGTGGTGATCCCGTGCCCCACACGACGACCTTGTCCGCTCCGGCAAGCTTGGCGGCGTGGAAACGGGCCATCATGCCTGCGACGACGTGAGAGTGTTCGGGGTGGAAGTTGTCGCCGACGCCGTACACGTTCGACGGCATCACCGTGAACGCGTCAAATCCGTACTGGGCGCGGTATGCGTCGCACATCGTCTTGCCCGCGATCTTGGCGACGGCGTAGGGCAGGTTGGTCTGCTCCAGCGGACCGGTCAGCAGCGCTTCCTCCACGATGGGCTGCTCGGCGTGTTTGGGGTAGATGCAGCTGGAACCCAGGAACAGCAACTTGCGGGCACCGTACCGGTAGGCCGCGTCGATCACATTCGTCTGGATCTTCAGGTTCTCCCGGATGAAATCGGCGCCCTGCGTGGAGTTCGCGACGATCCCGCCGACCTTCGCGGCGGCCAGCACGACGAAATCCGGTCGCTCGGCGGCGAAGAACCGTTCCACCGCGGCCGGGTCATCGAGCGGCAGGTCGTGATGGGTGCGGGTGACGACGTTCGAGTAGCCCTCGTCGAGCAGCCGGCGATGGATGGCCGAACCGACCATCCCCCGATGTCCGGCGACATAGATCCGTGAATCGATATCCATCTCCGACCTCACATCAATTCGTTGCCGGCAACGTCGTTTCGGTGCGCGACGTACCACTGGGTGGTCAACTCGAGTCCACGGCTGAGCGGGGTCTGTGGTTCGTAGCCCAACGACCGCATCTTGCCGATGTCGGGGCACCTGCGGGGCGTGCCGCCCTCGGCTGCCTCGCCCACCCGGATGTCCAGTTCGAGTCCGAGCAGCTTGCCGATCCGCTCGGCGACGTCACGTATCGTGACCTCTTCGTCGTTGCCGATGTGATAGATCTGGCGGTGCCCGCCGTTTTCGTACATCGTGAGCACGCCGCTGACGATGTCGTCGACGTAGCAGAACGCCCGCGTCTCGGTGCCGTCCCCCTGAATCTCGAACGGCACTGCACCGTCGGGGTTTTGGTCGCCGTTCCGGAGTGCCCGGAGAATGAACTGTGGCACGACGTGCTTGAAACCCATGTCCGGCCCATACACGTTGTGCGGACGGAACACCTGAACCTGACGGTAGTGCTCCTGCGCGTAGTTGAACGCGATCAGCTCGCTGACGATCTTGGACCCGCCGTACGAGTAGCGCGGGTTGAGGCTGTCGGGCAACGTCAATGCGACATCCTCGGGGGTCGGCACCGTCGCAGGAGTCTGATAGACCTCGGCGCTCGACGCGACGACGAGGTCGGGCACACCCGCCGTGCGGCCGGCGTTGACCACCGCGAGCGCGCCGCGCAGACCGACGTCGAGCACCAATTCCGGGCGCTTGTAGAAGTTCTCGGTGCCGTTGATCGCGGCCAGGTGCATGATCACGTCGGCGCCGGCGAATGCCGCCGAAAGTGCTTGCTCGTCGCGGACGTCGACGCTGAACAGCTCGACATCGTCGGCGACTTCGGCGAATCGGCTGGCATCGCCGCGCACCATGGTGTCGACCACCGCGACGTCCCAGCCGTCACGGACCAGTCTCTTCACCAGGTAGGCGCCGATGAAACCACCGCCGCCGGTAACCACTACGCGCTTAGGCATCGACCGGCACCAATCCACTCTTTCCCACTGCGAAATAGGAATCACCCAGCTCGGCCGACGGTAGATGGCTGAAGTGGTTCCAGTAGTCGAAGACGAACCCGTTGGGGGTGATGAACTCGCTGATCGTACGCGGTGAGATCGTCCCCAGCGCAGGATGGTTGTTGGCGATCACCACCACCGACGCGCCGCTCACCGCATCGCCGATCCGGCCGCACGTGTTGACATCCGGGAATGCGTTCGCGAGGTCGGACGGTTCGATGACCGGATCGTAGACGCTGATCTCGGCGTCGGGATGGCCCTTCTTCAGCGCATCGAGCACCTTGACCGACATCGATCCGCGCAGATCGTCGGTGGCCGGCACGCCCTTGAACGCCATGCCGAGGACCGAGATCTTGAGCGGCGAAGGGAGATTGCGGCGTTCGACCTCGCTGCTGATGAAGGCAACGGTCTCATAGGGCTGGCGCTCATTGACCAGCCGGCTCGCCGACGTGATCTCCAGGTCGATGCCCCGCCCCTTGGCGCTCTGCATCAGGATGTGTGGGTCCTTCTCCAGGCATGGCCCGCCGACCAGACCGGGCAGCGGGACGTTGGTGCGTGAGTAGCCGAGCTTGCCCGACGAGATCACCTCGTGTGCATTGACATTGAACGCGTCACAGACGCGTGCCACCTCGTTGGCGAAGGCGAAGTGAACGTCGCGATAGGTGTTGTCCACGAGTTTGACGATCTCGGCGCTCTCCGGGCTGGAGACCTGGACGATCGAACTCGTGAGCCGGCGGAACACCGCGGCCGCGCGATCGGCGACCGCCGGGTCGTCGGCACCGATGATCTGTGGCAGCTCCCGGAGTTCTTGGAGCGCCCGGCCTTCCAGCGTCCGCTCCGGGCACATCGCGATGTCGAACCGCTTGCCGGACTGGGCCAGGATCGGCGAGACGACGTCGCGGGTGGTGCCGACCTTCACCGTCGACCGCAGGATCACCAGCGCGCCGTCGGGCATGTTCTCGGCCACCTCGCGCGAAGCCGCCTCGATCATGTCGAGGCGTGCGACGCCGTCCGTCGACAGCGGTGTGCCGACGGTGATGATGTAGGTGTCACACGACGTGTTGTGGTCGAACTGCTGCATGGCCACCAGCCGACCGGACCGCGTGACCCGCGAAAGTGCCTCTGGCAGGCCTGATTCCGAGAAGTGCGGCACGCCATTGTTGGTCAGGTCGACGACCTCGGCCCGCCGTTCGACACCCACCACCTTGGTGCCCGCCTCGGCCAGGACGGTGCCGAGTGTCAGCCCGACATAGCCAAGGCCGACGATGCCGATGTCGAAAGTTGCACCGGTTGTTCCGTCTCCTGTGTTGATGCGCTCGACCACCCCGGGTCCCCTCCCTGAGTCCAGAATGCGGCAGTGAAGATCTCATCCACGTCATTGGGGCCGCTGTTCTAGCGGACATCTTGTCGGAAATTCAGCCGCTCTTCCACCGCTGGACGGCCCCCGACGCGCCGTATCGGCGCAGCTGAGCTTGTGCCGGTCGGCGGCGAATTTGTCGCTATACGACCGTAATCCGGAAGTTGTGCAGGTTAGCGACCCGGCCGCCCGTTCGAATGTCATTGCTGGAATGCCCATTCTGCTACGAGTTGCGAGTCGCGCCACGTCGAAAAAAATTCGTGATGATCCGTTCGTCGCTGGTGCATGGCACTATTGCGACAAAGTGGGGGACGATCTGGAGGGTGTCCGCCGCCCGGGGAATTAAGCCAATGATTACCCACTCGGCGAGCGAAACCGGCAATATCTTGACAGGATATGAGCCTGTCCGGTCCTGGGGGACTAAGAGGGGGACAAATTGAGTATTGCGAATGTGGAATCCGGCGCTGCAGCAAAAGCCGCGGAGCCGCGACTCCGGCCCGGCTTATGGCGCCATACTTACGCGCGCCGATTGGTAGCCGTCGACTTGTTCGGTGTGGTGGCCGCCGTGGGTATCGCGCAGTGGTTGCGCTTCGGCGGTTTGCCGGGAACGGCTGCCACCTACCGGGACTTCGACTACACCACGGTGTCGCTTGCGATCGCAGGCGTGTGGCTGTTGCTGCTGTCGATCTATCGGACGCGGTCGCCGCGGATCATCGGCGCGGGCGCCGAGGAGTACCGGCGGGTATGGCTGGCCACCATCTCGGTGTTCGGCGGCGTGGCCATCGTGTCGATGTTGTTCAAGCTCGACATCGCACGCGGTTACCTGATGATCGCGCTGCCCGCCGGCGTCGTGTTTCTGCTGCTCGGCCGATTCGCGGCCAGGCGCATCGTCGCCGCGCGCCGCAAGAAGCTCGGCAGCTGCATGACCAAGGTGCTCGTCGTCGGGAACGGACCTGCCGTCAAGGATCTCGTGCAGTCGATCGCGCGGGACCCCGAAGCCGGCTACCAGGTGGTCGGTGCGTGCGTGCCCGGGCTCTATCACCGCAGCAAGATCGATGTGCCCGGGGTCGGATTGGTGCCGGTGCACGGCGACGAGACGGACGTCGTCGACGCGTTGGCCGAGACCGGGTGTGACGCGGTTGCGCTGACGGCAACGGAACGCCTCGACGGGCGCGGCATCCGCGATCTGTCCTGGGAACTGGAGAACCTGGACATCGATCTCATGGTCGCGCCGGGCGTCGTCGACGTCGCGGGTCCGCGCCTGACCATGCGTCCGGTGGCGGGGTTCCCGCTCATCCACGTCGAGAAGCCGCAGTACAACGGGGCCAAGCGGTTCCAGAAGCGGGCGTTCGACGTCGTCTTCGCCAGCCTCGTCCTGTTGCTCGGGCTGCCGCTGCTGCTCGCGGTTGCCGCCGCGGTCAAATTCACCAGCCGGGGGCCGGTGTTCTACCGCTCCGAACGCATCGGCCTGGATGGTGAGCCGTTCGAGATGATCAAGTTCCGCACCATGGTCGACGGCGCCGACCAGATGGTCGATTCGCTCGCCGAGCTCAACGAGAGCGAGGGGGGCGTGCTGTTCAAGATCCGCAAGGATCCGCGCGTCACGACCGTCGGCCGCGTCCTGCGCAAGTACAGCATCGACGAGCTCCCGCAGTTCATCAACGTGCTCAAGCGGGACATGAGCGTCGTCGGTCCGCGACCGCCACTGGCGCGCGAGGTGAACACCTACGACGACTACGTGAAGCGGCGTTTGCTCGTGCTGCCGGGTATCACGGGGCTCTGGCAGGTCAGCGGACGCTCGGACCTGTCGTGGGAGGACTCGGTACGGCTGGATCTGTTCTATGTCGAGAACTGGTCGATGGTCGGTGACCTACTGATCGTCGTAAAGACCGTCAAAGCGATGGTCGCCGGTTCTGGCGCGTACTAATTTCGCAATTTCAGCAAACTTCAATGATGCACGGCTGAATTTGCGATATGCGCGTGTAACCTGCCCTTCATTTTTGGTCAATATCCACCCACGCGATTGCCTGAGTCGGCTATTTCGAGCCGAAATCGCACGTCGGGGAAGTGCTCGAGTGGCGACACGGCTTCGCTCGATCGTCGCGACGTCGCGCGTGCGATCGGATGCTGCAGTGCCTGTGTGAGAACCGGTTTCGGCTCACCGTGCATCCAGCATCCACATTGCTTGAGCGCCACAGGATTTGGCCGGGCAGGAGTGGTGCGCAGTGGAAAGCGTTGTGCTGCGGACGGTTTCGATACCGGGGCGCAGGGACCGGCTCGACGTAGGCCATCCACCCCCGACCGGGCGGCGGCGCGGCGATGTGCAGGTTCTATTGTGGCTGGTGACATGCGAACACCTCTGGATGTGAACCTGCTCCGCAGCCACCTGGGCGAGCCCTGGCGGCAACTGGACGTCGTGGAAGAAACCGGCTCGACCAACGCCGACCTGCTCGCCCGGGCCGCGGGTGGTGAAGACATCACGGGCACGGTGTTGTTCGCCGAATACCAGAACGCGGGCCGCGGCAGACACGGCAGGCAGTGGTCGGCGCCCGCCCGGTCCCAGCTGGCGTTCTCGTTCGGGGTCGACGCCACGGGAGTCCCGGCGGCCACGTGGGGCTGGTTGCCCCTGGCGACCGGCGTCGCGGTCGTCGACGCCGTCGACGAGGTCGCCGGCATCGGTGCCGGCCTCAAGTGGCCCAACGACGTACTCGTCGGCCCGCCCGAATCGGCGGGCAAGCTCGTCGGCATTCTCGCCGAGGTGGCGTCGCCGGCGCCGGTCGTCGTGGTCGGACTCGGGATCAACGTGACGATGACCGCCGATGAGGCGCCGGATCCGCGTGCGGTGTCACTGGCACAGCTCGGTGCCGCCGAGTCGGGCTTGGACCGCAACCGCTTGGCCCAGGCTCTGCTTGGCCACCTTGCGACGCGGATCGACAGCTGGCGCACCGGCGATCCGGCCCTGGCCGCCGACTATCGCGCGCGCAGCGTCACGATCGGTAGCCGTGTGCGGGCACTCCTGCCCGGCGACCGCACGGTGGACGGCGCCGCCGAGTCCGTCGACGAACTGGGCCGCTTGGTGATCGACACCGGCACCGACCGGGTCACGGTGTCGGCCGGTGATATCACGCACCTGCGTCGGCTGGAGTCGTAGAGTTCTGCCGTGGGGTACCCGGAGAACGTGCTGGCCAACGACGAGCAGGTGGTCCTGCATCGGCACCCGCACTGGAAACGCCTGATCGGCGCGGTGTTCGTGCTGGTCCTCGCGAGCGCGGCCGCGGCCTTCGTCGCCGCGGTGGTGAACACCATGGATTGGCAGGCAACCGCCAAGAACGTGCTGTTCATCGTGATCGGGGTGATCTGGCTCGTGGTGGTCGGCTGGCTGACGATCTGGCCGTTCCTGAACTGGTGGACGACGCACTTCGTCATCACCGACCGCCGGGTGATGTTTCGCCAAGGCGTCCTCACGCGCTCGGGCATCGACATCCCGCTGGCACGGATCAACAGCGTGGAGTTCCGGCACGGCCTGTCCGACAGGCTGCTTCGCACCGGAACCCTGATCATCGAATCGGCGTCGCAGGATCCCTTGGAATTCCACGACATACCGCGCGTGGAACAAGTGCATTCACTGCTGTATCACGAAGTTTTCGACACCCTGGGTTCTGAAGAGTCACCCAGCTGACGCGCCCGCGCGCGGCGGCTCGGCCTGCGCAGCGGCGTCACCGTCCCGGCATCACCGTCCGCTCGCTGCTGCTCGGCGTGATCCTCGAACGCCTCGGCGATTCCACCGCCCGTGAGCGTCGACTCCAGTGCCCGGTCGGGATCGCGGCCGAACTCGTCGGGGAAGACCCAACGGCGGAACGCCCAGAACCGGAACGCCATCTGCAGCAGGTTGCCCAGGATGTAGGCCGAGATGAAGTCGGCGATGTTCTCCACCGTGAGCGACACCTCGGGCACGCGCAGCCCCAGCACGTAGCTGGAGAAGTACAGCGGCGCCATCGACAGCAGCACCCCGACGCCACTGAACGCGAAGAACAGCAGGGCCTCGTGATGGCGCTCCCGGCCGCCGCGGTTCTGGAAGCTCCATTCCCGATTGAGGATGTAGGAGGCGATCACCGCGACGATGCCGGCGATGATCTTGGCGGTGACCGGCTTGGGCTCGAGCACGGTGAGCTTGAGTGTGTAGAAGATCACTGAGTCGATGACAAACGTCGTCGCGCCGACGATCGCGAACTTGATCAGTTCGTGATGCTGTTCGGCGTACGGACGGATGAATCGCGGCAGTCGCGCGATCGTCGCATCAGCGAAGGACACAGGTAGGCAGTGTACGTAAGCGCGCGTCGCGATGCCGCATCGCTGCGCAGCCCCACCTTAACCGCAGGTCAATGCGCCGGTCACGGTGAGGACACGATTGGCATGAGCGAGCGGCATGAAACGATGGACGGCGTGCCGACTACTCCCAAGCAACCACCGGTCGTGGCGATGATCGGTGGCGGTCAGCTCGCCAGGATGACTCATCAGGCGGCGATCGCACTCGGCCAGACTCTGCGGGTGCTGGCCACCGGACCGAACGAACCCGCTGCCCAGGTGACCCCCGACGTCGTCATCGGGCAGCACACCGACCTCGACGCGCTGCGCCGGGCGGCGTCGGGCGCCTCCGCGCTGACGTTCGACCACGAGCACGTCCCCACCGAGCACCTGGAGCAATTGGTGGCCGAGGGCGTCACGGTCGCGCCGCCTCCGCAGGCGCTCGTGCATGCCCAGGACAAGTTGCTGATGCGACGCAGGCTGCACGATCTCGGCGCGCCGGTTCCGCGGTTCGCCGACATTCGGTCGGTCGCCGACATCGAGGAGTTCGTGCGGCTCATCGACGGCCCGGTGGTGATCAAGACCGTCCGCGGCGGCTACGACGGCAAGGGCGTCATGATGGCCGACGACCTCGCGCAAGCCCGCGAGATCGTCGAGCGCTACCTCGCCGACGGCGTCGCGCTGCTGGCCGAGGAACGCGTCGCGATGCGTCGCGAACTCGCCGCGCTGGTGGCACGCTCGCCGTTCGGGCAAGGCGCGGCCTGGCCCGTGGTGGAAACCGTGCAGCGCGACGGGATCTGCGTCGAGGTTTATTCGCCCGCACCCGGACTGTCTGACGAATTGGGCTCAGCCGCACAGGAACTCGGGCTGCGCCTGGCCAACGAGTTGGGCGTGGTCGGGGTGCTCGCGGTCGAGTTGTTCGAGACCACGGGCGGCGACCTGCTGGTGAACGAATTGGCCATGCGACCGCACAATTCCGGGCACTGGACCATGGACGGGGCGGTGACGAGCCAGTTCGAGCAGCACCTGCGCGCCGTCCTCGACTACCCGTTGGGCGATACGGCGGCCATCGCGCCTGCCGCGGTGATGGCCAACGTGCTCGGCGCCCCCCAGACTCCCGAGATGTCGATGGACGAACGGCTACACCATCTGTTCGCGCGCATGCCCGAGGCCAAGGTACATCTCTATGGAAAAGGTGAGCGGCCCGGTCGCAAGATCGGACACGTCAACGTGATCGGGACGGACATGGCCGATCTGCGGGAGCGGGCAGTCCGTGCCGCACACTGGCTTTCGCATGCGGAGTGGACCGATGGATGGGATGAACATGGCGAGTAACGCGGCCGCGCGGGTCGGGTTGATCATGGGCAGCGACAGCGACTGGTCGGTGATGTCGGATGCCGCCGAGGCGCTTGCCGAGTTCGAGGTGCCGTTCGAGGTCGGCGTGATCTCGGCGCATCGGACACCCGGCCGGATGCTCGACTACGCGAAGACCGCGGCCGACCGCGGCATCGAGGTGATCATCGCAGGCGCGGGCGGCGCGGCACACTTGCCGGGCATGGTGGCCTCGGCGACACCGCTGCCGGTGATCGGCGTACCGGTGCCGCTGGCCCGGCTGGACGGTATGGACTCGCTGCTGTCGATCGTCCAGATGCCGGCGGGGGTGCCGGTGGCCACAGTTTCCATTGGCGGAGCACGCAATGCGGGCTTGCTGGCCGTGCGCATCCTTGGTTCCGCCGACGCCGGGCTGCGGGCGCGGATGGTGAAGTTCCAGGCCGACCTGGAAGCCATGGTGCTGGCCAAGGACGCGGCCCTGCGCGATCGCCTGTTGGGCGACGGCTAAGCGGCCTGCGGAGTCAATCCCCGATCAGCTCGCGAAGTCGGGGTGTCAGGGACTCGATCGGTTCATCGGTCGACATCACGACAACCGCGGTGCGGCCGCCGCCGCCGCGGTAGATCGGCCATGTCGCGGCCAGTGCCTCGGCCAGGTCCGACCGCGGGTTGGTCGCGTCGCCGCGCAGCCAGCGGCGCAGAACGTGGTTGTGTGCGGCGACGACGGCGTTGGCGAATAGTTCTGCGCGCAGATCCGCGGTCCAATCCTCGGTCTTCGCGGATCGCAGGTGTTTGGTGAACAGCCGGGCATATCGCGACACCACGGCCGTTTCGAAGTCGCGCAGGGCAGGTACGGACCGGGTGAGCCGGTACCGCGTCCTGGCACGTTCGCCCTCTGCGAGGTAGTGCTCGAACACCGAGGCTGCCACCGCGATGACTTCGGCAGGAAGCGCATCGGCGGGCACCGTCGACAGTCTCTCGTCGGCGCGACGCAGCAATGCCTCGTGATCGGGGAAGATCAAGGCTTCTTTCGATCCGAACTGGCGAAATGCGGTGGTGCGCCCCACTTGCGCCCGGGCCGCGATCTCATCGACGCTGGCCGCCTCGTATCCACGTTCTTCGAACAGGTCGAATGCCGCGGCCACCAGGCGCTCCCGGGTGCTTGGAAGGCTGGGCATACGTGCATTCTCCCTTGGGTACTGAGTGCCGATGCTATGGTACTGAGTACCAAAGGTAGCAGGGCATGTACTCGGTGTGCAGCCCGGGCAACGATGAACCAAGAGAGCCACGAGCGCTGAGGAGATGACCATGGCTGGTTGGGCCGGTAATCCGTCTTTCGATTTGTTCCAGTTGCCGGAGGAGCATGAGGAGCTGCGTGCGGCGATCCGGGCCTTGGCCGAGAAGGAGATCGCCCCGTATGCCGCTGAGGTCGACGAGCAGGCGCGGTTCCCTCAGGAGGCGTTGGATGCGCTGAATGCGTCGGGGTTCAACGCGGTGCACGTGCCCGAGGAGTACGGCGGCCAGGGCGCGGACTCGGTGGCGGCCTGCATCGTGATCGAAGAGGTCGCGCGCGTCGATGCGTCGGCGTCGCTGATCCCCGCGGTTAACAAGCTCGGCACGATGGGCCTGATCCTGCGCGGCTCGGACGATCTGAAGAAGAAGGTGCTGCCGTCGCTCGCGTCGGGTGAGGCGATGGCCTCCTACGCGCTGAGCGAGCGCGAGGCGGGCAGTGACGCGGCCGGTATGCGCACGCGCGCCAAGGCCGATGGCGATGCCTGGATTCTCAACGGCACCAAGGCCTGGATCACCAACGGCGGCAAGTCGTCGTGGTACACGGTGATGGCGGTGACCGACCCGGACAAGGGCGCCAACGGCATCTCGGCGTTCATGGTGCACATCGACGACGAGGGCTTCTCGGTCGGCCCGAAGGAGCGCAAGCTCGGTATCAAGGGCAGCCCCACCACCGAGCTGTATTTCGAGAACTGCCGCGTGCCGGGGGACCGGATGATCGGTGAGCCGGGCACCGGCTTCAAGACCGCACTGGCGACGTTGGATCACACGCGTCCGACGATCGGGGCGCAGGCGGTCGGTATCGCACAGGGCGCATTGGATGCGGCGATCGCCTACACCAAGGAGCGCAAGCAGTTCGGCACGGCGATCAGTGATTTCCAGGCCGTGCAGTTCATGCTCGCCGACATGGCGATGAAGCTCGAGGCCGCGCGGTTGATGGTCTATCACGCCGCGGCCCGCGCCGAGCGCGGCGAGGGCAATCTCGGGTTCATCTCGGCGGCGTCGAAGTGTTTTGCCTCCGATATCGCCATGGAGGTCACCACCGATGCCGTGCAGCTGTTCGGCGGGGCCGGCTACACGGCCGACTTCCCGGTCGAACGCATGATGCGCGACGCCAAGATCACCCAGATCTATGAGGGCACCAACCAGATCCAGCGCGTCGTCATGAGCCGCGCGCTGCTCAAGTAACTTCACGAGCAGACGCGCGGGTACCCGCGAAACGCGGTTTTTGGGTACCTGCGCGTCTGCTCGCCGGAGGGGTATCTAGTCGGGTCGCCGGGTCTGCGCGCCGTTGGTCTCGCGTGTCTTCTCGATGGACTCGATGGTGCGCGACGTCGTGTACTGCTGTGCGGTCGTCACGCTGAGTGCGTTGAACCCGCGCACGAACATCACCATCGCGGCGAACGCCCACACGTTGCCGATCACCCATTCCCAATCGGTTCCGGTGGTCGCCTTCGTCAACCAGAACACCGCGATGGCCACGAGCGGGTAGCCGCTGTAGATGTAGAACCGCGCATCGGAACTGACAGACCAGCTCGGGTGGCGGCGCGTTCGCAGGTGCCATCCGAGCAGTCCCAGTAACGTGATGATCGCGGCTAGGGTCGAGCCCATCGGGGTCCTGAGTCACTTGTGGTGATGTTGGCTGTGGTGAACCATCCGGTGCGAAAAACCGCATGGTTCGGTCTCGCGAACATGTCACGAACGTGACCAAAGGTACTGCAAAAACCTGAGAAGCGGGTGTGAACGACCAACTGCGCGGCGTCAGCCGCGGGTGACCTTCTCCATTTGCCGGCGCCGCTCCTGCGCGCCGGATTCGGGATTGGCGACCTGCACGAGGGATGCGCCCACGGCGAAGACCGCGAGCAGGTTGGCCACCAACGCGTCAGGGTCATCCCAGGCTGCCGTCGACAGCACGCGATCGGCGCCGGTGAATTCCTGTGCGGCTGCCGAAGTGTGGGCAGCGGACAGCACATCGGCGACCGACCGGCCGTCGAGGGCGGGCCCCGGCTGACGCTCGGGAACGATCTGATCGCCGTGCACCCGGACCGAGGTCGCGTAGTCGGTGACACCGATGGGCAGGTCGGCGGCCGGTTTACCGAACGGGTCCAGCGACAGCACCGCGACCTCGCCGCCGCTCACCGCGTCGTCGGCCTCGTCGAGTCGGTCACGCGTGCACAGGGCGATGTCGGCGGCACCGGACAGCACCACCTCGGCGCCGATCCACCACACGCCGAACACCACGGCCGCGGTCTGCCAGTGCGCAGGCAGCAGCACGGCCACCCGGGTCCCGGGGCCTGCGCCCATCTCGTCGCGCAACAGGTTGGCGGTCTTGGCCGCCCAGTTGGCCAGCGTCACGGCCGACAGCTCGATGCGTTCGCCGGTGGCGTCGTCGTAGTAGGTGATCCGCGGGCCCGCGGGGTCCGACGCCAACAGCGGGTCGAGCACTGCGGCGGAAACTGTCGTCGTCAGTTCACACACTCCGGGTCGTCGGATCCCGCGGTGAGCACCGGTGAGGGCGGTGGTGGGGCCTCGCCCGTATCGGTCGCACCGCCCGTGTCGGCGGCGGCCGGATCGACCGCTCCGAGCGTCACATCGCTGCCGTCGAGCCCGGAACCGGGACCGGTGTAGTCGTCGGCGAGGACCACCCGCACCGAGCCGGCCGGAATCGACGAATCCTCGTTGACCGGCAGGCCGCCGAGATCCTTCGAAACCGCCTGAGCGCCAAGGTCATCGGTTTTGGCGGCCAGCACCTGGCTGCCGGACAGCGGAGCACCCTCGTGGTTGCCGGTGCTGCCGGGCGTGAAGCCCTTGGTGGTCAGCACATGCGACACCGCGGCGGCCAGGCCGTTGATGTCGGTCGCGTTGACGACCTCAACGGTGGTCTTGTCCGGCGAGTACGAGATCTCGTCGGTCTTGCCCTCGTCCTGATCCTGCAGCAGGCTCGAAACCCATTCGTGGACCTCGGTGGGATCCACCCGCACGACGCTCTGCATGCCGTCGTCACTCCAGCCGTCCTCGCGCAGGATGGGGATGGTCGCGAACGCCACGTTGCCCGCCGCGAGCTTCTGCAGTTGATCGGCGAAATCCATGATGTCCCAACCGTCGGAGATCACCACCGACCGCTGGACCGCGTTCTGCAACCGTCCCAGCGTGGCCGGGCTCGACAGTGTCTTGCTCGAGATCACCTCGTGGGCCAGCGACGCCATCACGGCCTGCTGACGGGTGACGCGGTCGAGGTCGCCGCGGGGAAGGTTGTGGCGCTGCCGGACGAAGCTCAACGCCTGCGGGCCATTGAGTTTCTGCCAGCCCGCGGGGAAGTCGGCACCCGAAAGGGGTTCGTAGACGGCGTCTTTCAGGCAGACGTTGACGCCACCGAGGGCGTCGGTGATCAGCGCAAAGCCCAGGAGCCCGATTTCGGCGTAATGGTCGACGGTGACGCCGGTGAGGTTCGCGACGGTCTGGATGAGTTCCTCGCGGCCTGCCTCGACGGCCTTGGGTTCGGCGGTGGCGGGGTCTTCACCCTCGACCTCGACGAGTTGTTTCATCCGGTCGAGCTTCACGTCGCCGAACACGCCGTTGATCTTCATCTTTCCCCACCCCGGCGCCTCGACGTAGGAGTCACGGGGAATGGAGATGGCCGTGGCCGACTTCCCGTTGTTGGGGATGCGGATCAGGATGATCGTGTCGGTGTTGGTCGACACGTCGTCACCGGCTCGCAGCGTCGCGAGTTCTTCGGCGGACAGCGGGTTGCCGTGCGCATCGGTGCGGCTGTCCATCCCGACCAGCAGGATGTCGATCGCGCCGTCCTCGCCACCCTCGCCGAGGGCCGGCGAACTGATGTGGTTGATGCCTGATTCGAACGAGCGGATCTGGGTCCAGGCCACACCTGTCCCGAGCACCACGGCTGACGCTGCGGCCACAGCAATGGTTCGGAGTAGGTGGATCGGCACCTGCCCAGGCTACTTGCGGGGTGCACGTGAGCCGGGTAACGCGGACCGGCGTGCCAGACTCGGTCGCATGTCGCAACGGATTGTCATCACCGGGGCAGGCGGCTTGGTCGGGCGAGTATTGGCTGATCAGGCCCGTCAGCAGGGTCGCGACGTGCTGGCGCTGACCTCGGCGCAATGTGACATCACCGACGCGGGCGCGGTACGGCATTTCGTTGCTGCCGGCGACGTGGTGATCAACTGCGCGGCCTACACGCAGGTCGACGCCGCCGAGGCCGACGAGGCCAGGGCACACGCGGTCAACGCCGTCGGCCCCGGGAATGTGGCCGAGGCCTGTGCGGCGGTCGGAGCCGGGTTGGTGCACATCTCGACCGACTACGTATTCGGTGGCGACCGTCACACGCCCTACGAGGTCGACGACCCGACCGGACCGGTCAGTGTCTACGGCCGCACCAAGCTCGCGGGGGAGCGGGCCGTGCTGGCCGCCAAGCCCGATGCGCACATCGTGCGCACCGCGTGGGTGTACGAGGGGGCCGATGGTGGCGACTTCGTGGCAATCATGCGCCGGCTCGCGGCCGAGGACCGGCAGGTCGACGTCGTCGCCGACCAGATCGGGTCGCCCACGTACGTCGGTGACCTGGTCACGGCCTTGCTGCAGGTCGCCGACGGCGAGGTGGACGCGACCGTCGTGCATGCCGCCAACGCGGGTGCGGCGAGTCGCTTCGATCAAGCCCGGGCAACGTTCGAGGCGGTCGGCGCGGACCCGGACCGGGTCCGGCCGGTGGGTACCGACCGGCACCCGCGGCCGGCACCGCGGCCGTCGTACTCGGCACTGTCGACCCAGCGATCGGTGTCGGCCGGGCTCACCCCGCTACGGCCCTGGCGCGAGGCGTTGGTCGCGGCGGTCACGGCGGCGTCCGCTGACGGCCCGCTACCCTCTACGCCGTGACTGAGGAAGGCCTCCGCCCGCTCGTGGTGGTGACGGTGACGTACTCGCCTGGGCCGCACCTGGACCGGTTCCTGGCGTCGTTGTCGTTGGCGACGGAACGACCGGTGACGGTCATCATGGCCGACAACGGCTCCACCGACGGCGCGCCCGAAGAGGCCGAGCAGCGCTACCCGAACGTGCGTCTGCTGCGCACCGGCGCCAATCTCGGTTACGGCAGCGCGGTCAACCGCGCGGCGGCCGAGATCTCGCCCGACACCGACTGCGCAGAGTTCTTCGTGGTGGCCAACCCCGATGTGCAGTGGGGGCCCCATTCGATCGACCTGCTTTTGGAAGCCGCCGACCGCTGGCCGCAGGCGGGCGCATTCGGTCCGCTGATCCGCGACCCCGACGGTTCGGTCTACCCGTCCGCGCGGCATCAGCCGAGCCTCGTCCGGGGTGGCATGCACGCGGTGGTCGGCCCGTTCTGGAAATCCAATCCGTGGACCGCGGCCTACCGTCAGGAGCGCGAAGAGCCCAGCGAACGTCCGGTGGGCTGGCTGTCCGGCTCGTGTCTTTTGCTGCGCCGGGCGGCGTTCGATGCGATCGACGGATTCGACGAGCGCTACTTCATGTACATGGAAGACGTCGACCTCGGCGACCGGCTCGGCCGGGCGGGCTGGGCCAACATCTATGTGCCGTCCGCGGAGGTGCTGCACTACAAGGGCCACTCCACCGGTCGCGACCCGGCGCGAAACCTGGCCGCCCATCACCGCAGCACATACACTTTCCTGGCAGATCGGTACCCCGCGGTATGGCAAGCGCCGCTGCGGTGGACGATCCGGGGGGCGTTGGCCGTACGCGCGGGGCTGGTGGTCGGGAAGTCTCGGCGTATGCAGTCGAAGAGGGGGGCGTTGCAGTGACAAATCCGGGGATCAATCCTGGCGAAGTGGATGCCGTCGTACTGGTCGGCGGTCAAGGCACCCGGCTTCGGCCGCTGACACTCTCGGCACCGAAGCCGATGCTGCCCACCGCCGGGCTGCCGTTCCTGACGCATCTGCTGTCGCGGATCGCGGCGGCGGGCATCAAGCACGTGGTGATGGGCACGTCGTACAAGGCCGAGGTCTTCGAGGACGCGTTCGGTGACGGCTCCGAACTCGGGCTGGAGATCGAATACGTCACCGAGACCGAGCCGCTCGGCACGGGCGGGGCCATCGCCAACGTCGCCGACAAGCTGCGCTACGACACCGCGATGGTGTTCAACGGCGACGTGTTGTCGGGCGCCGACCTCGGCGCGCTGCTGGAAGCGCACGACGAGCATCGTGCCGATGTCACGCTGCACCTCGTCCGGGTCGGCGATCCGCGCGCGTTCGGCTGCGTGCCGACCGATCCCGACGGTCTCGTCACGGCGTTCCTGGAGAAGACGCAGGATCCGCCGACCGATCAGATCAACGCGGGCTGCTACGTGTTCAAGCGGGCGGTGATCGAGAAACTGCCAAGGGGGCGGGCGCTTTCGGTCGAACGCGAGGTGTTCCCCGGCCTGCTGGCCGACGGCTTGCGGGTCTGCGGATACGTCGACATGTCGTACTGGCGCGACATGGGTACCCCCGAGGACTTCGTGCGCGGTTCGGCCGATCTGGTGCGCGGCATCGCAACCTCGCCTGCACTCAACGGCCACCGCGGTGAGTCGCTCGTCCACGAGGGCGCGGCGGTCGCGCCGGGCGCGCTGCTCATCGGCGGCACCGTGATCGGTCGCGGCGCCGAGATCGGTGCCGGAGCCCGGCTCGACGGTGCGGTGATCTTCGACGGCGTGCGCGTCGAGGCCGGTGCGGTGATCGAACGCTCCATCATCGGCTTCGGCGCCAGGATCGGGCCGCGCGCACTGATCCGCGACGGCGTGATCGGCGACGGCGCCGACATCGGAGCCCGCTGCGAGCTGTTGCGCGGTGCCAGGGTGTGGCCCGGGGTGGCGATTCCCGACGGCGGCATCCGCTACTCGACGGACGTCTAGCGTCCGTCGGCGGCTCGCGCAAGCTGGGCCAGACCGAAGTCCGTGTCGGCGGGCAGCGCGTCAAGAGGCCACCACTGCAGGTCCAAAGACTCGTCACTGCGGGTGATTTCGGCGCCCTCCGGGGCCCGTACCAGGAACTGCAGGTCGAGGTGGCGGGTTGGTACACCCAGTGAGCACTTCACCGGATGCACGTGCAGTGCGGCCAGTTCCGGATCGATGGTCAACCCGCTGATCCCGGACTCCTCGGCGGCTTCGCGCAGTGCGGCGGCGTGCACATCGGCGTCGCCGGCCTCACAGTGCCCGCCGAGTTGCAGCCACCGGCCGAACCGCGGATGCAGCGTGAGCAAGGTCTGTGTTCCGGTGTGGTCGAGGACGAGTGCCGATGCGGTGATATGCCCGGGCGCGCATTCCCGAAAGCAGGCATCTGGCCGGGCGGCCAAAAACGACAACACGGCGTGGCGCAGCGAATCCTGCGCGGGATCGGTTGTCCGCCAATGGGTCAGCACATCGACGGCGGAGGTGTGCAAGCTCATCGGTACAGCAGCAGCCCATCCGTGGGTACCGGGTCGCGTGGCGGCTGTTGCTCATCCGGATAACCGATCGCGATGGCGCCCAACGGCTCCCAGTCGTCGGGCAGGTCCAACTCGGCACGGACCAGATCGCCGGCGAATATCGTCGAGCCGATCCAGCAGCTGCCGACGTCCCGCACCGCCAGGGCGACCAGCAGCGCCTGTACCGCCGCGCCGACCGCGACGGTGAACATCGTGTGTTCGGCCGCGGTGCGCGCCTCGTCGGGATAGCTGTGCACACCGTCCGGAACCAAGAACGGAATCACCAGTTCGGGTGCGTCGTAGAGTATTTGGCCGCGGCTGACTCGGCGCTCGACCGCCTCGGGCGCTCTGCCGTCACCCGCGAGGTCGGCGCGCCAGCGGTCCTTCATCCGGTCCAGCAGCCGGGTGCGCGTCGCGGTGTCGTGCACCCAGACGAAGCGCACCGGGCGGGTGTGATGGGGTGCCGGTGCGGTGAGCGCCTCGCCGACGGCGGCCTCGATGAGTTCGTGGGGCACCGGCTCGGCGCTGAACCTGCGTACCGACCGGCGCAGGAGCTGAGCTTGGCTGCGGCCCAATTGGATTGCCTCGGCCGTGCCGAGCCAGAACAGATCGTCCTCGCCCGCACGCACCAGCGTGTGCGCCGTCGATCCGTCGTCGGGCAGGTGCAGGCCGCGCACGACTGCCACCGGGATCGCGGTCAGCTTGCCCTTCACGAGGTCGGCGGCGGCGGCGATCTCGTCGGCCACCGCGACCTCGGTGACCAGAAGTTCGTTGCCGTGCCGGTCGCGGGCGCCGGCATAGCCGTGCAGAACCGTCAAACCGGCTGCGCCGATTGCGAAGTCGGTCTGGCCGTTACGCCATGCGCGACCCATGGTGTCGGTTATCACTACGCCCACCGTCACGCCGAGTCGGTCACGTAATCCGTCCCGCAGCGCCGCGGCGCTCCCATCGGGATCGACGGGCAGCAGGGCGAGTTCGGTGGAATCCACGTTCGAGCCGTCGACACCGGCGGCCGCCTGGACCAGGCCGATGGCATTCTCGGTGATCAGCGTGCGGCCCTTGCGGGCGAGCACTCGAACAGCCTCGTCGTCGATGAGCTTGCGCCGCAGCGTGTCCCGCTCTTCCGGATCGGAGGGGGCGACCACGATCCGCCCCTCGCACTTCGACACCACCTTGCTTGTGACAACAAGCACATCGCCGTCTTGCAACCACGGGGCCGCGGCGGCGAGGGCGCCGGCCAGATCGTCGCCGGGACGGAACTCCGGCAGGTCGGGAACCGGGAGGATCTCGACGCGGTCGGCCGAGCCGTGCTCGCCAGTCGCCGCGGCCGAGCCGTGCATGTTCACAGTGTCACTCCGGCGATGGCGAGCCCGGCCTGGACCATCTTGGCGGTGGTGGGGGGATCGGTCATCAACAGCGGTACGGCACGAACCTCGACGCCTTCGATCTCGGCATGGTCGCCTTCGTGTACCAGCCAGCCATCCAGTATCCCGGTGCCCGACTTCGCGCCGAACCAGCGGCCGACGCCTTCCGACGTGGACTCGACGCCGATGATCGACAAACACTCATCGGCCATGCCGCGCAACGGTTTTCCCGCGATGATGGGCGAGTAGCCGATGACGGGGGCCGCGGTCGAACGCAGCGCTCCGCGGATTCCGGGTATCTGCAGGATGGGGCCGACGCTGACGACCGGATTGGACGGCGCCAGCAACACGACGTCCGCTTCGGCGATGGCCTCGGTTACGCCGGGGCCCGCGGTTGCCTGCTCGGCCCCGACGAACGCGAAGCTGTGCGACGGCACCTTGGCGCGGTAGCGCACCCACCATTCCTGGAAGTGGATGGCCCTGCGCTCGCCGTCGGCCGGGTCGGTGATCACGACGTGTGTCTCGCTGCGGTCGTCGGTGACCGGCAGCAGTCGGGCCCCCGGTGACCAGCGCTTACACAGCGCCTCGGTCACCTGGGACAGGGGATAGCCGGCCCGCAGCATCTGACTGCGGACAAGGTGGGTGGCCAGGTCACGGTCACCGAGGCCGAACCAGTCCGGTTGGACCCCGTAGGCCGCGAGTTCCTCTTTGGCATGCCAGGTTTCGTTGCGATGCCCCCAGCCTCGTTCCGGATCGATGCCGCCGCCGAGGGTGTACATGCAGGTGTCGAGGTCGGGGCAGATACGGACGCCGTGCATCCAGGCGTCGTCGCCGACGTTCACGATCGCCGTGAGTTCGTGCTCGCCGGGGTTGCCGGGGTCGTCGGAGAAGCTTCCAAGCCGTAGCAGGTTCTGCACGCCCAGCAAAAACCGTGCGCCACCGACGCCGCCGACCAGAACGGTGATCTTCACAACGACCGACATTAGGCGTTGAGGGGCCGCGCACGGAAACGACGTCGTCACGGGCAGGACACGCCGAGGTTGCGACGCGCCGATTTGACATCACGGGATGGTATGAATTCCTGTTCCAGCGCTTGACCCCAGCAGCTAACACGTGTGTAATCACAGCAGTGTCATTTTTCGGTTGGTGACCGATTCCGGTGTCGCGGACCGAGATTCGATCATTTGTTCGAATGAAATGGCCGCACATCACAATAGTGGGCTCCACTGAGGGATCTACGAGACCGAGTGAGGAGGCGGGGGATATGTCTTATGAGAGCGGCGATTTCGATCGTGTGGTCCGGTTTGACGGCCGGCTACTCGGCTCGGTAGACAACGCACCGCACATCAACACCGGGCCGACACCGATGGGGGCAACCGGACGTCCCCAACTGAGTTTGGTTCCCGATGAAATTGATGTTGATCCGGCAACCGAAGATGACCAATGGCAGGAACGCGCCCTGTGCGCGCAGACTGACCCGGAGGCTTTCTTCCCGGAGAAGGGCGGGTCTACCCGCGAGGCCAAGCGCATCTGCCAGGGTTGCGAAGTTCGCGACGCCTGCCTGGAATACGCGCTTGCACACGATGAGCGCTTCGGAATCTGGGGAGGTTTGTCAGAGCGGGAACGCAGACGCCTCAAGCGCGGCATCATCTGAGCCGCAGCGTCACTCGTCGTCGATCGTTGGGTCGATGACCGAGGGTTCGACGCCAAGATAGGTGGCCACCTGGGCCACCAGGATTTCATGCAGTAGATCGGCCAGCTCATCGGATCCTTTGACCCGGCGCTCGATGGGCTTGCGGAACAACACAATTCGCGCCCGGGTCGAATTTCCCCTGACGTCCACGCCGGCGGGTATCAGCCGGGCGAGCGCAATGGGACCGTCGGCCACCACCTCCGGTGGCCACTGCACACTGTCCGGATCTTTCGGGGACATCCGCGGAATCTCGTCAACGGCGACGTCGAGCGCGTTGACCCGGGTGGCCCACCGACGCTCGATCGGCTCGTAGGCCTCCAGCACCGCCATGTCGAACCGCTCGGCCCGGCTGCGCCAGCCGGGGACCGACCGCGGCAGCAGCGGACCGCGGATGTCGCGGCCGCGCCGAGATCGCCAATGGTTCCGCTGGGCCACGGGCACGATCGTAACGGTTCGGGATCGGGCGCCCCGCGGCTGCGCGTGTCCGGCAGCGTGCGGCGATCGACCAAGATAATCTCTGGTGCGTGAATGTTCCCCGTCGCTGCTGCCGGCCCGGGTGCCCGCACTATGCCGTGGCGACGCTGACCTTCGTCTATTCGGACTCGACAGCTGTCGTCGGTCCACTGGCCACGGTCTCCGAACCGCATTCCTGGGACCTGTGCGTCGGGCATGCCAGCCGCATCACGGCACCGCGCGGGTGGGAGCTCGTGCGCCATGCCGGCCCGCTGCCGACGCACCCCGATGAAGACGATCTGGTGGCGCTCGCGGACGCGGTTCGGGAGGGCCAGGCCGGCACCGTACCGCGGGGCGGTGTGGTTGCCGGGTTCTCCGATCCCGCCACCGGAGTCAGCGGTGGCGCAGTCATGGCCCCGACGGCGCGGCCGCCGGAATCGAACGGGCGGCGACGTGGCCACCTGCGGGTGTTGCCCGACCTCAATGAGTAGAAGCCGGTCGGGCCAAGAGTAGTGAGCGTGTTGTTGCCGCAAGACGGTTAGGCTGGCGCCAACGATCCCGTTTCACAAGGAGTTCTATGTCTCGGCCAGCAGCGGCTGTTCACAGTGTCATCAAGGCCTATGACGTCCGCGGCTTGGTCGGCACGGAGCTCGACGACGCCTTCGTCGCTGATGTCGGCGGCGCGTTTGCCCGCTTGGTTCGCGCCGAGGGTGCCGAACAGGTCGTGATCGGACACGACATGCGATCCAGTTCGCCATCGCTGTCCGCGGCGTTTGCCGAAGGCGTCACTTCCCAGGGGCTCGACGTCATCCGGATCGGCCTCGCCTCCACCGATCAGCTCTATTTCGCCTCCGGCAAGTTGAACTGCCCGGGGGCGATGTTCACCGCGAGCCACAACCCGGCCGCCTACAACGGCATCAAGTTGTGCCGGGCCGGGGCCAAGCCCGTGGGCAAGGACACCGGCCTGTCGGTCATCGCCGACGAGGTGATCAACGGAGTGCCGGCCCATCACGGCGCGGCAGGCACCGTCACCGACCGCGACGTGCTGGCCGACTACGGCCAATTCCTCCGCTCGCTGGTCGATCTCAGTGAATTACGACCGCTGCGCATCGCGGTCGACGCGGGCAACGGCATGGCCGGCCACACCACGCCCGCGGTGCTGGGTCCGATCGCCGGCGCCACCGTGCTGCCGCTGTTCTTCGAGCTGGACGGGACGTTCCCCAACCATGAGGCCAACCCGCTGGATCCGGCCAACCTGGTCGACCTGCAGGCCTACGTCCTGGAGACGGGTGCCGACATCGGTCTGGCGTTCGACGGCGACGCCGACCGCTGTTTCGTGGTCGACGAACTCGGCAGGCCGGTGTCGCCCTCGGCGGTCACCGCGCTTGTGGCCGCGCGTGAACTGACCCGCGAGATTGGCGCGACGGTCATCCACAACCTGATCACGTCGCGCGCGGTTCCCGAGTTGGTGGTCGAGCGCGGCGGTACGCCGGTGCGGTCCCGAGTCGGGCATTCCTACATCAAGGGGCTGATGGCCGACACCGGTGCGATCTTCGGCGGGGAGCATTCGGCGCATTACTACTTCCGTGATTTCTGGGGTGCCGATTCCGGCATGCTGGCCGCCCTTCACGTACTGGCCGCGCTCGGCGAACAAGAGCGACCGCTGTCGGAGATCATGGCCGACTATCAGCGATACGAGGCCTCCGGCGAGATCAACTTCACCGTCGCCGATGCGGCGGCGTGTGTGGACGCGGTGCTCAAGTCGTTCGGCTCCGGCATCCACTCGATCGACCATCTCGACGGCGTGACCGTCGATCTGGGCGGCGGCAGCTGGTTCAACCTGCGTACCTCCAACACCGAACCGCTGCTGAGACTCAACGTCGAGGCACGCACCGCCGAGGACGTCGAGGCGATCGTGGACAAGGTCGCCACCCAGATCCGGACGGTGAGTGAGGTGGCGACGTGAACGCCGTCGACGCCGCAGTGGATCTCGACGACGGCGACGGACTTCTCGCCGCCGACCGTAACGGTCTGCTTCGCGCGGCGGCCATGGCCGGTGCGCAGGTTCGGGCGACTGCCGCCGCGTTTTCGGAGGGGACGCTCGAACCACTGCGGTCCGACCATCCACCGCGCACGGTGATCTGGGTGGCCGGCCGCGGAGTCGCCGAGACCGCGGGCGCGATGCTGGCCGCCGCGCTCGGTGGATCGGTCGCGACCCCGATTGTCGTCGCGGCCGAGACCCCGCCGTGGATCGGTGCGCTCGATGTGTTGGTCGTCGCAGGTGACGATCCGGGCGATCCGGCGCTGGTGAATGCCGCGGCCACCGGGGTCCGGCGTGGTGCCCGGGTGCTCGTGGTGGGTCCGTACGAGGGCCCGTTGCGCGATGTCACGGCCGGACGCGCGGTGGCATTGGCTCCGCGACTGTGGGTGCCCGACGATTTCGGTTTGACGCGATACCTGGCCGCCGGCCTGGCCGTCCTGCAGGTACTGGACGCGGGCATCCGTGTCGATCTGGCGGCGCTGGCAGATGAACTGGATGCCGAGGCGCTGCGCAACAGCGCGGGTCGAGAGTTGTTCACGAACCCCGCCAAGACGTTGGCAGACCGGATGTCCGGATATGACGTCGTCCTCGCCGGCGACACCGCGGCGACGCTCGCGCTGGCCCGGCACGGGGCGGCGACGATGTTGCGGGTGGCCGGGGAGGTGGTGGCCGCGGCCGGCCTGGCCGATGTGCTGGCGGCGGAGGGGAGCGGGGCGACCCGATCGGCCGGCTCAGGCGCTGAACGATCGCTGTTCCACGACGAACAGATCGACGGACCGCTGCCGCGCCGAATGCGCACGTTCGTGGTGAGCACCGATGTCGAACGACCCAATGTGGCGGCCCGGATCGGTGGTTTCGACGACATCTCCGTGATCGGCGCCGAAGACGTTCCCGAGCTTGCCGGAACGGCCCTTCCGATGGGGCGTCCCGAACAACAACTGGCGATCATGGCGGTTCGCTTGGAGATGGCCGCCGTCTATCTGAAACTGGTTCGAGGTTAACGAAGTGCATCTGCTACGGGGAGCGGTGCGAACCTATGCGTGGGGTTCGCGGACCGCGATTGCCGAGTTCACTGGAAGGCCAAGTCCCACAGTGCATCCGGAGGCCGAGCTGTGGTTCGGCGCGCATCCGGGGGATCCGGCCTGGCTGCAGAACGAGCACGGCGAACAGTCGCTGCTGGAGGCCGTGCACGACGATCCGGAGGGGCAGCTCGGCACCACCACCGTTGCTCGGTTCGGAGATGCGCTGCCGTTCCTCGTCAAGGTGTTGGCAGCCGACGAACCGTTGTCACTGCAGGCCCATCCGAGCGCACAGCAGGCGCAGGAGGGCTTCGAGCGCGAGGACCGCCTGGAGATACCCGTCTCCGCGCCGACGCGTAACTACCGCGATCGCAGCCACAAGCCTGAATTACTGGTTGCGCTAGGGCAATTCCACGCACTAGCCGGCTTCCGTCCGGTGGAGCGCACGGTCGAGTTGATGCGCGCGCTGGCCGTCTCGGACCTCGACCCCTTCATCAATCTGTTGTCCGGCCAGTCGGACGGTGACGGCCTGCGTGCGTTGTTCACCACGTGGATCACCGCGCCGCAGCCCGATCTGGATGTGCTGGTTCCCGCGGTGCTCGACGGCGCGATCGAATACATCCGCTCAGGCAAGAAGAAATTCGCCGCGGAAGCCAAGACGGTGCTCGAGCTCGGGGAGCGCTACCCCGGCGATGCCGGTGTGCTGGCGTCGTTGTTGCTCAACCGCATCAGCCTGCAGCCGGGCGAAGGCCTGTACCTGCCCGCAGGCAATCTGCACGCCTATCTGCACGGCGTGGGCGTCGAGGTCATGGCCAACTCCGACAACGTGTTGCGCGGCGGACTGACGCCCAAACACGTCGATGTGCCCGAACTCCTGCGGGTGCTCGATTTCACCCCAACCCCGGAAGATCGACTGCGTCCCGAAATCGTCAGGGACGGAACCGAACTCATCTACCAGACCCCGGCTCCGGAATTCGCGGTGTCGGTGCTGTGCGTCGACGGCGACCATCTCGGCCACGAGATCGACGCCCAGTCACGCCATGACGGACCCCAGCTGCTGCTGTGCACCGAGGGCGCGGCCGTCGTGCACAGCAAGGGCGGGCGGCTGACCCTCGAGCGGGGTGCGGCCGCGTGGGTGGCTGCTGACGACGGTCCCATCCGGCTGACCGCCGACGAGCCGACCAAGCTGTTCCGGGTGACCGTCGGAATCTAGCCCGGCAGCGGCTCAGAGCGTGGCGAGGATCTCCTCGTCCTGCTTGCCCGGCCCGCCCCGCTCGGCCAGGAACGCTCGCATGTTGGTCCGGATCGCCCGCCCGATGAGGCGCGGTGACGGTGCCAGGTACAGGCTGTCGAGCAGGCTGGTTCGCCGTAGGAACCATTCGGCCAGAACAGGATCCGTCTCGGCGGCGCCGAGGAACTGATCGAAGAGCCCGTACATCGGCCGGTACCACCGCGGCTTGTCGCCTTCGGCGCCGTGCGCGATGTGGTCGGCGACGGCGTTCATGAGCCACACCGGATACGTCGACCGCGCGGTGCTGTACGCGAGACGCCTGATGAGATTCTGGCGGCCGCTCGCCAGCACACTGCGCAGATTGCCGGCCTGCAGCGCCGTCATCGTCACGCCCTGGCCGTACGTGGGGTTGAGGCTGGCCACCGCGTCGCCGAACGGGAAGATGCCTGCCGGCATCCGGTGCAGTTTGTCGTAGCGCCGCCACTTGGCCACCGGGTAGCGGTGGAATGCCATCTCGCCCACGGGCTCACCGGCCCGCAGTGCCGCACTGATGTGCGGCGGCACGGTCGTGTCGGCCTGCGCGCAGATACCGGCGAAGTCTTGCGGTGGTTCGGCTTTGGCGACGCCGAACGCCGTCACGGTCCAGATGCCGTCTTCGTGGAACAGCATGCCCATGCCGAGGCCCTCGTCGTGCGAGGCGCTCACCAGAACCATCTTCTCCGCGATCATCCCGTCGGGGATCCGCACCCGGTGCGACGCGTACGTCACACCGATCTTCACCGAATCCTCGCGCGGACGCTCGTAGCCCCACTCCTCCAACCACACCGGCAGGCGGCTGCCCCGGCCGGACGCGTCGACCACGAGGTCGGCGGACACGGTTTCGCCGTTGTCGAGGAGCAGGCCCGTCACCCGTTCGGCGGCCGGATCGAACTGCGGTTGCACGACCCCGTTCTGCACGACGGTCACGTTGGGCAACGCGAGGGTGCGTTTGCGCACCTGCCATTCCAGCTGACCGCGACTCGGCACGTACGCGGTGAAATTGGACTCGAGGGTTCGGCCGGTGCCGAGCACGTGACCGGCGGCGGTGAAGTGAATCGACTCGGGGCGGTTCTCGACGACCGGTACGCCGGCCGCAGCCATCTCGTCGAGGAGCCCGGGAAAGATCTTCTCGAGTTCCTGGGCCCCTCGCGCCATCAGGAGGTGGACGTGCTGCCCCTGGGGGATCGCGCTGCGGTTGACGGGTTGATCGGGTAATTCATCGCGTTCGTAGAGCGTCACTTGGTCGAAGTGATCCGACAACACCCGGGCCGCGCACAGGCCGGCGATGCTGCCTCCGATGACGACGGCATGGTCGGAGGCGAGTTCTCGTGTCCTACTCATCGACCGCCACCGTAGTGGGAACATGACGTGAAGCGGGCACGAATGGAAGGCGACGTAAATTATGAACGGTAGATGGCGCACCAAGTCCGTCGAGCAGTCGATAGCTGACACCGATGAACCGTCGACGCGGCTGCGAAAAGATCTGAACTGGTGGGACCTGACCGTTTTCGGCGTATCTGTGGTGATCGGCGCGGGTATTTTCACGATCACCGCCTCGACCGCCGGCAACCTCACCGGACCCGCGATTTCGATCTCGTTCATCATTGCTGCGATTGCCTGCGGTCTCGCCGCGCTGTGTTACGCGGAATTCGCCTCGACCGTGCCGGTCGCCGGCAGCGCGTACACGTTCTCCTACGCGACCTTCGGTGAGTTCGTCGCCTGGATCATCGGCTGGGATCTGATCCTCGAGTTCGCGGTCGCCGCGGCGGTCGTGGCCAAGGGCTGGTCGAGCTATCTCGGCACGGTGTTCGGGTTCGGCGGCGGTACCGCCGAGTTCGGCGGCCTGACACTGGACTGGGGAGCGCTGCTGATCATCGCCTTCGTCACCTACCTGCTGGCGATGGGCACCAAGCTGTCGGCGCACTTCAGCCTGGCTATCACCATCATCAAGGTTTCGGTGGTGCTGCTCGTGGTCGTCGTCGGCGCGTTCTACATCAAGGCGGCCAATTACTCGCCGTTCATACCGCCCGGTGAGGGGGCCGGCGAAGGCGCCGGCGGCGCCGAGCAGTCGCTGTTCTCGCTGATGACGGGCGCCGAGGGCAGCCACTACGGCTGGTACGGCGTGCTGGCCGGGGCTTCCATCGTGTTCTTCGCGTTCATCGGGTTCGACATCGTCGCCACCACGGCTGAGGAGACGCAGAACCCGCAACGGGATGTGCCGCGCGGCATCCTCGGCTCGCTGGCGATCGTCACGGTGCTCTACGTCGCGGTGGCGGTCGTGCTGTCCGGCATGGTGTCCTACCTCGACCTCAAGAGCGGTGACGGTGCCTCGGCCAACCTCGCCACGGCATTCGAACTCAACGGCGTGCACTGGGCCGCCAAGGTCATCTCGATCGGCGCGCTGGCAGGGCTCACGACTGTCGTGATCGTGTTGATGCTGGGTCAGACGCGGGTGCTGTTCGCGATGTCGCGCGACGGACTGCTGCCGCGTCAGATGGCGACCACCGGCCGGCACGGGACGCCGGTACGTATCACGGTGATCGTCGGCGTTCTGGTCGCGGTCGCCGCATCGGTGTTCCCGATGGGCAAGCTCGAGGAGATGGTGAACATCGGCACGTTGTTCGCGTTCGTGCTGGTGTCGGCCGGCGTCATCGTGCTGCGCCGTACCCGCCCTGACCTGCCGCGTGGGTTCCGGGCACCGTGGGTGCCGCTGCTGCCGATCGCCGCGATCATCGCGTGCGTGTGGCTGATGCTCAACCTGACCGGGGTGACGTGGATCCGGTTCCTCATCTGGATGGCGATCGGCGTCGTCGTGTACGCGGTCTACGGTCGCCGGCACTCGGTGTTGGCCAACCGCGACGTCACGACGACGGTCTGACACTCGGGATCGCTCGGTTCTTTTTCGCCCGCCCGTGTGACCGTGCGCACATCGGTCGTTTACAAATACCGCCTTCGTGTCTAGACAGAAGACATATGCCGTCCTATAGTCAAGTCATTGCAGTGATGGCTCTCACATAAGGAGGCTTGACGTGGTGGCGGAACTTTCAGGCAACCCGGGCGCGTCGGAGGTCCGGCAATGGCGTGACAAGAAGCGGCACCTGTGGCTCATGGGCCTGATCGCCCCGACGGCGATGTTCGTGGTGCTGCCGCTCGTGTGGGCGTTCAATCAGCTTGGGTGGCACATCGCTGCGCAGATCCCGCTCTGGATCGGCCCGATCCTGCTCTACGTACTACTGCCGCTGCTGGACCTGCGGTTCGGCCCGGATGGCCAGAACCCGCCGGACGAGGTCATGGAGCAGCTGGAGAACGACAAGTACTACCGGTACTGCACGTACGTCTACATCCCGTTCCAATACGCCAGCGTGGTCCTGGGCGCCTATCTGTTCACGGCATCGGACCTGAGCTGGCTGGGATTCGAGGGCGGCCTGGGCTGGCCGGCCAAGATCGGTGTCGCGTTGTCGGTGGGGGTGCTCGGAGGGGTGGGCATCAACACCGCACACGAGATGGGCCACAAGCGAGATTCGCTCGAACGCTGGCTGTCGAAGATCACGCTCGCGCAGACCTGGTACGGCCACTTCTACATCGAGCACAACCGCGGGCACCACGTGCGGGTGGCCACTCCGGAGGATCCGGCATCGGCCCGGTTCGGTGAGACGTTCTGGGAGTTCTTGCCGCGCAGCGTGTTCGGCAGCCTGAAGTCGTCGTGGGAGTTGGAGGCGCAGCGGTTGCGCAGGCAGAACAAGTCGCCGTGGCATCCGTCGAACGACGTGCTGAACGCGTGGGCGATGTCGGTGGTGTTCTGGGGTGTGCTCATCGCGATCTTCGGCGTCGGCGTGATCCCGTTCATGCTCATCCAGGCCGTCTACGGGTTCAGCCTGCTGGAGTCGGTGAACTATCTGGAGCACTACGGTCTGCTGCGGCAGAAGACGCCGAGCGGTCGCTACGAGCGGTGCGCGCCCGTGCACAGCTGGAACTCCGACCACATCGTGACCAACCTGTTCCTGTATCACCTGCAGCGGCACAGCGATCATCACGCGAACCCGACACGCCGGTACCAGACTTTGCGCAGCATCGATGGCGCGCCCAACCTGCCCAGTGGCTATGCCTCGCTGATCGGGTTGACGTACCTGCCGCCGCTGTGGCGCAAGGTCATGGACCACCGGGTGCTCGAGCACTACGACGGCGACATCACGCGCGTCAACATCCAGCCCCGGCTGCGCGACAAGGTCCTGGCCCGCTACGGAGCGGCTGGAGCCGCGCAATGAGCGCCTATCGCTGCCCCGGCTGCGGTTACGTGTACGACGAAGCCAAAGGCGCACCGCGCGAAGGCTTTCCGGCCGGCACGCCGTGGGATGACGTGCCCGATGACTGGTGCTGCCCGGACTGCGCGGTGCGGGAGAAGGTTGATTTCGAGAGTGTGGAGGTTTCGCGATGAATGACTACAAGTTGTACGTGTGCGTGCAGTGCGGATTCGAGTACGACGAGGAGAAGGGCTGGCCGGAGGACGGCATCGCCCCGGGTACCCGTTGGGACGACATTCCCGACGATTGGAGCTGCCCGGACTGCGGTGCGGCCAAGTCCGATTTCGAGATGGTGGAGGTCGCCCGGCCGTGACAGCGGCCTGCTCTGTGGCGGGAAGCGATATTGTCGCGCGTGTGAGTCGTCCGCGTGACAAGCAACGCATCCCGTACGCAGAGGCGTCGAGGGTGCTGCTGCACGATTCGATTCTCGACGGGATGCGCGATCTGCTGCTGACCCGGGACTGGTCGGCGATCACGCTGTCGCACGTGGCCCAGGCCGCGGGCGTCAGCAGGCAGACGATCTACAACGAGTTCGGGTCACGTCAGGGCCTGGCCGAGGGATATGCCATGCGGCTGGCCGATCGGCTGGTCGACGCCGTCGACGACGCGATCAACCACAACGTCGGTGACGTGCATGCCGCGTTCCTGGAAGGCTTCCGCTCGTTCTTCGTGGACTCGGCCGCCGATCCGTTGGTGATCTCGCTGCTGACCGGAGCCTCGAAGCCCGATCTGCTGCAGATCATCACCACCGGAAGCGGTCCCATCATCAGCCGGTGCTCGGATCGGTTGACCGGCACGTTCCAGAACAGCTGGATGAAGGCCAGTGACGAGGATGCCGGCGTGCTCGCGCGCGCGATCGTGCGGCTGGCGATGAGCTACGTCTCCATGCCCCCCGAGGCGGATCACGATGTGGCCGGTGACCTGGCCCGACTGATGACACCGTTCGCCGAGCGCTACGGTGTGATCGAAGAGAATTAGAGCCGCCCACCCCGCGAAGCTAATGTGTAAATTAGCTAAGTAATTACGATGCGCGCAGAGTAAGGAATCACATGACGACGACTGAGCAGAAGCTCACGGCAGACGTACGCAATGGCATCGATTACAAGGTCGCAGACCTGTCGTTGGCCGACTTCGGCCGCAAGGAGATCCGGCTGGCCGAACACGAGATGCCTGGCCTGATGGCGCTGCGCCGCGAATATGCGGAGGTGGCCCCGCTCAAGGGTGCTCGCGTGTCCGGCTCGCTGCACATGACCGTGCAGACCGCGGTTCTCATCGAGACCTTGGTGGCGCTCGGCGCTGAGGTCCGCTGGGCGTCGTGCAACATCTTCTCCACCCAGGACCACGCTGCCGCCGCCGTCGTCGTCGGCCCGCACGGCACCGTCGACGAGCCCAAGGGTGTGCCGGTGTTCGCGTGGAAGGGCGAGACCCTCGAGGAGTACTGGTGGGCCGCCGAGCAGATGCTCACCTGGGAAGGCGAGCCCGCCAACATGATCCTCGATGACGGTGGCGACGCGACCATGATGGTGCTGCGCGGTGCGCAGTACGAGAAGGCCGGTGTGGTCCCGCCCGCCGAGGACGACGATCCGGCCGAGTGGAAGGTCTTCCTCTCGGTGCTGCGCGAGCGCTTCGAGACCGACAAGAACAAGTGGACCAAGATCGCCGAGTCGGTCAAGGGTGTCACCGAGGAGACCACCACCGGCGTGCTGCGGCTCTACCAGTTCGAGGCCGCGGGCGAACTGCCGTTCCCGGCCATCAACGTCAACGACTCGGTCACCAAGTCCAAGTTCGACAACAAGTACGGCACCCGCCACTCGCTGATCGACGGCATCAACCGCGGCACCGACGTGCTGATCGGCGGCAAGAAGGTGCTCATCTGCGGCTACGGTGACGTCGGCAAGGGCTGCGCGGAGTCGCTGGCCGGGCAGGGCGCCCGCGTGTCTGTCACCGAGATCGATCCGATCAACGCACTGCAGGCCCTGATGGACGGGTTCGACGTCCGCACCGTCGAGGACGCGATCGGCGAAGCCGACATCGTCATCACGGCGACCGGCAACAAGGACATCATCACGATCGAGCACATGAAGGCCATGAAGGACCAGGCCATCCTGGGCAACATCGGCCACTTCGACAACGAGATCGACATGGCGGCGCTTGAGCGTTCGGGCGCCACGCGGATCAACATCAAGCCGCAGGTCGACCAGTGGACGTTCGACAGCGGCAAGTCGATCATCGTGCTGTCCGAAGGTCGTCTGCTCAACCTGGGTAACGCCACCGGGCACCCCTCGTTCGTGATGAGCAACAGCTTCTCGAACCAGGTCATCGCCCAGATCGAGCTGTGGACCAAGAACGACGAGTACGACAACGCGGTCTACCGGCTGGCCAAGCACCTCGACGAGAAGGTCGCCCGCATCCACGTCGAGGCTCTCGGCGGGCAGCTGACCAAGCTCACCAAGGAGCAGGCCGAGTACATCAACGTCGACGTCGAAGGGCCCTACAAGCCCGAGCACTACCGCTACTGAGTTAGCACGCGAAGTCCCCGAAACCTGGAATTCCCCAGTGTTTCGGGGACTTTCGCGTTTGGGCCGACCGGTTCACCGGCTCCGGTCGTCGCCCCGGGCGGGCCTGCCCTCGTCAAGCCGCTTGCGTTGTGGCACAACGACATATTTGGGGTCCCGAGTGGACTCGACACCGGCTTCGAACACGCCGAACCGCTGCAGCGCGCTGCCCGCCAACAGCGCCGCGCCCGACGCTGCGACCGCCCATCGCCTGCGGCCCGACACCACCGCACCGACTGCGCCGCCGACGGTCAGGATCTCCGACCACTGCCGCAACCGGTGAGCTTTGCCGGTCGTGTACGCCTCGGCGACGAGACCCAGCCGATGCTCCATCGTCCGCGACGCCACGACCTCCAGCGCCGCGCCGGTCACCGCCATCCTCCGGGCCGGGCCGCTCTCCGATACGGGCGCGAGCAGCATTCCCAGACCGGCCCCACTTGCCGCGGCAGAGCCGGTGAAGACGAACGGCAGATACGGGTGTGCTTCCCGCCACGCCGGAACCGCCGTCTGCGACAACAACACTGCGGTGTACGACGCCACGCCGGGCGCGACCGCGGCGGCTTCCAGACCCGCCGGACGCGCCGCCCGATTCACCAACCGGCCCAGCCAGGTCCGGCGCAACCGCGCAGGCATCAGTTCCGCGACCGCCGCCAGGCCGGCGCCCGGCCCGTAGCCGCCGAGAAGCCAGGTTCCCATACTCATCGGCGAACTCGGCTTGGCCACGCGCAGCATGTGGTGGAACCGCTCGGGCCTGCCGAGGTCGCCGATGAGGAAATACATGCTGGCCAACAGACTCGCCAGGGCGCCGAGTCGGGACACCTTGCGCAGCCGCGGCCGACCGGTCAGGTCGGCACCGGCGGCCAGCAGCGCAGAACCCGCCGACAGGCCGCCACTGAACAAATAGGCCGCGATCATCCAGTTCCATACCGGCGTCTTGAGAATCTGGCGCCCGTAGTACGACCGGAAATCGGCCGGCGCCACGGCCATGTCGTCGTTGCCGCGGCGGCGGTGCCGCGTCTCTGCATGCATGTCCGATGCGTCGGTGTCGCTGAGCTTCTCCTTCACGAGCGCCCCAGAAACGCCGATACCGCGACACCCACCAGCGCCGAGGCCGCCATGCCCGCATACCGCCACATCGCGCCGGCGTCGCGCGTCGGCACCACCGGGTCGGGCGGCAACCCGTACACCTCTGGTTCATCGAGCAGCAGGAAGAACGCACCGTCACCGCCGACCCCGTCGTTCGGATCCTGCCCGTAGAGCCGTGCCTCGGTCACGCCACGCTCGTGCAATTCGGACAACCGGTGAGCGGCCCGCTCGCGCAACTCGTCGAGCACGCCGAACTGGATGGAGTCCGTCGGGCAGGCCTTGGCGCATGCGGGCTCCAGCCCGTCGTGCAGCCGGTCGTAGCACAGTGTGCACTTCCATGCCCGGCCGTCACCTTCCCGGCGTTCGATGACTCCATAGGGGCATCCCGACACGCAATAGCCGCACCCGTTGCAGATGTCTTGTTGCACAACAACAGTGGAGAACTCGGTACGGAACAGCGCTCCGGTGGGGCAGACATCCAGGCACCCGGCGTGCGTGCAGTGTTTGCACACGTCCGACGCCATCAACCAGCGGAAGTCCTGGCGTGTATCGGCGCCCATCGCATCGCCCGGCCGTTCGAAACCCGGCATGCCGAGCTCGACGGGCTCGCTTCGGTTGTCGCCCAAGCCATGTCGACCGTCCGCGGGCTGCTCGATGAACGCCACGTGCCGCCACGAGTTGGCACCCAGGTTGCCGGTGTTGTCGAACGACATGCCGAGGAGGTCGAACCCGTCCTCGGGCACGCCGTTCCACTCCTTGCACGCGACCTCGCAGGCTTTGCAGCCGATGCACACCGACGTGTCGGTGAAGAATCCCACGCGCTGCGGATGCTCGTCGTAGCCGGCGTCGGCCGCCGGGTCTGCCAGCGGACCGTAGAAGCTGTTGTCTCTCATGGTTTCTCCTCGGTGTGGCCGGGCGAGGGCTTCGTGGTGTCCAGGTGGGTACCCGTCTGCGGGGTGATGTGTGCGCGGTCGCGGTAGGCCGCGACGTACTCGAGCAGCTGTGGCCCACGGGGCCGGCGTCCCGGCTGGATGTCGCAGGTCGCGACCTTGCTCTCCTGGATGAACACGTTCGGGTCGGCGACGACACCGAGCAGGTCGTTGACGACGTCGCCGTCGATGAGGCCGACGTTGCCCCAGTGGTAGGGCATCCAGATCTGGTGCACCACCCGGTTCTCGATCCGCAGCGGTCGCATCCGGCTCGTCACGAACACCCGGGCATCGACCGCTGTTCGGCTCGTGACGACGTGCGCCCAGTCCATATGCGTCAGACCGCGAAGCTCCGCGAGCTCAGGCGACACCTCGACGAACAGGCCCGGTTGCAGTTCGGACAGGTACGGCAACTGCCGACTCATCCCGCCCGCCGTGTGATGTTCGGTCAGCCGGGCCGCGGTGAACACGAACGGGAACACGTCGCCATGTGCGTCGGGCCACGACGGGTTCGACGGATTGTCTTCGCGCCCATACACTTTGCGCGCCGGGTTGCCCTGCTGCCGATACAGCGCGTTGCGTACGGGGGATTCGTGCGGTTCGTAGTGCGTCGGCAGCGGGCCGTCGGCGAGCCCGCTCGGGGCGAAAAGCCATGCCTTGCCGTCGGCCTGCATCACGAACGGGTCGTCGCCGCGCAGCGCCTCGACGCCGACGGCACCGGCGGGCGGCCGGTAGTCGGGTGGTTTGGCCTTCTCGAAGTCGGGGACGTCGTAGCCCGTCCACTCGTGTCTGTCCGGATCCCACCAGACGAGCTTCTTGCGCTCGCTCCACGGCTTTCCGGCCAGATCGGCCGAAGCGCGGTTGTACAGCACACGACGGTTCATCGGCCACGTCCAGCCCCACTCGGCGTCGTATGGCCCCTGTTCGGTGTGCGGTTTGCGACGGGCGGCCTGATTGACGTCGTCGGCGTAGACACCGCTATAGATCCAGCACCCGCAGGCCGTGCTGCCGTCGGCCTTGAGCGACAGATAGTTGTCGACGGCTCGCCCGGTGGTCAGATCAACGCCGTTGATCCGGCGGAGCACATCCTCACCAGAAGGTTCATCACCGTCCAGCGCATAGTCCCACCACAGGTCGAGCAGCGGGCGGTCCCGCTCATCGGTGGAACCGGCCAGCTTTTCGCGCAGGATGCGGCCGAGGTGGTAGAAGAACCACAGCTCCGAGCGGGCATCGCCTGGCGCCTCGACGGCCTTCTCGCGCCACTGCAGCATGCGCTGGGTCTGGGTGAACGTGCCGGCTTTCTCCACATGCGACGCGGCCGGGAAGAGGAACACCTCGGTGCGGCACGTCTCCGCGCTGATCTCACCGGTCTCGGTTTCCGGACCGTCCTTCCAGAACGTCGCGCTCTCGATCTCGACGAGGTCGCGCACCACCAGCCAATCGAGGTTCGCCATGCCGAGTCGCTGCAGCCGTCCGTGGGCGGACCCGACGGCGGGGTTCTGGCCCAGCAGGAAATAGCCGAACACCTTGCCGTCGATCATGTCCATCACGGTGCGGTACGTGCCGTGGTCGCCGTTGATGCGCGGTAGGTAGTCGAAGCAGAAGTCGTTGTCGGCGGTGGCGTGTTCACCCCAGTACTCCTTGAGCAACGACACCATGTAGGCATCGGCGTTGTGCCAGAACCCTTTCTGGTTGCGGCTCTTGATGTCGTCGAGGTAGTCGGCGAGCGTCTCCTGACCGGCGTGTGCCATCGAGAGGTAGCCCGGCAGCAGGTTGAACAACGTCGGAACGTCGGTCGAGCCCTGGATGCTGGCGTGCCCGCGCAAGGCGAACACCCCGCCGCCGGGGCGGCCGATGTTGCCCAGCAGCAGCTGGATGATCGCCCCGGCGCGGATGAACTGTGCGCCCATCGTGTGCTGCGTCCAGCCAACGCTGTACACGAGCGCGGTCGTGCGTTCGCGGTTCGAGTTCTCCGTCCACTTGCGCGCGACTTCGAGGAACTGCTCGGCGGGCACGCCGCAGATCCGCTCGACCATCTCCGGGGTGTAGCGGGCGTAGTGCCGTTTGAGGATCTGGTACACGCACCGCGGGTGGCGCAGGGTCGGGTCGTTGGGGATGTCGCCGGCACCGCCCTCGATCGGCGGACCTCCCGAACCGGACCGCTCGGGCGCGCCGTGCTCTTTGGCCCTCGCGCCGCCCTCGTTGGCGTCGGTGCGCTCGTACTGCCAGGTCGACGGGTCGTAGGACGCCGTGGCGTCGTCGTAACCCGAGAACAGCCCGTCGAGATCCTCGGCATCGCGGAAGCGCTCGTCGACGATGAACGACGCGTTGGTGTACGCGGTGACGTATTCGCGGAAGTCCAGGTCATTGGACAGGATGTAGTTGATCACCCCGCCCAGGAACGCGATGTCACTGCCGGCGCGCAGCGGTACGTGCCGGTCGGCCAGCGCGCTCGTGCGGGTGAACCGCGGATCGATGTGGACCACCTGGGTGCCGCGCGCCTTGGCTTCCATCACCCACTGGAATCCGACCGGATGGGCTTCGGCCATGTTGCTGCCCATGATGACGATGAAGTCGGAGTTGACGAGGTCCTGCTGATAGTCCGTCGCCCCGCCGCGACCGAAGGAGGCCCCCAGACCGGGAACCGTTGCGCTGTGTCAAATACGCGCCTGGTTCTCGATCTGCAACGCCCCCAAAGCCGTGAACAGCTTTTTGATCAGGTAATTCTCTTCGTTGTCCAGCGTGGCTCCGCCGAGGCTCGCGATGCCCATGGTGCGGCGCAGCGTGTTGCGGTCGGCGTCGAACTGCTGCCAGCCCTTGTCGCGGGCGTCGAGAACGCGGTCGGCGACCATGTGCATCGCGGTGTCGAGGTCGAGCTCGCGCCACTGCGTGGCATACGGCGCGCGGTAGCGCACCTTCGTCAGCCGCTGTGGACCGGTGACGAGTTGCTTGCTCGCAGATCCCTTGGGGCACAAGCGTCCCCGCGAGATCGGGCTGTCCGGGTTGCCCTCGATCTGGGTGACCTTGCCGTCTTTGACGTAGACCTTCTGCGCGCATCCGACGGCGCAGAACGGGCAGACGGAATGCGCTATCTCGTCGGCGTCGGCCGTCCGTGGCGTCAGTGTCAGCGAGCGGTCCGACTGGGCGGCCTTGCCGCGGCCCAACTTGTCGGGGCCGGTGAGCTGCCGGTACACCGGCCACGACTCGATCAGCTTCCGGAAGTCCATGGCGTCCTCCTACCCACTTGTCGGCAATCAAACCATCGTCGGCTGGTTGTTGCCTGCAAGTTGGTGCGCGCTGTCAGAGCGTGTGGCGGGTGCCGTCGTCGCCGCGTCGGGTGCAGCCGCGGGCATCGAGCTGTTCGAGTAGTGGGACCGCGACCCGCCGCGTGGTGTTCAGCGCGCGTTTGGCTTCGGCGACGGTGAACGGCTGCGGGAGGGTCTTGAGAACTTCGACGGCGCGGTCGTATGCGTCCGGGCCGAGCACGATGCCGTCGGCGATCCTCGTCAACCGGCCGGCCCGCACCGCCGCCGCCAGTTCCCGGGTACCGAGCTTCAATTCCGCGAGCTCGTCGGCGTCCGGCGCCCGGAAAGGCTCTGCCGCCAGCCACTTCTGCACGGCCCGCACGGCCTCGTCCACCCGTGGTGGCAGCTGCGCGCCCGGCCGCTGTACGAGCCCGTCCCGCACCTGCAGGCCCGTGCCGGCGAGCAGCGCGGGCACCAGTTCCAGCGCGGGCAATCCCACCTGCGAGCGTACGGTTTCCAGCGGCATACCCGCTGCGACATCGTGTTCGGCGAACCATTGCGTCACCACCTCGAGCAGGTGCCCGCGGCGCTGTGCCCACCATCGCTCGTCGACCACCCAGTCGCCGATTCGCTCACCTTCGACCGGAAACCCCATGGCGTGCAGCTCTTTTGCCGTCGCACACACGGGCAGGGCGGCCCGCCCGCCGGCGAGTTCGGCAGCACGGGCCCTGGCGTCACCGCGTCGGCGTAACGGTGCGGGTCGCACGTCGAGCACCCGCACGCCCGCCGCGATCCGGTGCTCGCCGGGATCCCGCAGCAGCCCGACGTCGCCGATTCGTAACGGCAGCGGACGGGCCAGCCGCAGTCGCGCGGCCGCATCGCCGAGCGGGCGCACATGCACCGGTACCGCGGCCGACCCGATGTGCAGCATCAACCGTTGGTGCAGCTTGTCCGCCGACCGCAACCCGACGTCGATCGCTGAGGTGTCGAGCCATGCGCCCGGCGTTCGCACGGTATGCCCGCGGCCGATGAGGTCGCGGTCGACGCCGCGCAGGTTCACCGCAACTCGTGCGACCGCGCCGACCGTCGTCTCGGCCCGGCCCAGCGACTGCACGCCTCGCGCGGTGACCTGCCTGCCGTCATGTTCGAGTTCGTCGCCGACGCGGATCGTTCCCGCAGCGAGTGTTCCGGTCACCACCGTCCCGACACCCCGCACGGTGAACGAGCGATCGACCCACAGCCGCACATCGGCGTCGGGGTCGGGCACAGGCAGCCCGTCGACGAGCGACATCAGTTCGGTGCGCACCTGATCCAGGTCGGTGCCGATCACCACACGCGAATCGGGGAACCGCTCGCGCGCGTGCGCCACGGCAGGGGCCGGATCGGCGAGGTCGGCCTTGCTGATCACGACGAGCGTGTGCTCGACGCCGAGTGCCCGCACCGCGGCGAAATGCTCCTGGGACTGTGGCATCCAGCCCTCGGTCGCGGCGACGACGAACATGACCGCCGGGACCGGACCGACCCCGGCCAGCATGTTGGCGACGAACCGCTCGTGGCCCGGCACGTCGACGAACGCGATGTCGCGGCCGTCGATCGTCGTCCAGGCGAAGCCGAGATCGACCGTGAGACCGCGGCGCTGCTCCTCGGCGAGCCGGTCGGGCCACATGCCGGTGAGCCGGTGCACAAGGGTGGATTTGCCGTGATCGACGTGGCCGGCCGTTGCGACTACGTACATGCCAGCACCGCGTGCGCCAATGTGTCGTCGTCGGCTTCAGGCACTGTTCGCAGGTCGAGCAGGCAGCGGCCGTTCTCGAGTCGCCCGACCACCGCCGGGGTGCCCACGCGCAGCGGCGCCGCGTACCACTCGGGCAGGCTCACGGCGGCGCTCGGCAGCGCGACGCCGGGTGCGCCACCGCCGCCCACGGCGGCGATGCAGTCGACCGCGTCCGCATCCGGTAGCCGGGCCGCGAGCCGCGCGGCCCGCACCCGCAGTGATTCCACGTCGACGCGCAGCGCCTCGGCGACCGGCGGTGGTGGACCGGTCAGCGTGGCCTCCAGCGCGGCCAGCGTCATCTTGTCCACCCGCAGGGCTCGCGCCGCCGGATGACGACGTAACCGCTCGATCAGTTCGGCCCCGCCGAACAGCAGACCCGCCTGCGGGCCACCGAGCAGTTTGTCGCCCGAGGCGGTCACCAGGTCAGCTCCGTCGCCGAGCACCGTCGTCGCGTCCGGTTCGTCGGGCAGGAGCGGGTGCGGGGTCAGCAACCCCGAGCCGATGTCGACCACCAACGGCGCGTCGAGCGTTGCGAGTTCGGCGACCGGAACCGATGACGTGAAGCCGGTCATCGCATAGTTCGACGGATGCACCTTCAGGACGAAGCCGGTGTCGGGCCCGATCGCGTCGGCATAGTCGCGCAGATGCGTGCGGTTGGTGGTCCCGACGTCGCGGATACGCGAACCGGTTGATTCCATCAACGCCGGAAGGCGGAAACCGTCACCGATCTCGATGAGCTCGCCGCGGCTGACGATCATCTCCTTGCCGGGGGCCAGTGTCATCGCGGTCAGGAGCAGCGCGGCCGCGTTGTTGTTCACGACGTGGACGCCGCCCGCGGTGGGGACGGCCCGCGCCAGGGCGGCCATCGCACCGCGGCCCCGGCGGGCACGACGGCCGGTCTGGAGGTCGAACTCGACGTCGGTGGCGCCGCTCGCCGTCACCACAGCGTCGATCGCCGCGGTCGACAACGGTGCCCGACCGAGGTTGGTGTGCACGACGACACCCGTGGCGTTGATGACCGGACGCAGGCTCGAGGCGCTCGACGGCAGTGCCGCGACAGCGGCATCGGCTACTCGGTCGGGAGCGATCTCCCCGCTGCGCGCCTTCTGCTGTGCTTCGGCGATCACCGATTTCACCAATGCGCGCCCCAGTGTCCGCTCGGCTTCGGCGAGGCGCGGATCGGCCAACAGTGTGTCGGTGCGGGGCACCCGGCGGCGGGGGTCGGTCATGTGGTTGGTGGGGGGTGAGCAATTTGGCGGAGGCGGACGCGAGGAGCAATATGGCGGAGGCGGACGGGAATCGAACCCGCCAGCGGCAGAAACTGCCGCTCAGCGATTTTGAAGACCGTGCCGGTCACCAGACCGGATACGCCTCCCTGACCCATCGCCCCATCATGACAGGCAACATGGGGTTCATGGCCTACCGACTGACCCAATACGCCCACGGTGGCGGCTGCGCATGCAAGATCCCGCCCGGCGAATTGGAGGAGGTCGTTCGCGGGCTCACCCACGCGGAGCCAAAAGATCCGCTGGGTGAGCTGCTGGTCGGGCTCGATGCCGGTGACGACGCGGCGGCCGTGCGCATCGCGGGCGGGACTGCGCTGATCGCGACGACGGATTTCTTCACCCCTGTCGTGGACGACCCATACGAGTGGGGCCGGATCGCCGCCGCCAACGCTCTGTCGGACGTCTACGCCATGGGCGGGCGGCCTGTGGTCGCGGTGAATCTGCTCGGCTGGCCGCGTGAGGTGTTGCCGTTCGAACTGGCCGCCGAAACGTTGCGCGGTGGGCTCGACGTCTGCGGTGCCGCGGGCTGTCACCTTGCCGGCGGACACAGCGTCGATGATCCCGAACCCAAGTACGGCCTGGCTGTCACCGGCATCGCCGACCCGAACCGGTTGCTGCGCAATGACTTCGGCAAGGCTGGTGTCCCGTTGTCGCTCACCAAACCGCTCGGTGTCGGCGTGCTCAACAGCAGGCACAAGAGCACCGGCGAGGTCTTCCCGCAGGCGATCGAGGCGATGACGACGCTGAACGCCGACGCCTCCGCGGCGGCACTGGCGGCCGGCGTCGAATGTGCCACCGACATCACGGGTTTCGGGTTGCTGGGGCATCTACACAAGCTTGCCCGCGCGAGCGGCGTGAGCGCGGTCATCGACTCGACGGCAGTGCCCTATCTCGACGATGCGCGAGAAGCGTTGCGCGACGGCTACGTAAGCGGCGGTACCCGCCGTAACCTCGAGTGGGTGGCGCCGCATGTGGACCTGTCCGCCGTGAGCGAGGACGAGGCGCTGCTGCTGGCGGACGCGCAGACCTCCGGCGGGCTGTTGATCGCGGGGGAGATCCCGGGCGCACCGGTCATCGGCGAGCTCGTGTCGCGCGGTGAACACACCATCGTGGTGCGGTGACCGCCAGGATCGGTGAACGTGGTGGTGTCAAACCTACGATGACTGCGCACTGGTGGATCGGCGGACCGGTCGGCACCGTGGAGGCATGAAGTTCGGTGTCAGCACATTCGTAACCGACGAGGGGTTGTCGCCCGCGGATCTGGCGGTCGCGCTTGAGGATCGCGGGTTCGACTCACTGTTCGTGGCCGAGCACACGCACATCCCGGTCGACGGTCCGCAGCCGCCCGACGGCGACCTGCCGCCCCACGACTACTACCGCTCACTCGACCCGTTCGTCGCGCTCACGGCCGCGGCCGCCGTCACCGAAAGGCTGCTGCTCGGTACCGGAATCGCCCTTGTGGTTCAGCGTGATCCGATCACTCTCGCCAAAGAAGCGGCCAGCCTGGACCATCTGTCGAATGGGCGGTTCCAGCTCGGTGTCGGCGCGGGGTGGCTGCGCGAGGAAATGCGAAACCACGGTACCGAGCCGCGCACCCGCCTGGCGCTCATGCGTGAGCGAGTGCTGGCGATGAAGCAGATCTGGACCACCGAGCAAGCCGAGTTCCATGGTGAATTCGTGGATTTCGGCCCGATCTACTCCTGGCCGAAGCCGCGGCACGTGCCGGTCCTCGTGGGTGGTAACGGGCCGACAGTGCACGATCGGGTGCTCGAATACGGTGACGGTTGGGCGCCGAATCTGGTCGGGCCGCCCGAAGAACTGGCGGCGCGGGTCAAAGAGTTGCAGCGGCGCGCGGCCGACGCCGGACGCGATCCAATACCTGTCACACTGATCGGCGCCGACCAACGCGGATACCTCGGACCCGACCGGCAGGGCGCCATCACGCCACTGGGTGAGCGCGAGCTGGCGATCCTGGCCGACGGCGGCGTCGATCACTGCGTGTTCTTCCGCGACGCGGGCGCGCCCGAGGGGGAGGCGCTGCGTTATCTCGACGAGCTCGCCGAGCTGACAAGGCCGTTGCGCGACTGAGTCATCAGATGGTCGAGCCGGTCAGCGGTGCCGGTTCCCGGGCGTGGGTTGTAGAGAACAAGGTGCCAGCCCGGATGGTCGGTGACGGCCAGGGTGGTCTTGTCGAACACCAGCTCGCCGGCGTCGGGGTGACGCACCGCCTTGACCGCCTGCAGATGCGGACCGACGTCGTGCTGCTGCCACAGCTTTTCGAACTCCGGGCTGATGACGCTCAGATCGTTCACGATCTCGCCGAACGCGGCGTCGTCCGGGTAGAGCGCGGCGTCGGCGCGGAACGCGGCAACGACACCCGGCGCGGCCGACGCCCAGTGAACGTACATGTCGCGATAGCGGCTGTTGGTGAAAAACGTGACGAGACAGTTGCGGTCGGTGTCGCGGTAGCCGAACGCCTGCCGCGTCGCGTCGTTGACCGCGAGCAGGTTCCAGTACCGGTCCTGCAGCATCGCGGGCCGCGGCGACCACGCATCGATCAGGTGCCGTAGCTCCGGTGTCACCGGGCTGTCGCGCAACCCGGCAGCAGGCGGCGGGTTCGTCCCTGCCAGCGAGTACAGGTGCGCCCGCTCGGGCTCGGTGAGTCGCAGCGCCGTGCTGATGGCGTCGAGCACGCTCGACGAAACGGTGATCTCGCGGCCCTGTTCGAGCCACGTGTACCACGACGTCCCCACCCCGGCCAGCAGTGCGACCTCCTCGCGCCGCAGTCCCGGGGTGCGGCGCCGTCCGCCGTCGACCAGGCCGACGTCGGCCGGCTTGAGCCGGGCCCGGCGGGTACGCAGGAAATCACTGAGCTGCTCGCGCCTCATATGGCGATGGTAGGAGCGCGTCGCGCGTGCTCGGCCACCCCAGCCTGGTGGTGTGAGTCCCCGGATCAGGCGTCGGGACAGGCGCGCGGGGGCGGATAGGATTCTGCTGAGCGATCGACGGGGGTGCGAATGGCTGAGGACGCGGTCATCGAAGAGCTGGCTGCCGCCGTCGAGCGCAGCCCCGAACTCGCCGAGCTACGCCTGCACTTGGCCACCCTGCTGGTGGAGCGCAGGCGCTATGCCGAAGCGCTCACGCATTGCAGCGCGGTGCTGGCACAAGACGCGGCCAACGCCCGCGCGGTCGCACTGCTGCAACAGTGCACTGCGGGCCTGGCGGGGGCACCCGCACCGGCCGCTCCAGCAGCGCCTGCGGATGCCGCCCGGACGTTCGACTGGTCGGCAGCCGAGGAACAAGTCGCCGACATCGTCAAGCCCGCGTTCGTCGAGGAACCGGCCGAGGCGGTCAACGACTACGACTTCGATGCGGTCCGATCCAGCGCCGTCCGGCTGTCGGACATCGCCGGCATGACGGATGTGAAGACCCAGCTGGACCTGTCACTGCTGGGGCCGATCCGCAACCCCGAGTTGATGAAGGCCTACAAGGTTTCGGCGCGCGGCGGTCTGCTGCTCTACGGCCCGCCCGGGTGCGGCAAGACTTTCATCGCCAAGGCGGTTTCGGGTGAGTTGGGTGCCAGCTTCTATCAGGTCGGCATCGCCGACGTGCTCAGCCGCTGGCTCGGCGAGAGCGAGCGCGCCATCCGCTCGGTGTTCGACACCGCCCGCCGCAAGGCGCCCTGCGTGCTGTTCTTCGACGAGGTCGACGCGCTCGGGCACCGCCGGTCGGCCCTCGGTGGAAGTTCGGGTCTGCGGTCGGTCGTGAACGCGCTGCTCGAAGAGATGGACTCCGCGACGTCGACCAATGACGGCGTCTATGTCCTCGGCGCCACGAACGCGCCGTGGGACGTCGACCCGGCGCTGCGGAGGCCGGGACGATTCGACCGGATGATCTTCGTCCCGCTGCCGGACGCCGACGCGCGCGCGGCGATCGTCCGATTGCACTTGCAGGACCGCCCCGTCGAGGGCATCAACCTGGCGACGGTCGTCAAACGCACCGACGGTTTCTCGGGTGCCGATCTGGCCCATATGTGCGACAGTGCAACGCAATTGGCCATGGCGGACTCGATGCGGACCGGGCAGGTACGGCCGGTCCAGATGCGTGACGTCGACGCCGCGCTCAGCCAGATTCGCCCGTCGGCCGGCGCCTGGTTCGACACCGCACGCAACGTCGTGGATTTCGGCAACCGGGACGGCTCCTACGACGATCTCGCAAAATACCTGCGGCACAGAAAGATCCGGTGACCTCCACAACCGATGGTGCCGGGTTCGTCGCGCAGGCCTACCTGGACTCCGGCAACTACGCACGCGCCGAGGAGGTGCTGCGGTCGGCGCTGGCCGCAGACCCCAACAATGCCGACCTGCTCGCCGGCCTGGCGCGCGCCAAGATCGGGCAGAAGGACTACTACGCCGCGGCTTTGGCCGCCCATTCCGCATTGGCGGCCGCACCCGACAGTGAGTACACCAAGCGCCTGTATGCGTTGGCGCTGCAAGGGCAGGGCAGGCTTCCCGAGGCGCTGTGGATGGCGTGGAAGACCGTCACCGAACACCCCGACGTCTATCTCGCCCACTATGTCTACGCGAGCATGCTGTACTCCGCGGGCCACGCCCAGCAGGCACTCGTGGCGGTCAACGAGGCGCTGCGTTTGAACCCGGCATCGGCCGACTCCTGGGTGCTGCGCGGCGACATCTACCGGTCGTTCTGGGGGTTCGCGGCGGCCGAAGCCGACTATCACGAGGCAATCCGCTTGGAACCCGACCATGCGTCCGCGGTGAACAACTTGGCGGTCAGCCGATTACGGCGCGGGAAGACGGGTATGGCGCTGCACGGATTTCTCGGCGCAGGCCGGCTCGACCCTGGACTGGGGGAGTTGGCCCGCCGCAATGTCGGTGTCGCACTCACCGGGGTGCTGCGCTGGACGACGGCGTCGGTGGTGTTCATGGCGGTCGCGTTGATCGTCGTGGCGGCCATGCACGAGGAAGGCCGCGCCACCGTTGTCCCCAGGCTGTTCGCCGCGGCGCTGACAGCCGGATTCGTGGCCGTGATCGTGTGGGTGTTTCGCCGGGTGCCGTGGCCCGCGCTGCGTGCGGTGCTGCGAGAACGGTTCCTGCTCGCCCTCCGGCTTCTGTTCGTGGGGTTCGCGGTGCTCGCCGGGTTGGCTGTGACGGTGGTGGGCTCGACTCCGCTCACCGATGTCCTGGGTCCGTTGCTGTTGATGGGCGTCGTGGGTCTCACGGTGCTCGGATGGCTGACCGGACAATAGCGATGCCGTCAACACGAGGGGGTTGCCGAGGTTGAAGACCGTCACCATCGCGTTCGACGTCGACGGAACGCTGCGCGACAACACCATCACCGATGCCTATGTCGCCAACGAGCGCATCCGCACGCTGCTGATCACGCTGGCCGGCATGAAGAACACCAGGATCATGGTCTGGTCGGGCGGTGGCGAGGGATATGCCCGGCGGGCCGCCGACGCGATGGGCATCGTGAAGTACGTCGACGTCTACGCCGACAAGGGCTACGGCGGTTACGACGCCGAAGGCAGGCCGATCTTCCACACCGATCTGTTGCCCGACATCGCGTTCGACGACATCGAGGAATGTGAGCTCGGTGCGCTCAATCTGATCGTCGACGAGAGAGGCTTCACGCCCGGCTACGTGCCGCCGGGCGAGCGTTCGAGTCGAACGTGAAGAAGATCGCGAGATCTGGCGAGAATCTCGCGATCTTCTTCACGCTCGGCACCCGCCCGTGCGCACCAATTACGCTGCCCGTGTGCTCATCGCGATCGAGGGTGTCGACGGCGCAGGCAAACGCACATTGACCAACGGACTGCGGGCCGCGTTCGAGTCCGCGCACAAGTCGGTCGGCAGCCTGGCGTTCCCGCGCTACCACCATTCGGTGCCCGCCGACCTGGCCGCCGAGGCGCTGCACGGCGCCCATGGGGACCTTGCCGAGTCGGTGCACGCGATGGCGGTCCTGTTCGCGCTCGACCGTGCCGGTGCGCGCGAGGAGATCGAACACCTGCAGGCCGCCTATGACGTCGTCATCCTGGACCGCTACGTCGCGTCCAACGCCGCCTACAGCGCCGCGCGGCTGCATCAGGGCGCCGACGGTGAGGTCGTCGCGTGGGTCCGCGAACTCGAATTCGACCGGCTGAAGCTGCCCGCACCCGACTGGCAGGTGCTGCTCGACGTGCCGACCGAGCTCGCCGCGAAGCGGGCCGAACACCGCGCCAACACCGAAGCCGACCGCGCCAAGGACGCCTACGAGCGCGACGGGGGTCTGCAGCGGCGAACCGGGGAGGTCTATGCCGCCCTTGCGGCCGCCGATTGGTGCGGGCGATGGGCCGTCGCGGGCCCCGATGTCGATCCGGCGGCGCTGGCAGGTCAGTTAAGCAGCGGATAAAGGCGAGACACCCCGCGTGTGGTAGCCCAGTTTTATCGCGAACTGGTGACACCATGGACACCATGAGGCAAAGGATCCTTGTCGTCGATGACGACCCATCGCTGGCCGAGATGCTCACCATCGTGCTGCGCGGTGAGGGGTTCGACACGGCGGTCATCGGCGACGGCAGCCAGGCGCTCACCGCGGTCCGCGAGCTGCGGCCCGATCTGGTGTTGCTGGACCTGATGCTGCCCGGCATGAACGGCATCGATGTGTGCCGCGTGCTCCGCGCCGATTCGGGTGTGCCGATCGTCATGCTCACCGCCAAGACCGACACCGTCGACGTGGTGCTCGGCCTCGAGTCCGGTGCCGACGACTACGTGATGAAGCCGTTCAAGCCGAAGGAGCTCGTCGCGCGGGTGCGCGCCCGGCTGCGCCGCAACGAGGACGAGCCCGCCGAGCTGCTGTCGATCAGCGACGTCGAGATCGACGTGCCCGCCCACAAGGTGACCCGGCAGGGCGAGCAGATTTCGCTGACACCGCTCGAGTTCGACCTGTTGGTGGCGCTGGCACGCAAACCCCGGCAGGTGTTTACTCGTGATGTGCTGCTCGAACAGGTGTGGGGATATCGCCACCCCGCCGACACCCGTTTGGTGAACGTGCATGTCCAGCGGTTGCGGGCGAAGGTTGAGAAAGACCCGGAGAACCCGCAGGTGGTACTGACCGTTCGAGGAGTGGGATACAAGGCCGGACCCCCGTGATCTCACCGCTCGCGGTGGCCGTGACATTCACCGCTCGGCGGTGGCCGTGATCTTCGGCCCCAGACGGCGCCGCTGGGGAGGCTCCGGCCCACTTTTGCGCGGATTGGGGACACTGGGCAGAGCCCTCAGTCTCGTGTGGCGTCGCTCGCTGCAACTACGCGTGGTGACGCTGACGCTCGGGCTTTCCCTTGCGGTCATCATGGTCCTCGGTTTCGTGCTGACCAGCCAGATCACCGACCGGATCCTCGAGGTCAAGGTACGGGCCGCCACCGAGGAGGTCGAGCGCGCCCGCAACACCGTCAGCGGCATCGTCGGCGGCGAAGAATCCCGGTCCCTCGACAGCAGCCTGCAGCTCGCGCGCAACACGCTCATCGACCGCAAGGCCGACGCACGCGCGGATCTGGCCGGTGCGTTCGACGCCGTGCTCGTGGTGCCCGGGGACGGTCCGCGCGCGGCGACCGCCGCTGGACCCATCCAGCAGGTGCCCAACGCGCTGCGCGACTTCGTCAAGGCAGGGCAGGTCAGCTACCAGTACGCCACGGTGCACACCGACGGGTTCTCCGGTCCGGCATTGATCGTCGGCAGCCCGACGTCGTCGTCGGTGCCCAATCTTGAGCTCTACCTGATCTTCCCGCTCAACAACGAGGAGAGCACCATCTCGCTGGTGCGCGGCACGATGCTCACCGGTGGTGTGGTGCTGCTGGGTCTGCTCGCGGCGATCGCGCTCGTGGTGGCACGCCAGATCGTGCAGCCGGTCCGCTCGGCGTCGCGGATCGCCGAGCGGTTCGCCGAGGGTCACCTGACCGAACGCATGCCGGTCCGCGGTGAAGACGACATGGCGCGCCTGGCGGTGTCGTTCAACGACATGGCCGAAAGCCTGTCGCGCCAGATCCAGCAGCTCGAAGAGTTCGGAAACCTGCAGCGCCGCTTCACCTCTGACGTCAGCCACGAACTCCGCACGCCGCTCACCACGGTGCGCATGGCCGCCGACCTCATCCACGACCACAGCGAGGATCTCGATCCCGCGCTGCGCCGCTCGACCGAGTTGATGGTCAACGAACTCGACCGGTTCGAGACCCTGCTGGCCGACCTGCTGGAGATCTCGCGCCACGACGCCGGTGTCGCCGAGCTGTCGGTCGAGTCGGTGGATCTGCGTTCGACCGTCCAGAGCGCACTGGACAACGTCGGTCATCTGGCCGCCGACGCCGAGGTCGAACTCGACGTCGACATGCCCGCCCACGAGGTGATCGCCGAAGTCGATCCGCGCCGGGTGGAACGGATTCTGCGCAATCTCATCGCCAACGCGATCGACCATGCCGAGCGCAAACCGGTGCGGATCCGGATGGCTGCCGACGAGGACACCGTCGCCGTCACCGTCCGCGACTTCGGAGTCGGATTGCGCCCCGGCGAGGAGAAGCTGGTGTTCAGCCGGTTCTGGCGCTCCGACCCGTCGCGGGTACGGCGTTCCGGTGGCACCGGCCTCGGCCTGGCCATCAGCATCGAGGACGCCCGCCTGCACCAGGGCCGGCTCGAGGCCTGGGGCGAACCGGGCAAGGGCGCCTGCTTCCGGCTCACCCTGCCGCTGGTCCGCGGCCACAAGGTCACCACCAGCCCCCTGCCACTCAAACCGGTTGCGCCGCAGCGGGGTACCCGGCGACGTGCCACCAGGGACCGGGAGCCAGCGGAGGAGAGCGTGTGAAGCGCCTGCTGACGGTGTTGATCGTCGGCCTGGTTGTACTGACGTCCGGTTGCGCGGGGATTCCCAGCTCGTCCTCGCCGCAGGCGATCGGCACGGTCGACCGGCCCGCGCCGCCGAGCCTGCCGAAGCCCTCGCCGGAGATGGACCCCGACGTGCTGCTGCGCGAATTCCTGAAAGCCACCGCCGATCCCGCCAACCGGCATCTGGCAGCGCGCCAGTTTCTCACCGAATCGGCCTCGAGCACGTGGGACGACGCGGGCAGCGCGTTGTTGATCGACCGCGTGGTGTTCGTCGAAACCCGGAGTTCGGACCGGGTTTCGGTGAGCATGCGCGCCGACATCCTCGGCTCGCTTTCGGACATGGGCGTGTTCGAGACGGGGGAGGGCGCGCTGCCCGACCCCGGTCCCATCGAACTCGTCAAGACGTCGGGCGGCTGGCGCATCGATCGGCTGCCCAACGGTGTTTTCCTTGACTGGCAACAGTTTCAGGCCACCTACAAACGCAACACGCTCTACTTCGTCGACCCGACCGGCACCACCGTCGTCCCCGATCCGCGGTACGTGGCGGTGTCCGATCCCGACCAGTTGGCCACCGAGCTGATCTCGAAACTGGTCGCAGGCCCGCGACCGGAGATGGCCAAATCCGTCCGCAATCTGCTCGACGCGCCGTTGAAGATGCGCGGGCCGGTCACCCGGGCCGACGGCGGCAAGACCGGCGTGGGCCGCGGTTACGGCGGGGCCCGCATCGACCTCGAAAACCTGTCGACCACCGATCCGCACAGCCGGCAATTGCTTGCCGCGCAGATCATTTGGACGCTGTCGCGGGCCGGCATCGCCGGGCCGTACGTGATCAACGCCGACGGCGCCCCGCTCGACGACCGGTTCGCCGAAGGCTGGGAGACCTCCGATGTGGCGGCCACCGATCCGGGTGCGGCGCCGGGCGCGGCGGCCGGACTGCACGCACTCGTCAACGGCTCGCTGGTATCGCTCGACGGGCAGCGGGCACCGCGGGTGCCCGGTTCGTTCGGGCAGGCGCCGCACCAGGTTTCGGCCGCGGTGTCACGCAACGGGCAGGACGCGGCCTCGGTGGTGGTGCTACCGCCCGGCGCGCCGGACGCCACCGCCACGCTGTGGATCGGGCCGTTGGGCGGTAGCGCGGTCCAGGCCATGGAGGGGCGCACGCTGTCGCGACCGAGCTGGTCGCTCGACCAGGCAGTATGGGTCGTCGTCGACGGGATCAACGTCGTCCGCGCGATCCGTGACGCCTCCGGCGCGCCGGCCCGCATCCCGGTGGACGCGGCCGCGGTGTCGACGCGCTATCCGGGCCCGATCACCGAACTGCAGCTGTCGCGCGACGGCACCCGCGCCGCGATGGTGATCGGCGGTCAGGTGATCCTGGCCGGCATCGAGCAGACCCAGGACGGCCGGTTCCTGTTGACCTATCCACGCCGCCTCGGCTTCGGCCTCGGCGACACCGCGGTGTCACTGTCGTGGCGCACCGGCGACGACATCGTCGTCAGCCGCACCGATCCGCAACACCCGGTGTCCTACGTCAACCTCGACGGCGTGAACTCCGATGGGCCGAGCCGCAATCTGCTGATGCCGGTGACCACCGTGGCCGCCAACCCGTCGACGGTGTACGTGGCCGATCAGCGCGGCGTGCTCCAGCTGTCGGCGTCGGCCGCCGAGGACAATCCGGGCTGGGTCGAGGTGCGTCCGCTCATGGTGGCCGGGTCACTTCCGGTGCTGCCTGGCTGACCCGCGAAAAAGGGGGAGAGGTTGTCACCCCTGACGACGACACTGCGGGCATGCTCGACCTCATCCTTCCGCTCGAATGCGGTGGTTGTGGCGCGCCGTCGACGCGGTGGTGTGCCACCTGTGCCAAAGAGCTGACCGTGCGTGACGACGAACCGCACCTGATCACCCCGCGCCTTGATCCGGGGGTGCCGGTGTTCGCACTCGGTCGTCATGCCGGTGCGCGGCGCAGCGCGATCGTCGCGGTCAAGGAGAAGGGCCGAGCTGATCTCGTGTCGCCGCTCGCGAGCGTGTTGCGCACCGGGCTGGACCGGCTCGTCACCTGGGGAGTCGTCGGGGCGCCGCTGACCGTCGTCCCGGCGCCCACCCGCCGGACGGCCGCGCGGCGCCGCGGTGGCGACCCGGTGACCAGGATCGCGGCGAGTGCCGCGACCGGACTGCCCGGCGTCGGCGTGGTGCCTGCGCTGCGGTTGCGGCCGTGGGTGCGCGACTCGGTCGGGCTCTCGGGGGTCGACCGTCAGCGCAACATCGCCGGGCGGGTCCGGATCGTCAAGCACCTGACGGGCGAGGTGTTGCTCGTCGACGACATCGTCACGACGGGAGCCACCGCGGCCGAATCGGTCCGCACGTTGCGAACCGCCGGGATCTACGTGTCGGCCGTCCTCGCGATCGCGCATGCTTGACGGCCGCGACGATTACCCGCGCATCAAACGCAAGTGAAGAACTGAAAACACGTCGCCGAAATTACTGGCACGATCCGGTGAACACGGACTACCGTCGGCAGCAACCACCCGTGAACACCTCACGGCGGCGCTCAGACCGCAGCGCCACTTCACCGCACACCGGTAGGAGGTGAGTACTCGACACCTTGCGCCGATGGGCGGAGTGACAATTCTGGGCCCATCGCCGCGATTCGTTAAAGCCCGGCACGCTGAGCGTGCGACGTGTGAGAGAAACGAGTTGCCAAGTATGTCAACCCATTCGCTGGATTCAAGCCGCACCATGGTTGTCGAGGACGACCAGGAGAGCACCGCCGAGCCTCGCGCCGAGGTGGTGGTCAAGGGACGCAATGTCGAGGTCCCCGATCACTTCCGCATCTACGTCTCCGAAAAGTTGTCGCGCCTGGAGCGCTTCGACAAGACCATCTACCTTTTCGACGTCGAACTTGACCACGAACGCAACCGCAGGCAACGGAAGAACTGTCAGCACGTCGAGATCACCGCCCGTGGCCGAGGACCGGTCGTGCGGGGCGAGGCTTGCGCCGACAGCTTCTATGCCGCCCTCGAATCGGCGGCAGGCAAACTCGAAAGCAGGCTGCGCCGCAGCAAGGACCGGCGCAAGATCCACTACGGCGACAAGACCCCGGTATCGCTCGCGGAGGCCACCGCGCAGGACCCGCTGCCCGGCCTCGCACCGCCGGTGCGGGACGAGACCCCGGAGTTCACCGACGGCGTCGCCACCCACGAACCCGGCCGCATCGTGCGGACCAAGGAGCACCCGGCCAAACCCATGACAGTCGACGACGCGCTCTACGAGATGGAACTCGTCGGCCACGACTTCTTCCTGTTCCACGACAAGGAGAGTGACAAGCCGTCAGTGGTGTACCGCCGGCACGCCTACGACTACGGGTTGATACGCCTGGCCTGAGCCGGCCGCCCGACAAAATCGCACCCCGGAGCCTTCCGGGGTGCGATTTTGCTTTTGGGTATGCCCGACGGGTGCCACGCCCGCGAACTCGGCGCGGACTGAGACCGGTCACCGGCGCGTGTCACCTACGATGGATCTCGACTGAAACCCGTGCGATCCCGCCCACGGGATCCATCGAAACCCACAGGGGAAATAGCGTGCTGTCGAAGTTGCTCCGTCTCGGTGAAGGCCGCATGGTCAAGCGCCTCAAGAAGGTGGCTGACTATGTCAACACCTTGTCCGACGACGTCGAGAAGCTCTCTGACGCCGAGTTGCGAGCCAAGACCGACGAGTTCAAGAAGCGGATCGCCGACGGGGAGGACCTCGACGACCTGCTGCCCGAGGCCTTCGCGGTGGCCCGCGAGGCCGCTTGGCGGGTCCTCAACCAGCGTCATTTCGATGTCCAGGTGATGGGTGGCGCGGCGCTGCACTTCGGCAACGTCGCCGAGATGAAGACCGGTGAGGGCAAGACCCTGACCGCGGTGCTGCCGTCCTACCTCAACGCGCTGTCCGGCGACGGTGTGCACGTCGTCACCGTCAACGACTACCTGGCCAAACGCGACAGCGAGTGGATGGGCCGGGTGCACCGGTTCCTGGGCCTCGACGTCGGCGTCATCCTGTCGGGCCTGACCCCTGAGGAGCGCCGGGCCGCCTATGCCGCCGACATCACGTACGGCACCAACAACGAATTCGGCTTCGACTATCTGCGCGACAACATGGCGCACTCGGTCGACGACATGGTGCAGCGCGGCCACAACTTCGCGATCGTCGACGAGGTCGACTCGATCCTGATCGACGAGGCCCGTACCCCGCTCATCATCTCCGGCCCCGCCGACGGCGCATCGAACTGGTACACCGAGTTCGCGCGACTGGCCCCGCTGATGGAGAAGGACGTCCACTACGAGGTCGACCTGCGTAAACGCACGGTCGGCGTGCATGAGCTGGGCGTTGAGTTCGTCGAAGACCAGCTCGGCATCGACAACCTGTACGAGGCGGCCAACTCGCCGCTCGTCAGCTACCTCAACAACGCGCTCAAGGCCAAGGAGCTGTTCCAGCGCGACAAGGACTACATCGTCCGCAACGGCGAAGTCGTCATCGTCGACGAGTTCACCGGCCGCGTGCTGGTGGGCCGGCGCTACAACGAGGGCATGCACCAGGCCATCGAGGCCAAGGAGCACGTCGAGATCAAGGCCGAGAACCAGACGCTGGCCACGATCACGCTGCAGAACTACTTCCGCCTCTACAACAAGCTGTCCGGCATGACCGGTACCGCCGAGACCGAGGCCGCCGAGCTCCACGAGATCTACAAGCTGGGCGTCGTCCCGATCCCGACCAACCGGCCGATGGTCCGCCAGGATCAGTCCGACCTGATCTACAAGACCGAGGAAGCCAAGTACATCGCCGTCGTCGACGACGTCGCCGAGCGCTACGAGAAGGGCCAGCCGGTTCTGATCGGCACCACGAGCGTCGAGCGCTCGGAGTACCTGTCGCGGCAGTTCACCAAGCGCAAGATCCCGCACAACGTGCTGAACGCGAAGTACCACGAGCAGGAGGCCAACATCATCGCCGAGGCCGGCCGGCTCGGCGCGATCACGGTCGCCACGAACATGGCCGGCCGCGGCACCGACATCGTGCTCGGCGGCAACGTCGACTTCCTGGCCGACAAGCGGCTGCGCGAGCGCGGCCTCGACCCGGTCGAGACGCCCGATGAGTACGAAGCGGCCTGGGAGGACACGCTCAACACCATCAAGGAAGAGGCCAGCAAGGAAGCCAAGAAGGTCGTCGAGGCCGGCGGTCTGTACGTGCTCGGCACCGAGCGCCACGAATCCCGCCGTATCGACAACCAGCTGCGTGGCCGCTCCGGCCGTCAGGGTGACCCCGGTGAATCGCGGTTCTACCTGTCGCTCGGTGACGAGTTGATGCGGCGATTCAACGGCGCGACGCTGGAGTCGCTGCTGACGCGTTTGAACCTGCCCGACGACGTCCCGATCGAGGCCAAGATGGTCACGCGCGCGATCAAGAGCGCGCAGACCCAGGTCGAACAGCAGAACTTCGAGGTCCGCAAGAACGTCCTCAAGTACGACGAGGTGATGAACCAGCAGCGCAAGGTCATCTATGAAGAGCGCAGGCTGATCCTCGAGGGCGAGAACCTGCAGGAGCAGGCCCACAAGATGCTGATCGACGTGGTGACCGCCTACGTCGACGGCGCGACCGCCGAGGGCTACGCCGAGGACTGGGACCTCGAAACCCTGTGGACCGCGCTCAAGACCCTCTACCCGGTCGGCGTCGACCATCACGACCTGATCGACTCCAACGCCGTCGGCGAGGCGGGTGAGCTCACCCGCGAAGAGCTGCTCGAAACCCTCATCAAGGACGCCGAGCGGGCCTACGCCGAGCGCGAGAAGCAGATCGAGGAAATCGCCGGCGAGGGCGCGATGCGCCAGCTCGAACGCAACGTTCTGCTCAACGTGATCGACCGCAAGTGGCGCGAGCATCTCTACGAGATGGACTACCTCAAGGAGGGCATCGGTCTGCGCGCGATGGCGCAGCGTGACCCGCTCGTCGAGTACCAGCGCGAGGGCTACGACATGTTCGTCGGCATGCTCGACGCGCTCAAGGAGGAGTCCGTCGGGTTCTTGTTCAACGTCCAGGTCGAAGCCACGCCTGCACCCGCGGTCGCCCCGGTCGCCGCACCGCAGGGCCTTGCCGAGTTCGCTGCCGCGGCCGCGGCAAAGGCGTCCGACAAAGCGCAGCCATCGGATTCCGAGCCGGCCGCGGTGGCGACCAAGGAACGCCGCGACGCCGCAGCGCCGGCTCAACCGGCACCGGCCTTGCGGGCCAAGGGAATCGACAACGACGCGCCGCCGCTGACCTACACCGGGCCGTCCGAGGACGGTTCGGCCCAGGTCCAGCGGACCAGCGGCGGTGGGCGGCATGCCGCGCCTTCCGGTGGCACCAGACGTGAGCGTCGTGAGGCCGCGCGCCGGCAGGCCAAGACCGGCCGGCCGGCGAAATCGCACCGCAAGCCCTAGCCGATCTGCAGGGCCGTGAATTGCCAACGGCCATTGCGGAATTCGATCCGGCCGGCGATCGCGCGCACGCGGGTTCCCCGGGTGTAGGTGGCGAACACCTCGGCCGCGGCCGGATCGGTCACCGCGCGTAGGCGCACCCGGCGCAATGTGGCCGCGGTGCCGTGCCGCGACCGGGTGAGTGCGACGACGGCATCGAGCAGCAACGGGTTCATCAGCGTCCTTAGTTGGGCCGGTGGTCTGCGCCGGTCGACGACCTCGAGTACGCGGCGCAACGCCAGGTCGGCGAATTCGACGGCGCCGGCGTGCGGTTGGCGCTCCTGCGGCGGCTCGACCAACCGCAATCGACGCGCCGTGTGCCGGCGCAGTGCGGTGGGCGCCGGGCACACCGGCGTCGGTGGTGCCTGCGCGTGCAACGGCAACGCCGGCGGTTCGCAGTCGATCACCGACGAGGTCAACGACGGCAACTCGGTGGTGGGCCCGGATGTGGCTTCAGGGGTGGTCAATGCAGTCTCCAGCGGTCGGCAGTACAGGGCGACATCTGCTGGAGAGGTGCAGACCTACATATGATCTCACGCGTCGAGCGGGCTCGAAGCACCCATGATGCGCGGTCGCAGAACCGCCGGTTACCGTGACGGAGTTCGACGCGAGTTTCATGGGAGTTGATATGGAGGTTGGCGCCGCATGGTGACCAGGCTGTCGGCGTCCGACGCAACGTTCTACCACCTTGAGAACACCTCGACCCCCATGTACGTGGGGTCGCTGTCGATCCTGCGCAAACCCCGTGCGGGCCTGAGCTACGAGACGCTGCTGGCCACCGTCGAGCAGCGGCTGCCGCAGATCCCGCGGTACCGCCAGAAGGTGCGCGAGGTGGCGCTGGCCCTGGCCCGGCCGGTGTGGGTCGACGACCGCGACTTCGACATCACCTATCACATCCGGCGTTCGGCGCTGCCGTCCCCGGGCAGCGACGCCCAGCTGCACGATCTGGTGGCCCGGCTCGGGTCGCGTCCCCTCGACAAGACCCGTCCGTTATGGGAGATGTACCTGGTCGAAGGGCTGACCAAGAACCGCATCGCCATCTACACCAAGAGCCACCAGGCGCTCGTCAACGGCATGACGGCGCTGGAGATCGGGCATGTCATCGCCGACCGGACGCAGAAGCCGCCCGAATTCGGTGAGGACATCTGGATCCCGGCCCGCGAGCCCAGCGACCGCCAGTTGGTGATGGGCGCGATCGGCGAGTGGATCACCCGGCCGACGAGCCAGCTGGCGGCTCTGCGGGACACCGTCACCGAGGTGGCCACCAACGCCGGGGAACTGGCGGCGGTGGGACGCCGCGTCGCCGACGTGGCCCGCACCGTCGCGCGGGGCACGGCGCCGAGCAGTCCGCTCAACACCAGGGTGTCGCGCAACCGCAGATTCTCGGTCGCCGAACACCGGCTCGACGATTACCGCATGGTGCGCGCCCGCTACGACTGCGATGTCAACGACGTGGTGCTCGCGGTGGTCGCCGGGGCCCTGCGCAACTGGCTGTTGTCACGCGGCGAACCGGTGACGCCCAGCACCACCGTGCGCGCCATGGCGCCGATGTCGGTCTATCCCGATGCCGAACTCGACACCGCCGGACCCGGGCAGGCGATCAGCGAAGTATCGCCGTTTCTCGTCGATCTGCCGGTGGGGGAGGGTAACGCCGTGGTCCGGCTGTCGCAGATCGCGCATGCCACCGAATCGCATTCGATCGCGGCCAGCCTGGTCGATGCGCGTACCATCGTCACGTTGTCGGGATTCGCCCCACCGACGTTGCACGCCATGGGAATTCGGGTGGCGACGGGTTTCTCGGCCCGCCTGTTCAACCTCTTGATCACCAACGTGCCCGGGGCCCAGAAGCAGATGTATGTCGCGGGCACCAAACTGCTGGAGACCTATGCGGTGCCGCCGTTGCTGCACAACCAGGTGCTGGCGATCGGGGTCACCTCCTACAACGGCATGCTGTACTTCGGCATCAACGCCGACCGCGACGCCATGAGCGACGTCGACGTGTTGCCGAGCTTGCTGCGGGAGTCTCTTGAGGAACTGTTGGAGGCGGCCAAATAGAAGTTGGCAAACCAGCGAAGCATTTGACCTGAGTCGCGGTTCGCGGTCTGATGAATTCACCATGACCGCTGAGATACGAAAAAGTAGATCCGACAAGCACACGCAAGAAGCCAAGAAAACAGAAAAAGCACTCAAGTCACCTACCGGCGAGGTGGTACCCCACCACCCTGTTCTCGACATCCCGGTCGAGGAGAAGGCCTATACCCGCAGGGAGGGACTTGACTGGGTGGTCTTCGGCGTCACCGCCGTGATCGCCCTCGGATTCCTGGTGTGGGGATTTCTCAGCACCGACTCGCTCGCCACCGCCTCGACCAGCGCACTCGGCTGGGTGATGAACAACACCGGCTGGCTGTTCGTGCTGACCGCGTCCGGGTTCGTGGTGTTCGTCGTGTGGCTGGCGATCAGCCGTTACGGCAACATCCCGCTGGGCCGCGACGACGAGGAGCCCGAGTTCCGCACCGTGTCCTGGGTGGCGATGATGTTCTCCGCCGGTATGGGCATCGGCCTGATGTTCTTCGGGGTCTCCGAGCCGCTCTCGCACTTCGTGACGCCCCCGCCCGGCACCGGTGAGCCGGGCAACCCCGAAGCTGTGCAGACGGCGATGGCCACCACGCTGTTCCACTGGACGCTGCATCCGTGGGCGATCTACGCCGTCGTCGGCCTGGCCATCAGCTACGGCGTCTACCGCAAAGGCCGGCTGCAGTTGATCAGTGCGGCGTTCGAGCCGTTGCTGGGCGAGCGGGCCAACGGGCCGTGGGGCAAGGTCATCGACATGCTGGCGATCTTCGCCACGCTGTTCGGTTCGGCGGCGTCGTTGGGCTTGGGCGCGTTGCAGATTCGCAGCGGACTGCAGATCGTCGGCGGACTGGGGCAGACCGGCAACGCGATCCTTATCGGCATCATCGTCGTACTCACCATCGCCTTCGTGCTGTCGGCGGTATCGGGCATCGCCAAGGGCATCCAGTGGCTGTCCAACATCAACATGGTGCTGGCGGTCGTGCTCGCATTCTTCTTGTTCGTCGTGGGCCCGACGGTGTTCATGCTCAACCTCATTCCCACCTCGATCGGCAGCTACATGCAGGACCTGGCGATGATGTCGGCCCGCACGGGAGCCGAGGGCGCCGAGGTGAAGACCTGGCTGCAGGCCTGGACGGTCTTCTACTGGGCGTGGTGGATCTCCTGGACCCCGTTCGTCGGGATGTTCATCGCGCGGATTTCGCGCGGCCGCACGATCCGGCAGTTCGTCGCAGGCGTGCTGTTCGTCCCGAGTGTGGTGTCGCTCGTGTGGTTCTGCGTGTTCGGCGGGGCCGCGATGCGGGCGCAGCAAGAGGGCGCAAACCTGGTCGGCGACGACATCGGTATCGAGCAGCAGTTGTTCGGCGTGCTCGACCAGTACCCGATCGCCACCGTGGCGAGCGTTCTGGTGATGATCCTGGTCGCCATCTTCTTCGTATCGGGTGCCGACGCGGCGTCGATCGTGATGGGTTCGCTGTCCGAGCGGGGCACGATCAAACCGACCCGGCCCACCGTCATCTTCTGGGGTGTGGCCACCGGTGCGGTGGCGGCGGTCATGCTGCTGGTGGGCGGCGAGGATGCGCTGAACGGCCTGCAGAAGATCACGATCATCGCGGCGTTGCCGTTCGTCGTCGTGATGGTGGGCCTGGCGGTCGCGCTCGTGCGCGACCTGCGCAACGACCCGTTGGTGGTGCGCCGCAAGTACGCCGTGGAGGCGATGAACGACGCGGTGGTCGCCGGTGTCACCCAACACGGCGACGACTTTGTCATCGCGGTGGAGAAAGATCCCGCGGCGGACGGCTAACCTCGCGGGGTGCGCGTCTACATCCCGACGACCCTGGCCGCTCTGCAGCAACTCGTCGCCGACCGGTCGTTGCGCGTCGTCAACGGGACGGCATTCGCGGTGACCCCGACACTGCGTGAGGCCTACGCCGAGGGCGACGACGACGAGCTCGCCGAGGTAGCCCTGCGCGAAGCCGCGCTGGCGTCGATTCGGCTGCTCGCCACCGGGGGCACCTCGGAGCTGCCCACGCGCCGCGCGGTCGTCGTAGCCGAAGTGCCCGAGGCGACCGGACGTCCCGACCTCGACGACGCGGTGGTCCGGTTGAGCGGGCCCGTCGACCTCGACGCCGTGATCGCCGTGTACGTCGACAACGCCGACGCCGAACCGGCGGTGCTTGCCGCGGTGGACGTCATCGACGAGGCTGATCTCGGCGACGAGGACGCCGAACTGACCGTCGGCGACGCACAGGATCACGATCTGGCCTGGTATGCCCCGCAGGAGCTTCCGTTCCTGCTCGAGCTGTTGTGACCTACTGAGTCTGTGACGTCGCTGTCAGATTCCGACGTAGGGCTGGCTACGACACCGTAGGTTACGGTACCGTAGGTTGCATGGCCAAGAACTACATCAAGATCTCGGCCAATGTTGCCGATACGGTCCGCCCCACCATCGCGGGAGCCAAGGAAAACCCTGGCTGGCATGCGGTGCGCAACATCGTCGGGCGGATCACGACGCCGTTGTTGCCGGACGACTATCTGAAGCTGGCCAACCCGTTGTGGTCGGCTCGGGAACTGCGCGGCCGGGTGCTGGAAGTGCGGCGCGAAACCGTCGACTCGGCCACGTTGGTCATCAAACCCGGATGGGGCTTTTCGTTCGACTATCAACCCGGTCAGTACATCGGCATCGGTGTGCTCATCGACGGGCGCTGGCGGTGGCGGTCTTACTCGCTCACGTCGAGCCCGGTGACCGGTGCACGCACCATCACCATCACGGTCAAGGCGATGCCCGAGGGGTTCCTCTCGACCCACCTGGTCGGAGGGCTGGCACCCGGGACCGTGGTGCGGCTGGCCGCGCCGCAGGGCAACTTCGTCATGCCCGATCCGGCGCCGGCCTCGGTGCTGTTCCTGACCGCCGGTTCCGGCATCACCCCGGTGATGTCGATGCTGCGCACGCTGGTGCGCCGCGACCAGATCACCGACATCGTCCACTTGCATTCCGCGCCAACGGAATCCGATGTGATGTTCGGCGGGGAACTGGCGGCCCTGCAAGAGGCGCATCCCGGCTACCGGCTGCAATTGCGCCGCACCAGGACCGAGGGCAGGCTGGATCTGCATCGGCTCGGTGACGAGGTGCCCGACTGGCAGGACCGTCAGGCCTGGGCGTGTGGACCCGAAGCCATGCTCAACGACGCCGAAAAGGTGTGGGCGGCGGCCGGGGTGCCCGAGAATTTGCATCTCGAACGCTTCGCGGTGAGCCGCGCCGCCCCGCACGGTGCCGGTGGCACCGTCACCTTCGAGCGCAGCGGCAAGGAGATCGAGGTCGACGGCGCGACGCCGCTCATGGATGCCGGCGAAAAAGTCGGGATCCGGATGCCGTTCGGCTGCCGGATGGGTATCTGTCAGTCGTGCGTGGTGGGCTTGGTCGACGGGCATGTCCGTGACTTGCGGACCGGCGTGGAACACGATCCGGGCACCCGGATTCAGACGTGTGTTTCGGCCGCCTCCGGCGACTGTGTGCTCGACGTTTAGACTTTACTGACTGGTAACCTACGGATTCGTAGGTTACGGTAGCGTAGGTAGGCGAAAGGAGGCTGACGATGGCTGTTACCGACGTTCCCGCGTTCGCGCATCTCACCGATGCCGACATCGAGAATCTGGGCATCGAGCTCGATGCAATCCGTCAGGACATCGAAGACTCCCGCGGCGAGCGCGACGCGCGCTACATCCGCCGGACCATTGCGGCACAGCGTGCCCTTGAGCTCGCGGGCCGGCTCATGCTGGCGGCCAGCTCGCGCCGCTCGGCATGGTGGGCAGGTACCGCGACCCTGGGCGTGGCCAAGATCATCGAGAACATGGAGATCGGCCACAACGTCATGCATGGCCAGTGGGATTGGATGAACGATCCCGAGATTCACTCCTCGACGTGGGAGTGGGACATGAGTGGGGCGTCCAAGCACTGGCGGTTCACCCACAACTTCATGCATCACAAGTACACCAACATCCTCGGCATGGACGACGATGTGGGCTATGGCCTCATCCGGGTGACGCGCGACCAGCGCTGGAAGCCGATGAACCTGCTCAACCTGTTCTACAACACCATGTTGTGCACCTTGTTCGAGTGGGGCGTTGGGTTGCAGCACCTGGAGCTCGGCAAGATCTTCAAGGGCCGCGACGACCGCAAGGCCACGCTGGTCCGCGTGCGTGAGTTCGGCGTCAAAGCCGGCGCGCAGGTGTTCAAGGACTACGTGGCATGGCCGGCGGTGACCTCGCTGTCGCCGGGTGCGACCTACAAGTCCACCTTGAAGGCCAACGCGATGGCCAACATCATCCGCAACGTGTGGGCCAACGCGGTGATCTTCTGCGGCCATTTCCCCGATGGCGCAGAGAAATTCACCAAGACGGACATGGTCGGCGAAACCAAGGGCCAGTGGTACCTCCGGCAGATGCTGGGCAGTGCCAATTTCGACAACGGCCCGGTGCTGCGGTTCATGAGCGGCAACCTGTGCCACCAGATCGAACACCACCTGTATCCCGATCTGCCGAGCAACCGGCTCTACGAGATCTCGATCCGGGTCAGGGCACTGTGCGAGAAGTACGACCTGCCCTACACCACGGGCTCGTTCCTCGTGCAATACGGCAAGTCCTGGCGCACGATCGCCAAGCTGTCATTGCCGGATCGGTTCCTCCGCGACACCGCTGACAATGCACCGGAGACCCGCAGTGAGCGGATGTTCACCGAGCTCGAGGGATTCGGGGTCACCGATCCCCACACCGGTCGCCGCCGCGGTTTGAAGACCGCGATCGAGACCGTCCGCGGCTGGCGCCGCACCAAGCGCGCCGCGTAGTTTTCGTCCGACCGTGGGCTGTGCCGAATTTCGGTGCAGCCCACGGTTGTTTCTGTGGACGGCTTCGTTGCCGATTGCCGTTTTGCCCGAGTGCCGACTGCTTGGCTGCCGATTGTCACGCTGGAGTGGCAGTAGGCGTCGTTTGTCACGCTAGCGTGGCTGGCGGTGCTGAGGGTCGCGGCCGCTGGGTGTTTCGCTGCCGATTGTCACGCTGGAGTGGCAGTAGGCGGCGAATGCCACGCTAGCGTGACAACGGGCAGGCATCGCCCATCAAAGGCACGCGCCAGCGCCGGGTGAAGTGGACCGGACTGTTCGGTTTACAGTTGAGGCGTGCCGTCGGAACAGGAACCCGCTTCGCGGCCTCGGCTGACGTCTCGGGGCGTGGCGACCCGCAATCGCATCGTGGCGGCCGCTGCCGAGCTGATGCACGTCAAGGGTGTGGCTGCGACGACGATCGACGAGGTGCTGGCTGCGGGCGCGGCCAGTAAATCGCAGTTCTACCAGCATTTCGACGACAAGTCCGAGCTGGTCTATGAGGTGATCAACCTCCGCGCCGACGAGATTCTGTCGTGGCAGCGGCTGCGGCTCGAGAAGGTTGACAGCTTTCGGGGCTTGGACCAGTGGAGAGACGCCATGGTCCAACGGTGTGCGCTGCGCCGTGGCTTGTGGGGATGTGAACTCGGCTCGCTCGCCGCCGAGCTGTCCGACTCTGACGACAAAGCACGCGTATCGCTGGCCGAGCACTTCGCGCAGTGGCGCGATCTGCTGGCGGCCGCACTGCAGCGCATCCGTGACAGCGGAGCCCTTCGCGCCGACATCGACGCGAAGGGTCTCGCGACCGGGTTACTCGCCGCGGTCGAGGGCGGTTACCTGCTGTCTCAGACTGCGCATGATCCGCGTCTGATGCAGTCGGCGCTCAATATGGCGATCGACCACATCAAGTCGTATCAGGCTGCCTGACAACGGTTTTAGTGGCCGCCCTTGCCGCCGCCGGTGGGCGGTGCCGGGGTGACGATGTGCGTGGGCGTGAACTTGTTCCCGCCGTCGGGGTTCAGTCCCTTCTCGGTGGGCGCCACGCTCGGGGCGGTGGTCGTCGTGGTTGTGGTCGTCGTGGTCGTCGGAGTGCTGGGAGCTTCCTCGCCACCGGTGCCGCAGGCCACGGCGAAACCGCCCATGCCGATGAGGGCGGCCAGGCCGGCGGTGGCGGCAAGGCGGCGGGGTAAACGACGTGAAGTCATCACGAATGTCCTGTCTGTGAGCCGCAAATATCCGAACTGAACTGTATCGTCCAGTTCTGCGACGGTCAATTGCGGTTAGCTGGTATTGACATGTCTACTGCGACACTTTTTCGGACGTGAAAGTCCAAATCGCATCCGATTCCAAGTATTCACCGGCTGTTCTCCCAGGGCCCTCGCAGACACCGCTCCTAACCTCTGGCTCTCAACACGTCGGGTTGACCGGAGGTCGAAATGAAAAAGCTGCTCGCGAAGGCCGCGGTCGCGGTCGCATTGTCCGGCGTTCCCGTGGGGTTGTTGGCCACCGGTGTCGCGGCCGCGGATGACTATGCCGGCCAAACGTATGCCGATGCCCAGTCCGCGCTTGCCGACGCCGGTATGAAAGGTGTTGTCTCGACTCGGTCGGGTGACTCGTTATCGGACGACGACTGTGTCGTCACAAGTTCTGAGCAGGCGCCGTGGCTCAAGGGTGACGACTTCGCACCGGTCACCGACACCGTGCTGCTGAACCTGAACTGCAACGCCGGGGTGGCGACGGCCAAGGCGCCGGGGAACTCCGCCGCCAGCCCGGAAGGACGGGCGGCGCTCAAGAAGGCGAAGGACGAAGCCGAACAGGAGCAGGAGCAGGCGGCGGCCGACCAGGCCAAGGCCAAGCGTTGACCCCGCTACCGCCTGACCGCGGTGCTGTAGTAGTTGTCGCTCAGCGAATGCCTGCCGTCGATACGTGGGGGCACGTCCAGCCCGGTATCGGCGAGCAGGGCGGTGAGCTGCGTACGAACCGTCGTCCAGCCGCGGGCGCCGAGGTAGTCGTCGACGTCGTTGCGCGGGCCCGGGTAGCCGAGCTCGCCGAGTTCGACGTCGAAACCGTGTTCCTGCCAGCGTGCGGTGATCGGATCCAGCTCCTGGGTGCTCGCACCGTCCGGGTCGCTTCCGATCAGCGAAACCTCGCAGGCCAGTCTGCTTCCCGACGCACTCAGTGCGGTGATGTTGTCGAGCAACCGGTCCTGGGCGTCGGCAGGCAGGAACGGCAACAGGCCTTCGGCGCTCCACGCCGAAGGAGCAGTCGGGTCAAAACCGCTCGCACGCAAGGCAGTCGGCCAGTCGTCGCGCAGATCGATAGGCACCTCCCGGATGTCGGCGGTCGGTGCGGCCCCGAGCTGGGCCAGCGTGCGCGCCTTGAAGGTCAACACGTCGGGAACGTCGATCTCGAACACCACGGTTCCGGCGGGCCACGCCAGCCGGTAGCCGCGCGCATCGAGGCCCGAGGCCAGGATCACCGCCTGCCGGATGCCCGCTTGCGCGGCATCGGTGAAGAACGCGTCGAAATACCTGGTGCGCGCGGCCAGCAGGTCGGTCATCTGCTGCATGCCCCACGGCGCACCGGGGATGTCGACAGTCGCGGCATCGAGATCACCGCTGCCCCAACGGGTGAAGAAGTCGATGCCGACGGCGCGCACCAGCGGTTCGGCGAAGGGATCGTCGATGAGGGCAGGTTCGGCTCGGGTGGCGCGAGCCCGCCCCGCCGCGACCATCGTCGCCGTGGCGCCGACGCTGGTGGCCAGGTCCCAGGTGTCGTTATCGGTGCGTTCCATGCCATCGATTTAACGCTTAGCCGAGCTAACCAGCAAGGTCGGTGGGGGAACTGTCAGCTTTCTTTCAGCGCTGCCAAGAGTCGTCGCGCGGCAGCCACCCGGTCGGCCGCCGCGCCGGAGAGCGTGTCGAGCGCACATTCCGGATCGGCAGGCGGACCCATGTGCCCACATCCGCGTGGGCAGTCGTCGATGGTGTCGGCCAGATCGGAGAACGCCAGTATCACGTCGTCTGGCTCGATGTGGGCAAGGCCGAACGAGCGCACGCCGGGGGTATCGATCACCCAGCCGTCGCCGTCGATCGGCAACGCGATCGACTGCGTCGACGTGTGCTTGCCCTTGCCGACGCCAGAGACTTCACCGGTAGCCCGATCTGCCTCTGGCACAAGGCGGTTCACGAGTGTCGACTTGCCGACCCCGGAGTGGCCGAGGAACACGGTGACCTGGCCGGTCAGCAGTGGGGCGACGGCGTCGAGCGGGTCGTCACGGCCCGCGTTCACGATCGTCAAATCGAGCCCGTCGAACTGCGCCGCGAAGGGCTCGGGTGGCGCCAGATCCGATTTGGTCAGACACAGGATCGGTTGCAGGCCACCGGCATACGCGGCGATCAGCGCACGTTCGACGAATCCGGTGCGTGGTGGCGGATCGGCCAGCGCCACGACGATGAGCAGCTGATCGGCATTGGCGACCACCACCCGCTCGGTGGGATCGGTGTCATCGGCCGTGCGGCGCAAGACCGTTCGGCGTTCACCGCGCCGCACGATGCGGGCCAGGGTGTCAGGGCGGCCCGACAGGTCTCCGACGACGTCGACGTCGTCGCCCACGACGATCGGGGTGCGGCCGAGTTCGCGGGCCCGCATGGCGGTCACGCGATGGTGCGGATCGCGGGCGAGCGCACAGCCCCAGCGGCCACGATCCACGGTCACCACCATCGCGGACCGGGCGTCGGCATGGTCGGGCCTGGTCTTGGTGCGCGGGCGGGTACCCCGACCCGGTCTGATGCGGACGTCGGATTCGTCGTATTCCCGCGCGCTCAACGGCTGTCAATCCCCAGGCGAATCCGCCAGCATGTTCACCCACATCAGCGGAAAGTCGGGCAGCGTCTTGGCCGTCGTCTCGATGTTCTCCACCTCGACACCGGGCACCCGCAGGCCGATGATCGCGCCGGCCGTGGCCATCCGGTGATCGGCGTAGGACCGCCACGTCCCGCCGTGCAGTGGCCGTGCGGTGATGAGCAGGCCGTCCTCGGTCTCGGCGCAGTCCCCGCCGAGGCCGTTGATCTCGGCGGTGAGTGCGGCGAGGCGATCGGTCTCGTGCCCGCGCAGGTGGGCGATCCCGCGCAACCGTGACGTGGCGCCCTCCCGGGCCAGGGCCGCCAGCGCCGCCACGGTAGGTGCGAGTTCGCCGACGTCGTGCAAGTCGGCGTCAAAGCCGTCGTACTCCTCGGCGCCCGTGACCTCGAGGTGTGAATCCATCTGTCGGACAGACGCATTCACCTTCGTCAGCAGATCGAGGATGGTGTCGGCGGGCTGGATGCTGACCGTGGGCCAACCGGCGATCCGCACGGTCCCCCCGGTGACGAGTGCCGCGGCCAGGAACGGGGTGGCGTTGGACAGATCCGGTTCGATGTTCCAGGCCCGCGCGGCGATCGGGCCCGGATGGACGTGCCAGCGGTTGGCCACCGAGTCGTCGACGTCCACTCCGGCATCGCGCAGCATCGCCACCGTCATGGCCACGTGCGGGGCCGACGGCACCGACTCGCCGGTGTGCACGATCGTCAGTCCGTCGGTGAACGACGCACCCGACAGCAGCAGACCGGAGACGAACTGCGAGGACCCCGACGCGTCGATCTCGACCGTCCCACCGCTGACCGCGCCACTGCCGCGCACGACGAACGGCAGGCCGTCACCGTCCACGTCGACGCCGAGGTTGCGCAGCCCGTCCAGAAGCGGCGCGATCGGACGCGCCCTCGCCTGCTCGTCACCGTCGAACGTGACCGACGCCGTGCTCAGCGCGGCGACCGATGGCACGAACCGCAGTACCGTGCCGGCCAGACCACAGTCGACGCGGGCGTCCGGGGCGGGGGCGATGGCGCCGCCGACGGTCAGTTCACTGCCGTCGCCGGTCACGGTCACACCCAGCGCGCGGACGGCTTCGATCATGAGGTCGGTGTCCCGGCTGCGCAGTGCCCCGCTGATCGTCGAGGTGCCCTGCGGGGTGGCCAGCGCGGCGAGGATCAGCGCACGGTTGGTCAGTGACTTCGATCCGGGCACCGTCACCGTCGCATCGACAGGCGTGGTGGTCGACGGGGCAGCCCAGGCTGCTTTCTGCTCGTCGTGTCCGCTCACGGCCTATATCCTGCCTTGTCGCCCGATTCTGCAACCATGGGCTCTATGTGTGGACGTTTCGCGGTCACCACCGACCCGGCGCTGCTGGCGCAGAAGATCCAGGCCATCGACGAGACCACCTCGGCCTCCGGTGACAAAGACGTCGCGGGCGCCAATTACAACGTCGCTCCGACCACGACCATCAGCAGCGTGGTCAAACGCCACACCGAGCCCGATGACGAGTCCACCCGGCGGGTGCGGTCGATGCGTTGGGGTCTGATCCCACCGTGGGTCAAGACGGCAGAGGACGGCACGCCGGACAACAAGGGCCCGCTGCTGATCAACGCACGGGCCGACAAGGTGACCAGCTCGCCGGCGTTCCGCAACTCCGCCAAGAACAAGCGCTGCCTCGTGCCGATGGACGGCTGGTACGAGTGGAAGGGCCAGAAAGGCGAGAAGACGCCCTTCTACATGTACGGCGCGAACGGTGAGCCCCTATTCATGGCGGGGCTGTGGACGACGTGGCGACCGGCCGGCGCGCCAAAAGATGCACCGCCGCTGCTGAGTTGCACGATCATCACGACCGACGCGGCCGGGCCCCTCGCCGACATCCACGACCGCATGCCGTTGACCATCAGCGCCCCGGACTGGGATCGCTGGCTCGATCCCGATTCCCCGATCGACGAGGGGCTGCTGCGAGGGCATGGCGACCTCGATCGGATCGCGATCCGTGAGGTGTCCCGGTTGGTCAACAGTGTGCGGAACAACGGCCCGGAGCTGATCGAGCCGGCTGAGCCGGAAGCATCCCTGTTTTGATCATCGAGCCTGGCGTCGTCGACGCGATCGGCACGGATCTGCGCGCAGCGCAGTACACGGTCGACGGGGTGGCCGACCTGCTGGGGGCGGACGTGAACGCGGCGCTCGGCCGCGGAGTGTGGTGGCCGGCCCTGCGCGCCACGAACGCCGCACCCGTTGATCGGCAGCGGTTGGCCGTCCTCGTGCGGCTGTTTCTGCTGGGCAGCGACGAGTTCCGGGAACAGGTCGAGACGGCGCTGCCGTCCGTGTCCGTGGAGGCCCTGGCCGCCAACGGTGTGGTCGAGGTGTCCGACGGTGCGGTGCGCGCGGCTCTCGATATCCGCCCGCACAGCGACGGAGCCCACGATCTGATCGTCGTGTCGGACCAGGATGCGGCGCTACGCAGTGGCCCACTCCGGCACGACCACGTGCTCGGCATCGGTGGGGCGTCGATTTCTTTGGCCCGTGCCGTGATTCGCACACCCGTGAATCGCGCACTGGATCTGGGCACCGGCTGCGGCATCCAGGCGCTGCACCTCGACGCGCACTGCGCCGAAGTCGTGGCGACCGATACCAATGAGCGCGCGCTGGCGCTCGCCGCTGCGACGGCGCGTCTCAACGGCATGTCGTGGGATCTGCGCCACGGCAGCTTGTTCGAGCCCGTCGCGGGGGAGCGCTTCGACCTGATCGTGTCCAACCCGCCGTTCGTGGTGGGGTCCGGTGCACGGGACTACATCTACCGGGATTCCGGGATCGCCGGAGACCTGTTGTGCCAGAGCCTGATCGAACAAGTCGGCGACCATCTGCTGCCGGGCGGCACAGCGCACATCATGGCCAACTGGATCGTCTGCTCGGAAAGCTCCGACTGGCGGGATCGCGTGCGCGGCTGGCTGGCCGGCACCGGCCTGCACGCCTGGGTCGTGCAGCGTGAGCTCGCCGACCCCATCAGCTACGTCTCGCTGTGGCTGGCCGATGCCGGTGAGACACCCGAACAGATGGCCGACCGCGGCGGGCAGTGGCTGGACTGGTTCGCCGAACAAGACATCGCCGGTATCGGGATGGGTCTGATCTCGCTGCGGGCACCGCGTCATGGTGAACGCCCCGAGCAGATTCTCGAAGAGATCACGGCCGCCGACGAGTTGGTCACCGGATCGGAAGTCGACGCGTTCTTCGCTCGCCGCGCGTACCTGCGCGACACCTCCGATGACCAGCTGCTGGCCGCCCGGCTCTCGACGGCACCGGTGTTCCTGGAAGAGCAATCCCTGCCCGGCCCGGACGGGTGGCAGCAAGTCGGGGCAGCGGTCCGCCGCCCGGGCGGTCCGGCCGCGGTCATCGGTGTCGACGAAGTGTTGCGGGCTCTACTCGCCGGATGCCGCGGCGAAGTCCCGCTCGGCACGCTCATCGAACTGCTCGCGACACATCATGGCGTCGACACCGATGCGCTCGCCGAGGCCGCGCTGCCGGAGGTCCGCGAGGCCATCGGCCGCGGGATCCTCTATCAGGCGCGGTAATTGAGCCTTCAGGACGCGGCTAGCTCACCGGCGGCGTGCGGTCGCAACCAGGTAGGGACTGGTGAACGACACCTGCCCCGCGTCGTCAGCGCATTCGGTCAGCGCGGTCTCGAATGCCGTCAGCAGCTGACCACGCTGCGGCTCGTCGAGCCGCCCCAGCAGATCGACGTGCATGGGCGACTCCCGGCCGATGAAATGCATCGCGCTCGACACCGATCCGAATTGCCAAGTGTGCAACCGCTTTTCGATCGCGAGGTCGTCGAAGTCGGCGGCCAGCCGTGTCGCCACGATGTCCGGATCGCCCCAGTCGTCGGGGGAGTGGCCGGATGCCGGCGGCTGCCCGAGCGTCTGGACGATCGGGTTGTAGAACGGGCTGCCCGCCCCGTCGCGGATCCATGAGGAGAACCCGAACACGCCGCCGGGCCGCAACAGCCGCGCGACCTCGGCCACCAGACTGTTCGGTTCGACGAAGATGATGCCCATGTTCGACGTCACCGCGTCGAAGCCGGAATCGGGCAGTCCGGTATTGGCGGCGTCGGCCACCACCCAGTTGACTTCGGCGCCGCCCGGCCGGTTGGAGGCGATCTCGATCAACTCGGGCGTGAGGTCGACGCCCGTCACGCCGGCACCGGCGGCCGCGGCTGCCAACGCGGCGCTGCCGGTACCGCACGCAAGGTCGAGCACCGTGGCGCCGCGGATCGGACGACGGCTGTCGACGGCGGCGACGACTTCACCCGCGATGGCTGCGATACGTTCGGCGACGGCTTCATAACGCCCGCCGGCCCAGTTGGTGGGTTTGGCTTCAGTCACAGATCGAGTATGCCTATCGGCTTTCGCACCACCGTCGCCCTCGCCGGGCGGGGCGGGGTCGTGCAGGAGTTCGTCGGGGTGGTGGACGTGGTTGGTCTGGAGTGCAGTCGTGCCGTCGGTCCAGCCGAGGCGACCGTTGGGCATGACTTCGGTGATGAGTTCGCCGCGGGTGACGCGGGCATGGTCGGGCCCGCATGCGAAGAACAGTTTGTCGGCATCGGTGGCGCCGTCGGGATCCCAATCCGGACTGTGGTGGACCTCGGAGTGATAGTCGGGTTCTGAGCAGTTCGGCCGCGTGCATCCGCCGTCGCGGGCATAGCAGATGATGCGTTGGTCGGCGGTGGCGATGCGGGCCTGGCGGGCGAGGTAGAGGGGACGCTCGGAGTGGTCGTCGAAGATCACCAGATAGTGGATGGCATCAGCGGCCATGCGGATCAGATCCCGCATCGGCAGTGCGGTATCGCCGCCGGTGCGGGCGGGAGTCGGCATCGGAATGCCGGGGTCATGGACGGCATGCGCGGCCTGATTGAGTTCGGCCAGTGTGGTGCGGGCGATTACGGTGACCGGATGGCCGCGGTGTGAGCCCATGCCGCCGGACGCGATGCCCAGTTTGAGGCCGAGCTTGATGCCGTCGTGGCAGCGCTGATCGGGGGTGCGGTCGTCCTCGACCTTGGCAAGCGTGCCGTCGGGCAGATGGCGGCCGGGGCGAACCGCGGCGGTGGACGCTTCCACAAAGCTGCGGGCTTCGGGGTCGATCCAGCCGTCCAGTCGCGACATGCCGTCGGGGCCTTGCGGGCCGAGGTGCAGGCCGCGGCGGCGCGCCCGGTCTTCTTCGTTGTAATGGCCGTCAGGGTTGAAGATCTCATCGATGCGCCGCCCCGCGGTTTTGACGATCTCGGCGTCGTTCTTTCGGGCTTCGCGCACGAGGCTGCGTTCGACTTCGGCGCGGTCGTCATCGGACACTCCGGACGGCAGAGTGTCGACGGCCCGGCAGATGGCGCGTAGATGATCTTCACCGATGGCGCCCTCCTCCAATGCTGCTGCCACCAGTGGGAGTTCGGGCGGCGCCGGCGGGCCCGTCAGCCGGCGGCGCGGACGAAGCCGGGCGGCAGCCTTCATGCGGCGCTTGATCTCTTTCGGCGGAATGCGCAGACGTGCCCACAGGCTGTCGGCAACCGCCGGTTCCATCCCGGCTTCGTCCGGCGGATCGGCGATCTCGCCGAAGATCCGGTACATCAGGCCTCGGTTCGTGCGCTCTTGAGTCTCCAGTCGCTCGGCCATCTCGACGCGAAACTCATTGCCCACCCCATCCGAGGACAGGCTTGCCATCTCGGCGTAGGCGGCGTCCACTTGGTCGGCCAGGGCACGAAGGTGCTCGCGTGCTGCCTCTGCGGTGGTGAACTGAGCCATGACCCGAACGTATCGAACACACGTGCGAAACGCTGTGCGTCTTCGACCTGCCAGGCCGAATCTGTGGACGAAAACGAAACTGGGGATAAAAGCGGGCTTCTGGCGGTCCGTGCGCGGAAGGTGTCAGTGGCACATGGTAGGCGGCGGACCGACCCGCGCGTTCTACGGCAACCGGCCGGCGAAACCGGGCTCGACGTCGGGTTGGACGAAGCGGAAATGGGAGTTGGACTTCTGGAGGAATCGGCGTTCGAATTGCCCTTCGATCCGCTTGCCGTCGAGCATGCCGGTGAGCATGAGCCGATCCGGCGCGTCCTGGCGGTAGTAGAGGACGATCGGCTCGGTTCGCTCGGGATGCTTGAGTTCGATGCGGTCGTCGTGGATTTCGTAATCGTAGGACGTGACGTAGCCGGCGGCGTTCTGGGTGACGATGCTCCTGTAATCGCTGGCCCGGTACGTGATCGCGACGTTGATCCAGGGCTCCGGTGCGGTGTCCTGCAGTGTCGCCTGCCGCCCGTCGATGGTGAATGACGTTGTCCGCCAGACCCCGTCGATCTCCGACTCCCGCTCGTGCATGTAGTGGAGCGCCACGATGCTGAAGGTCGTGGTGAGCGCGATGAATGCGCCCGCGAGCACCCACTTCGTCACCGTGCCGGTGCGGCGCACCCACCGTGTGCCCGAGCCGAGCGGTGCCCACAGCGTCACGGGTTCAACCGGTCCACGCTGCAACAGCATCGCCGCCAGGCTGCGCCAGTACGGTGCGGTGATGCCGATGGCGATGAGCAGAAGCTGTCCGGAAATCTGCTTGACCGGCACGTCGTAGAACAGGTTCAGCAGGAAAACCTGGCCCATCGCGACGATGGCGAGCAACGCACCCATCAACCATGTGCGACGCCACAGGAGCAATACTCCGGACACGAATTCGACCAGACCCGCCGCAATGGAGTATGGAGCGGAGGCGCCCATGAACCCCCACAGGGTGTTCATCAGGCTGACGTCGCCGACGAGCTGAATCTGGTAGGCGGGCAACACCATGTAGCCCATCTGGGCCGGGATGACTTTGGCCAGCCCGTACAGCAACATGGACACCGCGAGCGCGAATCGCGCGACGACCAGCAACAGCGCCGCAAGGCTGCGGTAGTTCGGCCGTTGCCTGTCGAGCGCGGTCCAGACGGCGGTGATCGCAAGGGCCACAAGGATCCAGCCCAGGTGGAAGTACCAGGTGGCAAGCGAATCACCGGAGCCCGAGAGGGTCAGGGTCGCGCCCGAACCGCCGGCGACGCGCTCGCCCAGGTGTGCGAGCGCGTCCAACAGCGGCTTCCACAACACGCCGAGGCCGAGATTGCCGTAGACGGAGAGAACGACGATGCCTCCGCCGATCGTGAACAACAGTCGAAAGGCGAGCTTCTGCAATGGCGTCCAGGCCGGGACGGGCGGCGTGGATTCTTCGGCTATCTGGTTGTCTGAGAGACCGGCTGCGCTGCTCACGCCAGAACGCTATCTGAGCGCGACGGGTACGTCGCGGGGGTTATCCTCCAAAATCGTCTGGTGCTAGGCGATTTGGCTGCGCTCAGAACTGCTTGACGAGACTCACCGAACGGTCCACCGTGGTGAAACCCAGCTTCTCGTACAACGCCAAAGCGCCTGTGGGACTTTCGAAGTCGACATCGAGGACCGCACGGTCGAGCCCATCAGCCCGGTAGGCACGCATGGTGTGGGTGAGGAGCGCCTGGGCGAGTTTGCGGCCGCGCCATTCGCGCGCGACACCCACCGAGTTGATGTATCCGAATGAGTGGCCGACGAGCGCCCATTCTTCCTTGTTGACCTCGCTGAGCACGTAGGCGACCACCTGGTCGTTGCCGTCGGCATCGGTGGCGACCGCCAGGAAGGACAGGTCGGGCCGCGTGGTGCTGAGCCGGTCGCCGATCTGCCAGTCCTCTTCGGTGATGGGCTGGCTGCCCCAGTGGTCGCGGAACGCGTCGTTGTGCGCGTGGCGGGTCGGCTCCGACCACTCGGGACCGTAGTTGACGATACGCACCGAGTTATCCGGGGCGACATCGGGAATCGGCTCGGCGAGGTTGCGTTCCAACTCGTGCCACCATCTGACCGACTCGTAGCCGTTGCGGTGCAGCAAGCGCACTTTCGCCGTGGCGATCTCGTTCGCCCCCGACCCCAACCATCCGGGCAGGCACTTGTCCGAGCCGGCGAGGTGCTGCAAGCCACGCTGTTCCTGCCAGCGCAGGAGCGCGGTTCCGATGCCCTCGCCACGACGGTCGGGGTGGACCGCGCCGTCGAGGGCCACCTGCACGAGTGATTCCTGACTCGAGTTCAGGGTCGAGGTCCCGTACGCGACAGCCTGTCCGGACGAGTCGAACGCGATGATGGTGTCGGCTGCGGGATCGAAGTCGGATCGCGTGAATTCCTCGGTGATTTCTTCCTTCGTGACCAGATACCGCGGGTGGTCGACCGTGCCCGCGGCGCCCAGGAGCGCCCAGATGGCCACGATGTCGTCCTTCGTCGCCGCGCGCCACGTCAGGTCGTCGCCGACGGCCGGAATGTCAACCGTCGCAGGGGCAGTGACTCTGGCGCTGAGGGGCAGATCGGGGGCCGGGGTATGGCCGGATGTCATCGTGGTCCTTTCGCCATCGTCGTGACATCGCCGACCATACCGACGGCACGCGCAGCGATCGACTGAATTTTCCACGCCCGCCGACCGCTCGCGGAGGGCTGTCCTCAGTTCCTTTGGCCGCCAAAGCCATTCAGCGGGTGGTGCTAGGGCTGCACGTACCCCGGCGGGTTGGGGGTGTCGACCCACAGATCCACACCGAGGTCCGAGCCCGGCACGCAGTCGTAGACCGACAGATCGGTGACGCCGTTGTCGAGCAGCACGTCCTCACACAGCAGGCTGTGACCCGTGTACTCACGAGCCGGTTTGTTGAAGATCGCGTATGCGGCGTCGGCGTACACCGCGGGCTTGCGGGCCCGCGCCATCGCCTCGTCGCCGCCGAGCAGGTTCTGCACGGCGGCGGTGGCCACCAGGGTGCGCGGCCACAACGTGTTCGACGCGATACCCGCCTCACGCATCTCTTCGGCAATGCCCAACGCGCACAACGTCATCCCGAATTTCGCCATCATGTACGCGGTCGGCTTGAGCCACTCCGATTCCAGCCGGATCGGCGGCGACAGCGTCAGAATGTGCGGATTCTCCCGGCCTTTCATGTGCGGGATACAGGCCTGCGACACGGCGTACGTACCGCGGATCTGGATACCGTTCATCAGGTCGAACCGCTTGAGCGGCACCTCTTCGATCGAGCCGAGGTTGATCGCCGACGCGTTGTTGACGCAGATGTCGATGCCGCCGAAGTGCTCGACGGCCTTGGCCACCGCACCGGCGACCGAATCGCCGTCACGCACGTCACCCACGATCGGCAGGGCCTGCCCGCCGGCCTCCTCGATCTCCTTGGCGGCGGTGTAGATCGTCCCCTCGAGTTTGGGGTGCGGTTCGGCGGTCTTGGCGACCAGCGCGATATTGGCGCCGTCGGCGGCCGCCCGCTTGGCGATCTCGAGACCGATACCGCGGCTGGCACCGGAGATGAACATGGTCTTTCCGGACAGTGTCATGAGGTCACCCTATTCCGTGAGCTCGCGCAACACTCCCAACACATTGGCGATGACGGCCGAATCCTGAGTCCGGGCGGCGACCAGGTCGACGCCCAACGACGCAGGCGCCAACGGCACGTAACGCACCCCGGCGATGTCGAGCGCGGCCGTGGGGGCGGGGACGATCGCGACGCCGATCCCGGCCGCGACGAGCGTCACGAGGGTCGAGGTTTCGGAGACCTCCTGACGGATCCGCGGCACGTACCCGGCATCGGCGCATATCGCCGCGACCAGGTTGCTCATGACCGAGCGGCCATGGCCGGCGTGAACGACGAAATCCTCGTCGCGCAGATCGTCGACGGTCACCTCGGCGCGGCCGGCCAGGCGATGGTCGGCGGGCAGCGCGGCCAGCAACCGGTCGCGGCGCACTGTCTCGGTCACGACGCCGTCGTGCATCACCGGCGGACGCAGCAGCGCGAGATCGATGCCGCCCGAGACGAGGGCCTCGAGCTGGGCGGGCGCCAGCATCTCGCCACGCACACTGACCTCGACACCGGGCAACGATTCGCCGAGCGCCCGGACCAGCTGCGGAAGCAGTGAATACGTGGCCGAACCGACGCATCCAATCGCCACCCGTCCCTCGATACCCGCGGCGATCCGCCGGGCCTGGCCGGCCGCCTCCTCGACGGCGTCGAGAATCTCGACAGTGCGCTGCAGGTAAGCGCGGCCGGCCGGGGTCAGCTCGACCGTGCGGGTGGTGCGGATCAGCAGCTCGACACCGAGCTCACGTTCGAGCTGTCGGATCTGCTGGGACAATGGCGGCTGGGCGATGTGCAGGCGTTCCGCCGCGCGGCCGAAGTGCAGTTCCTCGCCGACGGCCCGGAAGTAGCGCAGGTGACGCAGTTCCACTATTAGGACTCCGTGCATATCAATGGGGCAGATCTGAGTATTTCAGAATATGTGTCCGGTTGCCTAACGTCGAAGGCATGACTTCGGCTTCATCCGCGTCCCAAGTGGTGATATGCAGCCCGATCCGAACCCCGGTCGGCCGGATGGGCGGCGCGCTGGCAGCCCTGACGGCGACGGATCTGGCCACGATCACCCTGCGTGAACTCGTCACCCGCACCGGCTTGGGTGAGAACGACATCGACGACGTCGTGCTCGGCAATGGATACGCCAGTGGTGAGGCCCCCGCGATCGGCCGGATCGCCGCACTCGATGCCGGCCTCGGCACCGGCGTGCCGGGCCTGCAGATCGACCGCCGCTGCGGGTCGGGATTGCAGGCGGTGCTCTACGCGGCCGGACAGGTCGCGACTGGTGCGGCCCGCACCGTGGTCGCCGGCGGCGCCGAATCGATGTCGAACGTCGAGCACTACGCGCTCGGGCTGCGCACCGGTGTGCGGCAGGGCGGCATCGCCCTACAGGACCGACTGGATCGGGCGCGCGAAACCGCCGGTGGCGCAAGCCATCCCATTTCAGGCGGAATGATCGAGACCGCTGAGAACCTGCGCCGCGAATACGCCATCTCGCGCGAGGAGCAAGACGCACTGGCGCTGCGCTCGCATCAGCGCGCGGTCGCCGCGCACAAGGCCGGCCGGTTCGCCGATGAACTCGTGCCGGTGACCGTGCCGGGTAAACGCAAGCCTGACATCGTCGTCGACCGCGACGAGCATCCCCGCGCCGACATCAGCATCGAGCAGCTGGCGTCGTTGCGCCCGATCCGCGGCAAGGTCGACGCCGAGGCCACGGTGACGGCCGGCAACGCCTCTGGCCAGAACGACGGCGCCGCGATGTGCGTCGTCACCACCCGTGCCGAAGCCGAAAAGCACGGTCTCACACCGCTTCTGATGGTTAAGTCGTGGGCGGTCACCGGATGTGCACCGGAAGCGATGGGCATCGGGCCCGTCGGCGCGACGGCCGCGGCGCTGGACCGGGCCGGCCTGGTGCTCGACGAGATCGACCTCATCGAGCTCAACGAGGCGTTCGCCGCTCAGGTGCTCGCGGTCCTGGACCGGTGGAAGGTCGACCCGCTCGACGACCGGGTGAATCCCAACGGTTCTGGGATCTCGCTGGGCCATCCGATCGGCGCCACCGGCGCGCGCATCCTGGCGACCGCGGCCCACGAAGCCGTCCGCCGAGACGCCCGCTACGTGCTCGAAACCATGTGTATCGGTGGGGGACAGGGCCTCGCGGCAATTTTCGAGGCGGTGCGATGAGCGTCCATCACATCGTCAGCGGGCGGCCCGATGCGCCGGTCGTCGTGTTCTCGAATTCTCTGGGCTCGACCCACCGCATGTGGGATGCCCAGTTGGCCGCGTTCGAGGAACGGTTCCGCGTGGTGCGTTACGACACGCGCGGGCACGGCCAGTCACCGGTGCCCGACGGCCCCTACTCGATCGACGACCTCGCCGATGACGTCGTCACGCTGATGGACGCCCTCGACGTGGAACGCGCGCACGTGGTCGGGCTGTCGCTGGGCGGCATGACCGCCATGCGGCTCGCCGCGCGCAACCCCGAACGCGTCGACCGGTTGGCCGTGCTGTGCACGGGAGCGCAATTGCCGCCTGCCTCGGCGTGGACCGACCGAGCCGCCACCGTGCGGGCCGACGGCACCAAGGCTGTCGCCGAAGCCGTCGTGGCGCGGTGGTTCACGCCCCAATTCCTCGCCGAGCGGCCCGACCTCAAAACTGAGCACGAAGCCATGGTCGCCGCGACGCCGGCCGAAGGCTACGCGGGCTGCTGCGAGGCCATCGCGGCACTCGACCTTCGTGCCGACCTGCCGAACATCACGGCACCGACGTTGGCGATCGCCGGAACCGACGACCCGGCAACCCCGCCCGCGAAACTGGCCGAGATCGCCGACACCGTGCGCAACGGCCGCCTGGTCGAGGTGGCGCATGCGGCCCACCTCGCCAACGCCGAGCAACCCGGCATCATCACGCCCGCCCTCATTGATTTCTTGGAGCGATCATGACCCTCAACAAGGTGGTCGAATCGGCGGCCGTCGCCGTCGCCGACGTCCCCAGCGGCGCCAGCCTCGCCGTCGGCGGATTCGGCCTGGCCGGTATCCCGTGGTTTTTGATCGAGGCACTGTTGGAACAGGGCGCGGACGATCTGACGATCGTCTCCAACAACTGTGGCGTCGACGGCGCCGGGCTCGGCCTGCTGCTGGAGGCGGGCCGCATCAGCCGGGTCATCGCCTCCTACGTCGGCGAGAACAAAGAGTTCGCGCGTCAGTACCTCGCAGGCGAACTCACCGTCGAACTCACCCCGCAGGGCACCCTCGCGGAGCGGATGCGGGCCGGCGGCAGCGGGATCGGCGCGTTCTTCACGCCGACGGGCGTGGGCACGCTCGTCGCCGAGGGCGGCCTGCCGTGGCGCTATCACCCGGACGGCACCGTCGCGCTGGCCTCGCCCGCCAAGGAGGTTCGCACCTTCGGCGGCAAGGAAATGGTGCTCGAGGAATCCATCGTCACCGACTACGCGCTCGTGCGGGCCGCCGTCGTCGACAAGGCCGGCAACTGCAAATTCCACGCCGCCGCACGCAACTTCAACCCGCCGGCCGCGATGTCCGGGCGGGTCACCGTGGTCGAGGCCGAGCAGGTCGTCGAGGTCGGCGAGCTGCATCCCGACGAGATCCACCTGCCTGGCATCTTCGTCAAGCGGATCGTCGCGCTGACGCCGGAACAGGCCGCGCACAAGGACATCGAGAAACGCACGACCCGGGCCCGCCCGGGCTCCGAGGAGGCAGCACGATGAGCTGGACCCGCGAACAGATGGCAGCACGAGCCGCGGCCGAACTGCACGATGGCGACTACGTGAACCTCGGCATCGGGTTGCCCACCCTCATTCCGGACTACCTGCCGGAGGGCTCGGACGTCACACTGCACGCCGAGAACGGCATCCTCGGCGTCGGGCCGTTTCCGTATGACGACGAGGTCGACCCGGATCTCATCAACGCGGGCAAGCAGACCGTGTCCGTGGTCGCCGGTGCCTCTTTCTTCGACTCGGCAACGAGTTTCGCGATGATCCGCGGCGGGCACGTCGACGTCGCGGTGCTGGGCGGTATGCAGGTCGCGGCCAACGGTGACCTGGCCAACTGGATGGTGCCCGGATCGATGGTCAAGGGCATGGGTGGCGCGATGGATCTCGTCAGCGGAGCCGGCCGCGTCATCGTGCTGATGGATCACGTCGCCAAATCCGGTGCTGCCAAACTCGTTTCGTCATGCAACCTGCCGCTCACCGGCAAGGCCGTGGTGAGCCGGGTGATCACCGACCTCGGCGTCTTCGATGTCACGGGTGACGGCTTCCGCGTCGTCGAGCTCGCGCCCGGCGTTGACTACGACGACGTGGTGGCCAAGACCGGCGCGACGGTCATCGACGGCCGCGTTCCCGCGGGCGTCTAGGGTCCGTCAGCGAGTAGATCAGCCCGCCGCGTTGGGCAGCAGTGGTGGGCAGTGGCCCCCCGGGTCGGCGACCAGTTCGAAGTGCCACAGTTCGTTGGCGTAGATCTGGCACAGCCCGAACCGGGAACCGTTGGCGATCAGCCATTGATCGGCGCCCGCGCCGCCGATGTCGACGGCCTCGCCGGTCACGTGCCGGGACGCCGCCGGAGTCTGCACGTACTCGCGCGCGGCGGCCAGGCTGCCGTACGTCTGCACCGCGTCGTCGAGCAGGCTCTGCTGGAACTCCGCGGACCGCCACCCCGAGGTGACGGTCATCGTGATGCCCTCCGCCGCCGCGGCGGTGGCAGCGTTCTGGATGGCGGTCAGAAGCCGCGGGTCGAGCCGGTTGATGGCCGGATTCTGCACGTCGAACGGGGTCAGGGTCTGACCGTTCGCGAGGGACCCGTCACCGGGATCGATTGCAATCGTGTTGTCGGCGAGCTCGATCTGCGGGGTTGCGGTCGGTGTGCCGAGCGCCGCGACCACCACACCTGCGACCAGCGACGCGACCGCACCGGCCCCAGAAACCTCCCCATCATCGTGCCCACATTACGCACCGCCGGGTCATCTGCGAAGTGCAGCTAACTCTGCGCGGGACCGAACGCCCAACTTCGCGTACACCCGGGTCAGGTGGTACTGCACGGTCTTGGGGGAGACGAACAGTTCGGCAGCTACTTCACGGTTCGACAGGCCCTGCGCCACGAGTGAGGTCACCGCGTCTTCCTGCGGGGTCAGTTCGACGCTGTCGCGCGAGCCGCGCAGTTGGTGCAGGCCGCCGGCCTTGAGTTCGCGCTCGCAGCGGGCGACGACGGCGTGCGCGCCGAGCGACAAGTACAGGTCGCGGGCCGTGCTGATGACGGCGTCGGCCTCACGGCGCTTCCCGGCCCGGCGCAGGGTCTGACCGTAGGCGAAGTTGATGCGTGCCCGGTCATAGCGCAGTGGCAGCCCGTCGATCAGGGCCAGGGACTCCTCGAACTTCACGCGTGCCGCCGCGAGGTCTCCCTGGGCACCCAGGAGCCTGCCGCGCGCGTATCCGAGACGTGCCATGGCCGAGCGATGCCCACGTTCCTCGGCCTGCTCTTCGTGCGGACGCAGGAATACGTCTGCGGCCTCCAACTTGCCGTCGATGACCAGAGCGTTGGCCATCAGGTCGGGCCACGGCCAGTAGCCGGGTTCGGCGAGTGAGGTGCCCGCCGCCATCGCGGCGAGTGGCTCCACGACGCGCAGTACCTTCGCGTAGTCCGCTTCGGCCTCCGCGACCTGCGCCCGCGCGAGAATGGTGGGTATCCGCATCATCTCGTAGTCCTGTGTGACCACGTCGGCCGCGCGTACCGCGGATTCCGCTGCGGCCCAGTCGCCGCGTAACGCATTTATCTGTGCGGCAGTCCATTCCAGGAGCGGTGTGACGATCACGATGCCGCTGGAGTCGGCCAGGTCGAGACCGGATTCGACGGTGGCCAGGGCGGCATCCCAGTCCCCGCTGACGAATTGCACGCGGGCCAGCCAACCTTTCGTCCACAATGTGATTCGCGTCGATCCCCCCAAACCTGCTGTGGCCACCGCGCTTTCCAAGTTGCTGCGGGCCGCGTCGACGTCGTCGCGAATGAGTTGCAGCCAGCCCCGGCCCATCGTGATGCGCTGCGCCTGCGCACCGTGCCGAAGCCGGCCCGCCAGTGCGTCGTAGGACGCGGTTGCTTCATCCGGACGTCCTGCGGCGGCCAGTCCGAGTCCGCGGATCGCGGCGGACTCGATCCCGGTGGGGGAGTCCCGATCGGCCAGGCGCAATGCGGTATCGGCCCAGGCGACCAGTTCGTCGCCGCGGCAGCGGATGAGGGAGTGCAGCACGTAGCGCTGCGCGATGAGCGCGGCGATCTCCGGATCGCGCTTGCTGTTGACGATGTCCCAGGCTCGGCGCAGCCGGACCTCAGCTTCGGTCGCGCGGCCCCGCAGTATCGCGAGATACGCCAGAACGGCGTTGCGCAAGGGAGTTTCGCGGAGAACCTCGACCGAAGGCACGAGGGATGCGGCAGCCGAACAGTCGCCCGCGGCCACGAGCGCGTCGACCGAGCGCGTGAGGCGTTCGTCGCGCAGCAATGGATCCGGTGTCAGCCGACTCGAGTCGCGAAACAAGATCGCGGCTTGCGCCCACGCTCCCTCGTTGCCGCGCGTGTGGGCCAGTGCGTTGACCTCGTCGGCGAGCGTTTCGTCCGGCAGGGGTGCGGCGGCGACCCGGTGCCGAAGCTGCCGCGCCTGGTCGGTGACGATCTCGGCAGCACGGCGATGCGATTCGGCAACGGCGCGTACCCCCATGAGCTGCAGCACCGCGGTCCGGCAGAGTGGATCGGGTAGGCTGGGCTCGAACTGCGTTGTCTGCAACAGTAATCCGGCCGACACGCCGGCGTCGAGGCCGACCAGTGGGTCATCGGCGCCCGCCAGCGCGGCGGCCTCGGCGAGGGATGCGCCAGCACCCAATACGGCGAAGGCCTCCACCAGGGCGCGGCCATCGGTTCCGCAGTGCAACAGCGCGGCCTCGACGGAAGCCAGGACGTGCGAAGGCGCAGGCAGGGTCGCATCCGGGCGGGACCACACCGCCGCAGGCGCCTCGTCGAGCAGGGCCAGCGCGTGCCGCGGGTTGCCCCGAGTATGGCGGGTCAGTGCGTCGACCATCGCGGGATGCAGTGTGACACCATGCCTGCGGGCGATCTCACCGATCGCGTTCGGAAGCAGCCCGGCCAACCGGATCTGGTGCGCGGCGATGTCGGCGGACACGTCGTCGAGGGTCTCCATGCCGAGTGCGATCAGCACGGGGATCTCACTCTGATGTCGCACCAGGGTCGAAATAGCCTGCAATGAAACAGGATCAGCATTGTGGGCATCGTCGATCACCAGCAGTAGCGTGCCGCGACCGGTCAAATGGTCGACCAGGTGCGCCGCGGCGTCGAGCGGATCCGCGGGCATCTCGTCCTGGAGCAGTTGGGCGAGCACGCCGGCGGGCAGATCGGACTCCCATGCGGTGGCCTGTGCCCACCGGCCGGACCGTTGTGCCGCGAGTTCCCTCAGCACGGCGGTCTTGCCGATGCCGGGTTCGCCGGTCACTGCGACCACGACCGCGCCGTGCTCGGCCTCGGCGAGCAGGTCTGACAGTTCAGCCAGTTCGCGCTCCCGGCCGATGCATCCTGTCGAACCGACCACGTCCACATCGTACGGCGCACGTCCGGGCCGTCAGGCCGAGGAAATTCGATTGCGTGTGTGGACCTTCCGGAGTACCCACATTGGTTGGGTGGAGATCCGATAGAAGGGTTGGGGGATTGTGCGCTGCCGCAAAGGCGACGCCGTGACTGCGCGCCGCCAGATCGAAGGGATTGATGTCCCGGTCGTACCCGCAGGGTCCCGCGGGACGGTGTTGACGACGACCATGCTCGGCAGGCCCAAGAGGGTGTTCTTCGCCGTCTCGGATGGCTGGGGACTCAAGCGGTTTCAGGTGACGGTCCGGCCAGGCGACGTGCAGGTGGCCGATCAGCCCTGATCGCCGCCCGCCACCGGCAACACCGACCCGGTGATGTAGGACGCCTCATCGGAGGCCAGGAAGCAGATCGCCGCGGCTTGCTCGGCCAATGTGCCGTAGCGATGCATGAGCGAGGATTCCAGCGTCTGGTCGATATGGGCTTGGAACCACGCTCGTTCGGTGTCGGTCGTGGCCTGCGGGGTGCCGCGGGATATGCGCCGGGGCGGAGCCTCGGTGCCACCCGGGGCGGTCGCGACGACGCGGATGCCGGCATCGGCATACTCCATGGCCAGCGACGCGGTGAGCGCGTTGATGCCGCCCTTGGCCGCCGAATACGGGATGCGATGAACACCGCGCGTGGCCGCCGAGGACACGTTCACGATCACGCCGGTGCCTCGCTCGACCATCGAGGGCAGCACGGCTCGGCAGGCGTACAGCGTTGTCATCAGCGATCGGGTGATCTCGGCTCGGATCTGTTCTGCGGTGAACGTCGTGAAGGGCTTGAAATTGATGGCTCCGCCGACGTTGTTGATCAGCACGTCGATGCGGCCGAACTCCGTGATGGCCTGCCGCACCAAGGTGTCTGCGCCATCGTCGTGCTCCAGGTCTGCGGTCACCGCCAACGTGCGGGGCCCGGCGGCGGCCAGCTCGTCGGCCAGTTCTTCGACCAGTTCGGAGCGGTCGGCGAGGACCAGGATGCCGTCTTCGGCGCTGATGCGCCGCGCGGTGTGCTCACCGATACCCTGTGCCGCACCGGTGACCACGACGACCTTGCCCGCGAATCGGCCGGGGGTGATGAACTTCGGCCTGCGCGCGGCACGGGCCTGTTCGCTGTCGGCCATCGCGCGCCGCATCGTCTGCTTGGACCGGCCTGCGTGCGCGGTGATCAGTGCGCGCGCCGCGTCGCGGTCTTCGCTCTCGAACGCGTTGACGATGTCGATGTGGTCCTGTGCGCACAGTGGGTGACACCAGGTGGCGTTGCGCAGCACGTCGCTCATCCGGCCCTTCACCCCGAGGGCCTGGTAGGCCTGCAGGAGGTGGTCGTTTCCGGTCAGGGTGAACAGGTAGTCGTGGAATGCCGCGTTGGTCTCGGTGTACTGAGCCGCATCGACGAAACGATCGCCGTCGACGTACGGCAGGGTCGATTCGGCCAACAGCCGATAGCCGGCGAGTTGCCGGTTCGACAGCCGGCCCAGCGTGAGTTCGAGCGCACCGAGCTCGAGGGCTTGGCGTGCCTCGAACAGCGCATCGGACTCGTGCACTTCGGGATGCTCCTCGCCGATCTGATAGCCATCCTCGGAGACCGGGCTCGGCGAGGTGACCGCCGCGGGAGCCGTCGGCGGCGCGAAAACCGGCTGGCCACACACCGAACGGGACGCGGAAGCGATGAGCGTCCCGCTGTCGTCGTCGAGTGGACGGATGACACCGTCGGTGACCGGGGCCATCAGTTGGCCCGCGATGCGACGGGCGGTGTCGCCGGTGTCACCGACGGTCACCGGCTGCGGCCATGGGGTGATGGCGGCAGTGGCGTTGCGGGCCAGCATTTCCTGGCCCGCGACCGCACGGGCATCGGGGGCAGGCAACAGCGTTTCTCCGCCACCGGTGGCCGTCGTGGTGTCCTGGGCGTGGTCGGCGGGGGAGCCGCCGTGGGCGAGCGCGAACTTCTCGTAGTAGAAGCCCGTCGGCTCGATGCCGGTTGCGGTGACGTGCTTGCGGACCGACTCGACCATGGCGGGTGGCCCGCAGAGATAGATCGCCACGTCGCCGTCGTAGAGCTGGGCCGGCTCGATCAGGGTCATCACCCGGCCCTGGTTGGCGGCCCGGGTGTGCGGATCGGACACACAGTGGTCCCACGTGAAACCCGGTACTTGCGAAGCGATCTCGCGCAGCTCGTCGAGTGCCACGACATCGTCGTCGGTCTTCGCGCCGTAGATCAGGTGTGCCTTGCGGCGGCTGCCGTCGGCCGCCATCTTGCGCAACATGGACAGGATCGGCGCCAGGCCGGTTCCGCCGGCCAGCATCAGCACCGGACGTTTCGCCTCACGCAGGAAGAACGAGCCGTTGGGCCCGGTGAACGTGAGGGTGTCACCGACGGCCGCGCGGCGGCTCAGGTAATCCGACATCGCGCCACCCTCGGTCAGCTTCACCAGGAAGGTCAGCCGGGGCTCATGCGGCGCGTTGGCGAACGAGTACGACCGGTGCACGTCGGTTCCCGGGACGGCCACGTTGACGTACTGCCCGGGCAAGAACGCCAACTCGGATCGATTCGGGATCTCGACCGCGAACCGAACGATGGTCGGCGACAGACGTGTGAGCTCGACAAGCGTGCCGGTGTACGTGGCGGCCTGGGTCTTGGCGACGTCGGACGTGCCGGCGATCTGCAGCACGAGATCCGAACGCGGCTTCATGCTGCACGGCAACACATAGCCGGCCTCGGCCTCGTCGGCAGGCAACGCGTCGTCGATGTAGATGCCGCCGTCGTAGCTGCCGGATTCGCAGTGCGCCTTGCAGGTTCCGCAGGCACCGTCGCGGCAGTCCAGCGGGATGTTGATGCGCTGGCGGTAGGAGGCGTCGGCCACCGTCTGGTCTTCGCGGCACGTGATGAATCGGGTCACGCCGTCCTCGAAGGACAGTGCCACGGAATAGTTCTGGGGTTCGGTTACGGCAGTCATGGCTGTCCCTAGAAGTGGTACACGTCCACCACGTGGTGGATGTAGTCGTTCTTGAGCACCACCGTCTTGCGCCGGATCAGCGGCTGCTCACCGGAGAAGTCGATCGTGTAGAACGACGTCCCGTAATACGGGTCCACCGTCTTGTACCGGAAATACATGGTGTGCCAGTTGAACCGGACATCCACGAGGTCGCCGCGGCGTTCGATCACCTCGACGTTGCTGATGTTGTGGCTCGTGCGAGGTTCGGGCAGCGACGTCGCCGAAGACCGCTCGGTGCGGATACGGAACACGCGATCCTCGAGCCCGCCCTTGTTGGCGTAGTAGATCAGCGAGATGTCGCGCTGCGGATCCTCGACGAGACGGTCGTCATCGCTCCATGACGGCATCCAGTAGACGACGTCGTCGGCATAGCATTCGAGCCATTTCTCGAACTCGCGGTCGTCGAGGTAGCGGGCCTCGCGGTAGAGGAACTGCTCGATGGCGTTCTGCGTGATCAGTTTTGCGCCGGTCTGCTGTGCGGTGTTCATCGCTCCGCCCCTTCCTCGTCGGCCAGCGCTTGTCGCATGGTCTGCAGCCAGTACCCGTGCTGGACGGGGTAGAGGCCCTCGTCCTCGTTGCGGATGCCGGCCGACACGATGCCCGTCATGCCGAGCGATTCGGCGAGCGGATCCGGACCGGACAGCCAGTGTTCGGCGCCGCGGCTCATGTCGTTCCACGGCGCGGCCTGCGCCCGGAACGTGAGCTGGCATGAGCGGAACTCCTCCAGGTCGTCGGGGGTGGCCATCCCGGAGGCGTTGAAGAAGTCCTCGTACTGCCGAATTCGATGTGCGCGGGCGTCGTCGCTCTCACCCTTGGGAGCGATGCAGTAGATGGTCACCTCGGTCTTGTCCGGGGCGATCGGCCGGAAGTGCCGGATCTGCGTCGAGAATTGGTCCATCACATACACATTCGGATACACACACAGGTTGCGTGAGCCCTTGACCATGAACTCGCCCTTGGCTTCGCCGAATTGCGCCTTGAGTTCGTCGAGTTTGTCCCACAGCGGACGGTCCTGCGGATTGGCCGCCCAGGTCCACAAGCACAGGTGCCCGTGCGGGAACGACCAGTAGCCTCCGCCGGACTTGCCCCAGCCACCGGCGTCGAGTGCCTTGGTGTCGTTCTTCGATTCACCGGTGTTGCGCCGACTCGTGGTCGCGGCATAATTCCAGTGCGTCGCGGTGACGTGATAGCCGTCGGCCCCGTTCTCGGCCTGCACCTTCCAGTTGCCGTCATAGGTGTAGGTCGACGAACCACGAAGCACCTCAAGGCCTTCCGGCGACTGATCGACGAGCATGTCGATCACGGTGGTGGCGTCGCCGAGGTGTTCGGTCAGCGGAAGGACGTCGGCGTTGAGGCTTCCGAACAGGAATCCCCGATAGTTGTCGAACCGGGCCACTTTGGTCATGTTGTGGGATCCGTTGACATTGAAGGTGTCCGGGTAGCCGGCGCCCTCCGGGTCCTTGACCTTGAGCAAGGTGCCGTCGTTGCGGAACGTCCACCCGTGAAACGGGCAGGTGAGCGTCGTACGGTTGTCGGTCTTGCGGCGGCAGATCATGGCACCGCGGTGGGCGCAGGCGTTGATCAGACAGTGCAGTTGCCCGTCCTTGTCGCGCGTGATGACCACGGGCTGACGTCCGATGTAGGTGGTGAAGTAGTCGCCCGGGTTGGGCAGCTGGCTTTCGTGGGCCAGGTAGATCCAGTTGCCCTCGAAGATGTGCTTCATCTCCAACTCGAAGATCTCTTCGTCGGTGAAGATGCGGCGGTTGGCGCGGTAGATGCCGGCGGCGGGGTCGTCGATCACGGCGTCGGCCAGCACGCTGGCCAGGTGGGTGGCTGTCATATCGGTCCTCCAGGTGTGCGCGACGATGCGCGATAACAGCACTCTCGCAGCGAGTGGTCGGCGTCACACTAGGCAGACTCCTAGTCCTGACTCAGGCGTCCATTGATAAAGACTCGCGATTAATAGACCGGAAACAAGTCCTTGTTCGATATCTATCCCGGAGCTACCGTCGATGTGTCACCCATCACAAATCGCTTCGACAGCCGGAAGGAGGGCAGCGTGGAGCTCAGGCATCTTCGATACTTCGCAGCCGTGGCCGACACCTGCCACTTCGGCCAGGCGGCCGAACAGCTGCATGTCGCGCAGCCCGCGCTGTCGTATGCGATTCGCCAGCTCGAAGCCGAGCTCGACGTGACGTTGTTCAATCGGACCACGCGCCAGGTCTCGCTGACCGCGGCCGGAGAGTTCCTGCGGGGCGAGGCAATTCGCATACTGGCCGGCGTCGACGACGCTGAGCGCGGGGTGCGCCGTATCGCCCGTGGACGCGGCGGCCTGTTGCGGCTCGGACTGACCGGCACCGCCGCGTTTTCCCATCTGCCGCGCATCGCCCGCATGGTCAAACGCGAACTGCCCGCTGTGGCGCTCGAGATCCAGGCGGATATGTTGACCCCCGAACAGTGCGACGGTTTGCGAACGGGCGCACTGGATCTCGGCGTGCTGCGGCCCCCCGCCGTCGGTGAGGGCATCGAGATGGCGACCATCGACGTCGAATCGCTCGTGCTCGCCGTCTCGGTCGACCACCGGCTTGCCGTCGAACCCGTCGTCTCGCTCACCGACCTCCGCAGTGAACCGTTCATCGCCTACGCCAGTCGTGACTCCGCGGTCAACGACGCGGTGCTGCGCAGCTGCCGCAGCGCCGGTTTCGTCCCGCACCGCGAGCACGCCGCACCGGGCACCGCGGTGCTGCTGGCGCTCGTGGCCGCCGATCTGGGTGTGGCCGTCGTCCCCGAGTCGGTGCGGGCGCTGCCCCTGGACGGTGTGGTGTTCCGCGACCTCGTCGACGGCGGGACCATCGAGCTCGCACTGGCCTGGCGCCGGGATACCGACAACCCGGTCGTCGACACCGTCGTCGAGATCCTTGCATCGGCGCTGCGCCGAGAGCCGCTTGAGGAGAAACTGTGAAAATCACTGCGGTTGAAGCGATTCCATTCGCGATCCCGTATGTCAAGCCGTTGCGATTCGCCTCCGGCGAGGTGCATGCCGCCGAACACGTCTTGGTGCGCGTTCACACCGACGACGGCGTCATCGGGGTTGCCGAGGCGCCGCCGCGGCCCTTCACGTACGGCGAGACACAGGCCGGCATCGTCGCGGTGATCGACCAGATCTTCGCACCCGCGCTCGTCGGTCTGGCCTTGACCGAGCGTGAGGTCGCGGGCACCCGGCTCGCCCGCACGGTCGGCAACCCGACCGCGAAAGCCGCGGTCGACATGGCGATGTGGGATGCGTTCGGGCGCACCGTCGGGCTGCCGGTGAGCGAGCTGCTCGGTGGCTACACCGACCGCATGCGAGTCAGCCACATGCTCGGCTTCGACGATCCGGCGAAGATGGTCGCCGAGGCCGAACGGATGCGAGACGCGTTCGGTATCAGCACCTTCAAGGTCAAGGTGGGGCGGCGTCCGGTGTCGCTGGACACCGCGGTCGTCCGTGCGCTGCGCGAACGGTTCGGATCGGATGTCGAACTCTATGTCGACGGCAACCGCGGCTGGTCGGCGTCGGAATCCATGCGGGCGATGCGCGAGATGGCCGATCTCGACCTGCTGTTCGCCGAGGAGCTGTGCCCGGCCGACGACGTGCTCGGGCGGCGCTGGCTGGTCGAGAAGCTCGACATCCCGTTCATCGCCGACGAATCCGTGCCGACACCGGCCGACGTCACGCGCGAGGTGCTTGGCGGTTCGGCGACCGCGATCAACATCAAGACTGCGCGCACCGGCTTCACCGGCTCGGCCCGGGTACATCACCTCGCCGAAGGACTCGGCCTGGAGATGGTGATGGGCAACCAGATCGACGGACAGCTCGGCACCGCCTGCGCGATCGCCTTCGGCACCGCCTACGAGAGCACGTCGCGCTACGCCGGTGAGCTGTCCAACTTCCTGGACATGAGCGATGACCTGCTGACCACGCCGCTGCAGATCACCGACGGGCAGCTGCACCGCAGGCCGGGCGCGGGCATCGGAGTCGACATCGATCCCGACAAGCTCGCGCACTACCGCACCGACCTGTGATTTGTGCACGTTGAGCGGCGCTGGGCGCCGATGACTGTGCACAAATCGCCGTAGAGAGAAAGGAATTCACATGACAACCGTTGAAAAGGCGTCAGCCGCCGCCTCGGGCGCGTCGGCCACCGAGCGCTTTCACACCGACAAGTCGCCGTTCGAGGCGGTCCGCGACGTTCCGGCCGAGCGCGTCGACATGCTTGCGCGTGAGGTCCTCGACGCGGTGCACCACACCATCCGCAAGCACAAAGTGACCTACGACGAGTACAACGCGCTCAAGGCCTGGCTCATCAACGTCGGCCAGGACGGCGAATGGCCGCTGTTCCTCGACGTCTGGGTCGAGCATGTCGTGGAGGACGTCGCGACGTCACACCGGCACGGCAACAAGGGCAGCATCGAGGGGCCGTACTACGTCCCGAACGCGCCCGAACTCGGCGCGGACGCAACGCTGCCCATGCGCGACGGCGAGGCAGGCACACCGCTGGTGTGGGAGGGCACGATCACGTCGACCGACGGGCGTCCGCTGGCCGGCAAGGTCGAACTCTGGCACGCCGATTCCGACGGGTTCTACTCGCAGTTCGCGCCCGGTATCCCGGAATGGAACCTGCGCGGCAGCATCTCGACCGGGCCCGACGGCAAGTTCCGGATCACCACGATCCGGCCTGCGCCGTACCAGATTCCCACCGACGGCTCGTGCGGCAAGCTCATCGCGGCCGCCGGCTGGCATGCGTGGCGCCCGGCACACCTGCACGTGAAGGTCTCGGCGCCCGGGCATGAACTGCTCACCGCGCAGCTGTACTTCCCGGGTGATCCGCACAACGGCGACGACATCGCCACCGCGGTCAAACCCGAGTTGATGCTCGCGCCCGTGCCGCGGCCCGGTGGCGGCGAGACCGTCGAGTACGGCTTCGTCCTCGACCCGGAAAGCTGAGCCGCCCGTGCTGTTTCATGTGCGGATGGACGTCCATCTTCCCCACGACATGGACCCTGACGCGCGCACGCACCTCGTCGCGCGGGAGAAGGCCTACTCGCAGCAGCTGCAGCGGTCCGGGAAATGGCCGCACATCTGGCGGATCGTGGGGGAGTACTCGAACTTCTCGATCTTCGACGTCGAGAGCAACGACGAACTGCACAACCTCATCTCGGGCCTACCGCTGTTCCCGTACATGGACATCCACGTGACACCGCTGGCGCGCCACCCCTCCGACGTCAAAGACTAAGCGGGAACGCTGATTTCCGCGGTGACCGCGCTGGTGGCCCGGATCAGGTCGGCCGGTGCGAGCGCGACGTCCCAGCCGCGCTTCCCGGCACTGCACAGCACCTTGTCGAAGTGCAGCGCGGATGCGTCGACGACGGTGGGCAGCGGTTTGCGCTGGCCCAGCGGCGAGATGCCGCCGACCACGTAGCCCGTGGACCGCTGAGCGGCGGCCGGATCGGCCATCTCGGCCTTGGGAACCCCAAGTGCGGCGGCCGCGGCCTTCAGCGACAGCTTGGTGGGCACCGGCAGCACCGCCACCGCGAGACCTTTGGGCAGGGCGATCACCAGAGTCTTGAAGACCTGCTCGGCCACGATGCCGTCCGCGGCGAGCTGGGCCACCGCCTCGGCGCCGAAGGAATCGTTGCGGGGATCGTGGTGGTAGGCCACCACCTCGTGGTCGATGCCTGCGGCCAGCAGAGCCGCGATCGCCGGGGTTGCTGCGCGTGCCACGCGGTCAGCGTAACCGGGAACACCTGGGCCCCTGCGTGCTGTTATTGCTGTCAGCACCGGCGCCGGATGGCAGTCGGCGCTACTTGTCGGTAGCAGGCTCTAGGATCTTAAGGAGGGATTTTGGTGCCAACCGTGTGCCTGGAACGTCCGGCGGATACCGCGTGGTATTCCGGCTCGTCAGGTGGCGCCGCAACAGAAGGGAAGGTGTTTCCCACGATGACTGACGTCGACCGGGTAGAACCCGAGACGCCGGAAGCGACGCACGAGACGGATGCCGAGCTCACCGCGCGGTTTGAACGCGATGCGATCCCGCTGCTGGATCAGCTCTACGGCGGTGCGCTGCGCATGACGCGCAACCCGGCCGATGCCGAGGATCTGCTGCAGGAAACCATGGTCAAGGCCTATGCCGGTTTCCGGTCGTTCCGCGAAGGCACCAACCTGAAGGCGTGGCTGTACCGGATACTGACGAACACCTACATCAACAGCTACCGCAAGAAGCAACGGCAGCCTTCGGAGTATCCGACCGACGAGATCACCGACTGGCAGCTGGCGTCGAACGCCGAGCACTCGTCGACCGGTCTGCGCTCGGCCGAGGTGGAGGCGCTGGAGGCGCTGCCCGACACCGAGATCAAGGCGGCGCTGCAGGCCCTGCCCGAAGAATTCCGGATGGCGGTGTACTACGCCGACGTCGAGGGGTTCCCCTACAAGGAGATCGCCGAGATCATGGATACGCCGATCGGGACAGTGATGTCTCGTCTGCACCGCGGCCGCAAGCAGCTGCGTGACCTGCTGTCCGATGTGGCCAGGGACCGCGGCTTCATTCGCGGTCCACAGCTTGGTGAGCCCGAGGAGGTGTCGTCATGAGCGAGGGTCGTGAGTCGGACGAGCGATGGTCTCCGCCTATCGGGCCCGTTGATCCCGAGCATCCGGACTGCGCTGCGGTGATCGCAGAGGTATGGACGCTGCTGGACGGTGAGTGCACGCCCGAAAGTCGTGACAAGCTCAAGCACCACCTCGAAGAATGCCCGGCCTGCCTGCGGCATTACGGGGTCGAGGAACGGGTGAAGCGGCTGATCGCGGCCAAATGCAGCGGTGAAAAAGCCCCGGATAGCTTGCGTGAGCGGCTGCGCATCGAGATCAGCCGCACCACGATTATCCGGGGCTAACGGGCGAACAGGTCAGGCGTTGGGACGCTTGCCGTGGTTCGCCTTCGAATGCTTACGGTCCCGCTTCTTGCGGCCGCGCTTGGCCATGATGTTCCTCCAGACGTTTAGAGCTTGCTCCCAAGTGTCTCATGGCCCGGCGACACCTCCCTCCACACGGGGTTGTGGTTCGATATAGGGCGGCAGGCAGACAGCAAGCCGGAGTGAGTGGGGTGAAGATGGCCGAGGACGTTCGCGCTGAAATCGTGGCCAGTGTGCTCGAGGTCGTGGTTCATGAGGGCGATCAGATCGGCGAAGGGGACACCCTGGTGCTGCTCGAGTCCATGAAGATGGAGATCCCGGTGCTCGCCGAGGTGGCCGGCACGGTCACCAAGGTCAACGTCGCCGAGGGCGATGTCATCCAGGCCGGCGACCTCATCGCGGTGATCGACTAACTCTGCGGGGCCCAGCCATTTTGTTGCTCCTCACGTGCGCGGTGGCTGATGTCCACTCTCGGTGATCTGCTCGCCGAGCACACGGTCTTGCCCGGCAATGCCGTCGACCACCTCCATGCGGTGGTCGGGGAGTGGCAGCTGCTCGCCGATCTATCGTTCGCCGACTATCTGATGTGGGTGCGCCGCGACGACGGCGCGCTGGTGTGCGTCGCGCAGGTGCGGCCCAACACCGCCCCGACGGTGTTGCTCGCCGATTCGGTGGGCACGCTGGCCGGCGCCGAGGACCTCCCGGTGGTCACCACAGCCTTCGAGACCGGCGCGATCGGCAGGGGAAGCGATGGCGCGCAAGGAGATTCGTACGACGCGCCAGGTCTGAACGTGGAGGCGGTGCCCGTCCGCCACGGCGGCCGCGTGGTGGCCGTGTTGACCCACCAGACCGCGTTGGCCGCGCGCCGCATGGCCAGCCCGCTCGAGGGTGCCTACCTGGACTGCGCGACCGATCTGCTGCACATGCTGTCGGAGGGCACGTTCCCGAACGTCGGCGATCTGGCCATGTCACGGTCCAGCCCGCGCGTGGGCGACGGATTCATCCGACTCGACGAGGTCGGCGACGTGGTGTTCGCAAGCCCCAACGCGATATCGGCCTACCACCGCATGGGCCTGGCGTCCGAGCTCGACGGGCACAATCTCGTCACGGTCACGCGCCCGCTGATCTCCGACCCGTTCGAGGCGCAGGAGCTGGCCAACCACGTGCGTGACTCGCTGGCCGGCGGTTCGAGCATGCGCATGGAGGTCGATGCGGGCGGTGCTGCAGTGCTGCTGCGTACCCTGCCGCTGGTCGTGCACGGCGCTGCCGTCGGTGCCGCGGTGCTGATCCGCGACGTCACCGAGGTCAAGCGGCGCGACCGGGCACTGCTCAGCAAGGACGCCACGATCCGCGAGATCCACCACCGGGTGAAGAACAATCTGCAGACGGTCGCGGCGCTGCTGCGGCTGCAGGCCCGGCGCACCAACAACGTCGAAGCCCGTGAGGCGCTGATCGAATCGGTGCGCCGGGTGTCGTCCATCGCGCTCGTGCACGATGCGCTGTCGATGTCGGTCGACGAGGAGGTCAACCTCGATCAGGTGGTGGACCGGATCCTGCCGATCATGAACGACGTCGCGTCTGTGGACACGCCGATCCGGATCAACCGTGAGGGCGATCTCGGCGTTCTCGACGCCGACCGCGCCACCGCGCTGATCATGGTGATCACCGAGCTCGTGCAGAACGCCATCGAGCACGCCTTCGACACCAGCCAACCGCAGGGCTGTGTGACCATCCGGGCCGAACGTTCGGCACGGTGGCTCGACGTCGTCGTGCACGACGACGGGCGCGGGCTGCCCGCCGGGTTCAGCCTGGAGAAATCCGACCGGTTGGGCCTGCAGATCGTGCGGACGCTTGTCTCGGCCGAACTCGACGGCTCACTGGGCATGCACGACGTCCCGACCGGGGGTACCGATGTGGTCCTGCGCGTGCCCATCGGCAGGCGCAGCCGCGGCGTTCAGTAGGCCCGCTTTGGCCCCTGTGGTGCGCGCTGCGTCCCGACCGTGCGCGTGCTGCGCCATTGTCACGCTGGAGTGGCGGTGGGCGCCGACAGCCACTCCAGCGTGACAATCGGCGCCACAGGTAGCTCGCAGGCGGTTGGCAGGCCGGGTGCAAGCCACGCCGATTAAATAGGCAGATTCGTCAATGCGAAATGTGACGGCGATTACTCAATTCGCTATTGAATTCGTCGGGAAAAAGGTTACGGCCCCGACTTTTTCGTCGGGGCCGTAGGTGCTTCGGGGAAGCTGGGCGAAGGCTCAGACTCCCGTGCGAGCCTTGGTGCGGGCGTTGCGACGCTTGAGCGCACGACGCTCGTCCTCGCTCATCCCGCCCCACACGCCGGCGTCCTGACCGGAGTCCAAGGCCCAGGTGAGGCACTCGGTGGTCACCGGGCAGCGATTGCACACCAGCTTCGCGTCGGCGATCTGGGCCAGCGCCGGGCCGCTGTTCCCCACGGGGAAGAACAGCTCCGGATCCTCGTCGCGACAGACCGCCTTGTGGCGCCAATCCATAAGATCAAACTCCTCGTCAGATTTGTCATGTGTGCGCAGCGAAGCGCACGAGTTTTTCTTCGGCTGTTAACGCGTGCACACGAAATGTTTCTGCACTGTTGCATCCGATGCTTTCACAGGCTGAACAGATGTCAATAGCAGTGAGTTAACACGTGGGCAATGTCACTACGTAGGGCTGTTACCAGAACCCTCATTCGTTTGTACTACACTGAACCCACCTGCGCCCTAAATTGCCGGGTGTGAGATTATTCTCCCAGCTCAGAGCGGTTTTGCCGGTGGTGCGACCACGCACAGAGCGTCCGGAACCGCGGTGAAGGTCACACTTTCGCGCAAACCGGCGTAATCCCCGTCGATCTGGCACGAAACGGGCGTGTCGCTCGTCACTGTCACGGTCGAGACGTCGTCGTTGCGGATCAGGTGCTTGCCGGTGATCCGCGGATTCTTGGCGACCATCTGGCGTACGAGGCGCAGGTTCGCCCAGAGGTTCATGCTCGTCGTCGCGAACACGCCCAGCCCCGTCTCGAACGTCGTGCCCGGATTGGTCCACACCGGGCGGGTGTTGGCGTACGTCCACGGGCTGGAGTTGGACACGAACGCGAAATGCACGCCGGTGATCGGTTCGATGCCGGGCAGGTGCAGCGTCAGTTCCGGCTCCTTGCGGGCGCTCGCCAGGAACTGCCGAACCGCCACCCGGATGTAGCGGCCCGCGGTGACTTTGCGTCCCTTGGCGCGCTGCGCTTCCACGGCCGCCACGACGTCGCCGTCGACGCCCATGCCCGCGGTGAACACGCCCCACCGCTCGCCGCAGTCCATCAAGCCGATCCGCCGCCACGGCCGGCCCTTGCGGTAGTCGCTGAGCAGGTCGACGAGCTGGTTCGTCGCCTCGATCGGGTCCGGGCTGATGCCGAGGGCGCGGGCGAACACGTTGGCCGAGCCACCCGGCACCACCGCGACCGCGGGCGCCGATGCGGCATCCGGACGGGTGCCGCAGGCCGGCAGCACGCCATTGACCACTTCGTTCACCGTCCCGTCACCGCCGTGGACGATCAGCACGTCGACGCCGTCGCGCGCGGCATCGCGGGCGATCTCGATCGCGTGACCGCGATGGTCGGTATGCGCGACGGTGAGCGTGACGCGGCTTTCGAGTGCGTGGGCGAGGAGGTCACGCCCGGCAGGGGTGGTCGAGGTCGCGTTCGGGTTGACGATCAGCACGGCGCGCACGGGGCACCACCCTATCCGGGCAATGTGAAGGACCGTCAGTCCAACAGATCGCCGTCGACGTACATCCACCTTCCGCCGGTACGGGCGAACCGGCTGCGTTCGTGCAGGATGTGCCGTTTTCCGCCGCTCGCGTACTGCGCGCGGAACTCGACGACGCCGTGAGCGTCGTCACCGCCACCGGCTTCGGCGTCGACGATCTGCAACCGCCGCCAGACGACGGTGTCGTCGAGCGTGAGCGTCTTCGGGCGCGTGGTGTGATGCCAGGTCGCCATCAGGTACTCGGCGCCACCGACCGCGAACGCGCTGAACCGTGAGCGCATCAGCGCCAGGGCGGTGGCGGCATGCTCGCCACGATGCAGTGGACCGCAACAGGCGTCGTAGTCGGCGCCCGATCCGCATGGGCAGGCTTCGGTAGGCGGCACCCCCCGATTATCATGCCTCCTCGGCGAGCACCCTGCCCGCGATCCGAAACGCCGTGTTGGCGTCGGGCACTCCGCAGTAGATCGCACTCTGCAACAGGACTTCCTTGATCTCGTCGACGGTCAGCCCGTTGCGCAGGGCGGCGCGCACGTGCATGGCCAATTCGTCGTGGTGGCCACGCGCGATCATCGCGGTGAGGGTGATCATCGAGCGTGACCGCCGGTCCAGGCCGGGCCGCGTCCAGATCTCGCCCCACGCATACCGGGTGATGAGGTCTTGGAAGTCCGCGGTGAAATCCGTTGTGGCCGCCACGGCGCGATCGACGTGATCGTCGCCGAGTACCTCGCGGCGCACGGTCATGCCGTCCTCATGGGTGGTCATCGTGCATCCTTCAGATAGTGGCGTGCGCGTTCCAGCGCGGTGTCGATCAAGAGGTCGGTGGCGCCCAGATAGCCCGGCGCGGGTTCTCGGCCGGTCAATTCCGCCATCTTCCGTTGTTCGGCGCGAATGTCTTGTGCGGCAGCGAGGTTGGCGGCAGCGCGGTCGGTGCCCACTCGCAGCCCGGCCAGCAGGTCGGCGGCCTCCGACGCGGCCACCACGGTGCGCCGCGTCAGCGTGGCAAGCGTGGCCCATTCGGCGTGCCATCCGCCGTCGGAGCGTTCGTCGACACTCGCCGCCGATGCCGCGTGCAGCGTGGCGCCCAGTGGGGGTGCGGTCAGTGCCGCCCGGCGCAGCAGGACGGTGAGTACCGGATTGTTCTTGTGCGGCATGGTCGATGAGCCACCGCCGGACCCTTCGTACAGCTCGCCGGTACGGGTTGCGGCGGCGATGTCGTTGGCCAGGTGCCCCCAGGCGTCGCAGCAGCCGACCAAGGCATCACCGGCCCGCGTGATCACCGAACGCGTGGTGTGCCAGGGAGGGCCGCTGCGAGTCCGAGACCGTCCGCCCATCGCCGGGTCAACGCCAACGCGGCCTCGGGTGATCCGGCGAGCTCGGTGGCGGCGGCAAGGGTTCCGGCCGCGCCACCGCCCGCAACGGGCAAGGGCGGCAATGCTTTCAGTCCTTCGGCGGCATCGAGAACGGCGGTCAGCCAAACCGAGAACTTTCGGCCTGCGGTGCCCGGTAGCGCGGGCTGAGTCAGGGTGCGGGTCAGCATCGGGGTGCCGCGGTGTTTCTCGGTCAGTTCCACCAAGGCGTGAAGCTGCAGACCGATGTCGTCGGTGATGGTCTTCATGGCGTCACGCAGGCACAGCACGAGGGCCGTGTCGAGTACGTCCTGGCTCGTCAGGCCTCGGTGCAGCCACTGAGATGCCTCGCCATCGGCCCGGGACCGCAGCAAGGCCACCAGCCCGGTGACCGGGTTGCCGTCGCGTTCGGCACCGGCGGCGATCTCGTCGAGGTCGCCGGGACGAATCAGGGCACGCAGATCGGCCGCGGCCGCACGTGGCGCGATGCCGGAGTCGACAAGTACTGCCAGCCAGGCGTTCTCGGCGGCCACCAGGGCGTCCAGGAAAGCGGCGGTGCTCATCACGTCACCGGCCCGGTGGTCACCCGGCCAGAACAGATCGCTCATTGGCCCGAGAAGCGCAGGAAGACGGTTTCGTTCGCGCCCTGCAGCCGGATGTCGAATCGCAGCCCTTGCGTGTCGCGTTCGGCGATCAGGGTCTGGCGGCGGTCCTCGGGCAGACGCGTCAACAGCGGCTCATCGGCGCAATCGGGCCCGGGCACGTACGCGCGGGTGAACAAGCGGTTGAGCAGTCCGCGGCCGAACACGGTGACGGCGATGAACGGAGCACGGCCTGGATCGGTCGCGCCGGGCTCGACCGTCGTGAAGCTGTAGTGGCCTTCGTCGTCGGTGGACACCCGGCCCCAGCCGGTGAACGTCCAGCCGTCCCGATGCAGCGAGCCGCCCGACCGGGCGACCTTCCCGTCGCCGTCGGCCTGCCAGATCTCCAGCATCACATCGGGTACCGGCTTGCCCTGGCCGTCGGTGACCTGGCCGTGGAATCGGATGGATCCCGGAACGCCCGGCGGCACAAGCTCATTGCCCCGGTCGTACGGAAGTGCGTAGCCATAGAAGGGGCCGATGGTCTGGCCCGGGGTGGCGGTCAGGAGTGTGCCCATGTCAGTCCTCCTCGAAGTGCGTGCGGTGTGCGCCGGTCAGGACGATGTCCCAGCGGTATCCGGTGGCCCACTCATGGGTCGTGACGTCGTGGTCGTAGGCAGCGACCAACCGGTCACGGGCCTTCTGATCGGTGATCGACTGGTAGATCGGGTCCAGCGCGAACAGGGGATCGCCCGGAAAGTACATCTGGGTGATCATCCGTTGCGTGAAATCGGTTCCGAACAAGGAGAAGTGGATGTGCGCCGGACGCCAGGCGTTGCGGTGGTTCTTCCACGGGTAGGGGCCCGGCTTGATGGTGGTGAATCGGTAGGTGCCGTCGTCGTCGGTGAGGCACCGCCCGACGCCGGTGAAGTTGGGATCGATCGGCGCGTGGTGCTGGTCGCGTTTGTGGATGTAGCGCCCGGCCGAATTCGCTTGCCAGATTTCGACGAGCTGACGGCGCACCGGCCGTCCTTCGCCGTCGACGATGCGTCCGGTCACCACCATCCGCTCGCCGATCGGCTCACCGTCGTGCTGGATCGTCAGATCCGCTTCCAGTGGGTGCACGTCTCGCGCTCCGAACACCGGGGCCCATGTCTCGATGGTCTCCGGGTCGGCGTGGTGTAGATCTTTGGTGGGGTGGCGCAACAGGCTGCTGCGGTAGGGCGCGTAGTCCAGACGCGGCTGTGTCTCCTCGATACCGGTTTGCAGATACCCGGTTTCGATGGCGGCGATCTCGGCGTTGATCTCCGCCTGGCTCGCCGACGCACTGTCGGGATTGGTGTCGATGGGGGCTGTCATGGATGTGACGCTAATTACCCCAGGGGTTCTGGGGAAGACTAGACTTTCGCTCAGTGAAAGGAATGTGCGGATGGCCGGCAACACTTCGGTTCCTGGCGCCACCGTGGCGTCGCGGCTGCTGGCGATCATCGCCGCCTTCGATGAACGGCACCGTGCGCTTACCCTGACAGAGCTTGCGCAGCGCGCGAATCTCGCGCTTCCCACCGCTTCTCGACTGGCGGCGGAGCTCGTCGCGGGCGCGGCTCTGGACCGCCGTGCGGACGGGCGCTACGTCATCGGCAGGCTCTTGTGGGAGGCCGGTCTGCGTGCCCCGGTCGAGGGCAGGCTCAAGCAAGCGGCGGAGCCTTTTCTGCACGACGTATATGCGGCCACGCTGGCGACGGTGCATCTGGCCGTACGTGACGGCGCCCAGGTTTTGTATCTGGAGCGCATGTCGGGCCGTGCATCGGTGCCGATCGTCAGCACGGTCGGCAGTCGGTTACCCCTGCATTGCACGGGTGTCGGCAAGGTTCTGCTCGCCCATGCCCCGAAAGATGTCGAGCGGCAGGCGCTGGCCAACCTCACGCGGGTCACGCCCTACACGATCACCACGCCCAATGTGCTTGTGGCACAACTCGAACAGATCCGGCGCGACGGCGTGGCCACGACCGTCGAGGAGATGTCGCTCGGTGCGTGCTCGATGGCGGTGCCGGTGATCCGGGCCTCAGACGACACCGTGGCGGCCGCGATCGGGGTGGTGGTGCCCACCCTCAAACGCGACCGCCAGCGGTTGCTCGGCGCCTTGCAGGTCGCCGCGCGGGGAATCGGGCGCCTGCTCTGATCGATGCGGTGAATCAGTGGTGCACAAGCTCTTTCGCGGAGCCCGGAACCTTGTGCCCCAGCATGTCGGTGGGGATGTCCTTGGTTTCGCGTGCGGTCAGCGCCGCACCCGCGGCGATCAGGCAGACGACGGCGGTGAAGATGCTGATCACCACCCAGCCACCTTCGCGCACACCGCCCATCGCGGTGACGATCGACGGTGCGAAACCGGCGACCAAGAAGCCCAATTGGGTGCCGATCGCCATGCCGGAGAAGCGGACCTGCGTCGAGAACATCTCGCCGTAGAAAGCCGGCCACACCGCGTTGGCGGCGGCGTAGCCGAACGAGAACGTGGCCACCGCGAGCGCGAACGTCAACAGCTGGTTCCCGCCGCTCATCGACAGCATGTAGAACGGCATCAGCGCGGCCGATGACAGTGCGCCGTAGATGAATACCGGCTTGCGCCCGATACGGTCGGCGAGGATGCCGAACATCGGTTGGGTGCCGAGCGCGACGACGTTGGCGACGACGACGAGCCACAGCGTGACGTCGGCGTCCAGGCCGACCTTCTTGCCGTAGGCGATCGCCAGGTTGCCGAAGACCGTCGAGACGGCCGCGATGAACGCGCACAGGATCACGCGCAGCACGTCGCGCCAATGATTGCGCAGCAGCGGCACCAGCGGCACCCGCGCGATCGTGCCCGCGGCCTTGGCCTCAGTGAACTGCGGTGTCTCGTGCAGCTGGCGGCGGATGAAGTACGCCACGACCACCACGACGGCGCTCAGCCAGAACGGAACCCGCCAGCCCCAGCCGTATTTGGCCTCGTCGGGCAGCGACACGAACGGAATCAGGACGAGCGAGGCGAGGATCAGGCCGCCCTGGGTTCCGGTCAGCGTCCACGAGGTGAAGAACGCGCGCTGGTGATCGGGGGAGTGCTCAAGGGTCAGTGAGCTGGCGCCGGCCTGCTCGCCGGCGGCCGACAAACCCTGCATCAGGCGGCAGACGACCAGCAGCGCGGGGGCGGCCCACCCGATCGTGTCGAAGCTCGGCAGGCAGCCGATCAGGAATGTCGACAGGCCCATCAGCACCAGCGTGAACATCAGCACGCGCTGGCGACCGATCCGGTCGCCGAAGTGGCCGAGGATGAACGCGCCCACCGGGCGGGCCACGTAGGCGAACCCGAACGTCGCGAACGACATCACGAGCGCCGCTTCGTCGTCGGAGGGGAAGAACACGTGCGGAAAGATCAGTGCGGCAGCCGATCCGAACAGGAAGAAGTCGTAGTACTCGACGGCGCTACCCATGAAGCTGGCCAGCGCGGCCCGCTTCGGGGTGCGTGCGCCCGGCCCGTCAGACCGGGATGCGGTGGTGGTCATCAACTGCTCCTTAGCGAATTGTGCTGGGCGGTGGGGCTTCACGCGGCGGTTTGAGCGACGAGATCGCGAAAGTGGGCCGACATTCTGTCGGCGTCGGGGGTGAGTCCGGTGATCAGGGCGAAGGCGTCGACGGCTTGGTATACGGCCATATGGCCGCCGTCGAGGGTCCGGCAGCCGGCTGCCCGGGCCGCCTGGAGCAGCGCCGTGTCGAGGGGGCGGTAGACGATGTCGGCCACCCACAGGCCGGGGTGCAGCAGGGCCGCGTCGAACGGCAGACCGGGGTGTTCGGCCATGCCCGTCGGCGTCGCGTGCACGACGCCGTCGGTGTCGGGCAACAGCACCGAGAGTTTGTCGAGTGACGATGCGTCGACGCGCGACAACGCGTGGCGGTCGGCGAGTTCGTGGGCCAGTGCGGCGGCCCGGTCGACGTCGAGGTCGACGACGGTCAGGTGGCCGACGCCGATGCGCAACAGCGCGTCGCCGACGGCAGAACCCGCGCCGCCTGCGCCGACCAGCACGGCGGAGGCCATCGGAACCCCCGGCAGGCCCCCGGTGAATCCGTGCGCGAATCCGGTGGTGTCGGTGTTGTATCCGATGGCGCGCCCGCGGTCGAAGACGACGGTGTTGACCGCGCCGAGCGTGCGCGCGGTTTCGTCGACGTCGTCGAGATGGTCCAGGACGAGCTGCTTGCACGGGTGGGTGATGTTCAGTGCGTCGTAGCCAAGGGTCCGCGCCCACGCCAGCACCTCGCCGATTTGGTGGGGCGCGATCCCGCACGCGTTGAGGTCGATGGTCCGGTAGACGTAGTCCAAGCCCTGCGCGCGGCCTTCGGCCATGTGCAGGGCGGGCGTCAGAGAGGGACCCACACCGGTGCCAACGAGGCCTACGAGGTAGGGCCGCCCTGCATCCGACTTGGGGGTCATCAGGTGCCTTCCTTAATGTACGAACTAGTACGTTCGCAAAGTAGAGCACTGTGTTGCGCGTCGCGTCAAGAGGCGGATGTGAGGTGGCTCTCGCCGAGGCGCTGTTACGGCCGGCTGGTGAGCCAGCCGACCACCATGTCGCCGAGCATGCGACGCAGGTGAGCGCGCTGCGACGTCTCGGTGAGGTCGACGTCGAAGAGGTAACCGAAGGTGTAGCGGTTGGCGACCTGGAACACGCAGTACGAGCTGATCACCAGGTGCACGTCGAGCGCGTCGACGTCGTCGCGGAACACGCCCGCTTCACGCCCGTCGCGCAGGATCTCGTCGAGCAGTGACGTCGCGGGCCGGGAGAGGTCCGGGAGTTCGCGCAACTGCCGGATGAACTCGCCGCGATGGATGTTCTCGATGGACACCAGCCGGATGAACGCGTCGTGGGCGATGTGGTGGTCGAACGTCACCTCGGCGAGCCTGCGGATCGCGATCACGGGATTGGCGTGATCGACGCGCAACCGCTGCTCAGCAGCGCGGATGCCGCGGTAGGCGTTTTCCAGGACGGCAAGATACAGCTGCTCCTTGCCGCCGAAGTAGTAGTAGATCATCCGCTTCGTCGTGCGGGTGCGCTCGGCGATCTCGTCGACGCGCGCCCCTGAGTATCCGGATTCGGCGAACACCTCGGTGGCCACCTCCAGCAGCTCCGCCCGCGTGCGTTCGGCATCGCGTTGCAGTTCGGCTTTCGGCTTGGCGGCCATGTCGGCAGAGCTTACTGGGGCGGGCGTCCATGCCTGCGCAACTCTTCCGCCTCAATTAACCATTTGGTACATTGAGGTCGGTAGTGGCCCCCGTCACAGGAGGAATGATGAAGACGTCGATCGCCACGGTCTCGCTGTCCGGATCGCTCGTCGAAAAACTGCACGCCTGTGCCGACGCCGGATTCGACGGCGTGGAGATCTTCGAACCCGACCTGATCGCCAGCGAGCACTCGCCCGAGGAGATCCGGCATCTCGCACACCGCCTCGGGCTGTCGCTCGACCTCTATCAGCCGCTGCGCGATCTTGAGGGGGTCGACGAGGTGACCTTCGCCGACAACCTGCGCCGCGCCGGTGCCACGTTTGCGACGGCGCAGCGCCTCGGCATCGACACCGTGCTCGTCTGCAGCAACGTCGCGACCGCCAGCGTCGACTCCGATGAGGTCTCCGCCGGCCAACTGCGCCGCATCGGCGATCTGGCCGCCACCTACGGCATCCGCATCGCGTTCGAGGCGCTGGCCTGGGGCCGGTTCATCGACGACTACCGCCGGGCCTGGCGGATCGTGCAGCTCGCCGACCACCCGGCGGTGGGAATCTGCCTCGACAGCTTCCATGTGCTGTCCCGAGGGCACGATCCGGCGGCGATCGCCGACATCGACGGACGAAAGATCTTCTACCTGCAGCTCGCCGATGCCCCGGCACTCAACATGGACGTGTTGTCCTGGAGCCGCCACCACCGGCTGTTCCCTGGTGAAGGCGCCTTCGACTTGGCCGAGTTCGTCCAGTACACCCTCGACACCGGCTACACCGGCCCGCTGTCGCTTGAGGTCTTCAACGACACCTTCCGCCAAACCGACCCGGGCCACACCGCCGTGCACGCGTTGCGGTCGCTGCTGTGGTTGCGTGACCAGGTGTCGTCGACGCTCACCGACGCCAAACCTCCCACCGCCTTCGACTTCGTCGAGATCAAAGCCGAAGACACCAGCGAGGTCGAGGTCCTGCTCGGCCAACTCGGCTTCACGCCGCGCGGCAGGCACCGTACCAAGCCGGTGTCGCTGTGGTCGGCCGGCGGAGCGCGCGTCGTGCTCAACGAGCAGCAGGCGCGCGACGAGGTGCCGCACGTCGCCGCCGTCGGCCTTCAGGTTCCCGACGCCGACGCGACCTCCAAACGGGCCGCCGAGCTGATGGCGCCCGTGGCCTACCGGCGCACGTTCGCGGCCGAGCAGCCGTTCGGCGGTGCGGTTGCTCCCGACGGCACCGGTTTCTTCTGGGTCACCGAGCCGGCCGGCGACGGAATCCCCGCTTGGGTCGCGGAATTCGAACGCGGCCTGCCGGAAGCGGGCCCGAGCTTCGTCAGCGTGATCGACCACGTGAACCTGACCCAGCCGTGGCAGACCGCCGAGGACGCGAGGCTGTTTCTGACGAGCGTGTTCGGCATGACTGCCGACGCGCCTGCCGACGTGCCGGGCCCGACCGGCTTGGTCCGCAGCCAGGTGATGCGCAATGCGGACTCGTCGGTGCGGTTGCCGCTCAACGTCGCCCCGCACATCCTCGACGGTGCCGGCCTGCCGCAGCACATCGCGTTCGCCTGTTCGGACGTCGTCGCGCTGGCTCGTGCCGCCGCGGCCGCCGGACTGGTGTTCCTGACGGTGCCGGACAACTACTACGACTACCTGTCGGGACGGTTCGGCCTGCCCGACGACACCGTTGCCGAGCTGCGCGAGCTCAACCTGCTCTACGACCGCAGCCCTGACGGGGGACATTTCATCCACTTCTACACCCGCACGGTCGGCACGGTGTTCTTCGAGTTCGTCCAGCGGTTCGGGGGATACGACGGCTACGGCACCGACAACGCGCCGGTACGCCTTGCCGCGCAGCGCGGTGGCGTCGGTACCGTACGCATGTGACCGATCGCCGCCTGCTGCTCGTCAACGGACCGAACCTCAACCTGCTCGGCACCAGGCAGCCCGAGATCTACGGCTCCACCACGCTCGCCGACATCGAACACGCGGTGACCGAGCTGGCCGCCGAACTCGGGTTCGACGTGCGCGCGGTGCAGAGCAACCACGAGGGCGAGCTGATCGACGCGATCCACGCCGCCCGCACCGACTGCGCGGGCATCATCATCAATCCCGGTGCCTACAGCCACACGTCGGTCGCGATCCCGGACGCCTTGACCGCCGTGGAGCGACCGGTTGTCGAAGTGCACCTGAGCAACATCCACCGTCGCGAGGCGTTCCGCCACCACTCGTATGTGTCGGCGGTGGCCGAAGTGGTGATCGCGGGCGCCGGTGCGGCCGGATACGAGTACGCGGTGCGCTACCTCGCGGGGCGGGTGTCGTGATCCAGCCGCCAGCGGTCAGGTACGCCGGTTTCCTGACCGCCGCGGAAGGGGTGGCGGCGCTCGTGATGGCCGTCGTGCTTGTGGTGCGCGCGGTCGGCGGGGCCGACCAGCACATCGTCAGCGGCTACGGAACCGCGATCTGGTTCGTGCTCATCGGCGGCGGTGTGCTCGCGGGCGGCTGGGCGCTGATCACCGGACGGCGGTGGGGTCGCGGCATCGCGGTGCTCACCAACCTGCTGTTGTTGCCCGTCGCCTGGTACGTCGTCACCTCGCATCACATCGTCTACGGCGTGCTGGTCGGCCTGTTGGCGGTGGTGACGCTGGGCCTGCTGTTCAGTCCGTCGGCGGTGGAGTGGCTCACGAGCCGCGACTGACTGGCCGGCCGTCGGCAAGCCGGCCGAGCTGTTCGGCGGCCCGAGCCGTCGCCGGTGTGTACACCACGATGTTGAGGTCCGGGAAATCGGCAGGCGACAGCCGGTGGTATTCCAGATCCATCTCACCGGTCACCGCATGGCGGAACCGCCGGACGCGGGTCTGGAATCCCTCGATCCTGTGGTCGTCCCACGTCCCTTCGAACTCGGGGCTTGCTGTGCGTAACCGGTCGAGCAGCCGCGTGACGGGGCCGTCATGGAGCCTGGCGCCGTTCTGCATTCGATACTCCGAGACGAACCGTCGGCTTTCGACGTCCCAGTCCGGCATCAGTTCCTTGATCGACGGGTCGGTGAACACCAGCCACAACAGGTTTCGCTCGTCGGCGGGCACCGACTGCACCCGCGGATAGAGCGCTGCGTAGGCGGGATTCCAGGCGACGATGCCCCAGTCCGGATCGATCGCGAATGCGGGGGAGGATCCGAAGGCGTTCAGAAGTCGTTGGATGTGCTCGGGTGGCTCGCCGGGAGCCGGGAGGTTCTGATGTGTGCCGCCGGACGAAAATCCGGCCAGCGAAAGCAGATACGCCTGATCGGTCGGTGACAGGGCGAGGGCGCTGCCGATCGCCTCCAGCACCTGCCGCGACGGATTGATGTCGCGGCCCTGCTCCAGCCAGGTGTACCAGGTGACACTGATCGAGGACAGATAGGCGACTTCTTCATGGCGCAAACCGGTCTGGCGTCCGCGGATCGGTGGCAAGCCGTGTTGGGCTCGGTCGACGGATTCGCGGCGGACCCGCAGGAACCCGCCGAGTTCGCGGCGAGCAGCCTCGTTGGGCATCAACCGATTCTAGAACCTGGTACTGCCAGTACTAGTGCCAAGAGCGTCTTCGCCGATTTCGTTCCGACGGCCACGATGGCTGTCATGCCGGAACTCAGATCCAGAACCATCACCCATGGCCGCAACATGGCAGGCGCCCGCGCGCTGCTGCGTGCCGCAGGCGTATCCGCGAGCGACTTCGGCAAGCCCATCGTTGCGATCGCCAACAGCTTCACCGAGTTCGTCCCGGGCCACACGCATCTGGCGCCGGTCGGGCGCGTGGTCAGCGAGGCCGTATCCGCCGCGGGGGGTATCCCGCGCGAGTTCAACACGATTGCCGTCGACGACGGTATCGCGATGGGGCACGGCGGCATGCTGTACTCGCTGCCGTCGCGCGACCTCATCGCCGATTCGGTCGAATACATGGTGAACGCGCACTGCGCCGATGCCCTGGTGTGTATCTCGAACTGCGACAAGATCACTCCGGGCATGCTGATGGCGGCCCTGCGGCTCGACGTGCCCACCGTTTTCGTGTCGGGCGGGCCGATGGAGGGTGGCACCGCGACCCTGGTCGACGGCACCGTGCGGACCCGGCTCAACCTGGTCTCGGCCATGTCGGATGCGGTGGCCGCCGACGTCTCCGACGCCGACATCGGCCGCATCGAAGAGGCCGCGTGCCCGACGTGCGGGTCGTGCTCGGGCATGTTCACCGCCAACTCGATGAACTGCCTGACCGAGGCAATCGGTCTGGCACTGCCCGGTAATGGCAGCACCTTGGCCACCCACACGGCACGTGGTCGTCTGTACGAGCAGGCGGGTGCTGTCGTCGTGGAACTTGCGCGGCGCTATTACGACGAGGACGACGCGCGGGTGTTGCCGCGCAGCATCGCCTCGCGCGCGGCGTTCTCCAATGCGATGGCCGTGGACATCGCGATGGGCGGGTCGACCAACACGATCCTGCATCTGCTGGCCGCGGCACACGAGGCCGAGGTCGATTTCACGTTGGCCGACATCGAGGCGATGTCGAAGCGGATTCCGTGTATCTGCAAGGTCGCTCCGAACGGCGATTACCTGATGGAAGACGTGCACCGGGCGGGTGGGATACCGGCGGTGATGGGCGAGTTGTTGCGCGCCGGGTTGCTCGACACCGGTGTGCGGTCGATTCACGCCGATTCGCTGGTCGACTGGCTGAGCGCATGGGATGTGCGCAGCCCGGCGGTTTCGGCGCAGGCCGTCGACCTCTTCTACGCCGCGCCCGGCGGACAACGTTCGAGCACGGCGTTCTCGCAGTCGTGCCGGTGGGAAAGCCTCGATCTCGACGCGGTGTCGGGATGCATCCGCGACGTCGCCCACGCCTACTCCGCGGACGGCGGACTGGCGATCTTGCGCGGCAACCTCGCCGAGGACGGCTGCGTGGTGAAGACCGCGGGCGTCGACGCCTCGATCCTGCGGTTCAGCGGCCCGGCCGTTGTCGTCGAGTCCCAGGAGGAAGCCCAGGAGGTCATCCTGTCCGGTCGGGTGCAGGCGGGCGATGTGCTCGTCGTCCGCTACGAAGGACCTCGTGGTGGGCCGGGTATGCAGGAAATGCTGTATCCCACTTCCTATTTGAAAGCCGTGGGGCTCGGCAAGGCGTGCGCATTGATCACTGATGGCCGCTTCTCGGGCGGATCGTCGGGTCTGTCCATCGGGCACGTGTCACCCGAAGCGGCGGCCGGCGGCACGATCGCCCTCATCGAGAACGGCGACATCATCGACATCGACATCCCTGCCCGCAGCATCGAACTTCGCGTCGAGGCAACGGAACTCGACGAGCGTCGACGCCGCCTGCAAGACAGTGGCGGGTTCTGGCCCAAAGATCGGGATCGGCGTGTCTCGCCGGCACTACGGGCCTATGCCGCGATGGCGTTGTCGGCCGACAAGGGTGCCGTGCGCGACGTGTCGATGCTCGAGGCGGCGAGCCGGACGCTCCCGTCGGCCGTTGCCGTCGGCCCCTAGCCTTCGGCGAGCGCGGTCAGCTCGGTGCCCGAGACGCGGTAGGTGGTCCACTCGGTCTGCGGTTTGCCGCCGACCGCGTCGTAGAGCGCGATGGCGTTGACGTTCCAGTTGAGCACGGCCCATTGCAGCCGCGAGTATCCGTTCGTCACGCATTCTCGGGCCAACGTGGACAACAATTTCCGGGCCAGACCGCGCCGCCGGAACGCCGGCCGCACATACAGATCCTCGAGATAGATGCCCGCCACGCCATCCCACGTCGAGAAATTGAGGAACCACACCGCGGTGGCGGCAACCTGCCCGTCGACCTCGACCATGTGCGCGTAGGCAACCGGCTGGTCGCCGAAAAGCGCGTTCTGCATGTGCTTTTCGGTGACGGTGCACTCGTCGCTGGCGCGTTCGAACTCGGCGAGTTCGTGGATCATCGCGGTGATCTCGACCTCGTCGCCGGGCTGTGCCCGGCGGATCAGCTCGGTCATGCTGTTGCCCCCAGTCCAGTCAGGATGGTCCGGAACTTCGTCGTGGTCTCGGCGACTTCGTCGTCCGGATCGGATTCGGCGACGATACCGCCGCCGGCGTGCGCCACTGCGGTGCGGCGATCGGCCGACAACACCGCGCAGCGGATCGACACCACCCAGCGGCCGTCGCCACGACTGTCGCACCAGCCGACGGCCCCCGCGTAAAAGCCCCGATCGCCCTCGATCTCGCCGATCAGTGCGGCGGCCGAATCGGCAGGCACCCCGCCGACCGCGGGTGTGGGATGCAGCGCCATCGCGAGATCGATTGCGGTCGTGTTCTTTTCCCGCAGGCGCCCGCGGATGGGCGTGCTGAGATGCCACAGCGCGTCGGTGCCGTGCAGGTCGGGTTCGGCGGCGATCTGCAGGTCGACACACAACGGGTCGAGGGCCTTGCGCATGACGTCGACCACGAGCTGGTGTTCGTGACGGTTCTTCGCCGAGGCGGCGAGCGCGACGGCGTTGGCCCGGTCGGTCTCCGGATCGGCCGCGCGCGGCGCAGAACCCGCGAACGGTTGGCAGATCACCAGTTCGCCCTCCCGGGCGACGAGCAGCTCCGGGCTGGCGCCGACCAACGCGGTGCCGGAGTGCGGTCCGCCGGCCGGGGTCAGGTCCGTCAGATACACCGTGGCGGCCGGGTCGGCATCGGCGAGCCTGCGCAGTACGGCGCGCGGGTCCCAGGCTGACCGAGCCGTCAGCCGCAAAGCCCGCGCCAGCACCACCTTGTCCAGCGCGGTCTGGGGGTCACGCAGACGTCGCACGGCTTCGGCGACGCGCTCGCGATGCACCGCGCTCGGCGGCACCGTCTCGCGGCCGAGCAGCTCAGGAGCCGGGCCCGTGGCCCAGTGGGGTAGGGCGTCCTCGAAGCGGACGGCGTCCGGTTCGTGCAGCGCCGCGGCAGTCGACAAGTCGAATGGCAACGCGCCCAACACAATTGACGCCGCCCCCGACCGCAACGCGGCCTGCGCCGCGGCGATCTCGGCGTACGGCGTCCGGATTCCGTCGGCGATCACCGTGCCGGACGGGCCGGCCAGGACGAAGGACGGGGTCATTGTGGAAGGCACGGGTTGGGATGGGCGGTCAGGCCCAGGGCGGTGATCTGGCGGACCCCGTGCTCGAACCCGCACACCGCGATCGACGCGGGCACCATCGAGACCCGGATACCGTCGGCGACCGGCAACTCCACCCAGCGGGTCAGCATTGCGCGGGAGAAATGACCATGTCCGACGAACACCACGTCGCGGGTTTCCATATGGCTCAGCGCGAGGGCCACGGCACGGTCGGCGCGATCACTCACGTCCGCGACGCTCTCCCCGCCGGGGCAGCCGTGTGTCCACACCAGCCAATCCGGCTCGGTCTCGCGAATCTGCGGGGTGGTCAGGCCTTCGTAATCGCCGTAGTCCCACTCCGCCAGCAGCGGGTCGATCTCATCGACCGTCAGCCCGGCGAGTTCGGCCGTGACCAGCGCGCGGTGGCGCGGGCTGCTGACCACCAAAGGATCGTGCAGCTGCAGCTCGGCGAGGGCCTCGGCGGCCAACTTGGCCTGGTAACGGCCGGTGTCGGTGAGGTCCAGGTCGGTGCGCCCGGTGTGTCTTCCGCTGGCGGACCACTCGGTCTCACCATGCCGAAGCAACATAAGGCGGTGCTGCGTGGCGCTCACACCGGCGATTCTGCCGCACGTCGGGCCGATGCCGCGCAGAGCGTGCTTGGATGAACATGTGACGCGAGTATTAGCGGTCGCCAATCAAAAGGGTGGGGTAGCCAAGACGACGACAGTGGCGTCGCTGGGTGCGGCGATTGCGGAGAAAGGCCGGCGCGTGCTGCTGGTCGACCTGGATCCGCAGGGCTGTCTGACGTTCTCGCTGGGGCAGGACCCGGACAAACTGCCGGTGTCGGTGCACGAGGTGCTGCTCGGCGAGGTCGAGCCGAGTGCGGCGCTCGTCGCGACAGACGAGGGCATGACACTGCTGCCTGCCAACATCGACCTGGCCGGCGCCGAGGCCATGCTGTTGATGCGGGCCGGGCGGGAGTACGCCCTCAAACGGGCGCTGGCCAAACTCGAATCCGACTTCGACGTGGTGATCATCGACTGTCCGCCGTCGCTTGGGGTGCTGACCCTCAACGGATTGACGGCTGCGCACGACGTGATCGTGCCGCTGCAGTGCGAGACGCTGGCCCATCGGGGTGTCGGCCAGTTCCTGCGGACGATCTCCGACGTCCAGCAGATCACCAACGCCGACCTGAAACTGCTCGGCGCGCTGCCGACGCTCTACGATTCGCGCACCACCCACAGCCGTGACGTGCTGCTCGATGTGGCGGACCGGTACGAGCTGCCGGTGCTGGCCCCGCCGATCCCGCGCACCGTGCGGTTCGCCGAGGCAAGCGCATCTGGCTCGTCGGTACTGGCCGGACGCAAGACCAAGGGCGCGCTGGCCTATCGCGAACTCGCAGAGGCGCTGCTCAAGCACTGGAAGTCCGGCAAGAAATTGCCGACCTTCACCCCCGAGGTGGGGTAGCGCGCCAGGCGCGTCCTTGACCTTGCCCTACGGGCAGCCGCAATCCTTGGCGGCATGAACGAGGAACTGCTGAGCATCGGGGAGTTCGCAGCCAAGTGTGGTCTGTCGGCGAAGATGCTGCGGTCATACGCGGCGATGGGGGTTCTGGTTCCCGCCGCCGTCGATGAGCTGACCGGCTATCGCTATTACAGCCGCCACCAGATGGCAGAGGCCCGTATTGTCGCGCTGTTGCGTCAGGCGCACGTGCCGGTGGCCGAGATCGAGGCGTACCTCCGGGAGCCGAATGAACCGCAAATCGCCGCATGGCTGGCCGCATTGGATGCCGAATACGACACGCGCCGCATGGCGCTCGGTACGGTCGGCGCGGAGCTGGCCACACGACCCGCTCCGGTGGTGGCGCACCGCCGGGCGCAACCTGACGACGAGAGGACGTTTCTGATGGCATCGGTTGTCGCGGCAGCCACCGCCTCCGACCAGGGTCCGGTGCGAGAGAGCAACCAGGATGCCGTGCTTGCCGACGGCATCCTCTATGCGGTTGCCGACGGCTTCGGTGTCTGCGGTGAACACGCCAGCCGCATCGCGCTCGAAGTGCTCGCCGCCGGGTTCGCTGCCGCCCCGGACCGGGCCGGGCTGATCGAGGCCGTGCAGCAGGCCAACCAGCAGGTGTGGGATTTCGTCACCGGAGACGGCGCCGTATCCGGTGCCACGCTGACCGCGGTCGCGCTCTTCGGATCCGAGCACGGTGGCCCGCTGGCCGTCAACATCGGTGACTCGCCGCTGCACCTGATCCGTGACGGGCGGATGGACCAGCTCACCGACGACCACAGCGTGGCGGGCGAATTGGTGCGAGCCGGTGAGATCACCCGCGATGAGGCACGCTCGCACCCGCAGCGGCATCTGCTCACCCGGGCGCTCGGCATCGGCCCGCACATCCAGCCTGATCTGCTCGACATCGACTGCCGCCCCGGCGACCGGTTGCTCATCAGCACCGACGGCCTGTTCGCGGCCGCCGCGGACGCGGCGATCGTCGACGCCGCGGCCACGGCCGGGCCCGAGGCGGCCGTACGCCGCCTCGTCGACGTCGCCAACGACGCAGGCGGCCATGACAACACCACCGTCGTCGTCATCGACATCGGTTGAGCCGCAAGCCTTTACGCAGCGCCGAGCGCCACGAGTTCGGTGCCGCGCTGCTCGAGCACGGTGGAGCCGGCCACCGCGGGCACGACCGGTGACACGCTGGGCTCCCTGGCCACCGCGATGTGCCGCTCACCCGTGCCGGTGGCCGGATCGAAGACGTCGTAGCCGTCGTCGACGGGGACCAGCAGGCGCCCGGCCATCAGTGTGGCCGGTCCGACCGGTACGTGCGGCCCCGACGGGGTGACGGTGAACTTGTAGCGCAAGCCACTGGCACTGAACACGAGCACCGAGTCGCCGGTCCACCAGGTGATCAGATCACCGGCCTTCGTGGTGGTCGACTGCGGTGCGGCCGGCTTCGCCAACAGCGTGCTGGCGACCGTCGCACCCGTCTCGTCGATGATGTTGACCGTCGGTCTCGGTGTCGGCACGTACACCGCCGTCGTGGTCTCCGACACCGCGATCACCTGCGCGCCGGAATCGTCGGTGACACCCGGCAGCTCGACGTAGCGCACCTCGGGGGTGTCCTCCTCGTCGGCCGGCCGCAGCAACGTCAGCCGCACGTCTTTCTGCTTCGGGCACGATTCCAGTACCGACACCGCCGACGAACTCGCGGCCGCCGAAAGCTTCCGGCACACCGGCGACGCCGGAACGTCCGGCTTGATCCGGGCGTCGAGCGCGCCGTAACTGAGCATCCGAACCATGTCGGAACGCCACAGCTCCAACCGGCTGTCGCCGGCCGACAACACCGTCACGCCGTCGGAGGCCAACCTGACCTCGGGATCGGAGTAACCGGAGCGGGCCGGCCCACGACGACCGGTCTTGCCGTCGATCGTGCTGACCTGCCCACAACCGCGGACGTCCGGATAGACCGCCACCGCGTACTGGTACACCGACGTCACACCGCACAACTCGACGTCACGCGCATAGCTCCACAACACCGCGCCGCTGACCGGATCGCGTCCATCGACGGTCCGGCCGTCACCGGTCACCACGGCGCCACCGGCGACGACCGGGGCGGTGGTCTTCGGGCTCGGCGTGGCCCACAGCTGTTGCAGGCCCGCGGGCACCTGGTCGGCCGGGGTCAGGTACGGCACCGGTGATGCCGCTGGTCGACTGATCGTCGCCCGCGCATCACTGGTCCACCAGATCAATCCGGCGGCGACGGCGACCACTACGACTATCGCCGCGGCCGCGACCATATCGCCGCGCGTGCGGCGTTCGGGTTTGACCATCGGGTGGTGAGTTTAGGGTCAGCCCGTGGTTGCTACCTGAGTGGCCGCTTCGGTCTTGCGCGGACGGCGCCGGCGCCGACGACGTCCGGCATGCGAGGCTTCGCCTGCGGTGTCGTCGGATTCGGCGACCGGCGCGGCGTCACCCTCGTCGGACGTGGCCGCACCCTCGACATGACCGGTGACGGGCTTGCCGCCGCGCGTGCGACGACGGGTGCGGTTCCTGGTCCTGGCCGGACGGTCCGCCGAGTCGGCCGACGACGAGATCCGCGTTTCCGAGCCGTCGGCGTCGTCACTGCGGCGCTTGGCGCCGGACCGGCGGGCTGCACCGACATTGCCGGTGGCGTCGGTCGGGATGCCGAGCTCCTCGTAGATGTGCGGCGAGCTCGAATACGTCTCGGCCGGGTCGGGGCAGCCGAGGTCCAGCGCCTTGTCGATCATCTCCCAGCGGGGCAGCTCGTCCCAGTCGACCAAGGTGATCGCGACGCCGGTCTTGCCGGCGCGGCCGGTGCGCCCGATGCGGTGCACATAGGCCTGCTCGTCTTCGGGGCACTGGTAGTTGATGACGTGCGTGACGTCGTCGATGTCGATACCGCGTGCCGCCACGTCGGTCGCGACGAGCACGTCCACCGCGCCCGTACGGAACGACTTCAGGGCCTTCTCCCTGGCACCCTGGCCCAGGTCGCCGTGCACCGCGTCGACCTTGAAGCCGCGTTCGGCCAGTTCGTCGGACACCTTCTGCGCGGTGCGCTTGGTACGCGTGAAGATCATCGTGGCGCCGCGGCCCTCGGCCTGCAGAATCCGGCTGACCAGCTCGGCCTTGTCCAGGGCGTGGGCCCGGTAGGCGAACTGCTCGGTGGTGTCGTGCGTGGCCGCCGAATGGGGCGCCTCGGCGCGGATGTGGGTCGGCTGGTTCATGAATGTGCGGGCCAGCGTGATGATCGGGTCGGGCATGGTCGCCGAGAAGAGCATCGACTGCCGGTCGTCGGGCGTGAGCCGCAGGATGCGCTCGATGTCGGGCAGGAAGCCGAGGTCGAGCATCTCGTCGGCCTCGTCGAGGACGAGCACCGAAAGCCCGCCGAGTTGGAGGTGACCCTGCTGGGCCAGGTCGAGCAGCCGTCCCGGGGTGCCGACGACGACGTCGACGCCTTTACGGAGCGCTTCGATCTGGGGCTCATAGGGCCGTCCGCCGTAGATCGACGTCACGGTGAACTTGCGGTCCGGTCCGGACAGGTACTTCGACGCGGCGGCCAGATCGTCGTAGACCTGCAGGCATAGCTCGCGGGTCGGTACCACGACCAGCGCCCGGGGCGTCCCCGTCAGCGGGCGGCTTTCGTCGGTCGAGACGCGGTGCAGCAGCGGAACGCCGAATGCGTAGGTCTTGCCCATACCGGTGCGGGCCTGGCCGATCAGATCGTCGCCGGCGAGCGCCAAGGGCAGGGTGAGTTCTTGGATGGCAAAGGGGTGTTCGATGCCGTTGTCGGCGAGTGCGCGGACTATTTCGTCGCGAACTCCGAGTTTGGCAAACGATGGATTGAGTTGAGTCATATGCGGTGGACGTAGCCTTTCACTGTCAAACCTCATGGGCATCCAGCGCGCACGAGTTCGACGATGAAACGGCCGGGTTCGCCGGGATACATCTCGTATCCGGTGGCGCTGCCGATCCGCTGGGCCCAGCTCTCATGGCGGGCCAACGCGTGCACGCGCATTTCCTGGTAGCGGTTCGTGCGGCCCAGAAACGACTCAGCATCGATCCAAAAGTCGGCCCGAAGCCGTTACCACATGCCATTGTAGCTGGTCGGGGTGATCACGCTGATTTGCCGGCACGTCGGCACGCCCCGCGGCGTCTAAAGTTGGCCCCATGAACGCGTCGCAGCCTGCCGCAGAACAGATCGTCGAATCGGTCACCACGGGCGTGACGGCCGACCATCCTGGCGTCAACGAGCTGTTCGCGGTGCTCGCGTACGGAGAGGTCGCGGCGTTCTACCGGCTCACCGAGGAGGCGCGGATGGCGCCCAATCTGCGCGGCCGGATCAACATGGCCAGCATGGCTGCTGCCGAGATGGGCCACTACGAGCTGTTGCGAGATGCGTTGGAGCGCAGGGGAGTTGATGTCGTCCCGGCGATGACGCGCTACGCCTCGGCGCTGGAGAACTACCACCGGATGACGACGCCGAGCACGTGGCTGGAGGCGTTGGTGAAGACCTACATCGGTGACGCGCTGGCAGCCGACTTCTATCTGGAGATCGCCGACGCGCTGCCCGACGAGGTGGCTTCGGTGGTGCGTGCGGTGCTGGCCGAGACCGGTCACTCGCAGTTCGTCGTCGCCGAGGTGCAGGCCGCGGTGACGGCCAGCGATCGCCAGCGGCACCGGCTCGCGCTGTGGGCGCGCCGGCTGCTGGGCGAGGCCGTCACCCAGGCCCAGTTCGTGCTCGCCGATCATGACGAGCTCGTCGACCTCGTCATGTCGAGCGGCGAGGGGCTGACGCAGCTGGCCGAGTTCTTCGGCCGGCTGCAGAACACCCACCACAACCGCATGCAGGAGCTCGGCCTGGCGTGATCGCCCGCGCTACTGCGTGCAGGTGGCGATCATGCTGTTGTTGGCCTGCTGCACCAGCACGGCGCCTGCGGCGTCGGTGATCGCGCAGTTGAGCTGACCGGCCACGCTCGTCGCGGTCACCGACTTGAGCTGCACACCCGGGTTGAGCACCACGGTCTTGGTCCACGGCAGCGCCACGTTGATGTCGGTCTGCAGCGCGCCCTGCGCGTCGGTGTAGACGATCGTCACCAGGTCGATCAGCTGGCGGTTGCCGGTCACCGTGTAGGTGATGGTGCGCGGGTCCGGTGGCGGCGGCGCGGCCTCGGCGGGCGGTGCGGCCGGTGCGGGTGCGGCGGTCGCCGTCGGCGCCGGCGCGCTCGGCGTCACCGTCGTCACGGTCTCGGGCGACAGCGGTCCGGTGGGTGCCGCGCGCGGCGGAACGGGCTTCGACGTCGCATCCTGCGGCGCGGTGGTCGCGGGCTGGCTGGTCTGCGGCGGTGCGGCCACGGTGGCCGACACCGAACCGCTGTCTCCGCCGCCGAGGATGACGACCGTGCAGATCACCGCCACGAGCAGGATCGCGCCGGCCACCCCGGCGACCCAGATCCAGCGCCGGTCGATCGACTCTTCGTAGAACTCGATGTCGTCGTCGTCAACGAAGTCGTCGTAGTTCTCGTAGTCACCTGCGTAGGCGCCGTAGTCGCTGCCGACGTAACCGGGGGAGCCCGGGTACGAGGTGTGCTCGCGGTAGCTTCCCGGCCCCTGCGGGCGTTCCCCGAAGCGTTCGGTCGGCGCGGTGTCATACGGCGAATAAGGCCTGGTCATGCGGCTATCCCAGTCGTCTCGTCCAATATCGCTGCTGATGCTATCGAGGCTGATGTGACAGATGAGGTTGAGCGCGGCGCGTGTCGATCACGGTCCGGACTCGGTTCGGTCGCCGAACATCACTGCCATATCGCGCGGCTTCGCTCACCGCGAACCGCCTGCGGCGGCAACTCACCGCGTCCGTCCACTAGCCTGCTGATGGACACGAAGTCCAAGAAGAGAGATAGAGAAGGGGTTCCAGCGTGGAGGTCAAGATCGGTGTCACGGACAGCCCGCGTGAGCTGACCTTCAACAGTGCGCAGACACCCAGCGAGGTGGAGCAGCTGGTCACCGACGCACTCGGCCAGGGTTCGGGTGTGCTCGCGCTGACCGACGAGAAGGGCCGTCGTTTCCTGGTGCAGACCGCCAGGATCGCCTATGTCGAGATCGGTGCCGCCGATGTGCGGCGGGTCGGATTCGGTATCGGCTCGGAGCCGGCCGGGGCTTCCGTCTGAGGTTCTAGGAGCGCGTGAGCGGCACGTGTGACAGTCCGCCCCAGGCGAACTGCACCGTGCCCTCAACGGCCGCATCCTTGTCGATCGGCCGCTCGTTGTTCAGCCAGTAGCGCGCCGAGTCGACGCTGATGGCAACCAGGCCGACCGCGATCATCCGGGCCCGATGGGCCTCGAGTCCCGAGTCACGGCTGATCAGGTCGAACACCGCATCGGTGCACGCTTCGGTGGCCACCTTCACCTGCGAGGCGACCTGCGGTTCGGTCACATAGTCGTTCTCGAAGATCAGCCGGTAGCCCTGGCTGTCATGTTCGATGAAATCGAAGAACGCCTCCACCGCGGCGCGAAGCCGTTGCCGGTTGTCGGTCGTGGTGCGCAGCGCCTGGCGCACGCCCGAGACCAGATTGTCGACGTGGCGTTGCAGCACGGCCAGGTAGAGCTCGAGCTTCGATGAAAAGTGTTGGTACAGAACAGGCTTGCTGACGCCCGCGCGTTCGGCGATCTCGTCCATGCCGGCCGCGTGGTACCCGCGGTCGACGAAAACCTCGCTCGCGGCGACCAGAAGCTGCCCCCGTCGTTCGTCGCGGGGCAGCCGGTTTCCACGTCGTCCACCACCGGTCGCCGGTTTCTCACCTCTCTTCTCGGCGGTGTTGGCGAGATCGCTCATCAAGTCCTCAATCTGTATTGCTCTGGCGCACTTGGACATGTTCGTCCAGGCGGCTCATCGCAACGACATTACTACCGTTGCGCCATACGTTGCGAAATGCCGGCGCCCAACCGCGCTGCGCGGGCGCGCGGCGACCGTTGTTTCGAATTGGCAGCGGCGTGGTTACGGACCAGATGCACAGGCGACAGATCCTCAGGTGGCTATGCCATCCTGGTTCGGTGACCTACGACCCGGGACATCGCGGGGGTGGCCGTGTCCCGGCGCTGCGCAACGAATGGCGGGAGCCGCTGCGCGCACAACGCGATCCGCTCGCGGTGGACTCGGGCCGCCCGCGGTCCAACCGCGACGAGCACCAGCACTGGCGCAAGCAGACGTGGATCGGGCGCTTCGTCTCCACCTACGGCTGGCGCGCCTACGCCCTCCCGGTGCTCATCGTGCTGACCGTGGTGGTCGTGTACCAGACGATCACGGGCACCAGTAGCTCGTCGCCCGCCCATGAGGCCGAAGGCCCCGTGCAGGGCCCACCGACCATCGACGCTGCCAGCACCGCGATCATCGGCGCCCCGCCCAAAGGCCTGACCCAGTTCGACGCCAACCTGCCCACCGGGATCCTGCCTGCGGGCGGGCCGTTCACCGAGGCAGGCGCCAGGACGTGGCACATCGTGCCGGGCACGACGCCGAAGGTGGGCGAGGGCACGACGAAGTCGTTCACTTACACCGTCGAGGTCGAGGACGGTCTGGACACCACGACCTTCGGCGGTGACGAAGGCTTCGCGCGGATGGTCAGCGAGACGCTGGCCAACCCCAAGAGCTGGACGCACAATGGCCTGTTCGCGTTCACTCGCATCGACGCCGGCAGCGGGATCGAGCCCGATTTCCGGGTGTCGCTGACCTCGCCCATCACGGTGCGCGAGGGCTGCGGTTACGACATCCAACTGGAGGCGTCCTGCTACAACCCGTCCTTCGACGGCAACCAGCCGCGGGTGTTCGTCAATGAGGCCCGCTGGGTGCGTGGCGCGGTGCCCTTCCAGGGTGACATCGGCTCCTACCGGCAATACCTCATCAACCACGAGGTCGGTCATGCCATCGGCTACCAGCGGCACGAGGCGTGTGCCGCGAACGGAGAGCTCGCGCCGATCATGATGCAGCAGACGTTTTCGACGTCCAACAACGACGCGGCGAAGTTCGACCCGGAAACCGTCCAGGCGGACGGGTTGACGTGCCGCTTCAATCCCTGGCCATACCCCATCGCCTAGCGGGCGTGCGCGCGGCTGCCGGAGTACGGGAAGTATGGCGGCCGGATTACCGTTGTGGTTACGAGCACCTGGGATCATGTAGTGACCACAAACTGAGGAGACGTGCGGTGTCCGCGAATTTGGATGTGTCGTTACCGCCGCTGGTTGAGCCGGCTGCCGAGCTGACCCGGGAAGAGGTGACCCGCTACAGCCGGCACCTGATCATCCCGGACGTCGGTGTGGACGGCCAGAAGCGGCTCAAGAACGCCAAGGTGCTGGTGATCGGTGCGGGCGGGCTCGGATCGCCCGCGTTGCTCTACCTGGCCGCGGCCGGGGTGGGCACTATCGGCATCGTCGAGTTCGACGTCGTCGACGAATCGAATCTGCAGCGCCAGATCATCCACGGCCAGTCCGACGTCGGGAAGTCCAAGGCGCAGAGCGCCAAGGAGTCGATCAACGAGATCAACCCGCTGGTGCGGGTCAATCTGCACGAGTTCCGGTTGGAGCCCGACAACGCCGTCGAACTGTTCAGCCAGTACGACCTGATCTTGGACGGCACCGACAACTTCGCGACCCGCTACCTGGTGAACGATGCCGCGGTGCTGGCAGGCAAGCCGTACGTGTGGGGTTCGATTTACCGGTTCGAGGGCCAGGTCTCGGTGTTCTGGGAGGACGCGCCCGACGGACTGGGTCTCAACTACCGCGATCTCTACCCCGAGCCGCCGCCCCCCGGCATGGTGCCGTCGTGCGCCGAGGGCGGCGTGCTGGGCATCCTGTGCGCATCGATCGCCTCTGTCATGGGCACCGAGGCCATCAAGCTCATCACCGGCATCGGGGAGCCGCTGCTGGGCCGGCTGATGGTCTACGACGCACTGGAGATGTCCTACCGCACCATCCGTATCCGCAAGGATCCGGCGACGCCGAAGATCACCGAGCTGATCGACTACGAGGCATTCTGCGGTGTGGTGTCGGACGAGGCGGCGGCCGCTGCGGCCGACTCGACGATCACGCCGCGCGAACTCCGGGAGCTGCTGGACTCCGGAAAGCCGTTGTCACTGATCGATGTCCGCGAGCCCGTCGAGTGGGACATCAATCACATCCAGGGTGCCGAGCTGATCCCGAAGCCGTCGTTCGAATCGGGCGACGCACTCGCCAAACTCCAGGTGGACCGCACCCCGGTGCTGTACTGCAAGACCGGTGTCCGGTCGGCTGAGGTGCTGGCCATCGTCAAGAAGGCCGGATTCTCCGACGCGGTGCATCTGCAGGGCGGCATTGTGGCGTGGGCCAAGCAGCTCGAGCCCGACATGGTCATGTACTGACGGCCGGTTTGCGGGCTCACACCTTAGGCTGAGCTTGTGACTGTGGAACGCCCGCCGGAACATGTGCTGGCGGCGTTCGGCCTTGCCGGGGTGCGCCCGGTACCGCTCGGCTCTAGCTGGGAGGGTGGCTGGCGCTGCGGCGAAGTTGTGCTGTCGATGGTTGCCGACCACGCCAGGGCGGCGTGGTCGGCCAAGGTCCGCGAAACCTTGTTCGTCGACGGAGTCCGGCTCGCCCGGCCGGTGCGCTCGACTGACGGCAGGTACGTGGTCGCCGGTTGGCGGGCCGACACCTACGTCGCCGGCACGCCCGAACCCCGCCATGACGAAGTGGTCTCGGCCGCGGTGCGATTGCACGAGGCCACCGCCAAACTCGAACGGCCCCGCTTCCTGACGCAGCCGCCGGTCGCGCCGTGGGCCGATGTCGACGTGTTCATCGCCGCCGACCGCGCGGCATGGGAAGACCGTCCGTTGCATTCGTTGCCGCCCGGCGCCAGGGTGTCGCCCGGCTCGGCCGACGGTCAACGCTCCGTCGAACTGATCAATCAGCTCGCCGGACTGCGCAGGCCGACCAAGAGCGCCAGTCAGCTGGTGCACGGAGATCTCTACGGCACAGTGCTTTTCGCTGGCACGGCGGCTCCTGGCATCACCGACATCACCCCGTACTGGCGCCCCGCGCCGTGGGCCGCTGGCGTCGTCGTGGTCGATGCGCTGTCCTGGGGCGATGCCGACGACGGACTCATCGAGCGGTGGGAATCGCTGCCGGAATGGCCGCAGATGCTGTTGCGGGCGTTGATGTTCCGGCTCGCCGTTCACGCCCTGCATCCCCGCTCCACCGCGGCGGCCTTTCCCGGGCTCGCCAGGACGGCGTCGCTGGTTCGGCTGGTGCTCTGACTTTTCCCGGCTGCCAATTGTCCGGTGGCGGAGCCGTGTCTGATGTGCGGTTGTGCGGTTTCATCCGCGACTCGCGGCTTGGATTCAAGCGGTGGCTGCAACGAATGTGGACGGGTCTGACAGTAGTCGGTGGAGTTCTTCGGCGGGGGTGCG
>NZ_LQQA01000031.1 GCF_002101965.1 Mycolicibacterium wolinskyi
GGGCGGGTTCCACGGATTGGGCGCGACGGGCGCGATCGGGGACTGGTTCACCGGGGGCGGCGGGGTCGGTATCAGCGCCGGGTTCGCGGTCCCTGGCACCGGCGGCTGCGGCGTCATCCCCGGCGGCAGTGGCGGATTGGGATCCGCCAGGCTCGGATTCGGATTGATCAGCGGCGGACCGACGGCGATGAGGTTGCCGTTCTCCCCCAGCACCGTGCCCGGCGGTGGGGCCAGATCCTTCGGCGGCTGATAGTTCTGCGGTAGCAGCACGTCGGGCAGGGCCGGTCGGGTTCCCACCAGCGGCGCGGTGTAGCAACTCGGACCCTTCAGCTCCCCGTATTGCGGACAGTCGGCGCGGGTATAGGTGTAGCTGGGCGTGAACGACAGATTCACTCGCATGTTGCCGGTGTCGCGGTCATGCATCCACACCTCGCCGAAGAACTTGTCCGACAGCTGATTCAGCTTGACGAAGGCAGGCACCCAGTGCCGTGAGGTCTGCGCCAGGTTGCCGAGCACCGGGGTCAACTCGGAGGTGATGTTGACCATCCGGTCGGTGTGGTTGTTGAGCGCGGTATGCGTGGCGTTCATGGTGTGCATGCCGCCGCTGATCAAGGTGTCGAGTTGCGAACGTTGCTCGACCAGCACACGCATCGGTTCCACCGCTTGATGCAGCGAGTCGAGCAGTTCCGGTGCGGTGGCCTGCAATCCACGGGTGGCATCGATGAGCGCCGAGACCGTCGTCTCGTCCGCTTCAGCCGCCACGATCGCGTTGGTTTCGTCGATGAGCCGGTTCAACTGGGCGCCGCTGGCGAGGAGTTCGGTACGACGATCCTCGGTGGCCGCGTTGACGGCGGCCAGAATGCCGACCGTCTTGTCCTCGCGGCCGCGCCCGGTCGCGGCCAAGATGTCACGCAGCTTGCTGATGGTTGTCTGGAACAACACCGTCGGCAATTCGGTGTCCTCCGGGATGTGCGCACCGGCCTGGATGGCGGGGCCGGGCCCCTTATCGACCAGCTGCACCGACGACACCGCAAACACATTGCTGGGCACGACGCGCGCGGTCACCGTGGCCGGAATGGACTTGGCGTACTGGGGATTCAGGTCGATGTGCACGTAGTTGGGGTTGCCGTGCGCGGCCGGGGTCACCTCCTGAACCATGCCGACCAGCACGCCGTGGTACTTCACGTCCGATCGCTGGGGCAGCCCGTCGCCGACGTTGACGAGGTTGGCCACCACTCTGACGTAGGGGTCGAGCCGGCCGGTCGACTTGACCAACAGCAGCGCCGTCACGATCGACGCAACCGCCAGCAGCGCCACCCCGCAGCCCAGCAGTTGGCGGTCTGACGGCCCGCGGCCGTCCAGCTCAATGGAATTCGGCAATGTGGTTGTTCACCCCCCGAACCTCGCCCCGGAATCGACGCTCCACAGGGCCATGGTGAGCAGCATGTTGACCATGATCACGACGGTGATGCTCGCCCTCATGGCGTGGCCGGCCGCCACGCCGACCCCGACCGGGCCGCCGCTCGCGTAAAAGCCGTAGTAACACTGGATCGTCGACGCGATCCACACGAAGACGATCGCCTTGAGCAACGAGTAGAGGATGTCCTGACCGGACAACATCATCGTGAAGTAGTGCAGATATGAACCGGTCGAACCGCCGCTGATCGCGAAGACCACGAGCTGGCTCGTCAGGTAACTCACCGCCAGGCACGCGACGTAGAGCGGCACGATCGCGACCACCGAGGCCACCAACCGCGTCGTCACCAGATACGGAATCGGCCGAATTGCCAAGGCGTTCAACGCATCGATCTCCTCGGCGATGCGCATCGAGCCCAGCTGCGCGGTGAACCGGCAGCCCGCCTGCGTCGCGAACGCCAGTGACGCCGCGATCGGCGCCAGCTCGCGGGTGTTCACCAGTGAGGAGATGATGCCGGTGGCAGGCCCGAGCCCGAGCAGGTCCAAGAAGTTGTACCCCTCGATGCCGACGAGCGCGCCGACGGTGACGCCGAGCACGATCGCCACCCCCGCGGTGCCGCCGCCGACGACGAGAGAACCGTTGCCCCAAGTGATATCGGACAGCAGCCGGACGAACTCTTTGCGGTAATGGCGCAGCGCGATCGGGACGGCCACGACGGCCTGGACGAAGAACACCAGCATGTGCCCGAGCCGGATGACCGGCGTCGAGGTGCTCCGGTAGAGCCGGACCAGCGGCGCCAGCAGTGGCGGCACGAACGTCGATGCCGTCATGTCACAGCCCCACTCGCGGGAAAAGCATGATATAGAGCTGGCTGATCGCGACGTTGACGACCATCAGCACCAGAATCGATTCGACGACGGCCGCGTTGACCGAGTTCGCGACACCCGTCGGCCCGCCGACGGTGGACAGCCCCTTCTGGCACGACACCACGGCGACGATCGCGCCGAAGATCACCGCTTTGATCAAGGCAACGATCATGTCCTCGGTGGTCGCGAACGACGAGAAGGTGGCGACGAAGCTGCCGGGCGCACCGTTCTGGAAGTAGACGTTGAAGAGGTAACTGGCCAGGAACCCGACGAAGCACACCACGCCGGTGAGTGCGACGCCGACCATGACGGCCGCCGCGAACCGCGGCACCACGAGACGCCGCACCACGGAGACACCCATGACCTCCATCGCGTCGGTTTCCTCGCGCATCGTGCGCGAACCCAGGTCGGCGGTGATCGCCGATCCGACCGCGGCGGCCATCAGGATCGCGGCCGTGAGCGACGCGGCCTGCCGGATGACGGCAAGACCGCTGGCGGCGCCGGCGAGCGATGTGGCGCCGACCTGCCCGGCCAACAGTGCGAACTGGATCGACAGTGTCACCCCGATCGGCAGCGCCACCAGGATCGTCGGCAGCACGGCCGTGCCCGCCATGAAGGCGCCCTGCCGGATGAACTCCTGCCACTGGAACCGGCCGGTGTACAGGTCGGTGAACAAGTACTGCAGGGTGCGCACTCCGAGGACGAACTGGTCGCCGACCGTGGTGAGCGACGCGATCGGATGGCGCCTGACGTAGCCGGTGGTCCAGTCTTCGATGGCGTCGAGCCCGCGATCCCGCCCGACCTCGTCAGACACGCGCTCAGACGACGCGGTCATCCTCTCTCTTTACGAGATTGAGTAGGCACAGTTGAATCCCTCCCGACGCCCGCAGAGCCTTAACTCGCAGTGGTTGGCACGGTATAGCCGCCGCTGTGCCGTCGTCAACGTTTTGCGGAATTCTCATTCACTTAGTTCGTCGAACCCGGGCGATTCCGGCAAGAAAGGACCACGCCAGCCGTCAGTGGCATCGCCGCAGCGGCTCAGCCGCTGCGGCTGAGATCGCGTGGAAACCGGGATAAGTCAACATATTCGAACGAATGGGCACACGAATCAGCACGGGCCGGGCGCGCAGCGACGAGAGGCGCACCGAACTTCCCGGTGCGCCTACCCAAGCCTCGTGCTCAGTATGCACGTTAACTTTACTGGCGTAGGGGAAACGCGCGAAAATGCGAGAAAAATGCCGGGGCGACTCAGCCGGCCTGGCCGGCTTCCCGATTGGCTTGCCCGACAATCGAATCCAGCAGACCCGGGATCGCGGCATCGACATCCTCGGTCCGCAGCCGCTGGTGCGTGTGCCCATCGGCAGGCTCGCGCTCGATGAGTCCGGCGTCGCGCAGGATGTTGAAGTGGTGGGTGGCCGTCGATTTGTTGATGCCGTCGTAGAGGGCCGCGCACCTCACCGGACCGCCGGCGTTGTGGAGGCGGCGCACCATCTCCAGTCGCACGGGATCCTGCAGCGCGCACAGCACCTGGTGGATCGACGCGACAGGGCGGCGGACCGCCCCGGCTACTGACGCCTCTCCCATGTGCCCTCCATCACCGGTAAATAAGTTTGATGACGATCGAACCCGGCGTACGCTCGGTGAAGTTCGATCATCATCAAACCTACCCCAAGAGGAGTGACGATGACGCCCGTCGCGGTGGATGGCGCGCTCGGTCTGAAAGAACAGCGCACGCAGCGCTGGGCCTACCCGCTGCTGCTTGTCCTCAGCGGCGTCGCACTCGGGGTATCGGGTGTGCCCGCACCGCTGTACGGCATCTACGAGACGGCCTGGCACCTGACGCCACTGGCCACCACGATCGTGTTCGCGGTCTACGCCATCGCGGCCCTGGCGGCCGTTCTGGTGTCGGGCCGGATCTCCGACGTCATCGGCCGCAAGCCGGTGCTGCTCTTCGCGCTCGTCGCGATGATCGTGGGACTCGGAGTGTTCCTGGTGGCCGACACCATGGCACTGCTGCTGGTCGCCAGGACCATCCACGGCGCCGCCGTCGGCTCGATCGTGGTGGTCGCCGCGGCTGCGCTCCTCGACCTGCGGCCGCACCTCGGGGTGCGCTCCGGCCAGCTCAGCGGTGTCGCGTTCAACATCGGGATGACGGTCGCGATCGTCGGCTCGGCCATGCTGGCGCAGTACGCCCCGCATCCGTTGCGCACACCGTACGCCGTGGTGGCTGTCGTCTGCGTCATCGTCGGCGTCGGCGTGATCGCGCTGCGGGAAACGCACACCACCCGGTCGTCGGGGCCGATCCGGATCTCCAAACCCGCGGTGTCCCAAGAGATCCGGTCCGACTTCTGGTTCGCCGCACTCGGCGCGATGGCGTCGTGGTCGGTGCTCGGGGTACTGCTGTCGCTCTATCCTTCGCTGGCCGCGCACCAGACTCACATCGACAACCTGTTGTTCGGCGGAGGCGTGGTCGGGGTGACTGCGTTCTCCGCGGCGCTGGTCCAGCTCGCCGCAACGCGCATCCCGGCCCACCGCGCCGCGATCCTGGGCGACGTCGGTATGGCGATCACGCTCCTGCTGACAGTCCCGGTGCTGCTGACCCACTCCTGGCCGCTGGTGTTCGTGGCCGCGGCGCTGCTCGGCGCAACTTTCGGGCTCGGGTTCGGCGGGTCGTTGCGCCACCTCTCACACGTCGTCCCCGCCGACCAACGCGGCGAGACGATGTCGGCGTTCTACGTGCTGGCCTACACCGCGATGGCCGTTCCCACGCTGCTCGCGGGCTGGGCCGCCACGCGGTGGAACCTCGCGACGGTCTTTCCCTGGTTCGCCGCGGCGGTCGCGCTGGCCTGCCTCACCGCGGCCGCGATCGGCGCGCGCTCGATCCGCGCCGCCAAACGCGGCTGAGACAGTTCAGCAACTTGCGGTCAAGGGCCGCATCCCGGCAATACGCTGATCGCCATGGCACCAGCGCAACGCGAACCGAACGTCGTCGTCCTCGGTGGCGGCTCCTGGGGCACCACCGTGGCCTCGATCTGCGCGCGGCGCGGCCCGACGCTGCAGTGGGTGCGGTCGGCGGAGACCGCAAAGGACATCAACGACAATCACCGCAATTCCCGGTATCTGGGCGACGAGGTGGCGCTGCCGGACAACCTCAAGGCCACCAATGACTTCTCGGAGGCCGCGAACTGTGCCGACGTGATCGTGATGGGTGTGCCGTCGCACGGTTTCCGCGGTGTCCTCATGGAGCTGGCGCGCGAACTCCGCCCGTGGGTGCCGGTGGTGTCGCTGGTCAAGGGGTTGGAACAGGGCACCAACATGCGGATGAGCGAGATCGTCGACGAGGTGCTGCCGGGTCACCCGGCGGGCATCCTGGCCGGGCCGAACATCGCGCGCGAGGTCGCCGAGGGCTATGCCGCCGCGGCCGTGCTCGCCATGCCCGACCAGCACTTGGCGGCCAAGCTCGCGGAGTTGTTCCGCACCAAGCGTTTTCGCACATACACCACCGATGACGTGACCGGTGTCGAGATGGCCGGGGCGTTGAAGAACGTCTATGCCATCGCAGTCGGCATGGGCTACTCACTGGGTATCGGCGAGAACACGCGTGCCATGGTGATGGCGCGGGCGGTCCGCGAGATGGCCAAGATGGGCGAGGCGGCAGGCGGGCACCGCGACACGTTCGCCGGCCTGGCCGGCATGGGCGATCTCATCGTCACCTGCACCAGCCAGCGCAGCCGCAACCGCCACGTCGGCGAGCAACTCGGCGCGGGCAAGAAGATCGACGAAATCATCGCCTCGATGAACCAGGTCGCCGAGGGCGTCAAGGCCGCGAGCGTGATCATGGAGTTCGCCGACAAGTTCGGTCTCAACATGCCGATCGCCCGCGAAGTCGACGCGGTGATCAACCACGGCTCGACCGTCGAGGAGGCCTACCGCGGTCTCATGGCCGAGAAGACCGGCCACGAGGTGCACAGCTCGGGATTCTGAAACTCAGTCGCCACGCACGGCGGCGCGGAAGTCCTCGGCACCGACGGGCGGGGCGATCGTCCACAGCACTTCGGCCTCGCCGTCGGTCGGATTGTGCCAGTCGTGCAGCCGCGTCGCGTCGAACGTGAGGCAGTCGCCGGTGTCTAGGACGGTGTTCTCGCCGTCGACGGCGATGCTGAGCCGGCCCCGCAGCACGTAGACGAAAACCGTTGCGGCGTCGAGTCGATAGGCCCCGCCCGAACCGCCGCCCGGGCGCATCACGGTGTGCATCACCTGCACGTGCCGCTCGGCTTTCGGGGTCAGCAGCTCCTCGCGTACGTCGACCCCGCCCATCTCGAGCGGTGCGCCGGCTCCACTGCGCACGACCGGCGCGGACGGGTACTCGAACAGGTCACCGATCCCGATCTCCAACGCGTCGCAGATCCGCATCAGCACCGGAACCGACACATTGGTCATGCCGCGCTCGGCGAGGCTCAGGAAACCTTTCGTCACCTCGGCCCGCACGGCCACCTCCGTCAGGCTCAGCCCGCGCTCGCGGCGGAACTCGCGCAGCCGGGCCCCGGCACGGCCCATCCCCGTCTCTGCGCTGTCCGGCACAGCAGTCCTCCCCCGTGTGTTGACGGCCATTCGTTTAGTGGTGTAAAACACGTCGCAGCGTTTTATGGCATTGAACCCTACACGCGGTCATGCCCCCCGATTAAAGAAAGGCACGGCGGTGTCCGCACCTCAAACCGACCAATCGCAGGACACGACACAGATCCGGGCCGCCGTCTTCGACGGCGACGGCACCATCACGGTCGAGACGGTCGACCTCGCCGCGCCCGGCCCGGGCGAGGTCCGCGTCAAGGTCGCCGCCGCGGGCGTATGCCACTCCGACCTGCACGTCACCACCCGCGCCTGGGACGTCCCGGCACCGGTCGTGCTCGGGCACGAGGGCTCCGGTGTGGTCACCGCGGTGGGCGCGGGCGTCGACGACCTCGAGCCCGGCGACCATGTGGTGCTGAGCTGGGTTCCCGGTTGTGGCGAGTGCCGGGCATGTAAGGCCGGCCGGCCGGCGCAGTGTTCGCTGGTCGCCTCGGTCGTCGCGGCGGGTGGCACGCTCTACGACGGCACCACGCGGCTGTCCAACGAGCGCGGCCCGATCCACCACTACCTCGGCGTCTCGTCGTATGCCGAACAGGTGGTCGTCCCGCGCAGCGGCGCGATCAAGGTCCGCAAGGACGCACCGCTCGAGGACATCGCCATCGTCGGCTGCGCGATCGCGACCGGCGTTGGTGCGGTCCGCAACACCGCAGGCGTCCAGCCCGGTTCGACCGTAGCGGTGATCGGCTGCGGTGGCGTCGGCCTGGCGTGCGTCCAGGGCGCGCGGCTGGCCGGCGCGGAACGCATCGTCGCGGTCGACGTCGTGGCCGAAAAGCTTGACCTGGCCCGCAAACTCGGCGCCACCGACGTGGTGGACGCATCCGCGACCGACGATGTCGTGGCCGCGTTGCGCGATGTCGTCGCCGACGGCTTCGACTATGTGTTCGACGCGATCGGCAAGATCGTCACCACCGAGCAGGCCATCGCCGCACTGGGCCTCGGCGGTGCTGCGGTCATCGTCGGCCTGCCCCCGGCAGGCGAGCGCGCGACCTTCGACCCGCTCGCGCTTGCCGAAGGCGATCAGCGAATCCTCGGCTCCAACTACGGATCCGCCGTGCCCGAGCGTGACATCCCCGCGCTCGTCGACGAGGTCATGGCGGGCAACCTCGACCTCGCCTCGATGATCTCCGGGCGCAGGCCGCTCGACGAAGCCGCGGCCGCGCTCGACGACCTCGCCGCCGGACACGCGCTGCGCCAACTCCTCATCCCCTCCGCCTGATCAGAATCGAGAGACTCAGTGTCCGAAGACCTTCAGACCGGCACCGCGGCCGGTGACGCCGGGCTGCGGCGCGGCGTGATGGGCGGCGGCGAACTCGCCGCGCAGGCCATCGCCAACATCGCCCCGAGTGCTGTCATCGCGTTCACCGCCGCCGCCATCTACACGACCGCGAGCAATGGCACCTGGATCTCGTTCGCACTCGCGACGGTCGTGATCCTGTCGGTCGGCTACTGCATATCGCAGTTCGCCAAACGGCGGTCCTCGGCCGGATCGCTCTACAGCTATGCCGCAACGACTTTGGGCCCGTTCGGGGCTTACCTGACCGGGGTGAGCCTGCTGATCGGCTGCTTCGGTATCGCGGCCGGATCGCTCAGCGGCTCGGTGGCCTACACCGCAACGCTGCTCAACCAGCTCGGCATTCCGGTGCAGGGACTCGTCGCCCAGATCGTGCTGGCCATCGTCCTCGGTGCCCTCGCGACGCTGTTCACCATTCGCGGCATCCGCCTGTCGGCACGCGTTTCGCTTGTGCTGGAACTGATTTCGATCTTCATCATCGCGCTGCTGCTCGTCGTGACACTGGTCCATCTGGGGTCTGACGCGTTCGACGCCGACCAGTTCGACCTGACCGGCGCCCAGCCGTCGGGCATCGCGGTCGGCATGGTGCTGGCGATCCTCGGGTTCGTCGGCTTCTCGAGCTCGGACGCCCTGGCCCGCGAGGCCAAGGATCCCTACCGTGCGGTGCCGCGCGCGATCATGTGGAGTGCGGCCGGCGTCGGCGTGCTCTACATCTTCGCCGCCTACACGCAGGTCGCCGCGCTCGGGCCCGCGCTCGGCGAATCCGCGCAGCCTCTCGACGACATCGCGACGCTGGTCGGTATGCCGACGTGGTTCAACCCGATCCTCAACTTCGGTATCGCCGCATCGTTTTTCGCCGTCGTCGTCGCACCCATGAACGTCATCGGGCGCATCCTGTACGTGATGGGAAAGGAAGGCGTGGTGCCGTCGGCGATCGGCCGCACCCACCCCACGCACCTGACCCCGCACCGCGCGCTGCTCACGGTCAGCCCGTTCGTCATCGCCGTGTCGATCGTGATGTACCTCAACGGCGTCGACCCGATGAACGTCGTCACCTGGGTGGACACCTACGGCACGTACGGCTACATGGTGGCGTACGCCGCCGCGGCCCTGGCCGCGGTGAAGTTCCTGCGCAGCATCGACGCTCGCGTTCCGCTGGTGTGGCCTGCCGCCGTGGTGGCCATCGCATCGATGGCATATGTGTTCTACGCCAACGTCTATCCGGTCCCGGCCTACCCGCTCAACGTCATCCCGTGGCTGTTCATCGCGACGGTGGCCGTCGCGCTCGCGTGGTACCTGATCCTGAGTCGCCGTTCACCGCACGTGATCTCGAGGATCGGGACCAGTGAGGTGGAGACGCTGGAAGGGATCGGCTGAGTTAGCCGATCTGGAAGGTGGGCTTGAAATCCGACGGTTGTTCACCGATGACGAAGCTGCCGGCCGGGCTGATCACAAACCCGGCCTGGTTGCGCCCGTCGATGCACGCGGTCATCACGCCGTCGGTCCCGCAGCTCACGGTCTGGTAGCTGATGCGACTGTTCGGCGGCAGCGGCTTGGCCGCCCCGGCCGCGGCGAACACCGGGGCCGGGGAGCTGGCGAAGCCGGGAACACCCGGCCCGCCGCTCACCAGGTTGGCCCCGTTGGGGGCGGCGGGAATCGGTCCGCTGCAGCCGTAACCACCGGAGCGCTGCAGGACGCACGTGACGCCCTCAGGTGTGGCGAAGGCGTACCAGTTGTTGTCCATGACCGCGTATTCCGACGTCTTCACCGGTGCGAACGCGTTGACGTTCGGCACTACCGGCGGGGGTGGCGGCGCCGGCTCTGCCGCCGCGACTCCGGGAACGCTCATGAAAGCCGCCCCCGCGGCGCTTACCAGGCCGATCAGCATTCTGCTCCGCACGCGGTAACCCTAACCCGGCCCCAACAGCGGGGCCAACCGCTCTGGCGTCAATTACGGGACGCTCAGCCGCACTTCAGATCGACGTAGACCGTGGTGTAGCGGACCACTTCCTCGGTGTTGCCGCGCGGGGCCGCCCGCAACTCGGTGATGTCGCGGCCCGGACGGACCGCGCTGACGGTGCAGTTGTCGATCGAGCCGCTGCCGACCTTCGTCTGGATGACGCGGTAGCCCTCGGCTTGCAGATCCTTGATGGTCTGCTGCGCCGAGGTCTGACCTGTCGGTGCGGCGGCGGCCGGGCCGGCGAGTGCCAGTCCGGTGAGCGCCAGGCCGGCGGTGAGCGTCGCGATAACCGTTTTTCTCATGTTGCGAATTGCCTTTCTTATTCGACTGAACTTGCTTTCAGCCTAGGCGGATAATTCAGGCAATTCCATCAATTCATATCGAACACATACGGTTATGTGGCAATCGAATTCAGGCCGAATTCAAAGAATTCACAGAGCCGGCACCTGCGGCGTCGAAACCCGCACTGACATGGGTATACGCACGGTAAACACCGTCTCGTCCGCGTCCGAGGCCACAGTCACGCTGCCTTTGTGAGCTTGAACAATCGACGCGACGATCGCGAGCCCCAGGCCGGTGCTCCCCAATTCACGCGAGCGCGATTTATCGGCCCGCACAAAACGCCCGAACAGGTTCGGCAACAATTCGGCGTCGATGCCCGGCCCGTCATCGGCGACGGTCAATTCGGCGTATTCACCATCGACGGCGAGCGTGATGGTGACCGTCACACCGGGCGGCGTGTGCATCCTGGCGTTCGTCAGCAGGTTGCTCACGACCTGATGCAGGCGGATGTGGTCCCCGCGGACCCAGACCGGCTCGTCGGGCAGCCGCGCCACCCACGTGTGCGTCGGCGCCGACACCGCGGCGTCGTTGACGACGTCGACGATCAGATCGCTGAGGTCGACGTCGTCGGTCTCCAAGTCCTGACCCTCGCCGAGCCGCGACAACAGCAGCAGGTCGCTGACGAGCACCGTCATCCGCCGCGCTTCCGCTTCGATGCGGGCGAGCGCGTATTCGGTGGTCGGCGGAAGGTTCGCGCTGTCCTGCCGGGTGAGTTCGGCGTATCCCTGGATCGCGGCCAACGGCGTGCGCAACTCATGGCTGGCGTCGGTGAGGAACTGCCGGGTGCGCCGGTCCGAGGCGGCGAGTTCGGCGAGCGCGCTGTCGACGTTCGCGAGCAGTTGGTTCAGCGTCTCGCCCACGATGCCGACCTCGTTGTCCGGATCGGTGTCCTTGTCGCGCACCCGAGCCGTGATCCGGTGATCGTCACCGTCGAGCCGCAGCGTCGCCACCTTGGCCGCGGTGGCCGCCACCCGGCGCAACGGCCGCAACGCGAAGCGCACCACCGCGATGGTCGCGACCGCCGTCACGATGAGCGCGACGATGATGATCACGGCAACCGTCACCGTCTTGCGGGCGATCATCAGGTTTGCGCTGTCCAGGGAAACGCCCGAGACCAGCACATCCCCGTCGCCGGCGGGCTGGCTGCACACCCGGTAGGAACCCAGCACCGGGAGCTTGATCGTGCGCGGCTCGTGCTGATCCCACGACTGTGCGTCGAGCGCCTTGACGACGGAATCGGGCGCGGGGTGCGGCTCGCCGTCGGAGAACATCGCCGATTGCACGACCTCGCCGTCGTGCAGCACCGCGATCAGGTTGCCCGGCGCCTGGCCGACGAACGCGGTGAGCGCTTCCTCATCCTTGGTGATCTGGTGCTTTTCCTCTTTTTCGCGGAGCTTGTCGTAGGAGTGACTGAACGCGGCCAGCGACCGCGACACCTCGGTGTCGCTCATCGTCGAGACGTAGGTGTGCAGGCTGTAGACCGACAGCACGCCGACGGACAGCAGCACCACCGACACGATCGACGTCACCCCGAGCACGAGTTGCCTGCGCAGCGAGCGCGGCCACCATCGAGGGCCTGTCATTGCACCGTGTCGGCGGGGCGCAACGTATAGCCCACGCCGCGCACGGTGTGGATCATCGGCTCGCGGCCGGCGTCCACTTTCTTGCGCAGATAGGAGATGTAGAGGTCGACGATGCTCGACTTGCCGCCGAAGCCGTAATTCCACACCCGGTCGAGGATCTCGGCACGGCTCAGCGCCCGCCTGGGGTTGCGCATGAGAAAGCGCAGCAGCTCGAACTCTGTGACGGTCAACCCGATGGGCTCACCAGCGCGCGTCACCTCGCGGCTGGCCCCGTCGAGCACCATGTCCCCGACCTTGAGCACCTCGTCGGCGGGCGGCGTGGTGTGGCTCGACCTGCGCAGCAGACCGCGCAGCCGGGCCACGAGCTCCTCGAGGCTGAACGGCTTGGTCATGTAGTCGTCGGCGCCGGCCGTCAGACCGGACACGCGGTCCAGCACCGAATCGCGCGCGGTGAGAAACAGCGTGGGCGTGTAGCCGTCGGCCTCACGCACTCGTTGCAGAATCTGCAGGCCGTCGATATCGGGCAACATGATGTCGAGCACCACCACATCGGGCTCGGTCTCATCGAACTTGGTCACCGCGTCGTGTCCGTTGTGCGCGACGTCGACGGTCCAGCCCTCGTAGTGCAGCGCCATCTTGACCAGATTGGTCAGTGCCGGCTCATCGTCCACCAGCAACACCCGAATCGGCGAACCATCGGCGCGATGGATCCGCGGCAACTGGCCGAGGATGGCCTGCCGCGGTTGCTGAGAACGCGGGGATACCGACATCATCGTCATGATCCCATTGTGCGGAGCGCATAGTTACCTGTCACGAAGTTCATATCGAGTTCTCAGGTAAACCCGTTGAATACAAACGATTATGACGTGGATCACCTTCAAGATCACTACGTGAGCCAACCCAGATTTGTTGCGATACAGAGCTTTTCATACGTATCCGTTAATTCTTGGTAACCACCGGTATTTCCGCGTGGGATGTTTTGCCTGCACAGCACCCTAATTCGCACCCTACGGGGTAGGCGCGAAGATTTGGGTTCTCTATGTGTCCGCCACGCTTCCTTGACGGGTTCAGAAATCGATAAATACTCTCGCCCACAGCAATTGGATGTTGTTTTACCGCAGCGGACCATAAGTCGACTTGTGTCGCGCTGTCGTGCAACGTCTTTCAACCACGTATCAGTGACAACGGTGTCAGCACACTGACCGGGCCCGCGACGACGCCTGCCCGGATGCCCACCCCACCCCGGACGGGAGCACGAGATGCAGCAAACGATTCCATTAAGAGACAGAGCCGAGGCGGTGTTGCGGTACGACCTGCCCGCCTCGCTCGTGGTGTTCCTGGTCGCGCTCCCGCTGTCGCTGGGCATCGCGGTCGCTTCAGGCGCACCGGTGCTCGCCGGCATCATCGCCGCGATCGTCGGCGGCATCGTCGCGGGCGCGCTGGGCGGGTCCCCGCTTCAGGTCAGTGGACCCGCCGCCGGGTTGACCGTCGTCGTCGCGGGACTGGTGTCGCAGTTCGGCTGGGCCGTCACGTGCGCGATCACCGTGTGTGCGGGCGTGCTGCAGGTGCTGTTCGGCCTCAGCCGGGTGGCGCGTGCCGCGCTGGCGATCTCGCCCGTCGTCGTGCACGCGATGCTGGCCGGCATCGGCATCACCATCGCGCTGCAGCAGGTGCACGTCCTGCTGGGCGGTAGCTCCAACAGCTCGGCGTGGGCGAACGTCACCGAGCTGCCCGGTCAGCTGATGTCCGCGCACGGTCCGGGGCTGTTCCTCGGCGTGCTGGTCATCGCCATTCTGGTGGGCTGGAAACGGATGCCCGCGGCGGTACGCAAGGTCCCCGGCCCGCTGGTCGCCATCGTCGGCGTGACGGCGCTGAGCGTGCTGTTGCCGTTCAGCTCCATCCAGAACGTGCCCCGCATCCAGCTCGACGGGTCGCTGATCGACGCCATCGCGCTGCCGAGCCTGCCCGACGGCAACTGGGGCGCGTTCGCCGCGGGTGTGCTGACCGTGGCGCTCATCGCAAGCGTCGAAAGCCTGCTGTGCGCGGTGGCCGTCGACCGCATGCATACCGGACCGCGAACGAACTTCGACCGCGAGATGCTCGGCCAGGGTACGGCCAACATGATCTCCGGCGCGGTCGGCGGCCTGCCCGTCACCGGCGTCATCGTGCGCAGCTCGTCCAACGTCGCCGCGGGTGCCCGCACCCGGGCGTCGGCGATCATGCACGGCGTCTGGGTCCTGGTATTCGCGTTGCCGTTCGCCGGGCTGGCCCAGTTGATCCCGACCGCGGCCCTGGCCGGCCTGCTGATCGTCATCGGCTGCGAACTGGTCAAGCGCGCGCACATCGAAACCGCCCGGCGTACCGGCGATTTGGTGGTGTACGTGGTGACGGTCCTTGGCGTCGTGTTCCTCAACCTGCTGGAGGGTGTGCTGATCGGGCTTGCCCTGGCGATCGCGCTGACCGTGTGGCGCGTGGTGCGGGCCAAGATTCACGCCGAGCCCGTCAGCGAGAACACCTGGCGCGTCGTCGTCGAAGGCTCGTGCACGTTCCTGTCGCTGCCCAAGCTGACCAGCGCGCTGGCCACCGTGCCCACGGGCGCCAACGTCACCGTCGAGCTGTGCGTGGACTTCATCGACCACGCCGCACACCAGGCGATCGACGAATGGCAGCGCCAGCACGTGGCCACCGGCGGCACGGTCGACATCCATGACGTCGGCGCGGTCGAGATGGCCAGTGCTGTTGCGGGACCGCCGATCCGGGCATTCACGCCGTTCGACAAGCGGTCCGGTGTGGTGCCGTGGAGCTCGTGGCAGCAGCAGGAGAACTCGACGTCGGTGCTGGACGGGCTGGCGACCTACCATCGCCGCACCGCGCCGGTACTGCGTCCGCACATGAAGGAGCTCGAGCACGCCCAGCGGCCGGAGACGTTGTTCATCACGTGCACCGATTCGCGCATCGTGCCCAACGTCATCACCAGCAGCGGCCCCGGCGACCTGTTCACCGTCCGCAACGTCGGCAACATGATCCCGGCCGGCCAGACCGACGCTTCCATGGAGGCCGCGATCGCGTTCGCGGTCGACCGGCTTCATGTCAGCTCTATCGTGGTCTGTGGGCACTCCAGCTGCGGAGCGATGAATGCACTGTTGGGCAACATGCAACCTCGCGGTACGAGTGACGAGTATCTGAAAACCTGGCTGGCCGAGGGCAATCCGACGCTGGAGGCCTTCGATGACGGGCGGCACCCGGTCGCTCGGTCGGCTGCGGCAGCCGGGTTCGGGTTGGTGGACCAGTTGTCGATGGTCAACATCGCGGTCCAGGTGCAGACCCTGCGCGAACACCCACTGGCCCAAGGGGTCAACGTGATCGGGCTGTTCTACGACATCCCCAGCGCGGGCGTCCTGCGGGTGACCCCGACCTACGTCGAAACCCTGGCCGACGCCGCGTAGCGGGTCCGCTCGGGTCCCCTTGCACCGCGAGCGACCGTGTTTGTACAGCGACACTCCGTGAATCGCGTACAAACCCGGTCGCTCGCGCAGTGCCGTCAGGACTCCGGACGCCAGTCGAACGGGAAGTGCTTGCTCGACCCGCCGCGATACTCATGCGAGAAGTCGAAACCGACAGCCTCGTCCTTCTTGACCACGCCCCACGTGGCCACCTGACCCGGGCCCACCTCGGCGCCCGGAGCGTTGACCGTCGTCACCCGCTTGTTCGGATCAGCCGTCGGCCCGGTCAGGGCCTCCACGCGAACATCGACCTTGCCCGGGATCTCGGCTCGCCAATACGCCAGGTCCTCAGCCGCATCGAATGTGATGGGGGCATACTCGATGCCCCGCAATTCACCGATGAGACTGCCGAACTCGCCGGGCCAGCCACCCTCATACCCGGTGAAGATCTGCTCGAGCGCATGGCGCTGGTCCGTATCAGCCTTGTCGTCGATGTAGAACATCAGCGACATCGTGGCGTCCGGGTCGCCGACCCACATGTTGCCCTTGAACTCGCCGATCGCGACCACGCCGAGATCGCTGAGATCCGTTGCGCCGTAGTGGCCCTCGTGGATCTTCCAGACGAGCGTGAACAGGCAGTCGCCATGCGTGGGCTCCTGGGCAAAGCTGCATGGGCAAGGCAACTTGCAGCTGCACACATCGAACCATTCGCCCCGCAGAGACCAGTCCGTCGTGGTCGTCACCGTCATCGCTCGCTCCTCTCGTATATACCCCTAGGGGGTATCTGACGAAAGCGACGCTACACGGGTCCGGCGATGGGCACAAGTACCCCCAGGGGGTATCTATCGGGGGCATCGAGGGCGCTGGAACGGCACGAGCGACCGCGTAGGTACGCAGATCACGGTGTGTCGGCGTACAAACACGGTCGCTCGCGGTGCAAAGAAGCAAGAGAGGTTAGAGGCCGCGGCCCGCCATGTCCTCGAGGCGGCGGATGCGGTCGGCGATCGGCGGGTGGGTCGAGAACAGCTTGCCGATGCGCTCGCCGGCGCGGAACGGGCTCGCAATCATCAGATGCGCCTGGTCGGCGAGCTGGGGCTGTGGCGGCAGCGGCGCGGCCTCTACCCCACCGGAGATCTTGCGCAGTGCCGAGGCAAGCGCGAGCGGGTCGCCGGTCAGCTCGGCACCGGACTGGTCGGCCTGGTATTCGCGCGACCGTGACACCGCGAGCTTGACGACCGTGGCCGCGATCGGGCCGAGGAACGAAACCAGCAGCATCGCAAGAGGATTGCCGCCCTCGCGGTTGCCGCCGAACATGCTCGCGAACATCGCCATGTTGGCGAGGGCCGTGATCACCGACGCCATCGCGCCTGCCACACACGAGATGAGGATGTCGCGGTTGTAGACGTGGGAAAGCTCATGGCCCAGCACCGCACGCAGTTCGCGCTCGTTGAGGAGTTGCAGGATGCCGGTCGTACAGCACACCGCGGCGTTGCGCGGATTGCGGCCGGTGGCGAACGCATTGGGGTTGGCGGTGTCGGAGATGTAGAGGCGTGGCATCGGCTGATGCGCGGTGGTGGCCAACTCGCGGACGATCCGATAGATCTCGGGCGCCTGGACTTCGGTGATCGGCTGGGCGTGCATGGCCCGCAGCGCCAGCTTGTCGCTGTTGAAGTAGACGTAGACGTTCATGCCGACGGCGAACAGCACCGCCAGGCCAAGGATCGCGCGGCTCTGGAACAGCGCACCGATGAACACAATCAGCGCCGACATGCCCACCAGGAGCAGGAATGTCTTGAGCCTGTTCGCGTGCGGATTCCAGGTCATCGGAGTTCCTCGCTTTACAAACTAGGAAAGTTGACGCCGATTCAACGCTCAGCAACCCTCCTGGGTTCCGCATCAGCCGTGGCGGTTGACCGTGTAGTCCACCAGGGACGCGAGTGCGTGGCGACCCGGCCCCTCGGGCAAGTTGGCCAGTTCCTCGCGCGCCTGGGCCGCGTAGGAGGCGACGGTCTCCTTGGCCCGCGCCATGCCCGGCGACCCGCGCAACAGGCTCAGCGCCTCGGCCACGTCCTCGTCGCGCTCAACCGGCCCGGCCAGCAGTTCGCGCAGCCGGTCGGCCTCCGGCCCGGTCTCCCGAAGCGCGTACAGCACCGGCAGCGTGTGCACGCCTTCCCGCAGGTCAGTGCCCGGAACCTTGCCCGACTCGTCGGGGTCGCTGTCGATGTCGATGATGTCGTCGGAGATCTGGAACGCCGTGCCGACGATGCCGCCGAGCCGGCTCAGCCGCTCGATCTGCTCATCGTCGGAGCCCGAGAACGTCGCGCCGAAGCGGCCCGACGCCGCGATCAGGCAGGCCGTCTTCTCGTAGACCACCTTGAGGTAGTGGTCGATCGAGTCGACGTGGTCGGCCGCGCCCCGCGTCTCGCGCATCTGGCCGGTGACCAATTGCGCGAATGTGTCAGCAATCACACGCACGGCGTCCGGGCCGAGCCGCGACACGAGCCGCGACGCGGTCGCGAACAGATAGTCGCCGGCGAGGATCGCGATGTTGTTGCCCCACCGGGCGTTGGCGCTCGGGGCGCCGCGGCGCACCTGCGCCTCGTCCATCACGTCGTCGTGGTAAAGCGTCGCGAGATGCACGAGCTCGATCACCGAGCCGGCCACCGTGACCTGCCAGGCATCGGGCTGCGGCCCGAGCTGCGCGGACAGCACCGTGAACAACGGGCGGAACCGTTTGCCACCGGCCTGGAACAGATGCTGGACGGCTTCGGCCATCAACTCGTCGGCTTTGCCCAGTTCTTCCGACATCATGTCTTCGATCCGGGCCACACCGTCGCGGACATCGGCGGCGAATGCCGCATCGCCGAAGTCAACGCCTGCCACCACGGTCGCTGGTGTCCTCACCCTGCCAACATACTGGGAAGCGTGAGCACCAATGCGGATGTGGTCGTCGTAGGAGCCGGACCAGCGGGTTCGGCAGCCGCCGCGTGGGCGGCGCGCGCCGGCCGCGACGTGCTTGTGATCGACGCCGCGCAATTCCCCCGCGACAAGGCGTGCGGTGACGGGTTGACGCCGCGCGCGGTCGCCGAGCTCGAACGGCTCGGGATGGGGCCGTGGCTCGACACCCGCATCCGGCACCGCGGTCTGCGGATGTCGGGTTTCGGCGCGGACGTCGAAGTGCCGTGGCCGGGCCCGTCGTTCCCGTCGACCGGGAGCGCGGTGCCGCGCACCGAGCTTGACGACCGGATCCGCTCGGTTGCCGCCGACGACGGCGCAAAGATGCTTCTCGGCGTCAAAGCAGTTGGGGTACAGCACGATTCACAAGGGCGCGTGGACACCGTGTTGCTCGACGACGGCAGCTCGGTGAGCTGCACCGAGTTGATCGTGGCAGACGGGGCCCGCTCGACGCTCGGCCGCGTCCTCGGCCGAGCGTGGCACAAGGAAACCGTCTACGGCGTGGCCATCCGCGGCTACATCGCCACGCCGCGCGCGAACGAACCGTGGATCACGTCGCACCTCGAACTGCGCTCCCCCGAGGGCAAGGTGCTGCCGGGCTACGGCTGGATCTTCCCGCTCGGCAACGGCGAGGTGAACATCGGCGTCGGCGCGCTGGCGACCTCGAAACGGCCTGCCGACGCGGCACTTCGCCCCCTGATGTCCTACTACGCCGGCCTGCGCCGCGAGGAGTGGGGTTTCACCGGTGAGCCGCGGGCTGGGCTGTCGGCGCTGCTGCCGATGGGTGGCGCGGTGTCCGGAGTGGCCGGGCCGAACTGGATGCTCATCGGCGATGCCGCGGCATGCGTCAACCCGCTCAACGGCGAGGGCATCGACTACGGGCTGGAGACCGGGCGGCTGGCCGCCGAACTTCTGGGCTCCGGAGATCTGTCGCGCGCGTGGCCCGCCCTGCTGACCGAGCACTACGCACGCGGGTTCTCGGTGGCGCGGCGATTGGCGCTTCTCCTCACCCTGCCGCGGTTCCTGCCATTGACGGGGCCGGTTGCCATGCGGTCGACGACGTTGATGCGGATCGCCGTGCGGGTGATGGGCAATCTGGTGACCGACGAAGACGCCGACGCGATCGCCCGAGTGTGGCGGACCGCCGGCCTCGCGTCGCGACGGCTGGATCAGCGCAAGCCGTTCAGCTGAGGCGGGTGAAGGCGCTAGCGGCCGCGGTTGAGCATCCAGATCCGCGTCGAGAGCGCGGTCGCGAACGCACACCACAGCGGATAGGGCGCGAGCACCGCCGCCCGCGGGCCTTGGGCCTGAACCGCCCGGCGCGTGAGGTCGGCGCTGCTGACGGTGAGCGCAGCCGCGGCCACCGCCGCCGCGCCCAACCGCCGCTGCGAGAAGAAGATCCACGACCAGCCGGCATTCATGACGAGGTTGGCGCCAAGCGCCGCGGTGAACGCCCGCGCTTGATCACTCCGGTTCTCGGCACGCATCTTCTCCAGCGTCGAGGCCGAGACCGCCGCGATGTCGGTGTAGAGAATCGGCCAGACGATCGGGAACGCCTGCCGCGGCGGCTGAAACGACGGCTTGCGCAGTGCGGCGTACCACGACGACTCCGCCGGGCGGCTCGCCAAACCACCGACCAGCGCGGTGGCGAGCGCTGCGGATGCGGTCTTAACCAGTGTGTTCGGTCGCATGAAGTACTTGTTACCCGAATTCGCGCCCGGCACACCCGCGCGCGGCCTAACGTGTCAATTCGTGAATCCGAACCGGTACCGCCCCGGCAGTCAATTCATCGGTCGCGTCGGCGGGTTGGCAGTTGCGCTCGGCATTGGAATCGCGGTGGCCAACAGTCCGGGTATCGCGTCTGCCGAAACCGGAGAATCGACTTCGTCAGAGTCGTCGGAAAGCTCGGCCGGGCCGTCGGTCAAGTCCGCGGAGAAGGCGAAACCGGCGAAGCCGAAGAAGAACTCCATTCGGGACGCGATCAAACGCTCCGCGCAGCGGGATTCGTCAGCGTCACGTTCGGCCGACGGCGAAAAGGTGTCGTCCGCAACGGATTCGAATACTACGGACCGCCCCCAACGAACGAAGCCCCGGCGCACCGAGCGGCCGGCCGCGAAAGTGCTGTCCACGCTTGGCCTGTCGGCAGAGGCGAACAAGAATCCGGTCGAGCCGCCGCCAACACCGGCCGAGTGGGTCAAGGCCGCGATCGTGCGTCGTGAGATCGGGCATGACGCCGGCCCCGCCAAGACCGTGAAGACCGCGCCGGCAACGACTGTCGCAGCGCAGACTGTATCCGTGTCCACCGAGGACAGCCCGCTCAAGACGCCGGAGCAGTTGGTAGCCGAGCAGGTCGCCGCCAGGACCGTGAAGACCCTGCCGGTGCGGCTCATGAAAGTCGTTCTGAAAGCCGGGTTCCTGGTGGCCGGCCACCAACAGTTCCCGGGCGGTCCCGACGCTGACAACCTCGCCGCGCTGGACAACGCCGTCGACGAATTCGTTTTGGCCGCAGCGTTTCAGCAGCAACTGCTCAACCCGATGAATCCGAAGTTCGTCACGCAGGTCGCGCCACCGCACACGTGGAACGGCCAGAGTGCGGGCGGTACGCGGATCCTCTACGACAATCCCGACACCATCTACCGCTTCACCGGGGTCAGCGCATCGTCGGAGTACGTCATCAGGGGCCAGTTCTACGACGTCGACGGCGACGGGGACTTCCGCGACGACATGCCGGCCGATACGAGCTTCAGCGTGCTGGAGGGCACGGCCGGGACGACATCGCAACTGCTCACGGTCGACGACGAATTCGAGATCGACGACGACGGCACGTTCGAGATCACGGTGAGCGCCGAACCCGCCGACGGTCGGCCGAACCACCTGCAGCTAACTCCGGGCTCCACCATCATCGCGTCCCGAAACACGTTGGGCGACTGGAACGCCGAGAAGCCGATGGGCCTGGAGATCCAACGCGTCGGCGGCCCGCCCGACAGCCTGTTCGCTCAGCTGGGCGGCTTCACGTTCCTCGGCTCGGTGGTGAATCAGAGCCCGGTGCTGACGTCGATCGTGTCGGCCATCCCGCCGCTGCCGAACATGCCGCCCGCGGTGCGTGGCACGGTCACGGCGCTGATCCTGATCGTGCGAGGCGCCAACGAGCAGGCCAAGTACATGGAGTTGGCGACCGCGGGCGATCCCAACGTGATGAGTGAGCCGGCCAGCAACGCGGAGTTCCTGGCGAACCAGAAGCAGAGCAACGGCCAGTTCCAGCTCGACGACGACGAAGCCTTGGTGCTGACGATCGATCCGGGCGACGCGGGCTACTTCGTCGTACCGACCTACAACGACTGGACCATCACCGACAACTACTGGGACCAGCCGACCAGCCTCAACAACGACCAGATGACGGCGAACCCGGACGGCACCTATACCGTCGTCATCTCGCCGACCGATCCTGGTGCGGCGAACTGGGTTTCGACGGGCGGCCTGAACCAGGGTCTGATCTCGATCCGATTCCAGAACCTCGGCGGCGATCCGAACAACGCGCCGCGGATCGTCAGTCAGCAGGTCGTGTCGCATGACGAGTTGGACGACCTACCGAACGTGGAGTTCGTGACACCCGAGGAGCGCGAGCAGCAGCTCACGGAGCGCAGGGCCGGCTTCGACAAGCGGTGGGTGTAGAACTCGCGCATCGACTGCACAGCATCACCCGACGTAGCGCAGCACTCCGAGAATCCCCTGCTCGTCGTTTTCGCCTGGGACACTCACACATTCGGCCAACGCCTCGCGCACGGAATCGGCGCACATCTCCGTGCCGATGAACACCAGCGCCGTGCGGTGTGGCTCGCCGCTCCCCCACCGCTGCTTTTCGAACCGCAACGACGAGCCGACCAGCTGCATGACGAACTTGCGGCCCGATCCGGCGGCGCCGAAGTCGACGAAGCCTTTCGCCCGGTAGAGACCCGCGGGCCGGTTCTGCAGGAACGCCATGAACCGGCGCGGGTCGAGCGGAGTCTCTGAGATGAGCTCGACGCTCTGAAACGCGGCGTGCTCGTGCTCGTGGTGATCGTGGTCCGCCCACAGCATTTCGTCGAGACTCAGCTGCCCGGCACGCGGTGCCTGCTCAGACGGGTCGATCAACAGAGCCGGGTCCAGCCGGCCGAACTCGGTCGGCACGATGGGCACGCGCGGGCTGAGCGTGGCCACTTTCGCCCTCACGGCCGCGAGCTCGTCGGCGCTCACCTGGTCGGCCTTGTTGAGCACGACGAGATCGGCGACCCGCACGCTGTGCCCGAGATCGCCCCGCGCGGATTCCACGGCGTCGACCACGAGCACGAGCCCGGCGTAGTGATAGCGCTTGTCGTCGGCGGTGGCGATCGTGCGCGCGAGCGCGGCGGGCTCGGCCAGGCCACTGGCTTCCACGACGATGAGGTCCAGACGTGGCTTGACCGCGGCGAGCTTGCCGAGCATCTCACCGGCTTCCTCGGCGTCGACCGCACAGCAGATGCAACCGTTGGAGAGCGACGCCATCGCGTCGACCTGGCCGGCCACGAGCATGGCGTCGATGTTGACGGCGCCGAAGTCGTTCACCAGAGCGCCGATGCGCACGCCGCGGCTGTTCCGCAACAGATGGTTGAGCAACGTCGTCTTGCCGGCGCCGAGGTAGCCCGCGATCGCCAACACAGGTACCGATTTCACCCGGCCATCCTAAAGTTGTTGGGAATTGTTTTCAGTAAGCGGGTTCACATTGAGCCGCTTGCAGATGCCAGTGAGTGTTCACATCGCCGTTCAGGCCATCGTCTTGCGCTGGAGGAGGTTGCCGCACAGTCCCTTTCATTGGACGCGACCGTTGCGCCCGCCTATGCGCGACATTGTCGCTGAGATCGCCAACCTGGCACCGCCTGTCACGCAGGCACCAACTTTGCGATTCACATCTGACTCCGGCATCGCATTGGCAACAGTCGCAACAGTTTTCGGGTTGCCCGCCTATCAGCGACAAAGTCGCTCGCAATCGGGCAGCTCAGATCGTGAGACTCACGTGGCTGATGAGCGTGGTGGGCTTGATGTGATTCGCCGCTTGGTGACGAAGGGACAAATGTTGCGCCAGAGGCGTTTTCAGCGACATTGTCGCTCATAGGCGGGCACAGGGATACCCCGCTCCCCGCGCCGACAATTACAACGGTTTCGTCGCCGCATGCAGCGCGACAATCCCGCCCGTCAGATTGCGCCAGCGCACCTGAGACCACCCGGCGTCGCCGATCTGACGTGCCAACTCGGTTTGCGTCGGCCAGGCCCGGATCGACTCGGCGAGGTACACGTAGGCGTCGGGATTGCTCGACACCGCGCTCGCCATCCGCGGCAGCGCCTGCATCAGGTACTCCTTGTAGAGCGTCGCGAACATGCGATTGGTCGGCGTGGAGAACTCACACACCACCAGGCGCCCACCCGGCCGTGTCACGCGGGCCATCTCGCGCAACCCCGCCACGTGGTCGACGACATTGCGCAGCCCGAAGCTGATCGTCACCGCATCGAACACGCCGTCGGCGAACGGGAGCCGCGTCGCGTCGGCACCCACCTTGGGCACCGGCCGGCCGGCACCGGCGGCCAACATGCCGACCGAGAAGTCCGCGGCGACGCACCACGCCCCTGACGTCGCGAGCTCGACCGTCGACACCGCAGTGCCTGCCGCCAGGTCGAGCACCTTGTCACCAGGTCCGATGCGCAACGCGGAGCGGGTCTCGCGGCGCCAGAACCGGTCCTGCCCGAGCGAGAGCACGGTGTTGGTCAGGTCGTAGCGCCGCGCCACGGCGTCGAACATCGACGCGACTTCGTGGGGGTTCTTCTCCAGGCTGGCTCGACTCACGTCGCCGACGCTACCTGTGAACTTCCGTAATCCGGGAATGGGGACAGCCGCAGGCCCGCTGTAGCCCGATATGAGTGCAAAAGTCTGGTTCATCACTGGTGCGTCACGCGGCTTCGGGCGGGAGTGGACGATCGCGGCCCTCGAACGCGGCGACAAGGTCGCCGCGACCGCCCGCGACACCTCGACCCTCACCGACCTGGCCGACAAATACGGCGATGCGCTGCTTGCGCTCAGACTCGACGTGAACGACCGCGAAGCCGACTTCGCCGCGGTCAAGCAGGCCCATGATCATTTCGGCCGCCTCGACATCGTCGTCAACAACGCCGGCTACGGACAGTTCGGGTTCATCGAGGAGCTGTCGGAGGCCGAGGCCCGCGAGCAGATCGAAACCAACGTGTTCGGCGCGCTGTGGATCACCCAGGCCGCGTTGCCGTACCTGCGCGCGCAGGGCAGCGGGCACATCATCCAGGTGTCGTCGATCGGGGGGATCACCGCGTTCCCGCTCGTGGGCATGTACCACGCGTCGAAGTGGGCGCTGGAGGGTTTCTCGCAGTCGCTGGCCCAGGAGGTCGCGCCGTTCGGCATCCATGTGACGCTGATCGAGCCGGGCGGGTTCGACACCGACTGGGCCGGATCGTCGGCCAAGCACGCCACGCCGCTGCCCGCGTACGACGAGGCCCGCGAAGCCGCCCAACGGGCCCGGGCCCAGCGCACCGCGAAGTCCGGTGATCCGAAAGCATCGGCCGCCGCGGTGCTCAAGATCGTCGATGCCGAGAATCCGCCGCTGCGGGTGTTCTTCGGCGAGCTGCCGCTGCAACTGGCCAAGGCCGACTACGAGAGCCGGCTGAAAACCTGGGAGGAATGGCAGCCGGTTTCGATCGAGGCACAAGGGTAGGCCGGGCGGCGTAGGTTAGGCGCCATGCCCACCATCACCACCTCTGACAACGTCGAGATCTTCTACAAGGACTGGGGTTCGGGCCAGCCCATCGTGTTCAGTCACGGCTGGCCGTTGTCGGCCGATGACTGGGACACGCAGATGCTGTTCTTCCTGCATCACGGCTACCGCGTGATCGCCCACGACCGGCGGGGACACGGCCGTTCGGAGCAGGTGGCCGACGGTCATGACATGGACCATTACGCGGACGATCTCGCCGCCGTCGTCGAACATCTCGATCTGCACGACGCGATTCACGTCGGGCATTCGACCGGCGGCGGCGAGCTGACGCATTACCTGGCCCGCCACGGTCAGGACCGGGCGGCCAAGGCCGTGCTGATCAGCTCGGTCCCGCCGTTGATGGTGCAGACCGACGCCAATCCCGGTGGCCTGCCCAAATCGGTGTTCGACGATCTGCAGGCGCAGCTCGCGGCGAACCGGTCGGAGTTCTACCGGAACCTGCCGTCAGGCCCGTTCTATGGGTTCAACCGGGACGGCGTCGAACCGTCGGAGGCGATCATCGCGAACTGGTGGCGCCAAGGCATGATGGGCGGCGCCAAAGCTCACTACGACGGCATCGTCGCGTTCTCGCAGACCGACTTCACCGAGGACCTCAAGAAGATCACGATTCCGTCGTTGGTGATGCACGGCGACGACGACCAGATCGTGCCGTACGCGAATTCCGGGCCGCTGTCGGCAAAACTGCTGCCCAACTCGACGCTCAAGACTTATCCGGGCTTCCCGCACGGCATGCCGACCACGCAGGCCGAGACCATCAACGCCGATCTTCTGGAGTTCATCCGCTCCTGAGGTCGTTTCACCCGGTAGCCGTCCGGGAAGCCTATGTGAATGCCCGAGAGCGTCACGCAGAAGTTGATCGGTTCCCATCTGGTGTCCGGGACGATGACACCCGGTGAAGAGATCGCCATCCACATCGATCAGACGCTGACGCAGGACGCCACCGGCACGTTGGTGATGCAGGAACTCGAGTCGCTGGGCCTGGACCGGGCCCGCACCGACGTGAGCGTGCAGTACGTCGACCACAACCTGTTGCAGACCGACGAGAAGAACGCCGAAGATCACGAGTACCTGCGTACCGCCGCGCAGCACTTCGGCCTGTGGTTCTCCAAGCCCGGCAACGGCGTATCGCATCCCACCCACATGCAGCGGTTCGGCGTGCCCGGCAAGACCATGGTGGGTTCGGACTCCCACACCCCGGCGGCCGGGTCGCTGGGGATGCTCGCGATCGGCGTCGGCGGCCTGGAAGTGGCGTTGGCCATCGCCGGTGAGCCATTGCATCTGCGGATGCCCGAGGTGTGGGGTATCCGCCTGGAAGGTGAACTCCCGGAATGGTGTTCGGCCAAGGACGTCATCCTGGAGATGTTGCGACGCCACGACGTCAAGGGCGGCGTCAACCGGATCATGGAGTACTACGGACCGGGACTCGCCGGGTTGTCGGCCATGGACCGGCACGTCATCGCGAACATGGGTGCCGAACTCGGTGCCACCACAACAGTGTTCCCGAGCGACGAAGCGGTGCGTGAGTTCCTCGAAGCCGAGGACCGCGGCGACGACTGGACCGAGCTGCTCGCCGACGACGGCGCCCGCTACGACATCGACGAAGTCATCGACCTGTCGCAACTCGAACCGCTGATCGCCAAGCCGTCGTCGCCGGGCAACGTGGTTCCGGTGTCCGAGGTGGCCGGTGAGCCGGTGGCACAGGTGGTCATCGGGTCCAGTGCCAATCCGGGGTTGCGCGACTTCGCGATCGCGGCGGCGATGGTGCGCGGCCACCAGACCTCACCCGAGGTCAGCTTCGATGTGAATCCCACCTCACGCGAAATCCTGACCGACCTCACGGAAATGGGTGCGACGACCGAACTGGTCATCAACGGCGCCCGGATCCATCAGGCCGGCTGCATGGGCTGCATCGGCATGGGGCAGGCCCCGGCGACGGGACGCAACTCGTTGCGCACGATGCCGCGAAACTTCCCCGGTCGGTCTGGCACCAAGGAGGATTCGGTGTGGCTGTGTTCGCCGGAAACCGCTGCGGCATCGGCGATCACGGGCGTCATCACCGACCCTCGGCAGTGGGCCCGTGACGAGGGCATCCCCTACCCCACGCTGAAGCTGCCGTCCCATCACAGCGTCAACACCGCCATGCTCGTCGCCCCGCCCGAACCCGAGCAGGCCCGCGATGTGGAAGTGGTCAAGGGGCCCAACATCTCCAGCCTGCCCGACCTCACCCCGCTGCCCGACGACATCGAGGCGCCCGTGCTGCTCAAGGTGGGCGACAACATCTCGACCGACGAGATCTCACCGGCAGGCGCGCGGGCGCTGCCGTTCCGGTCGAACATCCCGAAGCTCGCGATGTTCAGCTTCACCCAGGTCGACGAAAGCTATCCGGAGCGGGCACAGGCCGTGCCGGGCCACATGATCGTCGGCGGCGAGAATTACGGCCAGGGCTCGTCACGTGAACACGCTGCCATCGCGCCCCGCCACCTGGGGCTGCTCGTGGTGATCGCCAAGTCGTTCGCCCGCATCCACTGGCAAAACCTCGCCAATTTCGGTGTGCTGGCACTGGAATTCGCCGACGCCGCCGACTACGACACCGTGGCGCAGGACGATGTGCTGACCATCGCCGGTGTGCGCCAAGCGCTTTCGGACGGTCAGCCGATCACGGTCACCAACACCACGCAGAACACGTCGTTCGATGTGCGGCACCGGCTTTCACCGCGTCAGGTCCAGCACGTGCTCGCCGGTGGGCTGATCCCCTGGCTCGCGACCCAGCAGTAGATCAGGCCGCGCGCAGCCGGCGCTGGCCTTGCACGGCCTCGTAGTGGCCGATCAGCTCGTCACAGATCGCCGGCCAGGTGCGGCCGAGCACGCTGCGGCGGGCCGCCACGGAGTACCGCGACCGTTCGGCGATCAGATGCTCGACCGCGGCGGGCAGCGCGGCCTCGAATTCGGCGACGGGGAGTAGTAGCCCGGTCCGGTACGGCGACACCAGATCCCGGGGGCCGCCAGCGTCGGGGGCGATCACCGGCAGACCCGAGGCCATCGCCTCCTGCACTGCTTGGCAGAACGTCTCGTGCTCGCCGGGGTGAACGAACACGTCCATGCTGGCGTATGCCGCCGCGAGCGCCTCACCCCGTAGCTCGCCGGTGAAAACCGCTGACGGCAGCACGGATCCGAGCTTTTCCCGGTCGACACCGTCGCCGACCACCACGAGCTGCAGATCGTCACGACCGGCGAGCGCGGCCAACCGCTCGACATGCTTCTCCGGTGCGAGCCGTCCGACGAATCCGACGATCGGCCTGCCGTCGGGCGACCACGTCGCGCGCAGTTCCTGATCGCGGGCCGAGGGCGCGAAGCCGGTGATGTCGACGCCGCGTCCCCACTTGTACACGCGTGGGATCCGATGAGCGGCAAGGTTTTCCATCGCCGAGGTCGACGGCGCCAGGGTACGGTCGGCTTTGCTGTGGAGGCGGCGGGTCCACGCCCACGACGCCCGTGACAGCATGCCGATCCCGTAGCTCTCGGCGAAGCCGGCCACGTCGGTCTGGAACACCGCCACGGTCGGCACGCCCAGGTACCGGGCGGCGTGCACGCCACCCCAGCCCAGCAGCGCCGGCGACGCGAGGTGTACGACGTCGGGATCGAATCCGCGCAGAACGCTCACCATCCGCGGCCGGGGCACGCCCAGCGGCAACGAGGTGACTTTCGGGAACATGCGCGACGGCACGCGATGCACCCGCACACCGTCGTGCACGCGGTCGGCGGGCGGCTGGCCGCGTGGCGTATCCGGAGCAATGACGAGAACCTCATGACCCGTGCGGCGGAGATGCTCGATCACCCGAAGCACCGAGTTGGTGACGCCGTTGACATTCGGGAGGAACGACTCTGCGACGATTGCAACGCGCACGTCAAGATAGTCTCCCCGAGAACTGTCGAAGAGGTTGCCTGCGGGGATACGACACGCAAAAACCTGATGCCCGCGAACGGATCATGCAACCGGGCTAATGTTGCCGACATGCGGTTATCGCGCGGCCTCGGTGCGCTGCTGGCAGCGGCGATGTTGACCGCTGCCGGCTGCAGCCAGGTGGTCGACGGCTCCGCGCAGCCGGATCCGAACAAGCCGCCCAGCGAGATCACCGAGGACGGGTCCGGCATTCTCATCGGCTTCCCGGAGGCCACTGCCCGCATCGAGGTGTTCACCGAACCGCAGTGCCCGCACTGCGCGCAGCTGCAGCACGACTTCGGTGAGGAGATGGCCAGCTACGTCAACCTGGGCCAGCTCGCCATCACGTATCGCCCGATGACCTTTCTCGATGACGGCACCGACTATTCGGCCCGGGTGAGCAACGCGCTGTTCCTGGCCGCGGGCCCCGGCACGGACGGCGTCGCGTTCCAGGCTTTCGTCGAGGACCTGTGGGGTCACCAAGACCAGGGCGGGGACGGGCCATCCGACGAGGAACTGGCCGACATGGCGCGCGAAAGCGGGGTCGGCTCCGAGCAGGTGGCCAAGATCGCTGCCGGCGAGCAGGGCGTCGACGTGGTCGAGATGGCCGATCAGAACACCGGATTCCTCATGGATATCGACAGTTATGGCGGGACGCCGACGGTCTATGACCTCGCCGGCGACGAGAAGGTCGACATCTACGACAACAACTGGTTGTCGAAGCTCATGTCGAAGGCGAAGGGTTGAGCCGGCGCTGCACGACCGCCAGACCCATGAGCGCCGCGCCTGCGACCACCCAGCCCACGACCGCGATCGACCCGGCCGGGATGATCGCCAGTGACGCGTCGCGGTCGCGCACGCGCACCAGATCGGGATCGTTCTTGTCGTACTCGACGTAGATCCGCATGCCCGTGTCGAGTTCGGACGGGTACAGCACGCCGAGCTCGGGGCGATAGGTCACCCGATCGGGCGTCACGAATTCGATCGTCGAGCGTCGGGGCCCGGCACTGAGCACTTCGGCGGCCGCGACCCCCATGTTGCGCTCGATCTGGCGGTCGTTGCGCCACGCACCGAGAACCAGCAGCACCGACTGCAACGTCACCAGGCACGCCACGACCACGATCCCGATGCGGACGCGCCGGATGATGCGCTGGGACCGGGTCTCACCGGGCTCTCCGTACAGATGCGGAAGCAACGGCTGCGCGGCGGCCTTGAGCCGCTTGACGACCGCGGGCACCCTCACAGGGCTGCCTTGATCGACGCGTGCAGAGCACGCAGCGACGACCGGTCCGCCTTCACCTCCAGCACCCGCATGCCCTCGAACGGTTCGTTGAGCGCCGCGCTCAACGCGTCGACCTCGATCTGGCGGCTTTCGACGTGGTAAGCGCGGCACAGCGCACCCACGTCGACGTCGTGCGGGGTGCCGAAGACCCGCGACGACACGTCGGAGAACCGCGGGTCACCCTGTTCGAGCAGCTCGAAGATGCCTCCGCCGTTGTCGTTGGACACCACGATCGTCAGGCTGCGCGGCATCGGCTCGGTCGGCCCGATCAGCAGGCCCGAGCTGTCGTGCACGAACGTCAGGTCGCCGATCAACGCCACGGTCCGGCCGTCGTGTGCCAGGGCGGCGCCGATGGCCGTCGACACCGTGCCGTCGATCCCGGCCACCCCACGGTTGGAGCGCACCTTCACGCCCTGCGGGTTCAGCCCGACCAGCGCGGCATCGCGGACGGGATTGGACGCGCCGAGCACGAGCTGGTCACCCGGCCGCAGCGCGTCGGCAACCGCGGCCGCGACGTGCAGACCCGTGGTCAGGGGGTGAGCCTTGAGTTGATCGCGGACGGCCGCGACCGCGTGGCCGTTCACTTCGGCGCACCGGTGCAACCATGCCGCGCTCGGGGCGCCCGTTGTGACCGCCCGGGTGCCGGTGGCCTGGGAGTTTCCCGAGACATCGGGCCAACGCGGGCCGGTCGTGAGCGCGAACACCGGGACCGACGGATCGGCCAGCAGCGCCGACACCGGGCGGTGCAGCGTCGGCCGGCCCAACATGATCACCTGCTGCGGGTGCACAAGTCGCAACGCCATCGGATGCAGCGGGTTCGCGGCAGGCGGGGCGGTCGGCTCGGCGACGGTCGGCAGCTCGGCCAGGTTGGGATGCACACCGGCCCCGTGACCGGCGATCACGACGGTGTCCGGGGTGAGGTCGATGTCGAGCGGCTGATCGAACATCACGGGCGGCGTGTAGGTCCACGGCCTGCCGTCGGGGCGGCCCGGCGGAAACGACTTGTCCTCGGTGTCGGGCACCAAGGGCTCGCGCAACGGGATGTCGAACTGCACCGGACCGGCATTGGCGCTGCGTGAACCGGTGGCGGCCACGAGCACCCGGCACGTCGCCGAGCGCCATTGCGCGTTCAGCGTGTCCCACTTGTCGGGCGCATCTTCCGCGAGCCCGAGACTGATGTTCGCCCGCACCTGGGTTCCGAAGTAGCCGAGCTGCTCGAAGGTCTGGTTGGCGCCCGTGCCGAGAAGTTCGTAGGGCCGGTTGGCGCTGAGCACGATGAGCGGCACCCGCGCGTAGTTCGCCTCGACCACCGCGGGGCCCAGGTTTGCGACGGCCGTGCCCGAGGTCATGGCCACACACACCGGGGCGCGTTCGGCCACCGCGAGCCCGATCGCCAGATAGCCCGCGGTGCGCTCGTCAATTCGCACGTGCAGCCGGATCCGCCCGGCGCGATCGGCATCCGACAGCGCGAACGCCAGCGGTGCGTTACGCGAGCCGGGGCACAGCACGACGTCGCGGACGCCGCCACGAATGAGTTCGTCGACGACGACGCGGGCCTGTGCCGTCGATGGGTTCACCACTCCACCTTATTCGCCGACCTGGCGGGTCCTACTGGGCACTGAAGAACTTGAGGATCGCGGCGTTGACTTCCTGCGGTTTCTCGATGAAGCCCAGATGCCCGGTGTCGGGGATCTCCAGGTATTGACCGTTCGGGATGGCGTCGGCGACCTCACGGCCCAGATGCGGCGGTATGACGAGATCGTCGGCAAAGCCGATCACCAGCACCGGGACCTTGATGTGCTGGTATGCCGGCAGTCGGTTGCCTTCGGGCGCGACCGCAAGCTGGCTGCGCAGACCCGGCGTGTACTTGGTGGGCCACATCGTGAACATTTCCGCCCAGTCGATGACCGCGCGGTCGTCGTTCAACGTCTTCGGCGAAAAGCTCTCCAGCAGGCGGATTTTCGCGTCATAGGCAGGCGGCAATGTCACCTTCGCGTCGATGACCGCCCGCTCGGCGTTGTTGAAAAACTCGCGGGCCTTGTCATGGCGACCACGCGTGGCCATCAACACGGCCTGGCTGACCAGGTCTGGCCGAGTGACCATCAACTCTTGGGCGATGTAGGAGCCCATCGAGACCCCGACGACGCGGACCGGCCCGCCGACCACCTTGTCGATGAGCGATGCGGTGTCACCCACCACCTGCTCGGTCGTGAAGCCGCTGGCGTTCTCGGTGGCGCCGATCCCCCGGTTGTCGAACGTGATGACCCGGTACCCGGCCCGCTGGAACTCAGGCACCTGATGCAGATGCCACGTGCGGCCCGCACCGCCCCGACCGGCGATGAACAGCACCGGGTCGCCCTTGCCTCGGTCGTCGTATGCCAGATTCACCCGGCCGACGCTACTTCATGGAGCTCAGTGCATCAGATCACGTGGTACGGCGACCTTGCCGCCGGTTTATCGCCGTGTGATTGCGCACTGCGGGCAGAGCGCGAGCGACCATATTTGTACGCGGTTTGCGGCGTGGCGGCGTACAAACACGGTCGCTCGCGGTGCAAGGGAGGGTCACGCGGTGCGGCGGCCACGTACCTTTGCGATTGCGCGGTCCCACGCCAGCAGGACACTGTCCTTGAGCAGCTCGGGCTTGATCATGTCTCTACCCAGCAGGGCGGTTGCTGCGGCCTTCGTGGTCGCCGACGCCTTCGACATGTGTCCGGAGTCGAACGGCGGCTGCGGGTCGTACTCGATCATCAACTGGATCGCCTTGGCCTTGGCCTCGCCACCGATCTGGCCGGCCAGCCACATGCCGAGGTCGATGCCGGCCGAGACTCCGGCAGCGGTGATGACGTCCCCTTCGTGCACGATCCGCTGATCGCCGACCGGCGTGACGCCAAATGCCTTGAGCGCGCTGAGCGTAGACCAATGCGAGGTCGCACGCTTGCCGTCCAACAGACCCGCGGCCGCCAGCACCACCGATCCCGAGCACACCGACGCGGTCCAGGTGGCGCCGGGATGGACTCGCCGCAGCCAGTCGAGCACCTTCTCATCGCGGGCCGTGGTTACCGTGCCGGGTCCGCCGGGCACCAATACGACGTCGGGCGCCGGGGTTTCGTCGAAACTGTGCGTGGCACCGACGAGCAACACGCCGGAGTCGGCCGTGATCGGCCCTGGCTCGTGCCAGACGAACCGCACCTCGGCGTCGGGCAGGGCGCGCAACACTTCATAGGGTCCGATGAAGTCCAGCGCGGTAAAGCTGGGGTACAGCACGATGGCGATCTGCATGGTGTCTCCTCACGCGAAGGTTTTCCGGTATTGATCAGGTGAAATGCCTAGTCGCCGAACAAAGTTGCGACGCATGGTCTCCGCGGTTCCGAATCCGCACCGGGCGGCGATGACGGTCACGGTGTCGTCGGATTCCTCGAGCTGACGCCGGGCGGCATCGGTACGGATCCGCTCGACGTACGCGCCGGGCGCCTCGCCCACCTCGTCGGTGAACACCCGGGTGAAATGCCGTGGGCTCATGGCGGCTCGCTCGGCGAGCGCGGAAATGCTATGGGTGCCACCGGGTTCGGATTCGATGGCCTCCTGCACTTCGCGGATCGGCGCACGTTTGGCGCGGGGCATCCACACGGGCGCGGCGAACTGGGTTTGTCCGCCCGGTCTGCGTAGATAGAGCACCAGATAGCGGGCGACGGTCTGGGCGACCTCGGTGCCGTAGTCGTCCTCGACCAGCGACAACGCGAGGTCGATTCCGGCGGTGACCCCAGCGGCCGTCCACACCCGTTCCGAACTGCGCACGAATATCGGCTCGGGATCGACTGCCACCGTGGGAAATTCGTCGGCCAGCCGGCTGGCCGACGCCCAGTGCGTGGTGGCCGGGCAACCGTCGAGCAGACCGGCCTGCGCGGCCAGGAACGCGCCGGTGCATACGCTGACGACCCGTCGGGCGTGGCCGGCCGCGGTGGTGATCCACTCGATGACGGCGGGATTCTGCCGCGCCGCCTCCGCACCCATACCGCCAGGTATCACGATGGTGTCGATCGGGCCGTGGGGGTCGGGTGGCGGCGCGGCGACGAACTCGAGACCGGTGAGGGTTGTGACGGGCTGGCCGTCGACGGAGGCGAGAGTGACGGCGTAGCCGCCGTCGGAGTTCTCCTTGCCGGCCAGGCACAACGTCGCGCTCGTGAACACATCGAATGGCCCGACCAGATCCAGCGCCTGCACGCCGGAGTAGCCGAGGATCACCACCGATCGCGTCACGTCTTCAGTGTTGAGGACACCGGCGATGTCGTCTACGCCATGCACCCCACAAATTAGGACATCGGCCGTTTCGGAAGGCCTGATGCCCTTTGAAGTGCGCTATCACGGGTGATATCAGTGCTCGGGTTGTCGGAGTCTCCCGCGATGATCGAGCCATGACTCAGTACACCTACCGCGCCGAGTGGCTTCCGGACGAGAAGGAGTACATCGGTCGGTGCCTCGAGTTCCCCTTGCTGTGGTCGCGCGGTATTACTGCCGGGGCGGCGATCGCCGATATCGAGAAGCAAGTCGAACAGGAGGTGGCCGATCTACTGGCCAGCGATATGGATCCACCCGAGTCGCTGACCGACCGCCGCTACACCGGCAAGTTCATCGTCCGCGCCTCGCCGATGCTGCACGCCCGGCTCACCGTCGAAGCCAGCGAACAAGGAGTGTCGTTGAACCAGTGGGTGATTCAGAAGCTCGCGGGCCGTCCGCCAGTGTCACTGAGTGACTTGTACTAGATATCACCGGCGATATCGCTCTTCTGACCCATACCTGCCGGACCTCCCAGGTGCCGAAGTGACGCGTGTGACTCGCCGGGCCACTACGCGCAAATCAGCGGATAACACGCTCGCACCCGCTCGATCCACCACTGCCGCCGCGGCGCGGGCGCCGCAAGCGTCGACAACCGCGCCGGATCAGGCACCACGGCGGAAACGGTCAAGCATCCGTCGACCGGAACCCGGGGCTCGGCAACGTCTTCGACGAACAGCCCACCGGTTCCCAGCCCACACGCATGCCGTAGCTCCGGCAACGCCGCGGCGGCCAACAACCCCCGGCCGATCCCGACGGCCGAATCGAGTGCGCTCGACACCACGATCGGCAGATCGATCTGGGCCGCGATGTCGAGCATGCGCGCCACCCCGCCCAACGGCGCGACCTTCAGGACGGCCACGTCGGCGGCCCCCAACGCGACCACGCGCAGTGGATCGTCCGCCTTGCGAATCGATTCGTCGGCAGCGATCGGAACCTTTACCTGCGCTCGCAACTCAGCCAATTCTTCGACCGTGGCGCACGGCTGCTCCAGATATTCCAGCGCCCCGTCCGCGGTGAGAGCCTCAGCTGCCGAGATGGCCTGCGAAACGCTCCACCCACCGTTCGCGTCGACCCGAACCACCGGAACGTGCTTGCGGACAGCGTTGACGCGCGCGACGTCATCGGCCAGCGTCTGCCCCGGTTCGGCCACCTTCACCTTGGCAGTGCCGGCCCCGGGAAACCGGGCCAGCACCGCAGGCACCTGCTCGGGCTCGACCGCGGGCACGGTCGCGTTGATCGGAATGCGGTCGCGACGCACTTCGGGCGCCGGTCGATAGGCGGCCTCGATGGCCGCGGCCAGCCAGGCCGACGCCTCGGGCGCCTCGTATTCGGGGAAGGCCCCGAATTCTCCCCAGCCTGCCGGCCCGTCGATCAGCGCCACCTCACGAACAGTGATGCCGCGGAAGCGCACGCGCATCGGCAGCGCGACGACGTGCATACGGTCCAGGACATCGTCAAGCGCGGGCACGCAGTCAATGATGCCTAACCGGCACCCAGCACCCGCTGAATGTCGGGTTTCATCGCCTGCAGTTGCGCACCCCAGTAACTCCACGTGTGGGTTCCGGTGGGCGGGAAATTGAACACCGCGTTGTTGCCGCCCGCCGCGATGTACTGGTCGCGGAAGTTCAAATTGCTCTGCAACGCGGTGCCTTCGAGGAAGGTCGCCGGAAGATCCCCGCCGCCCAACTCGCCTGGCGTCCCCGACCCGCAGTAGACCCAGATGCGCGTGTTGTTCGCGACGAGCCTGCCCACCTGCACGGTCGGATCGTTGCGCGCCCATGCCGGATCACCCGGCGGACCCCACATGGCATTGGGGCTGAAGCCCCCGGAGTCGCCCATCGCGAGCCCGATCAGCCCGGGCCACGGGCCGGCGGAGGGATTGAGGAATGCCGACAGCGAACCCGCGTAGATGAACTGCCCCGGGTAGTAGGCGGCAAGGATCATCGCCGAATTGCCCGACATGGACAGGCCGACCACCGCGTTGCCGGACGTGGACACATCCTTGTTGGCGGCAAGCCATTGCGGAAGCTCGCTGGTCAGGAACGTCTCCCACTTGTACGTCCACACCCCGCCGTTGCCCGCGGCGGGCTGATACCAGTCGGTGTAGAAGCTCGACATGCCACCGACCGGCATGACCACCGACAGACCCGATTGGTAGAACCACTCGAAGGCCGGAGTTTCGATGTCCCAGCCGTTGAAATCCTCACGCGCACGCAGACCGTCCAGCAGGTAGACCGCACGCGGCCCGCCGCCCTGGAACTGCACCTTGATGTCGCGGCCCATCGACCCCGACGGCACGGAGAGCATCTCGACCGGCAGACCGGCGCGCGACCAGGCCTCTGCTTTCTGCGGCGGCCCGAGCAGTCCGACCGTCACCGCGACCATCAGGGCGGTCAGAATCACCGTCCCGCGGGAAAACCTATGCACTCCATGCGCATCCGCCATGTCCGCACCCCACCTCTTCGCGCACACGTATGGGGCGAACCTACTCCGCTCGGGACGGAAAAGGTAGAAAACCGCACACTCGGTTCCTACACGGTGGCGCGGTCGCGGCCCTCCCAGTACGGCTTTCGGAGGTCTTTCTTGACGATCTTGCCGGTGGGATTGCGCGGCAACGCATCGACGATGTCCACCGACTTGGGGCACTTGTAGCCGGCAAGCCGCTCCCTGGCGAACGCGATCAATTCCTTCTCGGGCACGTCGTGGTCAAGAGCGACAACGGCTTTCACCGCCTCACCCCACTTCTCGTCGGGCACGCCGATGACCGCGACCTCGGTGACCGCGGGGTGCTCGGCCAGCACGCGTTCGACTTCGATGGAGTAAATGTTTTCGCCGCCGGAGATGATCATGTCCTTGAGCCGGTCCTCGACGAAGATGTAGCCGTCTTCATCGATCCGGCCGATGTCGCCCGTCCGGAACCAGCCGTCGGGCGTGATCGCCTCGGCCGTGGCATCCGGACGATTGAGATAGCCTTTCATCAATTGCGGTGTGCAGAACCACAATTCGCCCTGCTTGCCGATGGGGACATCCTGGCGGGTGTCCGGGTCGACGACCCGCACGCGGGCTTCGGGGATCACCGTGCCCGCACTCATCAACCGCTCCTCGTCGGCGCCGCGGTGGTCTTCTGGGCCGAGCAGGCTGATCACACCGCACACCTCCGTGAGCCCGTACACCTGGATGAAGTCGGTGTCGGGCCAGGCCTTCAACGCAGCGCGCAGCAGCGGCAACGGCATGGGCGATGCGCCGTAACAGAACGTCTTCAACGCACCGAACAGTTTCACCGCGTCCGCACCGGACTCGAGCACCGTGGCGAGGACCGCGGGAACGAGGAACGTGCGATTGGCGCCGGCCAGGATCCCGGTCGCCAGTGCGGCACCGTCGACCTCGCGCACCAGATACGTCGGTAGGCCGTTCTGGATTCCGAACTGCACGTACGACGAACCACCGACGTGGAACAGCGGCATGGCGACCAGGCTCTTGTCGTCGTCTTCGATCACCCAGCTCTGAAATGCGTTGCGGGTGTGGGCGAGGATGTTGGTCTGCGTGAGGGCGACCCCCTTCGGGCGACCTGTCGTCCCCGACGAGTACATGACCATGCACACGTCATCCGGCTGTACCTCCGGTGAGCGGTCCACCGGCGTCGCACCGGCCAGCAGCGCCTCGTACTCGTCGCCATCGGCCCCGTCAGGGGTGATGGTCACGATGCGTTCGATCGTGGTCAGCCGGTCGGCGATCTGGTCGATGCCGGGCTTGAGTTCGGTCCCGACGATCAACGCCTTCGCGCCGCAATCGTTGAGCACATAGTCGAGTTCGTCGGCCGCCAACCGGAAATTGACGATGGCATTCGCCGCGCCGAGCGACGATGCCGCCAGGGTCAATTCGACACACGCCAGGTGATTCTTGTCCAGGAACGCGACCACATCTCCGCGACCGATCCCCCACGCGCTCAACGCACCGGCCAGCCGGCGGATCCGGTCGTTCCACTGAGCCCACGTCCACGTCCGGTTCAGATAGGTGACGGCCTCGCCGTCCGGCTTGGTTGCCGCCCAGTGGGCCACGCGTTCGTCGAGAAACTTCGGTGCCGGCAACTCGGACATGCCCAGAGCGTGCCACGGCACCCGGGCCGTCAACCGGCTTTCGGATAAACCTGCCTGCCCGCGAGGAAAGTGGCGTGTACTTCGAGGTCGGCGATGGTCTCGGGGGCCACATTGCGTGGGTCGTCCGACAGCAGGACAAGGTCGGCGTACTTGCCGACCTCGATCGACCCGATCACGTTGTCGGCGAACAACTGCCACGCCGCGTCGATGGTCTGCGCCCGGATCGCCTGCTCGACCGTCAGCCGCTGCTCGGGCGCCAGCACGCGCCCGCTCGGGGCGGTGCGCGTGACGGCGACGCTGATGTTGCGCAGCGGTTCCTCCGGGGTGACGGGTGGATCGTTGTGCAGTGAGATCCGCATCCCGGTTGCGACGGCCGATCCGGCGGGCATCCACTGTTCGCCGCGTTCGGGCCCGAACAGTCCGTCGACGATGATGTCGCCCCAGTAGTGGATCTGATCGACGAACAGACTGCACGTGACACCGAGATCGTGGGCGCGCTGCAGCTGCTCGGGCGTGATGGCGCCGACGTGTTCGAGCCGCAGCCGGTGATCGTCGCGTGGGTGTGCTCGCAACGCCTCTTCGTAGACGTCGAGGATCGTGTCGACGCCGGCGTCGCCCTGTACGTGGCAGGCCATCTGCCAGCCTTGCGGATAGAAGGTGCCGACGATCTCGGCGAGCTGTTCGCGGGTGTAGTTGGCGTGCCCGCAGGACCCGGGCACGACGCCGATGGTCCGCGTGGCTTCGGTGTCGAGGTAGGGGAACGTCAGGTCGATGTTGCCGATCCACGGTGAACCGTCGACCCAGATCTTCATGCCGACCTGGCGCACGATGTCGTCGCCCTCGAACGGTTCGGCGTCGGTGTGCAGGGCTGCGGTCGACATCTCGTAGGTCCGCAACCGCACGGTCAGGTGATCGTGCATCTGGTCGAGCAGTGGCCGGAACATCGGGTCGAACGCCATCTCCGAGCACGTCGTCAGCCCGGCCCGGTTGAGCCGGGCGCATTCGGCCCGCAGCATCGCTGGATAGTCGCTGACCGAGATGGCCTCGCCCAGCAGCGGGAACACCGCGGCGGTCTCCTCGGCGGTGCCGTCGAGTTCGCCGTCGGCGTCACGTCCGTACTTGGCGCCCTTCGGGTCCGGGGTGTCGCGGTCGAGCCCGGCGACTTTGGCCGCAGCGCTGTTGAAATACGCCTTGTGACCGGAGTTGTGGGTGATCACCAACGGGGTGTCGGGTGCGACGCCGTCGAGCCAGGCCAGTGTCGGCTCGGGTAACCCTGGCTGCAGCAACGGGTCCCAGCCGTTGAGATACGCACCGGACGCGCCCCTGGACGCCACCTCGGCGTGGATGGCCTCGAGGACGGCGTCGGCCGTGCGCAGCGTGACCGGCCGGATGTCGACGATCCGGTCCGACACCGCAACCGCTTCCATCAGCGGATGCCCATGTGCCTCAACGAAACCCGGCATGATGCAGCCGTCGACCGAGCGCACCTCGGTGCCGGCCCCGACCCATTCTTCAACGTCGGCACGGCCACCGACCGCGACGATCTTGCCACCGGCGATGGCGAGCGCCTCTGCGGTGGGTTGCGCGGAGTCGACGGTGAGGACGGTTCCGAAGAGAACCAGATCGGCACCTCGGGGCGGAGGAGCAGAATCACTTGAGGCCATGCCCGGATGCTATGGCGTGGTGACGTCGGCCCGGGCGTGTCGCCGGAAATCCGTGTCGTGGGCCGGACCGCACCGATGCGTTCCAAAAAGTTTTGGGAGTCGTGTCGATTTCGCGGGGGTCTCGTTCGACGTACTTGCGAGGGGCAACCTGAACAAGAATGGACGCGCCCCTTCCCGACACCAGAAGGAGACACACAATGTCGCGCTACATGCTGATCATGCGGTCCACCCCCGAGGCCGAGGCCGCGATGGCCGAGCAGGAGATCGACTTCGACCAGATCATCGCCGATATGGGTCGATTCAACGAGGAGCTCGTCAAGGCCGGGGTGCTGCTGGCCGGAGAGGGATTGACCGATCCCGAGGAGGGCTTCGTCGTCGACTTCAACTCCGATCCGCCGGTGATCACCGACGGCCCGTACACCGAGGCCAAGGAGTTGTTCAACGGGTTCTGGATGCTCGACGTGTCCTCGAAGGAAGAGGCCAAGCAGTGGGCGCGCAAGTGCCCGCTCGGCACCGGGGTGAAGCTCGAGGTGCGCCGCGTGAGCGAGACCGAGGAGTTTCCCCAGGACAACGAGTGGATTCAGAAGGAGATCCAGTGGCGGGCCGACCTCGCGGAGAAGGTCGCCGCTGAGGCACGCAAGGCCGCCGGTCGCTGACGCCGGCGATATCGGCGCAGTCCCCGGCGGTCCCTAACCCGCCGGGGACTGGCCGCCCCCCGCCCTCTACAAATGGCACCGTCCGCCGAGTTGCGGAATGTCGACCGCCTGCGGGTGCGTCCAGTCATCGGCTGAATCTGCTGGTAGCAGGGCACGGCGTTCGTCGAAATCGGAGTGGTAGTGCGCGCACTGCGCGCCGGTCAGAGCCGGCATCGAGTCGGGCGCGACGACGACGTATGCGGCCGCCGCGAGAGCACCGAAAGCCACGCACAGCAGCGCGTACGACGGAGTGATCGTCGTGTAGGTGCCGGGATGGCGTGCCATGGTGTGACTCCTGCGGGTGGTCGGTGAACTGGATACGACGCTAGGTAGCTCTGCCTGCCAAAACGCGAGTAGTCCACTACCTGACTTCCGCCGTCCGGGGTACTTGCCCGCGCACACATCAGGGGATCCCCTGCAGCATTTCTGGAACACGTTCTAATCTGATGGGCATGCGTGATGATCTGCTGCACCATCCGATCCATTCCGGCCACCTCACGGTGGGTGCGCTCAAGCGCAACAAGGACAAGCCCGTGCTGTTTCTGGGCGAGACGACGCTGACCGGCGGGCAGCTCGCCGAGCGCATCAGCCAGTACATCCAGGCGTTCGAGGCGCTGGGGGCAGGCACGGGCGAGGGCGTCGGCCTGCTGTCGCTGAACCGGCCCGAGGTGCTGATGATCATCGGCGCCGGCCAGACGCAGGGTTACCGCCGCACCGCACTACACCCTCTCGGCTCGCTCGACGACCACGCTTACGTGTTGTCCGACGCCGAAGTCACGACGCTGATCATCGATCCGACGCCCGCCTTCGTCGACCGTGCGCTGGGTCTGTTGGAGAAGGTGCCGTCGCTGCGGCAGATCCTGACGATCGGCCCGGTGCCCGCGGCGCTCGAGGGCGTGGGGGTCGACCTGGTCGCCGAGGCCGCCAAGTACTCGCCGCAGCCGTTACAGGCCGCCGAGCTGCCGCCCGACCACATCGGCGGATTGACCTACACGGGCGGCACGACGGGCAAGCCCAAGGGCGTGATGGGCACGGTCCGGTCCATCACCACGATGACCACGATCCAGCTCGCGGAATGGGAGTGGCCGGAGAATCCGCGCTTCCTGATGTGCACACCGCTGTCGCATGCCGGCGCGGCGTTCTTCGTGCCGACCATCGTCAAGGGCGGCGAGATGATCGTGCTGCCCAAGTTCGATCCGGCCGAGGTGCTGCGCGTGATCGAGGAACGTCGCATCACCGCGACCATGCTGGTGCCGTCGATGATCTATGCGCTCATGGACCACCCGGATTCCCACACCCGTGACCTGTCGTCGCTGGAGACGGTGTACTACGGCGCCTCGGCGATGAACCCCGTGCGGCTGGCCGAGGCGCTCAAGCGGTTCGGGCCGATCTTCGCGCAGTACTACGGCCAGTCCGAGGCGCCGATGGTGATCTCGTATCTCGGCAAGAAGGACCACGACGAGAAGCGGCTGACCTCATGTGGGCGGCCGACGCTGTTCGCGCGCACCGCGCTGCTCGATCCGGAAGGCAATCCGGTGCCCCGCGGCGAGGTCGGCGAGATCTGTGTGTCCGGGCCGCTGCTGGCGGGTGGCTACTGGAAACTGCCCGAGGCCACCGCCGAGACCTTCAAGGACGGCTGGCTGCGCACCGGCGACATGGCACGCGAGGACGAGGACGGCTACTGGTTCATCGTCGACCGCGTCAAGGACATGATCGTCACCGGCGGCTTCAACGTGTTCCCGCGTGAGGTGGAAGACGTTGTGGCCGAACATCCTTCCGTCGCGCAGGTGTGCGTCATCGGGACGCCCGACGAAAAGTGGGGCGAGGCCGTGACCGCCGTGATCGTGCTGCGGCCCGACGCGGACTCCAGCGAGGAAGCGGTTGCCCGGGTGACGGCCGAGATCCAGGCCGCGGTCAAGGAGCGCAAGGGTTCCGTGCAATCGCCCAAGCAGGTGATCGTCGTCGACTCCGTTCCGGTGACTGCACTCGGCAAGCCCGACAAGAAGGCGGTGCGCGCACAGTTCTGGGAGGGTGCTGCCCGCGCGATCGGGTGATGCTCACGTTTGTCACATTGGCCACACCAGCACCCCGGAGTGTTGGCACATATGAGTCCGGAATGCGATATCGCGGGTGATATCACGGCGATGGCCTTAGCGCCATTGTCACGCCAGAGTGGCTCGCGAGCTCGGGTGCCACTCTGGCGTGACAGTCGGCACAATGGCGGCGTGGCGGAAACGGTGACGGACATGCGCGAGACCCTCGACGCGGTCTGGCGCATGGAAGCCGCAAAGATCGTCGCGACGATGACCCGCGTAGTCGGTGACGTGGGGTTCGCCGAGGATCTCGCGCAGGAGGCGCTGGTCGACGCGTTGACGCAATGGCCGCAGACCGGTGTGCCGCGCAACGCCGGGGCATGGCTCACCACGGTCGCCAAACGCAAGGCCATCGACCACTGGCGCCGCCAGGAGAACCTCGACGCCAAGTACGGCGAGCTTGCCCGCGAACTCGCCGATCACGTCGACGAGGCGTGGGATCCAGACCGCATCGATGACGACGTGCTACGGCTCATCTTCATCGCCGCCCACCCGGTGCTGGCACGTGAGGCGCAAATCGCGTTGACCCTGCGGATGGTCGGCGGGCTCAGCACCGAGGAGATCGCCCGGGCGTTTCTCACGTCGAAGGCCACGATGGCCGCCCGTATCACTCGGGCGAAAAAGGCCCTGTCGGCGGCCAACGCGCCGTTCGAGGTTCCGCCCCGCGAGGAGTACCCTCGGCGACTCACCGCGGTGCTCGCGGTCATCTACCTGATCTTCAACGAGGGCTATTCGGCGTCATTCGGGCACCGCTGGATTCGTGACGAGCTCTGCACAGAGGCGTTGCGGCTGGGTCGGGTGCTGGCCGCACTCGTTCCCGACGAACCCGAAGTCCATGGATTGTTGGCGCTCATGGAGTTTCAGTCGTCGCGGTTCGGTGCCCGCACCGACGCCGACGGCAGGCCGATCCTGCTGGAGGACCAGAACCGGGCCCGCTGGGACCGGGCCCAGATCGGGCGCGGCGTCGCGGCCCTTGAACGAGCGAATACCACACGGCAGCAACGGAGTTCGGGATGGGGGCCATACGCGCTGCAGGCCGCACTCGCCGAATGCCATGCCGTCGCACCGACTGCCGCCGACACGGACTGGAACCGCATCGTGGCGCTCTACGACGCGCTGCTGCAGATCGCGCCGTCGCCGGTCGTGCAGCTCAACCGGGCGGTGGCGGTGGCGATGAGTTCGGGACCTGCCGAGGCATTGGTGATCGTCGACGGGCTGGACGGCCTCGACGACTCGTACTTGCTGCCGAGCGTGCGCGGTGAGCTGCTGTCGCGGCTGGGCCGACACGATGAGGCGGCCGCCGAGTTCAGCCGGGCAGCGTCGATGACGGACAACGAACGGGAACGAGAAGTTCTGCTGGACAAGGCGTCACGAGCCCGATGACCGCGCCGATGGCCGTGCGCAGCGCACCGCCGTCCGACGCGGCGATCCGCACGGCCCACCCGGCCGAATTGGGCAGGTCGGTGACGCCCACATACACGCTGCCGAGGTCGGCGACCGATTCGAGTGCCGGCGTCCGGGCCGTCATCGCGGTGTCGAGGCCCGCTCCGACGATGTAGACCGTGCCGAACGCGGTTGGGGCACGACGCACCACGGGCATCGTGGCGAGCACCTGCGCGTCGAGGGCGAGTAGCGCGCCGTCCGCCGCCGTGATCGCCACCCGTGACGCGTAGCTGCCGAACACCTCGTCGGTCAGAGCGGGGTGCAGCACAACGGCATCGGTGAACACGGCCTGCCCGCCGGGCTCGACACAGACCTGCGTGTGCTGGCGGTAGCGGGCATGCGCAGTGAGGATGCGCGGTGGAGGATCGAGCAGCAGTCTGCTGCCTGCGCCCACCCGGACGCAGACGTCCTCGACCGCCTCGCCACGGCCGGGCACGCCACTGACCACGGTGGCGCCCTGGCCCCGCACCACTGCCCACCCGGCATCGACGACGCCGATGCGTTGCCGGACCACGTCACCGGGAATGACTGTGCCCGCGGCGTTCTGGACGGTCACCGAACCCATGCCGGGCTGTGCGGGCTCGTCGAACACCCGCCCGATCAGCAGCGGCCAGCGATAGCGCCGCCTGGTCAGCACGGTCCGGCCGCCGACGCGGGCGAAGACCAGATCAAGAGCCGTGGTCACACGAACAACACGTCCCGCTCGAGCACGTTCATCACCACATCGACACCTTGTCCGCCGCGGGCGCTGATCGCGACAACCGGTCTGCCGCGGCGGACTTCGTCGGCCTCCTTGCACATCAAGGCCAGGTCGACGCCGACGTGCGGGGCCAGGTCGACCTTGTTGATGACGAGCAGATCGCAGCGCAGCACGCCGGGGCCTCGTTTGCGCGGGATGTCGTCGCCACCGGCGACGTCGATCACGAAGAGCCAGTAGTCGACGAGGTCACGCGAGAAGGTTGACGCCAGATTGTCCCCACCCGACTCGAGCAGGATCATTTCGGTGTCCGGGAATTCGGCCTCGAGTGCGTCGGCCGCGGCCATGTTCAGCGACGGGTCCTCCCGGATCACCGTATGCGGGCAGCCGCCGGCCTCGACGGCCCGCACGCGTCTCGGGTCGATCAGCCCCGAGCGGCGGATGCGTTCGGCGTCCTCCACGGTCACCAGATCGTTGGTGATGACCGAGACCGACCGGCCACGCTGGGCGAACCCGGCGAGCAGGGCCTCGACGAGCGCGGTCTTACCGGACCCGACGGGGCCGCCGATACCGATGCGGGCGGCCTTGAGCGCAGTTGTCATCGCAGCATGTACTTTCTCGAAAACGGCAGGTTCACAGCGGGTTCGGTGATGAGCAGCTGCCCGTCGGCGCGCACCTCGAACGTGCGGGGGTCGACTTCGACATGCGGCAGGGCGTCGTTGCGCACCATGTCTTTCTTCCTCAGGCCGCGAACTGATTTGATCGGCAACACGTTCTTGCGTAGGCCCAGGCGTTCCGGCACACCGGCGTCGACCGCGAGCGAGGACATGAACACGAATCCCAACTCGGCGGCCGCGTCGCCGAGCGCACCCCAGTTGGGACGTTGGATGATCGGTTCCGATGACGATATCGAGCCCGCCGCGTCGCCGAGCGCCGCCCACGCGATGAAACCATGCTTGAGCACCACCCGGGGTTTCACACCGAAGAAGGCGGGATCCCAGATCACCAGATCGGCGACCTTGCCTGCCTCGACCGAACCGATGTGGGCGTCGGTACCGACCGAAATCGCCGGATTGATGGTGAGTTTGGCGATGTATCGCTTGACGCGTTCGTTGTCGGCGGCGGCGGTCGTCTCCTCGGGCAGGCGCCCGACGCGCTGCTTCATCACCGCGGCGAGCTGCCAGCAGTTGGCGATGTTCTCGGCGACCCGGCCCATACCCTGGGTGTCGCTGCCGAATATCGAGATCGCGCCCATGTCGTGCAGGAGATCCTCGGCCATCATGGTCTGCGGCCGGATCCTGGCTTCGGCGAACGCGATGTCCTCGGGCGCTTCCCAGTTCATCAGATGCGCGACCATCGTCATCGGCACGCCCTCATCCAGACCGCCGAGCGTGTACGGGTTGGTCGGATTGGTCGTGCCGGGGATGACGTTGTCGTAGCTCACGCAGCGGATCAGGTCCGGCGCATGTCCGCCGCCCGCACCCTCGACGTGGTAGAGGTGAATCGTCCGCTCGCCGATGGTCGACATCGTCGTCTCGGAGAAACCGAACTCGTTGATCGAGTCGGTGTGCAGGTGCACCGCGAAATCAGCGGAATCGGCTGCCTGCAACGTCTTGTCGATGATGGCCGGTGATGCCCCGAAGTCCTCGTGGATCTTGACCGCCCCGGCCCCGGCCGTCACCATCTCGAGCACAGCCGCCGGATCCGAGGAGCCGCGTCCGAACGGCACGTAGTTCATCGGGGTGTAGTCGCCGGCCTTGAGGAACAGCCCGAGGTTGCGCGGGCCACCGGTCGCCACCTCGAACGAAGGGCCGAGGGATCCGCCGATGAGCGTGGTGGTTCCCGTGGACAGCGCGTGCTCGGTCTGTTGCGGTGAGATCAGATGGGCGTGCGTCTCGATCGCGCCTGCGGTGACGATCATCCCCTCCGCGGGAATCGGTGTCGTGCTGGTACCGACAACAAGGCCAGGGGTGATGCCGGGCATGGTGTCGGGATTGCCCGCCTTGCCCAGCCCGACGATCCTGCCGTCCCGGATACCGATGTCGCACTTGACGATTCCGGCGATCGCGTCGATCACAACCGCGTTCATGATGACGTAGTCGAGGGCGCCGTCCGAGTGTTTCGACGACGGTCGATAGCCCTCGCCGTCGCGTACGGACTTGCCTGCCCCACTGAGCAATTCGAACCCGGGCACCGTGTGGTCGTGCTCCACTTCGACGAACAGCTCGGAGTCCGCCAGCCGGATGCGGTCACCCGTGGTCGGGCCGAACATGCGGGCGTATGCGTGGCGATCGATACTCGTCACAGCGCGGCCTCCAACGCACCGTCGGCGTCCAACGGCCCGTTGGCCGAGCCGGAGAATCCATGAATGATCCGGTCCCCCGCCATCGGCACCAACGTCACCTCGACCGGAATACCCGGCTCGAACCGCACCCCGGCTCCGGAAGCCACGGCCAGCTTGTGGCCCCACGCCGCGCGACGGTCGAACTCCAGAGCGGCATTGGCTTCGCAGAAATGCGACTGGCTGCGGACCTGGATATCGCGGTCACCGCGATTGACGACGGTCAGCGTGACCCGCTGAGCGCCGGGGAACAGCTCGATCGGCTCGTCGCCCACGATGATCTCGCCCGGTCGGGCGTCGCCCCCTCGGGCCACGATCGGATCGATGAGGGTGACCAGCTTGGTACCGTCGGCAAACGGCGCGTCCAGCATCACGATGCGCACCATGTCCGGCACGCCGGGCTCACACTGGTCGGCGTCCAGAAGACCCGTGACGTGATCGATCACCTCGTCATAGGCCATGTTCTTGCGCGCGGCGAGCATCGCCTCGTCGGTCAGGAACGCCACCGCTTCCGGGTGGCTCAGCGGAATCCCCTCGCGCAGATTGCGTCTGGCGAGCTCGGCCGCGGTGAAGATCGTCAAGCGCTCGAGCTCGGTGGGCGTCAGGTTCACATACTCTCCTTCGGTTCGAGATCAGCTCGCGAACAACCGCACACCGTCTCCGCGGCGCTGGGCCGCGATGTCGGCGAATGCGATGAACGCGGCGGGCTCGCCGGGCGGCTCACGGCGCAGTACGTCGAGCAGCGCCGGGCTCAACGCGGTCAGCACGCGCTGCGCGCCGAGGTGCCCGCAGATGCCGAGACGCAAGGCGGCGCTGGTGATTCCCGACACCACCTGCCACGCGGAAACCGCCTCGGCGGTGTCGAGGCCCAGACCCGCGGCGCGAAAGCACACGGCCTGCGCGACCGGCAGGTGGCCGGGCGCGGACCCGGCGAGCACGCGCGTGCGGTAGTCGGTGACACCATGGTCGACCACCGCCTGAAACGTCGCCAGCGTGGCCGCACCGGCCCGGCGGGACGCTTGCCGTAGCACCGCCATCGACGCGAGCGCCTCGGCGAGTTCGTCGGTACCCTGCGGATCGAGCTGCGGCCAGGCCAGCCGCATCAACACGCGGTCGCACGAATGCCACCTGCCGCTGAGCTGTTCGGCGGCAAACGCCGTCACATCGTCCTCGTCGCATACGAGCCCGTCGCGATGCGAGCCCTCGAGACCGGAGGAGAACGCGAACCCGCCGGACGGAAAGGCACTGTCGCCGAACCGAATTCCGGCCAGCAGCTGGCCGAGGTCGGTCATAGCACCTCGACGCGGCCGGTAGCCAGCAGTTCGGTGATGCGGGCGGTGTAGTCGGATCGCGGCCCTTCCGCATGGACCACCAGGGTGTCGTCGTGCTGGTCGACTTTCCAATGTAGATGACCGGCAAGAAAACCCAGCCGGAGTGCGGCCGCGAGGTCGTGGACGCGCAGGGTCAGGGTCTGCGGCGCACCCGCCCGCACGACCACCGCACGATCCGCCTCGAGCAGCAGGACCGCGCCGTCACCGAGGGTGCTGTCTCGCGTGAGGATCACGGCGTAGTCCGTGCCGGCGTCCGAGGTCACCCGCAACCTCCTGCGGTCGAGGTCGTGCGCATCGAGATGCACGTACTCGACCGCCTGATGATGCCGCAGCTCGTGTAACCGGCCCGCGACGGCATCGTCGGTCGCCCAACCGACGATGCCGTCGAGAATCCGTGGTCCGTCGGCCACGGCCGTCACGCCACCTCGGCCAGCACGGGCGCGATCTTGCCGACGACGTCGGTGCTCTGCTCCAGCGCGTAGCCGAGCTGCAGGATCTCGGGCTCGGCGAACGGCTTTCCGAGGATCTGAACGCCCAGTGGCAGCCCGTCGGCATTGAACCCGGCGGGAACCGACAACGACGGCAGGCCGGTCACGTTCGCCGGTGCCGAAAGGCGCACGTACGCAGCGGTGGCCGCCTCGACCGAACCGTCGGCCCACCGGACGAACGGGTCTGACCGCAGTGTCGCAGGTGCGACGACGGTCGGGGCCAACAACACGTCGATCGAGGAGAACATGTCCTTCCACGCGGCCTGGATCAGGGTGCGCAGGCGCAGCGCGTTGACGTAGTCGGTGGCGGGCTGGGCCGCCCCCGTCTCGAGCAGAACACGCACCTCGTCGGTGTACTTGTCGTGTGAATTGCGCAGGTAATCCAGGTGATAGGCGGTCGCCTCCGGCATCATGATGGCCCACTCGGTCGGGACGATGTGCTCGGCCATCGGGATCTCGACCTCGACCAGCTCGGCGCCGAGCGCCTCGAACTCGGCCGCTGCCGTCCGCGCGGCCTCGGCCGCCTCCGGCGCCACCCGGTCGGTGTAGTAGTTGACGGGAATGCCGATCTTCTTGCCTGCCACGCCCGCGTCGATGCCGGTCACCATGTCGGGCACCGGCACGTTCGCCGTGCCGGGATCGCGTCGGTCGAAGCCCGACATCGCGGCCATCACGAGGGCTGAATCGATCACGTTGCGGCTCAGCGGTCCGACGTGGTCCAGAGACCACGACAAGGACGCGACGCCCACCCGTGACGCGCGGCCGAACGTCGGCTTGAGCCCGACGGTCCCGCACAGGGCCGCCGGGATCCGGATCGAGCCACCGGTGTCGCTGCCCAGCGCGACGTGCACGACGCCAGAAGCTACGGCCGCCCCGGAGCCACCGCTGGATCCGCCGGGCGTCCGCTCCGGTGCCCACGGGTTTCCGGTCGTGGGTGTCGTTGCACCATAGGCGAATTCGTGGGTGTGGGTCTTGCCGATCAGGACCATTCCCGCGTCGTACAGCTTGGCGACTGACGCCGAATCGGCGTCCGGTACGTAATCGGCCCGCTGGGCCGAGCTCGAGGTGGTCTTGACGCCGGCCGTGTCGTACAGGTCCTTGACCCCGAGCGGGATACCGTGCAGCGGGCCACGATAGTTGCCGCCGCCGATCTCTTTCTCCGCGAGCTTGGCCTGCTCGAGCGCGAGTTCGGGTGTGACGGTGACGAATGCGGTGAGGGTCGGCTCGACCGCTTCGAGTCGGGCCAGCGCCGACTGGGTGACCTCGACCGGCGAGACCTCCTTGGTGCGGATCTTCTCGGCGACCTCGATCAACGGAAGTTCGTAGAGTTCCATGGTGGTTTTCGGTGTCCTTTCTCGCGTTGGCCGGTCAGTCCCAGTGCGCTTTGAAGCCGACAGCGGGGACCGTCTCACCCAGCCCCGGTGCCGAGGCCTTACGGATCAGCGCGAGTGTCGATGAATAGGTTTCGTAGTTGGCTGCGACACGATCGGCGGGGACGGTCACCCCGGCGAACTCGAACGCCGCCGACACTTGTTCTTGCGACGGACTGAAATCGTTGTTGGCCATGACATCTCCTTGCGGTTGTTTCACAATGCGGGGGTTCTTGCCACACAGTCGACGAGTGCCTCGAAGGCTCGCCCGGCACCGAGCACGGTCGCGTCCGCACCGCGCGGTCCCATGATCTGGAGACCGACGGGCAGACCGTCACTTCCGAAGCCGGCCGGCACGGTGAGCGCGGGCATGCCCGTCACGTTGGCCGGCACGGTCAGCGCGTTGATGCCGGCGAGGACCGACACCGTCCGGCCGCCGAGTTCGACCTGAGTCGACCCGTATGGCGGTGCGGTCATCGCGATTGTCGGCGAGATCAACAGGTCCGTGCCCGAGCCGAACAGCGCGTCCATACCCGCGATCACCGCGGCGCGGGCACGCAGTGCCTCCACGTACTCGACGCCGGTGTACGCTGCGCCGATCCGCAGCGCGTCGCGCACATCTGAACCGAACTTGTCCGGCTGCATTCCCAGTTGCATCGCGTGCCAGGCCGCGGCCTCGACCCCGCACACCACATCGACCACGCCAGGGCACAATTCGACGTCGGTGAACTCGACCGACTTGATGGTGGCGCCGGCACCCTCGATGGTCCGCACCGCGTCGTCGAACACCGCGGCCACATCGGGAGCCAGCCGATCGCAGAAGTACTTCTCCGCCACGCCCACGGTCAGACCGTTCAGCCCGCGGTCGTATTCGGAGCGGAGGTCGCCGACGGGCGCGGTCGAGCTGTACGGATCGGCGGGGTCGTGCCCGGCGATGGCCTCCAGCAGTGCCACGGTGTCGTCGACGGTCCGTCCGAGCGGACCGGTGTGGTCCAGGGTGGAGCTCAACGCGCTGACCCCGCTGCGGCTCACCAGACCGAATGTCGGTTTGTGTCCGGTGACGCCGCACAGCGCCGCCGGGATCCGGATCGAGCCACCGGTGTCGGTGCCCAGGCCCGCCGTGGTGATACCTGCCGCGATCGCCGCGCCGGTCCCGCCGCTGGACCCGCCGGGGATCCGGTCGAGCGACCACGGGTTGCGGGTCGGCGGAGTGTTGACGCCGTACGCGTATTCGTGCGTTGTGCTCTTGCCGAGGATGATGGCGCCCGCGGCGTGCAGGCGCCGGACGGCTTCGGAATCGCGGACCGCCAGGTGGTCCGGGGCACCGAGCGATCCGTTGCCGGTCCGGTAGCCCGCGACGTCGTAGATGTCTTTCACAACGACGGGTATGCCCCACAGCGGTGCCCGTCCCGGTGGCCCGTCGGGTTGAGGCTGCTGGGCGACCGCGAGCGCCTCGTCGGCGAATATCGCGGCGAAGGCCTGGATCTTGTCCTCCACCTGCGATATCCGCGCCAGAGCGCTGCGGACCAGCCCGACCGGGGCGAGGTCTCCGCTGTCGATGAGGGTTCGCAGCTGCGGGATAGTCGGGCTGACAAGCGATTCGGTCATCGGGCGGCTCCGGCGAGTTCGGGCTCGAGCACGGCGTCGACGAGCTTGCGGGTGATGTCGGTGGCCGGTGCGGTGAGCAGTCGATCGACGGGCCCCACCTCGACCAGCTTGCCGTGGTCGAGCACCCCGGCGTGTTCACACATGTACTCGACGAGCGCGAGATTGTGGGTGATCAACAGCATCGTGAGTTTGCGTTCCCGCTGCAGATCCTTGAGCAGGTTGAGTATCTGCGCCTGCACCGACACGTCGAGTGCGGCCGTCGGCTCGTCGAGGACGACGAAATCCGGATCGGTGATCAGCGCTCTGGCGATACCGAGGCGTTGGCGCTGACCGCCCGAGAACTCGTGGATGTAGCGGTCGTAGTGGGACGGCAGCATGCCGACCCGGTCGAGCAGTTCGAGCACCTTCGTGCGTGCCTCCGATGGCGAACACGTACGAAAGAGCTTGAGCGGGTATGCGATCTGCGAACCCACGCTGCGCCTCGGGTTGAAGGCCGAACCGGAATCCTGGAACACGATCTGGATGTGGCGGCGGTAGCGCCGCATGTCCAGGTCCGACAGTCCGACCAGCTCGTTGCCGTCGAACGTGACCGATCCCGACGTCGGCTTCTCCAGTCCGAGCACCATCCGTCCCGTCGTCGTCTTGCCCGAGCCGGATTCGCCGATCAGACCGAAGGTCTCGCCGCGCTGGATGTCGAAGCTCACCGAATCGACCGCGACGAATTCGCCGCGCTTGCCGTCCTCGCCGCGGACGGCGAACACCTTCCTCAGGTCGGTGACCGAGATCAGGGCCTCCCTATGCGACATCTGCTGTCTCCCTGGTGGTGTCGCCGTGGAACTCGAACAGGCGGCGGTCCGCGCGCGGTATCGCGCGGGTCTGGTCGTCGAGGTGCAGCCTGGGCACCGCGCGCATGAGCCCCTGCGTGTAGGGATGCTGCGGGTTGTTGAGGACCTGGTCGGCCGTCCCCGACTCCAGCACGTCACCGCGGCGCATCACGGTGACGTCGGTGCACACGTGGGCGACCACACCAAAGTCATGGGTCACCAACAAGATCGACGTGCCCAGTTCGCGGTTGATCGTGACCAACAGATCCAGGATCTGCTTTTGCACGGTCGCGTCCAGTGCGGTCGTCGGTTCGTCGGCCAGCAACAACTCGGGCCGGCATGCCAGCGCGATCGCGATCACCACGCGCTGACGCTGGCCGCCCGACAGTTCATGGGGATAGGCCTTCATCCGGCGTTTCGGGTCCGGCAGTGCCACGAGCTCCAGCGCCTCAAGTGCTTTCGCGCGAGCGGTCGCCTTGTCCACACCTTGGTGCAACCGGATGACCTCGACCAGCTGCGAGCCGATCGTGAACGACGGATCGAGCGCCGACAACGCGTTCTGCGACACCATCCCGATGTGCGAACCCCGGATGGCACGCATCTCCTTGTCGGTCTTGTCGAGCAGGTTCTCACCGCGGAACAGGATCTCGCCACCGGTGATCCGGGCTCGCGTGGTGCCCAGCAGCCGCAGCACGGCCAGCGAGGTGACTGACTTCCCTGACCCCGATTCGCCTACGAGGCCGAGGATTCCGCCTTCGCGCACACTGATGTCGGCGTTCTTCACCGCATGCACCACACCGTTGTCGGTGTGGAAGTCGACCGACAGCTTCTTGACGTCGAGCGAATTGGTCATCAGCTGGTCTGCTTTCGCGGATCGAGCGCGTCACGGATGCCGTCGCCGATGAGATTGAACGCCAGCGAGACGACGAGGATGACGAGGCCGGGGATGGTGGCGACGTGATAGATGCCCTCGAGCAGGACGTTCTTGCCGTCGGCGGTCATGATGCCCCAGTCGGGCGTCGGCGGGATGACACCGACGCCGAGAAAACTCAGGCCGGATGCCACGACGATCATCAAGCCGCACAACGTGGTTGCGTACACGAGCAGCTGCACCACGACGTTGGGCATCAGTTCGCGGGACATCAGCAGCAGCGGATTCGCGCCGTAGGCCCGGGCCGCCTCAATGTAGTCCTTCGACGCTTCCTGGACGGTTGCGGTGTAGGCAACACGGGCCATGTACGGGATGAGGGTGATCCCGATCGCGAGCATCACGTTGCCCAGGCCGGCGCCGAGCACCGCCGACAGCGCAATCGCCAGCAGGACGAGGGGAAACGCGAACAACACGTCGAGGACGCGCATCAGAACCTCGCCCGCCTTGCTGCGTTTGAACCCGGCGAACAGCCCGATCATAAGGGCCAGCGGAAACACCACGAGAATGGGCACCACGGCCACCATCAACGAGTTGCGACCGCCGTAGAGCAGGCGGGTCCAGATGTCGCGGCCCTGACCGTCGAGTCCGAGCAGATGCCCCTCTGTGCCGATACCGGCGAGCCGGTCGACGGGGTCTCCCGCGGTGGGGCTGTACGGCGTGAGCAGCGGCGCGAAGATCGACGCGAGCGCCACAAGCACGAGGACGACCAGCGACACCACGGCCATCTTGTCGCGGCTGAAGGCGCGGACGGCCAAGCGCCACTGGGGTTTCGGCGTATCCGACTCGACCGGCGCATGGCCGCCCGCCGAGGTGCGGCGGACTCTCGGAAATGCGCGGCGACCGGCGGCCGCGGCAAGGGCGTTCATGCTCCGACCTTTCTTCTGGTACGCGGATCGAGCAGGCCGACCGCGCCGTCGGCGATGAGGTTGATGATCACGAAGGCCAGCGCGATGAACAGCACACCGGCCTGCACCACCGGGATGTCGCGCTGGGTGATCGAGGTGTAGAGCTGCTGACCGAGACCAGGCCAGCCGAACACGACTTCGACGAACACCACACCGCCGAGCAGATAGCCCACCTGAAGGCCGATGATGTTGACGATCGGCGGCAAGGCGTTACGCAGCGCGTGCCGCCACAGCACCGACGTGGTCGACAGGCCGGAGGCGCGCAACGTGCGGATGTAGTCCTGCTGCAGGATGTCGATCATCACGCTGCGCGTCATCCTGGCGATCACCGCAAGCGGCACGAGCGCGGCCGCGATCGCCGGGAGGATCAAATGGGCCAGCAGATCTCCCAGCCCGCCAGGGAAACGCGGGTTGTACATGCCCGAGGTCGGCAGCCAGCCGAGGGTGATCGCAAAGACGCCGATCAGCAGCAGGCCGAACCAGTACACCGGCACGCTCGCACCGGCCAGTGAGATGACCATCGAGGCACGGTCGAAGATGCTGTACTGCTTGTGCGCCGCGATCACCCCGAGCGGCACCGCCACCACGATGCACAGCACCAGGGCGGCCACCGTGAGAATCATCGTGTTCGCGAACCGGGGCACCATGATGTCGGTGACGGGCGCGTTGACGGTCAGCGACCGGCCCAGGTCGCCGTGCAGCAACCCGCCGAGATAGTCGAAGAACTGCACCGGCAACGACCGGTCCAGCCCGAGCTCGGTCCGCAATGCCGCCACTGCCTCTGCCGTCGCACCCGAACCCAGGATGGTCACCGCCGGATCACCGGGAACCAGTTGCAGCAGCAGGAATACGATCAAGCTGACGCCGAACAGTACGAGAACCGTTGACAGCAGCCGACTTCCGATCACTCCGGTCATTGTTCGAGCCTCACTGTTCCAGCCGTACGGAAGTCAGGTCGTACCACTCCTCGCTCGCCGAGACGAATCCCGAGACGTAAGGGGCGAGTACATACGGGGCCTTGTCGTTGACGATGGGAACCAGCGCGGCGTCGTCGCTCACGATGTTGTTGGCCTGACGCCACCACCGGTCGGCTTCATCTGGATCGAGCGCGGTGATCGCGTTGTGCATCGCCGTGTCGAGTGCGGGGTTGGCGTAGTAGCCGACGTTGGGTCCGTTGGGCGCCTGCAGTTCCGTCGACGTCACGATGTAGAGCCAGTACGGGCTGGTCATGCCCCACGACATCTGGGCCATGCCGACACCGTCCTGCATACCCCGCGCCCACACACCCAGGTACGAGATCCACTCCTGGGTTTGGATGTGCAGGTTGATGCCGATCTCGGCGAGATTCTGCTGGATGAACTCAGCCATCTGCGCCGGCATGATCTGGCCGGAACCGTCGGTCGAGGTGATCAGCGTCGTCTCGAACCCGTCGGCGAGGCCCACCGATGCGAGCAGCTTGCGGGCCTGGTCGAGATTGCGCTCGTAGGCGTCCCTGCGCTCGACGTAGCCGCCGGCCGACAGGGCCTGCACGCCGTATGCCGGATTCACCGAGCCGCGCAACAGATCTCGTGCCATGCCTTCGCGATCGACCGCGAGGTTGATCGCCTCGCGCACCTCGGGAATCGAGGTGTAACGGTCCTTCATGTTGAACGACAGATACCACGTGTGCGGCGGTGTGCCCTCCGAGAGCTGATAGCCCTCGTTGACGAGGTTGTCGATGCTGTCGGGGTTCGGCACCGCGATCATGTCGACGTCGCCGGACCGCAGTGCCGCGGTCCGCGCCGACGGGTCGGGCAACGGCCGGAACACCACGCCGTCGATCGCCGGGACGGTGCCCCAGTAGTCGTCGTTGCGTACGAGGTCGATTCGTTCACCGCGGATGCGTTCTTTGAACTTGAACGGCCCGGTGCCCACCGGATGGTCGGCGATATCGTCACCGTAGGTCTGCAGTGCGGTCGGGCTCATGATCGCCGTCGAGCCGTTGCCGCCCTGGGCGAGCATCCGGAGAAACTCCGAGAACGGTTGCGTCAGGCGTACTTTGACGGTGTGGTCGTCGACGGTCTTGACCGACTCGACGAACTTCCAGACGAAGCTGGTCTGGCCGGCCGCCCGGGCCGAATACATCGGGGAGTTCTTGTCCCACATCCGGCGGATGTTGTACTCGACCGCTTGCGCATCGAGTGGTGTGCCGTCGTGGAACTTGACCCCGCGGCGGATGTGAAAGGTGTATTCGAGGCCGTCAGCCGAGATATCCCAGGATTCGGCGAGACCCGGCCGCAACGGGGGAACCGTCGCCTGCTCGGACGGGATGCTCAGATCCTCGTCGACCAGTGGTTCGAATATCTGGCGATTGATCCGCCACGTCACCCAGCCGCCGGCCACCTGCGGATCGAGTATGTCGGCCTCCGACTCGATCGCGATCACGAACACGTTGCCCGTGTGAACGGGTCCACGTGAACAGCCGACCAGTGCGGCGACACCGACGATCGCGCTGACACCAACTGCCAGTAACCGTAAAACCAAGCGCCGCATGCGTCGTTGCGGCTCGTCCGTCATCCGTGGATCCTCCGGGCGTGGTCAAGAATGCCGTCGGAATACGTACTGCACCACGGCGAGCAGTGGTACCCAACGAGTTCGAGGTCAACCGTAAGGACTGCGATGGCCTTGGCGGAATACGTCAACCGACGTAATTGTCGGCAAAAACCCCAGGTGCGCAGGGCATTACGAACGCACACCAACAGCCCGGACGGCCCCACCGGTCCATCCGGGCTGGAAACAACCGGCTAGAAGCCGGCCATGCCGACGGACGGCGGCACCGCGGTCAGGGCTCGTTCCGGACTGACGAGCTCAAGCTCGGTGGCCTGCACGGCCGCCGCCACGCGGTTGGCCACGCCGAGCTTGCGCAGCACGCGCTCGACGTGGGTGCTGACCGTCCGGGGCGACAGATAGAGCCGATCGCTGATCTCCGCGTTCGACAGCCCGCCACGCAGCAGTGCGAGGATCTCCTGCTCCCGGGGTGTCAGGCGGGTGTGCGCCCTCGCCCGCACCCGAGCCACGTACTTGGTGAAAAGGGGCCGCACCTTCTCCACCAGGTCTCGGCTGCGCACGGTGAACTCGGGGCGCTCCATGTTGGCCTGGCACATTCCGACCACATCGCCGGCCCCATCGTGCAAGACCATCAGAAAGCCGTTGCTGAAGCCCTCGGGACGCAGTACCTTCGCGCCGCTGTACGAGTCGGCGAACTCGGGCACGTCGACCCAGTCCCACACCCGTGTGTGATCGGCGAACTGTCGGGAGAACTCCGGTTTGGCCTGGATGTCCGAGGTCAGATACCCGGCGACGGCATCGGAGTATCCGACGGATTTGACCAGGCTGAACCCTCTCGAACCGGGTGTCTTGTAGGCCAGCAGGAACGTGTCGAAGCGCGCCTCCATCCGCAGGAAGTCGACGGCGCCGCGGACGCGCACACCCGTGTCGGTGGAAGCCATGTCAGCGGCGATCGCGGCGAAGTCCCTTGGCTCGATGGCCGCCATCGTCATGTCGTCGCTCTCCTCCCACGTAACAGCCTGCGTATACGTAGTCGACTACGACCGAGGGTCGATAACGTTCAGGGGCTGTTTCCGCGCCGTTACGCCCTACGTGACATGCCCCACACGGCTTTTTCGCCCAGTTCACCGTCGAGCGCCCGAATCCGATTGAACCAGTGTGCTTTACGCAGCCAACCCGGAAACACTGGCGCGTGTTCGTAACATGGTTGTCATGATCAAGGCAGTGTTGTTCGACTTCTCGGGGACGTTGTTCCGCCTCGAAGAGGACGAGAGCTGGTTCGCGGGAATCGCCGTCGACGAACGCGAGGTCGACGGGCATGTGCAGGCTGAGCTCATGCGGCGGCTCACTGCGCCGACCGGACGCTCGGTGCAGATGAGCGACGAGCAGTACCACGCCTGGGTCAACCGCGATCTGGCACCACACCTGCATCGTGAGGCCTATCTGCACGTGCTGCGGGAATCCGGGCTCGCCGATCACCACGCCGTCGAACTGTATGAACGGGTGATCGACCCGGACAGCTGGACCGCTTACCCCGACACCGCGACGGTGCTGAAAACCCTTAAGCGACAAGGCATCAAGACCGCCGTCGTGTCCAACATCGCATTCGACATCCGGCCCGCGTTCGCCGCGATCGGCGCCAAGGACGATGTCGACGAGTTCGTTCTGTCGTTCGAAGTCGGCGCGGTCAAACCGAACGCCGCGATCTTCACCACGGCGCTGGACCGGCTCGGGGTCGCCGCACCGGACGCACTGATGGTCGGTGACAGCGAGGAGGCCGACGGCGGCGCGAAGGCTGTCGGTTGCCGGTTCGCCCTGGTGGACCCGCTGCCGACCGCCGAGCGGCCCGACGGACTGCTGACGGCCCTGACAACCTCAGGAATCCAGGCCTAGGCTGACCGCATGGCTGCCGAACGTATCCGGCCACCGTGGTGGCTCAAGTACGTCAACAAGGTGATGATCGGACTGAACAAGCTCGGCGTCGGCAGTGACAAGGGACCGGTGGTCCTGACGGTGCCAGGCCGCAAGTCGGGTAAGCCACGGTCGACCCCCGTGACGCCGATGACGGTCGACGGAAAACGCTATGTCGTCGGCGGCCTGCCGGGCGCTGACTGGACAGCCAACGTGCGCGCCGCCGGTGAGGCGACGGTGCACCAAGGTCGCCGCGCCCAGCGGGTCAGGATGGTCGAAATCCCCGCTGAGCAGGCACGGCCGCTCCTGCGTGAATTCCCCATCCTGGTCCCCACCGGCGTCGGCTTCATGAAGAACGCCGGCCTGGTCACCGGGCCGCATCCGGACGAGTTCGAAGCCCTCGCCGGCCGTTGCCCGGTGTTCCGGCTCGATGCGGTGTAACCGCGCCTACAGGTGCGGCGCCTCCTTGATCTTGCTCTCCTGCTTGCCCGCCGTCTGACAGAACGTCTGCACCGACAACCGCGTCCCGGTGATCTCGAGCTGCGCGGCGTCGGTGCCCTTCTCGTCCTTCAGCATCTTGGCCACCGCATCGTTCTGCGTCTTCTCGTCTTGGCCGAGGAAGTCCTCGCAGGTGGTGTCACCGCCCGTGACCGCAGGGGAGCAGCCGGCGAGCAGTACACCCGCGACCAATCCCGAGAACAACACGCCTGCTGACTTGCCGCATCTGGTCAACGTGACCCCTCTTCTCGTCTGGTGGCGCGCGATACGCACCATCGCGGCTCGTTTCATACCCGGCAACGGTGCCGATGAAACGTCGTCCCGTCGCCGCTCTACAGTCGAGCAGGTGAGCAGCAACCCGTTCGACCCCACGGTTTGGGAGCCGGTGCCCGGCTTCGACGATCTGACTGACATCACCTACCACCGCCACATCGCCGACGGCGCGAAGAAGCCGACGGTGCGCGTGGCCTTCGACCGGCCCGAGGTACGGAACGCTTTTCGGCCGCACACGGTCGACGAGTTGTACCGCGTGCTCGATCACGCCCGCATGTCGCCCGATGTCGGCGTGGTCCTGCTGACCGGTAACGGCCCGTCACAGAAGGACGGCGGCTGGGCATTCTGCTCGGGCGGCGATCAGCGCATCCGCGGGCGCACCGGCTACCAGTACGCCGCCGGGGAAACCGCCGAGACGGTCGACCCCGCCCGCGCCGGGCGGTTGCACATCCTCGAGGTGCAACGGCTCATCCGGTTCATGCCCAAGGTCGTGATCTGCCTGGTCAACGGGTGGGCGGCCGGCGGTGGACACAGCCTGCACGTGACGTCCGACCTGACCCTGGCCAGTCGCGAGCATGCGCGCTTCAAGCAGACCGACGCCGATGTCGGCAGTTTCGACGGCGGCTTCGGCAGCGCGTACCTGGCGCGCCAGACCGGCCAGAAATTCGCGCGGGAGATCTTCTTTCTGGGCCGGGCCTACGACGCCGAGACGATGTATCAGATGGGTGCGGTCAACGAGGTCGTCGACCACGCCGACCTGGAGAAGGCCGGTCTGCAGTGGGCCGCCGAGATCAACGGCAAATCACCACAGGCCATTCGGATGCTGAAGTTCTCGTTCAACCTCATCGACGACGGGCTGGTGGGCCAGCAGGTATTCGCCGGTGAGGCAACGCGTTTGGCGTACATGACCGACGAGGCCGTCGAAGGCCGCGACGCGTTCCTGGAGAAGCGCGATCCGGACTGGAGCAGCTTCCCGCGCTACTTCTGAGCAGATTTGTGCACCGTTACCGGCGGTGACCGCCGGTAACGGTGCACAAATCACTCAGAGGCGGAACCGGGTCTGGCCGTGCGGTGACTTCGCGAACGCCAGCACTTTGTCGGGCGTCACCCGATACACGATGGCCGCCTCGCCCTCGGGGTCGAAAACCTCGTCGTCACAGTCGAAGTCCCAGTCGTCGCCGTATTTGGCGCGATAGGCGTCGGCCAGCGCGGTCAACTCGTGGCGTCCGGTGACCCGGCCCGCCGATCCTTCGACGACGACGTCGAGCCCGGCGTCCCAGGTGTTGGCGCCGGTCGTGACGACGACGGCTGCGCCGCTGCGCAGATTGCGTGCCTTCTGCTCGCCGGGCCCGGTGCAGAACACGAAGGTGTCGTCGACCCAGACCCCGACCAGTGGCGTCACGTGTGGCCTGCCGTCGGCGCGGACCGTGGTGAGCCAGTACAGGCCCGCGGTTGTGAGCGCCTCGGCGGCGGCGGGCCATTCGGTGGGCTGGGTCGCTTCGCTGAAGCGCGGGTCGAGCGTGCCGGTGATCGTCATACCGGTAGAGACTGCCCTGAGTCGGCGAATTCATCGCCGCGAGCAGACGCGGCGGTACCCGCAAACGGCGTGTGAGCGGTACCCCCGCGTCTGCTCGCCGGGGGAAATGGAAGGCAACCTAAACTCACCACATGAGCAAGAACCCGCTGCGCGCGCTGGCCGACCAGGTGTTGCTGACCAGCATGCGTCCCCCGTTGACCGAGCGTCTGCAGGGCCGCGACGACATCGAACTCGCAGGCAAGCGAATTTTGCTGACCGGCGCGTCGTCGGGCATCGGTGAGGCCGCGGCCGAGAAGTTCGCCGCTCGCGGAGCCACGGTGATCGCGGTCGCGCGGCGTCAGGAACTGCTCGACGCGCTCGTCGACCGCATCACCGCCAAGGGCGGGAACGCCCGCGCGCACGCCGTCGACCTGTCCGACCTCGACGCCGTCGATGGCCTCGTCGCCGACGTGGAGCAGGACCTCGGCGGGGTCGATATTCTCATCAACAATGCCGGCCGCTCGATCCGGCGCCCGCTGGCCGAATCGCTGGAGCGCTGGCACGACGTCGAGCGCACCATGACGCTGAACTACTACTCACCGTTGCGGTTGATCCGTGGTCTGGCGCCCGGCATGCGCGAGCGCAGAGACGGCCACATCATCAACGTCTCGACCTGGGGCGTGATGAACGAATCGTCGCCGCTGTTCTCGGTCTACAACGCGTCGAAGGCCGCGCTGTCCGCGGTCAGCCGGGTCATCGAAACCGAGTGGGCCGCGGTGGGCGTGCACTCCACGACGCTCTACTACCCGTTGGTGAAGACCCCGATGATCGCACCCACGCGCGCCTACGACGGGCTGCCGGGATTGTCGGCACAAGAGGCCGCCGACTGGATGGTGACCGCCGCCCGCACCCGGCCCGTGCAGATCGCCCCGCGGATGGCGGTGACGGCCAAGGCCATCAACAGCGTGCTGCCGGGTGTCGTCGACGCGGTCATGAAACGCCAACGCGTCCAACCTGTTTAGGGACGGGTGATCGTTCGCGGCGCCAGCTTCAGCGTGCGGACGTGCTCGGCGATCGCACCGAGATTGGTTGTCCACACGTCGGTGTGGTCGAGCACATAGCGCATGAGGTCGTCGAGTTCTGCTGCGCGCGAAGCCCTTCCGGACAGGAAGGGATGGTTGGTCAACACCCAGCACGCGCCGGCCCGCCGAAGCGCGTCGAACTCGAGCTGCCAGAGCTCGCGTGCCTTGCGGGGGCTTTCGATCAGCCCGGAGCCGGAGATGTCGGGCAGGTAGCAGTACTGCTCCCAGTCGTCGAGGGCCCACTGGATGGGAATCTCGACCAACGAGCTGTCGCCGACCTCGAGCTCGTAGGGATGGTCGGAGTCCATCAGGCTGGAGTCGTAGAGAAAGCCGCGCTCGGCGAGCAAAGCCGGGGTGCGCCAGGACAATTCCCACATGGGTGCGCCGGTATCCCGCCGGTAGCACACCGGCGACCTCGGCCAGCGCTTCCAGCCCACGGTCAAGCGCCTCGACCTCTTCTTCGAGCGTCAACTGCGCGGGCGGTTCGTGCAGATAGCCGTGGTGGGCGACCTCGTGTCCGGCGGACACGATGCTGCGCACCGCCTCGGGATAGCGGTGCGCGGTGTGGCCCGGCACGAAGAACGTCGCGGCGATCTGATGGCGCTCCAGCAGATCGAGGATGCGCGGCACGCCCACGAGCGGTCCGTACGCCTGATGCGACACCACGCTCATGCGGGCCGCGACGGCGTCGTTACCCCACAACACCGCCGACTCGGCGTCCACGTCGAAGGTGAACGCGGCGGCCGCGGCTTTGCCGTTGGGCCAGGTGAATTCAGACATCATCGGCCATCAGGGTAATCAGCTCGTAGGCCAGATTGGCCGCGGCGACGGCGGTGGTTTCGGCGTTGTCGTAGGCCGGCGCGACCTCGACGACGTCGGCGCCGACGATCCGCAGGCCGCGCATGGCGCGCAGCACCGCGACCAGCTCGCGGCTCGTCATGCCGCCGATCTCGGGAGTCCCGGTTCCCGGGGCGAACGCCGGGTCGAGCACGTCGATGTCGATCGACACGTAGACCGGGTGCTCCCCGACCCGCTGCCGGATGCGGTCGATGACCCCGTCGACACCGATGCGGTCGATGTCGCGGCAGTGCACGATGGTGAATCCCAGTGACTCGTCGTCGAGCAGATCGGCCCGGTCATAGAGCGACCCGCGGATCCCGATGTGCGCGGAGTGGTCTTTGACGAGCAGACCCTGTTCCGCGGCAAGGCGAAACGGCGTGCCGTGCGTGCATGGTGCCCCGAAGTAGGGCCCCCAGGTGTCGAGGTGGGCGTCGAAATGCACCAGCGCGACCGGGCCGTGCACGCGGTGCATGGCCTGCAACGCGGGCAGCGCGATGGTGTGGTCACCGCCGAGGGCCACGACTCGCTTCTCCGGTGTGGTCACCAGCCCGGCGATGCCTTCGCGCACCTCGTCGACCGCCACAGCGATGTCGAACGGATTCGCGGCAATGTCACCGGCATCGACAACCTGGGCCGAGGCGAACGGACTGACGTCGAGCGCCGGGTGGTACGGCTTGAGCAGACGCGACGCCTGCCGGATCGCGGCGGGGCCGAACCGGGCACCCGGGCGGTAGGTGACGCCGCTGTCGAACGGCACCCCCACGACCGCGATGTCGTAGTGCTCGACCTCATGGCGCTGCGGCAGCCGCGCGAACGTCGCGATCCCCGCGTACCGCGGAACCGCTTGCGCATCGACCTGTCCGACATTGCCCGTCGCCGACCGCGCATACGGCTGGCTTTCCACCTGATCCCCTTTCGTCATGACGTCATGCCCGCGCCCGGGTCGAGCCGCCGTTGCAGGAGATGACCTGACCGACGACGGCTTCCAAGTCGAAGTCGGACAGCAACTCCACGGCCGCGGCGATCTCGTCGGGAGATCCGATGCGGCCCAGCGGGATCGACTTCGCATACTGCTGCTGCACGGTCGCGAGGTCGACGTCCGCGGCATCGGCGTCGACCTGAAGCTGAGGCGTGTCGGTGACACCCGGAGCCACCGCGTTGACGATGATCCGTTCCGGGGCGAGCTCGCGACCCAACGCCTTCACCAGCGAGATCAGCCCCGCTTTCGACGCCGCGTATGCCGTGGCCTCCGGCCAGCCCGTGACACCCCATTCGCTCGCGATCACCACGATGCGCCCCTGGCCCAGCCGTCGCATATGGGGCAGGACGTGCTGGATCAACTGGAACGTGCCGCCGAGATTCGTGTCGATGACCCGCCACCAGTCCCGCTCGTCGTGCTCGAGCAGCGGAGCCATCGTCATGTAGGCGTGGTTGGCGACCAGGATGTCGAGGCGCCCGGTTGTCGCGGCGACGCCGTCGACGATGCGCGCGCACGCGTCCGGGTCGGACACGTCGCCGATCGCGGTCAGGCCGCCGATCTCGGCGGCAAGCGCGTCGAGCCCAGCGTCACCGCGAATGTCGTTGACCGCCACCGTCGCTCCCGCGGCGGCCAAGCGGCGGGCATGCGCGGCGCCCATCCCCTGCGCGGCGCCGGTCACGAGCGCGACGCGGCCGTGAAGTGAGGTCATATCACCGCTCCCGAGTTCACATTGACGACGTCGCCGACCGAGAACGTGGCGTCGCACACGAGGTACTCCACGCAACGCGCCACCTCGGCCGGCGACGTCAGCCGTCGCAGCGGCAGCGTCGCGAGATAATCTTCGGCGCGCCAAGGTGAATCGGCGGCCAGCAGGGGTGTGTCGGTCGGTCCGGGCGCCACGGCGTTCACGCGCACCCCACGGTCGGCAACCTCGGCGGCCAGGCTGCGGACCAGCCCGATGATCGCGCCTTTCGCGGCGGCGTAGTGCGCGGCCTGGTCACCGCCGCCGACCGCGAGTTCACTGGTCACCGCGACCACCGCGCCGGATCGGCGTTCGAGCATGTCGGGCAGACATGCCCTGGCGGTGTTGAACAGCCCGCCGACGTGCACGCGCAGCATGCGGTGCCACGCCTGTGCGGTGATGTCCGAGACCGGAGCCATCTCGTAATGGCCGGCCGAGGTCACGAGTGCCGCGATCGGGCCGAGCTCGCGGCGGATCTCCGCCACCGCGCCTGCGACCGCGGCCCCATCCGAGACATCCACCCGGACAACGTGTTCTGCGGACGCCTGGCCGCTGAGGTCGAGCGCCCCGACCCGGTACCCACGACGCTGCAGCGCGCCGACGGCGGCCGCGCCGATACCGCTGGCGCCACCCGTGACGACCGCGACCGGTGCCGTACTCATCGACCGGCCACCGTGATGTCGGCGTGTTCGTCGGCCGCCTCGATGTCGTCGATCACGGCGGCGCTGACGATCCGGTGCCGCACGCTCAGCAGGATCGCCAACCCGACGACGAACAGCACCGCCACGGCGATCCACACGGACCAGTCCAGATACCGCTGCTCGTAAACCGCACGCGGCCAGGAGATGTTGAGCATCTGCAGGACCGCCCACACCGCCGCCACGACGGCAACGGGAACGGTCGCGCGTCCGAGCGAGAAGGCTCCGTCCGTCCAGCCGCGGCGCAGCACGACCACGACGAAGCCGATCAGCGGGAACAGGAACGCCAGGTAGAAACCACCGGAGGTGAAGTTGACCATCAGCGAGTAGATGTCGCCTGCGACGATGCTGAGCAGGAAGAGCGCGCCGCCGATGACGGTGGTGACCAGGATGGCGACGACGGGGATGCGGGCCGTGCCGCGCAGCCGGGCCAGCGCGGCCGACGCCGGCAGTGCACCGTCACGGGCGTACGCCCAGATCACTCGCGAGGCCGACGTCTGCAGCGCCAGGAAGCTGGCGAGGAAGCCGATCACGAACAGCACCTCGACCGGCTTGGCGATTCCGTGTCCCAGTGCGGCAGTGAGGGTTTCGTACACCGGGTCGGCAACCGAGCCGGACACGACCGCGTCGAGGTCGGGGATGGCGAGGATGATCGCCAGGCTCGAGTACGCCACCACGAGCGCGATGAACGCCAGTGAGAACAGCACGGCCTTGGGAAGATCACGCCGCGGTTCGTGAACTTCCTCGGCGATGGCCCCCGCGCTTTCGAAGCCCACGAACGAGAACCCGATAAACGCCACCGCGATCAGGAATGGTCCGCTCAGGTACGCCCACATGTCGATATCGGGCCCGCCGCCGTCGAACAACACCGACAGCGAGTTCTGCCGGTGGAACAGCAGCAGCCAGGTGCCCAGGCCGATCGAACCGATGACCTCGGCCACGATGCTGGCGGTCATGAACACCTTGAGCGCACCGCGCCCGACGAGGTTGATGGCCGTCCCGCCGATGAGGATCACGAGCGCGATGACGGCCCGCAAGCCACCCGACGGTGACTCGACGCCGGCGATATTGGCGACGAACCCCGCGGCGCCGAGCGCGACGGTCGCCATCGCGATCACCAAGGTCCACATGTAAGTCCAGCCGGCGAACCACCCGTAGGACGTGCCGAGCAGGCGCCGCGACCACTGATAGATCGAACCCTCGAGCGGCCAGCGCGACACCAGCATCGCGAACACGAGCGCCACCAGCAGCTGGCCGGCGAACACCAGGGCAAAGCCCCACCAGAAGCTGGGGCCCGCCGCGGCCAGTGCGAGGCCGAAGATCGCGTAGAGCGCGACGATCGGCGAGATGAACGCAAATGCGAACGCGAACGCCGACCAGAGCGAGAATTCGCGGCGCAGAACCTGCGAGCCGTCGGGTGAGGACATCGGGTGCTCCCTTGATTCGGTTGGAGGAACTATCACGCCGGCACCGCGCGCCCGCCAAGCGTTTGGAGCGAAGACGCTGCGAACGCACCATCGCCGAACCCCGCCATTGGAGGATCGAACAACGGACCGGGGCGGACACGTGACGACGGCGTTACGCTCGGTCCATGTCGGACCGCAGCGACGTCGCGCCGACGCTGCGTGATCTGCTCGAGTCGAATCTGGGATTGCTCGCCCCCGAGGCCGGCACCGGTGACCTCGACCGGCCGGTCAGCTGGGCGCACACCACCGAGTTGCGCGATCCGACGCGATATCTGCGCGGCGGCGAGTTGGTGTGCACAGTGGGCATCAGCCTGCAGACACCGCAGGACTGCCAGGCGTTCGTGGAGGCATTGGGGCGGGCCGACGTGGGCGGGCTGTGTTTCGGCGTCGGCGATGTCCATGACACGGTTCCCGACGCGCTGATCGCCGCGTGTGCCCGCCAGCATCTGCCGCTGCTCATCGCCCCACCGAACGTGCCGTTCGCGACCGTGAGCCGGTATGTCGCCGACTTCCAGGTCGGCGGCGAGATCGCCGTCGCACGGGCCACCAACACCCTTGTGCCCGAGCTGCTTTCGTCGCAACGCCGGCGTGAGTCGGTGCGCCAGCTGCTGGACCGGGCCGGTCAGGTGCTGGGCTGTTACTTCCTGCTCGAACCCGATGGTGAGCCTCAAGCCGGCGCTACCGCGGTTGCGGTCAACGGCCTCGGCACGTTGGTGTGGGTGGGTAGCGGTGAGCCGCCGGAGAAGGCGCTGCTGGAGGTCATCGCCCGGTTCGCGCAGGCCGCACAGGGTGAACGTGACATCGAATCGGCCCTGGCCCGCGAACGTGTCGGCCAGCTGCTGTCGTTGGTCGAGCGACGCATGCTGCTCCCCGACGCCCTGAGCCAACTGCTGGACTGGCCCGGCCTCTCGGCCCGCGAGGTGGCGTGCTCGGCGTGGCCTGCCGGTGCGGGTGCCCTGCTGTCGATGGCGTTTCCGGCCGCGCTCGTGGGCGATGCGCCGGAGGTCTGCCTGGTGCTGACCGACGAGACCGATGGCCTGACCGCGATCGCCGCCGAGCTGTCGCTACCATCGGGGCATTCGGCGACCGCGCCGCTGGCCGACCTCGGCTCGGCCATCACGCAGGCCCGCATCGCGCTCGATCTGGCCCAACAACACGGCGGCAGCATCGGGCCCGATCAGCTGAGCACGTTCGACAGTCTGCTGGAAGGACTGCCGCTCAATCGGCTCGCCCCGTTCAAGCATCAGCTCATCGATCCGCTGGACCAGATCGATCGCGACCGCGGCACTCAGCACGTCCGCACCTTGCGGGTATTCCTCGCCACCAACGGCTCGCTGATCGATACGGCCCGTGAGCTTTTCCTGCATACCAACACCGTGCGGCACCGGCTGTCGCGCATCCACGAGATCACCGGACGCAACCCACTCAATTTCGACGATCAGGCCGCATTCGCCATCGGCCTCCGGGCCAGCGACCGGGCCCGCCGGATGCCGGGCCGCCAGGACTGATCCGTGTCGCGACCCCAGCCGGGCGGTACGCGATGGTAGACAGGCAGCTATGGAGATACTGGCCAGCCGGATGCTGATCCGGCCGGTCGACTACCCGAAATCGCTGGAGTTCTACCGCGACGGGATCGGCCTGGCCGTCGCCCGCGAATACGGTGCGGGCACGGTGTTTTACGCCGGCCAATCGCTTATCGAGATCGCAGGCCATCACAGCCCCACCGAATCCGGCTCCTTCCCGGGCGCGTTGTGGCTGCAGGTGCGTGACGTGTACGCCACACAGGCCGAACTCGAGAGCCGCGGCGTGCCGATCACGCGGGCCGCGACGCAAGAGCCGTGGGGTTTGCACGAGATGCACGTGATCGACCCCGACGGCGTCACGCTGATCTTTGTGCAGGTGCCCGCCACGCATCCGTTGCGCCGCGACGTCAGGGACTGACGGGAAGACCGTCGTGGCGAAATCGGTACTGGGCCGCGGCACCGCGCGCACGCGGGTACTGGAGGCCGCGCTGACACTGTTCGGTGAACACGGTGTCAGCGGCACCACGCTGCAGATGATCGCCGACAGCATCGGCGTCGGCAAAGCGTCGGTCTACTACCAATTCCATTCCAAGGAAGACATCGTGGCAGCCGCGGCGCAACCGATGTTCGACGACCTCGCGCGCGTGGTGGCGATCGCCGACGCCGTGCCCGACCCGGCCACCCGCCGGGAGATCAGCATCACCGGCCTCATCGAGCTGAGCGTGCGGCACCGCAGACTGGCCGCGGTGCTCACCGGCGACCCGGCGCTGGAGAGCCTGATCCAATCACGCGAGGACCTCGCCGAGACGACCCAGCGCTTCATCGACCTGCTGCTCGGCGGGGCACACGGGCATACGGGCAGAGTCGTCATCTCCATGGTCACCAACGGCATCCATGCAGCCGTGACCGACAAGAGACTCCGGGACGTCAGCGACGAGGACCTGCTCCGGACGCTGCTGGAAGTGGCACAGCAATTGTTGCGCACCACTTCGTATTTCGAGTGAGTGCTACCAGGTCCAGACGGTCGGATCGACGGCCGGGTAGGTCGCGCAGTTCTTGGTGCCGTGCGCGACGACGCCCTTGTTGTTGAAGAACAGCTTCGCCCAGTTCGGCCAGCGCCAGGACATCTGCTCGTAAAAGGCGTTGGTGGCCGTGTTCTCCGAATACTGCCGGCGGCCTGCGTAATCCAAGGAGAAGAACCAGTAGATGCGATCGCGGGCGCCCTGCTGATCGGCGGCAGGCTTGTTCTTGTAGTCGATCATGTAGCGCTCGTAGTACACCGGATTGGTGTCCCGTACCGCGGCCATGTACTGGTCGACGGTGCAGGTGGTCCTGAGCATGTTGCTCGGGATCGGGTACTCGTCGGTGGCATCGGCGGCCGCGACGCCCATCGGTCCCACCGCGACGGCGGCCACCGCCGCCGCGGCTGCGGCCGCCGCGATTGCTCCGCGCTTCATCGAAGAGATCGTCATCAGACCAGAGACTCCTGTGGGTGACGTTGAATCCGGGGCCACGGCTGCGGTTTCGGCCGGGACCGCACCCGCTGCGGCCACCAGAACCACCTGCCGAGCAGCGCGGCGATCGACGGCGTCATGAACGAGCGGATCACCAGGGTGTCGAACAGCAGACCCAGACCGATCGTCGTGCCGACCTGGCCCATGATCGTGAGGTCGCTGACCGCCATCACCATCATCGTGAAGGCGAAGACCATGCCCGCGGCGGTCACCGTCGAACCGCTGCCGCCCATCGCCCGGATCATGCCGGTGTTCAGCCCGGCACGTATCTCCTCCTTGAGCCGCGAGACGACCAGCAGGTTGTAGTCCGCACCGACGGCCAACAGGATGATCACCGCCATCGGCAGCACCATCCAGTGCAACTCGATGCCCAGTATGTGCTGCCACAGCAGCACCGAAACGCCGAACGACGCTCCGAGCGAGAGCACCACCGTGCCGACGATCACCGCCGCGGCGACGATCGCGCGGGTCAACAGCAGCATGATCAGGAAGATCAAGCAGATCGCGGCGATCCCGGCGATCAACAGGTCGTACCTCGTCCCGTCGGCCATGTCCTTGAATGTGGCCGCAGTACCACCGAGGTAGATGGTCGAGCCCTCGAACGGTGTGCCTTTGATCGCGTTCTTGGCGGCAGTCTTGATCGCGTCGATCCGCTCGATACCGTCGGCGGACATCGGATCACCCTCATGGTTGATGATGAACCGCACCGCGTGCCCGTCCGGGGACAGGAACTGTTCCAGACCCTTTGCGAAATCCGGGTTTTCGAACGCTTCAGCCGGCAGGTAGAACGAGTCGTCGTTCATCGCCTCGTTGAAGGCCTTGCCCATCTCGGTCGAGGTCTCGGCCATGATGCGCTGCTGCTCCTGCATACCCTGCTGGGTCTGCTGCATGGTCAGCATCATCTCCCGCATGCTCACCATGGTCTGCTTCATCTCGGGCATGATCGCGATCATCTGCGGCATCAACTCGTTGAGCCGATGCATCTGCGGCATCATCTCGTTCATGTCCGTGGTCATCACGTCCATGCCGTCGATGACGTCGAAGACCGACCGCAGCGACCAGCACATCGGGATGTTGAAGCAGTGCGGTTCCCAGTAGAGGTAGTTTCGGATCGGCCGGAAGAAATCGTCGAAATTGGCGATGTTGTCGCGCAATTCCTCGATGTTGGCCACCATGCCGTCCATGGACGCCACCATCTGGCTGGTGGTGTCGGCCATCTGCTCGGTGATCGCCTGCATCCGATCCATGTTGCCGATGGTCTTCTGCATGTCCGCGACCTGTTTGGTCATATCGGCGGTGCGGTCCGTGTTGTACTTCTCGTTCAGTCGCTGCAGGGTGCTCTGCTGACTGATCATGTACGGGATCGTCGTGTTCTCGATCGGCGCACCGTCGGGCCGCGTGATGGTCTGCACCCGGGCGATGCCGTCGACCTGGAAAACGGCCTTGGCGATCTTCTCGATAACCAGGAAGTCCGCCGGATTCCTTAGATCCCGGTCACTTTCGATCATCAGCATCTCCGGGTTCAACCGCGACGGCGAGAAGTGCCGCTCGGCCGCCGCGTAGCCCTGATTGGAACTGATGTCGTCGGGCAGGTACAGACGATCGTTGTAGCTGGTCTTGTAACCGGGCAGCGCCAGCAGTCCGATGAGCGAGACCGCGATGGTGGTGATCAGGATCGGGCCCGGCCATCGGACCACCGCGGTACCCACCGAGCGCCAACCACGCACGCGCATGGAGCGCTTGGGGTCGAGGAACCGGCCTGCGATGGTGACGATGGCAGGACCGAACGTCATCGCGGTGACGATGAGCACCAGCATGCCGATCGCAAGCGGCACACCGAGTGTCTGGAAGTACGGCAACCGGGTGAAGCTCAGACAGAAGGTGGCGCCCGCGATGGTCAGGCCGGACCCGACGATCACATGGGCGGTGCCACCGAACATGGTGTAGTAGGCCGACTCTCGATCCTCGCCGCTACCGCGAGCCTCCTGGTAACGGCCGACGAAGAAGATCGCGTAGTCGACGGCGATGGCGATCGCCAACGTGACCAACAGCCCGGTCGCGAAGGTCGAGAGGCCGATGACGTTGTAGTAGCCCAGGAATGCCACCGCACCACGGACCGTCATCAGACTGACCACCACCATCAAGAGGATCAGCACCGTCGTCATGATCGACCGGAAGATGACGAGCAACATGATGATGATGACCAGGAAGGTCAGCGCCTCCACCAACCGCATGCTGCCGTGGCTGGCCTCGGTCTGCTCGGCCGTCATCGGCGCGGATCCGGTGACGTAGACCTCGACACCCTCGGGCGCGGGGATGCTCTCCACCATGTGCTTGACGGCTTCGACGGATTCCAGCGACAGCGACTCGCCCTGATTGCCCGCCAGGTTGGCCGAGACGTAGACGGCCTTACCGTCGCCGCTCTGCACACCGGACGCGGTCAGCGGATCGCTCCAGAGGTCCTGCACATGCTCGACGTGCTTGGTGTCGGCCCGCAGCTTCTCGATCAGCTCGGAGTAGTAGCGGCGAGCGTCGTCGCCCAGCTTCTCCTGCCCTTCCAGGACGATCATCGCCGAGCTGTTGGACTTGTATTCGCCGAACACCTGACCGATGCGCTCGGTGGCGATGACGGCAGGCGCCTCCTTCGGGCTCATCGACACCGACCGCATCTCGCCGACCGTCTCGAGCTGCGGCACCGCGATGTTCAAGAACGCGGCGATGGCCACCCAGATGAGGATGATGGGAATGGAGAGCCTGCGAAGTACGCGGGCGATCCGTCCGAAATGTGCGCCCTCGTGCGGCGCGTTGGTGGTGATGGGCCCGGTGGGCGCGTCCGCGTGCGCGCTCATGCGGACTTCACGATGCAGAAGGTCTGAACATTGGTACCGGTGGCGCTGCGCTCGTCCTTGACCTCACCATCGACGATCACCCGGCACCCCAGAAAGTCGGTCTTACCCTGTGCCACGATGTTGGCCGCAGCCGACGGCTCCGTGGTCTGCAACGTGATGGACCACGGCAGGACGGCGGCGTCGACTCGCTGCGGCTCGCCCTCCAGATCCACATAGTTCACATCCACGGCAGCCCCTTCCGGACCAAAGATCTCGTACGTCAACACTTTTGGATCAAACGGTTCCGGATCGTTCGCGAACTCCACCGGTGTTGTCAACGGCGGATCAGATGCGAACACGCCGCGGACACGATCGACGGCAAACCCCGCTACGCCGATCACCGCCACGGCAACCAGGGGCAACCACACCCGCTTGAGCAATTGCATCGCCGCTTCCTCCCGCACTGCCGCCGTCAGCCATCAATCGCACTCAAGTTATACAAGCAGATCAGTTCAGACAAGCCGAACGGCTAACTGATCTTGACTAGATAGTTAGACAATGCTTAGCCGCATGGTGAACTGGATCACGGCGTCGCAACCGAGTCGGCCAGCGCACACCGGTCGGCGGCCACGGATTGATCAGCGTCGCGGCGTGCCGGCACAAAAAAATCCCGGCCCTTGCGGGCCGGGATTCAACGGAAAGGTGTGGTCAGCGCACCGGGGTGGCCAGCGGCCAGCCGACCGAGGCCAGCCGCGACGCGACCTGGTGGATCTCTTCGGGATTCGGTTCTTTCTCGATGATCTTGTGCACGGCGTCGCGGATCTCGTCGTCGGTCACCGGGGTGTCACCGTCGTTGGACCGCAGGATCGCCTGGGCGGCCTGTACCACCTCGTCCTCGGACAGCGAGCGCTTCAGCAGCGCCAGCAGCGCAAAGTAATCCTTCGGCGGCACACCCTCGGGGTAACCCTTGTGCAGCCACGTCAGCACGTTGTCCATGTAGCTCTCGGTCATGGCGTCAGCTCACTTACCCGGAAGGAACGGGACGGGGTTGAATCCGAAGTGGTGAATGATCGTGGCCTTGGTGATCCACAGGATCGCGATCACGATGACTGCGGCGACGGACGCGAACAGCACCAGCCCGAGCGTCTTGAGCGCCGGGTTGGCCGCCTGTACCGTGCCGTCCTCATGGGTGCCGCCGGCCCCGTTCGAGTAGGCCACGAGCCCGAGGGCGAACACCGCGGGCAGCCCGGCGCCGAGGATCAGGCCGACCACGAGAACCTTGAAGATGGATTCCAGATAGATCATCAGTTTTCCTTGTGTCGGGGTGATCTAGACGGCGGCTTTGTCGGCCTTGGTGGCCTCGCGGACATCTGCGGGCACGACCGAGTTGGTGGTGTCGTCCCAATCGGCGTTGACGTTCTTGTGGTCGACCTTCTGCTGCTGGGCGCGCCACCACATGTAGAACGAGAGTCCGACCAGGATCAGGAAGATCAGGCCGTCGCCGGCGAGCGCAGCACCGGTGATCGACTCGACGCCGTGGGACAGCCAGAACGACAGCGCCCCGACGAGCCCGGCGGCGGGCAGCGTGATCAGCCAGGCCATCGCCATGCGTCCGGCCACGGCCCAGCGCACCTCGGCGCCGGGCTTGCCGACACCGCTGCCGAGGATCGAACCGGTGGCGACGTGGGTGGTCGACAACGCCATACCGGCGGCGCTGGAGCTCAGGATGATCGCGGCCGAGGAGGCCTCGGCGGCGAGGCCCTGCGGGGACTCGATCTCGACCAGGCCCTTGCCCAGGGTGCGGATGACGCGCCAGCCGCCGATGTAGGTGCCGAGGCCGATGGCCAACGCGCAGGACGCGATGATCCAGAACGGCAGGCCGTTCTCCTTCACGTCACCGGTCAGGTGCCCGGTGGTGATGAGCGCGAGCGCGATGACGCCCATGGTCTTCTGTGCGTCGTTGGTGCCGTGCGACAGCGCGACCAGTGAGGCGGTGGCGATCTGGCCCCAGCGGAAGCCTTCCTCACGACGCTTCTTCAGCACGTTGCGGGTGATGCGGTAGACCAGCCAGGTGCCGCACGCCGCCACCAGGCAGGCGATGAACGGCGCGGCGACCGCCGGGATGAGCACCTTCTGGACGACGCCCGACCAGTTGACACCGGCGAGACCGATCGCGGCCAGGCCCGCGCCGATCAGCCCGCCGAAGAGCGCGTGCGACGAGCTGGACGGGATGCCGAAGAGCCAGGTCAGCAGGTTCCAGAGGATGCCGCCGATCAGGCCGGCGAAGATGATCGTCAGCCCCGTGGAGGCGTCGATGCCGGATACGAGCGACCCCGTCTTGCTGTCCTGGATCTTGAGGACCGACGTGGTCACCGTCACCGCGACCTCGACCGAGAGAAAGGCGCCGACGAGATTCAGGATGCCCGCCAGGATCACGGCGGTTTTGGGCTTCAGCGCACCGGTGGCGATCGACGTCGCCATCGCGTTTCCGGTGTCGTGAAAGCCGTTGGTGAAATCGAAGGCCAATGCTGTTGCTATCAGCAACACCAGAATGATCAGCTCTGCGCTCATGGCGCTAATTTTGGGGCCATCGATGCATTTTTGACTAGCCGGAAGCTTGTCTAAATGAGGCCTCTGACCAGGCGATTTAGCTGACCAGGGCATGTGTTCATCCAGTGTTCATCCATCTGATTTCGCATGTTCGCCCGAGTTGTGCGCGGCCACGGCTAAAGCCTGGGAGTTGGCTGTGAGCCCCACTCGCGGCGGGCATTACGATCTATGCAGTCTGCGGTGCTCCAGGCACATCGATATGACCGCTCCCCGCGCTTCTACACCAGGAGTTTTCGAGTGAACGCATTTCTGGCCAAAATTGCGGCCTGGCTCAATGCCGGCTACCCGGAAGGCGTACCCGGCCCCGACCGGGTGCCGTTGCTCGCCCTGCTGACCCGGCGTCTCACCAATGACGAAGTGAAAGCCGTCGCACAGGACCTCATCGATCGCGGGCAGTTCGACCACATCGACATCGGTGTGCTGATCACCGAGATCACCGATGAGCTTCCCCGCGACGAGGACATCGAGCGGGTGCGCGAGCGCCTGGCCGCGCAAGGCTGGCCGCTGGACGATCCGCGCCCCGACGAGGGCGAGAGCCAGGCCGGAGGCCAGCGATAGCCCTCCTGCGCCCGGTCCCCGTCACGGGCGACTCGCTGTTGCCCGACCTCGCCGATCTGCTCGCCGGCCGCGGATCGGCGATCCTTCCGGTTCCCGCCGACGACGAACGTCAAACTTCGCTGTTGACAACGGCTTTACGCATCGACGAGCCGATCGACGACGATGTCGCCGTGGTGGTGTCGACGTCGGGTACCACCGGCGCGCCCAAAGGGGCGCTGCTCACGCGCGGGGCGTTGATCGCCAGCGCCGAAGCCACCCACCGGCGCCTCGGCGGGCCGGGCCGATGGCTACTGGCGCTACCCGCCTACCACGTGGCGGGGCTTCAGGTCCTGGTGCGCAGCGTCGTCGCGGGCAGCAGTCCCGTCACCGTTTCCCCCGCATTCGACCCCGCCGAATTGCCCTCGGCGGTAGCGGCATTGGGAACCGGGCGCCGGTACGCCTCATTGGTCGCGGTGCAGCTCGACAAGGCCCTGCGCGACCCGGCGGCCTGCGCGGCATTGGCCGAACTCGATGCGGTGCTGATCGGCGGAGGGCCGATGCCCGCCGGTGTGGCCGAGCGCGCCGCGGCCGCCGGAGTGACGGTGGTGCGCACCTACGGGATGAGTGAGACCGCGGGCGGCTGCGTGTACGACGGCGTGCCGCTCGAGGGCGTCGCCGTGCGGTTGGAGGATTCCCGGATCGTGCTGGGCGGTGCGACGATCGCCAAGGGTTACCGCAACCCCGTCGCCCCCGATCCATTCGCCGAACCTGGCTGGTTTCGCACTGATGACCTTGGTGCCGTGGATGATTCAGGGGTGTTGCGCGTGCTGGGCCGCGTCGACGACGCAATCAGCACGGGCGGTCTCACCGTCCTTCCGCAGCTGGTGGAATCGGCTCTGGCCACCCACCCCGCGATCGCGGAATGTGCGGTGTTCGGCGTGGCCGACGAGCGGCTGGGGCAGCGCGTCGTCGCCGCGCTGGTGTTGACCGCCGGCACCGAACCGCCCGAACTCGCAGACCTACGCGCCCACGTGGCACACACCCTGGACGCCACGGCCGCGCCGCGCGAGATCCACGTCGTCGACGAGCTTCCCCGCCGGGGCATCGGCAAGCTCGACCGCCGCGCGCTCACCGCACGATTCGGTTAAGTGCAGCAATTCGGGTCGAGCACCACGCACAGCGCTTGCAAGGCCTCCGGCCGAGCCCGGTGGAAGACGTTCATGCCGCGGCGATCCGAGATGACCAGCCCGGCCTTGCGGAGCTGGCCGAGGTGGTGGCTGACGGTCGATTCACTCAGGCCGAGCACCGCCGCCAGGTCGCCGCTGGTCTCCTCCGCGGCAGCCGAGCTGAACAGGTAGGACATGATCTTCACCCGAACCGGATCGGCGATCGCCTTCAGCCGCATCGCGACGTGAAGGGCGTCCTCATCGCTGATCGGGCCCGCAGCCACCGGCGCGCAACACACCGGGGCGGACATGTCGATCACGGGCAACGCTTTCGGCATGCATCCATCCTGCCAGCTTTCTTGACATATATCAAAAAGGTGGCAGTCTGGGCTCGACACCGAATTCGATATATGTCTCATCAGCCCGGAGGTCCGCCATGTCCCGCGTCCAGCTCGCCCTCAATGTCGATGACCTCGACGAGGCAATCGCCTTCTACTCCAAGCTGTTCAACACGACCCCGAACAAGGTGAAGCCGGGCTACGCCAACTTCGCCGTCGCCGAGCCGCCGCTGAAGCTGGTGCTGCTCGAGAACCCCGGCAACGGCGGCACGATCAACCACCTCGGCGTCGAAGTCGAGTCCAGCGAGCAGGTGCACGCCGAGATCGCCCGGCTGACCGACGAAGGGCTGTTCACCGACGAGGAGATCGGCACCACGTGTTGCTTCGCCACCCAGGACAAGGTGTGGGTGGCGGGCCCGGCCGGCGAGAAATGGGAGGTCTACACCGTGCTCGCCGACTCCGACACTTTCGGCACGAGCCCTTCTCACCTCGATGAGTCAGCCGATGGCGGCGCGTGTTGCGGCGGTACTGCTGCCGCCAAGTCGAGTTCCGCGTCCTGCTGCTGAGCCGGTGCCCGACGGCACCGTGAAGAATACTGAAGCGGTACAACACGTTACGCTTGACGCAGGCAGGCCGCGTCGCTTGCTTACCACATTGCGCGGAGATTATGCGTCCGGCGACATGGGGGTCGGCCAGTCGGCGGGTGGGTCATGCAGCGCTGAGATGTCGGGCAGCGGTTTTCGGCACATCGCCCTCGCCTGATGCGGAGTCATACCCAGTGTGCGCAGCAACCTCTCGGTCACTTCGTCGACGGTGGCGTCCGTATCGCGTTGCGGACGTTCGCGGAGAAGCGTAGTGAGGCCGACGAGCATGCCCCCGGCGATGGCAAGGCCGAGTTCGGCGTCGGCGATGGTGAAGCGGTGTCGTTCGATCGCGGCGGCGATGTCGCGGAGGGCCCTCGGAGACAAGCCACGGTCGGACAAGATGAGCGAGCCGCCGTTGGCGAGCAGGAGCGCAGCTTCTTCGGGGCGGGAGCGGAAAAGGCGTCCAGTCAGACGGAAGTTGACGGCGAAGGCCTCGGCAGGATCTTCCATTGATCCGGTGAAACCGTCCAGCAGGGCACCGAGATTGTCGAGGGCGTCGGCGACGGCCGCGTCGAACAACTCCTCCTTGCTGGAGAAGTGGTTGTAGAAGGACCCCATTCCGACGTCGGCCGCCTGGGTGATGTCCAGGATCGGGACGTTGAGCCTGCCTTCAGCGATGAAGCGTTGAGCCGCGCGGATCAGGGCGCTGCGGGTCTTCAGCTTCCGTTTTTGCAGGCGGTTGACCGGGGCATCGGGCGTTTCGGGGTCGCGCTCAGGCACGTCCATGGACCGAAGATACCAGTTCAAGTCAGTGCTGATGATTTCGTCAGATTGCCTTGACTGACGATTGAGTCGTATGTGACGATTTCCTCAGGTTGCGATTGAGGAGGCAGAGTTGTGGCGCAGGCTGTGACGCCCATGTCCGATGGGCACCGGTATTTGCACAGCGAACGCGGCGCATTGGCCGGTGAACATTCCGGCCGGGCGCGGGATCCGATCATTCGGGTCGCCGACATCGCGTGGCTGGAGTTCGACAAACCCGACCTTGTCCGCGCGGAGGCGTTCGCCCGTGCGTTCGGTTTCGGCGTCGCTCTGCGTGACCCGCAGGAGCTGCATCTGCGCGGGACCACTGCCGGTTCGCCCTGCGTGATCCTGCGGCGTGGTCAGCACAGCCGCTTCACCGGACTCGCGTTGCGCGCCGCCGACGAGGTCGACCTGCTGCGCCTGGCCGACAAGACCGGTGCTCGGTTGCAGCCGCTCCCCGAATCGATAGGGGGAACGGCGGTTCGGTTGACCGATCCCAGCGGCATTGCGGTCAAAGTCGTCGCCGGCCTGCACACTCTGCCCGCCCAAACTGAACAGACACCGCAGGTGCGCAACACCGGAATCGCCGATTCGCGGATCAACGCCACAGTGCGACCACCGCGGGTACCCGCCCGCGTGCAGCGGCTGGGTCATGTGGTGCTGCAGTCCACCACGTACTTGCGGACGCTGAACTGGTATCTGGAAACGTTCGGGATGATCGTAAGTGACTTCCTCTTCTTTCCCGGGCAGCGTGACCGCGGACCTGCAATGAGCTTCATCCGGTGCGACCGCGGCACCACTCCGGCCGACCACCACACCCTCGCCCTGGCACTTGGGCCGACCAACCGTTACGTTCACTCCGCTTATGAGGTCAGCGACCTCGACGCGCTGGCAGCCGGTGGCGAATACCTCAGTGAGCGCGGCTATTTCCGGTCCTGGGGTATCGGTCGCCACATCCAGGGCAGCCAGTTGTTCGACTACTGGCGCGATCCTGACGGGTTCCTGGTGGAGCATTTCGCCGACGGTGACATGTTCGACAACACCGTCGAGCCCGGCTGGGCCCCGTTCACCGCATCGGGCCTTGCACAGTGGGGCCCCCCGGTGACCAAGGACTTTCTCGACGCAACACCGCGGGCAGCACGACACCAAGTGACCTCGATGCTCAGCGCCCTGCGCGACAACAACGAATTCGACCTCGACCGCCTCGTCGGCTTACTGAAAGTTGCTACCCGATGACCATTTCCGTTCTGCGTACGACCGATGGCTGGTGGGTCCAGACCCGCACCGGCGCCACCAAGATCGCCACCACCGCCACCAGCACCGGCGAGCTCCTCGCCGACCGTGCGGCCGTCGAGGCCGCTGCGGAGTCCGAGGGCTCCGTCGCGGTCGAGGAGCTGACGCTGCTGTCGCCAGTCACCGCTCCGTGCCGCGTGGTCGCTCAGATGACCAACTTCGAATCACACGTCCGCGATTCCGGGATGGACCCGAAGACGATGCCGCTGACGTTCTTTCGGAAGTCGTCGGCCTCGATCAGCGGACCCTTCGATGAGATCGTTCGGCCCGCGCACGTGGGCCTGCTGGACTACGAGATCGAAATCGGGCTGGTCATCGGACGCGACGTCCCGGTGGGCACCAGAATCACCGATGCCAACCTTGCCGATTACATCGCGGGCCTGACCATCACCAACGACGTGTCGGCCCGCGACATTCAGCTACCGCAAACCCAGTTCTACGAGGCTAAGTCCTATCCGACCTTCACCCCGGTAGGACCCGCGCTAGTGCTCGTCGATGCCGCTGAACTCGCCCGTTTCGGTGACCTGCGGCTGCGGCTGAGCGTCAGCGGCGACGAGCGTCAGAACGCCCTCGTTGACGGTGACATGTTGTACCGCCCGCTACAAGCCCTGCAGTCTCTGACGCGCTTCCAAGAGCTGGCCGCGGGCGACCTCATCCTCACGGGGACCCCGGCAGGCACCGCGCTGACCGCCCCACCCAAACCGATCGAGATGATCGGCAACCTGCTGCCGCCCGTGGTCAAGTGGAAGGCGTTCATCTCACGGCAGGCCAAAAACCCGAAGTACCTGCAGCACGGCGATGTCGTCGAGGCCTCCATCGCCACCGACGACGGCGCCCTCGACCTGGGCGCCCAGCGGTTGACGGTGCGGCACGGATGAGCGCCGACATGCTGTGGCCTGCCGCTCGATCGCCGCAGGACATCACTGCCATCGAAGATGTCCCGCTGGAACGTCGCGGACTGCCCGCGTGCACCTACGACATCGTCCTGCGCGCAGGGCGGTTGTGGCCTGACCGCACGGCTGTCACCGTCCTGCCCGACGGAATCGACTATGCGAGAAGCTCGCGCCGGACGTTCGGCGAACTTGCCGCCGATGTGACACGTGCGGCAAAAGCGTTGCGACACTGTGGTATCAGCCGACGCGACGCAGTGCTGCTGATCAGCCCAAACTGCGATGAGCTGATCACGGCCACCCTCGCTGCGCAGGCCGCCGGCATCGCGGAGCCGATCAACGGGTCGCTGTCCGGCGACCACGTCGCCGAACTGGCTCGGCTCTCGGGTGCCCGGGTGCTGATCACCGCCGACCCCGAGCTCGACCCCGCCGGTATGGAACGCGCCGCCGACCTCGCCGGCGCGGGAATGATCGACACGGTGTTGTTGCTGCGTCCCACGCCGGCTGACGGCACACCGGGCCCACTGCCGGATCTGCCAGGCGTCACGGTGGCCTACCTGTCGGTCTTGGCCGCTGAGCACGACGCCGAACCACTCGACGGTGGGCAGGCTGAATCAGCGGACCTGGCCGCCCTGTTCCACACCGGCGGCACCACCGGCACGCCGAAACTGGCCGCGCACACCCACGGCAACGAAGTCGCCGACGCGTGGATGGTCGCGGTCAGCGCTGACCTCGACGAGGATGCTGTGGTCTTCGCCGCGCTGCCGCTGTTTCACGTCAACGCCTTGATCGTCACCCTGTTGGCCCCACTGCTTCGAGGCCAGCCCGTCGTGTGGGCAGGACCGCTGGGATACCGCGACGTGGGCTTGTACCAGAACTTCTGGAAGATCGTGGAGCACTATCGGCTGGCGGCGATGAGCGCCGTGCCGACCGTGTACGCGGTGCTCGCCCGAATTCCCGTCGACGCCGACATCTCGAGTCTCAGCTCCGCGGTGTCAGGTGCTTCGGCGCTGCCGGACACCGTGCGCCAGGACTTTCGCGACGCCACCGGCGTGAGTCTGGTCGAAGGCTACGGGCTCACCGAGGCGACTTGCGCCAGCGCCCGTAGCTTCCCCGAGCACCCGCGCCCCGGCTCGGTCGGACAGCGCATGCCGTACCAGAAGGTCAGGACAGTCGAGGTCGGCGACGACGGTGCCTGGCGGGACCTGTCGTCAGGTCAGGTCGGGACGCTGGCGATCGGCGGTCCCACCGTCTTCCCCGGCTATGTCACCGCCCGCACCGACGACGGCTACGTACTCGACGGCCGTGACGCACTGCGCGAAAGCTGGCTCGACACCGGCGATCTGGCCCGCGTCGACGACGACGGTTTCATCTACCTGGCGGGCATAGCCAAAGACCTCATCATCCGCGGCGGCCACAACATCGACCCCGTTCTGATCGAGGATGCGCTGCTCGCTCATCCCGACGTCACTGCGGCCGCAGCAGTCGCGCGACCAGACGTCCATTCGGGCGAAGTGCCAGTCGGATTCGTCACGGTGCGGCCCGGCGCGACCGTCACCGGTGACGGCTTGACCGCCTTCGTGGGCGAGCGGATCAGCGAACGCGCCGCCACCCCCAAGACGGTCACCATCATCGACGCGATACCCATGACCGACGTCGGCAAGCCCCACAAGGTGCCGCTGCGGGCCACCGCCGCTCAACACGCGCTCACCGACGCGCTCGCCGACCAACCCGGAGTGCTGCAGATCGTCGGCCAGGTCAGTGCCGGAGGGCCTGTCGTCGTGCTCACCCTCGGCCAGGCAGCCGACCGCACCGCCGTGGAACGGGTGGTGAAGTCGTTCGCGGTGAACTACGAGATTCACCAGCAATGACACCCCCAACGAATAAGACACCCGCCGAACACGTTTCGGTTGCCGTGGTCGGGGGCGGGCCCACCGGGATCGCGGCAGCGACCCTGCTGGCCCAATACGGTGTCGACAGCCTTGTGTTGGACCGGTGGCCGCACGTCTATCCGCAGCCGCGGGCGGTACACCTCGACGACGAGGTGTACCGGATCCTGGGCCGCCTCGGCGTCGCGCAGGAGTTCGCCGACATCTCCCGCCCGGCCCGTGGCCTGCGCCTGGTCGACCGAAATCTGGCCGTACTGGCTGAGTTTCAGCGAGATACGTCGCCCACGAGCAACGGCTTTCCGGCGGCAAGCATGTTCGATCAACCTGAACTCGAGGAACTACTCCGGCAGAATCTCCGCCGCTACCCAAATGCCGAGTTCCGGGGTGACGTCGAGGTCCTGAACGTCACCTCCAACGGCGCGGGCAATCCGCTGCGTCTGCGAGTCCGCAACCGCATGAGCGGCCTCGAGTCGCTGATCACCGCGGACTACGTGCTGGGCTGCGACGGCGCCAACAGCATGGTGCGCACGGCGATCGGTGCCAGGATGCGCAACCTGAAGTTCGATCAGCGCTGGCTGGTGATCGACATTGCCACCGACGCCGAGTTGAACCAGTGGGACGGTGTGCATCAGGTCTGTGACGGTGATCGCGCCGGAACGTACATGCGGATCGGCCCCACCCGCTACCGGTGGGAGTTTCAGCTCCTCGACCACGAATCGGTCGACGACTACGCCGCCCTGCCCGCACTGCAAAGGCTGATCGCTCCGTGGACGCGGGGCATCGAGGACGCCGACCTGCGGGTGATCCGCGTCGCCGAGTACACCTTCCGCGCCCAGATCGCCGACCACTGGCGCCGTGGCAACGTCTTTCTGCTCGGCGATGCCGCCCATCTGACCCCGCCGTTCATCGGCCAGGGCATGGGTGCTGGACTTCGCGACGCGATGAACCTGGCCTGGAAGATCACCGGAGTTCACCGCGGTGAATTGCCGCCCGCCACACTCGACAGCTACGAAGACGAACGCCGCCCGCACGCTCGTCACATGATCTCGCTGGCGCTCAACGTGGGGCGCGCCATGACTTCTGGTGGCCGGGTCGGGACGGCTGTGAGGTCGCTCGTACTGCCCCGGCTGCACCTGATACCAGGACTGCGCGCGAAGATCACCGATTCGCAGACTCCGCCCCTGCGGCCCTCGACGCTGGTGCAGCGCACCCTGTGCACACGTGGCATTGCCGGCCACCTGTGTCCGAACGCATTGCTCGACAACGGGGTTCGCCTTGATGACGAGCTGGGCGTCGGCTTCGGCGTGATCACGGCGACGCTGACCGCGACGCAGCAGGAGATGGTGACGGCCCGTGGCGCGCGGACGGTGCGCGTGGCACCAGGATCCGAGCTGGCCCGCTGGCTCGAGAGTCATCAGAAGACAGCGGCAGTGGTAAGACCCGACCGCACCGTGCTGATGGCGGGGCGCGATGTCACCGCAGTGTGCCGGGCGCTTCCACATTTCTTGCCGGAACAATCTCCGGCGCGGACCACTGCTGCCCAATCCCAAAAGGACTGACCACGTGTTTCGTCATCCCGCCGCTGTTCCGGCGTACCGGCCGGACATTTACACTCGCGCAGCCATACTCGATCCCTACCCCCACTATCGAGCGATGCGTGAGCTGGGGCCTGTGGTGTGGCTGGCCCGCCACCGCCTCTACGCCCTGCCGCGCTACGCCGAATGCAAGGCGACCCTGCGTGACGACGGACGGTACCTCTCCGGACATGGAGTTGCGGCCAATCCTCTGACAAACCGACTATCGCGCGGCACCACCCTCAACAGTGACGGGGCCGATCACGACCGGCGGCGCAAGCTCGTCGCGCATCGCTTGATGCCGCGCTCTCTGCGCAGCCTCGGCGACGATGTCGATACACAGGCCCGGTCCCTCGTCGACGACGCCGTGCGCCGAGGAACTGTGGACGCGGTCGCCGATCTCGCCACCGCACTTCCGCTGGCCGTTGTCCCTGATCTGGTGGGCTGGCCCCGCGATGAGCGCGCCCACCTACTCAATTGGGCGGCAGCAACCTTCGACATTCTCGGCCCCGCGAATTGGCAAGCACTCAAGGCGGTGCCGCGCAGCCTGCACATGCTGCGCTTCGCGCGCCGTGTGGTCCGCGAGCGCAACGTGCTGCCGGGGAGCATGGCTCACGAACTACTCACCGCCGTCGACGAGGACGGGCTGGCCGCCGAGGACGTGCCGCCCCTGCTCATCGACTACATCGCCCCGTCGCTCGACACGACGATCAGCGCCATCTCCAGTGCTCTCTACCTGTTCGCCACCCATCCCGAACAATGGCACCTTCTCAAAGAAGAGCCCGCCCTGTTGTCCAACGCTGTCAACGAGATCGTGCGATTCGAGTCACCACTTCGGGCCTTCACCCGAAAGGTGCTTCAAGAGACCGAGATCGGCGGTACGCAGCTTCCCGCGGGGGCGCGGGTACTGGTGATGTACGCCTCTGCCAACCGTGACGAACGGGAATGGGACGCCCCCGACGTCTTCGACATCCGCAACAACGCCGGACGCCACGTCGGGTTCGGCAGCGGCGCACACGCCTGCGCCGGCCAAGGGCTGGCCCGGTTGGAGACCACCGCGATGCTGCAGGCGCTCATCGAACGCGTCGACCGCATCGAGATCGCTGCCGAGCCGACGTGGGCCGTCAACAACGTCATTCACCGCCACGAGCACCTACCGGTACGGCTCATTCCTGCCGCATGAGGTCACGCGTAAACACCGGTCCGTTCACCCGAGGAGGGGTGTGCGTCCCGCTGTCAAGGCGTCGAGCCGAGTCTGCATCGCGTCTCGAACGCGCACAGCGAGGTCATCTGCGGACTCATCGGCATCAGGCATGATCTCCGGCATCACCGCTGTGACGAGCTTGGTGGGCAGTGGTATAAGGCAGCAGGCCGACCACGCCGAAGTTCCGGCCGCAGGGAATGGACACGCTCACAGTAAGGTCCTTGACGCGCAACAACTTCGGCAATCGAAGCGCCCGTCAGCGGCCTGACCGTCGCTGAGCATCACCAGCGACTCTCCGGCCCCGGCAGTGACGATCGACACGATGGTCGTCCACGTCACCGCCCGGGAAGACGAGAACATTGTGACCGGCTTCGAAGGCTGCGTCGGCAGCCGTTCGGCCGCCCGGCGTGCCACCAAATCTCTCGACAAGCGATCCGGCGCCGAGCGTCCACGCGATCTGATGCAGCATCGCTGTGGTTGGCCGTGTGATGCCCGCGGCCTGGCGCGCCTCGACCAAGGCCCCAACGTTGAGATCGATGACCCAGGGCGCGACGCGGTCCAGGGACTGCAGGTTCATGTCGACGATCCACACGATCTCCCCGAGGTCGGGCACCAATCGGGTCGAGCACCGCTTCCCAGATCGCTCCCTCGTCCAGGATCATCGCCGTGGACAACCACGGCACGCGGGAAGCGATGAGATCCAGGTCCGAGCAATCGTCACGATGGTTCATCGTTCCTTCGATTCAGGCTGAGTGTTGGGTTACGTCGGCGCCTGCGCCCGGATAGACCGGGCGCCAGGAGCGTTCGATGAACGAGTGCAGGAGGCCGACCGCCTGCGGGCCGGTGCGTGTGCGCCACACCACGTGGCCATCAGGTCGCGCCACAACGGCACCATTGCCGCCGACCTCGAACATTTCGGTGATCAGGCGGTCACCGTCATCGCCCGCGGCCCTGAGTGCGACAACGGTGAGCGCCACAGTGGTCGGCGTGCGGGTTAGAGCATCCGTCCACCCGCGCGCATCGCCGGTGAACAGGGTCAATCCTCTTCGTGCCACCGCCGCATGGGTTGACAGCTCCGAATCATCTGCCCCCAGGATGATCGCGTGCGGCAGGCGCGCCCCCGGATGCGTGGTCGGGTGGTATAGCGCGACGTCGCCGTCAGGACAGCGGCCCTCGGCGGTGTCGATCAGTGGGCTGGCGTAGGCGTAGCCGAACTCCAAGCCGCTGGCCACGAAATGTTCCTCCTGCCCCGGAACAGCGGCGGCCATCCGCTCGCGTAATCGGCTGCTACGTGCGCTGTTTCGCAGCAGACGTCTCGTACGTGATGTCTGCGCGGTGGTCAAAGCGTCCGCAACGCGGGCGATCACCGGACCGGGCACCCAGCCCAGCGGGAGCATGCCGATGAGTTCGGTCGCCTTGTGCAGTGAGGTGTTGGTGATGCCCAGCGGCGCAGTGACCTCGTCGAGTCTGAAGTGGTTGATGGTGCTCTGCTCGGCGAACCGGGTGACGACCGGCCGTCGTTCGGTCTCGTAGGTGTCCAACAGTGATTCCGAGGCGCCGTCCTGCAGGATAGCGGCGAGCTTCCAGGCGAGGTTGTGTGCGTCCTGCACACCGCTGTTGAGTCCGAAGCCACCGGTGTGGGGGAACCGGTGCGCTGCATCTCCGATGAGCAGAAGCGGTCCGCGGCGGAACCGGTCGGCGATCTGCTTGGTCATCGTCCATGTTCCTGTTGATCGGATCTGGTAGTCGGTGGATCCAATCACGTTGGGCAGTATGTGATTCCAGTAGCTCCGGCTGTCGCGCGCTATCCACTGCGCCGGGTGCAGATATGGTGTCATCAGCACGTAGTCGTCGTCGGCGTGGGCGATCATCACCCCACTGAATCGCGGGTGGTAGATCCAGCTGAGCAGGGGTCGGCTGGTGCCGTTCGGGTAGAGCTGGGGCGCGTGGAAGAAGACGCTGCCCATATTGGCCAGCACTGGACCGGTCATCGCGATGCCGGCCGCGTCGCGCAGGCGGCTGTTAGCCCCGTCCGCGGCGATGACGAATCGCGGTCGGGCGACAACTGGATCCGCGCCTGCGAACCGCAGGGTCAATCCGTCACCGACCAGGCCGGCGCGCACGCCACGCCGGAAATCGACCAGCGGCTCGCCCTCCAGCGCGTTCCACAGCACCGGCATGAGCAGGTGCTGACCGATGTGCGAGATGAGATACGCGCTGTGCGTGCGTACCTCGGCGAGCCGATCAGGTTGGGACAGCAGGTCGATCTCGCCGATCGGATCAGAACGCACGTCGGTGCACCAGCGGATGATGTTGACGGTGTCGATCGGCGGGGTGATCGCTTCCAGCGCGCTTCCCAGACCGGGAGAAGCCTGGTTCCAGATCTCGAGGGTTCGGGCGTTGATGACGTGCGCCGCCGGATGCAGGCGGGTTTCTATACGTTCTTCGATGACGGTGCTGGGGATACCGTAGCGGGCCAGCAGCAGTGCCAGTGTGGATCCTGCGGCGCCGGCGCCGACGATGACGACCGATTCAGTGTCCATGCCTCACAGCGTCTTCCAGGTGATTGCGCGCTTGTTCGATCGTGGTTTGGTGCCGGGTCGCGTGCCGGCGCCTGGCTTGAGCAGCTCATCTCGAGCGGTACCCGCGCGAAGTTGTTCGAGAAGGTAGTCCGGGTCGATATTGGTGCCGATCGGATTCTCGTCGAATTCGGCGCTGTTGAAGTACTCTGCGGTCTGCTGCGCGGTAGCGAAGTTCTCCGTCTGGAATTCCAGACGGATGCCCTCCGGATCTTCGTAGTAGAGACTGGTCGTGGGTCCATGGTTGATGGACCAGACCGGGGTGATTCCGACCTTCTTGAGCCGTTCGTAGGTCAGCAACAACTTTTCCACGGAGGTGAAGGTGAACGCGAGATGGTCGATGCCGTAGGTCTTTCGACGCCAGCGCGATAGCGGAAAGACATGCCGCAGTGGCGGCGGAAGCTTCACCAACGCCAGCCGATGGCTCTCGTGATCCCAGGTGAGAAAGGCGATCTGGCTGTCCTCGTGAGCCACCCGGGCACCGAATACATGTCGGTACCAGTCGATCATCTCCGCGCTGCGCGCTGTCTTGACCACCCAGTGGGCGATGAAGTCGGGTACGAGGCGGTCAGAAAGTTGATCGAGATCCCGTGCGGAGGTTGTGATGTCAGGGCCGTGCGGGTCGGAGGGCTGCAGAGGACTCGGTGTAGCGCTCATGGCTCGGCTCTCCTCTCAGAGTGTGGCGGCGACGATGGCGTTCTGCTGGGTACCCAGGTCGAGCGTCCCAGCGCTGTTGCGTATGGAGGCGGTGACGACATCACCGGGCTGCAGATACGGCTTGCGCTGGTTGAGCTTGACGAACGCCGCCCACAGCTTGTCCTCGGGCAGCAGCGCCGTGGCCAGTCGGCGGATGAAGGCAGGTGGCGAGCCCGCCACGATGCCGTGCGGTGTCCCGGTCAGCAGCACGTCACCGGAATCCCAGTTGCAGAACTCGCTCAGTTCAGTCAGCGTCTCGGCGGGCCTGTAGAGCATGTTCGCGGTGTTGTCGCTCTGCCGCAGCGATCCGTTGACCTCAAGGCGCAACTCGAGATCGTCGAGAAGCCGCAGATCCTCGGGTTCGAGGACCGCCATCACGGGCCCCAGCGGGCAGAACCCCCGGTAGCTCTTACCTTTCAGGAACTGTCCCTGTGGCAGCTGGACGTCTCGAGCGGAGATATCGTTGCCGATGGTCACACCGAAGATGTACTCATGTAGGTTCTCGGTGGTGACCGTCGTTGGTGCATCCACTGTCCCGCGAAGAACCAGCGTCAGCTCGATCTCGTAGTCGAGCAAGGTGACATGAGCCGGGCGGGTGACCGGGTCGCGCGGACCGGTGACTGCGGCGTCGGTCTTGTCGAAGAACAGGTTGAAGGCACGCTTGTTGGGATCCATCCCGGACTCGATGGCATGCTGGCGGTAGTTGGCACCCTGACACATCACTCGGCAGGGAGTGGTGACCGGAGATAGCAGCGCGACATCGGCCGACCTCACCGAACCGCTTTTCGCCGCCGCCGCCGTCCAGTCGGACCTACCGCGTTCGATGAGGTCGGCGGTACGTGGATAGTCGCCGGTAAGAGGCGAGATGACGTCACCGGCGAGGACACCCCAGAAGACTTGCTCGCTGCGCTCGTATCGGACGAGATGGACGACCATCGATTTCTCCGCCTCTGCCCGTCGTTCGACCGGCTCAGTACACAGTCAACTGCGCAGAGACGCCGTGACGCCTGGCCTGAGGTCCAGGATTCAGTGCGAACTATGGTTGTCAGTCCAACTGGTCCTTTTTCGGCTGCAGCACCACCTCGCCGAACTCCTCGGCGAGGGTGAGTGCAGCGTGGAGTTGGAGGCGGCGAACCGTCGCGGGTCGACCGCGAAGTTGCTCGGCGCGCTGTACACGGTAGGCGACGGTGTTGCGCGCAACCTGCAGATCAGCGGCGGCGCCGGCCAAACTCCTGTCGCGGTCGAGGTAATGCTTGAGAGTCCGACGAACAACGGTCACCGACTCGGTGCTGTCGGCCAGATCGCCGAGCTCGCGGGCGACGAACTCGCAGGCAGCCGGCAGGTCGGCGCTGAGCATCGCAACGACGTCGAGATCCTCATAGCAGAACCACCAGGCGTCTCGCGTCGACATCCCGCCGACGCGGGCTGCCTCGGCTGCCTGCCGGTGGCTGTTGCGGAACCCGTCGACGCCTGACCCCGGCGTCCCGATCGCAAGACGGACCCCCGGCGGCGGTGACGCCGTGGGCATGGCCGCCTCCGGCGGCTGGGATGTCCTCGACCCCCAGGCCCACACCCGGTGGGCACCTAGGGGAAGCACGAGCGCCGAGGTGCATCCCGCGGTAACGAGGGTCTCGGACGCGGCGGCTCGTATTTGAATCGGTTCGGCGGGCATGGCCGCCTCGGTCCAGACAATGACCGCCAGGTGCCAGCGGCTCAGGTCGTAATCCAAGATCCGAGTTGCCCTGTCCATTGGCACGGAGTTTCCGTGCAGCAGGTCCTCCACAATCTCCATCCGCAGAGCCACCGAGCTGGTCAACCATGCCTCGTGCGCGCGGGCGTACTCATCGGCCATGCGTTTGGTCAGGATGTCCACGATGCCGAACAGTGACTCGTTGATGCGCCGCATCTCGCTGAAGCGCTGCGCCTCGGGCACCAGGCGTTCGGCTGCGTCGAGCAGCACACCTGCCGCGGCGGCGTGGGCGACGTGGATGCTGCGCAGCATGTGCTCGATGCCGATGCCGCGCGCCACTACCTCCATCGGGCCGGTGAGCACCTCGGGCATCGCCGCGAAGGTAAGGTCGTCGTCGTGTGCGAGCGCGGACAGCGCGCCCAGTGCCACGGCCTCGCACCCCTTGTGGATCTCACCGGCGACGGCGTCCACGGCTAGCTCCGGAATCTCAGCGGTGATGGTCGCTGCCAATCGTGCACCCAATTCGACGGCCCAGCCGGCCGGCCCGGACCCCAAGTGTTCGGCCAGCGCCTGGGCGCGGTCGGGGAGCAGGGAATGGTCTAGATGCGCGCCGCGCACCGTAGGCTCGAGTGTGGCGAACCAGGGCCGTGTCATCGGGAGCCACCATCTCGTACCGGTTGACGTTCACTCGTTTTCGCGCGGGTTCTGCGACCCGCGCCGATGCCGCCAGTGGTGGCCAAGATGGTTGGAGAGTCGGCAGGCATGAACCGACGCTAGGCCCCCCACTTCGAAGCGATCAACATATTTCGGCGAAGACGACGTACCGGCCCGAATTTCGCGACCGATCGGGCGGTTACCACGCAGCTGCTCACGTCGCTTCAGCTCTTCGGCCGAGCAGTGGACGCCGATGGAGCCATGTCGATGCCGTCCATAACGGCCAACAGGTCGTGGAGGCGCTAGGGCTCGCTGAGCATTTGGTCCCATCGCGATGTCCTGCCTGCCTTCGCCATTCCTGCCACCGAGCGGTGGAACCCAGCCCGGGTGCAGCCCAGCACCATAGCGACATCGGCTGCGCCCAGGTCGTGGGTTCGCCGCTGTGAACGCATCGCGCCGAACATATCGACAGCAATGTGCGCCAGATGTTCATTTGACCACGGATTCGATAGTGATCAATATAGACGTATGTCGAATTCGTCTCCAGCCACCCAGGCCGAGGCTTGTTGCCCTCCTGGCGCGCTTCTGCGAGAACCACTGTCGGCCCCCGCGGCGGCGGATATCGCAGTCAAGCTCAAGGCACTGGCCGATCCGGTGCGGCTGCAGTTGTTCTCCGCGGTCGCAAGCCATGCCGGCGGCGAGGCGTGTGTCTGTGACATCTCCGTTGGCTTGGATGTTTCGCAGCCGACCGTCTCGCATCACCTCAAGGTGCTGCGCGATGCCGGGCTGCTGACCTCAGAGCGCAGAGCGTCGTGGGTGTACTACGCCGTGGTTCCCGAGGCGCTGGCCAGCCTGTCCGTGCTGCTCGGTGCGGTGAGCGACAACGCGGAGGTCTCGGCATGACAAGCACCGCCACCACTCCCGCGCAGGCGGTCGTCGGCAAGCTCTCGACCCTCGACCGGTTCCTGCCCGTGTGGATCGGCGCTGCGATGATCATCGGCCTGCTCTTGGGACGCTGGGTTCCTGGACTGAACACGTCGCTGGAACGCATTGAGATCGACGGGGTTTCGTTGCCCATCGCGCTGGGCCTGCTCATCATGATGTACCCGGTTCTTGCGAAGGTCCGCTACGACCGCCTCGACACCGTGACCGGCGACCGCAAACTCCTGTTGTCGTCCTTGGTGTTGAACTGGGTGCTCGGTCCGGCCCTGATGTTCGCACTCGCCTGGCTGCTGCTGCCCGACCTACCCGAGTACCGCACCGGCCTGATCATCGTCGGTTTGGCGCGTTGCATCGCGATGGTCATCATCTGGAACGACCTGGCATGCGGGGATCGCGAAGCCGCTGCCGTGCTGGTCGCACTGAACTCGATCTTCCAGGTCGCCATGTTCGCCGTCCTCGGCTGGTTCTACCTGTCGGTGCTGCCGGGTTGGCTCGGCCTGGAGCAGACGACCATCGACACCTCACCGTGGCAGATCGCCAAGTCGGTTCTGATCTTTCTCGGCATCCCGCTGGTCGCCGGGTACCTATCGCGGCGCATCGGGGAGAAATCGAAGGGCCGCGAGTGGTACGAGTCCACATTCCTGCCCCGGATCGGGCCCTGGGCGCTCTACGGCCTGCTGTTCACCATCGTGATTCTCTTTGCCCTGCAGGGAGATCAGATCACCAACAACCCGTGGGACGTCGTCCGCATCGCGCTGCCCTTGTTGGCCTACTTCGCGCTCATGTGGGGCGGGGGCTACCTACTCGGCACCGTGCTCGGTCTGGGCTACGAACGCACCACCACGCTGGCCTTCACAGCCGCAGGAAACAACTTCGAACTCGCGATCGCCGTCGCCATCGCGACGTACGGCGCCACCTCCGGGCAAGCGCTGGCCGGCGTCGTCGGCCCCCTCATCGAGGTACCCGTCCTCGTCGCCCTCGTCTATGTGTCCCTGGCGCTGCGCAAACGATTCACGTCCACTCAACCGCAACGGAGTACGCCATGACCGACAGCCCGGTAACCCACCAGTTGCGCGACGACCTGTCCATCGATCAGCGCGTGGCGTTGAAGACCGCCGCAGGCCGTCTCCGAGGCGAGTTCGACGGCACGTTCGGCACCGAGACAATCGAACGGTTCCTGCACTCGTCCTACGATCAATTCGCTGGCCGGGCCAGCATCCCGCACTTCCTGCCGCTGCTGGCTGAACGGTTCGCCCGCCAACGCCTTCACGCGCTTGCCCGGGTCGAAGGAAAGATCACCGACGCCAAACCCACCGTGCTGTTCTTGTGCACCCACAACGCCGGCCGATCACAGATGGCCCTGGGCTTCCTCACTCACCTGGCCGGCGACGACGCCGTCGCCTGGTCGGGCGGCTCCGAACCCGGCAACGAGATCAACCCTGCGGCGATCGCCGCCATGCACGAGGTCGGCATCGACATCACAGGCGAGTACCCCAAACCGTGGACCGACGAGATCGTGCAGGCCGCCGACGTCGTCGTCACCATGGGCTGCGGCGATGCCTGCCCCATCTTCCCCGGTAAGCGCTACGAGAACTGGGAGCTCCCGGATCCGGCCGGCCAGGGCCTGGAAGCCGTTCGGCCGATCCGCGACGACATCGAGGAACGCGTTCGCCGGCTGTTGGCCGACCTGAATGTCCCGGTCGGCCGATAGCAATGCGGGGCAGCAGAACATGACTGACACGTCGGTGTTGTTCGTCTGCGTGAGCAACGCGGGAAAATCGGTGATGGCAGCCGGTCTCATGAGGCAGATCGTCGCACCGAACATCCGCGTGGCCTCAGCGGGAACCCACGCCAAGACCACCGTCAACGAGATCTCCGCGCGGGCACTGGCCGAAGTGGGAGTCGACATCAGCGACCATCGGCCCACCCAACTCACCGAGCAGCTGATCGACGACGCTGATCTGGTCGTCGTAGTCGGCAACCAAGCCCACGTCAACAACCGTCCCGGCAGTGTTGTCCAACGTTGGGATACCGATGAACCCTCGCGGCGCGGCATCGAAGGCATCGATCGTATGCGCATCATCCGCGACGACATCGCCGATCGGGTCCGCACGCTCGTCGCCGAGCTAAACGGTCGGCGCCCGGAATAGCACCCACAATTTCCTTGCGAGCACAGGCATCATGGAGGCATGGGCCATGAAGTGAAAACCGTGGAAGAGCTGCGTGCCATCGTCGGGCACCCCAACAAGTACGTTGCCAACAAGGTCACCAAGCAACTCTCCGCGGTACAGCAGGATTGGCTGGCCGCTTCCCCGCTGTGCTTCATCGCGACCACCGACGACCAGGGCCGCGTCGACGTCTCCCCCAAGGGTGACCCACCGGGATTCGCGCAGGTGATCGACGACACCACGATCGCCATCCCCGAACGGCCGGGCAACAAGCGCGTCGACGGCTATCTCAACGTGCTGCAACGTCCGCACGTCGGCACGGTGTTCGTCATCCCGGGCCGCGGCGACACGCTGCGCATCAACGGGACCGCGCGGATCCTCTCCGATGCGGACTATTTCGACGCCATGGCGGTCGGCGGCAAGCGGCCGATCCTGGCGTTGGAGATCGCCGTCGAGGAGGTGTTCTGGCACTGCGCCAAGGCTTTTCTGCGGTCGGACACCTGGAAGCCCGAGACGTGGAATCCGACGGCTGTCCCGTCGGTCGCACAGCTGGCCAAGGCTTTCAAGCCCGACCTCAGCCAGGCCGAGCTCGACGCCTACTACACCGAGGACAGCATGCGAAAGATGCTGTACTGAGGGTTCGTCACACCGCCTTCACCAGAACCGCTCGGGTGTAGAGCAATTGGAACCCGCGCCGCTGCACGTTCTGCTGTGACTTCGAACCGGGCGCCGTGGTGACGACGGCGATGTCGCAGCCCGCGGCGGCAGCATCCGCCAGCCGCGCCGCCAGGAGGGCGGTCTGCACACCGCGCCGACGATAGGCCGGTACGGTTGCGGCACCGCACAACTGGGCGATGCCGTCGGTGAACCGCACGGCGCCGCCACCGGCCACCGTCCCATCGACGACCGCGATATACGGTGCGGCTCCGGCCTTTTCCATGTCGAGTTCGGCCCGCTCGATGACGTCGCGGGGAAATTCCTCATGGCTCGGCACACCCTCGGCGTCCGGATGCGCGAAGCCGTCGACCACCACGTCGACCCAGGCCGCGACATCGGCGGCGCGCCGGACCTCGAGGCCCGCGGGAGCCGGTAGGTCTTCCGCACCGACCGGCCGGCCGAGTACGTTTTCGAAACCGGCGAGCCGATAGCCGCGCCCGGTCAGCAGTCCGGCGACTTCCGGGTCTGCGAGATTGGACAGTTCGACCTGGGTTGCCGCGCCCCGGCCGGCCAGTGCGCGCTCGATCTCGCCGAGCACCGCTTCGTCCGGCACCCCGTCGAAGCCGAGCCCGACCACCTTGTTCATCGGGGAACCAGCGTCGGCGAAGCACGCGAAGCCGCCGGCCACCGGCAGCACCAAGCCCTCCGCGCCACGGCCTCTGGCCGCTTCCGTGGCGGCGACGATGAGTTGTGCCTCAGCACGTTCGATGCGACGGGCCAGGGTCGTACCGCAAAACAGTTGCTCGGCATCCACGCTCGACATTGTGCCCACCGCAACTGTCACCGAAACGTCAGGGTCACCGCACGCGCCGACCCATATGGTGGAACCCATGCAGATCGGGCGCCGGGAGACGGTGGCGATAACCGTCGGGGCGACGCTGGTGGTCGCGGCGTTCGTGGTGCCCCACCTCGATCTCGGCATCGTCACGCCGCTGATCAACAGCACACCCGGCCAGATCTACAGTTTCGCCGACACCGCACCGATCTTCGGGTGGTGGAACACACATGTCGGCTGGGGTACCGTGCCGGCCGTCCTCATCGGCGCGGCGACGGTGTGGTGGGGACAGACGGTGGCACAGCGGTTGCCATGGCGGACTTTGACATTGGCGACGTGGGCGACATCGTGTGCCTGGGCGTTCTCGCTGGCGATGATCGACGGCTGGCAGCGGGGATTCGCCGGCCGCCTGACTGCTCGCCACGAGTACCTGCGGCAGGTACCGACGGTCACCGACATACCCGCGGCGGTACGGACGTTCTCGAGCAGAATCCTGGATTTCCAGCCGGATTCGTGGATAACCCACGTATCGGGTCACCCTCCGGGCGCGCTGCTGACGTTCGTCTGGCTCGACCGGATCGGGCTGGGCGGTGGGGCCTGGGCCGGATTGTTGTGTCTGCTGGTCGGTTCCAGCGCGGCCGCGGCGATCATCGTGGCGGTCCGCGCATTGACCGACGAACACATCGCGAGACTGGCTGCGCCGTTCGTCGCGGTGGCACCGACGGCGATCTGGATCGCGGTGTCGGCCGACGGCTACTTCGCCGGGGTGGCCGCCTGGGGTATTGCCCTGTTGGCGCTCGCGGTCAGTGGTTCGACGCGGTGGACGACGGCGACCGCCGTCGGATCCGGGCTGCTGCTCGGGTGGGGCATATTCCTCAATTACGGCCTGGTGCTCATGGCACTGCCCGCGCTCGCAGTGCTCGTGACCGCCGCCGATTGGCGGGCAGCGCTCCGCGCGCTCATCCCGGCCGTCCTCGCGGCGCTCGCGGTCGTGGCCGTGTTCGTCGTCGCAGGTTTCTGGTGGTTCGACGGCTACACCCTGGTCCAGGAACGCTACTGGCAGGGCATCGCCAACGACCGGCCGTTCCAGTACTGGTCGTGGGCGAACCTGGCCTCGGTGGTGTGTGCCATCGGCCTTGGCAGCGTGGCCGGTATCGGCCGGGTTGTCGACATCACAGCGATCCGCCGGCGGTCGGGTCTGGTGGTCTTGCTGATCAGCGCGTTGCTGGCCATTGCGTTCGCCGATCTCAGCATGCTCAGCAAGGCGGAAACCGAACGGATTTGGCTTCCCTTCACCATCTGGCTCACCGCCGCGGGGGCGCTGCTGCCGCCGCGGTCACACCGCGGGTGGTTGGCGCTCAACGTCATCGGCGCGCTCGTGCTCAACCACGTCATCCTGACGAACTGGTAACCGGCGCGTCGCCGCGTAGTAAGCGGGCACGCACAGCCAGACCACTGCCAACGAGATCCACAGCCCGAGTGGGTAGTCGCGGTCGAGCACTGTCGGATTGTCCGGGCGCAGACCCGGCTTGCCGTACACGGGGATGGCCAAGAGCACAAGCACCACACTGCACAACCCGGCCACCGCGACCGGGGACTGCCAACCGACCGGCAGTAGGCGTCGGCCGGCCAGTCCGAGCGCAGCACATAGCGGAGCGAACACCAGATCGTGCACCGCCACACCGACCACTGCCCACACCAGGATCCGCGTGATGACCACCGGCGGGTTGTCCCACAGCAGCACCGCACCGTAACCGGCGACGGCGATGCCGGTCAGGCCCAGCACAATCCGCGTCGCGATCACCCCACCACCTCGATCCGTGACAGCCATTTGGTCTGTAACACGCCGGGCCGGGTCGGGGCGATCAGCCGGCACGGGTAGCCGTGGTCGAGATCGAGGGTCTCACCGTTGAGCCGCAACGCAATCAGCGTCTGCCTGTCGCGGGCATGACGGGCCGGAAGCGTCGTGCGGGAGTACGGTCCCGGTGGCTCAAGGGAGATCATCCGGACGTCGCTGTCGGATGAAGCCCCTACCGCGGCGACGAGATCGGCCAGCGCGACGCCGGTCCATTCGGCGTCCGCGCTCCACCCTTCCACGCACGCGATCGGCAACCGATGTGTGGCCTGCGGCATCGCACGGAGGTCATCGACGGTGAACTCGCGTTTGACCGGACCGTTGGTGACGGTCAGCCGGTACTGCGGTGAGCGGGCGCTGCGTACGACGCCGGCGGCGGCTGCCGAACGGTTCACCGGGACACCCTGGGGCCCTTGGCCGGAACGCGGCGCGAGTACGGAAACGCGGCGCAGCAGCGGAATCGTCTGGCCCGCAGTCGCCACGGTCGCGAGCGTCACCGCCAGCCAGGTGCCACGCAGCACGGTGCGCCTCGTGGGGCCGGTGAGTTGAGCGGTGGGCCCCTCGTCGAGCGGTTCCCCGAGGGCGCGTCGGATCACCGGAAGTTTGACTGCGATGTGTACCAGGACGGCACCTGCGGCCACGTAGGCCATCGCGTAATGACTGGTGGTGAAGAAGAATTCGAACGCGTACCACTGCGCGGTGTTCAGCAGGCCGGTCGACAGCTGAAACAGCATCGAACCCACCAGCACGAGGATGGATGCCCGCTCGAGTTGCCGAACCGGTCCGCCGATCAGTGGGCGTTCGAACAGCTTGGGCCACACCGACCACAGCTTGACCACGATGAGCGGGATGGCCGCGATGCCCGAGATGACATGCAGGCCTTGTGTGAAGCGGTACAGCCCGACCGGGCGGGTTGGCCAGTAGAACCATGGTTGTGGATGTTGGATGAAGTGGCTGATGAGCCCGGTCACGAAACACACGGCCACCGCGACACCCAATGCGACGCCGACCCGGGCGGTGACCGCGGTGCCACGCAGCGTGGTCACCGCGCCACCAGGCTCGCGATGACACGGTCGCCGATCGGGTGGACACCTCCGAGCACCAGGCCCACGTCGGCCGCGATGCGGGCCGCACAGTCCAGCCCCACCGAAGCCCACCGGAACCACGGCCCGACGGACCGGACGGTCTCCAACCGCACCCAGCAGGACTCGATTCCGGTTGTCGCCGGGTCGAATTCGGCCAGGCATTCGCCGCCGCGGCGCAGCAGCTCACCCGCCCGTTGCAGTACGCGCCACGGATCGCCGCCCAACCCGACATTGCCGTCCGCGAGCAGCGCGGTGTGCCAGCGCCCGGTTCCCGGCAGCGGCCCGAACAGGTCGCGGCACAGCACCGGAGCGCCGCTGCTGCGGGCCATCGCGACAGCGGCGGCCGACTGGTCGACGCCCAAGGCGGGCACGCCGCGCCGCACCAGGCCGGCGACCAGGCGCCCTGGGCCGCAACCCAAGTCGATGGTCGGCCCGGTGCACAGGTTCACGATGGCGCGGTCGAAGTGGAGATCGGTGTGTGCCCCGCCCAGCCAGCGGTGCACGGGCAACCGCTGCATCCGGCCGTCGTCGTGGCGTATCCAGCACTGCTCGCCGTCGAGCGCCTGGTCGTAGAGGTGGCCGTGCACGTCACACCCCTGCCGCACGGGTGGCGCAGGAGAATCGGCTGTCCGGCGCGCAGGCGTTGCGCACCACGTCGATATCCGCGAGCGTGTCGACGTCTGCGAGTTCGGGGACAAGGTTCACGGCTATCCCAGTGCCGCGTAACGCGGCGAGCGTTACAGCCCCGGTGTCCGGACGCGACATCGGCACCGTCCCGAGGCACGCAGCCGTCGTCGCCTCGTGCACACCCAGCACCCACCACCCGCCGTCGAACGCCATACCGAGTACCGCATCGGTATCCATCAACGCCTGTGCACAGTCGGCGAGCAGCCCGGCGCTGACCTGCGGGGTGTCCATACCGATCTGCAGCACGGGGACTCCGGGACATGCGGCGTCCTCGTGGGCATGGACCAACCGCTCGGCGAAGCCGTCGCCGCGTTGCGCGACGACGATGAAATCATCCAGCCGCCTTTTGATTTCGCCTTCCCGGCGAGCCTGTCCCAGGTCGCCGGTCAACGCCACCATGCGCCGCGATACCGGCGCACGCGCCACCGCGTCGAGCGTGTCGAGCAGTGCAGCCGCCGCGATGTCGGCGGCCGCCTCGGCACCCACGCCCGCCGCCAACCTGGTCTTGGCCACCCCGGGAACCGGAGCCTTTGCCACGACCAGAATGGTGACCGGCAGAGTCATATGGCCCGCCAAAAGTCCAGCGCGGCAATGAGACTGCCACGTATCGAACCGCTCACCTTCGACTTGCCGCCGGTGCGGGGACCGTACGCGACATCCAGTTCGACCACCTGCCAGCGGGCTTGAGCCGCCCGCACCAGCAACTCCAGCGGGTACCCCGACCTGCGATCGGTCACGCCGAGGCTCAGCAGCGCATCGCGGCGGGCCACCCGCATCGGCGCGATGTCGTGCACCGGCAGGTGGTACCGCTGCCGCAGCCGCCAGCAGACCGCGGCCGTCCCGAGCCGGGCATGCCAGGGCCAGCGCAGTCCACGTACCGCCCGGCGGCGGCCGATCACCAGGTCCGCACCGCGGTCGAGTTCGGCGACCAACGCGGGCAACTCCCCCGGGTCGAGCGATCCGTCCGCGTCCAGGACAGCCACGATCGGCGTCGTCGCCGCGACCACGCCGGCGTGCACTGCCGATCCGTAGCCGGGCCGGGGTTCGGACACCACTGCAGCACCGTGTCGCCGGGCCACGGCCGCGGTGTCGTCGATGCTGTTGTTGTCGACCACGAGAGCCTGATACCCGCTGGGTATGGCGGCCAACACCCCGGGAAGCGACTGCTCCTCGTCGAGGCAGGGCAGCACGACGGTCACCTGGGCCGGTTGGCGGGCCATGTCAGCGACCGTAAGCCGCAACCCGCGCCGGGCACCATGGGCAAGCGGTGACGAAACCGTGACACCGGCGCTGGTAGCGGCCCCGCGCGGCTAGCCTCGATGGTTATGACCCGCGTGCTGATCGCCGACGACGACACCGTCGTGCGCGATGTCGTGCGCCGGTACCTGGAGCGTGACGGCCTGGACGTCTCGATCGCCGAGGACGGTACCGAGGCGTTGCGGTTGCTCGGCAGCGAGCGCATCGACGTCGCGGTGCTCGACGTGATGATGCCCGGGTCGGACGGGCTGTCGCTGTGCCGCGAACTCCGCAGGCACGGCGACTACAGCATGCCGGTGATCCTACTGACCGCGCTCGGCGAGGAGGACGACCGCATCGCCGGCCTCGAAGCCGGTGCCGACGACTATCTGACCAAACCGTTCAGCCCGCGTGAGCTGGCGTTGCGGGTTCGGTCGGTGCTGCGCCGGACGACGGGTTCGACCGCGCCTGTGCCGATGGAACTCGCGGTGGGCGAGCTCAACGTGTCGACGGCGGCCCGCTCGGTCACCGTGGGCGGGGAAGCGATCAACCTGACCAACCGCGAGTTCGATCTGCTGGTGTTCTTCCTGACGCACACCGACACCGTGTTCACCCGCGAAGACCTGCTCAAGCGCGTGTGGCGGTGGGACTTCGGCGATCTGTCCACCGTCACCGTCCACGTCAAACGGCTGCGCGCCAAGCTCGGCGACCACCACCGGGTGCAGACGGTGTGGGGCCGGGGCTATCTGTGGAGCAGCCCGTGACCGACTTCTGGGAGATCGTCGGGTGGGCGCTGGCGTGTTCGGTTCCGGTGGTCGTGGCCGGGGCGATCATCATCCGGCTGGCGCGGACCTGGTCGCTTGCCGTCAGCATGGTGGCGCTCGTGTTGATCCCGACGCTGGCGACGTTCGCCGGTGTCATCGGCGCCAGCGGCTTCATGATCACCGAGAACTTCGAGCGGATCGCCGTAGTGCTCGTGATCGTGTCGGTGGTGACTATCCCAGCGGCCGTCATGCTGGCCCGCTATCAGGCCCGGCGCACGGTGTGGGAGCAGGAGATCCGCGATTCGGAACGAGCCGCCGAACAGTCGCGGCGCCGGCTGGTCGCGTTCGTCAGCCATGATCTGCGCACGCCGCTTGCCGGCATCCGTGCGGTGTCCGAGGCCATCGCCGACGGCGTCGTCACCGACGACGAGGTCCGCATCCAAGCGAAACACATTGAGCAGGAATCGATCCGGCTGTCCGAAATGGTCGACGACCTGTTCGAGATGTCGAAGATCAACGCCGGCGCGGTCCAGCCCACACGCGAGCAGGTGGCCCTCGACGAGGTGGTCGACGATGTGTTGGCCGCCCACCGGATACCGGCGCAGCGCGCGGGCGTTCAGTTGACCGCCGGGCTGCCCGACAGCGCGGTCCATGTCTTCGGAAGCGACCGCGCCCTGGTTCGGGTGCTGTCGAATCTCGTGGCCAATGCGATCGCACACACTCCGGAGGGCGGCAGTGTCACCCTGACCGTGGGATCCGACGACGGCACGGCATGGGCCCGGGTCGACGACACCGGTGTCGGCATCGACGAGGCCGACCTGCCACGGGTTTTCGATGTGGCCTACCGCGGTTCGAACGGCCGTGTGCCGCGCGCGGATTCGTCGCTGCCCAGCGGGTCGGGGCTGGGTCTGGCGATCGCCGCGGGCCTGGTACACGCACACGGCGGATCACTGTCGGCCCGCAATCTCGACACCGGTGCGCGGTTCGAGGTGCGGCTGCCCTTGGCGGCTTAGCGTTCGCTTCGCGCGCTCACATCGCGCGCGTCAGTCGGGCAATGAGTTGCTCAGCCGCTCGGTCGCGGCCAGGTAGTCCTCGATGAACTCGCGCACGACCTCACGAGCCGGCTTGACCTTGTTCATCAGACCCACACCCTGGCCGACGAAGTAGGTGGCCAGCGCCTGCGCTCCCGGATGCCCTTGTGCGGCAAGCACGTCGACGCGCCGGATCACCGGTTCGGCCAACATGTTCTGCAGCGGCAGCGGCAACGGTTGGCGCCCGCCCTGGTTCGGCAGCCAGGCGTCGGTCCATTCCGAAACGAGCTGGCGCGCAGGTTTTCCGGTGCGCCCCGCCGAACGCACGGTGTCGCGGGACGTGGCGGCCAGCATCTTCTGCACCGTGTGCGGCGCGGTCTCGGCCTCCTCGGTGGTCAGCCACACCGATCCGGTCCACGCCCCGGCAGCGCCCAGCGCCACCGCTGCCGCCATCTGCCTGCCGGTGACGATGCCGCCCGCGGCCAGTACCGGCACCGCGCCGTCGATGGCCTCGATCACTTCGGGGATCAGCACCATCGTCGTCACCTCGCCGCAGTGCCCACCGGCCTCGGTGCCCTGCGCGATGATGAGGTCGACACCGGCCTGCACCTGTTTGACGGCGTGCTCACGCGCACCCACGAGGGCCGCGACCGGAACCCCGTGCTCACGACCGGCTTCGATCATGTAATCCGGCGGCACCCCGAGTGCGTTGGCGATCAGCTTGATCGGATGGCTCATCGCCACCTGCAACAGTTCGGCGCCGGTGTCGCCGGACAGCATCGACCCACCCGTCCGCTGCTTGGCCTCCGGTTCGATGCCGTGGTCGACGAGCAGTTGGGTGACGAACTCGCGGTACTCGGCGGGAATCCGGTCGACGAGCTCGCCGCGAGACAGGTTCTCCCCTTTGCCTTCGAACTTCGCCGGCACGATGATGTCGGCGCCGTACGGCTTGCCACCGACCTGCTCGTCGATCCAGGACAACTCCCGGTCGAGTTGTTCGGGGGTGTAGGCGGTGGCGCCGAGGACACCGAAGCCACCGGCATTCGTCACCGCGGCCACCACATCACGGCAATGGCTGAAGGCAAAGAGCGGAAAGTCGATACCGAACTGCTCACAGATCGCGGGTTTCACCCCGTCAGTATCGACCGTATTCGTTCATCGAGACGCGAGTACGTATTCGGTTTTTTATCGACGTCGTCGCGGAACCGGCGGCCGCGTGGATTCAAGGTTTCGCTTGATCGCCACACTCGCCGTGAGCAGGAACTTGGCGATGTCGTCCACCCGGTGAATGAGCCGGGAGGTGGGGCCAGAAACATTGATGACGGCAACCAGTGTGTCGTTGCGGTCGCGGACCGGGGTGCTCACCGAGGTCAGCCCGATCTCAAGCTCTTCGCTGGCGACCGCATAGCCCCGGCCACGCTCGATGCGCAGCCTTTCGAGCAGCTCGTCGAGATCCTTCGGCGCTCCGCGCGTGGAGATCGGACTCGTGAGATCGTCGGCGGTGAGGTCGGCCACCAAGGCGTCGTCGCTGTCGAACAACAACGCCCGTCCTGAAGCAGAGCAGTGCATCGGCGAACTGCGTCCGACCCATCCCCCTGCCCGGAGCGACTGGTGCGACTCTTCCCGCAAGACCGTCAGCGATCTGTTGCCTTGCTGCACGGATAGCAGCGCCACTTCGCTGGTCCGTGCGACCAGCGTCTGCAGGACTGGCCGGGCGGCCCGCAGCAGAGGCGTGTCTCCCGCGCCCGCGGCGAGGACCAGCAGCGCCCAGCCCAGTCGGTAGGCCTTCGACTCTGCGTTCTGCTCGACGAGCCCGCCCCTTTCGAGGGCTTTGAGCATCCGCGAGACCTGACTGCGCTCACGTCCGACAGCGCGGGCGAGGTCACTGACGGTGTGCTCGACGTTGGGTCCGTCACCGTGACCGAACGCGCGTATCAGGGCCGCCACTCTCTCCGGGCCCGAGTCACTCATACGAGTAAACACCTGTTGCTCTCACAACAACAACATTCTGACCCCAAGCGTGAAATACCGCAGATAACCAAGTCTCAGTGTTGCTGCCATAGCACGGATTGTATGCAGCAGTGCCTTGGCTGCATAACGTCGTCCCGCACAGGCCACAGGAATTGTGGGCCGCGTCACTCGGGAGGAGTCGAACTCAATGCCGTCAACCGACCAGACACCGAAGGCGGATCAACCGCTGTACGGGCAGCAGACGATTCTGGCACTGGCGAATTTCACTGCGCCGGGCCGCACGTTCGGCGACGTGCCGGCGTTCGTGCGCAACTATGCCCTGGTGAAACTCGCCGCCGCACAGGCGAACCACTCCCTCGGCGTACTGGCCTCCGCGCAACGTGACGGCATCATCGCAGCCTGCGAGGAAGTCGCCGCCGGGCATCATGCGGACCAGTTCCCGTCGGCGCTGCTTCTCGGCGGCGGTGGCACGACGACAAATATGAACGTCAACGAGGTCATCGCAGCCCGTGCCAGCCAGCTGGCCGGTACGGAAGTGCATCCGAACGACCACGTCAACGCATCCCAATCCACCAACGACACATATCCCACAGCGATGGCTTTGACGGTGCTCGACCTGGTCGAGCACCCTGTGCAGGCGCTCGACGAGCTGGCGCGCGCCCTGGATGACAAGGCCGCCGAATTCGATGTCACCCCCCACCTGGGACGCACATGCTTGCGAGACGCGGTCACCCTGACCGCCGGCCAATCACACCGGGCACAAGCCGCGGCGATCCGCCGCACCTGCGAGGACCTTCGCTCGGCAACCGCAGCCATGAGTTCCGTACCGCTGGGAGCGACCGCGATCGGAACGGGCGTGGGCGCGCCCGACGGCTATCGGGAACTCGCCATCGGCGAACTCGTCTCCCTCACCGGCCGGCAGCTGGAGCCGGCCGTGGATCCCTTCGACGCCCTCGCGCACCTGGACCCGTATGCGGCGGTGGCCGCCGCCGGGGCCCGTGCCGGGCTGACGATGGCCAAGGTAGCCGCCGACATCCGGTTGCTCTCGTCCGGCCCGGCGGGCGGACTGGGCGATCTGAACATCCCTGCGGTGCAGGCTGGTTCGTCGATCATGCCGGCGAAAGTCAACCCGGCAATCCCGGAGTACGTGATGCAACTCAGTTATCGCATCCGCGGTGCGGCTCACACGGTGGAATTCGCCGTCGCTGCAGGTGAACTCGAGCTCAACGTGATGGAGCCGGTGATCATCGACGCTCTCATCACCATCTTCGATGACCTTGCAGCCGCGGCAACAACTTTCGCTCGCCGCTGCATCAGCGGAATCAGTTGGGACGGCCAACGCCGAGAAGAAAACCTATCCGCCGCCCTCGACAGTTGGGTGACACTCGCCGCAGCCAGGGGGTATGACGCCGCGACGCTCCGGTACCGCAACAACGACCTCTCCACCAGCGGACTGAATGGAGATCGACATGTCTGACGTTGCGGCACAAACGGTTCGGCTTGTCGACTACGAGGATGCGCCACTCACCCGTTTCCAGATCCGCGTGACGATCGCAGGCACCGGCGGACAATTCAGCGACGGTTTCATCCTCGGCATCATCGGGATCGTCATCACTTCGGCCACCGGCGCCCTGGGATTGACGCCCTTGTGGATCGGCCTCCTCGGCGCCGCGACCCTGGCCGGCCTGTTTCTCGGCGCCGTTGTCACCGGTCCGATCGCGGACCGCCTCGGGCGCCGGCACATCTTTGCCTGGGACATGCTCGTCTTCGCGGCATTGTCGGCAGTCCAGTTCTTCATCGAGTCACCGTCCCAACTGTTGGCTCTGCGCTTGCTGATCGGCGTGGTGCTCGGCGCCGACTACGTGGTCAGCAAGTCCCTCGTGACCGAGCACGCCCCCCGCCGTTTTCGCGGCAGACTGATGAGCCTGCTCGCAGTCGCCTGGGCCGGCGGTTACGTCGCCGCTTACCTCGTCGGCTTCCTGCTGACGAATATTGAAGGCGAATCCTGGCGATACATGCTCGCCGCAAGCGCAGTGCCCGCACTGCTTATCCTCGGCTTCCGACTCGGCGTCCCCGAATCTCCCCTGTGGCTCACCCAGCACGGGCGCACCGCGGAGGCCGCCGCCGTCGTCTCGCGCCATCTCGGTGCCAATGTTCGCCCACCCGCGATCGAGCCGAATCCACCGCGACGAAATATCAGCGCCCTGTTCACGCCGAAGTACCGCAAGCGCACCATGGTGGGAGCCTTGTTCTATATCTGCCAAGTCATCCCATTCTTCGCACTCGGGACGTTCTCGCCTCAGGTGATGGAGTCGCTCGGGGTTACGAGCAAACTGGGTGCAGGCGCCGCCTACAACATCTTCCTGCTCGTCGGCGCGGTTCTTGGACTTCTGGTGATCGATCGGATCACACGGCGTTCGTTCTTGATCGGAACATTCTTCGTGGGTGCCGGTCTACTGGCCGCGCTCGTCATTTTTTCTGACACCAACTCCGCGGTGAAGGTCGCCCTGTTCGCCCTTTTCGCACTCGTACTCGCCGCCGCAGTGAACCTGGAGTTCGTCTATCCGCCAGAGCTGTTTCCCACCGATCTGCGGGCGTCCGGGGTCGGGATCGCCGTTGCGGCCAGTCGGATCGGGTCAGCAGTCAGCACCTTCCTGTTGCCGATCGTCGTCGCCGACTACGACGTCAACGTTGCCCTGGTCGGCTGCGTCGCTGTCCTGGCAATCGGCGGATTCGCCTGTTGGGCCTGGGCCCCCGAAACGCGGCATGAGTCGCTCAACGCGATTGCGTCGAAGGTGACAAGACGCTAACCCCGCAGCGGTGCAAGGGGAACTCAGCGAGCCAGTCGCCGGGACCCACCGCGGCCTCGAAAGCCCACTAACCTGGGCGTCCACCGAGTGAGGTTGTGTGCCACATCCGGCGTGAGATGGCACACGACTTCGCCTTCGCCGTTAGTCGGAAGAACCAGTTTGGGTCAATGTATTGGGCCCGAAGGCGGTTGCAACGCAGCGCCATTGACGCCCGGTCGATAGCCGAGATCGGCGCTGATCGCCGCGGCGGTGCGCAGGACCTCAGGTAGAAGCTCGTCGACCCTCTGTGGTGTCAACCTGATGCTGGGGGCGGTGAGAGACAACACCGCAGTCAGTTCACCGGCCGCGCCGAACACCGGAACCGACATGGTGCTCACGCCTGGCAGCGTCTCCTCGAACGCACACGCGTAACCCGCCGCGCGCACGGCGCGGACGTCCTCGATCAAAGCCTCTGTGCTGGGCGGGTTCACTGGTGTGAGGTCTGTGCCGTGCCGCTCCGAGAGGATACGTCGGATGTCGTCTTCGCTGCGCACCGCGAGCAGTAATCGTGCGGGCGCACCACTCCACAACGGCAGCGGCCGCCCGATATCGAAGTGCGCCCGCAGCGTGGATTCACTTTCCACCTGATCGACGTGCAGCACCTGGTCGGCCAGACCCACCGAGATTCCGACGGTTTCGTCTGTGCTGTCCCTGAGCCTGGCCATGTGCGGCAGGGCCGCCTGACGCACGTCCACCCGGCGCTGGTAGGCCATCCCGAGGGCGAGGGTGCGAGCACCCAGGTGATACTGCCGCGTAGTCGGATCCTGCGATGCGAGCTCGGTGGCGACGAGGTCAGTAAGAATGCGCTGCACTGCACTTTTCGACAATCCGGTCTCCTCGGCAAGAGTCCGTACAGATTTCGAGTGCTGCGCCGCTGCGAGCGCATCGAGGATGCAGACCGCACGCTGCAGCAGGCCTTCCGGACGATCCACAACACCCCGCTCTTGACATGTGGCTGCCGCCACAATAGAAACTAAGTGTCCCACAAGACAACTTACTGTCCCAGTTTACGGGACAGTAGCCACGGTGGCAAGTGCAAAGGAGCGCGACACATGGGCCACTCGAAGTCCGCAGGCGAAACATCAATCCGCCGAATCGCGGGCGCGAGCCTGCTCGGCTCCGTTGTGGAGTGGTACGACTTCTTCCTTTACGGCACGATGGCGGCGCTGGTGTTCAACAGCCAGTTCTTTCCGGAATTCGACCCGCTCGTCGGCACGATGATCGCGTTCGGCACGTTCGCCGCCGGCTTTGTCACCCGACCCCTCGGCGGATTCATCTTCGGCCACTTCGGCGACCGGATCGGGCGCAAGAAGATGCTCGTCCTCACCATGTTGATCATGGGCCTGTCCACGTTTGCGATGGGCCTCCTGCCGAATTACGCGAGCATCGGCGTCGCGGCTCCGATCCTGTTGCTGATCCTGCGGATGCTGCAAGGTATCGGCCTCGGCGGCGAGTGGGGCGGAGCGGTTCTGCTCTGCGTCGAACACGCGCCAGATGGACGGCGAGGATGGTATTCCAGCTGGCCCCAGTTAGGCGTGCCGATCGGCCTGCTGACATCGACAGTCGCTGTCACGGCAGTCACCTCATTGCCCGACAAGGCATTTCAAAGTTGGGGTTGGCGCATCCCATTCTTGATCAGCATCGTCCTCGTAATCGTCGGCCTCGTGATCCGAATGAAGATCGAGGAGCCACCGGCGTTCAAATCGCTTGAGGCTGCCGACGAGAAAGCCAAGTTGCCGCTGATCGAGGTATTCACCAAGCATCCGAAGGTGACGTTGCTCGCCATGGGAGCTCGCGTGTCGGAAAGCGTGACATTCAACGTTTACAACGCGTTCCTGCTGACCTTCACCGTGACCGTGTTGCATTTGGACAAGTCGATCGTCCTCAACGCCCTACTGGTGGCCGCCGCCGTCGGCTTCGCCGTCATCCTCGCCGCCGGGCACCTGTCGGACCGCATCGGCCGACGGCCGGTGTTCGGCACCGGGGCCGCAATCGCATTCGTGAGCGCCTTCCCGATCTTCTGGCTCGTCACCACGGGCAATGCCTACCTCATCACGCTGGGCGTCGTAATTGGCTGGGGCATCGCAGCCTGCATGATGTTCGGCCCTGAGGGCGCGATGTTCGCCGAGGTCTTTCCCACCCGGGTTCGCTACTCGGGGATGTCGATCGTCTACCAGATAGGGGTCATCCCCACCGGTGCCGTTGCGCCCCTCATCGCGACTTCCCTCGTGTCGCACTTCACCGGATCCGTCTGGCCGGTGGCCGTCTACGTGATGGCGATGGCCGCCATCACGCTGGTGTCCCTCTATTTCCTGCCTGAGACCCACAACCGCGACATCAACGACGTCCAGCTCATCAGTCGCAAGGATGAACTCCCGGACACCGATCTCTCAGCCACCCCGGCCAACTGATATCAGAAGGAATCCACACGTGACACAAACCAATTCCGTTGCAGGCCGTCGTCCCGACGTGCTCCTGATCCTGGCCGATGACATGGGCTTCTCGGATATCAACAGCTACGGGGGCGAGGTGAACACCCCGGCGCTGGACCGCCTGGCCGAAGGCGGGGTGAAGATGACGCAGTTCTACAACACCGCGCGCTGCAGTCCGTCCCGTGCGTCACTTCTCACCGGGTTGCACCCGCACCAGGTAGGCATCGGGATCCTGAACTTCGACGACACACCCGACGGCTACCAAGGCAACCTCTCCGAAGACTGCGCGACCGTCGCCGAGGTGCTCAAGGACTCGGGTTACGCCACCTATCTGTCTGGCAAGTGGCACCTCGCGGTGGACATGGACAATCCGAACAGCGCCTGGCCGACAAGACGTGGATTCGACCGGTTCTTCGGCACGTTGGAGGGAGCAGGCAGCTTCTACCAACCAAGGACACTTGTTCGCGACGAAAAGAACATCGAGGACGAAGCGGCCGCCGAGGGCTGGTTCTACACCGATGCGATCTCCGACAACGCCGTGCAGTTCCTGCGCGAGCACGAGGCCGACCAACCCGACAACCCCTTCTTCATGTTCTTGTCCTACACCGCGCCGCACTGGCCGTTACACGCGCATGGCGACGATATCGCCAAGTACACCAACAGATTCGATGACGGTTGGGACAAGCTGCGCGAACAGCGATTGGAGCGGTTGATCAAGGCCGGGATCATCGACCCGGCATGGCAGCTGACCGAGCGCGACGAACGGGTGCCGGCGTGGGAGGACACCCCCGACAAGGAGTGGCAGGCGTCCCGGATGGAGGTGTACGCCGCACAGATCGACCGCATGGACCAAGGCATCGGCAAGGTGCTCGACCAGCTCGAAGCCAGCGGTCGCCTGGATAACACTCTTGTGGTGTTCCTCTCCGACAACGGTGGGTGCGCCGAGGAGATGCCGCCGGAATCAGTGAAAGACTTTGTGACGGCATTCGTTCCGTTGAGGGAGACCTCCCGGACCGGCCGACCCGTGGTACCCGGCAACGTGCCGGGTCTGCGCCCCGGCCCCGAGGAGACGTATCAGAGCTACGGCCGGGCTTGGGCCAACCTGTCCAACACGCCGTTCCGCGAGTACAAACACTGGGTCCATGAAGGCGGCATTTCCACCCCGTTCATTGTGCACTGGCCGACAGGCCTTGCCGACGCTGCGGGAAGCCTCTGCGAGGTACCCAGCCAACTCGTCGACGTGTTACCCACCATCGCCGAGGTAGCCGGTGCGGCCGAACCGACTCACCGCAACGGCCGGCCAATCCCGCCGTTCGAAGGCCGCAGCCTGTTGCCAGTGCTGCGCGGTGAGGCCGACACCGACCGGGACCTGTTCTGGGAGCACGAGGGCAATTGCGCTGTGCGCCGGGGGAAATGGAAGCTGGTTCGCAAGTACCGCCATCCCTGGGAGCTGTACGACATTGAGGCGGACCGCACTGAGCTGCACGACCTGGCGACCGCACATCCCGAGCTCGTCGAGCAATTGGAGGCGGCTTATCAGCACTGGGCGGACCGGTGCGGCGTCATCCCCCGCGAACGCGTCCTGCAGATCTACGCCGAACGTGGGCGCGGACTGCCCGAGGAATGACGCGGGTGACAGACAAACGATTTCCCCGGTTCGTCTACCGCCATGGCGATGAGCCCGATCCCCGCTTCACACTGGCCAACGAGCGCACATTTCTGGCCTGGGTCAGGACGGCTCTGGCACTGGCACTGGTAGCTTTCGCCCTTGATGTCGTGACCTCGGCACTGGATGTTCCGGCGCGTCATTCCGCCGCGGTCGTGCTGATCGTATTGAGCGGTGTGATCGCGGTCGTCTCGTGGGTGCGATGGGCGATGGTGGAGCGGGCGTTGCGGCGCCGTGAACCGCTTCCTGCGCCAACTATGACACTGACGTTGGTCGCCGGACTGCTCCTGGTCGCGGGCTTGCTGGGCCTGGGCTTCGCGACAGCATGACCGCACAGATGTACGACAGCACGGTCGACGACGACGGCATGGCCGGGCCCCGCACATCCCTGGCGTGGCGACGAACCGCGCTGGCCTGTGTGGTGGCCGCATTGGCGTCGTTACGGTTCGCGCTGTCCTGCCATGGCGGCAGCGTGGCGGAGGTGCTCACGATCGTCCTGGCACTCGCCGCCACCGCGCTCGCGATTGTCGTTGCGGCTCAGGCAGGTACGTCTGAACGTCTGGGTCCGGCGGACACCCGCGATGGGCGTTTCAAACTCCTCATCGCGTTGTTGATCGTCGCGCTGGTGGCGGCACACCTTCTCGGCACTGTCGACGGCTGCCGATGATCCCACCTCCCTGAAGGAGAAGCAGATGGCAGATTACATAGGCGCTTTGGATCAAGGGACCTCCAGCACGCGCTTCGTGATCTTCGACCGCGGCGGAACACCGATGGTGATGCGACAACGCGAGCACCGCCAACTACTACCCGGACCGGGACTGGTCGAGCACGACGCGACCGAGATCTGGCACAACACCCGGCAGGTGATATCCGAAGCACTGGCCGCCGCAGGCCTGACCGGAACCGACCTAGCCGCTCTCGGCGTCACCAACCAGCGCGAGACCGCTGTGGCGTGGAATCGGTCGACCGGCCGCCCGTTCGGCACCGCACTCGTGTGGCAGGACACTCGGACGGCCACCCGGATGCAGCAGATGGCCGAGAGCGATCTGGCGACCGGCATCCGGCACCGCACAGGCCTCACGCCATCGGCATACTTCTCGGCCAGCAAGTTCGCTTGGATGCTGCGCACCGATGAAACACTGGCCTCTGCAGTCGAATCCGGTGAGGCGCTGTTCGGAACCATCGACTCCTGGCTAGTGTGGAACCTCACCGGAGGCCCACACGGCGGAGTACACGCCACCGACGTCACCAATGCAAGTCGCACCATGCTGATGGACCTTGAGACCTTGTCCTGGGACCGCGATCTGTTGGAGTTGTTCGGATTGCCGGACAACGCGCTGCCGAATATCGCCGCATCGGCAGACCCCGACGGGTTCGGACGAACATCGGCCAGCGGACCGCTCGGCGCGCGGGTGCCCATCGCCGCGGTCCTGGGTGATCAACAGGCTGCCCTGGTCGGGCAGGCCTGCTTCGACCCTGGCGAAACCAAGACGACATACGGCACCGGCAACTTCGTCCTGGTCAATACCGGTCACGACATCGTCCGCACCGACGGTGGGCTGCTGTCCACAGTCGGTTACCAGTTGAGCGGCGACAAACCGGTCTACGCGTTGGAAGGTGCTGTTGCGTATGCCGGTTCGACCATCCAGTGGCTTCGTGACGAGATCGGGATAATCGCGACCGCGGACGACTCCGAGCGGATCGCTCGAGCGGTGAGCGACAACGGCGGTGTCTATCTGGTGCCGGCGTTCTCGGGCCTGTTCTCGCCGCACTGGCGTCCGGACGCCCGCGGGGTCATCGTCGGGTTGAGCAGGAATAGCACGTCCGGACATCTCGTGCGTGCGGCTTTGGAGAGCATCTGTTTCCAGACCTGCGACGTGCTCGAAGCAATCGAGACCGCGTGCGGGCGGAACGTGACCGCCATGAAGGTCGACGGGGGCGTCACCGTCAACGAGCTGTGTATGCAGATGCAGGCAGATCTGCTTGGCGTTCCCGTGCACCGGCCGGCGATCCCCGAGACGACGGCGGTCGGCGCCGCGTATGCAGCCGGCCTAGCTGTCGGAATCTGGCCGGATACTGCTGCGCTGCAGGCGATGTGGTCGGCGGCGCGCACCTGGACCCCTGAGTGGTCGGCACAGAAGCGCAGCGGCGCGATGCGGCAGTGGTCCAAGGCTGTCGAGCGGAGCCTGTGCTGGGTGGAAGACGCACAACGGGAGTCGAGGAAGGTCGATACATGCATTCGGTAGCGCTCAACGAAAACCAGCGACAGGCATCGCTTCACACCATGGCGAACCACACCCTCGACCTGCTGGTCATCGGCGCGGGAATCGTGGGTGCCGGTGCGGCGCTCGACGCGGCGTCCCGGGGCTTGGACGTGGGACTGATCGAGGCGCGTGACATATCGTCGGGGACATCGAGCAGGTCCAGCAAGCTCATCCACGGGGGTCTGCGTTATCTGGAGATGCTCGAGTTCCGCCTGGTCGGCGAAGCACTGAAGGAACGTGGACTGCTGTTACACGAACTCGCGCCACACCTGGTGCGGCCGGTGCGCTTCCTCTATCCCCTCAAACACCGTGGGTGGGAACGGCTTTACACCGGCGCAGGGGTGGCCCTGTATGACACCCTTGCGCTCCTCGGCGGCCGCCGTCTCCCCTTCCATCGGCACCTCACCCGCGCGAACGCACTGCGCCAGGCGCCGTCGTTGCGACCCGACAGCCTAGTCGGTGCCTTGCAGTACTACGACGCGCAAGTCGATGACGCACGTTTCACGTTGGCAGTCACGCGGACCGCAGCTACATACGGAGCCGCCGTGGCTACCCGAACCGCGGCCACCGAGCTGCTGAGGGAGAACGGCAGAGTCGTCGGTGCCGTGACAGAAGATCGAATTAACGGGGAGCGCCACCTGATCCGGGCGCGGCAGGTTCTGTTGGCCACCGGCGTATGGTCAGGCGATCTGCTGATGGACAGTCCCGAGCCCAGCGCTGTCACAGTTCGGGCCAGCAAGGGAATTCACGTCGTGGTACCGGGCGACCGAATCAATTCCGAAACCGGACTGATCCTACGGACCGCGTTGTCGGTCCTCTTCGTCATCCCGTGGGGCGGCAATTGGTTGATCGGCACGACGGACACGGACTGGAACGGAAACCGCGCCCATCCCGCTGCCTCCGCCAACGACATCGCCTATCTGCTCGACACGGTGAACTCCGTACTGGCCGAGCCGATCACGCGAGCCGACATCATCGGCGTATTCGCGGGCCTACGTCCATTGGTCGCCGGACAGGCCGAACACACCGCGAATTTGTCGCGCGAGCACGTGGTCGCACAACCCGAGCCCGGGCTCACCGTCGTGGCCGGTGGGAAATACACGACCTATCGGGTGATGGCGAAAGATGCCGTCGATGCCGCCTTTCGGCTCGCCAAACCCCGGGTACCGGAAAGCCGGACGTCGAAGACACCGCTGGTCGGCGCCCACGGATATCGCGAACTTGCTGACTGCCCACGACTGATCGGCCGCACCTGGAACCTCGATGACGCACAGGTACGCGCACTACTCGGCCGCTATGGGGCGCTGGCGAGTGAGGTACTCGCGCCGGCCGCGCGGCGACCAGAGCTTCTGCAACCCGTCGATGGCGCACCAACACATCTGGCTGCCGAGATCGTCTACGCAGTGACCCATGAGGGAGCGCTGCACCTCGAAGATGTCCTCACCCGGCGGACCCACGTTTCGATCGACACGCCCGACCGTGGACTGCTAGCCGCGTCGCAAGTGGCCGATCTGATGGCCGCGGAGCTCAGGTGGGATGCGCGGCGACGGAACCGCGAGATTGCGCACTACCGGACTCGGGTCGAGGCCGAACTCGCCAGTCAAGCAGCGGCCGACGACGCCAGTGCGAACCAACTACGCAGCTCCGTCACCGACGTCACCGTCGTCACCCCAGGCTGAACTATGTCAAACCCGACTCCGACAAGAACCGCTCGATCTCACCGACCATCCGGTGCCCGTCGAGCAACTCGGGGTCGTTGTGACCGGCTCCCGGCACCACGACCCAACGCTTGGGTTGGGGCGCAGCCTCGTACAACTGCCTGCTCAGCGCGGTCGGCACGATGTCATCGTGATCGCCGGCGATGACCAGCAGCGGTGCCGGCAGTGACGGGATCCGCTCGATCGACGGATAGCGGTCCAGCAGAAGGCGCCGCACCGGCAGCCATCGGTAATGGACTGCTGCGACATCGCCGAGCGAGGTGAACGGCGATCGCAACACCAACGCGGTCGGCGGCTTTTCGACCGCAAGCCCGAGCGCCACCGCCGCGCCCAGAGATTCACCGAAGTAGGCGACCCGGTCGACACCCGGCTGGGCCGTCAACCATTTCTGCGCGGCCCGCGCGTCGGCGGCCAGCCCGTCCTCGGTCGGGCGGCCCGGGTTGCCGCCGTAGCCGCGATAGTCGAACAGCAGCACCGACATCCCCATCCGGTTGAGGGCGACGGCCAGCGGCGCGCGCATCGACCGGTCGCCGCCATTGCCGTTGAACACCAGCACCGCCGACCGCGTCGGTCCCGGGAAGTACCAGGCTCCCAATCGTTTTCCGTCGGCGGTGGTCAGCTCGACATCCTGGCCGCCCGGCAACACCGTCGCGGCGGACGGGACCGGGCCGGGCGACGGGAAGTAGATGAACCACCGCTGCGCGGAAAACAGCACGGCGAGCAGGCCAGTCGTCACGAGCGCGACGATAGCGACGACCGCGAGCCACCGGCGCATCAGCCCCGCGGCCGCACCTCAGGCGGGGTCATGCTTGAAACTTACCTTCACCACGCCGTGATCTCCGGTGCCGACATCCTTCTGATTGTCGAAGTTGAGGTGATCGTTGTTGATCACCAGACGGTCGAACAACCAGCGGCGCTTGCGGCTGTTGTCGTAGAACTGCTCGCTGACGAGGACGTGGTCGAGCGATTCACGCAGATCCTGGTGCACGTGCGTGTAGTAGACGTCGCGGGTGTCGCGGTACTCCTGCAACGTCTGGGCGGTGTAGAGGCCGACGTCCGCGCCGCCGACTGCCTCGCCCACGAGATACCGGGGCTGTTCGGTCAGGATGTTCGCAGTATTGCTGTGCTGGCCGTCGTTGATGTCACCCAGCACGATCACCGGAGTCGTGGAGTCCTTCATGACAGAGGTGAGCATCACCCGCACCGCGGTGGCTTCCGCCGTCCGGCGAATGGTCGAGATCGCCTGCCCCAATGCGGTCTGGTGAGGGCGGTAGACGTCCGGGTCGGCATCGAACCAGGCTTCACCGCTGATCGCCGTCGGCAACTTGGACTTCAGATGCACGACATAGATTTCGGTGGCCGGTTCGTCGTCGCGCAGCTGGACCTGAAAGTTCAGCACCGGCCGGGAGAACCGGTTGATGGTCACGTTGATGCGTGGGGCCTGCGGATCGTTCGCGTCGTCGGAGGACTGCAGCTTCACCGCGTCGGGAAACTTGTCCTCCCAATGGGGTTCGCCCTTGAGCAATCCCTTGCGCACCAACGCGGCACAGACGATCTTCTTGCCGGTCGCCGGTTTGGCCAGCACGTCGTAGCGGTCTTTCAACACGCCGCTACCGGCGGCCAGCACCTTCTCCAGCGCCGTTCTGCTCCAGAGTTCCTGCAAGCCGACGATGTCGGGGTCCAGCGTTTCCAGCTGCCACGCCGTCCACCACGCCTTCTTCTTGAACTGCTCGTCGGTCCATACGGCGCCGCGGTGCATCTCCTTGCCCGCATCCTGCAGATTGAACAGGTTGAAGGTCGCGACGCTGAATCGCTTGAGGTCCATACTCATTGCCTACCCGCGCCGTCGTCACTCGAGTGCGCGAGAACGGAGCGGTGGAGAAACATTCCTCCACCCGCGGCGTGCTGTTCACCCGGCGCTAACCGCGCAGCGGGGCGAACGCGAACTCCGTCAGCCCGTCACGGGGATCCACTGCGGCCCGGAAGCCGAGGACTTCGGCGGCGCGCGCCGGATCGGCCACGATGTGGCGGACGTCGCCGGTGCGGTACTGGCCGGTGACGACGGGTGCGGGCGCGCCACGCACCTCACACAGTTGTGTGGCCACGTCCATGATCGAGATCGGCCGGCCCGAGCACACGTTGAACGCGTTGAACCCGTCCATGGTGGCCTCGACCGCGGCAACGTTCGCCGCCGCGACGTCGTCGACATGGACGAAATCGCGCATCTGCCCCCCGTCTTCGAAAACCCTTGGCACATCGCCGGATTCCAGCTCCGACCGGAAGATCGCGGCCACCCCCGAATACGGCGTGTCGCGCGGCATCCCCGGGCCGTACACGTTGTGGTAACGCAACGCGACGACCGATGCGCGGGCGGCATCCGACCAGGCCAGCGCGTAGTGTTCCTGCGCGGTCTTGCTCGCCGCGTAGAGACTACGCGGGCGCAGCGGAGCGTCCTCGCCGACCAGCCGCCACCGCAACGGTTCCCCGCCGACGGGGCAACGATGTTCGAACACACCGTTGTCCAGATCCGTGCGTGACCGCGGCAGTGGTTCGACCGGGCCGTGCGAGGGGCAGTCGTAGCCGCCCTGCCCGTAGACGACCATCGACGACGCCAACACCAGTCGCGCGCAACCGGTTTCGAACATCTCGGCGAGCAGCACTGCGCTGCCGAAGTCATTGTGGCTGGCGTAGGACGGCGCGTCGGCCGCATTCACCCCGGCCCCCACCACCGCGGCCTGGTGGCACACGACATCGACGCCCTCCAGCAGCGGGGCCAGCGCGGTGGCGTCGCGGATGTCGACCACCTGACAATCGTCGGGCGGCTCGGTGCCGGCACGATGAGCCGCGGCCAGCATCGCGTCGACCGCGATCACCTCATGCCCGGCGGTCCGCAGCGCGGCGGCGATACGGGTTCCGATGAACCCGGCCGCACCCGTCAGCAGAACTCTCACGGCAACTCGAACGGCAGCTTCACACCGTCGTGGGCCAGGCAGTGCGTGCACGTGCGCTCGACCTCGACCGCCTCCAGCGCCTCGTGCACGAGCTTCTTGAACGGCACCATGTTGCGTTCGAACTCGGCGAACACATCGACAGTCGTCACACCCGAACCGGCCTCGATACCCGCATCCAGATCGGTGACCAAAGCGATTGATGCATAACACATCTCGAGTTCGCGAGCGAGAACAGCCTCGGGATATCCGGTCATGTTCACCAACGTGAAGCCCTGGCTCGCGAACCAGCGGCTCTCCGCGCGGGTGGAGAACCGCGGCCCCTGGATCACCACCATCGTGCCGCCGTCGACGACATCGGGCAGACCGGCCGCGGCGGCGCGCAGCGACGGGCAGTACGGATCGGCGAAGCCGACGTGGATGCCCCCGGAGTCGAAATACGTGTCGCTGCGGCCTCTGGTGCGGTCGACGAGTTGGTCGGGCACCACCATCGCGCCCGGGCCGAGCTCGGCGGTCAGACTGCCGACCGCGCACGGGCCGAAGATCCGCCGCACCCCGAGCGCACGCAACGCCCACATGTTGGCGCGGTACGGCACGGTGTGCGGTGAGTATTCGTGCTTCACCCCGTGTCGAGGCAGAAACGCCACCTCGTGCTCGCCCACCGTGCCGACGGTGACCGGTGCGCTCGGTACGCCGTAGGGGGTGTCGAGGTTGATGGTCCTGGCGTCGGACCCGAAGAACGAATAGAAACCGCTACCGCCGATGACTCCGAGCATGCAGCGTTATTCGGTCTCGTCCTCGAGTTGCGCCTCACGGGCTTTTCGGGCGCTGTCCCGGATTTCGAAGACATCCGTCGCCAGACCACCGATTGCCGACGCCACGTCCTTCACCGCGGTGGTGATGATCGTGGCGACCTCCCCCACCGTCGAGGCCACCGCCTCGACGGACTCCTGCAGCACATCTTTACCGATCTCGGTCTTGCTGAGCTGGTCCTTCATGAGGCTCAGTGTAGGTCGGCTCATACCCCGGCTCATACGATGGCGGCGTGGCCAGTTTCGCGCAGTGGATCGAGGGAGCCCGTCCACGCACATTGCCCAACGCGATATCGCCGGTGATAGCCGGGACCGGCGCGGCCGCCTGGCTGGGCGCGGCGGTGTGGTGGAAGGCGTTGCTGGCACTGGTGGTCGCGCTGGCATTGATCGTCGGCGTCAACTACGCCAACGACTACTCCGACGGCATCCGCGGCACCGACGACGTGCGGTCGGGGCCGTTGCGGCTGGTCGGCTCGCGGTTGGCGTCACCGCGCGCGGTGTTGACCGCGGCACTGCTGAGCCTGGGCGTCGGCGCCGTGGCCGGCCTCGTGCTGGCCGCGGTGAGCGCGCCATGGCTGATCGTCGTCGGGGCGGTGTGCATCGCGGGAGCCTGGTTGTACACCGGAGGCAAGAAGCCCTACGGGTATCTGGGTCTCGGCGAGGTCGCGGTGTTCATCTTCTTCGGCCTGGTCGCGGTACTGGGTACGCAGTACACGCAGGCGCTGCGCATCGACTGGGTCGGCGTGGTGGCCGCGGTGGTCATGGGTTCGCTGTCGTCGGCGGTCCTCGTGGCCAACAACCTGCGCGACATCCCCACCGACGCGCAATCCGGCAAGATCACGCTCGCGGTACGCCTCGGCGACGCCCGCACCAGGGTGTTGTTCCAGGTGCTGATGGCAATTGCATTCGTGCTGACGTTGGTGCTGATCGCCGCCACCCCGTGGTGTGCAGTCGGCCTGCTGGCCCTGCCTCTTGCGCTGCGGGCGATCCGGCCGGTGCGCACGGGCCTCGGCGGGGCGGCGCTGATTCCCGTGCTGCGCGACACCGGGCTGACGATGTTGGTGTGGGCCGTTGCGGTGGGTGTGGCACTCGGAGTGGCCGGCGGCTTCTAGCGCGAGCAGACGCGCGGGTACCCGAAATCCACCGTTTTGGGGTACTGACGCGTCTGCTCGCGGAGTGAGTTTCAGCAGTTATCCACAGATTGCGATTGCCTACTTATTTTCCGGCGGGTCGGCACGCCACCATCGAACTCGTGTTGCTCGACGAGATATTCGCCGCCAACGGCGGGGTGGCGACCACGGCGCAGTTGAGGGCGGTCATGACCCGCAAGGTCCTCGCGTCGCGGGTACGGTCAGCAACCTTGTTCAAGGTCTGCCGCGGCGTCTATGCACAGCAGCCGCCCGGCTCGTTCGAGCGACTCGCGGCATTGGACCTGCTGACGTCGACTTCGATCGTGGCCTGCATGGGCACGGCGGCAGCACTCTATGGTTTCGACACCGAGCGAGACGAGCGCCTTCACATCCTCGACCCGGGCGTACGGATCCGACCGGACGAGCGCCTGATGGTGCATCAACGCGTCGGAGCACCGTTGCAACGCGTGGCAGGCCGGCTCGCGACCTCACCGGCGTGGACAGCTGTAGAGGTCGCACGTGCGCTGCCGAGGCCGCGCGCACTGGCGACGTTGGACGCAGCATTGCGCGTCGGCGCCTGCACCGCCGCTGAATTGGATGACGCGATCCATGAGCAGAAAGGGCGCAGAGGCATTGTCGCAGTGCGTGATCTGCTGCCCCATGCTGACGGCAGGGCGGAGTCCCCGATGGAGAGTGAAATGCGCCTGGTGTTCATCGACTGGAGCGTGCCGATGCCGGAACTGCAGTACGAGATCATCGATCGCGGCGGCAGACGTTGGCGGGTCGATTTCGCTTGGCCGAACGCGAAAGTCGCGGCGGAGTACGACAGCGTGGAATGGCACGCCGACCCGCTCGCATTCAAACATGACCGGCTCAAGACCGCGCGGCTACAGGAATGCGGCTGGACCACTATTCCAGCCGTGATCGACGACATTCGCCGACATCCAGAAGACCTGGTACGAGGCGTCATGCGACAGCTGGACCGGGCACGAGCAAGTTAACCCATCGCGAGCAGACGCGTGGGTACCCGAAATCCACCGTTTTGGGGTACCCACACGTCTGCTCGCCGGGAAAGTGACTAGGCAGCCTTGTCGAGCAGATCGACGATGCCGGCACGCAAATCCTCCGCGCTGACGTGTTCGGTCACCAGGCTGACGGTGTAATCGTCTCCGCCGCGGAGAATGCCGAGCAGGATGTGCTCGCATCCGATGACATTGTCCTTGTGCACCAAGGCTTCCCGGAGCGCGAGTTCAAGGACTTTCTTGGCGGGCTTGGTGAACGGGATGTGCCCGCGACGTCGACTGCGGCGCCCGGACCGGCGCAGCGCATTGTCGAACGCATCGGCCCCGAACGTCTGATTGATGTTGTCGCGCACCGCCCGGAGGTCGATCCCGATCGAGCGCAGCGCCTCCGCGTCGGCATCGAAGGACTCGTCACCGGGCGCGTCGGCGGCGACCAACTTCCCGCGCACGACATCGGCCGTGAGCCCGAATCCGGCCAGCAATGCCGATAATTCGCGACCTGAGCTCTGCAGCACGCCGACCAGGATGTGCTCGGGCCGGATGTCGTTTGCCGCGAGCTCGCGGGCCTCCTCTTGTGCCAGCACCACGGCGACACGGGCGTGCCGGCTGAACCGTTCGAACATGTCACTTCCTCCGGTTGTGTTTCTGATGCACGGCCTGGCGGCTGACCTCGAGCGCATCGGCGATCGCCTGCCAGCTCCAGCCCTGTTCGCGCGCATTCGCGACGTGGATGGCCTCCAACCGCTCCTGCAACCGCTGCAGCGCCCGCACCGCGCGTAATCCGACGGCGGGATCCGAGCTGCTGACCCCGTCGGTGATCAGTGCATCGATTTCACTCACGTTGTCAACGTACCTCGCGTGTCAAGAAACCTTGACAGCGGATGTCCGTCGCCCTGCCGAGCAGACGCGTGGGTACCCGCAGACGACGTTTTACGGGTACCCACGCGTCTGCTCGCGAGGGAACGGTGCCCGCTACACCGACCCAACCGCCCTCACTCGCCGTTTTTTACGCAGATGCGGAATGATGGGTCGGCCTGGGATAAACCGGGCGAACCGGCGCGGGAAGGACCGTGATGAGTGCGCTGCGAGTCGTCGTTGCCGACGACGACGTACTTCTGCGTGAAGGGCTTGCCAGCCTGCTCGACCGATCTGGGTTCGAGGTCGTCGGGCAGGCGGCCGACGCGACGGAACTGCTTGCGCTCGTGCGTGATCATGCACCGCAACTCGCGGTCGTCGACATCCGGATGCCCCCCACGCACACCACCGAGGGCCTCGACGCGGCCAAGGTCATCCGCACCGAGTCGCCCGACACCGGAATCCTGGTGCTCTCGGCCCACGTCGAAGTCGAGCACGCGACCGAACTGCTCGCCAGCGGCCACGGCATCGGCTACCTGCTCAAGACACGCGTCACCGACGTCGGCGATTTCGTGGAGACCCTCGAGCGGATCGCCAAGGGCGCCTCGGTGGTGGACCCGGCCCTGGTGTCCGAGCTCGTGTCGGCTCGGCGCCGCGACGACCCATTGGCCGCGCTGAGCGCCCGCGAGCACGAAGTGCTGGTGCTGATGGCCGAGGGCCGGTCGAACGCCGGCATCGCCCGCCGCCTGTGGGTCACCGAGGGCACCGTGGAAAAGCATGTCCGCAGCATCCTGACCAAGCTGAATCTGAACGAAGAGGCCGACGATCACCGCCGGGTGCGCGCGGTGATCACGTATCTGGAAGCGCGCTAGCCCGCCGCAACACGAGGTGCAGGACCAGCGCCACGACCAGGAGCCCCGCTCCCACTGCGATCGTCACCGGATGCAGGTAGAGCAGCAGCGCCGCCGCCGGCGCACACAGGATCCGCTCGGGCCACCCGGCCTGACGGATCATCCACCCGCCCGTCAACACCGCGAGCGCGGCAACGGCCAGCGCGGCGACCGCCCCGGTCCACACCATGTCACCGAACGACCGCAGCCCGAGCAGCCCCTCACCGTTGTCGGTCAGCACGAACGCGAATGGCACCAAGAACGCAGGCAGCGTGTACTTCCAGGTCTGCATCATCGTGGCGATCACCCGGCCGCCGGTGATCGCCGATGCTGCGACGGCGGCGAGCGCGGTCGGTGGCGTCACCTCGGACAGCACCGCGAAATAGAAGACGAACATGGCCGCGGCGGGCGCGGCGACACCGAGATCCTGCAGCGCCGGACCGACGATGACCCAGCTGATGACGAACGACGCCGTCACCGGCACGGCCAACCCGAGGATCGACACCGCAACGGCGGCGAACAGGGCCGTGAAAATCAGTACCGCCGTTGGGTTTTCACTGATGAATCGGGCGGTGTTGACGAGGATCGAGTTCAGCTGCAGGCCGAGGCCGGTGCGGGTGATCATCGCCGCGATGACGCCGGCGGCAGCGCACACGGCCGCGACCGAGAGCACGCCCCGCACTCCAGTCGCCAGCGCCGTGTACAGCCGGGCCGGGGTGAGCCGGTGTTCGCGATCCAGGTACGACAGGACGATCTGGATCAGCGTCGCGTACACGACGGCACGGACCGCCGAGATGTCCATCGCGAGGAACACCACGATCAGCACGAGCGAGATCAGGTGGTAACCGAATCTGCCGAGTAGACGCAGGCTTGATGCGGCACTGACCTCGACATCGCGCGTACCGTAGCGCCGCGCGTCGATCTCGACGGCGAGCAGGATGCCGAGGTAGTAGAGGATCGTCGGCAACACGGCCCACAGCAGCACGGTCAGGTAGGACACCCCGAGGTACTCGGCGATGATGAACGCCGCCGCGCCAAGGGTCGGCGGCGACAGGATTGCGCCGATGCCCGCGGCGGCCAGCATGCCGCCCGCGTTCTCCTTCGGGTAACCGGCCTTCTGCAGCACCGGCCAGCAGACCGAGCCGAGGCTGACGGTGGTCGCGGTGCCCGACCCGGACACACTTCCCAGGAGAAACCCGGCCAGCGTGACGGTGCGGCCCGGGGCGGCTCGCGATCGGCGGAACGCGGCGAACGACAGGTCGATGAAGAACTTGCTGGCCCCCGACGCGTCGAGCACCGCACCGTAGATGGTGAACAGCACGATGTAGGTGGCCGCGACGTCCAGCGGCACCCCATAGATGCCGGTTGCCTGGATGAACGACGCACTGATGATCTGGTCCCAGTCGACGCCTGCGTGGGCGATCGCCGCGCCCTGCGGCAGATATCCCCCGTAGTAGGCGTAGGCGAGCGCGAGCAGACACACGATCGGCAGTGCGGCCCCGGTGGTGCGCCGGCACGCCTCCAGCACGAGCAGCAACACGATCGACCCGACAATCACGTCGAGCGCGGCGGGGGTGCCCTGCCTGCTCAGGAACTCATCGAAACCCCCGCCGGCACCGGCGATCTCGAACGGCAACACCGGATACAGGCAGGCCACCAACGCCACCGCGGCAAGCAACCAGTCCACCGGCGTCGGGTTGTCGGACTGGTCCTGCGGTGCCGCGTCATCGCGCGACCGCCGACGCAACCGCACCCCCGAGCGGTAACACAGCAACGTCAGTGGCAGCACCGCCGCCAGGAACACGATCAGCGAGAACTGGTTGCCCTGCGCGAGTGGGAAGAACACCTGCACGGCCGCGAACAGTCCGAGCAGCACGCAGCCCGCGGCCACGGCGTGCCCGACCCAACCGGTCAACCGTCGCGCGGGCTTCTCGTCCTCGTATGCCGCCGACGCCGTGACGTCAGGTTCCCGCGTATCCCGTTCTGCCACGGTCAATTTGTCGCACCGAGCTCGTCGAGCGCCTTCTGGGCGCCCGGATGCAACGGCACCGGGCTGGTCTCACGAGCAGTGTCGAGCGCGATGTTGTCGGCGGCCTTGTTGGCCTTGACCAGATCGTCCTTGTGCTCGAACAGCGCCTTGGTCAGCACACACGCGGTGTTGCCGTCCATATCGTCTTTGACCAGAAGCACATTGGGCACCACGACGGTCGGCACGTCCGCCGGAGTCTGATAGGTGCTGGCCGGGATCACGCCCTGCTCGTAGATCGAGTTGATCTCCTGAAGCTTGGGCAGCGTGTCGGTGACGTCGATGAACTTCACCTGATCGCGGCGGCTGACGAACAGGTCGGTGATGCCACTGGTGGGCAGGCCGCCGGACCAGAACATCGCATCGATGGAGCCGTCTTTCATGCCCTCGACGGTCTTGCCGAGTTCGGTGCGCTGCGCGGCGACGTCGCCGGCCGGGTTGAGACCGGCCGCCTCGAGCATGCGATTGGCGATCACCTCGGTGCCCGAGTTGGGTGCCCCGGTGGAGACGCGCTTGCCGCGCATGTCGGCGATCGTGTTGATGCCGGCGTCGGTGCGCGCGATGACCTGGGTGTAATTGGGATACAAGCGGGTGAGCGCGGCGATCGGCTGCTTCTCGGTGAAGGATGCCGTGCCGTTGACGGCATCGGCCGCAGTGTCGGCGAGCGAGAACGCGATCTGATGCGTGCCCGCGACGAGTTGCTGAATGTTCTGCAGCGAAGCCGACGTCTCGGCTGCGGTCGCCTTGAGTTTGCCGTCGGTCTGCTGACTGATCGCTTCGGCATAGGCGCCGCCGAGGGTGTAGTAGACGCCCGTGGTGTTGCCGGTCGCGATACTGAGCCGGGCATCCGTGGTGACCTCACACGATGTCGGCTCCGACGCGGCGGCCCCGTTGTCGTCGCTGCGCTGACCACCACAACCGGCCAGTACCAACACCATTGCGCCAAGTGCGACGCCCAGCTTGGCGGCCGTCGGCGTGGTGAATGATGCGCTGGCGTTGTTTCCCATTCTGCTCCCCTTCAGATCAGCGGCGCCGTCGCCGCCTGCCGGTCGTGTGCCGATCATGGCCCCGATCGACGTCGTCGCGGAACAAAATGAGCGCCTTGGGCCGACATTTCTCGCACAATCACGTGTTTCGGCGGACCACGCCGGCCGGGTTCGAGACGACTTCAACTCCGAACCCGTTGTTTCCTAGCAGGATTCACAAACCTGGCAGGGCTTCAGGTCAACACCGCGCCAACAGGTACTCGATCGCCGCGACCGACAGCGCGAACTTGGGAACGAATCCGACGGCTGGGCTGCACGCGATCATCTCGTGCAGATCCTGTTCGGCGTATGTCGAGATCAGGATCACCGCAGGCGGCGTCGGCAGCCCGCTGCCGTCGAGCTCGTCGGCCAAATCGAATCCGCTCTCCGGGCCGAGTGCGACATCGACCAGAACGACGTCGGGTTGCAGCTCGCGACACATACGCAACGCCTCGTCGCTGTTGGAGGCCGCCCCGACGACATCGACGCCGCCGCGCCCGAGCATGGCGCTTGCGGCGGTCCGGAAATTGGCGCTGTCATCGACGATGAGGCAGCGCACGTCGCCTCCGGAAGCCACTCATGTCTCCAGGGTGTCAGTGACAGGACGCCGTTTCATTACCGCTAGCCGGAATTTGCCCGGACAGTGGGCATGATCGGCCTGTGTGAATCGTTCATAGAGGTCAGATGAGTGACACCCGTGCTGTTCCGCCACCGCCCGGCCCGCGCCGGCGGTCTGTGGGCGCGCGCCTGCTCGGTCTGGTGCTGCGTCCGACGGCTCCGCCGGTGAGTGTCGGCATTGTCGTCGCGGTGGTGTTGATCGCGGCCGAGACGGTACTGGTCTACCTCTTGCGCCGGGTGGCGCCCGAGAGCACGTTCGGCGCGGTGTTCCTGCTCGCCGTGCTCGTGGTGTCCGCGGGGTGGGGCCTGCGCCTGGCACTGGCGACGTCGGTGGCCAGCGCGCTGGTGTACGTGCGGTTCCACATGGAGACCCACGGAGGGCTGCTGCCGACGCACGCGCGCGATATCGCGGCCATCGCAATCTTTGTGCCGGTGGCGCTGCTGACGAACGTGCTCGTCGGGCAGGCGCGGCTGCGTGCCGCCGAGGCCGAGGAGCGCAGACGCGAAGCCGACCTCGCGGCAGCCACCGCCCGTGAGGCACAGCACCTCATCGCCGTCAGTCACGCCGAAGTGAGTGCGCTGGCCGAACAGCAGGCCGCGCTCCGCCGAGTCGCGACCCTGGTGGCGCTAGGGGCGGCGCCCGACGAGGTGTACCCGGCCGCGGTCGACGAGCTCGCCGCCGGGCTGCGCATGGATCACGTTTCGCTGCTGCTGTACCCCGGTGACGGGTCCGCGCTGGTTCTGGCTTCGCGCGATCCCCACGGTGTGCCGAAACTGACCATCGGAGAACGCTTGCCGCTCGACGGCGACAGCATCCCCGCTGTCATCGCCGCGACCGGGCTGCCGGCCCGCGTCGACGACTATGCCGAACTCACCGGGGCAACCGCGGCACGAATCCGCGACATCGGCATCCGGTCCGCGGTAGGCGCCCCGATCATGGTCGACGGGCTGGTGGGCGGGGCATTGTGTGTCGGAGCAGCCGAACCCGGCGCGTTCGGACCCGACACCGAGGTCCGGGTCGGTGACTTCGCCGATCTGGTCGGCACCGCCATGACCAATGCCCGGACCCGTGCCGCCTTGACCGCGTCGCGCGCCAGGATCGTCAATGCCGCCGATGCGGCGCGGCGTCGGTTCGAGCGCGACCTGCACGACGGGGCCCAACAGCGGGTGATCTCGCTGGGCCTCGCGCTGCGTGCGGTCGAGGCATCGGTGCCGGCGGAGCAGGTCGAACTGCGGGCACAACTCAATCGCCTCGCCGCCGGGCTGTCTGCGCTATCCGACGAACTGCAGGAGTTCTCCCGCGGGATCCACCCGGCGATCTTGTCGAAGGGTGGTCTGGGACCCGCGATCCGATCCCTGGCCCGGCGCTGCCCCGTCGCGGTCGACGTTCATCTCGACCTCGGCGCACCGGTACCCGAGTTCGTGGGTGTCGCAGCCTATTACGTCGTGGCCGAGGCGCTCACCAACGCCGCCAAACATGCCCGTGCCACCGTCATCGATGTCACTGCCCGCGTCACCGATGACGCCTTGCACCTGACGATCCGCGATGACGGAATCGGCGGCGCCACTGCGGGATCCGGATCGGGGCTGATCGGCCTCAAGGACCGCGTCGAAGCGCTGTCCGGGCAGCTGACGATCTCCAGCCCGTCCGGCTCCGGCACCACGCTCACCGCCCGGATCCCGCTCAATTGTGGTTAGCCCCACGGTGTCAGCGGTGATCGCCACCGTGGTGGAAGATCAGACCGTATTCGCCGAAGAACGGGTATTGAGCCTGATAATCGACGGCCGGTGGGGTCGCGGTGAACTGCGCGTTGCCGTTGGACTGGCACAGCGTCGAGGTGACCGCCGAGGTACAGGTCGGTCCGCTCGGTGCGGCTTGCGCGGCAGGGGCGACGGCGATGGCCAGCGCACCCGCACCGAGGGCCAGCACCGTCGAAATACGTGTCCGGTTACTCATGATCAGCACTACTCCTTTGTCGGCCAGCTCAATTCGAGCAACTCCAGCCTCGCGCTCCACGCGGCCAAAAGCCTCAACGCTGGCACCCAATGCCGATTACCGGTTATCCCCCAACGCGTCGAGCAGCCGCTCGAGATCGTCTTCGGTGTTGTACAGGTGAAAGCCCACGCGGACCGCGCCCGCTCGTACGGCGGCCCGAATACCGGCGCGCTGCAAGCGTTCTGCGGCATCCGTCACAGGTAGGGACACGATCGCCGAATCATGCTGCGGCAAGCCGATCTCGGCCCGCAGCCGGTTCGCCAGGCCCACTGTGTGGGACTCGAGCACGACCGGGTCCAGCGAAGCGAGCCACGGCAGCGTCAGGCCCGCGCCGAGCATCGGGAACCACGCCGGCGACGCGTCGAACCGGCGGGCGTCGGGTGCCAGCCGCAACGGCAGACCGTAGATGGATTGCCATGGATCTTCACCCGCGTACCAGTTTGCGGCATGCGGAGTCATGCGGGCCGCGACTCTGTCGCTCAACGACATCCATGCCGCACCGCGCGGTGCGAGCAGCCATTTGTATACGCCCGCGACCGTGACGTCGGCCCACGCCATGTCCAGGTTTTTCCAGCCGACCGCCTGCGTGACATCGACCACAGTGAGGGTGTCGGTGCCCGTGACCGCGGCACGCAATGCCGCGGAATCCAGCACGGCCCCGGTGGCCGACTGCACGAGACTGACCGCGATCACGTCGTATTCGGCGGCGCTGCCGACGAGTTCGTCGGGGGCGAGCTCGGTGACGGTGACGCCGCGAGCCGATTGCGCGGCGAACGGGAAAGTGGTGCTGGTGAATTCCCCTTTGAGTACCGCGACGCGACTGCCGTCGGGCACCGCTGCGGCCACCAGTCCCAGCGCGGCCGACACGTTGCCCGCGAACGTCACCGACTCGACAGGAACTCCGGCCAGCGCTGCGTACCCGGCGCGCCCGAGCCGAACCGGTTCATCGAACGACGCGGCATCCATCGTTCCGGCTTGCCAGTCGGCGATACACCGATGCAGCGCCTCCACGAGAAACTGCGGCGGCAGCCCATAGGTCGGTGAATTCAGAAAACCTTCGGCGCCCGCGAATTCCGCGCCGAACGCCTCCCTCACTGCTGCGCGGGCGGCTCGTCGCCGCGCAACCGGGCCTGCAGTTGTTCACGATCCTTGCGCCTGCGTTCGTCGAACACCGCGATCGAGGCGGTGGCCCGCTCGCGCAGCGGCCGGAACAACCAGATGCCCAACGGCAGAGCGATCACCAGAGCGAACAACAGCGCCACCACGAGCGGGAAGTCCTCGATGAACAGCTGCCCTACCCCGAAAATCACTGCGGCCAGCACCGCCACGAGTACGAGCCTGGCCACCAGGTAGGCCAGCACATCGGCAATCATGCGGGAAGCGGGACGACTTGCTGACACCCACCCGAGCCTACCGACGACGCGTATATTCGGAGCAAGGAGGTTTCGAGTGGCGTACCTGCTCCTTATTCTTGCGGTGGCCTGCGTGGTCTACGTCGGCTGGCGGCTGGCACGCGTTGCGGGCAACCAGCCGCGCACGCGCGTCATCGGTCCCGACGACGACCCCGACTTCTTGCGGCGGCTCGGGCACGGCGACAACAACCCGCGGCCCTAGCGCGGCCTAACCGCGCGGGCCGGCGGACCGGCGCGCCCCGCCGAAGTCGCTGGCCACAACGGCGGCCAACTCGATGAGCGCTTCACGTGTCTTGGGCTTGAGCCGATCCAGGCTGATTTCCGCGCCTTCTTCGAGGTGCGGGTCGAAAGGCACCAGACGGACCGCGCGGCAACGCCTCGAGAAGTGATCCACGACCTTCGCCAGATCGACCTTGCCCGACCGTGGCCGCACCGCGTTGATCACCGCGATCGAGTTGCGCACGAGGTCCTGATGTCCGTGCGCGTCGAGCCAGTCGAGAGTTGCTGAGGCGCTGCGTGCTCCGTCGACCGACCCCGAGCTGATCACCACTAACACATCGGCCTTGGACAGCACCGCCGACATCGCCGAATGCATCAAGCCGGTGCCACAGTCGGTGAGCACCAGGCTGTAGAACCGCTCCAGTACCTCAAGGGCGTGCAGATAATCCTCGGAACTGAACGCCTCCGACACCGCCGGATCGCTCTCGGAGGCAAGTACCTCCAGACGGCTCGGCCCCTGCGACGTGTATGCGCGGACGTCGCTGTACCGCTCGATACCTTCGGCGTCGCGCAGCAGGTGCCGCACGGTGGCGGCGGTCTCCAACGGCACCTTCTGGCTCAGCGTGCCGCGGTCCGGGTTGGCGTCCACCGCGACGACGCGGTCGCCGCGGATCGACGCGAACGTCGCACCGAGCGTCGCGGTGATGGTCGTCTTGCCGACGCCACCCTTGAGTGACAGCAGCGCGATCCGGTAGCAACCCTGCAGCGGCTGGCTGACCTCCGCGATCAGGCTGTTGCGGTGAGTGACCTTCGGGCTCTCCCCGACGTTGATCTGTTTGAACGACGCGAGATACAGCCATTTCCGCCAGCCGGCCGACGGCGGAGCCTTGCGCGGACCGAGCAGTGCCGTGGTGGAGAGATCGCGATAGGGCGTGGCGAAGTCACCAGCGGCGGGCATGGGCGGCGCCGGTGGTGCGGTTGGCGCGGGTGATGCGGTTGGCGCGGGCGGCGGGGTGATCACCGGGATACCCTGCGGCGGTGTCGGAGCTGTCCACTCCGCGGGCAGCGGCGTCGAGACACCGGCCTTGGCGGGATCGCTGAACCGCTGCTGACCACGGAAGCCCGGTACCGGGGCGAACACCGACGGGACGACGGGCTGTTCGATTGCAGGCGCTTCGGCGACGGGCTGGTCGTCGATGGCCGGCTCGGCGGGCGAGGTTTCCGGTCCGGTCGTCGACTCGTCCACCGGGTGCTCGGATGACTCGGACACGAAATCCCCTCTGCTCGGACAACCCTCGGGCCTGACCATAGCGCGCCACCGTGTCGGGGCGCGCAGTCACCCGACGTACTTCCGGGCGGTCCGCATCACGCGCCCAGCGCGTCCCAGAACGGGTCGGCATTGCTGGCGCTGAGCTGGGCTGCGGACTCGCGCAGCGCCAGAACCCGCTTGCCGATCCGGTACTCGGTGGAGCGCGGCATCGACGCCGACCGGTACTTGCCATACCGAATCCGGTAGACGCGGCCGTGCTCGATCTCCCACCGCAAAGCGTCAGAGACCGTCTTCGACGGCCTGCCTTTGGTGGTGAAGCCTTGCTCGCGGAGCGCCTCGACCAGATCGGCCACCGATTGAGGCCCATGCTGAAGCAGTTGCATGGTCAGCACGTACCGCAATTCGGTACCTCTGAGCAGGTATTTGTCCGGCATGGCGTCACGATGCCACGCGGTACCGACAGGTGCGCGAGGCCTGCGCGGACGAGGAAGCAGGTGCCGTGCGGCCCGCCTAACAGCGACAAAGTCGCTGAAAACGCCTCGTGGGCAACATAATTCACTCAGGCATCACGCCGCGAGTAACAGCGGACACTCAAGGCCCTCTGGCCACTTGCGTCCCGCGATTCGGCGCGCCCGGCTTACAGCGACAATGTCGCTGAATCAGATTCGTCCAGGGCAACCCGGCACAGCTGCCGGATCAACGTGACGACGCCGCCCCCGGGAAGCGCGATGGCGGACAACCGGTGTGGAATCCGCCATCACGCTACGAACGCAAACGTGTTCGAACATCCGGGCATCCGCAGATGAGGCAACGAATATGCGTTGCACGGTCTTCACAGCGACAATGTCGCGCGCAGCCGGGCACGTAACTGCAGAGGCCACTGCGACAACAGAGACTGAAGGGGGCCACGGGATTTGACGTATGAGACTGCCGGTGCTGAGGGGGCCGGTGAGGCGCTTTCCGCGACTATGTCGCTAGTAGGCGGGCACGGGGGCACCTTCCCTGGAAACCGGCGTCCGCGGGACCCGCACCGCGGGACCCCGAGCCCCTAACCGACCCCGGCGTACGAATGAAGGCCGACGGTGACCAGGTTGATGAAGAACAAGTTGAAGACCATCGCGACGAAGCCCACGACGTTGATCCAGGCGGCCTTGCGATCACGCCAGCCTGCGGTCGAGCGGGCGTGCAGATAGGCGGCGTAGACCACCCACGCGATGAACGACACCGTCTCCTTGGGGTCCCAGCCCCAATAGCGTCCCCACGCTTCCTCGGCCCAGATGGCGCCGAAGATCACGCCGAAGCCGAACACCGGGAACGCGAAGATGGTGGTGCGGTACGCGATGCGGTCCAGCGTCTGGGCGTCGGGCAACCGTTGGATCACCCGGCCGAAGCCGTTGTCGCGCTCGGCCAGCGGCGACATCTTGACGAGGAACAGGATGCTCGCGACGCCGGCGACCAGGAACACCCCGGACCCGAGGCTGACCACCGACACGTGGATCGGCAGCCAGTAGGACTGCAGCGCGGGCATCACCGGAGCGGCGTGCGTGTAGAGCCAGCGGCCCGACACGGTCAGCAGGATCAGCACCGGCAGAAGGACGAACACCCACAGGGTGCGGTACTGCGGGCGGCGCAGCACGACGGCGGCTGCAACCAGCCCGCAGAAGCAGGTCAGGTTGATGAACTCGTACATGTTGCCCCACGGCACGCGTGAGGTCGCCAGGCCGCGCAGCACGATGCACACGAGCAGCAGGCCGATCCCGACATAGGTCAGCGCCAAACCGGTTTTGCCGATGCGCTCGTCGAATGACCGCTTGGGCTCGTCGAGAACGACGCCGGGGGTGGCACTGTCGGCACCGACGGTCGCGCCGACGAGTTCACGCGTCTCGGCGCGACGGCTGCGGCTGTAGGCCAACTCGACCGCCAGTAGTAGCAGGCCGCCCACCAGAACCAGAACCGACGAGGTGAACGCCCAGTCGGAGTATCTGGCCAGCCCTATGTCGATGTGCTCGGTATTCACTGATCCGCCTTCTCCTTGGCCGGCACCTCACAGCCCTCCAAGAGCCGCTCGGTCAACCGCTCGAACTCGTCACCCCATCCGGAGTTGTCGGTGCGGGCCAGCCCGCCGAACTCGACGCTCACGGTACCCGCCCCGCTGGGCTCGATCCGAACCCAGACTCGGCGTCTGCGCACCACCAACGACACCAACAGCCCGGCCATCATCGACAACGCGAACACCAGCACCCAGATCTGTGCGGGGTCGTGGGACACCTGCAGGTTCACGAAGGGCTTGGCCCCGTCGAAGCGGACGGTCGTGCCGTCGTCGAGCCGGGTTTCCTGGCCTTCCTCGAGGTTGACCCGGGCCACTTTGGTGAGCCGGTTCTGGCCGATCAGCCGGGGGTCGAGGGAGAACAGGGACTGCGGGCGGCCGGTGTCCAGGCCGGTGTCGCCGCGGTAGATGTCGACCGCGACGGCGGGGTCGTTGAGGGCCGGGAAGCTGGACGACAGCAGGGTGCCGTCGAGTTGCTTGGTGGGCGCGAACAGGCCCTGGATCGCGATCTGGTTCTTGCGGCGCTCGTCGGGATCGGGGTAGGTGCCTGCGGGCGGGTCGATGCGCACGACGCCCGACGACAGGAACGTGATCTGTTCCTCGGGCCGCCACTGGATCGTCTGGCTGCGGGTCTGGCCGTCCGGGAAGGTGACGGTGAACGACGGCGCATAGCCGCGGCCCTGCAGGTAAACCCGGTCACCGCCGATGCGGAGGGGGTGGTTGACCTCGAGCCGGTAGGGCCGCCACGTGTTGTTGGTCAGATCGTCGCCGGCCTGGTAGTCGATGTCGGCGGCGAACGACAGCGCCTGGCCGGAGGGCAGATAGTCCGCTTCGAAGTTGTTGACGCGCAAACACATCGGGTTCAGCGAGGTGCCGTCGACGGTGTTGCCCGCCCGGAACGAGTCGAACGCGGCCGGCGATGCCGTACAGAAACCCGGGCCGCCGTCGGCGATCACGATGACGTTGCCCTCGTAGCCGAACAGCTTGCCCGCGGCGACCGCGACCAGCAGACCGAGGAGCGAGAAGTGGAAGACGATGTTGCCGAACTCGCGCAGGTAGCCCTTCTCCGCCGAGATTTCGGTGACCTCGTCTTGTCGGCGGGTGACGGTGCGCCAGCCTTTGAACCGCCGTGTCATGGTCTGCGCGAGCTCTGCCGGATCTCCGTCGACCTGCTCGGCGTGGTGTTTGGGCAGGCGGCGCAGGTTGCGCGGCGCCGCGACCGGAACGGCCCGCAGGCTGCGGACGTGCTCGATGAGCCGCGGCGTCAGGCAGCCGACGAGCGAGATGAACAGCAGCACATAGATCGCGGTGAACCAGAAGCTCGAGAACACGTCGAAGGCCTGCAGCCGGTCCAGCCATGGGCCCATGGTCGGATGCGCGGCGAGATACTCGTCGACCTTGGATTCGTTGAGGCTGCGCTGCGGCAGCAGCGCGCCCGGGATGGCCGCGAGGGCGAGCAGGAACAGCAGCACCAACGCGGTGCCCATCGACGTGAGCGTGCGCCAGGTGTTCCGCATCAACGCGAACAGACGCTTGTGTACCCCTGGGCGCCGATTTTCGGGTACCTGCGTGTCTGTTCGCTGGGAGACGTCGGTCATATCGGCAACCTGACGTCGGACACGAACGCGTCGCGCACCCAGGACACGAACTCATTCCACAGGCCGCTCACCAGCGCCGTGCCGACAAGGATCAGCAGGACGCCGCCGAAGATCTGGATGGTCCTGGTGTGGCGGCGCAACCAGCCCAGCCCCTGCACGGCGCGGGCCGAGCCCAGCGCGAGCAGCACGAACGGTATGCCCAGCCCGAGGCAGTAGGCCAGCACCAGCGCGACACCACGCGCGACGGTGGAACCGTCGGTTGCCGAGGCGACCGCGATCACGCCCGTCAGCGTGGGGCCGAGACACGGCGTCCAGCCGAGCGCGAACACCGCACCGAGCAGCGGGGCGCCCGCGACGGTCGACAATTGCCGTGGCGTGAACCGGGCCTGGCGTTGCAGGGCCGGGATGAAGCCGACGAAGACCAGCCCCATGACGATCGTGACGACGCCGCCGATGCGTTGCAGCAGAAGCTGATTGGCGATCAGCGTGGTGGTCATCCCGAGTACCGCGACCGCGCCGAGCAGGAAGACGACCGTGAACCCCGCGACGAACAGGGCAGCCGCACCGGCCACTCGCAGCCGCGCGGTCTTGACGGCCACCTGGCCGGGTTGGTCCTCGGAGACACCGACGACCGCCGCGAGATAGGACAGGTAGCCGGGGACGAGCGGCACCACACACGGCGACGCGAAGGAAACCAGGCCGGCCAGCACGCTCACGGCGAGGGCCAGCAATACCGGCCCGGCCGCGGCGATCTCGGCGAATCCGGTCATGGCTGTGACTCCTGCGGGGCAGGCGCCTCGGCCGGCTCGGCGGCGAGCCGCAGAACCAACGGTTGCAGATCCTCGGCCAGCAGCTCGCGCAGGAACACCGCCGCGACGCGGTGCTGACGATCCAGCACGACGGTCGACGGGATCACCGTCGTCGGGTACTTGCCGCCGAATGCGATCATGGTGCGCATCGGCGGGTCATAGATCGACGGGAATGTCACCTTGCGGTCGGTGACGAAATCGACGGCGGCCTCGCGGTTGTTGTCGCGGACATCGATTCCCAGGAATGCGACGCCGGCCGACCGGGTTGCCTGATAGACCTGTTGCAGCTCGGTGATCTCGGTGCGGCACGGACCACACCATTGTCCCCACACATTGATCACGACCACCTTGCCCGCGAAATCGTCGAGCGAGATGGTCTTCGTCGGGTCCAGCAGATCCGGGCCCGTCAATGCCCCTGGGCGACCGCGCTTTTCGGGCGGGTCGTAGAAGATGTCGGTCTTGCCGCCCGGCGCGACGAACTCGAACGTGCCGCCCTGGGCGACCGCGTCGTCACCCGTCGAGCATCCGGTCAGCAGCGCCAGCAGCGCTGCCAACACCCCGATGCACGCCCGGGCGACAAACCCACGCATCAGATTCCCCAGGGCTCCGTGTAACCCCACCGGATCAGGCGGTCGCCGTCGAACGTGAACGACGTGACGGATGCCAGATTGCACAACCGGCTGTGCGGCAACGGCAGATGGGCCAGCTTGCGCCCGATCATCGCGCGCCGCAGTGTCTCGACCGGAAGCTGATGGCTCACACACACGGCTTCGTGGCCGGCCGCCTTGAGCCGGGCCCGGTGCAGCGCGGCCATCATGCGCGGGGCGATCTCGGCATAAGGCTCACCCCACGACGGCTTGCTCGGATTCCGCAGCAGCGGCCAGTTGCGCGGGTCACGCAGCGCACCGTCACCGGGCGATACGCGCTTGCCCTCGAACGTGTTCCACGACTCGATGAGGTCGTCGTCGGTGTCGATCGACAGACCGTGGCATTCGGCGATCGGCGCCGCCGTCTCCTGCGCCCGCTCCAGCGGAGAGGCCACCACGTAGACGATGTCGTGGTCGGCCAGCCAGTCCGCGGTGGCCTGCGCCTGCGCGCGGCCGCGCTCGGACAGGTGGTAATCGGGCAGCCGGCCGTAGAGCACCTTCTCGGGGTTGTGCACCTCGCCGTGCCGCATCACGTGCACTGTCGTTCTGACAGGCACCGCACTCTCGGTCACGCCGCGGCCTCCGCTGCGGCGCGTGCGGCGGCGGGCAGCGCGTCGGCGATACGTGAGAACGCGTCGTCGTCCAAAGCCGCTGAGACGAACCAAGTTTCGAAGGCACTGCACGGCGGGTAGACCCCGGCTTCCAGCAGCGCGTGGAAGAACGCCGGGAACCGCCAGGTTTCGGTGGCCTTGGCCGCGGCGAAGTCGTTGACCGGCTCGTCGGTGAAGAACACGCTGAGCATGTTCCCGGCGCGCTGGACGCGGTGGGCCACACTCGCCTCGGTCAACGCACCGGTGAGCAGATCGGCCAACCGGTCGGCGTTGGCGTCGACCCGTGCGTAGGCCGCGTCGTCGGCGTTGCGCAACGTCGCGAGCCCGGCGGCCATCGCCACCGGATTACCCGACAGGGTGCCCGCCTGGTAGACGGGACCCAGCGGCGCCAGGCGGCCCATGACCTCGGCGCTGCCGCCGAACGCCGCGGCGGGCAGGCCGCCGCTCATGACCTTGCCGAACGTCAGCAGATCGGCTTCGACGTGATCGATCCCGTACCAACCTGACCGGCTGACCCGGAAGCCCGTCATCACCTCGTCGAGGATCAGCAGCGCGCCGTGCTCGGCGGTGATGCGGCGCAGCGCGGCGTTGAAACCGGGCAGCGGAGGCACCGTGCCCATGTTGCCGGGGCTGGCTTCGCTGATGACACAGGCGATTTCGTCACCGAACCGGCCGAACACCTCCTCGACGGCGGCCACGTTGTTGTACGGCAGCACGATGGTGTCGGCTGCGGCTGCGCCCGTGACGCCCGGCGACGACGGGAGACCGAGCGTCGCGACACCCGAGCCGGCGTCGGCCAGCAGCGCGTCACTGTGGCCGTGATAGCAGCCGGAGAACTTGATGATCTTGGCCCGCCCGGTGTAGCCGCGGGCCAGCCGGATCGCGCTCATCGTGGCCTCGGTGCCCGAGTTGACCAGTCGCAGCATCTCCACGGGGGCCACGCGGTCGATGATCTCGGCGGCGAGTTCGGTCTCCGACGGCGTCGGGGCACCGAAGCTCAGCCCGTCGACGGCCACCTTCTGCACCGCCTCGACCACGGCCGGGTGGGCGTGGCCGAGCAGCATCGGCCCCCACGAACACACGAGGTCGACGTAACGGTTGCCGTCGGCATCGGTCAGCCAGTAGCCGTTGGCCGACGTGATGAACCTCGGAGTGCCGCCCACCGAGTTGAAGGCACGGACCGGCGAGTTCACTCCACCGGGAATGACGGCGCAGGCGTCGGCGAACAGTTGGGCCGAGCGCTGGGTCTGCGCAGAATGTGCACGCATGGCCACCAGTGTCCCAGTCGCCGCAACCTCGTCAACTACAGGGTGTAGTGGTTCGGCTTGCGGGCGCGTACGCGGGCCCTGATCGGACCCCGTGCGACGGTCGTGAACGGCACGTCGACGGGAAAGTCCGCGTCGGTCGACACGACCTCGACCGACCGGATGATGGTGGCCAGCGCAAGCGTTGTCTCCAGCCTGGCGAAATGCTCACCGATGCACGACCGCGAACCACCCGCGAACGGGATGAAATGCCAGCGGTCGCGCCCCAGCGAGTTCTCCGGGCTGAACCGGTCCGGGTCGAAGACCTGCGGGTTCGGCCACACCTCGGGGTCGTGGTGCACCGCGTAGATGCCCAGCGCCACGAGGCTGCCCGCCTCGATGCGATACCCGCCGACCGCCATGTCCTGAAGCGCCAGCCGGCCCACACCAGCAGCCGGCGGGCACATCCGTAACGCCTCGTCGAGCACCTGCACGGTGTAGCGCAGGCTCGGCACGTCGGCCGGGGTCAGCTCACGGTCGCCCAGGGCAGCGGCCTCGGCGGCCACGCGGTCCTGGATCTCCGGATGGTGTCCCAGCGCCCACAGCGCGTACGTGAGTGCCGTCGCGGTCGTGTCGTGACCGGCCAGCATGAAGATCAACAGGTCGTTGCAGATGTCCTCGTCGGAGATGGCCAGCCCGGTCTCCGGGTCCGTCGCGGCCATCAGCGCCCGCACCAGCGGCGCGTCATGGGTCTCATCGACACGGCAAGCGTGCAGGATCTCCGCCGCGACAGCTCGCATGGCCGCCACGGCGGCCCTGGCCCGCTTGCGTGCGGGCGTGGGCAGCCACCGCGGCGCCCGGACCGGGCGCAATGCCCGGTCCGTGGCATACGACGACGCGACGTGCATGTGTTCGACGATGACGCCGGCGCGTTCGTTGAGGTCGATGCCGAGCACCGAACGGCCCAGCGACTGCATGGTCACCCGGCGACATTCGGCGTCCAGATCGATGTCGCCGCCGTCCGCCCAGCTGTCGACGGCGGTCTGCGCCGCCCCGGACATGTGGCCGCCGAAGGCCCGCACGTTCTGCTTGGTGAACACCGGCTGCAGCGCACGTTTGCGGGGCCGCCACTGTTCGTTGGGCAGCACGAAGAGGCTGTCCCCTGCGGCGTGGCGCACCTCGTCGTGCACGATGCAGCGCTCGGCGAACGCGTCGTTGCGGCCCAGCACGTCGCGGATGCCCTCAGGCGAGAACACCGCCACCAACGGCGGCACGAGCCACTTGGGCCCGAGTTGTACCCGCGTGACGGGCCCGCCCGCGGCGCGGATCAACTCCTGCCCGGTGTCGAGGGCCCGCACCGCATTCGCCAGCTGCCGGATCGACAGCGGGTTGCGCGGCGCGAGCGGCAGGGTGCTGACGTCGGGTACCGGAGCCACGGCATTCCCGCCGTCGGTCGCCGGTCTCACTCGGCCACCGGCGTCTGCGCGAGGACGCGGATTGGCTGCGGCGGTTTGCTGACCAGCGCAGTCCGGTTGAACACCGCACGCACGAACCGCGGCGGCTTGAGATCGCCCATACGCCATAGTGTCGACAAACTTCGCGCTGAGCGCCAGCTCAGCAGGATCTGGTCGGGGCAACCGTCATTCACGCATGATTGGGGCCATGCAACTACCGCAATGGCTGGCCCGGTTCAACCGTCACGTCACCAACCCGATCCAGCGGCTCTGGGCGGGCTGGGCCCCTACGTTCGGGATCCTCGAACACGTCGGGCGCAAATCCGGTACGCGCTACCGCACCCCGCTCTCGGTCTTCGGTACCGACGAGGGCGTCGCGATTCTGCTGACCTACGGGCCGAACCGTGACTGGCTCAAGAACATCACCGCTGCCGGCGGAGCCGAGATGCGCAGGCACGGCAGGACCATCCGGCTGGCCGAGCCGCGGGTGGTGACCCGAGAAGAAGCGGCGGCCCACGTGAAAGGCCGGGCGCAGAAGGTCTTTGCCCGCCTGCCGTTCGAGCAGGCCGTGCTGTTGCGGCGCGTGTGACGCGGTTCGCCGATCGGTGCGGCATGGCGCTTCGGCGGTAGGCCGGCTCAGCGCTACGAACGCGTTGCTCATGTGTAATTTTGGCTAGTCAACAAACCCCTGTTCACCTGCGCATTTCAGGCATAGAGTGAATATGGGCCGGGCCACCGGGAGGTCGCCATGAAGCGCTTGTTCGCCATCGGTTACGGGGTCGCGAGCTACCTGGTGTTCCTGGTGGCGTTTCTGTATGCGATCGGTTTCGTCGGCGGCTTTCTCGTGCCGCGCACGGTCGACTCCGGAATCACGGCCGGGATCGTCGAGGCGGTGATCGTCAACCTGGTGTTGCTGTCGGTGTTCGCGTTGCAGCACAGCGTGATGGCCAGGCCCGGCTTCAAACGGTGGTGGACCCGGTTCGTGCCGCAGCCGATCGAACGCAGCACCTATGTGTTGTTGGCCAGCCTCGCGCTGTTCCTGTTGTATTGGCAGTGGCGGACCATGCCGGCCGTCGTGTGGGACGTGGAATCCACTGCGGGCCGGGTGCTTCTGTGGGCGTTGTTCTGGTTGGGCTGGGCCACTGTGCTCAGCTCGACGTTCATGATCAATCACTTCGATCTGTTCGGGTTGCGTCAGGTGTTTCTGGCCTGGCGCGGCGAGCCGTACCGTGAGCCCGGCTTCCGAACTGTGCTGCTGTACCGGCTGATTCGCCACCCGATCATGCTCGGCTTCATCGTGGCGTTCTGGGCGGCGCCGACGATGACGGCCGGCCATCTGCTCTTCGCCGCGGTGAGCACGGCCTACATCCTGGTGGCGATTCAGCTCGAAGAGCGGGATCTGGTCGGCGCCATGGGCCGCCAATACCGCGACTACCGGGAGCGGGTTCCCATGCTGGTGCCGTGGCCCCACCGTGACCACACCGAACCGACGCCGAAGATCCGGCGGCGGCCGGCCTGAGGCGACGGATTCTGCGCTCGCACAATACGACCGCGGGCGATGAGCTCGATGGTGATCGCCACCGCACAACTCTGTGAAAGCAAAAGCGCCACGAGGACGAGGATCTGCACCGCGCCGGCCTGAGTCGCCGACCCGGTACTGAGCAACACGCCGACGAATGCCCCGGGAAGCGTCACCAAGCCCACCGTCCGGGTCGAATCGAGGTTCGGCAGCAAGGCATTGGTCGCCGCTCCACGAATGACCTCCAGGCGCGAATCCCGGTTGCTCATACCAAGACTCAGCGCCGCCTCGACCTCACCGGCGCGTAGGACGAGGGTGTCGAGAGCCAGGCGCGCGGCGACGGCGACGGCGGTCATGGTGCCACCGAGGACGATCGCGACGACCGGTACCACGGCGACACCCGTCGAGGGCACCACACCGGACAGCAACAGCGCGGGCAACACGCAGAGCAGTCCGGCAGCCAAAGCCATTGCGATCCAGGCTGATCCGCGGGTCGCCTGACTACGGCGGGCGGCCGTGAGGCTCGCGACCGTGAACATCACCGCCAACACGAGCACCGATGACCACAGCCGGGTGATCGCCGCGGCAAGGATCGCGGCGACGGCAGCCAGTTGCACTCCGGCGCGAAATGTCGCCCACGGGACGGTGGCCGGCCGACCGAGCCCGGCCAGCCGGTAGATGAGCGCAGCGGCGAGCGCCATGCCGATGCACAGCCCGATGAGCGGAGCTCCCAGGGTGGGTTCGTTCGACAGCATGCCGTCAGCGACTGTCGTCGGGCATATCGGAACTTGTGCCGAGCAGTAACGCGAGGGCTACGTCGACCGCTCGTGATCGGATGGCGTCGAGTCGGCGACGGAATATCGCCACGGCGGCCAGGATCGTCGTGGTCAACACACCCCATACGGCAAGCCCGGCAACCAGACAATCACGTAGGGCACGACGCGCCGGATCGCTGATCTGAACATAATTGCCGTTGTGGTCGATCCAGATTGACAGCCGTTGGCCAGCCGCGACAGCGCGTTCTGTGTCGACGGTGTCACAGCGGGTGCGACCGAGAGCGGGCCAGCAGGCGGGAACAGTCCAGGCGAACCGGCGAGTGTCCGGCGCCATAGCGCTGGAGTCCATCGCGGTCGCAGACACGACGTGCCACGTTGATCGGGCGGCGGCGTGGTGGGCGGTACGAGCGTTGTACAACCCGATGCCTACTGCGCTGCCGACGAGTACGGCACCGATCAGCAACACGACGGTCACGGCCACCATCCATGCCTCGACCCGATCGCTGCGTCGCACGAGGGCATCTCGTCCGGCGGCGCGCCGCCACCACGATGACAGTCCACGAGTGATGAGGTTCACGACGGCTCCCGTCCGAGCATCAAGGCCCGACGGTGAAACTCATATAGCCCGGCGAACACCGCATCGCTTACGGCCAGAGTTTGGTCATCGGACCCGATCATCGACAGTCCGCGCATCACCGTGTCCAGCCCGGGTGCTTCCGGCGCGTCGAAGCGGCCGTCGTCGAGATCGGCCTCGTGCACGATCTCAGCGATGCGCCACAGCACCGGGTCGTCGAGTTCGTAACGGCGAAGGATGGTTTCGAAAGTGCAGTCCCCGCCATGGTGGGTGAGATCGACACCGCGCATATCGAACGGCGTCGCGTCGTCGGGAACATCATCCGGACCGGCGACGAATACGAACTCGGCCGCTGGATCGACGAATCGGCGGATCAGCCACGCGCACGCGGCCCGGTCTATGTGCACCCCGGCACGCGTCGCCCACCTCATCGCGGCACCTCCGCAGTATTGCCGATCCGACCGGCCAGCTCTTGCAGAGCAATTCGCGCCTGTTCGCGTTCAGGCGGAGGGAAGAAGTCACGCCGGGTGACGTGCCGCCATTGGGTCCGCAGCCGACGCAACGCGGCCGCGCGGGCAGACGGGCTGAGCGTTGAGGCTTCAGCCGCCGCAGCCGACAACGCCCGGTACTCGACCGCCCTGGCCTCCGCCAGCGTGGCCGCCAAGTCACGTTCCTGGCGCACGATCGTGGGGTGCGCCAGCCATACCCCGGCTTGTCCACCGGCCTCGATCACCTCATCGGCCAGCCATTCCAACTGCTCACGGGTACGCGCGTCGGCGGGGAGCGCAACCAATCCGTCGGCCAACTGAGCGACGCCAAGCTTCTTCAGCTTGCGCCACACCGCAATCCGGGGTGTCGATGGCTCCCGTGGCATCCGGTAGTTCAGCAGCACCCACTGCCTGCTCTCGCTGGCCACCTACTGATTGTAACCGTGGTTACATACGCAATCCAGTCGCAGGCGGATGCATATAGGTGCGCAAGTGCGCACATGAGGTAATAATCGAGGCATGGCCGACCGCTCCCCGCCGAGGCCGCGCTCCGGCGCGCTGGCGAATACGGTGTTCCGCAGGCTGTTCACCGCGCAGGTCGTCGCACTGCTCGGAACGGGCCTGCTGACCGTGGCGCTCGGGCTACTGGCCTATGACTTGGCGGGCAGCCGGGCCGGCGCGGTGCTCGGCATGGCACTGGCGATCAAGATGGTCGCCTACGTGGCGGTCGCGCCCCTGATGTCGGCACTGACCGACCGGTTTCCCCGCCGGAGCGTGCTGGTGACCACCGACATCGTGCGCGCCACGGTCGCGCTGATGCTGCCGTTCGTGGACGCGGTGTGGCAGGTCTACGTACTCATATTCGTGCTGCAAGCCGCCTCCGCGACGTTCACCCCGGCGTTCCAGTCGGCCATTCCGTCGGTCCTGATCGACGAGGACGATTACACCCACGCGCTGTCGATGTCGCGGCTCGCCTACGACCTCGAAGCGTTGCTGAGCCCGATACTGGCCGCCGCACTGTTGGCCGTGACCTCCTATCACTTGTTGTTCCTCGGAACCGTCGGCGGATTCGCGGTCTCGGCGGCCCTCGTCCTGGCGAGCCGGCTTCCCCCGATGCCGGCTGCGACGCGGCCCGAGCGGTTACGCGATCGGCTCCTGCAGGGCGCCCAGGTGATGGTGTCGGCGACCGAGTTACGCGCACTGTTGGCGCTGAACATGTCGGTGGCAGCCGCCGGCGCACTGGTGGTGGTCAACACCGTCATCTACGTCAGGGATCTGCTCGACGGCCCGCAATTCGGCATGGCGTCGATGCTGGCCTGCTACGGCGCCGGATCCATGCTCGTCGCGCTGACGATGCCCCGAACCCTCCGCAGGTTGAGCGATCGCACCGTCATGCTCGCCGGCGCGACGGTCACGGCCGCGGCTCTGAGCGCGGCGACGGTGTTCATCTCGGTGCCGCCCGCGCCGCCGGCCGGATGGGTTGTGCTAGGCGCGTTGTGGATGACACTGGGTGCAGCGACCTCGCTGATCAACACCCCGTCGGCCCAACTGCTTCGGCGGGGCTCGACCATCGACAACCGGACAGCCGTGTTCACCGCACAGTTCTCCCTGTCGCATGCCTGCTTCCTGGTGGCCTATCCGATTGCCGGCTGGGTCGGCGCCACGCTGGGCCAGACCGTTGCCGCGCTCGTCCTGGCCGGCGTGGCTACACTCGCCGCAGCGACAGCGATCTCAACCTGGCGGCCGACCGGATCCCCGTCACGGCAGCGAGAAGGTGGTGCACATGACCCGATCTGCACCCGGGAATCCGCCGTCGCCGGCCAGCCTGCGCCATGACGTCGAGCCGGATCAGCTGCGCCTGGAGACGGCAAGTGACATCTTCCGGATGCTCGCCGACCCCACCCGGCTGCACGTCCTGTGGTTGTTGAGCCAGAAGGAAGCCGACGTCGCCGCCCTGACCGCCGCAACCGGCGCTTCGCGCACCTCCGTCAGCCAGCACCTCGCCAAGCTACGTTTCGCCGGCCTGGTCGCCACCCGCCGCGATGGCAGGCACATCGTCTACCGGCTCAACGACGGCCACCTCAGTCGCCTGGTCCGAGAAGGCCTCAATCACGCCGACCACCGCGTGACCGGGGAACCACCACATCCCTGACCGCGAAGCGGGACACAAGAGACGGCTAGCTGTGCCAGCTCAGCACTTCGCCGGCACCCTGCATCATGACCGTTCCCGGCATCACCCGCAGCCGGTATGGCGTCAGCCGCAGCGCGGCGAATTCCGGCGAAGTCGGCCCTTCGCTCCACTGCGGGATGATGCGCGGGTCGTAGCCCACGGGCGCCGGGCCGTTGGCGAACTTGTCCCAGACCTGCGTGCAGGTTTCGTCGTCGGTGTACCACTCGACGAGGCAGTCGGCCGAGCACGTGTCATGGCTCGTCGTCCAGTAACTCACGGACACATACGGATTCACTGCGAGGTGGGCGCGCTTGACCGGGCTCGGCACCGTCGCGACCCAGCCGAACAGATCGGTGCCGTCCCACTCCCAGATCGGGTGCAGGATGCGGGTGCGGGGCCGGCCGTCGGCGTCGACGGTGGCCACGGAGGCCCACACGATTGCATGGGCCATGTCGACGAAAGCGGGCGCAGTCTGGTCCAACGAAGTCACGCCTGCCACCCTAGGTGGGCCGCACTGCGAGCGGCGTGAGTGCTCGCCGCTATTTATCGTCGTTGCCGTAGACCGGCTTCCCTTCGTCGTCGACCCAATCGTTGACCATGGTTCCGGAAACGGTCCCCCCACTGCCCGGCAGCGTCGTCGTAGGACGGTCGTCCTCGTACGCTTCCATGATCTTCTTGGCCTTCTGCCGATGCTCGTCGGTGATTTCGGGAGCCTCGGTACTGCGGTTCTCTTCGGTGTCCTGCTGTTCTGCGTCCATGGATATCGGGCTGCCCCGAAATGTGACGTACCAAACAGTGCACCGACCTCAGCGTCGCGTGCGGCCGGCATGCAGCCGGGCGTTCTCGGCCCTGAGGTGGACGTTGTCGGATTCCAGTTCGCTGTTGCGTCGTTCGAGTGTCAAGATCTGGGCGATTCCGGCGATGTTCACGCCTTCGCCGACGAGTTCGGCGATCCGTCGCAGCCGTACAAGATCATCGTCGCTGTAACGACGGGTCCCACCGCCGGTGCGTGCCGGAGTCAGCAGCCCGCGCCGCTCGTACAGCCGCAGCGTTTGGGGGTCGAGCCCGGTCAACTCGGCGACCACCGAGATGGCGTACACGCCCCGGGCGGACCGCTCGCCTGAATCAATGGACACTGAGTCGCCTTCTTCTTTTACACCCGGTTGGGCCTTGCACCCACCTTAATCCAGTGCTATAAGAAAACTATGTCGACAGACACAGATCTGTCGACACCGCGGCGAAACGCCTACTCCTGCATGTGGATTCGACAGCATCCGGGAAGGAGGTGAGCGAGTTGGCGGCTTTGACCCGACAGCCCTCTGCCGTGCTCGACGAGGCGGCGGCGATCGTGGAGGCCGAGTGGAAACGCCTTGTGCACGAGAGGGATTCAGGGAAGGGCCCGGCGGTTGTCGCGGAGATGCCCGTCAGCCGCCGACCGCGCCGTCGCGCCGGTCTCCGCACCGCGATCCTTCGACCGGTTACAACACGGCCACCGCGGGCACGCAACGGACCGGGGTGGCGAGAACTCGCACAGCAGGTGTGGGCAACTCAGCGCTCACCTCCGGCGTGTTCGTCAGACCTCGAATTTCCCTGTGAGTCAAGGAGTGATGCACCTGGAGCAATGACTGCTGATCTCGACCCGCGTGAGCCCAGTTATGCGACATGATGCGACATCGGCCGACTCGAGCCTGCGCATATCGCCACTGACGGTGGCACAGATCGGTGGGCTACACGCGCAACCCGGGGCGGCCGAGCTCTGGGTGCCATCCCTTCTCGGCCGCCCCGATTTTCTCGGAAACGCCCGGTGAAGGTGGCTGTCAGCCTGCCGACTCTGCGCGGTAGCGCTCGACGAACTGCTCGTACCCACAGGTCGCGGCCAGCTCCAGTTCGCCTTCGCGATCGGCTTCCTCCAATTCGTGCATCCATCGTCGCAGTAGGTCAACCCCCTCGCGACCGGCACGGCCGCCGGCGAGCAGACCGAGCCGGCGGATGTAGTGGTCGGCCAGCGCCAGCCGGTGAACGGCGGCGACCACATCGATGGCCTCGCCTGCCCACAACCGGGCCACCCTGCGATATGCGGTGATCTCGCCGGCAGGCAGACCGGCGCCGGCCAAACCGGACCGGGCGTCGGCCACCTCACCGAGCAGACGCCGCAGCCCGGCTTTCAGACTCTCACGCACCGTGTGCAGCTGCGTTTCGAACGACCCGCCGGCGACCACGCCGTCGGATGTCGCGGCGTGGAGACCCGAGCCGACGTCGATCGGCAGCCAGTCGCCGAAACTGTCGAACCACAACGCCAGTTCACCGATCGCCACGTTGAGCTCGGCGCGGTGCTCCTCGAGGTGCGCGGCGTACTTGTCGTAGGCATTGGCGCGCAACAACGCTGACGCCTGGGCAACCTGGTACGCCAGCGCGCCGTGCGCGGCAACCACTGCCGACACGTGATCTCGTGGCGTTCTGCTGCTATGCATCGTCAGCCGTGTTCCGCCCCTTGGTTTTCGGTGTCCGTCGACGTGATTGTGCACCCTGCGGTCGAGCAGAGCACCGGCAGCCGGTCACCACAGCGGCGCGACTGCGCACACATGTCCAAGGCACGCCGCACCCCTCGTTGGCGCAGTCGGCTCAAACACGCCATAATTGGCACTCGTCGGATGAGAGTGCTAACGCCGCTGCGACAACCGTGAAGGAGGTAAATCCATGAGCGGCAACGACTTCGCCAATTCCAACGAAGCCATCGAACCGCTGCGCATCGTGCTCGTCGCACCCCCCTACTTCGACGTTCCACCCAAGGGTTACGGAGGTACCGAGGCCGTCGTCGCCGATCTGGCAGACGCTCTGGTCAAACGCGGGCACCGCGTCACCCTGCTCGGTGCCGGTGAGCCCGGCACCGCGGCGTCGTTCAAGCCGCTGTGGCGCCAAACCATGGCCGATCGGCTCGGGCAGCCCTATCCCGAGATCATGCATGCACTCAAAGTCCGCCGCGCGATCGAACACATCGCTTCGACCGACGGCGTCGACCTGATCCACGACCACACGTTCGCAGGCCCGTTGAACACGCCCGCGTACCGGAACCTCGGGTTGCCCACCCTCGTCACGGTGCATGGCCCGATCGACGACGACCTCTACCCCTACTACCGCGAACTCGGCGACGATGTCGGCCTGATCGCGATCAGCGATCGGCAACGCGAGCTGGCTCCCGATCTCAATTGGGTTGGGCGCGTGCACAATGCGTTGCGGATCGACGACTGGCCGTTCCGGTCCGACAAAGGCGACTACGCGTTGTTCCTCGGCCGCTACGCCCCCTACAAAGGGGCCCACCTCGCACTGCAGGCCGCACATGAGGCCGGCATGCCCCTGGTGCTGGCAGGCAAGTGCAGTGAGCCGTCGGAACAGGCTTACTTCGACGAGCAGGTACGGCCGCTGCTCACCGAGAACGATCATGTCTTCGGACAAGCCGACGCCGTCAGCAAGCGCAAGCTCCTGGCCGGTGCACGCTGCCTGCTGTTCCCGATCCAATGGGAGGAGCCGTTCGGCATGGTGATGATCGAGGCGATGGCGTGCGGCACGCCGGTGGTGGCGCTGCGCGGCGGCGCGGTGCCCGAGGTCGTCGTCGACGGCGTGACCGGTGTGCTCTGTGACCGGCCCGAAGAGCTCGCCACGGCCATCGACAAGGCACAGGCGCTGGATCCGGCGGCCTGCAGACGTCACGTGGCCGCCCACTTCGCCGTCGGCCAGTTCGGATCCGGGTACGAGCGCATCTACCGCTCGGTGCTGGGCGCACCGCAGCCGATCACCCTGCGCCAGATCGTCGAGCCCGGAATGCCGGAACGGGCCAGCGCATGAGCGCTCCCAACGCACTCAACAGCGGCGAGCCAGCCGGCATCGGGTTCGACGGCGACACAGTGACTTTGGTGGAAGGCGCCAGTTTCTGCCTGTCTGATCGGCACGGCGACGTGACGGCGGGCTGCTCGCACGGACTGTTCTTCCGCGACGCGCGGGTGCTGTCCCGGTGGGAGCTCCGTGTCGACGGCCGCCCGCCGGAACCGCTGTCGGTACAGATTCCGGAAGCGTTTGCCGCCCAGTTCATCTCCCGTCGCGCTCCCCGTGCCGGGCTGGCCGACAGCACGCTGCTCGTGGTCCGGGAGCGGTTGGTGGCCGACGGGATGCGCGAAACCATCACGTTGCACAACCTCGACGGTGAGAGCACCGTCGTGACCCTCGAACTGCACGCCGACGCTGATTTCGCCGACCTGTTCGCCGTCAAGGAAGGCCGCGCACCGGTGCGCGGCGCCGAGCTCACGGTCGTCAACGACGAACTCGTCCTGCACGACCGCGCCGACTACATCCGCGGGTTGACCGTGACGGCCACCGGAGACCCTGCCGTGCTGCCCGGTTCGTTCACCTGGCGCGTCGTCGTCGGCCCCCACGAACGCTGGCAAGTCGACGTGGTCGTGCAGCCGACGCTGGCCAATCAGAGCGTCAAGAGCCGGTTCCGCAGTGGCGAACAGCTGGAGTCGAGTGCGCCCGCTCAGAAGATGGAGGCATGGCGCGACACCGCGACCAACGTCGAAGCCGACCACGCCACCCTCGCAGAGGTGTTGCGGCGCACCGAAAGTGACCTCGGGGCGCTGTTGATCCACGACGAGACCGGCGACGGCCGACCGTTTGTCGCGGCGGGCGCGCCGTGGTACATGACCCTGTTCGGCCGGGACAGCCTGCTCACGGCATGGATGGCGCTGCCGCTGGACTGCGGGCTTTCGGTGGGCACGCTGCAGCGGCTCGCCGAGGTGCAGGGCCGCCGGATCGATCCGATCACCGAGGAACAGCCCGGCCGGATACTGCACGAAATCCGGCGCGGACCGGCCAGCGAAGACGTTCTCGGTGGGACCGTGTATTACGGGGCGGTCGACGCGACACCGCTGTTCGTGATGCTGCTGGCCGAGAGCTGGCGATGGGGCGCCGATGAGGGATCCGTGCGTTCCCTGCTACCGGCGGCCGATGCGGCGCTGATGTGGGCGACGCGATTCGGCGACCGCGACGGCGACGGGTTCATCGAGTATCAGCGTGCGACCGACCGCGGGCTGATCAACCAAGGCTGGAAGGACAGCTTCGACGGCATCAACGACGCGACCGGACGCACCGCCGAGCCACCGATCGCGCTGTGCGAAGTCCAGGGTTATCACTACGCGGCGCTGCTGGCACGTGCCGAGCTGGCCGAGGCCTTCGACGACGCCGCGCTCGCGCAGCGCCTCCGTGACCGGGCTCGAACCCTGCGCAGCCAGTTCCTCGACGCCTTCTGGCTGGACGACAAGGGCTGGTACGCAATCGCACTCGATGCCCGAAAGCGGCCGGTCGATGCACTGACCAGCAATGTGGGCCACTGTTTGTGGACCGGCATCGCCACCGACGAACACGCCGCCGCGATCATCGACCGGCTGTCCGACACCGAGATGAATTCGGGGTTCGGTTTGCGCACCCTCGCGACCACGATGGGCGCCTACAACCCGATGAGCTACCACAACGGCTCGGTGTGGCCGCACGATACGGCGATCGCCATCGCCGGCCTCATGCGCTACCGGCACGTACCGGGGGCCGTGCAATTGGCCGAACAGCTCGCGGCCGGTCTGCTCGATGCCGCCGATGCGTTCGGCGGTCGGCTACCCGAGCTGTATTGCGGGTTCCCGCGAACCGAATTCCCGTCGCCGGTGCCCTACCCCACGTCGTGCTCGCCACAGGCGTGGGCCAGCGCTGCCCCGCTGCTACTCGTCCGCGCGTTCCTCGGCTTGGATCCGCATGTGCCGAAGCGCCAGATCGAAGTGTCGCCCGCACTGCCCCAGGACTGGGGGCGCCTGGCGTTGACCGATCTGCGATTGGGCAACGTTGTCGTCAACATCGACGCATACGGCCATGACGTCAAGGTCAGCGGCGTGCCCGACGACTGGGACGTGGTCACCGCGCCGCGCTGAAACCGTCAGGCGGGTACGGCGCGCAGCGACACCGGCAGGCTGGGCAGGAAGTGCCGGGTGGCGAATGCCCGGATGTCGTCTGCGGTGTCGAGTGGCTGGACGCTCGGGAGCAGCAGGACCATCGCCGCATAGCGCAGGATCGTGTCGGCGAGGTCGTTGACGGTCTGCTCACCGATCTTGTCGGCGAATCCGGGCGGGAAGATCACCCGCAGCGCGGCGGCCATGCGTTCGACCGCCGCGCCGTAGTGACGGTGCATCAGCTCCATCACCAGAGCCGGTTCGTCGCCGATCATCTGGTTGAGCACGCGGTGCCTGCGGAACCGCAGGATCGACAGCGTGAACGCTTCGACGTAGTAGTTCGACTGTGGCCCTGCGGCTTTCAGCTCGTTGGCGATATCGGCGAACAGCGCCACATTCTCGCGCTCGATCACCGCACCGACAAGTTCGTCGCGGTTGGCGAACCTGCGGTAGATCGTGGTGCGACTGACCCCGGCGCGTCGCGCGACGTCATCGAGCGCGACCCGGCGAAAGCCGTGCCGTTCGAACTCGACGAGTGCGGCGTCGAGGATGGCCTCACTGGCGGTGTCAGCCCCTGGCATAGCCCTTTTGCGCGAATTTGTTGTAGCGCACACTCATCGGCAGATGATCCCACACCCAGTTCACCGGGCGGGACCTCCAAAACGCGGCGAACCGTTGATAGTTGCGTTCCTGCCGCTCGGTCCACGGTAGTTCGAGCAGGTCGCGGGCGCGGGGCGGCAGGCCGCCGGTGGTCAGGAACGCCGCGACCGGGTTGAACACGAACGCGATGACCCGCCAGACCGCCGGATGCACCGCCTTCGGGCACGGGAAGCCCTTGGTCACGTAGCCGACGCCGTAGCGCGCGGACTTGTGCGGCACGGCCACCTCGTCCATCATCCGGTCCCAGTACTGCACGAACTCGGCGTAGGTGGCCGGCATCGGGCGGTCACTGACGCCGTAGCGCCGGTACCACGTCTTGGACTCCAGGTAGATCTGTTCCTTCTCGGCGTCGGTCAGGCGCTTGACGAAGGTGTCGGCGAAGTAGAGCACCTGCTCGACGAATGTCGCGTGGGCCCAGAAGTAGGTCTCGGGATCCAGTGCGTGGTAGCGGCCGCCGTCGGGCATGTCACCTTTGACGTGATGGTGGAAATCGCGCACCTGGGTGCCCGCGTTGTCGTCGTCACTGCCGTACACCGTGCGGAAGATGGGCGGGATCGTGCGCTTGAGCCGCTCGGCGGTGTCGGAGAAGAACGTCGAGTGGTCGAGCACGCCCTGGCCCAACTCGGCGAGCATGTTCTGCAGCACCGCGGGGCGCGGCCCGATCAGGTACATGCGGTTGTCGCCGAAGTACTTCCACACCAAGGATTCCGGGCCCAACGGCAGGGCGTCGAGCTGCTGCGGCTGCTCAGCCAGTTCAGTCATGGACACAGTGTTACAGATTTTGCACTTTGTACCACCAGGAGTGTGACGACACTCACCCCCACGTCAACGGGTCGAGGTCGAGGTAGTACGTGAGCCGGTCGTCGTCGATAGGCGCCGGGTACTCCGCGGCCAGAAGCGCGGCCGCTTCGGCAGCGAACCCGGGGAACGTGTCAGCGGTGTTCGCCAGCAGCAACGCCAGATCGGCATGCCGGTCGGCGCGGCCGAGGCGGCCGAGGTCGATGAAGCCGGCCACCGCCGCGTCGTCCACGAGGATGTTGGGCAGGCACAGGTCCCCGTGGCAGACGACCAGATCGTGCGCCTCCTGCGTTCGCCGCACTGCGGCGTCGCGCTCGACCCGCGCCAGCAGCTCTGTCGCGGGAACGGCCCGGTCTTCGTCGGGCAGAAAGTCGGGGTTCACCGCGTCGGCGGCCACGACCCGGCGCGCCCGCGCCAGCATCGAGTCGAGTTCGCGACGGTAGGGGCAGGCGTGGGCCGGAACGTCGTGCAACGCGCGTACCGCGGCGACGATCGACGGCCACGCGGCGCGCAGCCCCGCTTCGGTCAGCCGATCCGCGGGCACCCCGGCCACCGCGGTGGTGACGAGGTAGGCGCCACCGCCGTCGGTGACACCCCAGTCGATCACGGCCGGTGCGGGAATCCCGTGCTCGTTCGCCCAGGAGACCCGGTCCCGCTCGGCGGCGAGGTCGGCTACCTCGGCCGCGGCGACCATCTTGGCGTAACGCGTGCCGTCGGGGCTGCGGAACACCCCGGCGCCGGACTCACCGTGGGTGACGGGCAGCCAGTCGAACATCCTCAGCGTCGCAGCCGGGCGATGCCCAGCACGGCCAGCACGCCGGCGGCGATCGCCAGCAACAGCGACAGCACCAGAAGCGGCGCGTAGTAGGTGACCGATGTGGTGGCCGGTTCGCCCGCCAGCACGGGCGCGACCTCGATCGTGGAGCCGGCCGCCAGCCAGCTCAGCACGCAGCCGACGGCCGCCAGGAGCGCGACCACGAGTTCGATGACGGCGCGACGCTTCACGGTGTCCGCTCCTCGACGAGCGCGCTGAGGGCTTCGCGCAGACGGCGGTGCTTGCGCGCCCAGGCCTGGGCCGAGCGGTCGCCGGTGAGCTTGAGGCCGATCCCGGTGCGGCCCCTCGGAACCCCGGTCAGTTCGCCGAGTGCGCGGAACGACTGCCACTTCAGCGCTTCCGACCCGGTGGCCTCGGGATAGATCCGCACGATCTCGTCGATCGAGATCCGTTCGGTGCCCTGCCGCAGCGTCTGAGCCGTGAGCTCGACCGAGGTGTGGATGCGGGCCGCCTTGATCTGGATCGCGATGAACCCCGATACGAGCACGAGGAACGCCAATGGAATCCACAGGTCGTGGCCGTATCCGCCGGTTCGCTGCAGGATCGCCATGCTGATGCCGGCGGCAGGCCCGGCCAGCAGCCACGCCCAGCTCGCACCCTGCTCGTAGAACAGCACCTCGGGCGCCTGCGCTCCGCTCTGTCCCTCGGCCTCAGTCAACATCTCTCCTCGGCTTCGGCAGCGCGTTCAGGATCGTCCCGATGATCAGCAGGACCACCCCGAACAGGGTGAGGATGTGCACCACGCCGAACCGTGCCGTCAACGCCACGATCACCACGATCGCGAGCGACAACGCGATCGCGGCCCGGCGGAAGCGGGGATCGCCGCTGCGGCTGCGCCCGGCCAGGAATGCCATCCCGATGCCGGCGAGCGCGGTCAGCACACCGGTGCCGCGGAACACGAGCGTGTCGAGGCCGGGCAACGAAACCGATGCCGCGATCATCCCGCCGACCATCAACAACACCGCGGCGACCAGCCAGAAGCAGAACCCGACCGTCGTGACGAGCGAGCGCTGTGGCGGCGGCGGTGAAGACGGCGTTGAGGTCGGCATTGTCGGCAAAGCCTAGCGAATCAGCGCGTGAAGTATCCGTTCGCGTCCTTGCGGTGCAGCAGATAGATCCCGCCGACGATCAGTACCGACCCGACGATCGCCGTGACGGCATACGCGACCGCGACGGCGGCCGGCCGGTCCCCGGACAGCAGGCTGCTGACGGCATGTACGACCGAAACCGCACCGCCGCTGGTCAACAAGGTCCGTGCCCACCGATAGCCCTGCCGCAGCAGCACCAGGAAAGCCCCGACGATCGAGGCCAGGACCACCATGAACATCACCGAGAAGACGATCAGGAGCAGCCGCTGATCTCCGCGGGCCCCGGTGACGACGTCGAGCAGATAGCCGATCACCAGCAGCGGCAGCGCGACGGCCCACAACCAGAAACCGGTGTCGACGTCTTCGGGGCGGGGGCCCGGACGCTCGTCGGGCTCCCTGCGCTGTTCGGTCACGGGTTCGGTCACGCGAGCCAGCCGGCGACCTCGGCGGCCCAGTACGTCAGCACGACGTCGGCCCCGGCCCGCCGAATACCGACCAGTGATTCGAGCGCGGCCGCCTGGAGGTCGATCCAGCCGTTGGCCGCGGCGGCACTGATCATCGAGTACTCGCCCGAGATCTGATAGGCCGCGACCGGAACCGGCGATATGTCGGCTGCGGCCCGGACCACGTCCAGATAGCTCATGGCGGGTTTGACCATCACGATGTCGGCACCCTCGTCGAGGTCGAGCTCGATCTCGTGGACCGCTTCGCGGATGTTGCCCGGATCCTGTTGGTAGGTGCGACGATCGCCGACGAGGCTCGACGACACGGCTTCGCGGAATGGGCCGTAGAACGCGGAGGCGAACTTCGCGGCGTAGGCCAGGATGGCCACATCGGTGTGCCCGGCGGCATCGAGTCCGTCGCGGATGGCAGCCACCTGACCGTCCATCATCCCGCTCGGGCCGACCACGTGTGCGCCCGATTCCGCCTGTGCCACAGCGAGTTTCACGTACTGAAGATTGGTGGCGTCGTTGTCCACACGGCCGCGCGCGTCGACGATGCCGCAATGCCCGTGATCGGTGAACTCGTCCAGGCACGTGTCGGCCATCAGCACCGTCGCGTCGCCGAGGTCTTTCGCGAGGTCGCGCAGCGCCACGTTGAGGATGCCGTCGGCGTCCACCCCCGCAGACCCGGTGGCGTCCTTGTCCTCGTCGCGTGGCACGCCGAACAGCATGAGGCCACCGACTCCGGAGTCGACCGCGTCAGCCGCGGCCCGCCGCAGCGAATCGCGGGTGTGCTGAACCACGCCCGGCATCGAGTTGATGGGCCGCGGTTCGTCGATACCGTCCGCCACGAACATCGGCAGAACCAAATGCCTTGGCTCCAACGAGGTTTGGGCCACCAGCCGGCGCATCGCCGGAGTGGACCGCAACCGGCGCGGACGGTGTCTCGGATAGGACACGGTAAAGCCTCCGCATCTTCGGCGTTAGCGTCGACGGCTCTTCTTACGCGGCGGCGGCAACGCACCCTCGGCACGCAGCCGGGCGGCATGCTCGGCGAGCGCCTCGACCAACGGTCCGACCGCGGCCGTTTCCGGCTGGACGTCGACCCGCAGCCCGAATTCGGCTGCCGTCTCAGCGGTTTTCGGGCCGATGCAGGCGACGATGGTACGAGCGTGTGGCTTGCCCGCGATGCCGACGAGGTTGCGCACCGTCGAACTCGACGTGAAGCAGACCGCGTCGAACCCACCGGTCTTGATCATCTCGCGGGTGTGCGCCGGCGGCGGGGCCGCCCGCACCGTGCGGTACGCGGTGACATCCTCGATCTCCCACCCGCGCTCGCGCAGACCTTCGGCCAGCGTCTCGGTGGCGATGTCGGCACGCGGCAGCAGCACGCGGTTGACCGGATCGAAAACCTCGTCGTAGGGCGGGAATTCGTCCAGCAGGCCGAGCGACGACTGCTCACCGGACGGCACCAGCTCGGGGTTGATCCCGAACGCGCGCACCTTGTCCGCGGTGGCCTGGCCGACGCAGGCGATCTTGACCCCGGAGAACGCACGTGCGTCCAGGCCGAACTCGTTGAACTTCTCCCACACCGCGCGAACGGCGTTGGTCGATGTGAACACCACCCACTGGAACCGGCCGTCGACCAGACCCTTGACCGCGCGCTCCATCTGCGCGGGGCTGCGCGGCGGCTCGACGGCGATGGTCGGCACCTCGATCGGCAGTGCGCCGTGGCCCACCAGTCGATCGCTCATCTCGCCGGCCTGGTCCTTGGTGCGCGGCACCAGGACGGTCCAGCCGTACAGCGCGCGGCTCTCCCACCAGTTGAGCTTGGCGCGGTTGGCCACGGTCTTGCCGATCGTGACCACCAGGGGCCCGGCCAGCGGTCCGGCGGGCTCGCTGCCGGCCAGGGTGGCCTTGTCGATCAGGCCGCTCAGCGTGGTCTCGACCGAACGCTGCTGGCACGTGGTGCCGTTGGCGGTGACGACCGCGGGGGTGTTTTCCACCAAACCGTGCTCGATGAGGGTGCGCGCGGCGTCCGGCAGGTGCGAGGCCGTCGCGTGCAGGATCAGCGGGCCCGGCGCGGCGGCCAGCGCCGCCCAGTCGACGTCACCGCGGACGTCGGCGACGGTGTGCGACGAACCCAGCGGCAGGCCGGCGTACGTCGGCACCGCCGTCGTGTCGGGCAACCCGGGCACGATCTCGAAGTTCAGGTGTGTCTTGGCCAGCGCGCCGATCTCGGTGATCACCGCGTCGACCGACAGCGGGTCACCGGCGACCAACCGCACGACGTCGTAACCGTGGCGGGCCTCGCCGGCCAGCGTCTTGGCCACCTCGGCAGGATCGCCGAGGGCGGGCCGCACCTCGGGTCCGCCCGGGATCACGGCGGGCTGCTCGGCCTCCGGCGTGGCGGCGTCGGCCCCGCCCGCGGGCTTGGCCGGACCGGACGCCGGGGGCAGATCGGTGCCGACGAGGGCCAGCACCGCTTCGGGGACATCGGGATCGGTGAACACCAACTCGGCGTGCGCCAGCACAGCTTGTGCCCGCGCGGTCAGCAGTCCCGGGTCTCCCGGGCCTGAACCCACGAAGGTGATGCGACCGGGCTTCACCTTGCGGCCTCGCGCCCGAACCGGGTGGTCGGCGCCGCCGTGCACTACGTTGTCGGCACCGCGGGCTGCGTTGTCGGCACCGCCGACGCGGGCTGCGTTGTCGGCTCCGCCGACGCGGGCAGCATTGTCGGCACTACCGACGGTGTCCTGCCGGGTCATTTCTCACTCCCACGCTCTTCCAACAGCTCGCGTGCGCCCAGTTCGAAGAGCTCCGCGGCCACCGAGACACCAAGGTCAGCGGCCCGCTCCGGAGTTCCGATGCCGGACGCACGGATCACGTCGGATCCGTCCAGCGTCGCTGCGCAGCCGCGCAACGACAGCTCTTCGAAGACGTTGCCGTCCTCATCGATGGACTCGACCACTTCGGCGATCGCGCCCACCGGTGCGGAACAGCCCGCCTCCAGTTCGGCGAGCAGGACCCGTTCGGCGATGACCGCGGCACGCGTGTCGGCGTCATCCAGCTCCGACAGCACCGCGACCAACTCGGTGTCGCCGGCGCGGCATTCCACCGCGAGCGCACCTTGAGCCGGCGCTGGCAACATCTGCACCGGCTCGAGCGTCTCGGTGACAACGTTCAACCGTCCGATGCGGGCCAAACCCGCCCGGGCGACCACGATGCCGTCGAGATCACCGCTCGTAACCCTGTTCAACCTGGTATCTAGGTTGCCTCTTAGGGGGCGGATTTCCAAACCGAGACCCAGTGCTCTAAGCTGCGCCGCCCGTCGCGGGCTCGACGTGCCGATCACCGAGCCCGCCGGCAACTCCCCCAGCACCAGGCCGTCGCGGGCGACGAGCGCGTCACGAGGGTCTTCACGGCGGGGTATCGCGGCGATGGTGAAGCGCTCATCGCGCGCGGTTGGCAAATCTTTGTAGGAGTGGACGGCCATATCGACGCGGCCGTCGTGGATCGCTTCCCGCAATGCCGCGGTGAACACCCCGACGCCGATGTCGGCGATCGGCCCCTGATTGCGGTCGCCCTCGGTGGTGATGATGACGAGTTCGCAGGGATGCCCCGCGGCCAGCAAGGCGTCTCTGATGGTCCCGGCCTGCGTGGTCGCCAGCAAGCTACCCCGGGTTCCGATCCGGATCGGAGTGTCGCGCGTCCTAGAGGAGTTTGCCAATCTCTACTCAGTCTTATCGAGATCTGTTGCCATGAAAGGCAATTCGCTGGCCGCCACAGCCTCGACGGCCTGCGGGTCGAGTTCGAAGAGCTCGCGCAGCGCCTCGGCGTAGCTATCCCCACCCGGGGCGCTTGCCAGCTGTTTCACCCGCACGGTCGGGGCGTGCAACAACTTGTCGACCACCCTGCGTACGGTCTTCGCGACCTCGTCGCGGTGAGCGGCGTCCAGCCCGGGGAGCCGGTTGTCGAGCCGCAGCAGCTCCGCCTCGACCACGTCGGCCGCCCGTTGCCGCAGCGCGGTCACGGTCGGGGTGACCTCGGCCATGCGTTGCCCGGCGAGGTAGTTGGCAACCTCGGTGGCAACGATGGTGCGGGCCGCGTCGGCGTCCGTGGCCGCGGCGCGTGCCGACGGTTCGCGCTGGATGCGGTCCATGTCGACCACCCAGACACCGGGCAAACCGGCCACCGCCGGGTCGACGTCGCGCGGCATGCCGAGGTCACAGATGACCAGTTGGTGCTCGGTGCCCGACGCGTTGCGTTGAGCCAGCGCATGGTGCACGTCGGCCAGCGACACGACGGGGCGCACCGCGCCCGTGCTGCTGACGATGACATCCGCGTCGGCCAGTGCCTGCGGCAGGTGTTCCAGCGCCACCGCGTCGGCCACGATGCCTTGTTCGGTCAGGTTTTCCGCGAGCCGTCGCGCCCGCGGCAGGGAACGGTTGACCACGTGCACCCGCTCGACACCCGCCCGGACGAGGTGGGCCCCGGCGAGCGCGCCCATCGACCCGGCTCCGACCACGGCCGCGGTACGGCCGGCGAGCCCGCCGCTGAGTTTCGCCTCGGCCATGCCCAACGCCACGGAGACCACCGACGCGCCCGCGGCGTCGATACCGGTCTCGGAATGCACGCGCTTGCCGACGGAGAGCGCCCGCTGCGCCAGCTCGTGCAGGGTGCGGCCCACGGTGTGGTTGGCCTCCGCCGATGCATAGGCCCGGCGAACCTGGCCCAGCACCTGCGCTTCACCGATGACCGCCGAATCCAGACCGCTTGTCACCGCGAACAGATGCTCGACGGCGGCTTCCGCGTAGCGGACGTATGCGTATTTGGTGAGGTCGTTGAGCCCCATGCCGGAGTGTTCGGAGAGCACCTGCCCGATCACCGAGAGACCGCCGTGGAACGCCTCGACAACCGCGTACACCTCGACGCGGTTGCATGTGGACAGCACCATGGCCTCGGTGACCAATGACGATTGGAGCACCTGGTCGATGATCTTGGCCTGCTCGGCCTCGTCGGTGCTCAGCTGTTCGAGAACAGACACCGGCGCGCTGCGGTGCGAAACCCCGAATAGCAGCACACTCACGGCTTCATCACCACGTCAACCAAGGTAATCGTTTCCCTGCCCGGCCACCAAATTTCACCTAGTGATCTATGCCGTCGGCGAGGTCGCTGCGCAACTGCTGCTCATCGACCTCCCAGTAACTGTGTTGGGTTCCGTTCAGCAAAATGACGGGCAACAGATCGCCGAACTCGGCCCGCAAGGCCGGGTCGCCCGCGGCGGCCTCGACGTCGACATCGGTGGTGACCAGCTCGAACCCGAGCTCGTCGCGCAATGCGGCCAGTTGCTCCGCGGCTCGCGCGCACAGGCTGCACCCAGCCCTGGTCAGCAACGTCACGGTGTGCCGATCCGCCGGACCGGACTGCTGGGGCTCCACGCCGCCAGTATCCCGCCACCGTGACTTAGGGTGAATTCGTGTCCGAATCCGGTAGTGCCGATGCGCCCGCTCAGGAACTCGGCGGCGAGGCCAGCGCCGAAGCAGCGGTCACCGATCTGGCCGCCGACCTCGAAGCCGACGCGTCCGCCGGCCCCAGCGCGCCGCCGCCCGACCTGACCGCGGCGGCGTTCTTCGACGTCGACAACACGCTGGTGCACGGTTCGTCGCTCGTGCACTTCGCGCGCGGCCTGGCCGCCCGCAAGTACTTCACCTATTCCGACATCCTCGGCATCGTCTACGCACAGGCCAAGTTCCAGTTCACCGGCAAGGAGAACAGCGACGACGTGGCGGCGGGCCGCCGCAAGGCCCTGGCCTTCATCGAGGGCCGGTCGACCGCCGAACTCGTCGAGCTCGGCGAGGAGATCTACGACCAGATCATCGCCGACAAGATCTGGCCGGGCACCCGGGCGCTCGCGCAGATGCACCTCGACGCGGGCCAGCAGGTCTGGCTGGTCACCGCGACGCCCTACGAGCTGGCCGCCACGATCGCCAAGCGGCTGGGGCTGACCGGCGCGCTCGGCACCGTCGCGGAATCCGTCGACGGGGTGTTCACGGGCCGGCTGGTGGGCGACATCCTGCACGGCACCGGCAAGGCCCACGCGGTGCGCTCGCTGGCCATCCGCGAAGGGCTCAACCTCCGCCGCTGCACGGCCTACTCCGACAGCTTCAACGACGTGCCGATGCTGTCGCTCGTGGGTACCGCCGTGGCGATCAATCCCGACGCGGCGCTGCGCGATGTGGCGCGCGAGCGGGGCTGGGAGATCCGCGATTTCCGCACCGCGCGCAAGGCCGCGCGGATCGGAGTCCCGTCGGCGTTGGCGCTCGGTGCCCTCGGCGGTGCGCTGGCCGCGGTGGCCTCGCGTCGCCACGACATTCGCTGAGCAATCCGGACGCGCTGATAGGCTTCCGCGGCGGGCCGCGAAATGTCGGCACCGGGCGGGCCGCGAAATCGGTGCCGCGGCGGGCCGCACGCACGTGCCCGGCAGCAAGGGACGGTTCATGCGGAGAGCACAGGGAGCAGTACAGGGCACATGAGTATCGCCGCAGACATCATCGGGACTCACTACCGTTACCCCGACTACTTCGAGGTCGGCCGCGAGAAGGTCCGCGAATTCGCCCGCGCGGTCAAGGACGACCACCCGGCCCACTACAGCGACGAGGCCGCCGCGGAGTACGGGCACGACAGCGTGGTGGCGCCGCTGACGTTCCTGGCCGTTGCCGGCCGCCGGGTCCAGCTCGAGCTCTTCGACAAGTTCGACGTCCCGATCAACCTCGAACGGGTGCTGCATCGCGACCAGAAGCTGATCTTCCACCGGCCGATCGTCGTGGGCGACAAGCTGTGGTTCGACTCCTACCTGGATTCGGTGATCGAGTCGCACGGCACCGTGATCTGTGAGATCCGCGCCGAGGTCACCGATGACGACGGCAACCCGATCGCGACCAGCATCGTCACGATGCTCGGCGAGGCGGCTCACCCCGACGAGGCCGACGAGATCAGCTCGCAGATCGCCGCGGCGCGCGACGCCGCGATCGCGCGGATGATTGCTGGGCAAAAGTCCGGGAGCTGACCCACCGCTGCGCGAGCAGTCGCTTGGGTACCGCAGAACTGGTGTTTTCGGGTACCTGCGCGTCTGCTCGCCGAAGAAAGGTGCGGCTAAGACCTCAGCCGAAGAACATGTTCCGGCGGCCCGCCAACAACTGATAGAGCGTGTGCTGGATCGTCTCGCGGACCTGGTCGGTGAGCTCGAACGTGACCATCGGATCGTCGGCCGCGCCCTCTTCGTAGCCCGCGGTGTCGATCGGCTCACCGAACCGGATGTGCCACTTCGACGGCAGCGGGATCATGCCGGCCGGGCCGGCCAACGGGAACAGCGGCGTCACCGGGAAGTACGGCAGGCCGAGCAGCCGGGCCAGCAGCTTCACGTCGGCGATCATCGGGTAGATCTCCTCCGAGCCGACGATCGAGCACGGCACGATCGGGGCCTTGGCCCGCAGCGCTGCCGAAACGAACCCGCCGCGGCCGAATCGCTGCAGCTTGTAGCGGTCCTTGAAGTGCTTGCCGAGGCCTTTGAAACCCTCCGGGAAGACCGCGGTGAGCTCACCGTTCGCCAGCAGCCGGTGCGCGTCGGTCGTGCATGCCATGGTGTGGCCGGCTTTGCGGGCGGCCTGGCCGACCATCGGCAGGTCGAACACCAGATCGGCGGCCAGCAGCCGGAGATGGCGGTGCGAGGGATGGTGGTCGTGCACGGCGACCTGAGCCATGAGTCCGTCGAACGGCAGTACGCCGGCGTGGTTGGCCACCACGAGTGCCGCACCCGTGTCGGGGAGGTTCTCGATGCCGGAGACCTCGACCCGGAACCAGTTCTGGAAGAACACTCTCAGCAAAGGAAGAAAGATAGCGTTGGTGAGGTGCTCGTCGAACCCGAACTCATCGACGGTGTAATCGCCCGCCATGCGTTTGCGCGCGAATTCCGATACGGCCGCAATGGCTTTGGCAAGCTCGGTCGGGCTGTCCTCGACGGGCGGCGCACCCGATGCGGCGCTGCGACGCTGATCGATCTCGCGCACCACCGCGGCGATCTGCTCGGCCGAGGCCCTCGTCCCCGGATCCGCGAGCAGCGAAGGATGTCGACGCGCACTCTCGGTGCGCTGGGCAGCGCGGCGGGTGGCCGATGCACGGCTTGAATTCCCGTGTAGCGGAATGACTTTCGCCTTAGGTTCGCCCGCCACGTCGATACCTTCTCCCCACCCCGGATCGAGTCAGTACTAGTGTCCCCAACGCTGCGCCATCCCCACGGCGCGACTCTCCATTGAGCGTACCCATCGTGGGTCGATGATCGGAGTCAATCCACGACCACGTACATAATCGTCGAAAGCCTCCGCAGTCGTCCACTTCGGATGGTATCCCAGATCGTTGAGCATCCGCGTGGTGTCCATGACCCGGCCGTAGCTCAGGTAGTTCAACTGCTCGCGATCGAGTTCGGTGTAGCGAGTCGCCCGGCTCAGCGAATCGACGACGGACAGCGCCGAACGCGGCACCGGAAGCCGGATCCGACCCGAGCGGCGGATCGCCTGACTCATCATGATGATGCCGGCGGCCCCGATGTTGAAGGTGCCCGCCTTGCCCGCCACGGTGGCGCGTTCGAGCGCGCCGAGCGCGTCCTGTTCGTGCAGCAGTTGCAGCCGGGCATCGTGGCCGACGACCGAGGGCACGACCGGCCCCGCCAGATAGCGCGACAGCGCGGTGTCCATCGCCGGGCCGATCATGTTGGCCAGCCGCAGAATGGTCACCGCGATGTCGGGACGGCGCCGGGCCAGCCCGCGCGCATACCCCTCGATGTCCATGCTGTCGCGGGCGAAACCCTCACCCGGAGGCCGCCGCGCGCTGCTCTCCTCGGTGAACATCACCGGGTCACGCGAGCTGGAGCCGTAGACCTCCGAGGTCGACTTGAGGATCACCCGGCGAACCGACGGCGTCTTCTGGCAGGCCGCGAACAGTTGGATCGCGCCCATCACGTTGAGTTCCTTCAACGTGGCCCGTCCGCCGGACCGCGGCGCGTAGGAGGCCGCCGCGGCATGCACCACGGTGTCGACGTCGCCGTTCCGGATCACCTTGGCGATGAACGGATTGCGGATATCGGCCCGGACGAACTCGGCCCGCCCCATGCGGCGCAGCAGATCCTTGCTCGGTGCGATCGCATCGACGGCGATGACATGGTTGATCAGCGGGTTCTGTGCCAGCCTCGCGGTCAGATAACCGCCGAGAAACCGGCACGCACCCGTGACCAGAACCACTTTCGGGTAGGGCGCCGCGTCCGCGGATTCCGTACCTCCGGCATTGCCGGGGACTCCCGTCGGGCGTCCCCCAGAACGTCCATCAGAATCCATCGGCTCAGCCTAGCGGCCGCGGCTGTCGGCTACTTGCCGAGTTTTCTGCGCTGCACCCGGGTGCGTCGAAGCAGCTTGCGGTGCTTCTTCTTCGACATGCGCTTACGCCGCTTCTTGATGACTGAACCCATAAACCCCGGTGACTCCGCTACCTAGACAGCTAGTTGATTGACCTGGTTACTTTACCCGGGCCTGCCTGGGAAACGGAAAACGCCTGCCTACACCGACGCCCGGTGCCACCGTGCGCCTAGCCCGCGTCGAAGTACGAGGTCTCCAGCAGGTCATGGACAGCCTTGGCGTGCACCCGGAACGATCGGCCCACCCGGACCGCAGGCAACTCGCCGTTGTGCACCAACCGGTACACCGTCATTTTCGAGACCCTCATCAAGCTCGCCACCTCGGCGACCGTCAGAAATTGAGCTCGGGGCTGGCCGTCGCCAGCATCCCGCGCCGATGGCCCGTTCATAGACGTCATCGCAACCCAATCAATCAGGCACGGGCAGTTCCAGCGGCTTCCCCACCGCTGGCACCAACCCGCGCATACAAGGGGAGAATAGCGTGGCAGGTGGGGTTACTGCGACGGGTGTGGGCTAATCCATCGGAATTTCTCTAACTACTCTGATGTAATTCCGAGCTGCTCAGAGCGCGTTTTCGCAGCTTCCACGGCATTCGCGACCGCGGCGCGCAAGCCGCCCCGCTCCAGTTCCCGCAGCCCAGCGGCGGTCGTTCCGGCCGGCGACGTGACGGTGGCGCGCAGCTGCGCCGCGGTGGTGTCCATCGCGGCGCCCCCGGCCTCGTCGACCTCGTCGAGACGTTCGAGCAACATCGCGGCCGAACCGGCCATCGTCTGCACCACCAGATCGGTCGCCACCGCGCGCGAGAGGCCGGACGCGACGGCCGCGTCCACCAAGGCCTCCACCATCAGGAAGAAGTAAGCCGGGCCCGAACCGGACACCGCGGTCACCGCGTCGAGTTGCGATTCGGCGACCGTGATGACCCCGCCGACCGCGTCGAAGATCGCCGAAACCTCCTTGAGTTGCTCGGCGGTGGCGAACCGGCCCGGCGCGAGCGCGCTGACACCGCCGCCCACGACGACCGGCGCGTTGGGCATGACCCGGATCACCGGCGCACCGGCGGGCAGCTTCGACTCGTAGAACGCCGTGCTCACCCCGGCCGCGATCGTGACGAACACTTGCTCGGCGGAATCGGTCTCGGCGCGCGCGGCGGCCTCGGTAACCTCTTCGACGATGCTCGCGACGTCGGCAGGCTTGACGGCGACGATGACGTAGTCGGCGTTCTCGGCCGCATCGACGACCGAGGTGACCCGAACCGAATACTTGTCGGCGAGGTACTTCGCGCGCTCGGGGAACTTCTCCGAGACCACCATGTCCTTGACCTGCCTGCCGGCCCGTAACAGCCCGGACAGCAACGCTTCACCCATGCTGCCGCCGCCGATGATCGCGATTCTCGACATGGCGCACAGCATTACACGACGCGGCGCTAGGAGCCGGGGGCGGGCACCATCGCGAGTTGCCGGGTCTGCACGATGATGCGGCCCTCGCAGTCGACCACGATGTGGTCCTCGTCGAACCAGTCCTGACCGATCTGCACCGAGGTGCACATGACGCGCAGCCACCCGTCGGCCGGCAGCGCCCGCATAAACGCCGTCAGCTGGACCGTGGGCGCCCATCCGGTGCGCTCGACGGCGAATGTCACCGGAGCCGACACGTCGCCGCACAGGAGGGCGAACAGGACGTCGGGAGCGACGCCCTTCGGCCGCACCCAGTACTCGAAGACCGGAGGACCGCCGTCGGTGCGTGGCCCGAGCGTGTGCAGGGCCGGCCGGATGTCACAGCCGTGCGCGAGGTGCACGATGTGCTCCATCGGATGGCCCGGGCCGATCGGTTCCAGGCCGGGCGGCGGCTCCGGTGTCATCAGCGGCACGACCGGGTTGAACGACAACAGCGGCGGCACATGGTGTTCGGGGTCGCCGAGCGTCACCGAAGCCGAAACGGCCGTGCGGTCACCCTGGTTGAGCTCGACGTCGACGACGCTGATGCGGCGGCCGCGTTTGCGTACGGTCGTGACGACCCGCATCGGGCCTGGATCGGGTGCCCACAGGAAATTGCCCGATACCGCGATGGGCTGGGCTCCTCCCCCGGCCTCGGTCCTGGCCGCGTTCGCGCACAGCGCCAGCATGGCCCCGCCGTGCACCTTGGGGCCGATCGTCCAGTGCTCGTTGAGATGGCCGTCATAGACGCCGTCGCCGGCCGCAGTGAGCGCCATGGCGTCGGTGAACAGGGTGGATCCGGGCATGCGGGTATGTCCTCCGGTCAGTGGCAGCCGCGCTCAGCGCAGCAGGTGCTTGCGGGCGAACTGCAGAGATTCGGTCAGCAGCGCTTCGCGCTCGGAGGCGGTGCGCGCACCGGACGTCGTGACCTCGAGGATCACGTGCCCGGCGAAGTTGCCGGTGGCCAGCATCTGGCAGACCTCGGCGGTGGGCTGCGTGCCGCGACCGGGCACCAGGTGCTCGTCGGTTGACGCGCCGTTGCCGTCGCACAGGTGCAGATGCACCAGTCCGTCGCCCATCCGGCGGGCCATGTCCAGCGCGTCGGTGCCCGCCGTCGCGGTGTGGCTCAGATCGAGCGTGTAGTGGGCATGGTTGCCGTCCAGCGGGTCGTAGGACGGCGCGAACGCGGAAATGCCGGGCCCCGGCCTGCCGCCGCGTTTGCGCATGCGCTCGATGGACGTCTGGCCGGCGCCGTAGAACCGGTCGGCCCGGAACGGAAACATGTTCTCCACCGCGACGAGCACGTCGCTGTCCGCTTCGAGGGAAGCCACCTGTTCGGTGAAGCCCTCGGCGTAGCGGCGCTGCCACCGGAACGGCGGGTGGACGACGACGGTCTGCGCGCCCAGCTGCTCGGCGGCCCGCACGCTGCGCTCGAGCTTGGGGATCGGGTTGGCGCCCCAGACCCGCTGCGAGATCAGCAGGCAGGGCGCATGCACCGAGAGCACCGGAACCCCATAACGGGCGGACATAGCGGCTACCGCTTCTACGTCCTGGCTCACCGATTCCGCCCACACCATGAGCTCGACCCCGTCGTAGCCGAGCCGGGCCGCGTATTCGAAGGCAGCCTCGGTCCTCAGTGGGTAGACCGAAGCCGTGGACAGGCCGACCTTGATGGCAGGGCGCACAGGGCGTTGATTCTAATTGTGTACCGGTGTACTAACTCGCCTGCAGTAGCGCCAGAGGTCCGAACGTGACGAGGGCTCCGACCGCGACCGCGGTCAGGGTGCTGCCGATGTCCTCGGTCTTGCGCACCACGCGCACACCACCGGCCAAGCCGAGGATGACCAGCACGCCCAGGATGAGCGCGACGATCGTGTTCCACTTCCACAGCTGATCGAACGCGATGAACAGGCCTGCGCCGAACGCGACCGCGATGATGCACTGCCCGACGATCCACGCGCCGCGCACGAGCGGCGAACCCTCGGCGTCGTCGTCCTCGTCGAGCTCGTCCAGATCGTCGCGGTCGTCGACCGCCGCGGCGGCGACGGTGCTCGCATCGTCGTCGACGTCGTCGTCCACACCGGGACGGCCTTTTCGGGCGAGATCGTCGGCCACCGTTTGGCCGCCGAACAGCGGGCCGATCGAGGACCCGAGGTAGGACTCGCGATCGTCGTCGGTGTCGACGTCGTCATCGGTCGACTCGACGAGCTTGGCCGAGCCCTTGGACGTCGACGCATCGTCGTCGTCCAGATCGTCGAGGGGATCCGGGCTCATCCGCTCCGCGCCGGACCCCGTCGGCGTGTAGTCGCGCGGACCGGAGTACTGCTGGCGGCGCGGGCGCGGACGGAATTCCACGGGCTCCGGGTCGGCGTCGCGCGCCTGCAGGTGCGCGTCGTAATCGGCCTCCACCGGGTCGATCTCGGGCTCGGGTTCCGGCTCGACCTCGGTGCGGGTCGCGGCGCCGTTGCGACCGCTGCGCGCGGGCGGCTCGGCATCGACGGCTGCCACGATGGCGGTGTCGACCAGGGCCGGGTCCGGCTCGCGGCGGGTCTCGGGCTCGCTTCGCGTCTCCGGCGCCGGTTCCTCGTCGGTGACGATCGGGATCTCACCGGTGAGTTCGGCGACGGTCACCGAGTCGCTGTTGCCCCGCCGGCGTCGACGGCGGCCGCCGACGGGCGGTGCGCCGATCGTTCCGTTCTTTGCCAGCAACTCCGCGACCGAGATCGGGCGCGTGCCGGTGTGGCTATCTTCTGGTCCAGTCATCCTGTGTTGCCTTTGGGGCTAGGTATCTCTTATCGTCGGCCATCCCGTGCCGCTGTTCCTACCAGGGCGGTTCCGTCGGCCTCACTGTCGAGTTTCCGCAGGATCAACCCCTCCCGCAGTGCCCAGGGGCAAATGTCGACAGATTCGACCTCCAGTGCTCGCATACTAGCCTCAGCTACCAACGCACCGGCGACGATCTGTGGGGCCCGCTCGGCACTCACCCCTTCCAGTTCAGCACGGTCAGCCGCCGTCATCCTAGAGATGAAAGCTATGAGCTGTCTTAATCCAGTGGCCGTCAACGTCCGTTTGACGCGTGGACCTGCCCCGGAGGGCGCCGCGCCGGTCAACCGGGCCAGCGACCGGAAGGTCTTCGAGGTCGCGACGGCCAGGTCCGGTGGGCCGGGCTTGAGCATCTTCGCCCCGGCGTCGGCCAGCTCGGTCGACAGCCAGTCGCGCAGCATCGCGACCCGGCGCCGGCCCGGCGGATCGTCCGGCAGCCATTCGCGGGTCAGCCGTCCCGCACCGAGCGGTAGCGACAGCGCCACCTCGGGTTCTTCGTCGACGCCGTTCGACAGTTCCAGCGAACCACCGCCGATGTCGATGTTGATGATCCGGCCCGCGCTCCAGCCATACCAGCGGCGAACCGCGAGGAACGTCAGCCTCGACTCGTCGACGCCGCTGAGCACCTGCAGCGAAACGCCGGTTTCGGACCGCACCCTGGCCAGCACGTCCTCGGAGTTAGTGGCATCGCGCACCGCCGAGGTGGCAAACGCCATGAGCTCGGCGCAGCCCGAGCTGGTGGCGATCTTGGCGAACTCGTCGACCGTCTCGACAAGCTTGTCGGCGCCCTTGCGGGTGAGCTTGCCGGAGTTGTCGATGGCCTCGGCCAACCGCAGCGCGGCCTTGGTCGAACTCATCGGGGTCGGATGGCCGCCCCGACGGGCATCCACCACGAGTAGATGCACCGTGTTACTGCCCACGTCGAGCACGCCTAACCGCACGTCCCCAACCTAACGGGTCGCGCGGTCGGTAACGTGGCCGGACCCGGGGTCTGTGGCGCGGCACACCGCACGATTGGGAAATGCCTTAGGGCAGATGCGAGTACCGTTTGCGGCGTGACACGTGTCGCGATTGAGCGCTTGCGCGAAGAGCAGACCATGAAGTCAGGTGAAGTGGAACTCGACTTCGCCCGCGAGTGGGTGGAGTTCTATGACCCCGATGACGCGGAACATCTGATCGCCGCGGATATGACGTGGCTGCTGTCGCGCTGGACCTGCGTGTTCGGCACGCCGGCCTGCCAGGGCACGGTGGAGGGCAGGCCCGACGACGGATGTTGCTCGCACGGCGCGTTTCTCTCCGACGACGACGACCGGGCGCGGCTCGACGACGCGGTCAAACAGCTCACCGACGACGACTGGCAGTTCCGCGAGAAGGGCCTCGGCCGCAAGGGCTACCTCGAGGACGACGAGTACGACGGCAAGCCCAACCTGCGCACGCGAAAGTACAAGGGCGCGTGCATCTTTCTGAACCGGCCCGGGTTCCGTTCCGGCATCGGCTGCGCACTGCACAGCAAGGCGCTCAAGCTCGGCGTCGAACCGCTGACGATGAAGCCCGACGTGTGCTGGCAGTTGCCGATCCGGCGCAGCCAGGATTGGGTGACGCGGCCCGACGGCACACAGATACTTAAGACCGTCATCACCGAGTACGACCGGCGCGGCTGGGGCGAGGGCGGTGCGGACCTGCACTGGTACTGCACCGGCGATCCGGCCGCCCACGTCGGCGCGAAGCAGGTGTGGGAGTCCTATGCACCGGAACTGACCGCGGTGCTCGGCGAGAAGGCCTATGCCGAACTGGCCGCGATGTGCAAGCGGCGCAGCAGCTTAGGGCTGATCGCCGTTCATCCGGCGACCCGCGCGGCCGAGTGAGCCCCGGTCAGCCTTCCAGCTTGTAGCCCAGCCCGCGCACGGTGACGAGGTGCACCGGATTGGCCGGGTCGGCTTCGATCTTGGACCGCAGCCGCTTGACGTGCACGTCGAGCGTCTTGGTGTCGCCGACGTAGTCCGCACCCCATACCCGGTCGATGAGCTGGCCGCGCGTGAGGACGCGCCCGCTGTTGCGCATCAGGTACTCCAGGAGGTCGAACTCCTTGAGCGGCAAGGTGATCTGCTCGCCGTTGACGCTCACGACATGGCGTTCGACGTCCATCCGCACCGGGCCTGCCTCGAGCACGCCGTCGCTGAGCCCGGTCTCGTCGGTGTCGGCACCCCGCCGCAAGACCGCACGGATACGGGCGATGAGTTCACGGGCCGAGTACGGCTTGGTGACGTAGTCGTCGGCGCCGAGCTCGAGCCCGACGACCTTGTCGATCTCGCTGTCACGGGCGGTGACCATGATCACCGGCACGCTGGAGCGGGCTCGCAGCTGCTTGCAGACGTCGGTTCCGCTCATCCCCGGCAGCATCAGGTCCAACAGCACGATGTCGGCACCCGAACGCTCGAACTCCGCAAGCGCGGACGGGCCGTCGCCCACCACGGTGGCCTCGAAGCCCTCCTTGCGGAGCAGGAATGCCAAAGGATCGGCCAGCGACTCCTCGTCTTCAACGATCAACACGCTGGTCATAGGTCTCGCTAATCCTCTCGTTCGTCTGGGTCTTTTGAGGGGTCGTCGGGATAGGGATAGGCCGGGATCGACAGTGTGAACGTCGACCCCGTTCCCGGCTGACTCCACAGCCGGATGGTTCCGTTGTGGTTGGCGGCCACGTGTTTGACGATCGCCAGGCCCAGCCCCGTGCCGCCGGTGGCACGCGAGCGGGCCTTGTCGACCCGGAAGAACCGCTCGAAGACCCGTTCCTGGTCGGCCTTGGCGATCCCGATGCCGCGGTCGGTGACGGCGATCTCGACGCTGCCGCCGCGCCTACGCCGGCTGATGGAGATGCCGGATCCGTTGGGCGAGTAAGCGATCGCGTTCGACACCAGGTTGGCGATGGCCGTCACGAGCAGTGCCTCGTCGCCGAGGACGCGGTAACCGGTCGGGGCGTCGGTGGTGATCCCGATCTCGGCGTTGTCGGCGGCCACCTTGTGCCGCGAGAGCGCCTCGGCGACAACGGTGTCGACGTCGACCGCCTCCAGATCGGGCAACCGTTCGCCGCCTTGCAGACGCGAGAGTTCGATGAGCTCACCGACCATGTCGGCCAGCCGATGCGATTCGGCGACCATCTTCTCGGCGAAGCGGCGCACGGTTTCGGGATCGTCGGCCGAGGCCAGCAGGGCTTCGGCCAGGACGCCCATGGCGCCGACGGGTGTCTTCAGCTCGTGGCTGACGTTGGCGACGAAGTCACGGCGGGTCGCCTCCATGCGCGCGTGCTCGGACTGGTCGTCGGCGTAGACGACGGCAAAGCGGCGGTCGTCGTCGGTCAGCAGCCGCACCTCGCCGCGAACCGAGATGCCCGACCGACCCGGGTTGGCCACCTTGCGCGGCGACAGGTCCACCTCGATGTTCTGTCCGGTGGCAAAGACTTGCTCGGCGGCGCGCCAGGCCCGGTCGTCGAGCAGCCGGTCTTTCACCACTCCCAACTCACCGGCGCGGTCGTTCGCGTAGACCACGTCGTTGAAGGTGTCGACCACCACGATGCCCGTCGGCGACAGCGACACCACGAGCTGCAGCATCTGGGAAACGGTCATCCCCGCTTCGTCCGCGGCGCGGCGCTGCCGTCTGGCGACGATGCGGGGGGCCACTGCGGCGCCGACACCCGCACCGACGATCAGCGCGAGCAACGCCACGACCGCCGTCAGCAGTAACGCCGACACCAAGCTCACGCGAAAATCGTACGCATCCGGTGAACGTCATCCCAGCAGCGTGCGGCCAAATCGGGACATGTCACACGGTCAAAGACAGGAGTTTGGTTGCTGTTAACCCCGTGTAACCCTGCGTTCGCCGAATGGCCCGGGTGACGGCGGCCGGCTACTTCGCGCCCTGTGCAGCTACCGCGGCCGCACCCGCGGCGGCGGCCTCCGGATCGAGGTACTGACCGCCGACGACCAGCGGCTTGAGGTTGTCGTCCAGGTCGTAGCGCAGGGGGATGCCGGTCGGGATGTTGAGGCCCACCACGTCCTGGTCCGACATCTCGTCGAGGTATTTGACGAGCGCGCGCAACGAATTGCCGTGCGCGGCGATCAGCACGGTCTTGCCGGCCTGCAGATCGGGGATGATCGTGCCCTCGTAGTACGGCACGAACCGCTCGACGACGTCCTTGAGGCATTCGGTCAGCGGGCCGCCGTCGATGTCGGCATAGCGCGGATCGGCGTCCTGGCTGAACTCGCTGCCCTTCTCGATGGGCGGCGGCGGCGTGTCATAGCTGCGCCGCCACGCCATGAACTGCTCGTCGCCGTACTTGGCCTTGGTCTCGGCCTTGTCCAGGCCCTGCAGGGCGCCGTAGTGGCGCTCGTTGAGCCGCCAGTCGCGGTGCACCGGGATCCAGTGCCGGTCGGCCTTGTCCAACGCGAGGTTCGCGGTGTTGATGGCGCGGCGCAGCAGCGAGGTGTATACGACGTCGGGCAGCAACCCCAGCTCGGCCATCAACTGGCCGCCGCGCACGGCCTCGGCACGGCCCTTGTCGGTGAGGTCGACATCGACCCACCCGGTGAACAGGTTCTTCTCGTTCCACTGGGACTCGCCATGGCGAAGCAGGATCAGGGTCGGCATGTCAGCGATCCTCTCATGAGTCGTCAGTCCTCGATGAGGTGCTCGAACGCCTTGAGGTTCTTCAACGACTCGCCGCGCGACACCCGCCACTCCCATTCCTTCTGGATCGACGAACGAAAACCCAACTCCAACAACGTGTTGAAGTCGGAGTCGACGGCTTCGAGCACCTGCCCGAGCACGCGGTCGATCTCGTCGGGGGTGACGGCGCTCAACGCCATGCGGCCCACGAGATAGATGTCACCGACGTTGTCGAGCGTGTAGGCGACGCCGTAGAGCCGGCGGTTGCGCTTGAGCAGGAACCGGTAGACGCCCTCGAAATTCTCGTCGGGCTTGCGGCACACGAACGCCTCGACACGCACCGAATGTTCGCCGATGCTCAGGATGGTGTTGGTCACCAGGCGGCGCTCGCCGGGCAGTTCGACGACGATGCCGGGCAAGCCGCCGTGGGCGCCCTCGTGGTGGTGGTAGACCAGCTCGTGCTCGTCGAGCGTGGCGACGATGACGTCGCGGATGTCTCCGATGGCCGTCACGTGCGCACACCTCGCCGCATCGAGAAACGCCGCCCGGCGCGGCGGGCCGGTCTGCGGTGGCGGGACCGGTAGTCGGTCATCGCACGCGAGTAGCTCGCGAGCAGGGCGTCGACGGTGTGGGCCCACGAGAATCCGGCGGCGTGTTCGACGGCGGCACGGCTCATCGCGCCAGGGTCGGCTTGCAGCACGGAATCGATCGCGGCCGCCCAGTCGCCGACGTCGTGGCCGTTCACCAGGGCGCCGCTGACGCCGTCGGCCACCGCGACGGGCAGACCGCCGACCGCGGCGGCCACGACCGGGGTGCCGCAGGCCTGGGCCTCGACGGCGACCAGCCCGAACGATTCCGAGTAGCTCGGCACCGCGACCAGGTCGGCGGCGCGGTACACGTTGACCAACTGCTCGCGCGATTGCGGAGGTAGGAACGTCACGCGATCGGTGATACCCAACTCGTCGGCGAGCCGAACCAGGGTGTCGGGCTCGGCCAGCCCCGAACCCGACGGCCCACCGGCCACCAGGACCCGCACCCCGGGCAGCTTGGCCGCCGCTCGCAACAGGATGTCAGGCGCCTTGAGCGGCTGGATGCGGCCGACGAAGGCCACCACCTTCTCGTCGGCGGCCAGTCCCAGTACTGCCCGCGCGGCCTCGCGCGAACCGGGGGTGAACATGTCGAGATCCACGCCCGGGTGCACGACGTCGATGCGGGCGGGATCGGCGCTGTGCAGCGAAACAAGTTGGTGCGCTTCGTGTTCGGTGTTGACGATCAACCGGTCGGCTTCGTCGATCACCTGCTGCTCCCCCACCGCACGCAGCGGCGGTTCCGGCGAGTCGCCTTCGGCGAGCGCGGCGTTCTTGACCGCCGCCAGCGTGTGGGCGGTGTGCACGAGCGGCACGGCCCAGCGGTCCCTGGCCAACCAGCCGACCTGGCCGGACAGCCAGTAGTGCGAGTGGACGATGTCGTAGTAGCCGGGCTCATGGGTCGCCTCGGCACGCAGCACGCCCGCGGTGAACGCGCACAGCTGCGTGGGCAGATCGTATTTGTCGAGACCCTCGAACGGGCCTGCCACCACGTTGCGCACCAACACCCCGGGGGCGACCGGCACCACGGGCGCGTCGGCCGACGAGGTCGCCCTGGTGAACACCTCGACCTCGACGCCGCGCCGGGCCAGCTGCAGCGCGGTCTGGAGCACGTAGACGTTCATGCCGCCGGCGTCACCGGTGCCCGGCTGCGCCAATGGTGAGGTGTGCACGGACAGCACTGCGACACGGCGAGGAGCCTCGGGCCGGTGCCTGTTCGATGAGACGTCGGACCCGTCTGTTGCTAGGCGCACACAGACATGTCTACACCGCTGCCGATCGGCGGGTTTGAGCGCGGCGCATGGCGCCGATCGGATCGGCGTAGAGCCCGCCGAGCGAGACGATGCCCGCACCGGCTTCCTGCACACGATTGCCGAACGCCGCGACGCGCAGATCACGCGGGCCGAGCACGGTGCGCTGCGCGAACGCGGACTCGACCGACGGCATGCTCTCGGGATACTCGGTGAACGCCTGGCCGCCGACCACGAGGTCGTCGGGGTTGAGCAGGTCGCGCAGCAGCGCGACGGCCTCGCCCAGCACGCGGGCACGGTCGGCGAGCAACTCGCGGGCCTTTTCGTTGCCCTGCCGGGCGGCGCGCAGGACCGCAGGCAGCGTCGACGCCGGACCTTCCGCCGGGATGATCCGCAGCTTGCGGGCCGCCGTCAGCACCGCCTCGTCGCTGACCGTCGACTCCAATTGCCCTGTGCCACCGAGCAGTTCGGACTGCGCGGGCAGACCCGCGATCGTGCCGGGGCCACTGGCCGGCGTGTGCACCCGGCCGTCGATCGACAGCGCGTAGCCCACGGTTTCGCGGGCGTAGACGTAGAGGCTGGTCCTGGCCTGGGCACCGCCCGCGTCGGACCGCCTGCCGCTCAGCAGTAGTTCGGCGCCCGCCATCGCGTCCACGTGCGAGGCCAGCGACACCGGCAGGCCGAGCGCCTCGGCCAGCACGGGGCCCACCGGGGCATCGCTCCAGCCCAGCCGCGGATGGTCGAGATATCCGGTGGCGCTGTCGACCACGCCGCCTGCCGCTACGCCCACCCACAGCGGCCTGCGCCGGTGCCAGCGGCTCAGGTAGCGGCGTGCGCTGGAGGCCAACGTCGCGAGCGCCGCGGCCTGCGGTCCGGACGGCGTCGGGGTCTCGACGACGTCGAGCGTGCGGCCGAACAGATCGGTGGCCACGATGCTCGTGGTGCGGGCGCCGATGTGGATGCCGAGCGTCAGGAACGGCTCGTGGTTCACCTCGACCGGAACGCGGGGCCGCCCGATCGCGCCCGATACGGCGAGATCGGCGCGCTCACGCAGGATTCCGGCCTCCAGCAGGGCCGTGACCTGCCGGTTCACCGTCGCGATGCTCAGCTGGGTGTGTTGGGCGACCGCGTCACGCGCGATCGGGCCACGCATCCGCACCGCGCTGAACACCGCGGCGGGCGCGGCGTCGGGAACCTTGAGCGACGGCGCGACGATGTGCAGCAGCCGCGACTGCGGGTAGCGCGCGCTGGTCGAGGTCAGTGACCGATTGGCGCGGGGGGCGGTCTTGCCGGGGCGACGGATGGGAGCGGCGGTGGCGGTGGTCACGTGAATTGTCCTTACTGGTGGTCGGTGGGTGGGTCGAGGCCACACCTGGCGACTCAGCAGGACAGCGAATTTATGTCCGGGTGCAGTCAGGCGCGGCGGTGTGCGCAACAACAACACGCACGCCGCACGAGGCGGGACTGAGAGCTCTGGGACACACGACGAACTTAGCACGCCAACTAAAGTTGGGCAGATGACGACACCACAGTCCGACCGTCGGGTCGCGGTGGTCACCGGCGCCAGCGCCGGAATCGGCGCCGCGACCGCCAAAACCCTTGCATCCCTTGGCTTTCACGTAGTCTGCGCGGCCCGCCGGGCGGACCGCGTCCAGGCACTGGCCGATGAGATCGGCGGGACCGCCGTTGTGGCGGACGTCACTGATCCCCATTCCGTGGCGGCCCTGGCGGCCGGTCTGGACCGGGTCGATGTGCTGGTCAACAACGCCGGCGGGGCCAAGGGCCTGGAACCGGTGGCCGATGCCGACCTGGACCACTGGCGCTGGATGTGGGAAGCCAACGTTCTCGGCACGCTGCTGGTGACGCGGGCGCTGCTACCCAAGCTGATCGACTCCGGCGACGGCCTGATCGTCACGATCACCTCGATCGCCGCGGTCGAGATCTACGACAACGGCGGCGGCTACACCTCGGCCAAGCACGCCCAGGGGGTACTGCACCGCACGCTGCGCAGCGAGCTGCTCGGAAAACCGGTGCGGCTCACCGAAGTTGCACCCGGCATGGTCAAGACCGATTTCTCGCTGAACCGGTTCGACGGCGACGAGGAACGTGCCGCCAAGGTCTACGAAGGTGTGACTCCGCTCGTGGCCGAGGACATCGCCGAGGTCGTCGGGTTCGTCGCGAGCCGGCCCTCACACGTCGACCTGGACCTGATCGTCGTGAGGCCGCGGGACCAGGTCACCGGGGCCAGCGGGTCCCGGTTCAACCGAAGGGTCGACTGACGCTAACCGCCCGGCGCGGGGCTGGGCGCAGGCGTCGTGGTGGTCGGCGTCCCCGACAGCGTCGGGGCGTCGGTCGGTGTCGCCGGGGCCGAGGCGGGGATGTCGGCGGGCGGCTTCTTGTCCGAGATCGCCGACATGGCCGTCCACTCGTCCCAGTCCACCGCCCAGTCCCAGATGTCGCCGTCGGCGTAGGACAACTGGATGCGGGTGCCGGTGACCTCGACCGGATCGCCGTACATCGCGGTGTTGAAGTACTGCTGCGCATCCTCGATCGACAGGTTGATGCAACCGTTGGTCACGTTGCTGTTGCCCTGCGCGCCCGAGCTGGCGGGATTGGCGTGGATGAACTCGCCGTTGTTGGAGATGCGCACCGCGAACCGCTCCCGCACGTTGGCGTAACCCGCCGCGGGGTTGGTCATGTAGAAGTCCTCGTACTTCTCGGTGACGACGTGTATGCCGCTGCGCGTGACGTTGCGGTCGAGGTCACCTTCGCCGTAGCTGCACGGGAAGTCCATGATCACCGCGCCGGACCCGTCGAGCACCTGGATGCGGTGCGACGACGCCTCGGCCTTGACGACCTGGCGGCGGCCGATCTCGAAATCGAGCGTGGAATCGGCGGCGCCGTAGGCTCCGTCGCCGAAATCCACGCCGTACAGCGGGGCCTTGACGCTGACCTTGGTTCCCGGCGGGAAGTACTCGCGGCTGCGCCAGTGCACGCGCGAACCGCCGACCTCGTCGGGCAGCCATGCCCAGCTGCCCTCCACCGACGGCTCCGTGGTGACTTTCAGGGCCTTCTCGACGATCGCCTTGTGCTCGTCGTCGATCGACGCGTCGAACTGCAGGATGACCGGCGCGGCCACCCCGACCACCTGGCCGTCGGCGAGCTGGAACTGACCGCTGACCTGAGTTTGCGGCGCGACGGTCGTGAACTTGCCCTCGACGGGAACGGATTTGCCGTCATGGCCGACGACCGTGCCGGCCCACGTGTAGGTGGAGTCGTAGCCGAGCGGTTCGGTGACGCTGAACGCCGTGCGGTCCTGGTTGAGCTTGCCTGCGACGACTCTGCCGTCCGGATTGGTGAGGCTGATGCGCTGGAACCAACCGTCGCTGACCTTCACTTCAACCGGTGCCGTGGGGAGCACGTCGGCGCTGTCGGCGACGGGCTCGAAGGTCAAGGACGGCGCGGCCGGGGCCGCCTCGGGTTCGGCCTGGCCGGGCGTCTTACCCGAGCACGCAGCCAGGGCACCGGCGCCCACTCCGACGGCAAGCGCCGTCAGGGCGCGCCGCCGGTTGATCAGCGGCGCAGAGGCCTGATTATCACCGGCTGGGCTCACGTGGATCTAGGGTACCGACAGCGAGCATCCAATCAGAATCGGTTCGGGTGTGAGTTCGATCCCGAACGCCTCGCGCACCCCGGCCTGCACCGTCCTGGCCAGCGCAATCACGTCCGCGGTCGTCGCCTGGCCCCGGTTCGTGAGAGCTAGTGCGTGCTTCGTCGACAACCGCGCGGCAGCGCCATCACCCGGAAATCCTTTTCCGAAGCCGGCGTGCTCGACGAGCCAACCTGCCGCGAGCTTGACGCCGTCCGGGGCGGGATAGTTGGGCACCGGCCCGTCGACCGCGGCACGCAGGCGGTCGAACTCCGGCTGCGACACGACCGGGTTGGTGAAGAACGATCCGACGCTCCAGGTGTCGTGGTCCTCGGCGTCGAGCACCATGCCTTTGCTGCCCCGCAACCGCAGCACCGCCCCGCGCACCGCGAGCGGGTCGGCTCGTTCGCCGGGCTCGGCGCCGAGCGCGGTGGCCAGTTCCCGGTATCGCAGCGGCGCGCTGCGGCCATCCGGGTCGAGCGCGAACTCCACCTCGAGGACGATCACCGCGTCGGAGTGTTTGAGCACACTCGTGCGGTAGCCGAACCGCAGTTCTTCGGGCCGCGCCCAACGGTCCTCGCCGGTGCGGCGGTCCAACAGCCGGACCCGGCTGATGGTGTCGGCGACCTCGGCCCCGTATGCGCCCACGTTCTGCACCGGGGTCGCCCCGGCCGAACCCGGTATGCCCGAAAGACATTCGAGCCCGCCGAGGCCGTGCGCCAGGGCGGTGACCACGACGTCGTCGAACACCGCGCCCGCCTCGGCCCGGACCAGGTTGCCATCGACGGTGATCTCGGTGTTGGCCACGCGCACGACCGTCAGATCGGTGGCGTCGTCGGCGAGGACCACGTTGGACCCGCCCGCCAGCACCAGGACCGATTCGTCGTCCAGATCGAGCGCACGCAGCACACCGACGAGTTGTTCGGTGCTGGTGCAGGTCAGCACCCGGCGAGCGACAGGGCCGACGCGCAGCGTGGTCAGCGGAGCCAGGGGAACCGACTCGGCGACTTCCACGCCTGCGACATGCGAACTGACCACGGCCGGTAACGGTAGCCTGGCCAGCTATGCCGCGATCATTCGACATGGCCACCGAATACGACGGCAGCGTCGAACAGGTCCACCGCGCATTCGCCGACGAACGGTACTGGCTGGCCCGCCTCGCCGATTCGGGCGCCGACGACGCGAGCCTGGACCGGCTGACCATCACCGATGACGGCGGCATCGACGTCGTCACCACCCAGGTTCTGCGGTCGGACCGGCTGCCCGGCCTGGTGTCGCAGTTCCACCAAGGCGATCTGAACATCCGGCGCGAGGAGACCTGGCAACCGATCCGCGACGGTCAGGCCGACGGGACCGTCAGCGGCGTGATCCACGGCGCGCCGGTGTCGCTCGCGGGGACCGCGGTATTGGCGCCGTCGGGTGCCGGGGCAAAACTCGCGGTGCACATCACCGTCGAGGTCAAGATCCCGTTGGTGGGCGGCAAGATCGAGAACTTCATCGGCTCGCAGCTCGTCGACCTGTTGATCGCCGAACAGCGGTTCACCACGGTGTGGATCAGCGGTAACTCCTGATCGGTGACGTAGCGTCGAAAGCTATGAGCCCGGCCGGTAAGCCCGTCGGGGCGGTCACCCGGGGCACCACCGGGTACAACCGACTGCGCCGCAGCGACCGCTGGCTCGTGCACTCGGCGCGGGTCCGCAGCGCGCTGCGCACCGCGGCCGACCCGCTCGTGGTCGACCTCGGCTACGGCGCACTACCGGTGACGACGCTTGAGCTGGCCGCGCGGCTGCAGGTGGTGCGCGCCGACGTCCGCGTCGTCGGCGTGGAGATCCACCCCGAGCGGGTCGCGACGGCACGCCAACTCGCGGGTGCCAACGGTGTGGAGTTCGCGCTCGGCGGGTTCGAGTTGGCGGGTCGGCGGCCGGTGCTGGTGCGGGCGTTCAACGTGCTACGTCAGTATCCGGTCGAGGCGGTGCCCGACGCCTGGGCGACGATGCAGCGCCAGCTCGCGCCGGGCGGGCTGATCGTCGACGGCACATGTGACGAGCTGGGCCGCCGGTGCTGCTGGGTGTTGTTGGACGCGTCGGGCCCGGTGAGCCTGACGCTCGCGTGCGATCCGTTCGCGATCGAGCGGCCGTCGGATCTGGCCGAGCGTCTGCCCAAGGTGCTGATTCACGACAACGTCGCGGGCCAGCCCATCCACCGGCTCCTGGCCGCGGCCGACCGGGCCTGGGCCAGCGTGGCCGGTCACGGGGTGTTCGGCCCGCGCGTGCGCTGGCGGGCGATGCTGGAGCTTTTGCGCGCCAAGGGGTTCAGTGTCGAACCGCCACGGCGCCGGATGCGCGACGGGGTCCTCACGGTCCCGTGGCAGACCGTGGCGCCAGTAGGCTGAGATCCATGCGAATTGCCCTGGCGCAGATCGCGACCGGCACCGAACCGTCGTCGAACCTCGAACTCGTCGAGGATTACACGCGGCGCGCCGCTGACGACGGCGCACAGCTGGTGTTGTTCCCCGAGGCCACGATGTGCCGGTTCGGGGTTCCGCTGGGCCCGGTCGCAGAAGAACTCGACGGTCCGTGGGCGTCGGCCGTCCGTGCGATCGCCGCCCGCGCCGGCGTCGTCGTGGTGGCCGGGATGTTCGCGCCAAGCCACGACGGCCGGGTCACCAACACGTTGCTGGCCACCGGCCCGGGCGTCGAAGCCCACTATCACAAGATCCATCTCTACGACGCGTTCGGATTCGCCGAATCACGCACCGTCGCACCAGGTTTCGAACCCGTGACCATCACCGTCGACGGCGTGCCGGTCGGCCTGACCACGTGTTACGACATCCGGTTCCCCGAGCTCTACGTCGCGCTGGCGCAACGCGGCGCCCAGCTGATCACCGTGCACGCGTCGTGGGGTTCGGGACCGGGCAAGCTTGAGCAGTGGACGCTGCTGGCCCGGGCCAGGGCCTTGGACACCACCGGGTTCGTCGCGGCGGTGGATCAGGCCTACCCGGGCGAGGAGATCGCGAAGTCGGGGCCGACGGGCGTCGGCGGCAGCCTGGTGGCCTCACCCACCGGCGAGGTGCTCACCACGGCCGGCGCGGATCCGCAGTTGCTGCTGGCCGACATCGACCTCGACGCGGCGAGCGGGGCCCGCGACGCCATCGCGGTGCTGAGCAACCGGTCGTCGCTCGCCGAGCTCGGTCGCTCACATTTTGCCCAGTCCGGTAAGGCACAATCGCTGGGGTGACCGATCCCTGGGCCCGCCCCACCGACCAGGCCCCACCAGCACCGCCTGCATCGCCCCAGCAGTTGCCTCCGCAGGGACCTGCGCCTGACTACCCGGCCGCGCCGCCCCCAGCCGCACCCGCGCAGAAGGATTTGTCGCCGATGGCGAAGATCAAGAAGCTGCTGTCCGATCCGCTGTCGATCGTCCTGGTGGTCGTGATCGTGCTGGCCCTGGTCGCGGCGGGCCTGCTGGGCGGCGAACTGTATGCCCGCAACCGTGCCGACACCGTGGTGGCCGGGGTCGTCGAGTGCATCGTGGAGGACAGTGCGACGGCGTCGTTCGACCCGCTGCCGCCATTCCTGCTGCAGCACATGTCCGGGCACTACACCAACATCAACATCGAGACCGCGGGCAATCAGATCCGCGATGCCAAGGGCATGAAGGTCGCGCTGCACGTCAAGGACGTCCGGCTGGAGGACACCGCGGACTCGGGCGGTTCGGTCGGTTCGCTGGTCGCCAACATCACGTGGTCCACCGACGGCATCCGCCAGACGGTCGCCGACATGGTCCAGCTGCCGTTCATCGGCTCGGCCATCTCGGACGTCTCGACCAATCCGTCGGCAGGCACGATCGAGCTCAAGGGCCTGGTCGGCACGATCATCGCCAAGCCGCGCGTGGTCAACAAGGGCATCTCGCTACAGATCACCGAACTGAACGCGATCGGCCTGTCCTGGCCGCGCGAGACGCTGCAGCCGATTCTCGACCAGTTCACCTCGCAGCTCACCGAGAACTATCCGATGGGCATCCACGCCGACAGCGTGCAGGTGACCGACAGCGGTGTGGTGGCGCAGTTCTCGACGCAGAACGCCTCGATGCCGAAGGCTGCCGAGGATCCGTGCTTCGCGGCGCTGTGAGCCGCGCTAGCTGAAACCGTCGAGCACGGCTCGGGTGCCCGACAGCCCGAGCCGGGTCGCGCCGGCGTCGAGCATCGCGACGGCCTGCTCGGCGGTGCGGATGCCGCCGCTGGCCTTCACACCCAGCCGCTCCCCCACGGTGCGGGCCATGATCTCGACGGCCTGCACCGAAGCGCCGCCGCTCGGGTGAAATCCGGTGGAGGTCTTCACGAAGTCGGCGCCCGCCTGCTCCGCCGCGCGGCACACGTCGACCAGCAGTGCCTGCCCGGAGAACTCCAGTAGCGCCGCCGATTCCACGATGACCTTGAGCGTCGCGTCTGCAACCGCCGCCCGCACGGCGGCCACGTCGGCCGCCACGGCGGCGAGATCGCCGGAGAGCGCGGCACCCACGTCGATCACCATGTCGATCTCGGATGCGCCCGCGGCGACGGCCGACCGTGCCTCGGCGGCTTTGATCTCGGGCAGGTGCTTGCCGGACGGGAAGCCGGCCACCGCGGCCACCGCGAGCCCGGCCGGGCACTCCTTCGCCGCGCCCGCGACCATCGGCGGCGACACGCACACCGAGAACACCGCGAGGTCGGCGGCTTCGGCGACGAGGGCGGCGACATCGGCCGCGGTCGCCTCGGGTTTGAGCAGCGTGTGATCGACGAGCGCGGCGACCTGTCCGCGCGTGTAGCGGCTCATCAGAACGGTTCCTCCGTGCCGCCGGGGTTGCAGCCCGCGGCCAGCATCATCTCCGGCGGCACCTCAGGGCGCCACGGCTCGAGATTCCAGCTGGTCTTGCCCGGTTCGGCGAGTTCGGCGAACGTCCAGTGGCACAGGAACTGCTCGCGCATGCCCGCGATGTCGGCGTCGGGTGAGAGCGCCAGGACCTGCGCCCAGGCCTCGTCGGCCTCCGCTGAGGTGCCGGGCTGGGCGGCCAGCCGGCGCGCGGTGTCGGTGGGATAGACCCGCAGGCTCGACAGGTCACCCCATTTGGCCCATTCGACGTGGTCGACATAGGGCGTGGCGGGCTCGGCCCACGCAGCCGGTGTCACCGGCGACACGCACGTCAGAGCCGCGGCGAAACACACCGCGCCGAGCGCGGCCGTTGACAGGCGCATCTACTCAGCGCGACTTTCCTTGGATCTCAAGCAGTTTCGGTCGGACGTCGACGAGGTAGACACCCGTCGCGCAAGCCGAGATCGCTGCGCCGAACGCGTCGCGCAACAGCAGCGCCAGCAGCAGCCCCACGCCGATGATGGCGAGCCATACCGGTTTGGTGAGCTTGCCCGTGGCCGTGTAGGCGTCGGGACGCTGCATAGCCGCATGCACGAAGGCGTAGACGCCCACGATGAGGACCAGGACGACGAGTACCGCAACAATGACGCCCGCAAGGTTGGCAAGTATCACCTCACCAGCCTATGCGGGCGCCATCGTCGACGTCGAATGACGGGCTGAGATACCCGTCCTCGGGATTACTTCTGGGTGACCTTCTTGGCCGGAGCGGCCTTGGTCGCAGCCGGGGTGGCCTTCTTGGCCGGAGCGGCCTTCTTCGCAGCCGGGGTGGTCTTCTTGGCCGGAGCGGCCTTCTTCGCCGGTGCGGTGGCCTTCTCGCCGGCCTTCTCGGCCTTCTTCGGCAACTCGACGCCCACCAGCTTGGCGGCGCGTTCACCGACGGCGCGGGTCTGGCTGGCCACGGTGCCCAGAGCCTCCTGGGTCAGCTCGACGGCCTGATCGGTGTAGCCCTCGACGCGTGTGGCGGCCTCTTCGAGAGCCGGCTGGTTGCGCAGGCGCTCCAGGGCGGCCTCGCCGCGCTCGACGAGCTTGTTGTAGGTCGCGGTGGCCTGGTCGGCGTAACTCTCGGCCGCCCGGCGCAGCTCGTCGGAGCTCAGCTTCTCGCGCAGCTCACCGAACTGAACCGGCAGGTCCTCCTGCAGCCGGTTCAGGCGGGCACGGCTCTCCTCGACGCGCGTCTCGGCGTCGGTGCGGGCCTCTTCGGCGCGCTCACGCAGGCTGGCGACGATCTCGTTGACGGTGGCCAGGGCCAGGTCGGCGGCGCCGACGGCGGCGAGCAGCGGGGCCTTGAGGTCTTCGATGGTCGGCTGGTTCTTGGCGGTGGTCTTGTCGGCCATTGTTGAATTCCTTTCCAGGGATGAAGTTCTGGTTGTCATCGGACAGTGCGAAGGGTGTTAGTCAGTTGAGTCAGACGTCGGCTCCTCACCTGCAGCGGCTTCGTTCTGTTGGCGAAACGACGTGTAGATGTCGAGCAGCACCTGTTTCTGCCGCTCGGTGATCCCGACGTCGTTGACGATGGCGTCGCGGACCTCGCTGGGTTCGCTGGGTTCCAGGATCCCGGCGCGGACGTAGAGCACTTCCGCAGACACCCGCAATGCCTTCGCGATCTGGTTGAGCACGTCGGCAGACGGTTTACGCAAACCCCGCTCGATCTGGCTGAGGTAGGGATTGCTGACGCCGGCCTTCTCGGCCAGCTGCCGCACCGATACCTGTGCCGCCTCGCGCTGGGACCGGATGAAGCTTCCGATGTCCTGCGCGGCGTTGGACACAACAGCCGCGAGATTCTCATCTTGCGCCATGCGTGGCCCCCTCGTAGGTCGGGTATCCGTTATCGACGAATACCACGCTACGACGGAGTGCTAACTTTTGCAAGCACTAGTTAGCGCAGGTCAGAAGAGTAGTTGAGCTATCGAATAGATCACGAGGCCGGCAAGCGCGCCCACGACGGTGCCGTTGATCCGGATGAATTGCAGGTCACGGCCGACATGGAGCTCGATGCGCCGGCTCGCCTCGTCGGCATCCCAACGTTCGATGGTTTCGGTGATGATCGCGGTGATCTCGACGCCGTATTCGGACACCAGGTGCTGGGCCGCGCGGACGATCCAGTTGTCGACCTTGTCGCGGAGCTCGGCGTCGTCGCGCATCGATTCGCCGATGTGCATGACCGAGTCGGCGATACGCGTGCGCAGGGCCGACGACGGATCGTCGACCGATTCCAGGATGATCCGCTTGGCCGCCGTCCACGCGGTCTCGGCAGCCCTGGCCACCTCGTCGCGCGCCATGATCTGTTCCTTGACGTTCTCGGCGCGCTGGATCGTGGCCTCGTCGTTCTGGAGGTCGTCGGCGAACTCGAACATGAACCGCGTCGCCGAACGGCGCAGCTCATGATCGGGGTTGCGCCGCACCTTGTCAGTGAAATCCATGAGCTCGCGGTGGATGCGATCCCCGACCAGATGGTCGACCCAGCGCGGCGACCAGGTCGGTGAGTCCCGCTCGATCACGCGCTCGATGACCTCGCCCGCATTGAGCGACCACTGGAACGCGCGATCGCACAACAGCTGGATCAGCGCCTCCTGGCGCCCCTCGGCCAGCAGCGAGGCCAGCACCCGCCCGATCGGCGGCCCCCACTGCGGCTCGGCGATGCGCTTGACGATCATGCGGTCGAGCACGTGCTGCACGTCTTCGTCGCGCAGCATCTCCACCCCGACGCGCAGCACCGTCGACGTCTCGGCCGCCACCCGCTCGGCATGGGACCGGTCCGAAAGCCACTTGCCCACCCGGCCCGCGACCTCCGCGTCGCGCAGCTTGGTCTCGACCACCTCGGGCGACATGAAATTCTCGCGAACAAAGGTGCCGAGCCCCTCGCCCAGCTGATCCTTCTTGCGCTTGATGATCGCGGTGTGCGGGATCGGAATGCCCAGCGGATGCTTGAACAGCGCGGTGACAGCGAACCAATCGGCCAGCGCGCCGACCATCCCGGCCTCGGCAGCCGCGCGCACATAACCCACCCATCCCGGGGCCCCGTTCGACTGCGCCCACGTGCACACCAGAAAGACGATGGTGGCGCCGACGAGAAAACTCAGCGCCACCAGCTTCATCCGCCGCAAACCCCGTCGGCGTTCGGCGTCGGCAGCGCTGTCCGCACCGGCCAGCGTCTCGGCGAAACTCGCCCGCGGCGCCGGCAACGCGCGGTTCTCCGCATCGAATCGATGTGCCACACGTCCATCATCCGCTATCCCACGAGTGGCGGGCCGATCCGCGAAGCCGATGGGCGCCGATCCGCCGTAGTATCAAGTGGACCTAGGGATTGGAATTACTGCGAAAAGTGGCACAGCAGACTCCGCAGGCGGCGGTGAAAACCGATGGACGTAAGCGGCGCTGGCACCAGCACAAGGTGGAGCGTCGTAACGAGCTGGTAGACGGCACCCTGGAAGCCATCCGGCACCGGGGCAGCAACGTCAGCATGGACGAGATCGCAGCCGAGATCGGCGTGTCGAAGACCGTCCTGTATCGCTATTTCGTCGACAAGAACGACCTCACCACCGCCGTCATGATGCGGTTCGCACAGACGACGCTGATCCCGAACATGGCCGCGGCGCTGTCGTCGAATCTCGACGGGTTCGACCTGACCCGCGAGATCATCCGGGTGTACGTCGAGACCGTGGCCGCCGAGCCGGAGCCGTACCGGTTCGTGATGGCCAACAACTCGGCCAGCAAAAGCAAGGCCGTCGCCGATTCCGAGCAGATCATCGCGCGCATGCTCGCGGTCATGCTGCGCAGACGCATGGCCGAGGCCGGCATGGACACCGCGGGTGCCGAGGCGTGGGCGTTCCACACCGTCGGCGGCGTGCAGCTCGCGACGCACTCGTGGATGTCGAACCCGCGGATGACCACCGACGAGCTGATCGACTACCTGACCATGCTGTCCTGGTATGCCCTGTGCGGCATCGTCGAGGTCGGCGGATCGCTGGAGAAGTTCAACTCGCAGCCACATCCGTCGCCGGTTCCGCCGCGACGCCTGCTTGACTAGGGCGCGTGAGTAAAGACTCCGACTCCGACCTGCCTGAGCTCTGGACGCACGAGCCGCACATCCACCTGGCGTTCCAGCCCGGCGACAAGGTCGCCGACATCAAGACCGGCCACACGCCCGGCTTCAGCGGCTCCAAATCCGACGCCCCCGAGCTCCAGGCCGAGCGCAACGACCGCTTCGCCGAGCTGCAGGAGATGCTCTATGCCCGCAACAAGAGCGGCGACGACAACCGCTCGGTGCTGCTGGTGTTGCAGGGCATGGACACCGCAGGCAAAGGCGGGATCGTCAAACATGTTGTGGGAGCGGCCAACCCGCAGGGCATTCGGTACACGAGCTTCGGCAAACCCACCGAGGAGGAACGCGCCCACCACTACCTGTGGCGGATCCGCAACGCCCTGCCGCCCGCGGGCCACATCGGCGTGTTCGACCGTTCGCACTACGAGGACGTCCTCATCGTCCGCGTACACGACCTCGTACCACCCGACGTGTGGGGCGCGCGCTACGACGAGATCAACACGTTCGAGCGCGAACTCGTCGACGCAGGCACGACTTTGGTCAAAGTGGCGATGTTCGTCTCACTCGACGAGCAGAAGGCGCGCCTGGCCGAACGCCTCGAACGACCCGACAAGTACTGGAAGTACAACCCGGCCGACATCGACGAACGCCTGCTGTGGCCCAAGTACCAGGAGGCCTACCAGGCCATGCTGGACCGCACCTCGACCGACTACGCGCCATGGCACATCGTGCCCAGCGACAAGAAGTGGTACAGCAGGCTGGCCATCACCGAACTTCTCATCGAAGCGCTCAAAGGTCTCGACATGACCTGGCCGCCAGCCGATTTCGACATCGAAGCGGAGAAGAAGCGGTTGGCTTCCGCCTAGGTGTGCCGAGACTACGCTTTCTGACGAGTATCGCCGCAAATCCGTCATAAATCGTAGCCTCGGCGGGTGACGGAACCGGACGCCTCGCTTGTGCGTCGAACATCGATGTGGGGATCATCGTCGGAAGCGAGGCAATGGCGGCCGGGACCGTGACCCGGCAGACTCTGCGGGCGAAATACACCATGGTGCACCAGAATGTCTATGCGCCAAAGGGTTTGGCACTCACGGCACGTTCGCGGGCGTTCGCCGCCTGGCTGTGGTCCGGACGGTCGGCAACGCTGGCCGGATACTCCGCTGCCGCGGTATTGGGTAGCAAATGGCTGCCCGATGACGCACCGGCTGAACTCGCTCGTGTCCGCCAGCCCTCGCCGCCCGGCATCCTGATCCACACCGGCGTCATCGCGCAGGACGAACTATGCGTCGTCGACGGTATGACATGCACCAACGTCGCGCGTACCTGCTACGACATAGGGCGGCGTCAACCGCTCGACACCGCGATCATCCAGATCGATGCGCTGCTCAACAGCGCTCGCGGGCAGGTGGCCGATGTGCTGCGTATCGCTGAGCGTTACCCCGGGGCCCGCGGTATCCGCCGGCTACGCAGTGCACTCGACCTGGCCGATGCCGGGGCCGAATCTCCGCAGGAAACCCGGCTACGGCTGATGTTGGTCCGCGGCGGGCTCCCCCGTCCTGCCACACAGATACCGGTCACCGACGAGTGGGGCCGGACGCGTCGGCGTATCGATATGGGGTGGCCCGAGTGGACGGTCGGCGTCGAATACGACGGACAACAACACTGGCTCAACCCGGATATCCACGATGGCGACATCGTGCGGCTGGAATTCCTGGCCGCACGTGGTTGGACGATCGTGCGGGTGAGCTCCCGTCAACTGCGGTATCGCGCACCCGAGATAGTGACGCGCGTATGGAATGCCCTGTATCAGGCGGGTTATCCGCAGCGAGAATACGGTTTATGACGGAATTCGCTTGAATTCCGTCATAAACCGTACTGTCGGCGTTACTTGACCAGCGTGAACTGGCCGATGTTGGTGATGCCGCGGCGGAAGAAGTCCGCGCAACCGGTGAGGTACTTCATATACCGCTCGTAGACCTCTTCACCCTGCATCGCGATGGCCTCGGCCTTCTTGGCCTCGAGGTTGGCCGCCCACATGTCCAGCGTGCGCGCGTAGTGCGGCTGCAGCAGGTGAATGCGCTCCAGCTTGAAGCCCGAGTCGTCGGCGAGCTTCTCGATGTCCTCGACCGCGGGCAGCTGCCCGCCGGGGAAGATCTCCTCGCCGATGAACTTCATGAACTTCAGGTCGCTGATGGTCAGCTTGATCCCGTTTTCCCGGAAGAACTTCTGGGTGTGGGCCAGGATCGTGTGCAGCAGCATCCGCCCGCCGTTCTCCGGCAGGATGCTGTAGGCCCGCTCGAAGAACACCGGGTAACGCTCGGCCTTGAAGGCCTCGAACGCGCCGATCGACACGATGCGGTCGACGGGCTCGTTGAACTCTTCCCAGCCCTGCAGCCGCACCTCGACATGGCGCTGGGTGTCGATCTTGGCCAGCCGCTCGCGCGCGTAATCAGACTGCGCCTTGCTCAACGTGATTCCGATCACGTTCACGTCGTAGTTGATGAGTGCGCGCTCCAGCGCACCGCCCCAACCACAACCGATGTCGAGCAGCGTCATACCCGGCTTGAGGTCGAGCTTGCCCAACGCGAGGTCGAACTTCGCGTTCTGCGACTCGTCGAGCGTCATGTCATCGCGCTCGTAGTAGCCGCAGGTGTAACCCATGGTGGGTCCGAGGAACAGCGCGAAGAAATCGTTTGAGATGTCGTAGATCGACTGCGACTCTTCGTAGTACGGCGCGAGTTCGGACTCGACTTGTGACATGCGACTAGTAACCCTTTGCGTTTCTCTTCTGCTGACGCCCAACGGTTGGGCCGACGCGTATCCGCGCAGACTCAACGACCCAGCCAGCAGGCCCTTCGGTGGGTAGACTAGCTAAGACAAGCGTCAAGTGCCAGCTTGGGTGGGTTCAGTACTTGTAGAAGCCCTGACCCGACTTCTTACCGAGCTGCCCCGCCTCGACCATGCGCAGCAGCAGCGGCGGCGCGGCGTACAGCGGCTCCTTGAACTCCTCAAACATCTTGTCCGCGATGAGCTTTAGCGTGTCGAGTCCGACGAGGTCCGACAGCCGCAGCGGGCCCATCGGATGTGAGAGCCCCGCCACAACGGCCTTGTCGACATCTTCGAGCGTGGCGAAGCCGCCTTCGACCATCCGGATCGCTGCGAGCAGGTACGGAACCAGCAACGCGTTGACCACGAAGCCGGACCGGTCGGCACAACGGACGACCTGCTTTCCGAGGACCGTGCTGGCGAACTCCTCGACACGGGCCGCGGCGGAATCGGTGGTGACGAGCGTGGTGACCAGTTCGACCAGCGGCAGCACCGGGACCGGGTTGAAGAAGTGCAGACCGAGCACCCTGCTGGGGTTCTTCGTGGCCGCGGCCAGCTTCATGATGGGGATGCTCGACGTGTTCGACGCGAGCACGGCGTCCGGGTCGGCGATGACCTCGTCGAGCTCGGCGAAGATCTTGCTCTTGACGGCCTCGTCCTCGATGACCGCCTCGATCACGAGCTGACGATCGGCCAGGTCGGCGACCTTGGTGGTGAACGTCAGCTTGGCCAGTGCGGCGTCCTTCTCGCGCTCGGTGACCTTGCCCGCGCTGACACCGCGCTCGAGCGACTTGGTGATGCGGTTGCGCCCGGCCGTCACGAGCGCGTCGGTGGTCTCGAAGACGAGGACGTCGACGCCGGCACGGGCGGACACCTCGGCGATGCCCGCACCCATCTGCCCGGCGCCGATAACGCCTACTCGTTCGATTGGATTGCTCACTTGCTCGGTACTCCCCTTCAACACGGCGACAGGCCCCGCCCAAGAATTCTGAGCGGGGCCTGCGCTGTCAACTCCTGACAACCGCGACCGTGGGGGCTGTGCGCGGACTATCGGCGATATCCGTACACAGGGCCCACGCTCGGCGGATGCGGCCTAGTGGCTCCGGCCTATCGTTCCACTTCCTCCTCGCGGCCCTGGGGGCCGCGCATCGTCAGTGGAACTGGCCCTCTTCGGTCGAGCCCGCGAGCGCGGTGGTCGAGCTGGTCGGGTCGACCGTGGTGGCGATCCGGTCGAAGTAGCCGGCGCCGACCTCGCGCTGGTGCTTCGTCGCGGTGTAGCCACGCTCCTCGGCGGCGAACTCGCGCTCCTGCAGCTCGACGTAGGCGCTCATCTGGTTGCGGGCGTAGCCGTAAGCCAGATCGAACATCGAGTAGTTGAGCGCGTGGAAGCCGGCCAGCGTGATGAACTGGAACTTGAAGCCCATCGCGCCCAGCTCCTTCTGGAACTTCGCGATGGTCGCGTCGTCGAGGTGCTTCTTCCAGTTGAACGACGGCGAGCAGTTGTAGGCCAGCATCTGGTCCGGGAACTCGCTCTTGACGCCCTCGGCGAACTTCTTGGCCAGCTCCAGGTCCGGGGTGCCGGTCTCCATCCAGATCAGGTCGGAGTACGGCGCGTAGGCCTTGGCGCGGGCGATGCAGGGTTCCAGGCCGTTCTTGACCCGGTAGAAGCCCTCGGCGGTGCGCTCACCGGTGATGAACGGCTGATCGCGCTCGTCCACATCGGAGGTGATGAGCGTGGCGGCCTCGGCGTCGGTGCGGGCGATGACGACGGTCGGCACGTCGGCGACGTCGGCCGCGAGACGGGCCGAGGTCAGGGTGCGGATGTGCTGCTGGGTCGGGATCAGCACCTTGCCACCGAGGTGGCCGCACTTCTTCTCCGACGCCAGCTGGTCCTCCCAGTGCGAACCGGCGACACCGGCGGCGATCATCGCCTTCTGCAGCTCGTAGACGTTCAGCGCGCCACCGAAGCCGGCCTCACCGTCGGCGACGATCGGGGCGAGCCAGTTCTCCACCGACGTGTCGCCCTCGACCTTGGCGATCTCGTCGGCGCGCAGCAGCGCGTTGTTGATGCGGCGGACCACCTGCGGCACCGAGTTGGCCGGGTACAGGCTCTGGTCGGGGTAGGTGTGGCCGGACAGGTTCGCGTCACCGGCGACCTGCCAACCCGACAGGTAGATGGCCTTCAGGCCGGCGCGGACCTGCTGGACGGCCATGTTGCCGGTCAGCGCGCCGAGCGCGTTGACGAAGTCCATGTCGTGGAGCTGCTCCCAGAGCACCTCGGCGCCGCGGCGGGCCAGCGTGGCCTCCTCGACGACGGAGCCCTGCAGTGCGACGACGTCGGCCGGGGTGTAGGTGCGGGTGATGCCCTTCCAGCGGGGGTTGTGATCCCAGTCGTGCTGGATCTGTTCCGGTGATTTCGGGGTGCCCACGGTCGACATAGGACTTCTCCTTCGGTTGTTAAGACGCTGCGGCGCCGTACGCGTCGTTGGTTGTTAACGCCGCAGCAGCTTCACTGTTGTGCTAATCCGACCATGGCACAGCACATATCCGCAGGTCCACCCGTTTCAGTTGCCAACTTTCGCCAAACCGCCGCGTTAACTTGCAAAGTTTGCGAAGAAATATGATGGCTGTACCGGTTCAGAAGCTACCGCCGAGTAACCAGTTTTCGCTGGTCAGTACGCTCGTACTGTTAAACCTGATTGATTCAGATCGAGAAGAGAGCTGCGACGGCTTTCGTCTCCTCGCTGACCGCATATGTGAGCGTTGTAACAGTCCGATCCGTGAGCTCCGGCCCGAACTTGTCGGTCGAACCGGGCGGGTGCGTGTGCGAGATGATCTCGAGTTTGTCGCCAAGCGCGACCGGAGCGTCGTGTTCGATCGTCACCCGCAACGGCTCCTCAAGGAGCTCGGGATGGGTGTGCAGGTAGTCCTCGATCACCGTCCAGTAGACGGAGTTGTTCATGTGGTCGAACAGGTCGATATCGGACACCCGGACCGGGTATTCGCGGATCTCGTCGGCGTCGTCACGACTGCCGGCCTTCAGGTAGGCCTTCCATCGCAGCCGGGCCTCGTCGGTCGTCCGTCGCAGGCCCTCGAGGAAGTCGTCGGAGATGCGGGCAGGCCCCTGCGTCTCGCGGTTGATGTTGATCCAGAACGCCTCGGACTCCATCAATCCGCCCTTGCGGCCGTCGATGCGCACACGCATCTCACACCACCGGTTCGACGTACCCGAACACCACCGGCGCATCCGCAGCATGTCCTGAAACTCGATGGGCCGGATCAGGTCGATCATCGTCCGCCGGACGATCCACAACGGGTGGGTCTCCTCGAACCCCATCTCCCGCAACTGATCAGAGCCGATGTCCTGGATGTGACGGCACGCGGCGTCGAATCGCAGCCGGCCGACCCGGTTGATATCGCCCACCCGCAGTGGCCATTGCCGGTCGAAGACGTCGGGATGGGGATCGGGCACCGGCATCATCGTCTTGCCCAGTCCGGTCGTCGGTTTGCCTGCGGTGCCCGTCATCTAAATCTCCCCAATCGGTGGCCTAGGGCGATCATGCCAGGCGTCTCTACGCAGCCCTAAGTACCAATCTGCCAAGAATGCGAAGTCAACTCTTTGCAACGTTGTTAGCCTGTTTGACGTGGCAAAAACCTTCGTCGGCTCACGAGTGCGACAGCTGCGAAGCGAGCGTGGATTCAGCCAGGCGGCGCTGGCGCAGATGCTCGAGATCTCCCCCAGCTACCTCAACCAGATCGAACACGATGTCCGGCCGCTGACGGTCGCGGTGCTGCTGCGCATCACCGAGGTGTTCGGTGTGGACGCGACCTTTTTCGCATCCCAGGACGACACCAGGCTGGTCGCCGAACTGCGCGAGGTGACGATGGACCGCGACTTCGGCGTTGACGTCGAGCTCAGCGAAATCGCCGACATGGTTTCCGCGCATCCGAATCTCGCCCGCGCGATGGTCAACCTGCACCGGCGCTACCGCCTGACCACGACCCAACTCGCGGCGGCCACCGAGGACCGGTACTCCGACGGCAGTGGCAGCGGATCGATCACCATGCCGCACGAAGAGGTGCGCGACTACTTCTACCAACGGCAGAACTACCTGCACGAGCTCGACACCGCGGCCGAGGACCTGACCGCCCGTATCCGGATGCACCGCGGTGATCTGGCCGGCGAGCTGTCGAATCGGCTGACCACCGTGCACAACGTTCGCATCGTGCGGCGCATCGATCTGGGCGACACCGTCCTGCACCGCTATGACCCGGCCACCAAGACGCTGGAGATGGGCAATCACCTCTCCCGCGGCCAGCAGGTGTTCAAGATGGCCGCCGAGCTGGCCTACCTGGAGTTCGGCGACCTCATCGACCAGCTGGTCGACGAAGGCATGTTCACCAGCGACGAGTCACGCACACTGGCACGGCTCGGCCTGGCCAACTACTTCGCCGCGGCAACGGTGCTGCCGTACCGCCAGTTCCACGACGTGGCCGAGAACTTCCGCTACGACGTCGAGCGGCTCTCGGCGTTCTACTCGGTGAGCTACGAGACCATCGCGCACCGGCTCTCCACGCTGCAACGCCCGTCGATGCGGGGCGTGCCGTTCTCCTTCGTGCGCGTGGACCGCGCGGGCAACATGTCAAAGCGCCAGTCCGCCACCGGTTTTCACTTCTCATCCTCGGGCGGTACGTGTCCGCTGTGGAATGTGTACGAGACGTTCAGCAACCCGGGCAAGATCGGCGTGCAGATCGCCCAGATGCCCGACGGCCGCAACTACATGTGGGTCGCGCGCACCGTGGAGCGTCGCGCGTCGCGATACGGGCAGCCGGGCAAGACCTTCGCGATCGGGCTGGGCTGCGAACTGCGCCACGCCCACCGACTCGTCTACTCGGAAGGCCTCGACCTGTCCGGAGAGGTCGCGACCCCCATCGGGTCGGGTTGCCGGGTCTGCGAACGCGACAACTGCCCACAACGCGCGTTCCCCGCCCTGGGCCGGGCCCTCGATCTCGACGAGCACCGATCGACCGTGTCGCCATATCTGGTGAAGCAGTCCTGACGGCCTCGCTGTGCCAAACTCGGTTGAGTGAGCGCATTAGAGCCTGCCCGTATCGCACCGGGCGGATTTCGGGAGCTGGGACCGATCAACTGGGCCATCGCCAAACTTGGCGCGCGGGCCATCCGGGCCCCGAGGTTCACGCTGTTCAATGTGCTCGGACAGCACAAGCTGCTGTTCCTGGCTTGGCTGCCGTATTCGGGCGTGCTACTCGGCAGGCTCGGCAAGCTGCCCCGCAAGGATGCCGAGTTGATCATCCTGCGGGTCGGGCATCTGCGGGATTGTGAGTACGAACTCCAGCAGCACCGCAGGCTGGCCCGTAGCCGCGGCGTGGACGCCGAAACCCAGGCCAAAATCTTCGAGGGGCCCGACGCCGCGGGCCTGACCGACCGTCAGCGCGTACTCATCACCGCGACAGACGAATTCGTCGTGACGCGCTCGATGTCGTCGGAAACCTGGGCCACGCTGTCCAAGCACCTCAACAAGCAGCAGCTCATCGAATTCTGCATGCTGGCAGCGCAATACGACGGCCTGGCCGCCACGATGGCCACGCTGCGGATGCCGCTGGACTTCCCGGACTGACGAGTGATTTGTGCACCTGCCGTAACGGTGGGCGTTACCGCGGGTGCACAAGTCGCCGGACTAGAGGTAGGTCACCCCGAGCACGGCGAGTGAGAACAGCACGGGCGAGACGGGCAGGCACCACAGGAACGCCGCCCACACAAGTGACTTGTTCTGATATTTGCGCCAGCCGAACCACGCGGCCGCCAGCGCACCGGCGAACGACAGCCCGGCGACCACCAACACCCACCGGGTGACTCTCGAGCTGTCGGTCGCCAACGTGATGGCGGCCAGCCACAGGATGTGGCCGACCACCAACCCGGCTATGCCGGCGACGATTTCGTTTCTCAAAAGTTGATCATGTGGCCGGCCAGGCCGTGGAAGCACTCCTGCAACGCCTCCGACAGTGTCGGGTGGGTGTGCACGTTGCGGGTCAGCTCGTTGACCGTCAGGTCCCACTTCTGGGCCAGCGTCAGCTCGGGCAGCAGCTCGGAGACGTCCGGCCCGATCAAGTGTCCGCCGAGCAGCTCACCGTACTTGCTGTCGGCGATCAGCTTGACGAAGCCCGTCGGGTCGGCCAGACCGTGCGCCTTGCCGTTCGCGGTGAACGGGAACTTGGCGACTCTAACGTCGTAGCCCTCTTCCCTGGCCTGTTCCTCGGTGAGACCGAAGCTGGCCACCTGCGGCTGGCAGAACGTGGCGCGCGGCATCATCCGGTAGTCGCCGAGCGGCAAAGTCTCTGCGCCGCCGATGGTTTCGGCGGCGACGACACCCTGCGCCTCGGCCACGTGGGCGAGCTGCAGCTTGCCGGTGACATCGCCGATCGCGTAGATGTGCGGCACGTTGGTGCGCATGTAGTCGTCGATCCCGATGGCCTTGCGATCGGTGAGCGCGACGCCCGCCTTGTCCAGGCCGAAGCCCTCGACATTGGGTGCGAAGCCGATGGCCTGCAGCACCTTGTCGGCCTTGAGCTCTTCGGACTTGCCGTCCTTGCTCACGGTGACCTTGACGCTCGAGCCCTGATCGTCGATGGCCTCGACCTTGGTGCCGGTGAGGATCTTCACGCCGAGCTTCTTGTACTGCTTCTCGATCTCCTTGGAGACCTCGGCGTCCTCGTTGGGCAGCGCGCGCGGCAGGAACTCGACGATCGTGACGTCGACGCCGTAGTTCTTCAGGACGTAGGCGAACTCCATGCCGATCGCGCCGGCCCCGGCGATGATGATCGAGCCGGGCAGCTCGCGCGACAGGATCTGGGTCTCGTAGGTGACCACGTTGTCGCTCAGCGACGTGCCCGGTACGAGCCGAGTCGACGATCCGGTCGCGATGATCGCGTTGTCGAACTCGACCTTCTCGGTCCCGCCGTCGTTCAGATCGACCTCAAGGCTGTTGGGCCCGGTGAACTTCCCGTACCCGTGGATCTCGGTGATCTTGTTCTTCTTCATCAGGAAGTGCACACCGGCGACGCGGCCGTCGGCGACCTTGCGGCTGCGGTCGAATGCCGCGCCGTAGTCGAACGTGGCTTCACCACCGATGCCGAAGGTCTTGGCTTCCTTGTTGAAGATGTGGGCGATCTCCGCGTTGCGCAGCAGCGCCTTCGACGGGATACACCCGACGTTGAGGCACACGCCGCCCCAGTACTTGGGTTCGACAATGGCGGTATTCAGCCCCAGCTGGGCGGCACGAATGGCCGCGACGTATCCACCGGGGCCGGCTCCGAGAACGACGACGTCAAAGTGGGTCACGCTCCCACCCTAGTGGGCGGAGTTGTCCGCCCACACGGTCCGGTGCGAACTGGGCCGCTCATGCGACAGGCAACACGTGTGTGCGGGTGCTCAACGCACTGACCAGTTCCGCGTCATGGCTGACCAACACCAGGCTGGCGCCTTCCCTGGCGATGTCGTGCAACAGCTTGGCAACGTCGTCGGTCGCGATCGGATCGAGCATCGCCGACGGCTCGTCGCACAGCAAGAACTCGGGCCGCTGCACGACAACCCTGCCCAGGCAGGCCCGCTGCAACTGACCGTCACTCACCTGCCCGGGATAGCGTTCCAGCAACGATTCGTCGAGCCCGACCCGACGCGCGACGGCGGCGACGGTCACGGTCTCCCGCCGGATGGTCGCCGGTTCGGCGATGATGCGGCCGAGTGTCCAGCGTGGATTGCACACCAGCCGGGGATGCTGGGCCACCAACGCGACCGCTGCCTGCCGGGGCGGGGCGAGGCTCCCGTGGTAGCGCACCTCACCTTCGTCCGGTCGCCGCAATCCGGCGAGGACTCGCAGCAGTGTGGTCTTGCCGCACCCGGACGGTCCGGTGACACCGACGATCTCGCCGCCACCGACGGCGAGTCCGACAGCGTCGAGAACTCTCCGCCCACCAAACGAGACGGTGACGCCGCGCGCCTCCAAGCGAGCGCTCACAGCGCGACCGCCGCGAAGAACCGCCGCACATAGTCGTCCGCATCATCGAGCAACTCGGCGGCTGCCGCCTGCCGCAGGACGGTTCCGGCTCGCATCAACGCGATGTCGTCGCAGGCTGCCGCACGTAGCAGCGACGGCAGATCGTGGGTGACGACGAGCACGCCCGCGCCGTCGGCCGCCGCGTCTGCCAGCAGCCGCCACACCATGGCCGCGTTGTCGGGATCGAGTGCCGATGTCGGCTCGTCGGCGATGAGCAGCCGTGGTCGTCCCGACAGCGCGGCGGCAATGGCCATCCGCTGCGCCATGCCGCCGGACAGTTCATGCGGATAGCGATCAGCGACGTCGGCGGCCAGCCCCACCGCGTTGATCAGTTGCCCGGGTGTGCGTTCGGAATCGAGGAGTTCGCACACCTCGGCGAGCTGCGATCCGATCGTGCGCACCGGTGTGAACGACGTGGCCGCCGACTGCGGCACGAACCCGACGTGGCGGCCCCTGAGCGGACGCCAGCCGGACTCTCCGGCGAGGGTCATGTCCTGGCCGCTGACCAGGATGCCGCCGGAAACCCGCGCCGCCGGCGGCAGCAGCCCACACAGCGCACCGGCCACCAGCGACTTTCCGCACCCAGACTCGCCGATCAGCGCGGTCACCCGACCCTGCTCGACCACCAGGTCGACTTCGTCGAGCACGCGTACCGCGCGCGCATCGCGACCCCGGCGGGTGGCGATGTCGACGGTCAGTTCGCGCAACTGTGCCGCCGGAGGTGCCATCACCACACCTGCCCGGCCGGCGGGGCGTTTCGTCGGCGCACCGCCGCGCCCGCCGAGGCGAATGCCAACGCCGTGACCATCAGCGCGAAAGCCGGCACCGCGAGCGTCCACCATGCTCCGGTCAGCACGTCGCCGCGGGCCTGACCCAGCATGGTGCCGAGGCTGGCCCGGTCCGGTGACAGCCCCACCCCGAGAAAAGACAGCGTCGATTCGTGCCACACGGCGTGCGGCAGCAACATGACCATCGCGACGAGTGCCTGCCCGGTGACGGCCGGAACCAAGTGGTGGCGCGCGATGAACCAGTGCGACGCGCCGGCCAGCCGTGCCGACTGCACCCAGCCGGCGTCGGCCAGCGACAGCAACTCGGCACGGACGACGCGCGCGACCGCGGGCCAATGCGTCAGCGCGATCGACGCGATGATCGCCAACGGAGCGCCGCGCCACATCGCGGCGATGACGATGCCCACGACCAGATGCGGCAGCGCATTGAAGCCGTCGACCACGCGCATCACGGTCGCGTCGATCCACCCGCCGGCCAGGGCCGAACCCACGCCGATCACCAGACCGAGCACCGTCGCAGCCAGCGCGCACACCGCGGCGATCACCAAGGAGATCCGCAATCCCTCGGCCGATCGCACCAGCAGGTCATAGCCCGAGTGGTCGGTCCCCGCCAGATGGTCCGCGCCCGGCGGACGAAGCGCCGCACCGAAATCGGCGACCTGCTCCCCGGCGAGCACCGGAATGATCACAGCGGCGGCGACGATCGCCCCGATCACAAGCCAGGGCCGGCCCACCCGGTCTCGCGCATCCTGCAGCACGGTCATGCCGTCAGCCCGATCCGAGGGTCGAGCGCAACGGCTGCCGCGTCCGAGAGCGCCGACCCGGCCAAGACTGCCAGCGCCGAACCCACCGTCAACGCCGCCAGCAGCGGGAAGTCCAGCGCCGCAGCCGATTCCACGAGTACCGCGGCCATTCCCGGCCAGCCGAACACGGTTTCCACGATGGCCGCCCCGGCGATCAGCTCAGGCAACCGCGTGCCGAGCAACGCCAATGTCGGCAACACCGAAACCGGGGCGATGTGACCACGCAACAGTGCCCAGCCGTGGACACCGCGCGCTCGGGCGGCACGCACCGCATCGGAACCACAAGCCTGCACCACCGCTGTCCGCATGGTCAGCAGCAGCCAGGGAATCTGTGACACCGTAAGCGCAATCAACGGCAGCACACCGTGTGTGAGCACACCGCCGACTGTGTAGTCGTCCCCGGGATCGCTGGCTCCCGAGGCAGGCAGCCATCTGAGCCCGACCGCGACCACCGCGACCAATGCCAGCGATATGACGAAGGGCGGTACCGCGGCGCAGATGACGGCAAGGCTCGTGCAGAGCCGGTCGAGTACCCCGCCGCGTCGCATACCGGCTATGCAGCCCAAGAGAATTGCCGAGATCGCCGCTGTTATCAGCGCCAGTCCGGACAGCGCCAGCGTGAACGGCATACGCTCCGTCAGTACCGTGGTGACCGCCTGCGACTGAGTCGATGACCAACCCAGATCACCGCGGAGCACGCCCGATATCCAGTCGATCCACGCCTGCCACCACGGTTGTTCGGTGTCGTAGGCGGCGCGGACCGCTTCGCGCTGCGACTGGGTGGCCGTCTGGTAGTTGGCACCGAGGTGGGCGACCAGTGGATCGAACGGAGACAGCGACGCCACCGCGAACATCGCGGCCGAAACCGCAACGGTCACAGGCACGGCGATCGCGGCCCGCACACCCAACAGTCGCACCGCGGTCCGGACTCGACGGTTGACGTCCGGCCGTGCAAGCGTCAGCGTGTCCATGCGGCGACGTCCCACCACGGGCCCCAGGAGACTCCGTGGGAATGCGGTTCGAGAATGGGCTGGGCCTGTTTCCAGCTGAGGTCACGGTATCCGTATGTGTGGTGCAGGAAAGCCAGGAAGACATACGACGGCTCAGCGACGTATGCCGCTTGAATATCGCGGTACAGCTTGTCTTTCTCTGCTCCCGGTGCGGAATCGCGTGCTCGCTCAAGGAGCCCGTCGAGGTTGCGTGCCGTGAAGTCACCGGGATTGGAGTACGGGGACGAATCGGGGACGCGGGTGTGCAGGGTGTCGTACACCTGCGAATCGATGCTGTAGGGAGTCGATCCGCCACCAAGGAGAACCGCGGAGTCACCGAAGCGGGTGTCGATCTCGTCCCAGCTTGTGCCGCGTGGACGCACTTCGACCCCGAGCGGTTTCATCGCCGCGGCGAATGCGACCGAGAGGTCGCGCCGCAGGCTATCCTGCGCGTTGTAGAGAAGCTCGAAAGATGCTTTTGCACCGTCCTTTTCGCGCACACCCTGGGGACCCGGGCGCCAGCCGGCCCGATCGAGGATCGTACCCGCCTTCGTCAGGTCGAAGTCGAACTGCGCATCGGGATTGAATGCGGACCCGTATACGGCGGCGATCGGAGTACTCGCGGGACGGCCATGCCCCGCCAGCACGTCGCGAACCGCCGCGTCGCGGTCCACACCGAAGTTCATCGCCACGCGTGCTCGCGGGTCGGCGGTGAACGGATTTCCGGCCGGCAGGGCGACGCCACGCCAGTCGGCCGACTGGGCGGCCACCGTGCGCACGGTGTCACTGTCGATCGAGTCGATCAGCTTGGGCGGCAGGTTCACACCGTCGACTTCCCCGGCCACGATGCGTTGTGCACGCACGTTGTCGTCGGGGGTGTAGGTGTAGACGATGCGCCGGACCTGGGCCGGGGTGCCCCAGTAATCGTCGCGGGCCACCATGACCGCCTGGTCGGGGCGCAGGCTGTCCAGCCGGTAGGGGCCGGTACCGACTGGCTGGGTGTTCACGCTCCACTCGGCCGCGGGCTTCGACTCGATCTTCTCGGAAGGCAGGATTCCCAGCAGGAGAAAGGGCGTCACGTCGGCGGCCGTCGTCGCCTCCACGACGACGGCGTTCGAACCGTCAGCCGTGAGGTTGACGATGGGTGCGATATGTGTCGAGATTTCCGAAGCCACGGCGGGGTCCTTGACCGCGGCGTAGGTCGCGACGACGTCGGCGGAATCGAAGGCGCTGCCGTCGGAGAACCTGACACCGTCGCGCAGCGCTACTCTCCATCGCCGCGGCCCGACCGGTTCCGGACGCGCGATCGCCAAGGCGGGCACCAGGTCGGGTACCGCCGCGTCGGTTGTGCTGCGCGGGCGGTACAGCCCCTCGTAGAGGGGTGATACGCCGAGCTCGCCGTATCCGGAGACCGGGTTGTAATTCCCGAGTTCCTGCCCGTCGGCCAGGACGATCTGGTCGGGTTCGCCAGGTCCGGAAGCCGTCGCACAACCGGCGAGCACCAACACAGCCGCGGCGCAGGCCGTCGTCGTCAACCGGAACAGCCGGGGAGCGCCACACCGCAGCAACATCTGTCTATCTGAACACATGAACGGGAGTTGCGCAGCGTTGAACTATCCGGCCGATCGATTCGTACCCATCCACGGCACCGCCGGCTACGAATCCGATGTGTGGGCGGCGACGACCCGGGTATCCCTTCTCCGCGGTCGCCGGGTGGCTCTCCCCTGCCCGCAGACGATCGACCCAGCAGAAAGGTGTCAACATGCCGGAGCTGACCCCCCACTTCGCCGACGTCCAAGCCCACTACGACCTCTCCGACGACTTCTTCCGCCTGTTCCTGGACCCCACCCAGACCTACAGCTGCGCATACTTCGAACGCGACGACATGACGTTGGAGGAGGCGCAGCTCGCCAAGATCGACCTGGCGCTCGGCAAGCTCGGCCTCGAGCCGGGTATGAAGCTGCTCGACATCGGCTGCGGCTGGGGAGCCACCATGCGCCGCGCGATCGAACGCTACGACGTCGACGTCGTGGGGCTCACGTTGTCGAAAAACCAAGCCGCGCACGTCAAGCAGATGTTCGAGGGCATGGACACCGAGCGCAAAAGGCGCGTCCTGCTGGAGGGATGGGAGCAGTTCGACGAGCCGGTCGACCGCATCGTCTCCATCGGCGCGTTCGAGCACTTCGGCCGCGACCGCTATGACGCGTTCTTCGCCAAGACCTTCCAGGCCCTGCCGCCGGACGGAGTGATGTTGCTGCACTCCATCTGCGGGATCCATCCGAAGGACGCACAGGAGCTCGGCATCCCGGTCACCTTCGAGCTGGCCCGGTTCATCAAGTTCATCCTCACCGAGATCTTCCCCGGCGGGCAGCTACCGTCGGTGCCGATGGTCGACGAACTCGCCACCAAGGCCGGGTTCACGGTGACCCGCAAGCAGTCGCTGCAGCCGCACTACGCCAAGACGCTCGACATCTGGGCGGCCAACCTGGAGGCCAACTGGGAGCAGGCCGTCGCGATCCAGTCCGAAGAGGTCTACGAGCGGTACATGAAGTACCTGACCGGGTGCGCGAAACTCTTCCGGCGACGCCAGGTGGACGTCGTCCAGTTCACGCTGCAGAAGGTTCCGTGAGCGCGTCAGCGTCCCGGAATCGGGCACGCCTCCTCGGCTTCGGCGACGATTAAGCTGCCCTCCCGCACCGGGCGCGCGCCATCGGCATACTGCGCCCCGGTGATGGGTGGCTGCCCGGCCAACTCCTGATTTTCGGCTTCGGTGAATGCCCGGCCTCGCGACAGGAAGCGCATGCCCTCGGGAGCTTCCAGACTGAAGCCACCGCCGCGGCCGGGAACCACGTCGATGACGAGTTGGGTGTGCTTCCACGCCTCGAACTGCGGACCCGAGATCCACACCGGCACGCCGTCACCGACGTCGAGCACCGCGAGCAGGATGTCGCGGTCGCCGACGATGAAGTCGCCGTCGGGGTAGCACATGGGCGACGACCCATCGCAGCACCCGCCGGACTGGTGAAACATCAACGCGCCGTGGCGATCCTGCAGTTTGGCGAGGAGGTCGGCAGCGGCCGCGGTGATCAGAGCTCGACTGGTCATGTTTTCCTTTCGAACGTTGGCTTGTGTGCGAGTTCTCCGCGATTTCTCGCACACAAGCCGACGCTGGGCACTTTAGAAGAAGCCCTGGGCCTTGTTGCTGTAGCTGACGAGCAGGTTCTTGGTCTGCTGGTAGTGGTCGAGCATCATCTTGTGGTTCTCGCGGCCGATGCCCGACTGCTTGTACCCACCGAACGCCGCATGTGCCGGGTAGGCGTGGTAGCAGTTGGTCCACACCCGGCCGGCCTTGATGTCGCGACCCGCGCGGTAGGCGGTGTTGCCATCACGGCTCCACACCCCGGCGCCAAGACCGTAGAGGGTGTCGTTGGCGATCGCGATCGCGTCGTCATAATCCTTGAACGACGTCACGGCCACGACCGGGCCGAAGATCTCCTCCTGGAAGATCCGCATCTTGTTGTTGCCCTCGAACACCGTCGGCTGCACGTAGTAGCCGCCGGACAGGTCACCCCCGAGGTCGGCACGCTCGCCACCGGTGACGACGCGGGCACCCTCGCTCTTGCCGATCTCGATGTAGGACAGGACCTTTTCGAACTGGTCGTTGGACGCTTGCGATCCGATCATGGTCTCGGTGTCGAGCGGATCGCCCTGGCGCACCGCCTTGGTGCGGATCGCGGCCAGCTCCAGGAACTCGTCATAGATGTCGGCCTGGATCAGCGACCGCGACGGGCACGTGCACACCTCACCCTGGTTCAGGGCGAACATCGTGAAGCCCTCAAGGGCCTTGTCCTGGAAGTCGTCGCCGGCCGCCATCACGTCCGAGAAGAAGATGTTGGGGCTCTTGCCACCCAACTCCAAGGTCACCGGGATCAGGTTCTGGCTCGCGTACTGCATGATCAACCGGCCCGTCGTGGTCTCACCGGTGAACGCGATCTTGGCGATCCGATTCGACGATGCCAGCGGCTTGCCCGCCTCCACCCCGAACCCGTTGACGATGTTCACCACACCCGCGGGCAACAGATCACCGATCAACGAAATCAGATACAACACCGAAGCCGGGGTCTGCTCAGCGGGCTTGAGCACCACCGCATTACCAGCGGCCAGCGCGGGGGCCAACTTCCAGACCGCCATCAGAATCGGGAAGTTCCACGGAATGATCTGACCGACCACACCCAACGGCTCATGGAAGTGATAGGCGACCGTGTCCTCGTCGACCTGGCTCAGACTCCCCTCCTGCGCGCGGATGGCTCCGGCGAAGTAACGGAAATGATCGACCGCCAACGGGATATCTGCGTTGAGCGTCTCACGGATCGGCTTGCCGTTGTCCCACGACTCCGCCAGCGCGATCGACTCCAGATTCTCCTCGATACGATCGGCGATCTTGTTGAGGATCACCGCCCGCTCGGCAGGCGAGGTCTTGCCCCACGCCGGCGCCGCCGCATGCGCGGCATCCAACGCCTTCTCGACATCGGCCTCGCTGGACCTGGCCACCTCACAGAACACCTGACCCGTCACCGGCGTCGGATTCTCGAAATACCGGCCCTCGGCAGGAGCCACCCACTCACCACCGATGTAATTGTCATAACGGGCCTCGAACGACATCAGGGCATCGGCCGCACCCGGCCGGGAAAAGACGGTCATTGTCGACTCCTCGTCAGCGGTGTTACGCAGCTCACACTACGCCCACGGCCACAATGGGGTGATGGCAGACGACCCGTATCTGTGGCTCGAGGACATCACCGGCGAGGACGCGCTGGAATGGGCGCGCGCCCACAACGACGCGACGCTCGCGGAGCTCGGCGGCGAGCGTTTCGAGGAGCTGCGCGCCGAAGTGCTCGAGGTGCTCGACACCGACGCCCGCATTCCCTATGTGGGTAGGCGCGGGGACTATCTGTACAACTTCTGGCGCGACGAGGCCAATCCACGTGGTCTGTGGCGACGCACCACGCTGGACAGTTACCGCACCGACGATCCGGTGTGGGAGGTGCTCATCGACGTCGACGAACTCGCCCGCGCCGAGGACGAGAACTGGGTGTGGTCGAGCCCGGAGGTGATCGAACCCGAACACACGCTCGCGTTGATCAGCCTGTCCCGCGGCGGCGCCGACGCCACGGTGGTCCGTGAATTCGATATGCGGACAAAACAGTTCGTCGAAGGCGGCTTCGAGCTACCAGAGGCGAAGTCGTCGGTGTCCTGGGAGGACGAGGACACCGTCTTGGTGTGCACCGATTTCGGTGAGGGCTCGATGACCGAGTCCGGTTATCCGCGCATCGCCAAGCGCTGGCGCCGCGGCGAGCCGCTGGAGAATGCCGAAACGGCGTTTGAGGCCGAGCCGACGGACGTACGCGTCATCGCCGGCGTGGACCGCACCCCCGGCTTTGAACACACCCGGCTGGGCCGGTACACCGACTTCTACAACCGCATCCGCTACGAGCTCCGCGACGGCGAACTGATCCTCATCGATGTCCCGAGCGACGCGACGACCGCGACACATCGCGAGTGGATGCTGATCTCGTTGCGGACGGACTGGCAGGTCGGCGATGTCACCTACACCGCGGGAAGCCTGTTGGCCACCAAGTTCGATGATTTCCTCTCCGGTGCACGTGATCTCACCGTCGTGTACGAACCCGATGAGCACAGCTGCCTGTCGGGCGCCAGCTGGACGAAAGACAAGTTGGTGCTCGTCACGCGGCGCGACGTCGCGAGCCACATCGAGATCGTCACACCGGGAAGCTGGGAACGCGTGGATGCCCCTGGCATCCCGCCGTCCGACGAGACCGTTGTGGTGGACACCGACCCATTCGGCGACGAAGTCTTCTACGACACAAGCGGATTCACGACGCCGTCGCGGCTCCTGCACGGAACCGCGGGCGGCGCACTGGAACAGCTCAAGTCCGCGCCGTCGTTCTTCGACGCCGACGGAATCGACGTCGCCCAGTACTTCGCGACGTCGGCCGACGGCACCGCCATCCCGTATTTCGTGGTCGGGCAACGCGCGGAGCCTTCACCGACGTGGCTCTACGGGTATGGCGGATTCCAGAACTCGCTGACACCGAGCTATGCCGGTGGTCTCGGCCGGGCATGGCTGACGCGCGGCGGCACCTACGTGATGGCCAATATCCGCGGCGGAGGCGAGTACGGGCCACGGTGGCATACCCAGGCGATGCGGGAGAACCGGCACCTGGTGTACGAGGACTTCGCCGCCGTCGCCGCCGATCTGGTGCGACGAGGCATCACGACGGTCGAGCAGCTCGGCGCGTCGGGCGGCAGCAACGGCGGGCTCCTCATGGGAGTAATGCTCACGCAGTACCCGGAGTTGTTCGGCGCGCTCGTCTGCAGCGTGCCGCTGCTAGACATGAAGCGCTACCACCTGCTGCTCGCTGGCGCCTCCTGGATGGCCGAGTACGGCGACCCGGACAACCCGGCCGACTGGGAGTTCATGGCGAAATACTCGCCATACCAGAATATTTCGAGCGACCGCCGGTACCCGCCCATCCTGATCACCACGTCGACCCGCGACGACAGGGTGCATCCGGGCCATGCCAGGAAAATGACCGCGGCGCTCGAGGCGGCCGGTCATCGCGTGTACTACTACGAGAACATCGAAGGTGGGCACGGCGGCGCCGCAGACAACAAGCAGGCCGCGTTCAAGGCAGCGCTGACCTACGAGTTCCTGTGGCGGATGCTCGGCGGATAACCGGCGCCGAACAAGACGCCGCGACATGCCGTCGACGTTATGCTGACGCCGATGCACGCATTCCGGCGTTATCTCGCGATCCAGGGAATGACCCTGATATTCGGCATCGTAGGGCCGATCTTCCTCGTGGTGTACTTCGCCGTCCAACCGGAACCGGGCCTCAAATGGATGTACTGGTTCGGCTTGTTCATCACCGCGGCAGACGTCCTCATCGCCTTGGCCGTCACCGAATCGAGCCTCAAAGAGGACCGCACACCGACCGATGTCCGCCTCGCGGTCGCGTTCCAGAACTTTCGCCGGCGCCACGACGACTCTTGACTTCGCGGTCCGAAGTGACTCGACTGCTGCCATGGCCCACGAGTTCGAAACCCTGCTCTACCGCACCGCCGCGCCGGTCGCGACCATCACGCTGAACCGGCCCGATCAGCTCAACACGATCGTGCCGCCCATGCCCGACGAAATCGAGAAGGCCATCGGCCGGGCGGAACGCGACCCGGAGATCAAAGTGATCGTCCTGCGAGGCGCCGGCCGCTCGTTTTCCGGCGGATACGACTTCGGCGGCGGCTTCCAGCACTGGGGCGAAGCGATGAACACCGACGGCCGCTGGGATCCCGGTAAGGACTTCGCGATGGTCAGTGCCCGCGAAACCGGGCCGACCCAGAAGTTCATGGCCATCTGGCGCGCATCCAAGCCCGTGATCGCGCAGGTGCACGGCTGGTGCGTGGGCGGTGCGAGTGACTATGCGCTGTGCGCCGACATCGTGATCGCCAGTGACGACGCGGTCATCGGGACCCCGTATGCGCGCATGTGGGGTGCCTACCTCACCGGCATGTGGCTGTACCGCCTGAGCCTGGCGAAGGTGAAGTGGCATTCGCTGACCGGTGAGCCGCTCACCGGAAAAGAAGCCGCCGCAGTCGAACTCATCAACGAGTCCGTTCCGTTCGAGCACCTTGAGGCCCGCGTTGCCGAGATCGCCGGCAAGCTGGCGCGAATCCCGTTGTCGCAGTTGCAGGCCCAGAAGCTCATCGTCAATCAGGCCTACGAGAACATGGGTCTGGCATCGACCCAGACGCTCGGCGGCATCCTCGACGGCTTGATGCGCAACACGCCCGACGCGCTGAGTTTCATCGACACCGCCGCCCACCAGGGTGTGCGCGCGGCGATCGAGCGCCGCGACGGACCGTGGGGCGACTACAGCCAGGCCCCGCCGGAGCGCAGGCCGGACCCGTCGCACATCATCGAGCCGTAACCGGCATCTGTGCTCCGCGACATCAGCCCCGGCGACGCGTTGATGTACCGGCCTGCCCCCTTGACGGCCCACCCCGGACGGCGGGAAGGTGGAGTCATGGCTGATCTGGCCAAGAACTGGGCGGGCCCCATCGGCAGGTTCGGCGGAGCGGTGTACGACAGCGGCGTCGAGCGGGAGTGGCTGGCCCGGCCGGCCGGGCTTGCGCTGTGGGGCACCGACACTCGGCTGCTGTTCGAAAGCATCGCCACGCTTGGCGAACTGCCCGACGGCACAGCGGTTTTGGATATCCCGTGTGGGGGTGGTTTGGCACTACGCGGGCTGCGCCCGGATCAGCGGCTGCGCTATGTCGCGGCCGACATCTCACCGGACATGCTGGCCCGGGCCCGCGTCAGGGCAACCGCATTGGGACGTTCCGACATCGAGTTCGCCGAAGCCGACATCGAGCATCTCCCCTTCGCCGACGGCGAGTTCGACCGATGCCTGAGCTTCAACGGGTTGCACTGCCTACCCAATCCCGCGGCAGCCGTGCGTGAGATGGCCCGCTGCCTGAAACCCGGTGGCCAGATCGTCGGTGACGCCGTGGTTCGCGGCGCCGGCATCCGCCAAGATCTGCTGATCGCCGCTTTCCAACGCGCCGGGGCGTTCGGGCCCGGCGGCACGGCCGATGACCTGCGGGGCTGGCTCACGGACGCGGGGTTACGCGTCGAACGGCTCGACCGCTCCGGCGCGGTCGTGCATTTCACCGCGACACACGGCGACGACGAGCATCGCTGACGGCCAACCACACCGCCGAGATCAGGAAATAGAACGCGCCGAAGGCGGCATAAGGGGCGATGGCGGTGATGTGCGGTGGCTCTGGCGCATTCGACGTGATGAGGAACATCACTCCCGCGCAGGTGGATTGGGCACCGCTGAGAATCATGGGCCACTGCGCACCGACGCTCTTCCAGCGCCGCACACCGGTCGCAAGCTGCAGGATGCCCGACAGGGCGGCCCACACTCCGAACACACCCAGTACCGCGTTCATGCTCTGGGTCAGGGCGATGGCCACCGCGACCGTTGTCAGGAGGCTCACGGCGGTGTTGAAAGCCTGGGTGCGATTACGCCGCAGCCCGCCGTTGCGCTGCGCATCAACAAGATTGGCGACGGCGTCCCACGCCGGATAGATCAGCAACAGCGCAGCGACAACGGCCGTCGGGCCGTCGCCGAAGCCGAAGGCGGCACCGACCCACGCAACGGAGAAGGCCGCTCGGGTGAAGTAATACCGTTTGAGCCACGTGTCGCCCCCGACAGTGGTATCTCGAAGTTCGCGCGTCGTCGTCATATCTGTTCCTGTCGTTTCTAATGAGGGCACGGGCCACCACGGCTCCGGGCTCGAAAGCTTGTTACCTGCGGGATGGTCGTTTCAGGTGCCGCTTTCGTCCGGTGAAGTACGTGATCGGAGTCGGTCGATCACCGGTCGAGTAATGGCAGCGAAGGCCTGCGGATCGCCGTAGGCCCGCGCGGACAACATCGCGCCGTGGACGGCGGCCATCAGCGTCTCGGCTTCGGAATGGGCCTCATCGGTCAAGGTGATACTGCCCAGGCGCACGCCGCGCTCCAGTACAGATGTCAGCCAGGCCGACAAGGTCCGGAAATACGCCCGCAGCTCCAAGACAATCTCATCGGGCAGCATCGGAATCTGCGTGGCCAGCAATGCGCATAGGCAGTAACTGGTTTCGGGATCGCCGATGCAGGACTCCCAATACCCGGCATAACTACGGAGCTGGTCGAGCGGATCCGGGACGTGCCGCTCGATCTCGGCGATACCCGCTTCGGCTTCCGCGCGGTACTGCCTCACCAGCGTCCGCACCAGATCGACCTTGGTTGGGAAGTGATGGTGGATGCTCGCCTTGCGGATGCCGACAACCGCGGCGATATCGGCGTAACTGAAGCCGTTGTAGCCGCCGGCGACGATGGACGCGCGTGCGCAACGGAGAATCGCTTCCGAAGTCGATGAGGCAGCAGCCATACCCTGAGACTACCTATTGGTAGGTAGGCGTGCAAATGGTGACATCTTGTCGTGACCGAAGCCGACTTCTGCCACGCATATCAATCGTTTAATAGCCTGTCTTTCAGCGGATTACGAGCGATCACTCGGGTCGGTGACAGAAAACGCCGAGCAGTCCGAGTTGACGATACGTCGATTTATACTTGACACTATGTCGAGTAGTTCGAAACAAATTTCTCGATCGGCGGGGAGGCGCAGTGCGAACCATCTTCATCACCGGAGTGAGTACCGGCTTGGGGCGCGCCTTCGCGACAGCCGCCCTGCAATCCGGTGACCGGGTGGTCGGCACTCTGCGAAAACCGGCCGAGGTCGCGGCTTTCGAGGCACTGGCGCCGGGACGCGCACATGCCCGCTTACTGGACGTGACGGACGATGCGGCGGTGTTCCGCACAGTGGCCGACATCGAATCGGAGATCGGCCCCATCGATGTCGTCATCGCCAATGCGGGGTATGGCCTGGAGGGCATCTTCGAGGAGACGCCTCTGTCGGCGGTCCGCGCCCAGTTCGCCACCAACGTGTTCGGAGTCGCCGCGACGTTGCAGGCGGCACTCCCCTACATGCGGCGACGCCGCGCCGGCCACCTGATGGCAGTCACCTCCATGGGTGGCCTGATGGCGGTCCCCGGGATGTCTGCGTACTGCGCAAGCAAGTTCGCGGTGGAAGGTCTGCTGGAGAGTTTGCGCAAGGAGGTCGCGGGATTCGGCATTCACGTCACCGCGATCGAGCCGGGTTCCTTCCGCACCGATTGGGCCGGCCGCTCGATGACGCGCGCCGAACGTTCCATCGCCGACTACGACGCGTTGTTCGATCCGATCCGAACTGCCCGCGTCAACGCGAGCGGTAACCAGTTGGGCAACCCGGCGAAAGCCGCTCAGGCGGTGCTGTCGATCCTTGATACCGACAAACCACCCGCACACCTGGTGTTGGGCTCCGACGCTCTCCGATTGATCGCCGCTGCCCGCAGCGCGGTGGCCGACGACATCCGGCGGTGGGAGAGCCTTTCCCGCAGCACCGATTTCGCCGACGGAGCGCAGCTTGCATCCGACTAGCACCTGCGAGAGCCAGACGTGGTGGCGATGAGCAAGTCGTGGCCTTCCCGCCGGGGAACACCACCCACGGTGCGCAAGGGGGACCTCCGCGAGCAGCAGATACTCGATGCTGCCGAAACCCTGCTCACGACCCGCGGCTACGTACACATGACGGTCGGCGACATCGCGGAGGCGGCCGGTATAACCCGCAGCACGTTGTACTTCTATTTCGCCTCCAAGCAGGACATCTTGATCGCCCTGGTGGCTCGGACCGTCTCTGCGCTGCAACAGGATTCAGTGTCAGCACTCAGCCGCGCCGCGCCCATCCACGAGGTGATCGAGGCCGCGCTGGAACATACTGCCCGACAGTGGCGCGAGCACGGTGTGGTGATGCGCGCGGCTGTCGACTTCGCGTCCACCATCCCCGAGGTGGACCGCTTGTGGACCGACACCGCGTATGCGATCTCGGAAGCTGTTACCGCACTGCTGGTCCGAGGTGGGGTACCGCTCGGTGACGGGCCCGACGATGCTCGTGCGCTGGCACGCGTGCTGTGTTGGATGGTCGAACGCAGCTTCTACCAGGCCTCCAGGATCTCGGCGCATGAACTGGACCGGACCAGAAAATCCTGTCAGTCGGCGTGGCTGCGATTCGTGACTCCTGCCTGACGCCAGAAACAGTAGGAGGCGGTCGTCGCGCCGAGCCTGGCGGTAGCGCAGCGGCGCACATCTAGTCCCGCCGGCGCAGCCCACCCAACATCGCCACGATCACGCCGAACACCACCAACACGCCACCGGCCGCGAGCGTGAGATTGAGCCACTGGTGCAAGCTGCCGATGGCGTGGCCGACCATCGAGTCGGCGATCTGGCGGATGTCACCGCTGGTGTGATTGAGCGCATCGTTGATGTACCGACGCGCTGCCTCCAGCCCGGCCCACCCGGCCGCGCCGACGAGAAGTGCCGAAACACCCAACGCGGCAAGGGTTTTACCGCGCGAGCGGGCAGCGGCCAGCGTCAGCAGGGCAAAGACTCCGGTGAGGACGGCCGCCGCCACACTGACCCACGGCCCCCACACCGCCAGCAAGCGTAGTTTCCCCGGTTCCAGACCCGCCGGTGGCGATGCCGTGATCGGCACCGTAAGCGTCTGCGGCACTTCGACATCGAAATTCGCCAAGGTCTGCTGAAACGACGTGTCAGACAGCATCGGGGCCAGATCGATCACCCAGCCGCCGTCCGCGTCGCGGGCCACCCGGTCGGTGAACATCCAGGTGTGGGCGATCTCGTTGGCCCTGGCGAACTGTCCGGGAAACGCCTCCCCCGCGGTGTAGGCGTTGGCCACCCCGCGCACCATGCCGGCGTTGACGTCGGCGCCGCGCTGCGCGGCGAGCGCGGTCACCTGCGTGGTGAGCTCACCCGCGACCGCCTGCTGAAGCTGTGGGTCTTTGGCGGCCGTGGCGGCGAACGCCGAGTAACCGTTTCGGTCGATGACGTTCTTCTGCGCCCATGCGCTCGGTACCGCGATCGCGAGCAGAGCCGTTGTCAGCACCCACAGGAACAGCGTCGTCACAAACCGCACGCCGTCCTCCTAGCCGGGACGGCACCGGAGATCAATCCGACAGCGCACGCCCCACGATCAGTGGATCGGCATGGCCGACCACCTCATGGTCTTTGTTGTCGTAGTCGAACTTACCGAGCACGTAGCGCATGGCGTTGATACGGGCGCGTTTCTTGTCGTTGCTCTTCACCACAGTCCACGGCGCGATCTCGGTGTCGGTCCAGGCGAACATGTCTTCCTTGGCCGCGGTGTAGTCGTCCCATTTGTCCAGCGACGCAAGGTCGGTGGGCGACAGTTTCCACTGCCGCACGGGATCAACCTGGCGGATCGTGAAGCGTGTGCGCTGCTCGGACTGCGTCACCGAAAACCACAGCTTGGTGAGGCTGATGCCGTCGTTGACCAGCATCTGCTCGAACAGCGGGGCCTGGCGGATGAACTCGGCGTGCTGCTTGGGCGTGCAGTAGCCCATCACGCGCTCGACACCGGCGCGGTTGTACCAGGACCGGTCGAACAACACGATCTCGCCGGCGGCGGGCAGATGGCCGACGTAGCGCTGGAAGTACCACTGAGTGCGTTCCTTCTCGGTGGGTTTCTCCAGCGCGACGACGCGCGCACCGCGCGGGTTGAGGTGCTCCATGAACCGCTTGATGGTGCCGCCCTTGCCCGCGGCGTCGCGGCCCTCGAACACGATGACGTGCCGGTGGCCGTTCGCCTGACTCCACTTCTGCAGCTTCAGCAACTCGATCTGGAGCAGTCGCTTCTGCTCCTCGTAGTCGTTGCGCTTCATCCGCTCGTCGTACGGATAGCCCTCACGCCAAGTGTCGACGACGTCGCCGCTCGGGAGAAGCAGCAGCTCAGGGTCGTCGTCATCGTCGTCGCGGACGGCGTAGCCAGTGGAGTCCAGAGTCACCGGCCGAAGGTATCGGCCCCGGCAAAATCCAAGGTGACGCCGCAGTGAACGGCCGGTGGCGAACCCCTACTTGGCCTTCCGCCGCGGCCGGGCCAATGCCATCTTGGTCATGAGCTTGTTCATCCGCGCCAACGCTTTGTGGGAGTTGTTGTAGTAGTTGCCGCCGGCACCGACATTGGTGCGTGGCACCACGACGGTCTCCTGCTTGCAGAACTTGCGCACACCGTCGATGCCGCCGAACCGCGCGCCGATGCCCGAGGTCTTCCAGCCGCCCATGGGTGCGGTGGTGCACATGAGGTTCGAGATCACGTCGTTGACGTTGACCGCACCGCAATCGAGTTGCAAGGCAACGGCTTTCGCCCGATCGACGTCCTTCGAGAACACCGACGCGCTCAAGCCGTATTGGCTGTCGTTGGCCAGCCGCACGGCCTCCTCGACCGAGGACACCTTCATGATCGGCAAGGTCGGCCCGAACGTCTCTTCGGTCATGCAGGTCATCGAGTGGTCGACGTCGACGAGAACCGTGGGCGGATAGAAGCTGCCCGGGCCCTCGGGGCGCTTGCCGCCCGTCAACGCCTTGGCCCCAGCCGCGATCGCCTCCTTGACGTGCCGCTCGGTGATCGCCACCTGGTTCTCGTCGATCTGTGCGCCGAAGTCGTAGCCCTCGCCCGCACCCATCTTGAGGTTGTTCACGGCTTTCACGACAGCCGAGACGAATTGGTCGTACACGGGCTCGAGGACGTAGACCCGCTCGACCGACACACACGTCTGCCCGGCGTTGAACATCGCGCCCCACACCGCGGCGTTCGCGGCGAGCTCGACGTCGGCGTCCTCGAGCACGATCATCGGATCCTTGCCGCCGAGCTCGAGGCTGACGGGGGTGAGCCGGCGCGCGGCGCGCTCCATCACCTTGGCGCCGGTCGCGCAGGACCCGGTGAACTGGATGTAGTCCGAGTTGTCGATGACGGCCTCGGAGACTTCACGGGCACCCTGCGCGAGCGCGAACACCTCTGGAGCGCCGGAATCCAACCAGCCGCGCAGCAGCACCTCGGCCGTCAGCGGGGTCCGCTCGGACGGCTTGAGCAGCACCGAGCACCCTGCCGCGAGCGCGCCGATGGCGTCCATCATCGCGTTGGCGACGGGGTAGTTCCACGGGGCGATGATGCCGACGACCGCACGCGGACGGTAGTGCACGGCGATCTTCTTGATCGACAGGAACGGCAGCGGAGCGGGCCGGGTCTCCGGCTCCATCGCCTTCTCGACGGTCTTGATGTAGTACGACAAGATCATCAGCAGCAGCGGGACCTCCTGGGCCGCGTCCACTGCCGACTTGCCGGTCTCGGCGATCAGCAGTTTCTCGATCTCGTCGCGGTGATCGCCGAGCCACACGGCGTAGCGGGCCAGCACCTTGGCCCGGCCCTTCGCGCCGCGGGCCTCCCATTCCTTCTGCGCCGTGCGCAGACCTGCCGCGATCCGCGGCACGTCGGCGGGATCGGTCCAACGCACCTGGCCGGCGACGGCGCCGGTCGCAGGGTTGTGAATAGTGCCGGTCTCCGGCAGTTCAACTTCAGGCGTCGCTGTCATGGGCCTATGTTAACCACCGTTTGTGACCCACGTCGCACCGGGGTTGACACCTGTCAAATGTGGGACGAGTCAGGACGTACGCCACACACACCACCGACGTCGCCAGCAGCGCCGCGCCGACCGTGTCGGTGAAGTAGTGGTGGGTGATCGCCTGCCCGAACATGCCCAGGACGCTGATGGTGACCGCCACGACGACGGCCCATGCGGCGAAGCCCGCCGCGATCAACACCATCCCCATCACCACGACGACGAAAGTCGCGTGGCCGCTGGGATAGGCCAGCGCACCGCCCTTTTCCCGGCCGAAGAGGTGTTTGCACAGCCGCGCGACGGCAATTGCGAGTGGCGGGCTCACCGCCATCGCGGCGGCCAGCCACCACTGTCTGCGCCACAGCACCACAACGATCGCGACCAGAAGCACCGGTGTCAGCCATCGCCAGTCGGTGAACAACAGGAACATCCGGCGATATGGACCCAGCTCGCGGCCGAGCGCTTGAAACCAACTGTCGACGGGGGTCGGCCCGTGGCGTACCGCCAAGCCGAGCACCAACATGGCGGCCATCGCGACCGGTGGCCACCAGCGCGTCATTTCCCGATGATTCCTCGCAGGTAGGCCGCCTGGCCGAGATGCTGTGCGCAGTCGTCGACGATGCTGACCAGCCGCGCGCTCGCTGTCACGGGCGGGTCCCAGTTGGTGTCGACGACTCGCGCCAACTCGTCCGCCGTGACCGTGGCGATGTACTCGAGCGTGACCTTGTGGACCGCTCGGTAGTAACCCGCGAGCAGGTCAGCGGGCGCCTGCACCTTGGCGACGTCGTCGGGCCGGTGGCCGTATCCGATGTCGTTGCGCGGCAAGTCGAGGCCGAACCGGTCCACCCAGCCATCGCGGGTCCACACCTGCTCGACACCCGCGATGTCGCACAGCTGCAGGTCCTGACACCGCGCGCTGTGCCAGATCAACCAGGCGATGCTGTTGGCCTGCGGAGTCGGCCGATAACTGGAGACTTCCTCGGTCAGGCCCTCGGTGAGGTCGTCGACATGCTCGATCAGCCGGGTGAACGCGTCACGCAACAGTTCCCGGACGGCTTCGGAATCGGCGGCGGTCATGATCCCGACGCTACTCGCGGTGGAAAGGTCGCCGGTCACCGCTACTATCACGGCCATGCCGCTGAACACCGGTGACGTGTTCGCCGGGTACACGATTCAACGTTTGCTCGGCTCCGGCGGCATGGGCGAGGTCTACCTGGCGCAGCATCCGCGGCTGCCCCGTCAGGACGCGCTGAAGATCCTGCCGATCTCGCTGACCGGCGACACGCAGTACCGGCAGCGGTTCAATCGGGAAGCCGACATCGCCGCCCTGTTGTGGCATCCCCATATCGTCGGTCTGCATGATCGCGGCGAGAGCGACGGCCAGCTGTGGATCGCCATGGATTACGTCGACGGCACCGACGCGTCCCGGTTCGTCCGCGAACACCATCCGAAGGGCATGCCGCTGGCCGATGCGATCGAGATCGTCACGGCGATCGCCGACGCGCTCGATTACGCGCACACCCGCAACCTGCTGCACCGGGATGTCAAGCCGGCCAACATATTGCTGACCGGATCCGGAGATGTTGCCGATCCGGCTCCCCGGGTGCGCACGAAACGGCGAATCCTCCTCGCGGACTTCGGCGTTGCGCGCCGTGTCGACGACATCAGCGGGCTGACCGCCACGAACATGGCCGTCGGTTCGATGGCCTATTCCGCGCCCGAACAGCTGCTGGGACAGGACATGGACGGACGGGCCGATCAATATGCTCTGGCCGCCAGCGCATTTCATCTGCTCACCGGGCGCTCACCGTTCCATCACTCGAATGCGGCCGTCGTCATCAGCAAGCATCTCAGCGAACCGCCACCGCGCCTGAGCGCATCTCGTCCCGAACTCGCCCATCTCGACGACGTGATGGCCAAAGGTCTCGCCAAGGACCCCGCCGCGCGCTACGCCCAGTGCAGTGATTTCGCCAATGCACTCGGGAGCGCGGCCCCCAAGCCCGCGCCGCGTCCGCCCACCGTGACCCGGCCGGTCGTATCGCCACCACCGCCGCCAAAACCTGCGCCGCAACCGCAACCGCCCGCACTGCACATCAGCAGCCCGTCGATCAGCACGCCGCCCCCGCCGGCGGCCTGGTCGTTCACACCACCCGTATTGCAACCCCGTCCACGCCAGAAGCGCAGTGCCGCACGCGTTCTTGTTCCCGCCACGCTCGCGGTGCTGCTGGTGTGTGCGATCGGTTTCGCGGCAACCCAGTTCATGCGCAGCGCTCCGACGACGAGCACTACCCCGCAATGGCAGCCCTACGTCGACGCGGCGAAGACTCTCGCGGTTGATCTCGTCACCGTGAATGCCGACACCGTCGATGCCGACATCGAGCGGGTGATCGACGCGACGACCGGCGAATTCCAGGACCGGCTGCGCAGTGGTTCGGCGAAGATGAAGCAGGGCACGGTCGACGAGGGCAAGGAGACCGAGGCCGACGTGACCGGCGCCGGTGTCGAGTCGTTCACCTCCGATGAGGCCGTGGTGTTGGTCAGTGTCACCACGAAAACTACGTACAACACCAACGCCCCGCGGGAGGACGCGGTTCAGCGGCTCGCGATCACCATGGTCAAGGTCGGTGACGAGTACAAGGCCTCGAAGATGGAGTTCGTGGACTGATGCGAAGGACGGGGTGGGTGGTTCTGGTTGTCGGACTCGTCGTGGGCACAGCGGTCGCGCTCGGGCTCGGCACGTGGCAGATGACCGAGAAGAACCGACCCGCACCGGCCCTGGTGGCCGACCAGACCGCCGCCCGCGACGAGGTGGTTGAGCTGACGACGGCGAACCTCGAAAAGCTGCTGAGCTACACGCCGAGGACCGACGACGACGACGTCGACAACCTCGCTGCGCTGTTGACCGGCGAAGCCGTCAACAACTACCGCGAACAGATGCGCTCCAAGACGGCCATCGCGAGGTCCAACGGCGTCACGCAGACCTCGAACGTACGGAACGCCGCCATCGAGACGTTGTCGGCCGACAAGGCTCAGGTGCTCACGTTCGTCGACCAGATCGTCGAATCGACGGGCAACAAGACCCGGACGGAGGCGCAGCTCGCCATCCGGGTCGAGCTCGCGCAGATCAACGGTGCGTGGCTGATCACCGCGATCAACACGTTGTGAGCGCTACTGCGGCGGGGCTCCGTGAAACACGGCCTCGACGTTGTTGCCGTCGGGGTCGCGGACGAACGCGCCGAAATACCCCGGGTGATACTCCGGCCACAGGCGAGGTGCATGCAGCGACTCGACACCCAGCTTCAGTGCGGTCTCGTAGAACTCGGTGACCGCGTCGACGCCGGACGCGTGGAACGCCACATGGATCTCGCGGTTGGGCCCGGCAGCGTCACCGGCACTGGCATCGGCGATCCAGAAGGCGGGATGCCCGTCCTTGCCGTAGCCGATGGCCACGCCGAAGTCCATCTGACGCGTGTAGCCCAGGACGCCCAGGACCGCGTCGTAAAACTCCTTCGCTTTGGCGAAGTCTGCGCAGTTGATTCCGAAATGATCGATCACGCGCTCGATCCTGGCACGTCGCACCGACACTTCGTCGTACGTTTGTCAGATGACCCACGACCCCGAAAGCGCGGCAACGACGACGTTCGATCTTGTCATTCGTGGCGGTCTGATCGTCGACGGGTTGGGCGGCGAACCATATGCCGGTGACGTCGCCGTGCGCGACGGTGTCATCGTCGCGGTCGGATCGGTGCCGCAGCGCGGTGCCCGCGAGATCGACGCGACCGGACTGTTGGTGACGCCGGGTTTCGTCGATCTGCACACCCATTACGACGGGCAGGCGATCTGGTCCGATCGGCTCAATCCTTCTTCGGCGCACGGCGTCACAACCGCCGTGATGGGCAACTGCGGAGTGGGTTTCGCGCCGTGCCGGCCCGCCGATCATGACGTGCTCCTCGACGTGATGGCGGGCGTGGAGGACATTCCCGGAGTCGTGATGGTCGACGGTCTGCCGTGGCACTGGGAGACGTTTCCCGAGTACCTCGACGCGTTGGCGGCGCGCCGCCTCGACATCGACGTGGCCGCATACCTACCGCACTCACCGCTGCGTGTGTATGTCATGGGGCAACGAGGCGCCGACCGCGAACCGGCGACGGCCGAGGATCTGGCCCGGATGCGGGCATTGGCCAAGGAGGCGATCGAGGCAGGCGCGCTCGGTTTCGCGTCCTCGCGACTGGCCACCCACCGCACCGAGGGTGGGCAGCAGATCCCCAGCTTCGAAGCCGGCGACGAGGAGATCCTGGAGATCGCGCGTGGCGTCGCCGATGGCGGCGGCGGCCTGATCCAGTTCGTGCCCGACATCCCGGCCGGCGGCTATCAGCCGGTGCTGCAACAGGTTTTCGACGCGGCGACCGACACCGGCCTGCCGGTCACGTTCACGCTGCTCGTGCTCAACGCGGGCGACCCGCTGTGGGTCGAGGCCATGACGATGGTGGAGAAGGCCAACCGGGAAAGCGCAGCCGGTGTCCCGATGATCACCGCGCAGGTGTTCCCGCGGCCGATCGGGTTGATGATCGGCCTGGAACTGACGGCCAACCCCTTCGTGCTGTATCCCAGCTACCAGGAGATCGCGGGGCTGCCGCTGGCCGAGCGGGTCGCACAGATGCGCAAACCGGAAGTGCGGGAGCGCATCCTGTCCGACAAGCCGGGCGGTGCGCCGGCCAATCCGCTGGTGTACCTGGCCCAGGCCTGGGATTGGATCTTCCCGCTCGGCGAGGACGCGAACTACGAACCCGACCGGTCCCAGAGCATCGCGGCCAGGGCGAAGGCCCGCGGCGTCAGCCCCATGGCGGAGGCCTACGACCGGCTGCTCGACGACGACGGCCACGCGATCCTGCTCGGCGCGATGGCCAACTTCGAGAACAACTCACTGGACACGGTCGGCGATCTGATCCGTCGCGAAGACGTCGTCCTCGGCCTCGGCGACGGCGGCGCGCATTACGGAATGATCTGTGATTCAAGCTTTCCCACGTATCTGCTGGCGTATTGGGCGCGTGACCGCGCGACCGGCAGACTGTCGGTGGCACAAGCCGTGCGTGAGCTGACGTCGGTGCCGGCACGGGTGGCCGGCCTCTCGGACCGCGGGCGCATCGCCGTCGGCTACAAGGCCGACCTCAACGTCATCGACCATTCCGCGCTGCGGCTGCACAAGCCCGTCATCACCTACGACCTGCCTGCCGGCGGGCGGCGGCTCGACCAGACCGCCGACGGTTACGTCGCGACCGTCGTGTCGGGTGAGGTCATCGCCGAGCACGGCGCGCCGACCTCCGCGCGGCCCGGCCGGCTGGTCCGCGGCCGCCAATCTGCACCGGTCTGACCGGTCCGGCCCGACGGCGGGCAAACCGCACTATCCTCGCGTCATGAGCGTGAAAGTGGATCTCAACCAGCTGGCCGCCAAGCTGACGGACTACACGTTCGCCTATCTCGTCACCGTCGACGACAACTACCACGCACACACCGTGGCGGTCGAACCCCAACTCGTCGACGGCGTCATCGACGTGGGCCCGGTCGGCGGGCACACCCGCAGAAACCTGGCCTCCCACGACGGCGTGACCCTCATCTGGCCACCACGCCAGCCCGGCGGTTTCTCGCTGATCGTCGACGGCCGCGGTCAACCCGCCGCCACCGACGACGACACCCAGCAGATCGTGCCGAGCCGCGCGGTCCTGCACCGCAAACGGTCGAGGCACTCAGCGAACCCCGGCACCAACGACTGTGTGGTGCTTTCCGAGAACTGAGTGCCCGTCGAGTGTGGGGTTTGTGCACGCGATTGCGGCGAAAACCGTACGCAATGCCCACGCTCGGTATCAGACCGGGCAGCCGGCGGCGCGCAATTTGGCCCGCACGCGTTCGACGATGACTTGCGGTCGCGACATCATCTCCGCGCTGACGCGCACGACCACCCAGTCAGCCTCCTCAAGCAGCGCGATGCGATCGATATCCCACGCTCGCTGCCGCCGATCAGTCCAGTGCTGAACGCCGTCATATTCCACTGCGACCTTCCATTCCCGCCATCCCATATCGACGCGAATGCGCAGTTCGCGGAACTCGATCTGCGTCTCTGGAGCAGGTAACCCTCCCCGGACGATGAGCAGTCTCAACCTGCTTTCCTGCGGAGACTCGGCACCGGCGTCGATCATGGGCAACAGCAAGCGCAGCTGTGCGACACCACGTGCACCGGGATGGGCGTCAGCCACCGCAAGCACATCGGCCGGCTTGATTCTTGTGGCATTGAGCAGCGCATCCACCATGGGGACTGCGTCGTCGAACCGGTGGAGCCGGCCGAGATCAAACGCTGTGCGGGAGGCACTCGTAGCTTCTGTGCCGGCGACACGGCATGTCTCCCCTGGGTCGAGGGTCCAAGAGCGCACCACTATCCCGGTCGACGCGTGCCGGTCGGCACGAATGATCTCGGCAGGCATCGCCGGGTTCAACCACTTCGTGCCATGCACCGCCGCGGCCGACATCCCGGCGAGCGTGGCGCCCGTGCTCAGCCACGCCGCCTGTGCCCGGATTCGAGCAGTCAGTTCGACATCGCGCCGGACATATACATCGCGGTAGATCGCTCGATGCCCGCGGGCCAGCGAGCGTCGGGTGAACTCTCCGCGTTGAATAGCGGCACTTCCGAGAAAAGGTTCCATGCCCGGCACGTTCGGCGAAGCCACCGACGAAAGTGGGCCCTGTGCACGGCAATCCACCGAATCCTGTGCATAAAGCCCACGTTGGGGATAAACGAAAAACAGCCCTGGCGCGCGGAGCGCACCAGGGCTGCTTTTTCGAAAGCGGGACTTAGAAGTCCATACCGCCCATGCCACCGGTCGGGTCGCCGGCGGGTGCGGCGGCCTTCTCCGGCTTGTCGGCGACGACGGCCTCGGTGGTGAGGAACAGCGCCGCGATCGAGGCTGCGTTCTGCAGCGCCGAGCGGGTGACCTTCACCGGGTCGGCAACGCCGGCCTTGAGCAGGTCCTCGTACTCACCGGTGGCGGCGTTGAGGCCGGTGCCGGCGGGCGAGTTGGTGACCTTCTCGGCGACGACGCCGGGCTCCAGACCACCGTTGAAGGCGATCTGCTTCAGCGGAGCCGACAGCGCGACCTTGACGATGTTGGCGCCAGTGGCCTCATCGCCGGTGAGCTTCAGCTCGTCGAGAGCCGGAGCCGACTGCAGCAGGGCCACGCCGCCACCGGCGACGATGCCCTCTTCGACGGCAGCCTTCGCGTTGCGGACGGCGTCCTCGATGCGGTGCTTGCGCTCCTTGAGCTCCACCTCGGTGGCAGCGCCGGCCTTGATGACCGCAACACCGCCGGCCAGCTTGGCCAGGCGCTCCTGCAGCTTCTCGCGGTCGTAGTCGGAGTCGCTGTTCTCGATCTCGGCGCGGATCTGAGCCACCCGGCCGGAGATGGCGTCGCTGTCGCCTGCACCCTCGACGATGGTGGTCTCGTCCTTGGTCACGACGACCTTGCGGGCCTTGCCCAGCAGCGCGACGTCGGCGGTCTCGAGGGACAGGCCGACCTCTTCGCTGATGACCTGGCCACCGGTGAGGATCGCCATGTCCTGCAGCATCGCCTTGCGGCGGTCACCGAAGCCAGGGGCCTTGACGGCGACGGACTTGAAGGTGCCACGGATCTTGTTGACCACCAGGGTCGACAGGGCCTCGCCCTCGACGTCCTCGGCGATGATCAGCAGCGGCTTGCCGGACTGGATGACCTTCTCCAGCAGCGGCAGCAGGTCCTTGACGGTCGAGACCTTCGAGCTGACCAGCAGGATGTAGGGATCCTCGAGGACGGCTTCCTGACGCTCGGCGTCGGTCACGAAGTAACCCGAGATGTAGCCCTTGTCGAAGCGCATACCCTCGGTGAGCTCCAGCTGCAGGCCGAAGGTGTTGCTCTCCTCGACGGTGATGACACCCTCGTTGCCGACCTTGTCCATGGCCTCGGCGATCAGGTCGCCGATGGACTGGTCACCGGCGGAGATACCGGCGGTGGCAGCGATCTGCTCCTTGGTCTCCACCTCCTTGGCGCTCTTCAGCAGCGTCTCGGTGACCTTCTCGACGGCCTTCTCGATGCCGCGCTTCAGGCCGAGCGGGTTGGCGCCGGCCGCGACGTTGCGCAGACCTTCGCGAACCAGAGCCTGGGCCAAAACGGTGGCGGTGGTGGTGCCGTCGCCGGCGACGTCGTCGGTCTTCTTGGCGACCTCTTTGACCAGCTCAGCGCCGATCTTCTCGTACGGGTCCTCCAGCTCGATCTCCTTGGCGATGGACACACCATCGTTGGTGATCGTGGGGGCGCCCCACTTCTTCTCCAGGACGACGTTGCGACCCTTGGGGCCCAGCGTCACCTTTACCGCGTCGGCGAGGCTGTTCAGGCCCCGCTCAAGGCCGCGACGGGCCTCTTCGTCATACGCAATTGTCTTAGCCATTGCGAAGTGATTCCTCCGGATAGGGGATCGCACGTTCGTTGGCCGGGTTCAGTGCCCGCGACGGACGACCAGGGTGTGCTCCCGCAGGTGCGGCCCCGGTCTCACCGTCCCGACCTAGCACTCACGAATCGAGAGTGCCAACTGCATTCTTAGCACTCGACCAGGGCGAGTGCAAGGTTGTTACGCACCGGATTGGTACTGCTCGACGCGCGCGGCGAATTCGTCGAGCAGCCGCAGTGACTCATCCGTGCCGACCGACGGCAGGAACAAGCCGAGCTGACCGAAGCCGAGATCCTCGGCGGCCCGCCAGTAGTCGGCGTCGATGGGCGTCCCGAACATCGCGAGCGGTACATCGTGGCCTGCGCCGTCACGCATCTGCCCGACGCGTTGAGCCAGCACGTCCCGCGGCAGCGGATTGGAGATCCAGCCGGCGCCGTGGCGGATCACGCGCTTGACCGTGGCATCCGAGTTGCCGCCGATATAGATGGGCGGATGCGGTTTCTGGACCGGCTTGGGGCGGCAGTAAGACAGTTCGAAGTCGACGTGCTTGCCGTGGTACTCGGCGGGTTCGGCGGTCCACAGCGCCTTGATCGCCTCGATGCTCTCGTCCAACCGTGCGCCGCGGGTTTTCGGGTCGGTGCCGTGGTCGCGCATCTCCTCGAGGTTCCAGCCCGCGCCTACACCGAACACGAACCGGCCGCCGGAGATCAGGTCGATGCTGGCGGCTTCCTTGGCCGTGTGGATGGGATCGCGCTGGATGAGCAGGGTGACGCCGGTGAAGAGTTCGATCTCGGACGTCACCGCGGCCGCCGCGGCGAGGGTCACGAAGGGATCGAGGGTGTTGTAGTAGTACGACGGCAGATCGCCACCGCTGGGATACGGGGATTCCCGGCTCACCGGGATGTGGCTGTGCTCGGCGACGACGAGCGAGACGAAGCCACGTTCCTCGATCGCGCGCGCCAGCGTTGCCGGGTCAATGGTGTCGTCGTCGACGAACGTCGAGATCCCGAACTTCACCCAGCTGACGCTACCCCCGGCGCGCGCAACCCGTCGAAGACGACGTCGGTCGTGTGGCCGGCCAGGTCGGCGTTGTAGCTCTGCATGGCCTGGCAGCCGACCATGAGCGCTTTGACGCCCGCAGCGTCGATGTCGCCTCGTACCGCGCCCGCTTCCTGCCCGACCCGCAGCAATTCGCCAAGCACCGCCATGTACTCATCCTCGGCCTCGGGCACCACGGTTTTGATGTCGATCCCGGCGCCGGCGAACGCGTCGACCAGGCCGCGGTCTTCTGCACTCCACCGCACCATCGACCGCAGGAACTCGAACAGCGCGTCGGCCGGATCCGCTTCGGCCAACAGCGTGCGGCCCTCGTCGACGATCGCGTTGATGCGATCGGCGATCACCGCACGAAACAGGTCTTCCTTGGCCGGGAAATGCCGGTACACGGTTCCGGCACCCACCCCGGCCCGACGCGCGATCTCATCGATCGGCACCGCGAGCCCCTCGGCCGCGAACGTTTCGTAGGCAACCTCCAGCACCCGGGCACGGTTGCGGGCCGCATCCGCGCGCATCGACACCACCTCACAAATCGGGGATTGACAAAACGGGGCGCGCGTTCCGTATATTCGGAAGCAACCGGAGCGCACACTCCGTTTAACCCTCACCAGGAGTCTCTCATGACGAAATGGACCACCGCCAGCATTCCCGACCAAACCGGCCGCATCGCCGTCGTCACCGGAGCCAACACCGGGCTCGGGCTGGAGACCGCGAAGGCCCTCGCCGCCAAGGGCGCACACGTCGTACTCGCCGTGCGCAACCTCGACAAGGGCAAGGCCGCCATCGACTGGATCGCCAGGACCGTCAGCGAATCCGATCTCGAGTTGCAGCAGCTCGACCTGGGCTCGCTCGAGTCGGTGCGCACCGCCGCGGCTGAGATCAAGGACAAGCACGACCGCATCGATCTGCTGATCAACAACGCCGGCGTCATGACCCCGCCCAAGCAGACCACCGCCGACGGCTTCGAGCTGCAGTTCGGCACCAACCATCTCGGCCACTTCGCTCTCACGGGCCTGCTGCTCGACCGCCTGCTCCCGGTGACGGGCTCGCGCATCGTGACCGTCAGCAGCACCGGGCACCGCTTCGCCCCCGGCATCCGCTTCGACGATCTGCAGTGGGAACGCAGCTACAACCGGCTGCAGGCTTACGGCCAGTCCAAGCTCGCTAACCTGCTGTTCACCTATGAGCTGCAGCGCCGCCTGACCGGGCACCAGACCACCGCGCTGGCCGCACATCCCGGCGGATCCGACACCGAACTGGCGCGGCACCTGCCGCGCGCCTTCCAGGTCGCGTTGCCCGCAGCGCGCGTGCTGTTCCAGGACGCGGCCATGGGCGCCCTGCCGACACTGCGCGCGGCGACCGACCCGGGCGCGCTCGGCGGTCAGTACTACGGGCCCGACGGATTCGCCGAGCAGCGCGGCTACCCCAAGCTCGTGCTGTCCAACCAGCGGTCCTATGACCTCGACATGCAGCGGCGGCTGTGGACGGTGTCCGAGGAGCTGACCGGCGTCACGTTCCCGGTGCTGCAGGGCGCGACTGCTTGACCCTGGTGTCGAGAACAGCGGGATAGGCTGGGCGGCGTGTCACTCTGGGACCCCAGGAATGTGCCGCCCTATCCCCCCGCTCGCTACACCAAAGACGAGCCGGAGGTCAGCGCCCGGTTGCGGCGCGCCGACGAGCCCGCCGACTACGACTCGTTCGGCCTCGTGAAGTACCACTACCTGGCCAACCAACAGCAGACCGATGGCGATTACGGCTTGTACCGCGTCGACATCAGCCCGCAGGGCGGCGGCCCCGGGCCCCATTTCCACCGGGCCATGTCGGAGGCGTTCTTCGTGCTGTCCGGCACGGTGAAGCTATACGACGGCAATGACTGGATGGACGGCAACCAAGGCGATTTCCTCTATGTCCCGCCCGGCGGCATCCACGGGTTCCGCAACGAGGCCGACGCGCCGACGTCGCTGTTGATGCTGTTTGCTCCGGGCGCCCCGCGCGAGGCCTACTTCGAGGGTTTCGCCCAGCTCGCCGATCTCACCGACGAAGAACGCGCCGAGTGGTTCATCAAGCACGACAACTACTTCGTGTGACGGCCTAGTGCCCGCGGGACAACACGAACAACTCGACCTGCCCGCCGCTTTGCACCACCAGGACGGTCTCGGTGTCCGGCGGCGTCCCGTGGTAGTGGTCGGCCAACACGTCGACACCGTCGAGTGTCCGGGTGGTCACTGCGAGTTCGGTGCCCGCACCGCACGTGAAGACAGGCGCCTCAAGGAAATCCGCACGCACGATCTCATCGGTGCACGCCGCGGTACGCAACTTCGGAAAGTCGGGATTCGCTTCGGCGAGCAGCTTCACGGCATCCGCGAACGGCACGTCGATCGAATACCTGCCCGCGTAGTCGTCGGCGCCGACGAACTGATTCAGCTCGGTCATCTCGATGAAGTCGAAGCCGTCGGGTATCGCGATCCCGCGGTCCCGCATCGCCGCGGCCGCTGCCGTTTCGTCGATGGGGTGCAGGCCGAGATCGTCGCTGTCGAAAGCGCGATCCAGCGCGTACTTGAAGACGACGAACCCTGTTGCGATGAGCACGACGCCGGCCGCGAGCATGGCGCCAAACACGATGAGCAACACCCGTAACCCGTTGGATCTGCTCGTGGCGTTCCAGCTCATCGTCCGAGCCTAATCAGCCGGTTCGGCGGTGAACCGCAGCAATTTCACAGCGGCGGACCGACCGCCGCGTGTTTGCCGAGGATCACGAAGACACCCGCCATCCGGAAGTTGACACACGCGGCCCGTTGTGCCGTCGATGAACGTCGGACCGAACGCACCCGAGCGACACGCCCGGCCCACTCGCGGGAAGATGCGCCGACGTAACGCGCTGGCCTAGACTGCATCTCGACTGAGAGGAGTCCTCGGGTGCGGGCTGACGCAGCGCCCAGCACCCAGGCATTGCGGGGCTGGCAGCGCAAGGCGCTGGTGAAGTATTTGACCACCAAGCCTCGTGATTATCTGCTGGTCGCTACCCCTGGCGCGGGTAAGACGACGTTTGCGCTGCGCATCGCCGCAGAGCTGCTGGCCGACCGTACGGTCGACGCGATCACCGTGGTGGTGCCCACCGAGCACCTCAAGATCCAGTGGGCGCAATCGGCGGCGCGCAACGGTATCGCGCTCGACCCGAAGTTCAGCAACTCCGATTCCCAGACGTCGTCGGAGTACCACGGCGTCGTCGTCACCTACGCCCAGGTGGCCAGCCACCCCACCCGGCACCGGGTGCGCACGGAGAACCGCAGGACCCTCGTGATCTTCGACGAGATCCACCACGGCGGTGACTCGAAGAGCTGGGGCGAGGCGATGCGCGAGGCGTACGACGACGCGACGCGGCGCCTCGCCCTGACGGGTACGCCGTTCCGCAGCGACGACAGCCCGATCCCGTTCGTCAAGTACGAGCCCGACGAGAGCGGATTCCAGCGTTCGCAGGCCGATCACGTGTACGGCTACTCCGATGCGCTGGCCGACGGCGTGGTCCGGCCCGTGGTGTTCCTGGCCTACTCCGGCGAGGCCCGCTGGCGCGACAGCGCCGGCGAGGAGCACGCGGCGCGGCTCGGCGAACCACTGACGGCCGAGCAGACCGCCCGCGCGTGGCGCACCGCGCTCAACCCGGCAGGCGAGTGGATGCCCGCGGTGATCGCGGCCGCCGACAAGCGGTTGCAGCAGAAGCGCCAGCACGTGCCCGACGCCGGCGGCATGATCATCGCGACCAACCAGACCACCGCGCGGGCCTACGCCGATCTGCTCACCAAGATCACCGGCGAGGTGCCCACCGTGGTGCTCTCCGACGATCCGAGCGCATCGGACCGCATCAGCCAGTACTCGGCGTCGACGAGCCGGTGGCTGGTCGCGGTGCGCATGGTGTCCGAGGGCGTCGACGTCCCTCGGCTCTCGGTCGGGGTGTACGCGACGAGTGCTTCGACGCCGCTGTTTTTCGCGCAGGCCATCGGCCGGTTCGTGCGCTCGCGCCGCCCCGGCGAGACCGCCAGCATCTTCCTGCCGTCGGTGCCCAACCTGCTGCTGCTCGCCAGTGAGATGGAGGCGCAGCGCAACCACGTGCTCGGCAAGCCGCACCGCGAATCCAACGGACTCGACGACGAGGCGCTCGAAGCCGCCGAGAAGCGCAAGGACGAGAAGAGCGAACTCGAGAACGGTTTCGAGTACCTCGGCGCGGACGCCGAACTCGACCAGGTCATCTTCGACGGCGCCTCGTTCGGCACCGCAACCCCGGCAGGCAGCGACGAGGAGGCCGACTACCTCGGCATCCCGGGCCTGCTCGATGCCGAGCAGATGCGAGACCTGTTGCGCCGCAGGCAAGATGAGCAACTCACCAAGCGCTCGGCCGAAGCGGCGGCCTCGGGTGGCCCGCCGCCGCCGCGCACGACGCACGGGCAGCTGCGCGAACTGCGCCGCGAGCTCAACGCTTTGGTGACCATCGCCCACCACCGCACGGGCAAGCCGCACGGCTGGATCCACAACGAGTTGCGGCGTATCTGCGGCGGCCCGCCGGTGGCTGCGGCGACGACCGACCAACTCAAGGACCGCATCCAAGCGGTCCGGACCCTGCAGGCCTAAAGGCCCAACAGCTCGGGAAGATCGGCGACCGAGTCGATGACGAAGTTGGGCTGCATCGCGAATTCATCTGCGGCCCAACGGTCCAGCGTGCTCTGACGGAACTTGCCGGTCCGCACCAGCACACCGGTCATGCCGACCACCTGAGCGGCGAGCACGTCGTTGTTGAGATCGTCGCCGATCATGTACATCTCGTCCGGGTCGACGCCGAGACGGTTGGCGGCCGCGACGAAGCCTTCGGGCGCCGGTTTGCCGACGGCGGTCGCCTTGCGACCCGAGGTTTCCTCCATGCCGATGAGGTACATGCCGGTGTCGACCCGAAGCCCGTCGGTGGTGTTCCACGCCGTACTGCGGTGCATCGCCACCACCGGGACACCTTGTGCCATCCAGTCGTACACCCAACTCAATGTGAGGTGGCTGTACTCGGGTCCGGCCCCGCCGAGCAGCACGACGTCGGGTGTGTCCGGGGCTCGCGGTCCGGTGAAATCGCTCGAATACACGACGTCGACGCCGGGCATGTCCTCGCCGATCTGCCCGCTGTTGACGAGGAAGCACCGCGCATCCGGATAGCGGTCGCGCACATATTCGGCCGTGAGCACCGCGGCGGTGATGACCTCATCGGCCGCCACCGCCATACCCGCCGCCGTGAGCAACTCGGCGATCTGTGCGCGCGTGCGAGTCGTCGTGTTGGTCAGGTAGGACCGGGCAATCTGGTTGTCTTCCAGCACTCGCAGCGTTTCAGCCGCACCGTCGATGGGCTGCCAGGAGGTCACCAGCACACCATCGATGTCGAACAGCACCCCACCGATAGCCATGCAGCGACAGTAAACGCCTGAAGGTTCAGCGCAACTCGGACCCCACCCCATCGGCCCACTGGTTGTCGGCGACCCACGGGGACGCGGCAGCGACGATCGACCAGGCCTGGGCGGCAGGCACGTCGATCACCTGGTAGTGCTTGTCCCCCGCCGCGGTCGCCGCGATGAGCGTGGCCACGCCGGCGCGCCGCTGTAGCAGCGTCTGGCGCACCGTCCAGCCGATGATGCCCGCGGTTTGCAGGCAGTCGCGGCGGCGTTCGAGGCTGCCGTTGCGGGCCACGAGCCAGCCGGCGTCGACGCGGTGCCCCAGCGACCGGGCCCGGTCCGCGGCCAGCAGTGCGGCCGCAAGCGCGACCACGGCCCACAGCACCCACGCCCACACGGGCGCTCTCACCACCGCGAGCGGCACGAGCGCGAACGCAGGCCACATGAGCGCCCTGGTCCACCGCCGCCGTGTGGCCGCGGGCCCGTGCGTGCGGAGCGGGCCGGTCACGGCGTCGGGCTGCTCAATGAGGTCGGCGAGCACCGTCGTTGCGGTGGCGGACGGACATGGCGGAAGCAGCAGTGACGCCTCGCCCTCGCCGCCGACCCCGGTCATCACCGCGTCCAGCCGGGCCCCGCCGAACAACCGTACGAGCAGCGGCTCACGCAGGGAGCCGCCCCGCAGCCGCCGCATGTCGTAGGTGTGTTCGCGAACCCGAAGGAGCCCGTGCTGCAGATGGAGCACGTCGGAATCTCTTCGTAGGACCAGGTTTCCGTACGTGACCAGCGACCGCAGCACCGACAGCACGACGGACAGGACCAGCACGGCGAGCACGATGAACGTCACGCTGACGAACACGCCCATCCGCTCGGCGAAGGCCAGCCCGGACCGGGCGAGCTGCGAATTGCCCAGCAGCGCACCGGCTCCGGCTTGGTACACCAAGCCGACGGCGGCGGCGATCATCGCGAGCCCGGTGAAACTCAGCGGGCTGTAGCGCAACCAGGCCGGCTGCCAGCGCGCCAGCACCCGGCCGGGCGGGGTGTCCGCGACCGGCACCGCGTCGGCCAGCAGAATCGCCCGCAATCGCGGCACCTGCTCGGCCTGGACCGCGTCGAGTGCGAATTCGGCATCCCCCTTGGCTTCCTGGCCGGTGCTGATCCGCAACACCGTCAACCCGAGCGCCCGGTGCAGCAACCGCGCATCGGTCGACACCGATCGAATCCGGTTGCGCGGCACCGACAGAACCTTGCGTTGCAACACCCCGGTGCGTAGCTGAACCTCGGTGGGCTCGATGCGGTACGTGGTGGTGAACCACCGCGCCAACCCGAACGCGACGGTCAATGCGATCGCGGCGACCGTCCACAACGGATTGCCGGTCGCCGAGCCGAGCACCACCGACCCGACCAGCAGCGGGATCTGTTGCAGCACCTCGTGGACCGGGTGCACGAACAGCATGCGCGGGCTCAGCCGCTGCCATTGCGGCGAAACAGCAGGCACCTCGGTCACGTCGCGTCCTGTTCACCGATCGCGGCGATGTCGGTCAGCTGTGCCACCACGCGGTCGGCGACGTCGGCATCCAGCGCGACGATGCGGACCGCACCGGCCGACGATGCCGTCGTCACCGTCACGTTGGCCAGACCGAACAGCCGGTCCAGCGGACCGCGATAGGTGTCGACGGTCTGCACGCGTGAGATCGGGGCGATGCGCCGCTCCTGCACGAGCCAGCCGGTGCGGGTGTACACCGCAGGTGTCGCGCTGCCGACGCTGATATCCCACCGGTGCACGCGGTACCGCCACATCGGGACCACCACGACGAACAGCACGATGCCCAGCACCGTGACGGCCGCGGCGAGTGCGTGCAGCCACAGCATCCGCCGGTCGACGACGACCCACACGAGTTGTGCGAGCACCAGCAGCGCCCATGGGATGGCCGCGCCTAGCGCCCACACCAACGGCGCCTTACGGCTCGGTGGATGCGCGGGATCGAGAAGGGTCAATCCCGAAGCGGTGCCACCTGAAAGCTCCTCACGTCCGCCGTCCATGATTCGAGCATGCCCGACGAACCGTAGAGTTCGAACCATGAGCGCCGACACGAAATGGACCGAGGCCGACGTCCCCGATCAAACCGGCCGGATCGCCATCGTCACCGGATCCAACACCGGGCTGGGTTATGAGACGGCCCGGGCACTGGCCGCCAAGGGTGCACACGTGGTCATCGCGGTGCGCAACCTGGACAAAGGCCGCGAAGCCGTCGATCGCATGCGTGTCGCCGCACCGAAGGCCGACCTGAAATTGCAGGCGCTCGACGTGGGCTCGCTGGATTCGGTCCGCACCGCGGCCGATGAACTGCGGAGCGCCTACCCGCGCATCGACCTGCTGATCAACAACGCCGGCGTGATGTACCCGCCCAAGCAGACCACGGTCGACGGCTTCGAGCTCCAGTTCGGCACCAATCACCTCGGACCGTTCACGCTCACCGGGCTGCTCCTCGATCATCTGCTGCCGGTCGAGGGGTCACGCGTCGTGGCGGTCGCCAGCATCGCCCACCGCATCCAGGCCAAGATCCACTTCGACGATCTGCAGTGGGAACGCGGTTATAACCGCGTCGCCGCCTACGGGCAGTCCAAACTGTCCAACCTGCTGTTCACCTACGAGTTGCAGCGCCGCCTCGCCGCGGCCGGCAAACCGACGATCGCGGTGGCCGCCCACCCGGGCATCTCGAACACCGAACTGATGCGCCACATCCCCGGTTCGACACTGCCCGGGTTCAACCAGCTGGCGGGCCTGGTGACCAACAGCCCCGCGATGGGTGCACTCGCCACACTGCGGGCGGCGACCGAGCCCGGCGTGCGGGGCGGCCAGTACTACGGCCCGGATGGCTTCCGCGAATTGCGCGGCTATCCCAAACTCGTGAATTCCAGTAGTCAGTCCCATGATTCGGACCTCCAGCGGCGGCTGTGGTCGGTGTCGGAGGAACTGACCGGCGTCACTTACCCGGTGTAGCCATGCGGACCGTCGAAGAACACCAGACCGTCGTGGCCGGGCTGATCAAATCCCGTGCGCCACAACAGTTGCCACTATCCGACACCCTGGGCCTCGTGTTGGCCGCCGATGTCGTCGCGCCGTTGTCGCTACCCGGCTTCGACAACTCCGCGATGGACGGCTATGCCGTCGTCGCCGAGGATGTGGCAGGTGCGACCGCAGACGCCCCGGTGCGATTGCCGGTCGCCGAGGACATCCCGGCCGGACGCACGGACCCGTTGACGCTGAAACCCGGTACCGCGCACCGCATCATGACGGGCGCGCCACTACCGACGGGCGCCACCGCGGTGGTGCCGGTCGAGGCCACCGACGCAGCCACCGACACCGTGGCCATCCGCGCGGCGGCCAAGCCCGGCCAGCACATCCGGCGGGCCGGCGAGGACGTCACCGCGGGCACCGCCGTGCTGCACACCGGCCAGGTCGTCACCCCGGCCGCGCTGGGACTGGCCGCCGCACTCGGGCTGGCGGAGCTGACCGTGCTTCCGCGCCAACGCGTGCTCGTGATGTCGACCGGCACCGAGCTGGTGGCGCCCGGTTCGCCGCTGCAGCCGGGGCAGATCTACGAGTCGAATGCGGTGATGCTGTCAGCGGCGATCCGCGACGCCGGGGCGGAGGTGCTGGCCGCCCCGATGTCGGGTGACGACGTGGACACGTTCCGCGCCATCCTGGCCGAGCATGCCCGCGACGCCGATCTGATCATCACCACCGGCGGTGTGAGTGCGGGCGCCTATGAGGTGGTCAAGGATTCACTGGCCGATCAGGTCGAGTTCGTCAAGGTCGCGATGCAGCCCGGCATGCCGCAAGGGTCGGGCACGGTCGACGGCGTCCCGATCGTGACGTTGCCCGGCAACCCGGTGAGTGCGCTCGTGTCCTTCGAGGTGTTCGTCCGGGAACCGTTGCGGGCCGCGATGGGACACCGGGGGCCGGGCCGGCCGCGGCGTACCGCGGTGCTGACCGAGAACCTGACCTCGCCGCGCGGTAAACGGCAGTTCCGCCGCGGTGTGCTGTCCGGCGACACCGTGACCAGCTACGGCCCACCTGCCTCACATCATCTGCGGTGGTTGGCGTCGGCGAACTGTCTGCTGGAGATTGACGAGGACGTCACCGAACTGGCGGCCGGGTCGCCCGTCGCGGTGTGGGACCTGAGCTAGCGAATCCGACCCGGCACGCACGTAGAATCCAGCCGATGGCCAGACGCCCCGACCTCCAATCCGGTCCAGAACGCCTCGCGGCGCTGGTGCGCTCCAGCATTCCGCCGATGCACTCCGCGGGCCTGCCCTTCGTCGGCGCGAGCCTCGCCGTCGCCGCCCTCGGCCGTAACCGCCGCTGGGTGCGACGCGCGGGACTGCTCGCCGCGGGCGCCAACGCCGCGTTCTTCCGGCACCCGCCGCGCGTGCCACCGACCCGCCCGGGTGTGGTGGTGGCGCCGGCCGACGGCCTGGTGTGCCTCATCCAGGACGCCGTCCCGCCCGCCGAACTGGGGCTGCCCGACACGCCCATGCAGCGGGTCAGCATCTTCCTGTCGGTGCTCGACGCGCACGTGCAGCGTGCGCCGATCGGCGGTGAGGTGGTCGCCGTCCAGCATCGGCCCGGCCGGTTCCACTCGGCCGAGTTGGAGGCGGCCAGCGAGGACAACGAGCGCAACAGCGTCGTCATCCGCACCCCGGAAGGCGTGCACGTGATCGCGGTGCAGATCGCCGGGCTCGTCGCGCGCCGCATCGTGTGCGACGCGCACGTCGGCGACAAGCTCGACATCGGCCAGACCTACGGACTCATCCGGTACGGCTCGCGCCTCGACACTTACCTGCCCGCCGGTTCGCGGCTGATGGTCTCGCGGGGCCAGCGGGCGCTCGCCGGCGAAACCGTGCTGGCGGAGTTGGCGTGAGCGCGGGGTTGTCATGATCAAAGCGCGGATCCGGCCCCCGTCCTTCACGGTGCGGATGCTGCCGAGCGCGATGACGGTCGCCGCCATCTGCCTCGGACTCACCGCGGTGAAGATGGCGCTCGACGACCGGCCGACGGAAGCCATGGCGTTCCTCGCCATCGCGGCGATCCTCGATGCGCTCGACGGCCGCGTGGCCCGCATGCTCAAGGCCACGTCCAAGATGGGCGAGGAGATCGACTCGCTGGCCGACGCGGTGAATTTCGGTGTGGCACCGGCATTCATCATCTACGGGACTTTGCTGTCGCAATCGCGGGTCGGCTGGATCGTGGTGCTGCTCTACGCGGTGTGCATCGTGTTGCGGTTGGCCCGATTCAACGCGCTGCTCGACGTGGATCAGCCCGCGTACGAGAAGGAGTACTTCGTCGGCATGCCGGCACCGGCCGGTGCGATCGGGGCGATCGGACCGCTGGCGGCCAAGATGCAGTTCGGCGACGGCTGGTGGACCTCGGAATGGGCGGTCTCGCTCTGGATGATCGGCGTATCGCTCTTGGTGGTCAGCCGAATCCCGATGCGCAAGATCCATACGTTCGCGGTGCCGCCGAACATGGTCGCTCCGCTGCTGGTCCTGGTGGCCATCGGCGTCGCGGCCTCGGTGTTCTACGGCTACATCGTGATCATGGTGATCATCGTGGCCTACGTGATCCACATACCGTTCGCGGTCCGCACGAAGCACTGGGTGGCCAACCATCCGGAATCCTGGGATGAGCAGCCGCGCCAGCGCCGCGCCGCGCGCCGCGCGATCCGCCGCGCGCAACCGCACCGGCGTTCGGTAGCCCGCCTTGGACTGCGCAAGCCGGGTCGCTGACGTGACGCAGATGGAAGACGCGGGTGGCGACGTGGCCCTGAGCCACCTGCGACTGACCGCACGGCTCAACACCTCCGCGCTCGACTCGCGCCGTGGCGTCGTCCGGCTGCACCCCGAAGTCCTTGCCGCGCTGGGCATCCGGGAATGGGACGCGGTGTCGCTGACCGGCTCGCGCACCACCGCGGCCGTCGTCGGCATCGCACCCGCCGGCACACCGGCCGGTACGGCCCTGCTCGACGATGTCACGTTGTCCAACGCGGGATTGCGCGAGAACGCCACGGTGATCGTCGCACCGGTGACGGTGTACGGCGCCCGCGCCGTCACCGTGTCGGGGTCGAGACTGGCCACCGATTCGATCTCGTCGGCCACCCTGCGCCAGGCGCTGCTCGGCAAGGTCATGACGGTCGGCGACACCGTATCGCTGCTGCCGCGCGATCTCGGCCCGGGAACGTCGACCTCCGCTGCGACCAGTGCACTGGCGTCGTCGGTGGGCATCACGTGGACGTCGGAGTTGCTGACCGTGACCGGGGTCGATCCCGCCGGGCCGGTGAGCGTGCAACCCAATTCGGTGGTGTCGTGGGGCTCGGGCGTCGAACCGGCCGAACCGGTGCCGGGCACCCAGCACACGGTCAGCGCCACACGCGACGAACCCGCCGTGAGCTTCGACGACCTCAAGGGCATGCACACCCAGGCGGGCAAGCTCACCGAATGGCTCAAGCTCTCCCTCGATGAACCTGAACTGCTCAGAACCCTCGGTGCGACCGCCAGTCTCGGCGTCCTGGTCTCCGGCCCGGCCGGAGTCGGCAAGGCCACCATGGTGCGCGCGGTGTGCGCGTCGCGCCGCCTCGTCGAGCTCGACGGCCCCGAAGTCGGCGCACTGCATGTCGAGGACCGCCTCGGCAAGGTGTCGGCCGCCGTGCAGACCGTCAAGAACGGTGGCGGCGTTCTGCTGATCACCGATGTCGACGCGTTGCTGCCTGCCGGTGCCGGCGATCGCCAGCCCGATCCGGTCGCGACGCTGATCCTCGCCGAGCTGCGTGATGCGGTCGCGACTCCCGGCGTCGCGTTCATCGCGACCTCCGCGGTGCCGGAGGGGGTCGACCCCCGGCTGCGCAACCCCGACCTGTGCGACCGCGAACTCGGGTTGAGCCTGCCCGACGGCGCGACGCGCAAGGCGCTGCTGGAGGTGCTGCTGCGCGACGTTCCGACCACCGATCTGAATCTCGACGAAATCGCCGACCGCACACCCGGATTCGTGGTGGCCGACCTGTGTGCGGTGGTTCGCGAAGGCGCGCTTCGGGCCGCCGCGCGGGCCAGCGCCGACGGTGCCGAGCCGGTGCTGCGTCAGGAGGATCTGACCGGAGCCCTCACAGTCATCCGGCCGCTGTCGCGTTCGGCGTCCGAAGAGGTCTCGGTCGGTTCGGTGACGCTCGACGATGTCGGTGACATGGTGGAGACCAAGCAGGCGCTCACCGAGGCCGTGCTCTGGCCGCTGCAGCACCCCGACACGTTCGCCCGGCTGGGCATACAGCCGCCCCGCGGCGTGCTGTTGTACGGCCCGCCCGGCTGCGGCAAGACCTTTGTGGTGCGGGCCTTGGCCAGTTCGGGCCGGCTCTCGGTGCATGCGGTCAAAGGCGCTGAGCTGATGGACAAATGGGTCGGCTCGTCGGAGAAGGCCGTCCGTGAACTGTTTGGGCGGGCCCGGGATTCGGCGCCGTCGCTGGTGTTCCTCGACGAGATCGACGCGCTGGCGCCCCGGCGCGGGCAGAGTTTCGACTCCGGGGCGACCGATCGCGTGGTGGCCGCGCTGCTGACCGAGCTCGACGGCATCGAACCGCTGCGCGACGTCGTCGTCCTCGGCGCCACCAACCGGCCCGACCTCATCGATCCGGCACTGCTGCGGCCCGGCCGGCTGGAACGCCTGGTGTTCGTCGAACCGCCCGACGCCGAGGCTCGTCGCGAGATCCTGCGCACGGCAGGCAAATCCATACCCCTGGCCGACGACGTCGACCTCGACAGCTTGGCCGGCGAATTGGACGGCTACAGCGCCGCCGATTGCGTGGCACTGTTGCGCGAAGCGGCCTTGACGGCCATGCGCCGCTCGATCGACGCGGCCGACGTCACCGCGGCCGATGTCGCGAAGGCCCGCGAAACCGTCCGCCCGTCGCTGGATCCCGTACAGGTGGATTCACTGCGGGAGTTCGCGGCCGGGCGCTAGGTTCTTCCGCCCAAACCGACGAATGGGTCGAGAAATCGTTGGTGAATCGACCATTTCGTCGGCTTCGACGCGGTTTTCACCCGCGCGACAGTCAACGTCCCTCTGCTATCGCGGCCAGCCGGTCGATCGAGCTCTGCAATTTCTCAGCCGTGGTGGCGCGAGCCCGCACCAGGCGCTTCTCATCGGTCAGCTGCGACCAGTCGTAGGTGTGGGTGACCAAGGTGCGCCCGGCGTCGAGCGGCGCGAGCTCCCACCGCCACAGATGCCCCGGCGGCTCAGCGCCCGGTTCGGATGGGCGCCAGGCGATCCGGCGGCCCTCCTCGAATTCCACGACATGGTTCTCTCTCGCGCTGCCCTGCGTGATGTTCATGGTGAAGACGTCACCGACCGCATGTACGCGCTGCCCGGCCGGCGCATCGGCCAGGTTGTCGTTGCCGTCCCAGCGCGGCTGCTGCGCCGGATCGGCGATCAACTCGAAGATGGCGCCGGCGGGGGCGGCGATCTCACGGCTTGCGGTGACGATTGTGTTCACGCTCAAGAGCTTACGGACCGCGTCGGCCAGATCCTCTTCCAACCAGGCCGGCAGTTCGGCGTCGTGAGCGTGCCTGCGTACGACGGCATACGGCAGGTCGACGACCGCGCGCGCCATGGCGTCCATGGTCCGCGGCCCGTCGTCGCCGTATATGCCCCGGGCCAGCTCGCGTAACCGCTCGATGAGTGGCGCGTTCATCGCCGCGAGCCTGGCCTGGAAGTCGGCGTCGGGTTCGCCGTCGAGCAGATCGGCGGGCCGGATGGTGAGCAGCAGCCGCGCATCGTCGGGCACGTCGCGGGCGAACCGCACGGCGGCGACCGCCATAGACACCGCCGATTCCAGCGCAGGCTCCGATGCGCCTGCCATGGCCCGCGACTGGAACCGCTCGAGCGACCGCAGCCAGGCGGCCGTCAGGATTCCGTTGCGATTGCCGAATCGGTGGTACAGCGTCCCCGCCGGGGCGCCGCTGACCTTGGCGATCGCCGCGACGCTCGCGGCGCGCGGGCCGTCGGCGAGTACCAGCGCGCGCGCCGCGTCGAGGATCACATCGGTTTCATGCTTCCGCGGAGGTGCCACGATCTAGTACGGTCCTTCTATATGGAGCGTTTACCCTATATCGATGAGCATGCCATAACCGTCGAGGCCGACGTCGCCACGACATGGGCCGCCGTCCTCCGCACGTTGTGCGATGACCCGGCCGATCCCCGTCCCCCGTACGGCTTCGCGATCGGCGAATGCCGCCCGCGCGAGCGTCTCGCACTGAGGGGGCGCCATCCGTTCTCGGTCTACAAGTGGGTGTTCGAACTCGACGCCCTCGGCCCGCACCGCACCCGCGTGCGCTCGCAGACCTGGGCGGCATTCCCGGGTTTGCACGGCAAGGTCTACCGCGCGCTGGTGATCAGCTCGGGCGGCCATCGTGTGGCGGTGCACTGGACACTCAAACGCATTGCGGGACAGCTGCGTCCACGTCCGGAGGTGATGGCGTGATCATGAACTGGGGCGCGACAGCGGACGAGCGGGCCGCCCCCCTGCCGTGCGACGCGCTCGCCCCCACCGCGCGCACCCGCGCGGACCGGGCGATCACCGTTCACGCACCTACATCCATCGTGTTCGCCTGGCTGTGCCAACTAAGGGCCGCGCCCTACAGCTACGACCTGCTCGACAACTTCGGTCGGCGCAGTCCGCGCACACGCGATCCGGAACTGACCCGACTCGCGGCCGGCCAGCGGTTCATGGGCACATTCGAGCTGCACACGTTCGCCGTCGATCAGCACATCACCCTGCGAGCAGGCCGGGTCGCCGTCACATATGCGGTGCGCGCGGTCGACGCCGGAAGCCGCCTGCACGTTCGCGTGCTGTTCGACGGTCCCCGACCGATCGGCTGGGCACTTGCCGTCGGCGATCTGGTGATGATGCGCAAACAGCTGCTCACGCTGCGTGAACTCGCGGAACACGAGGCCGCGACAATCGGATCTTGACGGTGACAAGTTCGGGTGCGATAGTGAACTTGTCACTGCCTAGTTAAAGGGAGTCGAGATGCCTGCCACCGTTGAGACCACTCGCGTCGGCGATCCCGAACGTGAGAAGACCGCCAACGCACTGGGTCAAGCGCTCACGCAGGGGTACCTGACGATGGCCGAGTACGAGGTCCGACTGGACGCCGCCTTCCACGCTCAGACCAGCGGCGAACTACAGCAGCTCCTGGCCGATCTGCCCGTCGCGCAATTGCGCCGCAACGACCCGCGCCGCCGCGAAGCCCAACTCCGAGCCGCGCGCCTGAGCGTCCGCATCCACGCCGGCATCTATCTCGCGGTCTCGGTGCTGATGATCGGCATCTGGCTCGCCGTCGGCCTCGGCGGTGGCGGCTGGTACTTCTGGCCGGTCTGGCCGATCATGGGCTGGGGCATCGGTGTTGCCTCCCATGCCATTCCGATCTGGACTCACGGCTCGATCAAACCCGCCCGAATCGCGTAGCGGGTCAACGCCAATCGGTCCCGCAGACCCAACTTCGACAGGATGTTGGTGCGGTGCCGGTCGACGGTTTTCGCGCTGATGGTCAGCGTCGCGGCGATCTCGCGCGTCGAATAACCCTCGGCGATGAGCTTGAGCACCTCTTCCTCGCGTGGCGTCAGGATGTTGTCGGGCATCTCCCCGCCCTGCCGCGCCCGGTGCAGGTAGTCGCGGATCAGCGCCGTGATGGCGCCCGCATACAGGAACGGTTCACCGCGCAGCGTCGCCCGGCACGCCTCCAGCAGGTCCCGGTCCGCCACTGATTTCAACACGTAACCCGAGGCGCCCGCTTTGAGTGCCTCGAAGAAGTACTGCTCGTTGTCGTACATCGACAGGATGAGGATGCGCACGTGCGGATGCGACCGGTTGATCTCACGTGCGGCCTGCAGACCGGTCATCCTCGGCATCGCGATGTCGAGGATCGCCAGGTCTGCGGGCGTCCGGTCCAGCGCCGACAATGCCTCATACCCGTCGGCCGCCTCGGCGACGACGTGCAGATCGGGTTCGGCGTCGATGATCATCCGCAGCCCGGCGCGCACGAGCGCGTGGTCATCCGCGAGCAGGATCTTTGCCGACATTCAGCCACCCCGCAGCGGGATCACGAGGCGCACCTCGGTGCCGCCGCCCTCGGGTGAGGTGATCGCGAGCTCGGCGTTCACGAGCAGCGCCCGTTCCCGCATGCCGTTGATGCCTGCCCCTTCCACCGCGACGCCGCCACGACCGTCGTCGGCGATCCGCAGCGTGAGTTCGTTCGCCGACGTGTGCAGGTCCAACCACACCTTGCGGGCACCGGCGTGCCGTGCGACGTTCGTCAGGCTCTCCTGCGCGATCCGGTAGCACACCAACTCGATATCCGGCTTCAGCCGATCTAGTTGCGGTGCAATGTGTTTCACCACGGCGATGCCGGAGGCTTGCGCGAAGTCGGTGCAGAGCGCGTTGAGCGCACTGTGCAGGCCGAGATCCTCCAGAGCATCGGGCCGCAACCGGCGGGCGATGCCGCGCACCTCGTCGAGGCTCGCACGCACGATTTCCTGGGCGTCGGCCAACTCGCCGCGGATCGACTCCGGCGCCCGGTCGACGGCACGCTTGAGGGTCAGCAATGCGACGGTCAACGTCTGGCCGATCTCGTCGTGCAGTTCCCGCGCGATGCGCTGGCGTTCGTTCTCCTGCGCGGCCAGTGCCGACGCGCTCGCGGTGGTGCGCTCGGTCTCGAGCCGGTCCAGCATGGTGTTGAACGACGCGATGAGGTGGTGCAGGTCGCCCGTGCCGCGGTCGTCGACCCGGTCGCTGCGCTTGGGCGGATCGACTCGCCGCATGGAAGCGGCGAGCCGATCCAGTGGGGCAAGACTCGATCGCAGAAGCAACGCGTTCGCCGTCAAGATAATCGCCAAACCCACGACCAAAACTGGGATTTCGGTGAGTTTTATCCGTGAACTCACGCTCGCCGGTGAGAGCGCCAAGATCAATGTGCCCAGCGTGAAAATCAGGCCGTTGATCAGGAACACCCGCCGGAACAGCGCGGCCGCCGGGGTGCGCGCCGGTTTCACCACACCAGCGTGGCCTGCGACGACAGCGTTTGTCCATACAGGCAACAGCCCCCGCGGAATGGGTGTCAGCCCCGATGGTCCCTGACCTGTCTGGCTCACACACTGGCTGCACCTGTTTTGGAGGTAGCCGCGATGCGCATCGACCGGCGCGCTGCCGAGATTCTGCACAGCCGTCCCGAACTGATCGGAGAACGAGGACGATGACAATCACCGCCCCTGCCCAAGGGAACCAGGACATGCAAGCTCACGAGATCGCCGTCCACCCGCCGACCGTGCGTATCGACGACCCCGTGTCCAAAGCCGTGCAGTTGATGGTCGTCAACCGGTTGCCCGGTCTGGTCGTGGTCGACGACGACGACCGGCCCGTCGCGGTGCTGCCGGGAACGCAGGTGCTCCGGCTGACGATTCCCGAGTCCTACCGAGACGACCCGGCATTGGTTCGCACGGTGGACGAGATCCACGCCGACCTCTTCTGGCACGGGCCCGGCAAGCTCACCGTCGGTGACTGCCTGCCCACCCCGGTCGCCAAACCGGCGACCGTGGCTCCCGACGCGACGCTGCTGGAGGTCGCGACGGTGATGGCCAACAAACGCAGCCCGCTCATCGCAGTCGTCGACCGCAGTGGCCGGCTCACCGGAGCCGTCACGCTGGAACGACTGCTCACCAGTCTCGCGGTGGCCGGCCCCAGCGACTGATCGCCTCCGCCCGTGCTCGCACCGGTACTGGCGCTGACGATCTTCGTCGTCGCCTTCTGGTTCATCGCGACCGAGCGGGCCGACAAGGTCAAAACCGTCCTCATCGCCGCCGGCCTGATGGCGTTGCTCGGCCTCATTCCCGGCGAAAAGGTGTTCTACTCCGAACACGAGGGCATCGACTGGAACGTCATCTTCCTGCTGCTCGGGATGATGGTCATCGTCGGCGTCATCAAACAGACCGGACTGTTCGACTTTCTCGCCATCTGGGCGGCCAAACGCTCGCGCGGCAAACCGTTCCGGCTCATGGTCATGCTGATGCTGATCACCGCGATCGCCTCGCCGGTGCTCGACAACGTCACCATCATCCTGCTTATCGCGCCGGTCACGCTCGTGATCTGCGACCGGCTGCGGATCGCGCCGCAGCCCTACCTGATCGCCGAGGTGCTGGCCTCCAACATCGGCGGCGCGGCCACGCTCATCGGTGATCCGCCCAACATCATCATCGGTAGCCGCGCGGGCCTGACCTTCAACGACTTCCTCGTCCACATGGCCCCCGCGGTCGTCATCATCTTCGCGTTGTTCGTGGTGTTCACCCGGGTGCTGTTCCGCAAGGATCTGCGCGGCGACGACGTCCACATCGATGACGTGATGGCACTGCAGGAGCGCCGGGCGATCAAGGACACCCGCCTGCTGGTCCGGTCCCTGGTGGTGCTCAACGTCGTGATCATCGGGTTCGCGCTGCATTCGGTGCTGCATGTGGCGCCGTCGATCGTGGCGTTGCTGGGTGCGGGCGCGATGCTGCTGGTCACCGATGTCGACGTCGCCGAGATCCTGCCCGAGGTCGAGTGGCCGACGTTGGTGTTCTTCATGGGTCTGTTCGTGATGGTCGCCGGGCTTGTGCATACGGGCGTGATCGGTGCGCTGGGCTCGGTCGCGGAGTCCGGGTTCGGGGACAACTGGTTCGGCGCGGCGACGGCACTGTTGTTCGGTTCGGCGGTGTTCGGCGCGTTCGTCGACAACATCCCCTACACCGCGACGATGACGCCCGTGGTGGAAGGGATGGTCGCGCAGGCTCCCGACGCCGGAACCGGCCAGGCCCTGTGGTGGGCGTTCGCATTGGGGGCCTGCTTCTCCGGAAACGGGACCGCGATCGCGGCGAGCGCGAACGTCGTGGCCATCGGCATCGCGAAACGCGCCGGCCACCCGATCAGCTTCTGGCGGTTCACCCGCTACGGCATCGTCGTGACGCTGCTCAGCACGGCCTTGGCGTGGGGGTACGTGTGGCTGCGCTACTTCTGAGTCCAATGCGCGATCGCCGCACGGACCTCATCGACGTGCGGCAACCGTTCACTGGCCCACGCCACATAGCCGTCCGGCCGCACCAGCACCGCGTCGGGCAGTTCGGGCCGGTTGTCGATCGCGTGGATGACGTCGTCATCGCCGATATCGACGGGCTCCGCGGTGACGAGCACGAACTTGCCCGCCCGCAGCAATTCGTAGAGCCGCGTGCCACCACAGTCCACGTCGGCCATGCGGCGACCCACCAGCCAGTCCTCGTCCTTCGACCGCGGGTACGCGATGCCGATACCGCTGAGCCGCTCGGCCAGCAAGTGTCGCGTCCGCGGGATGCGCAACACCGTGCCGAGCACCAGCACCCGCAGCCGACGCGTGGCCGCCGAGCTCAAGACCACCTGATTGAACGCATCGGTGAGCCGCAACACTGCAGCCCCGACCGGATGACGCTCGCGTTCGTAACTGTCGAGCAGCCACGGCGGCGCCTGCCCGCGTACCGCTGCCGCGAGTTTCCAGCCCAGGTTGATAGCGTCGCCGAGCCCGGTGTTCATGCCCTGCCCGCCGAGCGGGGAGTGCACGTGCGCCGCATCGCCGGCCAAAAACACCCGGCCCGATCGATAGTGGCGAGCCTGCTTTCGTTCGCTGAGGAACCGCGAGCTCCATCGCATCTCGCTCATGCCGAAGTCCTGGCCTGCGATGCGCTGAAACGCATCGCGTATCTCGTCGAGCGTCACCGGTTCGCTCAACGGCGCCTGCTCGCGCAGCCGGTCCCACGCGATGGCACGGAACCAGCCGTCGCCGAACGGGACGAACAGCACGACACCTTCCGTGTCGGTGCGGGCGAACAACGTCTCCTCCGGCGGGGACGACAACCGGACGTCGGCGAGCAGGATGTGCGTCTCATACTGTTTGCCAACGAAGTCGATCCCCACCGCCTGCCGCACTTTGCTGTGGGCGCCGTCGCAACCCACCACGTACGCGGCGTCGAGGCTCTGCCCGCCGGCCAGGTCGACCGTCACCGAGTCGGCGTCCTGGCGCAGGCCCACCACTTCCGCCCCGCGCCGCACCTCGACGCCGAGTTCGATGGCGCGCTCCTCCAGCAGATGCTCGGTACCGCTCTGCGGAACGATCAGCACCATCCCGAACCGCGTCGGCAACTCGCTCAGGTTCAGCGTCGCCCCACCCGGCGGGGCGACCTCGCGTACCGGGAGCCCGCGGCTGAGCAGTTCGTCGGCCAGCCCGCGCCCGTCGAGGAGTTCGAGGGTCCGCGCGTGCACGGCGAAAGCCCGCGTGATGTTGGGCGCCGACGTGCGTTCCTCCAGCACCGTCACCTTCGCGCCGCCCAGCGCGAGCTCGCACGCCAGCATCAAACCGGTGGGCCCGGCCCCGACCACAAGAACCTCGTTAATTGCCAAGAGAATTCACCCCTTCGCCGCGCGACGGCTCTGCACGCTGATGCTAGCCACAACTGCGCACGTAGAATGGACAAAAGTCATTAGCCACTCATGCCGATGCTCTTCGCGCAAGCGCTCATCGGTAGCCGACACCCCGACCCCAACCCGATCGGAGTGCCATGCTCGCCGTCCTTCTCGCCCACGCGGTCGCCACCGCGGTGGCGCCGCTTCTCGTGGCCAAATGGGGTCGGCTGGCGTTCTATCCGCTTGCGCTCGTGCCGCTCGGCTCGCTCGTGTGGGTCGGTCTGAACTGGCCGAGCCACGACCGGGTCCCGACGCTGCACCTGCCGTGGGTGCCCGAGCTGTCGATGGACATCACGCTGCGCTTCGACTCGCTCGCCGCCATCATGAGCGTGCTGGTGCTCGCCATCGGGGCACTCGTGTTGTTCTACTGCGCCGAGTACTTCCACCACCACGGCGGGAAAGTCGAGAAACGCCTGCCCAGCTTCGCCGCCGAGCTCGTCGCGTTCTCCGGGGCGATGTTCGGCCTGGTGATCAGCGACAACATGCTCGTGCTGTACGTGTTCTGGGAAACCACGACCGTGCTGTCGTTCCTGCTGGTCGGCCACTACGCCGAACGCGCAACGAGCCGCCGTGCGGCCACCCAGGCCCTGCTCGTCACGACGTTCGGCGGGCTGGCCATGCTGGTCGGCATCATCGTGCTCGGCAACCTCGCCGGCACCTACCTGCTGTCGGAACTCATCGCGGCACCGCCCACCGGCGTCGCGGCGTCCATCGGCATCGCGCTCATCCTGATCGGCGCACTGTCGAAATCGGCGATCGTGCCGATGCACTTCTGGCTGCCCGGCGCGATGGCCGCACCGACCCCGGTCAGCGCCTACCTGCACGCCGCCGCCATGGTGAAGGCCGGTGTGTACCTGGTGGCCCGCATGACGCCCGGGTTTGCCGACACCCCGCTCTGGCGGCCGATGGTGATCGGGCTCGGCCTGCTCACCATGTTGCTGGCCGGCTGGCGCGCGGTCCGCGAATACGACTTGAAGCTGATCCTGGCGTTCGGCACGGTCAGCCAGTTGGGCCTGATCACGGTGATGGTCGGCGCGGGCGGCTCGGACATGATGCTGGCCGGCCTGGCCATGCTGTGCGCGCACGCGATGTTCAAAGCCTCGCTGTTCATGGTCGTCGGCGTCATCGACCACGCCACCGGCACGCGCGACATCCGCAGGCTGGCCGGTCTGGGCAGGCAGAACCGCCCACTGCTGATCATCGCGTGCGGCGCCACCGCCAGCATGGCCGCGCTCCCGCCGTTCTTCGGCTTCGTCGCCAAGGAAGCCGATCTGGAGACGGTGCTGCACAGCGCGGCGCTCGGCACGGCCGCGCCGTACGTGCTCACCGGCATCGTGCTCGGCTCGGTCTTCACCACGGTGTACAGCCTGCGGTTCCTCTGGGGTGCGTTCGCCGGCAAAGGATCACCGAAGCCGAGCGTTCGCGTCGCCGAGATGCACCGGCCCCCAATCACTTTCCTGGCCCCACCGGCCGTCCTGTCGGCGGCCGGCCTGCTGTTCGGGCTGTGGCCGGCCGGATTGGACGCAGTGCTCGACGAATACGCCGACACCGTCCCGGGCGGATCGGGCTACCACCTGGCGTTGTGGCACGGTTTCGGTCTGCCGTTGCTGCTGTCGGTTGTGGTGCTCGCGGTCGGCACCGCGCTGTTCGTGGGCCGGCGCCGGCTTCCCCGCACCCGCTGGGCCTACCAGCCGCTGGGCAACGCCGACCGCATCTACGACGCCGTGATCCGCGGCCTCGACGTCGTGTCGGTGCGGCTCACCGCGCAGACACAGCGCGGCTCGCTACCGCAGACGCAGTCGGTGATCCTGCTGACCCTGGTCTTCCTGCCCGTCGTGACGCTCGTGCTCGGCGGTGCCCGCAACCATCCCGACTTCGCGCTGTGGGATTCGCCGCTGCAGGTGGTGGTCGGCTTACTCATGCTGGCCGCGGCGCTGGGTGCCGCGGTGATGCGCAACCGCCTGGCCGCGGTGCTGCTGGTCGGGGTCACCGGCTACGGCTGCGGCGCGATCTTCGCCTTCCACGGCGCACCGGACCTGGCGTTGACCCAATTCCTCGTCGAGACACTGGTTTTGGTGATTTTCGTCCTGGTGCTGCGGACGCTGCCCGCCGAGGCCGACGCGACCAAGATCAACAAGAACCGCCTCCCGCGCGCGTTGCTGGCGCTTGCCGTCGGTGCGGCCGTCACATCGCTCGCGGTGTACGCGATGGCCGCGCGCACCGGGGCGGGCATCGCCGAATTGCTGCCGGACGCCGCCTATTACCGCGGGCACGGCGCCAACACCGTCAACGTGCTGCTGGTCGACATCCGCGCCTGGGACACCATGGGCGAGGTCATGGTGCTGCTCGTCGCGGCGACCGGCGTCGCCTCACTTGTGTTCCGGCACCGCAGGTTCGGCTCGGCACCGCGCGTCAGCACGGCCGTCGGCCAGCCCGACATCGGCCCGGTCGGCGCGTACAGCCCCGCGGTCGGTGACGTCACGTGGCTGCGCGGCAGCGAGCTGCGCGACCCGCGGCACCGCTCACTTGTGCTGGAGGTCGCGACGCGCGTCATCTTCCCGCTCATCATGGTGCTGTCGGCGTACTTCTTCTTCGCCGGGCACAACACCCCGGGCGGCGGCTTCGCCGGCGGCCTCACCGCGGGCCTGGCACTCGTGCTGCGCTACCTGGCCGGTGGCCGCTACGAGCTGGGTGAGACGCTGCCGCTGGACGCCGGCAAGATCCTCGGGACCGGGCTCGCGTTGTCGGCCGGAACCGCGGTCGCCTCACTGCTGGTCGGCGCGCCTGCCCTGTCGTCGGCGCTGGTGCAGTTCGAACTGCCGGTGCTGGGTTCGGTCAAGTTCGTGACCGCCCTGTTCTTCGACCTCGGGGTCTATCTGATCGTGGTCGGGCTCGTACTCGACGTGCTGCGCAGCCTCGGCGCGCGGGTGGACTTGGACCTGGCGGAGACGCCCGCACCGGCGAAGGCGGTGGCACGATGACGACGTTTCTGGTTCCCCTGATCCTCATCGGCGGCCTCACCAGCGCCGGGGTGTATCTGTTGCTCGAACGCAACCTCACGCGAATGCTGTTGGGGCTGTTGTTGATCGGCAACGCGGTGAATCTGCTGATCCTGACGGCCGGCGGCCCTGGCGGCAATCCGCCGATCCGTGACCGCGGCAGCAACGGCGCCACCACCACCGCCGATCCGCTGGCCCAGGGCATGATCCTCACCGCGATCGTCATCAGCATGGGCATCGCGGCGTTCGTGCTCGCGCTCGCGTACCGGTCCTACCGGTTGACCACCGCCGAGGAGGTCACCAACGACCCCGAGGACACCCGAGTTTCGCAGCTGTCGGCTGCCGAGGAGGACGTCATTCCGCTGCCCGACGCGAGCCGCGACACCGACGCGCCGGACGAACTCGACGCGCTGCCCGGATTCGAGGGCTCGAAGTGACCGCACAGACGCTCATTCCGCTGCCGGTGCTGATCCCCGCGATCGCCGCCGCGATCACGCTCGTCGCCGGGCGGCGGCCGCACCTGCAGCGCATCATCACTCAGGTGGCGCTGACGGCGGTGGTCGGCGTGTGCGCGGCGCTGCTGTACCTCGCCGACCGCGACGGGACCCTGGCGCTGCATGTCGGCGGCTGGAGTCAGAGCGTTCCTGGCATGGGTCCGCTCGGCATCACCCTCGTCGTCGACCGCCTCACCGCACTGATGCTGGTGGTGTCGTCGATCGTGCTGCTGGCCGTGGTCGTCTACGCGATCGGCCAGGGTATCCGCGACGGAGACGAACGCCAGCCCGTGTCGATCTTCCTGCCCACCTACCTCGTGCTCTCCGCGGGCGTGTGCACGGCGTTCCTCGCCGGTGACCTGTTCAACCTCTTCGTGGGGTTCGAGGTGCTGCTCGCCGCGAGCTTCGTCCTGTTGACGATCGGGGCCAGCGAGGAACGCGTGCGGGCCGGCATCGCCTACGTGATGGTGTCGATGGTGTCGTCGCTGATCTTCCTGATCGGCATCGCACTGGTCTATGCGGCCACCGGCACGTTGAACATGGCCGAGCTCGCCGTGCGTCTCGACGATGTGCCCGAGGGCACGCGTTCGGCGTTGTTCGCGGTGCTGCTCGTGGCATTCGGCATCAAGGCCGCCGTGTTCCCGCTGTCGACGTGGCTGCCCGACTCCTACCCCACCGCGCCTGCCCCCGTCACCGCGGTGTTCGCCGGTCTGCTGACGAAAGTCGGTGTGTACGCGATCATCCGCGCCCATTCGCTGCTGTTCCCCGGCGGCGGGCTCGACGCTGTCCTGCTGGTGGCCGGGCTGCTGACGATGGTGATCGGCATCCTCGGCGCCATCGCGCAAAGTGATATCAAGCGACTGTTGTCGTTCACGCTCGTCAGCCACATCGGCTACATGGTGTTCGGCATCGCGCTGGCCAATGAGCTCGGGATGTCGGGCGCAATCTACTACGTCGCGCACCACATCGTGGTGCAGACGACACTGTTCCTTGTGGTCGGGCTGATCGAACGCCAGGCGGGTGCGTCGACGCTGCAGCGGCTGGGCGGGCTCGCCGCGGCCAGCCCGGTCCTGGCATTCGTGTTCGTGGTTCCGGCCCTCAATCTCGGTGGGATTCCCCCGTTCTCGGGATTCATCGGCAAGGTCGCGCTGCTGGAGGCCGGTGCCGAGAACGGCTCGGCATTGGCCTGGACGTTGGTGGCAGGCGGCGTCGTCACGAGCTTGTTGACGCTGTACGTGGTGGCCCGGGTCTGGACGAAGGCGTTCTGGCGGGCCCGGGCCGACGCTCCGGAAGGACATCTGGCCGCGGCGGCGCCCGCGGTGCTGCTCGACGACTCCGAGGACATCGAATTCGCCGACCGCGACAACGTGGGACGCATGCCCGTCGGCATGCTGGTGCCCACCGGCGCCCTGATCGCGGTCGGGCTCGTGCTGACGGTGGCGGCAGGCCCGATCTTCGCCTACAGCGAGCGCTCGGCCGCCGAGGTGATCGATCGCGGGCAGTACGTCACGGCGGTGTTGGGAGAGTCTCGATGAGAAGACTCGTGCTGCGCGCCTGGGTGCTGTGCTTCCTGATCATGGTGTGGACGTTGTTGTGGGGCAACGTCTCTGCAGCGAATCTGATCAGCGGGCTGGCCGTCGCGCTGTTGATCACGGTGTTGCTGCCGCTGCCCGCGGTGCCGGTGGAAGGCAAGCTGCATCCGCTGTCGCTGGCCAAACTGGTCGCCTTGGTCGGTTATTACCTGGTGCTGTCGTCGATTCAGGTGGCGTGGTTGGCGGTGCGGCCGGGCCCGCCGCCGCTCACCGCGGTGCTGCGCGCGCACATGCCGCTCAAGTCGGATCTGGTGCTGGCGCTTGCGGTCAACATCATGAATCTGACGCCGGGCAACATCGTCCTGGAGATCGACCAGTCCAGGCGGATGCTGTACGTCCACGTTCTCGATGTCGGTTCCGAACGCTCGGTGAACCGGTTCTACCGCCAGGTCGATCAATTCCAGCGGCTGCTCGTCGCGGCGTTCGAACGCGAATCCGATTGGCAGCCATCGTCCGACAAGGAGGTCGACGCCTCATGAGCTGGGTATGGATCATCGCGGGGATCATGCTCACCGCGGCCGCGGCCGTCACGATGTTCCGGTTGTTGGCCGGCCCGAGCACGCTCGACCGACTGGTCGCCCTCGACACCCTCGTCGCGGTCACGTTGTGTGCGATCGGCACATGGGCCGCGTTCAGCCTGGACACCACGGTCACCTACAGCCTGACCGCACTGGCCTTGATCAGCTTCGTCGGTTCGGTCAGCGTGGCCCGTTTCCGCGTGCCGGACACCGACAATCCGCGGCCGAAACGGAGGCTGCTGTGAACGTTCTCGACATCATCACCGCGATCCTGATTCTCAGCGGCTCGACGCTCGCGCTCACCGCCGCGATCGGTATCGTCCGGTTCCCCGACACCCTTTCGCGCATGCACGCCGCGACCAAGCCCCAGGTGCTCGGCCTGCTGCTGGTGTTGGCGGGTGCCGCGATCCGGCTGCGCGGCCACGCCGACGTCGGCATGGTGATCCTGACCGGACTGTTCACCCTCATCACCGCTCCCGTGATCGCCAATCGCGTCGGCCAATTGGCATACCGCGAGCAGAACATCCGCGACGATCTGCTGACCCGCGACGAGATGGCGGAGTTCGAGGGGCGGGACTGACCGTTCTGCACCCAGGCCGACGCTTTGGTCGATGTCCGCGACGAGGATCGACCACAGCGTCGATCTCGGGCACGCCACCGCGAGCTATTCCGAAAGCTGGAACTCCACCATCGCGGTGACGGTGTCCACCGCTTCGCTCAAGGCTGCCAGCCGCGCGGCCTCGGTCGGCGCGGACAGCACGGAGTAACGGTCGGCCTGCCCCATGGGTAGGCGAGCAGCCAAGGCGTACAAGTGATTCGCCGGGTCGAGCCGGGCAGCGGCCACGATCTCGCGGCTGTGCACGCTCATCCCCTTGGCCTCCCCGATCCGGTCGAACAGAGCGACCATCCGGTCCTCGATCCCCGCGATCTGCGCAGCATCGACCGGGTCGCCGGGTTCGTCGGGCCAGAGCTCGAATTCGGCCCGCGGGTATGGGTCGTCGTCGAGCCAGCGCAGGACCCGAATTCGCTCACCCATCACGCAGGCGAGCCGAAACCGCTCCGCTCCCAGGTTCTGGCAGTCCACGATCCGGGCGAGTGCCCCCACGTCGCACCGTTGATCGCCACCGCCCACCTCGCGGCCGGCGGCGATCAACACCACCCCGAAAGCCGGTTCCGGCATGGCCATGCAGTCGCCGACCATCGCCACGTACCGGGGTTCGAATATCCGCAGCGGCAGTTCCTCACCGGGCAGCATCGCCACCTCGAGCGGGAACATGGGTGTGACAAGCACAGCTCAGCCCGGAACCTTCTTGTTGATCGCTTCGACCACGGTCGCGTCGCGGTCCGAGAGTGCGCACATCGCGCCGATGAAGCTGACCCAGATGAAGGGGTTCTTCTTCATTCCCGGGTAGCCGTTCTCGCTGAGGAGGTCGACCATGCCGCGTTGGGTCGCCTCGTCGAGCGACGCGTATTCGGTGCAGGTGGTCGACATTCCGTTCGGCGGCGGTGTGCTGGCCCCGCTCGGGCCGCCGCCGCCGGGCGATGGTGGCGGCAACAACGGTGTCGACGGCGACGCGGTGCGGGTCGGGGTTCGCTTCGTTGTGGTCGTCGTGGATATGCCGGTCTGATCGGGATCGGCCATCGGCGTGCCGGCCGTGACGTTGCTACAGCCCGCCAGGCCGATCGCCGCGGCGGCGAGCCCGGCCACCATCAAACGCTGCATGCGCCCACCCTATAGCTCAAGTTCCCCGATCAAGGCGTCAACGACTTCACGGAGGTCTCCATCGTTTTCCTCGGCCACGCGGCGTTGCCGTTGATACGAGGCCCCGGAGTGGTAGATGTCGGCCACCGCCGCCAGTTCGTCGCTGCAGTGCAGCGACGCCGCCACCGGCTCGAGGCGGTTCAACAGCTCGTCGAGGTCTTCGGTGACGAGCCGCTCGTTGCTCTCGGCGTCGAGGATGATCACGGCGTCCAACCCGTAACGCGCGGCGCGCCACTTGTTTTCCTGCACATGCCACGGCGGCATGGTCGGCAGTTGCGCCCCGGCGTCGAGCCTGCGGTCCAAGTCGACGATCAGGCAGTGGGTCAGCGCCACGAGCGCCCCCAGTTCGCGGACGTTGGACACGCCGTCGAAGATCCGCACCTCGACCGTGCCCAGATGCGGGGACGGCCGGATGTCCCAACGGATTTCGTTGAGGTGGTCGATGATGCCGGTCTTCTTCTGATCGTGGACGAACCCCTCGAACTCCGGCCACGTCTGGAACTGGAACGGCAACCCCGCCGTCGGCAGTTGCTGGAACATCATCGCCCGGTTGCTGGCGTAGCCGGTGTCTTCGCCCTCCCAGAACGGCGACGATGCCGAGAGCGCCAGCAGATGCGGGTACTGGTTGAGCAGTGAGGAGATGATCGGCATCACCTTGTGCGCCGACGAAATGCCGACGTGCACGTGCACACCCCAGATCAGCATCTGCCGGCCCCACCACTGCGTGCGCTTGATCAGCTCGGCATAGCGCGGCGCGTCGGTGAGCTGTTGTGCCGACCATTTCGCGAACGGATGCGTTCCGGCGCAGAACAATTCCATCCCGCGACCGCGCACGATATTGCGCACGGTGCCGAGCGTGCCGCGCAGGTCGTCCATCGCCTCGCCGGTGTTCTCACAGATCCCGGTGACGATCTCAACGGTGTTGCGCAGCAGCTCTTTGTGGACGTGCGGGTTCTCGCCGATCTCGGCGATCACCGCCGCGGCCTCATTGCTCAGTTCACGGGTGTCGGCGTCGACGAGAGCGAACTCCCATTCGACGCCGACGGTTGGCCGGGGCGACCCGGCGAAATCGATGCGGCTGTCAGCCGGCGCCGATAACACCGCACGCCACCCGACTTCCGGCGTCGCCGGTGGCCATAGTCGTCTGATCGGGACCCGGGGTGCCGTTGACCTGCTGGTAGCGCTCCGGCGGGATGTTGGCGAAGTTGTCGGACTTCTCGTGGATGATGATCGCGGTCTTGGTGCCGGCCTGCAGATCCTCGGCGGTGAAGGCGTCGGTGGTGGTCACGAGCTTGCCCGAACCGTCCTGACGGATCTGCAGCGAGCTGAGATCGCCACTGGCCGGGTGCGCGGTGTGTCCGGGGACCTGGAAATGCCCGCCTGCGGAGTTGAAGTCGGCAGGCGCACCGCCGGTCGGGGCCACCGAGTTGGCCTCACACTTGCCCACCGAGTGGATGTGCAGACCGTGGAATCCGGGAGCCAGCAGACCGGGCGCGGTGGTCTCGACCGTCACGGTGGCGAAGCCGTCGGCGAACTGGAAGTCGGCGGTTGCGACGGACGTGCCGTCAGCGGTCTTGATGTCGGCCGTCAGCGTCTCGCCACCACTCGTCGCACCCGAGCCGTGCTCACCGCCGTGCTCCCCGGCCGGGGCCGTGGGCGAGGGGGATCCGGTCCAGATCGCAGGAGTGGTACCGGGCTGGGTGGCCACCGGTTCGTTGGGGGCGCATGCACTCAACGCAACAACGGGGGCGGCGAACAGGACGGCGACACCGACGGACTTCAGCATGGCCAAAGCCTAACCGGTGACCACCACGATGACGCCCGGTGGTTGCTCGGCAAGTTCGGGACGCCGCGGTTCGACCGGAGCATCGAGCAGCTTGCCCACTTCTTCGGCCGATGCCTGCTCACCCGGCGCCTCGCCGAAGAACACGGTCGTACCCGCGACACCCTCCATCGTCAGGTTGCCGGTCTCGGTGACGTTCCACTGGGCGTCGCGCAACCGGGTGGCGGTGCCTTCGGCCGCGCCTGCGACGTCGGAGATGTTGTAGACGCGCACTTCGGCCTTGGCCGCGGGTTCGGGCTCGGCTTTCGGCGAGGATTTCGGCGGTGTGGTCGTCGTCGCGGTCGCGACGGTCGACTGCTGATCCGAGGAGTCGTCGTCGGATCCGATCGCCTGGAACCCGACCAAGAGAAACACCACCCCGAGGAACAACAGCACCATCACCATGGCGCGCAGGGGTAGCCCGGACGACTCTCGCTGATTCATTGCGTCCACTGTATCGAGCGCATGGCCCGAACCGTCACACCGGCCATCTGTCCTCCTCGCGTGCGGGAGCGACCGTCAGGTGTTGATATCGAAGCCGAGCCGCCGCGCGGCCCGCGCCTTCTGCCGCGTGGCCCGCATCCGGCGCAGACGCTTGACCAGCATGGGATCGGCGGCCAACGCCTCTGGCCGGTCGACGAGTGCATTGAGCACCTGGTAGTAGCGCGTGGCCGACATGGAAAACAGCTCTTTGATCGCGTCTTCCTTGCTACCTGCGTACTTCCACCATTGGCGTTCGAACGCCAAAATATCGTGTTCGCGCCGGGTGAGCCCATCGGTCAGATCAGAGTCGTCCCCGGATTGCTCAGTCCGCGCCATGGCGCCGTCCATATTGCTCCCTGGACCCTTCCGACACTCGAAAAATTACATCGCTGTGGTTCGGGCAGTATTCAACCACGGCTTGCTGGCTTGAGGTGACACCTGAGCCCGCGAGTCGGACGTGAAGGATTTCCGCCTAAGCTTCCCCCGTGCCCGTCGTACCGATTCGCATTGTCGGAGATCCCGTTCTGCACACCCCGACCGAGCCGGTTCCGGTCGGGGCGGACGGTTCGCTGCCGCCGGACCTGCCCGAGCTCATCCAGACGATGTTCGACACCATGGACGCCGCCAACGGGGTTGGCTTGGCCGCCAACCAGATCGGTGTCGCCAAGCGGTTGTTCGTCTACGACTGCGCCGAAACCCGGGGCAGCCGGGCGCGCAAGCGCGGCGTGATCATCAACCCGGTGCTGGAGACCTCGGAAGTTCCCGAGACGATGCCCGATCCCGATGACGACGAGGAAGGCTGCCTGTCGGTGCCGGGCGAGAACTTCCCGACCGGCCGGGCCGACTGGGCGCGCGTGACGGGTCTCGACGCCGACGGTTCGGAGATCACGCTCGAGGGCACCGATCTGTTTGCCCGCATGCTTCAGCACGAGACCGGGCACCTCGACGGTTTTCTCTACATCGACCGGCTCGTCGGCCGACATGCGCGCGCGGCGAAAAAGGCCGTGAAGCGCAACGGCTGGGGCGTACCCGGCCTGTCCTGGATGCCAGGCGAGGATCCCGACCCGTTCGGTCACTGATGCCCGCCCTTCCTGCCGTCGGCAGCCGGGTGAGCCTGCGTTATCGCCTACCGGCCGGCTCGGCCAAACCGCTCACCGACGTCATCGGGCACATCGAACAAACCGAACCGACGGTGCGCGTGCGCACGAAGTCCGGCGAACTCGTCGACGTCGCACCCGCCGACATCCTCAGCGTGCGCGAGCTCTCCCACGCCCCGGTGCGCGCGTCGGAGATCCGCGCCCTCGAACACGCGGCCGCACTGGCCTGGCCGGGTACCGAACACCGGTGGCACCGCGGCTGGCTCCTGCGCGCGGGCCTCGGCGCCACCAGCCGTGCGAATTCTGCTGTCCCACTCGATCTTTCGGCACAGATCGCCGATGTGCCTGCGATCGTCGACTGGTATCGCGCCCGCGATCTGCCGGCCTGGCTGGCGCTGCCGGAGCGGCTGCTGCCGATCCGGGCCGTAGGCATCAAACCGACCCGCGTGATGGTGCGCGACATCCCCGCCACTGTCACGCCAGCGCAACCCTTGACGCCGAATGTCACGCTGGCGTGGCAACCGGACGAGCAGTGGCTGCGAATCTACGAACGCGACGTACCCGTCGAGGTGTTGACCGCCGTGGTCGACGGCACGCTGACGTTCGCCTCGGCCGCCGACCGCGCGGTGGGGCGCGGCGCGGTGACGGCTGCACCGGATGGCACGAAGTGGCTTGGCATTTCGTCGGTGCGGGTCGCACCGGACTACCGCCGACAGGGGCACGCCCGCGCGGTGTGCACGACGCTCCTGGACTGGGGCGCCGAGCTCGGCGCTCAGCATGCCTATGTCCAGGTCGAAACCGACAACGCGCCGGCCATCACGCTCTACACCGCATTGGGTTTCCGGCTGCACCACCACACCAGCTACGTGGCCGCCGAGGACGTGATCACGCCGCAGTGATGCTGCCGCCGCCGTCGACCCGGATGATCTGGCCGGTGAGATAGCCCGCGTCCTCGTCGAGCAGGGCGCAGATGGCATGGGCGATCTCGCGGGGTTTGCCGACGCGGCGCATCGGGATCGTGTTCAGAAAACGCTGCTCGCGTTCGGATCCCTCGGGGCTGCGCTGCCGGTACATCTCGGTCTCGGTCGGCCCGGGCGCCACGGCGTTGACGGTGATGCCTTTGGTCGCGAGTTCGCCGGCCCATATGCGGGTGGCCGCTTCGAGCGCGGCCTTCGATGCGGCGTACGGGGTGCGCTCGGCTGTGCCGAGCGTGGTCAGACTCGTCACGTTGACGATGCGCCCCCAGCCTTTGGCCAGCATCCCCGGAAGCACGGCCTGGACAACCTGCACCGCGGTCCGCACGTTCACGTCGTAGTTGAGGGACAGGTCGTCGAGGTCGATGCTGCCGATGCGGGCGAATGTAGCCAGACCGACATTGTTGACCACCGCGTCGACCGGTCCGTCGGCAATGACGGTGGCCAACGCGACGTCGGTGCCCGCACGGTCGCCCAGGTCGACCTCGATCAGCTTGCCGGGAAAGCCCGGCGAGGCCGATCGGGCAAATCCGACCGGTTCATGGCCGGCCGCTGCGAGCCGGTCGGCCACCGCTCGGCCGATGCCTTTCGATGCCCCGGTGATCAGAACTCGTCGTGCTGTCATGCCCATTCCCTTCGATGTGGTCAATGCGTATTACGTAAACGTTCTGCATCCCGGCTTCTTCCATGTCATATCTGGTATAGCTGCATGTAGATTGCGCATACCGGAGGTTGTTGTGCCGACCCTGCTTCAGCTCAAGGCGTTCCTCGCGGTCGTCGACGACGGTGGATTCACCGCGGCCGGCCGTCGGCTCAACCTGTCTCAACCTGCGGTCAGCCGGGCCGTCGCAAGCCTCGAGAACGAACTGGGTCTGCCGCTGCTGCGGCGCCATCGCGATGGCGTGTCGCTCACCGCCGCGGGTGATCGCGCCGTGGTCCACGCCCGCCACGCCGTGCAGCACATGGAGGCGATGCGCCTCGAGGTCGCGGCCCTGGCCGGTGAACTCACCGGCACACTGCGGGTGGCCAGCCTGCCGTTTGCGACCGGGACGGCGGTCGCGCCGTGGCTGCGTGTGTTCCGCGATGCCCACCCCCGAGTCACCGTGCACCTGTTGGAAGGCAGTGAACCCGAGATCCGCAGCTGGCTGGATCGCGGCGCTGCCGACGTCGGCGTCGTGAGTCTGCCGGCACCCGAGTTCGAGACCGCGCTGCTCGGCGTGAACGAGATGGTGGCGGTCCTGCCGGCGGGCCACCGGCTCGCCGGGCTCGACGCGATCACCTATGCCGACCTCGCGGGCGAACCCTTCATCCGGTCGACGGGCGGCTGCTCGGCGGTGTTCACTCCGGTCGCCGAGAAGGTGGGCGTCGCACTCGGTGCCGACTTCGAAGCGCACGAGATGACCGCCGTCATCGACATGGTGCGCTCGGGTCTCGGGCTGAGCATCCTTCCTGAGCTGCCGGGCCCGGCGCCCGGAATCGTCACCCGCCCACTGGTGCCCGCCACGACCCGCACCCTTGCGCTTGCGGCGCCGGCCACCGCCGGCCCGCCCGCCCGCGCATTCCTGCGACAGGTCGCCGCCCGTACGCTCTAAGGCCATGCGGCTGGCCACCTGGAACGTCAACTCGATCCGTGCCCGCGTCGACCGGGTCACCGACTGGTTGGCGCGCGCCGACGTGGACGTGCTGGCGATGCAAGAGACCAAGTGCGCCGACGACCAGTTCCCCACCATGCCGTTCGCCGCGCTCGGTTACGACGTGGTCCACCACGGGCACAACCAGTGGAACGGTGTCGCGATCGCGTCCCGCGTCGGCCTGGAGGACGTGCAACTGGGCTTCGACAGCCAACCCGCGTGGGAAGCCGCCGCCGAGGCCCGGGCACTGGCCGCGACCTGCGCCGGCGTTCGGGTGTGGAGCCTCTACATCCCCAACGGCCGCACCGTCGGCTCCCCGCACTACGCGTACAAGCTGGAATGGCTTGCCGCACTTCGCGACAACGCACAGAAGTGGTTGGCCGACGATCCGCAGGCACAGATCGCGCTCGTGGGCGACTGGAACATCGCGCCCACCGACGAGGACGTGTGGGACATCGAGGTCTTCAAACACTCGACCCATGTCACGGCGTTGGAGCGGTCGGCGTTCACCGCGATCGTCGAGGCGCAATACGCCGACGTGGTGCGGCCTTTCACGCCGGGTCCGGGCGTCTACACATATTGGGACTACACCCAACTGCGGTTTCCGAAACGTCAGGGCATGCGGATCGACTTCATCCTGGGGTCGCCCGCATTGGCGCAACGAGTGACGCACGCCGAAATCGTGCGCGAGGAACGTAAAGGCAAATCCCCCAGTGATCATGCGCCCGTTCTGGTGGACCTGAACTGACGCGCGAACGAAACAGAAAGTAAGCGAAGGTTTCGCCAATAGTTCGCAATCGAATTCTTTTCGTTCATCGTTGCCGCAGCTCTTGTTCACGAGCGTCGACGTGAAGAGCAGGCAACGCCGCAGTACCCCTTCCATCTGGAGAAAAAGGACTTCCGCAACCTTGGTCCCGGTGATCTTGCCGTCGCGCGGCCCGGCGATTCGCCGCCCGGAATTGGCGTCCGATACGGCGTTAAAGGTTTCGTACCATTAATTCGACTGCTAGCTTCGCTGGCAGGTGACCGCCCAGTTCGGGGGAAGCCGTCAACCGACGACTCAGGGAGTGACCGCAACATGAAAATCTCGACGTTGACCGCGGCCGTCGCCGCAGCGCTGGCCACAGCCGGAGCGGCAGGCACCGCGGGTATGGCAACCGCATTCGCCGACGCCGCCGCAACAGCCAGCAGCCAGCTCGGCAGCCAGGCCAAGTTGGAAAACGGTGCCGTGGTGCAGGCCTGGACGATCAGCGACCTCAAGCCGAGCAGCGACACGATTCCCTACGCGGTGCGCGGCACGCTGTGGGAGGCCACCGCCACCGACGAGGCGATCCAGGGCTCCGTGACGCCGATCGTCTCCAACCTGAACGCGCGGGCCGCAGACGGTGAGAACTACCGCGTGCTGTTCCAGGTCGCCACGCCGCAGGGCGTCAACCCGGCGACCCTGGCCCAGGGTCAAAAGACCACGGGCAAGGTCTATTTCGACGTCACCGGCGACAAGCCGACGAGCGTCGTCTACAACGCAGGTGGCCAGGATCTCGCGACCTGGACGGCACCTGCCCCGTCGGCACCGGCACCGTCCGGGTCCCGATCGGTTCCGATCCGCTCCGCACCGGTTGCGACCGCACCTGCCGCACCCGTCGCCTCGACTCCCGCGCCGGCCGCCCCGGCTCCGGTGCCCGCGGCGAACACTCCGGCGCCGGCCGCCACGGCGCCGGGCGCCGGAACCCGGGCGACCGACCTGCCGGGCAGCACCGTGGACTCACCGCTGCCGGAAGGCAGCCAGGGCACACCGCTGCCGGCAGACGCACCGGGCACGCCGCTGCCCGCCGATGCGCCGGCACCCGAAGGCAGCCAGGGCACCCCGTTGCCGGCAGGCGTCCAGGTCGCCCCCGCTCCGGCGGCACCCGCACCAGCGGCGCCCGCACCAGCGGCGCCCGCTCCGGCCGCACCTGCCCCGGGCGCACCCGCCGCTCCGGCTCCCGCGCCCGCTCCAGCCGCACCACCGGCACCTGGCGCTCCCGCGCCGACGACGCCGGTTCCCGCCGGCACCGAGGCACCGCCGCTGACGGCCGGTGGAATCCCGACGCTCGTGCCTGCGGCAGTTCAAGGCACACCGGCCCCCTGACGATGTGAGCTGAATGCCGGTGGCGCCGCTGCGCCGCCGGCATTCATGCGTCTACGAGTGCGACGACCACCACGCATACAACTCGGGGAAGGTCGGGCCGGCCTCGTCCGCGTGGACCTGGCTCAGCACCATGCTGGCCTCATCGGTCCAGGCCACCATCGGGCGCCCCTGCTGCGTACCGCAGAACAGGATGCCGCTGACCTGATCGGGTGTCGCGTTGCGACGCCACGGGCCAGGCGATTGGATGCGGCCCGGGCACACGACGGTGGTCGATGATGCGACGACCTGATCGAAAGCGTCACTGAGAGCGGCCTTGTCGCTCAACAACGTGTACGTCGCCCGCGGTGGGCCGCTCGGGTCGGTGTTCTCGCCACACGTCACCGTCGCGATTGCATCCGGCGCGGACGGCGCCGCGGGGGTGCACGCGTCCGGCGAGTAGCCGGCAGGCAGCAGTTGCGCCAAGCGGCGCTGCGCTTGCGGATCGGTCGTCCCGGTGGATTCGGTTGCCCCAGAAGTGGTTTCACTCGGCGGTTCCGGACGCAGCAGCCACACCACGAGTGCCAACACGGCGACCACGACCACCAACGCCGCCGACGCGATGAGCGCGGGCTTAAGCCACCGCCTGCGTTTCAGCCCCCGCGGCAGTACCGAGGCCCGCCGGGCCTCGTCGAGTTCGAAGAGTTGATCCCACATCGGCTCGGGCCGCCACGGGTCTGGCGGCGGGGACGTACTCATCGCTGCACCTCCGTCGCACCCCGGTGCCGCCACCCGTCGGCACCATGCAAATGGTAGGTGACGCTTGCAAACCCGGACACGGCTCGATGTCGGTGCACCCCCGTAGCGTGCACCCCATCCCGACCGTGGAGGTACCCGTGAAGATTCTGGTGGCAACCGAGTTCACCCAAGGCATGGAGCCCGACGACTATCACTACTGCGTGGAAGGCGAGCTCGTGTGGGTACAGGAACCATGTACGCGCGACCGCGACGATGCTCGCGGGTCCTGTGGCTGCGGCCGCGCATTCGCGGGTGCCGCCTCACACCGGGCCACCACGACGGCGCTCGTCACGGAGTCCGAGAGGACGCGCGACGACGTCGTGCTCGCCTTTCAGACCAGCCTGTCCGACGGCGGTTGGCCGGTCGAATGGGCCGAGGCCGTCACGGACGAAAACTTGGAGATCGCCGCGCATTTCCCGGCGGAGTCGGTGATCGGACGCCGGCTCGACGGATTCCTGCTGCGCGCCGTCACGATCGGTGGGGCGAGCTAGGCCTGATTGTCGGCTCCCGCCTCTCAGGCCTGATTGTCGGCTCCTGCCTCTCAGGCCTGATTGTCGGCTCCTGCCTCCGTCCCATAGCGGCCCGCGTTGAACAACGACGCCACCGCGCCGATCACCATCATCACCGCGGCCGCGACGAACACCACCGTCAGCCCGGCATGGAACGGCTCGGTGATGAGCTGCGGGAAGAACTGCTGACCGGTCAGCACCTCGGCGTTGACGCCGGGCTGCTGAAGGGCGTGTGACGGGGCCAGCAGTTCGGCGATCGGGTTGTAGCCCAGGAAGGCCGCGAACAGGCTGCCCACGGGTGGCATATTCGCCACGTCGTGGGCGACCGCGGACGAAACACCCTGTTGTTCAAGGCCGGAACTCATCGCGGTGGGCAGGCTTCCGGCGAGCCCGACGATCATCAGCGAGAAGAAGATGCCGATGGAAAGCGACGAGCCGGCGTTGAAGAACGTCGCCCGCACGCCGGAGGCCGACCCGCGTTCGGCCGCCGGCACCGCCGACATGATCGACGCAGTGTTGGGTGCGGTGAAGATGCCGCCACCCAGGCCGTTGAGGAACACCAGCAGTGCGAACAGCCAGTAGTCGAAGTTGACCGGGATCATCACCAGCGCAACGAAGGTAACCGCCATCAACAGCATGCCGCCGACGGTGAACGGCCGTGCGCCGTACCGGTCCGACAGGGTGCCGGCAAGCGGACCCGACACCAGGAACCCGACCGTCATGGGCAGCATGTAGATCCCGGCCCACAGCGGTGTGGACTCAAAGCTGTAGCCATGCAACGGAAGCCAGATGCCCTGAAGCCAGATGATCAACATGAACTGCAATCCGCCGCGGCCCACCGAGGACATCAGCCCGGCGAGGTTTCCCATGCCGAACGCGGTCGACCGGAACAGCCGGATGTTCATCATCGGGTTCGGCACGCGAAGTTCGATGGCACAGAACAGCACCAGCAGGCCCAGCCCCGCCGCGATCGACCCGAACACCCACGGGTTGGTCCAACCGGTCGTGGAATCACCGTAGGGCTGGATGCCATAGGTGATGCCGGTGAGCAGCACGGTCAACCCGACGCCGAAGGTGAGGGTTCCGGCCCAGTCGAGCCGTCCCGGGGTGCGCACGCCGAGTTCCTTGAGCGAGCGGTAACTCCAGATGGTGCCCAGGACCCCGACGGGCACGCCCACCCAGAAAATGGCACGCCAGTCCCATTCGGAGAGCACGCCACCGATCAACAGGCCGAGGAACGATCCGGCGACCGCAGACACCATGTTGACGCCGAGCGCCATACCGCGCTGGTTGGCGGGGAACGCGTCGGTGAGGATCGCCGACGACGAGGCCATCAGCATTGCCCCGCCGACACCCTGCACCACGCGCCACGCGATCAGCCACACCGCGCCGCCCCCGAAGTCGAACGGGTCCACCGACAGTGCGACCGCGGCGACCGTGAACACCACGAAGCCGAGGTTGTAGATGCGGACCCGGCCGTACATGTCGCCGAGCCGGCCGAACAGCACCACCAGCACGGCCGTCACCACGAGGTAGCCCATCAGCATCCACAGCAGATAGCTGACGTTGGCCGGAGCGAGCGGGTTCAGCCCGATCCCGCGGAAGATCGCGGGCAGCGAGATCAACACGATGGAGGCGTTGATGGTCGCAAGAAGGGTGCCCAGTGTGGTGTTGGACAGCACGATCCACTTGTAGAAGGGGTGATCGCGGTCCATGCGCATGCGTCGGGTCGCGGTCACGGCCTGGGCCGCGTCAACGCTCCCGGCAGCTTTCGTCGTCTCAGTCGTCATTCCGTCTTCGCTTTACGTATCGCAATCCAGGGACAGCGGCGGCCCATACATTCAAAACACATATATTAGCTATACAAACCATCGAGGGGCAATCCGTCGCGCCCCGGTTCCCCATCGCCGACCGACTGCGCTACGTTGGGACACGCACAACCAAATCCACGCGGGAGCGCGCACCGAGCGCGCTGAGAGGACGGGTAGGCCCGTCGACCGTACGAACCTGACCGGGTAATGCCGGCGTAGGGAGATCTTTCATGAGTGATGTCTTTGTCAACGGCACGGTCGACCCGTCGGTCACGATCGGTCCGATCACCGGAAGCGTCAAGTCCTACCGTGACGTCGGCCATGATGGGGCCGCCATGCGTGTGCCGTTCCGTCGGGTGCTGTTGACCGACGGCGATCATCTCGACCTGTACGACACCTCGGGCCCGTACACCGACCCCGAGGCCGCGATCGATCTGAATGCCGGGTTGCCGCCCCGCCCGGGCGTGGTGCGCGACCGGGGCACGCAGCTGCAGCGCGCCAGAGCCGGCGAGATCACCGCCGAGATGGCGTTCATCGCTGCGCGCGAAGGTGTTTCGGCCGAGCTGGTGCGCGACGAGGTCGCACGTGGGCGGGCGGTCATCCCGGCCAACCACAACCACCCCGAGAGCGAGCCGATGATCATCGGCAAGGCGTTCGCGGTGAAAGTCAATGCCAATATCGGCAATTCGGCCGTCACGTCGTCGATCGGCGAAGAGGTCGACAAGATGGTGTGGGCCACCCGCTGGGGTGCGGACACCATCATGGACCTGTCCACCGGCCGCGACATCCACCTCACCCGTGAATGGATCCTGCGCAACTCCCCCGTCCCGGTCGGCACCGTGCCGATGTACCAGGCGCTGGAGAAGGTCAACGGCGATCCCACCAAGCTGACGTGGGAGATCTACCGCGACACCGTGATCGAGCAGTGCGAGCAGGGCGTCGACTACATGACGGTGCATGCCGGGGTGCTGCTGCGCTACATCCCGCTGACGGTCAACCGGGTCACCGGGATCGTGTCCCGTGGCGGCTCGATCATGGCCGCCTGGTGCCTGGCACATCACACGGAGTCGTTCCTCTACACCAACTTCGAGGAACTCTGCGAGATCCTGGCCCGCTACGACGTGACGTTCTCGCTGGGCGACGGTCTGCGGCCGGGCTCGATCGCCGACGCCAACGACGAGGCACAGTTCGCCGAGTTGCGCACCCTGGGCGAACTGACGAAGATCGCCAAATCCCATGGCGTGCAAGTGATGATCGAAGGGCCCGGTCACGTGCCGATGCACAAGATCGTCGAGAACGTCAAGCTCGAAGAAGAGCTCTGCGAGGAGGCTCCGTTCTACACGCTCGGGCCACTCGCCACCGACATCGCACCCGCCTACGACCACATCACCTCGGCGATCGGCGCGGCGATCATCGCCCAGGCCGGCACGGCGATGCTGTGCTACGTCACCCCGAAGGAACACCTGGGCCTGCCCGACCGCAAGGACGTCAAGGACGGCGTGATCGCATACAAGATCGCCGCGCACGCCGCCGACCTGGCCAAGGGTCATCCCCGCGCCCAGGAGCGCGACGATGCGCTGTCCAAGGCCCGCTTCGAGTTCCGGTGGCACGACCAGTTCGCGCTGTCGCTGGACCCGGACACCGCACGCGAGTTCCACGACGAGACGCTGCCCGCCGAACCGGCCAAAACCGCACACTTCTGCTCGATGTGCGGCCCGAAGTTCTGTTCGATGCGCATCACGCAGGACATTCGCGACGCCATGCAAGACAAGTCGGTGGAGTTCGCCGAACATGGTAACCGCGTGTATTTGCCCTTGGCAGAATCGTCGAAGTGAACTACTTGTCCTTGCCCCCCGCCGGCCACACACCGCTGCGGGTGATGACCATCGCCGGGTCCGATTCCGGCGGCGGTGCCGGCATCCAGGCCGACATGCGGACCTTCGCGATGCTGGGGCTGCACGGTTGCGTCGCGCTGACCGCGGTGACGGTGCAGAACTCCGTGGGCGTCAAGGGTTTCCACGAGATCCCGCTCGACGTCGTCGCGGGGCAGATCTCGGCGGTGACCTCTGACATCGGCATCCAGGCCGCCAAGACCGGCATGCTCGCGTCCTCGGACATCATCTCCACGATCGCCGAGACGTGGCGCGGCGAGGGGCTCGCCGGGCAGGTGCCGCTTGTGGTCGACCCGGTGTGCGCGTCGATGCACGGCGATCCGCTGCTGCATCCCAGCGCCCTGGACGCGCTGCGCACTGACCTGTTCCCGCTGGCGACGCTGGTGACGCCCAACCTCGACGAGGTACGCCTGCTCGTCGACATCGAGGTGGTCGATCCGGCCTCGCAGAAGGAGGCGGCCCGCGCGCTGCACGCGCTGGGACCGCAGTGGGCCTTGGTCAAGGGCGGGCATCTGCGTTCGTCGGCGGCAAGCCCCGACATCCTGTTCAACGGCAGTGACTTCTACGAGTTCGACGCGCCGCGCGTGGACACCGGCCATGACCACGGCGCGGGTGACACGCTGGCCGCGGCCACGGCATGCGCTCTGGCCCATGGCTATTCGGTTCCCGACGCGGTCGAGTTCGGCAAGGCCTGGGTGACCGAATGCATCCGTGCGGCCTATCCGCTGGGGCACGGCCACGGCCCGGTGAACGCACTGTTCCGCCTGCAATCATGAGCCTCGACGACATCGCAGGCATCGAGCACCGGCCCCCGGGCAGCCCGAAAGGAACAGTCGTGCTCACCCACGGCGCAGGCGGCAGTCGCGAGTCGCCGCTGCTGATCAGGATCTGTGACGAATGGGCTTCCCGCGGCTGGCTGGCGATCCGCTACAACCTGCCCTACCGGCGGCGCAGGCCCAAGGGACCGCCGTCGGGTTCGGCGGCCGGCGACCGCGAAGGGATCGCGGAGGCAGTCACGTTGGCGCGCAGCCTCGGTGACGGTCCGGTGCTCGCGGGCGGGCACTCGTACGGGGGCAGGCAGACGTCGATGGCGGTCGCCGACGAAGGCGTCGTCGTCGACGTCTTGACCCTCTTCTCGTATCCGCTGCATCCACCCGGCAAGCCCGAGCAGGCCCGCACCGAGCACCTGCCCCGCATCACGGTGCCGACCGTGTTCACGCACGGCAGTGCCGACCCATTCGGCACGCTCGACGAGATCGATGCGGCCGCGGCGTTGATCACCGGCCCCGCCGAGGTGGTCGCGATCACCGGCGCGCGGCACGATCTGGGGTCCAAGACCCTCGACGTCCCGGCCCTTGCGGTCGACGCGGCGTTGCGGCGGCTCGATATCGTCGGATCATGAGCACTCCCCCCGGCCCTCCGCCGTACGGTCCGCCGCCTGGCCACGGCTATCCGCCGCCCCCGCCGCAGCCGTACTCGTCGGAGTCCGGCCAGTTCCCGGTACCGCCCAAGAAGTCCTCGGCACTCCAGTGGGTGCTGATCGCAGTGGTTGCCGTGATCGCACTGGTCGTCGCCGCCGGCGTGGCGCTCTATGTCTTCACCCAACGCGACTCGACCGAGGCATCCGAGGTGAAGAGCGGCGACTGCCTTGCCGAGATTCCCGACAGCAGCCGCGTGCTCTACGTGCAGACCGTGCCGTGCGATCAGCCGCACAAAGGTGAGGTCTTTGCGGTGTTGCCGATGCCCGATGGCGACTTCCCCGGTGAGGCAGAGGTGATCAAGTACACCGACAAGTGCGCCCCGGCGCTTGCGGAGTACTCGCCGGCGACGGCGGAGGATTCCGCGATCAAACTGTTCGTGCTCTACCCGACCGCGGACTCCTGGCAACGCGGCGACCGGGTGGTCACCTGCATCGCCACCACCGAGAGCCCACGTACCGGAAAGCTCGGCTAGCAGGCGATCCCGTCCTTCGACGGGTGCGCGGATCGGCGCGCGGCTAGGCTTCGACATATGACTTCTGCCGATAACGGCTGGCCGGCGCTGCGTGTCGCGGATTGGGGGCCGACCCGCGACACGCTGCACATGTGGACACAGATCGTCGGCAAGATCCGGCTCACGCATTCGCCACTGCTCAACCACTGGTGGCAGGTCACGTTGTACGTGAGTCCGCGTGGCCTGACCACATCGTCGATTCCGTACCGAAACCGTTTGTTCGACATGGAGTTCGACTTCATCGACCACGTGCTGCTGATCCGCACGAGCGACGGCGAGTCACGCACCGTCGCGTTGGCGCCGAAATCGGTTGCCGAGTTCTATGCCGAAACACTCGCTGCCCTGGACCAATTGGGCATCGAAGCGCGAATCTCGGCTCGGCCCAACGAAGTCGAACCGGCCATCCCGTTCGCCGAAGATCACGAACACGCGTCCTACGACCCGCAGGCTGCACATCTGTTCTGGCGCCAACTCGTGCAGGCACACCGGGTGATCAACGAATTCCGTTCGCATTTCGTCGGCAAGGTCAGCCCGGTGCATTTCTTCTGGGGCTCGTTCGACATGGCCTGCACGCGGTTCTCGGGCCGCCCGGCGCCCGAGCACCCCGGCGGAGCTCCCAACTGCGCGGATTGGGTGATGGTGGAAGGGTATTCGCACGAGTTGAGCAGCTGCGGGTTCTGGCCGGGTGGCGGCGAGGAGGGCGCGTTCTACGCCTACGCCTACCCGGAGCCGAAGGGCTTCGCCGACTTTCGAGTAGGCCCCGACGCCGCCTTCTACAGTTCCGACTTCAGGCAATTCCTGTTGCCGTACGAGGCGGTTCGGACATCCGCCGACCCTGACCGTGCCCTGTTGGAGTTTCTGCAGACGACCTACGCCGCCGCGGCCGACCTCGCCGGCTGGGATCGGGCGAGTCTGGAGGACGATCCACGACGCTGGGACCAAGACGATGACTGACGATCTGCGCAAGCGGTCGACCCAGGAGGTTTTCGATGACCACCTGCGACTCGCTGGCGAACATCGCTTCGACGACGATATCGAGCGCAACGTCTCGCCCGAGTGCGTCGTGCTCGAGCGTCGCGGCATCTTCCGTGGCCGCGACGGTGTGCGGCGGCTCGCTGAACTGTTGGCGCAGGAGCTTCCCGACGCGCCGTACACGTACACGAACCGACTGGTCGACGGACGAGTGGCGTTTCTGGAATGGACCGCCGAAGCCGACCATGCGGGCGTACGCGACGGGGCGGACTCGTTTCTGATCGAGGATGGCTGGATCGTCGCACAGACCATCCATTACACGGTCGAGTCGACGTGAACCCGTGGCTCGCGGCAATCGACCAGCCACCTTGTCACGTAGGGCCTGCCAGCGAAAACCGCCGCATCGGGGAAATAGGGTAACGCCATACTCTAAGCAGGTGACCTGCCCGGGGACACACTCGACTCATCGATGTGAGCCACCACCAGGAGGAGGTCACCATGAAGTTCATCGTGCACTGGACGCAGACCCAGGCCAATTACCGCGAGGCGGTCGACAAGTTCAAGAAGACCGGCGCGCAGGTGCCTGACGGCGTCACGATGCTCGGCCGCTGGTGGGGCATGAACGGTCAGGGCTTCGCCATTGTGGAGACCGATGACGCCAAGGCCATGTTCGAATCCGCGGCGGAGTGGGGCGAGTTCTTGACGATGGAGATCACGCCCGCAGTCGAGGACGCCGAGGCCGGCGAGATCCTCGCCAAGCTGTACTGATCGACCTCTCGACAAAGTACCCGGTACCTGCGGTACTGTTTGCCGCATGAGTCCGGGTAGGTACGACGCGGTCATCGTCGGGGCGGGTTTCGCCGGGCTCGGCGCCGGCATCCAGCTCAAGCGGATGGGTATCGACAATTTCGTCATCGTCGATCGCGAGGACGATCTCGGCGGAACCTGGTACGTCAACCACTATCCCGGCCTGGCCGTCGACGTGCCCACCACCACGTACTCGTACTTCTTCGAACCGAACCCCAACTGGTCGCGTCTGTTCTCCACCGGTGCCGAGATCAAGAAGTATGCCGACGACGTGGCCGACAAGTACGGCATGCGCCGCCACATGCGCTTCAACACCACGGTCGAGGGCGCTCGCTGGGATGAGGAATCGGGTCTCTGGCGGGTCGCTGTCGCGGGTGGCGAGACGCTGAACACGCGATTCCTGTTCACCGCAACCGGATTCCTGTCCCAGCCCCACACCCCCGACATCCCCGGCATCAACGACTTCGCGGGCAAGGTCATCCACACAACCGACTGGGAAGACGGCTACGACCTCAACGGCAGGCGGGTCGCGATCATCGGTACCGGCGCGACGGCGGTCCAGCTCATCCCCGAACTCGCCAAGCGGGTCGCCGATCTGACCGTCTACCAGCGCACACCCATCTGGGTGGTGCCGAAGGTCGACCTGAGGTTCTCGCCGCGCGCCAAAGCGCTGTTCGCGCGTGTGCCGCTGACGCAGCGGGTCGTTCGCGCCGTCACCGACAGCCTGTACGCGTTCATGGTCGACACCGCGGTGCTCAAGCACCGGTATTTCCGGCGGCTCAACATCGCGGCGGCCGACCTCGCGAAGCTGCACCGGTTCGCGTCGATCCGCGACCCCGAATTGCGCCGGAAACTGACCCCGGACTACGACTTCGGTTGCAAGCGCCCGACATTCTCCAACGGCTACTACCGTGCGTTCACCAAGCCGCACGTACACCTGCAGGCCGACGGCATCGAGCGCATCGAATCCGACGGCATCGTCAACGCCGACGGCACCAAGACCACGATCGACACATTGGTGCTCGCGACGGGATTCGACCTGTGGGAGGCCAACTTCCCGGCGATCGAAGTGATCGGCCGGGACGGCCGCAACCTCGGAAAGTGGTGGCGGGAAACGCGATTCCAGGCCTACCAAGGCGTCTCGATGCCGTACTTCCCGAACTACCTGAGCCTGGCCAGCCCGTACGCGTTCCTCGGGCTCAACTTCTTCAACACCATGGAGTACCAGATGCGGCTCATGGACCGGTTGTTCGCCGAGGTGAAGCGCCGCGGCGCCACCACATTCGAGGTCACCGAGGAGGCGAACAGCCGATACCTGGACCGGATGACCGAGGCGCTCGGCGACTCCTTGTTCACCCTCGGAAATTGCGCATCGGCACGGTCGTACTATTTCAATCCGAGTGGCGAGGCAACGCTGCTCAGACCGATGACGACCCGCCGGGCCGTCGCGGAAGCGTCACGATTTCCGTTGAGTGACTACACGTTTGCCTGATCAGAGAGGATCACACATGGCAGAGGGCAACAATTCCAAGCTGGTCAAGCTCGTCGGCCTCGGTGTCGCGGGCACCGGTGTTTCGCACTTCGTGAAGCCGCAGCTGTTCGAGTCGATCACCAAGTCGGCGTTCCCCAAGGACACTCAAAAGCACATCTACACCAACGGCGGGATCGAAACCGCGATCGGACTGGGTCTCCTGCTGCCCAAGACCCGCAAGCTGGCCGCAGTCGGAACCCTCGGCTACCTCGCCTACCTGGCCGGCAACGCCGTCCGTAACCGGTAGCGGCCCAACAACGTCAGATCGACCATGGCCGCGACAACGGCCCGGGCCTGCACCGAATTCTGGTATTCCATCAGCCGGCCCAGGTCGATCACCAAAGCCATCGCAGCATGAACCGCGAACCGCGCCTGACCGGCAGACCACTGCGGACGCACCGGCGTCACCAAGTCGACCCACGACTCGACGGCCGACCGTTGCAGGTCGCGCAGGATCTTCTGGTCGGCCGGGGCCATGTTGAGGCGTTCGGTGTAGTAGACGTAATCGAGTTCCGGACGCTCGAACGAGCGGGCCACGTACTTGTCGATCAACGCCACGAGTGCCTGCTCGGGATCCTCGATGGAGCTGAGCAATTCGGCCATGTCCGCCGAGAGCCGATCGGCCGCGCGGCGGAATCCCGCGGCCAGGATGTCGGTCTTGCCCGAGAAGTACCGGTAGATACCGGAGGCCGGCATGCCGACAGCCGCGGCGATGTGCTCCATGGTGGTGTCGCGGTAGCCGTTCTGGTTGAACAGCCGCATCGATTCGGTCAGCAGCGCTTCGTATTTGGTTGCGCCCACACCGGGCGGCGCCGGGGCCGGTTCGGCGTCGTCGGGATCGGGAAGCTCCGGCAGTTCGGCGGCGAGCACGGTTTCGGCGATCTCGGCCAGCACTTCGCGGATCTGGCCGGCGGGCAGCTTCGCCCGATGATCGACGATGCTGCCGACGACGCTCAACACCGCGGTGGACAGCGTCCAGCGCTCGTGCGAATCGAGGTCCGGCCGCAGCTCCTGCAGGGGCCGGTGAATGCGCTGATGCACCGTGCGGACCTGGGCGTCGAGCGTGGTCTGATCGTCTCCGGTCAGAAACCGCGCCTCCCAGCGGTACAGGCCACCGGATTCGCGGTTGGCGAGGGAGGTGTCGGTCAGCGCGGAGACGAGACGGCGGAGCTGCTCGCGCGGGTCGACAGTGCCGACTGCGGAGTCCCCGTCCGCGAACGCGGTGTTGTCGACCAGTTGCTGACCGAGATTGAGTACCGCATCGCGAAACAACTCGTACTTGCTCGAATAGTGCCGGTACAACGCGGCCGCCGAGATCCCGACGCGCGAGGCGATGGACTCCATGCTGACGCCGTGGTAACCGAGGGAACTGAATGCCTCGGCGGAAGCCCGCGCGATCTGGGCTTTACGGTCCTTGGGACGGCGTCGCACACCAGATGCGCCACTGTCGCTCGGGCCGGGCGTGGTGCGCGCCATGTCGACACGATAAACGGACCTACCGATCCGGTCAAAATGGTAGCGCCACGCAGAATGGCAATTAACATAATCGGGGTTGAGGCCGGACGGGGGTCATGTGCTTGTCAGATTGCGGCGATTGCTGGCGTACCGTATCGCGGTCGGCGAACTACTCGTGGCCGGCATCATTCTCGGAGCGCCTTACCTGCTGATCGGCGCGATCTGGTCGAGCACCCACACCGACCATCTCGAGCAGATGGCGCCGCTGGCCGCGACAGTGTCGTTCCTCGGCTCGATCGTGTCGTGGCCGGTGCTGTTGTTCACCGACGTCTGTATGACCTGAGAGGGAGGCATGAGTTATCGCGCTGTCTACATCGGGATCGCCGGTGCCATCATCGTCGCCATCGGCCTCTATCTGATGAGCATGTCGGTCTACCTGGACGATTTCGACCAGTATGGTATGCAGATTCCTTGCGGCACGGGTTTTTCGGCTCACCTGGACCAAGCCGCCGCGGCCGGCGGTGAGTACGTCGACAAGTGCGGTTCCGCATTGCTGACGCGCCGGCTGTGGACCATCCCGGTCGTGGTGATCGGTGGCCTCGCCCTGCTCGCCGTGTTGTTTCGGGCCGCGACGACGTCGGCTCACGAATCGCTCATGCCGAACCGCGACACGCACTGATCTAGTATCGCTGGCGTGACCACGCCAGAGGGTCTGCAGCGCAGGCTCGGCACCGTCGACGCAGTGACCATCGGCTTGGGCTCGATGATCGGCGCGGGCATATTCGCCGCGCTGGCCCCTGCAGCGGCGGCCGCCGGAACCGGCCTTCTCATCGGACTTGCGGTGGCGGCGGTGGTCGCGTACTGCAACGCCACATCGTCGGCGCGGCTGGCGGCCCGCTATCCGCAGTCAGGCGGTACCTACGTGTACGGCCGGGAACGGCTCGGCGAATTCTGGGGCTACACCGCGGGTTGGAGTTTCATCGTCGGCAAGACCGCGTCGTGCGCGGCGATGGCGTTGACCGTGGGCCTCTATGTGTGGCCGGATCAGGCGCACGCCGTCGCGGTGGCAGCGGTCGTGGCGCTCACGGTGGTCAACTACGCCGGCGTCCAGAAATCAGCACTGCTCACCAGGATCATCGTCGCCGTCGTGCTCGCGGTCCTCGCGGCGGTCGTGGTCATCGTCCTCGGATCGGGCGCGGCCGACACCACTCGGCTGGAACTGGCAGGCGATGTCACGGCCGGCGGCGTGCTGCAGGCGGCCGGTCTGTTGTTCTTCGCGTTCGCCGGCTACGCGCGTATCGCGACCCTCGGTGAGGAGGTGCGCGACCCGGCGCGCACGATCCCCCGCGCCATCCCCATCGCGCTGGGCATCGCGTTGGTCGTGTACGCCGTCGTCGCCGTTGCGGCGCTCGCGGTGCTCGGCAGTGCCGAACTGGCGTCCGCACCGGCACCTTTGGCTGACGCCGTCGCCGCGGCGGGTGCCGGGCAATGGCAGCCCGTGGTGCGGGTCGGGGCCGCGGTCGCCGCGCTGGGATCGCTGCTGGCGTTGATCCTCGGGGTGTCCCGTACGACGCTTGCGATGGCCCGCGACCATCACCTGCCGCACCGGTTGGCCGCCGTGCATCCGCGGTTCGGCAGCCCACACCGGGCCGAGATCGTCGTCGGTGTCGCGGTGGCGGTGCTCGCGGCGTTCGCGGATCTGCGTGGCGCCATCGGGTTTTCGTCGTTCGCGGTACTGATGTACTACGCGATCGCCAACGCCTCGGCCTGGACCCTCGGCCGCCGGGTGATCCCCGCGCTCGGGTTGGTGGGCTGCCTGGTGCTGGCGTTCACCCTGCCGCTGTCGTCGGTGCTGACGGGGCTGGCGGTGGTCGCGGTGGGCGCGGCGATCTACGGCGTGCGCGCCCTGCGCTGAATCAGTCCTGCCCGTCCACCAGAACCGATGCGGCCGTGCACATGTGCTCGCGTACGGTCGCGGCCGCCGCCGCCTCGTCACCGGACTCGATGGCCTCGACGATCTCCAGGTGACGTTTGGCGTCCATGTTCTTCAGGGCGCGCTCGACCCCGGCGTACATGATCGACATCCGGATACTGCCCTCCAGCGACGACCACGAGTGCAGCAGCGTCTCGTTGCCCGACAGATGACACATCGTGCGGTGGAACTTGAGGTCGGCCTCGATGCGGTCCTCGAGGTTGGAGGCGGCCCAGCGCTCCATGTCGGCGACCGCCACGCGCAACTCCGCGACGGCCGCGGCGCGATCCTCGCGCCGGGCCAGCGCGCTTGCGGCCAACGATTCCAGCGCCGCCCGCACGTCGAAGATGTCCTTGATCTCCTTGGTGTCGAGATGGCGCACCGAAAGCCGCCCGCGCGCCCCCGCCGAGATGAGGCCTTCCTGCTGCAGCTGGCGCATCGCCTCACGCAATGTGCCTCGGCTGATCTGCAACGCCTCGGACAGGTCGGTTTCCACCAGATGCGTGCCCGGCTGCAACTGGCCGGTGGTGATCGCCCGGCGCAGCGCGGAGAGGGCCTGCTCCCGCAGACTCGTCTTCTCCAGGCGCAGCAGTGACGGGGCATCCCCAGACACGGTGGTCATCGAACCTCCCCGGACTGTCAACATCTGATTGTCGACACTGATGCTACCGTCGCTCGGCGCCTCACGCCGCGAGCGCGTGCGCGTTCGCGGCGGCCTTGTCGGCCAAGGCGCGTTCGCGCGGACCCCAGGTCTCCCTGGTGACGATCGCCGCCCACAGCCCGATCGCGGCATACGCCGAGAACAGCAGCGCCGGGCCGACCCAGCCGAACGCCTCGTACAGCAGCGTCGTGATGAAGGGCGTGAAGCCCGAGACCATCGCCGAAATCTGGTACGCCAGTGAGGCTCCCGATGCGCGCGTGTTGGCCGTGAACAGTTCGGGGAACCACGCGCCCTGCGCACCGGCCAGCGCGTTCTGGGACACGCCGTAGGACACGATGAACGTCGCGACGATCAACAGGAACAGGCCCGTGTTGACCAGCATGAACATCAGCACACCGAACGGAATGCCGAACGCGCAGACCCACAGGTAGACGGGTCGGCGGCCGACCCGGTCGGTCAGCCTGGCCCAGGCCACCGTGGCGAAGATCCCCACTGCCGACGCAATGCACAGGGCGACAAGGGTTTCGGTGGCCGTCGCCAGCTTCGCGCTCTTGAGGTAGGAGATCATGTACGTGATCGACACCGCGTAGCCGGCCGTCTCGGCGACGCGAAGACCGATGCCGCGCAGGATGTTTCGCCAATCGGTCTTGAACACCTCGACGATGGGCGCCTTGACGATCTTGCCGGTCTGCTTGACGTCTTCGAACACCGGGGACTCGGGGACCCGGGCGCGGATGATCAGGCCGACGATGACGAGCACGATGCTGGCCAGGAACGGCACGCGCCAGGCCCAGTCACCGCCGAGGTGGACGCTGACCAGGAACACCAGGTTGGCCAGCAGCAGGCCGACGGGGAAACCGGCCTGGACGATTCCGGTGTAGCGGCCCTTCTGTTTCCACGGCGCGTGTTCGTAGCTCATGAGGATCGCGCCGCCCCACTCCGCACCGAATGCCAAGCCCTGGATGATGCGCACCGTCACCAGCAGCACGGGCGCGAGCACGCCGACGGCTGCGTACGTGGGCAGCAGGCCGATGGCGAACGTGGCCAGGCCCATGATGATCAGCGACGCGACCAGGACGGGCTTGCGGCCCACCTTGTCGCCCAGGTGCCCGCCGATGATGCCGCCGAGCGGGCGGGCCGCGAACCCGACGCCGAGCGTGGCGAATGCGGCCAACGTGCCTGCGACCGGGCTCGAATTCGGGAAGAACGCGGTCCCGAAGTAGAGCGCGGCCGCGGTGCCGAAGCCGATGAAGTCGTAGGTCTCGATGACGGCGCCGACGCCGGAGCCGATCGCGACCCGCTTGGCTTCCGGGGTTCCGTGTACCGGCCCCCGCATCGAAAGAGCATCGTCGCTCATGAGCAGATCCTTTCAAAAGCCCTAGTCCGCGTCACTGTCGACGGTCAACAGTGCTTCAGGTCACCCAGTGTGAGCGCGCACACAACTCATTGTCAACAGTCGACATGATTTAAGCGTCGCCAGTTGATTGTTGACAGTCGACTTCGATACTGTGGCCGCCATCACGTACTCCACCTGTGAAGGCGTTTCATGACCGGCGAAAACCGACCGCACGCTCGCCTGGGCTGCTCGACCATCAGCTTTCGGCACCTCGATCTCGAGATGGCGCTCACCTGGATCGATCAGCTGGGATTCCGGGCGATCGACCTCGGCGCGCTGCCCGGGGTGTGCGACCACGTGCCCTATGTGCTCGACGAAGCCGCCGTCGCCACGGTCTCCGCGGCCGTCGCCGCCTCGCGGTTACGGGTCCGGTCGATCAACGGTGACATCGGCGATCTGAACCGTCCGCTCGGCGACGAAGCCCGCGCGGCCCGCCGCAGGCACCTCGCCATGCTCCTATCCCTCGCCGCCAACACCGGGGCGGACGCTCTGGTGCTGCCGTGCGGCGCGATCGACCACACGCCGGTACGCACCCTCGACCAGGATCTCGACCTGGTCGCCGCCGAGCTGGACTCGGCAGCAGAGCTCGCCGCCGAGTACGGCGTCGAACTCTGGACCGAGTCGCTGCACTACCACCGGTTGTGCCACGACATGGACCGGGCACAGGCCCTCGCCGATCGACTGCGAGGCACCCGGATCGGCATCGTGATGGACTTCAGCCACGTGGTCGCCTCGGGCGGCGATCCAGTCGACTTCGTCGCCCACTTCGCCGACCGCATCGCCCACGTCCACATCCGTGATGCCGTACCCGGCAACATCAACGTCTCCGTCGGGCGCGGGCAGGTCGACTTCGCGACGGGTCTCAAAAGCCTTGCCGCCGCCGGCTACACCGGCGAATTCGCCCTCGAACTGGAAACCCGCGATGTCACCAACGACGAGCGGCCGGCCGCCACTGCGCAAGCCGCACAACTGATTTCAGAACTCATCTAAGGAGCGATCCATGAGCACGATCCAACGCACCGCAGTCGTCACCGGGGCGACCTCCGACAAGGGCATCGGCGTGGCCGTCGCGGCGCGCTACGCCAAGGAAGGCTGGGCCGTCGTCGTCCTCGATCTGGACGGCGAGAAGTCCGCCAAGGTCGCCGCCGAGATCGGCAACCAGTACGCCGTGCCGGCATTCGGCCACGCGGTCGACGTCACCTCCGAGGAGTCGGTCACCGCGGCGCATGCGGCCGTGGCCGCCGAGATCGCCTCGGGCAACCTGCCCGCGGTCGGCGCACTCGCCAACATCGCGGGCATCACCTCGCCGGTCGGATTCCTCGATACCACGCTCGAGCTGTGGAACAAGGTCATGGCCGTCAATGCGACCGGAACCTACCTGGTGACCAAGGCCTTTCTGCCGGACATGATCGAGGCCGGCTGGGGCCGCATCGTCAACATGAGCTCGGTGTCGGCGCAGCGCGGCGGCGGCGTGTTCGGCAAGGTGCCGTACTCGTCGGCCAAGGCCGCGATCCTCGGCTTCACCAAATCGCTGGCCCGCGAGATCGCCGACACCGGCGTCACCGTCAACGCGGTCACCCCCGGTGCGGTCGACACCAACATCCGGGTCGGCTCGACCGACGAGCAGGAGGCCAAGCTGGCCGCCGACATCCCGGTCGGCCGCACCGCCACGACCGACGAGGTCGCCGCCGTCATCACCTTCCTGTCCAGCCAGGACGCCAGCTACCTGACCGGCACCACCGTCGACATCAACGGCGGCAGCCACATGCACTGATCCCCTTGCACCGCGAGCGCCCGTGTCTGTACACCGACACGCCGCACAACGCCGTACATTCGCGGTCGCTCGCACGCGTCAGGAGCGCGCCCGGAACGCCTCGACGGCGGTCGGCAGGGTCGGAAAGATCCGGTCCTCGCCCACGCGGTCGACGAACCCCGCCGCGACGAGGTCATCGAGCAGGTCCTGTTTGACGCGCGCCATCGCGAACACGATGCCGCGTGCCATCAGATCCCGGCGCAACTGCTCGAGCGCGTCGACGGCCGTCAGATCCGGGTCGACGTTGGCCTCGGCATTGAGCACGAACCACTCGACAGGTCCGTCGGCCTCATCGAACGCAGCCATCGCACGTTCGCGAAAGTTCTCGGCGTTCGCGAAAAACAGTGGGGCGTCGTAGCGGTAGACCACGAGCCCCGGCACCGGCTCCGCTTCGGGATAGTCGTCGACGTCATGCATACCGGCCATGCCGGGCACGTAACCGAGCACGCTGTCGTGGGGCCGGGCCACCCGCCGCAGCATGTCGAGCAGCGACAACCCGATCGCGACCAGCACGCCATAGAGCACGCCGAGCCCGAGCACGGCCACCGTCGTGGCCACCGCAAGCACCAGTTCGCTGCGACGGAACCGGGCCAGTCGCCGGAACTCCGGGATGTCGACCAACCGCAGCGCCGCATACACCACGAGCGCGCCGAGCGCGGCCATCGGGAAGTGCTCGAGCAGGCCGCGGCCGGCGAGCATCACCACCACAACCGTCGCCAGCATCACCAACGAATACAGCTGCGTGCGGCTGCCGAGGACATCGCCGAGCGCCGTCCGGCTGCCGCTCGAACTCACCGGAAACCCTTGTGTCACACCGGTTGTCAGATTGCAGACGCCGAGTGCGCGCAGTTCGGCGTTGGCGTCGATCGTCTCACCGCGGCGGGCCGCGAAGGTGCGGCCGGTCAATGCGTTGTCGGAAAATGCGACGACTGCGATGCCGACCGCGGGAATCGTCAACGCGGCGAGTTCGGCGAACGTGACCGCGGGCAGGCTGGGCACCGGGAGGCCGGCCGGGATGTCGCCGATGACGCGAATGCCGTTGTCCTCCATGCCGAACAGCCACACCACGGCCGTCGCGGCCAACACCGCGACCAACGGACCGGGGAACAGCGGAGACATCCGGTAGAGGATGAGCAGCACCACCAGCACCGCACCGGACAGTGCCACGGTGGGCCAGTGGACGTCACCGATGCCTGCGACGAAAGACCCGACCTCGTCGATGAACTCGTCGCCCTCGACCGTGGTCCCGGTGACCTTGCCGAGCTGTCCGCTGATCATGATGACCGCGACGCCCGTCATGTAACCGATCAGGACCGGCCGCGACAACAGGTCGGCCAGAAAGCCCAGCCGGCAGAAGCCCGCGAGCAGACAGATCGCTCCCACGAGCAGCGCCAGCACCGCCGCCATCACGGCGTACCGCGCGGGATCGCCGATCGCCAACGGCGCCAGTGCGGTGGCCGTCATCAGGGCGGTGGTCGATTCCGGGCCGACCGACAGCTGACGTGACGAGCCGAGCATCGCGTAGACGGCCATCGGCACCAGCGACGCCCAAAGCCCGGCGACCGGCGGCAGGCCCGCGACCGTGGCGTAGGCCATGACCTGCGGCACGAGATACGCCGCGACCGTCACGCCAGCCACGACGTCGCCCCGCAGCCACGACCGCTGGTAGTGCACGATCTGCACCAGCCCGGGAGCCACGGTCGCGGCGGTCAGCTTCATCGCGCTCGATTCTTGCGCGAGTGCGGGTGCACGGTGGCCGTTCATGGTGTGTAGTTCTCAATCGTGACCCTGCTGAGTTGGAAGTATGTCGAGGCCCGCGCCGACGATGACTTCGTCGTCGCCCCGCACGAGCGGCTGGACTGGGCCCGCACCATCGGAATCGGCGCCCAACACGTCGTGGCGATGTTCGGTGCCACGTTCCTGGTGCCGGTGCTGACGGGGTTCCCGCCCGCCACCACCCTGCTGTTCTCCGGCGTCGGCACCATCCTGTTCCTGCTCATCACCGGCAACCGCCTGCCCAGCTACCTCGGGTCGAGCTTCTCGGTGATCGCACCCGTGACCGCGGCGGTCGCCGCCGAGGGAACCGGCAGCGCGCTGGGCGGGTTGATCGCGGTCGGCGTGCTGTTGATCCTCATCGGTGCGGTCGTGCATCTGGTCGGCACGCGATGGATCGATCTGGTCCTGCCGCCGGTGGTGACCGGCGCGATCGTGGCGCTGATCGGGTTCAACCTGGCGCCTGCCGCCAAGAACAACTTCGAGAAGGGTCCGCTGGTCGGCCTCGTCACGCTGGTTCTGCTGGTGGCCACCCTGGCGTTCTTCCGCGGAATCATCGGCAGGCTGGCCATATTCGGCGCCGTCGCGGTCGGCTATCTGATGGCGCTGATCCTCGGCGAGGTCGACACGTCGGCGATCGCCGCCGCGCCGTGGGTGGGCCTGCCCGAGTTCCAGGCGCCGACATTCACGATCAGCGTGCTGCCGCTGTTCTTGCCCGCGGTCATCGCACTCGTCGCCGAGAACATCGGCCACGTCAAGTCCGTCGGCCAGATGACGGGCACCGACATGGACCCGCTCATCGGGCGGGCACTGGCAGCCGACGGCGTGGCGACGGTGCTGGCCGGCGCCGGCGGCGGTTCTGCCACTACCACCTACGCCGAGAACATCGGCGTGATGGCCGCGACACGGGTCTACTCGACCGCCGCGTATTGGGTCGCGGCGGCCGTGGCGATCGGATTGTCCCTGTGCCCCAAGGTCGGTGCGACGATCTCGGCGATACCGCCGGGTGTCCTCGGCGGCGCCACGATCGTGCTCTACGGGCTCGTCGGCATCCTCGGCGTCCGCATCTGGCTGACCAACCACGTCGACTTCGCCAAGCCGATCAACCAGATGACCGCAGCGATACCGCTCATCATCGGCATCGCCGACTTCACCTGGCAGGCCGGGTCTTTGACATTCACCGGTATCGCGCTCGGCTCGATCGCGGCCCTGCTGATCTTCCACGGCATGCGTTCGCTGGAGTTCCTGGGCGGCCTCGGCAGGCGCAAAAGCTCACTCCCCGAGCGCGTTGACCACCCGGGTGAACACTGACGGCAGGGCCGCCGCGGCCGGCGTGATGGCCGCCCGCACCGGGCGAAAACCGCTGCCGTGCAACAGCGCTGCCGTCAGGAACCGGTAGCGGCGGGTCATCGTTCGCCACTGCCGGTCGTAATCCTGGGGCCGGTCGGCCAGCACACAGCCCACGAGCAACTCCGCCGCGCCGAACGCGAGACCCATCCCCTCGCCAGTGAGCGCGTCGATGTAGCCGGCGGCGTCGCCGACGAGCAGAACCCGGCCTGCCGTGCGGTGGCGTACCTTCTGCCGCAACGGACCTGCCGCCCGGTCCTGGCCGTGCGGCAGGCCGTCGATCCGCTCGGCCAGTTCAGGGAACTGCTGGAGGTGTTCGCCGAACCCGCCGCGCGTCGATTTGAGGATCGCGATGCCGACGCAGTCGTCGTTGACCGGCGTCACGTACGCCTCGGTGTCATGCGCCCAGTACACCTCGACGCAGTCCGACCACGGTGCGATCTGCACGTGCCGCCGGATCCCCCACCGACGGCGCTGCGCCTCGCCGCTCGCAAGCCCCAACGCCCGGCGGATCGGTGAGTGCAGCCCGTCGGCGGCGGCCAGGTACCGCGCCCGAAAACCCGCTGCGCTCACCGACGTCGAGTCCTGCGTGACCTCACCGACCTCGCCGTGCACCACCCGCACGCCTGCCACGGCCGCGGCTTCGGACAGCGCTGCGTGGAGCACCGTACGGCGCACCCCGCGCCCGGCGCCGTCGCGGAACCGGGCCTCCGCACATCGGCGGCCGTCGAGGTAGCGGATGCCGTGAAAGTCTCTTCCCTCGACTGTTGCGCCGAGGCGCTCCAACTGCCGGACCGAGTGCGGCATCAAACCTTCACCGCACGCCTTGTCGATCGGGCCGCGCCGGTGCTCGACGACGACGGCTTCGAGCCCGGCCCGCGCCGCGTGCACCGCGGTCGCCAGCCCGGCAGGGCCGCCTCCCGCGACGAGCAGATCGATCACGTCAAGCCCTGCAACGCTTCGTTTTCCACGCGAATGCGGGTACGCAGCAACACCGCGTTGGCAATCGAGAACACCAGTGCGGTGATCCAGCCGCCGCGCACGAGGGGCAGGGCCGCGCCTTCGGCGACCACGGCCACATAATTGGGGTGCGGGATCACGCGGTACGGCCCGTCGACGACCCGGCTCGCCCCGGGCACCACCACAACCCGGGTGTTCCACTGGCGGCCGAGCGTCGTGATGCACCACCAACGCAGCCCCTGTGCGGCCAGCACGACCGCGAACATCGGCCAACCCAGCGCAGGCCGGAACGTGCGCCTGCGTCCCTCTGCCAGCGCGCCGACCAGCAGCCCGGTGTGCAGTGCCACCATCACCGGGTAGTGACCGGCGCCGAACTCCTTGCCGCCGTTCGCCTTACTCCATTCGAGGTTGCGTTTGGACACCACCAGCTCGAGCAGCCGTTCGGCGGCGACGGCAGCGATCAGCGTCGTATAGCTCTTCACGCCCATCAACGCCAACGCAGCAGAACCAGCTCGGAGCAGAACCCCGGGCCCATCGCCATCAAGACTCCCGGACTACCCGCGGGCGGTCGCTTGCGGATCGTGTCGCGCAACACGTGCAGCACCGAGGACGAGGACAGATTGCCGACCTCGGCCAGCGATTGCCACGTGAGATCGAGTGCGTCCGTGGGCAATTCGAGGGTCTCGATGATGGCCTCGATCACCTTCGGCCCGCCGGGGTGGCTCACCCACGCCCCCACGTCGCCGACCGTCAGCCCGTGATCGCCCAGGAATCCGGTGACGTCGTCGCCCAGGTACCGCCCGACGAAGGCGGGCACCTCGGCGCTCAGCACGATCTCGAATCCCTGCGTGCCGATGTCCCAGCCCATCGCGTGCAACGAGTCCGGGTAGAGATGGCTGCGGGAGTCGAGCACGTCGGGTCCGCTCGGGTCGAGTTCTTGCGCGCGCTGCTCGCCGACCGCGACCACCGCGGACGCGCCGTCACCGAACAGCGCACCGGCCACCAGTGTCGGCATCGACGGATGGTGCTTGCGCGTAAGCTAACACAGCTCGACCGACACCAGCACCGCGACCTTGTCGGGCGCGCCGCGCAAGTAGTCGTTGAGCCGGGCGATACCGGCCGCCCCGGCCACGCAGCCAAGCCCGAAGATCGGGATGCGGCGCACGTCCGGCCGCAGGCCGAGCCGGCCCGCGATCCGCGCGTCGAGGGACGGGACAACGGCGCCGGTGACGGTGGTGGTGACGATCAGATCGACGTCCTCCGGACGCAGCCCGGCCTCGTCGAGCGCACCGGATAACGCCTCACACCCAAGATCTGTTGCGTGGTCGATGAATAAATTGTTCGTCTCGCCGAAATCACTCAACCTGGCGTATTCCTCAATGGGTCTTACCAGGTACCTACTGTTAACTTTTGCGCTTTTATGCAGGGATCGGACGATTTCCTCGTGCTCAGCGTATCCCGGCAGGTCAAGCAGGGTCTCCGTGACCTCTTCCTGGGTGTATCTATAGGGCGGCAGGACGCCGTGAACGCCGGCAATAGTGCAGTATCGAGACATTCCCGCGACATTAATTCCCATACCCGATATACGGGGGCCTACGTCTTCTGGTTCAACGGTTCGTCTGTGAATCCGAGTCGGTCATGGATAAGCACCAAAGGCCGCGGTGCCCACCAATTCCACCGGCCCATCACATGCATGAATGCCGGTACCAAAACCATCCTGACCAGCGTCGCGTCCATCAGGACCGCGAGCGTCAGACCGAGGCCGAACATCCGCATGAACGACACGTTCGCGGCGATCAGCGCCGCGAACGAGATAGACATCACAAGCGCCGCCGCGGTGACGACGCGGCCGGTCCGGGCGAGCCCGAGCGCCACGCTCTCGCCGACATCGGCCGACGTGCGGTCCGAAGCCAGCCAGTACTCGCGGATGCGCGACAGCAGGAACACCTCGTAGTCCATCGACAAGCCGAACGCGATGCAGAACAGCAGCACCGGGATGTTCGCGACGAGCGTGCCGGTCGAGGTGGTTCCGAAGGCGCCGAGGTGTCCGTCCTGGAAGATCCACACCATCGCGCCGAACGCCGCGGTCAGCGAAAGAACATTGAGAACAAGCGCTTTCGCGGGCAACACGACGCTGCCGGTGAGCAGGAACAACAGACAGAACGTGATGACGGCGATCAGGCCGAGCACCAACGGCAGCCGGGACGTGATGGCGTTGACGCTGTCGCGGTCGGTCTGCGCGAGCCCGGTCATCTCGACCGCCCTGCCGCCCGGACCGGCGACCTCGTGCAACCGGTCGAGTTGCGCGTCGGAGGCGTCCGAGAACAGCGGCGCGGTACTCGACACCGTGAGGAACGTCGAGCCGTCGCGTTCGTCGGCCGCGGCGCTCGGCGGGCCTGCCTGCCGGCCGTCGACGAACGTCGCGGTCGGCGTGGAGACGGCCGCGACGTCGACGACGCGCGAGAGTTCGGCTGCGTAACGGTCCATCTCGGCTCTCGCGACGCCCCGCGAGTCGGGGATGACGACTTTGACCTCGGTGGCGGAATTGTTCTCGAAGTCGGTGCGCAGCTGATCGCCGACCTGGTGCGCCGAGGCGGATTTCGGCAACACGCGATCGTCGGGAAAGCCCCACTTGACGTTGAAGAACGGCAATCCCAGCAACACCAGGAGGGCGACAACGGCCAGCCCGATCGGAATGGCCCGCCGCAGAACGAACTTCGTGGAGCGGTACCAGAACTGGCGTTCGACGGGTTTGGATGTGCGTGCGGGGCCGTCGATTCGGCTGCCCAGCAGAACGATCGCCGCCGGGGTGATGACCAGGGCCGCGATCGCGGCGAACACCACGGTCGCGACCCCGGCATACGCGAAGGACTTGAGGAAGTACATCGGGAACAGCACGAGCACCGACATCGGCAACGCCACCGTGGTCGCCGAGAACACCACGGTGCGGCCAGCCGTCACCATGGTGCGCACCAGCGCGTCCTCACGACCAAGACCGTCGGCCAACTCGTCGCGGAACCGGCTGATCATCAGAAGCGTGTAATCGATTGCGAGCGCGAGGCCCATGGCCATACAGAGGTTGAGCGCGAACACCGACACGTCGGCCAACATCGTGATGGCGCGCAGCACCGCGAGCGATCCCAGGATCGCCATCACGCCGACCACGACGGGCACCGCGGCGGCCAGCAATCCGCCGAACACCCACACGAGCACCAGGAAGCTGAGTGGGATGGCGATCGACTCCATCAACAGCAAATCGCGTTGCGATTGTTCGGTGATCTGGGTGTTGACCATCGCCACACCACCGGCACGCACGGTCACCTCATCACGGTCGTGGACGAGGGCCTCGGTCAGTTCCTCGGCATGGTTCTGCGCGTACTTCTCGCCGCCGGTGATTCCGGCGACGATCAGGCCGGCACTGCGGTCCTTGCTCAGCAGCTCGGCCACCGCGAGCTGCGGCGCCGTCCACGCCGAGGTCACCTGCGCCACATGGGGCGAACGCTCCAGCTCGTCGACGATGCCGACCGCGACCTCGCGCGCCGCCGGGCTCATCGCGCCGTCCGGCGCGGACACGATGATCAGCAGCTGTTGATCGCCGCGGTTGAACTTGCCGGCCAGCATCGCCTCGGCGCGCGACGATTCGGCATGCGGATCCTGGAAGCCCCCGGCGGAGAGTTTCTGGGTTACCGGAATCCCGAAGATCGCGGCCGCGACCGCGACAAGCACGGCGATACCGATGATCCGGCGCGGCGTTGCGATGGCCAGTCGCGCGAGACGTTCGAGGGCGCCGGGGTTCTCCACCGGCCTATCGTGCCCGAAAGCGCTCAGCCGTGGTGGCGTTGGTCACGGGGCGGAACCCCGTTGGGCCCGTCCGTCGACAACGCGTAGGTACCGACCACGAACCCGACGGCGGGTCCCATGATCGACAGCGCTTTGGCGTCGACGTTGTCGATCGTGTCGCGCGCGGTGTGGTAGTTCGGGTCGAAGGCCACTCCGGCACGGCCACCCCAGAGTCGGGCCTGCACTCCTGTTTTCAGCTGTGACGACCCCGTGGTCGCGCCTCCGATGGGGACGCCGGCCGTCACGAACGGACCGTAATCGGTGTTGGCGCTCAACGGCATGTCGGCGGGCCGCACGCCGGCCAGGTTGAGATATCCGGCGATGGTTCGCTCGATGCCCGCCGAACCCTCGGGAACGGGTTTGGCGTCGCCGGCCTGCGCCGACTGGTCACCGTCGTACGTGAAGTAGCCGGCGTTGGTCGAACCGAGCATGTCGAAGTTGAGGTAGAGCGCGAGCTCGTCGAGCTGTTCGGGCTGCAGGCCGCGGACGTACTGCGTCGACCCCTCCAGTCCCGTCTCTTCGGCGCCCCAGAACGCGAACCGGACGGCGTTGTGGATCTGTGGCGAACCGCCGAGCTGCAGCGCCGTCTCCAACACCGCGGCCACCCCGGTGCCGTTGTCGTTGATACCCGGCCCGGCGGCGATGCTGTCGAGATGCGCCCCGACCATCACCACGTCGGTTGTCGATCCGGTTTTGGTCTGCGCCAGCAGGTTTCGCGACTTCATCATTTCGGCTTTGCTGTCGAGCGTCAACCGGACCGGGGCTGAGGTGCGGCGCAGTGCGGTGTCCGCGGTCTTGTCGATGACGCCGACCGGCACCTTGAGCTGGCCGTAGTAGCCGGACGTGAACAGACCGGCCGGGCTGGGCCGCGTGGTGCTGACCACGAGCAGCCCGACGGCGCCTTCGGCGAGTGCGGTGTTCTGCTTGACGACGATGGAGCATCCGGTGTCGTCGACCACCGCGATGGCCCCGTCGATGTCCACGCCCGAATAGTCGGCGGCCGCACAGCCGGCCGGTTTACCCGGGCGCAGGGTGGGCGCGTTGAGCCCGCCGGGCGCCGTGGTGACGAGCAGCGAGGCCTGGTCGACGGGATAACGGCGACCCGACACGGTCAGGTTGGGACTGCCGCCGCGCATCGTGCCCAGGCGCTCGAACTCAGGCGTCGAAACGTCGAAACCCTTGTCCCGCAAGAGCTGCGCGACATAGTCCAGGCTCGCGTCGTAACCCGGTGTGCCCTGCCCCCGATTGCCGTCGTTCGCGTCGGCGATCTCGGCGAACTTGCGCAGATGCGCGAACATGCCGTCGACGGTGATGCGCTGCGCCAGATCGTGCGGCAGCTCGGTCGGCGGTGGCGTCGGCGCGGAGGAACACCCCGCCGCGACCGTGGCCGCCAGTGCCGCCGCGGCCAGCCAGCGCGATCTCACTGCGGGCTGATCTCGTGGCGCGTGCGGTCGGACCGGATCGGTATCCCGTTGCGGCCCCGCTGATCCTGTGCATACAAGCCGACGGCGAACGCCACGCCTTCACCATGGATCTGTAGCGCATCCCGGTCCACGTGTTCCAGGGTATCGGTGTTCTTGTGGTAGTTGGGGTCGAATGGTTGGTCGGCCTGCCCGCCCCACTCCTGCGCCTGCTCAGCGGTCATCTTGTCCTCGGCCCCGGAGAACAGGCCCCCCGCGGGGATGCCGGCCAACGTGAACCCGTCATAGTCCGAGCGCCCATCGAAACTGGTGTCCTGCGGCATCTTTCCCGCATCGGCCAAATAGGCCGCCAGTGTCCGCTCGATACCGGCCGAGCCCTCGGGCACACGCGGCACCCCGCGTCCTTCGATCGGCGCGGACTGATCGCCGTCGTAGGTGAAGTAGCCGGGGTTCGGTGACCCGAGCATGTCGAAGTTGAGATACAGCGCGATGTCCTTGAGGCCTTCGGTGTCGAGCGACTCGACATAGTTCGTCGACCCCAGCAAGCCTTCCTCCTCGGCGCCCCAGAACCCGAACCGGACCGCGTTGTTCACGTCGGGCGAACTGCCGAGCTGCAGTGCGGTCTCCAGCACGGCCGCGACGCCCGAACCGTTGTCGTTGATACCAGGGCCCTCGGGGACGCTGTCGAGGTGCGCGCCGACCATCACCACGTCCGACGTCGAACCGGTCTTGGTCTGCGCGATGACGTTGCGGGTGCGCTCGGTGCGCACCCCGGCGTTGAGCCGGATGGTGGTCGGTCCCGGGTTGGCGCGCAGACGTTCGCCGTCGTCCTTGGTGACGCTGACGACGGGGATCTTGACGTCGGTGCGGCGCCCGAGGGTTCCGCCCATCTCGTCGCCGTCGACGTTGTTGGCGACGATCATCGCGACGGCGCCGCGCTCGGCGGCCGCGGCCTGCTTGGCACCGAACGGGCAGGCGCCCCGGTCGACCAGCACCACCGCGCCTGCGACGGGCAGACCGTCGTAGTCGCTTGCTTCACAGCCGGGCGAGTCCTCGGTGGGCGCCGCGACGAGCGGGCCGGACACGCCTTCGGGCCGCGTGCCGATCGTGAACTCCAGCGGCCTGGCCGTGACCGGTTGACCGCCCACGGTGACCTGCGGGTCCTCCGAGAACGGCAGGCGCACCTCGAACTCCGGGGTCTGCACGTCAAAGCCCTTGTCGCGCAGCGCATTGGCGACGAACTCGACACTGGCGTCGTAGCCCGCGGTGCCGAGCGCGCGGTTGCCGTCGTGGGCGTCGGCGATCTCCTGCAGTTTGGTCAGATGGCCCATCATGGCGTCGGCCGAGACGCGCTCGCGCAGCTGGTTGGCGAACTCCGTCGCCGCGGGTGACGACGTCTGCGCCTCCTGCGTCGGCGTATCACTCTGCAGTTCGGTCTTCGCATCACAACCGGCCAGTGCCACGGTCAGCACGACCGCACCAAGCACTGCCCCCGTCAAACTACGTCGCATTGCACCCACGGTAGCCGGTGCCGGCAACGGCCTGGCGATAAATCGATTGCGGGCGGCTTTGCTGACATGCGATGGTTTTGCCCGGAGTCATCGAGGAAGCAGGCACAGCGGGGTACCGCGACGTTTCTGTGAGTTGCTCGTGGCACCGTGGCACGGTCAAGGCCGAGGTTCGAATCCTCTCCACCCTTCGATATCCGCCGTCCGGGACTCCGTGGCCAGTGGCCCTGCGGCCCACACCCGCCGGCACGGGGGTGTGACGCCCCGCCGCTGGTTGCGCCCGGCCGGCGGTATCCCCGTGCTGCGCAGACAGATACGCCCGAGAGGAGGACACGCATGTTCAAGAACCGAATCACGGTAACCGCAGGCCAGTGCGCACTCGAGTACCGCGACGGCACGCTCGCGCGTGTCCTGTCGCCGGGCAGGCACCGGATCGCCCGCGACGCCGCAGTGGTGCGCGTGGAGATGCGCGAGCAGGTGTTGACGCTGGCCCCGCAGGAGGTGCTGACCTCCGACGCGGTGTCGCTGCGCATCACGGTCGCGCTGCGGTTCGCCGTGACCGACGCCGCGGCCTACACCGAGGCGGCGGCCGATCCGATGGCCGCGGTGTACCTGGCCGCACAGATCGCGCTGCGCGACAACGTGTCCGGTATGACGGCCGAGGAGGTCATGCAGCGCAGTGCGCGTGTCGACGCCGCGGCGATCACGGCCGCGGCGGCAGCGGCAGGTGCCCGCACCGGTGTCGCGGTCACCGAGGTGTTCGTCAAGGACGTCATCGTGCCTGCCGAGATGCGCACGGCCGCAATGGCGCTGGCGACGGCCAAGGTCAACGGTGCGGCCAGGCTCGAGGCCGCGCGCGCCGAGACCGCGGCACTGCGTGCGCTGGCCAACGCGGGCAAGCTGCTCGACGCGCACCCCGCGCTGGCTCAGCTCCGGCTGATCCAGCACGTCCCGTACGGGTCGAAGGTCGTGCTGTCGCTCGGCGCGCCGACGGATGTGGCGTCTGACCCGGAGTGATTCCGGGTCAGGCGTCACGCCTGTTCACCACCACCACCGCGGCGATGAACACCGCGGCCACCCAGGCCAGGAAGTACACCAGCGAGCCCACCTCGCCCCACGGCATGTCGTAGGTCGGGAACAGCCACTCCACGCCGAGGAACCGGAACATGTTGGCGAACGGCAACCACGGCCCGGCTTCCAGGTTCGGCATGTTGCCCAGCAGTGGTTCGGCCACCAACGGCCACAGCAACAGCGCCGCGACCGCGCCCGCCGCGAATCGCACGAGCGCACCGACCCCGACGCCGAGCACCGCGGCCAGCGCGGCGTACAAGGCGAATCCTCCGGCCACCGACCACGTGGCGGGGTTGGTCGGCGACAACTCGGCACCGATGACGGGTTCGGCGAACAGGCGCGCCACCAGAACCGCACCCAGCACCATCACCACCGCGCACACCGAGGAAAAGGCAGCGCACACAACGGCTTTTGCGATCAGCACCTTGGTCCGGTTGGGGGTGGCCAGGAATGTGGTCCGGATCAGGCCGGTGCGGTATTCGCCGGTCACGGTCATGGATGACAAGACCATGAGCACCGGGACGCCGAACACCGCCACACCCAGGGCGGCCTTGCCGGGAGGCAGCGGCGTGTAGCCGTAGGCCGACCAGCCCTGCAGGGCGGCCACGCCGAAGCTGAGCACGGCCACGCCGACCACCGACCACAGCGGCGAGCGCGTGGTCGACAGCTTGATGCGTTCGGCGTCGAGCGCCGCGAGCGCGCTCATGGCCGGGCCGCCCGGTAATCGACCGCGTCATCGGTGAGTTTCAGATAGGCCTCCTCGAGCGACGCCTGGCGCGTGCTCAGCTCGTGCAGCGTGATCGAGTTACGCCCCGCGAGGTCGCCGATCACCTCGATGGCCACGCCGTGCACCGTCAGCGCCGATCCGTCGGGATCGGCGATCACTTCCAGATCGGCGTCCGACAGCACATCGCGCAGCGTCTCGAGCTGGGGGCTGCGCACCCGCACGGTGTCGGCCGCGGTGCCGTTGACGAATTCGGCGACGGTCGTAGACGCGATCAATCTGCCCTGCCCGATCACCACCAACCGATCGGCGGTGTTGGCCATCTCGGCCAGCAGGTGACTGGAGACGAACACCGTCCGGCCCTGCGCCGCGAGCTCGCGCATGAGCGTGCGGACCCAGTGGATGCCCTCCGGGTCCAGACCGTTGACCGGCTCGTCGAACAGCAGCACCGGCGGATCGCCGAGCAACGCCGCCGCGATACCGAGCCGCTGGCTCATGCCCAGCGACAGTGCCCCGGCGTTGCGTTCGGCTGCTTCGGTGAGCCCGACCATCTCCAGCACCTCGTCGACCCTGGCGGCCGGGATGCGGTTGGCCGCGGCGATCCAGCGCAGGTGATTGCGTGCGCTGCGGTTCGGGTGGGCCTGGCGCGCGTCGAGCAGAGCACCGACGGTCCGCAGCGGATCCCGAAGTTCGCGGTACCGCTTGCCGTCGATGGTCGCGGTTCCCGCGTTGGGGTGGTCGAGGCCGAGGATCAGCCGCATGGTGGTCGTCTTGCCTGCGCCGTTGGGCCCGAGGAAGCCCGTCACGACGCCGGGTTCGACGGTGAAGCTGAGGTCGTCGACAGCGCGATGGGTTCCGTAGAGCTTCGTCAGCCCGGCCAGTTCGATCATCGACCCCATGATCTCAGCCCGCGTGGGCTGCCACCAGATCCGCGACCGCACGCATGCCGGCCGCGTTGGGGTGCAATGGTGCCGGGCGACCGGGTATCGGCAAACCCGGCCGCGTCGTCCATGGCTCAGCTGACCAGGCGTGATGAGCGATGCTCGCCTGCGCCGCGCGCACCCATCCACAGCCTGTCTCAGCCGCTGCCGCGCCGGTGTGCCGCTCCAGCGTGTCGGCGATGTGCCGGCCGAGTTCGACATGATCGCCACTCAGGGGCGTCGCCCCGCCGGTCGGCGGCAGCAGCGTCAGATAGTCGACGAACAGCACGGTGGCTCGCGGTGCACGTTCGCGGATGATCCGGCCGACCTCGGCCAAGGATCCGGCCACGTGTGTCAGCGCGGCTTCCCGCGCGTCGGCGTCGAGCAGGTCGCGCAGTCGCGGCCCGAGCACCGGCACGGCGCGCAGCACGCGCGGCAGACCGGCGGCCATCAGCAGCGGCACATAGCCGACGTCGTTGCCGCCGATCGTGACCGTGACGAGGGCTTCGGAGCCGTCGAGCGCGTCGATCTGCGGCGGCGCGCCGTTCTGCTTGTCGTGCAACACATGTGCGGTGGTCGCCCCGGAGTAGGTGACGTCGACGAGATCGAGTCCCAGGCGGTCGGCGACGAGATGCGGATAGTTGCGCGCCGAGCGGCCGGCCCGAAACGGCGCGCCATCGGCCGACGGTTTGATGCCGGGCCCGGCGGCCATCGAACTGCCAAGGGCCACATAGCGTTTACTGCCCACTTCGAGCCTGCGCACAGATCGTGTTTTCGCGCCGATTCACGCTCTCCCCGCAGTCTCGGCGCACCGTCACAGCGCCGGGCTCGACGCCTGTGCCCAGAACCGTTTCGGGATGCGGCCGGCCTGACGGGCCAGATACCCCGCGGTGACGGCGGCCGACATGGCCGCGGCCATCGTCGGCGGATCGGATGCGCGGGTGACGGCCGTGGCCAACAGCACTGCGTCGCAGCCCAGTTCCATCGCGAGCGCGGCATCGCTCGCGGTGCCGATGCCGGCGTCGAGAACCACCGGGACGCCGGCCTGCTCGACGATCATCTCGATGTTGTGCGGGTTGGAGATGCCCAGCCCGGTGCCGATCGGCGAGCCGAGCGGCATGACCGCGGCGCAGCCGGTGTCTTCCAGCCGACGGGCCAGCACGGGATCGTCGTTGGTGTACGGCAGGACGATGAACCCGTCGTCGACCAATTGCTCGGCCGCCTTGACCAATTCGATGGCATCGGGCAGCAGTGTGCGTTCGTCGGCGATCACTTCGAGCTTGACCAGGTCGGTGCCCAGCGCCTCGCGGGCGAGTTGCGCGGTCAGCACGGCCTCGGCCGCACCCCGGCAACCCGCGGTGTTGGGCAGGGCCGCGATGCCCAGCCGGTTGAGGAGGTCGAGCACGCCGGTGCCGGTCTCGGCATCGATCCGGCGCATCGCGACCGTCGTCAGCTCGGTGCCCGAGGCCACCAGAGCCTCCTCAAGTACGGCCAGATTGGGTGCGCCGCCGGTGCCCATGATGAGCCGCGAGCCGAATTCGCGGCCGCCGATCGTGAGTTTTGAAGCCGATGAGCCGCTTGCGCGAAGAGCAACAGCACTAGCCACCCTGCACCGCCGTCACGACCTCGACCCGGGCCCCGTCGGCCAGGGTGCGGTCCCACTCCGACCGCGGCAACACCGACCAGTCGAGCGCGACCGCGATGCCCTTGTCCGGGAACCCGCGGGTTTCCAACAGCCCCTCGATCGTGGTGGCATCGTCCACCTCGATGACTTCGTCGTTGACCGTGATGGTGATCATTTGGCTCCCACGCTCACCTCGAGTTCGGCCGCGATCCGCTCAGCGGTCCACGGCGCCAATAGAAATCCGTTTCGGCCATGCCCGGCCGCGACAAGCGTGCGATCGTCGAGCCGTTCGACGATCGGCACCCCGTCCGGGGTCATCGGCCGCAGCCCGGCCGCGGTCTCGGCGAGCTCGTACTCGCCGAGTGCCGGCATGACCGCGCACGCGTCGTCGAGCAGATCGCGGACACCGCTCACCACGGGCGCGGTGTCGCGGCCGTGCTCGTACTGGGTGGCTCCGACAACGACGCCGTCCCGGCGCGGCACCAGATAGACGGGGCGCCCGTGCACGCGGGCGCGCACCACCCGGTGTGGCACCGGCATGCAGCCCTTGCGCCACCGCAGCCGCAGCACCTCACCCTTGACCGGGCGGATCGGCAAGTCGGGCCACAACCGCGGGGCGTCGATGCCGTTCGCGATCACCACCGCATCCGCGTCGACGTCGGACAGGTCGTCGACGCGACCGGCCCGGCGCACCGAAAGCTGCGCACACTGCGCGGCGAGCGCGTCGACCACGGCGCGGTTGTCCACCGCGAGTTCCGTGGTCGCCAAGAACCCGTGCCGGATTCCGGCCGCCAGGAGCGGTTCGACATCGCGCGCCGCGGTGGTGAGCTCGACGGGATGGCCCTGGCCGGCCAGCCACTCGGCGACCGTGCGCAGATCGGCGGCATCGGCCCGGTCGACGGCGACCACGAGCGACTCCCGGGCGGTCACGACCTCGGGCGGCATCCCGTCCAGGAATCCCGAGTGCCACAGCCGCAGCGACTCAAGACCCAGTTGCAGCAGCCGCTCCTCGCCGGGCCAGCCTTCGCTGTGCGGTGCGAGCATGCCGCCGGCCACCCACGACGCGCCGTGTTCGGTGGTGGAGTGCAGTTGCACGGTCCAACCGTCGAGCGCGGCGCGACGGGCGATGGACAGCCCGATGACGCCGCCACCGATGACGGCAAGTGTGCGTGCCATTCCTTGACTCCCTTCGCCGGCATGACCCGGATCAGGTGTGACGGTAAGGGCTGGTGCTCGGCGTCTCGTAGCCCACTCTCAGTCCCCGTTCCCGGGACTCCCGTGTGTTGCCAGTCCAGGGTACTCGGCGCGCACACGCTACCGTCGCGGTGTGGAATCACCCGTCGACCGACTGCAGCATGCCGGGCTGTACCTGTGCACCGACGCCCGCCGCGAGCGCGGCGACCTGGCCGAATTTGCCGACGCCGCGCTGGCGGGTGGGGTGGATCTCATCCAGTTGCGCGACAAGGGCTCGCCCGGCGAGCAGAAGTTCGGCCCGCTGGAGGCACGTCAGGAACTCGACGCACTCGCGGTGCTGGCCGACGCCGCCCGCAGGCATGGTGCGCTGCTCGCCGTCAACGATCGGGCCGATATCGCGCTCGCGGCCGGGGCCGACGTGCTGCACCTCGGCCAGGACGATCTTCCGCTGCCCGTCGCGCGCGGCATCATCGGTGACCGGCCGGTGATCGGCCGGTCGACGCACGACGCCGAGCAGGTCGCCGGGGCGATCGACGAAGCCGTGGACTACTTCTGCGTCGGGCCGTGCTGGCCCACCCCGACCAAGCCGGGACGGCCCGCGCCCGGCCTGGATCTGGTGCGCCACACCGCCACGCTGAACCCGGCCAAGCCGTGGTTCGCGATCGGCGGAATCGACGCGCAACGGCTGCCCGAGGTGCTCGCCGCGGGCGCGCGCCGCATCGTGGTCGTGCGGGCGATCACCGCCGCCGACGATCCCCGCGCCGCGGCGCACGACCTCAAGAAGGCGCTCAGCGCTGCCGGTTGACGAGGAGCGGGATCGTGGCGGTCACGGTCCGCAGGTGCTGCCAGCTCGCGGCGAACCCGGGGTGCAGCGGCAGTTCGGCGACCTGATCCTCGACGACCCAGCGCAGTTCCGAGCTCTCGCGGTTAGGAATCGTCTCGAGGAGCTCGGGCGCGTCCGCGATGACGGTGGTGTACGTCCATTGCGTGCCACCCATGCCCGCGATCTCGGCGGTGATCACGGTGGTCCGCACGGTCAGTTGTTCGGCAGGCAATCCGGCTTCCTCGTGTGCCTCGCGGACTGCGGCCTGCTCGGGCGTCTCGTGGCTGTCGCGGGCGCCGCCGGGCAACGCCCAGGTACCGCCCTGATGGCTCCACGGCGCCCGGTGCTGCAACAGCACGGCGGCCGAGCCGTCCGGCCACGGAGCCCGCAACAGCAATCCGGCCGCACCGTGACGGCCCCAGAACCGGGCGCCGTTGTCGGAAATCACCCAGCCGTCACCGTCGCCACGCACCCGTACAGAATAAGGAACACCGCTGAAATTGGTTGGGCCCCGAATCAACGCGAGCCATACCCGGAGCTCTTAGAATTCTTTTATAGAGTTGACGCAGCCGTACCCGACCCGACCCAAAGCCGAAGACACCGAAACTAAATGAGGTCCGCGCGCAGGTGACTGTGGAGTTGGCACATCCCTCGACCGAACCGCTCGCGTCCCGGTCGCCGACCACCCCTGCCCACCCGCGTTGGTGGTTTCTGTGGACGACGCCCGGCCGCATCCTCACCATCGGCGTGGTGCTGTGCGCGCTTGTCGTCGCGAGCGCGTTCGCGACATCGACGACGATCAACGACCGCCAGCAGGCGCTGACGACGGTTCTCGACCACACCGAACCGCTGTCCTTCGCGGCCGGCCGCCTCTACACCACGCTCTCGGTCGCCGATGCCGCTGCGGCCACCGCGTTCATCGCCGGTGCCGAACCCCGCGATGTGCGCCAGCGCTACGAACAAGCGATCACCGACGCGTCGGTCGCGGTCACCCGGGCATCGAGCGGGCTGACCGACGAGGAACTCGTCCAACTGCTCGGCCGGATCAACGCCCGGCTGGCGGTGTACACCGGGCTCGTCGAGACCGCCAGGACCAACAACCGCGCTGGCAATCCGGTGGGCTCGTCCTACCTGTCCGAGGCGTCGGCGATGATGCAGACGCAGATCCTGCCGGACGCGCAACGCCTGTACGAGCAGACGTCCGCGCGTGTGGACGCCGAGACGACGGCGTCGGCACAGATTCCGACGCCCGTCATGCTCGTGGTGCTCGCGACGTTGTTGTTCGGGGCGTTCGCGAACCGCTGGCTCGCGCGGCGCACCCGCCGCCGCGTCAACATCGGGTTCGTGGCGGGCGGGCTGGCCGTGCTGATCATGTTGATCTGGGTGAGCACCGCGCTCGTGATATCGACATCGGACAGCCGAAGCGCGAAAGAGACCGCCGCCGAATCCTTGAAGACCGTGACGAATCTGGCCATCACCGCCCAGCAGGCCCGCGCCGACGAAACCCTCGCCCTGATCCGGCGCGGCGACGAGAACGTGCGCAAGCAGTCCTACTACCAGCGCATCGACATGATGCAACAGCAGCTTTCGGACTATCTCGCGCGCGACACCGGAATCGACACGAGTGATCTGGTCGGCGCCGAACAGCTGCTCACCAAGTGGCGGGCGGCCGATGACCGGATCAACGCCTACATCGCGGTCGGCAACTATCAGGCCGCCACGCAGGTCGCGCTCGGCACCGGCGAGGATGACTCGACACCCGCGTTCGACAAGCTCGACGCCGCGCTGTCGAAGGGCATCGAGCAGAGCCGCAGCCAGCTCCGCAACGACATCGCCAACGCCCGCCGCGTGCTGTCGGGCGCGACCGTCGGCGCCGCACTGCTCAGTGTGGCCGCGGCGATCGCGGTGGCGCTCGGGCTGTGGCCGAGACTGAGCGAGTACAGATGATGCAGATGAGGAAACTTCTGATCCTGCTGGCGGCGGTCCTCGCGGTGGCCGGCTGCAGCCAGACCGCACCCGCGTTGACGCTGCCCGCGTTGACGCTCGCGCCGCCCACCCCGGCCGGCATGGAGGAACTCGCGCCCCAACCGGTGCGGGTCCCCATCGAAGAGGACGACGACTGCAACCGCACCGCGAGCCTGCGCCCGTTCAGCAACAAGGCCGAGGCCGACGCCGCGGTCGCCAACATCCGCGCCAGGGGCAGGCTCATCGTCGGCCTCGACATCGGCAGCAACCTGTTCTCCTTCCGGGATCCGATCACCGGCCAGATCAACGGATTCGACGTCGACATCGCCGGTGAGGTGGCCCGCGACATCTTCGGCACCCCGTCGCAGGTCGAGTACCGCATCCTGTCCTCGGCCGACCGCATCGCCGCCCTGCAGAACAACCAGGTCGACATCGTCGTCAAGACCATGACGATCACCTGTGAGCGCAAGGAGTTGGTGAACTTCTCGACGGTGTACCTGATGGCCAATCAGCGCATCCTCGCGGCCAGGGACTCCAACATCACGCAGGCCTCGGATCTGTCCGGCAAGCGCGTATGCGTGGTGGACGGCACCACGTCCCTCGAACGAATCCAGCAGATCAGCCCGTCCCCGATCATCGTGTCGGTGGTGACGTGGGCCGACTGCCTGGTGGCGCTGCAGCAGCGCCAGGCCGACGCGGTCAGCACCGACGACTCGATCTTGGCGGGGCTCGTCGCCCAGGATCCGTATCTGCACATCGTGGGGCCGAGCCTGAGCCAGGAGCCCTACGGCATCGGCGTGAACCTGGAGAACACCGGGCTCGTGCGTGTCGTCAACGGCACGCTGGAGCGGATCCGCCGCGATGGCACGTGGAACACGTTGTACCGCAAGTGGTTGACGGTGTTGGGCCCGGCGCCGGCCCCACCGGTTGCGAGGTATGTGGATTGATGAACCAGCCCGACGACGCAGAATTCGCGGGATCACCCGACACCGACGAGGGGCCGGGCACTCAGCCGGCCAGCTTCGATGACCTCGACTTCGATTCGGCGTCGACCATGCGCCCGATGGCGACCCAGGCAGTGTTCCGGCCCGAGTTCGACGACTCCGACGACATCTCCCTGGGTTCGGGCGACACCGAGCCGCACGAGCACGCGACGATCGCCACCCGCATGTTGTCGCCGATCCGCCGGCTCGGTGGCGGGCTGGTGGAGATTCCCCGCGTGCCCGAGCGGGACCCGCTGACCGCATTGATGACGAATCCGGTGGTGGCCGAGTCGAAACGGTTCTGCTGGAACTGCGGCAAACCGGTCGGCCGCTCCTCCCCCGACGGCCACGCCCTGTCCGAGGGCTGGTGCCCGCATTGCGGCAGCGCCTATTCGTTCCTGCCGCAGTTGTCCCCTGGCGACATCGTGGCCGATCAGTACGAGATCAAGGGCTGCATCGCCCACGGCGGGCTGGGCTGGGTCTATCTGGCCTTCGACAAGAACGTCAACGACCGGCCCGTCGTGCTCAAAGGCCTGGTGCATTCCGGCGACGCCGAGGCACAGGCCATTGCCATGGCCGAGCGCCAATTCCTGGCCGAGGTGACCCACCCCGGGATCGTCAAGATCTACAACTTCGTCGAACACAACGACAAGCACGGCAACCCCGTCGGCTACATCGTGATGGAGTACGTCGGCGGAACGTCGCTCAAGCAGGCCAGGGGTACGAAACTGCCGGTGGCCGAGGCGATCGGCTACATGCTGGAGATCCTGCCCGCACTGGCCTACCTGCATTCGATCGGCCTGGCCTACAACGACCTCAAGCCCGAGAACATCATGATCACCGAGGCCCAGCTCAAGCTGATCGACCTCGGCGCGGTGTCGCGGCTCAACTCCTACGGATACCTGTACGGCACACCGGGTTACCAGGCTCCCGAGATCGTGCGGACCGGTCCGACCGTGGCCACCGACATCTACACCGTGGGCCGCACGCTCGCCGCGCTGACCCTGGATCTGCGCACGCGCCGGGGACGTTATGTCGACGGCCTGCCGTCCGAGGACCCCGTGCTGGCCACCTACGACTCGTTCGGCCGGTTGCTGCGCCGGGCAATCGATCCCGACCCGCGGCGCCGCTTCGCCAGTGCCGACGAGATGTCGGGACAGCTGCTCGGCGTGCTGCGCGAAGTGGTCGCCGCCGACAGCGGCGTGCCCCGGCCCGGCCTGTCGACGGTGTTCAGCCCGTCGCGGTCGACGTTCGGGGTGGACCTGCTCGTCGCGCACACCGACGTATACGTCGACGGCCAAGTGCATTCCGAGAAGCTCACCGCGCAGGAGATCGTGCGGGCGCTGCCCGTGCCACTGGTCGACCGCACCGACGTCGGAGCCCCCATGCTGGTGGCCAGCGTGCTCAGCCAGCCCGTGCACACGCTCGACCAGTTGCGGGCGGCCCGCCACGGCGCGCTCGACTCCGACGGTGTCGACCTGTCGGAATCCATTGAGCTGCCGCTGATGGAGGCGCGCGCGCTGTTGGATCTCGGCGACGTCGCCAAGGCCACCCGCAAGCTCGACGATCTCGCCGCACGAGTGGGCTGGCGCTGGCGGCTGATCTGGTTCCGCGCGGTCGCCGAGATGCTGTCCGCCGACTACGAATCGGCGACAAAGCATTTCACCGAGGTGCTGGACACGCTGCCCGGCGAGCTGGCACCGAAGCTTGCATTGGCCGCGACGGCCGAACTCGCCGGCACCGCCGACGAGCTGAAGTTCTACAAGACCGTGTGGAGCACCGACAACGGCGTGATCTCGGCGGGTTTCGGGTTGGCCAGAGCCGAATCGGTCGCCGGCGAGCGTGACAAAGCCGTCCAGACCCTTGACGAAGTGCCGCCCACGTCAAGGCATTTCACGACGGCCCGGCTCACGAGCGCGGTGACCCTGTTGTCGGGACGGTCGACCAGTGAGATCACCGAGCAGCACATCCGCGACGCCGCACGGCGCGTGGAGGCCCTGCCCGATTCCGAGCCACGCGTGCTGCAGATCCGCGCGCTGGTGCTGGGCACCGCGATGGACTGGCTGGCCGACAATTCGGCGAGCAGCAATCACATCCTGGGCTTCCCGTTCACCGAGCACGGCCTCAAGCTCGGTGTCGAGGCGTCACTGCGTGCCCTGGCGCGGGTCGCCCCCACGCAGTCACACCGGTACGCGCTCGTCGATCTCGCCAACAGCGTGCGCCCGATGTCGACGTTCTGAGCACTGGCGAGCAGACGCGTAGGTACCCAGGAATGCGCCTTCCGGGGTACCTACGCGTCTGCTCGCGCCGGGAAGCTACACGACCTCCACACAGGCCTGTGCGATCGCCAGCTCCTCGTTGGTCGGCACGACCAGGACGGTCGTCGGCGAGTCGGGCGTCGAAATCCGCCGTGCCTCTTTGGATCGCACGGAGTTGACCGTCTCATCGATCTGGATGCCGAGGCCGCTCAACCCCGCGAGCGCGTCACGGCGGACCGCGGCATCGTTCTCCCCCACCCCGGCGGTGAAGGTGATGACGTCGGTGTTGCCGAGCACGGCGAGGTATGCGCCGATGTATTTCCGCAACCGGTGGATGTAGACGTCGTAGGCGAGTTGTGCTGACTCATCCCCGGAGTCGATGCGCTGGTGCAGTTTCCGGAAATCGTTCTCGCCGCCGAGTCCGAGGACACCCGAGCGGCGGTTGAGCATCGACTCGATGTCCTCGACGCCCATCCCGGCCGTGCGCCACAGGTACATGATGATGCCGGGGTCGATGTCACCGCTGCGGGTGCCCATCACCAAACCCTCCATCGGAGTGAGGCCCATGGAGGTGTCGACGGGCCTGCCACCGGCGATCGCCGACGCGGACGCGCCGTTACCGAGATGCAGCACAATCTGATTCAGCGATTCATACGATCGGTCCAGGAACGCCGCGGCTTGCTGGCTGACGTACTCGTGCGACGTGCCGTGGAAGCCGTATCGGCGGATCTTCCACTCCTCGGCCAACTTGTCGTCGATCGCGTATGTCGCGGCGGCGGCGGGCAGATGATGGAAGAACGCGGTGTCGAACACCGCCACGTGCGGCAGGTCGGGCAGCAGCTTGCGGGCCACCTTGATACCGAGCACGGCAGGCGGATTGTGCAACGGCGCCAATGGCGCGAGTTCCTCGACCTTGGCGATCAGGGCGTCGTCGATGATGGTCGGGCGATAGAACGTCTTGCCGCCGTGTACGACGCGATGGCCCACGGCGACGAGTCCGAGGGCGTCGAGGTCGAGCCCGCCTGCGGCGAGTTCGTCGAACGCGGCCCGCAGCGCGGCGTCGTGATCGGGTACCGAACCCGAACCGATCTCCTCGATGATCCCGTCCGCCAGGAATTCTCGCGAACCTGGCTGCACCACAGCATATTTGAGCGACGACGAACCGGAATTGACAACGAGAACGGTCACGGCTGCCCCTGCGCCTGGATCGCGGTGATCGCCACGGTGTTGACGATGTCTTCGACGAGTGCACCGCGGGACAGATCGTTGACCGGTTTGTTGAGCCCTTGCAGCACCGGGCCGATCGCGATCGCACCCGCACTGCGCTGCACGGCCTTGTACGTGTTGTTGCCCGTGTTGAGGTCGGGGAAGATCAGCACTGTGGCCCGCCCCGCCACCTCCGAATCGGGCATCTTCGTCTTGGCCACCGACGGTTCCACCGCCGCGTCGTACTGGATCGGCCCCTCGACGAGAAGCGACGGTTCCCGCTGGCGCACCAATTCCGTTGCCGCCCTGACCTTGTCGACATCGGCACCGGTCCCGGAGGTTCCGGTCGAATAGGACAGCATCGCGACGCGCGGGTCGATGCCGAACTGCGCGGCCGTGCGGGCCGAGGAGATCGCGATGTCGGCCAGTTGCTCGGACGTCGGATCGGGCACGATCGCGCAGTCGCCGTAGGCCAGCACGCGATCCTCGAGGCACATCAGGAAGATGCTCGACACGGTCGAGACATCGGGCAGGGTCTTGATGATCTCGAACGCAGGCCGGACGGTGTGCGCCGTGGTGTGCATGGCCCCGGACACCATGCCGTCGACCATGTCGTTGTGCACCAGCATGGTGCCGAAGTAGGACACGTCGTGGATGATCTCGCGGGCCTGCTCGACCGTCACGCCCTTGTGCTTGCGCAGTTCGGCGTACTGGTCGGCGAACTGGTCGCACAGCTCGCTGGTACGTGGGTTGAGCACCGTGGCGGCCGCCAGGTCGACACCGAGTTCGGCTGCCCGGGAGCGGATCTGACTCTCGTCGCCGAGGATCGTGAGATCGGCGACGCTGCGCTGCAGCAGCCGCCCCGCCGCTTTGAGGATGCGGTCGTCCTCGCCTTCGGGCAGCACGATGCGCCGGATGTCCGAGCGTGCCCGATCCAGCAGCTGGTAGGTGAACATCTGCGGCGTCGTGACCGTGGGAATCGAGATGCTCAGCTGCGCGAGCAGGTCATTGACGTCGACATGGTCGTCCATCAACGCCAGCGCGGTGTCGATCTTGCGTTGCGACCCCGCGGTGACCCGTCCGCGCGTGCCCGCCACGCGGCTCGCGGTCTCGAACGTGCCGTACTTGGTCGCGACGATCGGCAACCGGAGCCCCAGCCCCGACACCAGCGACGCGATCGCCGGGTGCAGATCGAGTCCACCGTTGAGGATGATGCCCGACAGCGACGGAAACCCTTCGGCGGCATGGGCGCTCACCACCGCGAGCACCACATCGGAACGATCACCCGGCGTGATCACCGCGACGCCTTCGGTGAGGCGTTCCAGCACGTGCTCGGCGGTCATGCCGGCCACCAGCACGCCCATCGCCTCGCGCGACAGCAGTGCCGGGTCGCCGGCGATCACGGTGCCGTCGACGGCCTTCTGCAGTTCGGCCACCGACGGAGCGACCAACAGCGGCTCCTCGGGCAGCACGTACGCCGGTGGCCCGAGCGGTTTGAGGGCGTTGGCCACCACGGTCAGCTGGGCCGGGTCACACCGGTTGGCGACCACGGCCGCGGCGTGCGCGTGCTGGCCGGCGAGTTCGGCCAGGCACACCTCGACGACGTGCGCGACCTCGTCGGGGGTCCGGTCGGCGGCCTTCACCGCGAGCACGACGGGTGCGCCGAGGTTCACCGCGATGCGCGCGTTCATGTTCAGCTCGCTCGGCGTGGCCACGTCGGTGTAGTCGCTCCCGACGATCAGCACCGCATCGCACTGGTCGGCGACGCGGTGGAACCGGTCGACAATCTCGGTGATCGCGGCGTCGGGGTCCTCGTGCACCTGCTGATAGCCGACGCCGACGCATTCCTCGTAGGCGAGGCCGGCCGTCGTCCCGGCCAGCAACAGTTCGAGGATGTAGTCGCGGTCCTCGCCCAACCGCGTGATGGGCCGGAACACCCCGACCTTGGGCACCGTCGCCGCAAGCCGGTGCAGAATGCCCAGCGCAATGGTCGACTTACCGGTGTCGCCTTCAGGTGAGGCTATGTAGATCGCGGTCGCGATGTTTCCATCCGGCACGACTACAGCATTCCCTAGATCAGGTCAGCTCCGCCAGCGCGGCCCCGAACTCGGTGCACAACCAGTCGACGTCGGCCATGGTGAACACGAGCGGCGGCCGGATCTTGAGCACGTTGCCGTCCGATCCGCATACCGAGATGAGGACCCGGCGGTCGCGCATCGCGTTGACCAGATCGTGGGCTGCGGCCCGGTTCGGCAGCGCGGTTTCGAGATCGGTGACGACCTCGACCCCGACATAGAGCCCGCACCCACGGACGTCACCAATACGGGGATGGCCTGCGGTGATGCGGGCGAGTTCATCCCGCAGCGTCGCCCCGACCCGGGCGGCGTTGGCGATCAACTGCTCGTCCTCGATGACGTCGAGGACTGCAGCCGCAGCCGCCATCGACACCGGGTTGCCGCCGAACGTGTTGAAGTAGGGCACGCCGCGGGCAAACGCCTCAAGCACCTCGCTGCGGGCCGCCATCGCCGCGACGGGGAGCCCGTTGGCCATCGGCTTGCCCATCGTGACCAGGTCGGGGACGACGCCGTGGCGGCTGAACCCCCACATCGAGTCGCCGGTCCGGCCGAAACCGGGCTGTACCTCGTCGGCGATGAACACTCCACCCGCGGCGCGGACGGCCTCGACCGCGGGACCGAGCACCGACGGATCCGGATAGATGCCGTCCGACGAGAAGATGGTGTCGACGATGAGGCAGCGCACGCCGTGACCGGCCGCCTGCAGGTCGGTGAGCGCCGCTTGGACGTCGGCACGGAACTTCGCGGCCACGGCCGTGCCGGTGCGATAGCTGTCGGGGGCAGGCACCGTGCGGACATGCGGGCCGACGGTCGTGTCACCGCCGAGCGACGGTGAAATCGCCGTCACCGCTTCGGTATTGCCGTGATAGGCGTCACGCGTCACGATGACACCCGTTGCTCCGGTGTACATCTGGGCGACCCGCAGGGCGAGGTCGTTGGCCTCCGAACCGGTGCACGCGTACATCACCTGGTCGATGTCGTCGGCGCCGGAATCTGCGAAAGTGCCCAGCAGCCGGGCCGAGTAGTCGACGATGCCCTCGTGCAGATAGCGGGTGTGGGTGTTGAGGGTTTCGAGCTGCCGGGTGACCGCGGATACGACGTGGGGATGGCAGTGCCCGACGCTGACGACGTTGTTGTAGGCGTCGAGATACCGCACGCCGTCCACGTCGAACATGTGGCTGCCCCGGCCACGGACCAGGTGTACCGGCCGTTCATAGAACAGCCGGTACGCCGGTCCGAGCAGGCGGGTGCGGGCTGAGATCAGTTGTTCGGTACCCGGATCGGTCGCAAGACCGCCCGTGTAGCTGTTCGAATCCATGATGTTGGAAAAACTCATGCCCGCGTCCCCCTTACTCAGCGTTCGTGCGCTTCCTCCAACACCGTGCGGCCCAGGTCGGAATACCGCTGCGGATCCCGGTATTTCAGGAACAGCGCCAACAGCACACCACCGATTCCGACGATGCCAACAACATACGGGATCGCGGTGAAGACCCAGTCGGATGCGGCGGCGCCCGCGGCGAACGACGCGTTCTTGGCCAGCAGATAGATCACATAGAGCATGCCGGTTCCGCCGAGCAGCGGAGCCAGGAACGTGGTGAACCAGTTGGCGGTCTCCGGGTGGCGTTTTTGCACATGGAAGTACGAGATCACCGAGAACGCCGCCAGCGCCTGCACGATCATGATGGCCGTGGTGCCGAGGAGCGCCATCAAGCCGTACAGCCCGGTGTAGGGGTCACGCCCGGTGAGGTCGAAGAACAACACCACCAGGGTCGCGAAGCCGGTCTGCACGAAACCGGCGATGTGTGGTGAGCCGTGCACCGGATGCGTCGCGCCGATCGTCTTGCGCATGCCGGGGATGATGTTCTCGCGCCCGAGTGCGTACAGGTAACGCGCAGCGCAGTTGTGGAACGCCATGCCGCACGCGAACGATCCGGTCATCAACAGGATCTTGAACAGATCGACGGCCCACTGCCCGAGATGCTCGTGTACGGGATTGAAGAAGATATTGCCCGCGGTCGACGAATCCTGCGCCAGCGCAACAGCATTCTGCGGTCCGGTGCCGACGATCGCCAGCCACGACACCAGCACGTAGAACACGCCGATGCCGACCACCGAGCTGATCACCGCGATCGGGATGATCTTCTTGGGGTTACGTGATTCCTCGCCGTACATGGCGCTCGACTCGAAGCCGACCCAGGACCAGAAGGCGAAGAACAGGCCGACGCCTGCTGATCCGGCGACCGCGATCATGCTTCCGTCGGCGCCGGCAACCTCACCGGACAGACTGTGAAATCCGTTGAGCGGGTTGAGCGATCCGAGAGACCAGCCCTGCGGGCCACCGCCGGTGAAGACGACCGAGAGCGCCATCATCGCAAGCATCACGATCTCGGTGATGAGGAAGACACCCAGCACCTTGGCCGCAAGATTGATGTCGAAGTAGGTCAGCACCGCGTTGACGGCGAGCATGACGACCGCGAACACGATCCACGGCACGTCGATGCCGAAGAACGATTTGAACAGATCGTTGCCGAAGAACGAGAAGATGCCGATGAGCGAGGCTTCGAACACCATGTACGCCAACGCTGTCAGGAAACCGGCACCCAACCCGACGATGCGGCCGAGCCCGTGGGAGATGTACCCGTAGAACGCACCGGTCGCGGTGATGTGCTTGCTCATCGCGGCGTAGCCGATCGCGAAGAGGGTCAACACGATCGTGGCCACGAAGTAGCCCGCGGGCGCGTAGGCGCCGTTGCCGAATCCGACCGAGATCGGGACGTTGCCGACCATGGCGGTGATGGGTGCGGCGGTGGCCACCGCCATGAACAACACGCCGACCAAACCCACCGCGTTGGGCTTGAGACGTTGGATGCCGCTGGACGGCGTTTGAGATGGAGATGGAGGATCGATGATCTCGCTCATTGTGGACCCACTTTTGGTCTGGTTTCAACGCGTCGACGACAGCGTTGTGGTGCGACGGAGGCCATTTCTACCGCTCGCAGAACGCTTGGTCAACTTGGAAATCCCTGGCTGACAAGGCTTTTGTTGCGGCCATGTTTCGAACCTGGCAATCATGCAACAGCCAGGTTAAACCGGCTCATTTGGTCTGCTCGTGCTGCTCATTTGGTCCACACTCGGTGCATGCCGGGACTGCCTGCTGATCACGAACTGTTCGCGAGGGCCGCCCTGCCGTCGTACCGGCGCGACCCCGAGACGCCGCTGCGCCTGCTGAGCCTGTCCGAGAACGCCACCTATCTCGTCGCCGACGACGACCCGATGGTGTTGCGCGTGCACCGGCCGGGCTACCACTCACTGGCCGGCATCGGCTCCGAACTCGACTGGATGGCCGCTCTCCGGCGTGAAACACCGGTGAGGACACCACAACTCGTGTGCTCGTCGACCGGCGCGCACGTGGTGACGGCCGTTGTTGGCGATCGCGAACTGCACGTCGATGCGGTGAGCTTCGTGCCCGGGTGCACGGCCGAAGAAGCTGCCGACGCAGTTGGGTTCGCCAAACTCGGCGAGCTGACGGCGATCATGCATGAACACACGCAGCGCTGGACCCCACCGGCCGGCTTCACCCGCTTCAGCTGGGACCTCGACGCGATTCTGGGGCCGCACGCCCGCTGGGGGAACTGGCGCGCCGCTCCGGCTCTCACCACCGAGGACCGAGCCGTGATCCGAGCCGCGGTGACCGAGATCACCCAGCGGCTCGACGAGTTCGGCACGGGCCCGGATCGCTTCGGGCTGATTCACGCCGACCTGCGGCTGTCGAACCTCATGGTTGACCCCGCTGCACCGGGCACCGACATCACGGTGATCGACTTCGACGACTGCGGGTGGTCGTGGCATTTGGCCGATCTCGCCGCCGTCCTGTCGTGGATCGAGGACGCACCGCAGGCCGACGCCATCATCAGTGAATGGCTGCGCGGCTACCGGTCCGTGCGGCATCTGCCCGACGATCACCTGGCGCTCGTGCCGACGTTCGTGATGTTGCGTCGGGTGCAGTTGACGGCGTGGATCGCGTCGCATGCCGATGCCGACGCGGCCATCGCCGTCGGCGCCGACTATGCCCGCGGCACCGCGCGGCTGGCCGACCGCTACCTTGGCGATCAAACCTGGCTGCAGGACGCCGTTTTCACAACCGCTTAGGAGCGACAATGTTTGACCTGGACAACCGCTCGGTGCTGGTCACCGGAGGCAGCAAGGGCATCGGCCGCGGCATCGCGACGGTGTTCGCACGTGCCGGGGCGAACGTCGCGGTGGCGGCGCGATCGTCGACCCATCTCGACGCGTGCGTCGCTGACCTCGACAGCCTCGGCTCGGGCAAGGTCATCGGCGTGGTGACCGATGTCAGTGACCGCAAGGCGTGCGACGAGCTCGCCGCGGCGGCACTCGACGCGTTCGGCGGGCTCGACGTGGTCTGCGCCAACGCCGGCATCTTCCCCGACGCACCGCTGGCCACCATGACCCCCGAGCAGCTCACCGAGATCTTCGCCGTCAATGTCAACGGGACGTTCTTCGCGGTTCAGGCCTGCCTGGACGCGCTCATCGCGTCGGGCTCCGGCCGGGTCATCCTGACCTCGTCGATCACCGGACCCATCACCGGATACCCCGGCTGGTCGCATTACGGCGCGACCAAATCCGCCCAGCTCGGGTTCATGCGGACGGCCGCAATCGAGTTGGCCCCGCACAAGATCACCGTGAACGCGATCCTGCCCGGCAACATCATGTCCGAGGGCATGATCGAGAACGGTGAGGAGTACATCGCCAGCATGGCCAAGTCGATTCCCGCGGGCGCACTCGGCACGCCGGAAGACATCGGCCACCTGGCGGCGTTCCTGGCCACCAAGGAGGCCGGCTACATCACCGGGCAGGCCATCGCCGTCGACGGCGGACAGGTGCTGCCCGAGTCCCTGGACGCGATCGTCACCTGACATGGAGGAGTCGTCCGGGGGGCCGGTGGCCGAAGACGTGCGCCGCCGCATCCTCTCCATGCTGGCCCAGGGCACGCTGCGGCCGGGCTCGCGCCTCGGCACCGAGCGCGAGATGGCCGACACGTTCGCGGTGTCGCGGTCGACGCTGCGCAGCGCGCTGCTGCCGTTGAGTCAGGCCGGTGTGCTGGAACGTCGCACCGGCAGGACCGGCGGCACGTTCGTGCGCGCCGACATCGTCGAGCGCAACGCCGCCGAACTGGCCGGGCTGCCCGCGCGCCTGCACAGCGGCGGGCACACCAGCACCAGCCGCGTGCTGGGGACCGATCGCCGCCCGGCCACCCCGGTCGAAGCCCACGCGCTCGAAATCAGCGAGACCACAGACATTTTCACGGTCCGCCGGCTGCGCTTCGCCGACGGCGTGCCGTTGTCGGTCGACTTGGCCTGCTTTGTCGCCGACCATATGGAGGACCTGCTCGAACAACCGCTCGGCGGCTCGCTCTACGAATTGCTCCGCGTGCGGTACGGGCTCGTGCCCGCCACCACGACCGAGACCATCGAGGTCGTCAGCGCCAGCCAGCGCGAAGCCCAATGGCTGGAGATCGCCCACCGCAAACCGCTCCTGGCGATCACGCGCGTGACCCGCGACAACACGGGCCAGCCGTTCGAATACGCCTATGACCTCTTCCGTGCCGACCGGGTCCGGCTGACGGCAACGAGTCACGGCACCGTCGGTGCGGTCGAACGGTCGGTGAGCAGCGCCTGACGCTTCTCGGCGATCGTGCGGTTTCATCCGCGACTCGCCGCTTGGATTCAAGCGGTGGCTGCAACGAATGTGGACGGGTCTGACAGTAGTCGGTGGAGTTCTTCGGCGGGGGTGCG
>NZ_LQQA01000032.1 GCF_002101965.1 Mycolicibacterium wolinskyi
CAGTGGTACGGCGGCGCGGTCGGATGCGGCTGCGGCGGGGGTGACGACGTTGTCGGGCGACAGATTCGACGATCGGCCGGTCAGCCCGATGCTGCCGGGCACGTGGAACCCCGACGACACCCCAGAGGGGCCGGAAGGCGGTCCGCGCCGCTGAACCCAGACCACATCTCGCTGAACGTGTACCGGTTATCGATCTGAAAGGAACATCCATGAGCATGTTGGACGCTCACATTCCCCAGTTGGTTGCCTCTGAGGCGGCGTTCGGGGCCAAGGCTGCGTTGATGCGCAGCACGATCGCGCAGGCTGAGCAGGCGGCGATGTCGTCGCAGGCGTTTCACATGGGTGAGGCGTCGGCGGCGTTTCAGGCTGCTCATGCGCGGTTTGTCGAGGTGTCGGCCAAGGTCAACGCGTTGCTGGATATCGCTCAGCTGAACTTGGGTGATGCGGCCGGTACGTATGTGGCCCAGGATGCCGCCGCGGCCAGCACTTACACCGCTATCTGACCGGATCTCGAACGGATATAGGAGTTTTCATGTCTCAGATCATGTACAACTACCCGGCGATGCTGGCGCATGCTGCCGAGATGAACACCTATTCGGGTGCGTTGCATGCGGTGGGTGCCGATATCGCTGCCGAGCAGGCGGCGTTGGGTAGTGCTTGGCAGGGTGATACCGGGATGACCTATCAGGCGTGGCAGGCGCAGTGGAACCAGGCCATGGAGGAGCTGGTGCGTGCCTACCGGTCGATGGCGGCCACCCATGAGACCAACACCATCTCGATGAACGCCCGCGACCAAGCCGAAGGCGCCAAGTGGGGCTGATGCCCTGACTTCGTCCGCACGCGCCCGCCCCGTCCTGGTGCAGCACTGACCAGGGCGGGGCGGGCGCGCTGCGTGATGCGGTCCGAGCCGCACGACGGCGCTGGCTCACACGGTCGGGAATCCGGTCTGCCTAGCCGTGTGCCGCATAGAGTGCGTCGCAAACGTGCAGCGTGTCGCAGTACTCACGAATCGACGTGATCCTCGAGTGCTCGACGGTGAAGAAGAACGCGTACTCGTTGTCGTAGGCCCGGCCGTCGACACTCGTTCCGACGGCATGCCATTCGATCGCGACCACATCGCCGTCGGAGACGATTCGGGTCAAGTCGAGCTTGAGCGATCCGGCGCGGTACAGCCCTAGCCCTTGGCGCAGAAAGTCATTGAGTATCGCCTGCCGACCTACATAATGCCCAGCGACCGGCAGCCTGCCGTGCAGGTGCCACGTCGCATCGGGCGCGAGAATCGCCGCCAGGGTAGCGGTGTCGCCTGATTCGATCGCCGCGACGAACTGCCGAATCACATGCTCGTTTGACGGGTTACTCACTGGTGCCTCCTTGGCAATGGGGCCGGTGTCGGCAGTGCTTGACATCGATGGACGACTCACTCTAGCGTTCGTTCATGATTTCGTTCTAGTGAGCGAAATAATGAACGGAGATGCCATGAGTTCTCGCCTGGAAGTCCGCGGCGTATCCAAGCGCTACCCGGGTGTGCGTGCACTGGACGGGTTCGACTTGTCGTTGGAGCCAGGCGAAGTACGGGCGCTCCTCGGCAAGAACGGGGCAGGCAAGTCGACTCTCGTCAGAATCCTTTCGGGCGCCGAACGCCCTGACGAGGGCGCAATTCATCTCAACGGTGAGCCCGCCGTCATCACTTCGCCGCGGCGTGCGCGTGAATTGGGCATCGCCACCGTGCACCAGGAACTCAGCCTCGTGCCCGAGCTCACTGTCGCCGACAACCTCCTGCTCGGCCGTTGGCGCGCGGCAGGCGCGGTCGGTCCATTCATATCGCCGTCGGCGATCGTCGCCCAAGCCTGCGAACACTTGGCCGCGCTGGATCTTGCGATCGACCCGCGAGCCAGGATCAAGTCGTTGAGCATTGCGGCGCAGCAGAGCGTGGAGATAGCCCGCGCCGTCTCGTTGGGTAGCCGGGTGCTGATTCTGGACGAGCCCACCAGCTCGTTGCCGGCTGCAGAAGTCGACGTGCTGATCAAACTCATTCGGCGTCTGACGGATTCAGGCATATCGGTGATCTACGTTTCGCATCGAATGGACGAGATCCCACTCGTTGCGGATTCGGTGACGGTGGTCCGTGACGGCAGGCTCGTCGAGACGCGGCCGATCGATGATGCGGGAACTGACGACATTGTCCGCATGATGACCGGCGGTGCAACGCATTCGCCCCGTACGGCATCAGGGAAACTGTCGAATGACGTCGTCCTTGCCGTCGAAGGTTTGTGCTCCGGGGATCGCGTCAATGGCGTGGACTTCGTTCTGCACCGCGGCGAAGTCCTCGGTATCGCAGGCCTATTGGGCTCAGGCCGTACCGAAATCCTGCGCTGCCTGTTCGGCCTTGACCCCACCGATGCCGGCCGGATGGTCCTCGAGGGGCGCAGTTACGCACCTAGGTCGCCAAAGGAGGCCATAAACACCGGCATCGGCTTCACACCCGAGGATCGGAAACGTGATGGTGTTGTCTTGGGCATGTCGGTCGGTGCCAACCTGGTACTGGCGGTGCTGGAGCGGCTGTCGCGCCGAGGATTGCTGTCGCGCAGAGCTGAAAAGAAACTCGCGGTATCGAGCAGCGCGCGCCTGGCGGTGAAAGCGCCCTCACTGCGCTCTGCGGTCGGAACGCTCTCGGGTGGCAATCAACAGAAGGTGATTCTCGGCAAGTGGCTCAACGCGGGGGTGCGGTTGTTGCTGCTCGACGAACCAACGCGGGGCATCGACATCGAAGCCAAAGAGCAGATATACCAAGTGATCCGTGAGTTGGCAGCGGATGGCGTGAGCACCATCGTCGTCTCGTCCGAGACCGAGGAACTGTTTCACGTCTGCGACCGCATCGTTGTCCTCGGCGCAGGCCGGGTCGTGGCGGAACGCGCGACCGACGCGGCCACGCCATCGGAAGTGTTGGCACTCGCAATGGGAGGCAAACAATGACAGCGGTGTTCAGTGGTCCGGTTGTCCCACCGACAGGAAGCGATTCCAACTCGCCGTCTCGCAGGAAGGCGATCCTGACGACGGTGCGGCATTGCGGTGGGCAACATCTCGGGTTGCTCGGTGTTCTCAGCGTGCTGGTTGTCGTGCTGTCCGCGACGGCACCGAACTTCCTCACCTCCGCGAACCTTCTCGATGTCGCCCGCCAACTGTCATTCACCGGGATCATCGCGTTCGGCATGACATTGGTGATTGTCGCCGGTGAGATCGACATCAGCGTTGGCTCTGCAATCGCCTTCGGCTCGGCGCTTTTCGGTGTGCTCGCGGTACAGCAGGCGTTGCCGCTTTGGCTGGCCGCACCGGCGGTTTGCCTCACCGGCGCAGCGATCGGCGCCGCAGCCGGTGCGACCCGGGCCTGGCTGAATGTGCCGTCATTCATCGTGACGCTGGCGTTGTTCTCGGCGCTCAGCGGCGCGGCGTTGATCTTGACCAACGCTGTCCCACTGCCGATCATCGACGCGGGCTTCGCGGAGTGGGGCAACGGTACGCTTCTCGGGATCCCGATTCCGGCGCTGGTCATGGTCCTCACCTTCGCTGTGTTCTGGTTGATCGCCAACCGAACCGCGTTCGGTCGAGCCGTTTACGCGATCGGCGGAAACCCAGAGGCTGCGCGGCTGTCGGGGATTCCGGTTGCCCGCATCCGCACCATGCTGTTCGGTCTCACCGGCGTGCTCGCCGCGATCTCGGCGGTTCTGCAAACTTCGCAGCTGGGTGCCGGTAACCCGACGATCGGTCGCGGGGTCGAGTTCGCGGTTATCACGGCGGTTATCGTCGGTGGCGCCAACCTCTACGGGGGCCGCGGCTCGATGGTCGGCACACTGATCGGTGTCGTCTTCATCGGCGTCCTCAACAACGGCATGGTGTTGCTCGGAGTCAACAGCTATGCCCAGTACGTGGCCAACGGACTGATCGTCCTCCTCGCCGTGCTAGTCAGCGGCATGCGTCCACGAGTCGGGAGATAGAGCATCATGCGGATATTCATCACCGGCGCAACCGGATTCATTGGTGGCACGCTTGCCGTCCGCTTGGCGTCAACACACCAAGTGCGTGGGCTCATCAGGTCCGCCGACCATGTCGAGGCCCTTGTTGCCGCCGGTATCGAGCCCGTGCTCGGCCACCTCGACGACGCAGAGATCCTCGCAGCGGAAGCACGCGCCGCCGATGCTGTCATCAACGCCGCCGACAGCGACCACGCTGACGCCGTCGACGTTCTCCTCGATGCTCTCGATGGCAGCGGTAAACCGTTCCTGCACACCAGCGGATCGAGCATCGTCGGCGAGGCATCCGGAGGTGAGCCGCAGCAGGCCGTCTACACCGAGGCAGATGTCGTCGGCGACAGCGGTTGGGTGCCTGCCGAAGACAAGCAAGCGAGAGTCGCCATCGATCGCCGAGTGCTGGCAGCGCGGGAGCGCAACATCCGTTCGGTCGTGTTATGTAACTCGATGGTGTACGGGACCGGCGAGGGTGTGCGGCGAGACAGCGTACAGATACCTCGGCTTGTCGAGACAGCCCGGAGAAGCGGTGTGGTGCGGCACGTCGGGCGAGGTCTGAACGTGTGGTCCAACGTCTCACTCAGCGATGCGTGCGATCTGTACCTGCTGGCGCTGGACAAGGCAGCCCCCGGTTCCTTCTTCTTCGTAGAGAACGGTGAGGCGAGTTTCCGGGCCATCACGGAGGCGATCGCAGCGGCCTTGCGGTTGCCGCAGCCGAGCGCGATGTCGGTGGCTGAGGCGATCACCGAGTGGGGCTTTGAGCCCGCGGTCTACGCATTAGGCTCCAACAGCCGGGTGCGGGGCCGAGCGCCCCGGGACCAACTTGGTTGGCGACCCAAGCACGGCTCTGTCACCAGCTGGATACGTGAGAATGTGCGTCCCTAACCGGATGGGGCCTGCTCGGCTCGTATCCTGACGGCGTGGGCATGGAGCCGGGCGCATCGCCGCGCGTGCCGGCTGTCGGCCGGGCATTTCAAGTGTTGTCGGAAATCGCTGTGCGTGGTCCGGCCACGCTGTCCGAACTATCTCGACGGGTCGTGCTCCCGAAGAGCAGCCTGCTCGGGATATGTCAGGCCCTGGTCGACCAACGGTTGCTCACGATGTCAGATGGCAACTATGGCCTCGGGCTGGCCGTCATCGAGTTGGCAGCGGCCTACGGGCGGCAGCCGGTGCGGATGACCCGTGTCGGTGTCTGTGTGCAAAACCTCGACAACCCATTTTTCGTCGCCGAGGTCGCCGCGATCAAGGCGGTCGCGTCGGCCCAGGCGATCGACGTCGAGATCCGCGATGCGGAACAGGATCTGGGGCGTCAGGCCGAGCAGATCGACGGTCTGGTGGCCGACGGTGTACAGGCGTTGTTGCTCGACAGCGTGGACTCCGTCGGCGTCGGCGCGGCGGTTGCCCGCAGCAGGGATTCAGGGGTGCCGGTAGTCGCGCTCAACGTAGGCGCCGAGGGCGCTGACGCGACGGTGACAACCGACAACGTCGCGGCCGGCGCGATGGTCGGTCGATATCTCGCCACATCCATCGGAGGACGGGGCCGGGTCGCGATCGTCGACGGTACGTTCGTGACGGCTACCGCCGACCGCGTCGCCGGATTCGTGTCGGCATTGCGTGACTACCCTGACATCGTGATCGTCAGTCGCCGACGCGGTGACCACTCGGAAGCCTCGGGACGTACCGTGGCCCGTCGCATTCTCGCTGAATCCGGTCCGATCGACGGCTTTTTCGGCATCAACGACCCCACTTCCCTCGGCGTGCTGAGTGCGGTCCAAGAGGCAGGTCTGCGAATTCCGATCGTCAGCGTCGACGGATCACAGCGTGCCGCAGCCCTTTTGGATCGAGATGCCGGCCTGATCGCGACCGCGGCGCAGGACCCGGCCGAGATGGCCCGCGTCGGACTGTCGGTGGCTGCCGATGTGATCTCGGGGCTTGCCCTCACCTCTCGCCTTCGGCTGCTGGCGCCGCGGCTCATCACGCCGGATGTCGATGACTATGTCCCGTGGGACGCCACATGACGAGCCCTGGTTCACCTGCCGTCCATCGCGCCGCTCGGGTGTTGGCCGAGCTTGCGGCCAACCCGCACGGGGTTTCGGTTCCTGAGCTTGCTCGGCGGCTCGGTACTGCGAAGAGTTCTGTTTCCGATCTGGTGTCGACGTTGCTCCTGGAGAGGGCGGTGACTCGTGACGAGCAGGGGACGGTACGGCTTGGTGTGCGAATTGCCGAGATCGCCAGAGGTTTCGTCGGGGGCACCAGATTGATCGAGGAGTTCCGGCCAGCGTGCGCGCGCATCAGCGAATTGGACGGCGCCGCGGTCGTGCTTGCGGTGCTCGTGGGTGGCGACATCGCGCACGTCGCCGTGCGTGAGGGGGATAGGCCACTGCCGCTCACCCTCACGCCCGGCATGCGCTTGCCCGCGTGGTCTACGGCAACGGGGATCGCCCTGTTGACCGACCTGCCGGACGTTGTGGTCGACCGGCTGTACCAGAACGAACCGGCCGCATCACCCAGCGGGCTGATTTTTGACGCCGACCGACTGCTGTTGGCCCGCAAAGCATGTCGTACACGCGGATGGGCTTCTAACGAAGGTGTCGAGGAGATGACGCTCGCCGGCACCGCGGCTGTGGTCGTGGTTGACGGCCGTCCGCTCGCCGCAGTCGGTGTCGTCCGAGCTCAAGGAAGCGCGAGGCACGCGACCGACGCGGCCGCGATCGGCCGACTCGCGCACGAACTCGCATCCCGCGCTTAATCACCACTCGGTGAAGGGTTGACGGTGGTCACTCAGCGCCTTTATGGTGTTCTATATCTCGTTCACTAGAACGAAGAATCGAACACCGCAGAGCGTGGAAACGCGTCGCAAGCGGTGCTCTCGCATCGAAAGGCATGTAAATCAATGAGATTCGCTCGGATGGCCGCTGTGGCGGCAGCGGCGGCGGTCGCCTGTGGGTGCCAAGCCGGCAGTGGAGATGGTGCACCAGACGGTACGTACACCGTCGGCGTGACGACGTTGTTTCCCACCGGAACCTTCTCGGAGTTTGTCGACCGGCTCAACGAAATCGGCCAGGAGAACGGGATTTCGTTCGACATCGCCGATATCAACAACGACGTGACCAAGGAAAACCAGGTACTCAGCGGTTTCGCCACCAAGGGTGTGGATCTGGTCGTGACCAGCGTGGCGAGCGCGACCGGGTCGGCGGCCGCGATCCGCAGGCTCGACAATGCCGGCGTGCCGGTGGTCTGTTACAACACGTGCCTCGCAGCACCGCTCGATGAACAACTCACCGAAGCGTTCGTCACCAACGACCAGAAGGGACTCGGCACGAGCACCGGACGTGCGGTGGCGCACTATTTGGGCGATCGGCCGGGGCCCGCGAAGATTGCCTACCTGACCTGCGAGACGTACGACGTGTGTAAGGACCGACGCGCTGGTCTGGATGAGGCACTTGCCGCACTGGACGTGCAGACGGTCACTGCCCAGGAAGGGTACGTGGTGGACGCCGCGACGCCCGTTGCCACCGCAATGCTCGCCGCACATCCGGATATCGACGTGTTGATCGCGGAGAACGAGGACGGCATCGTGGCAGCTGCCAAAGCTGTGGAAGCGCGCGGGCTTCAGGGCGAGGTTGCAGTTTTCGGTATCGGCATCAATCCGACTGTCGCGCAGTTGTTGCTTGCCGAACCCGCCATCGTCGAACACACCACCGGCCAGGATGCCGCCGCATGGGCCGACGAGGTGATCGCCGTTGCGACTGCAACCCGCGACGGCAAAGACACCGGTGAATATCTGCACTACACGCCGTCGCCCGAATTCAACCGCCACGACGTCGACGCCGTCAGGGAGTACCTGGCCGCACGCCAGTGATCAGAAACGAGACATGCTCATGCGAAAGTTCATCAACAAACCCAGTGACGTCGCGGCTGAGACTCTCGAAGGCTACGCGGCTGCCCACACTGCTCGAATAACCCGTGTTCCAGGAACTCTCGGTCTGATTCGCCGAGACCTCACCGAACGGGTCGTTGTGCTCGTCGGCGGAGGGAGCGGCCATGAACCGGTGTGGCTGGAATACGTCGGAGATGGTCTGGCAGACGCGGTCTGCCAGGGTGACGTATTTGCCGCGCCCAATCCGATGTCGATTGTCACGGTGGCCGCTGCGGCGCACCGAGGCCACGGAGTGTTGTTCATGTACGGCAATTACGCGGGGGACAGACTCAATTTCGACCTGGCTGCCGAAGAACTCGAAGCCGATGGAATTGCGACGCGTACCGTCCGGATCACTGATGACGTCGCTTCCGCGCCGTTGGAACGTCGCAATGACCGTCGCGGTATCGCCGGAGGGTATTTCGCCACTCGGATCGCTGCAGCCGCTGCGGCGCGGGGAGACGATCTCGACGCAGTCGCCTCGATCGCGCAGCGAGCCGTCGATCACACCCGCAGCATCGGAGTCGCAGGGGCCGGTGGCACGATTCCGGGCTCGAGCGAACCGACCCTCGTCGTGGCAGCGGGCCGCCTCGAGATCGGCATGGGCATGCACGGTGAAAAAGGGGTGTGGGCAGGTGACTTCCTTGGCGCGGACGCGACAGCTGACAAGATGCTCGAGTTGCTCTTCGCCGACCGCCCGCTGAATCGCGACCACTCTGTCGCAGTTCTGGTGAATGGTCTGGGGGCCACGACTCGCGCCGAGTTGCTGATTGTGAGCCGTCGACTGTTGCACCGGCTCGCCGAAGAGTCAATCGATATCGCCGATACCCACATCGGTGAGTACGCGACAAGCCAAGAGATGCACGGGTTTTCGATCACCCTCTTCGAGCTGGACGAGGACCTCGCGCAGTTGTATCACCGCGAGGCCCACGCGACATTCGCAGGAGTGTCGACATGAGCGCTCCAGCGATCGAGACAACCGACGTCATCGGCATGCTGACGGCGGTGTGCGAGCGGATGATCCTCAGCGAGGAACTGTTGGCACGCGCAGACCGCGAAATCGGTGATGGAGACCATGGCCAGGGTATGGCGCGCGGATTCCGGGCGGCCCGCGACCATCTCCGGCGCTGTCCGGCGAGCGCCAGCCCGCACGAGATTCTCGTCGGGGTAGGCACAACCCTGATCGAATCCATGGGCGGGGCCTCCGGCGTCGTGTTCGGAACGCTGTTTCGAAGCGCCAGAACCTCATCCTTTGCGGGACCGTTGACGACGGCGGCTTTGGCAGACCATCTCGACGCCGGTGTCGCAGAGATTCAGCGTCGCGGCGGAGCGCAGCCGGGCGACAAAACCATGCTGGATGCCGTCATCCCGGTTGTCGAGGCATTGCGTAAGCAATCCGCGGAAACTCCAGTGGCGCAGGCGCTCAAGGAAGCCGCTCTGGCGGCGGAGGCGGGCGCGGAGGCGACCCGAACCATGACAGCGAGGCATGGAAAGTCTGCGGCCCTCGGTTTGCGTTCGCTTGGCTTCCCCGACCCCGGCGCAATCTCGGTTGCGCTCATTTTTCGCGAGATGGCCGACTGGCTCGCTCGACACCACATGCAAACCTCGACACACTGAAAGGCACAACGATGACCGCATCCCTGACTGCCGACGAACTGCGGCGACGCAACGCGGATCGCAAGATATTCCAGATCGCGCTAGTTACACGCGATCTGGAGAGAAGCATGAAAGCCTGGGTGGAAAACTTGGGGATCGGCCCGTGGACGGTTCTCACGTTCACCGAGGATTCGGTGCGAGACCTCAAGGTTGGTGCTCAACCGGTGACCGTTCCGTTCAAGTTCCTCATAGCCATTGCCACGGTGGGAGACATCGATTTCGAACTGATCCAGCCGGTGTACGGGCCCACGATCTACGAGGAGTTTCTGCAACGTCGCGGGGAGGGCCTGCATCACATCAAGGAGAAGATCTCCGAACGTGATCTGGACGCGGTGATCGACGACTACGCCGCCAAGGGGATCGGCGTGCTGCAGACGGGCTGGTTCGACGTAGACGTGCACTACTACATGGACACCGAACCCAAGCTCGACTTCATCTTCGAGCTGGGCAACTGCCCGCGATTGCAACTGCCCGAAGGCTCGTACTCGACGTACCCGGCCGAATGAGCAACGCAGACTTGCTTCCTCGTCTGCAAAGGCTACTGGGCGAGGACGGACGACTGCTCGATGTCGCGATTGATCATGGTGCGGTCAACGAGCCTGCATTGCTGGGCGGGATCAGCGACATGCGGGCGGCATTGGAGACCTTGCGCGCCGCCGGTCCGGACGCGATCCAACTTACCCCGGGGATGGCTCGCCTCCTGGCCGGGCGGCGCAGTTCAGCGGACCCGAGGCTGGTGTTGCGCACCGATGTGTCCAATGTCTATGGCGCTGCCGTGCCGCGCTCACCGTCCTGCGAGTTGCTGCCGGGGGCCGTCACGACGGCGCTACGCATCGACGCGGCGTGCGTGGTGGCGAACTTGTTGCTACTTCCGGATCAGCCCGAACTCCACAGCCAGTGCGTGCGCAATGTCGGCGCGCTGCGGGAGGAATGTGAGCGTGTCGGTATGCCACTGATGGTGGAACCGCTGGTGATGGCTCCGAATGAGACTGCAGGCGGCTATCAGGTCGATGGAGATCTCGACCGGATCACCGCTCTGGTTCGACAGGCAGCGGAACTGGGCGCTGATGTCATCAAGGCTGATCCGTGCAGCGTGCCTGCCGAGTTTCACCGGGTGATCACCGCAGCCTCTGGGGTTCCAGTACTCGTTCGCGGTGGTGGACGCGCCCCGGACACCGAGATTCTCGAGCGAACCGTAGCGATCATGCGGCAGGGTGCTATCGGAATTGTGTACGGGAGGAACATCTTTCAACATCCGAATCCCGCCGCTATGGTCGCCGCCTTGATGGCCGTGGTCCACGACGATGTCGATGCACCCACGGCCGCCGAACTCCTGCACCGGCACAGCGCCGCATGAGGGCTGTATGAGGATCGTTGGTGCCGTCTTGGACCATAGCCGGGCGGACCGGCCTTACCGGGCCAGTGCGCCGCTTGCCATCACCGAACTCGATCTGTCGGAGCCGCGCGCCGGCGAGATCCGCGTCGCCATCGACGCGGCCGGCGTGTGTCACTCGGACCTTTCGGTCGTCGACGGCAACCGGGCCCGCCCCTTGCCGATGCTCTTGGGGCACGAAGGCACCGGCCTGGTCGAGGCGGTGGGGGACGGCGTTGCCGATATCCATCCGGGTCAACGCGTGGTGATGACATTCCTGCCGCGGTGCGGTCAATGTGAGGGCTGCCGTAGCGGCGGCCGGATCCCGTGTGGCCGGGGGAGCGGCGCCAACGCCTCCGGTGAACTGATGAACGGAGGAACTCGCCTGGCGCGTAATGGCGGTCTGGTGCACCACCATCTCGGGGTGTCGGCATTCGCGACCCACGCAGTGGTGGACCGGCGATCTGTCGTTCCGATCGATCCAGATATCCCGCCTTCCGTCGGGGCGCTGCTGGGTTGTGCCGTGCTCACCGGCGGCGGTGCGGTACTCAACGACGGCAACGCGCGGGCCGGTGAGCCCATCGCTGTTGTCGGTCTCGGCGGCGTGGGAATGGCGGCCGTGATGACGGCGTTGGCCCTGGGCCACGACGTTATCGCGGTTGACAACGTCGAGACGAAGCTCGCACTGGCCCGCGACCTCGGCGCGACGGAGGTGCTCACCCCACAGCGGGCCACGGAACGCGGCATACGAGCGCCGGTCGTGATCGAAGCCGCCGGTCACCCGCGTGCCTTCGAGACCGCCCTCGCCTTGACGACAGCGGGCGGACGGACAATCACCGTCGGACTGCCCGCACCGTCAGCAATGGCGGCGGTATCACCGCTGCTGATCACCGCAGAGGCGCGAACCATCGTCGGCAGCTACCTCGGTTCGGCGGTGCCCGATCGCGACATCCCGGTTTTCGTCCGGCTCTGGCGGGACGGCCTTCTGCCCATCGAGCGGCTCGTCACAGCCGAAATAGAGCTCGGTCAGATCAACGCGGCCATGGATGATCTCGCCGACGGTCGGGCGATCCGCCAGATCGTCCGGATGGCTTAGCCGTCGCCGAGCTGCACCTGCTGCGTGGTAAAAGCACCCCTGTTCAGCGTGTAAACTTCAATCCGCAGCTCGCCCGAGCGGGCTGACTTCGCGTGTCTGCGCCACGGCCGCCTTATCGGGGTCGTACCCGGATGCCGGCGGTCCTGACCTGGGAGTTCCCAGTCGGGTCCGGCAACCAGTAGGCACCAGGGCCCGGCATCACCCGACGCCGGGCGACAACCGACATAAAGGAACCATGGACTCATGGCTGTTGTAACCATGAAGCAGCTGCTCGACAGCGGCACCCACTTCGGGCACCAGACCCGTCGCTGGAACCCCAAGATGAAGCGGTTCATCTTCACCGACCGCAACGGCATCTACATCATCGACCTGCAGCAGACGCTGACCTACATCGACAAGGCGTACGAGTTCGTCAAGGAAACCGTCGCCCACGGCGGCAGCGTTCTGTTCGTCGGCACCAAGAAGCAGGCGCAGGAATCCATCGCCGACGAGGCGACCCGCGTCGGCATGCCCTACGTGAACCAGCGCTGGTTGGGCGGCATGCTCACCAACTTCTCCACCGTGCACAAGCGTCTGCAGCGCCTCAAGGAGCTCGAGGCGATGGAGCAGACCGGTGGCTTCGAGGGCCGCACCAAGAAGGAAATCCTCATGCTCACGCGTGAGAAGAACAAGCTTGAGCGCAGCCTCGGCGGTATTCGCGACATGCAGAAGGTGCCTTCGGCCATCTGGGTCGTCGACACCAACAAGGAGCACATCGCCGTCGGCGAGGCCCGCAAGCTGGGTATCCCGGTCATCGCGATCCTGGACACCAACTGCGATCCCGACGTCGTCGACTACCCGATCCCGGGCAATGACGACGCCATCCGTTCGGCGGCCCTGCTCACCAAGGTGATCGCCTCCGCGGTGGCCGAGGGTCTGCAGGCCCGGGCCGGCCAGGGCAGCGGCGAGAAGCCCGAGGAGGGCGCCGAGCCGCTCGCCGAGTGGGAGCAGGAGCTGCTGGCCGGTGCGACCGCCGGTGCTGCCGACAGCCCGGCCGGTGGTGCGACCTCCACCGAATCATCCACTGACGCTTCGTAATTTTTCAGGGGAAGGCTTACATGGCTAACTACACCGCTGCCGACGTCAAGCGACTTCGGGAGCTGACCGGCGCCGGCATGCTCGACTCGAAGAACGCGCTGGTCGAGGCTGACGGCGACTTTGACAAGGCCGTCGAGCTGCTGCGCATCAAGGGCGCCAAGGACGTCGGCAAGCGCGCTGAGCGCGCGACCGCCGAGGGTCTGGTCGCGGCCAAGGACGGCGCGTTGATCGAGCTCAACTCCGAGACCGACTTCGTCGCCAAGAACGCCGAGTTCCAGGCACTGGCCGACCAGGTCGTGGCCGCCGCGGCAGCCTCGAAGGCCGCCGATGTGGACGCGCTGAAGGCCGCCAAGGCCGGTGACACCACCGTCGAGCAGGCCATCGCGGACCTGTCGGCCAAGATCGGCGAGAAGCTCGAGCTGCGGCGCGTTGCCTACTTCGACGGTCAGGTCGAGACCTACCTGCACAAGCGGGCCGCTGACCTGCCGCCTGCCGTCGGCGTGCTCGTCGAGTACACCGGTGATTCGCAGGAGGCCGCGCACGCGGTCGCGCTGCAGATCGCCGCGCTGAAGGCCAAGTACCTCACCCGTGAGGACGTGCCGGAGGACATCGTCGCCAACGAGCGTCGCATCGCCGAGGAGACCGCGAAGGAAGAGGGCAAGCCCGAGCAGGCACTGCCCAAGATCGTCGAGGGTCGCGTGACCGGCTTCTACAAGGACGTCGTGCTGCTCGATCAGCCGTCGGTGTCCGACAGCAAGAAGACCGTCAAGGCACTGCTCGACGAGGCAGGCGTGACCGTGACCCGGTTCGTCCGGTTCGAGGTCGGCCAGGCCTAGCGAGAAGACCTGAGCGGCGCACCAACCGCTCAACGTAAAACCCCGCGTCAGATCCGGCGATCCCGGAGACGCGGGGTTTTGCCTTTGGATGGGATCGCCGGGAACGGTTGTTGGAGATGCCATGCGCATAGGAGTCGTCTTTCCCCAGACCGAACTCGGCGGAGACCCGGGTGCCGTACGGGCCTACGGACAGCGGGTCGAAGAGCTGGGATACGCCCACATCCTGGCCTACGACCACGTCGTCGGGGCTGACCCGGCCGTGCACCAGGGCTGGGCCGGGCCCTACGACATCCGCACGACGTTCCACGAGCCGTTCGTGATGTTCGGCTATCTCGCCGCGGTGACCACACTGGAACTGGTGACCGGGGTGATCATCCTGCCCCAGCGGCAGACCGTGCTGGTGGCCAAGCAGGCCGCCGAAGTCGATCTGCTCACCGGTGGACGACTGCGCCTCGGTGTCGGGTTGGGTTGGAACGCAGTCGAATACGAGGCGCTCGGCGAAGCGTTCGGTAACCGCGGCAAGCGTTCGGAGGAGCAGGTCGAGCTGATGCGGCGGCTGTGGACCGAGCCGACAGTGACCTTCGACGGCCGATACCACCGGGTCACCGGGGCCGGGCTGGCGCCGCTGCCGGTCCAGCGACCGATCCCGGTGTGGTTCGGTGCCGCCACCGAGCGTGCGCTTGAGCGCGCGGGCCGGCTGGGCGACGGCTGGTTCCCGATGGTGGCGCCGGGCACCAAGCTCGACGAAGCCCGGGCACATGTCGAGCGGGCGGCCCTGGCTGCCGGCCGCGACCCGGCATCCATCGGAATGGAGGGCCGGGTGACCTGGAGCGGTGATGCCGAGCGGGCCGCACGCGAGTTGTCGGCCTGGGCCGCGGCGGGCGCATCGCACGTCTCGGTCAACACCATGGGCGCGGGTCTGGACACCGTCGACGCTCATCTCGCCGCATTGGAGAGGGTGGCGGCAGCGGTACCACTTGGTACCGTCGGCGCATGAGTGTAATCAGCGCCTTCGGCGACGATGCTCTGGGCGATCATGACGCGGTCGGCCTGGTCGAGGAACTGCGCGCCAGCCGGGTATCGGCCGCCGACCTCATCGAAGCGGCCGTGACGCGGGTCGAGGCCGTCAACCCCACCCTGAACGGGCTGGCGTTCGAAGCCTTCGACCGGGCCCATGCGCGGGGCGCGGCGCCCAGCCCGTACGGCGGCTTTTTCGACGGCGTACCGACGTTCGTCAAAGACAACGTCGCGGTCGAGGGTATGCCGACCATGTCGGGTACCGATGCCTGGGAGCCGCGGCCCGAACCCGCCCACGGCGATTTCGCCCGGGCCTATCTCGCCACCGGCCTGGTGCCGCTCGGCAAGACCCGGCTGTCGGAATTCGGCTTCAGCGCCTCGTGTGAGCATCCCCGGCTCGGGCCGGTGCGCAATCCGTGGAACCCCGACTACACCGCGGGCGCATCGTCGTCGGGTTCTGGCGCGTTCGTCGCGGCCGGCGTGGTGCCGATCGCGCATGCGAACGATGGCGGTGGGTCAATTCGGATCCCGGCGGCCTGCAACGGTCTCGTGGGGCTCAAACCGTCGCGTGGCCGGCTCCCGCAGGACGCGAATCTCCGACGGATGCCGCTGCGCATCGTGTCCGACGGAGTGGTGACCCGCTCCGTCCGCGACACCGCCGCGCTCTACCGCGAGATGGAGCGCGTGTACCGCAATCCCAAGCTGCCACCGATCGGAGATGTCAGCCGGCCCGGCAAGCAGCGGCTGCGTATCGCGGTGTGCACACAGTCGATCGCCCGGGAGGCCAGCCCGGAGATGCGTGAGCTCACCCTCAAGACCGCGGCGCTGCTCGAAGAGCTCGGCCATCGGATCATGCCAATCGGCAACCCGGTCCCGGCCAGTTTCAAAGACGACTTCCTGCTCTACTGGGCGTTTCTCGCATATGCCTTGGTGCGCGGCGGAACTCGCACATTCGGTCCGAGCTTCGACCGCGGCCGCCTCGACAACCTGACCCTCGGGCTCGAGCGTTTCGCCGGCCGCAATCTCTACCGCCTGCCGGTGGCGATCACCAGGCTGGCCCGGACCCGGCGCATCACCGAGCGGCTGTCCAACAGTTATGACGCGGTTCTCATGCCGACGCTCGCCGAACCGACGTTGCCGATCGGCCGGCTCGATCCGACCGCGGACTACGAACAGATCATCGAGCGGCTCATCGACTGGGTGGCGTTCACGCCGCTGCAGAACGCCACCGGTGACCCCGCCATCTCACTGCCGTTGGCGCAGACGGCAACTGGGCTCCCGGTCGGAATGATGTTGTCGACGACGGTGGGCCGCGAGGCGCGGCTACTGGAGCTCGCCTACGAACTGGAGGAAGCGCAGCCGTGGCGTCGGATCCAGGATTCGGTGGTGGCGCCTCGGCGTAAACGCGCCCGAAAAGCGGTCAACTAAGCGGATATTGCGCGTCTCTGACGAGGATGGCGACGGATTTCGTCGTCGCGGCGACATGACGTCGTAACGCCGGCCGGGCCCTGTTAACCCACGCGACACCGTGAACTGCTGCGGGCGAAACATGTGGCTCGCAGCATCGCTCATTGTGGAAACGGCTACTTCGGCCCGCCGATCGCCGGAGATCGCAACGACGACCGGCAACACCTTCGGGTGTCTGATCCGGTTCGCGCTGGCGAACATTCGCCGCCGGCCGGAACGGTTCGTGCTGTCGGTACTCGGCATCGCCCTGGCGATCGCGTGTGTGACGGTCGTCCGGACCATCTCGTCGAGCTTCGCCATCACCGGCGCCGATTCGGTCACCGATGTCCTCGGCGGTGCGCAGCTGTGGGCCGTGCCCGCGGCCGGTGTGCACTACGACAGCGATGTTCAGGCGCTCGTGGCCGACGGCCCGGCACCGGCGATCACGGTGCCCGACGGATGGCGTGCGGTGCAGACCCGGTCCGGTGTCGCGATGGTCGGCGACACCAGCGTGGCGCTGCGCGGCACCGATGAAACACCCTCCGGGCAAGCGAATTTGGGTACCGGGCTGGCGGACCGGCTGGGCGTCGCAACCGGCGACGTGATAGATCTCGGCGGCCGGTCACTCACGGTGAACGTCGCAGGCACCGGTCAGTCGATGACCGTGTCCTCGGCGCTGGCGCGATCCCTGGTGGGTGACCACGGGTGGTGGAGGGTCTACGCGCCTGCCGGTGAAGAACACAGTCGTGAGCTGGCCAAGACTTTCGGTGCGGCCGTCGGTCTGCCATCCACCGCCGACCCATCGGTCCTGCCCGAGGCCGGCGGCTCCGGCCTGATCTACGACACCGTGGGCGGATCCGGTCCGCTGACGTTCGAGCAGAAGTTTTCGGCGCTGTTCTCAGGCAAGGTCACGAGCTCGACCCTCGGTCTGATCTCGACCGTCGGGCTCGTGCTCGGCTTCGTCATCGCGGTGTCGTCGTTCCTCGCCGCGGTGGCCGAACGCAAACGCGAGTTCGGCATCATGAGCAGCATCGGCCTGGCCGACGAGGTGCTCTACTTCTTCCTGGTCGAGTCGGCGATGGTGTTCGTGGTCGCCTATGTGGTCGGTGTCGTCGGCGCGGGTGTTGCGGTGGCGCTGGTGATTCCGGGTATCGCGACACCGACCGCCTGGGCCCAGGCCGCGGCCATGGTGGCGGCATTTCTGCCGGCGATGGCCATAGTCGGGGCCCTGGTACCGGTGCACCGGTTGCTGCAGCAGCGTCCGGTCGACCTCCTCGGGGCGAGGTGACGATGATCAGCAAGGGCCTGTCCTACGGTGTGCTGTCCGCGCGCCGGCGGATCCGCGAAATGGTGTTGCCGGTGCTCACGACCGCCACCGGAGCGTTCCTGGTGGTGCTGGTGTTCGGGATGATGTCGGGAATCCGTTCGCAGTCGGCGGCTTTGGGCCACGCCGATGACATCAATCGAGCCGTGATCCTGATCGCGGTGACCGTCCTGCTCGTCGGCGTCGTCGAGGTGGCGGTCGCCACCACCAGAACGGTCGCGCACCGCACCCGCGAACTGGGGGTGCTCGGCGCCAACGGCATCCCGCGCGGCCCCGTGGTGGCGGCGCTTCTCGTCGAACCTGCTGTCGCGGCAATCCTGGGTGCGCTGCTCGGCGCTGCGCTGGCTGCGGGCACCGGAATCGTGGCGGCACTGGCCGGTTTCGCACCGACGGGTGTTTCGTACGTCGGACTGGGGCTCGGCGCATTGCTCGCCGTCGGCGTGAGCATCGTCGCCGCCGTCGCCACCAGCATCGTCCCCACGTGGAACGCCGCATCGCGTCCACCCATCCGATCCCTGACCACGGGAGGCTGACAATGACTGCACTGGACGACGCCCCGACGACGGCGGCAGCCGACGTCAAGAAACCGGTCATCGAGATCAGTGATGTCTGGAAACTACACAAGCTCGGCGACGAGGTCGTCAAGGCGCTCGTCGCGACCGAACTACAGGTCATGCCAGGCGAATTCGTGTGTCTGATGGGGCCGAGCGGAAGCGGCAAGTCCACGCTGCTCAACATCATGGGTGGGCTGGACCGGCCCACCAAGGGCACGGTGAAGATCGGCGGTCGTGACACCGCGCAACTGACCGAGAGCCAGTTCGCCGCGCTGCGGCACGACACCATCGGGTTCATCTTCCAGAGCTACAACCTGATCCCGTTCCTGTCGGCGGTCGAGAACGTCGAACTCCCGCTGATGTTCGAACCCTATGACCGTAAGTCGTTGCGTAAACGGGCAATCGAATTGCTGGAGATGGTGGGGCTGAGTCACCGAGTGCATCACCAGCCGACGAAAATGTCGGGCGGGGAACAACAGCGGACGGCGATCGCACGGTCGCTGATCAGCAGCCCGACCCTCGTCCTCGCCGACGAGCCGACGGCCAATCTCGACCACCGCACGGGGGAGACGGTGGTGCGCATGCTGCGCGACCTGTGCTCGACGATGGGCGTCACGGTCGTCGCGAGCACCCACGACCCCACGGTGGCCGACGAAGCGAGCCGTGTCGTCCGGATGCGAGACGGACAAATCATCAATTGACTCAAAGGCTTTGGGAGATTAGCGATGACCCAAGAATTAGAGGCCGCGTCGCCGTCGGGTCCTGACACCAACGGGATGACCGGTTCGGCCGAGCGTGACAAACTCATGACCACCGAGCTCGTGCCCGAGCAGATCCTGCCGAAGGTCATGAGCACGTTCGGCCTGACGGCGGCCTACGTGTTCATCATCTGCTGGGTCACCGGATCCTCGGTGATGGCAGGCGGTGGCTGGACGGCTATCCCGATGTGGGTGCTGGGCATCCTCACCTTCCTGATTCCGGCGGGTATGGCCGTGGTCGAACTCGGCAATCTCTGGCCGGGCCAGGGTGGTGTCTACATCTGGGCGACCCGGACGATGGGCGAAACCTGGGGTTTCATCGGCGGTTACCTGTCGTGGGTGCCGGTGATCCTCAACGCCGCGTCGTCGCCCGCGGTGGTGCTGCAGTTCCTGCTGTTGGCATTTCATGCCGAACTCGGCCTCACGACGAGCATCATCCTGCAGCTGGTGATTCTCTGGACCGTGATCGGGCTGGCGCTCGCGAAACTCGCCGCGAACCAGAAGATCATGAACGTCGTCTTCGTCGTGTACGGCATCCTCTCGCTGACGATCTTCATCTCCGGCCTGCTGTTCGCCGTCAACAACGGCTCGGCCACACCGTTCAGCTGGGCCGAGGCGACGATTCCGAACTTCGCGGTTGCCGGCTTCCTGTACGGCACGGTGCTGCTGTACCTGCTCGGCGTCGAGACGCCGTACAACATGGGCGCCGAGTTCCTCTCGGTGCGCAAGAGCGGTCCGCGGATGATCCTGTGGGGTTCGGCCGCGCTGGTCGCGATCTATCTGCTGACCACGCTCGGCACCATGATGGCGCTGCCGGGCGACCAGATCGACCCGGTCACCGGCGTCATCGGCATGCTGGACGTCGCGGGCTTCCCCGGCCTGATGGAGATCTGCGCGATCGTGCTGGCATTCATCATCGTCGTCGCGCTGATGACCTACCAGGTCGCCTACTCCCGGTTGATCTTCGTGTCGGGACTCGAACGTCACCTGCCGCGCATCTTCACCCACCTGAACCCGCGCACCCGCAACCCGGTCACCGCCATCCTGATCCAGGGCGTGATCTCGTCGCTGATCCTGGTGGGACTGTACTCGCAGAGCAGCATGGCCAACGTCACGATCTACCTGCAGGGCGGACTGTCCACGGTGTGGTTGCTGTCCGGATTCTTCTTCCTGATCCCGGTGATCGTCGCGCGCAAGAAGTACGCGGATCGCTATGCCAACGAGCAATTCTGGCGGATTCCGGGCGGCACGGTCGGGGTGTGGATCACCGTCGTCGTCGGCACGCTGGGCACCATCGGCGGTATCTACTACTCGTTCGTCACACCCTGGCTCGACGTGCCGTCGGGCACGTGGATGACGTGGGTCGGCGGCATCAGCCTCGGCATGTTCGCGCTCGGGCTCGTCGTCTACATCTTCGGACGCCGTTCGGCGCACAAGATGTCGCAGGAGGATGCGCTCGCCCATCTCGCGGTATTCGACCTCAACAAGACCGAAGCGGAGGACGTGACCAAATGACCATGGACAGCACGGTGCTGCCTGCCGAGTCCACCGGGGATGCCACCCGGTACCCGCTCGATCCGCTGAGCGGCGCCGAGATCGAGGCGGCGGCCGCGGTCATCACCGGATCCGACTATGCGACACCGACATTGAAGTTCGTCATGATCCAGCTGGCCGAGCCGGCCAAGACCGCAACGCTGACGTTCGAGGGCGCCGACGACATCCCGCGCCGCGCGTTCGTCACGATGTACGACGCCAAGCTGATCTACGAAGCCATCGTCGACCTCGACGCCCGGGTGATCGATTCGTGGACACCGGTTCCCGGGCGGTTCCCGTCCTATCTCGTCGAGCACATGACCGGCGTCGAGGAGAAAGTTCGTGAGGATCCGCGGTGGCAGGCGGCCATGCGCAAGCGCGGGGTCACCGATTTCAGTCTCGCGATGATCGACCCCTGGCCCGCCGGGTATTACGGTCCGCAGGATCATTACGACAACTCGGCGCTCATTTGCCGCCCGTTGACGTTCATGCGAACCGCCCCGTCGGAGAACGGGTATGCGCGTCCGGTCGAGGGCCTGATCGTCACGTTCGACCTGGACACGATGACCGTCGTCGACGTCGAGGATCACGGTGTCGTGGCGCTGCCGCCGAAAGGCGGCAACTATGCCGAGAAGTTCATGTTCGACCCCGACAACCGGCCCGCGTTCACGGAGTTCCGCTCCGACGTCAAGACCATCGACATCACCCAGCCCGACGGGCCGAGCTTCACCGTCGACGGGTGGAACGTCAAGTGGCAGAAGTGGTCACTGCGCGTCGGATTCAACCCTCGCGAGGGCCTGGTCCTGCACGAGCTCACCTATGACGACCGCGGCACGGTGCGGCCCATCATGTACCGCGCGGCGCTGTCGGAAATGGTGGTGCCGTACGGTGACTCGTCACCGACACACTGGAACAAGAACGTCTTCGACATGGGCGAGGTCGGCATGGGCTTCTCGGCCAATCCGCTGACCCTCGGCTGTGACTGTCTCGGCGAGATCTACTACTTCGACGGCACGGTCAACGATTCGAGCGGCAACGCGGTCACGATCCCGAACGCGATCTGCATGCACGAAGAAGACTTCGGAATCTCGTGGAAACACACCGATTTCCGGACCGGCGAGGTCGAGGTCCGGCGGTCCCGGCGCCTGGTCATCTCGATGATCTGCACCGTCGGGAACTACGAGTACGGGTTCTTCTGGTACCTCTACAACGACGCGTCCATCGAGATGGAGGTCAAACTCACCGGCGTCCTGACCACCGGTGCCATCGCCGACGGTGAGTCCCCGCGGTGGGGGAAGATGGTCGCGCCGGGCATGTACGGCCCGAACCACCAGCACTTCTTCAACTTCCGGATGGACATGAGTGTCGACGGGCCGGGAAACAGCGTGTACGAGGTGGATTCGATTCCCGAGCCCGACCCGGCGCTCAATCCGCACCACAATGCCTGGATCACGCAGGACACCTTGGTGGCGTCGGAATCCGAGGGGGCGCGGGACTGGGACCACGCGACGGGCCGGTACTGGAAAGTCGTCAACCCGTCGAAGCTCAACGAGTTCGGGGCGCCGGTCGCCTACAAGTTGATGCCCAAGGACATCGTGCCGGTGATGGTGCAGGAGGGATCGGTCATCTACGACCGGGCCCGGTTCGTCCAGCACAACCTCTGGGTGACCAAGTACGACCCGAAGGAGCTCTACGCGGCGGGGGACTACATGTACCAGTGCGCCGAGGCGCAAGGGCTGCCCGAGTACGTGGCCGACGACGCCCCGCTCGAGAACACCGACGTCGTCCTCTGGTACACCGTCGGCGCCCACCACGTCGTGTGCCCGGAGGACTGGCCGGTGATGCCGTGTCACTACACGGGGTTCAAGCTCAAGCCGGTCGGCTTCTTCGACGGCAACCCGGCGCTGGATCTACCGCCGTCCCCGCCGGCGGCCTGCCACCACCACTGAGCGCCACGGCGGCTACCCCGCCGTCCCGGGCAAACCGGCACATTGGTGCTGTCGTCGCGTCGGCGGGGGCTTATGCTCGTCTGCGGCAGGCGGGTGGCGCTGTGGTGGGGGTGTGAATGACTTCTGGGCCGGACAACGAGACGGGTGACCAGCGCGGCTCGATTCGCTGGCAGGAGCCGGGTAAGACCAGGCCACGGCAGCCGACCGTCGCCGAGGCCCGGCAGCGGGACAAGGCCCAGAAGGCCCGTGAGGCCGCGGCCCGATTCGCCGAGCTGCAGGAGCAGAAGGCGCGCGAGCGGTCCGCCAGGAACGGCAAGATCCTGATGGGTTCGGTCGCCGTGGTCGGGGTCGTCGGGGCCGTGGCCCTCGGCTATCACCTGTTGCACAAGGAGGAAGTCGACGCCGCGTGCGTGAAGGACGGCACCAACGAGGTGGTGCCGGACGAGTACTGCTCCAGCGGGTACAGCAGTTCGGGCGGCACGTTCATCTACGCCGGCTCGCCGTACCGCTACTACTACGGCGGCACCAACGGCGGTGTGGGGACCACCGCGCGCGGGGGAACGCTGGAGCTCCCCAAGGGCACCACGGCGAAGACGAAGTCCGGCTCCTCGATCTCCCGGGGCGGCTTCGGGTCGTCGTCGAGCTACGGAAGCTCGGGTAGCTGAGTGCGGCGCCAGCGCAGTTCCCCGCGAGCCGGCTGGGAACAGATCGTCGCCGACCAGGGCATGTGTTACGGCACGCCGGCGCGAGACGCCAGCGGCGCCGACCGGCCCTACTGGGATGAATCGGTGCACTACGTATTCGACATGGACGAGGTGCTGTCGATCGAGGCGTCGGTCGAGGTGCTGCACTCGATGTGTCTGGAAGCCGTCGAGCAGGTCGTCCTGACCGAGCGCTACCGTGACTTCGGGCTCCCCGAATGGAGTTGGCAGCACATCGAAAAGTCTTGGCGGCGAAGCGATCCTCATCTGTACGGGCGGTTCGACCTGCGCTACGACGGCCGCAGGCCGCCGGTTCTGCTCGAATACAACGCCGATACGCCCACCACGCTGCTCGAAGCCGCGATTCTGCAGTGGCACTGGAAAACCGATGTGTTTCCCGACGACGATCAGTGGAACTCGCTGCATGAACGCCTGGTGGCGCGGTGGGCCGAGATCCGCGATCGCCTTCCGGGCTCCGAAACCCACTTCACCTGGTCGGGAGCCGAGATGACCGGCGAGGACAACGTGACGGTGGCCTACCTTCAGGAGTGCGCGGCCGAGGCAGGCCTGCACACGGTGGGGCTGGCGATCGAGGACATCGGGTTCGACGAGGACCTCAACCGGTTCGTCGATCTCGAGGAAGCGCCGATGGCGTCGGTCTTCAAGCTCTACCCCTGGGAATGGATGCTCGACGACGACTTCGGCCGCCATGCCGTCGAGCAGCTTCCGACGACCATGTGGGTCGAACCGTTGTGGAAGACCCTGCTGAGCAACAAGGCGATCCTGGCGATCCTGTGGGAGATGTACCCGGGCCATCCCAATCTCTTGCCCGCCTACGTCGACGATCCGCATGAACTGACCGAATACGTGCGCAAGCCGAAGCTCGGACGCGAAGGCGCCAACATCACCATCGTCGGTGCGGGATACGAAACCGAGACCGGCGGCGTGTACGGCGAAGAGGGGTACGTGTACCAGCTGCTGGACCCGCTGCCGCAGTTCGACGACATGCGCCCGGCCCTCGGGGCCTGGATCGTCGGCGACGAATCGGCCGGCCTCGGGATCCGCGAGACCTCGGGCCTCGTCACCGACAACGGCGCCGCCTTTGTGCCACACCGTATTCCACTGTGACCTCCCACTGTGACCTCCCACTGTTCCCTCGGAAGGATCAACCTGTGACCACCACCACCGTCGCGCTCAGTTCCGACTACTGGTCGATCCTCGGCCACGGTGTCTCGGCGATCGTGCTGTACACCATCGTCGGCATCGCCCTGATGGTTCTCGGGTTCTACGTGATCGACTGGACCACGCCGGGACCGCTGCGGGTACTGGTCCAGGCCGGCCGCCCCAACGCCGCGGCGGTCGCCGCCTCGGGTGTGCTGTCGATGGCGATCATCATCGTCCTCGCGATCTACGCGTCATCGGGTGATCTGATACAGGGCCTCATCATGACGCTCGTGTTCGGGCTCTTGGGCATTGCGGCGCAAGCGTTTTCGGTACGGCTGATCGGCGCGATCAAGGGCATCGACATGGGACGGGTGCTCGCGCAGGAGACGTTCACGCCCGAGGTGCTGGTGATCACGGCCGCCTACCTCGCCTTCGGGCTGATCGTCGCGGCGGCGATCCTCTAGCCGACGAGCAGACGCGGGGGTACCCAATTTTCATGCGCACGGGGTACCCGAGCGTCTGCTCGCGGAGTCAGGCGATCGCGCGGCACACCTCGGCGGCGGCGCGGGTCAGCGACGCCGGCCCCTCGCGCAGTGCCTGTTCGAGGGGCGTACCCGGCACGGTGATCGCGACAAGCCGGTCCACACCGTTGTCCAGCAGCACACCGGCATCGTCGCCGACTCGGCCCGCGAAGATCACCACCCGGGCACCGGCGCGGCAGGCGACCTCGGCCACTCCGAACGGGGTCTTGCCGAGCATGGTCTGCGCGTCGACGCTGCCTTCGCCGGTGAACACCCAGTCCGCGCCTGCGACGGATTTCTCCAGACCCACGGTTTCGGCGATCACCTGCACACCGGGATCGCATTCGGCGTCAAGGTATTCCAGCAGCGCGAAGCCGAGGCCGCCCGCGGCGCCTGCGCCGGGGGTTTCGGGCCGAGCACGCCCAAGGGTCGTCTCGGTCACTTCGGAAAACCGCGTCAGTGCCGCCTCGAGAACCTCGACGTCGGCGGGTGTTGCGCCCTTCTGCGGTCCGAAAACCGCGCTGGCACCGCCTGTTCCGAGCAGCGGGGCAGTGACGTCCGACGCGATTCTGATCCGGACGTCGGCGAGCCGGGCGTCGAGTCCGGTGAGGTCGATGCGATCCAGCCGGGCGAGCGCGGCGCCACCGGGCGGCAACGGTGCGCCGTCCGCATCGGCGAGCACAGCGCCGAGCGCGGCGAGCATGCCCGCACCGCCGTCGTTGGTGGCCGACCCGCCCAACCCGATCAGCAGTTCGGCGGCGCCGTGGTCCAATGCGTTCGCGATCAGCTGGCCGACGCCGAAAGTACTGGCCCGCAACACATCCCGCTCAGCCGGTGCCACGAGCTCCAGGCCCGAGGCCGTGGCCATCTCGACGACGGCGAGCTTTCGGTCGGGTATATAGCCGTACTTCGCCTGCACCGGCCGGCCCAGCGGATCGGACACCTCGACCGTGATGTGCTCGCCGGCAAGGGCGTCGACCACGGCATCGGCCGTGCCTTCACCGCCGTCGGCCATCGGCACTCCGACGCACTCGGCATCGGGCAGTACCGACAGAACTCCTTCGCGCATGGCGGAAACCGCTTGCGACGCGGTCATCGACTCCTTGAAGGAGTCCGGGGCGAGAACGATTTTCATCCGGTGCTATCGAACAGGGGTAAGCGCCGGTTTCCCGGCGAGAACCGCGGCGGCATTGTCGACTGCGAGGATACCCATCGCGTCCCGTGTCGCCTCGCCCGCACTGGCGATGTGTGGAGTGAGCACGAGGTTCGGCGTGTCGAGCAGCGCCGGGTCGACGTCGGGTTCGTTTTCGAAGACGTCGAGCGCGGCACCGCGGAGCCGGTTTCCGTGCAGAGCCGCCATCAGAGCCGATTCGTCGACCACGCCGCCACGCGCGGTGTTGATCAGGTAGGCGGTCGGTTTCATCTTCGCCAGAGCGTCCGCGTCGATCAGATGGCGGGTCTGCGGCGTCAGCGGGGTGAGCACACTCAGCACGTCACTTTCGGCGAGCAGCGTGTCGGTGTCGACGAACCGGACACCGTCCTCCTCGGTGCCGGGCTGTCGGCTGCGTGCGGTGGCCAGCACCGTCATGTCGAAGGCCTGTGCGCGCTTCGCGACGGCCTTGCCGATCCGGCCGTAGCCCAGGATGCCGAGGGTGGCACCGGCGCTGACGTCGAGCCCCACGAGCATGCGCGGCCCCCATACCCACTCCTGGCGGGACCGCAGGAATCGGTCGCCGTCGACCACGCGGCGCGTCGCGGCCAAGATCAGCGCGAACGTGTGGTCGGCGGTGGCCCGGTCGAGCACCCCTGGCGTGTTGGTGACCGTGACGCCGGCCGCCGTTGCGGCGGGTACGTCGATGTTGTCGTAACCGACGGCGACGTTGGCCACGACCTTGAGCTGGTCACCTGCCGTGGCGAGCAGCGCGGCATCGATCCGTTCGGTCAGCGTGACGACGGCCGCGGTGGCGCCCGCGATCCCGGCCTCGAGGTCGGCCCGGCTCGGCGGTTCTTCGCCGCCGACGCGCACCGGCACGCCAAGTGAATCGAGATGGGCCATGGCGCGATCGGTGAGCAGTCTCGACACGTAGATCGTCAACAGAGATTCCTTGTCTTTGCCTCGTCGAGGGTGTCGAGCGGTGCGACACCTGTGACTGTGCACCATACGTCGCGATAGCGGTCCCACCGTTCGGCCACGGCCTCGCGCCATTCGGCGCGCGGCGATACGCGACGGGTTTGCGGGGGCGTCATGACCCGACCGTCGAGGACCTCGCCGCACATGGCGGCCGCTCCGAGCGCGGGCAGGTGACTTTCGTCGACCACGAGGATGTCGCGGTCCAGGACGTCGGCGAGCAGCTGCGGCAGCGCGGGCTCGTCACCGAACGCGCCGCTGACGTAGAGGGTGCGCTGGTCGGCGCCGACGCACGACTCGATGATCATGCGGTCGGCGAACAGTACGCCTTCGACCACGCCCCGGGCCGCCACGGGCGCAGGCGTTTGCGCACCGAGGCCCACGAGCGCCGTTCGCGGTTCGTCGAACCACAGTGGGCCGCGCTCCGGCCGCGTGTGCGGGATGAACACCGGACTGCCCGGGTCGGCCGGGCCGGCTTCGAACGCGGCCGTGACGAGGCGGGCGACCGCCGCGTCGCCCGTGCCGAATCGTAGCCTCGAGGCGCCGTCGGCCAGCGCGTCGCCGCCGTTGATCACCCCGTTGATGAGCCATTGCCCGGTCCGGACGTCGGAGCGTTGCAAGGCCAACGCCCTCGGGTCGGGCTCGGCCAGCGCGTTCGACACCACATGGGTGGTGCCCATGATGAACAGCGGACGCCCGCCCGGTGCGGCGCCCAGAGCGTACGAGGCGGCGGGAGTGTCGCCCGAGCCCACGAGCACCGGAATGCCGTGGGGGAGCCCGAGGATTTCCGCCGCGTCGCGGGTGAGCAGGCCCAGCACGCTCAACGACGGCCGAATCGGCGGCAGCTGGTGTAGCGGCACGCCGAAGCGGGCCAGGACGTCGGTCAACCAGCGGCAGCTGCCGTCTGTGCTCGACATCAGCGCGGTGTAGGAGGCCTGCGTGGGGTCGATGGCCCGCTGCCCGGTCAACCATTGGCCCAGCCACGTTCCGGCGAGGCCGAATGTGGTTGCCGCGCTGAGTGCTTCGGGTTCGATGGACTGCAGCAAGCGGTATGCCGCGCCCATCGCGGTCGCAGGCATCAGATGATTGCCCACGAGCCGTATTTCGTCCGGGCTGAGCGCGTTGATCAGATCCGCGGTGGGGCCGGCCAACCCCGGATGGTCCCACGTGACACCGGCGGTCAGCGGCCGCCCGGACGCGTCGAGCAGTAATGCGGTGGGGCAGTGGGTGTCCAGACCCACGCCGGTGACCGCAGGGGCGTTCGTCCCGAGAGTCTCCACGACGGTCCTGACGGTGGCGATGACGCTGCTGCGCCACGCCGCCGGATCCGCCCGGCCGGGGCCGCACCCGCGCGCTGACGGGTGCGGCACCCGGGACCGGGCGAGAACCGTTCCATCCGAGTCGATTACGACGGCCTTGGTGGCCGAGGTGCCGACATCGATTCCCAGGTAGGCCACGGGAACGTCAGTCCAGCAGCTTGGCGGCGACCTCGGGCGAGTCGCCGCCGTGGATGACGGCCTTGAGCGCATTGACCATCTTCGCCGGATCCGCGGCCTGCCAGATGTTGCGGCCCGCGGTCATGCCATGACCACCGGCCTCGACGACCGAGGCGGCCTGCTTGAGCACATCGAGCGGGCTGGGAGCCGGCGCGCCGCCCGCCGCGACGACGATCGCGGGCGTGCCCTCGACGACCTTGGCGAACTCGGCGGTCGAACCGGTGTACCAGGTCTTGACGATGTCGGTGCCGAGTTCGGCGGCGGCCCGGGAGGCGTACAGCACCGATTCGGTGGAACCTTTACGGTCGCCCCACAATTCGCCGGACGGGTAGGCGTGGCACACCACCGGGAGTCCCCAGGTGTGCGCCTCCTCGACAACCTTGGTGAGCATCTCGAACATCGCAACCTGATTCGACGATCCGGCCGAGATCCCGACGGCCACCGCGTCCGCACCGAGCCGGATCGCGTCGTGGACGGTTCCGATGGTGGCGTCGTAGGTGGGATGGAACTCCACGGAGAACATCGACGCCTTGAGTATCCAGGGCATAGGTGTGGCGCGTCCGCCGAACAGCGGGCCCGCAAGCCCCTTGGTGATGGTGACCGCGTCGGGCTCACCGTCGGCGATGCTGTCGAAGGTCGGCCCGATGTTGGCCAGCCGCGGAGCCACACCGCGCGGCACGGCCTGGTCGAGCGCGACCGTCACGGTGCGACCGTCGGCCGCGAAGAGCCGGCGCAGCCGCAACTCGCGGCCGAGCGCGGGCGTCGTGCCGGATCGGTTGATGTCGAATGCGGGTGTGAATGTCGTTGTCATACTTCGGTTCTCCTTGTGTGGGGCGTGGGGTGGGCCGGTGCTCAGGCCCAGGGATCGACGCCGACGCGCATGTCGGCACCGGAACCGGCCAGCGCGATCGCCTCGACGGCGCGGTCCAGGGGCAGCTGCGTGCCGATCAGTTCGGCAACGGGGAGTTGCCCCGAGGCGACCATCGGCGCGACGGCGTGAAACCCGTCCAGCCGGCACGACGACGCGCCGACGATGGTCCATTCGTTGTAGTGCACATCGTTGGCCGACACCGCGAGGTCGGCGTCGGCGCCGAATCCGGCGAACACCGACACCCGGGCACCCGGCGCCAGGCTGCCCAAATACGGTGTCAGCGCGTCGATTCGGCCGATGGCCATGACGAGTACGTCGATGCCGCCGTCGGTGAAGTCGTCCAGCGCGGCGGCGGTGTCGGGCCCCGGCTCCAGCACCAGGTCGGCACCGAACCGGGTGGCCATCTCCCGGCGTCCGGCGATCGGGTCCACTGCGGCGACCTTCTCCACGCCGAAACTCTTCGCGAGGCCCGCGTGAATGAGGCCGAGGGGCCCGCAGCCGACGATCAGCGCCGTCTGGGCCTTCGACATCCCGGCGAGCTGCTGGCCGTTGTAGGCGCAGGCCACCGGTTCGATGATGGCGGCCTGCGTGGCCGGAACACCGGGCACCGGCACGAGATTCTGTCGCGCGACGGCCGGCACGTGGACGTACTGGGACAATCCACCCGTCAGCTGGTATCCGAACGCCCGGCGATTGCGGCAGATGTTCTCGTGACCGCGGCGGCATGCCGTGCACGAACCACACGTGACGAGCGGATAGACCGCGACCTGGTCACCCATCCCGACCCCGTCGGGCAGCGGTCCGTTGGCGTCGACGACGGTGCCGGCGAATTCGTGGCCCAGCACCGACGGGAAGGTGACGTTCTTCTGTTTGCGGCCCTCGAAGATCCGGACGTCGGTGCCGCACAACAGGGCCGCGTCGACGCGCAGCAGGACGTCGCCGGGCTGCAGCAACGGCATCGGCGAATGCTCGATGCGCATGTCGTTGGGTTGGTACAGAACCGCCTGGCGGAAGGTCTGGGACTCGGAAGTGCTTGCGATGTCACGTGATTGCGACGTGGCGGTCGTCACGACTGGGTGCCTCTCTCGTCGGCGGTGTCGGTCAGGGCGCGCAGCGGATGCGCGAGTTCGATGTGTGCGCCGATCCGGCGCAGTTCGTCGAGGGCGGTTGCGGGGGCTTCGGATTCGGCGCCGTCGTCGGTGATGAACCGCCACTGCGCCGGGAGTTCCGACCAGTAGCTGAACTGGTCGGTGCCGAGCTTGCGGTGATCGGCGACCACGATCGTCTGTCTGGCCCGTTGCATCATCAGCGTTTTGAGCCGGCTCTGTTCGAGCGTGCGCGAGGCGACGCCGTACCGGGGGTGCACCGCGTCGGCGCCGATGAACGCATAGTCGGCGACGACCGCGCGCAACATGTGCTCGGCTTCGGCCCCGCTGATGGTCTCGTTGACCCGGCGCAGCCGGCCACCGAGCACGACCACCGAGACGTCTTCCTTGCGCATCAGGATGTTGATCGCGCCGATGCCGTTGGTGAACACCGTGAGGTCCTCGGCGTCGAGGTACCTGGCCACGAACTCGGTGGTGGTGCCTGCGTCGACGATCACGACTGCGCCGTCCGCGACGGACTCGGCGGCGAGCCGCCCGATCGCGTCCTTCTCCCGGGTGAACTCCAGGTGGCGCTGGTGGATCGACAGCTCGGTGGGCACCGTCAACGCCACGCCGCCGTAGGTGCGGGTGATATGGCGGTCCTGGTGTAGCCGGCTCAGATCACGGCGCACGGTCGCGAACGAGACGCCGAATCGTTCGGCGATCTCCTCGACGCTCAGTGAACCCGACTCGACGGTCTGCAGCAGATTCAGGATCTGCTCACGACGCTTCGCGCCACGTACATCGCGTCGGCGGACGATGCCGTCATCGCCGCCGTCGAACGGCTCGGCGTCCGGATCTGTGGGCTGTGTCACGAGGCAGACGCTACATGCGCGATGTGCGCAAGTCAACGTTAAATGTGCGAATCGCGCACATAAGCAGCGCGGAAATTTGTTGTGTGCGCGAAAACTGCGTACAAGCTCCACGCGTAACGCCTATTGACAATTGAGATGATTGGTTCAATCATGGCGATCTGACAATGTGATTGTGTCGCGCACCACAGCGCACCCGCGGCGCAGCTTCCCCTCACTGCAGATGAGCGAAACAATCACGAAGTTCTGATCCTGGAGGCTCGACGACAATGACCAGCACACCGGCAATGACGCACGGTAAACCCGGCAGAGAACCCGACCCGGCGCCAGGCGGTAGCAGTCGAGCGACCCGGATCCGATGGGCCGTCGCGGTCTTCTGTGCGGTCGGTCTCGCGATCAACTACATCGACCGATCCGCGGTGTCGGTGAGCCTGCCGTTCATGACCGAGGACTTCCACCTCACACCGACCGAGAAAGGCCTCATTCTCAGCGCGTTCTCGTGGAGCTATGCGCTCATGCAGATTCCGGCGGGCCGGCTGATCGACCGGTTCGGCGAACGCGTGATGTTCGGCGCCTCGGTGCTGGTCTGGTCGCTGTTCACCGGCGCGACTGGCGTGGTGAACAGCTTCGGCGCATTGCTGGGGCTGCGGTTGGGCCTCGGTGTGGGTGAGGCCGGCGCCTACCCGGCGGCCGCCAAGACGGTGTCGCACTGGTTCCCGCTGCGGCTGCGCAGCCGCGCCACTTCGGTCTACGACAGCGGTGCCCGTATCGGCAGTGCCGCTGCGACACCGCTGATCGCCCTGATCATCGGCCTGTGGGGCTGGCGCGCGGCGTTCCTGTTCGCCGGTGCGCTCGGCGTGCTCTGGGCGATCGGCTGGTGGGCGTGGTACCGGCGTCCTGAGGTCATGTCGGCGGTCAACGAAGCCGAACTCGCGATCATTCACGAAAGCCACAAGGAGCAGGCCGCGACGAACCTGGATCCCACCGCCAAGCCCATGCGGCTGGTCGAACTCTTCCGCCGCCGCACGGTGTGGGGCATGATGCTCGGCTTCTTCTGCCTCAACTTCATGATCACGTTCTTCCTGACCTGGTTCCCGTCGTACCTGGTGGAGGAGCGCGGGTTCGATCTGCTCAAACTCGGTGTCTTCGGGATGATCCCGCCGCTCGCGGCCATCCTCGGCAGCTGGATCGGCGGATTCGTGGGCGATTACCTGCTGGCGCGTGGCTGGTCTCTGAACCGCGTCCGAAAGACCTGCCTCGTCGGCGGCATGCTGGTGTGCTCGGTGATCGCCCTCGCTGCCGTCGCGCCGCAGGCCTGGCAGGCGCTGACGCTGATGTCGATCTCGTATGCGGCTTCGGCGTTCACGATCGTCACGATCTGGTGCCTGCCCGCGGACGTCGTCGACTCCAGCACGGTTGCCAGCTTGGGTGCTACGCAGAACTTCTTCTCCAACATCGGAAGCGCCCTCAGCCCGATCGTGATCGGCGCACTGTACGGCGCGACCGGTTCGTTCGAGTTCCCGTTGGTGCTCACCGGCGTCGTCGTGGTGGCCGGGGCGCTGTGCTTCGGGCTGCTGATCAAGCGGGTGGAGCCTATCCGCTAGAGGGTGGCTGACGCGAAATCCCCCGATTCCCAAGGGAATCGGGGGATTCGTGGCGTTCGGCGCTCAGTCCACGGCGTGCGCCAGCAGGCGCTTGAGTTCCCGCCGCTGGTCGACGGTGAGGCTGGCGAGAACATCTGCTTCGGCGGCGAGCACCGCGGCCTCGGCGCGCTTGAGCAGTGCGGCCCCTTGCGGCGTCAGCTCGGCGGGCAGGGCGCGGCCGGACGTGACGGCGTCCGGCCGCCGCACCGCGCCCTTGTCCTGCAATCCGCGCAAAACGTTGTTCATGGCCTGCGGGGAGACGTTGGTGTGGCGCGCGAGCTCGGCGTTGGACTGCCCGGGTGCCATCGACAGGATCCGCAGGCAAACAAATTCGGGCAACGTCAACCCCAGCGGCTGCAGCTGCGCGGCGACTTTGGGTTGCAGTACCGCGACCACGCGATACATCAGGTAGCCGAGAGGCTGCTCCTCAAGAAAGGCACTCATATCAAGCATATTGACACATATCAACCAGGTTGATATACCGGTGACATGACCACACCACAGGACATCTTCGAATCTGCATACCGCGGTGAAGCTTCCGAGTTCGCCGGCGTCCGGCCGCCCTGGAGCATCGGCGAGCCGCAGCCCGAGATCGCCGCGCTCATCGAAGCGGGCAAGTTCCACGGCGACGTGCTCGACGCCGGCTGCGGCGAAGCCGCCACCGCGCTGTACCTGGCCGAGCGCGGCTTCACGACGGTCGGGCTCGACCAGTCGCCGACCGCGATCGAACTCGCCCGTGCCGAGGCCGCCAAGCGGGGTTTGACCAACGCCAGCTTCGACGTCGCCGACATCAGTTCGTTCACCGGATACGACGGCCGCTTCGGCACGATCGTCGACAGCACGCTCTTCCACTCCATGCCCGTCGAACTCCGCGAGGGCTACCAGCAGTCGATCGTGCGCGCGGCTGCGCCCGGCGCGTCGTACTTCGTCCTCGTATTCGACAAGGCCACCATGGGCGACACCGGGCCGGCCAATCCGGTCAGCGACGACGAACTACGCGACATCGTTGGCAAGTACTGGGTGATCGACGACATCCGCCCGGCCCGCATCCACGCCAACGTGCCACCGGAATTCGTGAACTTCGGCGATTTCGCGGGTGCCGACATCCGCGACGAGGGCAACGGCCGCAAGTCGGTCGCCGCCTGGTTGCTGCAGGCCCACCTCGGTTAGTCCCGGCCGGCCGGCGACACTCGGCTCCCCCCGGCAACGCGAAAGCCCCGACATAGGGCAGGATGGAGTTGCCGTCCTGGGCAATCGCCGGGATGGCTCTCTAATGCGAGGAGTGCCGAGGAGAGCGATGGCGGATCCGAATGTCGCCGGCCAGGCAGCACCTATTCGACCGCTCTATTCGCGGGTGCTGCTGAAACTCGGCGGGGAAATGTTCGGCGGCGGACAGGTCGGGCTCGACCCCGACGTCGTCGCCCTGGTCGCGCGCCAGATCGCCGAAGTCGTCCGCAGCGGCGCTCAGATCGCGGTTGTCATCGGCGGCGGCAACTTCTTCCGCGGTGCCCAGCTGCAACAGCGCGGCATGGAGCGCACCCGGTCCGATTACATGGGCATGCTCGGTACCGTCATGAACAGCCTTGCCCTGCAGGACTTTCTGCAGAAGGAAGGCATCGACACCCGCGTGCAGACGGCCATCACGATGGGTCAGGTCGCCGAGCCGTACATACCGCTGCGGGCGGTACGCCACCTGGAAAAGGGCCGCGTCGTCATCTTCGGCGCAGGCATGGGTCTGCCGTACTTCTCCACCGACACCACGGCTGCCCAGCGTGCCTTGGAGATCGGCGCCGAGGTCGTGCTGATGGCCAAGGCGGTCGACGGCGTGTTCACCGCCGACCCGCGCGAGGACCCCAATGCCGAGCTGCTGACCGCGATCACCCATCGCGAGGTCATCGATCGCGGACTCAAGGTGGCCGACGCGACGGCGTTCAGTCTCTGCATGGACAACGGCATGCCGATCCTGGTGTTCAATCTCCTGACCGACGGCAATATCGCTCGTGCGGTGGCGGGTGAGAAGATCGGAACACTGGTCACCACCTGACGGGAGAAAGAACAGTGATCGACGAGACTCTCTTCGACGCCGAGGAGAAGATGGAAAAGGCCGTGACCGTGGCCCGCGACGACTTGGCGTCGATTCGTACCGGCCGGGCCAACCCCGGCATGTTCTCCCGCATCAACATCGACTACTACGGCGCAATGACGCCGATCACGCAGCTCGCGAGCATCAACGTGCCCGAGGCGCGCATGGTCGTCATCAAGCCGTACGAGGCTTCTCAGCTGCGGAACATCGAGGACGCGATCCGCAACTCCGACCTCGGCGTCAACCCGACCAACGACGGCAACATCATCCGAGTGGCCATCCCGCAGTTGACCGAAGAACGTCGTCGCGACCTGGTCAAGCAGGCCAAGTCCAAGGGCGAGGACGCCAAGGTGTCGGTTCGCAACATCCGCCGCAAGGCGATGGAAGAACTCAGCCGCATCAAGAAGGACGGCGAGGCCGGCGAGGACGAGGTGGGCCGGGCCGAGAAGGAACTCGACAAGTCGACCCACACCTACACCAATCAGATCGACGAACTGGTCAAGCACAAAGAAGGCGAGCTGCTGGAGGTCTAGTGACCGATCAGCAAGCAGGATCCGTGGCAAGCACACCGGTCGGAGAACCGCCGAAGAAGCAGTCCCGCGCCGGTCGCAACCTGCCGGCGGCCATCGCCGTCGGGGTGGCGCTCGGCGGCTCCATCATCGCCATACTGCTGTTCGCACCGCACGTCTGGGTCGCGGTGGTCGCCGTCGCCATGGCGGTCGCCACGCACGAGGTCGTCCGCCGGTTGCGCGACGGCGGATTTTCCATCCCGGTGGTGCCGCTGCTGCTCGGCGGCCAAGCCATCGTGTGGCTGACCTGGCCATTCGGGGCGGCAGGCGCGTTGGGCGCCTTCGGCGGCACCGTGGTGCTGTGTCTCATCTGGCGGCTGCTGAGCGGCGGATTGTCGGCCGCCCCGGCGAACTACCTGCGCGATGTCTCGGTCACGGTGTTCCTCGCGGCGTGGATACCGCTGTTCGGCGCGTTCGGCGCACTGCTGATCTACCCCGACGACGGTGCCGGCCGCGTGTTCTGTCTCATGCTCGGCGTGGTGGCCTCCGACGTCGGCGGCTACACGGCCGGGGTGCTGTTCGGCAAGCATCCGATGGTGCCCGCGATCAGCCCCAAGAAATCGTGGGAAGGGCTGTGCGGCTCGCTCGTGCTCGGCATCGTCGTGTCGGTTCTGGCCGTGCAGTTCCTGCTCGACAAACCGGCGTGGGTCGGCATCCCGCTCGGGATCATGCTGGTGATCACCGGAACCCTCGGCGATCTGGTCGAATCCCAGGTCAAGCGCGATCTCGGGATCAAAGACATGGGCACGCTGCTACCCGGTCACGGCGGCATCATGGACCGCATCGACTCGGTGCTGCCCTCGGCCGTCGCCACGTGGATCGTGCTGTCGCTGCTGGCATGAGCGAGCACCGCGCGCCGGGTGAGATACTGGTGTTTCATCATGCCCGGATCCCTGCCTTTGATCTTCGATGCCCCGCGCCGCGCCATGCCGCCGCGGCACCTTGCCGACCTCGACGAAGCCGGGCGCGCGGCAGCGGTCACTGAGCTCGGGCTACCGGCGTTTCGGGCCAAGCAGCTCGCCAATCAGTACTACGGCAGGCTGATAGCCGACCCACAGCAGATGACCGACCTGCCCGCCGCGGTGCGCGACCAGGTGGCCGAAGCGCTGTTTCCGTCGCTGATCTCGCCGGCCCGCGAAATCCAGTGCGATGCCGGTGAGACGCGCAAGACGCTGTGGCGTGCGGTTGACGGGACGACGTTCGAATCCGTGCTCATGCGGTACCCGCAGCGCAACACGGTGTGCATCTCGTCCCAGGCCGGCTGCGGCATGGCCTGCCCGTTCTGCGCGACGGGCCAGGGCGGGCTCAAGCGCAACCTGTCGACCGCCGAGATCCTCGAACAGGTCCGCGCCGCGTCGGCCGCGATGCGCAACGAACACGACGGCCGCCTGTCGAATATCGTCTTCATGGGCATGGGCGAGCCGCTGGCCAACTACAACCGCGTGCTCGCCGCCGTCCGCAGAATCACCGCACCGTCGCCCAACGGCTTCGGGATCAGCGCCCGGTCGGTGACGGTGTCGACCGTCGGTCTGGCGCCCGCCATCCGCAAGCTGGCCGACGAGCGCCTCGGCGTCACCCTCGCGGTGTCACTGCACACGCCCGACGACGAGCTGCGCGACACCCTCGTCCCGGTCAACAACAGATGGCCGGTCCACGAAGTCCTCGATGCCGCCCGGTATTACGCCGACGTCACCGGTCGCCGCGTGTCCGTCGAGTACGCGTTGATCCGCGATGTCAACGACCAGCCTTGGCGCGCAGACCTTCTCGGCAAGAAGCTGCACGCCGCACTGGGGCCGCTCGTACACGTCAACCTCATCCCGCTGAACCCGACACCGGGCAGCGAATGGGATGCGAGCCCCAAGCCCGTCGAGCGCGAGTTCGTCAAGCGGGTACGCGAGCGGGGCGTGTCGTGCACGGTGCGCGATACCCGTGGCCGCGAGATCGCCGCGGCCTGCGGTCAATTGGCAGCCGAGGGCTGAGGCTTCACACCGCTTGTCGGTCTTCGTTCGTATCGTTGTGCGCAACGTGCGGAGGGGGAGCGATGGTTCGGCGAAGGGCCAATCTCGGTGTCGAGCGTGCGGGGGTGAACGCCGTTGTCGCCCTGCTCGAGGCGGCAGGGCACATTGTTCATCAAGTGGACGGCACAAAGGACCACGGCCTGGATCTGTACGTCCAATTGGTAGGGGACGGCCGTCCGACCGGGGCCCACATCGCCGTTCAAGTGAAGTCGGGGAGTACGTATCGCAGATCGTTCGGGTACGCGATCCCGGTCGGAAAGCACGCCGAGATCTGGCGAACCACCAACGTTCCCGTCATCGGTGTCGTCTACGACCCCGAGATGCGGATGCTGTACTGGTGCAACGTCACCGGGCACCTCCAGGAGACGCCGGACTCGCGGGCGGTGCCGGTGGGCGAGGATCAGGTGCTGACGCGGCAGAACGTCGCCGCGATGATCGCCGAAGTCCGTGGCTTCATCCATCCGGTCGACCCCACCCGGCGGGTGATCGCGCGGTTGGTGAGGGCACGCCACGGCCCCGGTGAGCCGTCGGTTGTCGGAGGAATGCCCAACAAGGCGTTCTCGTTCATCGCGAAATGGGTGGAGCGCAATCACGGTTCGGTCGGTAAGGCGGCCATATTCGCCGCACTGGCAGCCATCGTGATGAGCGGTGCGCTCACCCTCGCGTTGGTCCACCTTTTCGCGGTCCGGCATGTGTCGATCACGAACACCTGGACGTGGACTGCGGTCGTGGCCGCGTTCGCGACATTGGCTTTGGGGGCAGCATATTTCGAGCAGATCGCCGGGCGGTCGGCCGTGCTGCTGCGTTGTCTGGGCGGCGTGCCGCTCATGGTTTACTGCGTGCTGTCCCAGGTGGAGTTGTCGCCGAGGGCGGCCCGGGTGATCTCGACGTTGGGTGCCGAGCTCGCCGGCAAGGGCATGCTGATCTTGGCGCTGTTCTTCGTGATTCGAGAGTTGGATCGGCGCCGCCGGATGCGCGCGGCCTATGGTGCCCCGACGGCTGAGCACCGCGGCGCTCGATGAGCTAGGCCCGCGCCGGCGCGTTGGTGAACCACAGGTTCTCTTCGCGGAGACTGCGGCTGCGCCAGCCGTCGGCGGTGCGCACCAGTTCGTGGTGGTAGTAGCCGCCGCATGCACTCATCTCTGACATGCCCGGCAACTGCATGGGGTTGTAGAACATCGCCCGCACGGTCGCGGTGTCGCCGTCGATCTGCGTGTCGATGTTGGTGATGTAGTGCATCGTCCACGGGATCGCCGCGAAACCGGCGGCCAGCCAGTCGGCCACCTCGTCGCGGCTGCCTGCGATGGCACCCGCCGAGGTGTAGTCGATGTGGGCGTCCTCGGTGAACACGGACCGGTAGGTGTCCCAGTCTTTTGAGTCGACCCCGCGGGCGTAGCGGGTCAGCAGGGCCGAGATCGCCAACTCGTCGGCAAGCCGCTGCGCGTCCACTAGTCGGGCATCCCGATGGTCTTGGACTCGAAGTACTCCTTGAACCCTTCCTCGCCGTTGCGCCTGCCGAGGCCGCTCTGCTTGGTGCCGCCGAACGGGCTGTTGATCCCGAAATGGCTGCGGCTGTTGATCGTGACGTTTCCGGTGCGGATCCGTCGCGCGATCGCGAACGCCCGGTCGAGGTCGGTGGAGGAGACCTCGCCGGACAGGCCGTAGATCGAGTTGTTGGCGATGGCAACGGCGTCGTCGTCGGTGTCGTACGGAGTCACCGTCAGCACCGGACCGAAAATCTCCTCCTGCGCGACGCGAGCGTCGGGATCGACGTCGGCCAACAGGGTGGGCGCGACGTAATAGCCGGTGGGCAGGCTCTCGGGCACCCCGCCGCCGGTGACGAGCCGGGCCCCCGAGTCGATACCGGATGCGATGAGCCCCAGCACTTTCTCCCGCTGCGTTGCGCTGATCTGCGGCCCCTGCATGATGCCGGGCGTCCACGGGTCGCCGACCGGGAAGTTCTCCATGGCGCCCTTGAGAATCTCGATGCCTTCGTCGTAGCGGCTGCGGGGGAGCAGGATACGGCTGGGCAGGATGCAGGACTGCCCGCTCATCACGCAGGCCATCATCGCCGCGATCGGCAGCGCGGAGGTGAAATCGGCGTCGTCGAGCACGATGTGGGCGGACTTGCCGCCGAGCTCCAGCAGCGTCTTCTTGACCGTCGGCGCACCGGCGGCCAGGATCGCGCGCCCGGTCGCGGTGGACCCGGTGAACGTGATCATGTCGACCCGCGGATCGGCGGACAGCGCGGCACCGACCTCGTTGGCGTTCGAGACCACGACGTTGAACACACCCGCCGGGATGTCGGTGTGCTCGGCGACGATGCGCCCCAGCTCGGTACCCGACCACGGCGTCAGCTGGGCCGGCTTGAGCACGACGGTGTTGCCTGCCATCAACGCGGGAACGGTCTCGGCGATGTTGAGGTAGAACGGCACGTTCCACGGTGTGATGGCACCGACCACGCCGACCGGCTCATAGGCGATCTTGCGCCGTGCCGGTCCCAGCTGAGTCTGGTGCACTCCGGTGTCGACGACGTACTCGAAGTTCTTGCCATGCTCGGCCCAGTGCTTGACCTCGCCGATCGGATCCTCGATCTGGCTGCCGGTCACCGTGACGGGACAGCCGACCTCGGTCACCAGGATCCGGCGCAGCCGTTCCTTGTCGGCTTCCAGGGCCTCGTGCAGCTGCATCAGGCAGTGGTGGCGGAAGTCGATGTCACGGCTCCAGTCGGTTTCGTCGAACGCCCGCCGCGCGGCGCCGACGGCCTTCTCGACATCGGCCACCGTACCGTCGGTGGCCTGGCCGGCAACCTCTTCGGTGGCCGGGTGGATCACGTCGAATTTCGCACCGCTGCCGGTGTATTGGAGTTCACCGTCGATGAGCATGCGTTCGTCGCCGGCCAGCACGCCGCTGTCGCTCTGCACCTGGGTCATGGCGACTAGCTTTACAAAATTGCGCGCCAGTGTCATCCCCTTGGCGGAACTTGTTGAGCAGTCGCTCAATGCCGCCCAAGCGCGGTCCTTGGCCGCCAATGTCACGCCAGTGTGACTGTCGGCGCCGACTGCCACTCCTGCGTGACAATGGCGGGCTGCCGGGAGCGGTGGCGTGGATCAGTCGGGCTGTTTGATACCGACGGCGTGGCGCAATTGGGCCAGGAATTGGTCGCCGTCGTCGCTGCGCACGATGTAGTGCGATACCGCGACGCGGATGGCGGTGGCGGCCTTGACCGCGGCGTTGGGTCCCGACAGCAGTTTGAGCAGCCGGGCCCGCATGATGGGGATGACGTGGGTCAACTGGGCGATCACGACCTCGGGTTCGATGTCGACCAATCGGACGCCCGAATAGGACTGTTGGTACTGCACGATGAACCGCAGTGCGGCGTCGAGCTTTTCGGTGCCCCGCAAACCGACGGTCGCGCGGCCGATGCCGTTGTCGAACATCTCGCGCTCATAGCGTCCGAATGCGTCGAGCAGTTCCTGCTTGTCGGCGAACCAGCGGTACAGCGTCGGCCGCGACACCCCGGCCTGCAGCGCGACCTCGGACAGGCTCAGCTTGGTCTGACCGCTGCGCGCGAGTACCTCGGCCGTCGCCACCAGGATCCGGTGGCGCGTCGAGGTGTCTTCGTTGGGCACATCCCGCTGCGCGGGCAAAGGTTCATTCACGTCCAAGCCTCAATGGTTGTGGTTCCCCCAAAATGGTAGGGCCATCACAGCAACTTCTTGAGCAATGCCACAGTCTCGAGGTCCTCCAACGCCGCAACCCCACGTCGAGCGCCTTCCAGGGCGATGCCCTCGGCCTGCATACCGCCCATGCCCGCGGTGATCACCGGCGCGGTGTAGGCGTACAGCGCGCCCATGCGGTAGCGCTCCCAGAGCTCGTCGCGGTTGAGCTCGGGTCCGCCTGCCGCGGCAAGCGCGCTCCGGTAGGTGTCGAGAAGATCTCGCTCGGCGGACTGTCGGTCGGTCGTGGTCATGCTGGTGATCAGGGTATACGCGAGCTCTCGGCCGGGGTGGCCGCGCCGCACCGCCTGCCAGTCCAGCAGGCCGACCGCGCCGCCGCGGAAGTACAGGTTGCCGGGGTGTGCATCGCCGTGCATCACGGTGTGCGGGGGTCGATCCAGCAGTTGCGCCGCGGCGCGATAGTTCTCGTCGATGAACCGGCCGCCGGCCACCGGTATGTCGGTGCGTTCGGCGAGGCGCCGCGTCGACATCTTGAGCAGCGACCCGGTCAACAGCGACGTGTGATCGCCCGACGCCGAGTACAGCCAGCCGAGCCGACCGCTGCCTGCGCGTTCCGGCAGACGGCCCCAGAACGCCGCGTGCAGCCGCGCGAGAAGTTCGACCGTGAGGCCGGCCCGGTCCTTGTCGAGCGGGTGCAGCGTGTCGGGGAACTCGCACTTTTGCAGTGCGAGGTCCTCGAGCACGAGCACGAACCGGCCGGTCAGCGGATCGAATGCCGAGCCGTAGGACCGTGGCACCCCGGGCAGGCCTGGGGCCAGTTGCTCGTAGAACCTGACCTCGGTCTGCCCGAGGCGGCCGAGTTCGCCCATGAGCCGCGTCGCCGCCGTCTCGGCGGGCATCTTGACGAACACCGATTCCGGGACGTCGTCGCCGACGAGCGCGAGCCGGGCCCGCGACGAGGTACCCGCGTCGCCGTCGATCACCGCGACCGAGCGCACGGTGCGTCCGATGAGCCGCGACAGGTGGCCGGCGTCCAGGTCGGCAACCCGGCACGGAATGCCGCGCATGCGGCCGACGGTCGCGTCTGTTGCGATACGTTGCACGCCGTGGCCGAGGTGTGCGGCCAGGCCGAGGGCGGGGGTGACGCGACGAGCTGTCGTGAACATCCGCCAAGTTTACAAATTGTGCAGTAATTGTAAATGTGAATGGGAAAGGGCGTCGATGGCAGGTCCGATGGAGGGGTTCCGGGTCGTCGAACTCGGCGTCTGGGTGGCTGCCCCCGCGGCCGGCGGAATACTCGCCGACTGGGGCGCCGACGTCATCAAAGTCGAACCGCCGGCCGGTGATCCTGCGCGGACCTTCGGCCGCATGCTCGGCCTGGACACTGACGTCAATCCGCCCTTCGAGATGGACAACCGCGCCAAGCGCAGCATCGTCGTCGACCTGACCACCGCCGAGGGCCGCGCCACCATGGCCGAATTGCTCAGTGGTGCAGACGTTTTCCTGACCAACGTGCGGCCCGCCGCGCTGAGCCGGCTCGGCCTGGACTTCGCGACGGTCGCCGCGCGCAACCCGCGTCTGGTCTACGGGTTGATCACCGGATACGGCCTGTCCGGACCCGACGCCGACCGCGCCGCCTACGACGTCGCGGCATTCTGGGCCCGCGCCGGACTGGCCGACCTGCTGACCCGGCCCGATGACACGCCGCCGTTCCAACGCGGCGGCATGGGGGACCACGCCGCCGGAATGACGTTGGCCGCCGCGGTCTGCGCTGCCTTGCTGGCCCGAACCCGCACCGGTACCGGGCAATTGGTGAGCACATCGCTCTACCGTCAGGGTGCCTACACCGTGAGCTTCGATCTGAACACGTTGTTGATGACCGGTCAGCAGATCGCGATCGGCCGGCGCGAGACGATGGCCAACCCGTGCATGAACAACTACGCCGCCGGGGACGGCAAGCGGTTCTGGATCGTCGGCCTGCAAGGCGACCGGCACTGGCCCGCGCTGTGCCGGGTGGTCGGGCGCACCGAGTGGCTCACCGATGCGCGATTCGCCACGGCGCGTGACCGATTCGCCAACTCCCGCGAACTGATCGCCGAGCTGGACGAGCTGTTCGCCACACGTTCACTCGCGCAGTGGGCCGAGCTGTTCGATGCCGAGCCCGACTTCTTCTGGTCACCCGTCAACAGCCTCGACGACGTCGTGGCAGACGAACAGTTCCACGCGGCCGGAGGCATCGTGTATGTGCCCGACGCGGATTCGAGCATGCCGATGGTGGCGACCCCGGCCGATTTCTCCGCGACACCCGCCGAGCCGCGCCGCGCCGCTCCGGCGCTCGGCGAGCACACCGACGAGATCCTCGCCGAGCTGCGCGGTGTCAAGGGCGGCGGGAGTTGATGGCGGTCAGCAGCTCGTCGAGTCGATCGCGCGTGACCCGGCCGCCGGAGAACCCGATCATCCGCTCGATCGGGATCGAGGCCAGCATTCGCAATAGATCGGTGCCAAGGGCCGTCGTGTCGGTGCCCGCCGGGGCGGCTTCGCTCAAGGCTTCGAGGGCGATCGGCGCCGCGACCGGGTCGGCCAGGATCTCGCCGAGGGTCGATTCGGGGGTGAACGGCACGCGGATCTCGTCGCCGGGCAGTGTCGTGGTGGCGTGCAGGCGCAGATCCCGGCTCGAGGCGCCCACCGACACGGTGTAGTCACCGCCTTCGAGAACCCAGCCCTCGGTGTTGACGTCCCAATACGTGAGAGCTGTTCTGCTGACCGGGATTTCGACGGAACGCTGTTCGCCGGGCGATAACGTGACGCCGGTGAAACCGACCAGCCAACGGGGTGGCCTGCTCACCCGGGATCCCGGCAACGAGGCATAGACCTGAACCACTTCCCGGCCCGCCCGCGAGCCGGTGTTCGTCACGCGCAACAGCACCGTCAGGTCGTCGGACACCTCCAGATCCGAGTAGTCGAACCGGGTGTAGGACAGGCCGTGGCCGAACGGATAGGTCACCTCCAGGTCGCGGGCGTCGAACCAGCGGTAACCGACGAAGATCCGCTCGCCGTACACGGTGTGGCCGTTCTCGGACGGGAAGTTCAGATACGCCGGGGTGTCCTCCAGGCGTAGCGGCACCGTCTCGGCAAGCCGCCCCGACGGGTTGACCACGCCGAACAGCACGTCGGCGATCGCGCCGCCACCGGCCTGGCCGAGCAGCGCGCCGTCGAGGATCGCCGGAGCCAGCTCGGCGACGGGGCCCAGACGTACGACGCCGCCGTGCGCGAGCACCACGACGGTGCGCGGCTGCACCTCGACGACGGCGCGGAGCAACTCGATCTGATCGGCAGGCAGGTCGATGTGCTCGCGGTCGTATCCCTCGGATTCCTCCTCGGCGGTCAACCCGAGGAACACGACCGCGGTGTCTGCGGCTGCCGCGGCCGCGGCGGCCGCAGACGCGTCGGCGGTATAGGTGACACCGTAATCGCCTGCGAGCGCGCGTATCTCGTCCAGGGGGACGTCCACCCGGGTCGGGTTCACGTGCGAACTGCCCCCACCCTGATACCGGGGGTGCTGCGCGAAGGTGCCGATGACAGCCAGCGTCGACGGTGCCAACGGGAGCAGATCGCCGTCGTTCTTTAGTAACACGACGGCCCGCCGGGCCGCCTCGCGGGCCAGGTGATGGTGCGCGTCACCGTCGAATGATCCAGTGGTCACCGCGTTTTCGCTTGCGCGGACGGCCAGGCGCGCGACCCGCTCGGCGGCGCGCGTCACCGCGGCATCGTCGAGCGTGCCCGCGGTCGCCGCGGCCACCACATCGGCGTCGGTGACACCGCCGGTCGACGGCATCTCCAGATCCAGTCCCGCGGCGACCGCCGCGACCCGGTCGCGCACCGCGCCCCAGTCGCTGACGACGACGCCGTCGAACCCCCACTCGTCGCGCAGCACTTTCGTGAGCAGCCACGCGTTCTCGGCGGCATAGACGCCGTTGATGCGGTTGTACGAGCACATCACCGTCCACGGCTGCGCCTCGCGCACCACGTGTTCGAAGGCCCGCAGATAGATCTCGCGCGAGGTCCGGTCATCGACGTCGGAGCTCGCCCGCATCCGGTCGTGCTCGGCGTTGTTGGCCGCGAAATGTTTCACCGAGGCGCCGACGCCTCGGCTCTGCACCCCGCGCACCCAGGCCGCCCCGAGCACACCGGACAGCAGCGGATCCTCCGAGTAGTACTCGAAGTTCCGGCCACACCGCGGGTCACGTTTGATGTTGACGCCCGGGCCGAGCAACACATGCACGTCCAGCGACAGGCACTCGTCGCCGAGCGCCGTGCCGATGCGTTCCACCAGTTCGGGGTCCCAGGTCTGGCCGAGCCCGGCCGCGGGCGGAAAACACGTGGCCGGCTTGCTGCCGCCGATACCCAAATGATCTGTCGCATTGCCGGATTGCCGACGTACGCCGTGCGGTCCGTCGGTGAGCACAATCGCGGGGATCTCGCCGATCGCCTTGGTGGTCCAGAAGCTCGCACCGCTGCCCAGGGCGGCCCGTTGCTCCAGGCTGAGCTCGGTGATGTCGGTTCGGGGTTCGTTCACCCTTCCCGAGGGTAGCTTCGGTTCCTCACCCGGGCGGCATGTCGCAGCTGGGCCAGGAAGTCCTCGTCGTCATCGCCGCGGACCAGGTAGTGCGATATCGCCACGCGTACCGCGGTGGCAGCGGCCAACGAAGCATCCGGTCCCGACGACAACCGCTCCAGCCGCTCGCGCATGAGGGGGATGATCTGCGCCAGCCGTCTGATCACTTGCTCCGGTTCGATGTCGACCATGCGCAGCCCGGGATAGGACCGCTGATACTCGGCGGTGATGCGCAGCGCTGCGTCGAGACGTTCGGCGGCGGGCAGGCCTGCCGAGGCTTTCGCCACCGCCTGCTCGAAGTACGAGCGTTCCCATACGACGAACGCGTCGAGCAGATCCTGTTTGGAGGCGAACCAACGGTAGAGGGTCGGCCGCGACACCCCGGCCTGCGAAGCCACCTCGGACAGGCTGAGTTTCGTCATCCCGTTGCTGCCGAGCACCTCGGCGGTCGCGACCAGGATGCGCTCGCGCGTGGTGTTCTCGTCATCGGCGGACGACACGTCAGGCATCCTCACAGCTTTACAAAAGAATAGAGAACTGTCACGCTAAATCTGGCGTGCCGCCGTAGTCGCACGCCCCGCAGGAGGGAATCCACGTGACAGTTGCCAGCTCGCCGCAGGCACGCGAATACAGCCCATTCGACATCACGTCGCACGACTTCTGGAGCCAGCCGTTCGCCAAGCGCGACGAGACGTTCGCGCAGTTGCGGGCCGGCGAAGGTCTGAGCTGGCATCAGCCGCTGTCGACGCTGTTCGACGTCGAGGAGCCGGGTTTCTGGGCGCTCACCCGCCGTGCCGACATCCAGTTCGCCAGCCAGCATCCGGAGATCTTCACGTCGGCTCAGGGCGTTGCACTCGACCCGATGCCCGCCGAGGTGCAGAAGTTCGCGACGTTCTTCTTGATGATGGATCCGCCCGAGCACACCACGTACCGCCGCCTGATCAGTTCGGCGTTCACCCCGCGCAACGTCCGCCGCATCGAGGAACAGATCCACGCCAACGCCGTCGCGGTGGTCGACGACCTGATCGGTGCAGGCGACATCGACTTCGTGGAAGCCTGTTCGGCGCGGCTGCCGATGCTGACCATCTCGGAGATGCTCGGGGTTCCCGCCGCCGATCAGCCCGCGCTCGCGAAGGCCGCCGAGAAGTTGTTCAGCATGAGCGACGACGAGTACTCGAGCATCGAAGAACGCGCCATGGACACGATCAACGAGATCATGCTGATCGCCAACACCGGTGTGGAGTTGGCCAAATTCCGCCGGGCCAATCCCGGTGACGACCTGATGACCAGCATCGTCAACGCCGAAGTCGACGGCCACCGGCTCACCGACGAGGAGATCGGGGCCTTTCTCATCCTGCTCGCATCCGCGGGCAACGACACCACCAAGCAGACCACGACGCACGCGATGATGGCGCTCGCCGCCAATCCGGACCAACGGGATTGGCTCATGGCGGATTTCGACGGCCGGATCGGCTTGGCGACCGAGGAGTTCGTCCGGTGGGCGACGCCGGTGATCCAGTTCGCGCGGTTCGCGACGCAAGATGTCGAACTGGCCGGGCAGAAGATCAGCGCGGGGGACAAGGTCGGCCTGTTCTACTGCTCGGCCAATCGCGACGAGACGGTCTTCGAGAATCCGCAGCGCTTCGATCTGAGCCGGTCGCCCAATCCGCAGATCGGATTCGGCGGCGGCGGGCCACATTTCTGCCTTGGCAACCAACTTGCCAAGAGCGAGTTGCGAAACCTGTTCCGCGAGTTGCTGACCCGGCTGAAGACCATCGAGTTCGGCGAGCCGGAAATGCTCTACAGCAGCTTCGTCCACGGCGTCAAACGCGTGCCCGCCCACGTGCGGTAGCCCCGTCTTCCGTGCGCGAACAGACACGTAGGTACCCGAAAACCCTTGAAAGAGGGCACCTTCGCGTCTGCTCGCGGGAGTAGATCAGCGGGGGCGCACCAGGACCGACTGCTGGATGGCGCCCACCGCACCCGCCTGATCGAACAGTGTTCCCACGGTGGTGCCGATACCGTCCGGTCCGTAGTTGGTGTCGGCGCGGATGCCGATCCACTCGCCGTCGGGGATCCGGTGGATGTGCACCACCAGGTCGGTGTTGAGGAACGTCCACTTGCGGATGTCGATCTTCGAGCCGATGCCGTTCGCGTCGTCGGCGACGGCGAACAACCGCTGCAACGGCGTCATGGCCTCGCCCTTGACCAGATCGACGGTCGGCTTGAGCCACGACTCACCCGGGCCGGGCGCCTGCGGTACGGTCAGCCACCGCCAGTCCAGGCTGTGCACGTAGTTGGGTTCCCAGTTCTTGGCCATGTCGCGGCTGCGGGCTTCGTGCAGCGGGGGTAGGGGCGGCGCGGCAGCGTGCTGCAGCGCAGCGGTGTCGAGTGTGCGCATGCGCCACCCGCTTGCCCGCGCGACCGGCCGCGGTGTGCCGTCGGGACCCGGGGCCAGCATCTCGGCGGTCAGCAACTCGATCTGCTTTCCGGGACGTTCCACCGTGGCGCGAACCCACAGGTCGCCCTCTGACGGCACACCGCCCAGGAGATCGATCGCGACGCGGGACAGTCGGGTGTCCGCGCGTAGCGCGCAGGTTTCCAGAGCGCGGACGAGGAGCGCCGACACCGGTGCGGCGTGTTGGATGGCCGCCGACCACGTGCCGCGCACCATGTCCGTGGCCCGGAATCGCTGGCCACGCGGATCGGCGTCGTCGATCAGCTCGTAATAGGAATCCGACATGTCAGTGGTGGTGATCGCCGGAACTCGAGTGGTCGCCCGGTGCGGGTACGTCGACCATCGCGGCGTCGACCCGCGACAACTTCGTGCCGACCAGCCGTTCCGGGTAGGCGTCGGTGGTCGTGACCATGAACAGCATTCGGCCTTCCGGGCCACCGAGCGCGCATGCGATCGCGGTGCGGCCGTGAGCGTCGACGCGATCGGTGACGGTTCCACCGTCGACGATGCGCTGGAACCGGTGTGCCAAGGTCAGCGCCGTCCAGACGCCGCCATCGGCGTCGACGGCGATGCCGTCGGGCGGACCGTCGAGACCATCGGCGAACACGCGGCGCTCGGTCAAACCGCCGTCCGCGTCGATGGCGAACGCGGTCAACCGCCGTGCGGTCGACTCCGCGACGATCAGGGTGGAGCCGTCGGGCGTGATCGCCATGCCGTTGGGGAAGTCGAGGTGCTCGGCGACGACGTGGACGGTGTCATCCGGGTCGATCCGCACGATCACCCCGCCGCTGCGGGCCTGTGAACCGACGTACGCCCGGCCATGATCGTCGATCACCATGTCGCCGAGCGCCGCTGGGACCAGGTCGCTGAGATCGGCGAGCAGTTCGACGGTGTCGCCGTCGTAGCGCAAGATCTGGCGACGCTGCGTCGACACGATCAGCAGCGTGCCGTCGGGTCGAAAACCCAAGCCGGACGGCGAATGTCCGGGTAACGGCAGAGTCGTCATGGAACCGGACAGCGTCACGGTGTGCACGGCTTCACCCAGCATGTCGGAGAACCACAACAGGCCCTCGAACCAGCGTGGGCCCTCGCCGAAACAGAACCCGTTGGCGAGTTCGGTTGTCGACACGAGTTCGGCTCCGACCGTCATGACAGCGCACCTTTACAAAACACGCCTCAAGTGTCACGCTCACGAGGTGTCACTGTCAACCACCGGAGCGGCGTGATGAAGAAGTTCTACGGCCACACGCTGCTATATCTGCACGAGACGATCGACCTGGGGGTGGGCCGCGCGGACCAGTTCACACAGGCTTTCAGCGACGTCTACCAGCCTATGATGGAAGACCTCGGGGCCCGGTTGTTCGCGATCTGGGAGACGACGCCCTACAACGGACACTGGCCGCAGGTGACGATCATCTGGGAGATCGACGCGTTCGCCGACTATGCCCGGATCGGCAAGGCGCAGGCCGCCGGTGGCAGCCACGAGAAGCCGGCGACGCAATGGGCGACGTATCTGTCGGAGATCGGTGCCCGTGGCGAGGGCCGGATCATGTACGCGGGCAAGTACAACAGGACACTGGCCGAGCTGCGGCAGGAGGGGTTCGGCGCGGGCCTGGTGATCCAGGAGATCATGCAGACCAAACCCGGCAGGCAGGACGACTACATCCGCGAACTGGAACGGCTGTACGTGCCGTGGTCGGAACGGACCGGCAAGCGTTGGCTCGGCTCGTTCATCACCACGTTCCGGTTCAACGAGGTCATCCACTACTGGGCGCTGGACGGCGACTGGGATTGCTTCGAAAACCACTACCCGTCCTGGAAGGACAGCCCGCCCGCCGAGATCGTGACATGGATGAGTGTCGCCCCGGCCCTGCGGGACGGCTGGGAGGATTCGATCCTGGCGGCCCTGCCGCCGTCTCCGTTGAAGTAGGCGCGTGATGAATCGACCTGTGCTCCAGGGCTTCACGTATGATCCGTTCGACCCCGACGTGATGGCCGATCCGCTGCCGTACTACCGGATCCTGCGTGACGAGCACCCGGTGTACTACATCGACAAGTGGGACACCTATGCGCTGTCGCGATTCGACGACATCTGGGAGGTACTCGGCATCACCGACGGGACCTTCGTCGCGTCCGAGGGAACGTTGCCGGCCGCCACCGTTCTGAGCCACCACAACGACGGGCCGGTGCCCGATCCGCCGTTGCACTCCATGCCTTTCCACGCCAACTTTGATTCGCCCATCTACGAGAACGTCCGGCGCTGCACCTCGGCGCAGTTCCGGCCACGGGCGGTGCCGAAGCTCGCGGACCGGATCCGCACCCTGGCCAACGAGCGCCTCGACGAGCTGCTGCCACGCGGGCGCTTCGACCTCACCCAGGACTACGCCGGAATCGTGGCGGCCGCGATGGTGTGCGAATTCGTCGGTCTGCCAGCTGAACTCGCTCCGGAGGTGCTGGCCACCGTGAACGCCGGGAGTCTTGCCCAGCCAGGGGAGGGCGTCGAGGTCGGCAACGCCAGGCCCGGATACCTGTCCTACCTCACGCCGATCGTCGAAAGACGGCGCGCCGAAGGGCCCGACGGCAGCGTGCCGATCGCTGACAGCCTGATCGACTTCCGGCTGCCCGACGGCTCTGCCCTCGGCGACATGGAGGCCGCCGTCCAGATGCTCGGCGTGTTCATCGGCGGAACCGAAACGGTGCCGAAGATCACCGCGACCGGACTGTGGCAGCTGCGCAGGCACCCCGACCAATTGGCGGCGGTCCGCGCCGACCTCGCCGGGAACGTGCCGATCGCCCGCGAGGAGATCATCCGGCACAGTGCCCCGGCGCAGTGGTTCGCTCGAACGGTGCGGCGGCCCTACACTATTCACGACACGACCCTCAAACCGGGGCAACGTGTCATCACGCTGCTGGCTTCGGCGGCCCGCGACGAGCGGGAGTACGACAACCCCGACGCGTTCATCTGGAACCGGCCGATCGAGCGGCTCTTGTCGTTCGGCCGTGGCCAGCACTTCTGCCTCGGCGTGCACGTGGCCCGGCTCGAGATCACGATCATGATCCAGGAGTGGCTGAAACGCGTGCGGGATTACCACATCGACGAGCAGGCGGCATCGCGTCCGCCGTCGAGCTTCCAGTGGGGCTGGAACAACATCCCCGTGGAGGTGTGAGATGTGGTGCTATCGGCTCGTCGCGCCGTACACGTTCGAGCGCACCGAGGCCGACAAGCCCGCGCCGGAATCGCTGAGCGACGGACAGGTGCTCCTGCAGTTCCTGGCGGCCGGGGTGTGCGGCAGTGATCTGCCCGGTTTCCGTGGTACGCAAGGAAAATTGCCAGGGGACACCGGTCGCAGTGCTGCCGAGATGAACGGATTCCCGATTCACGAGATCGTCGGCGAGGTGCTCGCGAGCCGCCACCCCGACCACCGCAAGGGTGACCGGGTGGTGGGCTGGGCCTCGGGTTTCGACGGCCTGATGGAACACGTAGTCGCCGACGGAAGCGGCCTGGCGTCCTACGATCCGGCGCTCACGCCACAACTGGCGGTGGCGCTGCAACCCCTGGCGTGCGTGCTCTACGCGATGGAGCAGCTGGGCGACCTCACCGGCCGTCATGTCGCGGTGATCGGTCAGGGGTCGATCGGCCTGCTGTTCAGTTATGCGGCAAAGGCTTTCGGTGCGAGACGCGTCACCGGGGTGGATCCGGTGGACCGGTCGGCGATCGCCGCGCGATTCGGGGTCGACACCGTGGTCCGCGCGACGAGCGATCGTTGGGTCGGCCACCTCGATGGCGCCGACCGGCCGAACGTCGTGATCGAAGCCGTCGGCCACCAGGTCGCGACGCTCAACCATGCCCTGACCGCCGCGGCGTTCGGCGGCACGGTGTTCTACTTCGGCGTTCCCGACGACGACAGCTACCCGATCAGTATGCGAACCATGCTGCGCAACAACCTCACCCTGAAATCCGGTGTGACACTGGACCGGCGCCGGGTGCTGGCGCGCGCCGACGAATTCGCCAGGCAGCATCCCGACCTGCTGCCGAACTATGTCACCCACACCTTCGGCATCGACGAGGTGCAGTCGGCGTTCGAGCTGGCATGCCGCCCGGTCCCGGGCCGCGTCAAGATCGCGATCACCGCATGAGCGTCAGCAGACTGCAGGATGCGCTCGCGGCGAACGCGACGATCTGGGGCGGCTGGGTCGTCGGCCCCACGATCATCGGACCCGAGGAGTTCGCCAAGGCCGGTTATCACTACGTCGGATTCGACGTGCAGCACGGCTATCTCGACGATGCGGACGTCGCATTGCTGCTGCGGCGCCTCGAACACGTTCCGATCGCCACCGCGGTGCGCCTCCCGTCGCCGGACCCGGCACCCATCGGGCGGGTACTGGATGCGGGGGCGGACGCGGTGATCATCGCGATGGTGGAAACGCCCGAGCAGGCTGCCGCCGCCGTCGCCGCGACCCGCTACGCACCCGACGGGGTCCGCAGCTTCGGGCCCCTGCGCGCGAGCCTCGGGCACGACACCGCGGCGCTGGAGAGCAGGGCGAGCGTATTTGCGATGATCGAAACCGCGCAAGGCGTTTCGGAGGTCGACCGGATCTGCGCGGTACCCGGACTGTCCGGCGTCTACGTCGGCCCGGCCGATCTGGCGATCTCGCTGGGCCACCGGGTCGCCGATGCCTGGACCCATCCCGACGTCCGCGCTGCAATGGTCACGATCCGCAGCGCGGCCGCGGCCGCCGGAATCGTGAGCGGAATCCATGCCGGTAGCGGGAGGCTCGGAAGAGCCATGGCGGATCTGGGTTTTCAGATGGTCACGCTGGCCTCGGAATCGCAGGCGCTGCGCCGCGGCGCGGCCGAGCACCTCGACGAGGCGGCCGGGCACACGCACGACGAATCAGCGCAAGGGGGATATCAGTGACCGAAACCGACCGCGTGGCCCTGGTCACGGGTGCGGCCCGCGGACAAGGCGCCGCGATCGTGAGCCGGCTGGTCGCCGATGGCTTTCAGGTGGCGGCCACCGATGTCCTCGTCGACGAGCTGAGCACGGCAACAGCGGGTTTCGGCGACAAGGTCGCGGCGATCGGTCTCGACGTCGCATCCGCCGAGCAGTGGCAGCGAGCTGTCGAGGCCACAGTGCAACGGTTCGGTGCGCTGAGCACGCTAGTCAACAATGCCGGCGTGCTGCACCGGGCGTCGATACCCGACGAGACACCGCAAGGATTCGAGGGCAGTTGGCGGATCAACTGTCTCGGCCCGTTTCTCGGGATTCGCGCCGCGCTCGAACACCTCCGCCGCGCCGAGAACGCTGCCGTCGTCAACACGTGCAGCACCGGAGCCATCCGGCCGTTCCCCGGTCACGTGGCCTACGGCTCGTCGAAGTGGGCGCTGCGCGGGCTCACCCAGGTGGCCGCGGCAGAACTCGGCCCGGACGGCATCCGGGTCAACGCGGTGTTTCCGGGCCCCGTCGAGACGCCGATGCTCGACGAGACCACGCAAACCAGGCTGGCGGAGCGATCAGTGGCCGGGCGGCTGGGTAAACCGGCCGAGATCGCCGACGCCGTCGCGTTCCTGGTGTCCGAACACGCGTCGTTCATCACCGGGTCCGAGCTCGTGGTCGACGGCGGCCAATGTCTGCAGATCGGATGAGGATGGCCAATTCACTCTCGGTGGGGATCATCGGCGCCGGGCCGGGCGGACTGGCACTGGGAATCTTCTTGAAGAAGGCCGGTTTTGGCGACTTCACGATTTTCGACCGCGAGGACGGGGTTGGCGGAACCTGGCGGATCAACACCTATCCCGGGCTGGCATGCGATGTGAAATCGCATCTGTACTCGTATTCGTTCGATCTGAACGCCGAGTGGTCACGGCTGTGGTCGGGGCAGCCGGAGATCCTCGAGTACTTCGAGCGTTGCGCACAGCGCTACGAGTTGGCGCCGCACCTCGCACTGCGCACCGAGGTGGTGAGCGCACGCTGGGAACCGGACGACAATACCTGGCGGCTCACCACCGCGTCGGGCGATGAGCACCGGTTCGATGTCGTGGTGTCGGCGGTCGGGCTGTTCACCCGGCCCGTCCTGCCGAATCTCGTTGAGGAAGAACCCTTCACCGGCACGGTGATGCACTCGGCACGCTGGGACCACTCCGTGGAGATCGAGGGGCGGCGGGTCGCAGTACTCGGGACCGGCTCGACCGCGTCGCAGGTGGTGCCCGAACTGGCGAAGGTCGCCGAGAAGGTCTACTCGGTGCAGCGATCGCCGACCTGGATCCTGCCGAAACCCGATCGCCCGTACACCGATCGGGAACGCTGGCTGTTCGCGCACGTGCCGTTCGCGAAGAAGATCTACCGCACGCGGCTGTGGCTGCGCAGCGAGGCCAACATCTCGGTGATCGAGAACGGCAGCGACAAGACCCACGAGTTCCGCGGCATCGCCCTCAAAATGCTCGAATCAGCCGTCGCCGACGAGGCGTTGCGGGAGAAACTCACGCCGGACCATCCACTGGGCTGCAAACGGCTCGTGTTCTCGTCGGACTTCATCCCTACCCTGACCCGGCCGAACGTGGAGGTGGTGTCCAGCCCGGCGAGCGCGCTGCGGGCCCGGACCCTGGTGACCGAGGACGGCCAGGAACTCGACGTCGACGTCGTGGTGTGCGCGACCGGCTATGCCGCGGCCGACTACCTCGGCCAGATCGAAGTGGTGGGGGAGGCCGGTGTGACGCTGCGCGACACCTGGCGCGACGGTGCGTACGCCTACCTCGGCATGGCCGTGCCAGGCTTCCCGAACTTCTTCATGCTCTACGGGCCGAACACGAACGTCGGCTCCAACAGCGTCATCTTCATCCTCGAAGCGCAGGCCCGATACGTCGTTCGCGCGCTGAAGTACCTGCGGCGCAGGCGAAAGCGATACGTGGCGGTGCGAGCCGACACGACCGCGCGGTACCTGGCCGACATTGACGAATGGATGCAGGGCACGGTGTGGCTCACCAGGTGCAGCAGCTACTTCCGGGCGCCGAACGGGCGAGTGGTCACTCAGTGGCCGCGCAGCGCCCGAGCGTTCTGGACGATGACGCGCCGATTCCGCGCCGCCGACTACCAATTCGAGCCCGCGGCCCAGCAGCCGGTGCGGCTCGCGCCTACCGTGGCCACGGCCGATGACGGCTGAGCGCAAGGCGTGGCTGGATCGGCTCGACCCGGCACTGCGTGGCTTCGCCGACGCTCGTACCGACCTGTCGGCCAACGCACTTGGTGTCGTGCGGACGTCGATCGACCAGCGGCGCCGCGACGGCGCACAAGCTCTGGACACTCCCGGCGTCGACATCGCCGGCGGCCGCGTGACGCTGGGGCGTCGCAGTGTCCCGGTGCGCGTCTACCGGGGCGGCCCGTCGCCATCGCCGGCCGTCGTCTACTGCCACTCCGGTGCGTTCGTGCTCGGCAATCTCGACATCGACCAGATCCAATGTGTGGAGCTGGCCAGACGCGCCCGCTGCACGGTGATCTCGATGGACTACCGGTTGGCGCCGGAGCATCCGTATCCCGCTGCGCTCGACGACGCGGCCATGGTGCTCAACTGGGTGGTTGCGCTCGCCGGCGAACTCGACATCGACGCGGGCCGAATCGCCGTGGCAGGCAGCAGCGCGGGCGGGGCGCTGGCCGCGGCGCTTTCACAGCAGGCCGCTGCCGGGTCCGTTCCGCCGATCGTCTACCAGCTGCTGCATCAGCCCGTCCTCGACAACCGGCCGACCGCCTCGAAGCACGAGTTCGGCGACACACCCGGTATGGACGGACCGGCGACCGTCCTGATGTGGGATCACTATCTCGGTCGTCGGGAGCCCGTGCCCGCGGCGGTGCCCGCCCTCGCCGCGGACCTCGCCGGTCTCGCACCGGCCTGCATCACGTGCGCCGAACTGGATCCGCTGCGCGATGAGGCACTCGACTACGCGCGACGGCTGCTCGCGGCGGGCGTGCCGACCGAACTGCACGTCTTTCCCGGGACCTGCCACGGATTCGATTCGCTGCTGCCGGATTGGGAACTGAGCCAGCAGCTGTTCGCCCTGCAAGCCTCGGCATTGAGGCGTGCGCTGTATTGACGTATACGTTAGCTGGGTGCCTCGGCGGCGCACAGCCCCGGCGCGATGGGCGATAATGCCATGTCCACTTCACGAGAACTTCGCAGGGACAATCGGTCGAGCCAGTGCGACGATGACTGAAGTCCAGGTGTGACGGGGACACCTGACAGATATCCGTTGGTCCGTCAGGAGCAGGTCAGCGATTGAGAGGTATCTATGTCGGCCGACAACGACCGGCTCACGTACTCCAGAGACCCCAAGCATGCCAAGGACCCGGCTGACTATGGCGAGCACGGTCTCTTCCTGGGCGGAGCGCGGCACAGTGACGTGAGGACCGATACCAGGACACCTCAGCCGGCGGCGACCCCACCGGCCGTACTGACCTCGACGTTCCCGGGTTCGGCTCGGCCGCCGTCCGAGGCCGAAGTCACCGTCAAACTGCAGCCGGTCGCCCCGACGACCTGGCACCAGGGGAACGGGCAGGCTCCGGATGCTGGGCTGTGGAACCGCCAGGCGCCGGGTAACGCCGCACTCGGCGAGCACCGCGCGATCGACAACCTCGCCCACGTCGGCGTGAAGTCCGCGGTCAAGATGCATTCGCGCCGCGGCTGGCGGCGCGTGCTGTACCGCACCACCCGCATCAACCTCGGCCTGTCACCCGACGAGCTGTACGAACTCGAGTTGTACGCGCGCATCCGCCGCAACGCGCGCGAGTCCTATCAGATCGGCGTTTTCGGCTTGAAGGGCGGCGTGGGGAAGACCGCCGTGACGGTCGCGCTCGGATCGACGTTGAGCAAGGTGCGCGGCGACCGGATCTTGGCCATCGACGCCGATCCGGCCAGCGGCAACCTCGGTGACCGCGTCGGACGGCAGTCTCCGGCCACGGTGTCGGATCTGCTTTCCGCCAAGGACCTCTCGCGCTACAACGACGTCCGTGCTTTCACGAGCATGAACGAGTCGAAGCTCGAAGTGCTCTCCAGCGCCGAGTACAGCAGCGCGACCCGCGCGTTCGACGACGCCGACTGGATCGCCTCCACCGGGATCGTGTCGCGGCACTACAACCTCGTGCTCGCCGACTGCGCGGCGGACATGTTCCAGCCCGCGGCGCGCGGTGTGCTCGAGACGGTGTGCGGCGGGGTGATCGTGGCCAGCGCCTCGATCGACGGTGCGCGCCAAGCCGCGGTGACGATGGACTGGATGCGGCAGAACGGCCATCAGGACCTGCTGAGCCGGTCGTGCGTCGTGGTCAACCACGTGGCGCCCGGCAAGCCCAACGTCGATATCGGCGATCTCGTCCATCAGTTCCAGAAGCACGTGGCGCCGGGACGGGTGTTCGTCTTGCCGTACGACAAGCACATCGCCGCGGGCACCGACATCCACCTCGACCTGCTGCGGCCCAAGTTCCAGCGGCGGATCCTCGAACTGGCCGCCGCGCTGTCGGAGGATTTCGAGAACCCCCTGATCACCTGATCGGCGAAACCGTCAGCCCGCGGCCAGTTCCCGTGCCACGGCCGCGTGGTACTTGTCGATGTGGGCCGGATTCACCACCCGGAACAGCGCATCCGGTAGCGGGGAGTCCTTGTAGGCCTCGATGGTCATGGTCCGGCTGAACAGCGTGATGTCCGCGCCCGGCCGAGTGAACTGATACTGCACCGTGATTCGGCCCTCCATGCCGCCGTTGCCGTCGCGGTCGTGGCCGAGTCTTCCCACGGAGTTGAACACCCACATCCGCGGCCGCATCGCGATCGCGAGATGCCAGGTGTAGATCTGGGCGCCGTCCGGTCCCGCTTCGGTCCAGGTGTCACCGACCTGCAGTGGCAGTCGCTGGGGGAGATCGCCGATGTGCGCGCTGCCGGGATAGGTCTTCGTCCAGTTCGCCGGGTTGGTGACGAAATCGTAGACAGTTTCCGCGGATTGAGTGAATGCCGTCTCCGAGCTGGTGGTCACGATGCCCAATGCGTTCGCCTTTCTGATTGTCCGTACCTCAGCGGTCACAGCCGCACGCCGGAGTGGCCCCTGGCGCCGGTAGCTCGGCGAGCACGTCCACGCGTGCCGCGTCGAAGCTCAAATATCCCCTGATCGGCAGCGCCTCGGACGGCGGGTCCGCGTAGCTCCAGGCCACATCGCTGATCACGGTGTCCCCGACGACCGCCGACCAATACGTCGCGGTGCCCTTGTAGTTGCAGTACGTCGTGGTGTCGGTTCGGTGTAGCAGGTCCGTGCGAACGAGCGCCGGATTGACGTACAGCCGAGGTTCCAGGGCGGTCTCGAACAGGATGATCGTGTCGTCGGTGTCGACGAGGACGGCACCGGCCGCGCTCACCCGCAGGCCTCGCCTGGTCGGTCGGCAGTCGATGCGGTGGTAGGGGTTCGGGGGATAGTGCACGAGCTTGCGCCCCTCCTCGACCCACACTTCGACCGCGTCCCACGGCACCGATACGTAGCCGGGAGCCTCGGCGACCGGCTCGTTCGGCAGGTCGCCGACCTCCCCGCGCGGGAACGCGTAGCTCAACGGATGGCCCGCGCGGTGCACCAGGAGTGCATGTTCGGTGTCGAGCTTGACGACGTCGCCGGCAACGGCCTGGACGCGCCGCGGGTGTGGCTCGATATACACCACCGGTCCGGACACCGGAGGTACGGACCAACCGGCCGGTTGTGTACTGAACGGCCCGCGTCCCGCGACGAGACTCATTGCGATACCTCCACTTTGACAGCCAGTCCCGGCGCGGGCACTTCTGCCTATGACACTCGGTAGGAATAGGAGCTTTACAGATTCTCTCGCAAATGTCACGCTGTTGTGTGAGGCGGGCCATATCCGGGGAACGCGGCGGAATGACGGTGCCGGAAGTGCCGTATTCGTCGCCTCGATGGACGGCCCGCGCGGGGACTTCGAAAACACGGCCCACTGAACCGGATTGGATGCATATGTCGCCACAGACCTCCACCTCCGAGCCCAGCCCTGTCGCGTTCGGACGCAGGCAGGTGCACGGGAGCCCCCGCGTATTGCAGTACGAACTGAACGTCGCCGGATCCGGCGTGGGCGACCTGGTGTCCAGCGTCGGCGGCTGGCTGTTTGACCGGGCGATGGCAGGCTGGAACGTCCGCGTCGCGCTGACCGAGCCGGGCGAGGACGCCGCGCTGCGCATCCTCGGTGTGAAAACCGTTGAGGTGAAAGGTCTGTGGCAGTCGATGGCCGGCGGCCCCGAACATGTGGCGATGACGCTGATCGCGACCGATCGCTTCGATGCCGACGACGATGTCCGGCTGCGTGGGCTCACCGCGCTTCGGGCCGGCGCCAGTACGCTCGCGTTCTGGGGCGCCGGCGGTCCCGGGCAACTCGGCGGGCAGGTGCACCGTGCGCAGTACCGGCTGAGTGCGGCCGCCCGCGCGTTCAAGGCGCATGCCCTCACCGCGGCGGGACGTGCGGCTGAGCCGGTCGATCCGGTGGAGACGATCTTCCGCTGCGGCCATGCATCCCGCGTGATGGACACCGACCTGGTTCCATACTGATGAGAGCGGTGGCGTCGGTCGCCGGGCTGCTCGAGGTGTTCGATGTCGCCCCGAGCGGACCTGATCGTTTCATCGGCACGACGGGTGCGATCGGGACCGACGGCAGGCATGTGGCCAAGGGCGCACAAGCTCTCGGTCAGGCGATCGTCGCCGCGGCAAAGCGGTTTCCCGACAAGGTCATTCGCTCGGCGCATGCGGTCTTCGCGCGGCCGATCGCGGTCGCATCCACGGTCGAGCTGTTCGTCGACGTCGTCCACGAAGGACGTTCGACCGCCACGGCCGTCGTCGGGGTCAGCCAGGACTCCAAGCGCTGCGCGACCGTCACCGTGCTGGCCGATGTGCCGTCGCCGGACGTGATCTCACACCAGGCCTTACGCCCTGATGTCGACACGCCGGACGACGCCCGCCCCGCCACGCAGGCGATGGCCGGCCACGATCTCCGCCTCGTCGACGTCGTCGATGTCAACAGCCCCGACGAGGTCGGGCCACCTGAGCTGTACGCCTGGCTGCACTACGACCCGATTCCGGATCGCGACGACCTCGCGAAGGCGTTGCTGGCGTATTTCACCGGCCAGCTCGGGATCTCCACGACGATGCGTCCGCATCGTGGCATCGGGACCGCGCAGGCGCATGTGACGGTGTCGACGGCGTTGATGTCGACGTTCATCAGTTTCCACGAGCCCGTGCAGTGGGACGCGTGGTTGCTCTACGGCCACGAGAGCACCCAGGCAGGTGCGGGGATGTCCTTTGTGCGCGGACAGGTTCACACTGAGGACGGTGACCTGTTGGCCTCATTCGCCCAAGAAGGGCTCATCCGGCCGATGCGCTCAGCCGATGCGGCGTTCGACACCCCGGCGCGGCTCTAGGTGAGAGCGGTTACCGGATCCAGCCGCGGCGGCGCAGCCACCAGTCCCGCGCGACCGCGAACACGATGATCGCGGCGAAGCCGATGAGGAACCAGTCCTCGACATGGCCGACATGGTTGCCGTGCATCATGATCAGCAGGAAGGCCGCAGAAAGCAGGCCGCCGATGTGGATGACCTTGATGTTCTCCTTGGACCAGCCCCACTCCGCGGATGGCACGTCCTCGACGTCAACGCCGTTGGTTCGATCCACTTCGGTGCTGGCCACGGATTGCTCCTCGGTTTCAGGCTGGCTGTCTGCCCACATTCTGACATACGACACTGTGTCGTATGCCGCCCGTCCGGGCGCATCGTCACACCGGGCCGGTCCGGTCTCGGCTCAGCGCACGGTAGCGCCGCAGCGCCTCGAGCCGTTCCTGGCTGTGGTCGACGATCGGCTGCGGGTATTGCGCGGGTCGCGAACCGTCCAGTTTGTGCACGTCGTCGACGTGCGCGAGCTCGGGAACCCAACGCCGGATGTAGGCGCCGTCGGGATCGAACTTCGCGCCCTGCAGCGTCGGGTTGAACACCCGGAAGTAGGGCGCGGCGTCCGTGCCGCAACCGGCCGCCCACTGCCAGCCGTGCTGGTTGTTGGCCATGTCGCCGTCGATGAGTTGGTCGAGGAACCAGCGGGCGCCCCACTGCCAGGGCAGGTGCAGATCCTTGACGAGAAACGACGCCACGATCATCCGAACGCGGTTGTGCATGAATCCTGTCTGCGCGAGCTGACGCATGCCCGCGTCGACGATCGGGAACCCGGTCATGCCCGCCTTCCAGGCCTCGAACGCCTCCTTCGCGTCGTCGCCGTCATCGGTTTCGATGGCGTCGAAGTCGCGGTTCCAGTTCCACCACGCGCTGTCGGGCCAGTGGTGCAGAACCGCGGCGTAGAAATCGCGGAACGCGAGCTCGCGCAGATACGCGTCGGCACCGGTGCGGCGGCCGTCCAGGTCGGCCGCCATGGTCCGCGGGTGGATCGCACCGAATTTCAGGTGTGCCGACATCCGGCTCGTGGCGTCGAGATCGGGCCGGTTGCGGTCGGTGGCGTAGCCGGCCAGATCGTCGCGGACGAACGCGACCCATTGCGCACGGGCCGCGCTCTCGCCCGGTGCCACCTCCAAAACTCCTGTTGCCCTGGGTATTTCCGTTCCGTGCGGCACCGCGGCGGGGTCCATCCAGCGAGCCGAGTCGGGTCCGGACTTCGCGGGCGGACGCCACCCGTGCCGACGCCAGGCATGGAAGAACGGTGTGAAGACCTGATAGGGCGTGCCGTCCGGCTTGGTGATCCGGCCGGGCGACACCAGGTAGGGCGATCCGGTCGCGCACAGCGGCACGTCTCCCAGCGCTGCGCGCACGGCGTCGTCGCGGCGGCGGCCGAACGGCGAAAAGTCTTGCGACACATGGACAGAAGCCGCGCCGATGGCGTGCGCCAGCGCCGGTATCCGTTTCTCGGGCCTGCCGCGGGTCACCAGCAGGCGTCCGCCCAGGCTGTCGCTGAGCTCGTGCAAGGCGGCGTGGAGATACTGCAGGCGGCGGGCACCCGACGACGCGGTGAGCCGCGGATCCAGTACGTAACAGCCGAGCACGTCGCCGTCGTGTTGCGCGGCGTCCAGCAGGGCGGGGTGATCATGGCACCGCAGATCCCGCCGGAACCACAACAGCGTGGGCATGACTCCCATGCTGCCCGATCGCGGCAGTTTAACCGAGGAAGGGCGATAGATGCAGTTCTGGAGCGGTACGGCGTTCATGGACACCAGGGATGCGCTCGTGGTGGCGCCGCTGCTCGACGAGGCCGGCTTCGACGGGATCGTGTGCTCCGATCACATGATCTACCCGCGTGAGCTGTCCTCGCCGTATCCGGATTCGGACACCGGCAAGCCGGGCTGGGCGCCGGAGACCGCGTGGCCGGATTCGTGGGTGTTGATCGGCGCCATGGCCGCGGTGACGGAGCGACTGCGGTTCTCCAATGCCGTGTACGTCGCGCCGGCCCGCCCGCTGCTGGAAGTCGCCAAACAGGTCGCAACGGCCGCGGTGGTGTCGAACGGACGCGTGTCACTCGGGGTCGGAGTCGGTTGGATGCGCGAGGAGTTCGAGCTGATGGGCCAGGATTTCGACACGCGCGGCAAGCGGCTCGACGAGATGATTCCGGCGCTTCGCGAGCTGTGGCGCGGTGGCTGGGTCTCCTATACGGGGCAGTACTACCAGGTGCCAGAGATGATGATCGAACCTCACCCGGCTGCGCCGGTGCCCATCCTGTGCGGTGGTGAATCCGAAGCCGCGCTGCGACGCGCGGCCCGGTTGTGCGACGGCTGGGTCGGCTACGCCTACCCGCTCGATCGGGCCACCCGGTACGCCGAACGGCTCACGACGCTGCGCCGGGAGTACGGGCGAGAAAACGAGCCGTTCGAAATCCTGCTGGCACTGCTGGACCCGCCGTCGCCGGACCTGTACAAGCGGGCCGAGGACCTCGGCATCACGGCCGTGATGTGTGCGCCGTGGGTCGGCCAGTCCGACGGGACACCCGCTCGGTTTCGGGAGTCCATCGCGCGGTTCGCGGAAACAATCATCGCTGCGGTGCGTCGTTGACATCACTACATCCTTGATATGACATCAAAATGATGTCACCATGACGTCATGGATTTGCAACCCTATGTCGAAGCCGTCCGGCATGAACTTGCCGTCGCCGCGGCCGCCGGCGGCGCCGACGCCGAGGCGCTCGCGCAACGCCTGACCGCACCGCTGGAGTCGGCCCTGCGGCTGGCACTGCTCGAGGCCCTGTCGGAGGCCGCCGAGCAGATCACGCGCGAACTGGCACCCGGCTCGGTCGAGGTGCGACTGCGGGGTCGTGACCCCGAGTTCACGGTCGAAAACGCTCCGCCGGAGGCGACCACATTGAGGGCGCCCGAAATGGACGACGACGGTGGTGGCACCTGGCGCGTGACATTGCGGTTGCCCGAGAGTCTGCGGACCAACGTCGATGCGGCGGCCCGCCGCGACGGTGTCTCGGTGAACGCGTGGCTGGTGCGTGCGGTCGGCAGTGCGCTGCGTGGCCCGCTCCAGCCGCCCCATTCCACCGACAAGACCTTCAGCGGCTGGGTCCGCTGAACCTCACCCGAAGGAGAGTTGCATGACGACATATCAGACACCACAACCGATCACCGCCGTCGTCGAGGTGGTCGCGGGCGCAGTGCGCCTGGTTGCGTCGGACCGCGATGACACGGTCGTCGAGGTGCGCCCCCGCGATCCCAACCGCGCGTCGGACGTCCGGGTGGCCGAGCAGGCCCGCGTCGAGTTTCACAACGGCACGCTCAAGGTGTCGGCCGGTCGCAAGGTCCTTTCGCTCGGCCGTGGCGGGGCCGTACACGTCGACATCGAGCTACCTGCGAAGTCCCGGCTCAAGGCGTCGTCGGCGTCGGCGGACGTCGAGGCCGACGGCGCCTACTCCGAGTGCCGGTTCGCCTCGGCGAGCGGACATGTGCGGATCGGCACCGTCATCGGAAATGTCAAGGCCGACAGTGCTTCCGGTGATGTCACGGTCGACGATGTGGTCGGCAATGCTTCGATCTCGACGGCGTCGGGAGAGGCCGCGATCGGCCGCATCGAAGGCGACGTGAAATTCCAGGCCGCCAGCGGTGGCATCACGGTCGGGCTGTTGCGCGGAAATATGAAGGCGCAGACCGCATCCGGATCGGTGGCGGTCACCGCGGCGGTCAACGGTGGGCTCAACGCGCAGACTGCAAGCGGCGAGGTCGAGGTCGGGATCCCGGAGGGCACCGCAGCGCGCCTGGAACTGGCGTCCAAGTCCGGTTCGGTCACCAACGCGCTGGAGACGGCGGATGGCCCGGCCGACGGCGACGACACTGTGGTCGTGCACGCCCGCACCGGTTCCGGCGACATCTCGATCCGCCGCGCGACCGGGCCGGTCCCCGCGGGCGAGGCCACTTAGGCATTGCCTGTGTTCGGCGGCAGGCATGTTATTTCTCAGGACATCGGTGACATTTCCGCCTCGAAGCTCGGGCTGTGGCTGTCGAACCTGCCCGCACGCCGCATCGCCTACGTCGGCAAATGGCCGACCTCCAGGAGCCTGCCCGGGACATTGGGAACGATTCTTGTCGGTGGTCGAATGTATGTTCGAGTCATGCAGGCGGGTGCGGTCGAGGCGATGGCGGGGTTGCGGGCCGCGTTCGACGTGTTCGCCGCGTGTGACTTCGCCTCGTTGAGCCGGGCTGAACTGCTGACCGTGATGGATGAGTACGAGGCCCTGACCTGTCAGTTGCCCACCGGATGGCATCGCCTGCTGGCCCAATTGCAGGCCGTGACCACGCCGCGGGAGTTGGGCGCCAAATCGTGGAACACGGTGCTGCGCATCCGGTGGCGCCTGTCGACCGCCGAGGCCGGGCGCCGATTGGCCGAGGCCGCCGCATTAGGTCCACGGCGTGCCCTGACCGGGGAACCGCTCGCGCCGCTGCTGCCGGTGGTCGCAGCTGCCCAAGCGGCCGGGTTGATCACCGGCGATCACGTCAAGGTGCTGCGTGATGCGATCAGTGCCCTGCCGGGGTGGGTCGACCAGGCGACTCGTGAACAGTTCGAAGCCGATCTGGTCCGTGTCGGGGTCGGGGTTTCGCCCAAAGAACTCAAAGAGACCGCCGAACTGCGGTTGTTTTTGCTCGACCAGGACGGACCCGATCCCGACGACACCGAACGGGCGCGCAAACGTGGCGTCAACGTGGCCAAGCAGGACCGTGACGCGATGACCGGCCTGACCGCCAACCTCACCCCCGAAACCGCCGCGGTCTGGGAGGTGCTGTTCGCGAGATTCGCCGCGCCGGGCATGTGCAACCCCGACGACGACGAACCCTGCACGACCGGTACCCCGTCGCAGGCCCAGATCGACAACGATCACCGCAGCCTCGCCCAACGCCAGCACGATGCGCTGCTGGTCGTCGGGCGCATCGCCTTGATGAGCGGCGATCTGGGGCAACTCAACGGCCTACCCGTGTCGGTGATCATCCGCACCACGCTGCAGGATCTGGAATCGAGGGCCGGGATCGGGGTGAGCGGTGGTGGTACCAAAATTCCCATCAAAGATGTCATCCGCATGGGCGGGCACGCCAACCATCACCTGGCCGTCTTCGATGAGGCCACCGGTGCGGCGCTGGACTACTTCCGGGCGCGGCGCATCGCCAGCCCGGCCCAGCGAATCATGCTGATCGCCCGCGACGGCGGCTGCACGAAACCGTGCTGCACGGTCGGTGCCTACGGATGCCAGGTGCATCACGCCGTCGCCGATTGGGTCGACGGCGGCAACACCAATGTCGACGAGTTGGCCTTGGCCTGCGGGCCGGACAACCGCCTGGTCAATTCTGACGGCGGATACACGACCACCATCAACGGACGCGGTGAAGTCGAATGGCACCCGCCGCGGGGCTGGACCACGGCCAGAACCGCATCAACTACCACCACCGGCCCGAACTGCTCCTCGCCCCACCCGACGAGGAACCCAACCACGAACCGGACCTCACGCCCGAACCGGAGTGCGAGTTGGAGTGCGATGCTGAATCGGACCTCACGCCCGAACCGGGGTGCGAGTTGGAGTGCGATGCTGAACCCGACTTCACGCCCGAACCGGAGTGTGAGTTGGAGTGCGATGCTGAACCCGACTTCCCGCCGGAACCGGAGTGCGAGTTGGAGTGCGATGCTGAACCCGACTTCCCGCCGGAACCGGAGTGTGAGTCGGAGTGCGACGTTGAGCAGGCACCGCAATGGGACCTGGACTGGAACCTGGAGTGGGAAGCCCACTTCGACCCACCCACACCCGACCCGCCCAACGTCGAACACCTCTGGGACGCAGAGCTATTCGGCCCGGAACTGTCCGATCTGCAACCCATCGACCCCGGACTCCCACCCGGCTGGATACTGCTCGACCCCGACCCACGGCAACGCCTCAACGACCACGCCCTCAGCGGCAAAGCAGTGCGCGGTCCTTGACGAGCCACGCAAGCCCGGCGCTTGCCCGGCGCCGACGTCGAAATCGTCTAGGCCGGATCGAGCCGGAACACCGTCAACCGCCCGGCGAGCGCCTCGAACTCGTCAGGCGTGCCATCGGTGACCAGACCCGAGCGCTTGGCGAAGCCGACGCCGACCGGAACCTTGACCGCAAAGCTGCGCAGCACCGGTCGGGACTGCTCGGGTGTGAGTTCGACGATCGTCACGTGGCGCGAGCGCCTGCCCTGCGACAGGGTCCCGGCTCCGGCGGCCCGCGCGTTGGCCGCCCAGTCAGCGCTCGGATAGCCCGCCACGGTGTACAGGCCGCCGTCGTGGACGAACGGCGTCATCGGGGTGCTGCGCGGCAGGCCGGTCTTGCGGCCCGGCACGGTCAACACCATTGCCGGGCCGGTGCGGATGCCGAGCCGTTGGACGGCCATCATCACCTTATTCATCGGCTTGAGCCAGCGTGACGGGCTCGGCTCCGCCGTTCGTTTGTACATGTTTGTCTCCCATCACTTCTCGGTGAAAAGGTGCGAGTGATGCGACGCCCACTCGGCGAACGTCGTGGCACGGCGGCCCAGGATCTTGTCGACCTCGTGTGTCACCAATGCAGGGGTTTTCACGGCGTCGGACATCAGGGCCAGATACCCGTCGGCGAACTCGGCGGCAAAGCCGATCGCGACGAAGTGCTTGCGCACCAGATCGGCGGGTACCTCCTGGTAGTGCAACGGGCGGCCCAGCGCCGAACCGATCGCCGCCACGAGCTGTGTGTTGGTGAGCGCCTCCGGTCCGGTGAGTGGAATGCGTTGCCCCACAAGCTCGTCGGTGAGCAACGCCACCGCGGCCACCGCCGAGATGTCGGCATCGGCGATGGGTGCGAGGGACGCGTCGGCGTACGGGCCGCTCACGACGTCGCCCAACCGGATCTGTGCCGACCACATCCCGGCGAAGTTGGAGGCGAAGTAGGTCGGCCGCAGGCTCACCCACTCCAGGCCCGAAGCCACGGCCAGCTGTTCGGTTTCCCGGTTGCGGTCGCCACGTACGCGGGAGGGCTGGCGGGAATCGTCTTCGTCGGCGTTGATCGCCGACAGGGCCACGAGCCGTCGCACTCCGGACGTGCGCGCGAGGTCGATCGTCGCGGCCAGTTCGTCGCCGAGTCCGCGCGAATTGAGGAAGACCGCGGTCGCACCGGGGATACCTTGTGCGACCGACTCCACGAGTTCAACCTCGGGCGGGAAGGCCGCGGCTTGCGGGTTGCGGGTGACGGCGCGCACGCGCGCACCGGCGTTGACGAGTTCGGAGACCAACGGCCGACCGACGTTTCCGGTCGAGCCGGTGACGAGAATTGTTGTGTTCATGGATCCAAGGACGGACCGCCGCCGCAGAAAGTTACGCCCGCCGACCGGTAACTTTCCGGACTGCTGGTTCGTCCTAATTGCATGACCGATTCCGCACTGGTCGAACAGGCGTGGCGCGACCACCGCCCGTACCTGGTCAACCTCGCCTATCAGATGCTTGGTGACATCGGGGAAGCCGAAGACGCGGCGCAGGAGGCGTTTCTGCGGCTGTCGAGGGCCGAGGAACAGCACATCGACGACGTTCGGGCCTGGCTGACGGTGGTCACGGGGCGGTTGTGCCTCGACCGGGTTCGCTCGGCCCGGGCCCGGTTGGAACGGCCCGATGCCGGTGAGGCGGTCCAGACGACGCCGGCCGCCGATCCCGACCCCGCCGACCGCGTAACCCTCGACGATCAGGTCCGCACCGCACTGCTCACCGTGCTGGATCGGCTCAGCCCTGCCGAGCGGGTGGCTTTCGTGTTGCACGACGTGTTCGGCGTGCCGTTCGATGAGATTGCCGTGTCGGTGGGGAGGCCGGTCGGTACCTGTCGGCAGCTGGCGCGCCGCGCCCGCTTGAAGTTCGCCGAGACCACGCCTCGACCGGCCCAGATCGAAGCGACCGAGCATCAACTCGTGGTCGAGAAGTTCATCACCGCATGCGCCAACGGCGACCTTCAGGCGTTGACCGAGGTGCTCGATCCGACCGTGTGGGGTGTCGCCACCTTCGTCGGTGATCCGGCCCCGCCGCCCCAGATCAATCACGGACGCGACCGAGTGGCGCCCAACCTGCTGCACCACCTCGCAGGCGGCACGTTGGTCGGGGGTGCGGTGGGCGAACCGGGAGTGCTCGCGTTCCTCGACCGACGGCTCGTGGCCGTTTTGGTCTTCACCGTCCGCGGGGGGCGGATCGCGAAGATCGAGGCGACGGTCGACCCGTCGGCCCGGACACGGTGATTGGGTCGGGGACCGCGGGCGCGGCACAATGGATCAGTGAGCGACAGACGGCGCGTGCTGGTCCTCGGCAGTACCGGTTCCATCGGCACCCAGGCGCTGGAGGTGATCGCCGCCAACCCTGACCGCTTCGAGGTGGTCGGGCTGGCCGCCGGCGGTGGCAATCCAGAACTGCTGTCCGCCCAGCGTGCTGAGACGGGCGTCGGCAATATCGCGGTCGCCGACCCCGCGGCCGCCGAGCGGATCGGGGACGTGACCTACGCCGGGCCCGACGCCGTCACCCGGTTGGTCGAGGACACCGAGGCCGACGTGGTGCTCAATGCGCTGGTCGGGGCGCTGGGTCTGCAGCCGACGCTCGCGGCGCTGGCTTCCGGTGCCCGGCTGGCGCTGGCCAACAAGGAGTCTCTGGTGGCCGGCGGGCCGCTCGTGCTCAAGGCCGCCGCGCCCGGCCAGATCGTGCCGGTGGACTCCGAACACTCGGCGATGGCGCAATGCCTGCGCGGCGGATCCGCCGACGAGGTGGCCAAGATCGTGCTGACCGCGTCGGGCGGCCCGTTCCTGGGCTGGTCGGCCGGCGATCTGCGCTCGGTAACCCCGGAGCAGGCGGGCAAGCATCCGACCTGGTCGATGGGACCGATGAACACGCTGAACTCGGCGACTCTCGTCAACAAGGGTCTCGAACTCATCGAAACGCACCTACTGTTCGGCATCGACTACGACCACATCGAGGTCGTCGTGCATCCGCAGTCGATCGTGCACTCCATGGCGACGTTCACCGACGGTTCGACGCTGGCCCAGGCCAGCCCGCCCGACATGAAACTGCCCATCGCATTGGCGCTGGGCTGGCCCGATCGGGTCCCCGGCGCGGCGCCGGCCTGCGACTTCACCACCGCATCGACGTGGGAATTCCTGCCGTTGGACAACGAGGTGTTCCCGGCGGTCGATCTCGCTCGCCATGCCGGCAAGCGGGGCGGATGTCTGACCGCGGTCTACAACGCCGCCAATGAAGAAGCAGCGGAGGCGTTCCTTCAGGGCAGGATCACGTTCCCCACCATCGTGGAAACCGTCGGTGACGTGTTGCACGCTGCCGACCAGTGGTCCGCCGAACCAGCTACCGTGGATGACGTACTCGATGCGCAGCGGTGGGCCAGAGATCAGGCCCGGCGTGCCGTCGAGCAGAAATCCGTCAGAAAAGGGCTCGTCACCAAATGATGTTCGCAATCGGCATCGCGTTGTTCGCGCTGGCCATCCTGGTTTCGGTGGCTCTGCACGAATGCGGGCACATGTGGGTGGCCCGGGCCACCGGCATGAAGGTCCGCCGCTACTTCGTCGGGTTCGGTCCGACCCTGTGGTCGACGCGCAGGCCCAACCGCCTGGGGGAGACCGAATACGGCATCAAGGCCATCCCGCTCGGCGGGTTCTGCGACATCGCGGGCATGACCTCGGTCGAGGAGCTCAAGCCCGAGGACCGGCCGTACGCGATGTACCGGCAGAAGGTGTGGAAGCGCGTCGCGGTGCTGTTCGCCGGGCCCGCGATGAACTTCATCATCGGCCTGGTGCTCGTCTACGGCATCGCCATCGTCTGGGGCCTGCCCAACCTGAACCAGCCCACGACCGCCATCGTCGGTGAAACGGGTTGTGTCGCATCGCAAATCAGCATCGACAAGATGGGCGAGTGCACCGGTCCAGGCCCTGCGGCGCAGGCCGGCATCCAGGCCGGCGACGAGATCGTGAAGGTCGGTGACACCGAGGTCTCCGACTTCCCCTCGATGGCCGCGGCGATCCGCAAGCTCGACGGCCCGGTGCCGATCGAGCTGAAGCGCGACGGCCAGACCATCACGACCGTCGTCGACGTGACCCAGACGCAGCGGTTCACGAGTGCTGACTCGAAGGAGCCGACGACCGTCGGCGCGATCGGCGTGGCCGCGCCGGAAGCGCAGCCACCCACGCAGTACAACCCGCTCACCGCGGTGCCCGCGACGTTCGCCTTCACCGGTGACCTGGCAGTCGAACTGGGCAAGGCATTGGCGAAGATCCCCACCAAGATCGGTGCCCTGGTCGAGGCGATCGGCGGCGGCGAGCGCGACAAGGAAACCCCGATCAGCGTCGTGGGCGCCAGCATCATCGGCGGCGAGACCGTCGACGCCGGGCTGTGGGTGATGTTCTGGTTCTTCCTGGCCCAGTTGAACTTCGTGCTGGGCGCGGTGAACCTGGTGCCGCTGCTGCCGTTCGACGGTGGCCACATCGCGGTGGCCACGTACGAGAAGATCCGCAATATGATCCGAGCGGCGCGCGGCAAAGTGGCCGCCGGGCCGGTCGACTACCTCAAACTCATGCCCGCCACGTATGTGGTGCTGGTGGTCGTGGTCGGTTACATGCTGCTGACCGTGACCGCAGACCTGGTCAACCCGCTCAGCATCTTCCAGTAGGAGATCCCACATGACCACGTCCATCGGTCTGGGTATGCCGGCCCCTCCGGCACCCACGCTGGCTCCCCGGCGCAAGACCCGCCAGCTGATGGTGGGGAATGTCGGCATCGGGAGCGACCATCCGATCGCGGTGCAGTCGATGTGCACCACCAAGACCCACGACGTCAACTCGACGCTGCAGCAGATCGCCGAGCTGACCGCGTCGGGATGCGACATCGTGCGCGTCGCGTGCCCGCGCCAGGAGGACGCCGACGCGCTTGCGGAGATCGCCCGCCACAGCCAGATTCCGGTGATCGCCGACATTCACTTCCAGCCGAAGTACATCTTCGCCGCGATCGACGCGGGCTGCGCCGCGGTGCGAGTCAACCCGGGCAACATCAAGGAATTCGACGGCCGGGTCAAGGAAGTGGCGAAAGCCGCCGGTGATGCCGGCATCCCGATCCGCATCGGTGTCAACGCGGGCTCACTCGACAAGCGGTTCATGGAGAAGTACGGCAAGGCCACCCCTGAGGCGCTGGTCGAATCCGCGTTGTGGGAAGCATCGCTGTTCGAGGAGCACGGTTTCGGCGACATCAAGATCAGCGTCAAGCACAACGACCCGGTGATCATGGTGGCCGCGTACGAGCTCCTGGCCTCGAAATGCGACTACCCGTTGCACCTCGGCGTCACCGAGGCCGGCCCCGCGTTCCAGGGGACCATCAAGTCCGCCGTCGCGTTCGGCGCGTTGTTGTCGAAGGGCATCGGCGACACGATCCGGGTGTCGCTGTCGGCGCCGCCGGCCGAGGAGGTCAAGGTCGGCAACCAGATCCTGGAATCGCTGAACCTTCGCCCGCGTGGCCTCGAAATCGTGTCGTGCCCGTCGTGCGGGCGCGCCCAGGTCGACGTCTACACGCTGGCCAACGCGGTCACCGCGGGCCTGGACGGGCTCGACGTCCCGCTGCGCGTCGCGGTGATGGGTTGTGTGGTCAATGGCCCGGGTGAGGCCCGTGAAGCCGACCTCGGTGTGGCCTCCGGCAACGGCAAGGGGCAGATCTTCGTCAAGGGTGAGGTCATCAAGACCGTTCCGGAAGCCCACATCGTCGAGACGCTGATCGAAGAAGCGATGCGGCTCGCCGAGGAGAGAGGTTCAGATGATGCGAGCGGTTCGCCCGTGGTGACCGTAAGCTGAGAACGACCCTGTGAGCGGGGTCACCACACCCTCGGGTTGAGCAGAGAGAATCTGGATGTCGGCTCCGCCACTTTTCCGCCTCGTCGATGAACGGCGGGTGTCCGTGGTGCGTGACGCCGCGGCAGTGCTCCAGGTGCTCGACGAAGACCCGGTCGGTTCCTGCATGGTGGCCGCCCGCGTGGCCGAGTACGGTGTCGAACCCAGTGCCATCGGCGGTGAACTGTGGACGCGGCGCCGGGTCAACGAATCACTGTGTTACGCGGGGCCGAACCTGATTCCGTTGCGCGGCGACGCCGACGATCTGAAGGCGTTCTCCGACAAGGCGATGAGCACAGCGCGTCGCTGCTCGTCACTGGTGGGCCGCGCGGAGTTGGTGTTGCCCATGTGGCAGCGCCTGGAGTCCGTGTGGGGCACCGCACGCGATGTGCGTGAGCAGCAACCGTTGATGGCGCTGAACTCCATGCCGCAGTGCCCGATCGATCCGGCCGTTCGGCCTGTGCGCATCGAAGAGCTCGACGCGTATCTGGTGGCGGCCATCGACATGTTCATCGGTGAGGTCGGGGTCGACCCCAGGCTCGGCGACGGCGGCCGCGGCTACCGCAGGCGGATCGCCGGGCTCATCGCCGCCGGGCGGGCGTGGGCGCGGTTCGAACGCGGCGAGGTCGTGTTCAAAGCCGAGGTTGGTTCGCAGTCGCCGGCCGTCGGGCAGATCCAAGGGGTCTGGGTGCATCCGGACTGGCGCGGCCACGGCCTGGGCACCGCAGGCACGGCGGCGCTGGCGGCCGCGGTGGTCGGTGCCGGCCGCACCGCGAGTCTCTACGTCAACAGCTACAACACCGTGGCACGGTCGACCTACGCGCGTATCGGCTTCGAACAGGTCGGTACGTTCGCCACGGTGCTCCTCGACTGACGTCAGATACGCGCGGCAGCGGCCTGCGTGAGCAGCTCGTCGACCGACCATTGATCGTCGGCGTGCGCGCCGTACTTCGCGGCGAGCACGGTGCCGTCACGGCCGACGAGGAAGTCCGCGGGTAGGCCGAGCCGTCCGCCGGCCTGCCTGGCCGCCGGTGCGCGGAAGCGGCCACGAAGGGTCTGGGCGCTGCCGCCGATGATCGCCGGCCAGCTGCGGGGATCGAGCAGCGCGCGGACGCCGGATTCCACGCCGAATCGCCGGTAGGTTTCCTTGTCGGGATCGGCGACGGTCGCGAACGGCAGATCCGCTGTGTGCTCGGCCAATTCGGATTCCGGCGAATGGAAGAACACCACTTCGCGGATGCGGGCGGCGCTGATCTCGTCGTGGCGACTGACGAAAGACCGCAGATGCAGATTGCAGATCGGGCAACCGGCGAACCTGCGGAACTGAAGGTGGACCAGGTGTTCTGGATCCGGTACCGGGATGTGTTCGCCTGTCACACTGCGGAATTCATGTCCCGCGATGGTGGCGGGCGGGTTGATACGGGGCACGGTGACTCCTTTAGCGTGCGATGTACGCCTACGTGCCCACTATAGCCGTACGGTGTACGCTTTCAATCGTCATGCCACGTCCACGTTCATTCACCGCCGATCAGATCGCCGCGGCCGCGCTGGCTGTCGTCGACGCCGACGGGCTCGCGGCATTGTCGATGCGCACCGTCGCGCGTCGGCTCGGGATCGGCACGATGTCGCTCTACCGCTACGTCGCCGACCGTGACGAACTCGAGGTGATGGTGGTGGATCTGGTGCTCGCGCGGGTCGATCTCCGGATGCCCCGAGGCGGACCCGCCCGCCAGCTCACCGAACTGGCCGAGCGTGTGCGCGACGCTGCGGCAAGGCATCCCGCAGTGGTGCCGCTTGTGCTCATCCACCGTCACCGTGCGCCGGCATCGCTTCGGTGGGGTGAGGTGGTGCTCGGTGTGCTCACCGATGCGGGCTGTACCGGCAAGCGACGCGTATATGCGTTCCGGGCAGTGCTGGCGTACGTTTTCGGCGCGCTTGCGGTCGAACAGTACGGTGCGCTGGCCGGGCCGGGAACGCAAGCGCTAGCCGAGTTGCCGGCCGACCAGTTTCCGCTGCTGTCGGAGACCGCCCAGGAGGCGCGCGGTATCAGGCCGGTCGAGGAATTCCGTCGCGGCCTCGACATCCTGTTGCGCGGCCTGGATGTCTGATGACTACCTCGGGCGAGTGGTAGTCAGCCGGTCGCGGACGAACGCGATGAAATCCGCGATGCGGCCGGCTGATCGGCCGTCGTCGAGGTCGGGGTTGTAGATCACCACGCTGGCGCCCAGGCAGCCGGGGACGTTCAGGCACGCACTGGTCACGTGCTCCAACTGCGCCCACGTCAGCCCGCCGGGCTGCGGGTAGTCGACCGCGGGAAGCGACGCGGTGTCGAGCACATCGAGGTCGACGTGACACCACCAGCCGCCGGGCGCGCTACCGGCACTGCGCGCCACGAGATCTGCGATGTCTGCGACATCGGTGCGGGCGGCCAGGTCGGAACCGTCGACATATACCGCGACGTGGTCGCGCAGGCTTGGTTGGCCTGCCTCCAGGAGTTCGGCTTGATCGCGCGGCCCGAGCATCGCGACATGCTCCGCCCGCAGGCACGGCAGGTGTGCGTCCAGCGCTTCGGGTCCGCTGAACAGTCCCAGGGCCAGGCCCATTTCGCAGTCCGACGCTTCTCCGGTCGGTGTCCCGTGGGGATCCCAGGCGTCCTCGTGACCGTCGATGAACACCAGTCCCGCTTCGCCGCCGTTTGCGGCGGCCGCGATCGATGGCGCCAGCAGGACCGGGCAATCGCCGGCAACGACGATCGGTATCGCGCGGCGCTGCCAGGCGGCGCTCAGTGCGGCCGCGCTGTCAGTCACCATGCGCGACAGCGCCGCCTCGCTCAACAAGCCGGAAGGGCCTCGGGCCGTGGTCATTTCGGTCACGGATATCCACGTGGACCGGGCTGGCACGAGTGCCTGCTCGACGCCGGCCGCCTGGATGGCCTGCGGCATCCGCGCCACTCCGGTGGGAACCCCGGCGGCGTTGAACGGCACGTAGATCAACTCGGTGGCGGGCATGGTTGCCTTCGCCACGATAGTCCCCGCGCTCCGCACTGGGGAGGCCCCGCGCTCAGATCTCGGCACAGTATCGATTCGATCTCGGTGCGCCTCCGACGAAACGGACCGCAACGTTCTTACCATCAGCCTCAATGGCAACTACAACATCATCAGTCACACGGACCATCGGCCTTTTGACGGCCGTCACGGTCTTCGGAGCATTGGCGCTGAGTGGTTGCACGCCGCGTCCGGACGGCCCGGAGCCGGCAGCCGAGAAGTTCTTCGCGGCACTGGCCACCGGCGACACCGCGGCTGCCGCCGAGCTGTCCGATCGCCCGGCCGATGCCAAGACCGCGCTCAACGAGGCGTGGAACGGCTTGCAGGCCACCCGCCTCGATGCTCAGATCCTCGGTTCGAAGTACTCGCAGGACACCGGCAGCGTGGCCTACCGCTACACGTGGCATCTGCCGAAGAACCGCACCTGGACCTATGACGGCCAGCTCAACATGATCCGCGACGAGGGTCGCTGGGAGGTGCGCTGGAGCGCCACCGGCCTGCATCCGCGGCTCGGGGAGCACCAGACCTTCGCGCTCCGCGCCGATCCGCCGCGGCGGGCCTCGGTCAACGAGCGTGGCGGCACCGATGTGCTCGTCCCCGGCAAGCTCTACCACTACGCCCTCGATGCGCGATCCGCCGGCGCGGGCCTGATGTCGGCGGCCAGGGTGGTCGCCGACGCGTTGCGGCCGTTCGATCCGGGCATGGACGCCCAGCGCCTTGCCGAGCAGGCGAGCTCGTCCGCGCAGCCGCTCAGTCTGATCACGCTGCGGCAATCCGACCATGATCGGGTGGCTCCCGCGGTCGCGGGCCTCGACGGTGTCGTCGTCACGCCGCAGGCCGAACTCCTGCCGACCGATGACAAGTTCGCGCCCGCGATCGTCAACGAGGTCAAGAAGGCGGTGATCGACGAACTCGACGGCCAGGCCGGTTGGCGAGTGGTGACGGTCAACCAGAACGGCGTCGACGTCGACGTGCTCAACGAGGTGCCGGGGGAGCCCGCGCCGTCGATCACCATCAGCCTCGACCGGGCCGTGCAGAACGCCGCCCAGAACGCGGTGAACACGACCGGCAAGAAGGCGATGATCGTCGCCATCAAGCCGTCGACCGGGGAGATCCTGGCCGTCGCGCAGAACGCCGCGGCCGATGTCGACGGACCGGTCGCGACCATGGGGCTGTATCCGCCCGGGTCGACGTTCAAGATCGTCACGGCGGGTGCGGCCATCGAACGCGACATGGCCACCCCGAACACGCTGCTGGGTTGCCCGGGCCACCTCGACATCGGTCACCGGACGGTGCCCAACTACGGCGGCTTCGACCTCGGTGTCGTGCCGATGTCGCGCGCGTTCGCGAACTCGTGCAACACGACGTTCGCGGAGCTGGCCAGCCGGATGCCGCCGCGCGGACTCACGCAGGCCGCCGCGCAGTACGGGATCGGGCCCGACTATCACGTAGAGGGAATCCCGACCGTGTCGGGTTCGGTGCCGCCCACGGTCAACCTCGCCGAGCGCACCGAAGACGGCTTCGGGCAGGGCAAGGTCCTCGTCAGCCCGTTCGGCATGGCATTGGCCACCGCGACTGTGGCGGCCGGGAAAACCCCTGTGCCCCAACTGATCGAAGGCCACCAGACTCAGGTCGACGGCGCAGCGGCCGCCCCGATCAGCCAGAAGATGGTCGACGGGCTACGGCCCATGATGCAGTTGGTGGTTACCAACGGAACAGCAAAAGAGCTCAACGGCGTCGGCGATGTGCGCGGCAAGACCGGTGAGGCCGAATTCGAGGGCGGATCGCATTCGTGGTTCGCCGGGTACCGCGGCGACCTGGCGTTCGCGGCGCTGATCGTCGGCGGCGGCAGCTCGGAGTACGCGGTCCGGATGTGCAAGGCGATGTTCGACAGCATGCCCGCCGACTACCTCGCGTAGTGCGGCGCGCTTGCGGCGTCGTTGGGAGAGCGGGTAGCGGTAACGTGGGACTCGCCATGACGGGGACCAATGAGCAATCCGTGGAGATGCGGGTATCGGACGCCGACCGCAACGGCACGCTGCGTCGGCTGCACAACGCTGTGGCGCTCGGCCTGATCGACATCGCCGAGTTCGAGGAGCGCTCGGCGCTGGTGTCGCAGGCGCGATTGCACGCCGATCTCGATGCGCTCGTGGGCGATCTGCCGGGCCCTGGTGCGATCGTCACGACGGCCGCCGACCGGGTCGAACTGCGCGGCGTGCTGGGTTCGCTGAAACGGCAGGGGGAGTGGACGGTGCCGACTCGGCTGGCATTGGTGCGCCGGATGGGCTCGGTCGAGCTCGACCTCACGCGGGCCCGTTTCGCCGGACCGATGGTCGTGGTCGAGATCGACATGAAGTTCGGGTCGCTGGAGATGAGGCTGCCCGACGGCGCCAGCGCCTCGATCGACGACGTCGAGGTGATCGTCGGCAGTGCCACCGATCGCCGTCGTGACGCGCCTGCCGACGGCACCCCGCACGTGATCCTGACCGGCCGCGTGGTGTGCGGCTCGGTCGACATCCGCGGCCCGCGCAAGGGCTGGTTCGGCCGCGGTACGAAAACCTAGGCCCCGTCGGCCGACGAGATCACCGCGGGTCCAGGACCGCGAAACTCAGCGTGGCCCGGGCCGCCAGACGGTCGCGCCCGGCATCGGTGACGTCGACTGAGGTGACGATGAGCCGTCGGCCTGCGCGCACGATGGTGGCCACGGCGCGCGCCGGGCCGGTGATGATCGGTGCGAGGTAGTGCACGTTCAGGTCGGCGGTGGTGACGTCCTGCCCCGGGCCGACGTGGCGGCCGGCCAATCGGCCCGCCGCGCAATCGATGAGCGTCGCGACCAGGCCACCCTGTAACGCGCCGCGGATGTTCGCGAGGTCGGGGCGGTTGTCCATCTCGATGACCAGCCGCTCGTCGTTCTCTTCGACATCGCGGAATCCCAGCTGATTGAGCAGATGGGCCGGTGCGGGCTCGGTGAGCATGGCGCTACGTTAGCATTGTTCTCGAAAACGGAGAGTTTCATTCTCTCTCGGTGCTCTGATGCCGGTCCGACCGGCCGAGATCGGTACCCTGACCGGTATGTCAGTTCGTAGTGCCCTGCGCCCCGGCGTGCTCTCACCGACCCTTCCGGTGCCCAAGTCCATCCCGCGGCCGGAGTACGCGTGGCAGCCGACCGTGCAGGAAGGCAGCGAACCCTGGGTGCAGACGCCCGAGGTCATCGAGAAGATGCGCATCGCAGGCGGTATCGCCGCCCGCGCGCTGGCCGAAGCGGGCAAGGCCGTCGCGCCGGGCGTGACGACCGACGAACTGGACCGCATCGCCCACGAGTACATGATCGACCACGGTGCGTACCCGTCGACGTTGGGCTACAAGGCTTTTCCCAAGTCCTGCTGCACCTCGCTCAACGAGATCATCTGCCACGGGATCCCGGATTCGACCGTCATCGAAGACGGTGACATCGTCAACATCGACGTCACCGCCTACATCGACGGCGTACACGGCGACACCAACGCCACGTTCCTCGCCGGCGACGTATCCGAAGAGCACCGGCTGCTCGTCGAACGCACGCGCGAGGCCACGATGCGCGCCATCAAGGCCGTCAAACCGGGCCGCGCCTTGTCGGTCGTCGGGCGGGTCATCGAGGCATACGCAAACCGGTTCGGCTACAACGTGGTTCGCGATTTCACCGGGCACGGGATCGGCACGACGTTCCACAACGGACTCGTCGTGCTGCACTACGACCAGCCCGCGGTCGAGACGGTGCTCGAGCCCGGCATGACCTTCACGATCGAACCCATGATCAATCTGGGGTCACTGGACTACGAGATCTGGGACGACGGCTGGACCGTGGCCACCAAGGACGGCAAATGGACCGCGCAGTTCGAGCACACCCTGGTGGTCACCGAGGACGGCGCCGACATTCTCACGCTGCCGTGAGACTTCGGCTCGCGGGCGCACAGTGAGCGGCGCGCTGCTGGTCGCCGGCACCACCTCCGACGCGGGCAAGTCGATGGTCGTGGCGGGACTGTGCCGGTTGCTCGCCCGTAAAGGCCTTTCGGTCGCGCCGTTCAAAGCCCAGAACATGTCCAACAACTCGGCGGTCACCGTCGAGGGCGGTGAGATCGGCCGCGCCCAGGCCATGCAGGCCCGCGCCGCCGGGCTGGCGCCCAGCGTCCGGTTCAACCCCATCCTGCTCAAGCCCGGTGGTGACCGGACCTCGCAGTTGGTGATCCGGGGGACCGTGGCCGGGTCAGTGGCCGCCGCGGACTACATCCATCACCGCGAGCACCTCGCCGCCGTGGTCGCCGACGAATTGGCCTCACTGAGATCGGAATTCGACGCGGTGATCTGTGAGGGCGCGGGCTCGCCCGCCGAGATCAACCTTCGCGCCACCGACCTGGCGAACATGGGACTCGCACGCGCGGCAGGCCTTCCGGTGATCGTGGTGGGGGACATCGACCGCGGCGGGCTGCTCGCTCATTTCCACGGCACGGTCGCCGTGCTCGAGCCAGACGACCAAGCCCTCGTCGCCGGATTCATCGTGAACAAGTTCCGCGGCGACCCGGCACTGCTCGAGCCAGGCCTGCGCCGGCTCGAAGAGCTGACGGGCCGCCCGACGTACGGCGTCGTCCCGTTCCACGACGGAATGTGGCTCGACACCGAGGATTCCGTGTCGGTTGTCGCGGGCGGTCTGGTCGGCAGACCACAGCCACCACGGGGGGAGCAGGCGTTGACCGTCGCGGCGATCCGGCTGCCGCGCATCTCGAACTCGACCGATGTCGAGGCGTTGGCATGCGAGCCCGGTGTCGTGGTGCGCTGGGTTGCCGACGCGGCCGACCTCGCCGATGCCGACCTCGTCGTGATCCCGGGCAGCAAGTCGACCGTGACCGATCTGGCGTGGCTGCGCGAACGAGGTCTGGCTGACGCGATCGTCGACCATGCCGGCCAGGGCCGCGCCGTGCTCGGGGTGTGCGGCGGATTCCAGATGCTGTGCCGCCGGATCGACGATCCGGTCGAATCCCGCGCAGGCGTGGTCGACGGCATGGGCCTGCTCGACGCCGAGATCGTGTTCGCGCGCGAGAAGACGTTGCGGCACTGGGAGACTCCGCTGCGGGGGTACGAGATCCATCACGGTCAGGTCGCGCGATCCGCCGAGGCGGACTGGCTCGGGATCGGGGTGCGGCGCGGCGTCGTGTACGGCACGCATTGGCATGGGCTGCTCGACAACGACGAACTGCGCCGGGCCTGGCTCACCGAGGTCGCCGGCGCCGCCGGGCGTGCCGGGTTCGTCGTCGCCGACGATGTCGACGTGCCTGCTCGGCGTGACGCCCAACTCGACCTGATGGCGGATCTGCTCGCCGATCACATCGACGTGAACGCCGTGCTCGACTTGTTGGAGCGCGGCACACCGCGCCGGCCGACGATGGTCACCACACTGCAGACCTGACCGTTCCTCAGGCGTGCATGCGTGCGCCTTTGAGGATCTTGTCGACCACGTTCCGGCGGGCATGGACGGCCAATCCGACGAGGTCGAGATCGGCACGTGCGACCGCGCGGACCGCCGCCCGGTTGTCCCGGTCGTTGCCCGTGGCGAACAGGTCCGCGGTGAATATCGACATCGGCACGCCCCGCGTGAGCGCCCGGGTGTGGGCGGCGCGCAGCGTCTCCTTGGAACCCTCGAACACCAGCACCGGCTGGCCGAACATGGCCAGATACTCGGTGTCGTCGGCGTCGACGTAGGGGTCGCCGACGGCGTCCGGATCGGCGGCCGCGATGCCGCTCGCCACGAACGCGCAGACGTTGAGGCGTTGCCATGCTTCCAGGTCGTCACGCAGCAACACCGCGATCTTCGTCTCGAAACGCACTGGGGATTCATCACTTTGCACGCAACCATGCTGCGAGACGAGGCGGCCGCCGTCTTGTACGTTCTTGATGTGGTTGCAGACGCGGAGACCACCGCGTGGCGTCCGCACGTGGGTGGCATCACCGAGGTCTTCCACGCGCGGTACCGCAGCCATGCCTACCCGCAGCACACCCACGACGCGTGGACGCTGCTCATCGTGGACTCGGGAATCATCGGCTACGAACTCGACGGGCGCCGGCACGGCTCGGCCGGGCAAGCCGTCACCCTGTTACCGCCGCACGTACCGCACGATGGCCGGGCGATCCGCCCCGGCGGATTCCGCAAACGGGTGCTCTACCTCGAACCGGGCGTATGGACCGGGATCGGGGCCGCCGTCGACACCCCCACGCTGCAGGACGCGGCACTGCGGGACCGCATCGATCGGCTTCACGATGTGCTGGGGCCGGGCGACGAGTTCGAGGCCGCGAGCCGGCTCGCGTTCATCGTCGAACGCGTTCAGGCACACCTCCGGCGGGCCGTGACCGAACCGCCCCAGGTGCGTGACCGCCGCCTGGCGCATCGACTGCGCGATCTCCTCGACAGCCGCATCGAAATCGGATTGACCCTCGACGAGGCCGCGCGGGTTCTCCACGCCGATCCGGCACATCTGGTGCGCACGTTCGGTCGGGAGTTCGGCCTGCCGCCGCACCGGTACCTGACCGGGCGCAGGGTTGATGCGGCCCGGCGTTTGCTGCTCGACGGAATGCGGCCGTCCGACGTCGCCGCCGCGGTCGGGTTTCACGACCAGTCGCATCTCAACCGCCACTTCAAACGAATGCTTGCGACCACACCGGCGCACTATGCGCGCACCGGGACACGATCTCGATCCACGGATTGTCGGTAGCCTGGGGCCATGATCAGCCTGCGCGAGGGAAGGCTGTTTCTCGCTGTACTGCTGGCCGCGATGTTCGGCCTCGGCGGGTGCGCGACCGTGGTCGCCGGTACCGCGACGTGGCCCGGCGCCACCCTGCAGAAGGTGGTGCTCACCGCGGCCGACTTCCCACCCGGGGTGCGATACGACCGTGTCATCGAGGAGCCCGGCCAACCCGACGGGGCAGGCGGGCCGCCCAGCATGCTGTCCTCACCCGAGGGCTGCTCGGACGGGCTGACGCGGGTGATCGCCGAATCCGCCGAACGCGGTCCGGGCAGTGCGGGCAAGTTCGTCGCCGCATACGACGGGGCACGCATGGTGCTCACCGTGCTGAGTTCGCCGCTTCCGCTCGATCGGCTCGCCGCCACCGCCGACCGCTGCGCCGAGTTCCGCACCTTCTTCGATCCGTCGGACGAGGGCATCCCGATCACCACCACCCGGCTCGCCGGAGCGAACCCGTCGGCATTGGCGTATCAACAGACCATGCGACTCAACGGGGCCGACGAGAGCGTGTATTTCGCCTTTGAAAACGTCGGGAACTGGGCGGTTTTCGGCATCGCGTTTCCCACCCAGAATCCGTCGATCACAGTCAAAGGCCCGTTGCCGCAGACGTTTCTGGACACGTTCGCCAAACAGGTCGAGCGCGTCCGAACACGCTGACGCCGCCGTTAGGACAAACTGATTTCTGCCCCACCGGCCGAACCGGGACGGTAGGTTGGCCCAATGCTCACCAGCGTGACCACCATCGACGGCTTCTCCATCGCCGTCGACGTGGCCGGTCCCGAGAAGGGAGCCACGGTGGTGCTGCTCAGCGCAGGCCATCACGGACCAGCGGCCTACGAGGCGGTTTGCCAACGCCTGCACACCGCGTCGCTGCGGACCATCGTCATCGGGCCCGACCCACGGCTGACCGCGAAATCGGTCGTCGGCATCCTCGACTCACTCAACATCAAATGGGCGCTGCTGGTCGGCGACCGCCTCGGCGGCGAGCTCGCCTGGGAGCTGGCCGCCACGCGGCTGGACAAGTTCATCGGCCTCGTCGTCGTCGACCGCGGCCACCCACGGGTCGCCGATCCCACCGGCGTGATCCGCGACGGCGGCTGCCCGCCGGTGGAGATGAACACCACCGCGCTCGTCAGCAACCCCGCGGCCCGCGCCGTCGCCAAGGCCAGCCAGCGCTACGTCTACGGTGACTTTCGGCTCGTGGAGATGCTGGGCAGGCGGAACGCCCAGGACTCCACCGCGCAACTCGCCGCCGAGATCGTGCTGCGCACCAGCAGCTGGTAGATCCCGCGCAAGCGCTCAGCTGAACCCGCGCGAGCGCTCAGTCAGCCGCCACTGTGTTGGATTCTCGGCGGCCTGCCTTCGCGCGAGCGCTCAGTCAGCCGCCTCGGAAGGTGTCCAGGCTTGCGGCAACCCCGGCTGCTGCGGGAACAAGAAATCGACGAAAGCGGCTGCGGTGGGCTGCGGTTCGTGGTTGGCCAGCCCGGGACGCTCGTTGGCCTCGATGAACACGTACTGGCGGCCCGTGACATCGGGCACCAGCAGATCGATGCCTGTGACGGGAATCCCGATCGCCTCGGCCGCCTTCACCGCGACACGGCACAGTTCGGGATTCACCTCGGCCGTCACATCGTGAATCGTGCCGCCCTGATGCAGATTGGCGGTACGCCGCACCCGCAGGTGCTTGCCTTCCGGCAGGATGTCGTCGAATGACCAGCCCGCCTCCTTGACGGTCGACACCGTGATGTCGTCCATCGGGATGCGGGATTCCCCGCCCGTCGCGGCTTCCCGGCGCCGGCTCTGGGTCTCGATCAGTTCGCGCACCGTGTGCTTGCCGGTGCCGATCACCTCGGCCGGTTTGCGGATCGCGGCGGCGACCACCTTGCCGTCGATCACCACGAGCCGCAGGTCGTCGCCCGTCGCCCGTTGTTCGATCAGGACCTCGGGATACTGCTCGCGGGCCCGGTGCAGGGCGGCGTCGAGTTCCTCGGAACTGTCGACCCCGACGGTGATGCCCTTGCCCTGCTCGCCGCGCGTGGGCTTGACCACGACATCGCCGACCTCGGCCAAAAAGGCGTGATCCTCGTCGTTGAAGGTGGCCAGTCGACCCTTCGGCACCGCGATACCGGCATCGGACACGATGCGCCGGGTCTGGCGCTTGTCGTCACATCGGGCCATCGCCACCGCAGACGTGAACTCCGACAGCGATTCTCGGGTGATGACACTGCGGCCGCCGTGCGCCAACCGCATCTCGCCTGCGCCCGCGTCGAGCACCTCGACCCAGATGCCGCGGCGCATGGCCTCGTCGGCGATGATGCGCGCGTACGGGTTGAGATCGTCGACGGTTTCCGGGGGGTGGGTGAACAGCGGTTCGTTGATCGCGTTCTTGCGCTTTACGGCGAGCACGGGAACCCGTTGGAAGCCAAGCTTTTCGTACAGGGCGATCGCCGCGGTGTTGTCGTGGGCGACCGAAAGATCCATGTAGGCGCGCCCGCGATCACGGAAGATGCCCGCGAGGGTCCGGGTCAGGGCATCGCCGACCCCGGGCAGCCCGGCAGCCGGGTCCACCGCGAGGCTCCACAGACTCGACCCGTCCTCGGGATCGGCGAACAGCCGCTTGTGGTCGACGCCCGTCACGGTTCCGACGACACTGCCGTCGTCGTCGCGGACCGCGACCAGATAGACGACCGCCGGAGTCAGGGTGTGGTTGTGCCAGATGACGTCGACGGGTGCGGGCACCATGCCGCATCGCACGTACACCCGGTTCATCGCGTCGGCGTCTTTCGGCGTCTGCAGTGTCCGCACGGAGAAGCCGATCGGTTCCGCCGGGCCGAAATCGTCGGTGAACCGCAACCGGTAGGTGTGGCTCGGGTCGATGAACAGCTCGGCGGGGGAGCGCGCGATCAGCACATGGGATTCACGGGCGTAGATGCAGATGTCGCGACGCCCAGGGCCCTCCTGCTGCAGCACCTCGGCGAGCTTCTCGGGATCGGCGAAGGTCTGGCCGAAAATCAGTCGGCCCCAACCCAATTCGAGTTCGACATCGTCGGCCATCGCGTCGACCAGATGCTGTGGTGAGGCATCGTGCAGGCCGAGCGTGATGGCTTCGGTGTGGTCCTCGCCCGATTCGGGTGCCTGCGGCCGGGCGGCATCGGGGTCGGTGGTCGTCATGCCGCGGCTCCTGTCACCCCGTGGCGCTGCAGCCACAGTTCCAGCAACGCGATCTGCCACAACTCGTTGCCGCGCAGCGGCGTTAGCCTGCCGTTCGGGTCGGCCAGTAGCCGGTCGACGGCTTCGGGGCGGAACAGGCCGCGCTCCTTGGCTTCCGGTGCGTAGAGCGCGTCGCGGACCAGATCGAGATACGGGCCCTCGAGATGGGTCAGCGCGGGCACCGGGAAGTAGCCCTTGGGCCGGTCGATCACCGCGGCCGGAATCACCCGGCGCGCAGCCTGTTTGAGCACACCCTTGCCGCCGTGCGCGGTTTTCAGCCCGGGCGGGCAGGTGGCCGCGAGCTCGACGAGTTCGTGGTCGAGGAACGGGACGCGACCCTCGAGGCCCCACGCCATGGTCATGTTGTCGACCCGTTTGACCGGATCGTCGACGAGCATGACCGTGGTGTCGAGGCGCAGCGCCCGGTCCACCCCGGTCTGGGCGCCCGGCGCGGCGAAGTGCTCGGTGACGAACGCGCCGCTCGGATCGCCGTCGGCCCAGTACGCGTCGCTGATCAGGGCGCCGACGCCGGCGCTGTCCCGGTCGAAGAACGCGCTGCGGTAACTCGCGACCGAGCCGTCCAGCGACGCCGCGGCCGGATCGGCCATGGGCGGATACCAGTGATAGCCGGCGAACACCTCGTCGGCGCCCTGCCCGGACTGCACGACCTTGACGTGCTTGGCCACTTCCTGGCTCAGCAGGTAGAAGGCCACGCAGTCGTGGCTGACCATCGGTTCGCTCATCGCGGCGATCGCGCCGTCCAGCGCGGGCAACATGCGGTCGGTACCGATGCGGATCTGATGATGATCGGTATCGAAATGCTTGGCGATGATGTCGGAGTACTTGAACTCGTCGCCGGCAACGCCGCCGACGGATTCGAACCCGATCGAGAACGTCGCCAACCCGTGTTGGCCCGCCTCGGCGAGCAGCCCCACGATCAGGCTCGAATCGACTCCGCCCGACAGCAGGCAGCCGACCGGGACATCGGCGACCAGCCGACGCTCGACGGCGAGCCGAAGCGACGCCAGCACCGCGTCTTCCCAATCCCGTTCGGACCAGTCGGACCGGTCCTCGTGGCGGGTGAAATCCGGTGACCAGTAGACGGTGGTACGTCGCGTGCCGTCCGGTTCGATCGCGACGATCGAGGCCGGCGGAACCTTCTTGACGCCGCGCAGGATCGTCAGCGGCGGCGGAACCACCGAATGGAACGTGAGGTAGTGGTGCAGCGCGACGGGATCGATGCGGGTGTCGACCCCGCCGCCGGCCAGCAGCGCCGGAAGGGACGAGGCGAACCGGATCCGGTCGCCGTCCTCACTGAGGTAGAGCGGCTTGATCCCGAGGCGGTCCCGGCCCAGCAGCACCCGCCCGCTGTCGCGCTCGGCGATCGCGAAGGCGAACATGCCCTTGAGCTGGTCGACAAAGCGGTCACCCCAGTGGTGGTAGGCCTTGAGCAGCACCTCGGTGTCGCTGTGCGAGAAGAAGCGGTAACCGTAGCCGGACAGCTCCGCGCGCAGCTCTTGGTAGTTGTAGATGCAGCCGTTCCAGCAGATGGTCAGGCCCAGGTCCGGGTCCACCATCGGCTGCGCGCCCGCTTCGGTCAGGTCAATGATCTTCAGACGTCGGTGGCCCAGGGCAACCCGACCTTGCGACCACACGCCGGCCGCATCGGGACCTCTGGGCGCCATCGCCTCAGCCATGGCCGACACCGCGGAAACATCAGGTGTCCGGCCATCGAGACGCACCTCTCCGGTGGCTCCACACATCAGTTCGACCCTACAAGGGTCGGGGTCGGATGTCTCACCGGTGGTGGTGCCTGGATCGGGTCAGTTGTGTCTTCGGAGCGCTCCACCTGCGGTATTTACCTGTTTAATCTGGCCTTTAAACCCCGCCTTTTCTCGGCGGGGCGCCGGTGCGCGATCCCGCCCGGCGGTTGGGGACACAGCTGAGCCCAATAGAGTGCTATTGGTTGGTAGTCAGACCTTTTGTGCGTGACATTCCCACGGATTCGAGGGACGATCTTCGAGTCCACGTGAATGCACACGGACGCAAAGGTCGGCTTTCCGTCGTGTTGGCCCGCCAGTTGTCTGTGGACAGAAAGGTGCGCAATGAGCCCGAACCCCGGCATGCTGGCGCAGGCTGACCTGGAGCAAATGGTGGCCGCGGGCGAGATCGACACGGTGATCGTCGCATTCTGCGACATGCAAGGCCGGCTGACCGGCAAGCGTGTGTCCGCGCGGCTGTTCGTCGAGGAGGTCGCCGCCCACGGCGCCGAGTGCTGCAACTACCTGTTGGCCGTGGACGTCGACATGAACACCGTCGACGGCTACGCGGTGTCGAGCTGGGAAACCGGCTACGGGGACATGGTCATGACGCCGGACTTCGCCACGTTGCGGTTGACCCCGTGGCTGCCCGGCACCGCGCTGGTGATGGCCGATCTGTCGTGGCTCGACGGCAACCCCGTGACGGTTGCGCCGCGCAGCATCCTCAATCGCCAGATCGACCGGCTCGCCGAGCGCGGCCTGGTGCCCTTCGTCGGGACCGAACTCGAGTTCATGGTGTTCGACAACACCTTCCGCGAAGCCTGGGCCAACGGCTACCGCGACCTGACGCCCGCCACCGATTACAACGTCGACTACGCGATGCTGGCGTCCACCCGGATGGAGCCGCTGTTGCGCGACATCCGCCTTGGCATGGAAGGCGCAGGCATGTACTGCGAGGGCGTCAAGGGGGAGTGCAACCGCGGCCAGCAGGAGATCGCGTTCCGGTACGACCACGCGCGCGTGACGTGCGACAACCACACGATCTACCGCAACGGCGCCAAGGAGATCGCCGACCAGCACGGCAAGAGCCTGACGTTCATGGCGAAATTCGATGAGCGCGAAGGCAACAGCTGCCACATCCACATCTCGCTGCGTGGCGAGGACGGTTCGGCGGTGTTCGCCGACGAATCCGCACCCCTCGGTATGTCGGCGATGTTCCGCAGCTTCATCGCCGGGCAGCTGGCCACGCTGCGGGAACTGACGTTGTTCTACGCCCCGAACATCAACTCCTACAAGCGATTCGTCGACGGCAGCTTCGCGCCCACAGCGGTGGCGTGGGGCATGGACAACCGCACCTGCGCGATGCGGGTGGTCGGCCACGGGCACGGTATGCGCGTCGAATGCCGGGCGCCAGGCGGCGACGTCAACCAATACCTCGCGGTTTCGGCGCTGATCGCCGGTGGCCTCTACGGTATCGAGCACGAGCTCGAATTGCCCGATGCGCTGCCAGGTAACGCCTATACCAGTGGCGCGCAGCGGCTTCCGACCACACTGGCCGAGGCGGCCGAGCTGTTCGAGAAATCCGAGGTGGCGCGTGCGGCGTTCGGCGACGACGTCGTCGAGCACTACCTCAACAATGCGCGGGTGGAACTGACGGCGTTCAACGCCGCTGTCACGGATTGGGAAAGGGTGCGCGGTTTTGAACGGCTCTGAGCGGGTCGGCGGTCGGCCGATTATCGGCATGACGACATATCTGCAGCAGGCACAGACCGGCGTCTGGGACGTTCGTGCCAGTTTCCTGCCGCAGATCTACTTCAACGGTGTCAACCTCGCCGGTGGCATCGCCCTTCTGCTGCCGCCGCAACCGGTCGACGACGAGGTCACGGACCGGGTCCTCGATCGCGTGGACGGGCTCGTGATCACCGGCGGCCCCGACGTCGATCCCGCCCGCTACGGACAGGCTCCGCACCCCAGCACCAACGAACCCGCACACGACCGCGACGAGTGGGAGTTCGCCCTCCTGGCAGGCGCACTGCGCCGCGGTATCCCGGTGCTCGGGGTCTGTCGCGGCGCCCAGGTGCTCAACACCGCGCTGGGCGGCACGTTGCACCAGCATCTGCCCGACGTCATCGGCCACACGCATCACCAGAAGGGCGACGCGATCTTCGGGACATCGGCGGTGCGGACGGTTCCCGGCACCAAGCTGGCGGAGCTGATCGGCGAGACATCCGACGCGCAGTGCTACCACCATCAGGCCATCGACCGCCTGGGTGACGGGCTGGTGGTCAGTGCGAGGGACACCGACGGCGTCATCGAGGCCGTCGAGCTGCCCGGTGACGGATTCGTGCTCGGCGTGCAATGGCACCCCGAGGAGCGCCTCGACGATCTGCGGCTCTTCACCGCGATCGTGGAGGCAGCCAAAGCGCATGCGACAGAAAGGGTGTCATGACAGCGAGCCAGGTGATCAACCCGGCGACCGAGGAAGTTCTGGCCAGCGTCGAGATGCTCGACGAGAGCGCCGTCGACGACGCGGTCGCGCGGGCCAGGGCGGCACAACGGAAGTGGGCCGCACAGGCTCCGGCCGAACGTGCCGCGGCCCTGCGGGCGTTCGCGGCGGCCGTCGACTCGCACATCGATGAGCTCGCCGCGCTGGAGGTCGCCAACTCCGGGCATCCGATCGGGCAGGCCGAGTGGGAGGCGGGCCACGTCCGCGACGTGCTGAACTTCTACAGCGCAACCCCGGAGCGGTTGTCGGGCAAGCAGATTCCGGTCGCGGGCGGGCTCGATGTCACGTTCAACGATCCGCTCGGCGTGGTCGGCGTCATCACGCCGTGGAACTTCCCGATGACGATCGCGGCCTGGGGCTTCGCGCCGGCGCTCGCCGCGGGCAACGCCGTCGTGCTCAAACCCGCCGAGTGGACGCCGCTGACGACGATCCGGTTGGGCGAGATCGCGGCCGAGTCAGGCCTGCCCGCCGACCTGTTCCAGGTGCTGCCCGGCAAGGGCTCGGTCGTCGGGGAGCGGTTCGTCAGCCATCCCGATATCCGCAAGGTCGTGTTCACCGGATCGACCGAGGTCGGCATGCGGGTGATGGCCGGCGCCGCGAAGCAGATCAAGCGGGTCACCCTCGAGCTCGGCGGCAAGAGCGCCAACATCGTGTTCGACGACTGCGATCTGGAGAAGGCGGCGGCCACCGCGCCTTACGGGGTGTTCGACAACGCCGGGCAGGACTGCTGTTCGCGCAGCCGGATCCTGGTGCAGCGCAACGTGTACGACCGTTTCATGGAGCTGCTCGAGCCGGCGGTCAAGGGCGTCGTGGTCGGCGACCCGGCCGTGCGCGACACCGAGATGGGACCACTCGTGTCGCGCCCGCACTGGGAATCGGTCTCGTCCTACGTCCCCGACGACGCCCCCGTCGCGTTCCGCGGCTCGGCGCCTGACGGACCCGGCTTCTGGTTCCCGCCAACCGTTCTGACGCCGCAGCGTACGGACCGCACCGTCACCGACGAGATCTTCGGCCCGGTGGTGACAGTCCTGCCGTTCGAGGACGAGGCCGACGCGATCGCCCTTGCCAACGACACTCCTTACGGGTTGTCCGGATCGATCTGGACCGACAATCTCTCTCGCGCGCTGCGGGTGTCGCGCGCGGTGGAATCCGGCAACCTCAGCGTCAACTCACATTCCTCGGTGCGCTACAACACCCCGTTCGGCGGCTTCAAGCAGTCCGGGCTGGGACGCGAGCTGGGCCCCGATGCCCCGCTGTCGTTCACCGAGACCAAGAACGTCTTCATCGCAGTCGAAGATTCGCAGTAGAGGAGCTGCTCACATGGACTTGACCCAACGTCTCGCCGGCAAGGTCGCCGTGATCACCGGTGGCGCCAGCGGTATCGGCCTGGCCACCGGCCGCCGGTTGCACGCCGAAGGCGCCACGATCGTGGTCGGCGACATCGATCCGACCACCGGCAAGGCCGCCGCCGACGAACTCGACGGTCTGTTCGTCCCCGTCGACGTGTCCGATCAGGCCGCCGTCGACAACCTGTTCGACACGGCCGCATCGACTTTCGGCAGCGTCGACATCGCGTTCAACAACGCCGGAATCTCCCCGCCCGAAGACGATCTGATCGAGAACACCGAGCTGCCGGCCTGGGAGCGGGTGCAGGACATCAACCTCAAGTCGGTGTACCTGTCCTGCCGGGCGGCGTTCCGGCACATGGTTCCCGCGGGCAAGGGATCGATCATCAACACCGCGTCCTTCGTGGCGGTCATGGGCTCGGCGACCTCGCAGATCTCCTACACCGCGTCCAAGGGCGGTGTGCTCGCGATGTCGCGTGAGCTCGGCGTGCAGTACGCGCGCCAGGGGATCCGGGTCAACGCGCTGTGCCCCGGGCCGGTCAACACCCCGCTGCTGCAGGAGCTCTTCGCCAAGGATCCGGAACGCGCCGCGCGCCGGCTCGTGCACATCCCGCTGGGCCGGTTCGCCGAGCCCGAGGAACTCGCCGCCGCCGTCGCCTTCCTGGCCAGTGACGACGCGTCGTTCATCACGGGCTCGACGTTCCTGGTCGACGGCGGCATCAGTTCCGCCTACGTGACACCCCTGTGACGGTGTGAGAGCGACGCCACTGTGATACCCCTTTAGGTCACGATGACCGCCGAACCGGATCCGCAGCCCGCATCAGCCGAAACGGCTGATGCCCTGCTGCGTCCGGTGCGGCTCGGGAACGCGTTCGAGGACACCGTCGGCCGCCTGCTGGAGACCATCCGGCTCGGCGTGCTGGCACCCGGCGAGTCGCTACCGCCGGAACGGGAACTCGCGACGCGCCTGGGCGTCAGCCGCGACACCGTGCGGGAGGCGATCAAGTCGCTCGCCGACGCCGGTTACCTGGTGTCGCGGCGAGGTCGTTACGGCGGCACCTTCCTGGCCGACGAACTGCCGCGCCACACCGCCGACACTCCCAGGCCGACGCGCGAGGAGATCGACGACGCACTGCGACTGCGCGAGATCCTCGAGGTCGGTGCGGCCCGGATGGCGGCCAGGCGCACGCTCAGTGCGGCCGAGCGCGACGGCCTGTGGTCGCGGCTGGCCGATGTGCGCGGCGCCGATCCCGACGACTACCGACGACTCGATTCCCGCCTGCACCTGGCCATCGCGGAGGCCGCCGGATCACCATCCCTGGTGCCGCTGGTCGCCGAGAACCGGATGCGGCTCAACGCGCTGCTCGACCAGATTCCGCTGTTGCCACGCAACATCGCGCACTCCGACGAACAGCACGAGGCGATCGTCATCGCGATCCTCGCCGGCGACGCCGACGGCGCGGCGACGGCCATGCTGGCCCATGTCGCGGGGTCGGCCGCGCTGCTCCACGGCTTCCTGGACTGATCCCTTCGCGGGGTCAGCGGGTGCCCTGGGCGATGACTTCGGCAATGCCGGCCGTCGCTCGCGCCGGGTCGAGATAGACGCCTCCGGGCACCAACGGCGTCAGATCCCCGTCCAGGTCGTAGCGCAACGGCACGCCGGTGGGGATGTGTAGCGAGCGCACCCGGTCGGGGGTGAGGCCGTCCAGATGCGTGCACAACGCGCGCAGCGAGTTGCCATGAGCGACAACGAGTGTGACGTGGCCGGCCATCAGATCTGCCGCGATCGCGTCCTGCCAGTACGGCACCAGCCTTCTGCGCACCGCCGCCAGCGACTCTGCGGCGGGAAGTTCGTTCGGCGGCAGGGCGGCGTACCGGGCATCGTGGCGCGGATGAGCGGGATCGCCCGGCGCCATCGCGGGCGGAGTGAGGTGGTACGAGCGGCGCCAGTCGTTGAACAGCTCGGTGCCGAACTCCCTGCGGACGCTACTACGCCGCCGGCCCTGCAGCACACCGTAATGGCGTTCGTTGAGGCGCCAGCTTCGACGTATCGGTGTGGTGGTCGGCTCCAGCTCGTCCAATGCGATCGTTGCGGTGTCGATCGCGCGCATGAGCACGGACGTGTGCACGGCCGTCGGACGTAGTCCGGCCTCCCGTATCAACCGGCCCGCCGCGGCAGCCTGGTCACGGCCGCGGTTCGTCAGTGGAAAATCAAGCCAGCCCCCGAACACGTCGTCGGCATTGGCCGTGCTCTCGCAGTGCCTCAGCAACAGCAGCACACGCGAAACTCGCAGCTTCGTCATGCTCGGCTCGTCCTCACCTGTTGGAGTTCGCGGGTCTCCATTGCGCTGATCTGGTCGAGCCGCAACTGGTGACGTCCACCCTTGAAGCGGGTGGTCAGCCAGACGTCGAGAATGCGCTCGGCGAGGTCGGGTGCCACCACTTTGGCGCCCATCACGAGGACGTTGGCATCGTTGTGGGCCCGGGCGATCTCGGCCGTGAACACGCAGTGGCACAACACGGCCCGTACGCCGCGAACCTTGTTGGCCGCGATCTGCTCGCCGCAGCCGCTGCCGCCAAGGACGACGCCGAAGTCATGCGAACCATCGACCACCACCGCTCCGACGTCCGCGCACAGCGGTGGGTAGTCGGCCGTCTCGGCGGCGTCGTGCACCCCGCGATCGTCGACGTGGTGGCCGCGTTCGGTCAGCCAGGTGGTCAGCCGCGACTTCATCGCGACGGCATTGTGGTCGGCTGCGATCGCGATGCGCATCTTCGCCTCGGTTCCCTCGGTTCGCATCAGTAGAGTAGTGGCCTGATGGTAACACCATAAGACGTCGGCGGTACCGCTTGAGGAAACGTCTGAGCTCAATTAAGGTAGAATGGTAATACCATAATGAGTGTCAGGAGTTCGCATGCCGAAGGTCGTCTTCATCACGCTCGACGGGGCGTCGCGCATCGTGGATGCCCAGGCGGGGGAATCCGTCATGGCCGCGGCCGTTCGCAACGGGATTCCGGGCATCATCGGTGAATGTGGCGGTAACTGCAGCTGCGCCACGTGCCATGTCTACGTCGATGACGAGTTCGTCTCCGCCGTCGGGTCCGTGGGCGACATGGAAGACGACCTGCTCGACCTCGGTGTCGCCGACCGCCGTGCGGGCAGCCGGTTGTCGTGCCAGATCCAGGTGACCGAGGACCTCGATGGTCTCACCGTGCGCATGCCCGAGGAGCAGTGAGCATGCATGCGGGCACGCTCGTGGTCGGCGCCAGTCAAGCCGGGCTGCAGCTCGCGGTGTCGCTTCGCGAATCGGGAGAGACCGGCCCGATCACGCTGATCGGCGAAGAACCGCACGCGCCCTATCAGCGTCCGCCTTTGTCGAAGGCGTATCTGCTGGGCGGGACGGAGTTCTCGCAACTGTGGCTGCGTACCTCGGAATTTCTGGACAGTTGTGACATCACGCTCCTCACAGGGGAACGGATCGACAGTGTCGAGCTGAATTCCGACGGCCCGTCGGGGTGGGCACGTACGGCCAAGGGGCGCGTGCTGACCTTCGACCGGTTGGCCCTGACCGTCGGGGCGCGACCACGCCGCCTCGAGGTGCCCGGCGCCGACCTTGGTGGCGTCACCTATCTGCGTACCGCGGCCGATGCGGCCGAACTGCGAGAACTGCAGTCGGAGGCGGAATCCGTGGTGGTGATCGGCGGCGGTTTCATCGGTCTCGAGGCCGCCGCGGTCGCCCGCGCTCAGGGGAAAGCCGTGACCGTCGTGGAAGCGGCGGACCGGCTCATCGGACGCGCCGTGGCGCCCGTCGTGTCGGAGTTCTATCGCGGTGCGCACATCCGGCGTGGTGTGGACATCCGGCTCGGCACCCAGGTGAGATGGCTCGCCGGCAAGAACGGCCGGGTCCAGGCGGTCGAATTGGCAGATGGCACTTGGATTCCCGCCGACTGTGTGATCGTCGGCATCGGCGTCGTCCCACGCACGAAACTGGCCAGGCAGCTGGAACTGCATTGCGAAGGCGGCATCGTGGTCGATCGTTACGCCCGCACGAGCAACCCGAACGTGGTGGCGGCCGGGGACTGCACCGTGCAGCCCAACCCCGTCACCGGTAGCGGCAGAGTGCGGCTCGAATCGGTGCAGAACGCGATCAGCCAGGCCAAGACGGCCGCCGCAACGCTGTCCGGGAGATGTGAACCCAACGCGGGTGTGCCGTGGTTCTGGTCCGATCAGTACGACCTCAAACTCCAGATCGCCGGTCTGTCAGCCGGTCATGACCGGTACGTGGTGCGCGGTGACATCGACGGCGAGTCGTTCGCGGTGCTGTACTACCGAGACGATGCGCTGCTGGCCGTCGATGCGGTGAATGCCCCTCGTGACTACATGGCCGTGCGAAAAGCACTCACTCAGGGCTCGACGATCCCCGCCGAGTCGGCGGCCGACAGCGCCATCGCGTTGCGCGATCTCGTCGCGGCGCGGGCCTAGCCCGTGAACACCTCGTCGATGTCGACCGGCTTCGTGAGGATCCGCTGTGCCAGCGCGAAATCGATGAGCTGCTCGAGCATCGCGCGGTTGGCTTCGAGGCCATAGGGGAGCGGATCGGTGCCGGTGATCTCGAGCACCCGGGCGTACATCCGGTCGGCGTCCGAGGTGATCTCACCGTCCCGCAGCCGCGTCACATACTGTTGTTTCGCCTCGGTGAACGCGTCGATCAAGGCCGGTGCCACATCCGGATACCGCTGCAGGACTTCGTCTTTCACCACGACCAGATGGTTGATCGGGTAGAAGGCATGGTCGCGCAAGGACTCGGCCGCGGCATCGTCGGGTTCGCTGATGAGGGGCGCTACGTCCGGATGGTCCACATCGACGCCGATCACGGCATCGAGTTCACCGCGGATGAGCATGTCGCGCAGGTGGGTTCCCGGAGGCGCCGGCACGACGTTGGCGGGCGGCACATAGGTCTCGACGTGCTCGTCGCCGGACAGCACCCACGTGACCCGGTCGAGGTCGACGCCGTACTGCGCGGCGAGGATTCCGCGCGCCCACACCCCGGTGGTCACCGTATAACCGCGGTTCACACCCACCCTCCGCCCCTCGAGGTCCTTGGGTTCGCGAATCGACGAGCGGGTGTTGTACCGAATCGCGCCATGATGGAATCCGCGCACGAGGAATATCGGCAGTGCGGTGAAGGCCACCCCGTGTTCACGGGCGGTCAGGTAGGTGGTCAGCGCCATCTCGCTGACATCGAACTCGAGATTGCGCACCATCCGGCGGAACCCGTGGACCAGGACCGGGATTTCGGTGAACAGCAACGAGAATCCGGCCGGCGACACCGAACCGTTCTTGAGTGCTTCGTTTGCGCCCTGGGTGCGGGTGAGCGTGGTCAATACCGGTTCAGACATGTCACTTCCGTCTCTGGTGATCGCGAACACTGCGGTGGTACATTGGCATGACCATAATGCCATAGAGTCAAGAGGTGATAGATGGTCGATCAGGTTCTGGCCGCCATACGAACCGCGCCGGGTACCACCGAATTACGCGAACTCGCCATGCCGGAGTTGTCTGACGATGCCGCCCTGCTGAAGGTCGAGGTGGCGGGCATCTGCGGCACCGACGTGAAGATGTATGCGAAGCCGCCGTTCGACGCCCCGGTGATCATGGGACACGAGAACGTGGGGACCATCGCGGTCGCCGGTGACAAGTTCAAGCAGTTGCACGGTGTCGCGGAGGGCGACCGCGTGTTCGTCGAGCACTATGTGGGCTGTTACAACTGCGAATGGTGCCGTATCGGCGAATACCGGCACTGCGAAGCGACCGACTGGCGCACCAACGTCGACGCTCGCCGCTACGGCTATACCTCCGCGGAGAATCCCGGCACACTCTGGGGCGGATTCTCCGAGTACATGTATCTGCCGTGGAATGCGGTGCTGCACAAGGTTCCGCACGGCGTCAGCGCGGAGCTCGCCGGACTCGTGACGCCGTTGTCGAACGGGATCGAGTGGGCGTTGCTGGCCGCGGGCGTCGGATACGCCGACACGGTGCTGATCCAGGGACCCGGCCAGCAGGGGCTTTCGCAGGTCGTGGCATGCAAACAGGCCGGCGCATCGAAAATCCTCATCAGCGGCACGAGTCGGGACAAGGCCCGCCTTGACCTGGCCCGCGATCTCGGTGCCGACGACGTGATCGACGTCGAGCAGGGCAGCCCGCGCGAGCAGGTGATGGACCTGACCGGCGGGCGCGGGGTCGACTTCGTGCTCGACTGCACGTCGCGGGCAGGCGTCGGCCCGGTCCTCCTCGGCATCGACGTCCTCAAGCGTCGCGAGGGCACGCTGCTGATCCAGGGCGAGCTCGCGGCATTCCCGGACTTCCCGATCAAGTTGCTCACCGAGAAGGCCATCACCATCAAGAGTGCCCGGGGCCACAGCTATCGGGCGTGTGAACTGGCATTGCAGCAACTCGCGTCCGGCCGGTTCCCGCTCGAGCGTTTGTCCACTCACCGGTTCGGCCTGGACCAGGTCGACTACGCGATCCGTGCGTTGGCGGGCGAGACCGACGAGCGCGACGTCATCCACATCTCGCTGATGCCGTGGCTGGGAAGGGAGTACTGACCGTGTCGACCGTCATTCGGAATGTGCCCAAGGTCGAACCCGACGTCCGGGACGGCCTGGGGGAGTACGGCGTGGCCACGATCCATGAAGCGCAGGGCCGCACCGGGCTGGTCGCGCCGTATATGACGCCGATCTACGTCGGAGCCCGGGTCTGCGGAACCGCGGTGACGGTGAGTGTGCCGCCCGATGACAACTGGATGCTGCACGTCGCCGTCGAGCAGTGCGGCGATGGCGACGTGCTCGTGGTCGCACCCGAATCACCCTCGGAATACGGATATTTCGGCGAATTGCTGGCGACGAGTCTCGCCGCCCGCGGAGTACGCGGGTTGGTGATCGACGCGGGATGCCGTGACGTCGCCGAGCTCGCGGCGATGAAGTTCCCGGTGTGGTCCAAATGCGTATCGGCTCAAGGGACGGTCAAGAAACGGCTCGGCTCGGTCAACGTCGCGGTGACATGTGCCGGTGCTGCCGTCGAACCCGGCGATGTCGTGGTGGGTGATGACGACGGCGTCGTGATCGTGCCTCGTGGACAGGCGGCGTCGGTGTTGGCGGCAGCCAGGGCCAGGGAAGAAAAAGAGACCCGCTCGCGTGAGCGTTATCAGCGCGGCGAGCTGTTCCTCGACATGCACCACGGCATGCGCGGCGACCTGGAACGGCTCGGCCTGCGATACGTCGACTACGGAGACGGCGCGTGATCATCGACATCCACGGCCACTACACCACTGCTCCGCCGCAGCAGCAGATGTTCCGGGATGCGCAGTTGGCGGCGCTGGCCGACGCCGGCCTGCCCGCACCGCGGCGGGTTCGGATCCACGACGACGACATCCGCGAGAGCGTCGAGAACAACCAACTGCGCGTGCTGCGGGAACGTGGCGGCGATTTCATGCTGTTCTCGCCCAAGGCATCCGGGATGGAACACCACATCGACGACCAGCCGACGGCGAATGCGTGGGCGAGTGCCTCCAACGATCTGGTGCACCGGGTCACCGAACTCTTCCCGGAGTCGTTCGCCGGGGTCGCGCAACTGCCGCAGACCCCTGGCGGCGACCTCGCACCCGTGATCGGAGAGCTGCGACGCTGTGTCGAGGATCTGGGTTTTGTCGGCTGCAATGTGAATCCGGACGCCGCTGCCGGATACTGGACGACGCCGCCGATGACCGACGAGTACTGGTATCCGCTCTACGAGGCGATGGCTGAGCTGGAAGTACCCGCGATGCTTCATGTCTCGACATCGTGCAACCCGAACTTCCACACGCTCGGCGCGCACTACCTGAATGCCGACACCAGCGTGTTCATGCAGTTCGTGCAGGGTGACCTGTTCGACCGGTTCCCGACGCTCAAGTTCGTCATACCGCACGGTGGCGGCGCGGTGCCCTACCACTGGGGCCGCTATCGGGGCCTGGCGATGCGACAGGGCCGGCCCGACCCGGGCGAGCTGCTGCGCAACGTGTTCTTCGATACCTGCGTGTATCACCAGCCGGGAATCGACCTGCTCCACAAGGTGATTCCGGTCGACAACATCCTGTTCGCGTCGGAGATGCTCGGCGCCGTGCGGGGCGTTGATCCGCACACCGGTGTGGCATGGGACGACACGCTCGCCTACATCGACAACCTCGACCTGCCCGTCGAGGACCGCCACGCGGTGGTCGAGGGCAACGCTCGCCGGGTGTACCCACGACTCGACCGGCGGCTGGCCGCCACGAAAGGTTGAATGATGGCCCGTCTACCCCTGACGTTCGCCTGCGGCGACTACGACCGGACCAGAGCGCTCGAGGACGGCAGCGTGCGCGCCGACGGTATCGAGCTGACGTATCTGCGTCTTCCGGTCGAGGAGACGTTCTTCCGGATGCTGCGACACCAGGAGTTCGACGTCGCCGAGATGTCGCTGTCGACCTATGTCGCGACACTGGACCGCGATCCGAGACCATTCGTGGCGCTGCCCGTGTTCACCTCCCGGATGTTCCGGCACGGCGGTATCTACATCAACGCCGACGCGGGCATCTCAGCGCCATCGGACTTGCGCGGCAAGCGGGTCGGGGCCCCGGAATTCCAACTCACCGCAGGCGTCTGGATCAGGGGGATCCTGGCCGAACATCATGGTGTGCCGATAGATTCGGTGACCTACTACACCGGTGGCCAGGAGTCACCGGGCCGTGTCGAGAAGGGCAAGGTCGACACGGGCCTCGACATCCGCCCCATACCGGCGGGCGCCACGCTGGCGCAGATGCTGGCCGGCGGCGAGATCGACGCCTTGCACACGCCGCGGGTGCCCAGCCCGTTCCGGGACCGCGATCCGCGCGTCAAGCGGTTGTTCGCCGACGTGGTGGCCGCCGAGAAGGAGTACTTCGCGGCCACCGGAATCTTCCCGATCATGCATGTCGTCGTGATTCGGCGGGACGTCTACGAACGGCATCGCTGGGTGGCGCAGTCGCTGTACAAGGCGTTTCTGGCCGCTCGTGACGACGCATACGGCCGCATCTACGACTCGTCGGCTCTGCGATTCATGGAGCCGTGGTTGATCCAGCATCTCGAAGACGCACGCCGGCTCCTCGGACCCGACTACTGGTCCTACGGGCTGGCGGACAACGAGAAGACCCTCTACGTGTTCCTGCGCTATCACCACGATCAGGGGCTGTCCCGAACGCGCTATGCCCCCGTCGATCTGTTCGCACCGGAGACATCGGAAGCGTTCGTCATCTGAGAAGTGAGGGGCTTCACAACCGGTTGTCAGCATGATAGAAATCACACTAATGGTCTGAGTGTCAGTCCATTGACTTCATCCCCAGCCCCGAGGAGTGAGCCCGTGAAGAAGCAACTGGCCGGCTGCCTGCTAGCGGCCGTGACGTTGGCGGTCGCGGCCTGCGGCGGAAGCCCGACGGCGAGCAACGGCGCCTCGTCCGCGCCGGAAGCGACAGCAGCTCAACAGGTCTACGACCAGATCAACGGCCTGTCCGGCGACGAGCGGAGTCAGACCCTGCTCGAACTCGCCAAGAAGGACGGCCAGCTCTCGCTGTATACGTCCAACACCGACATGGACGACGTCGTCAAGGCATTCGAGGACAAGTACGGGTTGCATGTCGAGACCTATCGGGCCAACTCCGAGACCGTCCTGCAGCGTGTGCTGCAGGAGTCGAGTGCGCAGTACCAGGGCGCCGACATCGTCGAGACGAACGCGGGCGAACTCAATGCGATGGGCGAGCAGCAACTGCTCTACCCCTACCGGGGCGAGTTGCGCGAGAAGGTGCGGCCGGAAGGGCGCAAGGACGGTTGGACCGCCGACCGATTCAACGCCTTCGTGATCGGCTGGAACACCAACGGGGTGCCAGCCGGCACCGAGCCCAAGTCGCTGATGGAACTGGCTGGGCCGCAATGGAAAGGGCGCGTCGGACTGGAGATCGGCGACTACGACTGGTTCGCCGCGATGTACCAGTACTACCAGTCGCAAGGCATGTCCGACGCCGACATCACGAACTTCTTCCATCAGCTGGCGGGCAATTCGAAGATCTCCAAGGGCCACACCGTGATGGGTGAGCTTCTGGCCGCAGGCCAGTTCGATGTCGCGGCGTCGGTCTACTCGCACACGGTCGACAACGCGGCCGCGAAGGGGGCCTCCGTCGCGTGGAAGACGAACGGCAAGCCGGTCGAACCGGTTGTCCTGCGGCCCAACGGCGCCGGACTGTTGAAGTCCGCCAAGCACCCCGCCGCCGCGATGCTGTTCCTCGACTTTCTGCTCACCGACGGTCAACAGGCCATCGCGGGTGCCAACCGGATCGGCGCGATCCCGACGGCCGACGACCCGCTGGCCGGGGTCTCGACGGTCGTCGTCCCCGAGCAGGAACTGCTCGACAACCCGCGCAAATGGAGCGACGCCTACAAGGCAGTGACCGATGCCGGCGGGCAGGCCTGACCGCGCCGTAATCGATTCGACCGCAATTCAGGAAAGGACAACATGGCCTCGCGTACGACCACCAAGGTGACGCACTACCACGTGCAGAAGAAACGGCGTGCCGATTTCATCGAAGAATGGCGCGGCTACCAGAAGACCGTCGTCGCGCTCGAGGACGTGACGATGGCGCAGACCGCACGCGGCACCCGGGTCGGCGTGTACGTCGGCGCCGACGGAGACCGGCCGACCCGCTCGATGGACGCACTGGCGCACGAGATCGACCCGGGCGTCGTGTCAACGATCCACCGGCATTCGTGGGACGCGATGGTGCTGGTCGTGGCCGGACAGGGCTGGACCGAGATCGACGGCGAGCGAATCGATTGGGGGCCGGGCGATTCCATCCACATCCCGGCCTGGGCCTGGCACCGGTCTGGTAACGACGGCGATGGCACGGCGCGGTATCTCACGTTCTCCAGCGAGCCGTTGCTGGAGACCATGGGCATGTCGATGATCGAAGACGCCGGGCACACGCCGGTGAGCGAGTTGCCGGGCAGGCCCGACTTCTCGGCCGCCGTCACCGGCGACGATCCCTACGCGCGCCGCGTGCGCCGGTTGGCCGCCGATCAACATGCCCGACGGTCGGGACGGTTGCACACGAGCTGGGACGAACTCGAACTGCTGCCGACGCCGCGCGGCACGCGCACGACGTTCCTCCTCGATCGGGCAATCGGGTACCAGGCATCCGGGATATCGATGGCGATGTTCGAAATAGGTCCTGGCCGTGGACAATCGATGCACCGGCACGCCGGTGAGGCATGGCTGTACGTTCTCGAGGGGTCGGGTCACAGTTATCTGGGTACCGAGCCAGAGGGCGGTACGAATTATCCGTGGAAGAAGGGCGCCCTCATCGTCGTCGACCATTTCTTGTGGCACCAGCATTTCAACGACGACCCTCAGAACACCGCCAAGGTCGTCCGCATCCATATGTTCGACAGCCTGCTCGACACCATGCGGGTCCTGATGGATCCGATGGTGCTGTTCGAGGAGCCGCCGGAGCACATCCGCGATGCGCAGGCCGGTGATCCCACGACGGTCGACTGGCCAGAGGTCACCAGGCCGACATGGCCGTGACGCCGGCTGCGTTGCCGCCCGGAGTGCTGTCCGTCCACGCGCTACCGGCGGACCACCACGACGGTCCGTGGGACCACATCATCACGGCCGACGGCGTCAAGGACCGGTTGCTCAACCATGCTCTGCTGACGCTGTTGCACGGCCCGGCGCTGGGAACCCTCGCCGGGCTGCCACACGGTCTGATCATCCTCGCGGGCCCGCCGGGCACCGGCAAGACCACGCTGGCTCGCGGGCTCGCCCAGACGGCAGCGCGCGCGGTGGCTGGGCGGGGTGCGACCACCTATGTCGAGATCGACCCGCATGCGTTTCCGTCGGAGTTGCTGGGGGAGAGCCAGCGCAACATAACGACGTTGATGACCGGCACGATCCCGGAGCTGGCCGCTCGGCGCCCGCACACCATCGTGCTCGTCGACGAGGTGGAGAGCTTCGCGGTGCGCCGCTCCGCCGCCTCGTTCGGTTCCAATCCCGTTGACGTGCACCGAGCGACCGACGCGTTGCTGGCCGGTATCGACGCAGTGGCGGCCGACCTGCCGAGGGTGTTGTTCGTGGCGACGACGAACTTCACCGAAGCGGTCGATGAGGCGTTCCTGTCGCGGGCAGACCTGGTGCTGGAGCTGTCGCTGCCGGACACCGCCACGATCGCCGCGATCATCCGGCACAGTTTGCTCGAGCTGGCCGTACTGTGGCCCGGCATCGCGCCGTTGACCGGTGACGACGGATTACATGCCCGGCTCGCCGATGTCTGGGCGGGCCTCGACGGGCGACGCGTGCGCAAGCTCGTGCTGTCCGCGCTCACCCTGCGTCGTGAGGTGGTCCGTGATCCGAACACACTGACCGCCGATGACCTGCTGGCCGCCGTCAACGTGGTCACGCCGGATCCGGCTTCACTTCGGGAGCTCGAATTGCGATGATTCACTACGATTTCCGCAGCACCGGCCTGGTCGTGTTCGACATGCTCGAGGCTTATCGAGAGCCGATCGAGGCGGCCGGCTCGCTGGGCCCCACCACGAGACTGATCGGGGCGTGCCGGAGTGTCGGTGTTCCCATCTTCTACGCGCGGGCCGACCATCGCGGTGACGGTGCGGATTTCGCGCGGACGATAGCCGACACCGACAGTCACTTCCGGCCATGGGGAGCCGACAATCCGTACCGGACCTTACCGCCGTACGGTTCGGGGGATCCCGAGCTGGCGGTCTTGTCCGAGATCGCGCCACGTCCTGGGGATTACGACATTCCGAAACACCGTTGGTCTGCGTTTCACGGCACGCATCTGGAGTTGTCGTTGCGCAGCCGAGACATCGACACCATCCTGTTGGTCGGCGGTTCGGTGCATGTCGGGATCGCCTCGACCGTCTACGGTGCGCGTGACATGGACTTCCAGATCACCGTCATTCCCGAGTGCTGTCACGGTTTCGCCGAGCAGCGGGCGTTCTTCATGGAGAAGGTGTTCCCGCGGATGTGCAACGTCCGCGCGGTGGACGAGGTCATCGCCGGGCTGACGCCGAGGTTCGCGGCGATCCGGAGGTGACGGCCATGGACAAGCGTTGTGACGTGTCTTACCATGGCTAATGGTAAAACCATTGTACAAAAGATGATCCAAGGAGAAGGTATGGCGAAGAAGGGCCGCGTATTCGTCCGCGGACTCACTTCCGAGACCTATGGTCTCGGCGAGTTCCGGCGCCAACAGCTGGCCGTCGAACGGGTTCGTGACGATTCGGTCGTCGTCGACGACGCCAAGGTCGCGCATTCTGGCGACAGCGAGAAGTCGCGTACGTGGTGGCGCATCGGCCCGGGCGACGAGGATTTCCTGACTCAGACGATTCAGGTGCATTTCGTCGAGTTGCCGCCGCAGTCGTCCAATCACGGGCACGGTCACCAGAACGAGGCCGCGTTCTACATTCTGGAGGGCCGTGGCTACGAGATCCACGACGACAAGCGCTATGACTGGGCCAAGGACGATCTCGTGTACGTCCACACCGACTCGGTGCACCGCCACTTCAACCCCTATGACGAAAAGGCGCTCGCCCTCGTCGTGAAGGCCAAGTGCACGTGGATGTTCATGGGTCTGATCCAGCAGGGGCGCAGTGGTCCGGTCGAGAACGAAGAGGCGTTCGGCCCGCGCGAGGATTGGTCCAAGATCTGGACCCCCGGAGTGTTGGACCGCAAGAAGGTCGTCGGCCCGGCCGATACGGTCTGGGAGCAGACGCCGCTCGGCCGGGTCCGGGTGATCGCGTCACCGCGGCACACCGACGGCCGCATCTTCAGCATCGACGCCTTCGAACTCGAGATCGAAGCCGGCGGGCACTCCGGCAAGTACTGGAAGATGGCCGACGAGGTCTTCTACGTCCTATCCGGCGGGGGCTATGCCCTGCAGTGGGAAGTCGAGGCCGAGATCGCCGAGAAGTATTACGCGCGGATCGCCCGGGAGCCGAAGCGGTACGACATCAAGCAGGGCGACACTCTGTACGTCCCGCAGAACCACGTCTGTCAGATCTTCGCCGCGGACGGTACGCCGTTGCGGTTGTTCAACGCACAGAACCGCGTGTTCAAACACCTCGGCTACGACACTGTGCACTATTTCGAGCCGGCGTCCGGCTCGGATCAGGCGGTCGGCGAATTGGCCGACACCTCCGCCTGATCCCTCTGAAGACCAGCCGAACCTGACAAACCCAGGGTTCGGTCCGGCGGCTCGCGAACCGGCCGCCGGGCCGAACCCTCATGTTCATCTCGGCTTTCTCTCTGCCGATTCCGCATCGCCCCGTGTTGGCCGCGGGCGGGAAAATCACTCGATCCGGGCGTGTCCGGTGGCATCGATGCGCGCCCTTCGGTCGGACCTTCGAAGGCGTAAATACAATACTGTTAGCCCCTTCACAGCGGCTATCCGACATGGTAGAAATCACACAGCAATGGTCTTACAATAAGTCCACCGCTACCGCCGGGCTCCAGCTCACGGGCTCCTCGCAACCGACAGATAGGACTGCAAGGCAATGTCACCACGTCTCGGCCGGCTCACCGTTGCCATCGGCCTGACCTTCGCTCTGGTCGCCTGCGGCGGTTCCCCGACAGCGTCGAACACGAACGTCGGTGCTGCGGAAACCGCGGCGAAGTACCAGCAGTACGAAGGACTCAAAGGGCAGGAGCGGCGGGACCGCCTCGTCCAGGACGCCAAGGCCGAGGGCGGTGAGGTGTCGCTGTACACGTCGATGACCGCCGATGTCGCCGAGGCCGTCACCAAGGCGTTCACCGAACAGACCGGTATCCGCGTGAAGCTGTATCGCGCCGCCTCCGAGACCGTCCTGCAGCGACTCCTGCAGGAAGCGAGTGCCAACCATCCCGGTGCCGATGTGGTCGAGACCAACGACCGTGAGATGAGCGCGATCGGTGGGGAAGGTCTGGCGGCGCCGTATACGGGCGAGCGCCGCGACCTCGTGGGGGAGGAGGGCCGGTTCGACGACTGGACCGCCACTCGCTACAACCTGTTCACCCCCAGCTGGAACACCACCAAGGTGCCCGCCGGCCAGCAGCCCAAGAGCTGGGAGGACCTCGCCGATCCGAAGTGGGATGGCCAGCTCGCCATGGAGCTCTCCGATTACGACTGGTACCTGACCCTCTACAGCTACTGGCAGAAGAAGGGCAAGAGCGACAGCGAGATCGACCGTCTGTTCGCCGACATGGCCAACGGCGCCAAGGTGGTCAAGGGACACACCGTGATGGGCGAATTGCTCTCCGCAGGACAGTTTGCCGTTGCCGCGTCCAACTACTCGTACCTGGTCCAGCGCGTGAAGGACAAGGGCGCGCCGGTCGCCTACGAGCCCTTCGTGCAGCCCGTGATCGCGCGGCCGCAGGGTGCCGCCCTCATGAAGTCCGCCGCACATCCGGCCGCTGCCCTGTTGTTCGTGGACTGGCTGCTCACCGAGGGCCAGCAGGTGCTCGTAGACATGGCTCTGACTCCCGCGATCGAGCCGGAAGGCCTACCGGACCCGCTGAAAGGCATCGAGGTCATCCCCGTCGACGTCGACAAGCTCGTCAACGAAGCACAGCAGTGGAGCGAGCGGTACAGCGCCTTGCTCGAGAAGAGCGCCAAGGTCGGCTGACCCGATCGTGACCTCACCCTTGTCCGCACGCGTCTGTTCTGAGGTGAACACATGACCACCACCGCGCCGCCCCGGCCGACACCCCGCACGCCGTCGATCAACTCGTTGCCGGCCGAACCAGCCCGTTGGCGGCGTTGGTTGCCGACCCCCAAAGTGCTGATCCTCGGCCTCGTGGCCACCGTCATCGCCTATCTGGCGATCGTGCCGCTCTACTACCTGTTCTGGGGCACGTTCTTCGACGCGTCGGGCTTCACCGTGTCGGGCTTTCAACGTGCGTACGGCAACGACCAGATCTTCAGCCTGGTCGGGAACTCGCTCTGGTTCGCCGCAGGAGCCGCGGTCGTATCACTGGTGATCGGCACCGGTTTGGCGTACCTGAACGTGCGGACAGACGTGCCGTTTAAAGCGTTGTTCTTCGCAGCGTCGATCATCCCGCTCGTCATCCCGGGGATCTTGTACACGATCGCCTGGATCCTGCTCGGCAGTCCGGACATCGGGTTGATCAACCATTATCTCGAGCCGATCTTCGGCCGGGCGGTGATCGATGTCTTCACCGTCTGGGGAATGGTCTGGGTTGAGGGCCTTCAGCTTTCGCCGATCGTGTTCCTGCTCATGGTGGCGTCGTTCCGTTCCATGGATCCGTCCCTGGAAGAGTCGGCACTGATGTCGGGCGGGAGCCGATGGACCGTGTTCTTCAGGGTCACCGTGCCGCTGGCGCGGCCCGCGATCGTCGCGGCGATCCTGATCATGGTCGTGCGCAGCCTCGAAAGCTTCGAGGTGCCTGCGCTTCTCGGCTTGCAGAACGGTATCTACGTATTCACGAGCCGGATCTATTTCGTGCTCAGGGACTACCCGCCGGACCTGTCGGCCGCTGGTGCCCTGGCCATCGGCCTTCTCGTGATCGCGATCATCGGCGTGGTGATCTCCAACTTCGCGGGCCGCGCCAGCAAGAACTTCCAGACCGTGACCGGCAAGGGTTTTCGGCCTCGCCCCATCCAGCTCGGCAAGTGGCGCCCCGTCGCAGGCGTGTTGATCATCCTGTACTTCCTGATCTCGGTCGTCGCCCCGCTGCTGGTGTTGCTCTACACCTCGCTGCTGAAGTTCTACGCCCCGCCGTCGAAGGACACCCTGTCCAACATCACCTTCGACAACTACCGGCAGCTCGCGCACACCTCCGACGCGATCACCGCACTCAAGAACTCGTTGATCCTCGGCCTGTCGTCGGCCACGCTGGTGATGGCGTTCATGGCGGTGGCGGCCTGGATCGTGGTCCGATCACGGATCCCGGGCCGAAAGATATTGGACGGCTTGGCATTCATGCCGCTCATCGTTCCTGGCTTGGTGATGGGCCTTGCGCTCAGTTTCGTCTACCTGCGCAGCCCGATTCCCATCTACGGCACGCTCTTCATCCTGCTCATCTCCTATTGCACGCGGTATCTGCCCTACGGCATGCGCTACTCCGTGACGTCGATGCAGCAGATCTCGAACGAGCTCGAGGAGTCCGCACTCGTGAACGGCGCCAGCTGGTGGCAGACCTTCCGCCGGGTGTTGTTGCCGCTCTTGATGCCCGGGCTGATCGCCGGCTGGATCTACATCCTCGTCGTGTCGTTCCGTGAGTTGTCGAGCTCGATCCTGCTCTACAGCCCGGGAAACGAAGTCCTGTCCATCCTCATCTTCGAGCAGTTCGAGAACGGGCAGTTCACCGTGTTGTCCGCACTGGGCGTCGTCATGGTCCTGACCCTCGTCGTGCTGGTCACCGTCGCTTACAAACTCGGGGCCAAGGTCGGCCTCAAACAGGATTGACCTCCGGGTCGGAAGGAACACCGAGATGCTCGAAGTCCAGAATCTGGTCAAGTCATTCGATGGCGAGCGGATGAAGCGTCGCGTCCGGAAGGATCGGCCTGCCGGCCGGCCGGGCGACGAGGCAGCACCGGTCCGGGTGTTCGCCGTCAACAACGTCAGTTTCGAGGTCAAGCCGGGTGAGCTCTTCACCTTGCTGGGACCGTCGGGGTGCGGCAAATCCACCACTCTGCGCTCGATCGCGGGCCTCGAGCAGCCAGATTCCGGCGTGGTCTCGGTCGGTGGCACCACGTTGTTCGCGGCGGGCGCCGACGCCGGCAAGAGCGTGAATGTCCCCGCCAACAAACGGGGATTGGGCATGGTCTTCCAGTCCTACGCGATCTGGCCCCATATGACGGTGTTCGACAACGTCGCGTTCCCGCTACGGGTCCGGCCGCGCAAGCAACGGCCCAGCAAGCACGACATCACCGAACGGGTGCACCGCGTGCTCGAAACCATGGAGTTGCTGCAGTACGCGGATCGGCATGCGACCAAGCTGTCGGGCGGGCAGCAACAGCGGCTGGCGCTCGCCAGGGCGTTGGTCGTCGAGCCGGCGCTGCTGCTGCTCGACGAGCCATTGTCGAACTTGGACGCGAAACTGCGAGAGTCGCTGAGATTCGAGCTCAAGCGCCTGCAGCGGGAACTCGGCATCACCTCGATCTACGTGACGCACGATCAGATCGAGGCATTGTCGTTGTCTTCGAACATCGCGGTGATGCGCGCCGGCGAGGTGGTGCAGCTCGGGAAGCCGCGCGACATCTACGAGAACCCGCAGAGCAAGTTCGTCGCCGAGTTCATCGGCACCTCGAACTTCATTGACGGCACGGTGAAATCGCGTAATGGCGACCGGCACGTCGTGGAGACGCGCGACGGCCGGCTCACCCTCGATGCGGCCGCGCACATGCCACCGGGCGCGGAGGTCGTGGTTTCCATCCGCCCGGAAGCGGTGTTGCTCAGCACCGATCGGCCCATGGATGCGGTCAACGTCTGGGAGGGCACCGTCACCACGCGTGCGTTTCTCGGCGACGCCGTCGACCACGTGGTGTCCGTGGGCAAGCATGACATTCGGGCGCGCTGCCTCCCGCACATCTCCCATGCCCCGGGCTCGGCGGTATACATGCAGATGGATCCGGCGAAGCTGGCCCTCGTTCCCGTCGACTGATCGCGGAGATGGGTGTTCCGGCGGTACTGAGGAACCGAGATTTCGATCTCTACTGGACGGGTGTCGTCTTCTCCCAGATCGGCACGCGCGGGACGGTTGCGGCGAATCTCTACCACGTATATGCGCTGACCGGTTCGGTGATGCAGACCGGTCTGGTGGGCGCAGCACAAGCGATTGCGCTGCTCGTGTTGAGCCCACTCGGCGGCGTCTACGCCGACCGCTGGGACCGGCGCAGACTTCTGCAGGTGTCACAGGCGGCGGCGATGCTGGTGGCCGGTGCGCTCGCGGTGCTCACGCTGACCGGCCACATCGCCGCCTGGCAGGTCCTGGTGTCGGTCGTCTTGACCACTGCCGCAGCGACTTTCGATCAACCGGCCCGACAGGCGCTGATCCCGGCCCTTGTGCCGCGATCGCAGTTGCCGCAGGCGTTCGCGCTCCTCAACCCGTCGCGCGAGATCGCCGTGTTGCTGGGCCCGGCATTGGCGGGCATCTTCACCGGCATCGCGGGCCCCGGTCTGATGTATGCGGTGGACGCCGGGACCTATGCGGTTCTGGTGCTGCTCCTACAGGCACTGCGGACAGGCAAGCTGGACGGGGCGGGCAAGCGCATCTCGGTGTGGCGGCAGATCGGCGAGGGCGCGCGGTTCGTGGCGCGCCGCAAGATCATCTGGATGCTGATGTCACTCGACCTGTCGGCGACCCTGTTCGGCGCCTATCGAGTTGTGCTTCCCGCGTTGTGCGCCACCGTCTTTCACGTCGGGCCGCAGGGCTACGGTCTGCTCTCGGCGGCTCCGTCCGCGGGCGCGTTGCTCGCCACCTATACGGTGTTTCGCGTCGTGGACCGGGCCCAGCGACTCGGGCGGGTGCTGCTGATCGCCACCGTGCTCTACGGATTGGCCAACGTTGTGCTGGCGCAGGCTCATGTCTTCCTGATCGCGCTGATCGCGGGTTGTCTGATCGGCGGATTCGACGCGATGGCAACGACGATCCGGCACGCGGCGGTACAGCTGGAGACCCCGGACGAGCTGCGCGGCCGGGTGTCGGCCTTCTACCAGATGTCGTCGCGGGGCGGCCCGGCGCTGGGGGACACCCTCATCGGCGCCGCGGCCGGAGTGCTGGGCCCGGTGGTCGCGCTGACCCTGGGCGGGCTGGTGGCCGCGCTGTACCCGGTCGTGTTCCTTGTCCGGCCCAACCCGGTGCGGTTCTACGAGGGGGTGGCCGCCGAGGATGAGGGCGCGGTGGCGCGAAAGTGACCTTGACACAACAAGTATTGGTAATACCATTAGATCAAAATAGGACGATGGAGGATGCACGTGGCCAAAGATGCGATCGTTTCCGAGGATCTGGCGAAGAAGTTCGCCACCGAGAAGGACTCGCCATACGTGCGATGGGTCCGCGATGAGGGACTCGACATCATCAGCGCGCATTACGTTCCAGATCTCAACACGGTCGAGCTCAAGCCATGGGCCCGCCGCGGTGGGCGCGGCGTGTTCATCAACCACGAGGCGTCGCGAACCTCGAACGACTGCTATGTCTGCGAGATTCCGGCCGGCAAGGAACTCGCCCCGCAACGGCAGTTGTTCGAGGAGATGATCCTCGTTCTGTCCGGGCACGGTTCGACGACGGTGTGGAACGACGCAGGCCAACGGGTGACGTTCGAGTGGGGGCCCGGTGCGATGTTCGCCATCCCGCTCAACACCTGGCATCAGCACTTCAACGGTTCGGGCAGCCATGCAGCACGGTTCGTGTCCTCCACGAACATGCCGCCCGTCATCAACCTGTACGACGAGCCCGAGTTCGTGTTCAACACCGCCCACGACTTCACGGGCCGGTTCGCGGGCGAGCCGGACTACTTCGCCCCCAAAGATGAGCAGGACGGGTTGTTGTTGAAGACGAACTTCGTCGCCAACACGATCGACCTCCCGTTGATCTCGGCGAAGGAGCGCGGGGCGGGCGGCGGCCACATCCGCTTCTCGATGGCGAAAGGCTCGATGAACAGCCATATTTCGCAGTTCGGCACGGCGACGTACAAGAAAGGTCACCGGCATGGCCCCGGTGCGCACGTCATCATTCTCAGCGGCGAGGGATTCTCCCTGATGTGGCCCGAAGGTGAGGAACCGCGCCGCTACGACTGGAAGCGGGGCACCCTCATCGTTCCGCCGAACATGTGGTTCCATCAGCACTTCAACACCGGCGCCGAACCCGCTCGCTACCTTGCCTTCAAGCACGAGGTCGTGTCGATCCGGAACGCGCAGGGTGTTCCGAAGGCTTGGATCAGCAGGCGCATCGGCGGTGATCAGATCGACTACGCCGACGAATCCCCGGTTGTCCGTGAGACGTTCGCCAAAGCCCTGGCGGAGAACGGTTTGGAGCCCAAGATGGACGATGCCTATGCCGCCGAGTTGGCGGATCTGCCGCCGAAGCCGGCCGAGTCGATCGCGGTGGCGTCCCACGCATGACCCATGACGCGGATCACCACCACCATGACGAACCGGACCTGCCACTCGAGGAGAATCCGATCTGGCAGCAGGACAATGTCACGCTGTACAGCGTCGGTATCGACATCGGCAGTTCCGGTACCCAGGTGGCCTTTTCGCGCCTGCAATTGCGCAGGCGCGGTGAGGACCTGACGAGTCGGTACGTGGTGGTGTCCCGCGACACGATCTACGAGTCCGAGGTTCACCTGACCCCGTACACCGACGATCTGCAGATCGACGCGCAGACCCTCGGGCACATGCTCGATACGGCGTACACCGACGCAGGGCAGGAACCGCGCGATGTGGACACCGGCGTGGTGATCCTGACCGGCGAGGCGCTGCGGCGCCGCAACGCCGAACGGATCGCGTCGGTCGTGGCTGAGCGGGCCGGCGATCTGGTGTGCGCCACCGCCGGCCACCATATGGAGGCCATGTTGGCGGCGTACGGGTCGGGCGCGGCACTCACGTCTCATGAGATGGGCGCGCGCATCCTCAACGTCGACATCGGTGGCGGGACGACGAAGCTCGCCCTCATCGACAAGGGCAGAGTCGTCGCGACGGCGGCCTTCCATGTCGGCGGGCGGCTGATCGCCGTCGCGGGCGACACCGTGACGCGGATCGAGCCCGGCGGGTCCATGCACGCGGCGGCGGCCGGGTTCGACCTCGCGCTCGGCAACCGGGTGTCTGAACCGGAACTTGACGAGATCGCCTCGGCGATGGCCGATCTCGTCATCGCGGCGGTTCGGGGCGAACCCGCGGCCGATCATCTCTATCTGACCGAGCGCATCGGCGGTGAGGCGATGGACGAGGTGGACGGGATCATCTTCTCCGGAGGTGTCGCCGAGTACGTGTACGGCACTGAGCACAGAGATTTCGGCGACCTGGGCCGACGGCTCGGCGTGGCACTGGCCGCCCGCATCGGGGCGGGCGCACTGACCGCACCCGTGTTGCCCGCGGCCGAGCGGATCCGGGCGACCGTGCTCGGGGCATCCGAATACACCGTGCAGCTCAGCGGAATCACGAGCTTCATCCCGTCGGCGGAATCGACCCTGCCGCGCCGCAACCTGCAGGTCGCGCGACCGCAGTACGAACTCGGCGAGACCGTCGATCCGGATGCGGTGGCAGCGTCGATCTCTGCCCACCTCACACTGTTCGGCCTGCTGGAGACGTCCGCCGACGTGGCGGTGGCCTTGCACTGGAACGGCGCGCCGAGCTACCGGCGGCTGCGGGCCTTCGCCGAGGGTGTCGTGACGGGGCTCGGACGCCGAAGGGCCGAGGGCAGGCCGCTCTACCTGATGATCGACGGCGACATCGCGCTCACCCTCGGCACGATCCTGCGCGACGAACTCGCGGTGACCAACGACCTGCTGATCCTCGACGGAATCGCGCTGCGCGACTTCGATTTCGTCGACCTCGGGCGTGTGCGCGAGCCGTCGAGAACCGTGCCGGTCACCATCAAGTCGCTCGTGTTCGGCGCCGATCAGGCCGCGGCCTGCGCGCCGGCGCTGACATGAACGATCTGAGGGGCGTCGTCGCCACCGCATGCCGGATGCTGGCACACCAGGGTCTTGCGGCCGACGTGCTCGGTCACGTCAGTGTCCGGCTCGATGCCGACCGGATCCTGTTGCGCTGCCGCGGCCCCGCGGACCGCGGCCTGTTGTTCACAGTCCCCGACGACATCCGAGTCGTGCACCTCGATGGTCGCGCGGACGTCGCAGGCGGGTACGCCGTGCCCAATGAGGTCCACATCCACACCGAACTCTTTCGCGCACGGCCCGACGTGCAGGCGATCGTGCACGCCCACCCAAGCGATGTGATGGTCGCGGATCTGGCCGGACTCGAACCGCGACAGGTGTTCGGCGCATACAACATTCCCGCGTCCCGACTGGCGTACCGCGGTGTGCCCGTGTACCCACGCGCTGTCCTCATCCGAACGCCGGAACTGGGCCGAGCCGTCGCGGCGGCGGTCGGCGAATCCGCCGCGTGCATTCTGCGGGGGCACGGCATCGTCACGGCGGGGGAGTCGGTGGAGCAGGCGACCATGTGCGCGCTCGATCTCGTCGAACTGTCGCGCATCACGGCCGAGATCAAGCGACTCGGCGGAGCACCGGAACCCTTGCCTGACAAGGACCGCGACGAATTACCCGATCTCGGTGCATCGTTCAACGACAGCTCACGCTGGCGGCACTACGCCAGCCGGTTGGAGATCGCCGGCCTGGCGCTATAGACCGCCTTCGGCTTCGGGAAGCGGCGCGATCCGGCGACCGAGGTAGGTGCATTCCGGCCCGTACAGCAACTCGGCGACGTCGGCCGCGCTCATCGTCTTGATGAGTTGGTCGACATGCCCGGAGAGCGGCAAAACCAGGCCCGCATCCTGCGCGAGCTCGATGACGAAATCCATGTCCTTCTCCTGCCAGGTGAACCGCGTGCTGTCCCAACGCCGCAGGGTGCCGTTGTCACCGGGACACTTCATGAGCACCTCGCGCATACGTGCGGCGTCAACGCCGTAACGCTTCGCGATCGCGAGCGTTTCGAAGTTCGCGACGCAGTGAATCCAGTGCAGCAGGTTGTTACAGGTCTTGGCGAGCTGACCGGCGCCGAGCGGGCCGACATGCTCGACGCCACGGCTGTAGGTCATCATGACCGGGCGGGCGCGCTCGACGTCCGCCGCGTCGCCTCCGCACAGCGACAGCAGGTCACCGTCACGGGCACCCCTGGCGCCGAAGACAACTGGGGCGTCGATGAGACGAAGTCCCTTCGTCTCGACACTGCGCGACAGTTGCCGCATGAACCCCACGCTGTGAGTGCCTGTCACGACGACGAGTTGACCGGGGTTGCCATGCGCCGCCAGATCCTCGGCTACGCACGCCATCTGGTCATCTGTTCGCAGGCACGCCACGACGATGTCGGCGATCGGCGCGAGATCGGCGAGCGCCGTGGCGGCGCATGCGCCACCGGCGACGGCGGCAGCCAGTCGGTCCGGTTCGACGTCGTGGGCGATGACCTCGAATCCCCCTGCCACAAGGTGGCGTGACATCGGCAGGCCCATATCGCCGACACCGATCCATCCGATCATTTCGTCGCCCTTTCCGCCGAACCGCTTTGCCTTAAGAGCTAATGGTATTACAGTTAGGTTGATCGTGTTCAAGGTCTCACACTTGGAGTGGGGCGAGGACAGCTGAGAGGGCGGACGGGTGCTACGGGCAGAAATCAATGAGCTTTTGACCAGGACGGGGCCGGGGACGCCGATGGGCGAATTGTTCCGGCAGTACTGGATACCGGCGCTGCTGGCCGAGGAGCTCCCGGAGGACGACTGCCCTCCCGTGCGGGTGAAGCTGTTGAGCGAGCGCATGATCGCATTCCGGGACAGCGAGGGCCGGCACGGGCTCATCGACGAGTTCTGCGCTCACCGCGGGGCGTCGTTGTGGTTCGGCCGCAACGAGGAGGGCGGACTGCGCTGCCCCTATCACGGGTGGAAGTACGACGTGACCGGTCAGGCCGTCGAGATTCCATCCGAGCCGGAGAACTCGACGTTCTGTGCGCACGTCAAGCTGACGTCCTACCCGTTGGTGAAGATCGGCGATGTGCTGTGGACGTACATGGGAGACCCCGAAAAGCAGCCTCCGCTGCCCGAATTCGAGTTCGCGCTCGTACCGCCCGAGCAGACCTACACCTCGAAGCGGTGGCAGGAGTGCAACTGGCTGCAGGCGTTCGAGGGCGGGATCGACTCGAGCCACGTGTCGTTTCTGCACTCGGGCGGACTCAAGTCAGATCCGCTCTTCAAGGGCACCAAGGGCAACGAGTACAACATGGGTGACCTCAAGCCCTTCTTCGAGGTCGCCGATTCCGATGGCGGACTGTTCGTCGGTGCGCGTCGCAACGCCGAGGACGACACCTATTACTGGCGCATCACGCCGTGGGTGATGCCGTGCTTCACGATGGTCCCGCCGCGCGGAGATCACCCGGTGCACGGTCACTTCTGGATTCCCATCGATGACGAGAACTGCTGGGCCTACTCATTCGATTACCACCCGGTGCGCGCGCTGACCGCGACCGAGGTGCAGGCGATGAAGGACGGCCACGGTGTGCACAGCGAGAACATTCCCGGGACGTACCGGCCGGCGGCCAACAAGGACAACGACTACCTGATCGACCGCGAAGCGCAGAAGCGCGGGGACACCTACTCGGGAGTCAAAGGCATCGCGATGCAGGACGCCTCGCTGCAGGAGAGCATGGGCCCGATCGTGGATCGCACCAAGGAGATGCTGGTCTCGGCCGACAGCGGCATCATCAAGGCGCGCCAGAAGCTGAAGCGGGCCGCGGAGGCGTTGCGAGACAAGGGCACGACACCCCCGGGAGTGGATCCGGCCCATCACCGCGTGCGGTCGGCGGCCGTCGTGTTGCCGCGTGACGCATCGTTCGTCGAGGCGTGCCGCGAAGACCTGTCGGTCCGCGAGGGTGTACGGCAGTCGTCGGTATGAGTAGGCCGATACTCGGAAGCAGTTGCGCGCGTGCGGCATCCGCCGCTGAGATGCGCTATCGCATCGACCGCCCGATCCGCGGCCGCAACGGGGCGCGCATCATCGGACTCGATGCGGGTGCGGACGCGGTCGTCGAGCGGATCGCACATGAACCGTGGGGGCACGCCCGGTTCCTGTCGCTCGCCGAACGCGTCGGCGATGTGGGCGACCGCGGTTCGGAGGCGGTGTCGCTGCGCGACACCGCCGGTGACGTGTCGAGCCTACTGGTCGAACTCGAGGATGCCGACGTGGTGATCATGGTCGCGACGACCGGCGCCGACACCGCGGCGGCCACGATCGTCGGGGCTGCCTGCACGGTTCGAGCCATCATGACGGCAGCGCTCGTCATCGGCGACCGGGAGCGTATCGGGGCAACCGTGGCCACGCTGCGACCGCACGCGCGGGTGCTGATGGTCAGTGGCGACGAACGCGACGTGGTCGACCTACTCACCGCGCTACGCGCATGAAAGGAGCCGACGTGATTGTCGAAGACCGGGTGAAGCTCGGCGATCTTCAGACGATGAAGCGCGCGGGCCGCAAGATCGTCGGTGTCGTCGCGTGGGATTACCAGATGGCACGGGTGGTCGATCGCGCAGGCGTCGATCTGGTGTCGGTGGGCGATACCGTCGGCGCCAACCTGTGGGGCCAACCGAATCCCCTTGAGATCACGATGGACGAGATGCTCGTCGTGTGCCGGGCCGTGCGCCGCGGCGTCCGGCATGCCCTGCTCAGCTGTGACTTTCCCTTCGGCCCCGTGCAGGAAGGAACGAAGAGCGCAGTGCGCGCGGCCATCCGGTTCGTCAAGGACGCCGGAGTGGACATGGTCAAACTCGACGCAGCGGCCGAGCACCTCGATGCGGTGGAAGCGGTCACGCGCGCAGGCATTCCGGTCTTCGCTCAGTTCGGCATCACACCGCAGACCTCGCTGAAGTACGGCGTCTCCTACAGCGCGACACCGGGGGCCGGTGACACGGTGCCCGACGAACTTCTCGACGAGATGGTCGGGGAGGCAAAGCGTCTCGAGGGGGCCGGGGCCGTCCTGCTGAACTTCACCAACTCGGGCCCGGTCGTCGGCCCCGCCGTCGCTCAGTCGGTGTCGATTCCGGTGGTCGGTGGATTCGGCGGTGGCCCGTGGCTGGACGGACGGGTCCGGATGGCGACCGCCGCGATCGGCTACAGTGCCGACGGGCTGGACAATCCGCCCGACACCTATGCCAATGTCGCGCAAGTGGCATTCGATGCGATCGCCGCCTATGCGAACGACGTTCGGTCGGCACGACAGATCGTGGGTGGCATCGGACGATGAACGTGAACACTGCGGTGATCGACGGTATCTCGACCCGTTTCGAGGTGGCGGGGTCCGGGCCGCCACTGTTGATGTTCTCTCCGGGCGGTTTCAGCGCCACCATGGCGAACTGGGAACACCACGGCCTGTACGGGCGCACCCGGATGCTCGCGCAGCTCCGAGAGCGTTTCACCTGTATCACGTTCGACAAACGGGAATCCGGTGGCTCGGGTGGCCGCGTCGAGCGCGTGAAGTGGTCGGACTATGTCGACCAGGGCGTCGGGCTGCTCGACCACCTGGGGATCGAACGCGCGCACGTCATGGGTGCCTGTGTGGGTTGCTCGATCGCAGCGCTCATGGCAACGACACACGCGGGGCGTGTGTCGGCCATGGTGTTGTATTCGCCGGCAGGCGGGGTGAACTACCGACGCAAGCAACATGGGCGTTTCCTGGCGCATCTCGCTTATGTCGTCGAGCACGGGCTGGACGGCGTCGCCAAGCTGACGAGCACGACCGAGGCGGGATTCTCCGAGGACGGGCGAGTCGGCCCATGGGTGTCGGTGTTGCGTTCCGATGCCGAATTCGCGGCGGACTACGTCGGCTTGGATCCCGACCGCTATCGAATCGTCGTCTCCGGGATGAGCACAACGCTGTTCGACCGAGACACGGTTCCCGGGCCCGAGCCCGAAGACCTTCTGGCCTCAGACATTCCGGCGCTGATCGTTCCGGGCCAGGACAGCTCGCATGCCCCGTCGGCGGCACGTTATCTGCAGGAGTGCATACCCGGGAGTCAGTACTGGGACGTTCCCGTGGCCGAACAGACCGCCGAGACCGCGCCGGGGCGGGTCACCGATTTCCTGGCGTCAGTTGCCCTTTGAGACGTGCCGCGCGGTGCGGCCGATGTGGGTGCGCATCACGGCGGTGGCCTTCTCGACATCGCCCTTCTTGATGGCGGCCACGAACTGGCGGTGCTCGCGATTTCCACGGATACCCATCTCTGGATGGCCTTCCTGGATGTGGCGCAGCGACATCAGCGTCGGCCCGTGGAACGACTCGGCAAGCATGACGATCGCGGCGTTGTGGCTGGCCTTGGCGACACGGGTGTGGAATTCCGCCGACAACTCCATCGGGTATGAACCGTTCTCGGCCGCGGCATCACCGCGATCGCAGATCTCGAGCAGGTCCTTGATGTCTTCTTCGGTGGCGCGCTCACACACCAGCGGGATGATGCCGAGTTCGAAGACCTGCCGCGCTTCGGTGACCTCCCGGTCGGTGAGGCCCGACATGGTCAGCAGATCCATGATTCCCTCGCCGACGCGGGCGCTCGTGGGTGCCGTGACGAAGGCGCCGCCGCGCGCACCGACCTTGATCGTGACCATGCCGTTGGCTTCGAGGCCGCGCAGTGCCTCGCGCACCGTCACCCGGCTGACGCCGAACTTCTCGCCGAGTTCCCGCTCGGCCGGTAGCCGGTCACCGGGCTTCAGTTGCCCGTCGCGGATCAGCAACCGGACCTGGTCGACGATCATCTCCGAGGCCCGGCCGGGATTGACCCGGGTGAAGATGTCGTCGGATCCGCCCCGCGACGAAGTGATGGAACCGTCAGCCGTCATGGCCCAATGATAAAGCCACCAGACCCTTAGCGGGGGCTTTGGGTGGTCACCGGCGCGTGATGTCAAGCCGAGTGTGCGTCGCATCGGAGGCGGATTGGATTACATTCCACATGTGGACGAGTCGGACAATCAGATCGAGCGGGCGACATCGGCGCTCGTCGATGTCGATACCGCCACCTGGGCCCGGCGCTTCGACCTGCTCTCGGACCCCAATCGCCTGGAGATCCTGCTGGTGCTCCACCGCGCCCCTGGCATTTTCGTCGGCGATCTCGCTGCCGCGTTGGGACGATCGGAAAATGCGGTGTCTCAAGCTCTTCGCGTGCTTCGGCAGCAGGGCTGGGTGACCTCGACCCGGGTCGGCCGCGCGGTGAGCTACCGATTGGAGGACGAGATCGTGCACGATCTGCTGCACCGGATCGGCGCGCGACACGGCTGATGCCATCTGTATATCTGTTCATCTAGACAGGTGACGGTGGCGGGCTTAGGCTATTGGTATGGCCATTCAAAACGTCGCCATGCACATGAGCGACGGCATCGTCAACGCGCCGACATCATTGGTATTCGGCGTCATTGCGGTCGTCGCGCTCGGATACTGCGCTATCCGGGCCCGTGCCGAACTCGATGAGCGAGCGGTACCGCTGGCCGGGCTCGTGGCCGCGTTCACCTTCGCCGTCCAGATGGTGAACTTCCCGATCCTGCCCGGAGTCAGCGGTCACCTCCTCGGCGGCGCCCTCGCGGCGATCCTGGTGGGGCCCTACACGGGTGCGCTGTGCATCGCGATCGTGCTTGTGGTGCAGTCTCTGCTGTTCGCCGACGGCGGGGTGAGTGCGCTCGGCGCCAACATCACCAACATGGCGCTGATCGGGGTCGCCGCCGCATACCTCACGGCGGTCCTGCTGTACCGGTTGGCCCAACGCCGCACGCAGCAGATATCGATGCCGGTGCTCGGCACGGTCGCGTTCGGGTCCGCACTTGTCGGCACCGTCTGCGCGGCAATGGGTTTCGTCGTCGAATACGCCATCGGCGGGGCGGGTTCGACCGGGCTGGGCGCCGTGTCGGCCTACATGTTCGGCACCCATCTGTTGATCGGGGCCGGTGAAGGGGTCATTACCGCGCTCACGGTGACGGCGGTCGCGCGCACCCGGCCCGATCTGGTCTACCTACTTCGCACCACGAAGACGGAGGTCGCCGTATGAGCACACGCGCAGGCCGGCGCGCGCGGTTCTGGATCGCATTCGCCGCGGTAACCCTGTTCATCGCCGGCGTGGTGTCCTACTTCGCAAGCTCCAGCCCGGACGGGCTGGACTCGGCCACGCTTCAGGGCTGTGAGGTTGTCGAGACCGGCGGCACGGAGACTCTCACCGGCAACTGCATCGCTCAACACGCCACCGATCACGCGATGGCAGGCTCGCCGTTCGCTGACTATTCGATCGGCGGCCGCCACGGCACCGGCGGCCTGGCAGGCGTCGTCGGTGTGCTGGTCACGGTTTCGGTGGCGGGCGGCGCGTTCTGGTTGATCGCCCGCAGATCCAAGTCGAACGCCGGACGCTGAGGGATGGGGGCCGGCCACGCGCATCCGCTGTACCGCGACGGAAATTCGGCACTGCATCGGACGGCGCCCGAGGCCAAGATCGTGTGTCTGGTGGTTTTTGTCGTCGCAGTGGTGGCCACGCCGCGGGAAACCTTCTGGCCCTACGCCGTCTACGCGGCGATCATCGTCGCACTGTGGCTCGTCGCACGAATTCCACTTCGATGGGTTATGCCGCGCATGCTGATCGAGTCGCCGTTCTTGATCCTGGCGGTGCTGCTGCCGTTCTCCGAGGGCGGTGAGCGGATACATGTTGCGGGTCTGCATCTTTCGGTGGCCGGTTTGTATGCCGCCTGGGGGATCGTGATCAAGGGGACGCTCGGCGTCGCGGCCTCGCTCACCCTGGCCGCCACCACGGCAACCAGTGAACTGCCCCTGGCGCTGAGCCGGCTCGGCGTCCCCGGTCTGGTGGTCTCGATGCTCACGTTGATGATCCGCTACATCGACGTGCTGGCCGGCGAGATGAGCCGCATGCGCATGGCCCGGATCTCGCGCGGCGATTCGCCGCGCGGCCTCCACCAGGCCGGGGCGATCGCGAAAGGCGTTGGCGCGCTGTTTCTTCGGTCCTATGAGCGAGGGGAACGGGTGCATCTGGCCATGCTGTCGCGCGGTTACGGCGGGCGAGTTCCCGCGCTCGCCTTCGGCGCCGGATCGTCGGTGGCCGCGGGCGGCAGACAGTGGCTGCTGGCGATGCTGCCTGCCGCCGCAGCGGTTCTGGTCGCGGCCAGTGCATGGGTGCTGAAATGACGACTCCAGACATCGACATCGAAGGTCTGCACCACGTCTATCCGGACGGCCACGTCGGGCTGAGGGGTGTCGACCTCGCCATCGCGAGCGGCGAACGAGTCGCGGTGCTGGGGCCCAACGGTGCCGGCAAGACCACGCTCATGTTGCACCTCAACGGAGTTCTGCGGGCGACATCGGGCGCGGTGCGGATCACCGGCCTGCCGGTGACCCGTGAAAACCTCCGAGAGATCCGGCGCAGGGTCGGGTTGGTGTTCCAGGATCCCGACGATCAGCTCTTCATGCCGACCGTTGCCCAGGATGTCGCATTCGGGCCTGCCAATTTCGGCGTGGCGGGCGACGAACTCGCGGCTCGGGTGCGGCGAGCGCTCGCCCAGGTGTCGTTGACCGAACATGCCGACCGGAATCCGGCTCATCTCTCCGGAGGCCAGCGCCGACGTGCGGCTTTGGCCACCGTTCTCGCGTGCGATGCCGAGGTTCTCGTCCTGGACGAACCGTCGGCGAACCTCGATCCGGTGGCCCGCCGCGAACTGGCCGAAACCCTCGCGACGCTGGACGTGACCATGGTGATCGTGACGCACGACCTGCCCTACGCCGCGCAACTGTGCAGCCGGGCCGTCATCATGGACGAAGGCCGGATCGTCGCCGACGGCGCCATCGACACCGTCCTGGCCGACGCCGACCTACTGGCCGCGCACCGGCTTGAATTGCCTTGGGGTTTCGAGGTTCCCGTGCGGCGAGCCGTCGAGTACTAGTCCGTCAGGCCGAGCAACGCATTCTCGATCACCTCGGGCAGGGCCGGGTGAATCCAGTACTGGCCGCGCGCGATCTCGCGCGCGGTCTGTCCCAGGCTCATCGCCTGGATCAGGGGTTGGATGATCGACGAGGCCTGGTAACCCATGATGTGTGCGCCGAGGATCTTGCCGGTCGCACGGTCGCCGATCAGTTTGGCGATGCCGGTGGTGTCCTCCATCGCCCAGCCGTAGGCGGTGTCGCCGTACGCCTGGACCTTCGTCACGATGTCGTACCCCGCGTCGCGGGCCTCGGTCTCCGTCAGGCCGACCATCGCCATCTGGGGATCGGTGAACACCGCCGACGGCACGAATCGGTGATCACTGCGCATCAGCGCCGCCGTGTCGTCCCAGTCGCGCAGCAGGTTCTCCTTGACCACGCGGGCCTCGTGGTTGGCGACGTGCTTGAGCTGATAGTCGGAGGACACGTCGCCGAGCGCGAAAATCCCACGTGCCGTGGTGCGTTGATACTCGTCGACGATGACCCGGCCATCCTCGTCGACCTCGACGCCCGCCAGTTCGGCATCGAGCAGATCCCCGTTGGGGACGCGGCCTGTGGCCACGAGCAGCATGTCGGCGGCCAAGGTCTTGCCGTCGTCGAGTTCCAGGACGATGCGGTCGCCGTCCTGGTGTGAACCGACGACGTTCTCGTGTGTGCGCAGATCCCATTTCTCCGCGGCCAGCGCACTGAACTTGTGGCACAGCGTCTCGTCGCAGTGGGTGAGCAGACCGGCACCGCGCACGACGATCGTGACGTGGACGCCCAGCGCCGAGAACACGTGCGCGAACTCCGCCGCGACGAAGCCGCCGCCGACGATCACGAGGTGATCGGGCAGCTCGGGAATCCGCATGACGTCGTCACTGGTGTAGTACTTGCAGCCGCAGTCGACGATGTTGGGCGGGACAAAGGCACGCGAACCCGCGGCGATGACCACCTGATCACTGGTGAACTCGTCGCCGGCCTCGGTGCGCAGGGTGTAGCGGCCGTCGTCGGTCTTCGGCCCGAACCGAGTGTGGCTGGCGTACACCGTGATGTTGGAGGCCGACCGGCGGTAGTCCTCGCCACCCGCGGCGATCGGGTCGATGCGGCCGAACACCCGCGACACGATGTCGGGCCAGCGCACCTTGTCGATGTGGGAATCGATGCCGAAACGGGCGGAGTGGGCCACAGTGTTGGCTACTTCGGCGGCATACACGAACATCTTGGTCGGGATGCAGCCGACGTTCAGGCACGTGCCGCCGAACGTGCCCTGTTCGCAGATCGCCACCTTCTTGTCTGCGTAGCGGTCGTCGATGATGCTGTTGCCCGAGCCGGTGCCGATGATCGTCAGATCGTAATGCTCCACGCGATGTCCTATCCGGAATGTGTTGTGCTCGAAGAAGATTGCAGACTTTCATAGTGGTCGAGCCACCGGTCCAGCTCGCGGTAGGCGGCGGCCCGCGGCTCGGCCAGCGACAGGAACACATCGTGCTTGGCGTCGACGATCGGGGTGATGGTGCTGTGGTCGCCCACGCAGCCCGCCCATCGGGCGATCTGCTTGACATCGAGGACGGCGTCGCCGCGTTGAATCGCGGCCGGGTCCGGAGTTTCGGTGACACTGTGGTCGGAACGCAGGATCAGGTTCGGCACGCCCACGTCGAGGCCGCGGTGTAGGCGGGCCTGGCCGCGGCGGATGGCGTTGATCCAGCCGAATGTGACGGGGAATCCGCCCAGCGGCTTCCAGTCGAGGTTGTACTCGAACTCGCCGCCGTAATCGCGGTGCAGGCTCGTGCCGTAACCACCCTCGGTGGGTTTGCGGATCACATACAGCTTGCGCAACCGCGCCAGCGCGATCAGAGCGGCCGAGGTGGGCGCCGTGCGCAGGATCGCCGGACCGTGCAGATCGAAGAACGGGCTGTTGAGCACCAGCCCGCCGATGTTGTGCGTCGCCAATCGACCGCGTTGCCGCATCCGGTCGGTGAACAGCGTGACGATGAGACCGCCCGCCGAGTGGCCATACATGCAGACGCGCGCCCCGCCGGTGTCCGCGGCGATGATGCCGAGAGCCTGTTCCAGTTCGGAGTCGTAGCGGGCGAGGTCGGTGGTGAAATGCGGGGTCTGGCCCTCGCGGCGGGACCGGCCACATTTGTGGAGGTCCACGGCGTAGAACGCGAAACCGCGTTCGGCGAACCGGTCGGCCAGTTCGGTGTGGAAGAAGTAATCGGTGTAACCGTGCAAGCCCAGGACGGCGTGGGCGCTCGGCGCTGCGTCGCCGCGACGCACCAGCGTGGCCACCAACTCGCCTTCGCCGTCGGGGTCCGGCCCGACCGTAATTGTCCGCTGCCAGAAGCCTGGCAGCACATCCGGCTCCCAGGTGGGCTCCCGTGACGTCACGATCCCACCCTAACGGCGCGCCAGAGGTCAGAGCCGCAGGGACGACAGGAATTCGATCGTGCGGGCGGCCTGGGCCGCGTCGCCATGGGCTGAGGCCACGAACTCGGTCACGCCGATCTCGCTCAGACGACGCAACTGCCGCTCGACATGAGTCTCGTCGCCGACGACACAGACGTCGCCGACGGTGGACGCACCATCCTTGGCCAGCACGGCCCCGTAGGCCGGCGTCCGGCTCGCCATTTCGAATCTCGTCGCCAGCTGTTCGCGCGCGTGATCGGGATCGGTGGTGACAACCACCGGCAAGCCGGCGATCACCTGGGGTGCCGGGCGGCCCGATCGTGCCGCCGCGCGCGTGATACCCGGAATGATGTGTTTTTCCAACGCATTCGGCCCGGCCCAGCTTGTGATCGTGCCATCGGTGAGTTCACCGGCCAGATCGAGCATGCGCGGTCCGAGCGCCGCGGTGACGAGGCGCGGAGCGGGCGCGCCCGCGAGGGTGATTTGCCCGACCGCGGTGATGTGGCGGCCATGGTGGGCGACGGGCTCGCCGGCCAGGGCGGGTAGCAGCACTTCGAGGTATTCGCGCAGGAACGCCGCGGGTTTCTCGTATGAGTAGCCCAAGGCCTCGACCATGAACGGATGGCTGACGCCGATGCCCAGGGTCAATCGGCCGCCGGTGGCGGCGTTGGTGGTCAACGCCTGCCTGGCGAGCGCCAGCGGATGCTGTGTGTAGGCGACCACGACACCGGTGCCGAATCGGATCCTGCCGGCATCTCGGGCGGCGACGGTCAGGGCCGTCAGCGCATCCCATGGCGCCATACCGGCCAGCGGCGGCAGCTGTGGCAGCCACGCCCGGTGAAAACCCGCTCGATCGGCGTCGACGATGGGTTCGGTGACCGCGCTCAGTCCGCGTGGATCGTTCGGATCAGGCATCGCCATCACGGACAAGTGCATGAGCTCTCCCTGGACGTAATATGTGGAGACTGTCTCCGGTCAATATATGGAGACCATCTCCGGTTGTCCACGTGAACCGAGTTGCCGAGGGGGCCTATGTCCGCACCGCCATCCCGCGGCAGGCCGCTGCGCGCCGACGCGGCGCGCAACCGGCAGGCGCTCGTGGCCGCGGCAGGCGACGCGTTCGCCAAACACGGCGTCTCCGCGTCCCTCGACGATGTCGCCCGCGCGGCGGGAGTCGGGCCAGGGACGCTCTACCGGCACTTCCCGACCCGTGACCAGTTGGTACTCGCGGTGATCGACGACGGCCTGTGCGGCCTCTGTGAATACGGCGAATCGCTCTTGGCTGAACCCGATCCGGTTGCCGCCCTCCGCAATTGGCTCGACGCCTACATCCGGCAGGGCAGCGTCTACGACGGGCTGGCCGCGACGCTCGTCGACGTGGCACCGGGCGGCGACGCGATGAGCAGTTGTCACCTGGCGCGCGCGGCCGGCGCACAACTGATCCGCCGCGCCGCCGATCACCGGCAAATCGATCCGGATACCGATGTCGACGACGTGCTGGACATGGCCGCCGCGATCGCCTGGGTGGGCCGACGGCGGGATCAGGACGTGGGCAGGTGCGACCGCCTGCTGACGCTGCTGTTCGACGGGCTGCGGGTGACCGACGGCACTGGTATGCCCGGCCAACCGGGAACCGGCGCGCGATAACCTGAGGATAAGTATCAGCCGTCAACACTGGCGGGCCGCGCGATTACAAAGGACGAGCGATCAGGGTGTCTGAGGCAAACGTGGGTACGACCGCGAAGACTGACGTCGTGCTGGTTGGCGCCGGCATCATGAGCGCAACGTTGGGTGCCCTCATCCGGCTGCTCGAGCCGAACTGGTCGATCACGCTCATCGAACGGCTCGACGGGGCGGCGGCCGAGAGCAGCGACCCGTGGAACAACGCAGGCACCGGCCACTCCGCGCTGTGCGAACTCAACTACACGCCCGAGCGCAGCGACGGCACGATCGACATCGCCAAAGCCGTCAACGTCAACGAGCAGTTCCAGGTGTCGCGGCAGTTCTGGGCCTACGCCGTGGAGAACGGCGTGCTGTCGGATGTGCGTAGCTTCCTCAACCCGGTTCCGCACGTCAGTTTCGTCCACGGCGCGGCCAACGTCGACTACCTCAGGCGCCGCTACGAGGCTCTCGTCGGCAACCCGCTGTTCGCGTCGATGGAGTTCATCGACGACAAGGACGAGTTCACCCGTCGCCTGCCGTTCATGGCCGCCAAGCGTGACTTCTCCGACCCCGTCGCGTTGAACTGGGCCCAGGACGGCACCGACGTCGACTTCGGTTCGTTGTCGCGACAGCTGATCGGCTACACCGCGCAGCGCGGCATGACCACATTGTTCGGCCACGACGTGCGCAATCTGAGCAAGAACTCCGACGGCAGCTGGACGGTCAAGGTGCGCAACCGTCGCACCGGTGCGAAACGCAAGATCAACGCGAAATTCGTCTTCGTCGGCGCCGGTGGCGGAGCCCTGCCGCTGCTGCAGAAGGCGGGCATCGCCGAAGCCAAGGGGTTCGGCGGCTTCCCGGTGGGCGGACAGTTCCTGCGCACCGGCAATCCGGACGTGACCGCACGTCACCGCGCCAAGGTCTACGGCCTGCCGCCGCTGGGCGCACCGCCGATGTCGGTGCCGCACCTCGACACCCGGGTGATCAACGGCAAGTCCTACCTGTTGTTCGGGCCGTTCGCCGGCTGGACACCCAAGTTCCTCAAGCAGGGCAAGCTCACCGATCTTCCGCTGTCGGTCAAACCGAACAACCTCGCATCGATGCTCGGCGTGGGGCTTACCGAGATGGGACTGGTCAAGTACCTGATCGGCCAGCTGCTGCTCAGCGAGCCCGCCCGGGTCGACACGTTGCGCGAATTCGCGCCCAGCGCAGTCGATTCCGATTGGGAGCTGGTCATCGCCGGGCAGCGGGTGCAGGTCATCCGGCGTAAGGGCGCCGGCGGCGTGCTCGAGTTCGGCACCACCGTGCTCACGGCCGCCGACGGCAGCATCGCCGGGTTGCTCGGCGCCTCGCCGGGCGCCTCGACCGCCGTGCCTGCCATGCTCGATGTGCTCGAGCGCTGCTTCGGCGACCGCTACCAGGGCTGGGTGCCCAGACTCAAGGAGATGATCCCGTCGCTCGGCACCAAGCTGTCCAACGAACCCGGCCTGTTCCAGGAGGTGTGGGATTGGGGTACCAAGGTACTCAAGCTGGATCCCACGGCGGCCCTCGATTCCGGCACCGGGCCGGGCACTGCCGGCACACCCGTGACGGTGTGACGGCGGCAGGCAGATGACGGTCGCATTGCGCCGCAGCTGGGCCAAAGATCTCGACGTGCCAACGCTTTACGAGCTGCTCAAGCTGCGCATCGAGGTGTTCGTGGTCGAGCAGGCCACGCCGTACCCCGAGCTGGACGGCCGCGATCTGCTCGCCGAGACCCGCCACTTCTGGCTCGAAGGGCCTGACGGCGAGGTGATTTCGACGCTGCGGCTCATGGAAGAGCATCCCGGCGGCGAAAAGGCGTTCCGCATCGGCCGGGTGTGCACGAAGCGCAGCGCCCGCGGTCACGGACACACCACCCGGCTGATGCAGGCCGCACTGGCCGAAGTCGGTGACTACCCCTGTCACATCAATGCCCAGACGTATCTCGAGGACATGTACGCCCAGCACGGTTTCGTGCGCGACGGTGACGAGTTCCTCGACGACGGCATCCCGCATGTGCCGATGGTGCGCGCCGGATCGCGGGTGGACACCGAGCAATCGTGACTTCCGCTGGTATTCATACGTATCCGTTCAGCGCGCTCGTCGGCCAGGATCGCCTGAAGTTGGCGCTCGTGCTGTGCGCGGTGCGGCCGGAGATCGGCGGCGTGCTGATCCGCGGCGAGAAGGGCACCGCGAAGTCGACGGCCGTACGGGGCCTGGCGGCGATACTCGCCGCGGTCGATGCCGACGCCAGACTCGTGGAGCTGCCGATCGGCGCGACCGAGGACCGTGTGGTGGGGTCGCTGGACCTGCAGAAGGTGCTGCGCGACGGTGAACACGCGTTCTCCCCGGGCCTGTTGGCGCGCGCGCACGGCGGTGTGCTCTACGTCGACGAGGTCAATCTGCTGCACGACCACCTCGTCGACGTGCTGCTCGACGCGGCCGCCATGGGGCGCGTCCACGTCGAGCGGGACGGCATCTCGCATTCGCACGAGGCGCGTTTCGTGCTGATCGGCACCATGAATCCCGAAGAGGGCGAGCTACGCCCGCAGTTGCTGGACCGGTTCGGCCTCACCGTCGACGTCACGGCGTCGCGCGATGTCGACGTGCGGGTCGACGTGATCCGCGCGCGCATGGAGTTCGAAGCCGACCCTGAGGAATTCGTGTGCCGATACGCCGACGCCGATGCCGAATTGTCCCGGCGCATCGCCGCGGCGCAAGCGGCGGTCGGGTCGGTGAAGTTGCCCGACAGTGAATTACGCCGCATTGCCGCCCTGTGCGCGGCGTTCGACGTGGACGGCATGCGTGCCGACCTGGTGGTGGCGCGCACCGCCGTTGCCCACGCGGCCTGGCGGGGAAGTCCGGTTGTGGAGGAGGAAGACATCCGGGTCGCCGCCGAGCTGGCACTTCCACATCGGCGTCGCCGCGATCCGTTCGACGATCCGGGGCTCGACCCGGACCGCCTCGACGAGGCGTTGCAGCAGGCGGGGGAGTCGACGGCTGAGTCGCCTGAGCCCGAGCCGGACCCTGATCCGCCGGGCGGCGGCGCGAGCGCCGAAGGCGAAGCGTCGCACAATGATTCGTCATCCCAGTCGTCGGGAAAGTCGTCGGGCACCCGGCAGAGCGGCCCGCCGTCGGCGGTGTTCCGGACGAGGGCGCTCGTCGTGCCCGGAGTCGGTGAGGGTGCGCCGGGTCGACGGTCGCGAGCCCGCAACCGCACGGGCACGCCCATCGCGGCCACCGCGGAACCGGGCGCCGGGCATGGACTGCACGTGTTCGGCACACTGCTCGCGACGGCAGGCCGGCAACGGGTCGCGGGTCGCCTGCAGCCACAACCCGATGACGTGCGCCGCGCCATTCGCGAAGGCCGAGAAGGCAATCTGGTCATCTTCGTCGTCGATGCGTCGGGTTCGATGGCGGCGCGCGACCGGATGTCGGCCGTGACCGGCGCGACACTGTCGCTGCTGCGCGATGCCTATCAACGCCGGGACAAGGTCGCGGTGATCACGTTCCGTCAGCAGGACGCTCAGGTGTTACTACCGCCGACGTCGTCGGTGCACATCGCGAGCCGCCGCCTGTCGCGCGTCGACACCGGCGGGAAAACCCCACTCGCGCAAGGGTTACTGGCCGCGCGGGACGTCGTGGTGCGGGAGAAGGCCCGTGACCGCGCGCGCCGCAGCCTGGTGGTGGTGCTCACCGACGGGCGCGCAACCGGCGGAGCCGATCCGCTCGGGCGCAGCAGGCAGGCCGCGGCCCGGCTGGTCGCCGAGGGCGCTGCGGCGGTGGTGGTCGATTGCGAAACGTCTTTCGTCCGACTGGGTTTGGCGCAGGACCTGGCCCAGCAACTTGGCGCGCCCGCGGTGCGGCTCGAGCAGCTGCGGGCCACTGAGCTGACGCGGCTGGTCAAGACTCAGTCGCAGGCCGCGTAGGAAGGACCGTCAATGCCACAGGGACAGCCGGTTGCCGTACCCGATGACGGCCTGACCACCCGGGCCCGGCGCAATGCGCCGCTGCTGGCCGTGCATACCGGGCCGGGCAAGGGAAAGTCGACGGCCGCGTTCGGGATGGCGCTGCGCGCATGGAATCAGGGCTTTTCGATCGCGGTGTTCCAGTTCGTCAAGAGCGCCAAGTGGAAAGTGGGCGAGGAGGCCGTGTTCCGCGAACTCGGCCGGCTCCACGACGAACACGGTGCCGGCGGCCCGGTCGAGTGGCACAAGATGGGGTCGGGCTGGTCGTGGACGCGCAAGCACGGCAGCGAGGACGACCACGCCGCTGCCGCCGCTGACGGCTGGGCCGAGATCCGCCGCAGGCTCGCCGAGGAACGCCACGATTTCTACGTGCTCGACGAGTTCACCTACCCCTTGAAGTGGGGTTGGGTCGACGTCGACGACGCGGTGGCGACGCTCGCGGATCGGCCGGGCCGACAACATGTCGTCATCACCGGCCGTGACGCGCCGCAGGCTTTGGTCGACGCCGCCGATCTGGTCACCGAGATGACCAAGATCAAGCACCCGATGGACGTCGGTCGCAAGGGGCAGAAGGGCATCGAGTGGTGAGCGCCGAGCGACCGCGGCCGTACGCAATTGGCAGTGTGTCGGCGTACAAACACGGTCGCTCGCGGTGCTGAGGTGAGTGCTGTCCCCACTCCGGCGGTCGTGATCGCCGCGCCCGCCTCGGGCAGTGGAAAGACCACGGTCGCAACGGGTTTGATCGGGGCGCTGCGCAGGGCCGGCCATACCGTTGCCCCGTTCAAGGTGGGGCCGGATTTCATCGATCCCGGCTACCACGCCATGGCCGCGGGCCGCCCGGGACGCAACCTCGACCCGGTGCTGGTGGGCGAGGAGTTGATCGGTCCGCTGTATCGCCACGGCAGCGCCGGTGCGGATCTCGCGGTGGTCGAAGGCGTCATGGGGTTGTTCGACGGCCGTATCGAAGACCAGATGACGGGCACCCCGCGGGGGTCGGCCGCGCAGGTTGCCGGCTTGATCGGCGCACCGGTCGTCCTGGTCGTGGATGCGCGGGGCCAGAGCCAGAGCATCGCGGCGTTGTTGCACGGGTTTCTCACGTTCGACCCGGCGGTGCGGATCGCGGGGGTGATCCTCAACCGGGTCGGGTCGTCACGCCACGAGGCCGTGCTGCGGCAGGCGTGCGAACATGCGGGCGTCGAGATGTTCGGTGCGATCCCGCGATCCGACGAATTAACGGTCCCCTCACGGCATCTCGGTCTCGTCACGGCCATCGAGCATGGTAGGCAGGCGCGGGCCGCGGTGGCGGCGATGACCGAGCTCATGGCCCGGCATGTCGACCTCGCGGCCGTGGTGTCCGCTGCCGATGCGCGGGTGGCCGCGCAGCCGTGGGAGCCGGGCGGCGCCGAGCCCGTGACCGACGTCACCGTCGCCTTGGCGGCGGGTAAGGCATTCAGTTTCGGCTACACCGAGCACGGCGAACTGCTGCGCGCCGCGGGTGCTCGAGTCGCCGAGTTCGATCCACTGGTCGACCCGTTGCCCGCCGGTACCGACGCCCTGGTGCTGCCCGGTGGTTTCCCCGAGCAGTTCTCGGCCGAACTGTCCGCCAACACCGCTGTGCGCCAGCAGATTCGTGACCTCGCCGCGCGCGGGGCGCCGGTGCACGCCGAGTGCGCCGGGCTCACCTACCTCGTCGACGATCTCGACGGCGCGCCGATGTGCGGCGTGCTCGCGGGCTCGGCACGGTTCACCGAGCGCCTCACCCTCGGCTACCGCGACGCGGTCGCGGTGGTCGACTCATCGCTGCACGCCGCGGGCGACCGCGTCACCGGGCACGAATTCCACCGCACCGCAGTCACATTCGCCGACGATCATCCGCCCGCCTGGGCATTCGCCAAGCCCGGCCAGGCCGCCCACCGCGACGGCGCGGTGCATCGCGGTGTGCATGCGGGCTACCTGCACACCCACCCCGCGGCGCACCCGCAGGCCATCACCCGCTTCGTCGCCTCGGCGGCACGCTCTAAGCTCGGCGGGTGATGCGGACGCGAGGAGCAATGTGAACACCGAGGATGCCTACCTCGTCGGCCTGCGCCTGTCGGGCAAGAAGGTCGTCGTTGTCGGCGGCGGAACCGTCGCACAGCGCCGGCTGCCCCTGCTGATCGCCAACGGCGCCGACGTACACGTGATCGCGCGCGCCGCGAGCCCGGCGGTGGAGGCCCTGTCCAAAGACGATCCGGGGATCAGCTTGCAGCTGCGGGACTTCCGCACGGGCGACCTGGACGGCGCCTGGTATGTCATCGCTGCCACCGATGATCACGACGTCAACGCCGCCATCGCCGCCGAGGCCGAGCAGCGCCGCATCTTCTGCGTCCGCGCCGACATCGCGCGGGAAGGTTCGGCGGTGACGCCGGCGACGTTCGACTACGACGGTCTGTCGGTGGGTGTCCTCGCGGGAGGCGAGCATCGCCGCTCCGCGGCGATCCGTTCCGCGATCCACGAGGCGTTGCAGCAGGGCGTCATCACCGCGGAGGTGCCGGGCGAGGTGACCGCCGGGGTGGCCCTCGTGGGCGGCGGACCGGGGGATCCCGAGTTGATCACGGTGCGCGGGCGCCGGTTGCTGGCGCGCGCCGACGTCGTCGTCGCCGATCGGCTCGCGCCTCAGGAACTGCTCGCCGAGATCGGCCCGCACGTCGAGGTGATCGACGCCGCGAAAATTCCGTACGGGCGCGCCATGGCGCAGGACGCCATCAATCAGCTGCTCGTCGACCGGGCCAAGCAGGGCAAGTTCGTGGTGCGCCTCAAAGGCGGCGACCCGTTCGTCTTCGCGCGCGGCTACGAGGAGGTGCTGGCATGCGCCGAGGCGGGCATCCCCGTCACCGTCGTGCCCGGTGTGACAAGCGCCATAGCCGTACCCGCGCTGGCCGGCGTCCCGGTCACGCATCGCGGCATGACGCACGAGTTCGTGGTGGTCAGCGGCCATGTTGCGCCGGGGCATCCGGAATCGTTAGTGAATTGGAATGCGCTGGCCGCGATGAGCGGCACGATCGTGCTGTTGATGGCCGTCGAGCGCATCGAGCTGTTCGCCAAGGTCTTGCTGGACGGCGGACGACCTGCGGATACCCCGGTGCTGGTGGTGCAGCACGGCACGACCGTCGCGCAGCGGACGCTGCGGGCGACGCTCGGCGACGCGCCGGAACGGATTCGTGAGGAAGGAATCCGACCTCCGGCGATCATCGTGATCGGCCAGGTGGCGGGCTTCGCCGGTTAAAGGATTCTTAAGATTACTGTAAGGTAGCCCGGTATGACGGCTCTCAATGATGCAGAGCGCGCAGCCATCGAACGAGGCGCTGATGGCGGGGCGGACCGGGCTCTTCCCGTGTACGTGCCGGCCACCGGCGAGGCCGGACGACGCGAGGGGCTGGCAGCCCGTCTCCCGTCCTGGTTCCCCTCCTGGGGATTCCTGTCGGCGGTCATCGCCATCGGCGGTATGCAGCTGCTCGCCACCATGGACAGCACGGTCGCGATCGTCGCGTTGCCGCAGATTCAGGACGAGCTCGGCCTGTCCGACGCCGGCCGTAGCTGGGTCATCACGGCCTATGTGCTGACCTTCGGCGGCCTGATGCTGCTCGGCGGACGGCTGGGCGACACGATCGGGCGCAAGCGCACATTCATCGTCGGTGTCGCGCTGTTCACCATCGCCTCGATCCTGTGCGGCATCGCCTGGAACGAGGCCACGCTGGTGATCGCACGGCTGCTGCAGGGAATCGGTGCCGCGATCGCATCGCCGACCGGACTCGCACTCGTCGCCACCACGTTCCCCAAGGGCCCGGCCCGTAACGCGGCCACCGCGGTGTTCGGCGCCATGACCGCGATCGGATCGGTCATGGGCCTCGTCGTCGGCGGCGCGCTGACCGAGGTGTCGTGGCGGTGGGCCTTCCTGGTCAACGTGCCGATCGGGCTCGTGATGCTCTACCTGGCCCGCACCGCGCTGCGCGAGACGAACCGCGAGCGGATGAAGCTCGACGCCGCAGGCGCGCTGCTCGCCACGCTCGGCTGCACGGCCGCGGTGTTCGCCTTCACCCAGGGACCCGAAAGCGGCTGGCTGTCGCCCATCACGCTCGGCTCCGGCGCGGCGGCGGCGGTCTTCGGCCTCGCGTTCCTCATCGCCGAACGCAACGCCGAGAACCCGGTCGTGCCGTTCGACCTGTTCCACGAGCGCAACCGCGTGGCCACCTTCGCCGCGATCTTCCTGGCCGGCGGTGTGCTGTTCACGCTGACCGTGCTCATCGGTCTGTACGTGCAGGACATCCTCGGTTACAGCGCGCTGCACGCCGGTATCGGCTTCATCCCGTTCGTGATCGGTATGGGCATCGGCCTCGGTGCGTCCTCGCAGCTGGTGCGGATGTTCCCGCCGCGCGTCCTCGTGATCGCAGGCGGCATCCTCGTGCTCGGCGCCATGATCTACGGCTCGACGCTGCACCGGGGGATCCCGTACTTCCCGAACCTGGTTCTGCCGATCACCATCGGCGGTATCGGGATCGGCATGATCGTCGTCCCGCTGACCCTTTCGGCCATCGCGGGCGTCGGGTTCGACCGGATCGGCCCGGCCTCGGCGATCGCGCTCATGCTCCAGAACCTGGGCGGCCCGCTCGTGCTGGCCGTGATCCAGGCCGTGATCACGTCGCGCACTCTCTATCTGGGCGGCACCAACGGCCCGGTGAAGGAGATGAACGAACCTCAACTGGCCGCACTCGACGCGGCCTACACCTACGGCCTGTTGTGGGTCGCCGCGGTGGCGGTACTCGTCGGCGGCGCGGCGCTGTTCATCGGCTACACCTCCGAACAGGTCGCGCACGCGCAGGACGTCAAAGACGCGATGGACGCGGGCGAGATCGAGGTCGACTGATCCGTTCGCCGCTACGCTGACCACGTGGGCGACAGGCTGACCCGCCAACACATCTCCGACACCGTCGGGCCACTCGGCTGGCGTCTGGTGCTCGGTGCCGTGTACACCGAGGTGCTCGTGCCGTCGATGTCCGACGCCGTGGCTGCCGCGTCTCATGCGGTCGCCGCGGCGGGCACCGACGCGTCGGGGCATCTGAGCGTCGACATCCGTGCCGACCGCGCGATCCTGCGGCTGCGGTCGGCGCAGGCCGGCACGGTGACGACGCGCGACCTCGAGTTGGCACACGCGGTGTCGCAGGCGCTCTCCGGCCGGGGATTCGAGATGGCGGTCGGCCACGAGGTGATCCAGTCGTTCGAGATCGCGATCGACGCACTCGACATCGAAGCCGTCCGGCCGTTCTGGAAGGCGATCACCGGCTACGAAGACGAGCCGGGACCGTCGGATCTCAACGCGGGGCTCGTCGACCCGTTCGGGCGCGGCCCGGCCATCTGGTTCCAGCAGATGGATTCCCCACGCGCGCAACGCAACAGGATCCACATCGACATCGACGTGCCGCACGACGCGGCCCGCGCGCGCATCGACGCCGCGCTCGCCGCGGGCGGCACGCTCGTCAGTGACAAGGCCGCGCCCGCGTTCTGGGTTCTCGCCGACGCCGAGGGCAACGAGGCGTGCATCTGCACCTGGCAGGGCCGCGACTGAAGGCGACGCTTTAAGGTTGTCGGCTGTGATCACCCGTATGTCCGAGCTGTTCCTGCGAACCCTCCGCGACAACCCCGCCGACGCCGAAGTGCCCAGCCACAAGCTGCTGATCCGCGCCGGGTACGTCCGTCCGGTGGGCCCGGGCATCTACAGCTGGCTGCCGCTGGGCCTGCGGGTGCTGCGCAAGATCGAGAACATCGTCCGCAGTGAGATGAACGCGATCGGCGGCCAGGAGATCCTGCTGCCCGCCCTGCTGCCGCGCACCCCGTACGAGACCACGAACCGGTGGACCGAGTACGGCGACACCCTGTTCCGGCTGCAGGACCGGCGGGGCAACGACTACCTGCTCGGCCCGACGCACGAGGAGATCTTCACCCTCACGGTCAAGGGCGAGTACTCGTCGTACAAGGACTTCCCGGTCATCCTCTACCAGGTCCAGACCAAGTACCGCGACGAGGCGCGGCCCCGGGCAGGCATCCTGCGTGGCCGCGAGTTCGTCATGAAGGACTCGTACTCGTTCGACGTCGACGACGACGGGCTGAAGACCGCCTATCACGCACACCGCGAGGCCTATCAGCGCATCTTCTCCCGGCTCGGAGTGCGGTACGTGATCGTCTCCGCGGTGTCGGGGGCGATGGGCGGCAGCGCGTCGGAGGAATTCCTCGCCGAGAGCGAGGTCGGCGAGGACACCTTCGTACGGTGCCTGGAATCCGGCTACGCCGCGAACGTCGAAGCCGTGATCACCCGCGCGCCAGAGGAACTGCCCATCGAAGGGCAGCCCGAGGCGAAGGTGTACGACACCCCGAACACGCCGACCATCGCGACGCTGGTCGAATGGGCCAACTCGGCCGATCTCGGCCGCGAGATCACCGCGGCCGACACGCTCAAGAACGTGCTGCTCAAGACGCGCGAGCCCGGCGGCGACTGGGAACTGCTCGGAGTGGGCGTGCCCGGCGACCGCGAGGTCGACGAGAAGCGTCTCGGCGCGGCGCTCGAACCGGCCGAGTTCGCCCTGCTCGACGACTCCGACTTCGCCAAGAACCCGTTCCTCGTCAAGGGATATGTGGGTCCGAAAGCGTTGCAGGACAATGGTGTTCGTTACCTCGTCGATCCGCGGGTGGTATCGGGCACGTCGTGGATCACCGGTGCCGACGCGCCCAACAAGCACGTCGTAGGACTGGTCGCCGGGCGTGACTTCACGCCGGACGGCACCATCGAGGCGGCCGAGGTGCGCGACGGCGACCCCTCGCCCGACGGCGCAGGCGTGCTGACCTCGGCCCGCGGCATCGAGATCGGCCACATCTTCCAGCTGGGCCGCAAATATGCGGACGCGTTCACCGCCGACGTGCTGGGGGAGGACGGCAAGCCGGTGCGGCTGACCATGGGCTCCTACGGCATCGGCGTGTCGCGACTCGTCGCGGTGATCGCCGAACAACAGCACGACGACCTCGGGCTGCGCTGGCCGTCGTCGGTCGCACCGTTCGACGTCCACGTCGTCGTGGCCAACAAGGACGCCGCGGCCCGCATCGGCGCCGCCGAGCTGGTCGCCGACCTCGACCGGCTCGGGCACGAGGTGCTCTTCGACGACCGCCAGGCCTCGCCAGGCGTGAAGTTCAAGGACGCCGAACTGCTCGGCATGCCGTGGATCGTCGTCGTCGGCCGCGGCTGGGCCGACGGCGTGGTCGAACTGCGCAACCGGTTCACCGGTGAGACCCGTGAGGTTGCCGTCGACGGCGCGGCCGCCGAGATCTCGTCGGCGCTCTCGACCTAGCCGGCGCTCACTCGGAGCCGCCCGGGAACGCGACGGTGACCGGCCAGACGTCGAGGAACTCGTTCCACTTCGCCGCGGTCACCGCGGCCTGGGCCAGCGCGGTCACCGCGAACGAGCGATCTTCGCTGGTCGTGGCCTGTTCGAGGACCGCGCGCCAGGCGACCGCGGCGTCCTGTTCCATCCGGACCGCCAAGTTGGCGGCGTCGATCGGATTCTTGACCTCCGCAGGCAGCTGATAGCCGGCGGCAGGTAGCGGCGCCGCGACCGAGCGCCCGTTGAGCATCGCGATCGCGGCCTCGCGCCGCGCCCGGTGCTCGGCCATCGCCGCCGCGACGAGCGAGTTCTCCTCCGGACTGGAGTGCGCGGACACCAGCCCATAGCCGTAGATGATGCCGTGCTCGGTGGCGACCGCGTCGAACAGTGCGCCGTCGGTGGCAGAGGTCGGCCGTGCCGGTGCGGATTCGGGTGACGTCATCGCGCACCGCCCAGCGCGACGGTGTGGGCGGCCGTGCACGACGCCGCGATCGACCCCACGAGCCCGGCGCGATATCCGGAGAGCCGCGGGGCGAGGTCTGTCGCGCTCTTGGCGGACTGCTCGAGTGCGTCGACGACGTCGTCGACGCTCGGCGCCTGGTCAGGGGCAGCGGTGGGCGCGGGCGACTCCGACGTCGGCGTGGCCGTGGTCGATGCCGGGAGCTCGCCGGTCATGCGCGTCAACTCGTCCGACAGCGCCTGGGCATGTGCGGAACGCTCGTCGGCCACGGCCGTCAGTGCCCGGGCCGCAGGCGCTTGCGGTGGCAGCGCTGCGGCCGCGTCGGCGGCGAGCTTGCTGTCGGCCCGCGCGCGGTCGAGCTGGGCGGTGAGATCGGCGAGTTCGGGCGGCGGTGGCGTCGTACCGCAAGCGGCTGCGGTTGCGCCCAACAGGGCGAGGGCCGCGGCCGAGAACAACGCCCGCCGCCGGCTGATGTTCGTCAGGGCGCTCGGCACCAGAACATCCTGCCATTGGCCGGCCGCGGCGCAGCGTGGGCTCCGGACGTGCAGGTCCATGGCATTCGCTGCCTGGAGGAAATCGGATTGACGCTTGCTGCCGCGGGCCTGGCGTATCGTGGATAGGCGATTCCAGGGGGAGTTACCAGGGAATCGTGTCCGGACAACTCAAGATGAGGAGCTCGCCGTGGCACCGGATCCTAATTTGCGGTCTGCGGATCTACCGTCGCAGAAGCAGGTGATCGAGCTACTTGACGGCGAGTTCGCGCGCGCCGGTTATGAAATCGACGATGTCGTGATCGACGCTGCGGCGCGCCCACCCCGGATCACGGTGGTGGCCGACGGCGACGAGGGTCTCGATCTGGACTCGATCGCGACGTTGTCGCGGAGGGCTTCCGAGCTGCTGGACCAGTTGGATCGGGGCAACACGCCGTATGTGCTCGAAGTCACCTCGCCGGGTGTCGACCGTCCGTTGACCACCGAGAAGCACTTTCGGCGCGCCCGCGGCCGCAAGGCCGAGCTGACGCTCGCCGACGGTACGCAGCTGACCGCCCGGCTCGGCGCCACTGACGGCCAGACGTTGCAAGTGGTGGTGCCAGACGGGCCGCGGGACTTCGCAATTCGCGAGATCCCGCTCGGTGAGATCGCCAAAGCTGTTGTCCAAGTGGAGTTTTCAACGCCCAACCGTCGTGAGTTGGAGCTTGCCGGACAAACTGGGAAGGGGGCCCGGACATGAACATCGACATGGCGGCGCTGCATGCCATCGAAGCGGACAAGGGCATCACGGTCGACGTGGTCGTGGAGACGATCAAATCGGCACTGCTGACGGCCTACCGCCACACCGAGGGCCACGAACCCGACGCCCGCATCGACATCGATCGCAAGACCGGTGTGGTGAAGGTGATCGCCCGTCAAACCGATGCCGACGGCAACGTCATCCATGAATGGGACGACACCCCAGAGGGTTTCGGCCGGATCGCGGCCACCACGGCGCGGCAGGTGATCCTGCAGCGGCTGCGCGATGCGGAGAACGAGAAGAACTACGGTGAGTTCTCCGCCCGCGAGGGCGACATCGTGGCCGGCGTGATCCAGCGCGATGCCCGCGCCAACGCGCGCGGCCTGGTGGTGGTGCGGATGGGCAGTGAGACCAAGGGGTCGGAAGGCGTCATCCCGTCCGCCGAGCAGGTGCCGGGCGAGCGCTACGAACACGGCGACCGGTTGCGCTGCTACGTCGTCGGTGTGACGCGCGGTGCCCGTGAGCCGCTGATCACGCTGTCGCGTACGCACCCGAACCTCGTGCGCAAGCTGTTCTCGCTCGAGGTGCCCGAGATCGCCGACGGCTCGGTCGAGATCGTGGCCGTGGCGCGCGAGGCCGGGCACCGCTCCAAGATCGCGGTCACGTCCCGGGTTCCGGGCCTCAACGCCAAGGGCGCGTGCATCGGGCCGATGGGGCAGCGCGTGCGCAACGTGATGAGCGAACTGTCCGGCGAGAAGATCGACATCATCGACTACGACGAAGACCCGTCGCGGTTCGTCGCCAACGCGCTCTCACCGGCCAAGGTGGTCTCGGTATCGGTGATCGACGAGGCCGGCCGGGCGGCGCGCGTTGTGGTGCCGGATTTCCAGCTCTCGCTCGCCATCGGCAAGGAAGGTCAGAATGCCAGGTTGGCGGCCAGGTTGACCGGCTGGCGGATCGATATTCGCAGCGACGCGGCCCCCGCGCCGGACTCGGATGCCCGCCACGGGGCGGTACACGATTGACGGCAGTGACCGGCGTTTCAAATCACAAGGCATGGGGCGGTAGACTCAGCCGTGATCCAGCGCGAGACTCCGGCTTCGACGCGTGAACGCAGCTCCGGCACCCCTGCCGGCCCGGTGCGGACATGTATCGGCTGCCGGAAGCGAGAGTTGGCCGCCGAACTGCTTCGTGTAGTCGCAGTGACAGACGGGAACGGCGAATGCGCCGTCACCGTTGACACCACGGCAAGCCTGCCCGGGCGAGGTGCTTGGTTGCACCCCGACCAGCAGTGCGCACAGGTGGCAGTCCGGCGGCGGGCCTTCGCACGAGCACTGCGAATCACCGGTTCACCGGATACATCCGCGGTGGTCGCCTTCGTCGAGAGACTTGGGACGCCCGACCACCCCGGTCAAGAGAACAGGTAGCGAAGAACATGAGCACACCGTGAAGTCCCGATGACCATGCGTCATAGCTAAACCCGAGGCGCGGCGCCTACCACCGCTGTTGCCTCCAGACGAGGAGATGTAGTGGCAGGTAAGGCCCGTGTACACGAGTTGGCCAAGGAACTCGGTGTCACAAGTAAAGAACTCTTAGCAACGCTCAAAGAGCAGGGCGAGTTCGTCAAGTCGGCGTCCTCCACGGTGGAGGCGCCGGTCGCGCGTCGGCTGCGCGAAACGTTCGGCACGAAGTCTGATTCGAAGGCCGGCAAGAAAGCCGATGACAAACCCCGTAGCCAGCCGGCCGCCGGTAACGGTGCTGCCGCGGCTCCCAAGCCGTCCGGCCCCACGCCGTCCACGGCCGCCCGGCCGGGCCCGCCGGCCAAGCCAGCACCCGCGGCCGCCGCACCGACGCCGTCCGCGCCGGTGAAGCCGTCCGCACCCAAGCCAGCTGCGCCGCAGCCCCCGGCCGCGCCGAGCGCGCCTGCGCCTGCCGCGCCCGCGCCCGCCGCTAGCGCTCCGGCCGCGACGCCCACCCCGGCGCCGCGCCCGACTCCGGGTGCCACGCCCGGCCCGAGGCCGGGTCCGGCGCCCAAGCCCGCGCCGCGCGCCCCGCGTGTCGGCAACAACCCGTTCTCCACGCAGCAGCCCGCGGAGCGTCCGATCCCGCGGCCGCAGCCCCGTCCCGGCGCTCCGCGTCCGGGCGGCGGCCCGCGGCCGTCTCCCGGCAATATGCCGCCGCGTCCCGCGGGCGCGGGTGCGCCCGGTCGTGGCGGACCCCGTCCCGGACCGCGTCCCGGCGGCGGACCCCGCCCCGGTGCAGGTCAAGGCGGTCGTCCCGGTGGCGGTGGCGGCGGTAACTACCGCGGCGGCGGTGCCGGTGGCGGCGGTGGCGCAGCTGCCGGTGGCGGCGGTTTCCGTGGTCGTCCCGGTGGCGGTGGCGGCGGTGGCCGCCCCGGCCAGCGCGGCGGTGCCGCCGGTGCGTTCGGTCGTCCCGGTGGTGCGCCCAAGCGTGGCCGCAAGTCGAAGCGCGCGAAACGCGCCGAGTACGAGAACATGCAGGCGCCCGTCGTCGGTGGTGTGCGGTTGCCGCACGGCAACGGCGAGACCATCCGGCTGGCCCGCGGTGCGTCGCTGTCCGACTTCGCCGACAAGATCAACGCCAACCCGGCATCGCTCGTGCAGGCGCTGTTCAACCTCGGTGAGATGGTCACCGCGACGCAGTCGGTCGGTGACGAGACGCTCGAGCTGCTCGGCAGTGAGATGAACTACGTCGTGCAGGTCGTCTCGCCCGAGGACGAGGACCGTGAGCTGCTGGAATCCTTCGACCTCACCTATGGCGAGGACGAAGGCGGCGAGGAGGACCTGGAGGTCCGCCCGCCGGTGGTCACCGTCATGGGCCACGTCGACCACGGCAAGACCCGACTGCTGGACACCATCCGGAACGCCAGTGTCCGCGAGGGCGAGGCCGGCGGCATCACCCAGCACATCGGTGCCTACCAGGTCGAGGTCGACCTCGACGGCACCGTCCGCCCGATCACCTTCATCGACACCCCGGGTCACGAGGCGTTCACCGCCATGCGTGCCCGCGGTGCGAAGGCCACCGACATCGCGATCCTCGTGGTCGCGGCCGACGACGGTGTCATGCCGCAGACGGTGGAGGCGATCAACCACGCGCAGGCCGCCGACGTGCCGATCGTGGTCGCGGTCAACAAGATCGACAAGGAAGGTGCCGACCCGCAGAAGATCCGCGGTCAGCTCACCGAATACGGGCTGATTCCCGAGGATTACGGCGGCGACACCATGTTCGTCGACATCTCGGCCAAGCAGGGCACCAACATCGAGGCCTTGCTGGAAGCGGTCGTGCTGACCGCCGACGCCGCACTGGACCTGCGGGCCAACCCCGACATGGAGGCCCAGGGCGTGGCGATCGAGGCGCACCTCGACCGTGGCCGCGGACCGGTCGCGACCGTGCTCATCCAGCGCGGCACGCTGCGGGTCGGCGACTCGGTGGTGGCAGGCGACGCCTACGGCCGCGTCCGCCGCATGGTCGACGAGCACGGCGAGGACGTCGAAGAGGCACTGCCGTCGCGTCCCGTCCAGGTCGTCGGCTTCACGTCGGTGCCCGGCGCCGGTGACAACTTCCTGGTCGTCGACGAGGACCGCATCGCCCGCCAGATCGCCGACCGGCGCAGCGCGCGCAAGCGCAACGCGCTGGCCGCGCGCAGCCGCAAGCGCATCAGCCTCGAGGACCTGGATTCGGCGCTGAAGGAAACCAGCCAGCTGAACCTCATCCTCAAGGGCGACAACGCCGGTACGGTCGAGGCGCTCGAGGAGGCCCTGCTGGGCATCCAGGTCGACGACGAGGTCGAGCTGCGGGTCATCGACCGTGGAGTCGGTGGGGTCACCGAGACCAACGTCAACCTGGCGTCGGCCTCGGACGCGATCATCATCGGCTTCAACGTCCGTGCCGAGGGCAAGGCGACCGAGCTGGCCAACCGCGAAGGTGTGGAGATCCGGTACTACTCGGTGATCTACCAGGCCATCGACGAGATCGAGAGCGCGCTCAAGGGCATGCTCAAGCCGGTCTACGAGGAGAAGGAGCTCGGCCGCGCCGAGATCCGCGCCATCTTCCGGTCGTCGAAGGTCGGCAACATCGCCGGCTGCCTGGTCACCTCGGGCATCATGCGGCGTAACGCCAAGGCGCGTCTGCTCCGCGACAACGTGGTGGTCGCCCAGAACCTCACGGTGTCCTCGCTGCGCCGCGAGAAGGACGACGTCACCGAGGTGCGCGACGGTTACGAATGCGGTCTCACGCTGACGTACTCGGACATCAAGGAAGGCGATGTCATCGAGACGTACGAGCTCGTCGAGAAAGCACGTACCTAGAAGTGGCTGATCCTGCACGCGCGAAACGACTCGCCAAGCGGATCTCCACGATCGTGGCCTCGGCCATCGAGTACGAGATCAAAGATCCTCGTCTCGCCGGGGTCACGATCACCGATGCGAAGGTATCGGGGGATCTGCACGACGCCACGCTGTACTACACGGTGATGGGTGCGACGCTCGACGACGCCCCGGACTACGAGGGTGCCGCGGCGGCGCTGGAGAAGGCCAAGGGCGTACTGCGCTCGAAGGCCGGGGCCAGCCTCGGTGTCCGGTTCACCCCGACTCTGGCGTTCGTCCGCGACACCGTGCCCGACGCGGCCCACCGGATGGAGGAGCTGCTGGCCCGGGCGCGGGCCGCCGACGAGGAAGTCGCCAGAGTTCGGGAGGGTGCCACGCACGCCGGCGACGCCGACCCGTACCGTGTGAACGGGGCGGAGGAAAACGGGCCAGCAGACGGGGCAAACGCTGAGGATGCCGGTGACGACGACCGATCGGACGACTGACATAGTTCCTGGCGTGCGCGTCAACGCACACCAGGCCGCCGACCTGCTGTCGGAAGCGTCGAGCGTCAGTGTGGTCTGTCACGTCTATCCCGACGCCGACACGATCGGCGCCGGGCTGGCCCTCGCCCAGGTCCTGGAGGGTGCCGGTAAGCAGGTCGAAGTCGCGTTCGCGGCTCCCGCCGAGCTTCCCGAGTCACTGCAGACGCTGCCGGGTGGTCATCTGCTGGTCGCACCCGAGACGATGCGCGACGACGCCGAACTGGTTGTCACGGTGGACATTCCGAGTGTCAACCGGCTCGGCGCGCTGCGCGATCTCGCCGAGGACGGTCGCCGCGTGCTCGTGATCGACCACCACGCATCCAACCAATTGTTCGGCAGCGCCAACTACGTCGATCCGACCGCGGATTCCACCACGATGCTGGTGGCGGAATTGCTCGACGCCTGGGGCAAGCCGATCGACGAGCAGGTCGCCCACTGCCTCTACGCGGGGCTCACCACCGACACCGGCTCGTTCCGGTGGGCCACCGCACGCGCGCATCGGCTCGCGGCCCGGCTCGTCGAACTCGGCGTGGACAACGCCGCCATCAGTCGCACCCTGCTGGACACTCACCCGTTCGCGTGGCTGCCGATGTTGTCGCGGGTGCTGGCGTCGGCCCGGCTGCTGCCCGACGCCGTGGACGGCCGCGGTTTCGTGTACGCCGTCGTCGCGCACTCCGAGTGGGCGAGCGCCCGCCCCGAGGAAGTCGAGAGCATCGTCGACATCGTCCGCACCACACAGCAGGCTGAGGTCGCCGCGGTGTTCAAGGAGATCGAACCGATGCACTGGTCGGTGTCCATGCGGGCCAAGTCGGTCAACCTGGCTCAGATCGCCAGTTCGTTCGGCGGCGGCGGACACCCGCATGCGGCGGGGTACTCGGCCACCGGCCGGGCCGATGACGTCGTGCAGGCACTCACGCAAGCTCTTGGCTGAACCAGCGGGCGACCTGCCCGTCGCCCCGGCCACAAGCCGTCGCATCGCGGGTCTGGCCCTGCCCGCACTCGGGGTGCTGGCCGCCGAACCCATCTATCTGCTGTTCGACATCGCGATCATCGGACGTCTCGGCGCGGTCAGCCTGGCCGGTTTGGCCATCGGCGGGCTGATCCTGAGCCTGGTCAGTTCACAACTGACATTCCTGTCCTACGGCACCACGGCCCGCTCCGCCCGGTTCTACGGCGCGGGCGACCGGCCCGCTGCGGTCGGTGAAGGCGTGCAGGCCACGTGGCTCGCGCTGGCCCTCGGCTTGGCGATCGTGATCGTCGTGCAGGCGGTGGCCGGGCCGCTCGTCTCGGTGCTCGCGGCCGGTGGCGACATCGCCGAAGCGGCGCTGCCGTGGTTGCGCATCGCGATCCTGGCCGCCCCGGCCATCCTGGTGTCGCTGGCAGGAAACGGGTGGATGCGCGGCGTGCAGGACACCGTACGCCCGCTGCGCTACGTGGTGTTCGGCTTCGCGGTGTCGGCGGTGTTGTGCCCGCTGCTGGTCTACGGCTGGCTCGGCCTGCCCCGGATGGGCTTGCCCGGGTCCGCGGTGGCCAACCTCGTCGGCCAGTGGCTGGCCGCGGTGCTGTTCATGTGGGCGCTGCTCGCCGAGAAGGTGAACCTGCGAATCCAGCCCGCAGTGCTACGGGCTCAGCTCGTGATGGGCCGCGATCTGCTGTTGCGCACCATGGCCTTTCAGGCGTGTTTCGTGTCCGCGGGTGCGGTGGCGGCCCGGTTCGGCGCGGCCGCGGTGGCCGCGCACCAGGTGGTCCTGCAGCTGTGGAGTTTCCTTGCCCTGGTGCTGGATTCGTTGGCCATCGCCGCGCAGTCGCTGGTGGGGGCGGCGCTGGGCGCGGGCCAGCTCGCCCACGCCAAGTCGGTGGCCTGGCGCGTCACGGTGTTCTCGGCGTTGGCCGGTGTGGTGCTCGCGGTGGTGTTCGCGGTCGGTGCGTCGATCCTGCCGCCGGTGTTCACGAACGACGAATCGGTGCTCGCGGCGATCGGCGTGCCATGGTGGTTCCTCGTCGCGCAATTGCCCGTCGCCGGAATCGTTTTCGCACTCGACGGGGTCCTGCTCGGCGCCGGTGACGCGAAGTTCATGCGCAACGCCACGCTGATCAGTGCACTGATCGGCTTTCTACCGTTGATCTGGCTGTCACTCGCGTTCGGCTGGGGACTGCTCGGCATCTGGTCGGGCTTGAGCACTTTCATGGTCCTGCGACTGGTCTTCGTCGGCTGGCGCGCATTCTCCGGCCGCTGGCTCGTGCCGGGCACTGCCTAGTTCCCACCGCGAGCGACCGTGTTTGTACGCAACACGCCGTGGATTTCCGTACAGCAGTGGTCGCTCACGCGGTGAATTCGTCAGCGCCGCGTCCCACTGACAATCCACACGGCGCCTCGGCCGCTTCCATGGGTGCCCACACACACGTTGTCGAAACCGGTGTTGCGGCACAGCGCGGCGAAAGACTCGGCCTGCTGCTGCGTCCAGCCGTGACTGGCCAGGCCCTTCGCACCGACCGGTGACTGCCGCTCGATCGCGATCAGCCGTCCGCCGGGGGACAGCACCCGATGTGCCTCGCCGACCGCCTTGTCGACGTTCTGCCAGTGATGCACGGTGGCCAGCGCCCAGACAACGGTCGCGGTGCCGTCCTCGACGGGCACGTCCTCGGCCGTGCCCTCCCTCCATGTGATGTCGCCCTTGCGGGTGACGAAGCCGGCGACGCGCAACATCGCAGCGGACGGGTCGACGCCTGTCACGCGCGCACCGCTGCGGGCGGCGACGCGGGCCGCGGTGCCCGGCCCGCAACCCACGTCGACGATGTGATCGGCGGGGGAGACGTCGGCGACGCGGGCGGCGAGTTTGGCTTTGGCGCGGCCGACGAGCATGAACATGACCCCGAACAGCACGCCGGTCGCCCCGGAGAATCCCGGATGGTCGGCGTGGTGGTTGATCGCAAGCGCGGCATTCATGCTTCGACCTTGCCGGTTCAAGCTGGGTTGAAGTCAAATGGCGGGATGGACGTGATTTCGATCGGCGAAGCGGCCGCGCGGTTGCAGATGAGCGCGTCGGCGTTGCGGTATTACGACGAGCGCGGGCTCGTGTGCCCGCGGATGCGTCGGGGCGGCAAGCGGATGTATGGCCCCGACGAACTGCGCCGGCTCGCATTTCTCAAGATCGTGCACCGGTTGGGGCTGCCGCTCGACACCGCGGCCGCGGTACTCGACGCACCGAGCGAACAGTGGCGACAGACCGTACGTGAGCAGATCGCCGAACTGGACCGCGTGATCGCCCAAGCGCAAGGCGCACAACAGTTCCTGACGCACGCTTTGCATTGCCCGACCGATCACCCCGCCCGCGACTGCACCACCATGACCGGTGCCTTGGACCGGCTGGTCGACGGCATGAGCGTCGAGGACCTCGCCGCCGAACAGACCGGGACGCGGTGGACCGCCGACTGACCCGTTGACCCCCGCGAGCGACCGCATTTGTACGCAGAAGTGCGGCGTGTCGCGTACAAACACGGTCGCTCGCGGTGTGAAGGATCAGTCGGCGGCGCTGGAACTGCCCAGCAGATCACGCACGCGGTTGGCGACGCGGATGAACTCCGGGCGTTCCATGGTCTCGGCGTAGTCCCGCTCGGCGGGCAGGTCGACGTCGAGCATCTCGACGATCCGGCCGGGCCGCGGGCTCATGACCACGACACGGTTGGCCAGGTACACGGCCTCGGCGACCGAGTGCGTCACCAGCACCACGGTCGTGCCGGTTTCGCGCCAGATGCGGTGCAGTTCGACGTTCATCTTCTCGCGGGTCAGTGCGTCCAACGCGCCGAACGGCTCGTCCATCAGCAGCACGTCGGGTTCGTGGAGCAGGGCCCGGCACAGCGAAACTCGTTGCTGCATACCGCCGGACAGCTCGTGCGGCAGTGCGTTCTCGAAGCCGGTGAGGCCGGTCATCTCGATGAGATAGTCGCAGCGCCGCGCGGCGGCCTGGCGCGGCATCCCGCGCATCTCGGCCTGCAGCAGGATGTTTCGGCGCACCGAGCGCCATTCCAGCAGCGCTGCCCGCTGGAACACGTAGCCGATCTCGCGCTGCGGACCGCGGACGCGGTTGCCGCGCAGCCGGACCTCGCCGGAGGTGGCGTCGGTCAGCCCGGCGATCACCTTGAGCAACGTGGACTTGCCGCAGCCCGACGGGCCGGCGATGGAGAGGAATTCACCGTCGGCCACCCGCAGGTCGATGTCCTCGAGTGCGGTCACCGTGGCTCGCTTGGAAGCGAACCGGACGGACAGGTTGTCGACTGTGATGGCTTCAGCGGCTTCGGCGGTCACCGTGGTCCCGGGTGCGGTGATGGTGGCAGTGGTCATGTCGATCGGCTCCTCTTACTGTGCCGGCTTAGGGGCGAACGACGATTCCCAGTATTCCGCAGGAGCTTTCGCGGTCTTGAGCAATCCGGCGTCGGTCAGCGTGGTGATCGTGGTGGTCCAGTCTTCCTCGGCGTTGGTGCCCGGCGGCTGGTTGGTGGTCGCCGCGGTGCTCAACAGCGGGATGGTCTGCTGCCACTGGTTGAGCAGCACCTCCTGGGGCGGCATCTGCGGGTCCTTACCGGCCATCGCCTGCACGGCGGCCTCGGGATCGGCGGCGGCCGCGGTGAACGCCTCACTGGTGGCGTCGACCATCGACTGCACGAGATCGGCCTTGTCACCGATGGTTTCGGTGTTGGCGATCAGGCCGTTGCTGTAGAAGTTCAGCCCGGCGTCGGAGTACTTCAGGTAGCGCACCTCGCGACCGCTCTTATTGGCGATGGTGGGCCCCTGATCGTGGGCGAACCCGATCAGGCCGTCGACGCGGCCGGACAGCATCGCCGACATCTTGCCCGCCGCATCGAGGCTCTGCTGCGTGACCTGATCGGCGGGTACCCCGACCTTGTCCAGGTAGATGGGGAACGTCGTGGTGGGCGCGTCTCCGGCCGAGACCGCGATGGTGCGGCCCGCCAGATCCTTGGGTTCGTTGATGCCCGAGTCGGCGAACACCTGCACCGCCGACGGCGTGGTCTGCAGGAACACACCGGTGCTCTTGACCTTGACGCCCTTGTCGATGTTGGTGAGCACGGCGGGCGTATCGGCCCAACCGAAGTCGGCCTGCTGCGAGCCGACCGCTTGGACCGTCTTTGTGGAGCCCTGGCCCGCGTCGATCGTGAGGTCGATGCCGTGCTTGGCGAAGATACCCTCTTGCACACCGTAGTAGAAGGGGGCGTGTTCGCCGTACGGATACCAGTTCAGCATCAGGGTCGCCGGTGTGGCCGAACCCTCTGCGGCGGGGGCGTTTTCGGTGTCGCCGCCGCCGCATCCGGCGAGGACGAGGGCTGCGGTGCAGGCCAGCGCGGCGGTGGCGCGGCGTCGGGAAAAGATCATGACTCTACTCCTGGGTCGGTCAGGCGGAGGTTGCGGACTTGGTGGTGCGGCGGGACGAATGCCATGGGATGAGCAGCTTTTCGGCGATCTCGATGATCGCGAACAACACGATGCCCAGGATCGACATGATGATCAGTGCGGCGAACAGCATCGCGGTGTCGACGTTGCCGTTGGCCTGCAGGATCACATAACCCAAACCTTCGTTGGCGCCGACGAATTCACCCACCACGGCACCGGTCACCGCGAGCGTGGCCGCGACCTTGAGACCCGACATCAGCTGCGGCAGAGATGCCGGGAAGCGGATCTTGAGGAAGGTCTTGAAGCGGCTGGCACCCATGGTCGAGGTCAGTTCGAGAATCTCGGGGTCCACCGAGCGCAGGCCCGCCAAACCCGAGATCACGATCGGGAAGAACGCCATCAGCACGGCCACCAGGATCTTCGGTGTCGGGCCGAAGCCCAGCCACACGATGAACAGCGGAGCGATCGCGATCTTCGGGATCACCTGGGCGAACAAGATCAGCGGGTAGACGGTTTTTTCGAGGCTGGCCGAGTAGATCATCACGACGGCCACGAACTCGCCGACGATCGCGGCGATGAGGAAACCGAGCACGGTCTCCCAGCTGGTCACCCAGGTGTGCTGGGCGAGGTATGCCGCGTTCTCCTGGGCGGTGCGCCAGGTGTCCGCCGGCGAGGGGAGGATGTAGGGCGCGACGAGTTCTGCCTCGGTGACTGCCCACCAGCCGGCGAGCAGCGCCGCGACGAGCGCCAGCGGCCGCCACAGCGCTGAGGCGGTGCGTTGCAGGGAGAAAGCCCGGGCGGGGGAGAAGGTTCGACGCCGGGGTGCCGGCCCGGAGGCCGGGGACCCGGAGGGGCGCACACCGGCCGAAGCGGTTACCGCCATGGATGAGTCCTAAGGTCGCAGTGGCACGGGGCCTTCGCCCCGATCTGGGAATGCGCTTTCCGAAGCGCCTCGACCATAACGTGACCCAGCGCACACTGTCAACGGCGTTGTGCTTTGCGGCCCGTTCGGCGGGTCAGGACAGCCGCGTGCTGTCGCGCAGGATCACCCGCCCGGGTATCCGTTCGCGCAGGTCATCGCAGTCGGTGTCGGTGCGCAGCGCGAGTTCGACGGCGCGCCTGCCGATCTCCTCGAGCGGCAGGACGACGGTCGTCAAGCTCGGCGTGTAATCCCGCAGTGTCGGGATGTCGTCGAACCCGGCGATGCCGATGTCGGCGGGCACCGACAGCCCGAGCTCGCGCCACGCCGCGATCGCGCCGATCGCCATCACGTCGGTGACGGCGAATACGCACACCGGCTCGGCTTGTGCACCCGGGCTGATCTGCAACGCCCCGGCCAGCCGGCGGGCCGCCGAGTAGCCGCCGTCGCGGGTGAACTCGCCCGACACCTCCACGAGCGGCGTCAGGCCGCGACGGCCGAGTGCCTCGACGAATCCGTTGCGGCGGTCGACGCCGGTGCGGATGCTGCCTGGGCCGCCGATCACCGCGAACTGGGTGTGGCCCTCCGCTATCAGGGTGTCGGCCAATTCCGCTGAGGCGAAGTAGTTTTCGGGTTCGACGGCACCGCCGAACGCCAGCGGCTGACCGATCACGACAACGCGACCGCCGTTGGCGCGGTAGCGCCCGAACTCGGCCTCCAGGTCGCGGTCGAGATCGCCGCTCTGGCGGGATCCGGCCAGCACGATCGCGTCGGCGCGGTGGGCGATGAATGTACTCACCGATTCGCGTTCGATGTCGAAGTCGCGGTCGGTGCTCGCCAGCAACACCTGCTTGCGAGCCGTTCGGGCCGCGGTCTGGACGCCACGGGCGATCGATGAGAAATACGGGTCGGCGATGTCGTGCACGATCAACCCGAGCAGGCCGGTCGACGCCCGCGCCAAAGCCTGGGCCTGCGCATTCGGCACATATCCGAGTTCGCGGGCGGCCGCGCGCACGCGATCGGCGACGCCGACACCCGGTACCCGGCTCGAACCGTTGAGCACGCGCGACGCGGTCGCCTGCGATACGCCCGCACGGGCGGCCACGTCCTGCAGTGTCACTGCTGCCATCTGTGCTCCCGCCTCGTTGGGGTTGACCGGATCGTCGCATGAGCTTACCGTGGAAAGCGCATTCCGAAGTGCTGACATCGCTGACTCCCGATCGGAGTCGCAGCGCGATGCAGGTCAATCGACCGCGCTTGCCGGTTCTCGCCGGCGTATCAGATAAGGCATCACTCGATGAGTACAACCACAGCACGCCGCACTCTGCGCATCGCCATGAACGGCGTCACCGGCCGCATGGGTTACCGCCAGCACCTGGTCCGGTCCATCCTGCCGTTGCGTGATTCCGGACTGACCCTCGACGATGGCAGCCGCGTAGCGGTCGAGCCGATCCTGGTCGGGCGCAATGCCGACAAGCTCGCCGACATGGCGGCCGAACACGGCATCGAGCACTGGACCACCGACTTCGGCTCGGTGATCGCCGATCCGACCGTCGACGTGTACTTCGACGCGCAGGTGACCTCGCGGCGCGTCGAGGCGCTGACCGCCGCCATCAAGGCCGGCAAGCACGTGTACACCGAGAAGCCCACCGCCGAAACGCTGACCGAGGCGGTCGAACTGGCCCGGATGGCCGAGAACGCCGGGATCACGGCCGGGGTGGTGCACGACAAGCTGTACCTGCCGGGGCTCGTCAAATTGCGTCGCCTCGTCGACGAGGGATTCTTCGGCCGCATCCTGTCGATGCGCGGCGAGTTCGGCTACTGGGTGTTCGAGGGCGACGGCCAGCCCGCGCAACGCCCGAGCTGGAACTATCGCGCCGAGGACGGCGGCGGCATCACCGTCGACATGTTCTGCCATTGGAACTACGTGATGGAGGGCATCCTCGGCAAGGTCGAGGCGGTGACGGCCAAGGCCGTGACCCACATCCCGACCCGGTGGGACGAAGCCCATCAGCCGTACCAGGCCACCGCCGACGACGCCGCGTACGGCATCTTCGAGCTGGCGGGCGGCATTGTCGCGCAGATCAATTCGTCCTGGGCGGTGCGAGTGCACCGCGACGAGTTGGTCGAGTTCCAGGTCGACGGCACCCACGGGTCGGCCGTCGCGGGCCTGCGCCGCTGCGTCGCCCAGCATCGGTCCCACACCCCGAAACCGGTGTGGAATCCCGACCTTCCCGCCACCGAGCCGTTCCGGGACCAGTGGCTGGACGTACCGGCCAACGCCGACCTCGACAACGGTTTCAAGTTGCAGTGGGAAGAGTATCTGCGCGACCTGCTCGCCGGCCGGCCGCACCGCTACGGTCTGCTGTCGGCGGCGCGTGGTGTGCAGTTGGCCGCGTTGGGACTACAGAGCTCGGCCGAGGGCAGGCGCATCGAGGTGCCGGAGATCGTGCTGTGACCGCAACTCAAACCGGTATCACCGTCACGCTGCCGCTCGACGGCGAGATGCGCCGCGTCGAGCTCGGCGAGCCGGGCCGGTGGCGGCGGCCCGAACAGCCGATCACGTCGCGGATCGCCTATGCCGCAGCGCATGTGGTGCCCCGAACACTGGCCGACAACACCCCCGGCGCCCCGGCCGACCTCGACTGGGATGCCACGATGGCCTACCGCCATGAATTGTGGTCGTACGGTCTCGGCGTCGCCGACGCGATGGACACCGCTCAGCGCGGGATGGGCCTGGACTGGGCTGCCACCCGCGAGCTGATTCGTCGCAGCGGCCGGGAAGCGGCCGCGGTGGGTGGTCGGCTCGCATGCGGGGCGGGAACCGATCAGCTTGTGCTCGACGACATTCCGTCGGGTTCGAGCGGGCTCGCGACGATCATCGACGCCTATCGCGAGCAGGTCGATGTCGTGCGCGACGCCGGGGCTCAGGTGATCCTGATGGCGTCACGAGCGTTGGCCTGCGTCGCGCAGTCACCCGCCGACTATGTGACGGTGTACGACGCGGTGTTGTCGGCTGCCGATCAGCCGGTGATCCTGCATTGGCTCGGCGACATGTTCGACCCTGCACTGCGCGGATACTGGGGGTCGAACGAGATCTCCACCGCTACAAGAACGTTCCTCGATCTCATCGGGTCCAACGCCGACAAGGTGGATGGCGTCAAGGTCTCGCTCCTGGACGCCGATCACGAGATCGCCCTGCGCCGTGCCCTGCCGCCCGGGGTGCGCCTCTACACCGGTGACGACTTCAACTACCCGGAGTTGATCGTCGGCGACGAACAAGGGCATTCCGACGCGCTCTTGGGCATCTTCGCCGCGATCTACCCGGCCGCCTCGACCGCACTGCAGGAACTCGACGCGGGCGACGTCGAAGGCGCAGGTGAGATCCTGGAGTCGACCCGCGCGCTGGGACGCCACATCTTCGCCGCGCCCACCTACTACTACAAGACCGGGATCGCATTCCTGTCGTGGCTCAACGGTCATCAGCCCGGATTCGCGATGGTCGGCGGCTTGGCGAGCGGGCGATCGGTCGGGCACCTGGCCCGACTCTTCGCGTTGGCCGACCGGGCGGGTCTGCTCACCGACCCGGCGCTGGCTGCGCACCGGATGCAGACCATCCTGGAACTGAACGGAGTGCGGGCATGAGTCCCGATGCCAACGGCAGGCTGTCGCTGAACACCATGACCACCAAGGCGTTCACGCTGCGCGAGGCGGTCGAGGCCAGTGCCGCAGCAGGTTTGGAAGCCATCGGACTGTGGCGGGACCGCGTGGCCGAGGCCGGCCTGGACACTGCCGCGAAACTGGTGCGCGACAACGGGCTTCGGGTATCCAGCCTGTGCCGCGGCGGCTTCCTGACCGGTGTGGACGGGGCGGCCGCGCTCGACGACAACCGTCGAGCGATCGAAGAGGCGGCCACCCTCGGGACCCGCGAGCTGGTGCTCGTGGTGGGTGGCATCCCCGACCGTGACCTGGTTGCGGCAAGGCGGCGGGTGGCCGACCGGCTCGACGAATTGGTGCCCTACGCCGTCGAACACGACGTCCGGCTCGCACTGGAACCCCTGCACCCGGTGTTCTGTGCGGACCGTGCGGTGATCTCCACGCTCGGTCAGGCGCTCGCGATGGCGGCGCCGTATCCGCCCGCCGCGGTCGGAGTCGTCGTCGACACGTTCCACGTGTGGTGGGATCCCGAGTTGGCGGCCGGAATCGCGGCCGCCGGTGCGCAGGACCGGATCAGCTCCTACCAGGTGTGTGACTGGCTCGTGCCGATGATGCCCGATCCGCTGGTGTCACGCGGGATGATGGGTGACGGCGTGATCGATTTCGCGGCGATCACCGCGCTCGTCCGCGATGCCGGCTACCAGGGTGATGTCGAGGTCGAGATCTTCAACGAAAAGATCTGGGCGACAGCAGGTTCGGCCGTCATCGAAACCATGAAGCAGCGGTTTCGCGAGCTCGTGGCTCCCGCGCTCACGGCAGGCTGATCAGCAGGACTCCGGCAAGCACCACACCGGCCGCGATGGCCCGCCGCGCGCCGAGCTTCTCACCGAGAAAGACCGAGCCGATCAACGCACCGAACACGATGCTGGTCTCGCGCAGTGCGGCGATCGGCGCGAGTGCGCCGCTGGTCTGCGCGGCCAGCACAATCGTGTACGCGGCGAGCGAGATGGTCCCGCCGGCCAATCCGGGCACCGCGCACTCCCGTACGGCGCCGGCGAGCCGTGGGCCGCGACGTACCGCGGCAAGGATCGCCAGCGGCGGGCCCTGCAGCAGAAACATCCAGCCGGCGTACGCGAACAGTGGTGAATGCTGCACGCCCACACCGTCAATCACGGTGTAGCCGGCGATCGTCACGCCGGTGAGCAACGCGGCGCCCAGCGCGGGCAGGTCCTTGCGATTCGGCCGGCCACCGAGGAATACCAGGCCGATCAGGCCGGCCGAGATGGTCAGCACGCCGATCAACTCGGTGATGGGCATCTCGCGACCCAGAAACACCATGGCGATCACCGCCACCAACCAGGGTGAGGTTCCGCGTGCCAGCGGATACATCTGGCTGAACTCGCCGAGTTGATAGCTCGCCAGCAACAGCACGTTGTAGACCACGTGTGCGAGCGCCGAGGCGATGATGAAGGGCCAGGCCCCGGCGGGCGGAAGGCCGCCGATGGCGGCGAGTACCGCACCGCCCACCGCGTCGACCAGCCCGATCAGTGCGAATCCGACGAGGCGGTCGGGTATTGCGTGGGCCAGTGAGTTCCACACCGCGTGCATGAGGGCGGACGCGAGCACTGCAAGCATGATCGGTGCGGACACCAACGGCTCCCTTGGGTCGGCCCCATGGCGGGGCGCGGGTTAAGGAAGCCTCCAGGCTTTTATCCCGTCAGCTGCGGACCGATGTCCTGGCGCCGCTCGGTCCAGTCCCGAACCGTCCTGATTGTCGATACCGGGCGGACGGCCGGCGGAACCCTAGGCGCAATCGAATTCAACATACCCGCATGCGTCAGTGCGCTTTTACGCGGCCAGGTAGAGCGACGAAGACGTCGTCGAGCACGCGTGGCCGCCCGGCCCGCTCGGCGGTTCTGCGCGAGGCCGGATTGTGGCGGTCGATGGTTCCGACAAGCATCTGGCTGCGGTCGGTGGCAACGTATGCGGCCCAGGCCGTTTGGGCCGACACCGCGTAGCCGTGGCCGCAGTGCTCCGCGCTGATGACTTCTTCGTTGATCACGTCGCCGTCCAGCCAGCCGACCGCGCCGGGCACGATGGCGATGGCTCCGACGATCTCGTCGCGCACTTCGATGGCACGTAACCGTCCGTCCTCGTGCCACTGTCGTATGTCGGCCGGATCGGCGGGGGTGATGTTGTGCGCCAACGCGGGCTGGGCGTCCGCGAGGTGCTCGTAGCGGTGGCTGACGAGATCGGCGGCCTGCTGCGCGTCGGTGAACGGATGCAACCGGACCCGGCCGTCGCACGCCGTCATGTCACGGTGGCGGGCGGCGTGGATGCTGACGTCGAGCACCACACCGGGCCCGGTGATACGGCCCGGCCGCGCCCGCAACCGCAGATAGCCAGGCACGAACGCCGTCCATTCCGCTCGTACGCAATCAGCCAGTGCCGCAACGTCATCGAAGCTGTGCGCCACCACTTCGACGAATGGCCGCGCGAGATCACGGCAGTAGAACCGGATGCCGCCGATCAGATCGCCGCGACCCGTGCGCAGATGGCGATGCGCGTAATCGGCAGGCCGGATCCCCGGCAAGGTGATGTGGTCGGAGAACGTGCGGGCGAACTGGAGGTCGTCGATCCGCGCCGTCTGTTCGGCGAGCCAGGCACCCACCATTCGGACGCCGCGCTCGCCGAACAGCGACGTGGCGATGTCGATTTGATCGGACAGCGAAGGCCATGCGACGGGATCGTCCACGTGCCACAGGATTCCCGCCGCAGCACGCCGCGTCCACTGATTTCTGCGGTCGTCAGTCCACCGTCAAACCGGTCAGCGCACCTGCGCGCGGCCCCGGTCGATCACGGCCGCGCGATTGGCCGCGATGTCGTCGCCGGTCGCCGTCGCCATCCACTCGCGGGCCGAGGCGGCCTCGATCCACAGGCCCTGGTTCGTCTGGGATTCGTCGATGCGGTGATAGGACCCGAGCAGGGCACGAACCGCGGCCTGGTTGTTGCCGACGATCGCCGCCGCGACACGGCGTGCGGCGGGCAGCAGCTCGTCGTGCGCGACGACCTCGGTGACGAGACCGGCGCGCAGCGCGTCCGCGGCCGAGAGGTAGTCGCCGGTCAGGCTCATCCGCCGGGCCAGGCCGACGCCGACCTTCTGCGGCAGCCGCACGCTCAGGCCCCAGGTCGGCAGCAGCCCCACGCGGGCATGGGTGTCGGCGAACCGCGCCTGCTCCGAGGCGATCAGGATGTCGCAGTACAGGGCGAGCTCAAGGCCTCCGGTGACCGCGGCACCGTTGATGGCGCCGATCACGGGTTTGGTCATCGCCGGCCACTTCGGGGAGATGTCGGGCAGCTCGGTGGTGTCGCCCAGTTCCTTGAGATCCAGCCCCGCGCAGAACACCGGGTCGGCGCCCGTGACGATGACGACGTCGACGTCATCGTCGGCCTGCGCGTCGCGCAGCGCGCCGTAGAAGGCGGTGCGCAGCTCCGCCGAGAGCGCGTTGCGGGACTGCGGCCGGTTGAGCGTCAGGGTGCGGACCCGGTCGGTGGTGTCGATGAGCAGCGTGTCGGTCATGAGGTCAACCTATCGTGGGGGTATGTGCCGGAACATCACCGAGCTACGCGGGCTCGAACCCGCCGCCACCGCTGAAGAAATCGAAGCCGCCGCGCGTCAATACGTCCGCAAGGTCAGCGGCATCACGAGGCCGACCGGAGCGAACATCGAGGCGTTCGAAGCCGCGGTCGCCGAGGTCACCGCCACCACGACGCGCCTGCTGGACGGTCTGGCGCCGCGGCGTCAACCGCCCAAGACCATCCCACCGCTGCGTCGTCCAGAGGTCCGCGCGCGGCTCGCGGCGAAGTGACCGCACCAGCGGGCACGCAGACCGCGCTCAAGGAGTGGAGCGCGGCCGTACACGCGCTGCTCGACGGGCGCCAGACCGTGCTGCTGCGCAAGGGCGGCATCCATGAGAAGCGATTCGAGGTCAACGCGTCCCGATTCGTGTTCTTCCCGACGATCGCGCACAGCCATGCCGAGCGGGTGCGGCCCGAGCACGCCGATCTGCTCGCCGCCGCGGCCTGTGACAGCACCGAGGATGCGGTGACGATACGGGCCGGCGCGAAAGTGGTTGGCGCCGTTGAGGTCAACCGGCCGGATGCGGTCGATGAACTGGCCGGTCTGCATATCTGGACGGCGGAATCCGTGCGGGCCGACCGGCTGGATTTCCGCCCCAAACACCGGCTCACGGTGCTCGTGGTGCAGGTGAGCCCGCTCATCGCGCCGGTCCGGCTGATCCGCACCCCCGACTACGCGGGATGCAAGAGCTGGGTCGAGCTTCCGGTTCAGGCCGAGTGGGGGACACCCGTGCACGACGACGCGACACTGGCGGACATCGCCGAGCGCGTGCGCACCTCAGTCGGCTGACGGCGGCTGCGGACCGGCGGGCAACAGCAGACGCGAGACCCCGCCGTCCCCGTGATGCACGGTGTGGCGGGCCCGGGCCAGTCGTGAGCCCGAGATCTGGGGCTCACCGGTGCCGAGATTGCGGGCGAACTGGGGGTGCGAGCCACCCGCCACCAGGAGGCGGATCCGCGAGCCCGCCGCGAAACGGTGTGCCACGGCGTCGAGTTCGAGCCGTATCGTCCCGGACTGCTCCGTGCGTCTGCGGAACGCGTCGGTGACGTTGCGGGAGCGGCCCTTGGCGTCGACCTCGCTGACCCGGACGAACACGTCGTTGTTTGGGTTGTCGCAGCTGTGGGCGAGTTCGACGACCGGCGTGCCCACGACATACAGATCGGCCGGTAACGGGTCCCCGGTGAACGTCACCACATCGCTGCGCTGCGCGAGCGACGTGTCGTCCCGGTAGCCGCCCTGCCGGGCCAGCTGGCGGCCGCCGACGGCCGGAGTCGGGCGCGCCGGGTGATAGGTGAACGACGACGGCGGCCCGGTGGGTGCGGGCGGCGTGTCGGTGAGCCGCCCGGTGGGCTGCAGGAACAGTTGCCGCTCCGGCATGACGGGAGGCCACTCGGGTAGCTCGACCCAGCCGTCCCCGTTGACGTGGATCCGGACCGGGCTGCGCCGCGAGCTCGGGCGCCCGGCCAGGTGCGTGCCGAGCCAGTCTAGTGACTCGGCCAGCACGGTCGGCGCGCCCTTGGTCATCAACTGCCCGTGCGTCCACGACCCGACCGTCAGCGCGACGGGCACGCCGCGCCGGTGCAACTGGGTGTACTGCTCCAGCGTCTGGTCCAAGAACAGGTCCTGCCACCCGCTCAGCAGCAGGATCGGCACATCGACGTGCTCCAGCGCCTCGTCGAATCTCAGCAGTTTCCAGAACGGGTCGTCGCGTTCGGGATGCTCGAGCCACGATTCGAACCACGGCGCGCCGCTGCCGAGCAGCTGCCGCCCGGCCGCACCCATGGGCAGGCCACTGGCCGCGCGCGCAAGTTCACGGGGCCCACGTAGTTCCCTCGTGAGGGCCGCGAGCAGGCCGGGCTCCTCCTGGCGGGCGACCATCGCGCTCCAACCGAGGAAATCGTTGAGGGTGAACGAGCCGGTGCCCCACGCCGACTGGCTGAAGTCGTGCGGGCCGACCGTGATGACGGCCGCCTTCATCTCCGGTGGGGGATCGGCCAGCAACGCCCACTGCGTGAAGCCGAGGTAGGAGATCCCGACGGTCGCGAAGGAGCCCGTGAACCACGGCTGTACGCGCAGCCAGTCGACCGTGTCGGCGCCGTCGTCCATCTCGTGGACCATCGGCGTGAACTCACCACCCGAGCCGAACGTCCCACGCACGCTCTGCAACACCACGTGGTAGCCGCGCGCGGCATACACCTCGGCGAACAGCGTGGAGAACGGGAACCGGCGGCCGTACGGTCCGCGCACCAGCAAGGTGCCCGCCTGCCGGTCGGTGTCGGGCGCGTAGTGGTCGGCGATCAGTTCGACGCCGTCACGCATCGGGACCCGCAGTCCGTGCTCGACGGTGTGGCCGGTTTCGTGGGGCGGAAGCCCCAGCAGACGGCTGATGGTCTGGCCGGTGAACCTGCGGAATCTGGTCACCGCACCAGATTACGGATCAGAACTTGTAGTACGGCGCGAGCTCGTGGGCGCGCTGCAGGTTGACCTGCAGGCAGTCGGGATCGGGCTCGGAGTAGATCGGCGAGTAGAAGAGCGACTGCTGGATGACGCCGTAGCTGGTCTTGAACGCCACCATGCAGGTGATCCACCAGCGGTCGTTCCAGTCGGTGGGCTTCATGATCCAGTACTGCGCGGCGCGATGTCCGTCGATGTCGAGCTCGAGCGCGTCGGGCGGGATCGTCGCCTCGTAGGTGCGCCACACGAACGCCTCGACGGCCATCTGGTAGTTGCCCGCGTCGTACTTGCAGCGCAGGCTGTCCTCCGGGGTCGGCGGCGTGAACGCCAGGCCGATTCGCTGGACGGCGTCGAGCGGGATGTCGCGGCACGGATCGAACGGGGACGGGTCTGTGGTCTCGATCACCGGCCATTTGATGGTCGTCGACACGTTGGTCATCGGCAGGTCGGTCGACTCCAGCTGCAGGACCCCGCCCTGCGAGCCCGCCGACGGCCCGGTCTGGCATACCAGGATCACCGCCGCAACCAGCGCAGACAAAGCCGACAGCAGGCGCAACCTGGCGGCCATCACACCCCCTAGCAGACTCGGTGAATATTCGTCCCCGGCTTGCGGGGAGTGTAGCGGTCAGCCACAGCCCACTCGACCATAAACGAGAACATGTTCTAGTTGCGAGGGCCTTCGCCGCGCGGTGCGCAGTTAGGCTGGTCGGTTGTGGTGGTGCAACTGTGGTGACGGACCAGGAGTCGCGGGACCGGCAGCCGGTGCTGTGGGCGATCAGCGACCTGCATACCGGACACACCGGCAACAAGCCGGTCACGGAGTCGCTGTATCCGGCCTCGCCGGACGACTGGCTGATCGTCGCGGGCGATGTCGGTGAGCGCACCGACGAGATCCGCTGGGCGCTCGACCTGCTGCGCAAGCGGTTCGCCAAGGTCATCTGGGTGCCGGGAAACCACGAACTGTGGACCACCAACAAGGACCCGATGCAGATCTTCGGGCGCGCGCGCTACGACTATCTGGTCGACATGTGCGACCAGATGGGTGTCATCACGCCCGAGCACCCGTTCCCGGTGTGGACCGAACAGGGCGGTCCGGCCACGATCGTGCCGATGTTCCTGCTCTACGACTACAGCTTCCTGCCGGAGGGTGCGTCGACCAAGGCCGAGGGGCTTGCCATCGCCAGGGAGCGCAACGTCGTCGGGACCGACGAGTTCCTGCTGTCGTGCGAGCCGTACGCCACGCGCGACGCCTGGTGCCGCGATCGGGTCACTCAGACGCGCAAGCGGCTCGAGGACCTGGACTGGATGACGCCGACCGTACTGGTCAATCATTTCCCCCTCGTGCGCGAACCATGCGACGCGATGTTCTATCCCGAGTTCTCGTTGTGGTGCGGCACGACCGCGACCGCCGACTGGCACACGCGCTACAACGCGATCTGTTCGGTGTACGGCCACCTGCACATACCGCGCACCACGTGGTACGACGACGTCCGCTTCGAAGAGGTGTCGGTCGGCTATCCGCGAGAATGGCGGCGCCGCAAGCCGTATCGGTGGCTGCGCCAGATCCTTCCCGATCCCAAGTACGCGCCCGGGTATCTGAACGAGTTCGGTGGACACTTCGAGATCACGCCCGAGATGCGGGCCAACGCCAAGGCGATGCAGGACCGGATCAAGGCGCGGCGCGCATGACGGGAATGCTGTTGGCGCAGGTGCTGCCGGACGGCTCGGACACGGTGGCGTCGGCAGAGCTGTACGACGACCCACCCGGCCTGGCCCCGCTACCGGAGGAAGAGCCGCTCGTCGCGCGTTCGGTTGCCAAGCGGCGCAACGAATTCGTCACGGTGCGGTACTGCGCACGCCAGGCACTGGGGGAGTTGGGCATCGGTCCGGTCCCGATCCTCAAGGGCGACAAGGGCGAACCGTGCTGGCCGGACGGTGTCGTCGGCAGCCTCACGCACTGCAAGGGATTCCGCGGTGCGGTCGTCGGCCGTGCGGGTGACGTCCGGTCGATCGGAATCGACGCCGAACCCCACGATGTGCTGCCCGACGGCGTGCTCGGCGCGATCACCCTGCCGGTCGAGCGCACCGAGCTGAGTACCATGCCCGGCGATCTGCATTGGGACCGAATTCTGTTCTGCGCCAAAGAGGCAACGTACAAGGCATGGTACCCGCTCACACACCGCTGGCTCGGTTTCGAGGATGCCCACATCACCTTTGCGGTGGACGATTCGGGTACCGCGGGCCGGTTTCGCTCCCAGATTTTGATCGATCCGGCCGCCGAGCACGGCCCGCCACTGACCGCGCTCGACGGCCGTTGGTCGGTGCGCGACGGCGTGACGCTGACGGCGATCGTGCTGTGACGGCGGTTCCCGAAGCGGGGCTGGTCATCGTCGACAAACCCGCCGGCATGACGAGCCACGACGTGGTCGGCCGGTGCAGGCGACTGTTCGGCACCCGCAAGGTCGGGCATGCCGGCACCCTGGATCCGATGGCGACCGGCGTGCTGGTGATCGGCATCGAACGGGCCACCAAGATCCTCGGCCTGTTGACCGCCACCGATAAGTCGTACGCCGCGACGATCCGGTTCGGCCGCACCACCACGACCGAAGACGCCGAAGGCGAAGTGGTCGAAGATGTTTCGGCCGCCGCAGTCACCGACGCGCAGATCGAGTCCGCGGTGGCCGCGCTGCGTGGCGACATCGCGCAGGTGCCCTCGGCCGTGAGTGCCATCAAGGTCGGCGGGCAGCGCGCCTACAAGCTGGCCCGCGAGGGGCAGGCCGTCGAGCTGGCCGCGCGCCCGGTGCGCATCGACCGCTTCGAGGTGCTCGCCGTCCGGCGCGAGGGCGAGTTCGTCGATGTCGACGTCGAAGTGGACTGTTCGTCGGGCACCTACATCCGGGCGCTGGCCCGCGACGCCGGTGCGGCCCTTGGCGTCGGCGGGCACCTGACCGCCCTGCGGCGCACCAAGGTCGGCCGGTACGGCCTGGACGAGGCTCGCACGCTCGAGGGGCTTGCCGAGCGGGCGCGGCTCAGCTATTCGCTCGACGAGGCTTGCTTGCTCGGGTTTCCGCGCCGCGACCTCACCGCGGACGAGGCCGAGGACACCCGGCACGGTCGGGCGCTGAAACCGGCGGGCATCGACGGCGTGTACGCCGCCACCGCACCCGACGGTCAGGTCATCGCGCTGCTACAGGACGGTTCGGCCCGCACCAAGAACGTCGTGGTACTGCGTCCCGCGACGCTGTAAGTCGGTTGCTCTAGGCGCGTTTCAGATTTGGCCGTGGCGCGGCGGATTCGTTCCCGACAACGTGTAGCGCCCGATGTGGCGCAGCTTCCAGCGGGTCGGATCGTGCAACGTGTGAGTGCGGGCGTCGCGCCAGTAGCGCGCCAGGTTCCCGCCGGCCGATGCGCTGCGGGTGCCGCCGAATTCGAACAGCTTGGTCGACGCGTCCAGTGACGCACGCACGGCCGACACCTTGGCGATCGCGACCGCGATCGAGGCGGCCGCCGCGGTGTCCTCGGTGAGATCGGCACGCGCGGCGTCCACTTGGCGAGCCGCCTCGGCCAACAACGCCTGCGCGCCCCGCACCGTGACCGCCAGTTCGCCGGCCACCTGGACCAAGGTCGGGTCATCGGCGGCATCGGACACCTTGGCCTCGAAATGCGGCCGGGCCTTGACGGCCTGACGAACTCCTTCGTCGAGGGCAGCCGTCGCGATGCCGACGTCGATCGCGGCGTGCAGCAACTGCGCCCGTGCGCCGTAGACCGTGGGCCGCGCGAAGATCGGCGTGAAATCCACGACGTGCTCGGCGGGAACCCGCACACCGTCCAGCGTGACGCTGCCGGACGCCGTCGTCCGCTGCCCCATTCCGTCCCAGTCGTCGATCACGGTCAGGCCCACCGCATCACGCGGCACGAACACGATGGCCTTGGGCGTCGAAGCCGTCGGTATCGCGCCCGAGCCGTCGGACAGCGATGCGCGGACGATCAGCCAGTCGGCGAACAGCGCACCCGTCGAATAGAACTTGCGGCCGTTGAGGACGTACCCGTCACCGGACGCCACCAGGGTCGTGGTGTCGACGTCGGTCGGGTGCGGACCGCGTTCGGACTGTGCGTTCGCGAACAGTGCGCCGTCGAGCACCAGCCCGTAGAAGAACGCCTGTTGCGCATCGGTGCCCTGCAGCCGCAACGCCTCGAGGAACGTGAAATGCGAATGCGGGATCTGCCCGAGCGACGGATCACCGTGGGCGAACAGCCTGATGACTTCCGCGAGGACGGTGGCCCCGACGTCGGGCCCGCCGTATTCGGCGGGCACCGTCAATGCCAGGAGCCCGGATTCCTTCAGCGCGTGCACCTGCTCGTGGGGCAGCACCCGGTCGGCGTCACGTGCGCTCGCACCGTCCGCGAAGGCCGCCGACAACCGCGCGGCGGTCGCCAGAGCGTCATCGGCGGAGGTGATTCGGGCGGCGCTCGCGAGCTCGGTCATCGCGCCGCGCCGACGAACGGAATCGACGCGGGCGCCGCACTGCGCGCCCCGTTGTCGAACAGGCCGCGCTTGCGCAGGATCGGGACGACGCCTTCGCCGAACCAGAACAACTCCTCCAGGTGGGGATAGCCCGAGAAGATGAACTCGTCGATCCCGATCGCGGCGTATTCGGCGATCCGGTCGGCCACCTCGGTGTGACTACCCACCAGTGCGGTTCCGGCGCCGCCGCGTACCAGGCCCACGCCGGACCACAGGTTGGGCGCGATCTCCAGGCTGCGGGCGTCGCTCCAGGTGCCGTTGCGCCGGTTGGCCTCGTGCAGGGCGAGCATGCGCCGCTGGCCCTCGGACTGGCTGCGTGCTAGACCCTGCTGGGCGTTGCGCACGGTGTCCTCGTCGAGGGCCGCCACGAGCCGGTCGGCCTGAGCCCACGCCTCCTCGGAGGTGTCGCGGGAGATGGTGTGCAACCGGATGCCGAACCGCAGCTTGCGCCCCTGCTCCTCGCCGAGTGCCCGGATCCAGTCGATCTTCTCGCGCACGGCCTCCGGTGGCTCGCCCCACGTCAGGTATACGTCGGAATGCCGGGCCGCAACGGGCCCGGCCGCCGTGGAGCTGCCACCGAAGTACAAGGGCGGCACCGGGTTCGGCGGCAAGGCGAGCGATGCCTCTTCGACGTCGATGTACTGACCGCGGTGGGTCACGGTCTCACCCGCCCACAGTCGCCGCACCACGTCGAGGAATTCATCGCAGCGCGCGTAGCGGGCGTCCTTGTCGAGGTGGTCGCCGAAGGAGCGCTGCTCGTGTGCCTCGCCGCCGACCACGACGTTGAGCAGGATCCGGCCGGGTGCGTGCCGCGCGAACGTCGCGGCCATCTGCGCCGAAAGCGTCGGGCTGACCAGGCCGGGCCGGAACGCCACCAGGAAAGCCAGCGACGTGGTCTCGCGGGCCAGCAGCGATGCGGTGATGAACGCGTCCTCGCACCACGCCCCCGTCGGAATGAGTGCGCCGGTGAAGCCAAACGTCTCGGCAGCGCGGACGATCGAGGCCAGGTAGTCGATGCTGGCATCGCGGTCGCTGTGGGCGGCTCCGGCCGGCGTGCCGTGGCCGCCGCCGACGATGAACCGGCTGTCGCCGTAGGTGGGCAGAAACCAGTGCAATGTGACAGTCACAAAGAGGTCATCATTGTCGGCGAACGCGATCAGGGCACGACTAAGAATCGCCGTGATCGCAGATCTTCGAGAGCTAGCTGGCGACGACCCAGATGGCCTCTGCGGCGGGGCTGCCCAGGTCGACGGTGGTGTCGGGATCGCCCGAACCCGTCGGGGATTCGACCGCGACCGAGATCATGCCGGCGAAATCGCGCCGGGCCAGCACCCGCAGCCGCGAATCGAGGCTGATGCCCACGCTGTCGAAGTAGCGCAGCATTTCCGGGTCGGCGTCGGAGATGCGGGCCACCGTCCCGGCCTCGCCGTCCTGGCACACGGAAAGCTGGCGGGCCGGCGGCGTCGGCACCTGCCCGTCGGCGGCCGGGATGGGGTCACCGTGCGGGTCGCGAGTGGGGTGGCCCAGTTTCGCGTCGATCCGGTCGAGCATGCGGTCGGACACCGCGTGTTCGAGGATCTCGGCCTCGTCGTGCACCTCGTCCCAGCCGTAGCCCAGCTCCTGGACGAGGAAGGTCTCCATCAGGCGGTGGCGACGCACCATTGCCAACGCGGCCCGCCTGCCCTCTTCGGTCAGGGTCACCGCACCGTATTTCTCGTGGTGCACCAGCCCCTGGTCGGCGAGCTTGCGGATGGACTCCGACGCGGTCGAAGCCGACACGCCGATCCGCTCGGCCAGCAGTTTGGTGCTGACTTTCTCGCGCGACCATTCCTGGGCTGTCCAGATGACTTTCAGATAGTCCTGGGCAACCGTCGAGAGGTCGCGATGGTTACCGTCTGGACTCACAGTAAGGAAGTTTAGGCAATCGTCACCTGACTTGGTGATCTGGAGCAGACCACGGCGCGGCCGGGCCGTAGGCTAGCTGCTGTGCAGCGCTGGCGTGGGCAGGACGAGATCCCCACGGACTGGGGCAGGTGTGTTGTCACCATTGGGGTGTTCGACGGTGTTCACCGCGGACACGCCGAGCTGATCAGTCACGCGGTGAAGGCGGGCCGATCGCGCGGGGTACCCGTGGTTCTGATGACCTTCGACCCCCATCCGATGGAAGTGGTGTTCCCGGGCAGTCACCCGGCTCAGTTGACCACCCTGACTCGCAGGGCCGAGTTGGTCGAGGAGCTGGGCGTCGACGTGTTCCTCGTGATGCCGTTCACCTCGGACTTCATGAAGCTCACCCCCGAGCGCTACATCCATGAGCTGCTCGTGGAGAACCTGCATGTGGTCGAGGTCGTGGTGGGGGAGAACTTCACGTTCGGAAAGAAGGCGGCCGGCAACGTCACGATGCTGCGCAAGGCGGGTGAGCGGTTCGGATTCGCGGTCGAGGGCATGAGCCTGGTCGCCGAACACCACCGCGACGAGACGGTCACCTTCTCGTCGACGTACATCCGGTCGTGCGTGGATGCCGGCGACGTGGTCGCGGCCGCCGAGGCGCTGGGCCGTCCACATCGCGTCGAGGGCGTCGTCGTGCGCGGCGACGGCCGGGGCCGGGTGCTCGGATTCCCGACGGCCAACGTGGCTCCGCCCATGTATTCGGCGATCCCGGCCGACGGTGTGTACGCGGCCTGGTTCACCGTGCTCGGGCACGGTCCGGTGATGGGCACGGTGATTCCTGGCGAGCGGTATCAGGCGGCGGTGTCGGTGGGTACCAACCCGACGTTCTCGGGCCGTACCCGCACGGTCGAGGCGTTCGTCCTCGACACCAACGCCGACCTGTACGGCCAGCACGTCGCGGTCGATTTCGTCGCGCGCATCCGGGGGCAGGAGAAGTTCGACGCGGTCAAGGATCTGGTCGTGGCGATGGAGGCCGACACCGACCGGGCCCGCACGATTCTCGCTGCGCACTGAGCACGATTCTCGGCTCGCCGCGGTCAACTGCTAGACTTCTCGCCGATCCGGCGCATGCTGCAGTCCGCGGTGGCTGTGCCGAGAATATGTTCGCGGGACCTATTTGATGGAGTTGCTTCGTGGCGCTTACAGCCGAGCAGAAGAAAGAAATCCTGGGCAGCTACGGCCTGCACGAGACCGACACCGGGTCGCCCGAGGCGCAGGTCGCCCTGCTGACCAAGCGGATCTCGGATCTCACCGAGCACCTCAAGGTGCACAAGCACGACCACCACTCGCGGCGCGGTCTGCTGCTGCTGGTCGGCCGTCGGCGCCGGCTGCTGAAGTACGTCGCTCAGGTCGATGTCGAGCGCTACCGCTCGCTCATCGAGCGCCTCGGGCTGCGTCGCTGACGCGGCCTTAAGTGGCATCCCTGCCCGCGGCCGTGATGGGGGCGGCCGCGATACTCGCGATCGGGTTTTTGACAGGGTGTTCGTCCGCGGCTGCCGCGGACATGCAGGCGGGGGACTGCCTCAAGATCGGCGGCACGTACGACCGTCCGGAAGCTTCCGAAGCCGTGTGTGGTAGTGAGCAGTCCAACTACAAGGTGGTCTCGACGGTCACCGACAGTGACCAGTGCCCCATGGACGTCGATTCCTACTATTCGATGACGAGTCCGTTCAGCGACGAATCCGAGACGGTCTGCATGGACATCGACTGGATCGTCGGCGGGTGCATGAACATCGACCCGGAGAACGACACCGACCCGTACCGGGTGGATTGCTCGGATTCCACTGCGCCGCATCGGCAGCGGGCCACCGAGATCCTGCAAGGCGTGTCGAACGTCGATCAATGTGCCAGCGGGGTGGGCTACGCCTACGACGAACGGCAGTTCACCGTGTGCGTGGAAGATGTCCGCTGACCGGGCCTGAGCAGGGCCGGATTGGCGTTCACGGGATTGCTGCCGTGTAACATGAGGGCGTTCGATGGCCGAAATCTGTTCGAGAGCCCACTACGAATACTTTCTGGCTGGTCGGACACGAGGTGCGGTACCCGCGATCCGCGGGCGCTGCTCCTGCGAGTCACGTCAGGGCCCGTCTGATCGGGCGGTCTTCGGTAGTGGCTGCCGGGAGTTCCCATCGGGACATGTCCGGCCGCTTCGATCGACGGCCGTAGCCGAATCCAGACCCGTGGCACATCTGAGCGTGACGACGCGAAACAGTTGAATGAATTCGAAAGAGGCCACGGACTAGATGTCTGTAGTTGAACTTGATGAAGGTGTGTTCGAAGCCACCGCTGTCATCGACAACGGGAGCTACGGCACCCGCACCATCCGTTTCGAGACCGGGCGACTCGCCCAGCAGGCCGCCGGCTCCGCCGTCGCCTACCTCGACGACGAAACCATGCTGCTGAGCGCGACGTCCGCCAGCAAGAACCCCAAGGACCACTTCGACTTCTTCCCGTTGACGGTCGATGTCGAGGAGCGCATGTACGCCGCGGGCCGCATCCCCGGCTCGTTCTTCCGGCGCGAGGGCCGCCCGTCCACCGACGCGATCCTGACCTGCCGCCTCATCGACCGGCCGCTGCGTCCGTCGTTCGTCGACGGCCTGCGCAACGAGATCCAGGTCGTCGTCACCGTCCTGAGCCTGGATCCCAAGGATCTCTACGACGTGCTGGCCATCAACGCCGCGTCGGCGTCCACCCAGCTCGCCGGTCTGCCGTTCTCCGGTCCGGTCGGCGGCACCCGTGTCGCCCTGATCGACGGTCAGTGGGTCGGGTTCCCGACCGTCGAGCAGCTCGAGCGGGCCGTGTTCGACATGGTCGTGGCCGGCCGCGTGCTCGAAGACGGCGATGTCGCGATCATGATGGTCGAGGCCGAGGCCACCGAGAACGTCATCGAACTGGTGTCGGGTGGTGCCCAGGCACCGACCGAGGCCGTCGTGGCCGAGGGCCTCGAGGCCGCCAAGCCGTTCATCAAGGTGCTGTGCGCCGCGCAGCAGGAGCTCGCCGACGCGGCCGCGAAGGAGACCGGTGACTTCCCGGTGTTCCCGGACTACGCCGACGATGTCTATTACGCGGTGTCCTCGGTGGCCACCGACGCGCTGTCGCAGGCGCTGACCATCGCGGGCAAGACCGAGCGCAACGACCGCACCGACGAGATCAAGGTCGAGGTGCTCGAGCGCCTGGCCGAGCAGTACGCGGGCCGCGAGAAGGAAATCGGCGCGGCGTTCCGGTCGCTCACCAAAAAGCTTGTGCGCCAGCGCATCCTGACCGATCACTTCCGTATCGACGGGCGTGGCATCACCGACATCCGGGCGCTTTCGGCCGAGGTCGCGGTGATTCCGCGGGCACACGGCAGCGCGCTGTTCGAGCGCGGCGAGACCCAGATCCTCGGTGTCACGACGCTCGACATGATCAAGATGGCCCAGCAGATCGACTCGCTCGGGCCCGAGAACACCAAGCGCTACATGCACCACTACAACTTCCCGCCGTACTCGACCGGTGAGACCGGCCGGGTCGGTTCGCCCAAGCGCCGCGAGATCGGCCACGGCGCCCTCGCCGAGCGTGCCCTGGTCCCGGTGTTGCCGAGCGTCGAGGAGTTCCCCTACGCGATCCGCCAGGTGTCGGAGGCGCTGGGCTCCAACGGTTCGACGTCGATGGGCTCGGTGTGTGCCTCGACGCTGGCCCTGCTGAACGCCGGTGTGCCGCTCAAGGCTCCGGTGGCCGGCATCGCCATGGGCCTCGTGTCCGACGACATCGAAGTCGATGGCAAGACCGAGCGTCGCTTCGTGGCGCTGACCGACATCCTCGGCGCCGAGGACGCGTTCGGCGACATGGACTTCAAGGTCGCGGGCACCAAGGACTTCGTCACCGCCCTGCAGCTGGACACCAAGCTCGACGGCATCCCGTCGCAGGTGCTGGCCGGCGCGCTGTCGCAGGCCAAGGACGCCCGGCTGACCATCCTCGACGTGATGGCCGAGGCCATCGACCGGCCGGACGAGATGAGCCCGTACGCGCCGCGGATCACCACGATCAAGGTGCCGGTCGACAAGATCGGCGAGGTCATCGGGCCCAAGGGCAAGATGATCAACTCGATCACCGAGGAGACCGGCGCGCAGATCTCGATCGAGGACGACGGCACGGTGTTCGTCGGTGCCGCCGACGGGCTTTCGGCGCAGGCCGCGATCGACAAGATCAACGCGATCGCCAACCCGCAGCTGCCCAAGATCGGCGAGCGGTTCCTCGGGACCGTGGTCAAGACCACCGACTTCGGTGCGTTCGTGTCGCTGCTGCCGGGTCGCGACGGCCTCGTCCACATCTCGAAGTTGGGCCGCGGCAAGCGCATTGCCAAGGTCGAAGATGTGGTGAAGGTCGGCGACAAGCTCCGCGTCGAGATCGCCGACATCGACAACCGCGGCAAGATCTCGCTGGTGCTCGTCGATGAGGAGCAAGCGGAGCAGTCCGACAAAGCTGGGGATTCGGCGGACACTTCCGCGTCCACCGATGTTGCGCCCGCCGAAGCCTGATACGCCGCTGGAGACCTCGCACGTCCGCCGGACCACGTTGCCCGGCGGACTGCGAGTGGTCACCGAGTACATCCCGTCGGTGCATTCGGCATCGGTCGGAGTATGGGTCGGGGTCGGTTCGCGCGACGAAGGCCGAAGTGTCGCGGGCGCAGCGCATTTCCTCGAACACCTGTTGTTCAAGGCCACTCCGACCCGTACCGCCGTCGAAATAGCCCAAGCCGTCGACGCTGTCGGCGGTGAGCTGAACGCCTTCACCGCCAGAGAGCACACGTGCTATTACGCGCACGTGCTCGACACCGATCTGGAACTGGCCGTCGATCTGGTCGCCGACGTCGTGCTGCGGGGCCGCTGCGCAGCCGACGACGTCGAGGTCGAGCGCGACGTCGTCCTCGAAGAGATCGCCATGCGCGACGACGATCCCGAGGACACGCTGGGAGATGTGTTCCTGTCGGCCATGTTCGGCGATCACCCCGTCGGCCGGCCCGTCATCGGCAGCGTCGAGTCGATCTCGGCGATGACGCGCGCGCAGTTGCATTCGTTTCACATGCGGCGCTACACGCCCGATCGCATGGTGCTGGCGGTCGCGGGCAACATCGACCACGACGAAGTTGTCGCCTTGGCCCACGAGCACTTCGGCAAGCGACTCGTCTCGGGGCGCAACGCCATCGCACCGCGCAAGGGGTCGGGTCGCCTGTCCGGACGGCCGACGTTGGAGGTCATGGACCGCGACGGGGAACAGATGCACGTCTCGCTCGGCGTGCGAACCCCCGGGCGGCACTGGAAGCATCGGTGGGCTCTATCGGTGCTCAACACCGCGCTCGGTGGTGGCCTGAGTTCGCGTCTGTTCCAACAGATTCGGGAGAGCAGGGGACTGGCGTACTCGGTGTACTCGACCGTCGACACCTTCTCCGACAGCGGCGCACTGTCGGTCTATGCGGGTTGTCAGCCCGAGCGGTTCGACGAGGTGGTCCGCTTGACCACCGACGTGCTCGAAAGCGTTGCGCGCGACGGCATCACCGAGAACGAATGCCGGATCGCGAAGGGTTCGTTGCGCGGCGGGCTGGTGCTGGGGCTTGAGGACTCGGCTTCGCGGATGCACCGAATCGGCCGCAGCGAACTGAACTACGGCGAACACCGCAGCATCGAACGCACCCTGACCCAGATCGAATCGGTCACCCTCGACGAGGTCAACGCGGTGGCGCGGCAGTTGCTGACCAGGGATTACGGTGCGGCGGTGCTAGGCCCGCAAAAGTCGAAACACTCGCTACCGCAACGGCTTCGAGCCATCGCGGGCTGACCGGCTACGCTGGGTCGGGTGACTGGACTCTCGCGACGCAACGTCTTGATCGGATCCCTCGCGGCAGTGGCGGCTGTCGGGGTGAGCAGCAGAACCGCGTATGCGGCCCCCGTGGACGACCAGATCGGGGAGCTCGAACGCCGGCACAACGCGGTGATCGGCATCCATGCCGTCAACCTCGATTCGAACCGGATCGTGAGCCACCGCGCCGACGACATGTTCGCGATGTGCTCGACGTTCAAGGCATATGCCGCAGGCCGGGTCCTGCAGATGGTCGGGCGCGACCAGCTGTCGCTGGACAACCGGGTGTTCGTGGACCCAGACGCGATCGTGATGAACTCGCCGATCACGGAACCGCGCGCAGGTTCGGAGATGACGCTCGGCGAACTGTGTGCGGCCGCGCTGCAACGCAGCGACAACACGGCGGGCAACCTGCTGTTGAAAACCATCGACGGGCCCGCGGGTATCACCGCATTCGCGCGCAGCATCGGTGACGAGCGCACACGGCTGGACCGGTGGGAGGTCGAGCTCAACTCGGCGATACCCGGCGACCCGCGCGACACCAGCACGCCCGCGGCGCTGGCCATCGGCTACCGCGCGCTGTTGGTCGGCGATGCGCTCAGCCCGCCCCAGCGCCGGCAGCTCGAGGATTGGATGCGGGCCAATCAGACGTCGAGCATGCGGGCGGGACTTCCGGCTGGGTGGACGACCGCCGACAAGACCGGCAGTGGAGACTATGGCAGCACCAACGACGTCGGCGTCGCGTACGGCCCGGCCGGTCAGCGCCTGTTGCTGGCGATGATGACGCGGTCACAGACCGACGACCCGAAAGCCGCCAATCTGCGACCGCTCATCGGTGAGCTGACGGCATCGGTGCTGCCGTCGTTGCTCTGATCGTTCGGTGCCGGATTACTCCGGAGCTTCGGCTTCGGCCGTGTGGTTCTCGACCGTCGCATTCTCCACGCTGTGGTTCTCGGCGTTCTGAATCGCGATGTGCCGCATGCCCGACGGATTCTGCGACAGCGGGACGCGGACGGTCAGGATTCCGCGCTCGTAGCTGGCGGTGATCTCTTCCTCGTCGGCCTCGGCCGGCAGCGTCACCGTGCGCAGGAACGATCCGTACGAGAACTCCGAGCGGGAGTTCACCTCGGCCCGCTCGGCACGCTCGGCCTTCACCGTGAGCTGGCCGTCGGCGACCGTGATGTGGACGTCGGTGGCCGGGTCGATGCCGGGGATCTCGGCGCGCAACTCGTAGTGGTCATCGGTGACCTCGTCCTCGATGCGCATGAGGTTGCGCTCGAAGATGGGCCGCAGGCTTGAGAACGGGGTGATGCCGGCGAAGAACTCGGACAGCTCGGGCAGGAACGGGCGGGGCTGGTGCGCAACGGGCAGGTTAACCACGGGTGACTCCTAGGACTCAGGTTATCGGCCGAAAAGGCCTTGCGACGCTTGCTCTTTCGATCCAAGCATCGCTTTCGATCCGTCGGTCGAATGCGCGGTGAACAGCTCGAGTACGCGTGGCTGCTAGGCCAGCCGCCGGGAGTCGTCGCGGCGCAGCACGAAGAAGTAGGGCTTGCGAGATCCCCGCAGGTCCATGGCCCCGATCACGGCGTCGTCGGACAACTTGCGAAAAACGTCGTTGATCGGAAGCTGGTCGTAGATCATGGTCGCGGTGTCGACGCCGCGGTATCGCGTGGTGCGCAGCCGCGCTTTCGCCGACCGCGTCTGCAGGACGGGCCGCAGCGCGGCGATCGGCGCCACCATGGACCGGTTCCTCAACAACGGCAGCTTGGTCGACAGCCCGAGGCCGCCGAACGCCAGGGCCGGGTTGAGCGCCCACAGTCCAGTGCTGTCGCGGGCCGGAAACAGCAGCGGGTGGACGGTCTCGGCATCGATGAACTGCTTGCCCCACCAGCCACTCGCGGCCAGCAGGCCGTCCATCGGGTGGCCGGTGGGCAGTTCGGCGCCGTGCCACGTCCCGATCATGAACTCAGGTTCGACGGCCTCCGCGGCGTCGAACGCCTCGAGTGCATCAGCGGTGATGGTCGGAACGGTGGAAAACAACTCCTGCAGCATGCCGACACCATAGTTGACACGTGTCAAGAACGGCTAGTCGTCCGAAAGGTAATCGCCCGGCCGGAGCGTGCTCCAGCCGGGCGATCGGAGGGGGTCCGTTAAGCCAGGAACGGCGCGGGGTCGGTGAACGGGAGATCGAGATCCTTGGCGACCTGCTCGGACAACAGACCACCTTCGTGCGTCGACAGGCCCTTGGCCAGCGCCGGGTCCGCGGCGCATGCGGCCTGCCAGCCCTTGTCGGCCAGCTTGAGCACGTACGGCATGGTGGCGTTGGTCAGCGCGAAGGTCGAGGTGCGCGGCACGGCGCCGGGCATGTTCGCGACGCAGTAGAACACCGTGTCGTGGACCTTGAACGTGGGATCGTCGTGCGTCGTGGGCCGCGAATCCTCGAAGCACCCGCCCTGGTCGATCGCGATATCCACCAGCACCGCACCCGACTTCATGTGGGCGACAGTCGAATTGGTGACGAGCTTGGGTGCCTTGGCGCCGGGGATCAAAACCGCGCCGATCACCAGGTCGGCCTTCTTGACGGCCTCTTCGAGCTCGAGGGACGACGAGTAGCGGGTCTCGATGCTTCCGCTGTTCTCGTTGTCGATCTTGCGCAGCGTGTTGATGTTCAGGTCGAAGACCGTGACGTGGGCGCCCATGCCCTTGGCGATGCGCGCGGCGTTGTAGCCGGCCACGCCACCGCCGATGACGACGACCTCGGCCGGTGCGACGCCGGGGACGCCGCCCATCAGCACGCCGCGGCCGCCCTGTGTGCGCATCAGGTGGTAGGAGCCAACCTGCGCCGAGAGGCGGCCGGCGACCTCGCTCATCGGCGCGAGCAGCGGCAGCGCTCCGTCGGCGGTCTGCACGGTCTCGTAGGCGATCGAGGTGGTGCCCGACGCCAACAGGGCATCGGTGCAGGGCTTCGACGCCGCGAGATGAAGGTAGGTGAACAGGGTCTGGCCCTTGCGCATGCGCGAGTATTCGGCCTCGATCGGCTCTTTGACCTTGAGCAGCAGCTCGGCGTCGGCCCACACCTGGTCGGCGGAGGTGACGATCTCGGCGCCCGCGGCCTTGAAGTCGTTGTCGGCGATGGCTGAGCCCTCGCCGGCGCCGGCCTGGATGATCACGTCGTGGCCACGACGGGTCAGCTCGGCCACCCCGGCGGGCGTGATGGCAACGCGGTACTCGTTGTTCTTGATCTCAGTCGGGATGCCGACGAGCATGATCGCTCCTTCAGATTCGGTGTGCTAGGAACAAGTGTGAAGAACCTTCGAAGTACGAGCAATATCTCTGATAAAGATTCGTTACGATCGCTCCGTGAGCGAAGAATCGACGAGCAACGCGGCGAGTCAGAGCCGTCTACCGAAGGATGTTCGGCACGCGGAACTCGATGACATCGACCGGCGCATTCTGCTGGCACTGCACGCCGATGCACGGATGTCCAACAGCGCGCTGGCTGATTCCGTCGGCATCGCGGCCTCCACGTGTCACGGTCGGGTGCGGCGGTTGCAGGAGATCGGCGTGATCCGTGGGTTCTACACCGACATCGACCCGGCCGCGGTCGGCCTCAGCCTGCAGGCCATGATCTCGGTGAGCCTGCAGTCGAACGCCCGCGGCAAGATCCGCAGCTTCATCGCGCATATCCGCAAACGCCCGCAGGTCATGGATGTCTACTTTCTGGCCGGCGGCGACGACTTCATCCTGCATGTCGCCGCGCGGGACACCGACGATCTGCGGGCTTTCGTGGTGGAAAATCTCAACGCCGACGCCGACGTCGCGGGCACGCAGACCTCGCTGATCTTCGAGCATCTGCGAGGCGCTTCACCGCTCTGACCGGTTGCGGCTACTGGGCGCGCAGCACCAGCCCGTAGCCATCCGCACCGGTCAGGGTCAGCTCGTCGCTGTCGATTGCGGTCTGTACCTTGCCGTTGAGCACCCGCATGACGGCCTGTTCCACCTCGTCGAGGCCGTTCGGGCAAGCCATCCTGGTGGTGGCCAATGGGCCGAACTCGATGATGGCCGGCGTCCCCGAAACCACTGCGTGACCGGTGATCTGGTTGCAGCCGGTCGATCCGGTGACGGCACCGTCGGCCGCTATCTTGACCGTGGGCTTCGCCTCCTCCAGCGCCTGTGACGTCGAAACCGACTGTCCTGAAACCAGACTGGTGACTTGCCAGGTGGTGTCGGTGATTGACCGATCCGGATGCACCACCTTCTTGTCCCGCAACGTGACGGTCGCGGTATCGGTCTTGAGGGTCAGCGTGTCACCCGACAGTGACCAGGACGGCTGAGCCTCGAAGAACTGCGACATCCACGCGTCGGCATCGCCGAGCGGCGGCGGACACGCCATCATCGTGCTGGCCAACTCCGTGACGACTTTGCCGTTGGACAGGTCGACCGGACCCGACCCGTGGTTGCAGCCCGCGAACGTGCTGATCTGCCCGCTGTCGAAAACCACGGTCAGCGGCCCACCGCCCGGAATCTGATTGCCCTCCACCTCAACCGAGACGAACGTGCGGCCGTTCGGGTTCTGATCATCGGCGTTACCGGTATCCGAACAACCGGCGAGAGCCAGGGCAGCGAGCGCAATCGCGAGCAGACGCATGACACCACGGTAGAGCGCGCGTAACGCCGAGTGGCCGAACTCGCACTGCCGTAATACAAGCGTGGCCGGATCTGGCCACTGAACAACGGTCACTCCTAGGATCCGCACCACCGTCACAGCGCGAACGGTGTACGTCGACGTGTCCTGCTGAGCTGCGCCCGATCGCCACGAGGGCGTCGTGGTTGCAGCGCCTCCGGCGAGGATTTCGCCCCGATCGCGGCCGGGGTCGTGGACTCCGAGAGCGCACTGATCGCGGCATGCTCGACCACCGGCACCAGATTGCGGACCTCTTGGACTCCCGCACACACCTCCAGCAGGTCGGCTTCGGGCAGCGACCCCCAGGGCAGGCCGCGCACCCCGGCGAGAGCCGCGCGTAACGCCGCGAGCCGGTCCGCCACCAAGGAATCCATGCATCGAACACTAGTTCGAATCACCGACAAGAAAACGTCAGTTGTGACTGCCGAGACCAAAGTGGCCAAAGATTTTCGCGACGTGCGCGAATGACGCGTACCGCCCGCGCAGTAGGCTCCCTGCCATGCGAGTCGGTGTTCTGGGTGCAAAGGGCAAAGTCGGGGCGACCATGGTGCAGGCGGTCGAGTCCGCTGAGGATCTGACGCTGTCAGCCGGAGTCGACGCCGGTGACGAGCTCAGTTTGCTCACGGAGTCGCAAACCGAGGTGGTCATCGACTTCACGCATCCGGACGTGGTGATGGACAATCTGAAGTTCTTGATCGACAACGGCATTCACGCCGTCGTCGGCACCACCGGGTTCACCTGGGAACGCATCGAACAGGTCGAGGCCTGGCTGAAGGACAAGCCGGAGGCCGCCGTCCTGATCGCGCCGAACTTCGCGATCGGGGCGGTGCTCTCCATGCATTTCGCCAAGCAGGCCGCCCGGTACTTCGAGTCCGTCGAGGTCATCGAACTCCACCATCCGCACAAGGCCGATGCGCCGTCCGGCACGGCGGCGCGCACCGCGAAGTTGATCGCGGAAGCGCGAAAAGGGTTGCCGCCCAATCCCGATGCGACGAGCACCGGCCTGGAGGGTGCCCGCGGCGCCGACGTCGACGGTATCCCGGTGCACTCGGTGCGGCTCGCCGGTTTGGTGGCCCATCAGGAGGTGCTGTTCGGAACTCAGGGGGAGACTCTGACGATCCGCCACGACAGTCTGGACCGATCGTCGTTCGTGCCGGGCGTTCTCCTGGCCGTGCGCAAGGTCGGCGAACGGCCGGGTCTCACCATCGGTATTGAGCCCCTGCTCGACCTCTCGTGAGCGAGAGCGCGCGGTCGCTGCGCATCCAGCTGCTGATCGGCTTCATGTGTCTGGCGCTGGTCGTCTACTTCCTCATGCTGGGCCGCACCGCGCTGGCGTTCATCACCTCGGGAGAACCTGCGGCGATCGGGCTCGGGTTGGCATTGCTAATCTTTCCGTTGATCGGCGTCTGGGTGCTGTTCTCGACGTTGCGGGCCGGTTTCGCTCATCAACGCCTCGCCCGCCTCGCGCGGGAACGGGGGATGGAACTCGACGTCAGTGCGTTGCCGCGCAGGCCATCTGGGCGTATCGAGCGCGACGCGGCCGACGAGCTGTTCGTCACGGTCAAGACCGAACTGGAAGCCGATCCTGACAACTGGGTGCGGTGGTACCGCCTGGCACGCGCGTACGACTACGCGGGTGACCGCACCCGGGCCCGCGAAACGATGCGCACGGCGGTGCGGATGCAGGAACAGCAGTCGTGAGTAAGACCCTGCTCGTCGTTCACCACACGCCGTCCCCGGCCACCCAGGAGATGTTCGAGGCTGTCGTGGCCGGTGCGACCGATCCCGAGATCGAGGGTGTGGAGGTCGTGCGACGGCCGGCGTTGACGGTGTCGCCGGTCGACATGCTGGCGGCCGACGGTTACCTGCTGGGCACGCCGGCGAATCTCGGTTATATGAGTGGCGCCCTCAAGCACGCCTTCGATGTTTGCTACTACCCGTGCTTGGACGCGACCCGCGGCCGGCCGTTCGGTGTCTACCTCCACGGCAACGAAGGCACCGAAGGGGCGGAGCGGGCCATCGATTCGATCACCGCGGGTCTGGGTTGGGCGCGCGTGGCGCCAAACGTCGTGGTGTCGGGGAAGCCGACCAAGAGCGACGTCGAGTCGTGCTGGGAACTCGGCGCCACGGTGGCTGCACATTTGATGGAATGACCCCGGCCGGCATCAGCAAATAACGGGCACGGCTACCAGCAAGTGATGCCGCTGGAGATCACACGCACCAGACAGCGCGTTTACGACATAGTTAATTAAGTCGCCTCACTATTTGTTGTCGCTCGCAAATTTGCCTCGCGATTTGGGTTTAGCGTTTTGTGCGCCGTGGAAGACCGGCGTGGGGAGCAGTGGCGTACATCACGTTCGGCAGGGCCGACTCTGCCGCCGAGGGTCACTGACAAGGGGCTACGTCGGGGGTCGGTTACTGCTGCCTTCAATTGGAGAAGAACGGAGCGGACCCATGACGTCACGCCTGCTGCGGCTGCTCACCCTCGTGGTGGCCGTCGCAACTATCGGCCTCGTTGGAGGAGTCTCGCCGAGCATCGTATCGGCCGAACCCCCTGACCGGGGGAATGAAGAGACCGTCCAGGTAAGAGGCACCGGCCCCAACGGGGAGAAGTTCAACGGTCGGTTCACGGCGCAGAGCGCCAAGGAGGGGCCGGGCGGTGAGCGACCGTTGGCCGTCACCGGCCAGCTGACCGGAAAGCTCGTGAGCCCCGGCCAGGGGCAGGAGACAGCCCAGGATGTCAATCAGACCGTCGACATGCCCGCGCTCATCCAGCAGGCGACGTGTGAGGTGCTGACCCTGGTGCTCGGGCCGCTGGACCTCAACCTGCTCGGATTGATGGTCCATCTGGATCAGGTCGTACTGGAAATCACGGCCGATCCCAGTGGTGGGCTTCTCGGGCAGCTCTTGTGCAGCCTCGCCGGTGGATTGCCCGCACCCCCGAATCCGTTGCAGCCGATCATCGATCTGCTCAACCAGATTCTCGGCCTGCTGGGAGGGTAGACATCTGAAGTAGTCCGAGTGTCACCGCCCGTATCCCGACCAGGGATACGGGCGGTGCAATTACGCTCGGCGGCTTGACCCGGTCGCCGCACCGCCGTATGGATTGTGGTGCAACTCAGTCAGCGGACTTAGGAGAGCCATGCCGGGGATAGCCGAACTCGCACTTGGCGCTGCGCCGATCGCCGGGGGTGCGATGCTCGGGGTGATCGCGGGCAATCTCAAGCCGCCGGATGTGCGGGGCATGATCGCCAAGGACATGGATCTGCTGGAACGGCTTCCGGCCGAAGACGTCGAATTGCGTGCCCGGCTCAAAGCCAACATCGACGAGCGGATCAGCGATCTGATCGCGGCCGGTGAGCGCAGCCGCGAACTCCGCGAGGCGGCGATGTCCTACCGGGGGAACTGGCGCGACATCGTCGTTTTCGTCTGCGCGGTGCTGTTCACGATCGTCTGGTGGAACGTCAGCCACAGCAGGGCCAATTGGCTCGTCATGTTCATCGCCATGATCATCGTGTCGGTGGCGGCGGGCATCTATGCCGGCAGAGGCGTGCTACGGGCAGTGCGGACGTTCCTGCGCCGCAACGACGCTCAGTAGTGATACGTGTCGGACGGGGCCGGCACGTGGTCCGGGTCGTCGGTGTACTCGGGCTCGTGAATGCCGTATGCCTTGGCCAGATCCAGGATCTTGTTCGCGCGGGCGATGCGCGGCAGGTCTGAACCGTTGCGGATTTCGCCGCCGTCGCGCTGAAACTCGGCGAAAAACTCCTTGGCCCAGCTGATTTCGTCTTGCGAGGGCGACAGGCCTTCGTTGACGGTCGGGCATTGGTCCGGGGTCAGGCAGATCTTTCCGGTCATGCCGAACTCAGCCGACACCGCGGTGGCTTCAGACAGTTTGAGCGCACTGGAACCCACCGTGGGTCCGTCGATCGCACTGGGTAGATGTGCGGCCTTGGCGGCGATCGTAAAACGCGAGCGGGCGTACGCCAGGGTCGCGGGGTTGTCGCCGAATCCGGTGTCGCGGCGGAAGTCTCCGATGCCGAACGCGAGCCGGAAGGTGCCTTTCGCCGCAGCTATCTCGGTGATCCGCTCGAGTCCGCGCGCGGTCTCCACGAGCGCGACGATCGGGATGTTCGGCAGCCGTTTGGCGGTCTCGGTGACGTGGTCGACGGATTCGACCATGGCCAGCATGATCCCGCCGACGGACGTGCCGGTGAGCATCTCCAGATCGTCGGCCCACCACGGGGTGCCGAAACCGTTGACCCGGACCCAGTCGCTGTTGCCGTCGGCCAGCCAGCGGGTCACGTTGTCGCGGGCCGCCACCTTGTCCTTGGGCGCGACGGCGTCCTCGATGTCGAGCACGACGATGTCGGCGCGCGACCGGGCGGCCGGTGCGAACCGCTCGTACTGCGCACCGTTGACCAGCAGCCAACTGCGGGCGAGTACCGGGTCGATACGGAACCCCGGATCCGCTCCGGCGTCTGGGTCATTGGTGACGGGCTGGTCGTACACGGGGTCAATCGTCGCCTACGGCCCGGCCGCCGGGCAAAGCAGGGTTCAGCCCAGGCGGGCGCCGAAGAAGCTCTCCATCGCTTCCCAATGCTGCTTGGCGGCTGCCGCGTCATACGGCGCGTTGTCGGGCACTGCGAAACCATGTGCGGCGTCGTACATTTCGATGGTGTGCTCGACGCCCGCGGCGGACAGTGCCGATTCCAGCGTCTTGGCGTGCTCCGGGGTGAACGACGCGTCGTCCTTGGCGCCGCCGACATAGACGGCGGCCTGGATCTTGTCGGCCAGCAGATGCGGGCTGCCCGGATCGTCCGAAGCCAGTCCACCGCCGTGGAACGACATGGCGGCCGCGACGCGCTCGGGCACGCGACCGGCGACGACCAGTGACGTGCGACCGCCCATGCAGTAACCCGTGGTGCCGAACTTGCCGTCGACGACCTCGGGACGTTGCTCCAGATAGTCGAAGAACGCCGCGGCGTCGGCGGCCATGATGTCGGGGGTGACCTTCGAGATCATCGAGAACAGCCGGGCCCGCTCGTCCTCGTCTTTGAACACCGTCGCCATCTCGAACGGCGCCCAGCCCGCGTCGCGGTAGTACACGTCGGGTACCAGCACCGCATAGCCTTCGTCCGCGAGCTGGGTCGCCATCTCGTCGAACGTGGCCCGGGCACCGCCGGCGTCGGGGTACATGACCACACCGGGCCACGGCCCACTGCCGTCGGGCGTCGCGAACGTGACGGTGCAGGTGCCGTCGGGCGTGCTGATGGAGTCCTTGATGGTCGGCATGGCTTCCGTTCTACTCCTAGGCGCTGCACGTAAGCTGAGCGAGTGCCGATCCCGACGCCCTACGAGGACCTGCTGCGCCTGGTGATGGAGCGCGGGACGCCCAAATCCGATCGCACCGGCACCGGCACCCGCAGCCTGTTCGGCCACCAGATGCGATACGACCTCGCCGCCGGCTTCCCCTTGATCACCACCAAGAAGGTGCACACCAAGTCGGTCGTCTACGAGCTGCTGTGGTTCCTGCGCGGCGACTCGAACGTTCGATGGCTCCAGGAGCACGGAGTCACGATCTGGGACGAATGGGCAAGTGAGACCGGCGATCTGGGCCCGGTCTACGGCGTGCAGTGGCGGTCGTGGCCGACTCCGTCAGGCGACCATATCGACCAGATCAGCAATGCGCTGGAGCTGCTAAGACGCGATCCGGATTCACGCCGCAACATCGTCTCGGCGTGGAATGTCGGTGAGATCCCGCAAATGGCGCTGCCGCCGTGCCACGCGTTCTTCCAGTTCTATGTGGCCGACGGCAAGCTGTCCTGCCAGCTCTACCAGCGCAGCGCCGACCTGTTTCTCGGGGTGCCGTTCAACATCGCCAGCTATGCGTTACTGACGCACATGATGGCCGCGCAGGCCGGCCTTGGCGTCGGCGAGTTCGTCTGGACCGGTGGTGACTGCCATATCTACGACAATCACGTCGAGCAGGTGAACCTGCAACTCAGCCGGGATCCCAGGCCGTACCCGGAACTCGTTCTGGCGCCGCGTGATTCGATCTTCGAGTACGCGTACGAGGATGTGGCGATCGTCAATTACGATCCGCATCCCGCGATCAAGGCCCCAGTCGCCGTATGACCGTCGGTCTCATCTGGGCGCAGTCGGGCACCGGCATCATCGGCCGTGACAACGGCATCCCGTGGCGGCTTCCCGAAGACCAGGCCCGGTTCAAGGAACTCACGCTCGGCCACACCGTGGTGATGGGCAGGCTCACGTGGGAATCGCTGCCGGCCAAGGTTCGCCCACTGCCGGGGCGGCGCAATGTCGTCGTCACCCGCGATGCCGCGTACCGCGCCGACGGGGCGGACGTGGTCACCGGCCTGCCCGACGACCTGGACGGTTGGGTGATCGGCGGCGCGCAGATCTACGCCATGGCACTGCCGATCGCCGACCGATGCGAGGTCACCGAGATCGACATCGATCTGCCGCGCGACGATCATGACACGCTCGCCCCCGTCCTCGACGAAACCTGGGTGGGCGCCACGGGCGAATGGCAGACCAGCAGCTCCGGCCTGCGATACCGGTTCTGCACTTATCGGCGCGAGCTGTAGTCAGTGAGGTCTTTGGATAGTTCTCACGCCGCACGGAATAAGACGACCGGTCACTTTGTCTGAATGTGCACCACGACGAAAGGGTGCGACATGAAACTTCTGGACGAGGTGCTCGGCGCCTACGGCGGTGCCGATCGGTGGCGTGAGGCTACGTCGATCACGATCCACCAGCAGGTCGGCGGTGTGCTGTGGCCGTTGAAGGGTGTGGACGGCATCATCAACGACTCCACGGTGCGCATCGATCTCCATGAGCAACGCGCCTGGCATCGACCGCTGCCTCGTCCGGGATTCCGGTCGTCGTTTCGCCCGGCGGCCGTAGCCATCGAAACCGATGTGGACAACCCCGAGGTCGTCGAAACCTTGGCTGCCCCACGTGACTCGTTCGCCGGTCACACCCTCGAGACGCCATGGTCACATCTGCAGCTGGCCTACTTCGCCGGTTATGCGATGTGGACCTACTTGTCGGAACCCTTCTCGCTGACCCTGCCGGGCGTCGAGACCGACGAACTGGGCACCTGGGCCGAGGACGGGCAGAAGTGGCGTCGGCTGGGCGTCCGTTACCCCGACAGCATCGCCACCCACAGCCGAGATCAGGTGCTGTATGTGGATTCCGACGGACTCCTGCGCCGCCGTGACTATCAAGTCGACATCGCCGGCGGTTCGCCGGCAGCACACTACGCCGATGACCATCGCGAGTTCAGTGGGCTCGTGTTACCTGTGAAGCGGGTGGTCTACGGGCGCGACGCGAACGGGCGTCGGATCCCGGAACCGATCACTGTCACCATCGACATCGACGATGTGACCATCGAGTGAGGAGTACCGTGCCCAAGCCGAGTTTGCGCGACGCGCTCCTGGACGCCGCGTTCGACCAATTGCATGCCGGTGGCTACTCCGCAACCGGTGTTGCGGCGATAGCGGCGGCCGCCCACGCCCCGAAAGGCTCGTTCTACAACCACTTTCGGAGTAAAGAAGCGCTCACGATCGAGGTTCTCGAACGGTACGGACGGACCCGTCGGCTGGATCTACTGGCCGACGATGCGGTGACGCCGACGCAGCGTATCCGCAACCACCTCGCGCATCTGAGGCAGGATCTGGCCGCCCACGATTACCGTCGCGGATGCATGTTCGGAAACTTCGCCGCAGAGAATCCGGCAGTGGCGCCCACCGTCACCGCCACGGTTGCCGCGTCGTTCGATGCTTGGCGCGGAGCCTTGGCCGAGGCAATCCGCGCCGGCCAGGTCGCCGGCGAGTTCGATTCCGGGATCGACCCGGTGAATGCGGCGGAGTTGATCGTCGACGCCTGGGAGGGTGCGGCTCTACGCGCCAAGGGCCTCGGCGACGGTGCACCTGTCGACAATGTGATCGAGTTCGTGTTCGGCCGCGTCCTCGTACCGCCTTCCGACAACTTGTCGGTGGGTTGAGGAACGATGACGGGGTGGCCACTCTCACCACCGCACAGGCCCGTCGCGTCGCCGTCGCCGCGCAGGGGTTCCACGAGCCCCGGCCACGCGGCCCGGTCACTCGCGCCCATCTGCGCCGATTGATCTCGCGCATCCAAGTGCTGCAGCTGGATTCCGTTTCGGTTGCCGTACGGGCGCATTACGCGCCGGTCTTCAGCCGGCTCGGGCCGTATGGCCGTGACGTGCTGGACCGCGCGGCCTGGGCGCACAGCGCCCGGTCGCCGCGGCTTTTGGTGGAGTACTGGGCACACGAGGCCGCGTTGATGGCAGTCGAGGATTGGCCGCTGTTGCGCTGGCGCATGCGCGAGTACACGCATGGCAGGTGGGGGACCGAGATCGTCAAGAAGAATCCCAAGCTTGCCGAGGACATCGTCGCGGCCGTCGCCGAGTTGGGGCCGTCCACGGCCGGCCAGATCGAGGCGCACCTGGAGGCTGAGCCGCGTGGCCGCAAGGGACCGTGGTGGGACCGTAGTGAGACCAAGTGGGTGGCCGAAGCGCTGTTCGCCGCCGGGGTGTTGACGACGGCGACGCGCGTGGGCTTCGCCCGTCACTACGACCTCGCCGAGAACGTGTTGCCGCCCGAGGTGCTGGCGCGCGAAGTCGGTGAGGACGAGGCCATCCGTGAGCTAACCCTGCGCGCCGCCTCCGCGCTCGGAGTCGGCACCGAAGCCGACATCCGCGACTATTTCCGGCTCGGCGCCAAACAGGTCAAGCCCGCGATCGCCAAACTCGTCGCGGACGGCGAACTGGAGCCCGTCGACATCGACGGCACCCCGGCGTACCTGCGGGCCGGCCAGATCGTGCCGCGCCGCGACCGCGGCACGGCGCTGCTGTGCCCGTTCGATCCATTGATCTTCTTCCGTCCCCGCGTCGAGCGGTTGTTCGGATTCCACTACCGCATCGAGATCTACACGCCGGCCCCGAAACGCCAATTCGGTTACTACGTATGGCCGTTCCTGCTCGACGGCGAGTTGGTGGGCCGCGTGGACCTCAAACGTACCGACGCCGCATTGCAGGTGCTGGGCGCATACACCGAAGACGGCCAGGACCGGTCGCGCGTGGCGACGGCCCTGGCCGCTGAGCTGACGTCGATGGCCGGCTGGTTGGGGGTCGACGCGGTCGAGGTGGGCGACCGCGGTGACCTCGCCGGTCCGTTAGGCTCGGTCCTCGGCTAGCTCGGGCACCCGGCGGCCGCGAACCATGTTGGCGCCGAACACGATCGCGCCGATGATCAACCACACGATGCCGCCGATCTTGGCCAGTGCGTCGGCGTTGATCAGCACGTAGGCGATGATCACGAAGCCGACCGCCGGTACCACGAGATGCAGCAGGTAATTCTTCGACTTCTTGCGCACGATGTAGAACCAGATGACCGACGCGTGCAGCATGCAGAACCCGAACAGCGCGCCGAAGTTCACCAGTGAGGAGATCAGGCCGATCTGGCCGACGAAGAACAGCACCAGCACGAGGCTCAGCGCGCTGACGACGAGGATCGCGGCGAACGGCACCTTGCGCGCGCTGATCGTGGACAGGATCGCGGGCAGCTGGCGGTCGCGGCTCATCGAGAACAACAACCGGCTGGTCGCGGCCTGGGCGGCCATCGCGTTCGCGAAGCCGACCGCCAAGACGTTGACGACGAAGAACGCGTTCATCCACCCGGTGCTCGACGCGGCCTGCACCAGCAGGAAGAAGGCGTTGCCCACCTCGTCGTCGCCGAACGACGCCCGGCCGCCGGCGAGCAGGCTGGCCAGCCACGTCTGGGTGATGAACAGGAAGGCCACGACGAACAGCGCGATGATCATGGCGCGGCCGGCCGGGTTCTTCTTGCCCGTCGACTCCTCGGCGAGAGTCGAGATACCGTCGAAACCAAGGAAACTCAGCACCGCGATGGACAGTGCGGCCGCGATGAGCGGGGCGTTGACCACCTCGGAATTCCAGATCGGCAGCGTGCTCCAGCCGACGTCGGGGAGTGACTGGCCGTTGATGGCCCGCACCGCGATGATGACGAACAGCACCACGAACACGAGCTCGACCGCGAGGAACACCCGGTTGACGATTTTCAGCGACCCGACCCCGAGCAGGTTGATCACGGTGTTGACGACGACGAAGACGATCGCCCACACCCAGCGTGGCGTCTCGGGGAACAGACCCACCATGGATTCGGCGGCGAAGACGTACAGCAAAGTCGGGATCAGCAGGTAATCGAGAAGGATGGCCCAGCCGGCGAAGAAGCCTAGCCCGGGGTGAATGCCCCGGCCCACGTAGGCGAACACCGACCCGGCGAGCGGGAACGACTTGGCCATCTGGGCGTACGCCAGCGCGGTGAACACCATCGCGATCAGGCCGATGAGATAGACCAGCGGCACCATGCCCGATGCGCTGTTGTAGACGGTGCCGAAGATGGTCCACGGGGCGATCGGCACCATGAAGACCAAGCCGTAGACGACGAGGTCGACGGTCGAAACCGATCGGCTCAATTCCTGTTTGTAGCCGAAGGATTCGAGACTGCGCTGCCCTTCACCGGTGGTGAGGGGGCCGGTGGCCGGGCCTGTTTCAGTTGCCATGGCGATCCTGTCGGGTCGAGTGGAAGGTGGATGTCAGACCCGGGCGGCGGCCAGATCGTGCTGCTGCAGGAATTCCGCGATCACGGCACGGAACTCCTCGGGTTTTTCGAGATGGGTGCAGTGGCTGGTGTCGGGGAAGACGTGACTGCGAACGTCGGGAATGAGCTCGACGTAGGGTTGCCAGGTGGCCGGCGTGGCCTCGTCGAACTCGCCGGCGACGACGAGCACCGGCGCGGTGATGGACGGCAGCCGGTCGACGATGCTCCAATCGCGCAAGGTGCCGATAACGTGAAATTCGTTGGGGCCGTTCATCGTGTGGTACACCGTCGGCTCTGCCTCCATCTGTGCCTCGCTGTCGGCGAAGTCCTGGGGCATCGGGTCGGTGCGGCAGACGTGGCGCCGGTAGAACTCCTGCGTCGCGGCGAGATACTCCGGATCGGTGACGGTGCCGTCAGCCTCGTGGCGTTGCAGTGCCGACTGAATCTCCGGCGGCAGCTGGGCCCGGAGCTCGGCGGCGCCCTCGACCCAGAGCTGCATCGAGGCGGGGGAGTTACAGATCGCCAAGGACACCAAACCCGCGGGCGCGGCCACGGCGATCTCGGCGCCGAGCATGCCGCCCCATGATTGCCCCAGCACGTGGTAGCGGTCGATGCCCAGGGCCGTGCGCACGGTGTGGAACTCCTCGACGAACAGCTCCGGAGTCCAGAACTCCGCGGGCGCATCGGGGAGGTGGGTGCTGCTGCCGCAGCCGAGTTGGTCGTAGTGGATGACGGTCCGCCCGGTTTCGTCGGCGATGGCCGCGATGTTGGCGACGTAGTTGTGGGCCATGCCGGGCCCGCCGTGCAGGACGAAAAGCGGCAGCGCGTCGGGCTTGGCGTTTTCGGGCGTCGTGACCTGAACCCAGGTCTCGTATTCACGGAAAGGCACCATGCGGGTGGATCGAGACATGCGGGACAGCATGAAGCGGTAATGGTCTCGCCGCAAGACCATTAATCAGTTTTTAACAATTGGCTTCGATACTGTGTGCACCATGGGGGAACCGGACCGGCAGATGGCCCAACCCGCCGGCGCGCGGGGCCTGCTCGAGCGCGAACTCGAGATCCCCTCGCGCGTCGACGAGATCACCGACCGGCTCGTCACGGCCATCGCCGTCGGCGAATATCTGCCCGGTGCGCGACTTCCCGCCGAACGCGAACTCGCCGCGTCGTTGCGCGTGGGCCGGATGACGGTACGCGCGGCGCTCGCCCGGCTCGTCGAGCAGGGCCTGGTGGAGACCCGTCGCAGCGGTCGCGGCGGTGGGACCTACGTGCTGCAGCAGTGGCCGGAGTCGTCGACAGCCGCGGTCGGCCGGACGCTGACCATGCGGGCCCACGAACTGCGGGACCGATGCGATGCGATCTGCCGCATCCACGGCGCGGTGTGCCGGGCCGCGGCGGAGGCCCGGACCGACCGCGACATCGCCGTGCTGCGCGAGCGCCTCGAGGTCTATCGGGACGCGGCCAGTGGTCTGGCGTCTCAGCAGGCCGACAGTGCGCTGCACCTGGCGATCATGGATGCCGCCCGCAACCCGGTGCTCAAGCAGGTGCTGCTGGACTTGGAGGCCTCGGTGAGCATCGGCGCTCCCGCCCACCTGTGGGGCGAGCCGGAAACCATGCCGGACATGGAATTACGGGCATTACGTGACCACGAGGCGCTCATATCGGCGATCGCCGACGGCCGTGCTGACGACGCCGAAGCGCTGGCCCGCACCCACGTCGCGATCGACTACGAGCACATCTCGGCGGCGATGCGCCGCGCCGGGGTGCTCGCGGACTAAGGCTCCGGTCGCGGAGAGGCACGCAATCTAGGTTCGGTGAAGCTCGAAGAGTGGGATCACTCGGTCGGGCTTCGGGTAGCCGGCTACGCGGGGGCAGAGTTCAGCGATCCTCGCGTAGAGGACATCCCGCTCTTTGCCCGTGATCTCGCGCGCTACGACGTTGTACGACGATGTGCCGATCTCGACGTGCCCGGCCGGATTGGCGCGAAGATTGTGCACCCATGCCGGATTCTGTGGAGCTCCTCCTCGGGTGCCCAGGATGAGCATCCGTCCGTCAACGGTGAAGTATTCCAGTGGGGTCTGACGACGCAGGCCAGATTTGGCGCCCGTCATTGTCAAAAGCACCACGTTGGAGTCCGCGAACGGACCACCCACTCTTCCGCGATTGGCGCGAAACTCTTCGACGACCGCAGCATTGAAGGCCCGCAGGATGTCGGGATCCGCCTGCGTTTCGGCATAGGTGGGTATCCGCGGCACCTTCGATTCGGAGTGCTCGTTGGGCGTCCGGTCGTCGTTCGTCATGGCTCCACTGTCGGCGCGTCTGCCTCGCCCGGTCCAGGCCTGACCGCACCCAGGTAACCCTCAACCGGGGTACTGCGAGACCTATGGTCGGCTCGGCCCTGTCGCGCAATGTTGAAGAAATGAGCAAGTCCGAACTGGGCGAGTTCCTGAAGGCGCGCAGGGCAGCGGTTTCGCCGAGCTCAGCTGGAATACCGGACACCGGCTCGCGTCGGCGGGTTCCCGGGCTCCGACGTGAGGAAGTCGCCGCCTTGGTCGGGTTGTCCACCGACTACTACGTCCGGCTTGAGCAGGGCCGAGGTGGCCGACCGTCGGAGTCCGTTCTCGAAGCGATTGCGGCGGTGCTTCTGCTCGACGACACCGAGCGCGAGCACCTCCGCCACCTCGCCCATCCGCGCCGCCGCGCACAGTGGGTGGCGCCCGAACGCCTTGACGCGGCGACGCGCGCGTTCATCGACACGCTGACGGTGCCGGCACTCGTCATGACGGCCAGCACACAGGTCGTCGGATGGAACGACCTCGCCCGCCGCGTGTTCGGGGATTTTGCCGAACACCCACCCCACGAGCGGAATACGGCATGGCTCCTGTTCTGTGACGATGATGTCGCGGCCAGACACCGCGATTGGGAAGCATCAGCCCGCGACACGGTCGGAATGCTCCGCATGGCCGCCGGACGCAACCCCCACGATCCCGCGGTGACGGCCCTCGTGGACGAGTTGTCAGTGCACAGCCTGACATTTCGGAAATACTGGGGCGAGCACCACGTCTACGAGAAGTCGACCGGACTCACGCAATTGCGACATCCCGAGGTCGGCGACATCGACCTGACCTTCATCGCCTGGGCAACCCCGGCGACACCCGATCAGATCCTCGTCACCTACACACCCGAGCCGGGATCTGTGTCGGCCGACGCCGTCGACCGGCTGGCGGTAAAGATCACCTGTTGACGACCAGGAACTCAGCGGACGGCGTCGCGCAATGCCGCGAATGCCTCGTCGATCAACGCGACGAGATCTTGGCCGTCGGCGCCGGCCCATGCGGTGATCGCCGGCGCGGCCGTGGCCAGCGCAGCCGAGGCTTGCACGACGCAGCGCAAGTCCGGCGCCTGCAGACCCGCGCGGCGGGCGAGTGCCCGGGCGAACAGATCCCGGGTCTCGTCCTGCGCCAGGGTGTTTCGGGCCCGCAGTGTCGGATTCGCCATGATCAGGCGAGTGCGCTGCAGCAGCGCGCCGTGATCGGTGGGCAAGATGGCTTGCAGCCCGGCCCGGATCGCGCGATGAATCGCGGTCAGGGGCGGTTCGTCGGCGGGCCTGGCCGCGATCAGATCCTCGATCAGGGGGTCGTACTCGTCGTACTCGACGACCTCCTCCTTGCGGGGAAAGTACCGGAAGAAGGTCATGTGCGAGACGCCGGCCGCTGCGGCGATATCTTCGACTGTCGTTGCGTCGTAGCCCTTTTCGGCGAACAGCCGTAACGCATGGTCCTGAATGGACTGACGCGTCGCGGCCTTCTTGGCGGCCCGCCAGTCCGTCATGGCCGGCCCAACGCGGTGTCGAGCCAAGCCCGCAGTGCGGCCGGATCCGAGCCGCGCCAGGCCAGGTGTCCGTCGGGCCGGATCAGACGTGCGTGCGAATCGTCGGAGCCGTCGTCGTGCAGCGCGACCACGGCTCCGAGTCGGTCGCGAGCCACGTCGGCGTACGCGGGCGCGCCGAGCACCGCCCAGGACGGGCCGAGTGTGTCGTAGAGCCGCACAGCCGACCCGTCGGCGGATACGCAGTCGCGGTCCGGAACGCGGTCTCCGGGGCGTATACCGGGCAACCACCGAGACGCACCCCACGGGCCACGGCGGTACGAAACTTGAAGCTGTGAAGCCTTTTCCGCGATCAGCCGCCGCATCCACGTCCGGTTCAGCAGGGGTATCGCGACGTGGTCGCGGATCAGCCGGGCGGCTCGGCCCTGCCCGGCCACGATCTCGGTCAGACTGCTCGTCGTTTTCAACACATCGCCGGCGATGGGGCGTCGTTCGGCCTCGTAGGTGTCGAGCAGCCGCGCATCGGCGCGGCCGGTGACCACGAGCGCGAGCTTGAACGCCAGATTCTCGGCGTCGCCGATGCCGGTGTTCATCCCTTGACCACCGAACGGGCTGTGGATGTGTGCGGCATCGCCGGCGAGCAGCACGCGACCGCGCCGATAGGTGTCGGCGAGTCGGCGCTGGATCCGGAACGACGACGTCCAGACGACCGAGTCGATGGCGGCGTCGGCCTCCTCGGCGAGCCGCGATCCGAGGTAGCCCGCGATGTCGTCGGGTGCCGGATTGTCGGGCATGTCCGGGGAAGCCGGCGTCATCAGCCGCCAGAGATCGTCACCGGGCAGCGGGAATGCGGCGAGCAGTTTCCGGCCGCGCGCCCACGCGGTCGCGCCGTCCCGGGTCTGATCGATTGCGGCATGGACATCGGCCAGCAAAAAGCGTTCGATGATCGGCACCCCGGGAAACCCGATACCGGCCGCCTTGCGGACGACGCTGTGCGCGCCGTCGGCACCGACGACCCAGCCGCAGCGCACGTCGGAATCCCCGGCCCGCACCGCCACACCGTCTGGCTCGGTAGCCAGCCCGGTCACCGGCATACCCCACTCGACGGTGCCGCCGAGTGCGGTCAGTCGGTCCCGCAGCGCGCCCTCGATGTCGGCCTGCGACATCAGCAGGGCAGCGGGCCCGTGCAGGCGCGCGGGCCGCCCGATCGGCAGGCTCGCCAACGGCCGGCCGTCCACGTGGACGGTCACCCGCTCGACGGGCAACCCGTGTTCCGGAAGATGGCCCAGCGCGCTCAGCCGATCGAGCACCTCGACTCCGCGGGGCTGCAAGCCGAGCGCGCGCGATGTCACGGCGGGCCCGTCGGCCTTGTCGAAGACGCGTACCGCGACGCCGGCTTCCTGTAGGGCGCAGGCCGCCGCCAGGCCGGTCGGCCCGGCTCCCACTACGACGACATCCGGTGTCATATCAGCTCCTGATGTTAGTTACTAACATGTTAGGGGACTAACATTGATTGGACAAGGCGCGATCAGGTCAGCCCGTTAAGGTGAGGCCGTGGCCGAGATCGCGCCCCTGCGCGTGCAACTGATCGCCAGGACCGAGTTCCAGGCGCCGCCGGACGTCCCATGGGACACCGACGCCGACGGTGGATCCGCGCTCGTGGAATTCGCCGGCCGGGCCTGCTATCAGAGCTGGTCGAAGCCGAATCCGAAGACCGCGACCAACGACGGCTACATCCGCCACATCATCGATGTCGGGCACTTCTCGGTGCTCGAGCACGCGTCGGTGTCGTTCTACATCACGGGGATCTCCCGGTCTGCCACCCACGAGTTGATCCGGCACCGGCACTTCTCCTACTCGCAGCTCTCGCAGCGGTACGTGCCCGAAAACGATGCCGAGGTGGTGGTGCCACCGGGGTTCGAGGACGACCCGGAGCTGGTCGAGCTCTTCTCGGCGGCCGCCGATGCGAGCCGCGCGGCCTACACGGAGTTGCTGTCGCGGCTCGAAGCCAGGTTCGCGGACCAGCCCAACGCAGTGCTGCGCCGTAAGCAGGCCCGGCAGGCGGCCCGAGCGGTCCTGCCGAACGCGACCGAAACGCGCATCGTCGTCACCGGCAACTACCGGGCGTGGCGCCATTTCATCGCCATGCGGGCCAGTGAGCACGCCGATGTCGAGATCCGCCGGCTCGCCATCGCGTGCCTGCGTGAACTGGTCGCCGTCGCACCTGCGGTGTTCTCGGATTTCGACATCTACACGCTGGCGGATGGCACAGAGGTGGCAACCTCCCCGTTGGCCACGGAGGCTTGACGGAGTGGCCCATCGGTATCGCGACAGAAGCGTGACAACGACCAGGTAATCTTGGTGCCCGTGAGCACCAGCGCAATTGACGTAACCGCCCAGTTGGGCACCGTGCTGACCGCGATGGTTACGCCTTTCAAGCCCGACGGCTCACTCGATCTCGACGCTGCGGCCCGGCTCGCGGCACATCTCGTGGATTCCGGATGCGACGGGCTCGTGCTGTCCGGCACGACCGGTGAATCCCCGACCACCACCGACGACGAGAAGATCGCGCTGCTGCGCACGGTGCTCGAAGCCGTCGGTGACCGGGCGCGCATCATCGCCGGTGCGGGAAGCTACGACACCGCACACAGCGTGCACCTGGCCAAGGCTTGTGCCGCGGAGGGCGCGCACGGACTGCTCGTCGTGACGCCGTACTACTCGCGGCCGCCGCAGGCCGGCCTGATCGCGCACTTCACGACGGTGGCCGATGCCACCGAGCTGCCGGTTCTGCTGTACGACATCCCACCGCGCTCATCGATCCCCATCACCTGGGACACCATGCGTACGTTGGCCAGGCACCCGAACATCGTGGGCGTCAAGGACGCCAAGGGCGATCTGCCCGGCGGTGGGCAGATCATCGCCGAGACCGGTCTGGCGTACTACTCCGGCGACGACGCGCTCAACCTGCCGTGGCTGGCCATGGGAGCGGTCGGCGTCGTCAGCGTCTGGGGTCATCTGGCCGCCGGTCAGCTGCGAGACATGTTGTCGGCGTTCAACTCCGGTGACATCGCCACCGCCCGCAAGATCAACGTCGCGCTTGCACCGCTGGCGGCCGCGCAGGCGCGGCTCGGTGGCGTGACGATGTCGAAGGCGGGGTTGCGGTTGCAGGGCTTCGAAGCCGGTGAGCCGCGGTTGCCGCAGATCCCCGCGACCGCCGACGAGATCGAGGCCTTGGCTGCCGATATGCGAGCCGCGGCGGTGCTCAGGTAGTGACGGTAGTGAGCGCCGAATTCGCGCCGCCCGCGCCTCTGGCTCCAGGAGGTCTGCGGGTCACCGCACTGGGCGGAATCAGCGAGATCGGCCGCAACATGACCGTTTTCGAGCATCTCGGCCGATTGCTCATCGTCGACTGCGGAGTATTGTTCCCCGGGCACGACGAACCCGGTGTCGACCTGATCCTGCCGGACCTGCGCCATATCGAGCATCGCCTCGACGATGTCGAGGCACTGGTGGTCACGCACGCCCACGAGGACCACATCGGCGCGATCCCTTTTCTGCTCAAACTGCGGCCCGACATCCCGGTGGTGGGCTCGAAGTTCACCATCGCCCTGATCCGGGAGAAGTGCCGCGAACACCGCATCAAACCGGTGTTCGTCGAGGTGGCCGAGCGGCAGAGCAGCACCCACGGGGTTTTCGAATGTGAGTACTTCGCGGTCAACCACTCGATTCCGGGATGTCTTGCCGTCGCCATCCACACCGGTGCGGGCACGGTGCTGCACACCGGCGACATCAAGCTCGACCAGCTGCCGCTCGACGGTCGCCCGACCGACCTGCCGGGGATGTCGCGGCTCGGTGATTCGGGCGTGGACCTGTTTCTCTGCGACTCCACCAATTCCGAGCATCCCGGGGTCAGCCCTTCGGAGAGTGAAGTCGGCCCGACGTTGCACCGCCTGATCCGCGGGGCCGAGGGCCGGGTGATCGTGGCCTGCTTCGCGTCGAATGTCGATCGCGTGCAACAGATCATCGACGCCGCCGTGGCGCTCGGCCGTCGCGTGTCGTTCGTCGGCCGGTCCATGGTGCGCAACATGGGCATCGCGCGCGAGCTGGGATATCTGCGGGTCGACGACACCGACATCTTGGACATCGCCGCGGCCGAGATGATGCCGCCGGACCGGGTTGTGCTGATCACCACCGGAACTCAGGGCGAGCCGATGGCCGCGTTGTCCCGGATGTCGCGCGGTGAGCATCGCAGCATCACGTTGACGGCCGGCGATCTGATCATCCTGTCGTCCTCACTGATTCCCGGCAATGAGGAAGCCGTCTACGGCGTGATCGACTCGCTGGCCAAGATCGGTGCCCGCGTGGTCACCAATGCTCAAGCGCGCGTGCATGTTTCCGGCCACGCCTATGCCGGCGAACTGCTGTTCCTGTACAACGGCGTGCGGCCGCGCAACGTCATGCCGGTGCACGGAACGTGGCGACATCTGCGGGCCAACGCCGCGCTGGCCGCCCGCGCCGGGGTGCCGCCGGAGAACATCGTGCTGGCCGAGAACGGGGTCAGTGTGGACCTCGTCGCGGGCCGGGCGTCCATCTCCGGAGCCGTCACGGTGGGCAAGATGTTCGTCGACGGCCTGATCACGGGTGATGTCGGTGATGCCACGCTCGGCGAACGGCTCATCCTGTCTTCGGGTTTCGTGGCCGTGACGGTTGTGGTGCATCGCGGTACCGGACGTCCCGTCGGCCCGGCGCATCTGTATTCGCGTGGGTTCTCGGAGGACCCGAAGGCGCTCGAGCCCGCGGCCCGCAATGTGGAGCGCGAGTTGGAAACCCTGGCCGCCGACAACGTCACCGATCCGACGCGGATCGCCCAGGCGGTGCGCCGCACCGTCGGCAAATGGGTCGGGGAGACATACCGCAGGCAGCCGATGATCGTGCCGACGGTCATCGAGATCTAGGCCGACAACAACAGGATTCCGCCGGTCGACAGGGCGATGACCTTGACGGCCTCCAACGCGACGTACGCGTAGTGCGCGTGCGAACGCGGCGCATCGCTGCCGGACAGCACGGCGTCCGATCGACGCGTGAGACGGGGCCGCACCGCGAGCAGTTGCGCGGCCAGCGCGACCACGGCGACCGCGAACGCGACGTTGACCGACGTTGCCGGAGGATCGGCGGCGAGCGCAATCGAAATCGCCACGGCGAAAAGGATTTCGAGGCTGTTGAGGGCGCGGAACACCAGCCTTCCGATACCGAGCCCGATCTGCAGCGTCACCCCCGGCGCCCGGAACTTAAGCGGGGCCTCCAGAAATGAGATCGCCAGCACCATACCGAGCCACACGAACGACACGGCCACGATGACGGCTGCGGCCGGGCTCATCGCTTGTTCACGATGCCGGCGTCGACCGGAAGTGTCACCCCGGTGACATAACGCGCCTGATCGGACACCAGCCAGGCGACCGCGTTGGCGATGTCCTCGACCTGAACCACCTGCACGGGCAGCGCATTTCCGAAATCCGTCGGGGCGTTCAATTCCTCGGCCACGTGCTTGAGCCACTGCCTGGTGAACTCGTTGTTGATCATCGGCGTGTCGACACCGGTGGGATGGATCGAGTTCACCCGGATGCTGTGCGGGGCAAGGAAATTGGCGTAGGCGCGCATCAGGCCGACCACGCCGTGCTTTGCGGCCGTGTATCCCAGCGATCCGCGGTCACCGCCGCCGACGCCGATCAGGCCGGCCGCCGAGCTGATCAGCACGATGGACCCGCCGTCGCCCTGCTCGACCATTGTCGGGATCGCGACCTCGACGGTGTGGTGCACGCCGGTGAGGTTCACGTCGACGACATCACGCCAGCCGTCGGCACCCGACTGCATCGGGGCGATGCCGGCATTGGCGACCACGATGTCGAGGCGGCCGAGCTCGTCCACCCCGGCCTGAAGGGCGGTGGCGAGCGCCGCCTCGTCACGCACGTCGGCCTGGCCCGCGACGATCCGTGAACCGGTGTCCTCGACGAGTTTGACCGTCTCGGCCAGATCGTCCGGCGTCGCCATGGGGTAGGGGACCGAGGCGATCTGGTCGCACAGGTCGACCGCGATGATGTCGGCCCCGTCGGCGGCCAGCCGGATCGCCTCGGCGCGGCCCTGACCGCGCGCGGCACCGGTGATGAACGCGACCTTGCCGGTGAGGGGACCGTCGGTGGGCATTAGGGCCGAAGCTGGCCCTTGGCCGGGTCTCCGGCGACCACCGGCTGCAGGACCTTGATGTCAGGCGCGCCGTCGAGCAGTTCGCCGACCGTGCCGAACAGTGTGCCCACCGCGGGTGCCGAGCTGTGGGTCTTGAGTGCGTCGGCGTCGGCCCACTGCTCGACGAACACGAACGTCCCGTCGGCTTCGTGCAGCGAATAGAGGTCGCATCCGGGCTCGTCGTGCACCGCCTCGATGGCTTTCGTGCAGGCCGCACGTACCGCGTCGACGGACTCGGGCTTGGCCTTCATGGTGGCGACGACGACAACAGGCATATGCGCAGAACTCCTCGATGAGTGCCAAAGCTGGACGAGTGTCCACCCTACCCACAAACGGGCCCGATTCGGTTCGCATAACTAAGTTGTTATCGATACCAGTCTGTGACCCGTGTGGCAGATGGTGAATATGGGGCCTATGCGACTAGGCTTGCGGGCATGGCTAACAAGACAGCCGCCCGATCCGGAGCGCGTTCGAGCAGGTCAAAGGCCGGCTCGCAGGGCGGGTCCCGGCGTCAGTCGCCGGCCCGGCCAGCCCCGCCACGGCGCAAGCCTGCCCGTCGGCCCCACGCTTCGCCGGTGGCCGTCGCGGGTCAAAAGCTCGGCCGTGGCGCCCGCGCCGGCTGGCTCATGCTGGCCAAGGGGGCAGGGTCGACGGCCCGCTCGGTCGGACGCGCGCGCGAGATCGAGCCCGGCCATCGCCGTGACGGCATCGCCCTGGCCCTCCTCGGCATCGCGGTCGTGGTCGCCGCGAGCTCCTGGTTCGATGCCGCCCGGCCAGTCGGAGCCTGGATCGACACGTCCCTGCGCACGCTCGTCGGCGGCCCCGTGGTGCTCGTCCCGATCGTGCTCGGCGTCATCGCCGTAACCCTCATGCGCACCGAACCCGATCCGGAATCGCGCCCGCGCCTCATCCTCGGCTCGGCGATGATCGCGCTCCCGGCGCTGGGCCTGTGGCATCTGTGGTCGGGTTCGCCTGCCGACCCCATCGCCCGCCAGCACGCCGCGGGCTTCATCGGCTTCGCGATCGGCGGGCCGCTGTCCGACGGGCTCACGCCATGGATCGCCGCGCCGCTGCTGTTCATCGGCGTCCTGTTCGGCCTCTTGCTGATCACCGGCACGACGATCCGCGAGGTGCCGTCGACCCTGCGCGCGATGTTCAGCACCCGCGCATTCCGTGACGACGACGAGTACTACGACGAATACGACGACGAGTACGCCGAGGGCGAGCCCGACGATTTCTCCGACGGCTACTACGACGCACCGGCCGAGGACGAGGCCAAGACCTGGCCGACCGCGGCCATCGAGGCGCCCAAGCCGGCAGGCACGCCGATGGACAACTATCCCCTCGAGGACGCCCCGACTGTTCCCGAGCCGGCCGTCAAGCCCCGCCGCAAGAAACCGGAAGCCGCCAAGCCCGCGAAGAAGCCCGACGAGACGTTGGTGCTCGACCGCGTCGTCGAGGGGCCGTACGTCCTGCCGTCGCTCGACCTCCTGGTGGCCGGGGACCCGCCGAAGCTGCGGACCGCCGCGAACGACCAGATGACCGACGCGATCACGTCGGTGCTCGAGCAGTTCAAGGTCGACGCCGCGGTCACCGGTTGCACCCGCGGCCCGACCGTCACGCGTTACGAGGTCGAACTCGGGCCCGGCGTCAAAGTCGAGAAGATCACCGCGCTGCACCGCAACATCGCCTACGCGGTGGCCACCGAGAGCGTCCGCATGCTCGCCCCGATCCCGGGCAAGTCGGCCGTCGGCATCGAGGTGCCCAACACCGACCGCGAGATGGTCCGGCTGTCGGACGTGCTCACCGCGCCGTCGACGCGCCGGGATCACCACCCGCTCGTGATCGGCCTCGGCAAGGACATCGAGGGTGACTTCGTCTCGGCCAACCTGGCCAAGATGCCGCACCTTCTGGTGGCCGGTTCGACCGGCTCGGGCAAGTCGAGCTTCGTCAACTCGATGCTGGTGTCGCTTCTGGCCCGGGCCACCCCGGAAGAGGTCAGGATGATCCTGATCGACCCCAAGATGGTGGAACTCACGCCCTACGAAGGCATCCCACACCTCATCACGCCCATCATCACGCAGCCGAAGAAGGCGGCCGCCGCGCTCGCCTGGCTGGTCGAGGAGATGGAGCAGCGCTACCAGGACATGCAGGCATCGCGCGTGCGCCACATCGACGTGTTCAACGAGAAGGTGCGGTCGGGCGAGATCACCACCCCGCTGGGCAGCGAGCGGGTCTACAAGCCCTATCCCTACATCATCGCGATCGTCGACGAGCTCGCCGACCTCATGATGACCGCACCCCGCGACGTCGAAGACGCCATCGTCCGGATCACGCAAAAGGCGCGTGCCGCCGGCATTCACCTGGTACTCGCCACGCAGCGGCCGTCGGTCGACGTCGTCACCGGCCTCATCAAGACGAACGTGCCGTCGCGGCTGGCGTTCGCCACGTCGTCGCTGACCGACAGCCGCGTCATCCTCGACCAGGCCGGTGCCGAGAAGCTCATCGGTATGGGCGACGGACTGTTCCTGCCCATGGGCGCCAACAAACCCATCCGCATGCAGGGCGCGTTCATCACCGACGAAGAGATCCACGCCGTCGTCGCGGCCACCAAGGAACAGGCCGAGCCCGAATTCGTCGAAGGCGTCACCAAGGCCAAGCCCAGCGGCGAGCGCACCGACGTCGACCCCGACATCGGCGACGACATGGACGTGTTCCTGCAGGCCGTCGAACTCGTGGTGTCGTCGCAGTTCGGCTCCACCTCGATGCTGCAGCGCAAGCTACGCGTCGGCTTCGCCAAGGCGGGCCGGCTCATGGACCTCATGGAGACCCGCAACATCGTCGGCCCGTCCGAGGGATCCAAGGCCCGCGAGGTGCTCGTCAAGCCCGACGAGTTGGCGGGCACGCTCGCGCTCATCCGCGGTGGCGCCGATGCCAACGGAGCCGACGCCGACGACGACGAGGAGTTCTGAGGCGGGCTCGAACGGGCCTCAGCGCTCGGCTCAGCGCTCGAATGTCACGCTGGAGTGGCTGCCGCACCCGGCAGCCACTCCAGCGTGACAAACGCGGCCAGAGCAGCAGAACGCTAGAGCGTCAACAGCATTCGGGTGTTGCCCAAGGTGTTGGGCTTGACGTAGGAGAGGTCGAGGAACTCGGCCACGCCGGTGTCGTAGGAACGGCACATCTCCTCGAACACCTCGGCGGTCACCGGTGTCCCGTCGATCTCCTCGAAGCCGTGCCTGCTGAAGAACTCGACCTCGAACGTCAGCACGAAGATCCGTTGCAGATGCAGGTCGCGCGCGACGTCCAGCAATCGCTCCACGAGTAGATGGCCGACGCCGGCGCCGCGGACCTTCGGATGCACCGCGACCGTGCGCACCTCGCCGAGATCGGACCACAACACGTGCAGTGCACCGCAGCCGACGAGTTCGCCGTCGAGTTCGGCGACCCAGAATTCCTGGACCGCCTCGTAGAGCGTGACGAGGTTCTTCTCGAGCAGGATTTTGCCTGCATAGATGTCCACGAGGCCTTTGATCGCGGGAACGTCAGAGGTGCGGGCGCGGCGCACCACGGGGCGATTGGCCGCTTTTGCACTGCCTCCGTTCACAGGTGGAAGAGTATCCGTTCCGGCAACCGATATTCTGTTGCGGTGCCGGGGCAACCTTCTACCGATCCGGTGGTCCCGCGTGCGCGCGTGGCCAACCTCGCCAACGTGCTCACCGGCGTGCGACTGGTGCTCGTTCCGGTGTTCCTGGTGCTGTTGTTCGTCGACGGCGGTCATGAAACCGGTTGGCGCCTGGCCGCTTTCGCGGTGTTCGCGGTCGCGGTGATCACCGACCGGTTCGACGGGGCGCTCGCGCGCAGCTACGGGATGGTGACCGAGTTCGGCACCCTGGCCGACCCGATCGCCGACAAGCTGCTGATCGGCTCGGCGCTGATCGGGTTGTCGATGCTCGGCGATCTGCCGTGGTGGGTGACCGTGGTGATCCTCGCTCGTGAGATCGGAATCACGGTGCTGCGTTTCGCGGTGCTACGTCACGGGGTGATCCCGGCCAGCCGCGGCGGCAAGCTCAAGACCCTCGTGCAGGCGGTTGCCATCGGGTTGTTCATCCTGCCGTTGCAGGCATGGCCCGACATCTGGCTGACCGTGGCCTGGGTGATCATGTGGGCCGCGGTGGTGCTGACCGTGCTCACCGGAGCCGACTATGTGATTTCGGCGATCAGGGATTCACGTGGACGACCCGCTCGTAACTGACGACGCACGTGCGCTCGTCGCCGATCTGACCGTGCGCGGCCAGAGTGTGGCGACGGCCGAATCCCTCACGGCCGGGCTGTTGGCGGCGACCTTGGCGGGTGTGCCCGGTTCCAGCGCCGTGCTGCACGGCGGGCTGATCACCTACACCGAGGACACCAAGATCTGGCTGGCCGGTGTCGCGCCGCAGGTGCTCGACGCCGTCGGCCCGGTCGCGGGTCCCACGGCCCGCGCGCTGGCGGTCGGCGCCCGCCAGCGGTGTGCGGCCACCTGGGGCGTCAGCCTGACGGGCGTGGCCGGCCCGGAGGCGCACGGCGGGCATCCGCCCGGCACGGTGTTTCTCGGCCTGGCCGGGCCGGTCGACACCGAGGTGGTCGAGCTGGCGCTGACCGGTTCCCGCTGGGAGATCCGTCGGGCCGCGGTCGACGAGGCCGTCGCACGGTTGCGTGCCCTCGTCCGGCGTCAGTGAGTTCGAGCCGTCGGGAACCTTCGCGGTGGGTGTCAGCGTTCTGCAGATAGCGAATCCGCGCAAAGCCACCGAAGGAGGGCACCATGACGGCATTGCTGCGCGAGGTGATTGGCGACGTGCTGCGCAACGCCCGCACCGACCAGGGGCGCACCCTGCGGGAGGTGTCCGACGCCGCCCGGGTCAGCCTGGGCTACCTGTCGGAGGTGGAACGCGGCCGCAAGGAGGCGTCGAGTGAACTCCTCAGCGCCATCTGCGACGCCCTCGACGTTCCGTTGTCGCGAGTGTTGACCGACGCCGGGGAGGGCATGGCCCGCCGCGAGCGCGACGCCGCACACCCCGCCCAGACCAACGTCGCGCACATCGACGTCACGACCAAGGTCGTCATCCCGCAGGCAGTGTCGATGGCGGTCGCTTGATCGCTGCTCGCGGCGATTTTGCGAAACACACGTCCGAACATGCCGCGGGACTGTGGAGCCATGCCCGAAACCGATAGGTTGGCATCAGAGAAGTTGCGGCAACCCGGAAACTCAAGGCCCGATCCCAAGGCCCGATACGACAAGGCGGAATGAACCCATGGCCAATCCGTTCGTCAAGGCGTGGAAGTACCTGATGGCGCTTTTCAGCTCCAAGGTCGACGAGTACGCCGACCCGAAGGTGCAGATCCAGCAGGCCATCGAGGACGCGCAGCGTCAGCACCAGGCGCTCACCCAGCAGGCCGCCCAGGTGATCGGCAACCAGCGCCAGTTGGAGATGCGCCTCAACCGCCAGCTCGCCGATATCGAGAAGCTGCAGGTCAACGTGCGTCAGGCGCTCACCCTGGCCGACCAGGCCACCGCCGCCGGTGACGCCGCGAAGGCCACCGAATACAACAACGCCGCCGAGGCGTTCGCCGCGCAACTCGTGACCGCCGAACAGAGCGTCGAGGACCTCAAGGGTCTGCACGATCAGGCGCTGCAGGCCGCGAGCCAGGCCAAGAAGGCCGTCGAGCAGAACGCGATGATGCTGCAGCAGAAGATCGCCGAGCGCACCAAGCTGCTGTCGCAGCTCGAGCAGGCCAAGATGCAGGAGCAGGTCAGTTCGTCGCTGCGGTCGATGAGCGAGCTGGCCGCCCCGGGCAACACCCCGAGCCTCGACGAGGTCCGGGACAAGATCGAACGCCGCTACGCCAACGCGATCGGCCAGGCCGAGCTCGCGCAGAACTCGGTGCAGGGCCGCATGATGGAGGTGCAGCAGGCCAGCGTCCAGATGGCCGGCCATTCGCGCCTGGAGCAGATCCGCGCGTCGATGCGCGGTGAGGCACTGCCGAGCGGCGGTGCCACGCCCGCCACACCGGCCACGCCCGCGACCAACCAGACCCCGGCCGCACCCGAAAACCCGCTCAGCCAATAGTGATTCGAGTGTTCTAGATCATGGCTACCAAGACCGGTCGACCAGAAGCCTGGCGATCGCTGCTGCAGCGAGGTGTCGATACCGCCGCCGAGTTGTCCGGGGCACTTGCCGAGAAGCTGAGTGCCGCCGCCGATCCGCGCGCCAAGCTGCTGCGCAAACGGCGGTGGGCGCTGCGGCTCGGGGTGTTCTTCACCCTGGCGTGCGCGTTCTGGGTGTTCGTCACCGCGGTGCTCGCGTCGTGGAGCACCCCGGTCTGGGTCCTGATCATCACGGGCGCCATCGCCGCGGGCGCGGCGTTCCCGGCGACGTTGCTGTGGCTACGGTATCGCTGGCTGCGCGCCACCCCGCTGCCCGCCGAACGCCCCACCGTCGGGCGTCGGCTGCCGCCGTGGGGTTCGGCGGCCCGCCAGCCCATGGCGGCGCTGCTGGCCTCCGAGCGTGGGATGTTCTCGCTGCTCGGGGTGATGGAGCGGGGACGGATGCTGCCCGCCGAGGAGCTGCGGGAGCTGACCGCGGTGGCCAACCAGACCGCGCGCACAATGGCCGGGACCGCCAACGAGGTGGTGTCCATGGAGCGCGCCATCAGCAACGCGCCCCAGTCGCGGGCGCATCTGGTGCCCACGATCAACGCGTTCACCGCACAGTTGAATCAGGGTGTCCGGCAGTACAACGAAATGGTCACCGCCGCAGCCCAATTGGTGTCGGCGGCGAACAACGGTCCGGCATCGGCCGCGCCGCTGTCACAGCACCGCTACCGCACCGAGCTGACCGGCGCCACCGATCGGCTGATCGGCTGGGCGCAGGCCTTCGACGAGCTCGGGCAGCTGCGGCGGGCCTGACCCTCAGACGTCGTGGCTGCTTGGCGGCCCCGACCGCGGTCCGTACCTCTCGATGTACGCCTCGTGGATGTGCGCGTTCTTCTTGCGGGACAGCGCGTCGACGAGGTTGGGGTCCAGCCCGTGTTTGGCCAGCATGTGGCGGCGCCACACCTTGTTGAGGGCATGCGAGAAGAACACGAACGGGATGAAGATCGGCAGCGTCATGCTGATGTGGACGTACAGCGTCGTCGGGATCAGCCAGAACGGTGCCAGGATGATCAGGGCGGGCACCGCCATCCGCACCATCATCCGGATGGTGGCGCCTTCGCCGGCCAGATCGTCACGTACCCAGCCGCGCATGGAATCGGGCAGTCGCCGCCCGTAGCAGTAGGTGACGTACTCCCAGATGTTCGGCTTGGAGCGTGCCGACGGCTCGCTCACAGGGTGGTGCGCAGCGACGGGACCACCACGCCGGCTACGCCCCGCACGGTTGCCTTCAACATGTCGAAGAAGTCGAAGTAGTCGCGCCACAGCGTGATTCGGCCGTCGTGCACCTCGAATACGCCACAGACCCAGAACTGCAGCCGCAGCGGGCCGAAGGTCAGGGCATCGGTGCGTTCGGTGAGCACGGACGCACCGTCGGCCGCGCTGCGATGAATCTTCACCTCGAAACCGGCGCGGCCCTGCATCGACCGGAACAGCTTCATCGCGCGGGCGCGCCCGTAGATCGTCGGCAGCCCGACGTTCTGGTAGACGAGATTCTGGGCCAGGGCGTTCTCGGCCGTATCGAAGTCCTCGTCCTGCAGTGCGTTCAGGAACACCTCGACCGTTGTGGTCGGGTCCTGCACTGTCGTGGATGATTGGTCAGCCATGCCCGAAGCCTAGATGCCAGGGGCTGTGGCAGGGTAGGCCGGTGCGCGTAGCCGTGGTTGCCGGGCCCGATCCCGGGCATGCCTTTCCAGCCCTCGCGCTGTGCCGAGAATTCCTGGCCGCGGGGGACACCCCGACCCTGTTGACGGGCGTGGAATGGCTGGACACCGCGCGTGCTGCCGGCATCGACGCGATCGAACTCGACGGCCTGGATCCCACCGAACTCGACGACGACGCCGACGCGGGAGCCAAGATCCACCAGCGGGCAGCCCGCATGGCGGTGCTCAACGTGCCGCAGCTACAGGACCTCGCGCCCGATCTGGTGGTCTCCGACGTCATCACCGCATGCGGAGGTCTGGCCGCCGAACTGCTCGGACTGCCGTGGATCGAGCTCAATCCCCATCCGCTGTACCGGCCGTCGAAGGGGCTTCCGCCGCTCGGCAGCGGCCTGGCGCCCGGCGTCGGTGTCCGGGGCCGGTTGCGTGACGCCGTGATGCGGGCGCTGACCGCGCGGTCGTGGCGCGCCGGGCTCGCGCAGCGTTCGGCGGCGCGGGTGCAGATCGGTCTGCCCGCGGCCGACCCGGGTCCGCTGCGCCGGTTGATCGCGACCCTGCCCGCCCTTGAGGTGCCGCGCCCGGACTGGCCGGACGAGGCGGTTGTCGTGGGGCCGCTGCACTTCGAGCCCACCTCCGCGGTGCTGGACGTGCCACCGGGATCCGGCCCGGTGATCGTGGTGGCGCCGTCCACCGCGGTGACCGGGGCGCAGGGGATGGCCGAGCTGGCACTGGAATCGCTGCGGCCGGGGGAGACGGTGCCCGCGGGCGCGCGCGTGGTGGTATCGCGCCTGGCCGGAGCCGACACCCACGTGCCGCCGTGGGCCGTCGTCGGGCTGGGCCGCCAGGACGAACTGCTCTCGCACGCCGATCTGGTGATCTGCGGCGGCGGGCACGGCATGGTGTCCAAGACGCTGCTGGCGGGTGTGCCGATGGTGGTCGTCCCGGGCGGTGGCGATCAATGGGAGATCGCCAATCGTGTTGTGCGCCAGGGCAGTGCGCAACTCGTGCGGCCGTTGACCGCCGACGCTCTCACCGCTGCGGTCGGCGCGGTGCTCGGCTCGCCGGCCTACCGGGAGGCCGCGGCGCGTGCCGGGGCATCGGCGGCCGAGGTGGCAGATCCGGTACGGGTGTGCCATGACGCCCTGTCCCGGGCTGGGTAGGTTGGGGTCCGTGCGGTTGACGGAATTCCATGACCTTGTGGATGGCCAGTTCGGCTCGATGCGAGGGCGCTCCCTGCTCGTCGACCATGTGCTGAGCGGCCTCGGCGGACGCACCGCCGCGCAGGCCATCGAAGACGGTGTCGAGCCCCGCGAGGTGTGGCGGGCGCTGTGCGCGGACTTCGACGTGCCGCGCGATCAATGGTGAGGTTTTTCCGCTTTTCCTGATCGCGAATCCGGCGTATACCGGAGCTATGGGTCTCGGTGACCATCCGATGCGGACGCCGTTCTACGGCGTGCTGCTGGTGATCGTCGCAGTTCTGTTGGCGTGGCTGGTCGCGTCGACACTGACCGGATGGCAGGCGGCGGTCGGATACTTCCTGGCGATCGCCGTCGGCGCGGTCGGGTTCGTCATGACGCTGCGGGATCTCGACAACTTTCCGAACTGGCGGCACTGACCGCCGCGCCGTGCACGGCGTGTCCACTTGAATCGAACAGATGTTCGTCTACTGTGGTCGGCATGCGATGGCTAGATGCTGGTCAGGCCGACTTGTCGGTGGCTACCTCTAGCGTCACGGACAACTGATCGAAAACCGATCAACCACCCATAAGGACGGAGATCACCATGGCGCAGCAGGCACCTGACCGCGAAAAAGCGCTCGAATTGGCGATGGCGCAGATCGACAAGAACTTCGGCAAGGGGTCGGTGATGCGCCTCGGTGACGAGGTGCGCCAGCCGATCTCGGTCATCCCGACCGGTTCGATCGCGTTGGATGTGGCACTCGGTATCGGCGGTCTGCCGAGGGGCCGTGTCGTCGAGATCTACGGCCCGGAGTCCTCGGGTAAGACGACGGTCGCGCTGCATGCGGTGGCCAACGCGCAAGCCGCAGGCGGCATCGCGGCGTTCATCGACGCCGAGCACGCGCTCGATCCGGAGTACGCCAAGAAGCTCGGCGTGGACACCGACTCGCTGTTGGTCTCTCAGCCCGACACCGGTGAGCAGGCGCTGGAGATCGCCGACATGCTGGTGCGCTCGGGTGCGCTGGACATCCTGGTGATCGACTCGGTCGCCGCCCTGGTGCCCCGCGCCGAGATCGAAGGCGAGATGGGCGACAGTCACGTCGGTCTGCAGGCCCGCCTGATGAGCCAGGCGCTGCGGAAGATGACCGGTGCGCTCAACAACTCCGGCACCACCGCGATCTTCATCAACCAGCTCCGCGAGAAGATCGGCGTGATGTTCGGCTCGCCCGAGACCACAACGGGCGGTAAGGCGCTGAAGTTCTACGCCTCGGTCCGGATGGACGTCCGCCGCATCGAGACACTCAAGGACGGCACCGACGCCGTGGGTAACCGCACCCGCGTCAAGATCGTCAAGAACAAGGTGTCGCCGCCGTTCAAGCAGGCCGAGTTCGACATCCTCTACGGCCAGGGCATCAGCCGCGAAGGCTCGCTCATCGACATGGGTGTCGAGCACGGCTTCATCCGCAAGTCGGGCTCGTGGTTCACCTATGAGGGTGAGCAGCTGGGCCAGGGCAAGGAGAACGCCCGCAAGTTCTTGCTGGAGAACGTCGACGTCGCCAACGAGATCGAGAAGAAGATCAAAGAGAAGCTCGGTATCGGGGCCGTCGTGACCGCCGAGGCAACCGATGACGTCCTACCCGCCCCGGTTGACTTCTGAGTCGCCCGGCAAGCCCGAGGGGGAGCAGGCGCAGGATCCCTGCGCCCGCGAGGAGCAGGCCAAGAATGTCTGCCTGCGCCTGCTTACCGTGCGGGCACGTACCCGCTCCGAACTCGAGGCGCAGCTGACCAAACGCGGTTACCCCGATGACGTCAGTGCCAGGGTGCTCGACCGGCTCACCGAGGTCGGACTGATCGACGATGAGGATTTCGCCGAGCAGTGGGTGCGTTCTCGGCACGCCAATGCCGGAAAAGGCAAGCGGGCGTTGGCCGTTGAACTGCGCAAGAAGGGCGTGGACGACGAGGTGATCAGCTCGGCACTGGCCGATCTCGATCCGGCCGCCGAGCGGCAGCGGGCCGAGCAGCTGGTCCGGGACAAGTTGCGCCGTGAACGCCTCGCTGACGACGACGATGTGAAGGTGACGCGCCGGTTGGTGGGCATGCTCGCCCGCCGCGGCTACAGCCAGTCGATGGCGTTCGACGTGGTCAGTGTCGAGCTCGCCAGTGAGCGGGAGCGGCGCCGGGTGTAGTTCAGTCTTTTCTGCCGGTGGCGGCGACGGTCACGCCCAGGCCGATCATGGCGAGCCCGCCGACGCCGCCCACCATGGCGAGCCTTCGCGGTGAATGCGCGAACCAGCTTCTGGCAGTTGCCGCGACGAGGCCCCACACGGAGTCGGACGCGATCGCGATCAGGTTGAAGACCAATCCGAGGATCAGGATCTGGACGATGACGCCGTGACCGTTGCCGCGGTCGACGAACTGCGGCAGGACAGCCGCGAAAAACACAATGGTCTTCGGATTGGCGACACCGACGGCGAACCCGTCCCACAGCGTGCGGGACACGCCGTGTCGTGGATCGCCGCCATCGAGGTTGGCTTGCAGCTCGCCGCGATGGCGGATCGCGGTGATGCCGAGATAGATCAGGTACGCCGCGCCGGCGAGTTTGAGTGCGGTGAACGCGACGACGGAGTGTTCGACGACGGTGCCGACACCGAATGCCACGGCGACGACGAGCACGTACGCGCCCAGCGCGTTGCCGGCTACGGTGGTGAGCGCCGTCTGGCGGCCGTGCGCCAACGCTCGGCCGATGACGAACAGGACGCTCGGCCCCGGGACGATGATCAGGACGAACGACATCGCCGCGAACGCCAGCAGCCGGTCGGCGGACACCACGGGGGCAGCTTATCGGCTGACCACCTGCACGGTAGCTTGACCAACGTGAACGGCGAAGTGGTGATCTTGACCGGTCCGCCCGGAAGCGGCAAGACCACAGCGGCGGACATCCTCGCGGCAGCAGCCGACCGGCCGACCGTACATCTGACCACCGATCAGTTCTATCGGGCGATCCGCGCCGGGTACATCCCGCCGTTTCTGCCGGAGGCGCAAGCGCAGAACGAAGTGGTCATCGACGCGATCGTCGCAGCGGTCGCGGCATACGCCAGTGGCGGATTCGACGTGGTCGTCGACGGCATCGTCGGCCCGTGGTTTCTCGGACCGTTCCGCGACCTCGCGGGAAGGAGCGGAATCACCTTGTCCTACATCGTGTTACGGCCGACGCTGCAGACCGCGCTGGCGCGTGCACAGGCCCGCAGCGGCGACGACCTCAAGGACCCCGACGCCATCACCGGTTTGCATTCCGCGTTCGCCGAACTCGACGGCCTGGAAAGCCACGTCATCGACAACAGCGCACTCGACGCATCCGGCACGGCCGAGCGCGTTCGCCAGGCGATCGCCTCGGGGCGTTACCGCCTGTGATCCGGCAGGTCTAGGTACCGCGGGACTGGTCGCCGGTGGCCGCCAGCTCCACGTGCGCGCCGGGGGCGCCTTCCTGTTCGATGGCTTCGGCCGCAAGGGGAGTCGGTGCCCGGCGGGAGCTTCGCAGCCGTCGTTCGATTCTCGTGGCCAGTGCCGACAATGCGAAGTTCACGGTGATCATCAAGATCGCGATGACGATCAATGCGGGTAGGTAGTTGCCGTAGGACGAACCGATGTTGGTGCCCTGCCGCACCATCTCCACGAACGTGATCTGGTAGCCGATCGCGGTGTCCTTGAGCACGACCACCAATTGCGAGATCAAGACCGGCAGCATGGCCGTGATCGCCTGCGGCAGCAGGATCATGCGCATGGTCTGGGTCCACGACAAGCCGAGTGACCATGCCGCTTCACTCTGCCCGCGGGGCAGCGAACTGACCCCGGCGCGGACGATCTCGGCGATCACCGCGCCGTTGTAGAGCGTCAGACCCGTGATGACCCCGGCCAGCGCAAGGTGTTTCGAGGGGAAGACGTCGTATGTGGCGTACAGGAAGTACGCGAAGATCATCATGATCAGGACCGGGACCGCGCGGAAGAACTCCACGATCACGGCGCTGACCCAGCGGATCGGGCCGATCGGCGCGAGCCGGCCCACCCCGAGGATCAGGCCGAGCGCCAGCGCCAGCACGATCGACACGGCCGCCGCCGTCAGCGTGCCCTGCACCCCGGGCAACACGTACGTCATCCACAGGTCTGACGTGAGAAACGGCTTCCACTTGGCCGCTTCGAGTTGATCGCGGTTCCACAGCTGGTAGATCACGAACGCGATGACCGCTCCGGTGATCAACACGGTGAGCGCCGTCAGCACATGGTTGCGTGCCCGAGCCCGCGGACCGGGCGCGTCGAAGAGAACCGATCCGCTCACCTTGGCCATCCGTTCTTCGCGCAAGCGCTCATCACCTGGCCACCGCCAATCGCTTACCGAGCCAGCCGAAGAACAACCCGAGCGGCAGCGTCAGCAGGATGAACCCGACCGCGAAGATCGTGCCGACGGCGATCAGCGCGGCGGTGTTCTCGATCATCTCCTTCATCAGCAACGCGGCCTCGGCGACACCGATCGCCGAGGCGATCGTCGTGTTCTTCGTCAACGCGATCAGAACCGAGCCGAGGGGGATGATCACCGCGCGAAAAGCCTGCGGCAGCAGGATCAATCGCAGGTTCTGGCCGAACGTCAAACCCAGCGACCGGGCGGCCTCGGCCTGCCCCAGGGGCACGGTGTTCACCCCCGACCGCACGGTCTCGCACACGAATGAAGCGGTGTAGACCGTCAGGCCGAGCACCGCGAGCCGAAAGTTGCTGTCGGTGATGGAGGTTGGTGAATTCGGGTCGACGAGGGTGATCCGCAACGTCTGCCCCACCCCGAATGAACAGAACAGGATGATCAGCGTCAGGGGAGTGTTGCGGACGATGTTGACATACGTCGTGCCGATCCAGTTCATCACCGGTGTCGGCGCCAGCCTCATCGCGGCCAGCACGGTGCCAAGAATGAGCGCTCCGACCGCGGAGTACACGGTCAGCTGGATGGTCGTCCAGAACGCCGCGAATATCTCATCGCGGTACTCGGTGAAGATCTCCACGGTCGGAGCTGTGCCTCCGGCGGATCAGTAGCGGTCGACGGGCGGCGGCGTGGGGGCCTGGATACCGGCCGGGCCGAGGTTCTTGTCGAACGCTTCCTTCCAGGCGCCGCTGGACTCCATCTTCTCGATGGCGTCGTTGATCTTGTTGCGCAGCTCGGTGTCGCCCTTCTTCAGGCCGATGCCGTAGCGCTCCTCGGAGAAGGTGTCGCCGACGATCTTGAACGTGCCCGGCGTCTGCGCGGCGTAGCCGGCCAGGATGACCTCGTCGGTCGTCACGGCGTCGATCACACCGTTCTTGAGCGCGTCGATGCAGGCCGAGTAGGTGTCGAACTGCTGCAGCTGCACCTTCGGGTACTCGTCCTTGATCCGCTGCGCGGGAGTCGACCCGGACACCGAGCACAGCTTCTTGTTGTTCTCCAGCGACGCCGCCCCGGTGATGTCGGTGTTGTCGGCGCGCACCAGCAGGCTCTGCCCGGTCAACAGATAGGGCCCGGCGAAGTCAACCTTCTCCTTACGCGCGTCGGTGATCGAGTAGGTGGCGGCGATGAAGTCGACCTGGTCGTTCTGGATCAGCGTCTCGCGCTGGGCCGACGGCGCTTCCTTCCACTCGATCTGGTCCTCGTTGTAGCCGAGTTCCTTCGCGACGTACTTGGCGACGTCGACGTCGAACCCGGACACCGAGCCGTCCGGATTCTTCTGGCCGAGGCCGGGCTGGTCGTACTTGGTTCCGATGACGATGGTGTTGCCCTCGTCGCCGCCACCGCCGCCCCCGCATGCGGTCGCGGCGAGCGGCAGTGCGACGGCCAGTGCGATCGCACCGACGACGCGCATCCGTCGTGTGGGTATGGACGCCATATTCCTGGGTCCTTTCACCGGAGCATTAGTGATGGAGAATCTTGCCGAGAAAATCTTTGGCGCGATCGGTTTTCGGATTGTCGAAGAACTCGGCAGGCGCGGAATCCTCGACGATGGCGCCGTCGGACATGAACACCACGCGGTCCGACGCCCGGCGCGCGAAGCCCATCTCGTGGGTGACCACGACCATCGTCATGCCCTCGCCGGCCAGCGAGGTCATCACCGCGAGAACTTCGTTGATCATCTCGGGATCCAGGGCGCTGGTCGGCTCGTCGAACAGCATGACCTTGGGATTCATCGCCAGTGAGCGCGCGATGGCCACGCGCTGCTGCTGGCCGCCCGACAACTGCGCGGGGTACTTGTCGGCCTGGTTGGCGACGCCGACGCGCTCCAGCAGCGCCATGGCGTTGTCACGCGCCTTCTCCTTGGTGGCCTTGCGCACCTTCATCGGCGCGAGCGTGACGTTCTCCAGGATCGTCTTGTGCGCGAACAGGTTGAAGGACTGGAAGACCATCCCGACATCCGAACGCAGCTGTGCGAGCTTGCGTCCCTCGGCCGGTAGCTGTTCGCCGTCAACCGAAATCGTGCCCGAGTCGATGGTTTCCAGCCGATTGATGGTGCGGCACAACGTCGACTTACCCGAACCGGACGGGCCGAGCACCACGACCACCTGGCCGCGGCCGACATCCAGGTTGATGTCCTTGAGGACATGCAGGGAGCCGAAGTGTTTGTTGACTCCCTGGAGTGAAATCATCGGCACCTCTGGTGGCGCCGGATCGTCGACCTGCGGCTGCGCGCCGGGGCTTCCCATGGGTGCAGACCTTACCCAGGGAACGCCCAGCGTGCTCGCATTCGTGAATCCGCGCCGGAGTCGCCCGGGCGGCGACCTCCTGCCCGGTTGACGTCTGTCGCGCGTCCGTACCATTAGGGCCGTGACTTCGATGGTGACCCGACAGGCGACGGCAGATCATGCCGTCGACCGTCACGTGCGCACCTATCAGGTCCGCACGTACGGGTGCCAGATGAACGTCCACGATTCCGAGCGGCTCTCGGGGCTGTTGGAGGCGGCCGGATATCGGCGGGCCGACGACGGTGCCGACGCCGACATCGTGGTGTTCAACACCTGCGCGGTGCGGGAGAACGCGGACAACAAGCTCTACGGCAACCTCAGCCACCTGGCGCCCCGTAAGCAGTCCGATCCGAACATGCAGATCGCGGTCGGCGGCTGCCTGGCGCAGAAGGACCGTGACGCGGTGCTGCGCCGTGCGCCGTGGGTGGACGTGGTGTTCGGCACGCACAACATCGGCTCGTTGCCGACACTGCTGGACCGGGCCCGTCACAACCGCGAAGCCCAGGTCGAGATCGTCGAGGCGCTGCAGGAGTTCCCGTCCATGCTGCCCGCGGCGCGGGAGTCGGCCTATGCCGCTTGGGTTTCCATCTCGGTGGGGTGCAACAACACCTGCACGTTCTGCATCGTGCCGTCGCTGCGTGGCAAGGAGGTCGACCGCAGGCCGGGCGACATCCTCGCCGAGGTGCAGTCGCTCGTGGACCAGGGTGTGCTGGAGATCACTCTGCTCGGCCAGAACGTGAATGCCTACGGCGTGTCTTTTTCGGACGAGCGGTTGCGCGAGGACCCGACAGCCCCGCCTGCCATGCCGCGCGATCGCGGCGCGTTCGCCAAGCTGCTGCGGGCGTGCGGTGGCATCGATGGCCTGGAGCGGGTCCGGTTCACCTCACCGCATCCGGCCGAGTTCACCGACGACGTGATCGAGGCCATGGCGGCGACGCCGAACGTGTGCCCCACGCTGCACATGCCGCTGCAGTCCGGTTCGGACCGCATCCTCAAGGCCATGCGCCGCTCGTACCGGGCCGACCGGTATCTCGGGATCATCGACAAGGTCCGCGCCGCGATCCCGCACGCCGCGATCACCACCGACCTCATCGTCGGTTTCCCCGGCGAGACCGAGGAGGACTTCCAGGCCACCCTCGATGTGGTCGAGCAGTCGCGGTTCGCGAGCGCGTTCACCTTCCAGTACTCCAAACGGCCCGGCACCCCGGCTGCCGACATGGCCGATCAGTTGCCGAAAGCTGTTGTCTCCGAGCGTTATCAGCGACTCATCGAGCTGCAGGAGCGGATCTCCCTCGAGGAGAATCGGGCGCAGGTCGGCCGCGTCGTCGAACTGCTCGTCGCCACCGGCGAGGGCCGCAAGGACGCCGCCACCGCACGCATGTCGGGGCGCGCCCGCGACGGCCGGCTGGTGCATTTCCTCCCGGGGGACAACGAGATCCGTCCCGGCGACATCGTCACGACGACCGTCACCGGCGCGGCCCCGCATCACCTGATCGCCGATTCCGCGATCGTCGGGCACCGGCGCACCCGTGCCGGTGACGCACATGCGGCGGGGCAGCGACCGCGCACCGGCGTCGGCCTGGGGATGCCACGCATCGGTGCGCCGGTGCAACAACCGTCCTCGGGAGGGTGTGGGTGTTGACCAACCACGGTGACTTCGAGCAGTTCAAGGGCGACCTCGATGCCGTCGAACGCAAGATGGCACGCGAGTTCGACCCGGGTGCCCGCGCGCTCGTGGTGGCGATCCTGGTATTCATCGTGCTGCTGTCGTTCGTGCTGCCGCACACCGGTGACAGCTTGGGTTTCGACGTACTGGTCGGTGACGCCGCGGCGGTCCGTGACGGTGTGTCGCTGCCCTCGCGCGTGTTCACCTGGCTGGCTTTGGTCTTCTCGGTCGGCTTCTCGACGCTTGCGTTGCTGACCCGCCGCTGGGCGCTGGCCTGGGTGGCATTGGCCGGCTCGGCCGTGGCCAGTGCGCTCGGCATGCTCGCGGTGTGGTCGCGCCAGACCGCGACCGGCTATCCCGGGCCGGGGTTCGGCCTGATCATCGCCTGGCTCGCGGTGATCGTGCTGACGTTCCACTGGGCACGTGTGGTCTGGTCGCGCACCGCGGTTCAGCTGGCGGCCGAGGAGGAACGCCGCCGGGCCGCCGCGCAGCGTGAACAGCACAGCCTGCTCGACGACACCGACAAGGACAAGCCTGCCAAGGACCCGGACGAGCCGGACCAGGCTTAGCGGTCAGCGGCGCTTCCCCAGCGATTCGGCCGCGGCGTCCGCCCACTGGCGCCACTGCTCGGCGCTGGCCCGTGCCGCCTCGGCGTCTTTCGTCCGGCCCGCTGCGGCAGCCTTTTCGGCCTGCTTCTCGAATTGTTCGGCGCGGGCCCGGAATTGGTCGGCACGCGCCTGCGCTTCCGGATCGACGCCCCCAACGGGGGCATCGCGGATCTTCTTCTCGACGGCTCGCAGCCGGCGTTCCAGGTCGGCCGCGCGCTCGCGGGGCACCTTGCCGATCGCGTCCCACTTGTCGCCGATGACCCGCAATGCCGCGCGCGCCGCGTCGAGATCGGTGGTGTCGATTTTCTCGGCTTCGGCCAACAGTGCTTCTTTGGCCGCGGCATTGGCCTTGAACTCGGCGTCGCGTTCGGCATGGGCGGCGTTGCGGGCCGAGAAGAACGTGTCCTGGGCGGCCTTGAACCGCTGCCACAGGGCGTCGTCGACGTCCTTGGCCGCGCGGCCCGCCGCCTTCCACTCGGCCAGCAGATCGCGAAACGCGGCCCCGGTCGCGCCCCAGTCGGTCGAACCGGCCAGTTCCTCGGCGCGCTCGCACAGCGCCTCCTTGGCCTGCCTGGCCCCGAGCCGGGTGCGGTCGAGTTCGGCGAAATGCGAACCGCGCCGGCGGTTGAAGGTCTCCCGCGCGGCCGAGTAGCGCTTCCACAACGCATCGTCGACCTTGCGGTCCAGCCCGGTGATCGTGCGCCACTCGTCGAGGATTTCGCGCAGCCGGTCGCCGGCGGCTTTCCACTGCGTGGCGTTGGCGGCCAGATCCTCGGCCTCGGCGGCGAGCGCTTCCTTGCGGGCGGTCTGTGCCGCGCGGTGTTCGTCGCGCTGCGCGCGTTCGTTCTGGGCTGCCGCGTCGGCTTGTTCGAGGATCGCCGTGAGCCGCGCGCCCAGGGCGTCGACATCACCGAGAACCGCTGCGGTGGGCAGGGTTTCGGCAAGCGCGGCGGCTGCCGACTTGACCTTGCGGGCATCGCCGGTGCCCGACGTCAGGCGCCGTTCGAGCAGCGCCACCTCGGTGTGCAGGTCGTCGAAGCGGCGACCGAAGTGGGCGTATGCCGACTCGGTGTCGCCGGCCTGCCAGGAGCCGATGACGCGCTCGCCGGAACCGGTGATCAGCCAAACCGTGCCGTCGGCGTCCACCCGGCCGAACCGGTGGGGATCGCTCGTCGGGGCCGGCGCAACCACCGGACTGGCCGCCCGGCCGGGGTGGGGCACGGGGC
>NZ_LQQA01000033.1 GCF_002101965.1 Mycolicibacterium wolinskyi
CGCGTGTCGGGTAAAAGAGGCGACCGGATCGTGATGGCTCTGTCGTCGGCGGCGCCGCAGGTAGACGACGGAATCGTTGTAGCGGTTGGCCAGACTGCTTCCTGTTGGATGACATGTGCGACGTCGACAAGGTCGTCCAGATCCAACGCCGCGCTCACGAAAGGTTGCCCCCGCGGGACCAGTGGGTCGACTGCCTCCAGCATGGGGCCGGTGACCAGCCCGACGAAGTCCTGCGTGGGCCGCGATGCGACACACGTCAGTCCCGACCGCATGGAGCCCGGTTGGCCGAGCATCCGTGCGCCTGGTCGCTTCCCGGGACCTGCAACCGAGAGAACTGCGCCGTCGAGTAGATGCGTTCGCCGACGGGGCTGCAGAACGGCTCGCAGGTGTGATCGCGGCTCCGGCGTGGGTGGATCGCTGCGGCACCGGTCTGGCCGACATCACCGGTGACCAAGGCCTACTTGGCCAGGTCAACGGCCGGACCTCGGCGGTGATCGACTGGCTGGCGGGTCAGGATCCCGATTGGCGGTCCCAGATCACCCACGTGGCCATCGATCTGTGACCGGCCTACGCGCGGCCGCCTGCGAAGCGCTGCCGCATGCGACCGTCATCGTCGACCGATTCCATGTGGTCAAGAAGGCCAACGACATTTTCGTCGCCATATGTGTCAGGGCAGCGGCATCTCGGTGCTCAAACCCCAGACGTACACGGCGCCCGCGATAACGACGAGGCCGACCGCCTCCAAGGGGCGGCCGGCGCGCTGTGCCGGATTCGGGCCGCGGGCGCGTTCGGTCAGCAGCAGCACCGTGACGCAGGCCATGACGATCAGGCTGTGCCCGACAGCCATCACCGCCATCACCGGCCCACAGGTCAGCAGACACTTCGTGCCGTAATTCCATCCGTCGGCCACGCAATCCCGGTCGGCGCGCCATCCCCGCACATTGACGAACCCGCTGCCCCGGCACCGTGCCAGCGCCCTGCGACGCACCGGATACACCTGCCACAGCGCGGCGATGAGCAACACGACTGGAACGGCTTGCGGCGGTGCGCCGTCCGGCCACACCGCCGCGACGGCGACGATCGCGACCAAACCGGCGACCGCCCACACCGACAGATAGCCGACGAGATACTCGCCGATCGCGAGATGTCTTCTGCGCCAAAGGCTTGCCAACGCGATACGGCGCGCGCCCGCCGCGGCCAGCGGGAACATCATGGCCACGGCCATCACCGTCCACCACAACCACGTCGATGCGAGCGTGTTCGGTGCCTGATCCGGCATCGGCGCACCGGGCATGTGGTGACCGTGCGCGTGGTGGTCGGTTGCCGCGACCGGATGCGGCATCGACCCGGCCACGTGGTTGGCCACCAGCAACACCATCGCCGCGCCAGCCACGACGTACACCCAGGTCTGCGGCGCACGGGCCAGCCGGTCGTGGACCGCCGTCGTGACCATCAGGCGACCAGGACGACGATCCGGGCCGCGTGCAGATCGGGGGTGACGGGTGCCGCACCCGCCGCGATCGCGTCGAGAGCTGCCTGATTCGAGGTGGACGGAACGAGCGGGACGAACGAGACCCGCAGATTGGCCGGATCCCACTGCCCGGCATCGGCGAGCGCGTCGCGTACCGAGGAGATGTCGAAAACCGCGTTCAGTCCGGTGCCGTCGTGGTCGTCGGTGCCACGGCTGGCCTCGGGAACCCCGAACGTGGTGAGGGTGCCGGCGCGGCGCTCCGGGTAGTCGGGCGGCGACGCGCCCTCGGGCACATTGACGTAGACGTCGTAGGCAGGCGCGGCGATGGTCCCGGTGATGCCTTCGAGTCGGAGCAGCAACCGCTCTGCCACGGCCCGTTCGCCGAGTCCGATGTCGGCGGGTTCCGACATCGCGACGTCGACGCGCTCATCACCCACCATCGGCACGTCGACTGTCGCGCCGATCACCTGTGGCGGCAACGGCGGTATCGGCTCGCCCTCACCCAGACCCAAATCGATTCGCCCTCCTCCCGCGGGCTCCGGTGGCTGAAGTCCGCTGGGTGGCTTGACGTTCTCATACTTGTAGCCCAACGCGGTGGTGTCCAGGACGTCGCCGATCTCCCGCGTGACAGTGCCCCCACCGGGTTTGGGGAACGAGAACTTCGTGCGCATCCACGCCGGGTCGCCGGTCGGGTTGTGATGGGTGTCGTCGGCATCCAGCCAGACCTGCCACAGCCGGTCGATGTTCGAGTGGTGCAACCAGAAGATCGGGTCGAGTGCGGCGGTGCCGAAGTTGCCCATCCAGCCGAACCGAATCGGGTTTCCGATGGCGTCGTAGTCGTTGCCGACGAGCACGTGCACCAGTCCGTGGGGGACACCTTCGAGCAGACCTTGCTCACCGCCGTTGTAGGCCGGGGTGGCGCGTTCGCCGCCGCCGAAGGTCTGGATGCCGTCGGCGGTGTTGAACAACGGGGTGCCCAGGGCCTCGATCAGGGCCGGTTTTCCCGGCTCGACGAATGCCAGCGGATCGCCGGAATTGGCGGGCACCGAACGCATATCGGTGAACAGCGCGTTGCCTGGGGTGTTCTCTCGAAAGGCCGGGGGCAGCACCGCCTTGTCCTCGTCGTCGGGATCGATGGCGTACCAATAGGGCAGCGACCAGTCGTCGTCATCGAGGAAGTGCTGCACGATTTTCTCGAACGCGCACAGGTACATTCGGTGCCACGCGAGAAAGAACCAGCTGCCGTGCTGGCAGTTGCTCCAGAATCGGTTGCTCGTGTCGGGCCCGCCCGGTGGCCGGTTGCGGCCATGGATCGCGGCCTGAAAAGTCCACGACAGCGGATCGGTGGGTTTACCGTTGCCGGGCGGATCGAGTTGTCGCATCGCCGCCACCGCGTCGCGGTACTTCGTCAGTTCCTCAGGCCATTCGGCGCCGGCCGCGGTGGTCAATGCCCACACATCCTTGCGAATTCTCATGACATCACCTCAAAACTCGATCGTGTGGAAGTTCTCGTCGTCGGCCAGTACCCGAACGGACACCATGTCGGGGTGGTCCTGTTCGGCCGCGGTGGCCTCGGCGATCGCGTCGCGCATGACGGCGCGCTTGGTCCTCGAACCCGGCCGTGTCTCCGAGCTCGTGAACCACACCGTGAACGGGGAGGACGGATCGGCCTTCATGCGGGTTTCGATGATCGTCCGCACCACCGACGGATTCGGATTCCCCGACGCGCCGTCACCGCAGAGGACGTAGTGCTCGGCCAGCACGCGTTCGGCGAACTTGGCGCTGACATTGTGCTCGGCGCCGTGGTGCTGAACCTTGAGGACGTTGCACCGGAATGGTTCGCGGCCAAGGAGTTTGGCGGCTTTGAGGCCATCGATGATCTCCGGTTCGGCGGCGTCGCCCGTGAGCAGGCAGGTGCTGCCGTTCTCTTCGGCCAGTACGACGATCGATGCGCGGTTGGGTACGGTCACCTTTGACGCGTCGGCCTCTTTGATGATCTCGGCCCGGGCGGTCACGTCTTCGATCAACGCGCGCGATGCGTCGATCGCCATCTCCAGCGGGATGCCGCCGATGTCGAGCGCCGGGCCGCCACCGCGTGTCACCCCCGCTGCGCGGCGCGGCAGCGCGTCGATCAGGACCTCGAACTTCTTCCGCAACTCGTCAATGTGGTGTTTGGCGGGGCCCAGCACGCTCAGTTTGAGTGCCCCGAGCTTCTCGACGTGAATCGGCCTGCGCAGCAGCACCATTCCGTCGAAAGGTGCATTGAACGGGATCGGCACGCGGGAGCGGTCCAGCTTGTTCATCAATTCCTCGCCCTGCTGCACACTGGCCGCCAGGTTCGACAGTGTGAGCGCCGGCTCCGTCATGTCGGAATTACCGACGCCGAGGGAGAGTTCGACTGCCGACGCGACGGCTTGTGCCAGGTTCCCCGCCGGGTCGGCGAGTTCGCCGAGTTGGCTTCGCCACGAGTTGTGCCAGATACCCCTGATCTCAGGCGGTTTCGGGAGAGTGGGTTGTCGCAGCACTTCGCCTTCTTCGGCATGCGCCATCTGGTGCTCGAAACTGGCCCACTTCTCGACCGCATCGAGAAGGGGGAGTATGCCGCTGATGTGGTCCGCGTCGATGTGAGAGACCACGACGAGATCGATCGCCTTGTTCTCGGTGACGAGTCTGTCGAGTGTGGGCTGCGTGCATCGCTTGAAGCTGGATGACCGTCCACCGTCGACGAGAACCCGGTGTCCGCGGCCGGATTCGAGCAGTAGACAATCGCCGTCCGTGGCGTGAAACGCGAGTAGTTTCATTTGCCGGCCTTCGCTTTGTAGCTCGTGGCGGCTTCGACGCAGCCCGCCGGGTTGATCAGCCCGAAGCCCGCGTCCTTGCGCCAGTCGAAGTCGTATCCGATGAGCGGTGCCGAGGTCGCTCGGATGATGCCCTGGATCTGGGCGGCGGTGAGGCGCGGGTGTGCCGCCAACATCAGCGCCGCGACGCCGCACACGTAGGGACTCGCCATGCTGGTGCCTGTCATCGCGATCCACTCACTTCTCGGGTGGAATCCGCACGCTGCCACCACGTCGGTACCGTCCGCCCCGATGTCGGGTTTGCACCGGCCGTCTCGAGTGGGGCCGCGGCTGGAACTGACGTTGACCTTCTCGCCGTGTACGTCGATGTTGGCCACCGCGATCACCCGATTGGGGCACGCCAGGGAGTTGATCATCGAGTCGTCGGTATAGGAGCCAGGGGCGAAGTACGACGGGAAGTCCCACAGATTCCCGCTGCCGGGCCGGCGGCGTGCGTCATCCCGTTCGATCCACGCGTGAAATGTGCCGTCGCGCACGACGATTCCGCGCAGCCGGACCGTCCATTGCCCAGCCGTGATCGGCTTCGGTTGTGGTATGGCACCGTTGACCGGGCGCGGGTATCTGGGCGAGAGGATTACCGATATTCGATTCAGCCCGTTCTCCGGATAGTAGCTTTCGTTGACGATGCTGACGCGCGTCCCGTCGCCGAGGCGTTTGTTGATCGCTTTTCTCGTGGGCTTGATGTACTCGCTCCATGTCCCGCCGGGCGGCCTGATCGCCACTTCGAACCTGTCCTGTGCCTCGTACCAGATCTCCATTTCGTTCTCCGAGACATCGGCGACATGGTCGGTTCCTTCGACAATCCAGGCGAGATCGTGTGGCAAACCGGCCTTCCGGAGCTTTCCGCTGGCATGGATCCGTCCTTTGATGAAGCCCCGGTCTCCGTCGCCGGCGGCCTCGGTCTGACCCGAGTTACCGCTCGCCACGGCGACGGCGCGGCCGCGGGTCGACAGTGCATGGTCGATCCACTGGGCCGTGGGACTCGTGGAATCGTGCGCGTGGCCGTTGGTGCCGAGGCTGATGTTGATCGACACCGGCAAGGGCTGCTCTCCACCGAGCTCGGTAGCGAGATCCAACAGATAATCGACGGCGTCGGTCACGCGTGTCGAATCGTAGAAGCTCGTCGCGGCGTTCTCGGACTGCTCGCTCAGGTCGATCAACACGGCTGCCAGCCGGGCATTACGGGCCACACCGCGGTTGCCCGCGGCGATCGAGGCGACGTGTGTGCCGTGCGATCCTGGCACCATCTGCGACTGGGGCTCGAGTGAGGTGGCCGCCATCCGGCGTACGGGCGCCGCGTCGATCGCCGCGTCCATGTGGCGCTTGAGGATCAGTGAACCGTATTGATAGCCGTCTTTGTCGCCGGCGCGAGACGGGGGTGGCGGGCGCGTGACGCCGCCCTGATCCCAGATCGCCTCGAATCGCGTATGGCGTGTCTCGTCCAGAAAATCGGGGTGGGCGAAGTCGAACCCGTGGACGTCGATGATCCCGACAAGAACGCCCTCGCCGTTCTTGTGTTGCTGCTGGCATTTCGTGACCCGTCGAAGTTGCGGGTCGGGAGCGCTGTCCAGCCTGGCACTGGTGGGTTTCGGCGCGCTGAGACTCAATCCGGTTTCGACGTAACCCACGTGACGGATGGCCGCGAGGGTCGCGACATCTCGGGTGTTCACCTCGACCATCGCGGTGTTGGACTTCCACCTCACGCGCCGCGCGGTCTGGGCGATCGCCTCGGCGACCGCCCGCGCGCTGTCATCGTCCAATTCCGCGTCGACGTGGACGTAGACACTGATCATCGTCTCGCCCGGGCTGCTGGCATCGAGGGCGACCGACGGGCACTGTCGCGCTCGAGCGCTGTTCGTCGGCTCCGATGTCTCTGCGATCACCTCGACCCGGGGTGCCAGCCCGGATGTGGCCGGCTTTGCATCGGCGCCGATCATGCGTGCCTCCTCTGCCGACCCGACGAGTGAGGCCACGATAAAACCGGACAAGGCCTGCGCGAATGAGTAGTTGACTACTCGTTTTCCACCCCCTCGACACCGCGTGCCGGTTGCGCGACGCCGATGACGGGAACAGGGTGAGGGTGCATGGAGTTGTGCTGGACGGAGTTCTGTCCAGTTCGGATCGAGAGGACGCGTTGAATGGCCAACAAGGATGGCAAGAACACCGCAGGTTTCTGGTTCGACCCGCTGTGCCCGTGGTGCTGGATCACGTCGCGTTGGATCCTCGAAGTCGAGAAGGTGCGCGACATCGAGGTGCAGTTCCACGTGATGAGCCTGGCCGTGCTCAACGAGGGCCGCGATCTGCCCGAGGAATACCAAGAGGCGATGAAGAAGGCCTGGGGTCCGGTCCGGGTCGCGATCGCCGCCGAGCAACTCAAGGGCCCCGAGATCCTGTCGCCGCTCTACACCGCGATGGGCTTCCGCATCCACAATCTCGAGAACAAGGACTTCGACGAGGTGATCGCGCAGTCCCTCGAGGAGGTCGGCCTGCCCGCCGAACTCGCCGAGGCCGCCACGACCGACAAGTACGACGAAGCCCTGCGCAAGAGCCACCATGCCGGGATGGATGCGGTGGGCGAGGACGTCGGCACACCGACCATCCACGTCAACGGCGTGGCGTTCTTCGGCCCGGTCCTCTCCCGCATCCCGCGCGGCGAGGAGGCGGGCAAGTTATGGGACGCGTCGGTGACGTTCGCGTCGTATCCGCATTTCTGGGAGCTCAAGCGCACCCGCAACGAGCGCCCGGAATTCGACTAGCGGCGCACCGGGTCCGCCGCACCCGCGCGTAGCCACCGCAGGTCGTCGCGCGTGGGTGCGGATTCCCAGTCGCCTTCGCCGGTGCATGCGAATGCCCCGCAGGCCAGCGCGGTGTCCAGACACAGTCGCGGATCGGCGCCCTGGGCGCGCTCTGCCAGCCATCCGGCGACGAACGCGTCACCGGCACCCACGGTGTCCACCACCGGGACCGGCACGGCAGGCGCCGAGTGGCGCCAACCCACGGTGGCGGCCATCGCGCCCTCGGCGCCGCGCTTGACCACCGCACACTCGACGCCCATGCCCAGCAGGGCGTCGAGCTGCCGGTCGGGTGTCTCGACGTCGGTCAGCAGGTGTGCCTCGTCCTCTCCGGCGAACACGATGTCGGCTCGGCGCGCCAACTCGCGGTAGGCGGCCGCGGCGGCGTCGCGGTCGGCCCACAGCGCGTCGCGGTGGTTGACGTCGAACGACACGGCGGCGCCTGCCGCGGCGGCAAGGTCTATCGCGGCGTGCGCCGCAGCCAACGGGCCTTTGCCCAGTCCCGCTGAAATCCCGGTGATATGAAGGATTTTCGTGTCGCCCACGACGGTGGCCGGGATGTCACAGGGCTGCAGACGGGTGCCGGCGTGCCCGCGGCGGTAGTAGCTGATCTGCGATGCGCCCGGATGGGGTCGCTCTTTGATCATGAGGGCCGTCGCGGCGTCGTGGTCGAGCGCCGGGAAGGTGTGGACGGCCTCGGCGCGCAGTTCGCGCAGAATCAACTCCCCGAGACTGTCCGCGCCGATCCGCCCGATCCAGGCCGCCGACCCGCCCAGACGGGCGACGCCGATGGCGACGTTGCTTTCCGCGCCACCGAATCCCAGGCGCAGCGCGGGGTTGTGGTGCAGGCGGCCGGGCCGTGGTGCGGTCAGCAGCCCGAGACTCTCACCGATCGCGACAACGTCGAAACTCATCGTCACACCCCCGCGGCCACGGCGACCGCGTCTCGAGCCGCGGCGGCGACCGCGGCAGCACCGTCGGCCGCGCGTGCGGTGATCCAGCTGCCGCTCACCGCGAAAACCGCCTGCTGGGACAGGAATCCGGCCATCGAAGCGGCCGTGACACCGGCCGACGGCATGAATCGGACGTCGGGAAACACCGCGGCGTAGGCGGTCAGCAGAGCCGAGGCATCGACGGCCGCGGCCGGGAACAGCTTGACCCGACGCAGACCGAGACGTGCCGCGGCACCCACTTCGGTCGGGCTGAGCACCCCCGGAATGATGGGCAGCCCGGCATCCGTCACGAACCGGACCACGTCGTCGTCCAGACCGGGTGACACCACGAACTGTGCGCCCGCATCGATCACCTCGCGGGCTTGGGGGACGGAGCGGACGGTTCCGGCGCCGACCAGGAGGTCGCCGCGCGCCGACAGCCGGCGGATCGCGTCGAGGCCGTGCGCGCCGCGCATCCCGACCTCGACCACGGGCAGGCCGCCCTCGACGAGTCCGTCGCCGATCACGTCGATGTGACTCGGCTCCTGCACGGTCGCCAGCGGGATCACCCGGTGATCGAACACCTCACTCATCGCGCATCGGCGAATGTCGGGCGAGTGCCGTAGCGCTCGAGCGCAGCCCGGTCCAGCGTGACGCCGAGCCCGGGCCCGTCCGGCACCGCGAGCATGCCTTCGTTGTCGAGATCCCATCCGCCGCTGACGAGTTCGTCGATGTAGGCCGATCCGGTCTTGTACTCGACGAAGTCGGTCGCGGCCAGTGCTGAGGCCAGGTGCAGATCGGCGGCCAGACCGATCGCGGTGTTCCAGCCGTGCGGTATGAGCCGCACCCCGCGGTCCTGCGCGGCCCAGCCGATCCGTCGGGATTCGCTCAGGCCGCCGCCTTTGGTGGTGTCGGGTTGCACGATGTCGAAGGCCCCCGCATCAAGGAACGGGAGGAACGTCTGCCGACGGGTCAGCACCTCGCCGCCACTGATCGGCACCTTGGAATGCCGTCTCAACTCCACGAAACCGTCGACGTCGTCGGGTGCCAGCGCCTCCTCGAACCACGCGACGCCGTAATCGGCCAGCATGTCGGCCGTGCGTTTGGCCCACGACAATCCGCCGGGGAAGAAGGCCTCTGAACCACCGGCGTCGACCGCCAGTATGTGATCGCCGACGGCTTCACGGGCCGCGGCCACCGTGCGCTCGTCGGTCTCGCTGTCCACGCGGCCGAACTTCCACCAGCCGATCTTGAACGCCGTGAAGCCCTGATCCGCCAGCTGCGACAGGTTTTCGGTCATCACCGGCGCCTCGTCCATGAGCACCGAGGCGTACGGGCGGACCCGGTCCCGGTAGCGGCCACCGAGCAGCCGTCCGACCGGTTGCCCCAGCGCCTGGCCGGCCAGGTCCCACAGCGCGATGTCGATGGCGCTGGTCGCGTGGGTCAAGGAACCGCCGCGCCCCATCCAGAACGCGCTCTGGTGCAGTGTCTCGGTGAGCCGCTCGGCTTCCAGCGCACTCTGCCCGATGAGTTGCGGTGCAAGAACATCCACGGCGGCGGCCACCAAACCCTCGGTCGTGAAGGCACTGCCGATGCCCACCTGGCCGCTGTCGGTGTGGACGGCGACCAGGGTGTGCACGACGTCGTCGGGACGCAGTTCGTTGGACCAGCCCCCCTCCGGGGTGGCGCCGCGCAGCCCGCACGTCTGAATGCCGGTGATTTTCATGTGGTTTGGTACTCCTCGGGATGATATGGCCGAGCGGTCACGGCCGGTGGGTGAGCATGAGTCCGGGCCTGCGGCCCGTGTGGGTGGCGTCGGTGACGACGGGTACGCCGTTCACCCAGACGTGGCGTGCGGCGTCGGCGTATCGGGTCGGCAGCGTCCAGGTGTCGGTGCGGGCAACGATCTCGGGATCGAATACGACGACATCGGCGAACGCGCCCGCGCGCAATTCACCCCGGTCGCGCATGCCGAAGTGTGCGGCGACCATCCCGGTCATCTTGTGGATGGCCGTCTCCAGCGACAGCGTGCCCGCCGGCACGTGATGAGCCAGGTAATGCGTATGCCCGTGGTAGAACAGCGGATTGCGGGTCCGGCCCTCCAGCGCGCCGTGCCGGCATGTGGTGAACGCGTCGACCCCGAGCAGGAAGTGGTCGTGCGCGATCGCCTCGGCGAGATGGCCCGCGGTGAACAGGTCGCCGATCAGCTGCACGCTGCCCATGTCGGCGCCCGCCGCGGTGAGGATGTCGAACAGGCACTCCCATTCGTCGGCGCCGTGCTTCTCGGCAATCTCGGTGAACGACAGGCCTTCCCAGTCGGGATGGGCGGGACTGACACCGAGCCGCACGCGGTGCCACTGGCCGCGGTGCACGAACCGCCAGTAGCGGTCGCTGTCGCGGCGCACCCGGTCGCGGACTTCTCGGTCCTTGAGCAGCTCGGCGGCCTCTGCGCCGGGGCGTTCGGCCAGCCATGCCGGCAGCAACCCGGTGGCCATGCCGATGCCGTGCGGGTAAGGGGTCATGTCGGCCAGCACATCGGTTCCGCGCTGTCGTTCGGTGACGACGCGCTCGGCCGCGCGTTCCCAGGCGCCGGGTTCGGCCCCGGTGTCATGGCGCACGTTGAGGTGCGACAGCTGAGCCCGCACGCCACCGCCGTCGACGACGGCGAAGAACTCGTCCACGGCGGTGTCGAGACCGGCGTCGCGGTTGCGGATGTGGCTCGCGTACATGCCGTCGCGCCTGCCGACCACCGAGGCGAGCGTCACGAGTTCCTCGGTCGGCGCGAAACGTCCTGAGCCGTACTCCAGCCCGCTCGTGAAACCGATCGCGCCGGCCTCCATCGACTCCTCGAGCAGGTGGACCTGCCCGCGGAGTTGGTCATCGGCCGACCGCGCGGCGGAGCGAATCGCGGTGTGCCCGACGAACCACATGAGGTTCTGGGCCGTCTGACCGGAGTGCACGCGCTGCACGAGATCGCCGAAGCTGCGCCAGTCGACCGGGCCGTCGTAACCCATGGCCTGCAGGGCGCCTGTGGTCGCGTCGACATCGTCGTCGCCGATCGGGGCATAGGTGACACCACAATTGCCGACCACCTCGGTCGTGACACCCTGATGAATCGTGCTGAACGCGTCGGGATTGCCCAGCACCGACCAGTCGCTGTGGCTGTGCGGATCGATCAGCCCGGGCGTGATGATCATGCCGGTGCAGTCCAGCGTGCTGACCGCCCGCACGTCGGGCGACAACCCGACGAAGGCGATGCGGTCCCCACGCAGCCCGACATCGGCACGGCGCGGGGGAGCCCCGGTGCCGTCGACGATCTCGGCGCCCGTCAGCAGGTAGTCCAGGGCAGGCATTCAGAGCACCTTGCTCAGGAACTCCCGGGTACGGGTTTCCTGCGGTGAACTGAACAGCGATGCCGGACTGGCCGTTTCGACGATCATGCCCTTGTCCATGTACATCACCCGGTCGGAGACCTCGCGGGCGAATCCCATCTCGTGGGTCACCACGACCATCGTCATACCGTCGGCGGCAAGGTCTTTCATCACCGCCAGCACCTCGCCGACGATCTCGGGGTCCAGCGCCGAGGTCGGTTCGTCGAAGAGCATGATCTTCGGGTCCATGGCGAGCGCGCGGGCGATGGCCACGCGTTGCTTCTGGCCGCCTGACAGCGAATCGGGATAGACGTCGGCCTTGTCGGCCAGACCTACTCGCCCCAGCAGCGTGCGGGCTCGTTCATCGGCATCGGTCTTGTTGCGCCCCAGCACCCGTCGCGGCGCGAGCGCGATGTTCTCGATGACGGTCATGTGCGGGAAAAGGTTGAAATGCTGGAACACCATGCCCACGTCACGGCGCACCACGGCCAGGTCGGCGGTCTTCTCCTGGGGCCCCAGCGTGTGCCCGTTGATCACGATCGTGCCGTGCGACGGCCGTTCCAGGCCGTTCATGCAGCGCAACAGCGTGCTCTTGCCCGAACCCGACGCGCCGATGATGCACACGACTTCGCGTTCGGCCACCCGACACGAAACCCCGTGCAGCACTTCGGTGTCGCCGAAGCTCAGCCGCAGTCCATCGACATCGATCATTTGTTCGCTCCTGTGGTGAGGGTGAGGGTGTCGCCGACCGCGGGCGCCTTGACGTGAATGCCGAGCCGTCGTTCGTAGCGGCGGCCCAGGGACGAAAGCGCGTAGCAGATGACGAAATAGCCGGCCCCGACGATGAGGTAGGTGGTGATCGGATCGGCGGTCAGCGAGCTGACGACATTGCCTGCGCGGGTCAGCTCGATGAGCCCGATGACCGCGACGAGCGAGCTGTCTTTGATCAGGATCACCAGGAAACCGACACCGGGTGGCACGATCACCCGTGCTGCCTGCGGCAGGATGACCCACCGCATGCGTTGCGCGTAGGACAGTCCGAGTGCGTCGGCGGCCTCGAACTGCCCGCGGGGGACCGCTTGGATGCTGCCACGCACGAGCTCGCCGATGTAGGCCGACGCGAACACCGACAGCGCGATCACGGCGGCCCAGTACTCCGAGAGGCTGCTGCCGGGGGCCAGCAGCGGTATTCCGAAGTAGACGAAGAAGATGATCAGCAACACCGGGATGCCGCGTATCACCGCGACGTAGATGGCGGCCACCCATCGCAGGGTGCGGATGGGGCCGGTGGACATCAGCCCGATGACGATTCCCAGGATGCCGCCGAAAAGAACTGACAGCGCGCATATCTGGAGCGTTACAAGCGCCCCGTGCCAGATCAATGACAGATGTTGGGTGCCGAGTCCCTCGAACATCACGCCACCTTCCACTTGATGAACCGGGTTTCGACGATTCGCGACAGGCTCGCGATGAGGAATGCGACCGCGAAGTAGAGCAGGCCGCCGACGGTGAACGCCTCGATGGTGCGGAACGTGGTCGAGGTGATTCCCATCATCACGTGCATCAGGTCGGGCAGGGATACGACCGACGTGATCGACGAGGCCAGAAACAGCAGGATGGTTTGATTGGTGATGGCCGGCAGGACATTTCGCATCGCCGGTGGAAACAGCACACGCCAGAACGTGTCACGTGGGCTGAGCCCGAGTGCCGCGCCCGCTTCGCGCAGGCCTGCGGGTACGGACTGAAAGCCGGCGCGATAGATCTCGGCCATGTACGCCGCGTTGTTGATGCTGAGCGCGAGGATGCCCGCCGCGACCGGGTCGAGGTTGACCCCGGCCTGCGGCAGCGCGAAGTAGACGAGGTAGAGCTGCAACAGCAGTGGGGTGTTGCGGATGATCTCGATGTAGGCCGACGACGCGGCCCGGAAGACACTCACCTGGGAGGTGCGCCCGGCGTAGAGCAGGATTCCGAATGCGCCGCCGACAATCGCGGCGACCAGGCTCACCCCGATGCTGACCGCGAGACCTTTGAGCAGTGCCGGGAGGTAGGGGATCAGGTCCCCGTAGTAAAGCTGCATGTGTTGTCCTGAAAGATGTTGGGATGCAGCGAGTTACTTGATGAGGTCGGGGACGTCCATGCCGAGCCACCGGTTGTAGGACTCATTGGCGGCCTTGCTGATGTTGTAGTTCATGATGAAGTTGTTCAGGTAGTTGAGCCAGAGCTGGTCGCCCATCTTGACGCCGAAGGACACGAACGAGGGGGCCAGCGCGGGAGCGTCGAGCACGCGCACCGCGGCGCCCTCGCTGGCCCGGATGTCGGCCACCACTGCGGTGCTTTCCATCAGGGCGTCGACCTTTCCGCTGCGCAGCGCCTGGATGGAGTCGGCCACGGCCTCGAACAGGCTGGGCTTGGCCTGCGGAAACTCCGCCTCCAGGATCGTGGCGGGCACACTGCCGCGCGTCGCGGCGACCGTGCGGCCGGCGAGGTCGTCGTAGCTGCGGATCGGGCTGTCGGCGGGTACCACGACGAGCTGGCCTTCGGACGCGTATGGCCTCGTCAGCGCCACCACCTGGGCGCGTTCGTCGAGGTTGGTCAGTGCGGCGATGACGACGTCGGCCTTGCCGGTCTCGAGCATCGGAATCCGGCTCGCGTTCGTGGTGCTGACGAATTCGACTTCGGCGCCGAGTGATTCGGCAAGTGCCCGCGCCTTGTCGATGTCGAAACCTTCGTACTCGCCCGAGCTGTTCATCACGCCGTACGGCGGTGCGTCGGCGAAGACGCCGACGGTGAGCTTCTTGGTGGTCAGGACTTTCGACAAGACGCTGTTCTGGGATGAGGCGGGGCCGGCCTGGTCGGAAGATGTACAGCCCGCCGTGATCACCGCGGCGGTGGCGGCGAGCGCGGCGATCGCCGCACGGATACCTGTGCGCATGAGTGTCCTTTGTTCGGGGGAGGTTTCGGCTACCGGATGGGCGTTTGTCCGTCGGTCCGGAGCCGGGATGGCGTGGATCAGAGATTATCTATAATCTGTAATCAACGCAACAGTGCGTCGTGTTTGTCATCTGGCCGCCGAACGCGGCTGCATAGGATTAGGGCGGCGGGCAACCGTCGTGAAGGGAGAGATACGTATGACGGAGGACGTGTTGGGGGCCATCGAACCGCTGGCCGCCGCTGCCCCGTTCGCTTCCTCGCGGCGGCATCAGATCGCGGACTGGTTGCGCGAACAGATCGTGAAAGGCGTCTTGGCTCCGGGTGCTCAGCTCAAGCAGGACGTCCTGGCCGCGCACCTCTCGACGAGCCCGGGGCCGGTGCGAGAAGCGCTGCGCCAGATGGAAAGTGAAGGGCTGGTTCATCACATCCCCAACCGCGGGGCGTTCGTCGCGGCGGTGAGTGCCGATGAATTGCTGGGCGTGTTACTGCCGGTGCGGCTCGCCATCGAGCAGTTCGCGGTGGAGAAGGCCAGCGCCGCCCCCGCGGTGCTCGCCGAACTCGGGCGCCTCGTCGAGCTCATGGACAAGGCGGCGCTCGTCGATGACCTCGAACAGCTCAACGAACTCGATGTGCAGTTCCACGAGACCATCGTCAAGAGTGCACATTCCGAGCACGCCATGCAGCTGTGGACCAGCGTGCAGCCACGCATCCGGATGCAGATCCACCGGCTCGCCAAACGACATGACAGCCCGTTCGCGATCCCGGAGGAGCACCGCGCGCTGCTCGAGGCGATCACCACCGGAGGCCCGGACACCCGGCGGGCCGCTCTCGACGACCACATCGTCGCGAGCGCGCGGCAGTTGCTCGCGGCTGCCCAGCCGGACTGACCGCGACCGTATTGTCGCGTTCAGGTTGCGTTACACCGCGGTTCACGCCACGGTGTAACGCATGAATGCGCCCGAGCCCACCACCGACGGTTCCTATCGCGACCGCATCGCAGCCGTCGAGCCGGGCGGCAACGAGTACATCGCCGAGGCCGACCGGCACGGGCGCCCCAGCCAACTGCTGTGGACGTGGGCGTCGCCGAACCTCGAGTTCGCGACCATCTTCCTCGGCGTGCTCGCGGTCTCCTATTTCGGCATGAACTTCTGGCAGGCCGCGGCGGGCATCATCGTGGGCGCCGGCCTCGGCGCGCTGGCGCACTTCTTTCTCTCCGCGCGGGGGCCGCAGCTCGGGGTGCCGCAGATGGTGTTGGGGCGCTTGCCGTTCGGCTTCCGGGGGAATGCGGTGCCATCGGTGCTGATGGCGGTCACCGCAGGCGTCGGCTGGTTCGCCACCAACAGCGTCAGCGGAGCGTTCGCGCTCTCGACGCTGTTCGGGATCGGCCCGCTTCCGGCGCTGGTGCTGGTGGTCGCGGTGCAGACCGCGCTGGCCTTCTTCGGCCACAATCTGGTGCAGGCGTTCGAGCGCTGGGCGTTCCCGGTGCTCGCGGTGATCTTCGCGATCACCTCGGTGATCATCATGTCGAAAGCCGATCTTGGTGCGCCCGCGGTCGACGGCGGCGTCGGCGGACTCGGCGGCTTCCTGCTCACGGTGGGGACCACGTTCGGCTATGTCGCGGGCTGGGCGCCCTATGCCGCCGACTTCAGCCGCTACCTGCCGAGCACGGTGTCACCGGTCCGCACCGGCCTGTTCGCCGCCACCGGGCTGTTCTCGGCGTGCACGATCCTGGCGATCGTCGGTGCGGCCTCGGTGACCATCGTGACGGCGCCGACGGACAACCCGACGGACGCGTTCACGAGCTCGCTGCCCGGGTGGCTGGCCGGCGCCACGCTGCTGGCCATCGCGATCGGGGCCATCGCCGCCAACGCGATCAACGTCTACTCGGCAGGCATGGCGTTCGTCACCACCGGCGTCAAGCTGCCCGCCCACATCGCGCGGGCGCTGGCCACCGCATTCTTCGGGGTCGCCGGATTCCTCGTCGCCTGGTGGGCGTTGGCCGATGCCGCCACCAGTTACAAGGGCTTCCTGTTCCTGATCGCTTATTGGGTCGGTCCCTGGCTGGGCGTCGTCTTCGCCGATCAGTATCTGCGCCGCGGTCACCGGGTCGACGGATTTCTCTATGACCGCGATTACTCCAACTGGCCGGGGCTACTGTCGTTCCTGATCGGTCTGGTGGTGTCGGTACTGCTGTTCTGTAACCAGGAGTTGTTCGTGGGTTATGTGGTCCGGGCGCTGCCCGAACTCGGTGACATCGGTTTCTTTGTCGGATTCGCGCTCGCCGCGGGTTGCTATCTGGCGCTGTGCCGCACCAAGGTCCAAGCTGAGAAGGTGGCAGTGTGACGCCGGAACAGATGCTCGACGTCGCCGTCGACGAGGCCCGAAAGGGTTTGGCGGAAGGCGGTATTCCGATCGGGGCGGCGTTGTTCACCACCGACGGGGTGCTGCTGGGTAGCGGGCGCAACCGCCGGGTGCAGAACGACGACCCGTCGGTGCACGGCGAGACCGACGCGTTCCGCAACGCCGGCCGCCAGCGGGACTACCGGTCCACGGTCATGGTGACGACGCTCTCGCCGTGTTGGTACTGCAGCGGCCTGGTGCGTCAGTTCAACATCGGCGCGGTGGTGATCGGCGAGGCCAAGACATTCTCCGGCGGCCACGACTGGCTTGCCGAAAACGGTGTGAAGATCACACTGCTCGAGGATCAGCGGTGCGTGTCGATGATGGAGGAGTTCATCGCGGCACGGCCAGAACTATGGAACGAGGACATCGGGGTGGCTGAATGAGTGCCATTGCGACAGTGGACATATCGCGCTGGTATGCCGGTGGTGCCGAAGCGGACGCCGTTGCCGCCGAGGTCGACGCCGGCCTGCAACGGGCCGGCTTCATCGTGGTCACCGGCCACGGTGTGGACACCGACCTGGCGGCCCGGGTGCGTGCGGCGAGCCGGGAGTTCTTCGCGCTGCCCACCGAGGTCAAGCAGCGCTACTCGGTGCCGGTCGGTGGGCACGGCTGGATCGGGCCCGGTGCCGAGGCCAATGGCTACGCAGAAGGCACCGAGACGCCACCGGACCTCAAGGAGAGCTACAGCCTTGGCGCCGAGACCGCGACCGGCGACCCGGATGTCGACCGGATCTGGTTCGCGCCCAACGTGTGGCCGGCCGAGGTACCCGCATTGCAGCCGCTGGTCGCCGAGTACACCGCGGCGATGCGCAAGCTCTCCGACGACCTGCTCGCGCTCTTCGCCCACGCGCTCGGGCTTTCGGTGAATCCGTTTGTGGCACTGGCCGACCGGCCGACGTGGACGATGAACATCAACCACTACCCGCCCGTGAGCGTGGTGGGAGAGCCCGAGCCCGGCCAGTTCCGGATCGGGCCGCACACCGACTTCGGCACCGTGACCGTACTGGACCGCGAACCCGGCGCAGGCGGCCTGCAGGTGTACTCGGAGGCCGAGGGCTGGGAGGACGCACCGTGGGAGCCCGGTGCGCTCACGATCAACATCGGCGACCTTCTCGAATACTGGAGCGGCAGGCGCTGGCCGTCGGGACGCCATCGCGTGCTGCCACCGCAACCCCATGCGCCGGAAGAAGATCTGGTGTCGCTGATCTACTTCTACGAGGCCAACCACGATGCGTTGGTGACACCGCTTGAGCCGCCGGTCGGCCGCGTATCGGGCCTGGAGCCCGTGACGTCGTCAGCGTTCATCAAGGAACGCCTCGACGCCATCACTGTGGGGTGACGCACCCGCCCACACCGCGTCGAGTTCGGCGAGGTGATCGGCCGACAGGCTGATGTCGCCGGCGCGCAGGTTCTCTTCGAGGTGTTCGACGGACGTGGTGCCGGCGATCAGCAGCGTGTTGGGTGCGTGCGCCAGCAACCAGGCCAACCCGACCTGGGCGCCACTGGCACCGAGGTCGCCCGCGATACGTTGCACCACAGGGTTTTCCGCGACCTTCGGAAAGCCCGGGAACGCCGAGCCGAGCGGGAAGAACGGCACCCACGCGATGTCGTGTTCAGCGCACAACGCCAGCTCGGATTCGCGTTCGCGGTTCAGCACGCTGTAAGCGTTCTGTACGCACACGATGCCGGACGGCAGTGCACGCCGCAGGGTGGCGAGATCGACATTGCTGATGCCGATCGCGCCGATCTTGCCCTCGTCGCGCAGCGTGATCATCTCGGCCAGCTGATCGTCGAGGTCGACGATCTGGTCACCCTCGGCGATCACGCCGGGCCCGATGTCGGCGCGCCGCAGGTTGACCACCGGGATCCGGTCGAGGCCCAGCTGGGTCAGATCGAGTTCGACGGCAGCACGCAGTTCGGCAGGGTGCTGGGCCAGTGCGAGCGGGATCCGACCGGTGGCGGGCCGCGCGCCGACCTTGCTGACGATGACGAGGTCTTCGGCGTACGGCGACAGCGCGTCATGGATGCGGCGGTTCACCTCGCCGTCGTCGTAGAACGACGCGGTGTCGATGTGGTCGACGCCGAGTGCCACGGCGCGGCGCAGTACCGCAACGGCATCGGCCTGGGGGAGTTGATGCCCGAGTCCCATGGCGCCGTAGCCGATCCGCGCGACCGCGTGCCCGCCCAGGGTGCCGATGCCGCCGGGGTGCGATGTGCCCATGATGTGCTCCTGACCTGCGATACTGGAAACCGATGCGGAGGGGCCTCCGCTTCTTGCCACGATAACAAAACGGAGGTGCCTCCGCTATGGCGGAACGGGCTGATGCGAAACGCAACCGCGAGCGGCTTCTCGCGGCAGCTTCGGCTGCGTTCGCGGCCGCGGACGGCGTCGTCACCCTCGAGGCGATCGCTCGCGACGCCGGCGTCGGCATCGGCACGCTGTACCGGCATTTCCCCAGCCGCGAGGCGCTCATCGAGGCCGTCTACCGAGCCGAGCTCGCCGAGGTGTCGGCCTCGGCTACCGAGCTTCTGGCCTCCCACCCGCCCGCGGTGGCGCTGCGCCGGTGGATGAACCGCTACGCCGAGTTCGTCGCGGCGAAGCGGGGGATGGCCGAGTCGCTTCGGGCGGTGTTCGAATCCGGCGCGGTCGATCACAACGACACGCGGGCGAGCATCTTCGGGGCGGTCGAGCTGCTGCTCGAAGCGGGGGCGGCGGACGGCAGCCTGCGCGCCGACGTCCGTGCCGAGGACGTGGTGTCGAGCCTGCTCGGGATCTTCCTCGCGAGCGGCTCGGCCGAGCAGGCGCAGCGAATGCTCGACCTCCTGGCGGCCGGCGTCAGAGCGGGCGCGGAGCCGGACCGCTGACGCGTTAGGGTTACCGCCATGCGCGTCTACCTCGGTGCCGATCACGCCGGACTCGAATTCAAGAAAACGATCATCGAGCATTTGGAGAAGACCGGCCACGAGCCGATCGACTGCGGGGCGTACTCCTACGACGCCGACGACGACTACCCGGCTTTCTGCATCGCGGCCGCCGAGAAGACCGTGGCCGATCCCGGCAGCCTCGGCATCGTGCTCGGCGGCTCGGGCAACGGTGAGCAGATCGCCGCGAACAAGGTGCCCGGCGCACGTTGCGCGCTCGCGTGGAGTGTCGAGACCGCGAAGCTCGCCCGTGAGCACAACAACGCGCAGCTGATCGGTATCGGCGGCCGCATGCACACCACCGAGGAAGCGCTCGCGATCGTCGACGCGTTCCTGTCCACGCCATGGTCGGAGGCCGAGCGTCACCAGCGCCGGATCGACATCATGGCGGAATACGAGCGCACCCACGTCGCGCCCCCGGTTCCGGGCGCCCCGGCCTGACACGTGCCGGAAGGGCACACCCTGCACCGGCTGGCCCGGCTGCATCAACGCCGCTTCGGCCGCGCCCCCGTCGCCGTGTCCAGCCCGCAGGGCCGGTTCAGCGACGGAGCCGCCGCGGTCAACGGCCACATCCTCAAGCGTGCGTCCGCCTGGGGTAAGCACCTGTTCCACCACTACGACGGTGGCCGCGTGGTCCACATCCACCTCGGGTTGTACGGCACGTTCACCGAGGCTCCCGTGCCGTTGCCCGAACCGATCGGCCAGGTGCGGATGCGGATGATCGGTGCCGAGTACGGCACCGATCTGCGCGGTCCGACCGTCTGCGAGCTCATCGCCGAGCCCGAGATCGTCGACATCGTCGCCAAACTCGGGCCCGACCCACTGCGGGCTGACGCCGATCCTGCGTTGGCCTGGAAGCGAATCACCAAGTCCCGCAGGCCTATCGGAGCCTTGCTGATGGACCAGGCGGTGATCGCCGGCGTCGGCAACGTCTACCGCAGCGAACTGCTGTTCCGCCACCGCATCGACCCGCACCTGCCCGGAACCCGGTTGGACCAGGCCGAGTTCGACGCGATGTGGACCGACCTGGTCGAGCTGATGAAGGTCGGGGTGCGCCGCGGCAAGATCGTCGTCGTGCGGCCCGAACACGACCACGGTGCACCGTCGTACCGGACGGGGCGACCTCGCACGTACGTCTACCGCAGAGCGAGCGAGCCGTGCCGCGTGTGCGGGACGCCGGTGCGCACCATGGAGTTGGAGGGCCGCAACCTGTTCTGGTGCCCCACCTGTCAGGCCTGAGCCCGCCATCGGCCCGTCCGGCACGTCACGGAGTTTGACGGGACAATCTCGGGGTGGAACTGATCCTCGTTGTCGTCGGAGCCATCGTCGTCACGGCCATCGCGCACCGGCGCGGATTGGAACCCGCGCTCATCATCGTCGTCATCGGCAGTGCGGTGTCGTTCCTGCCGGAGTTCGAACCGCCCGAACTGGATTCGCACATCCTGCTGACCGTGGTGTTGCCGCCGCTGCTCTATTCCGCCGCGCTGGACTTCTCGTTCCCGACGTTCCTGCGCAACATCCGCCCGATCCTTGGCCTCGGTGTCGGCCTCGTGGTGGTGACGGCCTTCGCGGTCGCCGCGGTGTCGTCGTGGTTGGTGGTGGTGCCGTTGACATTCGCGACGGCGCTCGTGCTCGGCGCCATCGTCGCGCCACCCGACGCGGTCACCGCCGTCGCGGTCGGACGCAAACTCGGTCTGCCCAAACGGGTCATGGCGATCCTCACCGGCGAGAGCCTGATCAACGACGCCGCGGCGCTCACGCTGTTCTCGATCGCGGTCGCTCAGGTCGCGGGCAGCCACACCTTCATCGAAAACCCGTTCCTGTTGTTCGGTTACAGCGCGACCGTCGGACCCATCGTCGGTGCGGTGCTCGGCGTTGTGACGTTGTGGATCCGCAAGCGGCTGGCCAACCCCGGCCTGGAGACCATCCAGGGTCTCGTGGTGCCGTTCGCGGCGTTCCTCGCGGCGGAGGAGCTGCACGCATCGGGTGTGTTGGCGGTCGTGGTGGCCGGATTCGTGGTCGGCAACGGAAATCTGGGCGCGGGTTATCAGACCCGGCTGCAGGAGCGCTATGTGTGGAACTCGGTCGACGTGCTGCTGGAGGCGTTCGTGTTCGCCTACATCGGACTGCATCTGCGGTTCGTGCTGGAGGATCTTCGGCAGGCCCACGAGTCGCTCGCCGAGGTCGCGGTCGCGTCGACCATCGTGCTGTTGATCGTCCTGGTGATCCGGCCGCTGTCGGTGTTCGCGATATTCGGGCGTAACAAGCTGTCCCGGCACATGGAGAACAAGTTCAGCGTGCCCGTCCCGATGCGCGGCGGCCGCGGCGCGCTCGGCGTCAAGCCGCGCAGCAAGCCGAAGGCCAAGTGGCGCACCATGATCGATCGACGGGCGCTGAGTTGGCGCGAGAACGTCGTCGTGTCCTGGACGGGGATGCGCGGTGTGGTGACGCTCGCCGCCGCGGCGGCCATCCCGGCCACCACCGTGACGGGCGAACCGTTCCCCGAGCGCGCCACCATCCAGGCGATCGCCTTCGTGGTCAGCGTCGGCACGCTGTTGATCCAGGGTTGGTCACTGCCGTGGCTGATCCGGCGCCTGCATCTGTCGCGGTTCTCCGACGATCACGCGGCCGACCGCGAAGAGGAACTCAAGGCCGAGCGCGTGGTCCACGACGCCGCGGACGTCGTCCTCGCGGAGTTTCTCGCGAACCCGCCTGCGGGTTTGAATCCTCGCGTGGTCGCGGAGATTCACGCCATGATCGCCCGGCACTCGCAGGACGCCGACGAGATGCCCGACCCCGACGCCCTCACCAAACGGGCCGCGGTGTTCTCGGCGCTCTACCGCGAGGTGCTGTCCGCGCAGCGGGCCGCCCTCATCGCCGAGCGCGATGCCGGCCACATCGAAGACGAGGCGGCGCGGGCCATGCTCGAACGCCTCGATCTGCAGGAGGCGGGGGTGTCCGCGCGGCTCGACAGCCGGTTCTGATCGTCTCGCGAGCAGACGCTGCGGTACCCGAAAACGCGTGCTGACGGGTACTTACGCGTCTGCTGGCGCAAGGAACAGGCGTCAGAAGCCGCCGAAATCTCCACCGAAGTCGCCGCCGCCATCCCAGCCACCGGTGTCCATGCCGCCCCAGTCACCGGCGCTGTCGCCGCCGTCCATCCCGGAGTCCTGCCCGGCCGCGAATCCGTCGGAATAGCCGTCGCCGTAACCGCTTTCGAAGCCCTGCGCGCCGTAGTCAACACCGTGCATGCCTGAGAACAGTGCGTCGAACAGCAGGACCGAGCCCAAACCCCAGGCGCCGGCGATCAGCGCGGGCTTCCACCACGGCTCGGAGTACCAGCCCGCGGGCACCGGACGCCCGGCGACCCGGCCGCCGGGGTAGTAGTTCGGCGTGCGCTGCGACGGCGTGGGGGATGCCTCGATCTCACGGCCCTCGAAGTTGATGCGCCGGTCCTCGGTGACCGCGCCCGCGGTGCGCTGGCCGGCCAGCGACTCCAGTTCCGGCCCCGGATCCATACCCATCGCGGTGCGGGCCGCGCGGACGTAGTACAGGCCCTCGATCGCGCTTTCCTTGGCGAGTTCGGCCTGCTTGACGGTCGTGGCCTGGTCGATCTGGGACGACGCGGCGGTGTAGCGCTCCGACGCGTCGGCAAGCGCCTGCTTGGAGGCGTCGTCGCTGCCGGTCAGGTTGAGCACCTGCCCGCCGAGCCGCTCGATGAGGCGCCGCGCATCGGCCTTGGCGTCGGCCAGGGTTTCGGCCGAGCGGCCGTTCGCCTTCGACGAGCTGTAGACCGCGAAGGCGATCGCGGCGATGACGAGGATGATGAGTACCAGCACGAAGCCGTTCATGGCGTCCAGCGTACCTACAGGAAACGGGGTTTCCGGGTCTGTGAGCAGGCCCTTAAATTACGCCCAGAGCTGAGTAGACCTCGTTGGACAGCGCGACCGTTCGCGGATCGGCATTGCACTTCGTGGCGTCGAAATAGTTCATCACGTACGCGTAGCCGATCCGGTGCTCGAGATCGACGAACGCGAACGAACCGCCCGATCCGCCGTGGCCGAATATGCGGGTGTTCGGGCCCGCCACGCCGCGCTGATTGAGCATGTAGCCCAGGCCCCAACCGTGGTCGGCGACCCGCGGGCCGAGCACCACGTCGGTGTCGAACCCGCCCTGCGAGACCCGGCACAACTCCATGTGCTCGCGGCTCAGCAGTTTCTCCTGGGCCAGCGCGTTGTAGAACGTCGCCATACCCAACGCCGACACGTGCGCGTTGGTGCTGGGGAACTCGGCCGACCGCCAGTTGTCGAGACTGTGGACGCCGAGCTCGTCGTCGGGCACGAAGTTCATCGACACCGCCCAGCCGGCCATCGGGTGTGCGTCCAATGTGTCCGGCGGTACGACGAACCCACTGTCGGCCAGCAGCCCCTGCACCGTCGGCTTGTTGACCATCTCCGCGCAGCGGTGGTGTTCGGCAGCAGGAAGCCCGATGTGCACGTCGATGCCGAGCGGCTCGGCGATCTCGGTGCGCAGGTACTGGCCCAGCGTCCGGCCGGTGACCCGGCGGATCACCTCGCCGAGGATGAACCCGAACGTGACCACGTGATAACCCTGCGCGGTGCCGGGTTCCCACCACGGTTCGGCGGCCGCGATGCGCTCGCACACGCTGTCCCAGTCCGTGACCTCACGCCAGTCCATCGGTTCACGCGGGCCGATCACTCCCGACCGATGCCCGAGGACCATCGCGATGGTGATGTCGTCCTTGCCTGCCTGCGCGAACTCGGGCCAATACCGGGCGACCGGAGCGTTCAGGTCGAGCTCGCCGCGGTCGGCGAGTAGGTGCACGCACGTGCTGGTGAGGCCCTTGGAACCGGAGAAGACGCTGGCCAGGGTGTCCTCGCGCCAGGGACGGGTGCCCGCGGCGTCGGCCCGGCCACCCCACAGATTGACCACCAGGTCGCCCTCGACCCACACCGCGACGGCGGCGCCGATCTCACCGCGCTCGGCGAAGTTCTGCTCGAACGCGTCGCGGACGGCGCCGAACTCCGGTGCGCAGCTGCCTGCGATGGTGCTCATCTCGGGCATTCGACTCCTGCACGGGTGTGGCGGCAATGGGCGCGTTTTCGACGTCGACGCGCGCCGTCGGTTTCAAGATCGCTCGGGGATCCCCGCCTGTTACTCAATGTAAGGGCGCGTCCAGCACGACGCAGCCCCGCTGTGCCGATCGAAAGGTGTTCGAGACGTGCCCGTGACCGGGGTGGGCGCGCCGGTCGGTCAGGCAACGAAGTCGGCCGGCAAAACAAAAACCGCCCGGTATGGGCGGTTTGTTGGAGCGGGCGACGGGAATCGAACCCGCGTAGCTAGTTTGGAAGACTAGGGCTCTACCATTGAGCTACGCCCGCATGTGCACCAGCACTGTACCGGTGCGCCCCGAATCAAATCCAATTGAATGCTCCGTGTCGTCAGCACGTAGTATCTCGCGTGGTCCTTTTCGCGGGCGTGTCGGCCGGCGGATCGACCAGGACACGGGGTGTAGCGCAGCTTGGTAGCGCATCCGCTTTGGGAGCGGAAGGCCGCAGGTTCAAATCCTGTCACCCCGACTCACCCGTCAGTACGACAGAACTATCTAGGAGCAAGAAGAGTGAAGAGCACCGTCGAGCAGTTGAGCCCCACGCGGGTGCGGATCAATGTGGAGGTGCCCTTCACCGAGCTTGAGCCGGACTTCGATCGCGCATTCAAGGAGCTCGCCAAGCAGGTCCGGCTGCCCGGTTTCCGCCCGGGCAAGGCTCCGCGCAAGCTGCTGGAGGCCCGCATCGGCCGCGGCGCCGTGCTGGAGCAGGTCGTCAACGACGCGCTGCCGTCCCGCTACAGCGAGGCCGTCTCGACCCAGGACGTGAAGCCGCTCGGCCAGCCTGAGATCGAGATCACCAAACTCGAGGACAACGAGGAGCTGGTGTTCACGGCCGAGGTCGACGTCCGCCCCGAGATCACGCTGCCCGATCTGGAGGCGCTGAAGATCACGGTCGACCCGATCGAGGTCACCGACGAGGAGGTCGACACCGAGCTGCAGAACCTGCGGGCCCGGTTCGGCACCCTGACCGGTGTCGAGCGCGGCGCGCAGGACGGTGACTTCGTCTCCATCGACCTGTCGGCCACAGTCGACGGCAACGAGGTTCCCGAGGCCGCCACCGAGGGCCTGTCGCACGAGGTCGGTTCCGGTCAGTTGATCGAGGGCCTCGACGACGCCATCAAGGGTCTGAAGGCCGGTGAGTCCAAGGTCTTCACCACCAAGCTGGCCGCCGGTGAGTACGCCGGCCAGGACGCCGAGGTCACGGTGACCGTGAAGTCCGTCAAGGAGCGCGAGCTTCCCGAGCCCGACGACGAGTTCGCTCAGCTGGCAAGCGAATTCGACACGATCGAGGAGTTGAAGAACAACCTCACCGATCAGGTGCGCCGGGTGAAGAGCGTCCAGCAGGCCGAGCAGATCCGCGACAAGGCGATCGAGGCGCTGCTGGAGCAGACCGAGGTTCCGCTGCCGGAGAAGATCGTCCAGGCCCAGATCGATGAGACCCTGCACAACGCGATCCACGGCCTCGACCACGACGAGGACAAGTTCGCCGAGCAGCTGACCGAGCAGGGCAGCAGCCGCGAGGAGTTCGACACCGACAACCGCAGCAACGCCGAGAAGGCCGTCAAGACCCAGCTGCTGATGGACGCCGTCGCCGACAAGCTCGACATCCAGGTCGGCCAGAACGACCTCACCGAGCGGCTCGTGCTGATGTCGCGTCAGTACGGCCTTGAGCCGCAGCAGCTGATCCAGATCCTGCAGCAGAACAACCAGCTGCCCGCAATGTTCGCCGACGTGCGCCGTGGCCTGACCATCGCCGCGGTGGTGCACGCCGCCACGGTCACCGACACCGACGGCACCGTGATCGACACCACGGAGTTCTTCGGCCCGTCGGGTGAGCAGGCCGCCGAGGGCGCCGACGAGGACGCCACCGAGGCGGCCGACGACAGCGCCGAGGACTCCGACAGCGACAACGCCGACGAGGCCGACGACACCGCCAAGTGACGCTGTGAGCGAACGCGGGCCTCTACGGGCATGCGCGGCGGCCCAGGTTGGTTAGTGTCGTCAGTACCAAGACGTAAGAGAAAGCAGGTATCCAGTCGTGACTGACATGCGTGGCGCCGGACAGGGGCTCAACCTTGTCGACTCGGTGTACGAGCGGCTGCTCTCCGAGCGGATCATCTTCCTGGGTTCCCAAGTGGACGACGACATCGCCAACCGGCTGTGCGCGCAGATCCTGTTGCTGTCGGCGGAGGATCCGACCAAGGACATCCACCTCTACATCAACTCGCCCGGCGGCTCGATCAGCGCCGGTATGGCGATCTACGACACCATGGTGTTGGCGCCGTGCGACATCGCGACCTACGCCATGGGCATGGCCGCCTCGATGGGCGAGTTCCTGCTCGCGGCGGGCACCAAGGGCAAGCGCTACGCCCTGCCGCACGCGCGCATCCTGATGCACCAGCCGCTCGGCGGTGTGACGGGTAGCGCGGCCGACATCGCGATCCAGGCCGAGCAGTTCGCGGTGATCAAGAAGGAGATGTTCCGCCTCAACGCGGAGTTCACCGGTCAGACCATCGAGCGCATCGAGGCCGACTCGGACCGTGACCGCTGGTTCACCGCGCAGGAAGCCCTCGAGTACGGCTTCGTCGATCACATCATCACCAACGCCAACGTCAACGGCTCAGGGCCAGGAGCAGGACTCGACAAATGACCGACCACACGGACCCCCGTCTTCAGCCGCAGGCGCGCTACATCCTGCCGTCGTTCATCGAGCATTCGAGCTTCGGCGTCAAGGAGTCCAACCCGTACAACAAGCTGTTCGAGGAGCGCATCATCTTCCTCGGCGTGCAGGTGGACGACGCGTCGGCCAACGACATCATGGCTCAGCTGCTCGTGCTCGAGTCGCTCGATCCCGACCGTGACATCACGATGTACATCAACTCGCCGGGTGGCTCGTTCACCTCGCTGATGGCCATCTACGACACCATGCAGTACGTGCGTGCCGACATCCAGACCGTGTGCCTCGGCCAGGCCGCCTCGGCTGCCGCGGTGCTGCTGGCGGCCGGTACGCCGGGCAAGCGCCTCGCGCTGCCGAACGCCCGGGTGCTGATCCACCAGCCCGCGCTGTCCGGCGTGATCCAGGGCCAGTTCTCCGATCTGGAGATCCAAGCCGCCGAGATCGAGCGCATGCGCACGCTGATGGAGACCACCCTGGCCCGCCACACCGGCAAGGATCCGGCCGTCATCCGCAAGGACACCGACCGCGACAAGATCCTGACGGCCGAGGAGGCCAAGGAGTACGGGATCATCGACACGGTGCTCGAGTACCGCAAGCTGTCGGCCCAGACCGCCTGAGTTCGACGTTCCACTGACACGGCCCCCGGTTCATCCGGGGGCCGTGTCAGTTGCGTTGGGGCCCACCGGGATTCACCAGACCGTGACGCAACGCGTACATGCTGGCGCCGATGCGGTTGGACACGCCGATCTTGGCGTAGGTGCGCTCGACGTGGTTGCGTGCCGTCTTCTGGCTGATCACCAGTGACTGTGCGATCTCTTTGTTCGACGCGCCCCGGGCGACGAGGCGCAGCACGTCGATCTCGCGCGGGGTCAGACCGTCCGGTCGCACGTTCGGTCGATCGGCGCGGTGCCCGGCCGCGTGCAGCACCGCCTCGACCGCAACCGCGTCGAGTTCACCGGCAGTCACCCGCTCGCGTAATCGGCGCGCTGCCGCCGTCGGTTTCAGTTGTTCACGGTAGGGCCTTGGCTCACAACCGGATTGGTAGCCGACCGCCGCTGCCAATACCCGGTCGGGCAGACCGAGCGCACTCTCGGTGAGACCGCGCGGATACCCCGACCCGTCGAGACATTCGTGATGATTGCCGGCGAGCTCAGCCACCGGCCGCAACCCGCGAACCTGGCTGAGGATCCGCACGGTCAGGTACGGATGCAGGCGCACCCGCTCGAACTCCGCGGCCGTCAACGCCCCGGCCTTGGACCAGATCTGGTTGGACACCCCGATACGTCCGAGATCGTGGACGTGGCCGGCCCGGCGCACCAACGCCACGGTGTCGGCGTCGAGACCGGCAACCCTGGCGGCCTCGGCGGCCAGTGCGGCCGCGGTTCGTGAGTGGCCAAGCGTGAACGGGCACTTGAGATCTACGAAATCGCCCAGCGCCATGAGCAACGAATCCAGGCCTGGCTCGTCGAGATTCTGGCGGCGGTCCGGCGCCTCTCGGAGCGCGGCGGCCCACGCGTCGCCCGTCGGCGGGCCGGCCAGGATCGCGTCCGCATCGCGCACGAACACGTCGACCACGCGTGGGTCGAACTGGCCGCCGCGCCTGCTGCGCGCGAGCGCCACCGCACCGGCGACGCCGCGCGTGCGGTGATGCACTTCGGCCAGTTCGGCCAGCTGGGCGACCCGCATCTGGATCGGAATGTCGTCACCGTGTGCACCGGCAGGCATTCCGCCGCCGTCGTAACGCTCGAACGTGTAGGCCAGCGCCGCCTGCACCTCCGGCCCGAGCCCCATCCGGTCGGCCAGCAGCGCCGCCGACGTGCAGTGCGAGTGGATCATGCGGGACAGGTGACCGCGCGCATCGACGAGCAGCGTCGCCATCACGCTGAGCCGGTGTGCCAGCGGTTCGCCGCGGGCGGCATTGCTCATCAGGAAACGCAGGAACGGCAGCCCGGACGTGTCGACGTGGTAACTGTCGCGGCGCACCGCGATGTCGTCGCCGAACCACCGCGCGTATTCGTGCGAGTCGGCGTGACATCCGATCCACATGATCAGCGTCGTGTAGTAGACGCAGTCGCGTTGCGACCCGGTCAGGCCCAGCCGGTCGGCCAGTCTGGTGGCGATCAGCGCCGAACGGAGCATGTGCTCGCTGGGCTGACCCAGGCCGAGGTCGACGGCCACCGACAGCGCAGCCAGCAACTCGGCTCGACTCGGTGACCCGGTCGACGGCTCCGGCGGAGCCGGCTGCGAAGCCATTCGCCGATTATGCGCCCGGGTCGGGAGCAGATCCGTCGAACAGCACGGTGCGATCAGCTGCGCGGTGGCGGGTCGCGTCGAACGTGTCGAAGTGCCCCGAACCGACGACGAATATCCCGCGCTGCGGTGGCCGGAAGTCGGCCAGGACGGCTTGCTCGGCAAGTGGTCCTGGCGGGCCCAGGTCGGTGCCGTCCAACACCGCGTGCCCGTCCGCCAACCACACCTGGGTCGGCGCGATCATGAAGTGCTGGCCGTTGGGTGCCTTTCCGGCCAGTTGGACGGTGCCGGCCCTCAGCAGGGTTCCGGCGGTGCGGCCGATGAGGTCGAGCATCGCCGGATTGGTCCACGACCGGGTGGGCAGCGCTCTTCCGATGGCGCTGACCAGGCGGCTCGACGCGGTCGACCGGATCTCGACGGTCCATTCCAGCAGCCCCGGGATGCCGACGAGCAGCGTCCACGGGTTCACCCATGCGACGTCGATCTCGCATTGCACCGCGTCGTTCTGGCTGGCCGAACTGAAGTACCGGGCACAGCTCTGCTGGCCGGGCGTCGTGGCGTAGAACGTCCAGACGCCGTCGGGTCCGCGGTGCCACACCGATCGATATCCCGGCGAGAACGTGGTGGCCGGAAAGTAGCGCAATGCCAGATAGTGGCCGCTGGCGAACGGAAAGCCCATGACGCCGAAGCCGACGAATCGTTCGTCGGCGCCGGTGGGCAGGGTCGGATCGGACAGGACGGCGGTTGCGGCGTCCAACGGAGTACGTGGTTTGGTCATGGCTCCACGCTGCTCCGGATGTTCGCCCAGAGCATGGGGCGTTTGCCTCAAATCGCTGACCGTTGCCTACGCGGCGCACGGTATCGTGGTTGCCGGCGAACACCACGGTTCGGATGCCGTGACTTGACTTCTGTCGCATCACCGTGGCGACACGCCAAGGACACAGACAGCGTGCCGACGGGTGGGATGCCACCGGGAACGATATGTTCTCCTGCACACGGATAAATACCACCGGAGCGATTCGGCCTTAAGGTCGCACCGTGACGGAACGAACGGGTAGCGTCGGGTTTACGCCCGGGGTGACCCACCGAGTGGCGTAACGACCGACCGCGAACAGGAAGTAGGACCTCCCCACATGGCGCGCATTGGAGACGGTGGTGACCTGCTGAAGTGCTCGTTCTGTGGGAAGAGCCAGAAGCAAGTCAAAAAGCTCATCGCGGGTCCTGGCGTATATATCTGCGACGAGTGCATCGACCTGTGCAACGAGATCATCGAGGAGGAGCTCGCCGACGCTGACGACGTCAAACTCGACGAGTTGCCCAAACCCGCGGAGATCCGCGAGTTCCTCGAGGGTTACGTCATCGGTCAGGACACGGCGAAGCGGACGCTCGCGGTAGCGGTGTACAACCACTACAAGCGGATTCAGGCGGGGGAGAAGTCCCGCGACTCCCGTTCCGAGCCGGTCGAGCTGACCAAGTCCAACATCTTGATGCTCGGCCCCACCGGTTGCGGCAAGACCTACCTCGCGCAGACGCTGGCCAAGATGCTCAACGTCCCGTTCGCGATCGCCGACGCGACCGCGCTGACCGAGGCCGGCTACGTCGGTGAGGACGTCGAGAACATTCTGCTCAAGCTCATCCAGGCCGCCGACTATGACGTCAAGCGCGCCGAGACGGGCATCATCTACATCGACGAGGTCGACAAGATCGCCCGCAAGAGCGAGAACCCGTCGATCACCCGCGACGTGTCCGGCGAGGGCGTGCAACAGGCTCTGCTGAAGATCCTTGAGGGCACGCAGGCCTCGGTGCCGCCGCAGGGCGGGCGTAAGCACCCGCATCAGGAATTCATCCAGATCGACACCACCAACGTGTTGTTCATCGTCGCGGGTGCGTTCGCCGGGCTGGAGAAGATCGTCTCCGATCGCGTCGGCAAGCGCGGCCTCGGCTTCGGTGCCGAGGTGCGGTCCAAAGCCGAGATCGACACGCAGGACCACTTCGCCGAGGTCATGCCCGAGGACTTGATCAAGTTCGGTCTGATCCCTGAGTTCATCGGCCGGCTCCCTGTCGTCGCCTCGGTGACCAACCTGGACAAGGACTCGCTGGTCAAGATCCTCTCGGAGCCCAAGAACGCGCTCGTCAAGCAGTACGTGCGGCTGTTCGAGATGGACGGCGTCGAGCTCGAGTTCACCGGCGACGCACTTGAGGCCATCGCCGATCAGGCCATTCACCGCGGCACCGGCGCCCGCGGGTTGCGCGCGATCATGGAAGAGGTCCTGCTGCCGGTGATGTATGACATCCCGAGCCGCGACGACGTCGCCAAGGTCGTCGTGACCAAGGAGACCGTGCAGGACAACGTGCTGCCGACCATCGTGCCGCGCAAGCCGTCTCGCACCGAGCGGCGCGACAAGAGCGCCTGAGACTCTCCCACGAGCAGACGCGCAGGTACCCGGAATCGGCCGCCAAGGGGTACTCACGCGTCTGCTCGCGGTCCTAACGTCGCACTGATGCCGGCGAGCACGACCCTCAGGCCCGCTTCGAACGACGCGTCGGCATCGGGGTTGAACAACACGTCCCGCACCTGCGCGCCGAGGGGAAAGTGCTTGGCGTTCAACAGGTACGCGTTGCGGTACGGATTGTCGTCGTAGTCGAGGCCGCGGCGCGCCTGTTCCTCGATGGTGCTGCCGGTGACGTAGTGCAGCAGGGTCAGCACGGCGCGCGCTGCGGCGTCCAGATCGAATCCGGCGGCCTGTAATTCGCGCAGCGCCAACTCGTTGGCGGGCCGGGCGGACGGGGTCGCCGAGCCGACGAACACCCTGGCGCCGTCGCGGTAGGCCAGCAACGCGGCCCGGATCGCCCTCGCCACCTCGGCGAGCCAGTCGTGCGCCGATTCGTCGGGCCGCCGTGGCCTGAGCCGCTCGCCGATCTCGCCTGCGATGACGTCGGCCATCATGTCGAGCAATTCCCGCTTGTTCTTCACGTGCCAGTACAGCGTGGGCGCCTGAACGCCGAGTGCGTTGGCGAGGATGCGCATCGACAACCCGTCGAGCCCGTGCTCGCCCAGCAGATCGAGCCCGGTGCGGGCGATGACATCGCGGTTCAATTTGGGCGCCACACGGGTCACCCTAACACTGTTAGAGTTTTCCCTAACATCGTTAGAGGGAGGTTGAGATGGCGGATGTGGTTGTTGTCGGAGCAGGGCCCACGGGGTTGATGCTGGCCGGTGAGCTCGCCCGCGGCGGGGTATCGGTCGAACTCGTCGACCGCGCCCGAGAACGTGCCGGGACGTCACGCGCGGCCGGCGTGAACGCGCGAACCATGGAGGTGTTCGACCAGCGCGGCATGCTGGACGCGTTCGAAGCGCAGGGCACACCGATGGACGCCGGCCATTTCTCCGGGATACGGCTCGACATGTCCGCGCTTCCGACCCGGCGGGGTTACACGCTGGCCATCATGCAGACCGAGACCGAGAGTGTGCTGGAGCGGTTCGCCGCCGAACTCGGCGTGACCGTGCAGTGGGGCGTGGAGGTGACCGGACTCGAGCAGGACGCGACCGGCGTCGTCGTCACCACCGCAGGGCCGGACGGCCCGCAGCGACGGCGTGCCGATTACGTCGCCGGATGTGACGGCAGCCGTAGCGCGGTCCGCGGGCTCGCGGGAATCCCGTTCGAGGGCACCGACGCCGAGTTCGTCACGCTTCTCGGTGATGTCGAAGTCGGAGACCCGCCGCCGGGGCGGACCTTCCTGGAGCGCACGGACACCGGCGTGGTCACGTTCCTGCCGTTCGGGCAGTTGTCGGGCCAGACCTGGCAGCGCGTCATGGTGACCGAGTACGAGCCCTCCGAACAGAAGGGCGAGCTTGGTCTCGACGACCTACGAACGGCGCTGAACACCGTGGCGGGCAAGGACTTCGGCGTCCACTCGCCGGTGTGGTTGTCGCGATTCGCCGACGTGTCCCGCCAAGCCACGAGCTACCGCTCCGGGCGGGTGTTCCTGGCCGGCGATGCCGCGCACATCCATCCACCGCTGGGTGGGCAGGGCATGAACCTCGGTATCCAAGACGCCACGAATCTGGGCTGGAAGCTTGCGGCCGTCATCCGGGGTGACGCGAGCCGCGAACTCCTCGACACCTATCACGATGAGCGTCACCCGGTTGCGCAGCGGGTCCTGGAGAACACCAGGGCGCAGACGGCGTTGCTGGCCGGTGGCGCCAATGTGACCGCGATGCGCGATACGTTCCGCGGGCTGCTCGACATCGACGCGGTCAACGAGCGTGTCGGCGCGGCGATCTCAGGCCTCGATGTCAGCTACGGGTCCGACGCCGACCACGTGCTCGTCGGGCGGCGAATCCCGGATTGCGACATCAGAGTCGGCGGCACGCTGCGCCGACTCTACGAGCTGCTGCACGAAGCGCGGCCGGTGCTCATCGACTTCGGCGCGGGGCTCGGCCGCGACGCGGTCGAGGCCATACCCATCGGCGCGAGTTGGCGCGTGCCACTCTTCGGTCGCGTGCCGATCCCGCCCGCGGTGCTCGTACGGCCCGACGGGCACGTCGCCTGGGTTTCGGTCGACGGGTCCGACAGCGGGCTCGACCGGGCGGCAGAACGGATCGGCGCAGCTCATCTCGTCAACGCTCGGACGTGACTTGGGGGGCTAGGCTTCGGTTGTGGCTGAACGGTTATCGCGTGTGGAGTCGACCGGCGATTCGATCGCACATGCGCTGCGGGAAGATATTCTCGCGGGCCGGCTGTCGCCAGGGGAGCGGTTGGTCGAGGAGGCGATCGCCAAACGCTACGGAGTATCGCGAGTTCCGGTGCGGGAGGCCCTGACTCGGTTGCAGTCCGAAGGGTTCGTCAGCATCGTCCGCTACCGCGGCGCGGCGGTGTCGGAAACCTTGATCCAGGACAGCCGGGAGCTGTTGCAGATCAGGCGCGGGCTGGAGATTCTGGCCGCGCAACTCGCGGCGCAGAATCGAGGCGGCGACGTGGCCGACAAGCTCGCGGCGATCGCCGAGAACAAACCAAGCGACCACGACGAGACCCCGTTTCACGACCTGGTGGCCACGGCCTCGGGTAACCGCCAGCTGGTCGAGATGCTTGCCCACGTGAATCGGCGCGTGCAGTGGGGTTTGGGGCACAACCCTGACGCGTCGTTGACCGATCACCGGGTATTGGCGCTGGCCATCGTCAACGGGGCAGTGGTCCAGGCCGGCTATCTGATGGATGAGCATCTTCAGCGGGACGAGCGCTACTTCGGCGAGAAATTCGATCATCCGGCTGAGTAACCCTCGGATCGTATTACAATCTGGGGCAGATTTTCCCAGATGTAACAACAATGCCCAGATGGGTAATGGATAGGTAATGAGGGTCGTATACAAAATTGTCAGCGTGATCCCAGGCCGATGACGACTTGAGGTCTGCTCACCGACGCAACCAGTGTCGGTGTCGTTTCCTCGTCGCCAGGAGCCACTGCCATGCCCATGTTTCGCCCAACTCTTCGCCTGCCCACCGTTCTGGATGAGAAACCTGATCCTGAACCGACTACGCCGTCCGGTCTGAGCGCGGCACTGGATCGAATCGGATTCGGTCGCGTCCAGACCGTCGTGATCCTGCTCTTGATGGCAGGTCTGTTCTTCGACTCCCTTGAGCAGAATTCCACCGGTGCCATGGGTCCACTGCTCAAAGAGTCCTTCGGTATCGGCAACGCCGAGCTGACGATGATCAACACGGCAACCGTCGTCGGCGGTCTCGTCGGGCGGTTGATCGGCGGCTACATCGCCGATCGGTGGGGCCGGCGTACCGCGCTGAGTCTGAACCTGCTCATCTACACCCTGGGCGGGCTCGTCAGCGCTGCCGCAGTCAATTACGAGATGCTGCTGGCCAGCCGCTTTGTCGTCGGCATCGGACTCGGCGGTGAATTCACAGTCGGCTTGGCCATATTGGCCGAAATAGTCGCGACGCGGCATCGCGGGACGTTGTTGGCCACATTGAACATCTCATCCGGCGGCATCGGCAATATCGCCTCTTTCGGGTTCTTCTGGCTGGTTCTGGGGCCGCTCAACGGTGCACTTGGCGGCAACGACTCCGCTTGGCGGTGGACATACGTCATTCTGGCTGTACCTGCGGTGTTGGTGGTCTTCTTCCGTCGTTACCTGCCGGAGTCGCCTCGCTACCTGTTGTCGCAGGGCCGCGTCGACGATGCCAACAGGAGCCTCACCCGACTGGCATCGGGCAGCATTGCCGGTCTTCGAAATCCCGGCGCCACAAAGCAATTCGTCACGATCGACGACATCCCGGTGCAGACCAAGAGCAGTTACGTCGAGGTGTTCAAGGGACAGAACCTGCGCCGCACCGCCGCGATCGGCGCAGCATCGTGGATGTCGTTCGGTGCCCAGGTCACCCTGTTGTTTCTGATGCCGATCCTGCTGGTTTCGCGCGGTTACTCCCTGCAGGACTCGCTGGCCTTCACGATGATCATGAACATCGGCTCGCTGTTCGGCGCGTGCGCCGCGTCTTATCTGGCCGGCAAAGCGCCACGGCGTCTGACCGTGACTTGTGCCGCCATCCTGGGGTGCATATCGGCGATCTCCTTCGCAGCCTTCGCCACCTCGACCACGCTGATCCTGGTGCTAGGCATGATCTTTCAGTTCTTCACGATGATGCTCAACACTATGCTCTCTGTGTGGTCACCGGAACTCTTCCCGACGTCGGTACGCGCCATGGGTGCCTCAGTCGTCAACGGGATCGGCAACGTCGCAGGTGCGGTAATGCCCTTCGCCGCACTGTTCTTCTTCGATCGCGCCGGCGTTCCCGGCGTGTTCATCATGATCGCGATCATGTACGCCCTGCTCGTGGTCGCTGCCCGTTTCGGGCCGGAGACATTCGGAAAGTCGCTGGAGGCGGTCAGCGAAAAACCTGTTCCTGTCCCCGCCTGACCACACCAACCGAAAGGAATCTGGAACATGCCGGCACTCAACATCTCTGCCACCGCGCACGCGCTGAACTATCTGCCGCAGTACTACGCCGAACACCTCGGCTTGTTCGCCGACCGTGGTTTGCAGGTCAATGCCACGGCCTGCGACCCATGGACGAGGGTGGTCGACGACTTGGACAGCGGCGCAGCCGATATCGCGCTGGGTGGTCTGTGGGTGCCGGCCATGTACTGCGGAACTCCGCGTGAGCTCACTGTTTTCGCTCAAGTGAACCATCAATTCCCCAAGGCTTTGGTGACGCGCGAAGAGCAGCCCGACTTCGCCTGGTCAGACCTCGTCGGGTGCACGGTTCTGGCGCCGGGCATAGGGGGCAGCGCCCCCTATGCCTTCACCGCCGGACTGATCCGGGAAGCGGGCGTGGACCCCGCGTCCATCACGTTTTTGCGGGATCTGTCCACGCCTATGTTCGTCGAACTATTCGAGTCCGGCCTCGGTGACGCCATCGTCCTGGATCTCACTACCGCCGAAATGGTGCAGAGCCGTCGAACTGGGTTCATCGCCAACGACTACACCGAATCGGGCGGCCTGGGACCCAACAGTGTGTACTACTGCCGCAGCGACCGTTTCGGTGAACTCACAGAACGTCTGCTGGACTTCACGGCAGCGCTGCAGGAATCGATGCGACTCCTCAAGTCGGTGGCGCCCACTGACCTCACTCCGTTGATCTCAGAACACTGGCCGTCGATGCCGCCGGCCCCTCTCGAGCGGGCATGTGCACGGATGCTGCGTTCACACACCTGGGACACGGTGCGAATCGACCCCGAAGCTACCCGTCGATGGATGCGAATCCTGTACCAAGAGAGAATGGTCCAAGCGCCACCACGGTTCAGTGACCTGGTCGATACGGCGATCGTGGACAAGGTTGACATCGTGACTGCTTGGGCTTGATCGCGCCACGGTCGTCGACGGCGGGCGGCAGAACGGATCGGCGCAGCTCATGTCGCAACGGGCTGGCGCTCGGCGATGACCTCGTCGACGAGCACGCCGATCTCGGCCACACCGTCCCGCTGAGCGAAAGCCGCCTCGAGTCCGCGCGCACGGTTGCGATAGCGATCGTCGGCGAGCGCGTCGCGGACCGCGCGCCGGATGACATCCGGGGACGGGGTGCCGGTGCGCAGATTGATGCCCGCGCCCGTCCAGGCCACCCGCGCGGCCACCTCTGGTTTGTCTTCGGTGTTGCCTGCCACCACCAGCGGCACGCCGGTGGACAATGCGCGCTGGACCGCGCCGTAGCCGCCGTTGGTCACCATCACGTCGACCTTCGGCAGCAACACGTCATGTGGAATGTATTCGGCGACAAAGGTGTTCGACGGGACCGCGACCTTCAGCAGGTCGATGTCGCGCCCGCCGGTGGTGGCGACCACTGTGACGTCTTCGTCGCGGAGTGCCTCGATCGTCGGTTCGAGTAGCCGGCCGAGGTCGGCGTTGTCGACGGTGCCCTGCGTGACGTGCACGACCGGCCGGCCGGCATCGAGCTGTCCCCACCAGGTGGGCGGCTGGAAGGCATGGCTGGGCGCCGGATGCACGGCGCCGACGTAGCGCACGTTGGCCGGCAGATCGCTCCGCGGGTAGTCGAATTCGTGGACGGTGGGAACGATCAGCCGGTCGGCGAGCACGGCGGCGTCGAAGACGAAGGTCGGCAATGCGCGGGAGTTCATCCGGTGAAGCTGCTCCTTCACCGCGTTCTGCGCCGGACGCAACAGCACCCCCTGCGTCAGGAGATTGAGGCCACGATTGCGCAGCCGTCCGAGCCGCGTCGATGACGGCGGAAGCCCCAGCCCGCTCGGCGCGGTGTCTCGGCTGCTCACCATCAGCGGCGTGGTCGAGTAGGCCAGGATCGGCGGCGTGTTCTTCCGGTCGCCGAGGAGGAACGGCATGATGCCGAAGAAGCCGTAGTCGGCGATCACCGCGTCGTAGTGGTTGCGCGCCAACAGTTTGGTCAACGCATCGGCTTGATGTGCCATCGGGGCGACGAAGAAGTGGATGATGTCGAAGTTGACGCGTTTGATACCCGACGTCTGCGCCCTGCCGGGATTGTCCGCGTCGAGCCGGGTGGCGTCGAGGTCGGCCTCGGTGGGCAGCGCCGATGGGGCGGCTCCGGCCGCCCGGATCGCGGGCGCGTGTTTGGCCGATGTCAGCACGGTCACCCGGTCACCCCGATCCACCAACCCGCGCGCCACCGTCAGTAGTGGTCCGATATGTCCGAGTGGTGAAAGTGCGGCGATGAGAATGTCCGCCATCGTGGGCTCCCCTTTGCGGTGATCTGTGCGGTCCGACGTTGATCCGATCGTCGGCGATCACCGGGTGGGCGAGCTTGGAGGTTTCGTGGAGAACGGGTGGAGATTGCAGGTAGAGTGCGGTTTTCCGCGTCAGCCCTCGGACGGCCTTTCCGTCAATGCGTCACACGGTCGGGACGCGTGTAGACGTTCATCGACTCGCCACGCAGGAATGCGACCAGCGTGAGGCCGGACTGGCTGGCCAGATCCACGGCAAGCGACGACGGAGCCGAGACGGCCGCGAGCACCGGGATGCCGGCCATGACCGCCTTCTGGGTGAGCTCGAACGATGCGCGGCCGCTGACCAACAGCACGGTGCCGGTCAGTGGTATCCGGTTCTGTTCGAGCGCCCAGCCGATCACCTTGTCCACCGCATTGTGCCTGCCGATGTCTTCCCGGACGACGAGCATGGTGCCGTCGACGGTGAACAGTGCGGCGCCGTGGAGTCCACCGGTGCTGGCGAAATCCTTTTGCGCATCGCGCAATTGGTGGGGCATGGCCGACAGGGTCTCGGCCGCCACAGTCGAGGGGTCGTCGCCCGGGCAATGTCGGCTGATGAGCCGCACCGCATCGAGCGAGGCTTTCCCGCACACACCGCAGGACGACGTCGTGTAGAAGTTGCGGGTGACATCGACATCGGGCTCGGGAACGCTGGGTGCCAGCGTCACGTCTAGCACGTTGTAGGTGTTCTGCGATACGCCGGATTCCTCGGTGGCGCCCCGGCAGTACCGCACCGTCAGCAGATCGTCGCGCTGCCGGATGATGCCCTCGGTGAGCAGAAAGCCTTGTGCCAACTCGACATCGGATCCGGGCGTGCGCATCGTGACGGTGATGGGCGTGCCGTTGAGCCGGATCTCCAGCGGCTCCTCGACGACGAGTGTCTCCGGCCGGGCGACGGCATGGTCTGCCGTGACGTGATGTGCGCGGCGGCGCGCGGTCACGCGGCCCACTACCGTGCGCCTCCCTCGCGCCGTTCGAGCCTGATGACGACCGCCTTGGACACCGGCGTGTTCGACTTCTTCGCGGTGTGGTCAAGCGGCACGAGGGGATTGGTCTCGGGGTAGTAGGCCGCGGCATTGCCCGCCGGGGTGGAGTAGGGGACCACGAGGAAGTCCTTGGCCCGGCGCTCCTGGCCGTCGAACTCCGAGATCAAATCGACCCGGTCATCCGGCCGCAATCCCAGCCGCTCGATGTCGGACGGGTTGACGAACACCACGCGCCGGCCGCCCTTCACACCGCGATAACGGTCGTCGAGACCGTAGATGGTGGTGTTGTACTGATCATGGCTGCGCAAGGTCTGCAGCACCAGCCTGCCCTCGGGCACCTCGACCCACTCCAGTGGGTTGACCGCGAAGTTGGCTTTACCTGTGGTGGTGGGGAATTCGCGAGAGTCCCGCGGCGGGTGCGGCAACTGGAACCCGTCGGGCCGGCGCACCCGCTTGTTGTAATCCGTGCAGCCCGGCACGACGGCGGCGATCGCATCGCGAACGGTGTCGTAGTCGGCGGCGAAGGTCTCCCACGGCACGGGGTGATCGGGGCCGAGGAGGGTGCGCGCGAGTTGGCAGACGATCGCGACCTCGCTGCGTAACTGGTCGCTGGGCGGATGCAGGCTGCCGCGGGACAGGTGCACCATTGACATCGAGTCCTCGACCGACACCTGCTGCTTACGTCCGTCGATGATGTCGCGGTCGGTGCGGCCCAGCGTCGGCAGGATCAGCGCCGTGCTGCCGTGCACGAGATGGCTGCGGTTGAGTTTCGTCGAAATCTGAACGGTGAGACTGCAACTGCGCAGCGCGGCCTCGGTCACCTCGGTATCGGGGGTGGCCGAGACGAAGTTGCCGCCCATGCCGATGAACACCTTCGCCCGGCCGTCGCGCATGGCGCGGATCGCGTCGACGGTGTCGTAGCCGTGCCTGCGCGGGCTTACGATGCCGAATCGACTGTCGAGCGCCGACAGGAACGCCTCCGGCATCTTCTCCCAGATGCCCATCGTGCGGTCGCCCTGGACGTTGGAGTGGCCGCGCACCGGACACACACCGGCACCGGGCTTGCCGATCATGCCGCGCATCAACAGCAGGTTGGTCGCCTCACCGATCGTGGCGACCGCGTGGGTCTGCTGCGTCAGCCCCATGGCCCAGCACACCACCGTGCGCTGCGATGCGATGAGCATGTCGGCGACCCGTTGCAGTTGGGCCCGGTCGATTCCGGTGGCGTCGGTGACGACGTCCAGGTCGACCGCGCGGGTCTGGGCGGCGTACTCGTCGAAACCGGCGCAGTGCGCGGCGATGAACTCGCGGTCGACGACGGTGCCGGGCGCATTGTCCTCGGCTTCCAGGAGCAGCCGGCCGAGCCCGGCGAACAACGCCATGTCGCCGCCGATGCGGATTTGCACGAACTCGTCGGCGATCGGGACACCGTGCCCGACAACGCCGTTGACCTTCTGCGGGTCCTTGAACCGGATCAGCCCGGCCTCGGGCAGCGGGTTCACGGCGATGATCTTGGCGCCGTTGGCCTTCGCCTTCTCCAGGATGGACAGCATGCGCGGATGGTTGGTTCCGGGATTCTGTCCGGCGATGAGGATCACGTCCGCCAGCGTGAGGTCCTCGACTGTCACCGATCCCTTGCCGATGCCGATCGATTCGATCAGCGCGGTGCCCGAGGATTCGTGGCACATGTTGGAGCAGTCCGGCAGGTTGTTGGTGCCATAGCTGCGGACCAGCAATTGGTAGAGGAACGCGGCTTCATTGCTCGTGCGGCCGGAGGTGTAGAAGAGGGCGTCGTCCGGTGAGCCGAGCGCGTTGAGTTCGTCGGCGATGATCCGGTAGGCGGCATCCCAGGAGATCGGCCGGTAGTGGTCGTCGCCCGGCGCGAGCACCATCGGATGGGTCAGCCGGCCCTGCTGCGACAGCCAGTACTCGGGTTTGGCGTCGAGTTCGGCGATGGTGTGGCGCGCGAAGAACTCCGGCGTCACCACGCGTTTGGTGGCCTCTTCCGCCACGGCTTTCGCGCCGTTCTCGCAGAACTCGGCGAGTTTGCGGCCGCCGTGTTCCTCGGGCCACGCGCAGCCCGGGCAGTCGAAGCCGTGGCGCTGGTTGAGCCGGGTCAACGCGGCCGCGGTCCGCAACGGCCCCATCTGCTCGATTGCCCGCTGCATCGACACCATCACGGCGTTGACGCCGGCCGCTTCGTCCTTGGCGCCGGTGGTGATGACGTCGTGGTCGTCGTAGTCGGCTTGGTAGTCGGTGCCGCGGCTCATGGTTCCAAACTTAGCCGTCCCGAACGCGGGCCCGCACTCAATGGCAGGTGGTGGGGATTGGTATTTCACATGCAGTGATAGATGCTATCTATCGAGCGACCGAGAGTGCAGGTGACCGATGGCCAACGACGTGCTGCTGCAGCACCTCGACTACCTGCTCGCGCTGGCGACCGAGCGGCATTTCGGGCGAGCGGCCGCACGGTGTCACGTGAGTCAGCCGACGCTGTCGGTGGCCATCCGCCGGCTGGAGCGCGAGTTGGGCATCGTCATCGTGCAGCGGGGACACCGCTTCGAGGGTTTCACCGAGGAGGGACGCCGGGTCGTGGCGTGGGCGCAGCGGATCGTCGCCGAACGCGACGACATGCTGGCCGACATCGACCGCATGCGGGGGCGGTTGACGGTTACCGCCCGACTGGGTGCGATTCCGACGGCCGTGCCCGCCAGTCCGTTCGTCACCGCGGAATTCCTTCAGCGCAACCCGGCCGCCTCGGTACGTATCGAGGCACTGTCGTCACGCGAAATCGCCAGGCGGCTGGCCGATTTCGAGATCGACGGCGGCCTGACGTATCTCGACGACGAAGCGCCTCCCGGCACGAAACTGGTCGAGATGTACCGGGAGCAATACGTTCTGGTGGCTCCGGCGGATCATCCGCTGATGGGCGAGTCGAAGGTCGCGTGGTCGGATGCGGCGACGCTGGAGCTGTGCGTACTGACGCCGACGATGCGCAACCGCCGCATACTCGACGCCAACATGGCCGCCGAAGGCGTCAACTTCCGGCCAGCGGTCGAGGCGGATTCGGTCGACGCGCTCTACGCGCATGTGGCGAATTCACAGCGCGCGACCATCGCGTCGACCGCATGGCTGCCGCAGCTGGGCGTGCCACCGGGTTTCGTCGCACGGCCGATGGTCCAGCACGGCCCGCGCCCGGCGATCGGACTGGTCGTACTCGACCGGGCGCCGGCGTCGATCGTGGCTGCCGCGCTCGTCGAGGTGGCCGCCGACATCGACCTCGGCGCCCGCATCGACGGCGTCTGGGCGCAGATGAGTGGCCGGGCAGGCCGGTGACGGCGACCGACGGCACGCTCGGCCGCGCCGGCGTCGCACCGTGCCACAATCATCGTTCAGGACGGTGTCGGCGCCGCGCGTCGCCGATGCCGGTGGCTACCGGGGGAGAGGTGCTCCGTGAAATACGGAAACGGTTGGCGGCCGGCTCCGGTTGACTGGTCGTCGACGCGTGGCCGCATTCTCCTCGCCGCCTCCGCGCTGTTCGCCCAACGCGGGTACTTCGGCACTTCGACCCGCGATATCGCCGAGGCCGTGCACATTCGACAGCCGTCGCTGTTTCACCATTTCGACGCCAAGCAGACGATCTTCCGGACACTGATCGAGCTCGATCTCGGACCGTCGATCGACCGGCTCTCAGAGCGCATCGGCGAGGATTCGACGTGGGCCGAAAAGCTGCACCTGACCGCGGCACTCGACGTGCAGGACGCGCTTTCGCAGCCCTTCGATTCCCGCGGTCTGTACCAGGACGCCGTCCTGGCGCAGGAGGGATTCGACGACGAACGCGACGGCATCGAGCTTTTCCACCGGCTCGTCGAGAGTCTGATCATCGGCGGGCAACGCAGCGGGGAGTTCGTCGAAATCGACCCGACCTTCTTTCAGCGTGCGCTCAACGGCGTGCTGTTCGAAACCATCAGGGAACAAGGTGGGCCCGACGGTCCGATCCGCCGGGGCCGCCCGCTCGACGCCGCCGACTTCCTGCTGCGCGCGGTGCTCGTCGATCCGGGGGTCTTGCCTGTGGTGCGGGAGACCACGAAACGACGGCTCGCCGACATGACGGCGCCGTCCCGCATGGCGCGCTGACGGCCGCGCTCACGGCGTAGTCGCCGGGCGGCCCTCTGTCGGATCGGATTTTTCTCGGCCGACACATGAATTAACCCATTCGGCACACAAGACGCCTATCGTTCGATAGCCTCACGCCTATCGGTCGATAGGCACCCCGTTCGCAGTTCCCGCCGCCCCACAGGAGGAACCCATGAAGAAGATCACCATCGCCCTTGCCGCTGCCTGCCTGGCCGCGCTCGCGGGCTGTTCGTCGTCGGAGTCGGCCGCGCCTTCCGAGTCGGCCGGCCCGCCGAAGGTGCAGCCGCCGGCGATCCTGCAGGCCGGCACGCTCAAGGTGTGCGCGCCCAATGACGGAACCCCGCCCGGGGTGTATCACGACGAGACCGGGAACCTGGTGGGCAGCGAGGTGGACCTCGCGAACGCGCTGGCCGGGCAACTCGGGCTGAAGGCGGAGTTCGTCCAGTCCGGCTTCGCCGCCGTCATTCCGACCCTGCAGGGCAAGCAGTGCGACGTGATCATGGCGCAGCTCTACATCAAACCGGAGCGCGAAAAAGTCGTCGACTTCGTTCCGTATCTCTACTCGGGCACCGGGATCGCCGTCGCCGAAGATCAGGCGACCGACATCACCGGGATGAACGAGAGCCTCTGCGGCAAGAAGGTCATGGTTGCCGTCGGCACGACCGCCGAAGCGCTGTCCCTGGAACAGTCCGAAAAGTGCACGGCGGCAGGCAAAGAGCCGGTCGACATCAGCCGGAACAGCAACGCGGCGGTATCGCTGCAGCAGGTTCAGACCGGCCAGGTGGATGCCTTCCTGGATACTGCGGAAACCCTCGGCTACTACGAGACCAAGACCGGCGCCAAGATCCAGATGGCCGGCGAGCCGTTCGGCACGATCAAGATCGGTGCCGCGACGCTCAAGGGCAACACCGCCCTTCATGACGCGATCCAACAGGCGCTGACCGAACTGCAGAACAGCGGCGCCTATGACGAGATCCTTGCGCAGTGGGGTCAGACCGACCTGAGCATCCAGAAGTAACCGGCAGGCAACACAGTGAATTTCGATTGGGATTTCTTCTGGAAGAGCCTGCTCACACCGAGTGAGCCCTTCCTGGACGGCCTGGTACTCACCATCGTCATCTCAGTGGTCGCCATGGTCTTGGCGACGGTGTTGGGACTCGTCATCGCGCTCATGAGGCGGTCTCATATCGCCGCGTTGCGGTGGTTCGCCGGCTTTTACATCTGGGTCATCCGCGGCACGCCGTTGCTCGTCCAGCTGGTGGTGATCTACACCGGCCTGGCCGCCGTGGGCCTCTACGAGTTCCATGACGTCAGCTTCGTCGGTATCTCGGTGAAGGCCGCCGTCCAAGCCGCCATCGTCGGGTTGATGATCCACGAAAGTGCCTACATCGCCGAAATCGTCCGTGCGGGCCTGGATTCGGTGCCCAAGGGTCAGTTCGAGGCGGCAGCCTCGCTGGGTATGCGCCCCAGCAAGGTGATGCGGTGGATCATCGTCCCGCAATCGCTGCGGGTCATGGTCCCGCCCCTCGGGAACACATTCAACGGTTTGATGAAGACGACGTCGGTGTTGAGCGTGATCGGTGTCAGTGAGCTCTTCCTGGTCACACAGTCGATCAGCTCGGCGACGTTCTTCACCTTCGAGATCTTCATGGTGGCGGCGATCTACTACCTGGCACTGACGACGATCTGGACGTTCATCCAGGCCGCCATCGAGAACCGGTTGGCGCGCCAGCTGGGGATCGACCAGCCGGTGCGCATCACACAGCGATTGCTCGGCGGGCGAAAAGGCAGCAATGCAGCGACATTACAGCCACAGGCGTGAGGCGGGAATGAGTACTCAGATGAGTTCGACGGTCGAACAGCCCATCGTGCAGGTGCGCGACGCATGCTGCACCCTAGGGGGACGGCGCGTCCTCGACAACGTGTCGCTCGACGTGATGCGCGGCCAGGTCGTGGTTCTGATCGGCCCCTCCGGAGCCGGAAAGACCACGCTGCTGCGGTCGCTCAATCACTTGGAGGAACTCGACAGCGGCGAGATTCTCATCGCCGGTGTACCGATCGGCCACCGCGGCCTGACCAACCGGAAGCGGGTCGGCACGGCCGAGCTCGCCCGGCGCCGGCGCGAAATCGGTTTCGTCTTTCAGCATTTCAACCTCTTTCCGCACATGACAGCGGCCGAGAACGTCTGGAATGCGCCCGTGCGGGTGCTCGGCACCCCCAAGGACAAGGCGCTGCAGGACGCCATCGAGTTGCTTGATCGCGTCGGTCTCGCGCACAAGGCGGATGCACGCCCGAGCCAGTTGTCCGGAGGCCAGCAGCAGCGCGTCGCGATCGCCCGCGCGCTCGCGATGCGCCCGAAGGTGATGCTGTTCGACGAGCCGACGAGTGCGCTGGACGTCGAGATGGTCGGCGAAGTGCTCGCCGTGATGCGCGAATTGGCGAAAGAACACATGACGATGGTTCTGGTGACCCACGAGATGCGCTTCGCGCGCGACGTGGCCGACCGGATCGTGGTCATGGACAACGGCCGCATCATCGAGGACGCCTCGCCTGAGCTCATTTTCAGCAACCCCAGCAGCGACCGAACGAGGGCATTTCTCTCCACGTTTCACTGACGAGTCCAGCAGCGGGCGCCAGCAGCGCCGAACCGAGGTCCTCACGACGTCCGGCAGTTGCCGGACCCCACCGGCTGTCCCTTGCGACCAGCCATGAAGGAGAAGTCCATCGTGCCGTCATCAACGAATCCGATGTCGTTCACCGGTGCACTCGCCACGCCGCACGCACTGGCCACCGACGCCGGGATGCGGGCAATAGCGCAGGGCGGCAATGCGATCGACGCCGCCATCACCGCGGCCGCGGTACTCACCGTGGTGTACCCGCACAACGTTGCGCTGGGCGGAGACCTCATCGCGCTGGTGCGTACCCCCGACGGTGCGGTGCGCTGCATCAACGCCTCGGGGTGGTCCGGCGCGGCAGCCGACGCCGCGGCGATGCGTGCCCAACACGGAACCTGGCTACCCGCACGGGGTGCCGACGCCGTGACGGTCCCCGGAGCGGTGCGCGGTTGGCAGGCGCTGCGCAAGCTGGGCAGCCAACTCGCCTGGGAACGCACCCTCGCACCCGCACAGCACTATGCCGAACACGGCGTTGCCGTTGCGCCGTCGCTGACCGCGCACATCAACCACCCCGAGAACGTCGATCTGTTCGGCACCGCAGATTTCGACCGCGTCTTCCGGCCGGCAGGTAAGCCGCTGCGCACCGGTGAGACCTTCCGGCAACCCGCCCTGGCCGAGACACTGGCGCAATTGAGCGTGTCCGGCCCGGATGGTTTCTATACGGGCGCCCTCGGCGAACGGATGGTCCACTACCTGCGGGCGCACGGATCGTGTCTGACCGGTGCGGATTTCGCGGATTTCGAACCCGACATCACCGATCCGATCGCGATGAGCTTCCGCGGACTCACCGTGCTGACGAGCCCACCGAACTCGCACGGGTTTATTCTCCTGCGTGCGCTGCACGCAATCGACAAGCTCGGCCTGACCGACCCCCTCGGGGCCGGACTGGGTACGCTCATGCAGATCTTCCGGCGTGGAAACCAGCTCCGCACAAGTGATCTGGCCGATCCGCGATGCGTCGACGTCGATGTCGAGCGGCTTCTGACGGTTGGGCCCGACGTGGTTGAGGCCGAGGTCGAGGCGGAACATGATCGCGCGCTCGTGCCGTACGGCGACACCGTGGGCATCGCCGCGGCGGACAGCGATGGGTATGCCGTCTCGTTGATCCAGAGCGTGTATCACGCCTTCGGCTCCGGGCTGATCGACCCCGACACCGGCGTGCTGTTCCACAATCGCGGGACGAGCTTCTCCCTGGATCCGGCGTCCCCCAACGTGCTCGCGCCCCGTAAACGACCGGTGCACACGCTGATGCCGGCGATGACGACACACGAGGGCAAAGTGCGCCACGTGCTTGCGACGATGGGCGGGCAGGGCCAGCCCCAGATCCTCGCGCAACTGCTGCTGCGCGCGCTGGCAGGCGAGAACGTCGAGTCGGCCGTGTCGGCACCGCGAGCGATCGTCGGATTGCAACACGAGGGAACCACGCGCGACACCGTGAGCTGGGAGGCCGATCTGTCCGGCTCCGCGCGGGAAGCGTTGACCCGCGGCGGCTTACCGGACATGGAGATGGCCCCGCACTCGGAGAGCCTGGGCCAGGCCAACCTCATCTCCATCGGCGCCGAAGGCGCGATGACCGCGGCCTCGGACCCACGTTCTGATGGAGCCGCCGTCGTCGCGAACTATCCGCGGCACCGCTGGGAGCAGGTGCAGAGGTAACCGAGCGCGTAATCGAGAAAGGAGTCGGTCATCGTTCTGAAATCGGTTTCCCGCCAGCGTCATCTGCGACTGTGGTTGATGATGACGTTGACGTTCGTGACCGGTGCGCTCGATGCCGTCGGCTACCTCGGCCTCGACCGCATCTTCACCGGAAACATGACCGGCAACATCGTGATCCTCGGTATGGGCGTGGCGGCGGAAGACGATCTTCCGGTCGTCGGGCCTCTGCTCGCGCTCGGTGCATACGTCGCGGGAGCGGCACTCGCGGGCCGCATCCTGCGCGAGTACTCCGGCGTGTGGCCGCCGGCCGTCACCAAGATCCTGCTCGGCAGCGCGGGAATCCTCACCGCGGTCGGGGTGGCGATGGCAGTCTGGGATATCGCGGGCGCCGGGCCCGGTGGCATCGTGTGCGCGGGCACCATCGCACTGTTGATGGGCGCGCAGGCGGCGACCGCGCGGGTACTCGCGGTCACCGACATGACGACAGTGGTTGTCACGTCGACGATTACGGCGTACGCGAGCGAAACGCTCTTCATGCCCGGGTGGGCCTGGCTGAAACATCGGCGGCTCTGGGCGATCCTGGCGATCTTCGCCGGCGCGCTAACGGGCGCCTTGATGATGAAGATCCACATCAGCATCCCGGTGTTCACCGCGGCCGCAGCCACGGCTGCCGTCGCGGTGATCGGACACCACGGTTGGCTACAGGACTGAGCGTGGACCTCGTGACGATCCTTGTGTGGACACACTAGATCTCAGCATTGATGCAGCCGTAACAAGTTTGCCATCGAAGGTTCCTAGAGTTGGCCGGTCAAGCACACGTGGTGATAGGAGCCCCATGAGCGGAAACGCGGTCCGTTTGCAGGCGATCAATAGTGTCGAGGCTTACGTGCCACCGGCCATTAGTTTCGACCCCGCTGAGGCACCCGGCGAGATCTTCGGTGCCAATGTCTTCACCAAAGCCGAGATGCAGGCGCGACTGCCCAAGTCGGTGTTCAAGTCCGTGGTTGCGACCATCGAGAAGGGCGCCAAGCTCGACATCGCGGTAGCCGACGCGGTCGCGGCAGCGATGAAAGATTGGGCGCTGGAGAAGGGCGCCACTCACTACGCGCACGTGTTCTATCCGATGACCGGCCTGACCGCAGAGAAACACGACAGCTTTCTGGAGCCCGTCGCCGACGGCCAGACCCTGGCCGAGTTCGCCGGAAAAACGCTGATCCAAGGCGAGCCCGACGCATCGAGCTTTCCTTCGGGCGGGTTGCGTAGCACTTTCGAGGCCCGTGGATACACCGGTTGGGATGTGACCAGCCCGGCCTACATCCTGGAGAATCCGAACGGTAATACGCTTTGTATTCCAACGGTTTTCGTGTCTATGACCGGTGAGGCGCTGGACTACAAGACGCCGCTGCTGCGCAGCCAGCAGGCGATGGGCGTGCACGCAGAGCGCATCCTCACCCTGTTCGGCCACGACAAGCTGGAGAAGGTGGTTTCGTTCTGCGGACCCGAGCAGGAGTATTTCCTTGTCGATCGGCACTTCTTCCTCGCCCGGCCGGACCTGATCAACGCCGGACGCACGTTGTTCGGCGCGAAGCCGCCCAAAGGTCAGGAGTTCGACGACCACTACTTCGGTGCGGTACCCGAGCGGGTTCTGGGGTTCATGATGGACACCGAGCGGGAGTTGTTCAAGCTTGGTATCCCCGCCAAGACCCGCCACAACGAGGTGGCGCCCGGCCAGTTCGAGATCGCGCCGATGTTCGAGCGCGCTAACCTGGCGTCAGATCACCAGCAGTTGCTGATGACGACGTTCAAGACCATCGCGAAAAAGCATGGCATGGAATGTCTCTTCCACGAGAAACCGTTTGCCGGGGTCAATGGCTCGGGGAAGCACGTGAATTTCTCGGTGGGCAATGCCGAATTGGGCAGCCTGCTGGTGCCAGGCGACACCCCGCACGAGAATGCTCAGTTCCTCGTGTTCTGCGCCGCCATCATCCGCGCCGTGCACAAATACGGCGGGCTGCTGCGGGTTTCCGTCGCCTCGGCGACCAATGACCACCGCCTCGGCGCCAACGAGGCGCCGCCTGCGATCATCTCGATATTCCTCGGCGATCAGCTCGCCGACGTCTTCGAACAGATCGCCAAGGGCGCTGCGACGTCGTCCAAAGGTAAGGGCGTCATGCACATCGGCGTCGACACCCTGCCGCCGCTGCCGACCGACCCCGGTGACCGTAACCGCACGAGTCCGTTCGCGTTCACCGGCAACCGATTCGAGTTCCGCGCGCCCGGCTCCGGCCAGACCGTCGCGGTGCCCATGATCATCCTCAACACGATCATGGCCGACTCGTTCGACTACATGGCCACGGCGCTGGAGAAGGCAGTCGCGGGCGGTGATGACTTTGACTCGGCGGTGCAGAAGCTGCTGACCGAGGTCATCACCGAGCATGGCGCGGTCGTGTTCAACGGCGACGGCTACTCGGAGAATTGGCAGGTCGAAGCCGAGGCGCGGGGGCTGCCGAACCTCAAGACCACCCTTGACGCGATTCCGGAGCTGATCAAGCCCGAGGCGGTCGAGGTGTTCGAGCGCTACGGCGTCTTCAACGAGCGTGAGCTGCACAGTCGCTATGAAGTGAGGCTCGAGCAGTACGCGCTCACCATCGGGGTCGAGGCGAAGCTGGCGCTGGAACTTGGGTCGACGGTAGTGTTGCCGGCGGCGGTGCGCTACCAGACCGAGCTCGCACAGAATGTCGCCACCATGAAGGCCGCCGGCATTGAGCCGAACATGTCACTGCTGGAAGCGGTTTCGGTGCCCATCGCCGATCTGTCGGCGGCGCTCGCCGGCTTGAAGGCGGCACTTGACGATCACTCGGCGGAGTCGGCGTTCGACGAAGCGGTACACGCGCGCGACGCGCTACTGCCTGCGATGGACGCCGTTCGCACTGCCTCCGACGTGCTGGAAGGGCTGGTTGCCGACGATCTTTGGCCCCTACCGACCTATCAGGAGATGCTCTACATCCTCTGAGGAAGACGTCGCCGAGTGTGGGGGTTGGAGTCCATGTGGACCCCTGGTAACCGCAGCCCCCACGCTCGGCGATCACATCGAGAGAACGCTGGCTCCCGCCGTCGCCACCAGTCGTGGATCGGTCATGAATCCTCGTCGCTAGCGTGTGGGGAATGCTGCCCGAGGCTGGGTGTGTCGGCGGCGCACCCGCACGCTCGCGCAGGTGTGTCAGGCGCCGGGGACGGCGGCGCGGTCCACCATCGACACCTCGACGCGGTCACCGCTGTTGAGCGATTCGACCCCGGCGGCGCATACCGCTGCCGCGGCATAGCCGTCCCATGCCGTCGGGCCGTCGGTGTAGTCGCCGGTCGCAGCACCGGCTCTGACCGCATCGACCCAGCGCTGGAACTCGATGTCGTAGGCCAAGCCGAAGCGCTCACCGAAGCCCGGGGTGATCTGGCCGCCCCAGGTACCTGGCGCACCCTTGCGGATCAACCCGACGTCGAGGCCGATGAACGCCGATCCGTTCTCACCGACGAGCTCGGTGCGTACCTCGTAACCGACGCCGGTGGTGACGAACAGCTCCACGTCGACGTGTTTACCCGACGCGGTCCGCATGATCGCGATCTGCGGATCCTGAATGCCAACGGGTGCACCGGGATTGGGTGCCGGCCGCAGGATCTGGATCGAGGTGATCTCCTCGTCGAACAGGAAACGCGTGACGTCGACCTCGTGGACGAGTGAATCCTTGACGATCATCGAACTGTCGAAGCTCGGTGGGACGGCCGGGTTGCGGTGTACACAATGCAGCACGAGCGGCGTGCCGAATTCCCCCGCGTCGAGCAGGGATTTCAGGTGCATGTACTCGGGATCGAAGCGGCGCATGAAACCGACCTGGATGAGCCGGGTACCCAGTTCGGCCTCCCGGCGCACGACCTCGAGGGACGACTCGACGTCGGTGGTCAACGGCTTCTCGCACAACACCGGCTTGCGGTGCTCGAGACACGCGAGCAATTGCTTGTCGTGGGTCGGTCCGGGGGTGGCCAGCACGACGGCGTCGACATCGGCGTCGGCGATCGCGTCGAGCGGATCACCGATCACCCGGCAGCCCGGGATGCCCGCCGCGATCTGTTCGGCTTTCTCCGTGATGAAGTCGTTGACGACCGTCACGTTGGCCCCCGAGATGCGGGAAGTCAATCGCGACACGTGGTCGGCGCCCATGATGCCGACGCCGAGCACGGCGACACGTAGATCAGACATGGTTCTCCTGTTCGGTCGGCAAGCCGAACTTCACCGACGGGACGCCGCACGACCCGAGATAGGCGCGGGTGCGTTTGGCGATGGGCAGCGGAGCGTCGACGTCGCACGGATACATGTCCTGCTCGACGATCGCGAAGACGTCGATGCCGAGCTTCTCGACCGCGGCGAGCAGCGGTGGCATGTCCGGGATCCCGCGCGGCGGCTCGGTCATCGCGCCGAGCTTGACGGCCTCGCCGAACGGCAGATCCTCGGCCTCGACCTTGGCCCGCACCTCCGGATCGACCTGCTTGAGGTGCAGATATCCGATCCGCTCCGGCGCCCGCTCGATGATCGCGATGTTGTCGCCACCGCAGTAGCTGATGTGTCCGGTGTCCAGGCACAGGTTGACGAACTCGCCGTCGGTGCCGTCGAGGAAGCGGTAGACGTTCTCCTCGGTGTCCACGTGGCTGTCGGCGTGCGGGTGGTATTGCGCACGCACACCGTACTTCTCGAACATCGCCTTACCGAGGTCGTTCATGCCTTGGGTCTTCTTCTTCCACTGCTCTGGTGTGAGGTTGCGGTCCTCCAGCACGGCGCCGGTCGCGGGGTCGCGCCACATCTCGGGAATCACGACGACATGCTTACCGCCCACGGCCGCAGTCAGTTTCGCGACATCTTCGATCTGCTTCCACACCGCCGACCACGAATCGTCCTGATGCAGATGCTCGAACACCGTTCCGGCGGACAGCTTGAGGTTGCGTGCCGCGAGCTCGTCGGCCAGCCGTTCGGGATCGGTGGGCAGGTAGCCGTATGGCCCCAACTCGATCCATTCGTAGCCGGATGCCGCCACCTCGTCGAGGAATCGGGTGTAGGGCGTCTGCTGTGGATCGTCGGGAAACCAGACGCCCCAGGAGTCGGGGGCGGACCCTACGAGAATTGTGCTCATCGGTTCTCTCTTCAGCGATCGGATGGATTGATCAGGGGGCGTTGGACTTTCTTCCACTCGGCGTAGCGCTGATAGGCGTCCTTGGTGGAATCCAGCGTCGATACTTCACTGACCGGGACGTCCCACCACGAGTGGCTGTCCGGCGCGAAAACAAGAGGATCGGTCTCGACGTAGATGACCGTGGTGCGGTCGCTCGCTTTCGCGGTCTTGACGGCGTCGGCGAACTCGGCCGCTGTGCCGGCCTTGATGACGTCGGCGCCCAGGCTGGCGGCATTGGCCGCCAGATCCACCGGGAGCTTGGCGCCGTCGAGGCGGCCGTCGGTGCCGCGGTACCGGTAGGCCGTGCCGAAACGTTGCGAGCCCACCGACTCCGACAGTCCGCCGATCGATGCGAATCCGTGGTTCTGGACCAGGACGGGAATGACTTTGACGCCCTCCTGAAGGGCGGTGACGAGCTCGGTGGCCATCATGAGATAAGAGCCGTCGCCGACCATGATGAAGACGTCGCGATCCGGAGCGGCCATCTTCACGCCGATTCCGCCGGCGATCTCATATCCCATGCACGAGTACCCGTATTCGACGTGATAGCCCTTGCGGTCGCGGGTCCGCCACAGTTTGTGCAGATCGCCCGGCATGGAGCCGGCCGCGCACACCACGACGTCCGCCGGCTCGGACAACGTGTTGACGAGGCCGATCACCTGGTTCTGATTGAGGGCCACGCCGTCCTCGGTGGCGTAGGCCGCCGACACGGTGTCGTCCCATTCCTTGGCGAGTGTGGCCGTGCGCGAGCGGTATTCGTCGCTGACGGCGTAACCGTCCAGTGCGGCGCTCAGCGCGTCGAGCGCCTCTCGCGCGTCGGCGACCACGCTGATACCGCCCTGCTTCACCGAATCCAGCGACGCGACATTGATGTTGACGAACCGGACGTCGGGATTGTTGAACGCAGTGCGGGATGCCGACGTGAAATCGCTGTAGCGCGTGCCGACACCGATGACGACGTCGGCCTCGGCCGCCAGCGCGTTGGCGGCCGTGGTGCCGGTCGAGCCGATCGCGCCCACCGACTGTGGATGATCGAACCGCAGTGAGCCCTTGCCCGCCTGACTTTCGCCGACGGGAATGCCGGTCTGTTCGCAGAACGCGGCCAGGGCTTCGGTGGCGCCGGAGTAGATGACGCCACCGCCCGCCACGATCAGGGGCTTGGTGGCCGAGCGGATGACGTCGGCCGCTCTGGCGATCACCGCGCGTTCGGGCAGCGGACGGGCCACATGCCAGGTGCGTTCGGCGAACAGGGACTGCGGCCAGTCGTGCGCCTCGGCCTGCACGTCCTGCGGGATGGCCACCGTTGCCGCGCCGGTTTCGACGGGATCGGTCAGCACACGCATGGCGCCGAGCAGCGCGGCCGGAAGCTGCTCGGGGCGCCACACCCGATCGAAGTATCGCGACAACGGCTTGAAGGCATCGTTGACCGTGACGTCGCCCGACGAGGGCAGCTCAAGTTCCTGCAACACGGGCGCGCTCACCCGGGTGGCGAAGGTGTCGGCGGGCAGCAGCAGCACCGGCAGGCGGTTGATCGTCGCCAGTGCCGCGCCGGTCAGCATGTTGGTGGATCCGGGCCCGACGCTGGCGGTGACCGCCCAGGCCTGCAGGCGATCTTTCTGCCGGGTATATGCAACGGCGCTGTGCACCATGGCCTGCTCGTTGCGGCCGAGCACATACTTCAAGCCGGGCTCGTGGCCTGCCTCGTGGGCCTCGACCTCATCCTGCAACAGGGCCTGACCGAGCCCCGCCACATTGCCGTGGCCGAAGATTCCGAAACAGCCCGCGAAGAACTTGGACCGCTCGCCGTCGCGCTCGACATACTGGTTGGCCAGGAACCGAACGGTGGCCTGCGCCACGGTGAGTCGCACGGTGGGCTCGGTGTCGACGAACTTCTCGGTCGACTTGGGTGCGGTGGAGACCATCCGGTCAGGCTCCTTTACGAGGTTGGTGCAGGGGGAGACGTGGATCGATGTCCTGGCCGTCCCAGGTGCCGCGCAGCCACGTGTGTTCGGGATCGTCGACGATCTTCCAGGCCCGTTCGGCGCCTGGCCCGGCCATCACGTTGAGGTAGTACATGTGGTAGCCGGGTGCGGCGACTGACGGGCCGTGGTACCCGTGCGGCACCAGGACGACATCACCGGTGCGGACCTCTTCGAGTACCTCGATCGGGCGGTCGGGTGTGCCGTACACCCGGTGATAGCCGAAACCTCTTGATCCGTCGGGGCCTTCGGCGATCTCGAAGTAATAGATCTCTTCGAGCGCGGTCTGCGTCGGCGTGTTCTCGTCGTGCTTGTGCGCGGGATAGCTCGACCAGTTCCCACCGGGTGTGATGACCTCGCACGCGATCAGCGAATCGGCCTCGAACGTGTCGGCGGTGCCGAAGTTGTGCACCTGACGGCTGCAGTTGCCCGCACCACGCAGTTCGAGCGGTACGTCTGCCGCAGCGACCCGCCGGTTGGGAAAGGAGCGCTTGGCCCGTGCCCCGCAGATCGCGAAGCGCCCGCCGCCGGCCAACACGTACTCCTGGTCGATGCCGACATACACCATGTCGGCCGGGCCGTCGAAAACCGATGCGCGCGGCGACAGTTCGAATGTCTCATCGCCGCAGCTGACGGTGCCCCCGCCGGTCAGCGGCAAGATCATCACTTCGGTTCCGCCGGTGTGGAGCTCGGCGGTCTGCGAGTCGTCGAGTTCAAGGACCCGCAACGAGGACTCGGTCCAGCCTGCGCTCTCCGGCGTGACGTCGACGGTGAACGGCAGCTCAGCGCTGCGGGCCGGGATGTAGAGCTTCGAATGCATCGGTCACCTCACCAACTCGACGGCGGTCGAAACGGCCGAGCTCACATCGTCGTCGGCCGGGTACAACAGGGTGCGTCCGACGATCAGGCCGCGCACCGACGGCAGCGCCAGCGCCTTTTCCCAGCTGGCGAATGCCTCGTCCGGATCGGTCGGGTCGCCGCCGAGCAGCAGCGTCGGCAGGGTGGTCGCGTCCATCACCCGGTCCATCTCCTCGACGACCGGCAGTTTCATCCAGGTGTAGGCCGAGGTCGAGCCGAGCCCCTGGCCGATGTGGATGGACTTGATCACCGCGTCGGCGGTCAGGTCGTTGCGCACCTTGCCGTTCACGCGCCTCGACAGGAACGGCTCCACCATCGCCATCAGTCCGTGGGCGGCGAGCTCGTCGACGGCCTGCGCGCACGCCGCGAGCGTCGACACCGTGCCCGGATCCTCAAGGTCGATGCGGCACAGCATCTTTCCGCCGTTCATGCGGGCGGCCGCGGTCGAGGCGGCGGTGGCGCCGGTCATCCGGTCGTCGAGCTCGAACGCCGAACCCGCGAGCCCGCCGCGGTTGAACGACGAGATCACCACCTTGTCGTCGAGCGCGCCCAACAGCAGCAGGTCGTCGAGGATGTCGGCGGTCGCCAGCACGCCGTCGACTCCCGGGTCGGCCAGTGCGGTGCACAACCGGTCGAGCAGGTCGGTGCGGCTGTTCATCGCCGTCGGCCGGGAACCGACCGCGAGGGCACCCCGGGCGGGGTGATCGGCTGCGACGATCATCAGCCTGCCGTCACCACGCACGGTCGGGCGCGTGGTCCGCTGCTGCCACGCCCGCGCCACCGCGTCGGGATCACCCGCGCGGACAGCCGTGATCTCTGCGTAGTTGGTGCACACGGCATTAGACATTGACGGCCTCCACGGCGGTTTGTTCGGCGAGATTTGCAACCTCCGCGGCGGTCGGCATCGCGGTCGAGCATTCGAGCCGGGACGCGACGATCGCCCCGGCAGCGTTGGCGTAGCGCAGCGTCTTCTCCAGCGGCCAGTTGTGCAGCAAGCCGTGGATGAGGCTGCCGCCGAAGGCATCTCCGGCGCCGAGGCCGTTGACGACGTCAACCTCGTTGGGCGCTACGGTGACCGAGCTGTGCCGGGTCTTGCCCAGCACGCCGCGCGGTCCCTGCTTGACGATCGCGAGCTCGACACCGAGATCGAGCAGTGCTTCGGCGGCGCGGTGGGGGTTGGTCTCGCCGACCGCGATCTCGCATTCCTCCCGGTTGCCGACGGCGACCGTCACATGCTGTAGCGCGCGTTGCACCTGTTCGGTGGCCGCGGCCGGGGTCTCCCAGAACATCGGCCGGTAGTCGAGGTCGAGAGCGGTCAGCGGCGCCCTTGCCCGCGCCTCCCAAGCGGCGAAATGTGCACTGCGGCTGGGCTCTTCGCACAGGCCGGTGACCGTCGACCAGTACAGCCGGGCGTTGCGCACGGCCTCGGTGTCGATCTCGTCCGGCTGGATCTGCAGGTCGGGCGCGGACGGCTTGCGGTAGAAGTACAGCGGAAAGTTGTCGGGCGGGAAGATCTCGCAGAACGTCACGGGCGTCGGGTAGGCGTCGTGCGTCGTGACGAACCGGTTGTCGACGCCCAGGGCGGCGAGCTCGTTGCGGACGTACCGGCCGAACGGATCGTCACCGACTCCCGAGATCAGCGCGCTGCGGTTCCCCAGCCGCGCCGCGGCGACCGCGACGTTGGCGGCGCTGCCGCCCAGGAACTTGCCGAAGGATTCGACATGTTCGAGCCCCACTCCGATCTGCAGCGGGTACACGTCGACGCCACAGCGCCCGATGGCGAGAACGTCGAAATCCTGGTTGGGGGTATCGGTCACGGTATGACTCCCGGGTGCGGTGTGCGTATGTGGCTGGCAGATGCGGAACGGCGACGAACGCGCCTGGCGTCGATGTCGACTGTGCGCCCCGTCACCGGTCGCTGTCAAGACTTTGTTCGGACATTCTTACTTGCCGTCATTTGCATGTACCCTATGTCACTACTCCACGCAAACCGGGCGCGGAGCACCCGAGGATCGGAGCGAGAGTGACCCCGACGCTGTCCGTCGAACTCGACCGTTCGAGTCCGGTGCCGCTGTACTTCCAGGTTGCCCAGGTCTTCGAAAAGGCCATCCTCGATGGACAACTCAAGCCGGGGGACCGGTTTGAGAACGAGCTCGCGTTGGCCAGTCGGCTCAACTTGTCGCGCCCGACCACCCGGCGGGCCATCCAGGAACTCGTCGACAAGGGACTGCTCGTCCGCAAGCGCGGGGTGGGCACGCAGGTGGTGCAGACACCGGTCCACCGGCCCGTCGAGCTGACGAGTTTGTACGACGATCTGGCGCGCGGCGGCCAGGAGCCGGCCACCAAGGTGCTCGAGTACAGCGTCGGTCCGGCCACCGACGACATCGCCGAGCGGCTCAACCTCGCACCCGGGGCCGAGGTCGCCAGGATGCGTCGGCTGCGCACGTCGAACGGCCAGCCGCTGGCGCTCATGACGAACTATCTGCCGGCGGCGTTGGCCCCCGACGAGGACGAGCTGGAACGGGCCGGGCTCTACCAGTCGCTGCGCACCCGCGGGGTGCACATCCGGCTGGCCCGGCAGCGGATCGGCGCCAAGGCCGCCGACCGCGACGAGGCGCGGCTGCTCGACGAGAAGCCGAAGGCCCCGCTGCTGGTGATGGAACGGACCGCGTTCGACGATTCCGGCCGCATCGTGGAGTACGGCAGCCACGCGTACCGCGCATCGCGGTACTACTTCGATACCACCCTCGTCGATCGGTAAGCACCTCTAAGGGATTATCTGCCAATGGCTTTCGCGCCGGGCACTCGACCTCTCGAGATGGTGGCCGGCGCGGTGTCCGGTTTGTCCGCGATTTGATATGCAGTCCTAATGTCCGAACAAAGTCTTGACTTTCCGATGTGAGCGGTATTACATCAGGGACGAGGCCGTGCCGCTTGTCACTGGACTCCAGGCGGACAAGCACCGGTGACGTCGAGGCAAGGAGAAACAATGAGGTTGAGTCGGCTCGTGGCGGTCGCCGGGGCGAGTGTGCTCCTGTTGGGCGCCAGCGCGTGCTCCAGCACCGGAGGCAAGCCGGAGAGCAGCGGCGGCGGCACGGATGCGGGTACGGCCGACACCCCGCGGATGACCATCGCGATGATCACCCACGAGGTGCCGGGCGACTCCTTCTGGGACCTGGTCCGCAAGGGCGCCGAGTCCGCGGCCAAGAAGGACAACATCGAGCTGCGCTACTCGAGCGATCCCGAGGCGCCCAACCAGGCCAACCATGTTCAGACCGCGGTGGACAGCGGCGTCGACGGCATCGCCGTGACACTGGCCAAGCCCGACGCCATGAAGGCCGCCGTGCAGAACGCCGCGGCCAAGGGCATTCCGGTGGTCGCGTTCAACGCCGGCCTCGATGCCTGGCAGGGGATGGGCGTCAAGGAGTACTTCGGTCAGGACGGCTACATCGCCGGACAGGAAGCGGGCAAGCGGTTGGCCTCCGAAGGCGCCAAGAAGGTCGTTTGCGTCATCCAGGAACAGGGTCATGTCGACCTCGAAGCTCGGTGCGCGGGCGTGAAGAACACGTTCCCCGCCACCGAGGTCCTCAACGTCAACGGCAAGGACATGCCGTCCGTCGAGTCGACGATCACCGCCAAGCTGCAGCAGGATCCCGCGATCGACACCATCTTGACGCTCGGCGCACCGTTCGCACTGACCGCCGTCCAGTCGGCGAAGAATGCCGGTAGTTCCGCCAAGATCGCGACCTTCGACACCAATGCCGCACTGGTCGATGCGATCAAGAACGGCGATGTCCAGTGGGCCGTCGACCAGCAGCCGTTCCTGCAGGGCTATCTGGCCGTGGACTCGCTGTGGCTCTACCTCACCAACGGCAACGTCATTGGTGGCAATCAGCCGACGCTGACCGGCCCGTCGTTCATCGACAAGTCGAATATCGATGCGGTGGCCGAGTATGCCAAGAACGGAACGCGTTGATGATGAGCGCTTGCGCGAAGAAGAGAGAGCACTGATGAGTACGCAGGCAGATCTCGATCTCGAGAGTCACAAGGTCGTCCACGACGAACGCGTCAAGGAACAGAACAAGCTGCAGCGCTTGATCATCCGCCCGGAGATGGGTGCCGCAGTCGGTGCCGTCGGCATCTTCGTCTTCTTCCTCATCGTCGCGCCGCCGTTCCGCTCGCCCGAGTCGCTGGCGACCGTGCTGTATGCCAGTTCGACCATCGGCATCATGGCTGTCGGTGTGGGGTTGCTGATGATCGGCGGCGAGTTCGACCTGTCGGCCGGCGTCGCGGTCACGACCAGTTCGCTCGCAGCGTCGATGCTCGCCTACAACCTGCACCTCAACCTGTGGGTGGGCGCGGCGCTGGCGCTCATCGTGTCGCTGGCCGTGGGTTTCTTCAACGGCTACCTCGTGATGAAGACCAAGATTCCGTCGTTCCTGATCACGTTGAGCACGTTCTTCATGCTTGCCGGAATCAATCTGGCGGTGACCAAACTGCTTTCGGGTCAGGTGGCCACACCGAGTGTGTCGGACATGCAGGGGTTCGATTCGGGGCGGACGGTGTTCGCGTCGTCGATCTCGGTCGGCCCGGTCGAGGTCCGGATCACCGTGTTGTGGTGGATCCTGTTCACGCTCATCGCGACGTACGTGTTGTTCAAGACCCGCGTCGGCAACTGGATCTTCGCGGTCGGCGGTAATCAGGACAGTGCCCGGGCGGTCGGTGTGCCGGTGACCAAGGTCAAGATCGGCCTGTTCATGGTGGTCGGGTTCTGCGCCTGGTTCGTCGGCATGCATCTGCTGTTCTCGTTCAACACGATTCAGTCCGGACAGGGCGTCGGCAACGAGTTCTTCTACATCATCGCCGCGGTCATCGGGGGCTGCCTGCTCACCGGTGGGTACGGCACCGCGATCGGCACCCTGATCGGTGCGCTGATCTTCGGTATGACCAACCAGGGCATCGTGTACGCCGGATGGAACCCGGACTGGTTCAAGTTCTTCCTCGGCGCGATGCTGCTGTTCGCGGTGATCGCCAACAATGTCGTCCGCAATTACGCAGCGAAAAGGTAAGTGAATGAGTACAACTGCTGAAGCGCCGATTGCGGAGTCACCGTCGGGCGGCGAGGTGCCGCTGGTCGAACTGCGGAGTGTCGGCAAGAGCTACGGAAACATCATCGCGCTCAAGGACATCAACCTGCGCGTCGGTGCCGGCGAGGTGACCGGCGTGCTCGGTGACAACGGTGCGGGCAAGTCGACGCTGATCAAGATCATCGCCGGCCTGCACAAGCCGACCGAGGGCAAACTGCTCATCGACGGCAAGCCCACGGTGTTCGAATCGCCGAAGGACGCGCTGAAGGCCGGCATCGCCACGGTGTATCAGGATCTGGCGGTGGTGCCGCTCATGCCGGTGTGGCGCAACTTCTTCCTGGGCAACGAACTCCGCAAGGGCATTCTGAAGTCGCTGGACATCAACGGGATGCGCTCTACGACGATCTCGGAACTGCAGAAGATGGGCATCGATCTGCCCGACGTCGATGCGCCGATCGGCTCGCTGTCGGGCGGACAGCGCCAGTGCGTGGCGATCGCGCGGGCGATCTTCTTCGGCGCCCGCGTACTCATCCTGGACGAGCCGACGGCCGCGCTGGGTGTCAAGCAGTCCGGCATGGTGTTGCGTTACATCACCGCGGCCAAGGAGCAGGGCTTCGGGGTCATCTTCATCACCCACAACCCGCACCACGCGCACATGGTCGGCGATCACTTCGTCCTGCTGAACCGCGGCAGGCAGAAACTGGACTGCACGTACGACGAGATCACGCTCGAGCACCTGACCCAGGAGATGGCCGGGGGCAACGAACTCGAGGCGCTGTCGCACGAATTGGGCCGCAAGTAGTTCTTCCGCGCCGAAACTACGCTTTGTGACGGATTCCGGCCGAATTCCGTCACAAAGCGTAGTTTCGGCGTGGTGGGTCGTCGCGCAACCGCGCGGCATCCGCACCAGGCGGTGCGCCGAACAGTCGGCGGTACTCGCGAGTGAACTGCGACGGACTTTCGTAACCCACCTCGTGTCCGACTCCTGCGATGTCACCAGGGCGGGCGACGAGAAGAGACCTGGCCTGCTGCAGGCGGATTCGCTTCTGGAACTGCAGCGGGCTCATCGCCGTCACCGCCCGGAAGTGGCGGTGAAAGGCCGACGTGCTCATACCGGACATCCTGGCGAGGTCCTCGATCCGCACCGGCGCGGCATAATTGTCCCGCATCCACCCGATGGCCCGATTCACCTGTGTCAGATAGCTGTCGGCAAGGCCGATCTGGCGGACGGTGTCACCGTGCGGCCCAGTGAGCAAGCGCCACAGGATCTCCTGCTCGATCAAGGGCGCGAGTACCGGTGCGTCTCTGGGGCGGTCGAGTAACGCGAGAAGCCTGGCGACGGCGTCGAGCAGGTCTGGGTCGGCGTCTCCGGTGGCGATCGCGGGACCGCTGCCCGCGACGCGTATTGGCAGGTCCGATCCGGCCTGCAGCATCAGCGTGGCCAGGGCGGCGGGCCGCAGCACAAGCCCCATCGCCAGCGCCGCTTGCGTCGGTGCTCCGAGGTAGTGCCCGGTGACCGGAAGGCTCGCGGCGACGAGCAGATACTGCCCGGCCCGATACTCGAACACTTCCTCGCCCAGATGGAGCCGTTTGCCGCCCTGTGCCATGACAACGAGCAGCGGTTCGGTCAGCGAGTAGTCGGGACTTGCCGAACCTCTGACCTTCGACAGCAACAGTCCGTGAATCGACGTGCCCATGTCCGGCCTGGCATGTCTGTCGATGCGACGACACATCTCGGAGAGGGGATCGATGCGAGCGCGCATATCCGTAGGAAACCACGGCGGACGCCGATCTTAGACCGATCCGATCGCATTGAGCAGGATCATGCAAGAACATGCGAGGAACGATCTACCGCGGGATCGGATCCTGAATTGTGATGGAGATGTCCAATTTCCTTATCCGAAGGAGTCTTCAGTGCCGCTCGACAATTACCTCACCCTCGGCCGATCGGGTCTTCGGGTCAGTCCCTTCGCGCTCGGTGCCATGACATTCGGAGAGGATCCCGGCGCCGCAGGTACGAGTGTCGAGGAGTCCGAGCGCATTCTCGCGACGTATCTCGACCGGGGCGGCAACTTCGTCGACACCGCCAACTTCTACACCAACGGCCACTCCGAGAAGATTCTCGGCGACTTCTTCGGCCGCAGCCCCGGTCGGCGTCAACGGGTCGTGTTGGCGTCGAAGTTCTTCACCAATCTGTACCCGGGGGATCCGAACGGAGGTGGTGCCGGCCGTTCGGCGATCATCGCTCAGCTGCACGAGTCCCTGCGCCGGCTCCAGACCGACTATCTCGACGTGTATTGGCTGCACAACTGGGATCGGCATACGCCCATCGAGGAGACCATGCGGGCCCTGGACGACCTGGTGCGCGCCGGGTCCGTTCGCTACATCGGATTCTCGAACACGCCGGCGTGGGTCACCGCGCAGGCCCAGACCATGGCTCTCCTGCGAGGGTGGACACCGTTGATCGCTCTGCAGGTCGAATATTCACTGCTGGCCCGCACCGTGGAGGGTGAGCTGGCGCCGCTGGCGGCCGATCAGGGCATGGCACTGGTGCCGTGGAGCCCGTTGAAGAACGGCTTCCTCTCCGGGAAGTATCGGCGCGGCGGCGAGGTGTCGGATTCGGCGCGCGCGGCCTATGTCGGCGGCCCGAGTGATGACCAGTTCACCGTCATCGAGACGGTGGACGCCATCGCCGCCGAGCTCGAAACCAGTTCTGCCGCAGTGTCCTTGGCGTGGTTGCGGGGACGGCCGGGTACCGTCGTCCCCATCATCGGGGCCCGGCGGCTCACACACCTGGAGGCCAACCTCGCCGGTTTGGAGGTCGAGCTCACACCGGAACAGTGCGACCGCCTGGACCGGGTGTCCGCGCCCGCGCTGAACTACCCCGCCGACCTCAACGGGGCCATGCGCGCCACCCTGCAGTTTGCCGGCACCACCGTCGACGGGCAGCCGTCCGGGATTTACCCGCCGTTGCTGGCCGGCGCGGTCCGGTACTGAGCGCGGGTAGCTCAGAGATCGAAGATCAGCAGCGAACTGGTCGCCGTTGCGATGACCGCGCCTGCGGCATCGGTGACGACACCCTCGGCGAAGCTGACGCGCGCACCGGACTTGACCAGGGTTCCGGTCGCCGTCAGCTCGCCGATACCCGCGCGAACGGCCTTGAGGTAGTTCACCTTGATCTCGATCGAGGTGTAACCCTTGCCGCGGGGTAGCGCGCTGTGGGCGGCACATCCCGTCACCGAATCGAGCAGCGTGCACACCAGTCCGCCGTGTACGGATCCGATCGGGTTGTAGGCGGACTCGTCCGGGGTGCAGGTGAACACGACGCGTCCCGGCTCCGCGGAGATCATCGCGAAATCCATCAGTCCGGCGATCGGTGGCGGCGACAGGGTGCCGTCGATCACCGCGTTCAGGTAGTCGACCCCGGCCATCGACAGGCCGATCGCGGTGGCCGGTGCGGGATCGTGCCAGCTGACGGTCTTGGTTCGTTTCTGGCCCCAGCCGTCGGTGCGCGGGTTGGTGAGCTCGGCGGTCATCGTTCCTCCATCCAGAGTCTGGGTTGACAAAACTATACTCAGCGGGTGATTGTGATCTGGCACGGGGTACACCGGCACCGGGAGGCACCATGGCACTGCTCGACGACATCCTGAATGCGGCTGGCGGACTGGACCGTTGGCGGGCCGGCCAACAGGTGCTGGGCACGTTGGAGAGCAGCGGCTCGTTGTTCGAGATCAAAAAGATGCCCGGCCGGTCGAAGCGGAAGTTCGCCGTCGCCATGCGCGAGGTCTGGGCGGCGGTGTGGCCGGCCGGTGACACGTCGCATGTCGAATTCACCGCGGACGGCACCGCGCTGGTCGCCGAGGACGGCACCGAGCTGGCCCGGCGGCACAACGTGCGGGATACCTTTGCCGGGCACATCCTCGAAAGCCCGTGGAATCCGTTGCAGCGCGCGTACTTCAGCGGATACGCGCTGTGGAACTACCTGAATCTGCCGTTCCTGCTGACGCTGCCCGGGGTGCACACGTACGCCATCGAGCCGATCGGCACCGGTGACCGGCGCCTCGTCGGCCTCGGCGCCACCTTGCCCGCCGGCCTGCCCAGCCACTGCCGGCGCCAGCAGTTCTACTTCGGCCCGGATCTGCTGCTGGCCCGGCACGGTTACCACCTCGACATCGCGGGCCGGATCCCCGTGATCCAGTACGTCGAGGACCACGTCGACGTGGACGGACTGAAGGTCCCGGCGACGCGGCGCGCCTACCTACGCGATGACCGGTGGCAACCACGGTCGCAGCTGCCGCTGGTGTCACTGCGCTTCACCGACCTGCGTGTGACGTCCCGTGAGGCGGCTACCGCGGTGCGAAATCCCTGACAACCCACTCGCTCTACTCGCAGGAGGACCCGTGCAGCATCTCGTACTGACCGAATTCGGAGATCCCCAGGAGTCCGTTCAGCTGGTCGACGGCGCAGATCCGGCCCCGGGCCCGGGGGACGTCGTGGTGCGGATGGAAGCCGCGGCCATCAATCCCTCGGATCTGTTGTTGATCGAGGGACGCTACCTGGCGCGCCCCGCGTTACCGGCCACCGTCGGTGCCGAGGGTGTCGGCATCGTCGAAGCCGCGGGGCCTTGTGCGGACGACGCTCTCGTCGGCAGGCGGGCCGTCCTCCTGCCCACCTTCAAGTACGGCACGTGGTCGCAGAAAGTGGTTGCCGCCCAGGAGGATGTCGTCGTGGTGCCGGGAGACGACCCCGTGCAGTTGGCGATGTTGTCCATCAACCCGGTGACCGCCCACCTGTTACTGGAGCGGATCACCACCCTGGGCATCGGGGACTGGGTGGGGCAGACCGCCGCCAACTCGGCGGTCGGGCTGCACGTGATCACGCTGGCCAGGCGGCGCGGCATCAAGACGCTCAATGTCGTTCGGCGTGCCGACGCCGTCGAGGACGTCCGCCGCGCCGGCGGAGATGTTGTGTTGGTCAGCGGACCGGACCTCGCGGCAGAGATCACCAGCGCACTGGGCGAGGAGAAACTGCGACTGGTTCTCGACCCACTGGGTGGTCCGGCCGCGGCCCCGCTGACCTCCGCGTTGGATTTCGGCGGGTCCGTCGTCAGCTACGGCACCCTGACCGGTGCGCCGCAGGGTTTGACGTCGGCCGACCTGTTCCAGCGCGAACTCCGCCACACCGGATTCTGGCTCGGCAATTGGTACTTCCGGGCACCGGCCCGCGAAATCCGCGCCGTGTTGGGTCATTTGGCCACCCTGATGGCCGACGGCCTACTCCACGTACCGGTCGAAGCGACCTACCGGCTGAACGACCACCGCAAGGCCTTCGAGCACGCTCAGACGACACAACGCGGCGGGAAAGTCCTGTTCACGTTCGACTGAGTCAGCACCACCACGAGAGGAACACATCTTGACCAACCCGATCCTCATCACGGGCGCCACCGGACGTCACGGTAACACCGGGGAATACCTGGTACGCCGCCTCCGCGAGGCGGGCCACCCGGTACGGATCCTGGCGCGCCGGCGCAGCGAGCGAACCGAGCGGCTCGCGGCGCTCGGTGCCGAGATCGCGGTGGGCGACCTGCATGATCGCCGCACCCTGGTGCCGGCCCTCGCCGATGTCGACCTGACCTACTTCACCTATCCGATCGACGCCGGCGTGGTGAGCGCGGCGTCGAATTATGCTGCCGCCGTGCGGGAAGTGGGCCGCTCACCGCGCACCGTGGTGATGTCGATGGGACCCGCACATCCGGACAGCCCCTCCGATCTCGGGCGTGCCCAGTGGTTGGCCGAGCAAGTCCTGGACTGGGCGGGCCTCGATCTGCTGATCCTGCGGGTCGCGGCCTTGTTCCACGAGAACCTGCTTGTGCTGCACAGTCACTGGGTGCGTGAGCACGGAGTCATCCGCAACTCGTTCGGCCCGGGGAAGATCGCGTGGATCCGCGCCGGTGACGCCGCGGAACTGGCGCTGGCCGCCCTGCTGCACCCCGAACGTTTCACCGACACCGTGTACTTCGCGAAAGGCTCCGAGGAGTACAGCCACGTCGAGATCGCCGATCTGCTCACCGAATCCTCGGCAGGCACGATCCGCTACGAGCCGATCAGCCGGGAGCAGTGGCGCGATGATCTGCTGGCCCTGTCCCGCTCCGCGGATGCCGAAGCGGTCAACGCCGCGATGGCGCAGCACATTTCGGCGGTCGGCCAGATGGTGGCCCAGAGCGGCCGGACGCTCCCGGCCGACCCGGACGCCCTGCGTGCGCTCACCGGTCGGGAGCCGGCGACCATGCGGGAGTTCCTGCTGAGCAATCGGGAGGCGTTCGCGACGAACTAGCGCACCGGCAAGCCCAGGGCGGTACTGAGCGTTGCGGCGAGCGTGCGTGTTCGTACGTCAATTTTGGCGTATCGGGCAAACAGACCCGCACGCTCGCGGTGTTGGTGACCTCGCCGGGGCTAGGTGACCGAAAAGGCCGCGCGGAACGCTTCGAGGGCGGCGACGCTGTCGCCCGCAGCGTAGGCCTCCATGCCGACGGTCCCGGTGTATCCGCTGTCGCGTAACGCTTTTGCCACGGCGGGGTAGTGGATCTCACCGGTGCCCGGCTCACACCGGCCCGGCACGTCGGCGACCTGGATCTCGCCTATCGCCTGCCCCGCGCGGTGCACGAGATCGACCAGATTGCCCTCGCCGATCTGGGCGTGATAGAGGTCCAGCATCATCTTGACGTTGGGGTGCCCGACTGCTTCGACGAGTGCGAGCGTGTCCTTGGCGCGGGCGAGCGGGACACCGGGGTGGTCGACGATCGTGTTGAGGTTCTCCAGGCAGAACGTGACGCCTGCTGCGGCGCCGAGTTCGCCGAGGGCTTCGAGCCCGCGCAGCGCCGACAACCACATCTCGCCGGTGGCGCGGTACCGCGGCCGGGCGGCCTGGCCGTCGACGAGTTCTCCGGGGTGCACGACGAGTCGCGGAACCCCGAGAACCGCCGCGGCTTTGACGGCTTGCTCGGCGGTGCGCACCACTTCGCGTGAGCCGGCGGGATCGTAGAGATCGCCGTGCAGATAGCCGGTCATCGACGAGAAGCGTGCGCCCGTGGCGGCCAGGGCGTCGAGGTCCTTGTCGTGAAAGCTCCAGATCTCCACCGCGAAACCGAGTTCGTCGATGCGCCGGGCCCGGTCGACGATGTCGAGGTCGGTGAACACCATCTCCGAACAGACGGCGAGTTGGAAGGTCATCGGCGCACCGCTCCGGCGAGCGCGACCGGGGCACCGGTCCGTACCGATTCTGCTGCGGCCAGCGCTATTTCGAGTGCGACGCGGGCGTCGTGCCCGGTCACCGACGGGGTGGTTCCGGTCCGGATGCTGTCGACGAAATGGGCGAACTGTGCGACGTAGGCGTCGGCGAACAACTCGGTGTTGAGCCGCCCGGCCTGCTCGGGAGCCCGGCCGGCGAGCAGCACACCGTCGGAGCCGAAGATCTCACCCCGCACGTCGTAGCCGTAGACCGCTTGGAAGCTGGCCTCGGCGGTGCCGAATGCGCCGTTGTCGAACCGCAGTTGGACCACCGAGGTGTCCAGGAAGCCGGCTTCGGCGAACTGCGGGTGGATCAGTGCTGCGGCCTGCGCGTAGACCTCGGTGACCCGCGCACCGGGGTTGAGCCAGCACAGCGTGTCGAAATCGTGGATCAGGGTTTCGTTGAAGATCGTCCACGGCTTCACACGTGCGGCCACTTCGGCCGAGATCCCCGGATCGCGAGTCAAAGACCGCAGAAGCTGCGGCGTGCCGATGGTCCCCGCGATGATCGCGTCGTGCGCGGCGGCGAAGTCGGCGGCGAATCTGCGGTTGAACCCGACCTGCAGGGCGACGCCCGCGTCGGCCGCGGCGGTGATGGCTCGGTCGGCGTCGTGGAGCGTGAGCGCCATGGGCTTCTCGCAGAACACATGCTTGCCGGCCTGCGCTGCCGCGACGGCGAGGTCGGTGTGGGTGGTCGCGGGCGAGCTGATCGCCACGGCCTGCACCGCGGGGTCGCCGATGAGTTCCATCGGGTCTGCGTAGGCTCGGGGCGCACCGATGGCTTGTGCCGCTTCGTTATTCGGATCTGCGACCGCCACCAGGCAGGCATCCGGAACTCGTCGGGCCAGGGATTCGGCATGGAAGCGTCCGATCCATCCCGTGCCGATGAGACCGAACCGCAGCTGATCCGACATGAGGACTCCCGTTTCTTCTAGAACGTTCTAGAGGAAAGTAAAGCCGTCGGGCGCAGACTTCGTCAAGACGAGTTCCTAGAACGTTCTAGAATGGCGCCATGTGGGACCGGCCGACCCTCCACGACGTGGCGCAGCGGGCAGGAGTTTCGCGCGCCCTGGTGTCCATCGTGATGCGGGACGCCCCCGGTGCCAGCGAGGCCACCCGCGAGCGAGTCCGCCGGGCCGCCGACGAAATCGGTTACCGGCCCGATCCCCGTGCGCGCATGCTGCGCTCAGCGCGCACCAACCTGCTCGGCGTTGTCTTCACCGCGAGCCAGGAATTCCACGCCGGTTTGGTCGACGGCGTCTACCGCGCGGCCGAATTGCGTGGCTATGACGTCCTGCTGAGTTGCGTGACGCCGCACCACGGTGAACGGCAGGCCGTACGCACCCTTCTCGACAACCGCGTCGAGGCGCTGGTGCTGATCGGCCCCGAACTGCCCACACGCGAACTGATCGAACTCGACACCCGGCTGCCGGTCGTTACGGTGGCACGCAAGCTCCGCGGTGTCGACGCCGTCCGCAGCGACGACGCGGTCGGTGCCGGACTCGCGGTCGACCACCTGGCTGGGCTCGGCCATCGCGCGATCACATATCTCGACGGCGGCCGAGCCCCCGGCGCCGCGGAACGCCGCAAGGGACTTCGCAAGGCCGCCGACGCCGCAGGCGTGGCCGCGACCATCGCCGCCGGCGGCATCACCGAACGCGAAGGCGCAGCCGCCGCCACCGCGTTGCTTGCCACCGAATCAGCGCTGCCCGCCGCGGTGTTCGCGTTCAACGACCGCTGCGCGCTCGGGTTCGTCGACGTCGCGATCCGGGCCGGCGTGCGAGTGCCGTCCGACGTGTCGGTGGTCGGATTCGACGACAGTCCGCTGGCCGGCCTCGCCCACGTCGATCTCACCACCGTCGGACAGGACAGCGCGCAGCTCGCAGAACTGGCGGTCGGGCGTGCCGTCGAGCGCATCGACGGCACCGGCTCCCGGGTCGATCTCGTGTGCGAGCCCAAGTTGGTGGTGCGAGGCTCGACGGCGGCCCCCAGGTGAGGCCGCGGTGAGTCACCGGGGCGGCAACCCTGCCGCACGGTAGGCCGCATCGACATAGCCCATGTTGGCGACCGCGTCGGCGAGGCCGAACGGCAGCGGTGCCCCATGCTGTACGTGGTCGGCGAACGCCTGCAGTTGATAGGTGTAGCTGGCGCGGGTGCCCAGGCGCTCGACCCGGGTTCCTGCCGCCGAACGGACGGTCAATCGGTCGTCGTCGTTGGGTCGGATGAAGTCGTGGACCAACGCGTCCCCGTGAGTTCCGGCGATGTGGATGGTGAACGAATAGTCCTCGGCCACCATCGAATTGGCGCTCAGCCCCGTACACCCACCGGGAAATGCGAGGTCGACGTCACAGGACGCGTCGACCCCAGGCGTCCGCTCCTCGGCACGCGCCCGCACGACGGACGGTTCTCCGCCCAGCCCGTCGATGTCGCGTCGGCCCAGTGCCCGCATGACGTGCATGCCGTAGCAGCCGAGGTCCATCAGCGCGCCGCCGGCGAGATCCAGCGACCAGCGAGGATCGTCGTCGGCTGGAAAGGGCATGGCCATCCGGACCTCGACGTGCGTGAGCCTGCCGAGTTCGCCGCTTTCCGCCAGCGCGAACGCGCGTTGGGTGACCGGATGGAAGTAATAGTGAAATCCCTCGAACACGGTGACGCCGGCGGCTTCCGCCGCCTGGGCGACGGCGGCTGCCTCGGACCTGTTGCGCGCGAACGGCTTCTCGCTGAGAACAGGCTTGCCGGCGGTAACGGCAGCCGCGTTCCATGGCGCGTGCAGGGCATTGGCCAGCGGGTTGTAGACGACATCCACCTCGGGGTCCTCGATCACCTCGGCGTAAGAGCCGAGTACGCGTTCCACCCCGTACTTCTCGGCGAACGCCGCGGCCCGCCGCGGATCGCGGGCAGCCACGGCCACCAGGCGATGCCCGAGTTCCTGCGCGGGCCCGACGATCGCCTTCTCGGCGATGCGGGATGCGCCGAGCACGCCGATGCGAAGGCCCGTCATGCGCTCGCAAGCTTCGGTCATGCGCTGACGGACTTCAGATAAGCCACGCTCGCGACCACGTCGCGCACCGGCCCCTCGTCTGTCGGCTCGGCTTGCAGAATCGTGTCCTGCTCCAGCACGAACCAGCCGTCGAAGTCGTTGTCCCGCAAGACCGAGACGATCCCGGCGATGTCGACGTCGCCGGTACCCAACGGGGTGTACATGCCGGCCCGCACCGCATCGGTGTAGGTGAGTTCACCGGCCTGGACGCGCGCCGCCAGCGCGGCGTCCACATCCTTGAGGTGCGTGTGCTTGATGCGGTGCGGCACGGCCTTCGCCAACTCGAGCGGATCGGTGCCACCGATCAACAGGTGACCGGTGTCCAGGCACAGCGGGATCGACGATCCGGCCAGCACCCGATCCACATCCGACCGCGTCTCGACCATGGTGCCGACATGCGGGTGCAGCACCGCAAGCAATCCGGCCTCGGCGGCGATGCGCGACAGCCGGTCGAGATTCGCCAGCAGCGTGGCCCACTGGTCGGCGTCGAGTTCGGGACGCGAATCGTAACCGTCGGACCCGGTGGCCGCGGCCAGCACGACCACACCGGCGCCCGCCGCGAGCAGCGATGCCAGCGGGCCCTCGAGGTCGCGCGCCGGATCGTGGTTCGCGTCGTGCAAGACCACCGGGACGAACCCACCGACACACGAGAGGGATTGCGCGTCAAGCACTTCGGTGAGCTCGGCAGGGTCGGCGGGCAGGAACCCGTCCGGCCCGAGTTCGGTCGCGGTCAACCCCGCACCGCGCATCTCGGTCAGCACCCGGTCGCGATGCAGCTGGTAACCCCAGCCGGGTACCTCGCACACCCCCCAGGAAATGGGCGCCCCGGCAATCTTGATTCCCCGGTCGCTTCGCTCCTGCCCGCCGATCTTGATTCCCCGGTCGCTTCGCTCCTGCCCGCCGACCTTGATCACGAGTTCCGAACCTCCTCGATGCGCACCGGCGTACCCCGGCGCAGTGACTCCGTGGCTGCCTCGGCGAGCCAGGCCACCTCGACCGCATCGGCCACGGTGGCTCCGGGGATCGCCTCGCCCTTGACCACCGAAACGAACGCGGCGAGCTCGGCGCGGAAGGCCTCGGTGAACCGGTCCATGAAGAAGTGGTGGTACGGCCCGGCCGGAAAATCGTTGCGCGGGTCCATGTTCTGCATCGGTGCGCCTTGGTCCCAGCCGGCGACGACCGTGTCGTTGAAGCCGTGCACCTCCAGGCGGCAGTCGTAACCCCGCGCGTTGTAGCGCGCTGCCGAGACGATGCCCAGCGCGCCGCCGTCGAATTTCACGACCACCGCCGCGGTGTCGACATCGCCGTACTGGGCGAATCGTGGGTCGCCCTGCACGGTCCCGGTGGCATAGACCTCCACGGCGTTCTGCCCGGTGATCCACCGCAGCACGTCGAAATCGTGGACGGCGCAATCGCGGAAGATCCCGCCCGAGTTCTTGATGTAGTCCATCGGCGGGGGAGCGGGGTCCATCGTCGTGCTCCGTACCGTGTGCAGGTGCCCGAGTGAGCCGGAGTCCACCGCGCGCTTGGCCGCGGCGAACGCGGCGTCGAACCGGCGCTGGTAGCCAATCTGGACAGGTACCCCGGAGCGCGTGATCACCTCGGCGACATGCGCGCTCTCGGCGGCCGTCGACGCGATGGGCTTCTCGCAGAACGTGGGCAGTCCCCGGCCGACCGCAGCCAGCGTCAGCTCGGCGTGGGCCGGGGTGGCGGCCGCGACCACAACGCCGTCGATGCCGGAGTCCAGCAGGTCCTCGACCGAATCCGCCGGTTTCGCACCGTGTTTGGCCGCGACCGCGGCCACCACGTCAGCGCGCTCGTCGGCGACCACGAGGCCGTCGATGCCGTCGAGGCCACTGAGCGTGTCGACGTGGAAGGCGCCGATGCGCCCGAGTCCGATCACACCGAGCGTGGTCATGGGATTCTCCGTTCGTTCTGCTGGTCCAGGATGGTGTCGAGGTCGGCGGGCGCGATCCCGTCGGCGAGCGCGGCCAGCACGGTGTCGACCTGGCTGGGCGGTGCGAGACTGCCGATGGGTTGATCGCTGTCGAGATTGGTCGGGAACGCATAGCCCTCGGCGGTGGCATTGACGACATTCGCCAGATCTCGCTCCGAACGCCCGGCCGCCTTCAACGCCAACAGTTCGGGATAGACGGCACGGAGCATCGCCGTGCGATCCAGTGATTCCATCGCCCTGCCGAACGGCGAGGAGATCTGCAGCAGATTGGCCATCCGCCGGATATCGGTCGATGTGTTGGCGCCCGCCCCGTGGTAGAGGGCCGGATTGAAGAACACCGCGTCGCCCTTGCGCAACGGAATCTGCACCTGGTGCGCGGCGAAGAACTCGATGAACTCGGGCCGGTAGAACGCGATGTAGCCGCCGGTGAACGTCTGTGAGTACGGCAGCAGCATGGTCGGGCCGCTCTCCAGCGGCATGTCGCAGTGGGCGACGGCGCCCTGCAGTGTCAGTGCGGGCGACAGCCGGTGCATGTGCGCCGGATAGTCCGCGAGCTGATCCGGTGTCACGAAACCGAGGTGGTAATCGCGATGCGGAACCTGCGCCGCGCCACCGGGATTGACGACGTTGACCTGAGAGGTCACCTGATAGCGCGGGCCCAGCCAGGCTTGTGAGACCAGCGCCAGCACGTCGTTGGCGTAGTACTCGGCGTACACCCTCGGGTCGTGCATGGCCAGCTTCTGTGCCGCGTTCCAGATGCGGTCATTGGCGCCCGCCTTGCCGAAGTGGTCACCGGCCGCACCGCCTTTGGCATGTTGCGCCTCGATCACGGCGGTGAAGGCCGCGCCGGCCCGGTCGATCACGTCGCTCTCGAAGGCGCCTTCGAACACCACGACGCCGGGCCCGCCGGCGAGAGCGGCGATGAGCTCGGCCTGCAGGACGCGACGGTCTGCATCGTCGAGGCTTTGCGCTGCGTACACCGGCACATTGGCCCGGACCGCGACGGCATGCGGATAGTCCGCGGGATCGGTTCGGCGTGAGACGGACTCGCGAAAGTCGTCGAGGCTGCAGTCGGAGTCCTCGATCCAGGCGCGGTGCGCTGTGCCCAGTGAAGTCATGGCTGAAAGTCTTGCTGTGTGGTGTGCCACAATCAACCGCAAAAAGCCATCAAAAAACCATCATCATCTCCGCACGCGGTGGACTGCACGCCGGAGGAGAGGGGGCACGCATATGGCGCACCGATACAAGGTTCGGGAAATCGCCCAGCAGTGCGGCTTGAGCGAGGCGACCGTCGATCGGGTGCTCAACAACCGGCCCGGGGTGCGGGAGAACACCCGCGACGAGGTACGCCAGGCGATCGCGGATCTGGACAAGCAGCGGGCGCAGTTGCGGCTCAACGGCCGTCGTTACCTGATCGACGTGGTGATGCAGACGCCGCAGCGGTTCTCTGACGCGTTCCGCGCGGCTGTCGAAGCCGAGCTGCCGGCGTTTGCACCGGCCATGTTGCGGGCACGGTTCCACCTGTGGGAATCCGGGTCCACCGCACAGATGGTCGACACCTTGACGCGCATCCGCAGCAGCCACGGCGTGGTGCTCAAGGCCGCCGACGAGCCCGAGGTGGCCGAGGCCGTCGACCATCTTGTCGCGTCGGGCGTGCCGGTGGTGACGTACGCGACGGACATCCCCACGAGTTCGCGGTGTGCGTACGTCGGCATCGACAACCACGGTGCCGGGGTGACGGCGGCCTACCTGATCGAGCAGTGGCTCGGGCCTGCGCCGTCGGGGGTCCTGATCACCGTGAGCCGCACGGTCTTCCGGGGCGAGGGGGAACGCGAGGTGGGGTTTCGGTCGGGCCTGCGGGCTTCCGGGCGCCCCGTCGTCGAGGTGACCGACAGCGACGGTATCGACGCAACCAACGAAGGGCTCGTCCTCGACGCCCTGCAGCGCCATCCGTGGGTGGAGGCCGTCTATTCGCCCGGCGGTGGCAACCTGGCCACCGTTTCGGCGTTCGACAAGCTCGGTCGGACCTGCAAGGTCTTCGTCGCCCACGACCTCGACGCCGACAACCGCAGACTGCTGCGCGACGGCCGGATCTCGGTGGTGCTGCACAACGACCTGCGCGCCGACGCACGGCTCGCGATGCGCTTGATCCTGCAGCAACACGGTGCACTACCAGCCGAAACCGTCCGTCCGGCGCCCATCCAGGTGATCACCCCCTACAACCTGCCCGCGTGACTACCTCGACGCGCTCGCAGCTTCTCCAGCTACCATTTCGCCCCACGGCCACATGGGTATGTGTGGACCGCCGCCAGACTGTGACCGAATACGACCGGGGGACTCATCCATGCCGCGAGAGCTAGTCCCGGGCGTGACCGTGCTCGGCAACCTGGCGATCGACATCATCAACGGGGCCGAGCCGAGCCCCGGTGGTTGCGCGTCGTTCGCGGGTGTCGCGCTGCAAGCCGCCGGTGGCGCGGGGCGGATCGTGGCGATGGGTGCCGAGGACGACCATGCGCTGTTCGATCCGCTGCTCGAGCGGTTCGGGTCGCTGGTCCAGATCCTGCCGTCCGGCGTGACGAGTTCGTTCAGCCTCGATTACGACGACACCGACCATCGCCATATGGGGGTCGAGGCGATCGGTCCGGTGTGGACCCCCGACGACATCGACGCCGCCGATCCCGTCACGACGTGGGTGCACCTCGCGCCGTTGCTGCGAACGGATTTCCCGGCCGACACCCTCGCCGCGCTGGCCGCCCGCGGGCACCGCGTCGCATACGACGGGCAGGGCCTGGTGCGGGCCGACCGGCTTGGGCCGCTCGTCGAGGACCGGCATTTTCCTGCTGAACTCCTCGCCCATCTGGACATCCTCAAGCTCGCCGAGGACGAGGCCGTCATCGTGGCCGACGGCCCCTTCGACGCATCGACCGCGCAGCGCCTCGGCGTGCCCGAAATCCTGGTGACGTACGGATCCGAGGGCTGCGACATCTACGTGGACGGCACGGTCCTGCGGGTCCCCGCCGCCTGGCGGGTGCTCGGCGTGCAGACGACGGGCGCGGGCGACATGTTCACCGCTTGCTACGTCGCGCACCGGGCCGCCGGGGCCGATCCGCGCCGCGCCGCGGAATCGGCCAGCGCACTGGTAGCCCACGAGTTGGACAAGCGCATACACGTCTGCTCGGCCGATCGCGTGTAATCGCAGGTGGCACGGCCAAAACTCGACAGGTGTCAAGTTTGATCCGACGGTGCTAGCCGCGGGCTACTGGCGGGTAGCCTTTTCCTTAGAGAATGACATTCTCCTAAACGTGACGAAAACCACACTTGTGTCTCAAACCGGCCGCCTTCACGTCAGTGAACAGCGCCTTCGGTGACGACTCGCCCGCGTGTCAAGCCCCACCGCGGTGAAGTGGAGCCTAAGAACAGTGCAATAATCGGTACTGGTAGTGACATCAAAATTTGGTGGACGTTGAGCCGGCGGCGCATCGTATGGAAGCGCCGTTGTACAGAGCGGTGAAACGTGGCCGAAGAACGCGTGAAAGGCGGGAGCCGTGGGTGAGAACGGCAACGGCACTGGCGCCGCGCCGCGGCAGAAACTTGAAAAGGTTGTCATCCGCTTCGCCGGCGACTCCGGCGACGGTATGCAGCTGACCGGCGACCGGTTCACGTCAGAGGCCGCGCTGTTCGGCAATGACCTTGCCACGCAACCGAACTACCCGGCCGAGATCCGCGCCCCTCAGGGCACGCTCCCGGGCGTCTCGTCGTTCCAGATCCAGATCGCCGACTACGACATCCTGACCGCGGGCGACCGGCCCGACGTCCTGGTCGCGATGAACCCGGCCGCGCTGAAGGCCAACGTGTCGGATCTGCCGCGCGGCGGCCTGATCATCGCCAACTCCGACGAGTTCACCAAGCGCAACCTCGCCAAGGTCGGCTACGACGCCAACCCGCTGGAGACCGACGAGTTGTCCGACTATGTAGTGCAGTCGGTCGCGATGACCACGCTGACTCTCGGCGCGGTCGAGGCGATCGGCGCCACCAAGAAGGACGGCCAGCGCGCCAAGAACATGTTCGCGCTCGGCCTGCTGTCCTGGATGTACGGACGCGAGCTCGAGCACAGCGAGACCTTCATCCGCGAGAAGTTCTCCCGCAAGCCCGATGTCGCCGAGGCCAACGTGCTGGCATTGCGCGCGGGATGGAACTACGGCGAGACCACCGAGGCGTTCGCGACCACCTACGAGGTGTCGCCGGCGAAGCTGAAGTCGGGCGAGTACCGGCAGATCTCCGGCAACACGGCGCTCGCGTACGGCATCGTGACCGCCGGCCATCTCGCGAATATCCAGGTGGTGCTGGGCACTTACCCGATCACGCCGGCCAGCGACATCCTGCACGAGCTGTCCAAGCACAAGAACTTCAACGTCCTCACGTTCCAGGCCGAGGACGAGATCGCCGGAATCGGCGCCGCCATCGGCGCGTCGTACGGCGGTGCGCTGGGTGTCACGAGCACCTCGGGCCCCGGTGTCTCGCTCAAGTCGGAGGCCATCGGTCTCGCCGTGATGACCGAGCTTCCGCTGATCGTCATCGACGTGCAGCGCGGCGGCCCGTCCACGGGCCTGCCCACCAAGACCGAGCAGGCCGACCTGCTGCAGGCGCTGTTCGGGCGCAACGGCGAGTCGCCCGTCGCGGTGCTCGCGCCGCGGTCCCCGTCGGATTGCTTCGACATCGCCGTGGAGGCCGCGCGTATCGCGGTGAACTACCACACCCCGGTCATCATCTTGTCCGACGGTGCGGTCGCCAACGGCTCGGAGCCGTGGCGGATCCCCGACGTGAGCAGCTATCCGCCCATCGAGCACACGTTCGCCAAGGAAGGCGAGCCGTTCCAGCCGTATGCGCGTGATCCCGAGACGCTGGCGCGGCAGTTCGCCGTCCCGGGTACGCCCGGCCTCGAACACCGCATCGGCGGTCTCGAGGCGGCCAACGGTTCGGGCAACATCTCGTACGAGCCAAAGAACCACGACCTGATGGTGCGGTTGCGCCAGGAGAAGGTCGCCGGAATCTCCGTGCCCGATCTCGAGGTCGACGATCCGAGCGGCGACGCCGAATTGCTCATGCTCGGCTGGGGCAGTAGTTACGGCCCGATCGGTGAGGCCTGCCGGCGCGCCCGGCGCAAGGGCATCAAGGTGGCACAAGCTCACCTGCGGTACCTGAACCCGTTCCCGGCCAACCTGGATGAGGTTCTGCGTCGCTACCCGAACGTCGTGGTGCCGGAGATGAACCTGGGACAGCTTGCGCTGCTGTTGCGCGGCAAGTACCTGGTCGACGTCCAGTCGGTGACCAAGGTCGAGGGCATGGCCTTCCTGGCCGACGAGGTCGAGGGCATCATCGATGCCGCGATGGATGGGACGCTGGCCGAGAAGGAAAGCGACAAGGCGAAGTTCGCGCGGTTGGCCGCCGCCACCATCGAGACTGAGACTGTGGGAGCGAACGCATGACTGACCTTATTGGGGCGGACCTGGGACTCACGGAGTCTGGCCTGAACAAGACCAGCCTGGTGCCCAAGACCGACCAGCCGCAGAAGGGCAAGGACTTCACGAGCGACCAGGAGGTCCGCTGGTGCCCCGGTTGCGGTGACTACGTCATCCTCAACACCATCCGTAACTTCCTGCCCGAGCTCGGGTTGCGGCGCGAGAACATCGCGTTCATCAGTGGCATCGGCTGCTCGAGTCGCTTCCCGTACTACCTGGAGACTTACGGTTTCCACTCGATCCACGGGCGTGCCCCGACGATCGCCACCGGCTTGGCGCTGGCCCGGCCGGACCTGTCAGTGTGGGTCGTGACCGGTGACGGTGACGCGTTGTCGATCGGTGGTAACCACTTGATCCACGCGCTCCGCCGCAACATCAACATCACGATCCTGCTGTTCAACAACCGGATCTACGGGTTGACCAAGGGGCAGTACTCGCCGACCTCGGAGGTCGGCAAGATCACGAAGTCCACGCCGATGGGCTCGCTGGACTACCCGTTCAACCCGGTGTCGTTGGCGCTGGGTGCCGAAGCCACCTTCGTCGGCCGGGCGCTGGATTCCGATCGCAAGGGCCTGTCCGAGGTGCTGCGGGGTGCCGCGGCCCATCGCGGCGCGGCGCTGGTCGAGATCATGCAGGACTGCCCGATCTTCAACGACGGCTCCTTCGACGCGCTGCGTAAGGAAGGCGCCGAAGAGCGGCTCATCAACGTCACGCACGGGGAGCCGATCACCTTCGGTGCCGACGGCGAGTACTGCGTCGTCAAGTCCGGGTACGGCCTGGAGGTCGCCAAGACCGCTGACGTCGCGGCGAGCGAGATCGTCGTGCACAACGCCGAGGTCGACGATCCGGCGTACGCATTCGCGCTGTCGCGCCTGAGCGAGCAGAACCTCGACCACATGGTCATGGGCATCTTCCGCCAGGTCAATCGGCCGACGTACGACGATGCCGCGCGCGAGCAGGTCAACACGGCCATCGAATCGAAGCCCCATGACACCGCCGCTCTGCAATCCTTGCTGCGTGGCAAAGACACCTGGACTGTCGACTGATCGCGCTGACCTGACTTCCATCCCGCTTGCCGGCGTCGTGCTGGCGGGCGGGGCCTCGCGCCGGATGGGACGCGACAAGGCGACATTGCCGTTCGACGGCTCGACGCTGGTCGAGCGCGTCGTCGCCGCGGTCAGCGTCCGATGTTCGCCGGTGTTCGTGATCGCCGCACCCGGCCAGCCGCTTCCACAACTGACCGCGCAGGTGTTGCGCGACGAGGTCCGTGGCGTCGGTCCGCTGGTGGCGACCGGCCGTGGCCTGCGCGCTGCCGCCGAGGCGGGGCGCGACATGGCTTTCGTGTGCGCGGTCGACATGCCGTTGCTGTCCGCCGATCTGATCGACGAGCTTGTCGGGCCTGCGATGCGGCTGCCTGCCGATATCGTGCTGCCCTGGGACGGCCGCGACCACTATCTCGCGGGGATCTACCGCACGCGCCTGACCGACCGGATCTCGGCCCTCGTGGATGCTGGGCAGCGCAGCATGCGCGCGCTCGCCGAGTCCGTGGACACCCAGCGGATCGTCATGGCGCCACAGCGCGCGCTGACCAACGTCAACAGCGAAGCCGACCTTCCCTGAGTCACCGCAATTCGGTGCGAGTGACGCCAGCAAATTTCGAATTCGACCCCTGAATCTGCTGTATTTATCGTTTCGAGATTGTTTGTCCATTTTTTCGTCATCAATAGGTGAGCGGAGTTTGACCGGCCGTGCGTAATGGGCGGCGTCTCATGACGGCCCGAATTGGCGAGACCTGTTGAGTACGTTGAGGATTGGCGCGTGACAACGTTGGGCACAATGTCGAAACAGTTGGCGCAGTAGGCTGAAACACTTTTCGTTAGTCCGTCAAAACAGTTCTGACCTGTAGCTTTGACTGTCGCGACGCCCTACCGGGGGCCTTGGTGACCCGTCGGGGGCGGGTCTGGACCCGATGTGAGTGTGCTGAATGTCGCTGCAGTGCAGTTGTTTTCGGTGCGTGGCGGGTGGTCGCGACGGAGGGGGCGCTCCCGCGGTGCCGGTTGGTACATTCCTGACGAAACTCGAAATGTTGTCTACGGCAACGCCTTTGGTGGACCGACCGCCCGGTCGAGCTGAGTGGTCGTATAGCGAACGATTTCAGGGCATCGTGACACCCGCCGATGGCGTCTACCTGCGTGTTTGGTCTATACGGGCCGGGGATTGCCCATCGACTGGCCCAATTCAAGTGTCCGGGGTCACAAAAATCGCGTGAGCTGCCTCACTTTTCGGCGCCGAGGGGTTTAAGGAGCGATCGGGCTGAATTCGCGAGCTGACCTGCATAAACGTTTCTCTCATCGTCTCGTTATCTGACCGTGATCTTTCCGCGATCGCTTCTACATCGACATGACTTCTGTTCGAGACCTTTGTACGGTCCCTAACGACTCCGAACGGAGCAAAACAATTTCAAACCCAAGAACCTGCGTGTGAGTGGGCTGCAGCGGCGAATGCGCTGCGCGGCGCCGGGATCGACACCCGGCTGGGCGTTTCATGCTCCCCCTTCCGTGCCTGACCGAGACGGCACGGACCAACCCCTCCTGCCTGCTTCAGGTAGCCACGCCCGCGTGAGCGGGTGTCGATGGCGCGCGCTTGGCGAAAGGAACGAAGTGAAGAACATCCGCAAGACGTTTGGGCTTGGCATCATCGCCGGGGCGCTCGCTGTGGCTCCGGTGGCGCTGGGTGCCGGCACCGCCAATGCGGACAGCGTTAACTGGGATGCGGTCGCGGCGTGCGAGTCGGGCGGCAACTGGTCGATCAATACTGGTAACGGCTACTACGGCGGCCTGCAGTTCAATCTCGGCACCTGGCGTTCGCACGGTGGCTCGGGCATGCCGCATCAGGCCTCGCGTGCCGAGCAGATCCGCGTGGCCGAGAAGGTGCTGAACACCCAGGGCATCGGCGCTTGGCCGGTGTGCGGGCAGCGCGGCTAGAGCAGCACCACAACAGCTCTGTTCAGAAGCGGTGCCGGGCATTGCCCGGCACCGCTTCTGTTTCCTCATGAAGCTCTCGGGTTACTCCAGTCTCCGGAAGAACTTCCGCCTCCTGTGTAACGCGTGAGGTTGGTCACACGAACTCATTAGTGACCGCACGGTTGCAGGTTTGTGACCGACGTTTGTTCCGCGGTCCTGGTGTCGAAGGTCGGGGAAGGGCCGCGATGAAGAACATCCGTAGAGCGATGACGAGGAGTGTGTGGATCACAGCGCTGTCCGGGGCGCTCGCGATGGGGCCGATGGCCCTGTCGACGGCGACCGCAGGCGCCGACTCCGTGAACTGGGACGCGATCGCCGCGTGTGAGTCCGGCGGCAACTGGTCCACGAACACGGGTAACGGCCACTACGGCGGGCTCCAGTTCAAACAATCCACCTGGGCCGCGCACGGCGGCATCGGTTCACCTTCGACCGCGCCGCGCGAAGAGCAGATCCGGGTGGCCGAGAACGTTCTGCGCACGCAAGGGCTCGGCGCCTGGCCGAGGTGCGGTGCGGCGGGCGGCGCACCGGCGGTGTGGGGCGCGCCGGCCGCCGGTTCCGGGTGCCAGGCCGTCCGGCCGGGTGCGGTTCTCGGCATCCTCGACCTGCGCCGGCTCTGCGCGTCGCTGCTCGATCCTCTCGGGGCGTTCGGCCGCTGAGTCTCACCGCGCCGGCTTGAAGGCTGAACTCGCCGCAATCGAGGCGAGGTGTCGAGTCAGTACATACTCGGGGACCAGCACCGTGGCGCGGCTCGCGGCGGCGCTGAACACGGCGGGTCGCAGGTTCACGATCCGGCCGATCAGCCGTGACTCCCGCACGATCGCCATGACGCGGCGCCGTCGTACTTCGGTGAACCGTGCGAACGCCGTGGTCAGATCGGGCGTTGTCGTCACCAGCGTGCCCAAGGTCGCGGCGTCCTCCAAACCCTGACATCCGCCCTGGCCCAGGTGTGGGCGCATCGGGTGCGCGGCGTCCCCGGCGATCACCACGGGCCCGCTGGCCCAACAGCGGGCCGGCGCCCGGTCGTAGAGGTCGTTGCGAAGTACCTCGGCCGGATCCGCGGCGGCCAGCAGCGTCGGAATCGGCTCTGCCCACGAGCCGAAGATCCGGCGAAGGTAGGCAAGCTCGCCCTCGGGTGCGGTCTGGCCGCGTCGCGCACGTTCGGTGGCGAACCAGTAGGTGTGATCACCGCCCATCGGAACGTGTCCTACTTCGAGGCCGGGCGCCAGCGTCTCGCCGGACAGTTCGGGATCAAGGGGATAGTCGGCCACACCCCGCCAGGCGGTGTACCCGGCGTAGCGCTTGCGCAGTGGACCGTTCAGGTGGCGGGCCACCACCGAGTCGACGCCGTCGGCGCCGACCAGACCGGTCGCCTCGCGAACCGAGCCGTCGGTGAACGTCACGCGCACACCGGAGGACGTGACAGCGACCTCGCGAGCCGTCAGCTCGTAACGAACTGTTCCGGCAACCAGCGCCCCGGTGAGAATGTCGGTCAATGCCGCTCGTCTGATCACGACGAGCGGCTCGCCGAGGGCGCGGGTGAAACGTTCGGCAGCCGGCCGCCGCAGCCACGTGCCGTCGTGCCACCGAAGTGCACCCGCAGTGACCCGCCCGCCCGCGTTGCGCACCGCGTCGCCCAGGCCCATTTCGTCGAGCGCTGCCAATGCGTTCGGCCAGATGCTGATTCCCGCACCGGGCGTGGTGTCGGTACGGGCCTCCGCCACGCACACGTCATACCCGCGTTGCTGAAACGCGACAGCCGTGGCCATTCCGGTGATGCCGGCACCGATGACGAGGATCGATTCGACCATCGGTCGAATGTATCGGTGCGTCAACCGCTTGAGACGTTCGCTTCACAGCGCTGAAACGAAGCGGTGGTTTCCTGTCAGCGAAACGCGTTAACCATAGGTGTCCATTGCTCGGGAAGGCTGCATGAAACCTGCTTTGAAGCTCACCAGCGTGCCGCCATGGGCCACCGCCATCACATTGCCCGACGCCGATCGCTCCGGCCGGTCTTGGACGATCATCGCTTTCGGGTCGGCCGACGACGTCGTGTCGGTGTGGACCACGCAACTACCGGTCGAGCCGACCGTGCACCGGGTCACGACCGACGAAGAGGCCCGCACGGCGCTGGCCGGCGATCTCGCCTCAGCGGTCGTCGGCTGGCGATTGATGATCGCGGGCCCGGCCAACGCATGCCTGCGGCTTCGCGCCTGTGCGCTCGAAAGCGGCGTCGCCGACGATGAGATGACAATCGCCAGCACCGAAGTCGCGACCCGAGACGTGCAGTGTGTGCACTGCCGAACCGTCACCACTGCGGCAGTCGACCTCGAGTCAACGCTGCGCTGTGCCGGATGCGCTCGTATGCTCCTTGTCTACTACCACGTTTCACGCCGCCAGGGCGCGCATCTCGGCTTCATGGCCGACGCCGAACAGCAGTCGGAGGCGGTGGCGTCGTGAGCGACCTCGAGGTGACCGTCGTCGACATCGATGACAGCGTGCCCCAGGTGCGGACTGTACGTCTGGCGCGGGCCGACGGCGGCACCTTGCCGTCTTATCCGCCGGGCAGCCACATCGTGATCGACTGCGGGGGCGTGACCAATGCCTATTCCCTGACGGGTGACGGAATGTCGCCTGCGTGCTATGTCGTGTCAGTCCTGTTGTGCCCGGACGGATCCGGTGGTTCACGCTGGATCCATGAGGCGTTGTCCGTCGGCGACCGGGTGACGGTCCGGCCCCCTCGCAGTGCCTTTGCTCCGGTGCTGAGAGCGCGCCGTCACGTGCTGATCGCCGCGGGCATCGGAATCACCCCGATGGTGTCGCACCTGCGTGCTGCACAACGATGGGGTCGGCAAGTGCAACTGCTCTACATCCACCGAAAAGGCCGAGGCGCTTACCTCGACGAGATCGACCGGCTCTGCGGTGATGCCCAGATCTTCACCGACCGGGCGAAGTTCCACGGCGAACTCGTCGCCGTGTTGGCCGGCCAACCGATGGGAACGCACCTGTATGTCTGTGGCCCAACACGTTTCATGGACGATGTGAGCGCAGAGGCGAGGGCATCAGGCTGGCCCGACAGTCGAATTCACCTGGAACGGTTCGGGGTCGAAGCGCTCGACGCGGGCGAGCCGTTCGAGGTGGACCTTGCCGGCACCGGAGAGACGTTCACGGTGCCATCGGGTGTCTCACTACTGGAGGCACTCCAACGCCGTGGCCACGCCATTCCGAATCTGTGCAGGCAAGGGGTATGCGGCGAATGTCGAATTCTCGTTTCCGGCGGCAGCATCCTGCACCGTGACCTGTTCCTCACCGACACCGAGAAACAACGGGGAGATGCCCTGATGAGTTGTGTATCCCGTGCCGCAGGCAACCGATTGGAGTTGGCCCTGTGACCGTGACACCCGTACTTGTATCGGCTCCCGATCTGCTGGCGACCTTTCCGTTTCCGTTCCCCAGCGATAGGTACCGCTACAGCACCAATGTCGAGCCGGCCGGCGGCGCCGTGGTCACACCTGTCGGGCGTTGGGGTGACCGGGTCGTCGACATCGACAGCGAGTACGAGCACGAACTGGCGGAACGGGCACGGATATTGGCCGCGGATCCGACACGTTATGCGGTACTGCCGCATATGCGAGCCGCCTGCTGGGACGCCATGTTGGTGCTGATGCGCGAGATGGCCACCTCCTACCCGGACATCATGTCGCTGACCACGAATGGATCGGTTTGGCACTGGCGCAACAACCGGCTCGGAATCGCCCAGGATTTCGTCGTCGGGGACGAGTCATCCCTTCCCGCAGAGCCGTTGGCTTACATCGCCGGCCAAGTACAGGACGACATCGTGCTGCTGGACCAGCGTGACGACGATCTGTTCGGTGACGCTGGCGTGGTGACGTTCGCCGCCGACTGGTCGTTCGGTTTCGACGTCGGCATGACGTTCCTCGAGATTCACGGACCGGTGCCTAGGCTGCGTCAAACCGGGGTCATCACCCGAGCCCGCGAGTTTCTCATGCGTCTGCAGCCCAACGAAACCTACCGCCGCACCAACTGGACGCTCACCATCGGACGGCGCCTCGACGTGTCCACCGAGCTGTACCACGAGTGGGGTCCGGACCGGCCGATGATCGGCACGGTCGACGACGAAACCTTCGGCCGGCTCGTGCATCTGCGTGTCGAGCTGCAGCATTTGATCCGATTGCCCGAGTCCGGCGCGATCTGTTTCCTGATACGCACCTACATGTTGCCGCTGGCCGACCTCGTCACCGTGGCGCCCTGGCGGGACCGGCTGGCCGCGGTGCTGTCGGACCTTCCCGATGATATGGCCGACTACAAGGGCATCATCGGCTATCGCGACCGTGTGGTGGCCTGGCTCGCCGCACATCAAGCAGCGCAACAGAACACGCCCCCGGCCAAGTGACCGGGGGCGTGTTCGCACGCTGATCAGTACGCCGGTGGCTCGCCTTCGGCAGCTGGTCCGGGCTCGACCGGCTTGTGCTCGGCGATGGCCCGGTATGCATCGTTCTCGTGCTGGATCATCCGAACGAAAAAGCCGATGAACAACGCCACCGCCAAGATGAACACAACCCATACGCCGACGGAGAAACCACCGAAGGTGAACACCACACCGGCACCGTCGTAACTGTCGATCGGACTGAACACTTACTTCACCTCCACTGCGCCGACGAGCGCCTTCGCGCCGTTGACCGGCATGACCGTCATCGGAATGCCTTCGGGATACGGGGTTGCGGGCACCTCGCTGAGGTCGAGACCCTGCTCCTCGACCTCGGGCGGGATACGCAACAACTTCATCTTCTTGAGTCCCAGGGCCACCAGATAAGTGGGTATGAAGCCGAGCGCCGCGAACACCGCGATGCCGATCAGCTGACCCCACAGCGAGATCGGCGGGTTCCCGTCGGTGTTCGGGTAACCGGACAGGAAAATGCCTGCCATGAGCAGCGAATAGGTGCCCATTCCAGCGTGCACGGTGACAGCTCCGACGACATCGTCGATCCGGAATCTCTCCAGCAGCTTGCCCAGGTAGGGGCTCAGCGCCCCGCCCGCCAAAGCGATGATGAACGCGAGCGCCGGATGGTAGAGGTCCATGCCTGAGGCGACGGCGATGACACCGGCCAGGCCGCCCGAGATCGTCCAGAACGGTTCACCTCTCGACGTGAGATAGGCGCCGATGATCCCGCCGGCCAACCCCATGAGGGTGTTGAATGCGAACGCCGACAACGTGGTCGGGCTGCCGTAGATCGTCGCGTACCCGTCTGGTCCGTAGATGACGCAGCCCATCAGGAACCCGAAGAACCCGGCGAAGATCAGCATGAGACCGAGCATGGTCAGGGGCAGGTTGTGCGGGCGGATGGTGACCGCGGTGCCGTCGGGCAGGAAGCGGCCGAGGCGCGGGCCGAGATTTATCAAGATTCCCAACGTCGCGAACCCCGCGATCATGTGGACGCATCCGGCCGCACCGACGTCGTGGAATCCGAGTTTCGTCAGCATCCATCCGGCGCCGTGCCAGCCCCACGCCGCGCCGATGATCCACACCACCGATCCGACGAACACGGTGAGGATCAGGAAGGCGCTGGTCCGAATCCGTTCCAGCACAGCGCCGGACATGATGGAACCGGTCGTCGCCGCGAACAGCGCGAAGGCGCCCCAGAAAATCCCGCTGACTGGATCCTCGACGTTCGGACCCATGTTGTCGCTCCATGGCAGTGCCGCGGCAGCGAGCTCATCGATCCTGGGATAGCCCGCGGGCATCGCGTTGTAGAGGAACCAGCCGACGAAGAAGAACGACGCCACGATGCAGGCAAAGGCGAGGAGGTTCTTCATCGCGGTCGCGAGGACGTTCTTGGAGCGTGACGCGCCCATCTCGTAGGCGAGAAAGCCTGCGTGGATGAGCATCATGAGCGCGATGGACATCCAATAGAAGAACTCGTTGTTGACGGCGGCCATGGATGTGACTGCGTCTTCGACTTCGGGTGGCACAGGGGGACCTCCGAATGATCACGGATTGGTGGCGATGTTTCTTCGCAGGATTCGCTGAGTACTGACGGTGTACTCCCGAAGTACGGTAGCCGCCGCGATATGTCTACCTGATCAATGCGCGTTAATTCGCTGTGAAGTCCCTGTGCTAACAATATGAGCCCCGAATGGGCGCGTGCGCTCGCCGTCGAAGTTCGCTGTCGGAGTTGTGATCGGTAGTGGGCCCGCGGCAGCACGCTCGACATGCGTCCGCACCGGACGCGGTCGGGCCAAACTCAGAGAGGATCAGATGAACCCCACCCGTTTCGGCGTCGCCATCGGCGCCGCCGTCATCGCGGCGTCCGCCCTCAGCGGCTGCTCGAAGGTCACCGAGATCAGGGACGCAGCCTCCAACGCCGCCGAGCAGGTCGTCGCGTCGGGTACGGAGAAGATCACCGAAGCCGTCTCGGGCAATCTGTTCACCGCCGAAGGTATCGACGCGGCCTACGCCGCGATCTCGGAGAAGGTCGGCGCCAACCCCATGCAGGTGGTCGAGATCAACATCGCGCCCGGTGTGCTGACGGTCGAGGCCATCGACCCGAACGCGCCGACCGAGCTCAATCAGTGGAGCTACACCTCCGGTGCGGTCGGCCCGTCACGTCCCATCGACTACGACGACGACACCGAAGCGTTGCAGCAGAACCTGTTCGCCATCACCGACGTGCCGACCACGGCGATCGCCAATGCGATCAACGGGGCAGTGGCGGCGAGCCGGATCCCGGACGGCAAGGTGCAGACCCTGAGCATCAAACGCAACATTCCCTTCGACGCGAACGTGCTCATGTTCATCAACGTCGAGGGCGAGCGCAGCAGCAAGCAGGTCCGGGCGGACAGCGCCGGACAGATCACCGACGTGGTCTGAACCGTCGACATCAGCGGCCCGCACCGGATCCGGTGCGGGCCGCGCCACTACGGTGGGACGACATGACGCCGTTTCACGATCTCGACGAGTACCTCGCGCTGCCACGGGTGTCCGGCCTGGCGGTATCGCCCGACGGCTCGCGGGTGGTCACGACGGTCAGCACACTGAACGACAAGCGAACCGAATTCGTCACCGCGATATGGGAGTTGGACCCGGCCGGTCAACAGCCGGCCCGACGGTTGACCCGTGGCGTCAAGGGCGAATCGTCGCCGGTGTTCGCTGCGGACGGTGACCTGCTGTTCCTCGCGGTGCGTCCGACACCGGACTCCGAGCGCGCCGCCAACAGGCCCGCCGCCCTGTGGCGACTGCCCGCGGCCGGTGGCGAGGCATATGAAATGCTCGCGCTGCCCGGCGGTGTCGCCGGAGCCGTCAGTGCTCGCGCGGCCGACGTGACCGTCGTCAGTGCACCGCTGTTGGCCGACACCGTCGACGACGACAAGAACCTGCGCGAACAGCGCAGGGACAACAAGGTGTCGGCGATCCTGCACACCGGCTACCCGGTCCGGCATTGGGACCACGATCTCGGCCCCGAGCAGCCTCACCTCCTCGATGCCGACGGGCCGCGCAATCTGACTCCCGGACCGCGTGCGGCCCTGCAGGAGACGACATTCGACGTCAGCGCCGACGGCTCGTTCGTGGTGAGTTCGTGGCACGAACCCGCGCCGGGCGCGGCGATCCGCTCGACCCTCGTTCGCATCGACCGTGCCACCGGGGCCCGGACCACGATCGCCGACGAGCCCGGTGCCGACCTGGACCATCCGGTGCTCGCGCCGGACGGTAGCGCTGTCGCGTTCACCAGGGAGACGCATTCCACCCCGACGACTCCGCCGCGAATCACGTTGTGCTACCTGCGCTTCGGTGCCGAGCCGGTGCAACTGACCGCCGATTGGGACCGGTGGCCCAGCTCGGTTACGTGGTCGGCGGACTCGTCGACGCTCATCGTGACCGCCGACGACGGTGGCCGCGGACCCGTCTTCGCGGTCGATCCGGTCACCGGTGAGGTGACCCGGCGCACCGACGACGACTACACCTACACCGACGTGCGCAGCGCGCCCGGCGGCGTGATCTACGCGTTGCGCAGTTCGTATGCCGCGCCGCCACACCCGGTGCGAATCGACCCCGACGGCACCGTGACCGAGCTGCCGTGCGTCGACGCCCCGCAGTTGCCCGGCACGCTGACCGAGGTGACGGCGACAGCTGCCGACGGCGTACAGGTCCGGTCCTGGCTGACGCTGCCGACCGGGGAAGAGAATGTGCCACTGGTGCTTTGGGTGCACGGCGGCCCGTTGGGCAGCTGGAACAGCTGGCACTGGCGGTGGAATCCGTGGTTGCTCACCGCACAGGGCTACGGCGTGCTCATGCCCGATCCCGGGTTGTCCACCGGCTACGGGCAGGATTTCATCGCCCGCGGGTGGGGCGCATGGGGCGCCGAACCGTACACAGATCTCATGGCGGCGACGGATGCGGCCTGCGCACACCCCCGGATCGACGCGTCGCGGACGGCGGCGATGGGCGGCTCATTCGGCGGCTACATGGCCAACTGGATTGCCGGTCACACCGACCGGTTCGACGCGATCGTCACCCACGCCAGCCTGTGGGCGCTCGATCAGTTCGGCCCGACCACCGACGGCGCCTACTGGTGGGCCCGCGAGATGACGGCCGAGATGGCGCAGCGCAATTCACCCCATCTGGCGGTCGGCCAGATCCGGACCCCGATGCTCGTGATCCATGGCGACAAGGATTATCGGGTGCCGATCGGCGAGGCGTTGCGGCTCTGGTACGAGTTGCTGACGGATTCTGCGCTGCCCGCCGACCAGAACGGTGAGAGCCCGCACCGTTTCCTCTATTACCCGACCGAGAACCATTGGGTGCTGGCTCCGCAGCACGCCAAGATCTGGTACCAGGTGGTGCTCGCGTTCCTCGGCGAGCATCTGCGCGGCGAACCGGTTCAGCTACCCGAACTGCTCGGGTAGCGTCGGGAATGTGACGCAGCGTGAGTTCGACCTGGTTCTGTACGGGGCGACGGGTTTCGCCGGCAAGCTGACGGCCGAGTATCTGGCCAGAGCGGGCGGTGCCGCACGGATCGCGCTGGCCGGACGCTCGGAGCGCAAGCTGGAGGCGGTGCGCGCGACCCTCGGCGACGCCGCGCAGTCCTGGCCGTTGGTGATCGCCGACGCCAACGATCCCGCGACGCTGGACGCCATGGCCGCGCGCACGCAGGTCGTGGTGACGACCGTCGGTCCCTACACCCGTTACGGGATGCCGCTCGTCGCGGCGTGCGCGGCGGCCGGTACGGACTATGCCGATCTCACCGGCGAGACGATGTTCATCCGCAACAGCATCGACCTGCACCACAAGCAGGCCGTGGACACCGGCGCGCGGATCGTGCACTCGTGCGGATTCGATTCCGTCCCATCGGATTTGACGGTGTATGCGCTGTACCGCCGCGCCGCTGCCGACAACGCCGGGCAACTGTGCGACACCAACCTGGTGGTGCGGTCGTTCGCCGGCGGGGTCTCGGGTGGCACGGCCGCCTCGATGCTTGAGGTGCTGCGCACCGCGTCGAGCGATCCCGAGGCCCGCGAGCTGATGAACGATCCCTACACCTTGAGCCCCGATCGCGGCGCCGAGCCGCAGCTCGGCGCGCAGCCCGACGTGCGGTGGCGCCGCGGCGCCGAGATCGCACCTGAGCTGGCCGGCTACTGGACGGGGGCGTTCGCGATGGCCGCGCCGAACACCCGAATTGTTCGGCGCAGCAACGCTTTACTGGACTATGCGTACGGGCGGAAGTTCGAGTACGGCGAGCAGATGAGCGTTGGCCGCTCGGTCGTCGCGCCGATCGCCGCGGCAGTGGTGACCGGTTCCAACGCCGCCACCCTGGGCTTGGGTGGGCGGTATTTCAACCGATTGCCCGCCGGCCTCATCGAACGTGTGCTGCCCAAGCCGGGAACCGGACCAAGCGAGAAGACCCGCGAGAACGGCCACTATCGGGTCGAGACGTACACCACGACCACGTCGGGTGCGCGTTATGTCGCGACGATGGCCCAGCGTGGCGACCCCGGTTACAAGGCCACGGCGGTGTTGCTGGGGGAGTGCGGCCTGGCGCTGGCGCTCGACCGCGACAAACTCTCGGATCTGCGTGGCGTGCTGACGCCGGCCGCTGCGATGGGTGACGTACTGCTGACGCGGCTTCCGGCAGCGGACGTGACGCTGGAAACCACCGCGCTCGGCTGACGCGGTATCGATCTCGCCGCACAGAACACCTGAGGACAAGATCAGTTTGGACTAGGGTCGACGGCGAGGACTTCAAGTACGCCAGCAACGAAGGTGGGTTAAGAAATGGCCGGTCTCGACGAACTCTTCGCGCAGATCCCAGTGGCGGATATTGCCAACAAGCTCGGCGCAGATGAAGGCGAGGTGAACGCCGCGATCAAGACTCTGGTGCCAGCGTTGGTCGGCGGCGTGGCGGAGAACGTCAAGGCGGACAACATCGACTCAAGCGATCTCGAGTCGACCGTCACCGCAAAGGGCGCCAGCGGTCTGCTCGACGGCGGTGTGAGCGTCGACCAGGTCGACGCGAAAGAAGGCGATCAGATCGTCGCCAAGATCTTCGGCGGCAACGACAGCAACCAGGTCGCGTCGGCGTTGGCGGGGACGGGCGCGGGCGGCGGCGATCTCATCAAGAAGCTGCTGCCGATCCTGGCCCCGATCGTGCTCGCCTACATCGGCAAGCAGTTCTCACAGCAGAACGCACCCGCGCAGTCCGCGCCGCAGCCGCAGGCTTCCGGCGGCGGCCTCGGTGACATCCTCGGCAGCATCCTGGGTGGAGCCGCGGGTGGCTCGGGCGGCGGTAACAATCCGCTGGGCAGCATCCTCGGCAGCGTGCTCGGTGGTGGTGGCGGCCAGAACAACGCGATCGGCGAGATCCTCGGCGGCCTGCTGGGTGGCAAGAAGTAGCCAACCGCGCCACATCGCCAGAGCCCTCGACGCCCAGCGAACGCACCGGGCGTCGGGGGCTTTCGCTTATCCGGGGCCGGTCTTCTTAGAATGGCGCGGTGACTCCCAGTCCTGATAACCGCGCCGATGCCCTCCCCAAGTCCTGGGATCCGGGTTCGGTAGAGGCTGACCTGTATCAGGGCTGGGTGAACGCGGGTTACTTCACGGCCGACCCGACGAGCGACAAGCCTGCGTACTCCATTGTGCTGCCGCCGCCGAACGTCACCGGCAGCCTGCACATGGGCCACGCGCTCGACCACACCTTGATGGACGTGCTCACGCGGCGTAAGCGGATGCAGGGCTTCGAGGTGCTGTGGCTTCCCGGCATGGACCACGCCGGCATCGCGACCCAGACCGTCGTGGAAAAGCAGCTCGCAGTCGACGGCAAGACGAAGGAAGACTTCGGCCGCGAGCTGTTCATCGACAAGGTGTGGGACTGGAAGCGCGAGTCCGGTGGCACGATCGGTGGCCAGATGCGCCGCCTCGGCGACGGCGTCGACTGGAGCCGCGACCGCTTCACCATGGACGACGGTCTGTCCCGCGCGGTCCGCACGATCTTCAAGCGGCTGTTCGACGCCGGCCTGATCTACCAGGCCGAGCGGCTGGTCAACTGGTCGCCGGTGCTGGAGACGGCGATCAGCGACCTCGAGGTCAAGTACGAAGACGTCGAGGGCGAGCTGGTTTCGTTCCGGTACGGCTCGATGAACGACGACGAACCGCACATCATCGTCGCGACCACCCGCGTCGAGACGATGCTCGGCGACACCGCGATCGCGGTGCACCCCGACGACGAACGCTATCGCCACCTCGTCGGCAAGACGCTTCCGCATCCGTTCGTCGACCGCGAGATGATCGTCGTCGCCGACACGCACGTCGACCCCGAATTCGGTACCGGCGCAGTCAAAGTCACCCCGGCGCACGATCCGAACGACTTCGAGATCGGGCTGCGGCATCAACTCCCGATGCCCACGATAATGGATGCCAAGGGCCGGATCGCAGACACCGGAACGCAATTCGACGGGATGGACCGTTTCGAGGCGCGCGTCAAGGTGCGCGAGGCACTGGCCGAGCAGGGCCGCGTCGTCGCGGAGAAGCGCCCGTACCTGCACAGCGTGGGACATTCCGAGCGCAGCGGTGAACCCATCGAGCCGCGCCTGTCCCTGCAGTGGTGGGTAAAGGTCGAAGGGCTCGCCAAGGCGGCCGGTGACGCGGTGCGCAACCGCGACACGGTGATTCATCCGCCGAGCCTGGAGCCGCGGTGGTTCGCCTGGGTGGACAACATGCACGACTGGTGCATCTCACGCCAGCTGTGGTGGGGCCACCGGATCCCGATCTGGCACGGACCCAACGGCGAGACCGTGTGCGTTGGCCCGGACGAGACCCCGCCCGAGGGCTGGGAGCAGGACCCCGACGTCCTCGACACCTGGTTCTCGTCGGCGCTGTGGCCGTTCTCGACCATGGGCTGGCCGGACCACACCGCCGAACTGGCCAAGTTCTATCCGACGTCGGTGCTGGTGACGGGCTACGACATCCTGTTCTTCTGGGTCGCCCGGATGATGATGTTCGGCACCTTCGTCGGCGACGATCCGGCGATCACCCTCGAAGGCAAACGTGGCCCGCAGGTCCCGTTCGAGAATGTGTTCCTGCACGGCCTGATCCGCGACGAGTTCGGCCGCAAGATGAGCAAGTCGCGCGGCAACGGTATCGACCCACTGGATTGGGTCGACAAGTTCGGCGCCGACGCGTTGCGCTTCACCCTGGCTCGCGGCGCCAGCCCGGGCGGTGATCTGTCGATCGGCGAAGACCACGCCCGCGCGTCGCGCAACTTCGCCACCAAGCTGTTCAACGCGACCCGCTTCGCGCTCATGAACGGGGCCGCTCCCGCGCCGTTGCCTGCTGCGCCAGAGCTGACCGATGCCGACCGGTGGATCCTCGGCCGGTTGGAAGAGGTTCGCGCAGAGGCCGATTCGGCCTTCGACAGCTACGAGTTCAGCCGGGCCTGCGAGTCGCTCTACCACTTCGCGTGGGACGAGTTCTGTGACTGGTATGTGGAGCTGGCCAAGGTGCAGTTGAACGAGGGCGTCACGCACACGACCGCGGTGTTGGCCTTCGTCCTCGATGCGCTGCTCAAGCTGTTGCATCCGGTCATGCCGTTCGTCACCGAGACGTTGTGGAAGACGCTCACCGATGGCGAGTCGGTGGTGATCGCGCAGTGGCCCGAGCCCTCCGGGTTCGCCCTGGATTCGGTTGCGACACAACGCATCATCGACATGCAGAAACTGATCACCGAGGTGCGCCGCTTCCGCAGCGACCAGGGTCTGGCGGACCGGCAGAAGGTCCCGGCCCGGTTGTCCGACATCGCGGCCGCGGGCCTGCAGGCACAGCTTCCGGCGATCAGCTCGCTGGCCTGGCTCACCGAAGCAGGGGAGGGGTTCACCCCGTCGGCCGCGGTCGAGGTCCGGTTGTCGCAGGGCACCGTCGTCGTCGAGGTCGACACCTCGGGCACCGTCGACGTCGAGGCCGAGCGGCGCAGGCTGGAAAAGGACCTCGCCGCCGCGCAGAAGGAATTGGCAACCACGACAGCCAAACTCGGCAACGACGCATTCCTGGCGAAGGCACCCGTGGAGGTCGTCGACAAGATCCGGGGTCGCCAGCAACTGGCGAATGAAGAGGTCGAACGCATCACCGCACGCCTGGCCGGGTTGCGATGAGCGCCCGCGCGAGGAGCAGGGAATCCGGTGACTGACCCAGTTCCTTCGCCGGACGAAATCGCCGCGTTGCTGCAGGTCGAGCATCTGCTCGACCAGCGGTGGCCGGAGACCAAACTGGAGCCGAGCACCACACGCATCGCGGCCCTGCTCGAACTGCTCGGCTCACCGCAACGGGCTTATCCGTCGATCCACGTGGCGGGCACCAACGGCAAGACGTCCGTATGCCGCATCATCGATGCGCTGCTGACCGCACTGCACCGGCGCACCGGGCGCACCACGAGCCCGCACCTGCAGTCCGCGGTCGAGCGCATATCGATTGACGGCAAACCGATCTCGCCGGCTCACTACGTGCAGACCTATACCGAGATCGAGCCCTTCGTGCAACTGGTCGACCAGCAGTCGGAGGCGGCGGGCGGACCGGCCATGAGCAAGTTCGAGGTGCTCACGGCCATGGCTTTCTCGGCATTCGCCGACGCGCCGATCGATGTCGCCGTGGTGGAGGTCGGCATGGGCGGGCGCTGGGACGCCACCAACGTCGTCAACGCTCCGGTCGCGGTGATCACCCCGATCGGCATCGACCACACCGACTATCTGGGCGACACCATCGCCGCGATCGCGGGCGAGAAGGCCGGCATCATCACCCGCCAGGAAGAGGATTTGGTGCCGACCGACACCGTCGCGGTGATCGCCAAACAGGACCCCGAGGCCATGGAGGTGCTGCTCGCCGAGGCGGTCCGCGCCGACGCCGCGGTCGCCAGGGAGGATTCCGAATTCGCGGTTCTGGGACGCCAGGTGGCCATCGGTGGTCAGCTACTGGAACTGCAGGGCCTCGGCGGGGTGTACTCCGACATCTTCCTGCCACTACACGGTGAGCATCAGGCCCACAACGCCGTGGTGGCGCTGGGCGCGGTGGAGGCGTTCTTCGGAGCCGGCGCGGACCGGCAACTGGACGTCGAGGCGGTACGGGCCGGGTTCGCCGCGGTGCGCAGCCCCGGCCGGCTGGAGCGGATGCGCAGCGCACCAACGGTTTTCATCGACGCCGCACACAATCCGGCAGGCGCGGCGGCGTTGGCGCAGACGCTGCAGCAGGAGTTCGATTTCCGGCTTCTGGTCGGCGTCGTGTCGGTCATGGCCGACAAGGACGTCGACGGCATTCTGACCGCGCTGGAGCCGGCATTCGACCAGATCGTGGTGACGCACAACGGGTCGCCACGCGCTCTGGACGTCGAATCGCTGGCCCTGCGGGCAGAGGAACGATTCGGCCAGGACCGTGTGATCACCGCTGCGACCTTGCCCGATGCCATCGAAACGGCCACCGCCCTGGTCGAGGAGTCCGGTGCGGAGGGCGAGGGGTTCTCCGGGGCGGGCGTCGTGATCACCGGTTCGGTGGTGACCGCGGGCGCGGCCCGGACCCTGTTCGGACGGGATCCCGCATGAGCACATCTCCGACACCGCCGGATCCGTGGAAGAGCTTCCGCGGAGTGATGGCGGGGACGCTGATCCTGGAAGCCATTGTGGTGCTCCTGGCGCTACCGGTCGTCGCCGTCGGCGAGAGCGGTCTCACCTGGACCGCCGGCGGCTACCTCATCGGGCTGGCCGTCGTGCTGATCCTGATGTGCGGCGTGCAGGGCAGACCGTGGGCGATCTGGGCCAACCTCGGCATCCAGGTTGTCCTGATCGCCGGGGTGGTGATCCACGGTGCCATCGGCTTCATCGGGGTGGTGTTCGCCGTCGTCTGGCTATTGATCGTGTACCTGCGCACAGAGGTCAAACGCAGACAGGAACGTGGCCTGCTGCCGGGCCAGCAACCACCTCCGGAATAGCGGGGGGACCTGCTGAGCGGCGCCGGCTACCGACCGGTACTCTTTCTGCCGTGACTGAGCGGACCCTCGTGTTGATCAAGCCCGACGGCGTGAAGCGCCAACTCGTAGGGGAGATCCTCAGCCGGATCGAACGCAAGGGTTTGACGCTTGCGGCCCTCGAACTCAAGAACGTCAGCGATGACCTGGCCCGGCAGCACTACGCCGAGCACGAAGACAAGCCGTTCTTCGGGTCCCTGCTGGAATTCATCACCTCCGGGCCGGTTGTCGCGGCCATCGTCGAGGGCCCGCGTGCCGTGGCCGCGTTCCGTCAGATCGCCGGCGGCACCGATCCCGTGGAGAAGGCCGTTCCCGGCACGATCCGCGGTGACCTGGCACTTGTCACCCAGGACAACCTCGTGCACGGCTCGGATTCGCTCGAATCAGCCGCCCGCGAGATTGCTCTGTGGTTCCCAGGCGAAGCCACTTCTTCCTGATCCGCCGCGCGGTCTCTCTGGCCGTCTGGTCAGAACCGCGTCAGTGATGTGGGATACTGGTTCCGGGTAATCGGCCTCAACCGGGGCTGATCACCCGAATGAAGACTTCGACGAGCGCGACCACCGCAATCCGGTGTGGCGCCGACCGTCCAGCCATCATTCAGCCAGGCACCGGGTGGGTTCGGTAGACGAGCCGCTCGGAGCGAGACCACAACAAGCCCGGGGAACGTATCCCGGGCCAATAGCGGAAGCCCTCGCGTGGCCGCGTCGCACGACGCGCCCGGGGGCTTGAGGAGAATTCGTGGCCGAAGATGCCCATACCGAAGACCTATCACCCCAGACTCCGCAGCAGGAGGGACTCCCAGAGCGGCTGAGAGTCCACTCGCTGGCGCGAGTTCTGGGCACCACCAGCCGGCGCGTGCTCGATGCACTCGCCGAGTTCGACGGCCGGCAGCGCAGCGCCCACTCCACCATCGACAAGGTCGATGCCGAGCGCGTGCGCGAGGCGTTGGCCGTCGAGCCCGCCCAGGCCGGTCAACCCGTCGAGGCGGCCGAGCCGGTGCAGGTCGACGCGGTCACCGTGGCGGTGACCGAGGCTGTGGTGGTGGCCCCGGCCGAGGAGCCGTCGCCGGCCGAAGAAGCACCCGACGAAGAAGCACCGGCCGAGGCTGTCGAGGCCCAGCCGGAAACCGCGGAAGCCGACGAGCCCGCGGCAACCGCGCTTGTGGGTGATGAGCCGGAGTCGCGGCTAATTCTCGAGACCGCGAACATCCCGCCGGCGCGCGAAGCCCACACCGAGCGGGCTGATTACCTGCCGCTCTTCGTCGCCCCGCAGCCCGTGTCCTTCGAACCGGTCGACATCGACGACGACGAGGACGAGGACGATGACTCGGAGTCCGACACCGACGAGGAACAGGCCGACAAGCCGGCCGCACGCAGGCGCCGCCGTGGCCGTCGTGGCCGTGGCCGCGGACGTGGCGAACAGAGCGACGGTGACGCGGGCGAGGGCGACGACAACGTCGACGAGCAGGGTGACACCGGCGATCAGGACACCGGCGACGAGTCCGACGAATCCGACGAGGGCGGCGACGAGGACAGCACCGGCACCGACGGCAGCACTCGCCGCCGGCGGCGGCGGCGCAGGCGCAAGGCCGGCTCGGGCGATGACGACGGATCGGCGGTGTCTCCGGACGATCCGCCCAACACCGTCGTGCACGAGCGTGCTCCGCGCGCGGACAAGTCCGACAAAGACGAGATCCAGGGCATCAGCGGATCGACCCGGCTCGAAGCCAAGCGGCAGCGGCGGCGCGACGGCCGCGACGCCGGCCGCCGCCGTCCGCCGATCCTGAGCGAGGCCGAGTTCCTGGCCCGCCGGGAAGCCGTCGAGCGGACGATGATCGTGCGCGACAAGGTGCGCACCGAGCCACCGCACGAAGGCGCCCGCTATACCCAGATCGCGGTGCTCGAGGACGGCGTCGTGGTCGAACACTTCGTCACCTCAGCGGCCTCGGCGTCCCTGGTCGGCAACATCTATCTCGGCATCGTGCAGAACGTGCTGCCCTCGATGGAGGCCGCCTTCGTCGACATCGGCCGCGGCCGCAACGGTGTGCTCTACGCCGGCGAGGTCAACTGGGAAGCCGCCGGGCTCGGCGGGCAGAACCGCAAGATCGAGCAGGCCCTCAAGCCAGGCGATTACGTCGTCGTGCAGGTCAGCAAGGACCCGGTCGGGCACAAAGGCGCCCGGCTCACCACGCAGGTGTCGTTGGCCGGCCGCTACCTGGTCTATGTGCCGGGGGCGTCCTCGACGGGTATCAGTCGCAAGCTGCCCGACACCGAGCGGCAGCGGCTCAAGGAGATCCTGCGTGAGGTGGTCCCGTCAGACGCGGGCGTGATCATCCGTACCGCCTCGGAGGGTGTGAAAGAAGAGGACATCCGATCCGACGTCGAGCGGCTGCAGAAGCGGTGGACGGAGATCGAGGCCAAAGCCGCCGAGATCACCGAGAAGAAGGCCGGCGCGGCCGTCGCGCTCTACGAAGAGCCCGACGTGCTGGTCAAGGTGATCCGCGACCTGTTCAACGAAGACTTCTCCGGGCTCATCGTCTCCGGTGACGACGCCTGGAACACCATCAACTCCTACGTGAACACCGTTGCGCCCGACCTGATGGGCCGGCTCAGCAAATACGAGCCTGCCGGGGCCGACGCGCCGGACGTGTTCGCCGTGCACCGCATCGACGAACAGCTGGCCAAGGCGATGGACCGCAAGGTGTGGCTGCCGTCGGGCGGCACGCTCGTCATCGACCGCACCGAGGCGATGACCGTCGTCGACGTCAACACCGGCAAGTTCACCGGCTCGGGCGGCAATCTGGAGCAGACCGTCACTCGCAACAACCTGGAAGCCGCCGAGGAGATCGTGCGGCAACTCCGGTTGCGCGACATCGGCGGCATCGTCGTCATCGACTTCATCGACATGGTGCTGGAGTCCAACCGTGACCTCGTGCTGCGGCGGCTGACCGAAGCGCTCGCCCGTGACCGCACGCGCCACCAGGTGTCCGAAGTCACGTCGCTCGGCTTGGTGCAGCTGACCCGAAAGCGGTTGGGCACCGGGCTGATCGAGGCGTTCTCGACGGCGTGCACGCACTGCGGCGGCCGCGGGATCGTGTTGCACGGCGACCCCGTCGACTCCGCATCGACCAACGGCGGCCGCAAGGCCGAGTCCCCGGGCGGCGGCGGGCGTCGCGGTAAGCGCGGCAAGAAGGGCGCGGCTCGCACCGAAGAAGTGCATGTGGCCAAGGTGCCGGCGCATGCGGCGGGCGAACACCCGATGTTCAAGGCGATGGCCGCGGCCAACGGTCGCCACGACGAGGACTCCGACGAGGACACGGCCGGCGAGGACCGCGAGGTTCTCGAAACCGAAGGCGACGACGAGCAGACTGCCGCCGAACACACCGTGCCCGAGACCGCCGGCGCACTTGGCGACGACGACTTCGAGGACACCGAGGACGAGGACGACGAGTCCGACGACACCGAGGACGAGATCGACCTCGATGATGACGAGGACGAAGACGACCTCGACGAGGACATCGAGGTGATCAATGGCTCGGATGACTCCGACGACTCCGATGACGATGACACCGATGACTCGGACGAGGATTCAGACGAAGACGACTCGGACGAGGACTCGGACGACGACGACTCCGATGACGAGGACGAGGACGACGAGCCGGCTGTCGTGGTCTACCAGCCGCCGGTAGCGGTGGCCCGTGGCCGCGTCCGCCGCCGGGCAGCCGCGCGCCCCGCCGGCCCGCCCGCACACGAGGGCTGACCGGTGGCGTTCACCGACGACGAGCTCGCGTACCTGAGGTCACAACCGGTGGCGCGGCTGGCGACGGTGAACGCCGACGGGCAGCCCGATGTCGTCCCGGTCGCCTTCGAGGTGGACGGTTCCGACATCTGGGTGGGTGGCGTAGGTGCCGATGTGCTGCGGACCCGCAAGCTCGTCAACATCGCTCAGGGCCGCACCCAGGTCTCGCTAGTCGTCGACGATCTGGTGTCGATGGACCCGTTCATTGCCAGAGCAATCCGCGTCTACGGCGACGCGGAACCACCCGTCGAACGCGTCGGCATGATGGGGCCCGGCTGGTATGCGCGCATCACCCCGCGGGTGTCGTGGAGCTGGAATCTGGCCGGTGAACCCGCAGGCGAGCAGTGGTACGGCGCCCGGCGCGCCGTGCACTAGGGCCGGTTTGACCCTTTACCCGCTGGTCACGTACCCTTGACCAGTTGTCGTCAGTGCCTGTGGTTCGCAGGCTGGCGACGGCGGGGCACCCCGCCACCCAAGACCCGCGCACGCACCGACCGGTAACGCGCGCCCGCAGAGCAGCTAGAGCAGAGGACACGATGGCGACATACGCAATCGTCAAGACCGGCGGCAAGCAGTACAAGGTTGCCGTCGGCGACGTGGTGAAGGTTGAGAAGCTCGACTCCGAGCCCGGCGCGTCGGTATCGCTGCCCGTCGCTCTTGTGGTCGACGGCGCGAAGGTCACCAGCAAGGCCGATGACCTGGCCAAGGTCGCGGTCACCGGCGAGGTGCTCGAGCACACCAAGGGTCCCAAGATCCGCATCCACAAGTTCAAGAACAAGACCGGTTACCACAAGCGCCAGGGGCACCGTCAGCAGCTGACTGTGCTCAAGGTCACGGGCATCAAGTAATAGGAGGCGTTTCGACATGGCACACAAGAAGGGCGCTTCCAGCTCACGCAACGGTCGCGAATCAGCCGCCCAGCGGCTCGGCGTCAAGCGGTTCGGCGGCCAGGTCGTCAAGGCCGGCGAGATCCTCGTCCGCCAGCGCGGCACCCATTTCCACCCCGGCGTCAACGTCGGTCGTGGCGGCGACGACACCCTGTTCGCCCTGGCTCCCGGCGCCGTGGAGTTCGGCTCCAAGCGTGGCCGCAAGCACGTGAACATCGTTCCCGTGCCGCGCCCGGAGGCCTGAGACATCGAGGATTCTCCGCGAATGTGAAGCAGCTGCGAGTTCTCGATAGAACTTTCGCGATAGCTTCACATTCGACGGAGAGGATGTCCGATGCCCCGGTTTGTCGACCGCGTCGTCATTCACGCGCGGGCAGGCAACGGCGGCAATGGCTGCGCGTCGGTGCACCGCGAGAAGTTCAAACCGCTCGGTGGTCCTGACGGCGGCAACGGCGGTCGAGGTGGCAGCGTCATCCTCGTCGTCGACCCGCAGGTGCACACCCTGCTGGACTTTCATTTCCATCCCCATGTGGTCGCGCCGTCCGGCAAGCAGGGCGCAGGCAGTAACCGCGACGGTGCCGCGGGCACCGACCTCGAGGTTCGGGTTCCCGACGGCACCGTAGTGCTCGACGAACAGGGCCGGATGCTGGCGGATCTCGTCGGTGCCGGAACCCGGTTCGAGGCGGCGGCCGGCGGACGCGGTGGCCTCGGCAACGCAGCGCTGGCCTCCCGGGCGCGTAAGGCCCCCGGCTTCGCACTGCTCGGGGAGAAGGGCCAGGCCCGCGACCTCACGCTCGAGCTCAAGACGGTCGCCGACGTCGGGCTGATCGGTTTCCCGTCGGCAGGCAAGTCCTCGCTCGTCTCCGCGATCTCGGCTGCCAAACCCAAAGTCGCCGACTACCCGTTCACCACGTTGGTGCCCAACCTCGGTGTGGTGTCGGCGGGGGACAACACCTACACCGTGGCCGACGTGCCCGGATTGATCCCCGGAGCCTCCGAGGGACGCGGACTGGGTCTGGAGTTCCTGCGTCACCTCGAGCGGTGCGCGGTCCTCGTGCACGTCGTCGACTGCGCGACCATGGAGCCCGGCCGCGACCCCATCTCCGACATCGAGGCGCTCGAGGCCGAATTGGCCGCCTACACCCCGACCCTGCAGGGGGATTCGACGCTGGGCGATCTCGCGTCGCGGCCGCGTGCGGTGGTGCTCAACAAGATCGACGTGCCGGACGCCCGTGAACTGGCCGATTTCGTGCGCGACGAAGTCGCTCGCCGGTTCGGCTGGCCCGTGTTCGAGATCTCCACGGTCAGCCGGGACGGGTTGCGCCCCTTGACATTTGCGTTGTGGGACATGGTCAAGAAGTACCGCGATGCGCAGCCCGAGGTGGTGCCGAGGCGTCCGGTGATCCGGCCGATCGCCGTCGACGAGAGCGGTTTCACCGTGGAGTCCGATGGGCACGGCGGGTTCATCGTGCGGGGCACCCGGCCGGAACGCTGGATCGCGCAGACCAACTTCGACAACGACGAGGCCGTCGGCTATCTCGGTGACCGGCTCGCGCGGTTGGGTGTCGAGGACGAACTGCTCAAGCTGGGCGCCCAACCCGGCTGTGCCGTCACCATCGGTGACATGACCTTCGACTGGGAACCGCAGACCCCGGCCGGGATCGATGTACCGCTCACCGGCCGCGGCACCGATGTCCGGCTCGAACAGAGCGACCGCGTGTCCGCCGACGAGCGCAAGGCCGCACGGAAGGCCCGCCGGGAGAGCGGCGAATGAGCATTCATCGCGATGCTGTGCGTACCGCGCGCAGCGTCGTCGTCAAGATCGGCACCACCGCGCTCACCACGCCCTCGGGGGTATTCGACGCGAACCGGCTCGCGAGCCTGGTCGAAGCGATCGAGGGCCGGATGAAGGCCGGGTCCGATGTGGTGATCGTGTCCTCCGGTGCGATCGCCGCCGGGATCGAACCACTGCGGCTCAGCAAGCGCCCGGCCGACCTGGCCACCAAGCAGGCCGCGGCCAGCGTGGGCCAGGTCGCCCTCGTCAACGCGTGGAGTTCGGCGTTCGCCGCCTACAACCGCACGGTCGGCCAGGTGCTGCTCACCGCGCACGACATCTCGATGCGCGTGCAGCACAACAACGCTCAGCGCACCCTCGACCGGCTGCGCGCCCTGCATGCGGTGGCGATCGTCAACGAGAACGACACCGTGGCCACCAACGAGATCCGGTTCGGCGACAACGATCGGCTCTCGGCCCTGGTGGCGCACCTCGTCGGGGCCGACGCACTGATCCTGCTGTCCGATATCGACGGCCTCTATGACTCCGATCCGCGAAAAGGCAACGCGCGCTTCATCCCTGAGGTTGCCGCGCAGGGCGATCTCGACGGTGTCGTGGCCGGTCGCGGCAGCCATCTCGGGACGGGCGGCATGGCGTCGAAGCTGTCCTCGGCACTGCTGGCCGCGGACGCGGGCGTTCCGGTCCTGCTGGCCGCCGCGGCCGATGCCGCCGCCGCACTCGACGACGCATCGGTGGGCACGGTGTTCGCACCCCGGCCCGAGCGGATGTCGGCACGCCGATTCTGGGTGCGCTACGCCGCGGAGTCGGCAGGCACGCTGACGCTGGACGACGGTGCGGTGCGCGCGGTGGTCAAGCAGCGCCGCTCACTGCTTCCTGCCGGGATCACCGAAGTCACCGGGCGATTCCACGGCGGAGATGTCGTCGACCTGCGTGCGCTTGACGGCCGCACCGTCGCCCGCGGCGTGGTGGCGTACGAGGCGGCCGAGCTCGCCAAGATGATCGGCCGCTCGACCGCGGATCTGCCCGCCGAGATGCGCAGACCCGCCGTACACGCCGACGATCTCGTCGCCACGTAGTGATTTGTGCACCTCCAGCGGCGCTCACCGCCGGTCACGGTGCACAAATCACTCGGGTGGGGACTCGAGATAGAGGGCAGCCCAGACGATTTGGGTGAGCGTCGCGGCGAGTTCGGCATCGTAGGACGCCGGCTGCGACGGCAGGTTGATGTGACAGGTGCGCTCGACCAGCCACGTGAGCGCGCTCGCCGTGGTGGCGGCCGGGAGCTGCGGGCGGATCGACCCGTCGGCCTGGCCGTCCTCGATCACCCGGGTCAGTTGCGCGGTGATGCCGGCGAGCAGTTCGCGGTACGTCTGCCCGACGAGTGAGTCGTAGGCCGACATCTCGTTGAGCGCGACGAGCAGCGGCTGGTGGCGGCGATAGCTCGCGATGATGCCCGACATCGCGGCGCGCACATCGGCGGGATCACGCCGGCCCGCGACGCCCCACCACTGCTCGGCATCGCGTGCCAGCTCGCCGAAGACTTGCGTCGCCAGGCGGCGCAGCAGATGGCCTTTGTCCTCGAAGTAGATGTAGAAGCTTGCGCGCGAGATGCCGGCTTCGGTGGCCAGCTTGTCCACGCTCAGCTCGGTGAAGCTCGTGCCGTCGGCCATGAGCCGATCGGTTGCCGCCAGCAGCTGACGTTCGATCTCTTCGCGCCGTTCCTCACGTTTGGCCTGCGGCTTTCGCGTCACCGATGGCATGCCCACAGCGTATCGGCTTCGTTCTCACCTTGACTAGACACACTGTCTAGACTTATTGTCGCGCCATGCCTGTGTCGCCGATCACATCCTTGTCGCAGCGTGCCTACGACTCCGTCGACTTGTCGTCGCGAAAGTTCTGGGCCATCTCGGCAGCCGAGCGGGAAAACGCGTTTGCCGAGCTTCGGGCCGCCCGGCCGGTGAGCTGGCATCCGCCGGTGGAGGATGCGCTCATGCATGATCCGAACGATCAGGGGTTCTGGGCGGTCACCCGGCACGCCGACATCGTCGCCATCAGCCGCGACAGTGAGACCTTCTTGTCCGGTAAGGGTGTGCTGTTCGAGAACGTGCCCGAGGAACTGCTGGAGGCCTCGCAGTCGTTCCTGGCCATGGACGCACCGCGGCATACGCTGATCCGCAAACTGGTCCACGCCGCCTTCACCCCGCGTCAAGTGGCCCGCATCGAAACCTCCATCAAGGCCAACGCGCGCCAGATCGTCGCCGAACTCAAAACGGCAGGTAGCGGTGTCGATTTCGTCGACCAGTGTGCCAAGGAACTGCCCATTCGCACGCTCTCGGACATGGTCGGCATTCCCGAGTCTCACCGTCAGCAGGTCGCGCACGCGGCCGATGCCCTGGTGTCCTGGGCCGATCCGGTGTACCTCGACGGCAGGAACCCGCTCGAAGTACTGCTGGAAAACCAGGTCTATTTGCATCAGGTCGCCGGCGAACTGGCCGCGCAACGGCGTGCGCAGCCGGGCCATGACCTCATCAGTGCCCTCGTCCAGGCCGAGGTCGATGGTGACCGCCTGACCGACGCCGAAGTGGCCGCGTTCTTCGTGCTGCTCGCGGTGGCAGGCAACGACACCACCCGGCAGGCCACGAGCCACGCGCTCAAGGCGCTGACCGACTTCGCTGACCAACGCGCCTGGCTCATGGCGGATTTCGACGATCGGATCGGCTGTGCGGTAGAAGAACTCGTGCGGTGGGCGACGCCCGTGATGACGTTCCGGCGCACCGCGGCAACCGATGTCGAGATCGGTGGCCGGAAGATCGCCGCTGGGGACAAGGTCGTGATGTTCTACGCGTCGGGCAATTGGGACACCGCCGTATTCGACCGGCCCGAGGTACTCGATCTGAGCCGAAAACCGAATCCGCACCTGGGATTCGGTGGTGGCGGACGGCATTTCTGCCTGGGCGCTCATGTGGCGAGAACGCAGCTGAGAGCGCTCTTCGCCGAGTTACTGCACCAGCTTCCCGATATCGCGGCCGGCGAACCGGCCTATCTGCAAGGCAATTTCGTGCACGCTATCCGGGCGATGCCGTGTACGTTCTGACCAGCTCACCGGCGAGCAGCGTCAACATCTCCGAGCAGCCCGCGTCGACCTTCACGGTCGCGAGGTCATCGCCGCGAGTGGGGCCACGGTTGATGATGGCGACGGGCATGCCGCGCGCTGCCGCATGACGGACGAACCGGTAGCCCGAGTACACGGTCAGCGACGAACCCGCCACCAGAAGGGCCTGTGCCGCATCGACCACTGAATAGGCTTGCTCCACACGCTCTTTCGGGACGTTCTCGCCGAAGTAGACGATGTCGGGTTTGAGCATCCCGCCACAGACCGGACAGTCGATGATGACGAACGACGCGGTATCGGTCACGACGGCATCGGCATCCGGGGCCACGGCGATGCCACCGACCGTCTCGGCACGCTCCAGGAAACCTGGATTCGCCTGCTCCAACAAGTCGGCCAGCGTACTTCGCGCCATGGTGTGACCGCAGTCGAGACACACCACCTGTGCGTAAGTCCCGTGCAGGTTGACCACGTCACGACTGCCGGCCTTGGTGTGGAGCAGGTCCACGTTCTGGGTGATCAATCCCGTCACGACGCCCGAGGCTTCGAGCGCTGCCAGTGCGCGGTGGCCCGCGTTGGGTTGGGTGTCGTCCATGTGCCGCCAGCCGATGTGGTTGCGGGCCCAGTAGCGCTGCCGGAACACCGGGTCGGAGGTGAACTGCCGGATGGTCATCGGGTTGCTCGGCGGCGAATCCGGCCCACGGTAGTCGGGGATCCCCGAGTCGGTGGACATCCCCGCGCCCGTGAGCACGGCGACACGGCGCCCCTGTAGCAGGGTCACGAGTTCGGGTGCATCCACTCTGTCGAGGGTAGATCGGTCGGAGATGTGGCTACTCAGCCGGTATGCGTGCAATCACCGTCAAACCGGCACCGACGTGAAGGTCATCATCGATCTCGGCTGAGCGTCGACACGTCAGGCCAGGCACTCGGCGGCCGGAACGACCTCGGCGCTCATGTTCCGCCGCATCATCTCCAACGCAGCCTCGCCCAGTCCGGCGTCGATGTGTGCGACCGCGTCGGCCGGAACGACGACGTCGAAGTGGCGGACGTAGGCGTCCAGGGCGCTGTAGAGGATGCACTGCTCGGTGACCTGGCCGGCGAGGATCACGCGTTCGGTGCCCAGCCGACCCAGCAGATAGTCCAGCGCGGTGGCGTAGAAGACGCTGTGGCGCACCTTGGTCAACAGCAGGCAGCCGTCCTCGGGCAGGATCGGGCGCACCAGGTCCGGCCGCTCGCCGTCGAGCGCCGATTCGACGATGTCGCTGAACTGCGCGGTGAAGTCACCGTAGTTGTCGTTGACGTAGATCAGGTCGACGTCGTCGCGCTCGCGCGCGGCTTTGATCAGATTGACGAGGGGATCGATGATCCGGGCGACATTGGGCGCCAGCAGTTCGGCATCCTCGTGTTGGTAACTGTTGAGCATGTCGACGACGACGACAGCGGTATCGCTCATGAGATTGTTGATACCCCGTCACCCGATCTTGACACTTCACGGGCAACAATAGGGAGCGATGGACTTCTACAGCGCCTACCGCCACGGTTTCGCGCGGGTTGCGGCCTGCACTCATCACACGGCACTGGCGGATCCGCCGGCCAACGCCGAGTCGGTGTTGCGGTTGGCCCAGGCCTGCCACGACGACGGCGTCGCGGTCGCGGTTTTCCCCGAGTTGACGCTGTCGGGCTACTCGATCGAGGACATCCTGCTGCAGGACGCGCTGCTCGAATCGGTCGAAGAAGCGCTCACCGAGATCGTCGCGGCGTCGGCCGTGCTGGCACCGGTGCTCGTCGTCGGTGCGCCGCTGCGGCACCGCCACCGCATCTACAACGCGGCGGTGGTCATCCACCGCGGGGCGATACTCGGCGTGGCGCCCAAGTCGTATCTGCCGACGTACCGCGAGTTCTACGAGCGCAGGCAGCTTGCCGCGGGCGATGACGTGCGCGGCACCATCCGGGTCGCGGGTGCCGAGGTGCCGTTCGGTCCGGATCTGTTGTTCGTGGCCGCCGACCTTCCCGGCCTTGTCCTGCATGTCGAGATCTGTGAGGACATGTTCGTCCCGGTACCACCCAGCGCGCAGGCCGCACTGGCGGGGGCGACGGTGCTGGCGAATCTGTCGGGCAGCCCGATCACCGTCGGCCGTGCCGAGGACCGGTGCCTGCTGGCCCGCTCGGCTTCGGCACGGTGTTTGGCGGCATACGTCTACGCCGCGGCGGGTGAGGGCGAGTCGACCACCGATCTCGCATGGGACGGCCAGACGATGATCTGGGAGAACGGGCTGCTGCTCGCCGAGAGCGAGCGTTTTCCGCGCGGTGAACGACGTGCGGTCGCCGACGTCGATCTGGAGCTGATCCGCTCGGAGCGGCTGCGTATGGGCACGTTCGACGACAATGCCCGCCACCACGCGGCCACGTCTGACGCCTTCCGCCGGGTCGAGTTCCAGCTCGACCCGCCGTCCGGGGACATCGGGCTGTTGCGTGAGGTCGAGCGCTTCCCGTTCGTACCGGCCAATCCCGAACGGCTGCAGCAGGATTGCTATGAGGCATACAACATCCAGGTCTCCGGTCTGGAGCAACGCCTGCGCGCACTGAACTACCCGAAGGTCGTCATCGGCGTCTCGGGCGGCCTGGATTCCACGCACGCGCTGATCGTCGCCGCGCGCGCGATGGACCGCGAAAACCGCCCGCGCAGCGACATTCTCGCGTTCACGCTGCCCGGCTTCGCCACGGGGGACCGCACCAAGAACAACGCCATCCGGCTGAGCGAGGCCCTCGGTGTGACGTTCGAAGAGATCGACATCAAGAAGACCGCCGAGTTGATGCTCACGGAGATGGACCACCCGTTCGGCCGTGGCGAGAAGGTCTACGACGTCACGTTCGAGAACGTGCAGGCCGGCCTGCGAACCGATTACCTGTTCCGGCTCGCCAACCAGCGCGGCGGCATCGTGCTCGGCACCGGCGACCTGTCCGAACTCGCGCTCGGCTGGTCGACGTACGGGGTCGGCGACCAGATGTCGCACTACAACGTCAACGGCGGCGTGCCGAAAACCCTGATCCAGCACCTGATCCGATGGGTCATCGCGTCCGGTCAGTTCGGGCCCGTGGACTCGGACGTCAACGAGGTGCTGCAGTCGGTGCTCGACACCGAGATCACGCCCGAGCTGATCCCCACGGGTGAAGACGAGGAGATCCAGAGCAGCGAAGCCAAAGTCGGACCGTATGTGCTGCAGGACTTTTCGCTGTTTCAGGTGCTGCGGTACGGATTCCGTCCGTCGAAGGTGGCGTTCCTGGCCTGGCACGCCTGGCATGATCCGGCACAGGGGGACTGGCCGGCCGGATTCCCGGAGGACAAGCGGCCGGCCTACTCGCTCAAGGAGATCCGGCACTGGCTGCAGGTGTTCGCGCAGCGGTTCTACTCGTTCGCGCAGTTCAAACGTTCGGCACTGCCCAACGGGCCCAAGGTGTCGCACGGTGGCGCGCTGTCACCGCGAGGCGACTGGCGGGCACCGTCGGACATGTCCGCCCGGATCTGGCTCGACGAGATCGAACGCGAGATTCCCGAAAGTTAGCGGTTGAGCCCCCCCGCTAGCAGCATGGGTCACCACGCCAGGCGTTGACGCCTTCGCGAACGGCGAGCGCGGCGATCACCAGTGCGGCCACACCGTCGGCCCACGCCCATCCGAGTAGGGAATTGAGCAGCAGGCCGATCAGAAGTGCGGCGGACAGGTATGTGCACAGCAGCGTCTGCTTGGAATCGGCGAAGGCTGACCGGGATCCAAGCTCGCGCGCGGCCCGGCGCTGCGTGAGCGACAGCACCGGCATGATGAGCAGGCTCGCGGTCGCGAGCGCGATGCCGACCGGTGAGTGCCGCGCTTCGCCGATGCCGAACAACGACATGGTCGCGTCGACGGTCACGTAGGCGGCCAGTGCGAAGAACGAGAATGCGATGAGCCGCAGCGCGGTCCGTTCCCGGGTCTCGGGGTCCGCGGCGGCGAACTGCCACGCCACCACCGCCGCGGACGACACCTCCACCGCCGAGTCGAGGCCGAACCCGATCAATGCCGACGACGACACCCGCGTGCCCTCGGCAAGTGCGATGGCCGCCTCGATGACGTTGTAGGTGATCGTCGCCGCCACGAGCCAGCGGATGCGGCGGGCCAACACATCCTGGCGGGTAGCCGTCACCATCAGCAGCAGCCTTCGGTATCGGCGGTGGGGCAGCAGGCGGGATCCACGGCGAGTACCAGGCCCACCAGATCATCGAGCGCGTGGCCGATGCGGCGGTCGGCGAGTTCGTAGCGGTTGCGCCGGCCTTCGGGCTGGACCACCACGAGTCCGCAGCCTCGCAGGCACGCCAGGTGGTTGGACAGGGTCTGGCGGGACACGCCGATGGCATCGGCGAGGTCGGACGGGTAGCGCGGCCCGTCGCGCAACATCAGCAGGATGCGGGCGCGCGTCGGGTCCGAGAGCGCGTATCCGAACCGGGACAACGCGGTGCCGTTGATGACCGTCTCCATGGAAGAGACAGTACATTGAACGCTGAATTCAGGAAAGCGTGAACTAACTCAGAGTCGGCCCTCGGTCCGGAGCTCGGGATGAACCCACTCGGGCGACCTTCGCTGCTTGAAGGCGCGGAAACCCTCGGCAGCCTCGTCGCCGCTGTAGCTGGCCTTCATTCCGATCCGGTCGAACAAGCCCAGATAGTTGTCCAGGCTGGACTTGACCACGCCCCGTGCGCGTGGTGCGGTGCGGCAGCATTGCGCAAGCACCTCACGCGCGGTGTCGAGCAGTTGGTCGTGCGGCACGACACGCGCCACCATGCCCCAGTCGACGGCCTCGTCGGCGCTCAGCGTGCGGCCGGTGAACATCAGGTCGCGGGTGCGCACCGGGCCGATCAGCCGGGCCAGCATCTGGCTGTAGTAGGTGTCGGCGATACCGCGATAGAGCTCGGGGACCCGGAATGTGGCGCGGTCGCTGACGACGGCCATGTCGCTGCACATCGCGATCTGCAGACCGCCGCCCTGGCACAACCCATTGACCGCGCTGACAACCGGTTTGACCGACTGGCGCAACGTCTCGAACGGCGTCACATCCATCGAGAGGGCTGCGCCGAAGCTCATCCAGTCATCGACCCCGTCGCCGCCGCCCAGGTCACCACCCGGCGCGAACACGTCACCCGTGCCGGTGATCAGCAGGCCCGCGAGGTCCGGATCCGACTCGACATGCGTGACGGCGTAGCGGATCCCGAAGTACATCGCCGGTGTCATGGCGTTTCGCGCCTCGGGGCGGTCCAGCGTGACGACGCCGAACGGGCCCTGCCGGTCGAACTTGAGGTATGGCGTGCCGAGCCAGTCGCCCTCGGGCGGTCGCGGTGTCATAGCTGGCGACTATAACGGCAACGGTATCAACTTCAGTTGGTTGCCTCAGTGCGTCAGCACGGCGTCGATGTCGGCGGCGTTGGGGGCGCAGTCGCCCGCCCCGCGCACGAGCGTCGCGAGCGCTCCGGCCGCACACGCGCGCCGCAGCGCATCCTCATATCCCGAGCGCCAGCCCGCGGCGAGCACACCGGCGAACACGTCGCCGGCCCCGGCGGTATCGACTGCCCGCACCATCGGCGCGGGCACATCGAAGCGTTCGTCCTCACCCAGGTAACTCGCGCCCTTCGATCCCCGGGTGATCACGAGATGCTTGACCGGCCAATGCCACTCCGCGGCCTCGGTCTCGTTGACCACCACCACGTCGACCGAGTGCGACAGCGCCAGCAGGTGGTGCGCGGCGGTGCCTGCAGGTGATGCGTTGAGCATGACGACGGCTCCGGCCGCACGGGCCAACCGGGCCGCCGCGATCGCGGTCGTGGCGGGAATCTCCAGTTGCAGCAGCACGACGTCGGCGTCGCAGATCGCGGACCGGGCGGCCGCGGAATCCACGTCGAGCAGGGAGTTCGAGCCAGGTGCCACCACGATGCTGTTCTCGCCTGTGGCGTCGACGACGATCACGGCCGATCCGCTCGGGCCCGGCAGGCTCACCACCGCATCCTGGTTGACGCCGTTGGCGCGCAGGTGCGCGCGCAATGACTCGGCCGCGGCGTCCTCGCCGACGGCCGCCACGAGTGCGACGTTGCCGCCTGCGCGCGCGGCGGCAACGGCCTGATTCCCGCCCTTGCCGCCCGGTGCCGATACGAGTGAGGACGCCAGGACGGTCTGCCCCGGGCGGGGCAGGGTGCGCACGGCGAAGGTCAGGTCGGCATTGATGCTTCCAACGACGCACACGCGCGAAGCGGCCATAGCCGACAACGCTAGACGAGCCCTGGGCTGACACGCGTCGAACGCCGCCAACAGGTCCGATACGCTGGCTGGATGAGCGTTCAGACGCAGTCGAGTGCTGTTGTGGTACCGGACGCGGACCTGCGTGGACAGGTCCATGACGCCGCGCGGCGGGCCCGGGTCGCGGCCAGGACGCTGGCGACCCTGAGCGCCGCGGCCAAGAACAGTGCCCTGCACGCCGCCGCGGACAGCGTGCTGTCACATGTCCACGAGGTACTCGCCGCCAACGCCGCGGATCTCGAGGCGGCGCGCGCCGCCGGTACACCCGAGGCAATGCTCGACCGGTTGGCCCTCAACCCGCAGCGCGTGGACGGCATCGCCGCCGGGCTGCGTCAGGTCGCGGGGCTGCCCGATCCGGTCGGGGAGGTGCTGCGCGGCCGCACCCTGCCCAACGGCCTGCAGTTGCGCCAGCAGCGCGTGCCGCTCGGGGTGGTCGGCATGGTCTACGAGGGCAGGCCCAACGTCACGGTCGACGCGTTCGGCCTGACCCTCAAATCCGGTAACGCGGCGCTGCTGCGTGGCAGCTCGTCGGCTGCGCGATCCAACGAGGCGTTGGTGATCGCGCTGCGGTCCGCCCTCGCGGGTGAGGGGCTGCCGCTCGACGCCGTGCAGCTGTTGCCGAGCCATGACCGCGCCAGCGTCACCCACCTCATCCAGGCCCGCGGCTTGGTCGACGTGGTGATCCCACGCGGCGGCGCCGGCCTGATCGACGCCGTGGTGCGCGACGCGCAGGTGCCGACGATCGAGACGGGTGTGGGCAATTGCCATGTCTACGTTGATGAATCGGCCGATCTCGAGCTGGCCGAGAAGATACTGCTGAACTCCAAGACACGTCGGCCCAGTGTGTGCAATGCCGCCGAGACGCTGTTGGTCGACCGCGCGGTCGCAGAGACTGCGCTGCCGCGGCTGACGGCGGCGCTACAGGACGCCGGCGTCACCGTGCACTCGGACCCCACCGACGACGAACTGCGGGCCGAGTTCCTGTCGATGGACATCGCCGTGGCCGTGGTGGACGGAGTCGACGGAGCGATCGACCACATCAACACCTACGGCACCGGGCACACCGAGGCCATCGTCACGACCGATCTCGCTGCCGCCCAGCGCTTTACCGAGCGCGTCGACGCGGCCGCGGTGATGGTCAACGCGTCCACCGCGTTCACCGACGGAGAGCAGTTCGGTTTCGGCGCCGAGATCGGCATCTCCACCCAGAAGCTGCATGCCCGTGGGCCGATGGGGCTGCCCGAGCTGACCTCGACCAAGTGGATCGTGTGGGGCGACGGCCAAACCCGCCCGGCCTAGACAACCAGGAGAGATATGAGCGTGCCCGCACGCCCGGCGCCGCTGTTCGCCGACATCGACGATGTCGCGCGACGGCTGGCCGAGACCGGCTACCTGCCCGACACCGCAACCGCCACCGCGGTTTTCCTCGCCGACCGGTTGGGCAAGCCGCTGCTCGTGGAGGGGCCGGCCGGCGTCGGCAAAACCGAATTGGCCCGCGCGGTCGCCCAATCCACGGGTTCGGAGCTCGTGCGGCTGCAGTGCTACGAGGGTGTCGACGAGGCGCGGGCACTCTACGAGTGGAATCACGCCAAGCAGATCCTGCGGATCCAGGCCGGTCAGGGCGAGGGAGCCGACTGGGACCGCACGAAAGACGATGTGTTCAGCGAGGAATTCCTGCTGACCCGTCCGCTGCTGACGGCGATCAAACGCACGGACCCCACGGTGCTGCTCATCGACGAGACCGACAAAGCCGACATCGAGATCGAGGGGCTGCTGCTGGAGGTCCTCTCCGACTTCGCGGTGACCGTCCCCGAACTCGGCACCATCACCGCCGAGCGGCCGCCGTTCGTCGTGCTGACCTCCAACGCGACCCGCGAGTTGTCGGAGGCCCTCAAACGCCGCTGCCTGTTCCTGCACATCGACTTCCCCGACCCCGACCTCGAACGGCGCATCCTGCTGTCCCGGGTGCCCGAGCTGCCCGAGCACATCGCCACCGAACTCGTCCGCATCATCGGCGTGCTGCGCGGCATGCAGCTCAAGAAGCTGCCGTCGGTCGCCGAGACGATCGACTGGGGCCGCACCGTTCTGGCCCTCGGGCTCGACACGATCGACGACCAGATGATCGCCGCAACGCTCGGTGTGGTGCTCAAACACCAGTCCGATCAGCAGCGCGCGGCCGGCGAGCTCCGGCTGAATTGACGGACGACGACTGATGGCGTCGCGCCGGACCCGACCACCGCAGCCACTGGCCCCCCACGGCCTGCCGGGCCATCTCGTGGAATTCGTGGAAGCCCTTCGCGGGCAGGGCATCTCGGTGGGGCCGTCGGAGACGGTGGATGCCGGGCGCGTGATCACGGTGCTCGGTCTCGGCGATCGCGAAGCATTGCGCGAAGGCATCGCATGCGCGGTGTTGCGCCGCGCCGACCACCGCGACACCTACGACGCGATGTTCGACCTGTTCTTCCCGGCGGCGCTGGGCGCGCGCACCGTACTCGACGACGACGCCACTGACGATCCGGCCGAAGACAGGCAGACCCTGCCGCCCGAGGACATCGAAGCGATGCGCGCGGCACTGGTGCAGATGCTCACCGACAACGACGAGCTGGCCAACCTCGATGACCGACTGGCGGCGATGATCGCCCAGATCGTCGAGGCCTACGGCCGCTACAACTCCAGCCGCGGACCGTCGTACTCGTCGTATCAGGCGCTCAAGGCCATGAGCCTCGACGACCTGGAAGGCCGCCTGCTGGCCGGGCTGCTGGCACCGTACGGCGAGGAACCCACCCCCACGCAGGAGGAGATCGCCAAGGCGCTGGCCGCCCAGCGCATCGCGCAACTGCGCAAGATGGTCGAGTCGGAGACCAAGCGCCGCACCGCCGAACAGCTGGGCCGTGAACACGTCCAGATGTACGGGGTGCCGCAGCTCGCGGAGAACGTCGAGTTCCTGCGTGCCTCGGGCGAGCAGCTCAAGCAGATGCGCAAGACGGTGGCCCCGCTGGCCCGCACCCTGGCGACCCGGCTGGCCGCTCGTCGCCGGCGCTCGCGCGCCGGGGAGATCGACTTGCGCAAGACGTTGCGCAAGTCCATGTCCACCGGCGGCGTGCCGATCGATGTCGTGCTCAAGAAGCCGCATCCGGCCCGTCCGGAACTCGTGGTGCTGTGTGACGTCTCGGGCTCGGTCGCGGGCTTCAGCCACTTCACGCTCATGCTGGTGTCGGCGCTGCGTCAGCAGTTCAGCAGGGTTCGCGTCTTTGCCTTCATCGACACCACCGACGAGGTCACCCAACTGTTCGGCCCGGAGTCCGATCTGGCCGTGGCCGTCCAGCGCATCACCCGCGAAGCGGGGGTGTACACCCGCGACGGGCACTCCGACTACGGGCACGCGTTCGTGTCCTTCCTCGACAAGTATCCGAACGTGCTGTCGCCGCGCAGCTCACTGCTCGTCCTCGGCGACGGCCGCAACAACTACCGCAACCCGGAGGCCGAGCTGCTGGCGCACATGGTGTCGTCCAGCCGCCATGCCCACTGGCTCAACCCCGAACCCAAGCACCTGTGGGGCAGCGGGGACTCCGCGGTGCCGAAATACCTCGACGTCATCCCGATGCACGAGTGCCGCTCGGCCAAGCAGCTGGCCGCGGTCATCGACGGGCTGCTGCCCGTCTGAGGTGGCACCGACGCTGCCGTAAGCTGGCTATTCGTGGCTTCTCGACGCAGGCTCGGCGTGATGGGTGGGACGTTCGATCCCATTCACAACGGGCACCTGGTGGCGGCCAGTGAGGTTGCCGACCTGTTCGACCTCGATGAGGTCGTGTTCGTGCCGACCGGTCAGCCGTGGCAAAAGCACGATCGGCGCGTGACCGAGGCCGAGGACCGCTACCTCATGACGGTGATCGCGACCGCGTCCAATCCGCGGTTCTCGGTGAGCCGTGTCGACATCGACCGCGGCGGTCCGACCTACACCAAAGACACCCTGCGCGACCTGCGCGATTTGAACGCGGACGCGGATCTGTACTTCATCACCGGTGCTGACGCACTGGCGTCGATCCTGTCCTGGCAGAACTGGGAGGACCTGTTTTCGATGGCGCGATTCGTCGGCGTGAGCCGACCTGGTTACGAACTCGACGGCAAACACATCTCCGCGGCGCTTGAAGAATTGCCGCCCGATGCGCTCAAACTTGTAGAGGTGCCGGCGTTGGCGATTTCGTCGAGCGATTGCCGCAGGCGGGCCGAACAGTCTCGGCCGATCTGGTACCTGGTGCCCGACGGCGTGGTGCAGTACGTGGCCAAGCGCGGCCTCTATACCGCCGACGCGACGAACGCGGGGGCAGCCCGATGACCGCCACCGCCGAAGCCGTCGAAATGGCCACCGTCGCCGCGCAGGCCGCGGCTTCCAAGCTTGCCGACGCCGTGGTAGTCATCGATGTGTCGGGGCAGCTCGTGATCACCGACTGCTTCGTGATCGCGTCGGCCTCGAACGAGCGGCAGGTCAACGCGATCGTCGACGAGGTCGAGGAGAAGATGCGGCGCGCCGGCTACAAGCCCGCCCGCCGGGAAGGCACCAGAGAAGGTCGTTGGACGCTGCTCGACTACGTCGACGTCGTCGTGCACATCCAGCACCAGGATGAACGCAACTTCTATGCGCTGGACCGGCTGTGGAAGGACTGCCCGCTGGTGCCGGTGGATCTCGATCGGCAGCCTGAAGCGCCGGACGGAGACGCCGAATGAGGGTGCGCCGCCTGGTCATGCTGCGTCACGGTCAGACCGAGTACAACGCCGGTAGCCGGATGCAGGGGCAGCTCGACACCGAGCTGTCGGACCTGGGCCGTGACCAGGCGGCAGCAGCCGCCGAGGTGCTGGCGAAACGCCAGCCCCTGCTGATCGTGTCGTCGGATCTCAAGCGCGCGCTGGATACCGCGGTGACACTGGGCGATCGCGCCGGAATCTCGGTCGAGGTCGACCAGCGGCTGCGGGAAACCCATCTCGGCGACTGGCAGGGCCTCACCCATCTCGAGGTGGACGCGGCGGCGCCGGGTGCGCGGCTGGCCTGGCGCGACAACGCGCGATGGGCGCCCCACGGCGGCGAGAGCCGTGTCGACGTCGCCGAACGCAGCATGCCCGTCGTGGCGGAACTCGTTGCCGAACAACAGGAGTGGGGGATCGACGGACCGGAGCGCCCGGTTGTGCTGGTCGCTCACGGTGGGCTGATCGCGGCGTTGACCGCCGGCTTGCTGGGCTTGCCCGTCGACAACTGGCCCGTGCTGGGCGGTATGGGCAATGCGAGCTGGGTCCAATTGTCCGGGCATTCCGCCGACGACGCGGATTTCCCGGCGATCCGGTGGCGGCTGGACGTGTGGAACGCGTCGGCTCAGGTTGCCAACGATGTCCTCTGAGCGCTCCGCCGAGCGCAGGCCGGTGCTGTTGGTGTTCGCCGACTCGCTGTCCTACTTCGGCCCGACCGGCGGCCTGCCGTCCGACGATCCGCGCATCTGGCCCAACATCGTGGCAGACCAGCTCGGCTGGGACCTGGAGCTCATCGGCCGGATCGGTTGGACGTGCCGCGACGTCTGGTGGGCCGCGACCCAGGACCCCCGATCGTGGGCGGCCCTTCCGCGCGCCGGTGCCGTGATCTTCGCGACGAGCGGCATGGATTCCCTGCCATCGCCGCTGCCGACGGCGTTGCGCGAGCTGATCCGCTACGTGCGTCCGGCGTGGCTGCGACGCTGGGTCCGCGACGGCTATGGCTGGGCCCAACCACGTCTTTCGCCCATCGCGCGGTCGGCGCTGCCGCCACACGTGACGGTCGAATATCTTGAGATGACGCGCAACGCAATTGATTTCAACCGGCCCGGGATACCGGTGGTGGCCTCACTGCCTTCCGTGCACATCGCCGAGACCTACGGCAAGGCGCATCACGGCCGGGAGCGCACCGTGCGGGCGATCACGGCCTGGGCCGAGGAGCACGATGTCGCGCTCGTCGACCTCAAGGCCGCGGTCGCCGACGAGGTGCTCAACGGCCGCGGCAATCCCGACGGGATCCACTGGAACTTCGAAGCCCACCGCGCAGTGGCCGAGCTCATGCTCAAAGGCCTCGCCACAGCCGGTGTGTCACAAGAGAATTCCGCCGACTGACATGGCAGTCGTAGTGGTCACCGATTCGTCGTCGCGGCTGTGCCAGGAACACCGCGAACAATGGCAGATCCGGCAGGTGCCGTTACACGTGCTCGACGACGACACCGACCTGCGCGACGGCGTCGACCCGGTACCGTCCGACATCCAGGACCGGGCGAAAGTCACGACGTCCGGCGCGACGCCGGCGGAACTCGCTGACGTGTACCGGCAGGCACTCGCCGACAGCGGTGGGGATGGCGTTGTCGCGGTTCATATTTCGGCCGCACTGTCGAGCACCTACAGTTCGGCGGTGCTCGCGGCCCGTGAATTCGGCCAAGCGGTGCGGGTCGTCAACTCGCGCTCGGCGGCCATGGGCGTCGGCTTCGTAGCGCTTGCCGCGGCCCGAACAGCCGGTGCGGGTGCGGATCTGGACGCCGTCGAGGCGGCCGCGCGCGACGCGGTCGGACATGGACACGCGTTCATCGTCGTGCACCGGCTCGACAACCTCCGCCGCAGCGGCCGCATCGGCACGGCGGCGTCCTGGCTCGGCACCGCGCTGTCACTCAAGCCGTTGCTGCGCCTCGACGTGGACGGTCGGCTCGTGTTGTCACAACGGATCCGGACCATCTCGAAAGCGCATGCAGCCCTCGTCGATCAGGTGGCGGAGGTCGTCGGCGACCGGCAGGCGAGCGTGGTCGTGCACCACGTCGACAACCGCGACGCGGCCGATGAAATCGGTGCGGCACTGACCACCCGACTTCCGCAGATCGCATCGCTCACGGTCACCGACATGGGGCCCGTGCTGGCGGTCCACGTCGGTGGGGGCGCGGTCGGGGTGGCGGTCGAGGTGTATCCGTAAGTCCGTAAGTCGCAACTAACGGTTGACGTTGACTTACCGTTAGTTCACACTTACCAAGTGTCCGCGTCCGCATCCGCCGTCCTCGACGCGCTCGGCGACAAGACTCGTCGGTCGATCCTCGAGAAACTCGCCGACGGTCCGGTGGCGGTGGGCGTCCTCGCCGACCAATTACCCATCTCGCGTCCCGCTGTCTCCCAACACCTGCGGGTGCTCAAAGACGCCGACCTCGTGGTCGAGTCGATCGCGGGCACCCGGCGGCTGTATCGCGTGAACGAGGCGGGCCTGGTGGCGTTGCGTGACTATCTCGACCGGTTCTGGGTGCAGGCCTTGGCCGGTTTCAAGGAAGTCGTAGAGCGCCAGGAAGGAGACCCCACATGAGTCAGGCCAGGCTGGGAACCATCCGCCACGACATCGTGGTCGATGCACCGCTGGAGCGGGCGTTCCGCGTATTCACCGAGCAGTTCGGCGATTTCAAGCCCCGCGAACACAACCTGCTGGCCGTCCCGATCGCCGAGACCGTCTTCGAGGCGAGACCTGGCGGCAGAATCTACGACCGCGGCGTCGACGGCAGCGTATGCGCGTGGGCGCGCGTCATCGCACTCGATCCACCGAACCGGGTCGTGTTCGCCTGGGACATCGGCCCCACCTGGCAAATCGAAACCGACCCGGTCCGCTGCAGCGAGGTCGAAGTGCGCTTCGTCGCCGAGTCGCAGACGCGCACGCGTGTCGAACTCGAACATCGCCACATCGACCGGCATGGAGATGGTTGGGAGGCCGTTGTTTCCGGAGTCGACGGCGACGCCGGCTGGCCGCTCTACCTCAGCCGTTACGGTGCGCTCGTGGAGAGCGTGGATTCGTGAGCTCGACCATGCAACTCGCGCGCGACGAGCGCACCGAATTCGCCGAGTTCCTCGACGGTTTGACGCCACAGCAGTGGGACAGTCCCACGCTGTGTGGGGACTGGCGGGTTCGCGACGTCGCCGCGCACGTGATCGGCTACGACGCGTTGAGCCGCGGCGAGACGATCCGTCGCATGGCGAAGGGACTAGTGACGCGCGGCGGCGCCAACGCGGTCGGCGTCGCCGAGGACGCCGGCAAACAGCCCGGTGAGCTCATCGCACTGTTTCGGCGCTACGCCGAGCCGAGAGGCTTGACCACCGGGTTCGGCGGGCGGATCGCACTCGCCGACGGCATGATCCACCAACAGGACATACGTCGGTCACTGGGCCTGCCTCGGGTGATTCCGCCGGACCGGTTGCGCGTCGTGTTGAACTTCGCGATCTGGGCGCCGCCGCTGCGCGGCGCGCTACGGACGCGCGGAGTACGGCTCGTCGCAACGGATCTCGACTGGTCGTGGGGTCGCGGACCCGAGGTGCGCGGCCCCGGTGAGGCGGTGCTCATGGCGATGGCGGGCCGAGGCGCTGCGTTGACCGATCTGGACGGGCCCGGCAAGGACAGGCTCGCCGGCCGTCTCAGCCCGCGAAGCGTCCGGTGATCGGTGGCAGATCCTTGAGCGTGACGATCCCGGGCGGGGCGGCGACCACTGCGGGCACCGCGTTGGTCACCGGCAGCGCGGTGTAGATCATTCCGAGGCCCATGAACCCGGGCTCGGTCCAGTCCTTGGGTGGCAGGCAGTGCAGCACGGTACGCATGTTGGGCAACCCGAAAACCTGGATGACATGGCCGTGCTCAAGGGGTTTGGGCGGCGTGACGTGATCGCCCATCGTCCAGTTGAATCCGACGCTGACGACGTTCTTGTCGCCGACCCAGCCGCGGTGGTAGCCGAACACGCCCGCGACGGTGCCCTTCGGGATCTGCATGAAACCGAGATCGGAGTCGCCGGTGGCCGCGGTGAACGTGACGTCGAACGTCATCCGATCCAGTGTCGCGCCGATGGCATCGGCCATCATCGCCGCGGACTCGGCGAACACCTCGCTCTCGCGCCGTACGCTCTCGGCCAAACCCGGCGTTTCGGGATCCTGCGAGAAACCCATGGCGGTCTGGGTTCCGGCCGACTCGTAGGTCGAGCAGTCCACCGACTCGGTGATCCGGATTTCGTCGACCCGCTCGCATGAACCGGACAGCACCATGCCGACCATATTCGTCATACCGGGGTGGGCGCCGCTGCCGAAGATCGTGGAATTCCCTGTCTCGCAAGCCTTCCGGATCCGCTGCAAATCCTCGGGGGTCTGCTTGCCGCCGGTGATCCAGGCCGCGCTCGAACACACGTTGACCCCGGCCGACAGTAGCCGAGTGAGCTCGTCGACATCCGGCCACAGCGGGTTGTAACAGCACGCGTCCGGCTTGAGCTCGAGCAGTTCATCGACGGAATTGGTGGCCAGAACCCCCGTCGGTTCCCGCCAGCCCGCCAATTCGGCGGCGTCGACACCGACTTTGTCGGAGCCGTGGGCATACACGCCCACCAGTTCCATGTCGTCGCGGCCGATGATGGCGTGCAGTGAACGCCGGCCGATGTTGCCGGTGGTCCACTGGATCACGCGAAGCGGCGGTTGCCCTGCGGTCATGAATCGTCTCCTCGATGAGCCTGTCCAGTGCAGTAGACACTATCGGGCAGATTGTTCACTCGGCGGCCTCTCGGTCGGTTCTGGCAGCGGACGCACCGGCGTCGCACAATCGAACTGTGGGGTCGAACACCGCGACTCCATGAATCGAGGTCAGATCATGGACATGGTCTATTCGCTCGGCGTGGCGGCGGCCGCCGTGTTGGTGTTGGCCTGGGTCTGCGTGAGCAACGTCCGCGTGGTCAAGCAGTACGAGAGGGGCGTGGTCTTCCGCTTCGGCCGGGTTCAAAACCATGTCAGGCCACCCGGTCTGACGATGCTGATACCGGTCGCGGACCGACTGCAGAAGGTCAACATGCAGATCATCACGATGCCCATCCCCGCACAGGACGGCATCACCCGCGACAACGTGACAGTGCGCGTCGACGCGGTCATCTACTTCAACGTGATCGACCCGGTCCGCGCGGTGGTCGACGTACAGGACTACATGTCGGCGATCGGGCAGGTGGCGCAAACCTCGCTGCGGTCGATCATCGGCAAGAGCAACCTGGACGATCTCCTGTCCAACCGGGAACGGCTCAACCAGGGTCTGGAACTGCTCATCGACAATCCGGCGGTGAGCTGGGGCATCCACATCGACCGCGTCGAGATCAAGGACGTGGTGCTGCCGGACTCCATGAAGCGGTCGATCGCGCGACAGGCCGAGGCCGAACGGGAACGGCGAGCGCGCGTCATCACCGCCGACGGAGAACTGCAGGCCTCCGAGAAACTCGCCGCGGCTGCCGATGTCATGGCGGCCGAGCCCGCAGCGCTGCAATTGCGGCTGCTGGAGACGGTCGTCGAGGTGGCTGCCGAGAAGAACTCCACCGTGGTGCTGCCGTTCCCCGTCGAACTCCTGCGGTTCCTGGAGCGCGTGACGCCGGGACCATCCTCCACCCGAGCGGTCGGCTAGCCATGGCGATCGATGCGGGCTGGTTTCAGACGTACCTGTCCGCCTTCGTGGCTTGTGCCCGCGGCGACGGCGACTTGGCGGCCCTGCTGCGACATTACGGACGTCCGCTGATCATCAGCAGCGACGACGGTGTCGTCACCCTGACCACCGAGGAGGACGTGGCCGCCGTCATGCAGGGCGAACTGGACGGGCTCCGGGCGATCGGCTATGACCACACCGACGTGGTGCACTTGGAGCTCACGTCGCTGAACTCGACGTCGGCGCTGATCCGGGGTACGTTCTCGCGCCGCGATCGCCATGGCCACGAACTCAATTGCCCGACAGTGACATACCTGGTCACCGAGGACGGGGCAGGGCCGCGGATATCGGTGCTTGCCGCACACGGCGGATGAGCGTTGAACTTTTCACCGTCGAAGCCCGTGTGTAAGAGCAGTGTCCGGAACACAACTCTTGGGGGCAGACGTGTATGCGCGCATCCAGTCCACCGTCCTGACCACCCTCGCTGCCGCCGGTGCGGCAGCGCTCGTCGCCGCACCGGTGGCGGCGTCGCCGGAACTGCACGGGCCACGTCTGGTCAACGCCCAGGTCCAGCTCACCGCGTCACCGCCCCTCGGCGCGATCCCACTGGCGTTCCTGCGCAACCAGGTGCTGTACTGCAGCGTGATCTGCCCGTTCGTCGTGCAGGGGGCGATCACCGTTCCGCTGGCGGCGGTGCAGACGCCGGTGATATTCCTCGACGCGCTGGCGGCGACGGGCTCACTGCCGCGGGCGGTCGGCACGGCGGCGGCGTCGGTGACCGGTGCCGCCAATGACGCCGCCGAGGGCATCATTCTCAACGACGTCAACCGTGTTGTCCCGAAGGCCTTCAACACCCTGGAGATCGCGGTCGTTCAGTTGATGCGGGTGGGTTCGGCGGTGCTCACGCCCGCCGAATTACCCGACGCCGTCAACACTGCCCGCGAAACGGTGCTGGCGGCGCTCAATCAGCCGCTGCCGGGGCCCGGCGTGCCGGTGCCGACCGAGACCGGAGCCGAGACGTTGCCCGAGGTGGTTGCCGTCGAGGCCATCAAAGTCACTGCCGCCGTGGCGTTTCAGGCCGGAGAGTTGCTGGTGCTCGGCGTCGTCCAGACCGTCGATGCCGGTGCGCAGGAGCTCGCCCGCTCGGGTGACCCGCTCGCCGCGGTCAGCGCCGCGGCCGCGCAGGCCACCGAGGTGGTCGACGTGGCATCGGACATCGTGTCGGACTCGGTCGACACCGCTGTGACGAACATCCGTGGCGCGCTTGACAATCCGTTCCGCACGGCGGGGCCGACGACGGAGACGTCGAGGGCCGAGGTGCAGCCGGCCTCGGCGAGTTCGGCCGATGCACCGCCGCCGGCCACGAGGGTTCATCGCGAGGCCGGCCGCGCGGCCACCCGGGCTTCCGCAACCGCCGAGCCATCAAGGGCATCCGACGACACCAAGACAGCAGATCGGCCGGTGCGCAAGCTCGTGCGTGACGTGAGCCGCACAGTCAGATCGGTCACGGGTCGGCCGGCCGATGCATCGCGGAAGACTTTGCAGCACGACAAATCGGAGGATCCCAAGGAGAATCGGCCGACCCGCGATCGCTCCGACAAGCGCGCCGGGTAGCCGAACTCGCGGCGGTCAGGTTATCCACAGATCGGTTTTCATCCACAACCAGGCGGTTGAGCCGGTCCGCACGACCGGAATCGTGGGCATCCGCAGCTACCGTCGCGGGCATGGGAACCGAATTGCCCGTGCAGCGGCTGCATCGCCGGCTCGGTGCGCCCGACGATCGCGAAGATACCCCCGCGGGCGAACCTGAAGTTCCGGACACCACGCTGTCGCGGTGGCTGCCTGATACCACGAACACCGAATCCCGGGGCTGGCTGGCCTCCGTACGCGCCGACCCCGGGCGCACCGGCGTGTTGGCACTCGTCGGCGTCGGCGTGCTCGCGGTGCTCGTCACGGTCTTCACCCTGATCCGCGACCGGCCTCCGCCCGTCACGGCCGCGAACCTTCCACCGGTGCAGATGGTTTCGTCAGCCAGCCCGACACCGGCGACTGCCGCACCGGACGGTCCGATGGTGGTCAGCGTCGTCGGCCTCGTACACAAACCCGGGTTGGTGACGCTCGACTCCGGCGCCCGGATCGCCGATGCGCTCACCGCGGCGGGAGGTCCGGTCGACGGTGCCGACCTGATCGGGTTGAACATGGCGCGCCGGGTTGCCGACGGCGAACAGATCGTCGTGGGCATCGCCGCACCGCCCGGGGAGCCGACGACGATGGGCAGTTCGATCGCGGGGGAGAAGGCGACCCCGGCAGCCGCGGCCCCGGCGGATGATCCGGCGGGGCCGGTCGATCTCAACACTGCGACGGTCGAGCAACTCGACGCGCTGCCCGGAATCGGACCGGTGACCGCCGAGGCCATCGTGGCCTGGCGCGCCGCCAACGGCCGGTTCGCCAGCATCGACCAACTCGGCGATGTCGACGGCATCGGCCCGGCCCGGCTCGAGAAGCTGCGCGCGCTGGTCCGCGTGTGACATCGCCGCCGCCGACTGCGACTGACGGCGAGGGTCTGGATCTGCGTCTGGTTCCCGCGGCGCTGACCGCGTGGCTCGTGACAGCGGCCGGAATCCTCTGGTACGTCCCAGGATCCGTCATCGCGCTCGTGGCAGCGACGCTTCTCACCGCTGCCGCGGCGAGAGTCGGTGGCGCAGTGCGCGCCGGCACCGCCGCGGTCTTGGCGGTGGCGATTGTCGGCGTGGGTTTCGCCGCGGCGATCGGGATGCGGGTGTATCAGGTCCGCCACCATCCGATCGTCGACCGGTACGGGACAACCGCCGAAGTGACGGTCATGCCGAGCGAGACGCCACGGGTCGTCAAAGGCGGTCGCCTGATGTTCCGCGGTGAGCTCTCTTCCCTCGGACCGCACGAGTTGTCGGGGCGTGTCCTCGTATTCGCACCGGTCGCCGGTTACTCCGATGTCGCACCCGGGAGGTTTGCGCGGTTTCGTGCGGCGATCGCACGGCCCGGCCGCCTCGACCTCACGGTGGCCGTGGTCTCGGCGACCGGTCAGCCGTCGGTCGGTGGTGCCTCGGCGGTGCAACGCGGTGCGCAGCGCGTCCGCTCGGACTTCGCCGACGCGGCTCGCACCGCACTGCCTGCCGACCAGGCCGCGATGCTGCCCGCTCTCGTGCTGGGCGACACCGCGACCGTCAGTGCGCAGACCACCGCGCAGTTCCGGGCGGCTGGGCTGACGCATCTGACAGCGGTCTCAGGCGCCAACGTCACGATCGTGTGCGGTGCGCTGCTGCTGACGGCGTCTCTGGTGGGTCCACGGTCTGCCGTGGTCTTGGCCGCCCTCGGCCTTGTCGGCTTCGTCGTCGTCGTGCAACCGTCGGCCAGTGTGCTGCGCGCCGCGGTGATGGGCGCGGTCACGCTGCTGGCGGTCCTGACTCACCGGCGGCGTCGGGCCATACCGGCGTTGGCGGCCAGCGTCCTGGTGCTGATGATCGGGGCACCCGAGCTCGCGGTCGATGCCGGATTCGCGTTGTCGGTGTGTGCGACGGCGGGCATCGTCGTCATCGCACCTGTGTGGTCGCAGCGGCTGGAGGCGCGTGGCTGGCCGCGTCCGCTGGCGGCGGCCGTCTGTGTCGCGGTGGTTGCCCAACTGGTGACCGCCCCGCTCGTGGCGGGTATATCGGGAACGTTCAGCGTGGTCGCGGTGGCAGCGAATCTGGCAGTCGCCGCAGTCATTCCGCCCATCACCGTGCTGGGGACTGCGGCGGCGGCCATGGCGGCGGTGTGGCCGGCAGGCGCACAACTGCTGATCCGCTTCACCGGACCCGAGTTGTGGTGGCTGCTTTCGGTGGCGCGGTGGGCGTCTTCGGTGCCGGGCTCGACGGTGCCGACGCCGTCGGGGTTCGCTGGCGTGGTGTCGGTGGCCGCGGTCGGTATCGCGCTGTCCGTGCTCTGGCAGCTGGGCTGGGCACGACGGTGGATGGGCCGGAGCCTGGCCGTGCTGGCGTTCGGTCTGCTGGCGTGGACGCTCGCCGGCGCACTCCAAACCTGATTGTCAGCGGTGTCGGGCGGGCGTGAAACGATCATGGCGTGAGCCAACAGGCCGATGGGCTGCACCTGGTACTGGGTGATGAGGAACTGCTGGTCGAGCGTGCGGTGGCAGAGGTGCTGCGTGACACCCGTAAACAGGCGGGATCCGATGACGTGCCGGTGGACCGCCTGCGCGCCGGCGATGTCAGCACCAGCGAACTTGCCGAGCTGCTCAGTCCGTCGTTGTTCGCCGAACAACGGCTGGTGGTCCTGGAGTCCGCGGCGGAGGCGGGCAAGGATGCGGTTTCGCTGATCGCCTCGGCGGCCGCCGATCTCCCACCGGGGACGGTGCTGGTTGTGATCCACTCCGGCGGCGGACGAGCGAAGGCTCTGGCGGACCAGCTGAAAAAGCTTGGCGCGCAGGTGCATCCGTGTGCGCGCATCGTGAAGCCGGCTGAGCGCGCGGATTTCGTGCGGGGCGAGTTCCGCAGGCTGCGCACCAAGGTGTCCGATGACACCGTCTCCGCGGTGCTGGACGCGGTCGGTTCCAACATCCGGGAGTTGGCCGCGGTGTGTTCACAGCTCGTGGCCGACACCGACGGGCAGGTCGACGCGGCCGCGGTGCGCCGCTATCACAGCGGCAAGGCGGAGGTGAAGGGCTTCGACATCGCCGACAAGGCGGTGCTCGGCGATGTGTCCGGGGCGGCCGAGTCGTTGCGGTGGGCGATGCTCGCCGGCGAGCCGCACGTGGTGTTGGCCGACGCGCTCGCGGAGGCCGTACACACGATCGCGCGCGTTGGGCCGCTGTCCGGTGACCCGTACCGGCTGGCCGGGGAGCTGGGGATGCCGCCGTGGCGCGTGCAGAAGGCGCAGAAGCAGGCCCGCCGGTGGTCGCGGGATTCGGTGGCCGAAGCGATGCGCGTGGTTGCCGCGCTCAATGCAGACGTAAAGGGCGCAGCGGCAGATGCCGACTACGCCCTTGAGGCAGCGGTACGCCGGGTGGCGGAACTCGCCTCCCGGTGAACCGGGGAAGGAGCCACCCGGTGAACCGGGCCTGGAAGTGAGAAGTGAAGATCAGAGCTTGTTGAGCGCGAGCGCCAGCGCCGACTTCTTGTTGGCGGCCTGGTTGGCGTGGATGACGCCCTTGCTGGCGGCCTTGTCGAGCTTGCGGCTGGTCGACACCAGCAACTCGGCAGCCTTCTCCTTGTCGCCGGCCTCGACGGCCTCGCGGAATCCGCGCACGGACGTACGCAGCGACGACTTCACCGACTGGTTGCGCAGCCGACGACGCTCGTTGGTGCGGATGCGCTTTTCCTGCGACTTGATGTTGGCCACGAAGAAGTTCCTTCTAATTCTCTAGCTGGGGTTACCGAAGTCTGTGTGTGCCCACCGTTCCGCGGGCAGCGACTGTTCAGGGTACCAGTGCCACGCCGGAACTCCCAAAGCGCCGACCGCTGAACCCCGGGCTTTCCACCCCGTTCTACCACCCCAACCCACCCGTTGGCCTGGCGAAACGGGCTGTGTCGTTGAACCGGCGAAAAGCCCGCAGGTGGGGCAGCATGTTGGGGATGAGCCTTCGAACCGTCGCTTCCGAGAGGCCGGCTGATTCCGCCCGGTCGCGCAGCACCCCGCCGCCGCGCGTCAAACATCGGGGCGTCTTCGACGGCTACAACCGCTTGGGGCGGTACTCCGAGGCGTTCGACGAGATGTTCGATGCGGCCGGCAACGTGCGCGGACCGTACAAGGGCATCTTCGCCGAGCTTGCTCCGTCGGACGCCTCGGAGTTGCAGGCCCGCTCGGAGGCGTTGGGCCGGGCGTTCATCGACCAGGGCATCACGTTCTCGCTGTCGGGTCAGGAGCGGCCGTTCCCGCTGGATCTCGTGCCGCGGGTGATCTCGGCGGCCGAGTGGTCGCGGCTGGAGCGCGGCATCACCCAGCGCGTCAAGGCGCTGGAGATGTACCTCGACGACATCTACGGTGAGCAGGAGATCCTGCGTGACGGGGTCATCCCGCGCCGCCTGGTCACCTCCTGTGAGCACTTCCATCGTGAGGCCGCGGGCATCGTTCCGCCCAACGGCGTGCGGATCCACGTCGCAGGCATCGACCTGATCCGTGACGCCAAGGGTGACTTCCGGGTGCTCGAGGACAATCTGCGTTCACCGTCGGGCGTGTCCTATGTGATGGAGAACCGGCGGACTATGGCGCGGGTCTTCCCGAACCTGTTCGCGACCCATCGCGTGCGAGCGGTCGGCGACTACTCGTCACACCTGCTGCGGGCCCTCCGTAACGCGGCGCCCACCAACGTCGCCGATCCCACCGTCGTGGTGCTGACACCGGGCGTCTACAACTCGGCGTATTTCGAGCACTCGCTGCTGGCCCGTCAGATGGGTGTCGAGCTGGTCGAGGGCCGCGACCTGTTCTGCCGTGACAACGCGGTCTACATGCGCACGACCGAAGGCGAGCGCCAGGTCGACGTGATCTACCGGCGCATCGACGACGCGTTCCTGGACCCGATGCAGTTCCGGCCGGACTCGGTGCTCGGCGTCGCGGGCCTGCTCAACGCGGCCCGGGCCGGCAATGTGGTGATCTCCAGCGCGGTGGGCAACGGTGTCGGCGACGACAAGCTCGTCTACACCTATGTGCCGACCATCATCGAGTACTACCTCGGTGAGAAGCCGGTGTTGGCCAATGTCGACACGTACCGGTGCTGGCTGGACGACGAACGCGAGGAAGTGCTCGACCGGATCGACGAGCTGGTCATCAAACCCGTCGAAGGTTCGGGCGGCTACGGCATCGTGTTCGGGCCGGATGCGTCGGCCAAAGAGCTGACGGCGATCGCCAAGAAAATCCGCAGCGATCCGCGCCGATGGATCGCCCAGCCGGTCATGCAGCTCTCGACCGTCCCGACCCAGATCGACAGCAAGCTGGCCCCACGTCACGTCGACCTGCGGCCGTTCGCGGTCAACGACGGCAACGACGTCTGGGTGCTGCCCGGCGGCCTCACCCGCGTCGCGCTGCCGGAGGGTTCGCTCGTGGTCAACTCCAGTCAGGGCGGCGGATCCAAGGACACGTGGGTGCTGGCGTCGCGGACATCGGTGGCCGACCGCGAGTTGGCCGCAGCGGAGGTGGTCCGGGCGTTGCCCAAGTCGGCCAAAGGGCCCAAAGCCGACGGCATACCCGACGGCTCGTCGTCCCAACAGCAGCAGTAGGGGGCACAGATGCTGGCACGCAACGCCGAATCGCTGTACTGGATCGGACGCTACGTGGAGCGCGCGGATGACACCGCACGCATTCTCGACGTCACGATCCACCAGCTGCTGGAGGATTCGAGTGTCGATCCCGACCAGGCGTCACGGACGCTGCTGCGGGTGCTCGGCATCGATCCGCCCAAGGATCGTCTCGATGTCTGGTCGCTCACCGACATCGTCGCGTTCAGCCGCGACACCTACGGCGGGGCATCGATCGTCGACGCCATCTCGGCGGCCCGGGAGAACGCCCGAGGCGCCCGCGAGGTCACCTCGACCGAGATCTGGGAGTGCCTCAACACGACATACAACGCGCTCGCCGAACGGGAACGGGCCGCCAAACGCCTTGGGCCGCATGAATTTTTGTCCTATGTCGAGGGCCGGGCAGCGATGTTCGCCGGACTGGCGGATTCGACGTTGAGCCGCGACGACGGCTACCGATTCATGCTGCTGGGCCGGGCGATCGAACGCGTCGACATGACGGTGCGGCTGCTGTTGTCCCGGGTCGGGGACAGCGGCTCGTCGCCGGCCTGGGTGACGCTGCTGCGCTCGGCAGGTGCGCACGACACCTACCTGCGCACGTACCGCGGCGTGCTCGACGCCGGACGGGTCGTCGAGTTCATGATGCTGGACCGGCTGTTCCCGCGGTCGATCTTCTTCTCGCTGCGGCTGGCCGAGATCAGTCTCGACGAACTGCTCAACCGGCCCCACAACCGGCTCGGTGCGACCGCCGAAGCGCAGCGGCTGCTGGGCCGGGCCCGCAGTGAGTTGGAGTTCATGCAACCGGGGGTGCTGCTGGAGTCCCTCGAAACCCGGTTGGCCGGTCTGCAGAAGACCTGCCGCGAGGTCGGAGATGCGTTGGCGCTGCAGTATTTCCATTCGGCGCCGTGGGTGGCCTGGACCGATGCCGGGCACGGTGAGGCGCTGGTGATCGAAGAAGGGGAGCTCTAGATGTGGCGCATGCGGGTCGTGCACTCAACCGGCTACGCCTACCGCTCGCCGGTCACCGCATCCTTCAACGAGGCACGCCTGACCCCGCGGTCGGATTCCCGGCAGAACGTGATCCTCAACCGCGTGGAGACCGTGCCCGCCACCAGGTCCTACCGCTATGTGGATTACTGGGGCACCGCAGTGACGGCGTTCGATCTGCACGCACCGCACACCGAACTGGAGGTGACCTCGGCATCGGTGGTCGAGACCGAGGTCGGCGAGAAGCCTGACGAGTTGGTGAGCTGGGACGATCTTCGGTCCGAGGCCGTGTTCGACCGGTTCGACGAGGTGCTCGGCCCGACCCACTACACGCCGCGCAGCAAGCGCATTCAGCGTGTCGGTGAGCGCATCGCGAAGGAACACGACCCGCACGACGCGGTGATCGCCGTGGCGCAGTGGGTGCGCAGTGAACTCGACTACGTGCCGGGCACCACGGGCGTCCACTCGTCGGGTCTGGACGCATTGCGCGAAGGCAAGGGCGTCTGTCAGGATTTCGCGCACCTGACGTTGATCATGTTGCGGTCCATGGGTATTCCGGCTCGCTATGTGTCGGGTTATCTGCACCCCAAGCGCAAGGCCGCGCTGGGCGACACCATCGACGGCCAGAGCCATGCATGGGTCCAGGCGTGGACGGGTGGCTGGTGGAATTACGACCCGACCAACGATGCCGAGATCAACGAGCAGTACATCAGCGTGGGCGTGGGCCGCGACTACGCGGATGTGGCCCCGCTCAAGGGAATCTACTCCGGCGAGGGCTCGACGGATCTCGACGTGGTCGTCGAGATCACCCGGCTGGCTTGACGCACACGCCCGGATGCACCTCGACGCGGTGCAGATCGTCGCCGAGTTCGATCTGCCGGTCGAATTCGGTGGCGGCCAGCGCGCGCCATTGTTCTTCTGCGCCGGGCGCGATCGCGGGCACGTAATGGGTGAGGACGAGGATCCCGACGCCTGCCCTGGCCGCGGTGGCCGCCGCCTCCTGCACTGACGAGTGGTAGTCGCAGGTGTCGCGAATCCGTTGCTGCGGAAGGGTTTCGATGAGATCTTTGCGGATCGCGGTGTGCACGAGGGCGCCCGCACCGCCGGCGAGCCGGTCCAGGCTCTCGCACGGCACCGTGTCGCCGGCCAACACCACCGATGCGCCGCCGTGCTCGATGCGGAACCCGATGGTCGGGGCCACGGGTCGGTGATCGGTCGGTGCGACGCGAATGTGAACGCCGTGGTGATCCCACACCGGCCCGTCGGTGTGTTCGTGAACCTCGACCGGCGGTGGACCGGTGAGGTCGGTGTGGTGGGCGATGCGGTAACCGATATCGAATCCGAACGCCTTCAGCGTCGCCGCCACCACCTCACCGGTCCCCGGCGGACCGATGATCGGCAGCGGCGGTACATCAGGCGCGAACGTGGTGACCCACCGCGTGATGATCACGTCGCCGAGATCGGCGATGTGGTCGCTGTGCAGATGGGTGAGCAGCAGCGCGGTCACCCGATTGGCACCTGAGCCGGCCGCGGCCAGGCGCTGCTGGACGCCGCGGCCGCAGTCGACGAGGAAGGTCTGGTCACCGGTGCGCACCAGGGTGGCCGGGCCGGCCCGATCCGGATCGGGGATGGGGCTGCCGGTGCCGAGGAGCGTGACCTCGATCATGGCGTCATTCCTACCGGTTCCCGGACCGGGACACGCTGAAAACCGCGGCGCGAAGTCCGGTCGTTATTCGCGTCCGGCCGACACCCAGTTGAGGTCGGTGTAGCGGTCACCGGATACGGCCGCCCCGGCCTCGTTCAACGCGGTCAGCTGTTCGGGTGTCAGCGTCACCGAAAGCGAGCCCAGGTTCTCTTCGACCCGCGCGGCGCGTCTGGTGCCCGGAATCGGCGCCGAGGCGATTCCCAGCGCCTCGGCGCGATAGCGCAGCCACGCCAGTGCGACCTGAGCCGGTGTGGCCCTGATCGACTCGGCGATCGACCGGATGGCGTCGACGACGGCAAGGTTGGCGTCCAGCGAACCCTCGGCGAACCGGGGCATGGTCTTGCGAAAGTCGTTGGGGGATGCCAGATCGGCGGCCGACCGCAGAGTCCCGGTGAGAAATCCGCGACCAAGCGGGGAGTACGGCACGAATCCCACGCCGAGCTCGGCGGCCGCCGGCACGACGTTGCGCTCGACATCGCGGCTCCAGATGGACCATTCGCTCTGCACTGCCGCGATCGGGTGCACCTTGACGGCTGCACGCAGCTCGTCGGCGGTCACTTCGGACAGGCCCAGGTGCCGCACCTTGCCCGCGGTGACCAGCTCGGCCATCGCGCCGACGGTCTCCTCGATCGGCACTCTCACGTCACGGCGGTGCATGTAGTAGAGGTCGACGACGTCGGTCTGCAGCCGCTGCAGGCTCTCGTCGATGCTGCGCCGCACGTACTCGGCGTCCCCACGGGCGGTGGGCCGTCCGGCGGCCCGGTCGGCCGGATTGCCCTCGATCCCGAACTTGGTCGCCAGGGTGACCTCGTCACGCCGGTCGGCCAGCAGCTTGGCGATCAGCTTCTCGTTTTCCCCGCCGCCGTAGATGTTGGCGGTGTCGATGAAGGTCACACCCAGATCCAGGCAGCGGTTCAACGTCGCCAGCGACTCGGCGTCGTCCACCTCGCCGTACACCGGGGTAAGTGCCATGGCGCCGAAACCTATTGCACTGACGGCCAATTCGTCGCCGAGCTGGGTGGTGGGTACCGAATGTGATGTGCTCATGTGCCGTTCCCTCGTTCGTCGGTCGCAGGGGCTCGCGACGGTGCAGCCCATGGGTGCCTCGATTTATTCCGAGGCGACGACGTGAGGAAAGCCCTTTCGCAGCGCCTCTCGCCGACCTAGCCTGGTGTGAGGTGCATCACGATCGGAGGCGGGCGATGCGAATCGCAGATGTGCTGAAGAACAAGGGCGCGGCGGTGGCCACGATTTCGCCGGAGACCACGGTGACCGAGCTGTTGGCGGGCCTGGCCGAGATGAACATCGGTGCCATGGTGGTCATCGGGCCGGACGGGCTGATCGGCATCGTGTCGGAGCGCGACGTCGTTCGCAAACTCCACGAGCGCGGCAGCAGCCTGCTGGCGCAGCCGGTGTCGGAGATCATGACGACTGTCGTGGCGACGTGCACACCGCGTGACACCGTCGACCATCTCAGCGTGCTGATGACGGAGAACCGCGTCCGGCACATCCCGGTCCTCGACAACGGCAGACTCGCAGGCATCGTGAGCATCGGCGACATCGTCAAGACCCGTATGGAGGAGCTGGAAGCCGAACAGCAACAGCTGCAGGCCTACATCACCCAGGGGCGCTGACCGCTCGGTCACGTTGTGGCCCAGTCGAATTCGTCAGCGAGACTACGGTTTCTGACGGATTCCGGCCCATTTTCGTCAAAAACCGTAGCGTCGCCGCGATACAAGTGTGCGATTGTGGTCGGGTGGCCGCCGTAGATGTCCGCCCCGCACGCAAACCCGATGTCAAGCAGCTCGGTGCCGTCCTGGGCCGCGCGTTTTACGACGATCCGGTGATGAAGTGGGTGTTGGCCGACGAAGCGCGGCGGGCCAAAGGCCTGCCGAAGTTGTTCGCCACGATCACGCGCCATCACTTCCTGACCCGTGGGGCTCCGGAGGTGGCGAGCCGAGACGGGGTCATCGGTGCGGCGGCGCTCTGGGACGGTCCGGGCCGATGGAAGCAGACCCAAGTCGAAGAGCTGCGGATGCTGCCCGCCCTCTTTCTGGCCTTCGGGCGCGGCATGGGGCGCGGGCAGCAGGTAGTCGAACTCATGAAGGAGCACCACCCCGAGGAGCCGCACTGGTATCTGGCGGTGATCGGCAGCGATCCCACGGTGCGCGGCGGCGGTTTCGGGCATGCGCTGATGCAGTCGCGGTTGGATCGAGTGGACGCCGAGCACGCCCCGGCCTACCTCGAGTCGAGCAATCCCGACAATGTGCCGTACTACATGCGGTTCGGTTTCGAGGTCACGGGCGAGATCCAGTTGCCCGATGGTGGCCCCATCATGACGCCGATGTGGCGGCAGCCACGATGAGGCAGATGTGGCGGCAGCCGCGGTGAGTTAGTCGAACACCCCGGTCATGTTGAGGATGAGCAGCACGCCGGCGGCGATGAAGAACGCCAGCAGGACGGCGAGCCCGATGATGGCCGCGACGGATGTGGGCGTGACCTTGTTCTTGGGGCGTGGCTCGGGTTCGCCGAGGCCCGAGGTCTGACCGGAGTCCGGCGGGGTGGCCCCGGGCGTCACGCCACCTCCGGGTTCCAGGTCGGGAGTGCTGGCCGGGTCGGGATCGGGCGGTTGCGCGGTCATTGGCATTGAATGCCCGCTCCCGCCGAATTAATGCCCCCGAGCCGTCAACTCCAGGAGTATTCGGTGCGCAGGCGCGCGGCGACCACCTCGAAGCGGTCACGGTCGAGGATGGCGCCTTCGCGGCGGATGCCTTCTTCTGGCACGTCGAGCACGCGGTCGAGCCGGACCCAGCTCGGCCTGCCGTCGTAGTCCCACGTGCCGGTACCGATGCCGACCCAGTCGGGGTCGTCGCGGTGGTAGTCCTGGCTGGAGAGCATGAGCCCGAGCAGGGTGCGCTGGTCACGGCCCACCACGAGGACCGGGCGGTCCTTGCCCTTCGTCGGATCGTCTTCGTAGACCACCCAGGTCCAGACGATCTCGCCGGGATCGGCGCGGCCGTCGAGGTCGGGGGAGTAGACGAGTTTTCGGGCCCGGTGCGCGGTGGGAACACTGTGCTTGGACACCGGGCGGCCCGCGGTGATGGCGGGGGCTTTGTCGCCGGGCCCGCCGGCCAAGACCTCGAGTCCCAGCTTGATGCCCTGCTGGATGCCTTGTTGCACGGTCCGTGGCACGTTCTCGGGCCGTTGGAGTTGGCGGACGAGCTTGGGCGCCTCGTTGAACACGAGGTTCTCCGCGAATTTCTGGAACGTCTTCCACTGCGACGCCATGTGACGAGCATAGGTCAGGCCGACGGCACCGCGATTGTGTCGCAACGGTCGTTGCTCGATACCCTGGAGGCGCACACGACGTGCCCGAGACCCACGCTCACCAGGAGATTCCCATCAGCAGCTTCGCCGACAAGACGTTCACTGCGCCGGCGCAGATTCGGAACTTCTGCATCATCGCCCACATCGACCACGGCAAGTCGACGCTGGCGGACCGGATGTTGCAGCTCACCGGCGTCGTCGACGACCGGTCGATGCGGGCCCAGTACCTCGACCGGATGGACATCGAGCGCGAGCGCGGCATCACCATCAAGGCGCAGAACGTGCGGCTGCCGTGGAAAGTCGGTGACGACGAGTTCGTGCTGCACCTGATCGACACGCCGGGACACGTCGACTTCACCTACGAGGTGTCGCGCGCTTTGGAGGCGTGCGAAGGCGCGGTGTTGCTGGTCGACGCCGCGCAGGGCATCGAGGCGCAGACGCTGGCCAACCTGTATCTCGCGCTCGACCGTGATCTCACGATCATCCCGGTGCTCAACAAGATCGACCTGCCCGCGGCGGACCCGGAGCGGTATGCCGGCGAGCTCGCGCACATCATCGGCTGTGAGCCGTCGGACGTGTTGCGGGTGTCCGGCAAGACGGGTGTGGGCGTGGCCGAGCTGCTCGACGAGGTCGTGCGGCAGGTGCCCGCGCCGACCGGTGACGCCGACGCCCCCGCGCGGGCGATGATCTTCGACTCGGTCTATGACATCTACCGCGGTGTCGTGACGTACGTGCGTGTCGTCGACGGCAAGATCACCCCGCGCGAACGCATCGCGATGATGTCGACCGGGGCCACCCACGAACTGCTCGAGGTCGGCATCGTCTCGCCCGAGCCGAAGGCCAGCGAGGGCCTGGGTGTCGGCGAGGTGGGTTACCTCATCACGGGTGTGAAGGACGTCCGCCAGTCCAAGGTGGGTGACACCGTGACGACGGCGCGCAAAGGCGCGACGGAGGCGCTGACCGGTTACCGCGAGCCCAAGCCGATGGTGTACTCGGGTCTGTATCCGGTGGACGGCTCGGACTATCCGGACCTGCGCGACGCGCTGGACAAGTTGCAGCTCAACGACGCCGCGCTGACCTACGAGCCCGAGACCTCGGTGGCGCTCGGCTTCGGCTTCCGGTGCGGCTTCCTCGGGCTGCTGCACATGGAGATCACCCGTGAACGTCTGGAACGCGAGTTCAACCTCGATCTGATCTCCACCTCGCCCAACGTGGTCTACCGGGTGATCAAAGACGATGGTTCCGAGATCGTCGTGACGAACCCGTCGGACTGGCCCGAGGGCAAGGTCCGCGAGGTCTACGAGCCGGTGGTCAAGACGACGGTGATCGCGCCGAGCGAGTTCATCGGCACCATCATGGAGCTCTGTCAGTCGCGGCGCGGCGAGCTCGGCGGCATGGACTACCTGTCGCCGGAGCGGGTCGAGCTGCGCTACACCATGCCGTTGGGCGAGATCATCTTCGACTTCTTCGACTCGCTCAAGTCCCGCACGCGTGGCTACGCCAGTCTCGACTACGAGGAAGCCGGCGAGCAGGCCGCCGATCTCGTCAAGGTCGACATCCTGCTGCAGGGTGAGGCAGTCGACGCGTTCAGCGCCATCGTGCACAAGGATTCGGCGTCGGCCTACGGCAACAAGATGACGACCAAGCTCAAAGAGCTCATCCCACGCCAGCAGTTCGAGGTGCCGGTGCAGGCCGCCATCGGTTCGAAAATCATTGCGCGGGAGAACATCAGGGCCATTCGCAAGGACGTGCTCTCGAAGTGCTACGGCGGTGACATCACCCGCAAGCGCAAGCTGCTGGAGAAGCAGAAAGAGGGCAAGAAGCGGATGAAGACCATCGGCCGGGTCGACGTCCCCCAGGAGGCGTTCGTCGCCGCCCTGTCCACCGATGCGGCAGGTGACAAGCCCAAGAAGTAACCGGGGCGGTGCGGTTGGCGCGTTTGCTGGCAGTCAGCGCGTAGTAGGGTCAGACGACGGTGTCTGACGTTGGGGGTGACTGCTGATGACCGCGATCGGCAAACTCGGGTTGCTGATGGCGACCCTGGTCCTCGCGACCGGTTGCACCCGGATGGTCGACGGTGCCGTGGAGCCGGCCGCGGACCTGGCGCCGAAGCCGCTCACCGGGCAGAACGTGGTCCAGGCGCTTCCCGAGATCGATGAGCTCACCGAAATCCTCGAGCAGCAGCTCAAGGAGGACACCTACGTGGCCCCCCGCTCGGGCGGCCTTGACGATCTGCCCGACGGGCTGGCCACGGAAAGCGATGCGTCGCCGCACGATTGTGTCGGCGCGGTGACCCCGATGCAGCGCAGCACATACGAATCCGCCGCCGTCACCGATATCGCCGGCGAACAATGGGAAGGCGACGAGCCCGGCGGTGCGGTGCTCGCGGCCGAGGCCGGCGTCGTGGCGCTCGACAGCGTCGCCAGCGCCAATGAGCTCTTCGACACCTTCGCCGAGCAGTGGCAGGACTGCGAGGGCACGACCGTGACGATCGTCAAGGAGCAGGTGCGCGGCGGCTACTTCACCGATACGGTTTCCGATGTGCGGGTTGAGGACTCGGTCGTGGCCGCGACCGTCGACTTCGGTCATACCGTCGACGGCTCGTCGAGCCCCGTCGCGCGGGCACTCGGGGTGCGGGCGAATTGCCTTGTCGAGGTCGACGTCGCGTTCTTCAGCAATCCGTCGAGCCGAAAGGGCGGCGACGTGGAAACCAGCGCGATCGAGATCGCGCGGTTGATGATGGACAAGGTCAGCGAACTCAGTTGACCGCCGACGCCTATTCGCTCGAGTAGTCCCGCGAAGATTCGCTCGGTCAGCGACAATGAGCACGTGGCCTTCACGACGGGCATGACCCGGCTGTGCGCGACAGGTGTCGCGGTGATCCTTTCGGGACTGCTGTCGGGATGCGTCAACACGGTGACGGGTTCGGCGATGCGCGACCCGGACGCGCCGCCTTTCGAGACGACGCTGACGGAATCGGACCTCGACCAGCTGCTGGTCCCGGTCGAACAACTCAACGACATCGTCGGATCGTTCGACCTCGAGGTGACCCTGGAACTCGATGAGCTCAACGACAACTCCGAAGCGGTATCGGACCCCGAGTGTCTGGCGGCCGCGTTCGGCGCGCAGGAACTCGTGTACGGCGACACCGGATGGACCGCGCTTCGCGACCAGATCGTGCGGGAACCGGGCGAGGACAACGCACATTGGATCGAGCAGGCCGTGGTGCTGTACCCGTCGTCTCAAGAAGCGCGGGACTTCTTCGACACCTCGCAGGCCACCTGGGACAACTGCGTCGGTTCGATCGTCACCTACAACCAGGACAACCAGCCGTTGGAATGGGCGGTCAGCGAAGTCACGGCCGAGGAGACCACCATCAGCCAGATGTCGACGCCCGAGGGCGCTCCCAGCGGCGGCTGCCATCACGCGTTGTCCGTGGCATCCAATGTCGTTGTCGAGACGTGGGCGTGCGGCGACGACATCGTCGACCAGGCGAGCGAGATCGCCGGGGAGATCGTGGCGAACATCGAGAAGATCTAGCTGTCGCGCGATTTCGTCGCGGTGAGCGCAACCCTCGGCGGCGGGGCGGTGACGCCGTAACGTCGCCGGAGTGCCAAGAGAGCTACATCTGCTGGCCTTCGGTAATACCCGGTCAGCCGGTCCGTGGCGGCATCCCGACGTCGACAACAGCACCGCAGGAGTGCGGCGCCGCCTGTTCGAACACGCCCGAACCGCCGAGGCCGGCACGTTCGACGCGTTGTTCTTCGCCGACGGGTTGAACTACGGGCCACCCGCGACATGGGCGTACAAGACCACCGAGGATTTCGAGCCGCTCACCACAACCGCCGCGTTGTCGTCGGTGACCGAGAGCATCGGTCTGGTGGTCACCGGTTCTGCGACGCTCGCCCACCCGTATCACCTTGCCCGCCAGCTCCTTTCCCTGGATCACCTCAGTGGCGGCCGGGCCGGCTGGAATCTCGTGACCAGTTTCGCGCGTGCCGCCGCCGACAACTTCAGCGCCGACGGGGTACGCGCTCACGATGAGCGCTATCTCATAGCCGGGGAGGCGCTCGAAGTCGTCCGGAAACTGTGGGACGGCTGGGGTGAGGACACGATCGTCGAAGACCGTGCCGCGGGGATCTTCAACGATGTCAACAGTATTCGCCCCGCCGACCATCACGGCCGTTACTTCGACGTGGCCGGCCCGATCGGCGCGGCACGGTCACCGCAGGGGCGGCCGGTGCTCTTCCAGGCCGGATCCTCGGACACCGGACGAACGTTCGCCGCCACGCACGCCGAAGTGATCTTCACCAGTCACGGCAACCGGGGTCGGGCCGAGGAGTTCTACCGGCAGATCCATCAGGAGTCCCGTCGGCTCGGACGGTCCAAGCCGCCGTTGATCACACCGTCGCTGCGCTACGTCGTCGGCTCGACCGACGAGGAGGCCCGGCGCGCCGAACGTGAGGAGTACGAGTACTTCAGTCCCGAGTACCAGGCCGGCTGGCTGCTCGAAGTCGACGTCGATGTCACGGGTGTGGACCTGGACGGCCCCGTCCCGGCTTCGGCGTTCCCCGATCACACCGAGACCCACCAGACTGCTCTGGCCGGTTACCGCCACCTCGCGAGTGACGGCAACCCCAGTGTGCGGGAATTCTTGTACCGCACCGTGAACGGATGGGGCGCCGCCGTGGTCGGCACCCCGGAGCGCATCGCCGACGAGATCGAGGAGTGGTTCACCGCGGGCGCCGCCGACGGCTTCGTCCTGCGAGACACGGGATTGCCGGGGCAGAGCGCGTTGTTCGTCGAACAGGTGGTCCCAGTACTGCGCAAGCGTGGCCTGTTCCGCCATGAATACATCGGTACCACGCTGAGATCGCATCTCGGGCTGGACGTTCCGCAGAGGCCCGAGCGGTGACCGCACCGTTCGTGCTCTCGGCGTTCACGATGTCGACGGTGTCACACGGCAACTTCGGGCTCTGGCGTCACCCGGACGACCGCACTGCCGAGTACACCGACATCCGGTACTGGGTGGAGCTCGCGAAGCTGCTCGACGACGGTGGGTTCGACCTGCTGTTCATCGCCGATGCGGTCGGCCAGCTCGACGTGTTCGGCGGTGACGCGAGCGCGGCGCTCGCCCGGGCCGTGCAGACGCCCGTCACCGATCCGCTGCTGGCGGTGTCGGCGATGGCGGCTGCCACACAACGGCTCGGGTTCGGCATCACGGTGTCGACCACGTACGAAAGCCCCTATTTGTTGGCGCGCAAGTTCAGCACGCTCGACCATCTGACGGGCGGCAGGATCGGCTGGAACATCGTCACGTCGCTGCTCGACAGCGCGGCGCGCAACATCATCGGGCGTGACCGCCAGATTCCGCACGACGAGCGGTATGCGATCGCCCAGGAGTTCGTCGAGGTCACCTTCAAACTGTGGGAAGGATCGTGGGAACCCGGCGCCGTGCTGCGCGACCGGGAAGGCGGTGTGTACACCGATCCGACGAAGGTTCACGACATCGGCCACGACGGGCGCTACTTCACCGTCCCCGGAGCCCACCTCGTCGAACCGTCCCCGCAACGCACCCCGGTGCTGTTCCAGGCGGGCACGTCGCCGGCCGGTCGCGAATTCGCCTCCCGCAACGCCGAACTGGTCTTCGCCAGCGATCCCCGCCCCGACGTGCTGCGGGCCAATATCGATGACGTCCGTCGTCGCGCGGCCGGGCACGGCCGCGATCCGGGCTCGCTGAAGTTCATCACCTCGGTCGAGATCGTCACCGACAGCACCGATTCGGCTGCGCAGGCCAAGGCCGAGGACCTCGCCAAGTTCCACGACCTGGAGGGCGGCCTGGTGTTGCTCTCCGCGCTGAGTGGAGTTGACTGGTCGACATACGGCGTGGACCGCCCGATCGAGCAGTTCGACACCGATGCCAGCCGCTCGATACTCGCCGCGGTCACGGATTCCGATGTTCGGCAGCGTCTTACGCTTCGCGATTACGTCGGTAATCTGGGCGGTTTCGGGGGAGAGCTGTTTCGTCGGATCCGCCGCGACCGTCGCGGATCAGCTGGAAGCCTATGCCGCGCGGACCGGCGTCGACGGTTTCAACATCGCCTACCACGTCACTCCCGGCAGCTTCACCGATGTGGCCACCTACCTCATTCCAGAACTGCGCAAGCGTGGTCGCGCGCGCGAAGCGGGTGAACCCACGACGCTGCGCCAGCGACTGTTCGGGGGCGACACCGGGTTGTTGGGTGACGCGCACCCCGCTGCGGCATTCCGCAGGAATACCGTTACCTCTCAATAGAATCCCGCCGATTCGATAGCTGACGCGACGAATCCTATTGCGGCAGTGTGACAACACATACCGACTCACCAACCACCCGTCTGCGCACGGGCGGCGTCGCGGTCAGAAAGGACAATACCGTGACTACTACTGACGAGCCGACGACGGCCGGGGGCCGTGCTCTGACCACCGCAGAGTCCACCGGACTGGAGCGTGACGCGTTGGGGCCCTGGGGCGTGTTCGCCCAGGGGCTTGCCGCCGCAGCGCCCAGCGTGGCGGTGGCGGTGGTGCCGTTCTCGCTGTTCGTGGCGGCCGGCAAGGGCGCGGCCTGGGCCGCGGTCATCGGCTTGCTCATCGTGGCATTGGTCGCCATCACGATCAGTTTCCAGGCCAAACGCACGGTGTCTTCCGGCTCGCTCGGGACCTACACCGGCAACGGGCTGGGGCCGGGCTTCGCGTATGCCGCCGGATTCAGCCTGTTGTTCGGCTACATCGGGTTCGCGACCACGGGAACGCTCGGCGGTGTCTTGTACCTCGATGCCTTCCTTGAGTCGATCGGCCTTGGCTCACAAGCCGTCTGGTTCCGGCTCCTGCTGGTGTTCGTCGTGGTGGGGCTCGCGGTCTACCTGCCGTATCGCGGTGTCTCGGTCGCGGCGCGGTACGAGCTCGCGTTCGAACTGCTCGCGATCGCGTCGATCCTGGTGATCATCGTGGCGTCCTACATCGGCTACGGCTTCCGCATCGACTGGGATCAGTGGGACCCGCAGCATCTCGGGTCGAGTGCCACGTTCATCGCCGCGGTCACCGCGGTCGGGTCGTACGCGGGTTTCGAGAGTGTCGCGTCGCTGGGCGCCGAGGCCAGGAACGCCCACCGCAACATCGCCCGGTCACTGCTGCGCGTGGTCATCCTGCTCGGCGTCCTCTACATCTTTGCCACCTATCCGCAGATCCTGCATTTCGGCGAGATCGACGGTGACAAGGCGGTGTTGCCGCAGCTCGCCGACTCGGTCGGAGTCGCCTGGGTGAACCAGGTGGTGAGCGCGGCCGTCGCGGTCGCGTTCATCGTGTTCGTCACCGCGGTCACCACCGCGGCGGCACGGTCATTGTTCACCTTCGCTCACGAAGGCGCACTGCCGCAGGTGTTCGCCAGGGTGCACACCACGTATAAAACACCTTGGGCCGGAGTCGTTTTCGTCGGCGTTCTGGCACTGGTGTTCTCCACGGTCGCCACTTTCAGCTCGGCGGGCCGGCTGGTGTTCGACGTGTACGGCGGCTACGTCGCGAACTGGGGCTTCCTGGTGAGCTACCTGCTTGTTGTGATCGCGACCCCGATCTGGCTGTGCAAGATCAATGCGCTGACCCCCGTTCGGCTCGCGGTCTCGGTGGCGGCGACGATCGGGCTGGGTTACGTCATCATCAGCAACTTCTATCCGGTGCCCGATTTCCCGTTCAACATCTTGCCGTTCGTCTTCGGTGGCATCCTGCTGATCGGCCTGGCGTGGTACTGGTACCTCAAGCGGACCAGGCCCGAGGTGGCCAGGCGCATCGGCAGCATCCAGACCCTGTCCGAAGAGGAGCAGCAACGGCTGCTGAACGAGGGGGTCACGCCGTGACGCTCACCGGGCATGCCGTCGTCGTCGACCGGTGGTCGGTGGCGCAGGCGACGCCGCGTCACCACCCGCTGATCGCCGACTTCCTGGCCACGACCCCGGGACTCGGCGGACGAAAGTTCGCCGCCGATTCCCGCGATGTCGCCGAACAGCTCGACGGGGTGTACCCCGGGTCGGCAGTCGTCCTCTACGGCGATTCGGATGACGTGCTCGGATACGCGGCATTGCATCAGCCCGATGGGGAAGAACCGGAGGTGTTGGCGGACTTCGTGTTCGGGCCGTCCGTGCCGAGAGATGCGGTCGACACGATCGTCGGTGATACCGTCGCCCGCTTCCACCGCGTGGCCACGCCCGGCTCCTACTTGCGGGTCTACATCGGTGCCGACCAGGCGGCCGCCATCGCCGCACTCGTCGATCAGGGCGCGTGGCGGGAACGTCAGTTCATCAGTACCCGAAAGTCTCTGACCGACGAGGACCCGTCAGCCCTCGCCGCGGCGCACATCGACGGGGTGGCGGTGTTGTCCTGGCCTGAAGTCATTGCCGGTGGATTCGGTGAGCAGGTGCGGCAGTTGCAGTTCGACACGTTCAGCGAGCATTTCGGCAACATGGCGAAAACCCCGCAACGTTGGGAACATCATCTGCACAGCCGGGCGTTCAGTCCGGACTTCAGCCTCGCAGCGATCGACAGGGACGAGGTCGTGATCGGCTACGTCCTCGGTTCGGTCTACACCGTGGGCACCGGCGCGGCCGCGCAGCGCAGCGCCCACACCGATTACATCGGCGTGCGCCGGGACCGTCGGCAGCGGGGGACAGGCGAACTGTTGCTGCGCAAGATCTGGCTGGCCGCGCTACGACGCGGGTTCACGGCAGCCTCACTCGGCACCGACATCGACAACGCCAGCAAGGCGCACCTCTTGTACCGCAGGCTGGGCTATGTGGCGGTGGCCGACGAGTACGCATATCGAATCGACGCGGGCGGGAGTACGGAATGAGCACGGACAACATCTATTTGAAGCGGCCCACCGGCTACGACGCCGAACTGCGCTCGGTGTTCCGGCCGATCTTCGATCGGATCGCCGAGGGCAACGTGACGCGCGAACGGGATCGAGTGTTCCCGCACGAGCAGGTGCGGTGGCTCGGCGAGGCCGGTTTCGGCACCCTGCGAATTCCGGCCGAGCAAGGCGGATTCGGTGCTTCTCTGGAGCAGACCTTCCAGTTGTTGGCCGAGTTGGGGCAGGCCGACGCGAATGTCGCGCATATCTGGCGTAACCACCTGGCTTTCGTGGAGGACCGCCTCAACGCCCCGGTGACAGAGGACAACAACACCTGGATCAAGCGGTTCCTCGCAGGGGAATTCGTCGGTGGCGGTTGGACCGAGGCGAACAACGTGACCCTCGCCAACCTGGCGACCACGGTCACCGCCGCCGACGACCATTGGCTGGTGTCCGGCGCGAAATACTATGCCACGGGCAGTCTTTACGCCGACTGGCTCGACGTGCTCGGGCGAGGTGACGACGGCGAGCTGTGGACGGCGCTCGTGCGTGCCGACGATCCGGGCGTCACCCTCACCGATGACTGGCGCGGCTTCGGTCAGCGCACGACCGCAAGCGGATCGGCCCACTACGCGGCGGCCCGGGCCGAGCGCGGCAACGTGTTTCCCGCCGCACAACGCTTCACGTACCAAGCGCATTTCTATCAGATCGCCATGCTCGCGGTGCTCACCGGCATCACGAAGGCCGCGCAGCGCGACGGAACCGCAGCGCTCAAGGCGCGCAAACGCAACTATCCGCAGGGCCTGTCCGACGTGCCTGCCGACGATCCGCAGTTGCTGCAGGTGATCGGCGAACTGTCGGCCGAGGCCTTTGGTGCCCAGGCCGCATTGGGCCGGAGCGCGCAGACTTTGGACCGGATCGTGGCGGGCCGTCTCGCGGGCAGCGACGACCATGCGCGTCAACTGCTCATCGACGCCGAGGTGGCCGTGACGCAGGCACAACTGGTGATCATCGGCGCCGCACTGCGCACCACCACCAGGGTGTTCGACGCGCTCGGTGCGTCAGGTGTGTCCGAAGAGCTTGCCTTGGACCGGCATTGGCGCAATGCCCGCACCCTCGCGTCACACAATCCCGTCGTCTACAAGGCGCGGATCCTGGGCGAGTGGTTCGTCAACGGCAAGGATCCGGTGTCCGACCTCGCGTCGCGGGGCAGAGGTGGCCAGGGCAACTGACCCGTCCTCACCTGACGCGCAACACGGCCTTACCCGCCACCTTGCGGTCCAGCAACGCTTGCGCGGCGCTCGCGACGTTCTCCCACGAGTCCCGTAGCCCGATCTGCGGATCGAGCTCGCCATCGGCGAGCAGGGTCAGGAGATAGCGCAGATCGGCGGCGAACGGTGCTCGAACAGTGAAGGGCTCCAACCGTTTCCGGTTGCCCAACCGGCGTTCGTGCTCGAAGTCGATGGTGGTCGGTTCGTTGGAGGCCATTCCGATCGACTGTACGGAACCACCGTCGGCCACCAGGCTGAAGGCTTGTGCGAGAAGCTTTCCGCCCACGTTGTCCAGTACGCCGTAGACGGGTTCGGTGACGCTGTCGAGACCGACGACCACCTCGGCCGCTCCGAGTTCGGTCAGGCCTTCACCGCGCGGGGCGCTGCCGACAGCGGCGACCACGTGAGCACCGGCTCTGGCCGCGAGCTGCACCGCGAACCGGCCGACCCCGCCGGAGGCCCCGGTGATGAGGACACGACGGCCGACGATCGGGCCGAGGGCACGTAACGCCTGCAGCGCCGTCACACCGGCAACGGGTAGGGCCGCGGCTTCCTCGAATTCGACGAACTCGGGTAACTCGGTCAGATTCTCGGTGGCGACCGCGCGGCGCTGTGCCCAGCCGGCCTCGCCGCTGAACCCCACCACGCGCGTCCCGACGGCCGGGCCGGACCCATCGGCCGCGGCCTGAACGACCACGCCTGCACTGTCCCACCCCGGCACCTCACCGGGTTTGCGCATCTGGTCGATGAAGTGCACTTCACCGAAATTGAGGCCGATCGCGTGCACGTCGATCAGTGCCTGCGAATCGGCCACCGGTGGATCGGCCACCTCGGCGAGTCGCAGATTGGCAGGGGCTTGCGGGTCGTAGACGATGGCTCGCATGCTGTGGCCAACCTCGGCGGCCATGGCTCGTATTCCCTCGCCCCTATTTCGTAGGGTGGCGAGGTGAGCGAGCAGGATCGGGTGCGTTGGGACGCGACGTACGCGGGTCGCTGCGAAGCGGTGGCCGAGCCCGCACCGCCTGCCGTTTTCGCGGCACGCGAATCAGTGTTCCCGGTGACGGGAACGGCCCTCGACATCGCGTGTGGGACGGGCTTCGGGTCTGTCTGGCTGGCCCGGCGAGGACTGCAGGTCTGGGGTGTCGACGTGTCCGCCGTCGCGATCGATCACGCGGAGAGGCTGGCCGCGCAATACGGCGTCGCGGATCGGTGCCGCTTCGACGTCGTCGACCTCGATGGCGGTCTTCCCGCCGGGCCTTCCGTCGACGTCATCCTGTGTCACCGGTTCCGTGACCCGGGCCTGTACCCGGCGATGATCGAACGTCTCACCCCGGCAGGTGTTCTCGCGATCAGCGTACTCAGCGAGGTTGACCGCGAACCCGGTCGGTTTCGCGCCGTACGCGGCGAACTCCTGGCGGCCTTCGGTGGCTTCGAGGTGATCGATGCAGGCGAGGGCGGCGGCGAAGCCTGGTTGCTCGCGCGCCGCCCCTGACCCGCCGACTACCCGTTGACCGCAATGTTGGTGATGTCGGCGCCGTTTCCGAGCGACTGCCAGGTCCAGTTAGTCACTCGATCGGATGTGGGCACGGTCTTGACCCGCTCGATGAGCGGGAACCAGGCCAGGTCCTCGGTCGCGATCGTGTTGGCTTCCTGCCAGTCCGCCGTCGGGTCCGGTGCGGCGAACGCCCGGTTGACGGCCTCGTTGAGCTTCGGATTGTGGTAGGTGACCCCGTTCCACGTGCCGCCGGGTGCGAAGTCGGAATCCAACCATCCGCCGAGAGTCATGCGGGCGCTGTTGCCCTGCCAGTCCGGCGTCCAGTTCGTGATCGCCAGATCCCACTGGTCGAGCTTCGACTTGTCGCTCAAAAAGGCGTCGAACGCGCCCCAGCTGTCGGCGGCGATGGGCGTGAGCTTGACGTTGATACCCGACCTGGCGGCCGATGTCTGCACCGACGTCGCGATCTTCTCGAACTCGGGGTTGTTGCGGTATGCCACGTTGACCGTCAAACCCGGCTTGCCCGCCTCGGTCAGCAGCGTTTTGGCCTTCTCGGGGTCACCTTTGTCGTCCGGCGTGGGGTACGGGTTCTTCCCCGTGTAGCCGACGATGGTCGAGGTGAGGATCTCGTTGCTGGCGATCGCGGAGTCCGGACCGCCGAGACCGCGGACCACGTCGGCACGGTTTAGTGAGTAGTTGAAGGCCTGCCGGACCCGGAGATCCTTGAACGCATCCTGGGCCGGTGTTTTCGGCTCGGCGGGATTGTTCCAGCTGATGAAGATCGCCGAGCCGCTCGCCGAGGTGTGGAGGTGGTCGGGATCGGTCTTCTTGTACTGCGCGATGACGTTGGCCGGGTACGCGCGGACATAGAGCCCGATGTCGGCCGTGCCGGTCTGCAACTGCTGGGATACGGCGTCGGCGGAGCTGACCGTGGTGTCGAACACGATCTTGTCGGCGTAGGCCTTTCGCGGGTCTCCTTCGGCGTTGTACTCGGGCACCTTGGCCAGGGTCAGCTGCTTGCCCGGGTCGAGGGACTCGATGTAGTACGGGCCGCTCGATGCGTAGTTCTTGCGGAACTCCAGGCTGTCGGCGAAGTACTTCGACACCACCTCCTCGGGCAGCGGTGTGACGAAGTTGAGCGTGAGGATATCCAGGATATCGCTGGCCGGCTGCGTCAACGTCAGCTGTAATGTCTTGTCGTCCAGTGCTTTCAGACCGCTGATCTCGTGCGTGTCGATGAACCTCTTGACTGCGGCCAGGTCACCGGTGGGGACTTTGGCGAACTCGTCGGAGTACTCCTTGAACCCTTCGAACAGCGCGTTGTAATAGGTGATCGCACTGACTTGTGCATTGGGGTCGGGGAACCGCTTGACGGCGTAGACGAAATCCTGTGCGGTGATCGGGCGCGTGCTCGCGCCGGAGAAGTTGATGTTGTCGCGCAGATGGAACGTGTAGGTTCTGCGGTCGGGGCTGATGTCCCAGCTCTCGGCGAGATCGGGGACCACCTCGGTGTCTTCTCCGATGCTCTCTTTGTTGCCTGCATAGGTGACGAGCTGGCGGGTGGTCGCCCTGATGACCTGCCACGATTCGGCGGAGTAGGCGATCAGCGGATCCAGCGCATCGACATCGCCGACCGAGGCGATATGTAGCGTCCCGCCGTAGAGACTCTCGGGGTCGGTGGATGATGCCTGTTCACCGCCATCGGTGCCGCACGCGGCGACGAGTAGGGCGGTGGTCGCGATCAACGCGCCGACCACTTTTCGTGGTGACTTCATGGTTCTCCTCAGTTGTGTTGTGGGGTGGCCTATTTGCCGCTGCGTGCCGCGGTGATGACGTCGATGGCGAAGGTGGACACCACGAAGATCACCGCACCGAGAAGGGTGCATCCGATCACCACCGGAGCATCCCCGTTGTTGGCCGCATTGACGGCGAGGCGTCCGACACCGTCGATACCGAAGATCTGCTCGGTGATGATGGCGCCGCCAAGGATCGCGGCGAACTCGATGGCGCCGAGCGTCAGGATCGGATTGAGTGCGGCTGACAGTGCATGGTCGAAGTAGACCCCATGCGGTGCGACGCCTTTCGCACGCGCGGTGCGGATGAAGTCCTTGTTCGCCACCTCGAGCACCGAGGCCCGGACGACGCGCTGGAACAGACCGAGTTCGGCGAGCACGAGCGTGAGCCATGGCAGCAGCAGATGACGTGCCCACTCGGACGGCGACGTGGTGAACGCGACGTAGCCTCCACTGGGAAACCATTTCACGCCTGCGAGCGAGAGTTGGTAGTAAAGGACGAACAGCAGGATGACGCCCGTCACGAAGGTCGGGATCGACAGGAACACATAGGAGATGCCTGAGGTGATCGCGTCGAACACGCCGCCGGGCTTGCGGGCCGCATAGACCCCGAGGACGATCGACAGCGCGACCCACAACACCAGTGCGCCGACGGCCAGGCTCAGGGTCGCCGGAATCTTCTCCAGGATCAGATCGGTGACGGGGCGTTGTTCGCGGTACGAATAGCCGAGGCTGGGCGGCCAGTTGACCAGTCCGGTCGGCGTGCCCTTGATCTCGGGCCCCCGCACCACGTAATGCCACAACTGCACGTACCAGGGGTCGTTGAGCCGCAGGCTGTTGGCGATCGCATCGACCGTCTGCTGAGACGCGTTCTCCGGGGCCAGCATTCGGGCCGGGTTCTGGTAGGCGACCTTGGTGAGCCCGAATGTCACGAGCACTACGGCGAACACGGTCAGTACCATGCGGGCCGACCGCCAGAGCAGAGTTCGCGTCACCGGGTCGTGCTCGGGTCGAATCGATTGCGCAGCGCCGTGCTGAGCACGTTGAAGCCGAGAACGGTGAGGAACAGCGCACCCGCCGGGGCGATGAGCATCAGCGGCTGGGTTTGATACAGCGCAGAGTCCTGGGCATTCGCGATCATCGTGCCCCAACTGGGAGTGGGCGGCCGGATGCCGACGCCGAGATAGGACAGCGATGCCTCGGCGATGATGTTGATCGGAAGCTGGACAGCCCAATAGATGACGACAGTGGGCGCGATGTTGGGCAGAATTTCGCGCACAATGACGCGCAAATGCGAGCTGCCCGCGCCGATCGCTGCGAGCACGTACGGTTTCGCCTTGATCTCGATGACCGAGTTGCGCACGAGCCGCGCGAAGTAGGTCCAGGAGAACAAGGCGATGATGCCGATCACCACCACGATGGGGTCGACGACGGTGGTGCCTGCCGTGCCCCGGTTGAGCGTCACCACGCTCAGCGCCGTCACCAGGAAGGGAAAGGCCAGCGCGATGTTGGTCAGCTCGGAAAGCACCGCGTCGATCCGGCCGCCGAAGTACCCACCGGCCAGTCCGACGACGACGCCGATGAGCATGGCGATGGTGGTGGCCGGGATACCGATGGCCAGCGAGACGCGCGCGCCGTAGAGCGTGCGGACGAGGACATCTCGGCCGCTGCCGTCGGCGCCGAGCAGGAAGCCGTGGCCACCGGTGATCGGAAGCCCTGCCGCGTCGAGCGTTTCGTCGGGAAACTGTTCGTTGGGCCCATGACCGACGATCGCGGCGACCACAGGTGCTCCAAGGGCGGCCAGCAGTACGAAACCCGACAGAACCGAACCCGCGACCAGCCCGGGATCGCGCAGGAACGATCGCAGCTTGCGCGTGCGCGCCTGCGGCGGGCTGTCGGCGCTCACTTGTGGTCTGAGCAGCAGATCCGTCATGAGGCCGTCAACCGTGGCACCGCATCGAGCAGCTTGCGTGTGTACGCCGACTGTGGTGCGGCGAAAACCTCTGCGGTAGGACCACTTTCCTCCAAGCCGTCGGGGCCGAGCACGATCACGCGGTGTGCGATCGCCGAAACAACCCCCAGGTCGTGCGTGATGAACAGGAAGGCCGTGCGATGTTCACGGACAAGTTCGACGACGAGCGAGATGATCTCGCTTTGCGTGGTGACGTCCAGTGACGACAAGGCTTCATCGGCGACGATGAGCCGGGGTCGCAGAACCAGCGCACGAGCGATCGCGGCACGTTGCCGCTGCCCACCCGACAGCTCGGCGGGAAACCGGTCGAGCAATGTCCGCGGCAGTCGCGCGTCCTCGGCGGCGCTGGACACGCGGGCGTCGATGGTGGGGTGATCAACGCGCTGTGCGCGCAGCGGTTCGGCGAGCGAGTCCGCAACGGTGCGGCGCGGGTTCAAACTCGAGTAAGGGTCCTGGAAGACCAGTTGTACGTCACGGCGGGCGCTGGCCGGTAGTGCGGGGACACCATCCGCGACCGCAGTGGGGAATCGCGCACCGGACAACGTGATCTCACCTGCGTCGGCGTACTGCAGACCCGCGACGATCCGGCCGACAGTCGACTTGCCCGACCCGGATTCCCCGACGAGACCGACGATCTCGCCGGGATGGATCGCGAAGTCCAGGCCGTCGACCACGGTCCGACGTTCACGCCGAGCCCGGGTGCGGTAGCTCTTGCGGAGCCCATGAACCCTCAGCAGCGGTTCGGTCGATTCCACCGGATCGATCAGTGGGGAGCCGTCGACACCGGGCAGACTGTGCAGGCGCGACGCCGACAGCAGATCACAGGTGTACTGCTCCTGTGGATGCTGGTAAACCCGTTCACGGGTACCGGTTTCCACGACTCGACCGTCTTTGACGACGGTGACGGTGTCCGCGATGTCGTGGACCACACCGAGGTCGTGGCTCACGAACAGGATCGCGGCGCCGTGCTCGCGCTGCAGCCGCTTGAGCAGGTTGAGTATTCCGGCCTGCACGCTCACGTCCAGAGCTGTGGTCGGCTCATCGGCGACGATGAGTGCCGGATTCAGTGCGATCGCCATCGCGATCATCGCGCGCTGCCGCATGCCGCCGGAGAACTCCGATGGATAGCTGTCGTAACCCTTTTCGTCGATGCCGACCTCGGCGAGCAGCTCCTCGACCCTGCCGCGTCGTTCACGCCGGTCGGTACGGGTATGGATACGCAGGACCTCGTCGATCTGGCGCCCGATGGTCTTGTACGGGTGCAGATTGCTCTGGGGATCCTGGAATACGAAACCGATGTCCTTGCCGTGGATTCGGCGCAGTTCGCGTCCGTCCAGGGTCAGCAGGTCACGGCCGGCGAACCGCACCGACCCGGTCACCTCCGCATCGGGGCTCAACAGCCGAGTGGCGGCAAGCAGCGAAACGCTCTTGCCGGAGCCGGATTCGCCGACGATGGCGGCGGTCTGGCCGGGTTCCACCGCGAAACTGATCGACTCGACCGCCCGCACCGCTCGCCGCCCGCGAGCGCGGTTCCCGGTGTGAATAGTGACGGCGAGATCGGTGACGTCAAACAGCGTCATCGTGTGTGTGTCGCCTGGACAGCACCGTTCTCATGCGACCATGGTCGGCCAGGAGTCTTTGCCGGACAACGGTTTCGATCAGTCCGAAGTTATCGCCACGACGACATGTCAGAAGAAGATGCCGGTGTGCGGCTGCGCGGGCACCGAGAAGAGGCGGTCGGCGACGGCAAGCGCCTCGGGATCGTTGACCCGTACGGAACCGCTCAACGCCAGGGCACGCCACGTTGTTCCGCCGAGCAGCGCGGCTGCGACCGCCTCGACCCCGGCCTCCAACTGCGCGGTGCCGCCGACATTCTCGGCGCCACCGGCCGAGATGGCATACGTGCCCGAATTCTCTCGCAGCAGCGGATCATGAACCGTCAACGTGACGGACCCGCCGTCGCTGTAGCTGCGTCCGCCGAGTGCGGCAGGCACATCGACGACGCGCAACCACGTCTCGTCGCGGGTGCCGGTGATTCTGGCGGCGCGACGGTCGACCAGAAGCCAGGGAAGCGGATCGTCGACCGGCAGCATCTGAAATATCAACCGATCGATCAGATCGAGGTCGATCAGAAACCGCAGCAGTCCCACATAGGCCTCATCGGTGGGCGCGAAGAAGTCGTCGATCAGAACCGTGCGCTGCTCGCTGACGAACCACCCGTCTGTGTCGACTGGATGATAGCGGGCGAACCCCGTCTCAGAACCCGGGTCGCCATGGACGACAACGTAACTCGGTCCTGCTGCAGCTTCGGCACGTAGCCGCTGTGACTGCCACCAGACCGGCGGACGATCGATGGTCCCGGGCCGCTCGGGCCGATTGGCGGCATAGATCTGCGGCAGCAGCTGCCACGACTCGTCAGGATCGATCAGCCGCACCGGCCCGCCGTGCCCGATTCCGGGTCGCAGGGCAGCCCGCCGCGTGAGCAGTTCGGCGGTGTTCGACGAACTCGCGACCCCGTAGCCGAAACGACCGTAAATGGTGGCTTCGGAGGCCCGTAGGGTCGCCACTGTCTCGCCGCGGTCACGGATGTCGCGAAGCTGGTGGCGTAGCAGGTCAGTGGCGATACCGCGGCGCGTGTGGGAGGGCAGGACGCCGACGTGGGTAACGGCGGCATGACCCACGACCTTGCCGCCGGGCAGGGTGAGCGAGCTGGTTGCCGAGTCCGTGGTGCCGGCGAGCGTGCCGTCGACGAACGCGCCGAATGTTCGGCCCGGCTCCAGAATCCGGCGGATCCGTCCGGCAGGCAAGCCGGACAACCGGGGAAAGCCGACCATCGCCGCGCGAAACACGTTGAGCGCGGTGGTCAGTTCCTGCTCGGTGTCGAGCACTCTGATGTCGGTGGTCATCACACGTTCACTCCGCGGGAAACGCGAGCGTCGCGATACCGCGCGGCCGCATGGTCGTCTCGGATCCGAGCAGTACCCTGCACCCGCTCGCGCAGCGTGGTTGCGGTGGTGGGTCGAGGCCGCACGCGGCCGCGCCGGTCGAGTTCGGGCACCACCAGTTCGGCGAAGTCGCGATAGCTGTCGGGATTGACGATGTGCAAAAGGTTGATTCCCTGCGTCCCGGTGTCGGCCAACCACTGCTCCAGTTCGTCGGCCACCGAGACCGGCGTGCCCACAAGTGTGCGGCTGCGGCCGAATCCGGAGGACGGCGCGAGCGCCTCGCGCAACGTCCACCGCCGGTCGGCGTCGGCGAACATCGACAACAGCGAGCGGTTCGAATCGGTGTCGTGGCGGCCGATCACACTGTCGAGGTCCTGGCCCGCGAAGTCGACGCCGGTGCTCGCCGAGTAATGTGCCAGTGCGCCTTCGACGTCGAAATACCGTTGGTAGTCCGCAAGTTTGCCGCGGGCACCGGCCGCTGTGTTGTCCACCACAACTGACAGGGCGCTGATGAAAATCAGCGAGTCGGGATCGCGGCCGTAACCGGCCGCCAGCGTCCTGATGCTCTCGACGTTGCGCCGGATACCGGGCGCGTCGGCGCCGGCCACGAAAATCACTTCGGCGTGCTTGGCCGCGAACTGCTGACCGCGCGGCGAACCACCGGCTTGCAGCAGCAGTGGTGTGCGCTGCGGGCTGGGCTCGGACAGGTGTGCGTCCCTGACGGTGAAATACTTTCCCTTGTGGTCGATTCGGTGGACCTTGGCCGGATCGGTGTAGACGTTGCGCTCGCGGTCCCGTACCACGGCGTCGTCCTCCCACGACGTCTCCCACAGTTTGTAGACCACATCGAGGAACTCGTCGGCGCGTTCATAGCGCTCGTCGTGCGGGATCTGCCGTTCCAGTCCGAGGTTTCGGGCCGCACTGTCGAGCTGCGAGGTCACGATGTTCCACGCCACCCGGCCCTCGGTGAGATGGTCCAGTGTCGTGAACTTGCGGGCCAGGAGATACGGATGCTCGTAGGTCGTCGAGACGGTGATCCCGAAGCCCAGGTGTGTGGTGGCCGCGGCCATCGCCGACACCAGCAGCAGCGGGTCGCTCACCGGGGATTGTGTTCCACTGCGTAGCGACGCGTCCGCATTGCCCCCGTACGTGTCGAGCAGCCCGAGCGCATCGGCCAGGAAGAACGTGTCGAATCGTCCCCGGTCGAGAATCTGGGCCAGCTCGACCCAGTAGGCGATGGTGTTGTAGCGGTGGGTCTGATCGCGGGGATGGCGCCACAACCCGTAGTTGACGTGCGAGACCGCGTCCATCGAGAAACCGTTCAGGATGATCGGTTTGTCGATGGTGGAGGACCGGCCCGTCACCGGGTGACGGCCGGCGTCCGCCGGGTCTGCGCCAGCAGTTCACCCCAGGCGTTGAAGGCCTCGGCGTACTCGGCGGATGATCCAGAGCGGCCGCCGGCCAGATCGACGAGACCGCGGGCGATGCTTCCTATTCCGATGCCCGTGCGCTGCACGACCCGAACCAGCTCCCGGAACGCTTGATCGGGCGTGCAGCCACGCAACCCGACGAGGACGCCGATCGCGGTGTCGATCGTGGTGCGGGAGGTGTCCGCGGGGTGAGAGTGGCTCATGCCCCCGATGCTGCTTGCCCGGCAGACGCATTGACAGATATTGGCGCACCGTGATTTTCGAGAGATCTTCTCCCGCGAGCAGACGCGTACGTACCCAGAAACGGCTCGTTTCGGGTACCTACGTGTCTGCTCGCCGGAGAACAGGCCTTACATCGGGGCGTTGGCGGGCACGAACACGCCGGAACTGTCGGCTTCTTCTTCGGCGCGGATCACGTGCACGACGGCGTTGATCAACGCCAGGTGTGTGAACGCCTGGGGGAAGTTACCCAGATGGCGACCGGTGCGCGGCTCGATCTCCTCGGCGTACAGATGCAGCGGGCTCGCGAACGACAGCAGGCGCTCGCACAGATGCTTGGCCCGGCTCACCTCGCCGATCTCGACGAGAGCCGAAACCAGCCAGAACGAACAGATCGTGAACGTGCCCTCTTCGCCCGAAAGACCGTCGTCGGTCTCTTCGGTGCGGTAACGCAGCACCAGCCCTTCCTCGGTGAGTTCGTCGGCGATTGCCAGCACGGTGGCCCGCACCCGCGGATCGTCGGAGGGCAGGAACCGGGTCAACACGGCCAGCAGCAGCGATGCGTCGAGCGCGTCGTCTCCGTAGCGCTGGGTGAGCACACCGCGCGAATCCACGCCGCGTGCCAGCACGTCGGCCTTGATCTCCTCGGCGATCGCCCGCCATTGCTGGGCGTAGCTCTTCTCGCCCTGAAGCTCGGCCAACTTCGAACCGCGATCAAGCGCCACCCAGCACATGATCTTGCTGGAGGTGAAGTGCTGAGGTTCGCCGCGTACCTCCCAGATGCCGCGGTCGGGTTCCTTCCAATGCTTGATGGCCTCCTCGACCTGATTCTTGAGCACGGGCCACAGCGCGTCGGGAATCTGCTCGCGCGACTTCGCATGCAGGTACACCGAATCGAGCATGGTGCCCCAGATGTCATGTTGGCGTTGGTTGTATGCACCGTTGCCGATCCGAACCGGCCGCGAGTTGTCGTAGCCGGACAGATGATTCAGCTCTTCTTCGATGAGCGTGCGTTCACCGCCGACGGCGTACATCACCTGAAGCGGGTGGCGTTCACCGTTGTTGGCGCCCGACACGTCGGCGATGAACGAGAAGAAGTCGTCGGCCTCGCGGTCCAGGCCGAGCGTGTACAGGCCCCACAGCGCGAACGTCGTATCGCGCACCCAGGCGTAGCGGTAGTCCCAGTTGCGTTCGCCCTGGGGAGTTTCCGGCAACGATGTGGTGGGAGCGGCCAGGATCGCGCCGGTCGGGGAGTAGGTCAGGCCCTTCAGCGTCAGGGCGCTCCGCTGCAGATACGACCGCCACGGATGGTCGGGGAAGTCGCCGACGTTGATCCACTGCCGCCAGGCCTCACTGGTCTTCCACATCTTGTCGGCGGCTTCTTCGTAGGTCTGCGGCGCCGGATGCTTCGACCAGCTCAGCGCGACGAAGACGTTGTCGCCTTCGGTGAGCCGCGTACGGGCCCGCGCCTCGCGGCCCTCGATGCCGATGCGCAGGTTCGTGGTGAGCCGCAGGGTCGGGTGCGCATCGGGGTTGCGGCTGGCGCGCGCGATGGCCTCCCCGTATGCCGGTCCGGAGTACTCCCAATTCGCGCTGACGCGGTGGTAGTCGAAGGCCGGTTCGCAGTTCATCACGAGTTCGACGGTGCCGCTCACACAGCGCACCGTGCGCAGCAGGATGTGCTCGGCATCCCAATCCATCGGGGTGCGGCGATGAGTCCGCGATCGTGTCTCGATGTCATGCCAAGGCCCCATCACGAGTGCGTCGCGCACGATCAGCCAACCCGTATGGGTCTGCCACGTGGTCTCCAAGATCAGGCTGCCGGGCAGATAGCGGCGCGCGGCAGGCACGCTCACCCCGTAGGGGCCGAGCCGGAAGTGGCCGGCGCCACGGTCGAGGATGGCTCCGAACACGCTCGGCGAGTCCGGCCGCGGCACGCACAACCACTCGACCGACCCGGCCGACGAGATCAGGCACGTGTTCTCGCAGTCGGACAGGAAGCCGTAGTCAGCGATCGGCGGAAACGGGTTCCGCAGCGACGCGCTGGCCGAGTACGGCACCGGAGCCGTCACGGTCAGCGGGGCCTCGGGCACCTTCCGGGCGCCCGCCTCCGGGGCACCGGTGGGCTCAGTGTGTTGCAGAACCATTCGGACATCATGATCTGCGGATACGTTGCTCGTCTACCCGAATGCCACGTGTCGAACGTTACTGACCGCGATGGGATGAATCTGTCCGGGCACGGCCATCGCATACGCTTTCGGCATGGGCGCAATCCTCAGCTGGTGGGACGGCGTGGAGCTGTGGCTGACGGGCCTGCCGTTCGTGGTCCAGACCGCGGTGGTGATGCCCGTCGTCCTGGCCCTCGCGTACGGTGCCGCAGTGGTGCTCGACGGCGCTCTCGGCCAGGGCACGGCCGGTATCCGCAGGTTACGGCGGGCCGGAGCGGACGAATCTGACGAACTGGCCGAGGCGATGAGGACCGAATGACCGGCATGCCGCGTTCCCGCGTGACCCTGGTGCTGGCGATTCTCGTGGTCCTCGTCATCGTCATGTGGTTCGTGACCCGCTGACCCGATCGCTCGGGAGGCGCCGGCGTCAGACTCTGTTATTCTTCGCGCCATGCAAGCAGCGTCCGGCACCACGCAGAGCCACGTCGTGGCCCTCCGTGCCGTGGGTTCATGCGCTGTTGCAGACGTTCACTGTTGTCGCTGACTCCAACCCGTCCGCGGTTTGGGGTCGGTGGTGGGCTCGCTGTTTGCCCGAGCACTGATCCATTCGTCTTTCCGCCGTGACGGACCACCACTGTCCGTAGCTCGCAACGAAAGGTCATCAGTGCCCACCAAGAAGCTCGACATCAACAAGTTCTGGCGGAACGTCGCGAGGAACTCAGCTGTGCTGGCCACCACCGGGGTGCTCGTCGTGGGATGCGGCGGTGGATCGAGTGACGTCGCGGGCGGCGACGGCGGTGCCGGCGGCGCGGAAACCACCCTGACTCTTGTCGCATATGCGGTTCCCGAGCCGGGCTGGAGCAAGATCATCCCGGCGTTCACGGCAACCGAAGAGGGCAAGGGCGTCGCCGTGACGACGTCCTACGGCGCCTCGGGCGACCAGTCCCGGGCCGTCGTCGACGGCAAGCCGGCCGACATCGTCAACTTCTCGGTGGAACCCGACATCACCCGGCTCGTCAAGGCGGGCAAGGTGGCCGAGGACTGGAACGCGGGCAACACCAAGGGCATCCCGTTCGGCTCGGTGGTTTCGCTCGTCGTCCGCAAGGGCAACCCCAAGGGCATCAAGGACTGGGACGATCTGCTGCAGCCGGGCCTCGAGGTCGTGACGCCCAGCCCGCTGAGTTCGGGCTCGGCCAAGTGGAACCTGCTGGCTCCCTACGCGGCCAAGAGCAACGGCGGCAAGGACGCTGCGGCGGGCATCGACTTCGTCAACAAGCTCGTGACCGAGCACGTCAAGACCCGTCCGGGGTCGGGGCGGGAAGCCACCGACGTGTTCCTCCAGGGCACCGGCGACGTGCTGATCAGCTACGAGAACGAGGCCATCAACGTCGAACGGCAGGGCAAGCCCGTCGAGCACATCAACCCGCCGCAGACATTCAAGATCGAGAACCCGGTCGCGGTCGTCAACACCAGTGCGCACGCGGACGCGGCCAACGCGCTGAAGAACTTCCTCTACACGCCCGAAGGACAAAGGCTGTGGGCGGAAGCCGGTTTCCGGCCCGTTGACCCGGCCGTTGCCGCCGAGTTCACGAAAGATTTCCCGACACCGGAGAAGCTGTGGACGATCGCCGAACTCGGCGGCTGGAGTGAGGTCGATCCCGCGCTGTTCGACAAGGACAACGGGACGATCACCAAGATCTACAAGCAGGCGACTGGATGACAGCTGCGGCTGAGACCGAATCGGCATCCGCGACCGCGCCGGGAGGTCGCGCTCCCGGCGCGCGTCGTAGACGCTACGGTACGACCTCGCTGCGGGTCGGTGCCGCGTCCATCTGGCTGAGCGTCATCGTGCTGCTGCCCCTGGCCGCCATCCTGTGGCAGTCGGCGGGCGGTGGCTGGAACGCCTTCTGGCTGGCGGTCACGTCCAACGCGGCGATCGAGTCGTTTCGGGTGACGCTGACCATCTCGGCCGGCGTCACGATCGTCAACGTGGTCTTCGGTCTGTTGGTCGCCTGGGTGCTCACGCGCGACGACTTCCCGGGCAAGCGGATCGTCGATTCGGTCATCGACCTGCCCTTCGCGTTGCCCACCATCGTGGCCAGCCTGGTGATGTTGGCGCTCTACGGACCGGCCAGTCCGGTCGGGCTGCACCTGCAACACACCAAGTGGGGTGTCGGCGTCGCGCTGCTGTTCGTCACACTGCCGTTCGTGGTCCGTTCGGTCCAACCGGTGCTGCTTGAACTCGACCGCGAGGTCGAGGAGGCCGCCGCATCGCTGGGCGCCTCCAATCAGGTGATCTTCACCAAGGTGATCCTCCCGGCACTGTTGCCGTCGCTGCTGTCGGGCGCCGGGTTGGCGTTCTCGCGGGCGATCGGCGAATTCGGATCGGTCGTGCTGATCGGCGGCGCGGTTCCCGGTGAGACCGAGGTCTCATCACAGTGGATCCGCACGCTCATCGAAAACGACGACCGCACCGGTGCGGCGGCGATCTCCATCGTGCTGCTGGTCATCTCGTTCGTGGTGTTGTTCGTGCTGAGGGCGGTTGGTTCGCGGGCGGCCAAACGTGAGGAGCTTTCGGCATGACGCTGTCACCGTGGGTGCGCAATCTGCTGCGGTATCTGGCGCTGGCCTACATCGCGGTGTTGGTCATCGTGCCGGTGGCGTTGATCCTGTGGCGCACGTTCGCGCCCGGGCTCGGCGCGTTCTTCGCTTCGGTGGGCACACCCGCGGCCATCTCGGCCCTCCAGCTGTCCCTGTTGGTGGTGGCCATCGTGGTGCCGCTGAACGTGCTGTTCGGGGTGCCCACCGCGCTTGTTCTGGCGCGCAACAAGTTCCGTGGCAAGAGCGCGTTGCAGGCGGTCATCGACCTGCCGTTCGCGGTGTCACCCGTGGTGGTCGGTGTCGCCCTGATCCTGCTCTGGGGCTCGGCCGGGCTGTTCGGGTTCGTCGAGAGCAACCTCGGATTCAAGATCATCTTCGGTTTTCCCGGCATCGTGCTCGCCAGCATCTTCGTGACGGTTCCGTTCGTCATCCGCGAGGTCGAACCGGTGCTGCACGAGATCGGCACCGACCAGGAAGAGGCCGCCGCCACGCTGGGTTCCAGTTGGTGGCAGACGTTCTGGCGGATCACCCTGCCGTCCATCCGGTGGGGCCTCACCTACGGCATCGTGCTGACCATCGCCCGCACCCTCGGCGAATTCGGCGCGGTGATCATGGTGTCGTCGAATCTGCCCGGCGCATCGCAGACGCTGACGCTGTTGGTGGCTGACCGGTACAACCGTGGCACCGCAGAGTCGGTGTACGGCGCATATGCCATATCGACCTTGCTGATGGCCGTCGCCGTCGTCGTCCTGGTGGTCCAGGTGGTTCTCGACCGGCGCCGAATCTCGGCTGAACAGTCTTAGAAGGAGTGATCGCTGTGACCAACTCGGGAACCGATGCGATCGTGGTACGCGGTGCCAACAAGCACTACGGCAGCTTCGCCGCATTGGACAACATCGACTTCGAGGTGCCGGCGGGCTCGTTGACCGCGCTGCTGGGGCCGAGTGGTTCCGGCAAGTCGACGCTGCTGCGGGCGATCGCCGGCCTGGACCAACCCGATACCGGCACCATCACCATCAACGGCCGCGACGTGACGGGGGTGCCGCCGCAGCGGCGTGGCATCGGCTTCGTGTTCCAGCACTATGCCGCGTTCAAGCACCTCTCGGTGCGCGACAACGTGGCCTTCGGTCTCAAGATCCGCAAACGCCCAAAGGCCGAGATCAAGGAGAGAGTCGACAACCTGCTGGAAGTGGTGGGGCTCAGCGGCTTTCAGACACGCTATCCCAATCAGCTCTCGGGTGGCCAGCGCCAGCGGATGGCATTGGCGCGTGCGCTCGCCGTCGACCCGCAGGTGCTGCTGCTCGATGAACCGTTCGGAGCGCTCGACGCGAAGGTCCGCGACGACCTGCGGACGTGGCTGCGCCGCCTGCACGACGAGGTTCACGTCACGACCGTGCTCGTCACGCACGACCAGGCCGAGGCGCTCGACGTCGCCGATCGCATCGCGGTGCTCAACAAGGGACGTATCGAGCAGGTCGGATCGCCCACGCAGGTGTACGACGAGCCGGCCAATGCATTCGTGATGTCCTTCCTGGGCGCGGTGTCGGAGTTGAACGGAATCCTGGTGCGGCCCCACGACATTCGCGTCGGCCGCAATCCCGAGATGGCGATCGCGGCGGGCGACGGCACCGCGGAGGTCACCGGTGTGCTGCGGGCCACGATCGACCGCATCGTGATGCTGGGCTTCGAGGTACGCGTCGAACTCACCAGTGCCACGAACAACGTGCCGTTCACCGCCCAGATCACCCGGGGTGACGCCGAGGCGCTGGGTCTCAAGGAAGGGGACACCGTCTACGTCAGAGCCACACGCGTACCGCAGATCGCCGGCGACGTCCAGGTGGTGGTGCGAAGCACCGACGAAGACCAGGCGCTCACCACCACCTAGTCCGTCAGGCGAGGGCGAGGAACAGTTTCTCCAGTTCGGACACCTCGATAGGTTCGGCGCCGTAGGCGCGTTCGTCGGTGATGCACTCGCGCAGACCCGTGGCGATGATCTTGAATCCGGCCCGGTCCAGCGCCCGCGATACCGCGGCGAGTTGTGTCACAACATCTTTGCAGTCGCGGCCCTGCTCGATCATCGAGATCACGCCTGCGAGTTGTCCCTGTGCGCGCCGCAGCCGATTGAGGACAGCGGCGATGGCCTCCTGGTCACCGACCATGGTGTGCGCCTTTCGAAGTCGTAGTTGTCACTGCCGGGATCGTACCGGCGGGGGTATCGAGATCGGTCATGTCGCGGGAGCAGGTGGACCGAACAGTCGTTGGACGGGACACCATGCGTAGCGCCTGCACACGAAGTAATAGAAGGCGCCGATCGCGGTTGCGGTACCGGCGACCAGCCCGACGACGGGATGGACTTCCTCGGCCAGGATGATCGAGGCCATCGCCAGCACGAACCAGCCGAACGTGCGGCGCAGCGTGTCCGGATCGACGCGTGCGGTCAGCCGGGCGCCGAGCAGACTTCCCGCCACGGCGGCAGCCGTGACCATCGCGGCAAGCGTCCAATCGATCGGCACAGTGCTCAGCTGGCCGGCGAGACCGGCGAACGAATTCATGGCGATGACGATCAACGAGGTGCCGACGGCGATGGGCATCGGCAGACCGCCGAGCAGGGCCAGCGCGGGAACCACGACGAATCCGCCTGCCGCGCCGAGAGTTCCGGTTACCACGCCCACGACCAGGCCCATCAGCAGGGTCTTGACCGCGGGCGCGCGTACGGCCGGTGTGGTGCACTCCGGGCGTCGGTTGAGCATGGCTACCGCGGTCGCGATCATCACGACGGCGAACGCGGTCAGCAGTACCGAACCGGGCAGCAGGTGCCCGATCAGTCCGCCCGCATACGCCCCTGCCGTGCCGGTCACGCCGAACAACAGTCCGGTGCGCCACTGCACATGACCGTTCCGCGCATGAGTGACGGCGCCGATGACGCTGGTGACCCCGACGACAAGCAGCGATGTGGTGATCGCCTGCCTGGCGTCCAGACCGGCCACGTAGGCGAGCAGCGGCACGGTGAGGATCGAGCCGCCCCCGCCGAGCAAGCCGAGGGACACCCCGACCAGAACGGCCAGCGACAGGATCAGCGCGAGCATGGCGGTCAGTCGGCCCTTCCGGCAAGTTGAATCACGGTCATCATGTCTTTGCGCCTCACGCCGTTTGAGTGCTCGCGGCCCAGGCGTTGTAGCCGCCCAGGATGTCGCTGACGTCGGTGAATCCCTTCTGGCGCAACAGGCTTGCGGCGACCGACGAGCGGTAGCCGCCCGCGCAGTAGACGACCGTGGGACGGTTGGCGTCGAGTTCGCTGACCCGGTCCGGCAGTTGGCCGACGGGGATGTTGACCGCGCCCGGGACCATCCCGGCCGCCACCTCACCGGGGTTGCGCACGTCGACGATCTGCAGATCGGCGACCTCGGCGGATCGCTGCGCGAAAGCCTCTGCGGTGAGTCGCGATGCCACCTGCACCTGGTCGCGATGTGCGAACATCGTCTGCTCTGGTGCGGCGAGGTAACCGCTGACCCGGTCGAACCCGATGCGGGCCAAGCGATTCTTGCCCTCCAACTCCTGCCCGGCCTCGGTGACCAGAACGATGTCGGCGTCCGGTTTGACCACCGAGCCGGCGAATTCCGCATAGCGCCCCGCCAAGCCGATGTTGATCGCGCCCCGCAGGTGGCCCTGGGCGAACTCTTCCGGGCTGCGGCCGTCGATCAGCACGGCGCCGCCGGCAAGTGCCGTGGCCGCTTGGTCGTAATCCATGGACTGTGGCATGGCCGTTTCGTCGAGCAATTCCCGATCCTTGCGGTTGAGGACCGCGTCGTAGACGAAATAGCTTGGGGCAGGGGGTTGTCCCGCGGTGACAAGGTCGACGAACGACTGTTTGTCGGCGGCCCGCAGTGCATAGTTCGTGCGTTTCTGGTCACCGATGGTCGACGACAGCTCGGTGGAGAGGTTCTTGCCGCAGGCCGAGCCCGCACCGTGTGCGGGGTAGACCCGCGTCGCGTCGGGCAGCGTCATGAGCTTGTCGCGCAGCGAGTGATAGAGCTTGTCGGCGAGTTCGTCGCGGGTGAACCCGACGGAGGCCAAGAGGTCCGGCCGGCCCACATCGCCGATGAACAGGGTGTCGCCGGTCAGCACGCCGTAGGGGACCGGGTCGCCGGCATGTTCGTACACCACGATGCTCATCGATTCCGGGGTGTGTCCGGGAGTGTGGCGGAACTCCAGCGTCACCTCGCCGAGCGAGTATCGCTGTCCATCGTCGACTCCCATGAAGTCGAACTCGGGCTGCGCGACGGATGAGTACACGATCTTCGCGCCGCTGGCCTGGGCAAGTTCCAGGTGGCCCGACACGAAGTCGGCGTGGAAGTGCGTCTCGATGACGAGCTCGATCCGGAAGCCGTGTTCTTCGGCGTCTGCCAGATACTCGGCGACATCGCGTTGGGGGTCGACGACGACCGCTCGGCCCGACGTTTCATCGCCGATCAGGTACGACGCGTGCGACAGACACTCCAGGTAGTACTGGATGAACTTCATTGTTCAGCTCCTAGGCTCGTATTCTGATACCCCCAGGGGTATATCTTTCTTGATTCCGAATATACCCCCATGGGTATATGGGTCAAGGTTGTGTGATGTGACCTCGGTCCCTGGCGTTGAGTTCGACACCAGGGTCGTCAGAAGCTGCCGCGACACGGCAAAGCACAGCCCTGGCGTCGAACTCGACGCCAGGGCTGCGTGAAGGAAGGAATGCCCGGAGGGCTAAGCGGCGAAGCCTGCGCTGTACGCGGCGAGTGCCTCTTCATAGCGGTCGAGCACCGTCGCCGCCACCAACCGGTGCGGGCCTAGCGGTTCGGCCATCGGAATGCCTTGGCTGCGAGCGTATTCAGCGACGCGGTCGGTGATGCGGCCGTGCGCCAGGAACCACGGCGCGATCACGAAGCGCTCGGCGCCACTGGCACGCAACTGCTCGACGGCCTCGGGCACCGAGGGGGTCTGACCGGTCGCGAACGCGACCTGCACGCCTGCCCACCGAGTCCCTTCGGCCAAGCTGCCCGCGAGCGACGCGGTGCGGGCGTTGGCGGCCGGATGCGATGAGCCGACCCCGGTGAGCACCACGCCCAGCGCGGCGTCGAAGCGTGAAACTCCCAGTGCAGCAAGGCGTTCCCGAACCACCTGAAGCAGCCGCGGGTCTTCGCCGAGCACGTCGGCCTGGAGGACGTCGGCGCCCGACTGGGCGATCAGGCCGGGGATGTCGGTACGGGCGTGAAACGCACTGGCCAGCAGCAGCGGTGTCACCACCGAGCCGGGCGCGACGTCCGGCAGCACGTCGGCCAGGTTCGGCGCGTTCTGCTCGCAGAACGCCACCCGCACGTCGGTGTCGGGCAGCAGGCGGCGCAGATGGCCGGCGATCGCATGGGCGTTCGCCGACGAACGCGGATCTGCGCTGCCGTGTGCGGTGAGGACGAGCGTCACAACAACCTCACGAGGCGTGCAGCCCGCATTCCGTCTTGGACTGGCCGGCCCAGCGACCGCTGCGCGGATCGGCGCCGACGAGCGGCTTACTCGTGCACGGTGCGCAGCCGATAGACGGATAGCCTTCGTAGACAAGGGGATTGACGAGAATGCCGTTGGCGTCGATGTAGGCCTGCATATCGTCGTCGGACCACGCCGCGATCGGGTTGATCTTCACGAGGCCGAATGCGTTGTCCCAGCTGATCAACGGCGCGTTCGCGCGGGTCGGCGCTTCGACCCTGCGGATACCGGTCACCCAAGCGCGGTAGCCCTGGAGAGCCTTGCTCAGCGGCTCGACCTTGCGCAGCCGGCAGCACTCACCGGCATTGCGCGCGAACAGATCCTTGCCGAGCAACGCGTCCTGCTCGGCGACGCTGTGCTCGGGCGCCACGTTGACCACGTGGACGTCGTAGACGGCCTCCACGGCATCGCGGGTGCCGATCGTCTCGGCGAAGTGGTAGCCGGTGTCGAGAAACAGCACGTCGACGCCGGGGCGCACCTTGGCCGCCATCTCCACGAGCACCGCGTCCTGCATGTTCGAGGCCACCACGTACTCAGGCCTACTGCCCGGCCCACCGGCGCCGCCGAAGTGCTCGTCGGTCCAGCGCAGCAGTTCCTCCGCGCTCGCGCCCGCAAGCTCCTCAGCGCCCCGTTCGGCCAGTTCGCGTAGCTCGGACTCCATCGTCGTCGTCAAAGCACTCACCTCAAATCAGCTTCGTCGGCCCGTACGGCCCACTGGGCGAAACGCTCACCGGACTCGCGTTGTTTCACGAAGTTGCGAACAACCCGGTCGATGTAGTCGCCGAGCTCGGTGGAGAGCACCTTGTGCTGGCGCAGCTTGCGGCCGAAACCGCTGTCCAGGCCGAGGCTGCCGCCCAGGTGCACCTGGAAACCTTCGACTGGCCCGTCACCGTCGTCGATCATCTGGCCTTTGAAGCCGATGTCGGCGACCTGAATTCGCGCGCACGAGTTCGGGCAGCCGTTGATGTTCACGGTGATCGGCACGTCGAGCTGGGCGTTGATGTCCTCGAGCCGCTTCTCCAGATCGGGGACCAGCGACTGAGCGCGCTTGCGGGTCTCGGCGAAGCTCAGTTTGCAGAACTCGATGCCGGTGCAGGCCATCAGATTGCGCCGCCAATGCGACGGCTGCGAGGGCAGTCCGAGCGCGTCCAAGCCGTCGCGCAGCTCGTCCAGCTTGTCATCGGGGACGTCGAGGATGATGAGCTTCTGGTACGGCGTGAAGCGGATCCGGTCCGAACCCGCCGCCTCGGCGAGGTCGGCGACCTTGCTGAGGATGGTGCCCGAGACCCGGCCCGCGATCGGCGCGACACCGACGGCGTTCAGCCCGTTCTTGAGGCGCTGCACGCCGACGTGATCGATCGGACGGGTCACCGGCTCGGGGGCCGGTCCGTCGATCAGCGGACGCTTCAGGTACTCGGTCTCGAGAACCTCGCGGAATTTTTCGGTGCCCCAGTCCTTGACCAGGAACTTCAGCCTGGCCTTGGACCGCAGCCGCCGGTAGCCGTAGTCGCGGAAGATGCTGACGACGCCCTCCCACACTTCGGGCACCTCGTCCAGGGGCACCCACGTGCCCAGCCGCTGGCCGAGCATCGGGTTGGTGGAGAGGCCACCGCCGACCCACAGGTCGAAACCGGGCCCGTGCTCGGGGTGGTTGACCCCGATGAACGCGACGTCGTTGACCTCGTGAACGACGTCTTGCAAGCCCGAGATCGCGGTCTTGAACTTGCGCGGCAGGTTGGAGTACTCCTTCTTGCCGATGTAGCGCCGCACGATCTCGTCGATCGCCGGGGTGCCGTCGATCACCTCATCGAGGGATTCACCGGCGAGCGGCGAGCCGAGCACGACGCGCGGGCAGTCGCCGCAGGCCTCGGTCGTCTGCAGTCCGACGGCGTCGAGGCGCTTCCAGATCTCCGGCATGTCCTCGACCCGGATCCAGTGGTACTGGACGTTCTCGCGGTCGGAGATGTCGGCGGTGTCGCGCGCGAACTCGGTCGAGATGCCACCGAGCGTCCGAAGCGCCGCGACAGAGAGCGCACCGCCGTCGCAGCGCACCCGGAGCATGAAGTACGAGTCCTCGAGCATGTCGGTGTTCTCGTCACCGGTCCAGGTGCCGTCGTAGCCGGGCTTGCGCTGGGTGTAGAGCCCCCACCAGCGGAAGCGGCCGCGCAGGTCGCCTTTGTCGATACTCTCGAAGCCGTTCTTGGCGTAGATGTTCTCGATACGCTCCCGCACGTTGAGCGGATTGTCGTCCTTCTTTGCCTGCTCATTGGGATTGAGCGGCTCGCGATAGCCCAGAGCCCACTGTCCTTCGCCGCGGGGACGCTTGGCGGGACGTGCGGCTTTGGCCGGTGCCTTGGGGGTTGTCACTGTAGGTGCTCCTTCGCGGAGGAGCTGGCCTTAGGCCGCGCTGTTCACCGGTGGCTGTCCGGCGGCGCAGATCCGGTGGCCAGCTGAAAGTACAGGTGGGCAGGTCTACACAGGATCAAGGCAGACAGCAACAGCTACAAACACGCTTGAAATCGACATGCCGCCGAGCCACCAGCGATACGCGGGTGGTGCTGTTGTTGGCGGAAGTCACGCGGCCATTGTGCCACGATTGTCGCCATAGCCCCTAACCGGGCCATATTTGCGCTCACGGTGAGCAAAAGTCCCCGCTGGACAGTCTGGGAAAATCGTTGCATGACCACCCGGACCGCGCCGTCAGGCCAGCCCGATCTGGCGCCCGTCGCGGGACGACCGTTCGGCATCTACATCCATGTGCCGTTCTGTGCCACCCGCTGCGGATACTGCGACTTCAACACCTACACGCCCACTGAACTGGGCGGATCCAACCCCGAGGGCTGGCTGGCCGCGCTGCGCGTCGAGTTGCGGATGGCCGCGGCGCGGGTGGGTGCGGTGCCGGTTCGGACCGTGTTTGTCGGCGGCGGGACACCCTCGCTGCTCGGGAGCGCCGGACTGGCTGCAGTCCTCGACGCCGTCCGCGACAACTTCGAGCTTGCCGCCGCGGCCGAGGTGACCACCGAGGCCAATCCGGAATCGACCTCGCCCGAGTTCTTCGCGGCGCTGCGCGAAGCCGGCTATACCCGCGTTTCGCTCGGTATGCAGTCGGTGGCGCCCCACGTGCTGGCGGTTTTGGACCGCACGCATTCACCGGGCCGGGCGCCGGCCGCGGCGGCCGAGGCCAGGGCCGCGGGCTTCGAGCACGTCAACATCGACCTGATCTACGGGACGCCGGGGGAGTCCGACGACGACCTGCGGCGTTCGGTCGACGCCGCGGTGCACGCCGGGGTCGATCACGTATCGGGCTACGCCCTGGTGGTCGAGGACGGCACCGCGCTGGCTCGGCGGGTGCGCCGCGGTGAGATCGCCGCACCCGACGACGATGTGCTCGCGCAGCGTTACGAGTTGCTGGACACGCATCTGTCGGAGGCCGGCTTCGAGTGGTACGAGGTGTCGAACTGGAGCCGACCGGGCGGCGAGTGCCGGCACAACCTCGGCTACTGGGACGGCGGCGAATGGTGGGGCGCCGGACCGGGAGCGCACGGGTTCCTGGGTGCGACCAGGTGGTGGAACATCAAGCACCCCAACGCCTATGCGCAAGCGTTGGCCGACGGACAGTTGCCGGTGGCCGACTTCGAAGAGCTCGACCCGCAGGCTCGCCACCTCGAGGACGTGATGCTTCGGCTTCGGCTGCGGCGCGGGTTGGCCTGTGGTGATCTCACCGCAGGTGAACGCGCGCGCCTGGCGGGCCTGGTGGCCGATGGCTTGGTCGATGCGGCCGGAGAGCGTGTGGTGCTGACCGACCGCGGCCGGTTGCTGGCCGACGGTGTGGTGCGCACCTTGCTGGATTAACGCGAATCACACCGCGGGCGACGGCGTAGTGCACCTGGTTTACCTAGGTTAGGCTACATTTACTTCCCGTGACGAAGGTCAGTTTCGAGACGAGTTCCGACAACGCCGAGTCGATCGAGCTGTCGCTGCCGACCGGTACGAACCCCGTTGACCTCGTGGCCGAGCTGGCCCGGGTGCTGCCTGAACGTGACGGCGAGGACTACGTCGTCTACGAGCGCGACGGCGAGTGGACGTTGGCGCTGGGCGTGCGGGCCGTCGTCGAACTCGACTCCGACGAGTTGCGGGTGATCCAGGACGGCGTGGTGCAGCGGCAGGCGTGGTCCGGACGTCCGGGTGCGGCGCTCGGCGAGGCCGTCGACCGGTTGCTGCTCGAAACCGACCGGCTGTTCGGGTGGGTGGCATTCGAGTTCGGCACGTATCGCTTCGGTCTGCAGGCGCGACTGCAGCCGGGCACGCCGCTGGCCCGAATCCTCTGGCCCCGTACCCAATTCGTGGTGTCGGACGGGCGGATCACGTTGATCGGCGCCGATGACCGCCAGACTGAGGCACTGCGTGCGGTGCTGGCGGACGGAGTGAGCGCGGTGCCGGCGGCCACCGCGGTGGATGTCCGGGCGGACTCGTCGAACTATCGCGACCGCGTCGCCACCGCGATCGACGAGATCACGAGCGGCCAGTACCAGAAGGTCATTCTGTCGCGGCGCTTCGACGTGCCGTTCACCGTCGACTTCCCGGCCACGTATCGCGTGGGCCGTCACAACAACACCCCGGCGCGGTCATTCCTGCTGCACCTCAGTGGAATCCGGGCGCTGGGCTACAGCCCCGAATTGGTCGCCGCGGTGCGTGCCGACGGCACCGTGCTGACCGAACCGCTCGCAGGCACCCGCGCCCTTGGGCGTGGCGCCGACAACGACCGCGCCGCCCGCGACGACCTGGAGTCGAATCCGAAAGAGATTGTGGAACACGCGATTTCGGTGCGCACGTCGGTGTCGGAGATCGCTGAGGTGGCCGAGCCGGGTACCGCGGTGGTGCTGGACTTCATGACCGTCCGCGAGCGCGGCAGCGTCCAGCATCTCGGGTCGACCGTCGGCGGGCGGCTGCAGCGCTCGATGGACCGCATGGACGCGCTGGAGACCCTGTTCCCGGCCGTCACCGCATCGGGCATTCCCAAGGCCGAGAGCGTTGACGCGATCCTGCGGCTCGACGAGGCGCCCCGCGGCTTGTATTCCGGTGCGGTGGTGACGTTCTCGGCCGACGGCGGCATGGACGCGGCGCTGACACTCCGCGCCTGCTACGAAGCCGAAGGCAAGACCTGGCTGCGGGCCGGTGCCGGCATCATCGGCGATTCGACCCCGGACCGGGAATTCGAGGAGACCTGCGAGAAGCTCACGACGCTCGCGCCGCACCTGGTACCGCGCGCCTGAGCTTTACCGCGGTGTGGCGCGTTGCGCCTGCGCTGCGCTCGTGTTTGTCACGCTGGAGTGGCTGTGGACTTCGGACGTCACTCTGGTGTGACAGTGGTGGGCTGAATTTCCGTGTGGGCTCGCATTTGTCACGCTGGAGTGGCTGCGGACCTCGAACGTCACTCTGGTGTGACAATCGCGGCCCGTCACTCTGGCGTGACAATCGGCGGCGCGGCGCGGCAGGGCAGGGTGGCTACGTCACAGCCGCAGTAACTCGATGCTGTAGATGACGATCCAGGTTGCCCAGCCGAGCCAGCCGATGAGGCCGACCGGCGCGATTCGGCTCGCGCCGCCGGCGTTGTACGGGCTTGCTGCCGACGATATGAACAACAGGACCGCGCTCGCGTAACCGAGCCAGGCGTGCCACGGCGCGATGAATCCGGTGTCGGCCCCCGCCGCGGTGAAACCGAGCAGTGCGATGGCCAGAAACACCTGGTTGAAGCCGAACAGCACATTGCTCAGACCCCACAGCCCCGCCATGGAGCCCCGGCCGTGGCTCGCGGCCGCGGCCATGCCGAAGCGCAGCGCCTCGACGCAGGTGAAGGTCGCGTTCTGCATGATCACTCCGGCAAAGCCCACCAGCGCCCACGCCCTGGCATCGCCGCCGCCATCCCCCAGCACGGTGAGCAGCCCGGCGGCGAACACCGTGGTGAACAGCCACATCGCCGGGGCAAGCACCGAGGGTTTCCTCAAGGCGTCGCCGACAGTGGCGAAGGAGTCGGTCACGGCGCCGATGTCCTTGCCCGCCACCGGCATCGGCAGTCCGCCGCGTACGTAGATGACGTTGACGACGACCGCGACGAGGACGAACCCGATGCCGCCGAGACCTGCCGCAACGGTGAAATCCATGTCGGCCCCCAAAATTAGATTTACACTTACTATATTGAATGAATATCAACACAAATGGAAGGTGGTCATGGCCGACCGGCGTCGTTACGACTCACTGCGGCGGCTCGCGCAGGCGAAGCAGACGCGTGCCGAAATCGCCGATGCGGCGCGTCGGCTATTCGTCACGCACGGCTGGGCGACGACGACCGTGCGCGACGTCGCCCGAGCGGCCGAGGTGTCGGTGCCCACCGTGTACGCGGCGTATCAGAACAAAGCCGGACTGGTGTGGGCGCTGGTCGACGCCGCGGATCTGTCGGCCGACCTACCGCAGATGCTCCACGAACTGGAATCCGGCGCGACACCGCAGGCGCACCTGGCCGCGATGGCCGGCTATGACCGGCGGCTGTTCGAGCGCGCCGGTGACCTGGTCGCACTCATCCGCGAAGCGGGCCGTACCGAGCCCGACCTTGCGGCCCTCTACCGCCAAGCCCGCGAGGCCGCCGACCAGACCCGCATCCAAGTGTTCTCCGGTTGGCCCGCCGGCACATTGCGCGCCGGCCTGGACGTGCAGCAAGCCGTCGACATCTACGCCGCCCTGTGCAATGTGGACGTCTACACGACGCTGACGGTCGAACGCGGCTGGCCGCCCGACCGCGTCGAGCACTGGTGGACCGAAGCGCTCGCCCGCGAACTCATCCGTCGGTGAGCTGGCGCAGGATCGCCTTCTTGTCGATCTTGCCGACCGCCGTCGTGGGCAGGCTCGGGACCGGGACGAGGACGTCGGGTTTCGCGTGTGCCGCCACACCGCGCTGCTCCAGATGCGTGTGCAGCTCGGCGAGCGTGACCGGCGGACCGGAGAACACGACGACCGCACAGACCTTTTCGCCGAGGAACTCGTCGGGCAGCGGCACCGCGGCTGCCGACCAGACCGACGGATGCGTCAGCAGGTGCTCTTCCAGATCGAGCGCCGACACGTTCTCGCCGCTCCGCACGATCACGTCTTTGACCCGCCCCGTCACCTCGATGTAGCCGGCCAGCGGACCCTCGGCGAACCGGCGCACGCGATCCCCGCTGCGGTAGAACCCCTCCGGGCTGAACGAGCGCTCATTGGCGCTCTCGGCGTTGAAATAACCGTTGATCGTGTACGGCCCGCGTACCAGCAGCTCGCCCTCGGTGCCGGGCGCGACCTCGTTGCCTTCCTCGTCGACGATGCGGATCTCGTCATCGGCCGACAAGGGCCTGCCCTGCGTCGCTTCGAGCACCTCGACCGGATCGCCGATCCGCGTGTAGTTGAGCAACCCCTCGGCCATCCCGAACACCTGCTGCAGACCCGGGGTGAGCGCGGTGCGGACGAGCGTGGCGTCCGGGGCGGCCAGCTTTGCGCCACCGACCTGCAGCAGCCGCAGGGACTTGGGTGCCAACGGCTCCCAGTCGCACGCCTGCGCCCACAACTTGGCCAGCGCGGGGACCAGAGCGGTGACGGTGACACCGTGACGGTCGATGGCCGCGAACGCCGACTCGGGACTCGGGTCGGCCGTGAAGACCGTGGTGGCGCCGACGCTCAACGCGCCGAGCAGTCCCGGGCAGGCGAGCGGGAAGTTGTGGGCCGCGGGCAGCGCGACCAGATACACGTCGTCGCCGGTCAGCTCGCACAACGTGGCGCTCGCGGTGCAGTTGTAGACGTAGTCCTGGTGCGTGCGGGGGATCAGCTTGGGCGCACCGGTGGTTCCGCCGGACACCAGCAGCAGTGCCGGTGACGCCGGATCGGGGTCGATCGCGGGCGGTGCGTCCGACGATTCACGCGACACGGCCGACCAGGACAGGAATTCGGCCGGCTCGCCGTCGACGAGCACGTGGCGCACGCCGGGGTGCGACGCGACGAGCTCGCGTGCCATCTCCCGATAGTCGAAACCACCCGCCACATCCGCGATCACCAACCCGACGGCGCCGCCCACGTCGACGAAGTGCGTGAGCTCGGCGAGCCGATGGCCGGGCAGGCACATGATGGGGACGGCGCCCGCGCGCAACAGGCCGAACAACGCGACGGCGAACTCCGCCGAGTTGGGCAATTGCACGAGCACGCGGTCTCCCGGCCGGATGCCGAGGCCCGCGATCCCGGCGGCGGCGCGGTCGGCCCGGGCGTCCAATTCGGCGTAGCTGTAAGACTTCCCGGCATCGGCGACAGCGACGCGATCCGGCCACTCGGCAGCGGCGTCGCGCAGTACCGAATCGAGTAGCCGGTCGGTCCAATATCCCGCCGCCCGGTAGGCCTCGGCGCGGTCGGCCGGAAAAGACGTGAATCCCTGCAGCAACGTCGACTGAGCTGCGGATTCGGATGGCTGGGGAGTGGTCAGAGTCACGACGAGGCACCTCGGGGTAGGCGTATTCGGTCACCCGAATATAGGGTAGCCTCCACGAAGTTAGGACAGCCTGTGCTAATCGTTCGGGAGGCCATTGTGGGCGACGTCGCTGTTGCGAATTCGCAGACCATCAGGGAGGCGGTGGCCGACCTTCTCGGTGTCGACGGCGATGCTGTCGATCCCGACGCCGATCTGATCGGCCAGGGCCTTGACTCCATCCGAATGATGTCACTTGCGGGCCGCTGGCGTCGACAGGGGATCGACATCGATTTCGCGTCGCTGGCCGCCACGCCGACGGTGTCGGCATGGGCCGAGCTGGTGGCGGCGCGGACGACCGAATCGAATGCCGGTGCTGCGCAGGATGATTCGCCGCAGTCGACCACTGATCCCAGCGCAGATCCCGATGCCGGCGAGCCCTTCCCGCTGGCGCCGATGCAGCACGCGATGTGGGTCGGGCGCGAAGGCGATCAGCAGCTCGGCGGGGTGGCCGGCCACCTCTACGTCGAATTCGACGGCGACGGCGTCGATCCCGAGCGGCTGCAGCGCGCGGCCACGGCGCTGGCCGAGCGGCACCCGATGCTGCGGGTCGAGTTCCTTCCGGACGGCACGCAACGCATCGCGGCGCCGGGCCGCCAGTATCCCGTCACGATCGAGGACCTGCGTGATGCATCGCCCGATGAGGTCGCCGAGCGGCTCTCGGTGATCGAACGCTCCAAGTCCCACCAGCAACTGCACGGCGAGGTTTTCGAACTCACGCTGTCGCTGCTGCCCGGCGGCGCCACCCGGCTGCATGTCGACCTCGACATGCAGGCCGCCGACGCCATGAGCTACCGCACGCTGATGGCCGATCTGGCCGCGCTGTACGACGGGGCGCAACTGCCGCCCCTCGGCTACACCTACCGCGAGTACCGGCTGGCCACTCCCGAGGCGTCGGATGCACACGAGGCCGACCGCAAGTGGTGGGCCGAGCGGATCGCCGACCTGCCCGACCCGCCGAGGCTGCCGCTGGTGCCGGTCGCCGAACAGGCCGACCCGCACCACACCACGCGTCGCCACCACTGGCTGGACCCTGAAACCCGCGACGCGCTTTACGCCGCGGCGCGCAAACGGGGAATCACCCCGGCGATGGCGCTCGCGGCGTCGTTCGCCGACGCCCTGGCCGGCTGGTCGGCCGATTCCCGGTTCCTGCTCAACGTGCCGCTGTTCGGCCGCGAGCAGCGCCACCCCGACGTCGACAAGCTCGTCGGAGACTTCACCTCGTCGCTGCTGCTCGGCATCGATCTGGACGGCACCGCAAACGCGGCCGAGCGCGCCAGGGCCGTGCAGGAGACGTTCCACGCCGCCGCCGGACACGCGAACTACCCGGGGTTGTCGGTCCTGCGCGATCTGGGCCGTCATCGCGGCACCCAGGTGCTGGCCCCGGTGGTCTACACGAGCGCGCTCGGCCTCGGCGAGTTGTTCGCCGCCGAGGTCACCGAAACCTTCGGCAAGCCTGTCTGGATCAACTCGCAAGGGCCGCAGGTGCTGCTCGACGCGCAGGTCACCGAATTCGACGGCGGCGTGCTGGTGAACTGGGATGTGCGCGAAGACGCATTCCGGCCCGGGGTGATCGACGCGATGTTCGCGCGCCACATCGCCGAGCTGCGCAGGCTCGCCACCGACGACACGTCGTGGGAGGCGCCGTCGCTGCCGCTGCTGAGCGAATCGCAGCGCGCCGTGCGGGATGCGGCGAACGCTCGGACCGCCGCGCCGACCGGCTATGCGTTGCACGAGGGCTTCTTCGCCCAGGCCGCGGCCCGACCGGATGCCGTCGCGGTGATCGGGTCGGCAGGCGAGCTCACCTATGCCGAGCTCCGGGAGCGGGTGCTCGCCGTCGCGGCCGCGCTGCGGGTCGCGGGTATCCGCACGGGTGAGAGTGTCGCGGTGATGGGCCCCAAGGGGCCCGACCAGATCACCGCGCTGCTCGCGATCCTGGCCGCCGGTGCGGTCTACGTGCCGGTCGGTGTCGACCAACCCGCCGAGCGGGCCGAGCGGATGCTGAAGAACGGCGACGTCCGGATGGCATTGTTTTGCGGCGACGGACCGCCCACCTGGCTGCCCGCCCTGACCGTGGCCGAGGCCATCCGCGTCGGCTCGCGCGCCGACGAAATCGAGCCGGCCGCAACCGATCCCAACGAACTGGCCTACATCCTGTTCACGTCGGGTTCCACCGGTGAACCGAAGGGTGTCGAGGTCACCCACGACGCCGCGATGAACACCATCGAAGCGCTCAACGGATACTTCGGGGTCGGCCCGGCCGACAGTGTGCTGGCGCTCTCTCATCTGGAATGCGACCTGTCGGTCCTTGACGTGTTCGGCACGCTGACGGCCGGTGCCACGATCGTGGTCGTCGACGAGGGCGATCGCCGCAACCCCGACCACTGGGTCGAGCAGATCAACACGCACGGCGTCACGGTCCTCAACTTCCTGCCCGGCTGGCTGGAGATGCTCGTCGAGGTCGCGGGTTCGGCCAAGACCGGACTGCCCTCGGTGCGTGCGGTGCCGACCGGCGGTGACTGGGTGCGCACCACCATGGTGCGCAAGCTGCAGGCGCTGGCGCCGGGCGTGCGGTTGACCGGTTTGGGTGGCGCCACCGAAACCGCCGTGCACGCAACGCTTTACGAGGCCGGTGAGCTGCCGGACGAGTGGGCCGCCGTGCCGTACGGCAAGCCGTTCGCCAACAACGCGTGCCGCGTGGTCAACGCCGCGGGCGAGGACTGCCCGGACTGGGTGCCGGGTGAACTGTGGTTCGCCGGACGCGGTATCGCACGCGGTTACCGCGGCACGCCCGACCTCACCGCCGACCGGTTCGTGACCTACTGCGGCCGGACGTGGTACCGCAGCGGGGATCTCGCGCGGTACTGGCCCGACGGCACGCTGGAGTTCGTCGGCCGCGCCGACCACCGCGTCAAGATCAGCGGCTACCGCATCGAACTCGGCGACGTCGAGGCCGCACTGCAGCGACTGCCCGGTGTGCATGCCGCCGTCGCGGCGATCGTTCCGGTGTCCGGGACCGACATGCTCGCCGCCGTGATCGGACGCGACGAGGCCACCACCACGGCTGCCGACCTGCGTGCCGGGCTCGCGGAACTCGTACCGCCGCACATGGTTCCGCGGCACTTCGAGCTCGTCGACCAGATCCCGTTCACCGCAGGCGGCAAGACCGACCGCCGCGCGGTGGCCCGGATGCTGGCCGACGCGGTCGACGGTGCGCAGCGCCGCAGTACGCGTGCGCCGTCGACGGTCCTGGAACGCGCCCTGGCCACGATCATGGCCGAGCTGCTCGCGGTGACCGAACTCGGTGTCGACGAGGACTTCTTCGAACTCGGCGGCGATTCGGTGCTGGCCACCGCGGCCGTCGCCCGAATCCGCGACTGGCTGGACACGCCGACCGTCATGGTGCCCGACGTCTTCGCGACCAGGACGGTCGAGAAGCTCGCGACCCGCCTGACGGCGCGGGAGGCGGGTAGTGATCGCCTCGACCAGGTCGCCGAGTTGTATCTGGAGGTAGCCAACATGGACGACGCCGACGTGATGTCCGCACTCGACACCGCCGCGACACCGTGACCGGGTCGGATACGCAGCTCACCTTCAAGCCCTGGATCAAGCGGTATCCGGGGGACGACCCGGCCGCCAAACCGACGCTGGTGTTCCCGCACGCCGGCGGAGCCGCCGTGGCCTACCGATCGATCGGAAACGCTTTGGCAGCAGCGGGTTCCGACGCCTACGTCATGCAGTACCCGAAACGCGGCGACCGGATGGCACACCCGGCACCCGGCACGGTCGACGCCCTCGCGCGTGATCTGTTCGAGGCGGGGGACTGGTCGCAACTGGGCCCGCTGCGGCTGTTCGGACATTGCATGGGCGCTGTGGTGGCGTTCGAGTTCGCGCGCGTCGCCGAGCGCAACGGCGTCGCGGTCGACGCGCTCTGGGTTTCGGCGAGCGAGGCGCCCTCGGCGGTGGCCGCGTCGCCTGCGCTGCCGATGGCCGAGTCCGAGATCATCGCCGAGATGGTCGATCTCGGTGGCACCGATCCGCAGCTGCTCGCCGACGAGGACTTCGTCGAACTGCTGCTGATGGCGGTGCGTGCCGACTACGAGGCCTTCAACCGTTACGCGTGCGACACCGACGTGACGATCGCGGCCGACATCTACGCGATCGGCGGCGAGCGCGACCATCGCATCAGCGAGGACATGTTGCGGCGCTGGGAGATTCACACCGGCGGCGCGTTCACGCTCTCGATGTTCGACGGCGGACACTTCTTCATCAACGAGTACACCGAGGACGTGGCGGAGCTTGTCAATGAGCTCTAGCGGGCAGGTGCCCCACCCCGGTGCCACCGATCCGGTGGTGATCGTGGGCATGGCGCTCGAGGCGCCCGGCGGGATCGAAACCGCGGACCAATACTGGGCGTTGCTGTCCGAACAGCGCGAGGCGCTCGGTCGGTTCCCGGCCGACCGCGGTTGGGCGATCGGTGACCTGCTTGACGGCTCACGCCGCGACGGGTTCAAACCGATCCACGATCTCGGCGGCTTCCTGTCCAGCGCGGCGACATTCGATCCTGCGTTCTTCGGAATCTCACCGCGCGAAGCGGTCGCGATGGACCCCCAGCAGCGGGTCGCGCTGCGGATGGCGTGGCGCGCACTGGAGAACACCGGCATCAACCCCGATGACGTCGCCGGCCATGACGTCGGCTGCTACATCGGTGCGTCCTATCTTGAGTACGGCCCAGAACTCGCCGAGTTCTCCCACCACAGCGGCCATCTGATCACCGGAACGTCACTGGGCGTGATCTCGGGACGGATCGCGTACACACTCGACCTGGCCGGGCCTGCGCTCACCATCGACACGTCCTGCTCGTCGGCGCTCACCGCCTTCCACACCGCGGTCGGCGCGGTGCGTGCCGGCGACTGCGACATGGCGCTGACCGGCGGCGTCTGCGTGATGGGCACACCCGGATACTTCGTCGAATTCTCCAAGCAACACGCGCTGTCCGACGACGGACACTGCCGGCCCTACAGTGCCCATGCCAGCGGCACGGTGTGGGCCGAAGGCGCCGCGATGTTCGTGCTGCAGCGCAAATCGGCCGCGGTGCGCGACCGTCGCCGCATCCTGGCCGAGGTGCGCGCCACCACGGTCAACCAGGACGGCCGGACCACCGGGCTGACCGCACCGAGTGGCGCCGCGCAGCAGCGGCTGTTCAGCAAGGCCATCGAGCAGGCCGGGGTGCGGCCCGAGGACGTCGGCATGATCGAAGGCCACGGCACGGGAACCCGCCTCGGTGACCGCACCGAACTGCGTTCACTCGTGCAGACCTACGGGGCCACCGACCCCGGGGCCGGTGCGGTGCTGGGCTCCGTCAAATCCAACGTCGGCCACTCGCAGGCCGCCGCAGGCGGGCTCGGCCTCGCCAAGGTCCTGATCGCGGCACAACGTGCGGCGATTCCGGCCACCCTGCACGTCGACGAGCCGAGCCGCGAAATCGACTGGGACTCACAGGGGTTGCGCCTCGCGAGGAAGCTGACGCAGTGGCCCGCCGTCAACAACGAACGGATCGGCGCGGTGTCCGCGTTCGGGATGAGCGGTACCAACGCGCATGCGATCGTCGCGGTACCCGACGACGGTGAGGCCGCGTGATGGTGGCCCTACCCGACGGACGCATCCCCGTTCTGCTCAGCGCACACGCCGAAGATCTCCTGGCCCAGGACGCCGCTGCGATCCTGGCGTACCTCGACGGGCAGGCGGCCGCCGACGTGGCCGACGTCGCGGCAACCCTGCTGACGACTCGGCGACTGCGCCGCCACCGCGCCGCGATCCGGGCCGCCGACCGTACCGAACTCACCGAAGCGCTGCGGGCTCTCGCTGACGGGCGCGAGGATCCGCTGACCGTCCGATCCTCCGGAAACCCACCGCATCAGGGTTCGGCGGCGCGGATCGCCTTCGTGTTCCCCGGGCAGGGCAGCCAGTGGCCGTCGATGGGCGTCGAGGCCTACCATCGCCTGCCGGAATACCGCGCCGAAGTCGACCGGTGCGCCAAGGAATTCGCCGCAGCCGGGGCGGCATCCCCGCTGGACCATCTGTTGGCCGATCCGGATTCCGGGGTCACGACGAACGACTTCTCACAAGTCCAGATCCAGGGTGCGCAATTCGTACACGGAGTCGCGCTGGCCCGCGTCTGGCGGTCGTGTGGCGTGTTGCCCGACATCACCGTCGGCCACAGCCTCGGCGAGATCGGCGCGGCCTATGTGGCAGACAGCATCACGCTGCCCGAGGCCGTCGCAGTGGTGATCGCCCGTGCCACCGTGCTCGATCGGCTCACCGGCCCCTACCGCGTTGCGGTGCTGGGCATCACGCCGGACGAGGCCGCCGAGGTGGTCGCCGCGACCCCGGGCTGGCTGGAGCTTTCGGTGGTGAACTCCCGGTCGTCGGTGGCGGTTTCGGGCGAGACCGATGCCGTCGCGGCGGCGGTGCGCACCGTCGCCGGCCGAGGCGCGTTCGCCAAGGAAATCGAGATGTGGTTCCCCGCGCACACCACCGCCTTGGACTCGTCGCGCGCCGAGCTCGAATCACTGCTCCCCGCCGGACAATTTTCCGACACCCCGGTGCAGTTCATCGGTTCGGCCACCGCCGACGTCGTCAAGGCCGGTACCGACTTCGCCGACTACTGGTACACCAATCTGCGCAGCACCGTCCGGTTCGATCGGGCGGTGGCCAAAGCGGCGCGCCGCGGGGCCCGCATCTTCGTCGAACTCTCCGCGCATCCGGCGCTGCTGTTCGCCATGGGCGACCTCCTCGACGATTCCGCCGATTCTGCAGGCGGACCGGTCGTGATGGTGGGCTCCGGCCGCCGCGACGAACCGCTGACGGACCGGCTGTCGGCCAACATCGTCTCGGTCGCTCTTGCCGATTCGGGCTACCGGTGGGGCGATGCGCTGCCCGGCCGCCGAACGTCGTTGCGAGACTTTCCGTTCGCACCCATGCGCACCGAGCACCTGTGGGCACACCCGGATCCGCTCGAACCGATCGCCGGTCTGACGGTCGCCGTCGAGGATTGGCAGCAGCTACCGGCGCCGGCCCGCAACGGCGTACGCCGCGCAGCGCTACTCGAACTCGACGAGGGTACGGACGTCGCAGCGGCGCTGCGGTCCGCGGTCGACCGCCACGACGGTGTGACCGCGGCCGAACCGGCGGACGCGGACCTGCTCATCGTCGTCGCGCCCACGACGGCCGGATCCGACGTGGTCGATACCGCCGAGGAATTGAGCCGGCGAATCGGGAACGGCCTACTGCGGTACACCGATGCGATCACGCAGAACACGCGCGACGTCTGGCTTGTCACCGCGGGCGATTCGACCGCCGAACCGGAGCCTGCGGCGGTGGCACTCGCCGCGATGCACCGCAGCATCGGCTTCGAACACCCCGACCAGAACTTCGGGCAGCTGCAGGTGCCCGGCGGCCTTGACGACGCCGCCGCCACCGCGGCCGTCACCGCGGTGCTCGGCGAAGCCGACGACATCGCGATGCGCGACAACGGCTCCGGACCCACCTTGTGGCGGCGGTCGATGCGCCACGAGCCGTCGAACGCGGCACCGTGGTCGACAGACTCCGGAATCCTCGACAACGTCGTGATCACCGGCGGTGCCGGTGCGGTCGGCCTGCACTACGCACGCCGGCTCGCCGCACTCGGTGCCCGGCGCATCGTGCTGCTGAGCCGCCGTGGCGTCGACGACGGACGCCTCGCGGAGCTGGCCGCACACCACGACGTCGAAATAGTGGCGCCGCGCTGCGACCTCACCGACACCGCACAGATATCGGCCACCGCAGCCGAATACGGCGGCACTGCAGCATCCTTGGTGATACACGCGGCGGCCGCGGTCACCATCACGCCGAGCCAGGAGCTGACCGCGCACGCGACGTCGGAGACGTTCGGGGCCAAGGTTGCCGGAATCGCCAACCTCGTCGAGACGTGGCCACTGCGCGATGACACCCGAATCGTGTTGTGCTCGTCGGTATCCGGGTTGTGGGGTGGTTACGGCCATGCCGCCTACGCCGCTGCGAACCGGCTGCTCGACGTCATGGCATCACAGCTGCGTGCGAGGGGCCGCCGCTGCACTGCCGTGCGCTGGGGGCTGTGGCCCGGCGCCGGGATCATCGACGCCGAGGAGATCACCCGGGTCGAGCGATCCGGCCTCATCGCCATGGCTCCCGATCGGGCAGTGGACACCAGCCTGCGCGATCACCCGGCAGATCCGCTGATCTTCACCGCTGACGCCACCCGGCTCGCGACGTTCTTGGGCGGCATGCCCGGTACGGAAGCACCCGCGCAGCGACCCGCCCACAACGGTGACAACACCGCTGGACCGGTCGACACGGCCGATATGGACACCACCGGTGCGGTGCGCGTCGCGCTAGGGTCGGTGCTGAAACTGCCCGACACATCGGGACTGGATCTCGACGCGTCGCTGCTCGACCTCGGAGTCGACTCGCTGCTGGCGCTCGACCTGCGCAAGAAGCTCAAGAAAGCCACCGGTCAATCTGTGCCGCTGGCCACCATTCTCGGCGGCGTCACCGCCACCGAGTTGATCGAGCACCTGGAAAGACCTGAAAAGGAAGCATTTTCGCGTGACTGACATTGCAGCTGCCGGCGCCACCCGCACCTCCGACGCGCGTCTGGAGCTGATGCGGCGCAAGCTCGCCGAGCGCGGTTTGGCGTCACCCTCGGCGCAGGCCGACGGTGACGCACCTGCCGTCGACCCGACGGCCCTCTCGGACGGTCAGCGCCGGATGTGGTTCGTGCAGGGCTTCGACCCCAGCGGCGTGCTTCTCAACGTGAGTCTGTCCTACCGGCTGACCGGCGAACTGGACGCCGAGCGCCTGCAGAGTGCACTCGACGCGGTCGCGCGGCGTCATCCGATTCTGCGGACCACATACCAGGCCGACGAGAACGGCGAACCCCGCGCCACGGTGCACGAGGATCTGACTCCCGCGTGGACCATGCACGATCTGTCCGACAAGTCCGAGCGTGCGCGCAAGCTGCGCCTCGAAGTGCTGGCGCAGCGCGAGTTCGGCACGGCGTTCGACCTGAGCACCGACTCGCCCTTGCGGATCACCCTGATCAAAACCGGTCCGGCAGAACACGTGATGCTGCTGGTTGCCCATCACATCGCGTGGGACGACGGCTCCTGGCGCGTGTTCTTCACCGACCTGACTAGGGCCTACTCCGGCGTCACGCTGCCAGAAACGCCACGCGCCGTTGCGGCGCCGGCGGACACCGCTGACGAGGATCTGGCGTACTGGCGTGAGGTGATGGCGAATCCGCCTGAGCCGCTGGAGCTTCCCGGCCCCGCCGGTTCCATCGTGCCGACGAGCTTCCGCTCGCAACGCAGCACGCTGCCGTTGTCGGCCGATACGGTCGAGAAGGTCTCGGCGTTGGCGCGCGACACCGGTGCCACGCCGTACATGGTGCTGCTGGCGGCTTTCGGTGCGCTGATCAACCGTTACACCCACACCGACGACTTCCTGGTCGCCACGCCGGTGCTCAACCGCGAGACCGACGAGACCATCGGCTACTACGGCAATACGGTCGCCATGCGCATGCGGCCCGAAGGCAGCGCCGGTTTCCGCGATCTGGTAGTTCAGACGCGAGACACCGCGCTCGGCGCGTTCGCCCATCAGCGGGTCAACCTCGACCGGGTGGTCCGCGAGCTCAACCCCGACCGGCGACACGGCGCCGAGCGCATGACCCGGGTGAGCTTCGGCTTCCGCGAACCCGACGGCGGTGGCTTCAGCCCGGAGGGCGTGACGTGCGAACGTGCGGAACTGCGTGGGCATTTCACCCAGCTGCCGCTCGGTTTCATGGTCGAGTGGGACACCGCGGGCGCGGTGGTCGAGGCCGAACACCTGACCGAGGTGCTCGACGCCGACCTGGCAGCCCAGATGCTGCGGCACTTCGCAGTGCTGCTGGACAACGCACTGGCCGAGCCGGACCGCCCGCTGTCGCGGCTGGACTTGTTCACGGCGGAGGACGCCGAGTGGATGCGCACAGTCGTCGCCGGCGAGGAATTCGACTCCCCGGCAACCACATTGACCGCTCTGGTGTCCGAGCAGGCGGCCCGCACACCCGACGCGACGGCCGTGGTCTACGAGGGACGCCACTACAGCTACCGCGAGATCAACGAGTCGGCCAACCGGCTGGCGCACTGGCTGATCGAGCAGGGGATCGGTACGGAAGACCGTGTCGCGGTCCTGCTGGAGAAGTCACCCGAACTCGTCATCACGGCAGTGGGGATCGTCAAGGCCGGTGCGGTGTACCTGCCGGTCGACCCCGCCTACCCCGAGGATCGACTCACCTACATCCTCGAGGACTCCGATCCGAAAATCGTGCTGCGCGAACCGGTCACCGGGCTGGAGAACTACCCGGCCACCGACCCGACCGACGCCGAGCGGGTGCGCCCGCTGCACCCGGACAACACCGCGTACCTGATCTACACGTCGGGTTCGACCGGCCTGCCCAAGGGCGTACCGGTTCCACACCGCCCGATCGCGGAGTACTTCGTCTGGTTCGGCGGCGACTACAACGTCACCAACGACGACCGCCTGCTCCAGGTCGCCTCGCAGAGCTTCGACGTGTCGATCGGCGAGATCTTCGGCATGCTGGCCGCCGGTGCCCGCCTGGTGATCCCGAAGCCCGGTGGCCTGGCCGACATCGGCTACCTCACCGAGTTGTTGCGCAACGAAGGCATCACCTCGATGCACTTCGTGCCGTCGCTGCTCGGCTTGTTCCTGTCCCTGCCGGGGGTGAACGAGTGGCGCACGCTGCAGCGCGTGCCGATCGGCGGTGAGGCGCTGCCGGGCGAGATCGCCGACAAGTTCCACGCGACGTTCGACTCGCTGTTGCACAACTTCTACGGCCCGACCGAAACGGTGCTCAACTGCACGAGGTACAAGGTCGAAGGCAAGCAGGGCGCGCGCATCGTGCCGATCGGCACGCCGAAGATCAACACCACGATCCACCTCCTCGACGACGCGCTGCAACCTGTGCCGGTCGGTGTCATCGGCGAGATCTACATCGGCGGAACACATGTCGCCCACGGCTACCATCGACGGCCCCGGCTGACGGCCGAGCGGTTCGTGGCCGACCCGTTCAATCCGGGTGGCCGGATGTACCGGTCCGGTGATCTCGCGCGGCGCAACGCCGACGGCGACATCGAGTTCGTCGGGCGCGCCGACGAACAGGTCAAGATCCGGGGCTTCCGCATCGAACTCGGCGAGGTTTCGGCGGCCATCTCGGTCGACCCGTCGGTGGGGCAGGCCGTCGTCGTGGTCAGCGATCTGCCGACCCTCGGCAAGAGCCTGGTCGCCTACATCACCCCTGCCGCGGATGCCGAGTGCGTCGAGATCGACCGGATCCGGGCCAGGGTCACCGCCGCGCTGCCGGAGTACATGATCCCCGCGGCCTACGTCGAGCTCGACGAGATCCCGATCACCGCGCACGGCAAGATCGACCGCCGGGCGCTGCCTGAACCGGAGATCAAGTCCGCCACCGTGTTCCGCGAACCATCGACTGACACCGAGCGCGCAGTCGCGACGTTGTTCGGCGAGCTGCTGGACCGTGACCAGGTGGGCGCCGATGACTCGTTCTTCGATCTCGGCGGGCACTCGCTGCTGGCCACCAAACTCGTCGCGGCGGTGCGGGCGCGGTTCGGCGTCGACGTCGGAGTGCAAGACGTCTTCGAACACGCCACCGTGTCGGGATTGGCCGCACATGTCGAGGCACTGCTCGCCTCGGGCGCCACGACCGGCAGGTCCGCGATCGTCGCGGTGCCACACGACGGGCCGCTGCAGATGTCGGCCGCTCAGCTACGGCAATGGTTCCAGTTCCGCATCGACGGTCCGAACCCGGTCAACAACGTGCCGTTCGCGGCGCGGCTGACCGGGCCGTGCGACGTCGAGGCCTTGATCGCGGCGGTCAACGACGTGGTCGACCGGCACGAGATCCTGCGCACCACCTATCGCGAAATCGACGGTGCGCCATACCAGATCGTGCACCCGAGCGCACCGCTGACCGTGCGGCGGGCGCGCGGCGCCGGCGAAGAGTGGTTGCAGGACGAACTCGATGCCGAGCGCAAATACTGCTTCGACCTCGAGGCCGATTGGCCCATCCGCGCCGCGGTGCTGTCCACCCCGGATGCGCATGTGCTGTCGCTCGTCGTGCACCACATCGCCGCCGACCACTGGTCGGGTGCGGTGCTGTTCACCGACCTGCTCACCGCCTACCACGCGCGCCGCGCGGGACAGCCGGCCGAACTCGCCCCGCTGCCCGTGCAGTACGCGGATTTCGCGGCCTGGCAGGCCGAGTTGCTGTCGGGCGCCGACAGCTCGGTCGACGAACAGCGCGAGTACTGGACCAAACAGCTGGCCGGACTGTCCGAAGACAACGGATTGGAACCCGATTTCCCACGGCCCCCGGTGCCCACGGGCGAGGGCGAGGCGTTCGACTTCAGCATCGACGCGGCCACGCGAGACAAATTCGTCGAGCTCACGCGCGAACTCGGCGTCACCGAGTTCATGCTCCTGCAGGCAGCGGTTGCGATCGCGCTGCACAAGGCCGGTCAGGGCACCGACATACCGCTCGGCACGCCGGTGGCCGGGCGTACCGCACCCGAACTCGATGCGCTGATCGGCTTTTTCATCAACATCGTGGTGCTGCGCAACGACCTGTCCGGCAACCCCACGCTGCGCGAAGTGCTGCGCCGGTCGCGTGAGATGGCGCTGGCCGCGTACAAGCATCAGGATCTGCCGTTCGACCGGGTCGTCGATGCGGTGAGCCCGGTGCGGTCGCTGTCGCGCAACCCGCTGTTCGGCGTCGTCGTGCACGTGCGGGAGGATCTGCCGACCGGCCAGGTGATCGATTCGGGCGATGGTGGTGAAACCCGTTTCACCGCATTGGAACCCACGTTCGACGTGGCACATGCCGACCTGTCGCTGAACTTCTTCGCCGAAGCGGGTGCTGGTTACAAAGGCACGGTCATCTACCGCACCGAGCTCTACGAGGCGGCGACCGCACAACGACTCGTGGGCTGGCTACAGCGCATTGTCGAGGCATTCGCGACCGACGCCGACCTGACGTTGCGCGACATCGCGGTCATCGATCCGGCCGAACGTGCACGCGTGGTCGAGGACTGGAGCCGCAAGGCGGTGCCGCCGGCCGGGCTGCCGCAGACGGCGGGCGCGACGAACGTCTACGTCCTCGACGAGTGGCTGGACCCGGTGGCCGTCGGCGTCATCGGCGACGTCTACTACGCCGGTGGCGCGGTGGACGAGGCTGCGGGCAAGGCGACCGGTGTCGGGGCAAAGCGTTTCGCGCCCAATCCCTTTGGTGACGGGCAGCTGTACCGCACGGGGGACCGGGCCCGCTGGACTGCAGACGGACGGCTTGAGCCCATCGTGACGGGCGAGCCACGGCTGCAGGCCGCCTTGGAGGCCGTCGACGGCGTCGTGGCGGCCGCCACCAGAACCTGGGAGGGGCGCGGTGCGCCGATCCTGGCCGGCTATGTGGCGCTCGACCCGGCAACAGCGGATCCGGCGGCGTTCGTCGAGACCCTGCGCGCTGGGCTGCCCGAGGAATTCGCCCGCGCGGCGATCACCGTGGTCGACGACATCGCCCCGGAGACATTGACCCGGCCGCGGGTCACCGTCACCGCCCCGGCCGAGCCGCCGAGTACACCGACCGAACAGGCGCTCGCCGCCATGCTCGTCGAGCTGCTCAGCGTCAGTGAAGTGGGTCGCTTCGACGACTTCTTCACGCTCGGCGGCGACAGCATCCTCGCGGTGCAACTCGCGGCGCGGGCGCGCGACGCCGGTCTCGCGATGACGGCGCGGATGGTTTTCGAGCATCCCGAACTGGCCGACCTGGCCGCGGCCGTCGACGCCGCGGCCGACAGCGGCAGCACCTCCGGCGACACCCACCACGCCCCGATGGCCGCGTCGGGCCTGTCGGCCGATGAACTCGCGGCGCTGACCGCCGGCTGGGGGCAAACCCAAGACGGGACACCATGACATCAACCGGAACACCGCCCGGTGTCGAGGACGTCCTGGCGCTCAGCCCGCTCCAACAGGGGCTGTACTCACTGGCGGGTCTCACCGAAGGTGACGAAAGTCCCGACCCGTATGTGATCGCCATGGCTGCCGACGTGGCGGGCCACGTCGATGCCGGGTTGCTGCGGGCTTGCGCCGAGGCGATGCTCGTGCGTCATCCCAACCTGCGGGCCAGCTTCTTCCAGGGCAACCTCAGCCGCCCGGTCGCCGTCGTCCCGACCGCGATCGACCTGCCGTGGCGACACGTGACGGCCACGGCCGACGAGGCCGTCGCGATCGAAGCCGAGGAACGCGGCAGGCGATTCGATCTCGGCCGTGGGCCGCTGATCCGGTTCCTGCTCATCGAAAAGCCCGGGCTGCAGTGGCGGTTGGTCGTGGTCGCTCATCACATCGCGATCGACGGTTGGTCGTTGCCGGTGTTCGTGGGCGAGTTCATCACGCTGTACGCAGCCAAGGGCGATGTCACCGTCCTGCCGGATTCGCCGCGCCCGTACCGCGATTACATCGGCTGGCTGGCCGGTCGCGATCAGGAGGCGAGCCGCGCCCGCTGGCGTCTGCACCTGGAGGGCCTCGACGGTCCGACGTTGTTGTCACCGGCGCTGGCCGGGCGCGAAGCGCAGCCGGGGCTGCCCGCGCGCACAGAGGTGACCCTCGACGAGCAGCGGTCGGCAGCGATCTTCGACGCCGCGAGATCCAGAGGCGTAACCGTCAACACGCTGTTCCAGATGGCGTGGGCCGCAATTCTTTCGGCAATCACCGACCGCACCGATGTGGTGTATGGCGTGACGGTATCCGGCCGGCCCGACGAACTGTCGGGCGTCGAGACCATGGTCGGTTTGTTCATCAACACCGTTCCGCTGCGGGTCCGGGTCGACCCGTCCGAGCGGGTCGGCCGCCAATGCCTAGCGCTGCAACGCGAAGCCGCCGAACTGCGTGACCACAGCTACCTGAGCCACACCGAACTACGCTCGCTCGGCGGTATCGGCGAGCTCTACGACACCCTGTTGGTGTACGAGAACTTCCCACCCGGTGGGCTCGTGGGCAGCGACGAGTTCGACCTCGACGGCGCAGTGTTGCGGCCTTCGGCATTGGAGAGCCTGTCCCATTTCCCGGTGACCATCGCCGCGCACCCCACCCACGGCCGGCTCACCGTGCTCGTCGAAACCCTCGACGGCGCACTGGGAATGCTCGATCCCCGGGCACTGGGCCTGCGGGTGCTGGCCGTCGTCGAACGACTGCTCGAATCCTGGGACCGGCCGCTTCGCGAGGTTGCCGTCACCCTCGACGACGAAGCCCGCCCGGCCGTCCCCGTCGATACCACCCGGCCGCAGGGCGGCTTTCACACCGCATTCACCGAGGCGGCCGCACAGCGCCTGGGTTCGATCGCATTGAGCTGGGACGGCGGCGAACTCAGCTACCGCGAACTCGACGAGGCGGCCGACCGCCTGGCCGCCGAACTCAACCGTCGCGGCGTGGGTGCCGAGATCCCGGTCCCGATCCGGCTGGGCCGCGGGCCCGGCTACGTCGTGGCGATGCTCGCCGTACTCAAGGCGGGCGGGCTGATCGTTCCGCTCGATCCGGCGATGCCCGACGAGCGCGTGCACGAGATCGTGCGTCAAACCGGCGCCACACTCATAATCGACGACGAGTTGCTGGCCGCCGCCGATTCCACGGCCGAGCCGCCTGCCGACTACCGGCCCGCGCAGGTGCGTCCGGGCCAGGGTGCCTACATCGTCTTCACATCGGGTACGACGGGTAAACCCAAGGGAGTCATCGGAACCCACCAGGCACTCCTGTCGTACGCCGCCGACCATGCGCGCCACGTACTGCGACCGGCGGCCGAACGCGTCGGCCGTCCGTTGCGCGTGGCCCACGCATGGTCGTTCACGTTCGATGCGGCGTGGCAGCCGTTGGTGGCGCTGCTCGACGGGCACAGCGTGCACATCGTCGGCGACGACGTGCAGCGCGATGCCGAGGCGGTGGTCGAGACCATCGGACGGTTCGCGATCGACATGATCGACACCACGCCGTCGATGTTCACCCAGCTGCGGGCGGCCGGTCTGCTGACCACGGTGCCGCTGGCCGTCTTGGCACTCGGCGGTGAGGCGATCGACACCGCGGCCTGGCACGCGATCCAGGCCGAGTGCGAGCGCACCTGGATGTCGGCGCACAACTGTTACGGCCCGACCGAGACCACGGTCGAGGCGGTGGTCGCCGCGATCGCCGAACACCCGCAACCCTGCATCGGCCATCCCACCGATTCGACCGCGGCCTACGTGCTCGACGGCTGGTTGCGTCCGGTTCCCGACGGCGTCGCCGGTGAGTTGTATCTGGCCGGCGGACAACTCACGCGCGGTTACATCGGCAGGCCGGGGGAGACGGCGGGGCGCTTCGTCCCCGATCCGTTCCACCCGGGCGCGCGGATGTACCGGACCGGTGACCTCGTGCGCCGAAACCCAAGTGGCGCAATCGAGTTCTTGGGCAGAAGCGACGACCAGGTCAAGATCCGCGGCTTTCGGGTGGAACCGGGCGAGGTCGCTGCGGCGCTGCATCGCCACCCCGGCGTCCAGCACGCCCACGTCGCGGTCCGGCGCCACCGCAGCGGACCGCGGTTGACCGCATATGTGGTCAGTGACACCCCGGCGGCCGAGCTGCGCCGCATGCTGACCGCGGCGCTTCCGAGATACCTTGTGCCCCACCATATCTTGCTGGTCGACGAGATCCCGTTGACCACGAACGGCAAGGTCGACGATGCCGCGCTCGCCGCGGTCGACGCCGGGCGGCAGTCCGATCAGGTCGAGGCGCCCGTGACCGACACCGAGAAAGTGGTTGCCGAAGTTCTGGCCGAGGTGCTTGGCACCGCGCACGTCGATGTCACCGCCGACTTCCTCGACCTCGGCCTCGACAGCATCGTCGCGCTGTCGGTCGTACAGGCGGTGCGACGGCGCGGCCTGGCGCTGCGGGCGCGGCTCATGCTCGACTGCTCGACGGTTCGGGAGCTGGCCGCGGCGATCGACTCCGACGAAATCGATGTCGACGAGTCCGAAGACGAGTCCGGCCCGATCCCGTTGCTACCCAACGGATGCTGGCTCTACCAGTACGGCGATCCGCACCGGCTCGCGCAGACCGAGGCGTTCCGGCTGCCCGAGGGCATCACCCGCGACCAGCTGGAAGCCCTGCTGCGCAACATCATCGACGGGCACGAGGTGCTGCGGACGCGGCTCGACCGTGTCACCAGGACGCTCGTCGCGTCGCCGCCGCGGGACGTCCTCACCGAGGTGGCGGTTTCGGGCGATCTGACCGCCGCGGTGTCCGAACAGGCGAGGCTCTCGGTCGAGCGCATCGATCCCCAACAAGGTTCGATGCTCGACGCGGTGTGGCTGCGCCACCCCGACACCCGCGGCGGCGTACTGATCCTGACCGCCCACGTGCTGGCCCTGGACCCGGCGTCCTGGCGGATCATGGTCGGCGAGCTCGAGACCACCTGGCATGCCCTGGCTTCCGGGCGCACGCCCGCACCGGTGCGTGAGCACACGTCGCTGCGGCAATGGTCGCGATTGCTGGCCGAGCGGGCGCTCAAGCTCGACACCTGTGACTTCTGGCAGCGGCAATTCGTCGGTGACGACCCGCACATCGGTGCCCGCCGCGTCGACCCGGCCACCGACCGGATGGGCCACGTCACGATCGAGATGGCGTTTGCCGAACCCGACGTGACAGCCCGCGTGCTCACCGGTCCGGTGCCGGTGACCGAGGTGCTGGCCGCGGCAACGGCGCGCGCGCTCACCAATTGGCGCAGACACCGCGGGCAGCCGACCCCGGCCCCGCTGTTGGCCCTCGAGACCTATGGCCGGTCCGATGCGGTGGTGTCTGCGGGTCTTGGCGAGGACACCCGTGAGATCGACACCGGCGACACCGCCGGACTGTTGAGCATGATCTATCCGCTGCGGTTGACGGCTGACGATGCCCGCGGCGTCGCCGACCTGGTGGCCGCCATCCCGGGCGACGCGATCGACTACGGGCTGCTGCGCTATCTGCGCGAGGACACCGCGGAGCGGCTGGGCGCCAATCCCGAGCCCCAGGTGCTGCTCAACTATCTCGGCCGGATCGAACTGGATTCGGCAGACCATGCGCTGCTGCAGGACCGGGCACTGCTGGCCGGCGTCACGCCGGTTCCCGAGCCCAACGTCGCGGTACGCCACGAACTGACCATCATGGCCGCGGTGATCGACCGCGACGGGGCGGCCGTCCTGGGCACGCAGTGGCGAACCCTGCCAGACATTCTGTCCGCCGATGATGTCGCCGCACTGCAGGCGATGTGGCTGGACGCGTTGCGAGAGGTGATCGAGTGAGTGCCACAACCGGAACCCTGGCCGTCATCGGGGCAGGCCCGAAAGCCATTGCCGTGGCGGCCAAGGCGGCCGAGCTGCGAGCGATGGGCGTGCCGGCACCCGACGTCGTCGTCGTCGAACGAGCCGGCGTCGCCGCCAACTGGCAGGCCGTCGGCGGCTGGACCGACGGTCAGCACCGGCTGGGCACCAGCCCCGAGAAGGACGTCGGCTTCCCGTACCGCTCGTCGCTCGTGCAGCGCCGCAACGCCGAACTCGACGAGCGCATGATGCGCCACAGCTGGCAGTCCTATCTCATCGACATCGGGCAGTTCGCGGAATGGATCGATCGGGGCCGGCCGGCGCCGACGCATCGTCGGTGGAGCCAGTACCTGAACTGGGTGGCCGACAACATCGGCATGAACGTGGTCTCGGGTGAGGTCACCGAGATCGGCGTCGACGAGGATCAGAAGTCGTGGGTGCTTTCGACCCACGAGTCGACCGTGACCGCGGGAGCCGTCATGGTGACCGGACCCGGACAGGCCGAGAAAGCGATCCTGCCCGGCAACCCGCGCGTGCTGTCGATCGCCCAGTTCTGGCACCGCGCCGCGGCCCAGGAACTCATCTCGGCGGAGCGGGTGGCCGTCATCGGCGGCGGTGAAACCGCCGCGACCATGCTCAATGAACTGTTCCGCCACCGGGTTTCGACGATCACCGTGATCTCACCGCAGGTCACGCTGTTCACGCGCGGCGAGGGTTTCTTCGAGAACGCCCTGTACTCCGATCCGACCCATTGGGCGGGTCTGACGTTGGCCGAGCGTCGTGACGCGATGAACCGCACGGACCGCGGGGTGTTCTCGGCGCGGGTGCAGGAGGCCTTGCTCGCCGACGACCGGATCCGGCATCTGCGCGGCCGGGTCGCGCACGCGGTGGCGCGCGACGAGCGGATCCGGTTGACGCTGCAAACGGATCGCCCCGCGGGAGCGGGAGTCAGATCCAGCAGCGAACGGTTGGAGACCGTGCACGGGTTCGACCTCGTGATCGACGGATCGGGTGCCGACGCCCTGTGGTTCGTCCCGTTGCTCGCCCAGGACGCCCTCGACATGCTGGAACTCGGTCTCGGCTCGCAGTTGACCGGGGACAGCCTGCAAGAGTCGATCGGCTATGACCTCGCGGTCACCGGCGTCACCCCCAAGCTGTTCCTGCCGGGCCTTGCGGGCCTGAACCAGGGACCCGGATTTCCCAACCTCAGCTGCCTGGGACTGCTGTCCGACCGGGTGCTGGGCGCCGATCTCGGAATTGACACGGCCATGGCCGCCGATCGAACGATCAGGAGTACCGATGAGCAGCAATCCCTTCGATGACGAGAACGGCACGTTCTACGTGCTGGTGAACAACGAGGAGCAGCACAGCCTCTGGCCGGCGTTCGCCGACGTTCCGGCCGGCTGGCGGGTGGTCTTCGGTGAGAGCACACGCGCCGACTGCCTGGCCTACGTGGAAGAGAACTGGACCGATCTGCGGCCCAAGAGCCTGCGCGACGCGATGGCCGACTGAGCGGACTTCAAGCCTGCGCAGGCACGACGGCGTCCATGTCGAACAATCGCGCGTGCAGGATCGTGCGGTTTCGCAGGGCTGCCCGCACGGCCCGGTGCAGACCGTCTTCGAGGTAGATGTCGCCACGCCACCGCACCGCGTGCGGGAACAGGTCGCCGTAGAACGTGGAGTCCTCGGACAGCAGCCGGTCGAGCGCGAGCACGGTTGTCGTCGTGACCAACTCGTCCAGGCGTAATTGCCGGGGCGGTATGCGAGACCAGTCCCGGTAGGTCAGCCCATGCTCCGGATACGGTTTGCCCTCAAGTACGCCTTTGAAAATCATCGCAGGCTCACTTGCTGGGCACCCGTGCACGGTTTCGGCATCGGCATGGGTGCTAAGGCTAATACTCTCGAGCCGATTTGCCACCGGTTGAATTCGGCCCGCGGTGGCCTTGCCGGCCCGACACGGTCGGTAAAGGTACTGCTGGTAACCGTAAAATGGGTGCAGCGTAGCTCCGAAGGGCAGGTGAACAAGTGAGTAGTGCCGACGATCGTCGTTTCGAGGTGCTTCGCGCAATCGTTGCCGACTTCGTTGCCACCAAGGAGCCGATCGGCTCCAAAACCCTGGTCGAACGGCACAATCTCGGCGTATCGAGCGCAACCGTGCGCAACGACATGGCCGTGCTCGAGGCCGAGGGTTACATCACCCAGCCGCACACCAGCTCCGGCCGGGTCCCGACGGAGAAGGGCTATCGCGAGTTCGTCGACCGGATCGACAACGTCAAGCCGCTCTCGTCGTCGGAACGCCGCGCGATCCTCAACTTCCTGGAGTCCGGTGTCGACCTCGACGACGTGCTGCGCCGGGCCGTGCGGTTGCTCGCGCAGCTGACCCGCCAGGTCGCGATCGTGCAGTACCCCACCTTGTCGACGTCGACCGTGCGCCATCTCGAAGTGGTGGCGCTCACCCCGGCGCGGCTCCTGCTCGTCGTCATCACCGACACCGGCCGGGTGGATCAGCGGATCGTCGAACTCGGCGACGCGATCGACGACCACGAGCTCGCGAAGCTACGCGAGATGCTCGGCCAGGCCCTTGAGGGCAAACCGCTGACCGCCGCGTCGGTCGCGGTGTCCGACCTGGCCACGCATCTCAACGGCAGCGACGGTTTGGCGGACGCGGTCGGCCGGTCGGCGACCGTCCTGGTCGAGACACTCGTCGAACATGCCGAGGAACGGCTGCTGCTCGGCGGCACCGCCAACCTGACCCGCAACACCGCCGACTTCGGCGGCTCGCTACGTTCGGTGCTGGAGGCCCTCGAAGAACAGGTCGTGGTGCTGCGGCTGCTCGCCGCCCAGCAGGAGGCAGGCAAGGTCACCGTGCGCATCGGTCACGAGACCGAGGCCGAACAGATGGCGGGCACCTCGGTCATCAGCACCGCCTACGGCAGTTCGGGCAAGGTGTACGGCGGGATGGGTGTGGTCGGTCCCACTCGAATGGACTATCCGGGAACTATCGCTAATGTCGCTGCGGTTGCTCTCTACATCGGCGAAGTTCTAGGCAGCCGGTAACCCCGGCACGAAAGGTCAGGCAAGGTCAGCGTGGCACGCGATTATTACGGCCTGCTCGGAGTGAGCAAAGGCGCGAGTGATTCGGAGATCAAGCGCGCCTATCGGCGGTTGGCACGTGAACTGCACCCCGACGTCAATCCCGACGAGGAAGCCCAGAGCAGGTTCACCGAGATCCAGGTTGCCTACGAGGTACTGAGCGATCCGGAGAAACGCCGCATCGTCGACATGGGCGGCGATCCGATGGAGACCGTCGGCGGCTCAGCCGGAAACGGATTCGGCGCCGGTTTCGGTGGCCTCGGCGACGTCTTCGAAGCGTTCTTCGGCGGCGGCACGGCCTCACGCGGACCGATCGGCCGGGTACGGCCCGGCGCGGACTCGCTGCTGCGGATGCGGCTCGATCTCGAAGAATGCGCGACCGGGGTGACCAAGCAGGTGGCAGTCGACACCGCCGTGTTGTGCGACCTGTGCCACGGCAAGGGCACCAACGGCAAGTCGACGCCCGTCACGTGCGACACCTGCGGTGGTCGCGGCGAGGTTCAGACCGTGCAGCGATCGCTGCTCGGGCAGGTCATGACGTCACGTCCCTGCCCGGTGTGCGGCGGCGTCGGCGAAGTCATCCCCGATCCCTGTAACCGGTGCGGCGGCGACGGCCGAGTGCGGGCCCGGCGCGAGATCAGCGTCAAGATCCCGGCCGGTGTCGGTGACGGCATGCGGGTGCGGCTGGCCGCCCAGGGTGAGGTCGGGCCCGGCGGCGGTCCGGCGGGCGACCTGTACGTCGAGGTTCACGAGAAGCAGCACGACACGTTCGTCCGCGACGGCGACGATCTGCACTGCACGATCTCGGTGCCGATGGTCGACGCCGCGCTCGGCACGACGGTCACCGTCGACGCCATACTCGACGGTCCCACCGAGCTCACGATCCCGGCAGGTACCCAGCCCGGCGCGGTGACGACGTTGCGCGGGCACGGGATGCCGCATCTGCGGTCGGGAGTCCGCGGCGATCTCCATGCCCACATCGACGTGATGGTGCCGACTCGGCTCGACCACACCGACATCGACCTGCTGCGCAAGCTGAAGGAGAACCGCGCCCGCGAGGCCGCCGAGGTGCGCTCGGCGCAGGCCTCCGCCAGCTCGGGTGGCTTGTTCAGCAGGTTGCGCGAGACGTTCTCCGGCCGCTGACGTCGTGAGCGCAGCGCTTTTCTACGTCGACGCGCTGCCCGACGCGGGCGAACTCGCGGTCGTCGACGGCGACGAGGGTTTTCACGCGTCCAACGTCCGGCGTATCCGCGTCGGCGAGCAGATCGACCTCAGCGACGGCGTTGGCATGCTCGCGCACTGCGTGGTCGAGGCCACCGCGAAGGGCACGGTGTCGGCGCGCGTGACCGAACGGTCGTTGATCACGGCCGCCGAGCCGGCGGTGACGGTCGTCCAGGCGCTGCCGAAGTCCGACCGCTCCGAACTGGCCATCGAACTGGCCACCGAGGCGGGCGCCGACGGGTTCGTCGCGTGGCAGGCGGCGCGGTGCGTCGCGCGCTGGGACGGGCCGAAGGTGGACAAAGGCCTGCGCCGCTGGGCCGCGGTCGCGCGGTCGGCGGCACGGCAGTCCCGGCGGGCCTACGTTCCCGGCGTCGACGGCGTGCTGTCGACGCCTGAGCTGGTGGGCCGGGTGACCGACGCGGTTGCCGCCGGCGGTCTGGTGTTGGCCCTGCACGAAACGGCCACCGAGCCGATCACCGAACTGCCACTCGCGCAAGCCGATTCACTGACCCTGATCGTCGGCCCGGAAGGCGGTATCGCCGACGAGGAGATCGCCGCGCTGAGCGGGGCCGGGGCGCGGGCCGTGCGGCTGGGGCCGTCGGTGTTGCGGACCTCGACCGCCGCGGCGGTGGCGTTGGGCGCGATCGGCGCGCTGACGCCGCGCTGGCGCGTCTAGCTCGCTCGAAATTGGCGTCTCCGGCATGCCTGGCCACGCCTTAGGCTGGACTTGGCCAGCCTGCTGTTTCGGCGTGGACAGCACCTGAGGAGGAGCCAACCGTGAGTCTGCCGCCCCAAGGTCCACCGCCGCCGTACGGTCCGCCTCCGTACGGGCCGCCGCCGCCTTACGGGCAGCAGCCGCCTTATGCGCCCCAGCACCCGCAATGGCCGCCGCCGTCGCCGTACGGGCAGCCATGGCAATGGGCGCAGGCCGGTCCGCCACCGAAGAAGTCAGGAACCCCCAAGCTGCTGATCGCGATCGTGGTCATCGCGGTGCTCGCGGTTGCGTTCATGGCATACGGCGTTTTCTCGGTGGCATCCGAAGGCAAGGTCAGGACCGCCCATTCGGCGAGCGATTTTTCGACGGTGTGCGAGGGTGACTCATTGAGCAACGCCGCCGACTACCGCGAGCCGTACAACATCGCGGCCTTCTACGAAGGTCTCGGGATCGTCGACACCGCGTGGCTGCCGGTAGAGGACAACGAGTGGGCTCGCTCGGACGACTACTCGGCCATCAATGTCGTCGCGTGCCTGGAGCGCAAGCTCGGCAGCGACGTGAAATCCACGACGTGTGAGGGCGATGACGGCGGGGACACGGTCACCATCGACTACTACTCCGTCGAATACGAGATCGAGTTCCGCGAAGCCAAGACCGGCAAGGTGATCAAGAGCGGGGACACGGTCTCCGGTACGGCCGGCGACTGTCCGTTCCTGGCCAGCTACGACAAGAACTCACGAAAGATGTACGCGACGCCGGACGCCGACGCCGTCGCGGCCACGCTGAGGGATTTCGCCGGCTGACGCGGGCCGGCGTCAGGTTTCCTCCGCGAAACATCGATCACACCGTGAGGTGACGAACGCTGGATACGTTGCCGGCCATGGCAACAACCATCGATCCGCCGCAGAGCGAGATGATCCGGCTCGCGAACAAGCCGCCGTGGTACACGTCGCTGTTCATCCAGTTGTTCGTCGCGATCGTCGCGGGTATCGCAGTGGGCTGGTTGTGGCCCGACTTCGGCGAGAACCTCAAGCCACTGGCCGACGGGTTCATCAAGTTGATCAAGATGTTGATCGCACCGATCATCTTCTGCACGGTGGTGCTCGGCATCGCGCACGTCGGAGATCTCAAGTCGGTCGGCCGAATCGGTGTGAAGGCACTCATCTACTTCGAGGCCGTGACGACATTCGCGTTGCTGTTCGGGATTGTGGTGGGCAACATCGTCAAGCCCGGTTCCGGTTTCAGCATCGACCCGCAGACGCTGGCCACCGGCGCAGAGGCCGTCGCCGCGAAAACGAACGACGGCGAGCTGCCCCATACCGTGGAGTTTCTGCTCAACATCATTCCCAGCTCGGTGATCTCCGCGTTCGCCGAAAACGCCTTGTTGCAAGTGCTGTTCTTCGCGGTGCTGTTCGGCCTGGCGCTGGCCAAGTTCGGAGAGAGCGGCCCGCCGGTCATCCTCGAGTTCGTCGACCACCTCAGCCACATCTTCTTCACGATCATCGGCTGGATCATGCGACTCGCGCCGGTGGGTGCGTTCGGTGCGATGGCCTACATCATCGGTCAGTACGGGATCGGCTCCCTCGGCAGCTACGCCAAGCTGATCGCGGCCTGCTACGCCGCTGCCGCGCTGTTCATCGTGATCCTGGCGGTGATCGCCCGATTGTTCGCCGGGGTGAACCTGTGGCGGTTCCTCGTCTATATCAAGGACGAGATGTTCCTGGCGCTGGGTACCGCGTCCACCGAGGTCGTGCTGCCACGCATCATGACCAAGCTGACCAACGCGGGATGCTCGCGAACCACGACGGGACTGGTGGTTCCGACGGGCTACTCGTTCAACCTGGACGGCGCCACGCTCTACCTCTCCATCTGCGTGCTGTTCCTGGCTCAGGCGCTTGGCGTCGATCTGAGCCTGGGGGAACAGATCACCGCAGTTCTGGTGCTCATGCTTACCTCGAAGGGCATGGCGGGCGTGCCCGGCTCGTCGTTCTTGGCGCTCTCGGCCACCGTGGCGGCGATCGGTCATGGCGCGATACCCGTCGCTGCGGTGGCGCTGCTGCTCGGTGCTGACCGGATCATGGACTCGATGCGGGTTTCGGTGAACCTGCTCGGCAACTGCGTGGCCACGTTCGTGGTCGCGGCCTGGGAAGGGCAACTCGACAAGGAGCGGATGCGCAAAGTGCTCGCGGGCGAGGACGTCGCGCCACTCGAAGATCTCGGACCCGAAGAAGAGCAGCGCGTCCCGCGCCCGATTTCGACGTCACGGTCGTGAACTACGGGTCGGCCGACCCGTCCCACAGCCCTGGTGTCAAAGTCAACACCAGGCCCGTCGCCGGTAACGTCCTGCCAACACCCGGTCAATTGCTGCCACCGGAATTACCGCGCTGATCTTTGTGTTCAACCAGATAGATCGGCACAACGGAGCGTCGATACCGCGTCCGAACCGCGACATTCGCGCCACGGCTCGAACATCACTCGCAGACACGAAAGAAGCATGAGCATCATGAAGAAGTTCGGATTCGCCACTGTCATCGCCAGCGGACTGGCCGCTGCGGTTCTGGGTTTGGCCGGTCCCGCGCAGGCTGACGTCGGCCATCACGACTGGGTCAACAACATCGGCCCGCACGTGACGGTTCCGCAGGTGGACACCACGGTTCACCAGAGCCACTGACCGGCAGCGCAGGCTCAAAGGGCACCCCGTGCGGGGTGCCCTTTGCCGTTGCGGCCTTAACCGTTGGGCCGAGTCGTTGACCAGCGGTAAACTGACGAACAGCAGTACGGCCACCAGAGCCGTCACGAGAACACAGAAAGCAGGCACGAAACCCCACGTGACGCCCCGCGACACGACCGCTGACTCGTCGACCACCGGTTCCGGATCGGTCCGCAGCAGCATCACCGTTCCGCCCGACATCATCGTGGGCCTGCTTGGCTCGGCCGACGAGAATCTGCGGGCAATCGAGAACCTACTGGCTGCCGACATTCACGTGCGCGGCAACGAAGTCACCTTCTCCGGGGAGCCGGCCGACGTTGCGCTGGCCGAGCGCGTCGTCGCCGAGCTCATCGCCGTCGCCTCCAGCGGCCAGTCGGTGACACCGGATGCGGTCCGGCACAGCGTCGCGATCCTCACCGGCACGGGTGAGGAGTCGCCTGCCGAGGTGCTCACGCTCGACATCCTGTCGCGGCGTGGCAAGACCATCCGGCCCAAGACGCTCAACCAGAAGCGCTACGTCGATGCGATCGACGCCCACACCGTCGTGTTCGGGATCGGACCTGCAGGCACCGGCAAGACGTATCTGGCGATGGCCAAGGCCGTCAACGCATTGCAGACCAAGCAGGTCAACCGCATCATCCTCACCCGTCCGGCGGTGGAAGCCGGTGAACGCCTTGGCTTTCTGCCCGGCACGCTGAGCGAGAAGATCGACCCGTATCTGCGCCCGCTGTACGACGCGTTGCACGACATGATGGATCCCGAACTCATCCCGAAGCTGATGAGCGCCGGGGTGATCGAGGTCGCGCCGTTGGCGTATATGCGTGGTCGTGCGCAGCCGTTGTTCGCCAAGGTGTTGACGCCCAGTGGCTTCCGGCGGATCGGCGAACTGAAGGTCGGGGACTTCGTGATCGGCTCGAACGGCCGCCCGACTGAGGTCACGGGTGTCTACCCGCAAGGCTTCAAAGAAATCTACCGAGTCCAGACGCAGGACGGAGCATCCACGCTGGCCTCCGGTGACCACCTATGGTCTGTCTACACGCGCGACGATCGACGCCGTGGAAAGCCGGCCCGGGTCCTGGAGACCAAGGAGATGATCGGCAATCTCCGTGCGGCCCACTATCACCGATACGAATTGCCGCTGCTGAGCGCTCCCGTGGTCTTCGAGTCGAAACCTGTTCCGATGGATCCGTATGCGCTCGGCCTGCTCTTGGGCGACGGATGTTTCTCATGCACGGCGACGCCGACATTCGCGACCAATGATCCGGAACTCGCCGAGTCCCTCGAGCGACTCATCCCAGGGATCACGGCGCGACAAAAGACCGCCGTCGACTATGTGCTGAACCGGATCACGACGCCTGGTGAGGTCATCACGATCGAGAATCCGGTGACCGGCGTGATGCGTGCGCTAGGCCTGTCAGGGAAGAAATCCGACACCAAGTTCGTTCCCGCGGATTACCTGTTCAACTCGGCAGACGTGCGACTCGCGGTCTTGCAGGGCCTCCTCGACACCGATGGGGGCCCGGTCACCCAAGAGGGCCGGACCTGCCGTATTCAGTACACGACCATTTCGGATCAGATGCGCGACGACGTCGCCTTCATCGTGGAGTCGCTGGGTGGCGTCGTGTACGCACGTACGCGGAAAGCCGAGGGCCGCAAGCCTGGGATGGCTCGCGGTCGCGAGGTCCATCACCGTTCCGATGCACACATCCTCGACATCCGCCTTCCTGCAGGGGTCGTGCCCTTCCGGCTCTCGCGCAAGGTTGCGAAGTACGACGCGACCGGCGGCGGCCGCCCGATGCGGTTCATCGACCGCATCGAACCCGCCGGCACCGAGGAAGCCGTGTGTATCAGTGTGGCGGCCGAGGACTCGCTGTACGTCACCGAGGATTTCCTGCTTACGCACAACACCCTCAACGACGCCTTCATCATTCTCGACGAGGCGCAGAACACCACCGCCGAGCAGATGAAGATGTTCCTGACGCGTCTGGGGTTCGGCTCGAAAGTCGTTGTGACGGGCGATGTCACGCAGGTCGACCTGCCCGGCGGAGCGACGTCGGGGCTGCGGGCGGCCATGCAGATCCTCGATGGCATCGACGACATCCACTTCGCCGAACTCACGAGCGCAGACGTGGTCCGGCATCGCCTGGTGTCGGAGATCGTCGACGCCTACGCGCGCCACGAGGAGCCGGCGATGCTCAACCGGGCCCAGCGCCGGTCGTCGAGCGGGCGGCCCAGACGATGAGCATCGAGGTTTCCAACGAGTCGGGGATCGACGTCTCCGAATCCGAATTGATCAGTGTCGCACGGTTTGTCATCGCCAAGATGGACGTGCATCCCGCGGCTGAGCTGTCGATGGTGCTGCTCGACAGCGCGGCGATGGCCGACCTGCACATGCGGTGGATGGACCTGCCCGGCCCCACCGACGTCATGAGCTTCCCGATGGACGAGCTCGAACCCGGCGGTCGGCCGGATTCGCCCGAGCCCGGCCCGGCCATGCTCGGTGACATCGTGCTGTGCCCGGAGTTCGCCGAGCAGCAGGCCGCGAAGGCCGGACATTCCCTGGGCCAGGAGTTGGCCCTGCTGACGGTGCACGGTGTGCTGCATCTGCTGGGATACGACCACGCCGAACCGGACGAGGAGAAAGAGATGTTCGCCCTGCAGCGTCAGCTGCTGGAGGAATGGGTCGCCGATCAGGTGCAGGCCTACCACGCCGACCGACAGAGCGACAAAGATCGGCAGCTGTTGGACAAGTCCCGATACTTCGACCAACCGTGAGCGGGCTCCTACCCCTGTTCGGCGCGATCATCCTGGTCGGCTTCGGCGGTCTGTTCGCGGCCATCGACGCCGCGTTGTCGACGGTGTCGATCGCGCGCATCGAAGAACTCACCCGGGACGAACGGCCGGGTGCGGCGCGGCTGGGCAGAGTCGTCGCCGAACGCCCGCGCTACATCAATCTCGTGGTGCTGCTGCGGATCACATGCGAAGTGAGTGCGACGGTGCTGCTGGCGTCGTTCCTCGACGGGCATCTCGGCGTCAGTTGGGGCCTGTTCGCCGCCGCTGCGATCATGGTGGTGACGAGCTTTGTGGCCATCGGTGTCGGCCCTCGTACCGTCGGCAGGCAGAACGCCTACAGCATCGCATTGGTGTCCGCGCTTCCGCTGCAGGCCATTTCGGTGCTGCTGACCCCGATCAGCCGGCTGCTGGTGTTGATCGGTAACGCGCTCACCCCGGGTCGTGGTTTTCGCAACGGCCCGTTCGCGTCCGAGATCGAACTGCGTGAGGTCGTCGATCTGGCGCAACAGCGCGGCGTGGTGGCCGACGAGGAACGCCGGATGATCCAGTCGGTGTTCGAACTCGGTGACACCCCGGCCCGCGAGGTCATGGTTCCGCGTACCGAGATGGTGTGGATCGAAAGTGACAAGACCGCGGGCCAAGCGACATCGCTGGCGGTCCGTAGCGGGCATTCGCGTATCCCGGTGATCGGGGAGAACGTGGACGACATCGTCGGTGTGGTGTATCTGAAAGACCTTGTGCAGCAGACCTACTACTCGACCAACGGGGGTCGTGACACCACGGTCGCGCAGGTCATGCGGTCGGCGGTGTTCGTGCCGGACTCCAAGCCGCTCGATGAGTTGCTCAGCGAGATGCAGCGCGACCGCAACCACATGGCGCTGCTGGTCGACGAATACGGCGCGATCGCCGGCCTGGTGACCATCGAGGATGTGCTCGAAGAGATCGTCGGTGAGATCGCCGACGAATACGACACCGATGAGGTCGCGCCCGTGGAAGACCTGGGGGAGCGGGAGTACCGCGTGTCGGCGCGACTGCCGATCGAGGATCTCGGCGAGCTGTACGGGCTGGACTTGGACGAGGATCTCGACGTCGACACCGTCGGCGGCCTCGTGGCGTTCGAGCTCGGGCGCGTGCCGCTGCCCGGCGCCGAGGTGTCCTGGGACGGACTGCGTTTGCGCGCCGAGGGCGGGCCCGATCATCGGGGCCGCGTGCGAATCAACACCGTGCTGGTCTCGCCGACGGAGTCCCCTGACGAGAATTCGCGCACGCGAGGAGGAGATCACCCGGATGACTGAACTCGACGCCGAGGACGCCAAGCTCGTGGTGCTGGCCCGCGGAGCGATGGGCCGCGCCGAAGCGGCTGCCGGAGCGGCCGTGCGCGATCTAGACGGCCGAACGTACGCCGGCGCGCCCGTCGATCTCGCCGCCTTGCAACTGACCGCGCTGCAGGCCGCGGTGGCCGCCGCGGTGTCCAGTGGCGCGACGGGACTGGAAGCGGCTGTCCTGGTCGGCGGATCGGCCGACGACGCGGGTGTGGCTGCGGTGCGTGAGCTGTCGGCTGATGCCGCGGTGATCGTCACGGACCGGACCGGTACGCCGGTATGAGCGAGTTCCGTTCCGGCTTCGTCTGTTTCGTCGGCCGGCCGAACACAGGCAAATCGACGCTGACGAACGCCCTCGTCGGGACCAAGGTCGCGATCACGTCGAATCGTCCGCAGACCACGCGCCACACGATCCGCGGCATCGTCCACCGCGAGGACTTCCAGATCATCCTCGTCGACACCCCCGGCCTGCACCGGCCCCGGACCTTGCTCGGCCAACGCCTCAACGACCTGGTCAAAGACACCTACTCCGAGGTCGACGTCATCGGGATGTGCATCCCCGCCGACGAGGCCATCGGTCCCGGCGACCGCTGGATCTACCAGCAGATCCGCGCCGTCGCGCCCAAGACCACGTTCATCGCCATCGTCACCAAGATCGACAAGGTGCCCAAGGACCGGGTGGCAGCACAGCTGCTGGCGGTCAGCGAGTTGGTCGGTCCCGACACCGAGATCGTCCCCGTCTCGGCGACTTCCGGCGAGCAACTCGATGTGCTCACCGACGTCCTTGTCGCTCAGCTGCCCCCGGGCCCGGCGTACTACCCCGACGGTGAGCTCACGGATGAACCCGAAGAAGTGCTCATGGCCGAACTCATCCGCGAGGCCGCACTCGAAGGCGTGCGCGACGAACTGCCGCACTCCCTGGCGGTCGTGATCGAGGAGGTCGAACCCAGGCAAGGACGTGACGACCTCATCGACGTGCACGCCATCCTCTATGTGGAGCGCGACAGCCAGAAAGGCATCGTCATCGGGAAAGGCGGCGCCCGGCTCCGCGAGGTCGGCACCGCGGCGCGTACACAGATCGAAAAGCTGCTCGGCACAAAGGTTTACCTCGACCTGCGGGTCAAGATCGCCAAGAACTGGCAGCGCGACCCCAAACAACTTGGCAGGCTTGGGTTCTGACAGTCAGGGCCGGCTGAACACGCAGTGCGCGCCGCCGCCGACCGGTTCTTCGGCGACGACCTCGTTGTCGAGGGTTATCCGGCAGCCCTGTTCGCCGGTCTTGCCGACCGCGACCACCTGCAACAGGCCTACGTCCGGCCCGACCGTCGCCGTAGTCTTCCACGGCACCTGGGTGTTCTCCGTCGCCTTCCGGCCGCCGGGATCGACGTCGATGGAGTACACGGTGCCCGACCCGGTGATCTCGAAGACCACCGTTGAATCGCCGCCCGCCTGCGGTGTCGGCTCGGGAGCGTTGGCTTGTTTGCGTGACGAGGCGGCAGCGTTGTCGTCGAACATCTGCTGGCGGAAATCCGGGGTGACGCAGATCGTGTCGCCGTCGAACGCTTCCCGCCACACGTAACCCTGAGCGCAGCTTTCGGGTCCATAGGCACCGTTGGGGTCTTTGTGCGCCTTGGGGTTGGCGTTCTGCTGGGCGACCGTCGAACGGGTCTCGGGTGTTACGCATACGGTGTCGCCCGACCGTGCCTCGCGCCACACATAGCCCTGGATACAGGTGTCGGGCCCGTACGGGAGCGGGTCGGCCTGGGCTGGTGCGGGCACGGTGACGGCAGTGGCGGCGAGTGCGACGACGGCGAAACGAGCCGGGTAGCTGATGGACATGATCGCGCCTCCATATTCGTGGGGGCATCCCGTTGATGCCGCCATGGCACGAACGCTAGGAGCGCCCAAGGTGAGTGGCGCGCGTAGTCGACTACTCGTTCTCGTTTGCCATCGCCAGCCGTCCGGGCGGCTGGCGAAGTGCGTTGACCGCCGCGACCGCCTGCGATACGTCGTAATTCTCGGGTGTCTCGCCGTTGGTGTCGCGCACGCGGTGGCCTTCCGGGGTGTTCCACCAGACCGTGGGTTGTTTGGCGGCCCAACCGGTGATGGCCTCGAGCTCGGCGGCCAGGGAGATCAGCATCGGCTCGCTGTTGGCCGGACCCATGAGCTGCACGCCGATCGGCAATCCGTCCGAGGTGAACCCGGCTGGCACGCTGATCGACGGCCAGCCGAGGAGGTTCCACGGCCAGGTCACCGGGCACGCCTGGATTGCGCGGCGTTCGGTGGCGTACCACCCGAGCCGGTCGAATTCGTGGGTGAGCGGCGGCGGTTGTGCCGTCGTCGGGGCGATGACGACGTCGACGAGGTTGAAGATCCAGCCGATGCGCCGCTGCACCTGAGCTTCGTGGGCGCGCGCCTTGCGCAGCACGTTCTCGGACAGCAGCCGGCCGATGCGCATGTTCGCGACCGTGCGGTCGTCGTATTCGATGTCACCGAGCCGGTACGACCAATCCAGCAGACCGGCGGTGGACCGGGACAGGAAGTCCCATGACATCCGCACGCTGTACTTGGGGTCCTTGGCGACGACGGTGTGACCGAGGTGGCCGAGTTGGTCGGCAACCGTCTGCAGTGCGGCGCGGATCTCGGGGTGCAGCTTCACCCGGAAGCCGGTGAACGGGAACTTCGTCGACATGGCCACCCGTAGTGGGCCCGGTGCCCGTCCGACGTAGTCGGCAGCCTGGATCGGCGGCGGCTTGTGCAGGTCGCCGTCGGCGTTGCCGGATGCGGCGTCGAGAACGAGGGCCGCGTCGGTGACCGTGCGGGCCAGCACACCGTTGACCGTGATGCCGTTGAACGCCTCGGGCAGCGGCCAGGTCGAGATACGGCCGCGCTGGGGTTTGATTCCGACCAGATGGGTCCACGCGGCCGGGATGCGAACGCTGCCCGCGCCGTCGGAACCGATCGCCGCGGCCACGAGGCCCGCGGCGACGGCGGCCGCGCTCCCACCGGACGAGCCACCCGGGCTGTGTTTGCTCGACCACGGGTTGCGGGTGTGGCCGAAGCCCGGCCCGTTCGTGAACGGCCATTGCCCGAGTTCGCACGTGTTGGTTTTGCCGACGATGACCGCGCCTGCGGCTCGCAGCCGACGCACCACCTCGGCGTCCGCGGTCGCGACGCGGGCGTTGCCGTTCGTGCCGTAGCGGGTGGGCACGCCCGCGATGTCGACGTCGTCCTTGACCGCGATGGGGATCCCCAGCAACGGGAGCTGTTTGCCGGCCGCGCGATCGCGGTCGGCCTTGGCGGCATCGGCCAGTGCCTGTTCGGTCAGCACGACGCGGAACGCGTTGAGGGTCGACTGGCTTGCGGTGATCGCATGCAGCGATCTGCGTACCAATTCGTCAGAGGTGATGGCGCCGCTGGCAAGTTGATACAGCTGGTTCGTCAGGGTCGGGAAGGGAGTGGTGGCCGAGTCGCAAGTCGTAGATTTGCCCATCACTTTCGAGAATATCGGCGGTGCATAACGGAACTTGTCAGGCCATGATGCGAGACTGTCACGATGCGGCTGTATCGTGACCGGGCGGTCGTGCTGCGCCAGCACAAGCTCGGCGAGGCCGACCGGATCGTCACCCTGCTCACCCGCGACCACGGATTGGTCCGCGCGGTGGCCAAGGGCGTGCGGCGGACGCGCAGCAAGTTCGGCGCGCGGCTGGAGCCGTTTGCCCACATTGATGTGCAGCTGCATCCGGGCCGCAATCTCGACATCGTCACCCAGGTTCAGGCAATCGACGCGTTCGCGGCCGACATCGTCAGCGACTACGGCCGCTACACCAGTGCGTGCGCGATGCTGGAGACCGCCGAGCGGCTCGCCGGTGAGGAGCGGGCGCCGATGCCCGCGTTGCACCGGCTGACCGTTTCGGCGCTGCGCGCGATTGCTGACGGGTCCCGGGAACGCGAATTGGTGCTCGACGCGTATCTGTTGCGGGCCATGGGGGTCGCCGGCTGGGCTCCGGCGCTGACCGAATGCGCGCGATGTGCCGCACCCGGCCCGCACCGGGCATTCCATGTCGCGGCGGGCGGCAGCGTGTGTGTGCACTGTCGGCCCAGCGGTTCGGCCACGCCGCCGCAGCCCGTGCTCGAGCTGATGGCAGCGCTGCACGACGGCGACTGGGAGTACGCCGAGACGACATCGCCAGGGCACCGCAGCCAGGCCAGCGGCCTCATCGCCGCACATCTGCAGTGGCATCTGGAGCGTCAGTTACGGACATTGCCTCTGGTCGAGCGTGTGTACCGGATCGATCGCACGGTCGCCGATCAGCGGGCAGCGCTGGTCAGGCAGGATATGGCGCATGGCTTTGAAGCGGGACGGGAAGCGGGACAAGACCACCTACCCACAGCTGCCCCCGGCGCCTGACGACTACCCGACGTTCCCGGACAAATCGACCTGGCCGGTCGTCTTCCCCGACATCCCAGCCGGCACCAACGGCCGCTTCGCCCGCCCGCCCCAGCACACGTCCAAAGAGGCTGCTCCGCAGATCCCGGCCGATCAGGTGCCCAACCATGTCGCAGTGGTGATGGATGGCAACGGCCGCTGGGCCACACAGCGCGGATTGGGCCGCACCGAGGGCCACAAGATGGGCGAGGCGGTGCTCATCGACATCACGTGCGGTGCGATCGAGATCGGTATCAAGCATCTGACGGTGTACGCGTTCTCGACCGAGAACTGGAAGCGCAGCACCGAAGAAGTGCGCTTCCTGATGGGCTTTAACCGTGAGGTGGTGCGGCGACGCCGCGAGAATCTCAACGACATGGGCGTGCGGATGCGCTGGGTCGGCTCGCGGCCCAAGATGTGGCGCAGTGTCATCAAGGAGTTCGACATCGCCGAGCAGATGACGGTCGATAATGACGTCATCACCATCAACTACTGCGTGAATTACGGCGGGCGCACCGAGATCGTCGAGGCCACCAGGGCACTCGCCGAGGAAGCGGTGGCAGGCAAGATCAGCCCGAGCCGGATCAGCGAAGCCTCGTTCGCCAAACACCTGCACCGCCCCGACATCCCCGACGTGGACTTGTTCATCCGCACCTCGGGGGAGCAGCGGGCCAGTAACTTCTTGCTGTGGCAGGCCGCCTACGCCGAGTTCGTGTTCCAGGACAAGCTCTGGCCAGACTACGACCGGCGCGATCTGTGGGCGGCGTGCGAGGAATACGTGAACCGCAATCGTCGCTTCGGCAGGGCGTGATGCCCGGCCTCCTGCAACGGTTGTCGTCGGTGCTCGGCGAGGTGATGTCCGTCGTCGAGGAGGAGGACAACGCGCTGACCGTGACGGTCGACGGATCGGTGGCGTCGGTGCGGGTCGTCGCGATCGCCGAGGACTTGGAGATGGTCTCGTTGACCCAGCCGCTGGCCTGGGATCTGCCGCTCAACAACAAGATTCGTGACCGCGTTGCCGCGCACGCGAGCCGCACCATGCTGGGCACCGTGGTGTTGGTGGAGAAGGTTGTCGAGACGCCCGCCGACGGCGCGACGGCCAAGGGCGCGGTCCGAAAGGGGGCGGCCAAGAAGGTCGCCGACGTCATGCTGCGGTACAACTTTCCGGCCGCCGGGCTCACCGACGACGCTCTGCGCACCCTGATCCTGATGGTCCTGGCGACCGGAGCCGACGTCCGCCGGGATCTGACGTCGTGACGTCGGTCATCGGCATCGTCGCGGCCGTGGTCCTCGACGAGCGCAATCACGTGCTCGTGGTCCGCAAGCGCGGCACGTCATCGTTCATGCAGCCCGGCGGAAAGATCGAGCCCGGCGAAGAGCCGTTGCAGGCACTCGTCCGCGAGGTCTACGAGGAACTCGGCACGGGCTTCGATACGACGTCGGCTCGGGCGCTGGGCCGCTACACCGCGGCCGCCGCCAACGAACCCGGCCACGTCGTGGACGCCCAGCTGTATTCGGTCGTACTCGACGGCGATCCCGCGCCTCAGGCCGAGATCGAGGAGATGGCCTGGGTCGACCCGCATGCACCCGGCGCCATCGAACTTGCGCCGCTGACCAGACACACGGTGCTCGGGTTGGCGCGCGATCCGGTCTAGGAGTGGCGGCTCGGTCGAGGAGCGGCTGGGTGTATCCGGTCGGCCCGCCTTTCCGCGACAATGTCGCGGAAAACGCCTCGTGCGTAACATCATTCGCTTCAGCCTCACGGCGTGGATAACAACTGCCACTCATGGCCCGCTGGCCACGTGCGTCACGCGATTCGGCGTGCCCGCCTTACAGCGACAAAGTCGCGCGCAGGGCGGGCAGGTAACAACTGAGGCCGCTGTGGCGCAGCGACGTAGGAGTGCTTCGTGTGATTGTGCCCATGGGGCTCATGCTCCCAGTGGGACAGGTGAGCTGTTTTCCGCGACATTGTCGCTCATAGCCGGGCGCACCGGCACCTGCCATCGAGCGGCGTGCGGCTAGGTGGCGCCGACGCACTCACCGCAGACGCCGAAAATCTCGATCGTGTGGCTGACGTCGGAGAACCCGTGCTCGCGGGCGACGTCGGCGGCCCAGGTCTCGACGTCGGGGCCCGACACTTCGACCGTGGAACCGCACGCGCGGCACACCAGGTGGTGGTGATGGTGCTCCGAGCACCGCCGGTAGACGGATTCGCCGGTGTCGGTCCGCAAGGTGTCGACGACTCCCGCGGTCGCCATGGCCTGCAGGGTGCGATAGACCGTGGTCAGCCCGATGCCCTGGCCGCGACGGCGCAACTCGTCATGCAGTTCCTGAGCGGAGCGAAACCCGTCGGTCTCGTTGAGAAGGTCGGCAATCGCCGCGCGTTGGCGGGTGGACCGGACCGCGCCTGTCACCGGCGGTCCTCGCCGGCGTGGGCGACGGCGTCGACGACGATGTGCGCGAGGTGGTGGTCGACCAACCGATAGAGCACCTCGCGGCCGGCCCGCTCGCTGGAAACCACCCCGGCCTGCTTGAGGATGCGCAAGTGCTGACTCACCAGGGGTTGCGGCACACCGAGTGCGTCGACCAGTTCGTGCACGCAGCGCTGGGACTGCTGCAGTTGCAGCACGATCGCGATCCGCAGTGGCGCGGCCAGTGCGCGCAGCAACTCGCCGGCGGTGTCGAGGACCTCGCGCGGCGGCAGCTCGGGAGCCGGCGCGCCGTGATGCTGGTGCGCGTCAGCGTGCTGATCGTCTGCCAAACTGGAAATCGTTTTCATTATGCGGCCAGAATACATGCGCGTTGATGCATGTCAACAGTTCGGGCCGGTGCGCCGGATTATCAGTGCCAGGCCGCCGGTCGCTACGCTGTTGCACCGTGGCATCCATCATCGACACCGTTGCGAACCTGGCGAAACGCCGTGGCCTTGTCTACCAGTCGGGCGAAATCTACGGCGGCACCAAGTCGGCATGGGACTACGGGCCACTCGGTGTCGAACTCAAGGAGAACGTCAAGCGCCAGTGGTGGCGCTCGGTGGTCACCGGCCGTGACGACGTCGTCGGCCTGGACAGCGCCATCATCCTGCCGCGGCAGGTGTGGGTCGCGTCCGGCCACGTCGAGGTGTTCAACGATCCGCTGGTCGAGTGCCTGAACTGCCACAAGCGTCATCGGCAGGACCACATGCAGGAGGCGTACGCGGCGAAGAAGGGTCTCGATGACCCCGACTCAGTGCCGATGGACGAGATCGTGTGCCCGGACTGCGGCACCAAGGGCCAGTGGACCGAGCCCCGCGACTTCAACATGATGCTCAAGACCTACCTCGGCCCGATCGAGACCGAGGAGGGCTTGCACTACCTGCGGCCCGAGACCGCGCAGGGCATCTTCGTGAACTTCGCGAATGTGGTCACCACCGCACGCAAGAAGCCGCCCTTCGGCATCGGTCAGATCGGCAAGAGCTTCCGCAACGAGATCACGCCCGGCAACTTCATCTTCCGCACCCGCGAGTTCGAGCAGATGGAGATGGAGTTCTTCGTCGAGCCGTCGACGGCGGGTGAGTGGCACCAGTACTGGATCGACACGCGGCTGGAGTGGTACGTCGACCTCGGCATCAACCGCGACAACCTGCGGCTCTACGAGCATCCCAAGGAGAAGCTGTCGCACTACAGCGACCGCACCGTCGACATCGAGTACAAGTTCGGTTTCGCCGGCAACCCGTGGGGTGAGCTGGAAGGCGTGGCCAACCGCACGAACTTCGACTTGTCCACGCACTCACAGCATTCCGGCGTCGACCTGTCGTTCTACGACCAGGCCACCGAAACCCGGTACGTGCCTTACGTGATCGAGCCAGCAGCGGGTCTGACGCGTTCGCTGATGGCGTTTTTGGTCGACTCCTACACCGAGGACGAGGCGCCCAACGCCAAGGGCGGCGTGGACAAGCGGACCGTGCTCAAGCTCGACCCGCGCCTCGCGCCGGTCAAGGCGGCCGTGCTGCCGTTGTCGCGCAACGCCGACCTGTCACCGAAGGCCCGCGACCTCGCTGCCGAGCTGCGTAAGAGCTGGAACGTCGAATTCGACGACGCCGGTGCGATCGGCCGCCGCTACCGCCGCCAGGACGAGATCGGCACACCGTACTGCGTGACAGTCGATTTCGACACGCTCGAAGACAGCGCGGTCACCATCCGCGAGCGCGACGCCATGACGCAGGAGCGGGTAGCACTCGACAAGGTGTCCGACTACTTGGCGGTGCGGCTGAAGGGCTGCTGAGCGCGCGCTCAGAACCGGCCGCCGCCACCGCTGTAGCTGCGGCCGGACGAGCGCGATGCCCCGCCGTAGGACGTCGGGCGGCCCATGCCGCGGCCACCGCCGAATCCTCCGCCATAGCCCCCGCCGAACCCTCCTCCGCCGGAGAAGCCGCCGCGCAGGATGTTGCCGATGATGATGCCGCCGAGCACGGCGCCCATATCGGACCCGCCGCCTCCGTACTGCGAGGTGTAGGAACGCTGCGCCGCGCGCACGTCGTCGTTGGCAAGGCCCTGCGCCTGGGCGGCGAGTGTCGAGGCCCCATTGGCATGTGCGACAGCCTCATTCGGGTTGCTGGCCCGTTTGGCCTCGGCGGCCTGTAGTTGCCGGCTGGCCTCGGCGAGCCTCGTGCGCGCCTCCGGGCCGATGCTGCCGCGCCGGGTCTCGATGAAGTCCGACACCGCTTTGATGCGCGACTGGGCGGTGAAGAGCGCCTGCTCCAGAGTCCGCGCGAGGCGTTCGGCGGCTTCGCGCTGTTCGTGCACGCTGGCCAGCAGTTGGTCGAGGTTGGCATCGGCCTGCGTCAGCCGCGTGAAGGTGCCCAGCGGGTCGGCGTTGCCGTTGGCCCTGGCGTCGTCAGCGGCTTTGGCCGCGGCATCACGGGCCGCTGCGAGTTTGTCGGTCTGCGGCGTACCCGGTTGTGCGAGAAGGGTATTCGCCTGATCGATACCGGCTTGGATGTCGGTGATCGCGGCGGGCAGCCCGGCCAGTGCCCGGTTGATGTCGGTGGCCGCGCTGTCGACGGCGTCGAGGAGGGTCCGGGCCTGGTCGAGCGCGGACTCGGCCGCCCGCACCGAGTCGACCAACCCGGTCTGATCACCGGCGGGCCGGGCCACCAGATTGCGGGCGTTGCCGATGTTGCGGTCGGCGAACGCCAGCCTCTCCTTTGCCGCATCGACGTTGCCTGCGACCGAGCTGAGTGCGGTGGCGTCGAACTGTTTGTGCAACCCATCGAGGGTCTGGGCCGACGGGTTCATCCGCGCGGTCAGGTCGACCATCTGTTGCGTCATGGTGTCGAGCCGTGCGGGGGCGTTGATCACGAGATCGCGCAGCTGTTCGAAGGCTTGGCTCTGCGCATCGAGTTCCCGATCGGCCTTGGCCGCCGACACCACGACCCGGGTCAGCAGATCGCGCTGCTGCAGCGGTGTCTCCGGGGCGTCGTCGTCAAGGATCTGACGCACGTTGAAGGCTTGCGCCAGCGCCGTTTTCGCGTTGGCCAGGGCCGTGCTGAACGGTTCGGTCCGCTTGGGGCCGAACTCTTCGACCGCCAGTTCGAGTTCGGCTTCGCTGGTACGCACGGCGTTGTCGACATCGACGACGATCGAGCGCGAGAGCTCATCGAGCGCTTCGAGCGGCACCGTCGCAAGCGCATTGGCGTCGGTCGGGTCCACCCGCTTCGCGGCCTCGAATTCGGCCTTGCGGCGCTTGGCGCGGCGCCGGCGCGACCACCACCACAGCAGCCCGCCCAGTACGAGCAACACGCCGAGGGCGATCAGCATCGCGGGCCACGACACGCTGGATTCCGGCGCGGGCGGTTCGGCGTTCAGATTGTTGGCGGCCGCGATCGCCGCGCCCGCCCAGTCGTCGCGTCGCAGCGCCGGTTCGATGTTGTCGCGCCGGATCTCCTCGGCGCGCGAGTTGCCGCCAGGGAGGGTGTCGGGGACCTGGAATGCGAACGAACGCGCCCGGGTGGCGACCGCCAGCAGCGCATCGTCGTCACCCAGCTCGCTCAACTGCATGGTGTTCTGTGCCCAGCCGAGATAGTTCTGCCCGGAGAAGTCCTCGACGAACACGACCCACAGCTGGATGCGGCGGTCGTCGTAGAGCTGGTCGAGAGCTCGTTGCACACTGGCGCGCTGGGAAGTCGACAGCGCGCCCGCATTGTCGGTGAGCTGAGTGGCCAGCCGCAGCGGCGGTTCGGCGGTTGCGCCGGGGGCGACGAGCAACCCGGTCATCAGGATCGCGAGCAGCATGCTGAACAGACGGGCGATGCGCATGACGGTCAATCTAATGTGCTGCACGAGTCAGGCGGCGTGTCCTGGCAGACTGTGCCCCGGTGAACGCAGTAGGGCACGACCACTATGACGACTTCGACCGGCAACGCCTGGTGGACGAAGCGCCGAAAGGTGCTGCGCTGCCGGGGACCGATACCGAGCACCGCACCGACTTCGCGCGGGACCGAGCCCGGGTGCTGCACAGTGCCGCTCTGCGGCGGCTGGCCGACAAAACGCAGGTCGTCGGACCGCGGCAGAGCGAGACCCCGCGGACTCGCCTGACCCATTCGCTTGAGGTGGCCCAGATCGGTCGCGGTATGGCCATCGGCCTCGGCTGCGATCCCGACCTCGTCGACCTGGCCGGGCTCGCCCACGACATCGGGCACCCGCCGTACGGTCACAACGGCGAGCGTGCGCTCAACGAGATCGCCAATGCCTTCGGCGGATTCGAGGGCAATGCGCAGAACTTCCGGATCCTCACCCGCCTCGAGCCGAAAGTCCTTGACGGCGATGGCCGTTCGGCGGGTTTGAACCTGACCAGGGCAGCGCTCGACGCGGTGACGAAATACCCGTGGCAGCGTTACGGCGGCCGCAAGAAGTTCGGCTTCTATGACGACGACCTCGACGCCGCGGCCTGGATGCGCGACGGTGCGCCTGCTGAGCGGCCGTGCCTGGAAGCGCAGGTGATGGACTGGGCCGATGACGTCGCGTACTCCGTGCACGACGTCGAGGACGGTGTGATCTCGGGGCGGATCGATCTGCGGGTGCTCGCCGACGCCGACGCCGCCGACTCGCTCGCGCGCCTGGGCGCCGAGTCCTTCCCGACCGTGACGCACGACGAACTGCTGGCTGCCGCGCAGCGGCTGTCGGAGATGCCTGTCGTGGCGGGCGTGGGCAAGTACGACGGAACGCTCGCGGCCTCGGTGGCGCTCAAACGCCTGACGAGTGAGCTCGTCGGCCGGTTCGCGAGTGCGGCGATCGCCGAGACCCGCGAGGTGGCCGGCGACGGTCCGCTCAAGCGCTTCGACACCGATCTCGCGGTGCCGAACCTCGTGCGCGCCGAGGTCGCCGTGCTCAAGATGCTGGCGTTGCAGTTCATCATGTCCGACCACCGACATCTGCAGATCCAGGCGGACCAGCGGACACTCATCCACGAGGTGGCCCTGGCGCTGTGGGCGCAGGCGCCCGGCAGTCTCGACCCGCAGTTCGAGCCGGAGTTCACCGCGGCCGACGACGACGGTGCCCGGTTGCGCGTGGTGATCGACCAGATCGCGTCCTACACCGAGGGGCGGCTGGAACGAGTGCACGAAGCGCGCTCGCCCCGGCCGTTGGACTGAAGAGCCTCAGGCGCCGATCTTGTCGGCGATCGCCCACGCCACGTCAACACCGCTCGTCTCGGGGTTGGCGGCCGCCGTGGATTCCTCGTCGTCGAACGAGATCTCGGTCTCGACCAGGTAGCTGCCCGCGACCGTGACGGCCCGGGCGTTGGGACTGGTCTGCGCATTCTTGGTGTGCCCGAACAACACCGTCGCGGCCAGCGTCGTCTCCTCGGTCCGGATATCGGTGATCTTGTGCGTCAGGTGCCCGGCATCGGGTATCTCGGTACCCCAATAGGTGACGGTCTGGCCGTCACAGCGTTGCCACGTCGCCTTGATCTCATCGAAAACCGCCTGAGCATCCTCGGGCGTCGACAGTTCGATGACGGCCTCGTCGACCTTCCTGACCACCCCGTCGGAGCCGCGCCAGACCTGACGCGCGAAGTCCTGCACATCGGCGTCGGCGTAACCACTCCGCTCGGCCACCACGACGGGACCGATGCAGTCGTACGGTTCGGCACCGGCCTGGGAGCTCGAGGTCTCGGCCATGTCGTCGATGCCGCCTTCGACGGCGTCTTGGGGGACGGGTTCGAACGTCTCGCCGAGCAATTCACCGAGCTCGCTCCCGGTCAAGAGCAACTGCTTGGCCGACTTCTCGCTCTCGGCCGCGGACGTCCCCGACGTCGCCGGGGCGTCCGATTTGCCGGGTAGCACCGCCCACACCACCACCGCGACGACTGCGGCAACGATCACGCAGTAGGAGATGGTCAGTCCGGCCACCGCCCGCCCACGACCCCGCTCGCGACGTTTCTTGATCTGTGTCAGCGCGAGGTGGCCGAGTACGGCGCCGACCGGGGCGAACACGAAGCCGAACACGATCGACAGCGTCGACAAGGGATTGACCGGTGCCGCGGGTGGCGGCGCCGAAAAGGTGTGTGGTGGCGGGGGCCCGCCGTATCCGCCGAAGCTCATCTGCGTCCCTCCCCGCCGCGGGCAAACCCGTTCAACCGGAGTTTCCGGCACGCATAGACTAGGCCGGTGGCCGGCCGGATTCCTGATCGCGATATCGCGGCCATCCGTGACAAAGTCCGCATCGAGGATGTCGTGGGCGATTACGTCCAGTTGCGGCGTGCCGGGGCCGACTCGATGAAGGGCCTGTGCCCCTTCCATGACGAGAAATCGCCGTCGTTCCACGTCCGGCCCAACCACGGCCACTTCCACTGTTTCGGTTGTGGCGAGGGCGGTGACGTCTACGCGTTCGTCCAGAAGATCGAGCACGTCAGCTTCGTCGAGGCAGTCGAGCTCCTGGCGGACCGGGTCGGCTACACCGTCACCTACACCGGCGCGTCGACCACGAACGTGCAGCGCGACCGGGGCAGCCGCAGCCGCTTGCTGGCCGCCAATGCCGCCGCGCAGGAGTTCTACGCCGAGGCGCTGCAGTCCGACGAGGCCGCCGAGGCCCGCAAGTACCTGACCGAACGCAATTTCGATGCCGCTGCGGCCGCCCAGTTCGGCTGCGGATTCGCGCCGTCGGGCTGGGACAAGCTGACAAAGCACCTGCTGCGCAAAGGTTTTGAGTTCAAGGAGCTCGAAGCGGCCGGGCTGAGCCGCGAGGGCAAGCGCGGCCCGATGGACCGGTTCCACCGCCGGTTGCTGTGGCCGATCCGGGTGTCGTCGGGCGAGACCATCGGCTTCGGCGCGCGCCGGTTGTTCGATGACGACCAGAACCAGGCCAAATACGTCAACACGCCAGAGACCGTGCTGTACAAGAAGTCTCAGGTGCTGTTCGGGCTGGACCGCGCCAAGCGCGATATCGCCAAGGGCCATCAGGCCGTGGTCGTCGAGGGCTACACCGACGTGATGGCCATGCATCTGGCCGGGGTGACCACGGCAGTGGCCTCGTGCGGGACGGCGTTCGGCGACCAGCACCTGTCGATGTTGCGGCGACTCATGATGGACGACAACTTCTTTCGCGGTGAACTGATCTACGTGTTCGACGGCGACGCCGCCGGGCGGGCCGCGGCCGTCAAGGCGTTCGAGGGGGAGCAGAACCTGGCCGGGCAGTCGTTCGTGGCGGTCGCGGCGGACGGCATGGACCCGTGCGATCTGCGGTTGCGTTCCGGCGACGGCGCGCTGCGGGATCTGGTGGCCCGCCGAACACCGTTGTTCGAGTTCGTGATTCGCAGCGCGCTCGCCGAACACGACCTCGACAGTGCCGAAGGCCGCGTGGCCGCGCTGCGCCGGTGTGTGCCGATGGCGGCCGGGATCAAAGACCCGACCCTGCGCGATGAATACGCCCGCCAGCTCGCCGGCTGGGTCGGCTGGGACGACGTGGCGCAGGTGATCGGGCGCGTGCGTGAGGAAGCCAGCGGTGGCCGCCGCGACGGCCGCCGTGCCGGTGCCGAGCCGCAGGCCCGACCCAAGGCGCCCCCGGTGCAGCGGCCCGACCCGAGCGATCCCACGCTGTGGCCGCAGCGGGAGGCGCTCAAGGCGGGCCTGCAGTATCCGGCGCTGGCCGGCCCGGTGTTCGATTCGCTGACCGTGGAGAGCTTCACGCATCCCGGCTATGCCGCCGTGCGCACCGCCATGGAGGCGGCAGGCGGCACGGCGTCGGGCGTGTCCGGGGCGCAGTGGATCGAAGCGGTGCGCGAGCAGACGTCGTCTCCGGCGGCCGCCAGCCTCGTCAACGAGCTCGGCGTAGAGGCGATCAACGTCGAAGACGACGAGAAGCTCCCGCGCTACATCGGCAGCGTGCTGGCCCGCCTGCAGGAGGTCTGGGTGGGCCGCCAGATCGCCGAGGTGAAGTCCAAGTTGCAACGGATGTCGCCGGTCGAGCAGGGAGACGAATATCACGCCCTGTTCGGTGACCTCGTCGCGATGGAGTCCTACCGCCGCAGCCTGCTGGAACAAGCGAGCGGCGACGACCTCACTGCGTGAGAGCTCACATCACGATAGGGTGGAGCCGATCTATGGACGAGCTGAGAAAGGCAACCTGGTGACACAGTTCAGCAACCGGACGCGGCGCTTCGTCGCAGTCGGGGCTTTCGCGGCAGCCGCAGTGGCCGCCCCGGCCTTCCTCGCCGCCACGACCCCGCAGTCCGACGTCACTGCCGCCCCGGCCTGCCTGGCCTGGTTCGGCAACAAAGAGGACGGCAAGTGCCTGTCGTACTCCAACGGTCAGCCCGCGGTCGGCGGCATCCCGCCGGTCTCCATCGGCGCGCCCGGCAGCGGTAACCCGGGCCTGAGCACCGGCCCGCTGCTTCCCGGCACGACGATCAATCAGAGCATCGGCTAGCGCTCACCAGCCGCGCTTGGCCTTCACCGAATCGTCGGTGTTCTCCACGGAGAGCACCGACGTTTCTGCGTCTATGGGGGTCATCGTCACGAACTCCGGGTCGGGTGACACGCGCCGCGCGATCTGGCGCCGCCCGGCGTCGATGACGGCTCGCGTCGCAGGGTTGGACGTGACCGCGCGATAGGTGCTGGCGATCTGCTCGTAGCGACGGCGGCCGGCCTTCGCGCCGAGCACGTAGCCGACGGCGATCACGGCGGCATAGCGGATCACAGCGTTCCTCCCAGACGACAGTTGTGTGTGTCCATCCTGCCTCACCGACGCGTCGACTCGCCCGTGTGGGATCGCATTGGCGGCGGTGGCGGTCAGTACGCTAGAGTCAACGCTCGGCCGCGGAGGAGATCCGCGGAAAGGCAGTCCCCTGTAGCTCAATTGGCAGAGCATTCGGCTGTTAACCGAAGGGTTGCTGGTTCGAGTCCAGCCGGGGGAGCAAGGTACGAGATCGCCGGGCGGCATCGATCAGGTCCGCCTCGGCGAACCGCCCCCGCGGGGTGTGTTTGACCAGCTCCTCATCCAGGTATGGACAATCCGTTGTCGGATCGTCCGACGTGCACAGCAGCAGATGCGTCAGGTAGTCGCGCGCAGCCTGTAGTCGCGCACACTGCTCGTCGAGCCGCTTGATGTGGCCCCGCACCGCCTCCAGCCATTCGCCGTTCTGTGTATCGCCGGACGTCACGATCGCGGCCTGGTCCAGCGGCATCCGTCCGGTGACCGCGCACAGATACGCCAGCCCGATCCGGCGCAGGTCGGCCTCGCTGTACGTGCGCCTGCCTCCGTTCTGGTCCGGCTCGGGCAATACGCCCTGTTTCTCCCACCAGCGCAATGCCGACGGTGCCAGCCCGTAGAGGGCGGCGGCCTCACCGATCTGTACGTGCGCGCCACGTCGGTTTTCGTCCATGCGGAGCAGTTGACATGAAGTCGACTTCAACTTCAAGACTTAGGGCAGCCTTCCCTATGAGAGGACGCCGAGTATGCCCGAGGTCGCCCCACCTCCCGCACTACCCATCACCTACCGCGGCGCCGCCGACATGCTGCGCCCCGTGCATGTCAACCTGATCGCGTGCGCGCTGCTGGCTGCCGTCGCCGCGGCGGCGGGCCTGCTTCCGTATATCGCGATCGCGGAGATCGCCCGGCGCGCGCTGGCCGGCTCGGAGGGCCACGTATGGCTGTGGATCGGTCTGGGAGCGGCGGGCGCCGCTGTACGCCTGGTCTGCCTCGGCCTGGCCTCCCATATCGGCCACCACGCCGACGCCAGGATGCTGCACCACCTCCGCAAGCGCCTCGTCGACCGCCTCGGCATCGTTCCGCTGGGCTGGTTCCGGTCATCGGGCTCGGGCCAGATGAAAAAGGTCATGACCGTCGACCTCGAAGCCATGCACGTGCTGTTCGCGCACGCCCTCGGCGAGCTCGTCGGTGCGGTCACCGTCACGCTCGTCGCGATCGGCTATCTCATATCGGTGGACGCGCCGATGACGGCGGTCACGGTCGCGGTGCCGGTGATCGCCTTCCTGACCTACCGGCTGGCGATGCGGTCGATGCCGGAACACACCCAGAAGCTGATCGCGGCCGAGACCCGGATCAGCGGCGCGACAGTGGAATACGCCGACGGTATCGCCGTTGCCAAAACATTCGGTGCCACAACGGCATTGGAGAGATTCACGCGGGCGGTCCGCGACTATCGCGACGCCTTCCGAGCCTGGGTCGCCGAGGTTCGCTACAGCACCGCGGCCAGCCACATCCTCGCGGCGGAGGTGACGGTGCTCGCGGTCGTGACAGTGGCCGGGTTGATGTTCGTCCGCGCGGGCGGGCTCGCGACGGCAGACCTGATCCCGTTCCTCGTCGTCGGGGTGGGACTCGCCGCGCCGTTGTCCGAACTCATCCACGGGTCGATAGCGCTTCGCAGTGCTCGCGTGGCCGCGGGCAACATCGAACGGCTGCTCTCGACACCCGCACTGCCCGAGCCGCAGATGCCCAAGAGCCCCAACGAGTTCGGTGTGGAGTTCGACCATGTCGGCTTTTCCTACGACGGCACCACCGACGCCGTGCGCGACATCACCATGACCTGCCGCCCTGGGACGGTCACCGCGCTCGTCGGACCGTCCGGGGCGGGCAAGACCACCGTGGCGACGCTCGTGCCCAGGTTCTACGACGTCACGTCCGGCGCCATCCGGATCGGCGGGGTCGACATCCGCGACATGTCCTCGACGGCACTGCTGTCGACGGTGTCGCTGGTGTTCCAGGACGTGGTGCTCGTCCGCGACACCGTCGCCGAGAACATCCGGTTGGGCAGGCCCACGGCCACCGACGCCGAGATACGCGCGGCGGCGAAGGCCGCGCAGATCCACGATGTCATCGAGCGATTGCCACAGGGCTACGACACCGTGCTGAATCAGTCTGACGGCGGCGGACTTTCGGGTGGCGAGCGGCAGCGGCTGACGATCGCACGGGCCATCCTGGCGCGTTCACCGATCGTGGTGCTCGATGAGGCGACGGCGGCACTCGACCCGGACAGCGAAGTCGCCGTGCACGACGCGCTCGCCGAACTCATCGTCGGCAAGACCGTCATCGTGATCGCTCACCGCCTGCACACCGTCGTCGGCGCCGATCAGATCGTCGTCCTCGACGGTGGCCGTATCGCCGAGACCGGCACCCACGCCGCACTACTCGCCCGCGACGGGCTCTACGCCAGATTGTGGCGCGCACAGCAGGGGGTGGCGGCATGATCCGCCGGCTACTGACCATCGTGACCGATCCCCGTCCGCTGTTGCACGTCGCGGCGCTGCAGGCGGTACTCGGTGTCGTGCAGGGACTTCTGCTCGGGGCGCTGGTTCCGATCCTGCGCGCCCTGCTGGCACCGCAGCCCGATTTCGCCGCAGCCGCACCATGGTTGGGCGTGGCGGGAGCCGGCGTGCTGATCTACTGGTGGCTCAATGTGCGGACGATGACGGTCGGATTCGTCGCGGCGGGGGAGACCACCGCGCAGTTGCGCGGCAGGCTCATCGAACACCTCAATGTGTTGCCGATGGGCTGGTTCAGCGGCGACAACAAGGGCCGGTTCGTGCGGACAGCCACGTCGGTGGCCGGCGAGGTCGGGCACGTCAGCGTCGTGGTGGCCGGGCCCGCGGTGAACTGCATCAGCGTGTCGGTGACGATCACCGCAGTCACACTGGTGGTCGACTGGCGGCTCGGGCTGGTGCTGGCACTGACGCTGCCCGCCGCGTTGCTCGCGGCGCGAAACTGCCGCCGTAGCACTCTCGGCGTGGTCGCCGACATCGAAGCCGCCGGGAATGAAATTGCCGGCCGGGCAGTCGAATACGGTCAGGCGCAGTCGGTCATCCGGGCGGCAGGCCGCGGGCGCACCGGTACCGTGCAGATGCGTGACGCGCTCGACGAACACCGCCGACGCTATGCCCGGGGCCTGAACCGGCTGTTGTGGCCCGACCAGCTCTACACCTGGGTCGTGGCCGCCGGTTTCGTCGCCACGCTCGCGCTGACGGCGACATACCTGCTCGACGGATCACTGCACGTCGCCGACGCCGTCGCGCTGTTGATCCTCGCGGTGCGGTTCACCGAACCGCTGGGCACGCTCGGCGGTCACGTGAGCGGCATCGGTGCGCTCGACTACCTCGTCGCCACGGTCGACGATTTCCTGCGCCTCGACCCACTGCCGCAATCGCCTCGGCCGCGCCGCGTCGTGTACGACGTCGGCATCGAATTGTGCGGTGTCGGTTTCGGATACGGCGGTAACGCCGCGCTCAGCGACGTGTCGTTCTGCTGTCCGGCGGGCTCCACGACGGCGCTCGTGGGCCCGTCGGGGTCGGGGAAGACGACGGTGCTGCGGCTGATCGCCCGGTTGTTCGACACCGACACCGGGTCGGTACGCGTCGGCGGCGTCGATGTCCGCGATTACGACCACACCGCGCTCCTGCGCGAGATCGCGATCGTGTTCCAGGACGTCTACCTGTTCGACACCACGATCGAGGAGAACCTGCGATTGGCCCGGCCCGACGCGACCGCTGCCGAGTTGCACGCCGCGGCGCGCGCCGCCGCACTCGACGAGGTCATCGACCGGCTGCCCAACGGTTGGGCGACCCGGGTCGGCGAGGGCGGTGCCCAGTTGTCCGGCGGAGAGCGTCAACGCGTATCGATCGCACGCGCCTTCCTCAAGCAGGCGCGCATCGTGCTCGTCGACGAGGCCGCATCGGCCCTCGATCCCGAGAACGAAGCGGCCATCGGTGCGGCCATCGCCGAACTGGCAGCCGACCCGCACCGCACGATGATCGTCATCGCCCACCGCCCGGCCACCCTCGAGGCGGCCGATCAGGTCGTCGCGCTCGACGGGGGACGCGTCGTCGAGACCGGGGCGCCGGCGCAGCTGATGGAATCCGCGGGTGTCTACGCCCGGCTGTATCGCCAGTACGCGCGCGCCCGCGGCTGGCACATCGGGGGTGACATCGCGGGTGACTAGGACTGCGGCCGGTTCTGCTTCTGGCGCGCGGCTTGAGCCAGCGCCTCCACGAGCGGATTGGTCGCCGACGCGAGCGCCTTCCGCTCCTCCTCGGTCAGCTGGTAGAAGGTCCACACGCCCCACGCCGCCGGGCGGACGTACACCGTCACGTGCTGCTTGTTGTTCTGCAGCACCGCGGGCACCGCGACGGCGCGGTCCAGGGTCGCCGAGCTCAACATCTCCTCGGCCAGCTTGTCAGTGTCGACCGATTCCTGGAGTTGGTACAGCACGGCCTTGTTGGCGGGGCCTTCCATGGCGAGGAACCAGGCCATCAGTGTGTCTCCTTCAATCGGTGTCAGCGCAGTCACTGTAGCGTTCCGTGATCAGCCTGACAGGCCGTACTTGGCTGACAGCGACTGCCTGGCGTAATCGATCAACCGCCGCGCACTGGGTGTGGGCCGTCTGGCGTTATTCCACGCCAGCGCAAGGGATCCTCGCAGCTGCACGTCCGTGATCGGCAGAACGCGCAGTTGGCCGTCGCGCGCCCGGGCGTACGGCTCGGGAACCAGGGCGACTCCCAGGCCTCCCACGGCAAGCTCGGCCAAGACGCTCGGATCACCCGCTTCGATGCCGATGTGCGCCTCGATTCCCGCGGCAGCGAACGTGGCGTCGATGGTGCTGCGCGTGCCGACCATCGGGGAAAAGGTGATCAGCTGGCACCCGCTCAGGTCATCGAGGGTGATGTCGGTGGCGGTGGCCAGTGGGTGGTCCGTGCTCACCGCCGCGACGAGCGGTTCGTCGGCGACCAGTTGCAGCCCGAGATCCGGGGGCACCACGGCGGGCGGTGCGATGATGGCCGCGTCCTGACGGCCGGCGAGCAGCCCCGCCACGAGTTCGTCGCTACCGGTCTCCTGCAGAGATATCTCGACCAACGGGTGATCGCGGTGGAACTTCGCGAGCATGTCGGCGAGATCGAACGCGTACGACGACGACGCCGCCAGCCCGACGCTGACGTGGCCGCGTAACGCATCGCCGTACTCGTCGGCGATCTGCCGGGCGTCCTCGGCTGCCGCCAACGCGAGCCGCGCATGCTTCAACACCGCGGTGCCCACCTCGGTGAGCCGGACCGCGCGCCGGTTGCGGTCGAACAACCGCTGACCCAGTTCGCGTTCCAGCTGCAGGATCTGCGCGCTGATCCCGGACTGCGCGATGTGCAACCGGGCCGCCGCCTTGGTGAAGCTCTCCTCCTCCGCGACAGCGACGAAGTACTCCAGCTGCCGCAGTTCCATAGCCGGAAATGATAACAGCGAGCATTATTTGCTTCGGGGCATCATTTGGTCCGCGGCCGCATTGTTGTTGGCACATCAGAAAGGTTTTCTGATGTGCAGATAAAGCGGCTCGGCAAGGTTGTGACCGGCCACGTTGAATATTGCGCCATTCACAACGGCGATGGCGCCGGAATTCATGTGCGTGCGAATTCGGTGATTCGGGAATTGCGGCGCGGTTGAGAAAGAGAATTGAGATTGTCGGGTGGACGGCGCGTTGCGGCGATCCCGCGGCCCTGCCCCGTAAGCTCGGTGGCATGCGGTTGTCCCGGCTGAGCGCGGTGCTGCTGTCCCTGGGTTTCCTTGCCGTGGGATGCGGGTGGAGCCCACCCTCGGCGCCGCCGCCCAAGCCCGACACGTGCACGCCGGCAGACGGCCCGGCTGCCGACACGGTCGCGCAGGAGATCGCCAAGCTGCCCGCGCCCAAGGCCGGTTCGGAGTGGACGAAGGTCAACGAAGGCCACACCAGTAACTGCCGGCTGTACTGGGTGCAGGTCGGCCAGACCAACCCCGAGCCCAACAGCCCGGGCCAGCTGCTGTTCTTCGACCGCCAGACTCCGCTGGGCCCTGCCACGCCCGAGCCGCGGCCCTACATCAACGTCGTGACCAACGCCGACGACTCGGTCGTCGTGAATTACCAGTGGCAGCAGGGCCAGGATTCACCGAAGGCGCCGACCGGCATCGCGACCGTGCGGTTCCGGATCGGGGACGACGGCAAGCTGGTTGCCGTCGACCCGATCCCGAAGCCCTAACCGTTGAGCAGCTCGTCGGGGTCGAGCATCGCGGCGTAGCGCAGTTGCTCGGGAATGCCGAACCCGTCGACGAGCGTCTCGATGTGCGGCCGCAGGCTGCGGCACCGCTCGTTGATACCCCTTGTGACGGCCTTGGCGCGTTCGGTGGACAGATAGCGGTGCTCGATGAACCAGGCCTTGTCGTCCTCGATCACCGACAGCGCGTACAGATCACACACGTCGTTCAGCAACTCGCGGGCCGTGTCGTCCTCGCACGCGTCGATGCCTGCGACGAACGCTTCCAACACGATTCGGTCGATGTGGGCCGTCGCCGCGTGCAGCACGTGGTCCTGGACGGCGTTGAACGCGTCGAACGCCGACACCTCCTTGGCCTTGCCCTGAAGCCGTCGTGCCACTGACGCCAGCATGTACGCCTCGCGGTCCTCGAACATCTTGACCTGTGTGCCGCGGTTGAACAGGCTGCCCTCTTCTTCGTTGTCCTGGCGACTGTCGAGGATCGTCTGCATGATCGTCTCGGCCGCGGTGCGCTTGAGCACCCGCTCGCCGGCGAAGTTCGCCGCGAAGCGCACCCATTCGACGGGGCTCATGCCCTTGATGTCGTCGGCGTAGGCCGTCAACAACTCTTTGGCCACAAGCTGCGTCAGCACGTGGTTGTCGCCCTCGAAGGTCGTGAACACGTCGGTGTCGGCGCGCAGCGCGATCAACCGGTTCTCGGCGAGATAGCCTGCGCCACCGCAAGCTTCGCGGGCCTCCTGGATGGCCTTGCTGGCATGCCAGGTGTTGGCGGCCTTGAGCCCGGCGGCTCGTGCCTCCAATTCCCGCTGTTCCTCCGGGTCGGGGTTGTCGGAGGTCTGCAGCTCATGGCATTTCGCGACGAGCTCGTTCTGCGCGAATTGCAGCGCGTAGGACTTGGCGATCAGCGGAATCAGCCGGCGCTGGTGCACGAGGTAATCCATGATGAGCACCTCGTCGTCGCCGTCGGGTGCACTGAACTGCTTGCGTTCCAACGCATACCGGGTGGCGATGTCGAGGGCGACGCGAGCTGCGGCCGCCGCGCTGCCGCCGACCGTGACGCGACCTCGGATCAAGGTCCCGAGCATGGTGAAGAACCGACGGCCCGGGTTCTCGATCGGCGAGCTGTAGGTGCCGTCTGGGGAGACGTCGGCGTAGCGGTTGAGCAGGTTCTCCCGGGGCACCCGAACGTTGTCGAACACGATGCGGCCGTTGTCGACGCCGGGCAGCCCACCCTTGTAGTGGCAGTCGGAGGTCGTGACGCCGGGCATGTCGTTGCCCATCTCGTCGCGGATTGGCACCACCAGGCAGTGCACACCGTGATTGACGCCGTCGGGGGTGATCAGCTGCGCGAAAACCGCTGCGACCCTGGCGGTTTCGGCGGCACCGCCGATGTAGTCCTTGCGCGCCGTCGGGGTCGGGGAGTGGATCACGAACTCCTGGGTGGCCGCATCGTAGGTTGCGGTGGTTTCCAGGGACTGCACGTCGCTGCCGTGGCCGGTCTCGGTCATGGCGAAACAACCGAGCAGGTCGAGGTCGATGAGCTTGCGCACGTAGGCCTTGTGATGTCGCTCGGTGCCGAGGTTCTCGATGGCGCCGCCGAACAGCCCCCACTGCACGCCTGCCTTGACCATGAGCGACAGATCCGACATGGCGAGCATCTCGATCTGGGTGATGGCCGCGCCGACGTTGCCGTTGCCGCCGTGCTCCTTGCGGAACCCGTCCTCGGCTGCGCCCGCCGCGGCCATGATCTTGAGTTGCTCGCCCACCTTCGCCCGGGCGATGACCGTATTGGGCGTGTAGTGCGGCCGGAAAATCTCGTTCGACAGGTTGGTCCGCATGGCGTTCTTGACGTCACGCCAGCGGCCGTCCAGCGTGTTGCGCAGATGTTCGGCAGTGGAGGTCATACCTGACGGTAACGCCTGCGCCCGCCAACGCAGGTAAACCTGAGTGGAACGGTCGAATCGCGTGGGCGTTGAATCGGGGTATGACCGATCGGCCCGGGCCGTTGTCGCCCACCGGAATGCCTCACACCATCGACCACAAACACGCCGACGTGACGGGCGGCTGGTTGCGCGCCGCGACGTTCGGCGCCATGGACGGCCTGGTCAGCAACACCGCGCTGATCGCCGGTGTGGCCGCGAGCGCCAGCGCGCAGACCGTCGTGCTCAGCGGCGTGGCGGGCCTGCTGGCCGGGGCGTTCTCCATGGCACTCGGCGAGTACACGTCGGTGACCACGGCCAACGAGCAGATCGACTCCGAGGTTCGGGTCGAACGCCGTTCGTTCCACAAGCAACCACAGGCGGAGAAGGCCGAACTGGTCGGCATGCTGGTGGCGATGGGGATGACCGAGCCCACCGCGCAGAAAGCCACCGACGAGATCCACCGCGACGAGAACCGCGCGCTCAACTTCCACCTGGTGCAGGAGTTGGGCGTCGATCCGCGGGAGAAGCCCTCACCGGTCACGGCGGCGGTGTCGTCGTTCCTGATGTTCGCGATCGGCGCGATCATCCCGTTGATCCCGTATCTGCTTGCCTTCGAATCACTGTGGGCCGGGCTGGCCTGCGGCGGGGTGGGCCTGCTGATCGCTGGTGGTGTGGCGGCCCGGTTCACGAGAAAGCCGGTGTGGTCAGCGGCACTGCGGCAGTTGATGTTCGGCACGATCGCGATCGCCGCGACCTACGTCGTCGGCACTTTGGTGGGTACTGTCACGACGTGATGCTGCGTCGAACACTGCTCGCCGTCGTGCTCCTGTTGACCGGCTGCAATGCCGATGCCGGTGCTGCACCGGCTTTCGAGTACCTGGGCCAGCAACGTATCGCGTCGGGCGCGACGCTGGACGGTACCGTCATCGGCGGATTGTCCGGAATCAGCTACGACGCCGGGGCCGGGCTCTACTACATCGTCAGCGACGACCGCTCCGCGAAAAACCCGGCCCGCTTCTACACGGCACAGATCGCGCTGTCGGACAACGGCATCGAACGCGTCGACTTCGTCGGTACACGTCCGTGGCTGGACTCACACGGTAAGCCGTTCGCGCCGCTGGACGCCGAAGCCCGCCCGCCCGTGGTGCCGCCGGACCCCGAGGGCATCGCGTACGACGCCCGCCGCGGCCGGCTGTACTGGACCAGCGAGGGCGAGCGCGGCGACGGAGGTGTCCGGCTCGATCCGTGGGTGCGCATCGCGGGCCTCGACGGTACCTACCTCGGGGAGTTCGCCCTGCCGGACGCGCTGAAGACGTCGGCTCCCGACCACGGCGCCCGGCAGAACCGTGCGCTGGAAGGGCTTTCGCTCACCCCGGACGGCCGGTATCTGTGGGCTGCGATGGAGGGACCGGTCTACCAGGACGGCGCCCTGCCCGACGAGCAGCACGGTGCGATCACCCGCATCACCCGCTACGACGTCGACACCGGTGCGGCCGATCGCGAATACACCTATCCGCTCGACGCGGTCAGCGCCGGGCCGGGCGGCGACAACGGCTTGTCCGATCTCGTCGCGCTCGACGACGGGACGTTCCTGGTCGTCGAGCGCGGCTACGGCACCCACGTCGCGGTGCGCGTCTACCGGGCGGGCGTCACCGAGGGCTCTGGGCAATTGACCAAGACGTTGCTTGCCGATCTGACGAACACGCCCGGGCTCACCCCGCTGGACAACATCGAGGGAATCACACTGGGCCCCAGGCTTTCCGACGGACGCCAGTCGGTGATCATGGTCAGCGACGACAACTTCTCGCCCACTCAGATCACGCAGTTTCTGCTGTTCGCAATGTGAGCGGCCGTCCTGCCCGGCTATTAGCGACAATGTCGCGGAAACCGCCTCGTACGTCTCACCGGCCGCTTCCGTCCCAGGTTGCCGAATCACTTGCAACACAACAACACTGCCGTGTCACTTCGGCACCAGTGGTTTCGTGCCCGCATACCAGCGACTTTGTCGCTGATATGCGGGCACAGGAAATTGCGGTTCGCATGAGGCAGGCGGGGCCTGAGTGCCAAGTGTTGTCGGAGCTGTGGGGCTGTAGTTAATAGTGCTGCAGGAGAGGCGATTTCAGCGACATTGTCGCTAGCAGGCGGGCCGCCCGGCAAGAAGCCGCTAGCTGTCGCTGCCCACCGTGACGGCAGTCGCCTCGTCGGTGAGCTCGTCGAGTTCGTCTTCCTCGACGTCGATGCCCGTCAGGTGTTTACGCGTCGCGAACAGTACGCCCGCACCCAGCAGCACGGCTGCCGCGCCGACCCAGTACGGCAGGTGCACGCTGACCTGCTCACCGAGAACTCCGGCCAGCCACGGTGCGACGGCGGCGCCGCTGAACCGCAGGAAGCTGTAGGCCGCGGAGGCCACGCCGCGTTCGACCGGGGCGGCCTTCATCACGGTCTCGGTGATCAGCGTGTTGTTGATACCGATGAACAGGCCCGCGACCACCACGCACGTCGCGAGAATGGCTTTGGAGTCGGTGCCGAGCGCCATCACCACCAGGGTCGCGGTCATCGCGAGAAGATTGACGATCAGCGTCGGGACAGTGCCGAAGCGGCGCTGCAGCCGCGGCGCGACCACCACCGAGGTGAAGGCCAGCGCCACACCCCAGCCGAAGAAGATCAGCCCGATCTGGTGTGCGGTCATGTCGAGCGGGAACGGCGTGAACGCCAGGAGCGTGAAGAATCCGAAGTTGTAGAGCAGTGCGGTGACCGCGACGCCGAGCAGCCCGCGGTGGCGCAGTGCGCGGAACGGGTCGAGGAGCGTGGTCGCCCGTTCGGCGCGTGGCGTGGCGGGCAGCAGGAACGCGGTGATCACGAGTGCGAAGGCCATGAGTGCCGACACACCGAAGAACGGGCCGCGCCACGAGATGGAACCCAGTACCCCGCCGACCAGCGGGCCGATCGCGATACCGAGACCCAGGGCGGCCTCGTACAGGATGATTGCCTGCGCCACAGAGCCTTTCGCCGAGTTGACGATGGTGGCCAGCGCCGTCGCGATGAACAACGCGTTACCCAGGCCCCACAGTGCGCGCCAGCCGACGATCTCCATCACGGTGTCGCTCATACCGGCCAGGCCGGCGCCGGCGATGATCACCACCAAGCCGAGCAGCAGGGTGCGTTTCGGCCCGATGCGGCTCGACACCACGCCGGTGATCAGCATCGCCACGCCCATGACGGCCATGTAGCTGGTGAACAGCAACGAGACCTGGGACGGCGATGCGTCGAGGTTGTCGGCGATCGGTTTGAGGATGGGGTCGACGAGTCCGATGCCCATGAAGGCGACGACGGACGCGAAGGCGACGGCCCAAACGGCTTTGGGTTGGCGCCACATAAGGGCAAGGGCTCCTAACTAGTTATCGGGGTGCTCCGCGACATCGGCCAACAGCCGACGGATGACCTGGACGGCATCGGCCAGGGTCTGGCGGTCTCCGGCGTCCAACCGCTCGAGCCGCGGGTTGATCGCGGCGGCGCGGTCGGCCCGCGCCTGGTTGAGGGTCTGCCTGCCTTTGTCGGTGATCCGGATGAGCACTGCGCGTGCATCGCCCGGGTCGGCGGTTCGAGACACCAGGCCGGCGTCCTCCAACCGGCGCACCTGCGTGGTCATGGTCGGCTGCGAGCAGTGATCGAGCAGAGCGAGGTCGGAGATCCGCGCCTCACCCTGGTCCTCGATCGTGGACAACAGCCGGGCCTGCGCCCACGGCAGCGGTAGCCGGGTGCGCTGGGTCGCCAGCCGGTTGAGGCGGGCGACAACCGACAGCAGGTCTGCGCCGAGTTCGGTTTCGTCAGTCACGGTGACATTCTCGGTGCTCGCTGTCGGCATGTCGCCATATTACATAGATTTGCTATGCAGTGCACGGTCGTGTCGGCCGTCACACCACGGCCGGGTAAGCCTCGTCTTACCTCCTGGCAGAATCGAGCAATGACCGCGAAATCACCGGTGAGTGCGCCTCGGCGCGGAATGACTCCCGGTGAACTCGCGCAGGCGGCAGTCATGGCCGCGCTGTGTGCGGCGACCGCGATCATCGCCGTTATCGTGCCGTTCGCGCGCGGTGTGTCACTGCTCGGCACGGTGCCGATGGGTCTGCTGGCCTACCGGTACCGACTGCGGGTGCTGGTCGCGGCGACCGTCGCCGGTGCCACCATCGCGTTCTTGATCGCGGGCATGGGCGGCATGATGACCGTCATCAACTGTGCCTACATCGGCGGTTTGACCGGTGTCGTCAAACGCCGAGGTCGCGGCACCCCCACCGTGCTCGCTGCCGCCGTCGTCGCGGGCGCGATCTTCGGCGCCGCCGCGGTCCTCGCGCTGGCCGTGCTGTCGCGACTCCGCACTCTGATCTTCGACTCGATGACCGCCAACATCGACGGTCTTGCCGCGGTGCTCGCCCGTATCCCGGTGTTGGACGTGCTGGCCGAGCCACTCAAGAACGGCTTCGCGACGCTGCTCGACTACTGGCCGCTGCTGTTCCTGGCCATCGGCATCCAGAGCATCACCTTCGTCAGCCTCATCGGCTGGTGGGCGCTGTCGCGCGTGCTCACCCGGCTCGCCGGTGTGCCCGACGTGCACAAACTCGACGCCGACACCGCCGAGCAGCCGATCGGCCCGGTACCGGCGCGGCTCACCGACGTCCGGTTCCGGTACCCGGGCGTCGACCACGACGCGCTCGGGCCGGTGTCGATGGAACTGCAACCGGGCGAGCATGTCGCAGTGACCGGACCGAACGGTTCCGGCAAGACCACGCTGATGCTGGTCCTCGCGGGACGTGACCCGTCATCCGGGACGGTCGAGCGGCCGGGGGCGGTGGGTCTCGGCCGCATCGGCGGCACCGCGGTCGTCATGCAGCACCCCGAGAGTCAGGTGTTGGGCAGCAGGGTGGCCGACGACGTCGTGTGGGGCCTGCCACCGGGGACGACGACCGATGTCGACCGGCTGCTGTCCGAGGTCGGTTTGGCCGGGCTCGCCGAGCGCGACACCGGTGGCCTGTCGGGCGGCGAACTGCAACGTCTGGCGGTTGCGGGCGCGCTCGCACGCGAGCCCTCGCTGCTGATCGCCGACGAGATCACGAGCATGGTCGATCAGCAGGGCCGCGAAACTCTGATGAACGTCCTGTCCAGGTTGACCGACCACCACCAGATGTCGCTCGTGCACATCACGCACTACAACGACGAAGCCCAAACCGCCGATCGCACGGTCAACCTGAGCGGAAACGGCGGCACTGCCGACAACACCGACATGGTGCAGAGTTCAGCGGTGCCGGTCGGGTCGATGGCCGCTCACCACCCGGGCGAGCCCGTATTGGAGCTCACCGCCGTCGGCCACGAATACGCGAGTGGAACGCCGTGGGCCAAGACGGCTCTGCACGACATCACGTTCACCGTGAACGAGGGCGACGGCGTCCTCATTCACGGACTCAACGGTTCCGGTAAATCCACCCTGGCGTGGATCATGGCCGGGCTCACCGTCCCGACCTACGGCGCCTGCCTGCTCGACGGTGCCCCGGTGTCCGAACAGGTGGGCGCGGTGGCGCTGTCGTTCCAAGCGGCGCGGCTCCAGCTGATGCGCAGCAGTGTCGAACGCGAGATCGCGTCAGCTGCCGGGTTCTCCGTGCAGGAGCACGACCGCGTCGCCGCAGCGTTGGCATCCGTCGGGCTGGACCCGGCGTTGGGCAAGCGCCGCATCGACCAACTCTCGGGCGGCCAGATGCGTCGCGTCGTGCTGGCCGGGCTGCTGGCCCGCTCACCCCGCGCGCTGATCCTCGACGAGCCGCTGGCCGGCCTGGATGCCGCCAGCCAACGCGGTCTTTTGCGGCTGCTGGAGGACCTGCGGCGCACCAGTGGGCTCACGGTCGTCGTGATCTCCCACGATTTCTCCGGCTTGGAAGGGCTGTGTCCGCGCACACTGCACCTTCGCGACGGCGCGCTCGCGCTCGCACCGACCGCGGCTGGTGGTGCGCTATGACGGCACCGACCCGCGGACAACGCAAACCCGTTGTGCTGCTGCGCCCGGTGCCGGGCAACAGCGTCGTCCACCAACTGTGGGCGGGCACCAAACTGCTGGGTGTCGCCGTCATCGGGGTGTTGCTGACGTTCTACCCCGGCTGGGTGCCCATCGGGTTCGTCGCGTTGCTTGCCTTGGTGATCGCCCGGTTGGCCCATATCCCGCGTGGTGCGGTGCCCACGATTCCCGTGTGGTTGTGGATCGTGATCGCGTTGGGCGCGCTGACCGCGACGTTCGCCGGGGGCGCCCCGGTCATCGATGTCGGCTCGATCGAGATCGGGCTCGGTGGTCTGGTGAACTTCCTGCGCCTCACCGCGCTCGCCTTCGTGCTGATCGGGCTCGGGGCGCTCGTGTCGTGGACCACCAACGTCGCCGATATCGCGCCCGCGGTCGCGACTTTGGGGCGGCCGTTACGGGTGTTCCGCATTCCGGTCGACGATTGGGCCGTGACCATCGCCCTGGCGCTGCGGGCCTTCCCGATGCTCATCGACGAGTTCCGCACGCTGTATGCCGCACGACGGTTGCGGCCCAAGGAACGCGCCCAGACGTTCCGCGGGCGTATCCGGCGGTTGGTGTCCGATCTCGTCGACCTGCTGGCCGCCGCTGTCACAGTGGCGCTTCGGCGCGCCGACGAGATGGGCGACGCCATCACCGCGCGTGGTGGTGCCGGTCAGATCTCGGCTGCCCCGTCACGACCGAAGTCCCGCGACTGGGTCGCGTTCGCGATACTCGCGGTGGTGTGCGGCACCGCGCTCGCGTTGGAGCTGACGGTGTTGGGCACCAGCCTGCCGCGTCGCGGCGGCTAGTCAGCCCCGCCGCGACGTCACCAACCGGATGACGACATAGCCGATGGCGCCGACCACGACGAGCGCGACAAGCCACGGAAGCATCAGGCCGAACAACATCACCGCGCCGGAGGCCACCGCGACGAGCCCGTCCCAGCCGCGTTCGACCTGACCGAAGAACCCGTGGTACTGCTCGGTGGGGCCGCCGACCTGCTCGGCGATCAACTCAAGATTCACTGTGCTGTAGTCGATCTGATCGCCCAACTGCTTGCGCTGTGCCCGCAGGCTGTCGAGGTCGGCTTGCCGCTGCGACAAGGCCTCCTCGGCTTTGATGAGTGCATCGGGATCCCTGGCATCGCGCATGATTCCCAGCAAGCGGTCGACCGAGGTCTGCAATGCGGTGATGCGGGCATCGAGGTCGACCCGTTGCGACGTCACGTCCTCGGCCCGGATCTCCACGGTGTCGACGGTGCCGAGCTTCTTGAACTCATCGAGCGTGGCGTCGAGCTTGGCCTCGGGCACGCGCAGTACGAGGGCGATACGGGCCCGGCCCGAACTGGTTCCGGCGTCCTCGGACCGGCTGTCCACGCGCCCGCCGGCGTCGGTGGTGATCGACACGGCCTTGTCGGCCGAGTCGGTGGTGTCCGCGGCTGTGATGGTCATCGACGCGGTCTTGACGACGTCGCGGTTGGAATCAGCGGGCTGCGGCGCCTCCTTCAAACCCGGGCCGCCACCCGTCGGCGGGGGGTGCGGCCGGCGCCGGCGCATAGCCCGCTTCGGATTGGGGTGCCTGCGGCCGAGTCGAATCGCCGAGCGGGCCGGCACTGCAGGCCGGTGCGAACATTGCAACCGCAAGCATTGCCACTATCAAGCTCATGCGGCGGGATGCGCTGGCGTGCTTGGACACCAGGCCACAGTACCGATTAGCTGTGACCTGCGGGTTGAATCGGCGAGCGCTATCGCGACGCCGCGGCGTTCGCGGCCCACTGCGCATCGGCCAGGGTGGTCGCGACGTCGCCGCGCCCCAGGAACATCTCGTCGAAGTACGGCTTGATGGCCTCATAGCCCGCCGGGAATCCGGCCCCGCCCGGTGCGGGGATGCGGGGCCCGCGCAGCACCCGGAAGAACGGGCTGACGTCGACGCCCCGCGCCTTCCAGTAATCGTGGTACACGGGCTGGGCGGCGAGCACGGCCGGGATCGCGGCGCCACGCACTCCCAGGAATTCGTTGCCTCGCTTGCTGCCCATCCACGCCAGTACCTCGCGTACCGCGTCCGGATGTCGGGTGGCCGGATTGGCCGCTGCGGCAATGCCGTTCGTGACGCTGACCCGGCCCTTCGGTCCAGCAGGCAGCATCACCACGCCCCATCGGAAGCGGGCCTGGTCGGCGATGGCAGCCAAGTTGTAGGTGCCGGACTGGAACAACGCCATACGGCCCTGCAGGAATGCGTTGCGGGAGAAGTCCCCGTTGTTGTTGGTGTCGGATGCCGGCGGCGCGACATGGTCGTCGTTGATCAGCCGCACCAGGTACTCGAACGCTTCGACGGATTGCGGGTTGTCGAACGCGAACCGGTCACCGATCGCGAAGATCCCGCCCGCGGAGCCGATGAAATTGAGATAGATGCCCTGTAAATCGTTGGCGGCGTTGTATCCCCACTGCCGAATCCGGTTCGCGTCGAAGCCGGGGGTGGCCGCCGTGCGGCCGGCCTCGTCGACGGTGAGCCGCGCCAGCAGCGGCCGTAACGTGTCGTCCGGACCGTTGGACCAGCGCAGCATCGGCAGCTCGGCGAGGCCGACGCCGGCAGCGTCGAGCAGATCGGCATTGAAGTAGACCGCGATGCCGGCATCAGTCAGTTGCGGTACGCCCCACAGCGTGCCGTTGCGGGTGAATTGATTGACGACCGACGGCTCCCACGCCCGGGCGGCGTTCGGCCCGAGGAGTTTTCCGATATCGAGCAGTCGGCCGTTGTCGGCATACCCCGCGAAGTAGGCGTTGGAGATCCAGAAGATGTCGTCGGCGCTGCCGCCGGCCACATCGGTGCGCAGCGTGTCGAAGTACGTCGAATAGGCGACGGTGTTGACGCGCACCTCGATGTCGGGATGCTCCGCGCTGAACGCGTCGAAGGACTCCCGGTAGGCCGCAGCGACCTGCGGATCCCACAGTCGCACGGTCACCACGGTCTTGCCCGACGGCTCGGTGTCGCGGCCCAGCAGCAGCGCCGCCACCAGCAGCAGGGCCATCGTGAGCGCAAGGCCGGCGGCGAGTTGCGTCGAGCGCTTCATTTGATGCCCGTCACGACGATCGAGCGGACGATGTTGCGCGACAACGCCACGAACAACACGATCAGCGGGACGATCGCCACCGTCGTCGCCGCCATCACGAGCGTCCACTGCGCGTTGTACTGCGTCTGCAGTCCGGCGGTCGCGACCGTCAGCACCTGCCACTTGCTCCCGCTCGTGATGACCAACGGCCACAGGAAGTTGTTCCACTGACTCACCACGGTGATCAACGCCAGTGTCACCAGGATCGGCCGGCTCGCCGGCACCACCACGTGGGTGATCACGTCGAGGGTGTTCGCGCCGTCGAGTCGGGCGGCGTTGATGAGGTCACCGGGAATGGACCGGAAATACTCGCGCAGCAGGAAGATCGCGTACGGCGAGCCGAACATGAACGGCAGCACCAGCGCCCAGAACGTGTTGCGCAGCCCCGCCTCGGCCATCATCAGATAGAGCGGCACCACCGTCACCGTGGCAGGCACCATCAGCGTCGCGACGTACACCCAGAACAGCACGTCGCGTCCCGGAAACTGCAGGCGCGCAAAGGCATACGCGGCGAGCACCGAGAACACCAGCTGGCCGAGCAGAATGACCGAGGTCACCACTGCGGTTACGGCGATAGCCCGGCCGAATCCGGCATCTGCCAGCCCGAGGTAGTTCTCCCAAGTCGGTGGCTTCGGCAGTGACAGCGGCGATTCGGTGGCGAGCTGCTCGGCCGACGTGAACGACGTCAGCAACCCCAACCCGAACGGCAGCAGCGTGATCACGGCACCAAGCAGCAGCCCGGCGTAGACGAGGACGTTACGTGAGGTCATAGCTGATCCTGCGACGGAAGTAGAGGTGCTGAACGATCGTGACGCCGACCAGTAGCGCGAACAACACGATGGCCATGACGGCGGCGCGTCCGACCGCGGCTGCGCCGAACGCCTCGGCGTAGATGCGGTGTGCGATCAGGTCGGTGCGACCCTGCGGGCCACCCGCGGTCAGGGCATACACGGTGTCGAATACCTGGGCGGCGCTGACGATTCCGGTGACGAGCACGAAGAACATCGTGGGGCGCAACATCGGCAGCGTGATGTGGCGAAACCGCTGCCACGAGCCGGCGCCGTCGGTGCGCGCGGCGTTGTGGATGTCGGCGGGGATGTTGAGGATGCCGGCCAGGAAGAACAGTGTCACGTAGCCGACATTGGTCCAGATGACGACCGCCGACACCACGGGCAACGCCAGGCCCGGGTCGGTGAGCCATTCGATGCGGGTGTTTAGCACCGTGCTGAGCGCACCGTCGGTCGGCGCCAGGATCCAGCGCCACAACACGGCGATGGCCAGCGGCGCACAGATCCACGGCAATACGTATACCGTGCGGAAGAATCCGGTTCCGGGAAGCCCGCGAGCCAGCATGCTTGCCGCGACCAGGCCGAGCACAGTCTGCGTCGGCACCACCAAGATGATGAACAGCAGCGTGACCACGAGCGAAGTCGCAAACGACGAGTCGGTGAGAACCGAGCCCCAATTGTTCAGTCCCACATACTCGATCGGGCCGAGTAGATCCCACCGGTGCAGGCTCAACCACGCCACCACCAACATGGGCAGCAAGAGAAATGTCACGACACCGAACAGGCTGGGCGCGACAAGCGCGTACCCCAATGCCGTCGTCCGGACACGCGAGGTGGCCATCGGGCCATTAAAGCGGGTCGTGGTGTCGAGCGGCCACGCGGGCTTCACCTCATCTGCTCATTGCAAGCCGGTCTCGCTGGAGCCCGATGCGGAGTGGCGTCAGTGGTGGTCCGTCGGTCAGGACGGCACGAAGTAGGGTCGGCAGAGCTCGTGGTGAGAATAGGAAACACTGACGCTCCCGCACCATCTGGCCGACGATCAGGACGCCTGGCTCGGCGGCAGCAAGCGCTACTCCGGGTCGCTGAACCGATACGCAGCAATCATGCGACCGATCCGCCTCAAGAGATCGGAGACGGCTGCATATTGACCATTTCGGCAATTCGGATAATGTCATCGATTGATTGCTGCAGTTCTGCGGGATGCGCGGCAGTTCCATTCGATCAGGCTTTTTGACGGTACGCACACGGGAGTACGGATTGCTGGCGAATTCGGGGAACTACGCAGGGTTCGTCGGACTGCTCCGAGACTGGTGGCGTGAGCCGGTCGACTACCCAGCGCAGGTGCAATACTTCGCCAAACGGTCCATGTACGAGGCAATCCGGACACTCATCGGCTTTGGCACCGCGTTCAACGGCGTGATCTGCCTTGGGATTCTGATGCCGTTCGCAACGACGCGCGCGTCAGCTGTTGTAGTCGCGATCTTCGGCTTGCTGCAGATCGGCTGGGGAGTGGCGTGGTGCGTTCGCCCATGGCCATCACGCCGGACATCGCTGGCCTTCGTCATCACTGCCGACATCGGAATCGCCATCACAGCGATAGCGGACTCGAGTTGGCTACTGGGCTTATTCGGGTTCAACGCGTTCACGATGATCTCGATCTACCTGATGTTCTTCGACGGCCCCAAAGCCCTTGCCGGCCATCTGACATGGATCCTGCTGGCAACAACGGCATTCACCGTGCGAGCCGCCGGCCATGCGAACTTCGACACGACCACGTTCACAGCCAGCACACTCACCGCGGTTGCCCCAGTGCTCGCGACACCTCTGGGCATTCAGTTCGGAATCTGGGCCTTGCGCACGGACGCCAACGAGTCGGTCACCGACGCGCTGACCGGACTGCTCAACCGACGAGGTCTGCACTTGCACATCGGCGAACTGTTACGCGACGCCACTCCCCGCACTGAGTTCACCGTGATGGTCGTGGACCTGGACCGCTTCAAAGACATCAACGACACCTTCGGCCACACGGTTGGCGACGAGGTCCTGGTCCGCTGTGCACGACGGATCAAATCCACTGTCCGGGGCAGCGCGCTGGTGGCACGAATCGGCGGCGAGGAGTTCGTCATCGTCGATCGCGCCGAATCCAGCCGCCGCGATCGAAGTGACTTGGACACCGTCCGGTACGCGATCTGCGCACCGGCCGAACATCCGGTGACCGCCAGCGTCGGCATCACCATCAGCGAAGCCGGTCACCTCGCAATGTCAGGAACCACCTCCGCAGCATGGCTCGACGGCATGATCGAACGAGCCGACCGCGCGATGTTCCACGCGAAGCGCAAGGGCGGCAACGCGACTGTCCACCTCTGAACACCCGTTACCCCCGAGTTTCTCTGGGAACCAAGATCATCGACTGCTGGCGGTGCCGTGCGGCGGCGGGATCCGTCTTGCCCATAACGATGAAGACGCGCGCGTTGGGGTTCATCGGGTTGCGATGTTGGTGGCATCCGAGGGGGCCACGTCGGCTCTGTCATCGCGAATGCGGACCGGATATCACCGGCTAGTAATGGTGGTAGCCGGCGCAGAATCCAACTGTCGACGAGGCGCTGGAGATCGATACCGCGCGGGTCTGTTTGGTGCTCGTGCGTGGATATCACTGTCTGCGTGGTCTTTCTGTGTCTTCGCTGAGTTCCGATGGCGAGTGGCCCCTCGCGGCCGGCTTGCAGATGACCCGCCGAGATCAGTCCGGTTCCGTCAGTGGCGATGACGTCGAAGTGGACCCCACCGCGGCCGCTGAACCCGAATCGTCCCGTGCGATCACGTTCGCGACACGGACTGTTACCGCCGTTCCGTGTCCGAAACGTCAGCCCAGCCGTGCTAGTCACGGACGGCTTTGCCGCAGTAGCGATTCTGTCTGGGCTCCGAGATCATCCCCGGCGATTCGGAACACTCCAGCGATCCCGGAGTGAGCGTGGCGCGGGCCGGGTCGGATGTTGGGGACGTGGCGGGCGTGCCGTCCGAATCGGCGTGGTGGGGGCATGTGGTGACATTCCGTGGGGCGCCGCGTCGGGCGCAACGGCATTCTGGCGGCGCAATTCCTCGTCGATTCCGTCGGACAGCCGACCGAGGTATCCGATGAGGGCGGCGACATCGCCGTCGTCCCAACGGGACACGATGGACTCCAGCCTCGATATGTTCAGTGACCGCTGGCGTTCGAAGGTCGAACGACCACTCGACGTGAGGGCGAATCGCGGGGGAGCGGCTTGATCGGTGTCCGGTAGCCGGCTCACCATGCCGTCCCGGATCAGCGTGGAGATCCGTTCGTCGACTGCCGTGGTCGGACTGTCCACCTCGCGCGCCAACTCGTCCAACGTCAGCGGCCGGTCGGCGCCGAGGTAAGAGGCGATGACGTAATCGCCGCGGTCGAGGCGATACGGCGTCGAGGGGATCTGCAGCGCGACCGCCGCCTGACGTCCGAGTGCGGTCAGCACGTTCTCGAGTCGTTGTGCCCTGCGGCGGGTGGGTACGGGCGCTAGCACGGGTTCGACCGTGGACGGCGCAGGCGCGGGTACCGACGTCGGGATCGTCATCGCGATGACCGCGGCGACGAGCGCGGCGCACCCGGCGATCACCATGGCGGTTCGGAACGCGGTGAGTGTTGGGAAGGCGTGTCCGGCGACCACGACGGTCATCTGCGCGAGGACCGCGCTCGTGACCGCACTGGATGTCGAGGTGCCCAGTGATCGCGCGAGCGAGTTGATGCCGTTGGCGGCCGCGGTTTCCGACACGGGCACCGCGGAGTTGATCAGTGTCGGCAGAGCGGCGAACGCGAAGCCGACACCGGTGCTGCAGACGACGCCAAAGACGAGAATGCCTGCCGGCGAGCCGAGCAACTGCGTGCCGCCCAGGTAACCCACGGCGATGATGACTGCTCCGAGGATCAGCGTGAACCGCGGTCCGCGTGCCGCAATGACGCGGCCGGCGATCGGGGACGTGGCCATCATCGCCAAGCCGCCGGGCGCCATCCACAGTCCGGCCATCACCATCGACTGCCCCAGGCCGTAGCCGGTCATCGTGGGCATCTGGAGCAGTTGTGGACCAAGCAGACTCGTGCCGAACATGCCGAAGCCGACTGCGATGGATGCGAGGTTGGTCAACAGCACCGGTCGTTTGAGTGTGGTGCGCATATCGACGAGCGGTGTGGGCGCACGATACTGCCACCAGCCGAACGCCACGAAGACGACGACGGATCCGATCAGCAGACCCAGTGTCATCGGGCTGGTCCACCCCCAGCTGGCGCCCTTGGAGATTGGCAACAGGAGCAGAAGGAGGGCCGCACTCAGGCCGAGCGCGCCGAGGACGTCGAAACGGCCCATCGAGGCCGACGGCACGATGTCGGGGACGAGGGTCGCGAACAGGATGCATGACATCAGTCCGAGAGCCGCGGCGCACCAGAACAATGCGTGCCAGCTCAGGTGCTCGGCGATGACCGCGGACATCGGCAGGCCGAGCGCGCCGCCGACGCCGAGCGAGGCGCTCACCATCCCCATCGCGCCACCCACGCGGTCGGCGGGAAGCGCCGCCCTCAGCACGCTGATGCCGAGCGGAATCACGGGTGCGCCGAAGCCTTGCAGCGCGCGGCCGATCACGAGTGGGGCGAGTGAGCTCGTCATGGCGGCGATCACCGATCCCACCGTGAGGATCACCGCGCACGCGACGAGAATTCGCTTGGGCCCGAACATGTCTCCGAGCCGGCCGAACATCGGGGTGGCCACGGCGCCGGTCAGCAGTGTGGCGGTGACCGCCCACGACGCATTGGCCGGCGTCGTGCCGAGAAGCTCGGGCAACTGGGGGACAAGCGGCACCACGAGCGTCTGCATGAGCGACACCGCGATGCCTGCCGCGGCCAGAACCGCAATCAGCAGACCTCCGCCCTTCGGCGGTGCCGGGCGTTCGATCATCTGCACGGACATGACGCTGACCCCCTTCGAAGATTGGTGTGAACCAGAGCGCAACGGCCGGACCGGCCGGCGGGCCCACGAAATCTTACAGTAAGATAGGCTAACTAACCAAAATTTGGCGCTGCCTGGGGTAAACGGTTGTGGATCGGCGGCGGGTAGCCGCCGGGGCAAACGCGCTAGCTCGTGCGCCGGTCGGGTTCCTCGCCGAGCCGCCGGTTTGCCCGGCGAACAGCCCAATACGTCACCACAAGCGCCACACCGAGGAGCGGATAGCCCATCGCGATCCGCGCGAACGCCAGCCACCCGGTGAATCCGCCATCGTAGAGCCATTGTTGGACAATGAATCTCGCCGCGAACACGGCCACGAACACCAGCGTCGCAACGTCGAATGCGTGCAGCGTCACCTTGTCGGCACGCCATGACGGGTCGGGACCGCTTGTGCGCATCAGATTCCAGATCACCCCGATGAGCGGGCGCCGGACCAGGACCGACAGTGTGAACGCGGCGGCCATCGCCAGGCTGATCCAGATACCGGGCAGGAAGTAGTTCTCAGCGGAGCCGGTGTAATAGGCGATCAGTGCGGCGATGACGACACCGAGCAGTCCTGAAATGGCCGGCTGAAGGGGTTCCTTGCGCACCAGCCTGAGTGCGATCAGACCGATGCTGGTGCCGACGGCGACCGCGACCGCCACGCTCAATCCCGCGACTGCGTTCGCGATCACGTAGGCGAACGTGGGCACGCTGGCATGAACCAGCCCGGATACGCCGCCCATGCGTTCGAGCAGGGTCGGCGTCTGTTCTTCGATCGGTTCGCCGGTGACGGGCTCACCCTCGTCGGGGTAGAGGTCGAGGTCAGGCGTTGGCATTTGTCCATGGCACACCCGGACGTAACGGCATAGTCAAACCGGCGCCGTGGCACAGTAGGGGATCGTGGCTTGGAGTACCCGTGAAATCGCCGAACTCGCGGGCATCAGCTTGCGCGCCGTGCGGCACTATCACGCCGTCGGTCTGCTTGCCGAGCCTGAGCGTCGCGCCAACGGCTACAAGCAGTACGGCGTCGCGCATCTGGTCCGGTTGGTGCGCATCAAAAGGCTGACCGAGCTGGGCTTTTCGCTTCCGCAGATCGCGGCGATGGGTGATTCCGACGACCACCCCGAGCAGGCTTTACGGGAGCTCGACGCCGAGCTCGGCGCCACGATCGAACGATTGCAGCGGGCCCGCGAGGAGCTCGCCGTACTGTTGGAACACTCGGCGCCGACCGACCTGCCGCACGACTTCGTCCCGCCGGCAGCCGCGGCCAAGATGACGGACGCCGATCGCTCTCTCGTCGTAGTGCTGAGCCGGGTTCTTGGCCCCCGCGGTATGCGGGTCTACGCCGACATGATGAGGGACGCGCCCGACGATCCCGCGTCGGCAGAGTTCGACAACCTGCCCGTCGACGCCGACGAGGCGACGCGGAACGATCTCGCGGAACGTCTCGCCCCCTACATCCGGGCAGTGAACCAGGCTCATCCAGGGCTTGCCGAGTCCCGATCCGACGCCCCACGTGGAAAACGCTTCGCGGACAGGACGATCAGCGGCGCGATGGCAGACCTGTACAACACTGCACAGCTGGATGTGTTGCGCCGGGCTGGCGAGATCCTGCGCGCCTCAGCCGCCGAGTGACGGCAGCGGCAGCGGTGACAGGCGGTAACTCGGTGGTTCGGTGCCATGAAGGTGTCGCACGAAATAGTCCCAGGTTCGCCGCAGGAAGTAGTGCTGGCGGCCGATCAGGGCGTGTTCGGCTCCGGGAATCAGAATGAGGTCGAAATCCTTGTCCGCCTTGATCAGTGCATCCACCAGCCGCAGTGTCATGTACGGGTGCGCATTGTCGTCGAGCTCGCCGTGGATGAGGAGCAGCTTTCCGTTCAGGTTGGCGGCCAACGCGGAGTTGGAGATTGCCTGCTTGCCCTCAGCGCTGACGTCACCGTGGTAGTGCTCGGCCCACATCGCCAGGTTGACGGCATTGTCGTGATTTCCTGACGTGGCGACCGCCACGTTGTAGAAGTCGGGGTACATCAGCAGGGCGCGGGCGGCGGCGAACGCACCGGCGGACTGTCCGGTGATCCCGACCCGACCTGTGTCGAGCCAGGGATAGCGGTGCCCCAGTTCGCGGATCGCGGCGACGTGGTCATCCAGGGCGCCGGCGTTGCCGAGGTCGCCGTAGGAATGATCGTGAAAGGACTTGTCGCGCCCCGCGGTACCGCGTCCGTCGATCGCGACCACCGCAAAGCCCAGCGCGGCGAAGGCTTCCGGCTCGCCCTGGTGCGGCGGGTCGAACGACGGTCCGGCGCGATAGATCTGGGGCCCCGGGTAGATATGTTCGATGATCGGATAGCGTCGCTGCGGGTCGAATCCGTGGGGGCGCCACAGCAGTCCGTAGATCGGTGTTCGTCCGTCGGCGGCCGTCGTGCGGAACCGTTCCGGTGGTCGCCAACCGAGGGTTTCCAACGCATCGGTGTCCGGTGACTCGAGCTCCACCAGTACCTGCCCGTCACCGTCGAGAACGACGGAACGCGGTGGCAGGCTCGACGACGACGCCCGGTCCACGAGATAGCCGCCCTCAGGCGGACTCACCGCGTCGTGGTCGAGCTCGTCGTCGGTGAGCCGGGTGAATCCGGAACCGTCGAGATTGATCCGGCAGATCTGCCGGAGATACGGGTCTTCCTCGTTGAGGCCGCCGGCCAGGAAGAACACCTGCCTGCGATCCTCGTCGACCCACAGCAGCGAGCGGACGAGCCACTGCCCCTGGGTGATCCGGGTGACCTGCTGTCCGTCGGCCGAGTACAGGTAGAGGTGGCCCCAACCATCGCGCTGCGACCACCACACGAACTCGCCGGACTCCAAGACGTGCACCATCTGCGGGTCGCCGAGCTGCACGGCGGGGTCGACGCGTGTCTCGCCCGTTTCGCTGATCAATGTCGTCGTTGCGCCGGTCGCCGGGTCGAGGCGACGCAGCTCGAGGGTGCGGGCGTCCCGGGAGTGGTGTAGGAAATACACCTTTTCGTCCGCTTTCCCCGTCCACCACGCGTACACCAACGCCGTGTTGTGCATGATCACGAACGGCGCGTCCTGCTGGCGAATCACCTTGCGCTGGTTCACATCGAGGACGTTCCACGTCATCGTCGCGACCGCCGCTTCACCGGGCATCGTGTAGCGGGTGCGGTGTTCTTTCGGGCGGCTGCCGTCGGCAGGTGAGGACTCGACGAGAACCAACTCCGGAAGGCCGCGTTGATCGATGCGCTGCGCCAGGATTCGGGTCGAATCCGGTGACCAGTGGAAGATCGACGGTGGCGGCAGGCCGAGCACCCGCGTCAATGCTCGCGCCCCGGTGGTGTCGGGTAGGCCGCCGTAGTCGAACTGTGGCTCGGCGTCGTCCGTCAGTGCGAACTCCTCGCCACCGCTGCGCGGCCGCACCCAGATGTTGCCGTCGCGCCGAAACGCGACCCACGCCTCGTCCGGTGACGGCACCTCACCAGGTACCGGCTGCGCGTCAGCTCGCTCGGTCAGGCCTGAATCGTCTGACCAGTCCCACTGCTTGTCGAATGCGGTGAACCGCACGGTGTCGTCGTCGCGGATCTCCACGCCGGCGATCGGCAGGTCGCTCCCGGTGACGGCGTGGCCGGACGTTTCGGACAGCTCCGCTGCCAATCTGTCGTGGTGGAACGCGTCGCGTCGGCTGCCGTCATCGGGATTCACCACGATGTAGCGAGCCCCGACCCGGTACCAGAAGCGGGTACCACCGGACAACCATTGTGGATCGAGCGAACTGCCCGGCACTCGCCGCGCCCGGTGCGGAGCCAACATCTGTTCGGCACGTGCGTAATCGGAATCGGTCAACGTCGTGTCATCAGCAGTCACGATTGCGATGTAACACTCGGACGTAGCGGCATGGTCAAGTCTGCATCGACCTGCCGAGGCGGCGATCAGTCGATTAACCAACGCCTGTATCCGTCCCGGCAATCCCTCCGATGCCGATTTGCTCGGGTGGCGTACATCACTTGACTGACCGGAATCGTCCGCGCCTTCGTTCGACTTGTTGCAAGTAGTTGCCACTACCACATCAAGCCGATGGCAAACGGAACCGAAGGACGGGCGAGTACTCATGAGCACTGTTGTCACCAAGGTGGCGAAGTCCACCCTCTTCACCGTCCTCGCCGCGGCTGCGATCGTCGTCGGCACGTTGGCCGGCCCGGTCGCGACCGCGAATGCCGCCGCCGACGCGTGCGCCGACGTCGAAGTCGTCTTTGCCCGCGGCACCAACGAAGCCCCCGGCGTCGGGGCGACCGGCCAGGCGTTCGTCGACGCGCTCACCGCGCAATTGCCCGGAAAATCCGTCGAAGTCTACGGGGTGAACTACCCGGCATCGCTGAACTTCGGACAGGCCGTCGACGGGATCGTCGACGCGAGCAACAGGATCCAGTCGATCGCGGCAAGCTGCCCCGACACCAAGATCGTGCTCGGCGGGTACTCGCAGGGCGCCGCCGTCGCCGGATACACCACGTCCAGCAGTGTGCCCGCCGGATACGTGCTGCCTGCCGGGCTGTCCGGGCCCATGCCTGCTGAGGTTGCCTCCCACGTTGCGGCCGTGGCCCTGTTCGGAACACCCGACGGCTGGTTCCTGAGCCTGGCCGACCGCAACGCGCCGCCCATCACCATCGGAGCTCCCTACGCCGCCAAGACCATTCAGCTGTGTGCGACCGGCGACCCGGTGTGCTTCCCCGGCGGCCTGGACCGCGGGGCGCACAGCTCCTACAAGGTCAATGGGATGGCCGTCCAGGCAGCCGATTTCGTGGCGCGCCAGCTGGGCGGGTCCGCCCCGTCGGCCACGCTCGTCCAGACCGCGGGTGAGGCCGGCACGAACTGAACACAACCCCCGACGGCCGGAAGCAAGTCCTCATCGGACGGCTTCCGGCCGTTGCCATTGTGACGCTGACCTGATCGCACCGTTTAGTGTGGGGAGGCGTGACAGCTCAGCGACAAGTGGACGCCGACTTCCTCGGCCTGCCCCGGTTCGAGTTGGCTGACGCGGCACTGTCCGCGGCGGTCGCCGCCGGCGCCAGCTACGCCGACCTGCGGATTCACCGCATCACCACCGAACTCATCCAGCTTCGCGACGGTGAGCTGGAGACATCGGTGATCACTCGTGAGATCGGCCTGGCCGTGCGGGTGATCGTCGACGGAACGTGGGGGTTCGCCTCTCATGCCGAACTGGACGCGACCGTGGCCGCGGCGACCGCGCGGCGAGCGGTCGAGGTCGCGACGACGCTGTCGCAGCTGAACGGCGAGCGGATCGAGCTCGCGCCCGAACCGGTCTACACCGACGTGACGTGGGTGTCCGAATACGGCATCGACCCGTTCACCGTGGCGGCCGCCGACAAGATCGCGGTCCTCGACGACTACTCCGGACGGCTGCTGGCCGCCGACGGCGTCGACCACGTCTCGGCAGGCATGCACGCGGTCAAGGAGCAGACGTTCTACGCCGACACGTTCGGATCCTCGATCACCCAGCAGCGGGTGCGGGTGCTCCCGACCCTCGAGGCGGTGTCGGTCGACTCCTCGGCAGGCAGTTTCGAAACCATGCGCACGCTCGCGCCGCCGACCGCGCGGGGTTGGGAGGCGGTCGCCGACGACGGCGTCTGGGACTGGACCTCGGAGTTGGCCGAACTGCCGTCGCTGCTGGCCGAGAAGACCAAGGCGCCGTCGGTGGTGGCCGGTCCGACCGACCTGGTGATCGACCCGTCCAACTTGTGGCTGACGATTCACGAATCCATCGGCCACGCCACCGAATACGACCGCGCGATCGGCTACGAGGCCGCCTACGCCGGAACGTCGTTCGCGACTCCGGACAAGCTCGGCACCATGCGGTACGGCTCGGAGGTGATGAACGTGACCGCCGACCGCACCGTCGAGTTCGGCTTGGCCACAGTCGGATTCGACGACGAGGGCGTGCGTGCGCAGAGCTGGGACCTGGTGCGTGACGGCATCTTTGTCGGCTACCAATTGGATCGGGTGTTCGCACCGCGACTCGGCGAGGTCCGCTCCAACGGCTGCTCGTACGCTGACTCCCCACACCACGTGCCGATTCAGCGGATGGCCAACGTCTCCCTGCAGCCCGGGCCGGACGATCTGAGCACCGAGGACCTGATTTCCCGGGTCTCCGATGGGCTCTATATCGTCGGCGACAAATCCTGGTCGATCGACATGCAGCGGTACAACTTCCAGTTCACCGGCCAGCGCTTCTACCGGATTCGCGACGGCCGCCTCGACGGGCAGGTGCGCGATGTCGCCTACCAAGCCACCACGACAGACTTCTGGGGTTCGATGGAGGCCGTCGGCGGACCGTCGACCTGGCGGCTCGGCGGAGCGTTCAACTGTGGCAAGGCCCAACCCGGCCAGGTGGCGCCGGTGAGCCACGGCTGCCCGAGCGCACTCTTCCGCGGCGTCAACGTGCTCAACACCCGGACGGAGGGCGGCCGATGATCGACGCGCAGCAGGTTGTCGACATCGCACTGGATGCGGCCGGGCCCGGAGCGGAAACTGTCGTGCTGGTCACCGATCGCGCGGACGCATCACTGCGCTGGGCCGGCAATTCGATGACCACCAACGGCGAGACCGTGAGCCGGACGACGACCGTGATTTCGATTGTGCGTCAAGGCGAGAAGGCTCACGTCGGATCGGTGCGTTCCAGCGAGGTCGATCCCGCGGTGATCCCCGAGCTCGTCGCCGCCGCCCGACAAGCCGCGCTCGCGGCGCCGGAAGCCCGCGACGCCGCGCCGCCGCTGCCGGCCGACGCCGGGCCGGCGGATTGGGACGCACCGGTACCCGGCACGGGTTCGCAGGTGTTCTCCGGAATCGCCGGCGACCTGGCTAAGGGTTTCCGCGGTTCCGACCAGCTCTACGGGTATGCCCGGCATGTGCTGGAGACGACGTTCGTGGCGACGTCGAGCGGCTTGCGGCGACGCTACAGCCAGCCGACCGGCTCGGTCGAGATCAACGCCAAACGCAACGGCGCCAGCGCCTGGGCCGGGGTGAGCACACCCGATTTCGTTGATGTCCGCGTCGATTCGCTGCTCGACGATCTGTCGCTGCGGCTCGGTTGGGCCGAGCGGACCGTGGAACTCCCGGCCGGGCGGTACGAAACGATCATGCCGCCGTCGACCGTCGCGGACATGATGATCTATCTGGCCTGGACCATGGACGGCCGCGGTGCGCAGGAAGGCCGGACCGCGCTGTCGGCGCCGGGCGGAACACGGGTGGGGGAGAAGCTCACCGACCTCGGGCTGACGCTGTACTCCGATCCGTACGCGCAATCCTTGGCGTGCCAGCCGTTTGTCGCGGTCCCGACCTCATCGGAGCGGGTGTCGATCTTCGACAACGGCATGGACATCGGCCGGGTCGACTGGATCCGCGACGGCGTGGTCAACGCGTTGGCCTACCCGCGCGCGGTGGCCGCCGAGTACGGGGCGCCGGTGGCCGCTCCTGCCGACAATCTCTTGATGACCGGCGGCACAGCCGAATTGGCCGACATGATCGCCGGCACCGAGCGCGGGCTGCTGCTGACGACGCTGTGGTACATCCGCGAGGTGGATCCCACGGTTCTGCTGCTGACCGGGCTGACGCGCGACGGCGTGTACCTCATCGAAGACGGCGAGGTGACCGGCGCGGTCAACAACTTCCGCTTCAACGAGAGCCCGCTGGACCTGCTACGCCGGGCCACCGAGGCAGGCATCAGCGAGGTCACCCTGCCACGCGAATGGGGCGACTGGGCGACACGGGCATCGATGCCGACCCTGCGCATCCCCGATTTCCACATGTCGTCGGTGAGCCAAGCGCAATGACGTAGGAACGGCGATGGCACAACGGCAATTCACCGCCTACGGCCCGTCCTACTGGGCCGCCATCGCCGTATTCGCTGTTGTGGCAGCGCTGTTGGTGTGGCTCGGCCGCAGGCAGACCGAGCAGCAGTCGCGGGTGTTGGGCCGCGTCCTCGGTGTGCTGACGGCCGCCATCTACGTCGCGATGCTCGTTTACACGCTGATACCGCCCTCGATCGAACGGTCGGTGCCGCTGCGCCTCACCGACCTCGCCACCGTCGTCGGCGCCTACGCGTTCTGGTCACAGCGGCAGTGGGCGTACGAGCTCACCTACTACTGGGGCCTGACCCTCAGCGCGCAGGCGCTCATCTCGCCCGTGTTGAAGAGCCCGGATTTCCCGCATTACGAGTTCCTGGCGTTCTGGTCGATCCACCTGCTGGTGGTCTGGGCCGCAATCTATCTCACCTGGGGACGTGGGATGCGCCCCAGCTGGCGAAGCTATCGATTCGTGGTGCTGGTGACCGCCGCCTGGGCGGCGGTCACCATGGCGTTCAACAGCTTCGCCGAAACCAACTACGGGTTTCTCAACGCCAAACCCGCGACGGCCTCGCTGCTCGACGTTTTGGGACCGTGGCCGGTCTATGTGCTGACAGCCAGCGTCCTTGTCCTCGCGGTGTGGGCGCTCATGACGTGGCCGTGGGAACGTCGTCGACCGCGCTAGCCGTATTGCGTCCGGCGAGCCGGTCGTCCCAGATCTGCAGCACCGGTGCGGGGGTGCGGGTGGTCATCAGGCTCACCACGACGTAGGCGATCAGGCTCGCGACCAGACCGTAGTAGATCGGCTCGTTGGCCAGGACATCGCCGACGATGGCCATCGTGCCCAGCGTCACGACCGTGCCAACGCCCATCGCGACCAACGCGCCGGCACCCGTCGCCCGCTTCCACAGGAATCCGCCGAGGATCGGCACCAGCAGCCCGCCGACCAGGATGTCGTAGGCGATGGTCAACGCGCCCACCACATCGTTGAGCAGTGCGGCGATGATGATGACCACGACACCGAGCACCGCGACGTACCGGCGGTCCGAATGCACGTCCACCTCAGGATTTTCCTCGGTTTCGGCTTTTCGGCGGATGAGGCGCAGCAGCAGCGGCCGGACGTCGGTGCGGGCCACGGTCGCCGTGGCGATCAGCGCGCCCGACGCGGTCGACATCATCGCGGCCACGGCGGCGGCCAGCACCAGGCCGCTGATGCCCACGGGCAGAATCGCTTCCGCGATCTGGGCGTAGACGTCGTCCTTGGCTTCGACGTCGGGCAGGAACGTCGATGCGGCCATGCCGATCAGCGCGCCGGCGATGCCGTACAGCACGCAGTACAGCGCGGCCGCGGTGCCGCCCCACTTCGCGACCTGCGGTGAGCGTGCGGTGAACACCCGCTGCCAAATGTCTTGTCCGATCAGCATTCCGAAGCTGTAGACGACGAAGAAGGTGATGATGGTCTCGGTGCCGATGTTGGTGAAGCTGAAGAACGCGTCACCGGCACGCTCCCGGATGCCGTCCAGGCCACCGGCCCGGTGCCAGGTGAACGGCAGCAGCAGGAAGAACACCCCGATGGTCTTGAGGATGAACTGCACCATGTCGGTGAGGGTGATCGACCACATCCCGCCGATCGCCGAGTACAGCATCACGACCGCGCCGCCGATGATCACCGAAGCCGTTCGGCCCGTACCGAACAGGACGTTGAACACCGTCGCGTAGGCGATGGTCGAGGTGACCGACAGCATCAGCGTGTAGGCGGCCATCACCACACCGGACGCCGACGTGGCGTCGACGCCGTAGCGCAGGCTGAGCATCTGCGCGACGGTGTACACCCGCAGGCGCTGAATCGGTCCGGCGAAGAACAGGCTCAGGGCGAGCAGGCCGACGGCGATCGCGACCACGAGCCACATGCCCGAGATGCCCCACTTGTAACCGAGACCTACCCCACCGACGGTGGACGCGCCGCCGAGCACGACGGCCGCCATGGTGCCGGTGTAGAGCGTCGGGCCGAGGCGACGGCCCGCGACGAGGAAGTCCGCGGAGTCCTTGGTGCGGGTCTTACCCCAGAACCCGAAGGCCAGCATGGCGACGAGGTAGATGACGACGATCGCGATATCGATTGGTTTACCCACGGATTCATTCCTTCGTTAGATGTGGGGTGGGCTCGGACTCCGGGTGGTGGGTGGGAGCAAACATATGCAGTAACGCGGGAAGGACGACAACGGCGGGGCCGTCCGTCTCGAAGGTGGCCGCGACAACGTCTCCGATGTTGTCGGTGGTGGCCGTGTGCGCGGGTATGCCGAAACTTGCTGCCAAGGCGGCGAAGTCGGGCCGGGCCAGTTCGGTCGCGGTCGCTTCGCCGAATTCGGCGGTCATGTACTCCCGCAGAATTCCGTAACCGCCGTCGTCGACGATCAGCCAGGTGACGTTGGCGTCGTGCTGACGTGCCGTGGCAAGCTCGGCGATCGAGTACATGGCGCCGCCGTCACCGGACACCGCGAAGGTCCGGTCGCCGGTCGCGATCGCCGCGGCCAGCGCGGCGGGGAACGCGAAGCCCAGACCGCCTGCGCCCTGCGCGGAATGGAACGCGCCGTCCTGCGGGTCCCACGCCGACCACGCCCAGTACCCGGCGATCGTCATGTCCCAGAACGTGTGGGTGGGTGCGGGCACGGCCGCGCGCAGATCGGACATGAGCTCCAGCTCGGTGGTCAGATCTTGTCCGGCAAGCCGGTCCTGCACCGCCTTTCGGAGCTCAGCGGCCTGTGCCGCGCCTGCTCCGGTGTCACGGGCGTGCACGCGTTCGGTCAACGCCCGCATCGCCGTGGCGGCATCGGCGTGGATCGCCAGCGCCGGGTGATTGGCCTCGAGCACCCGGCCTTCGGCGTCGACATGCACGAGCCGGCCGCGCGGCGCGAACGTGAAGTAGTTACTGGTGACCTCGCCCATCGCGGTGCCGACGGCCAACAGCACGTCGGCGTTCTCCAGTAGTTCGGTGGTGTAGCGGTCCTCGATCCAGGAAGCCGCCGACAGCGGATGATCGAACGGTATGGCGCCCTTGCCGCCGACCGTCGAAACCACCGGTGCACCAAGCTTTTCGGCCAGCGCGCGGAGGGCATGCGGCCCGCCGGGGGAGCGGCGCACGCCGCCGCCGGCCAGGATGACGGGCCGCTCGGCGCTGTTCAACAGCGTCGCGGCTTCCTCGATGAGCTCCGGCCGCGCGGCACGGTGTGACGGAGCCACGGAAAGAGCGGCGACCGGCGGGACCGAGGTGGGCTCCAGCAGCACATCCTGCGGAATCTCGACCCACGTCGGCCCGGCCGGCGCGGACAGCGCCAAGGCGTAGGCATCGGCGATCAGGCTGGGGATCTCGGCGGCGTGGCGCGCGGTGGCAACGCTTTTGGTGACGTTGACGGCGCTGGCCTTCTGGTCGTCGAGTTGATGGAGCATGCCACGGCGCAAACCCATGCCCGATCGCGGGACCTGGCTGGCGATCACCAGCACCGGCACGCCGGTGGCATATGCCTCCTGCAGCGCACCGAGCGCGGTGAGCGCACCCGGACCGGTCGACAGGAACAGCACGCCGACCTCTCCGGTGACGCGGCTGTAGCCGTCGGCGCCGAACGCGGAGTTGTTCTCGACGCGTGAGCTGATGAACCGCAGGTCGCTGCGCCGGATGGCGTCGAACAGGCCGAGCGCGTTCTGGCCGGGGATGCCGAACACATGCGAGACACCCAGTGCGGTCAGGGTTTCGACGACGACGTCGCCACCATTACGCACCGGAGCTCTCCTGGCCCAGTGCGAACAGGGACACCAGATCGTAGGCGACGTGCGAGGCGGCCACCCCGGTCATCTCGGCGTGGTCATAGGCCGGGGCGACCTCGACGACGTCGGCGCCGACGATGTTGAGCCCCCGGAACCCGCGCAGGATTTCGAGCAGTTCGCGGCTCGTCATGCCGCCGGCCTCCGGGGTTCCGGTGCCGGGTGCATGCGCCGGGTCGAGCACGTCGATGTCGATCGAGACGTAGACGGGCCGGTTACCCACACGCTGGCGAAGTTTGTCGACGACCTCGCGCACACCCTGGTAGTACACGTCGGACGACGTGACGATGCCGAACCCGAAGCGCCGGTCGTCCTCGAGATCTTTCTTGCCGTACAGCGGGCCGCGGGTGCCGACGTGCGACAGGGCCTCGGTGTCGACGATGCCCTCTTCGACGGCACGCCGGAACGGGGTGCCGTGGGTGTACTCGGCGCCGAAGTAGGTGTCCCAGGTATCGAGATGGGCGTCGAAGTGCACGAGCGCGACGGGGCCGTGGTTGGCGGCGGCGGCCCGCAGCAGCGGCAATGCGATGGTGTGGTCACCGCCGATGGTCACGAGTTTCGTTCCATCCGAGGTGAGTTCGCGCGCGGCGCCCTCGATGGTCTCGATCGCCTCGTGAATGTTGAACGGGTTGACCGCGATATCACCGGCGTCGGCGACCTGCACGAGATCGAACGGCGACACATCCAGGCCCGGGTGGTACGGCCGCAGCAGGCGCGAGGACTCCCGGACGTGGGTGGGACCGAACCGCGCGCCGGGGCGGTAGGAGACACCCGAGTCGAACGGCACGCCGGCGACGACGACGTCTGCCTTGGTCACCTGATCGAGTCTGGGGAGTCGGGCGAAGGTGGCCGGTCCGGCGAAGCGCGGGATCTTCGACGCGTCGACGGGTCCGATCGGGGCGGTCATGCTGTCACTTCCTCTGCGGTTGGGGTGTTTTGGGGTTTGTCGTCACTGACGATCGGGATGTTGGCGGGCGCACCGGCAGGCACGCCGAGCGGACCGTCGGGGCCGAAGGCGTCGCGTGGTTCGGGGAACGCCCACAGCAGCGCGGGGTAGAGGATGGCCGCGAGGCCAAGGCCGACCGGTATCGACAGGTCGATGCCTGCGGCGAGATTGCCGAGCGGGCCGACGAACTGATCGGGCAGGTTGACGAAGCAGATCGACAGCGCGGCCGCGATGAGCCAGGCAGCCAAACCCCGCCAGTTCCAGCCGTGGGTGAACCAGTAGCGGCCCCCGCGCTGCCTGCGGTTGAACACCTGGAGGGCGTCGGAGTCATACCAACCGCGGCGCGTGAACCAGCCGATCATCATGACGACCATCCACGGCGCGGTGCACGTGACGATCAGTACGGCGAATGTCGAAATGCTCTGCACCACATTGAAAGCGAACCGGCCGATGAAGATGAACACGATGGCGATGGAGCCGATGAAGATCGTCGCCTGCACGCGGCTGAAGCGGGGGAACACGCTCGAGAAGTCCAGGCCGGTGCCGTAGAGCGCGGTGGTGCCGGTCGACATGCCGCCGATCAGCGCGATGAGGCAGACCGGCACGAAGTACCAACCCGGTGAGACGGTCAGCAGGCCACCGACATAGTCACCTGCGGCGAAGTTGTCCGGTGCGTGGGTCGCGATCACGGTCGCGGTGACCAGACCGAACAGGAACGGCACCAACGTCGACAACTGCGCGGCGATCGTGGCCACCATCGTCTTCCACGCCGGGGTATCCCGCGGGATGTAGCGCGCCCAGTCGCCGAGGAACGCACCGAACGATACCGGATTCGACATCACGATCAGCGCCGCACCAACGAACGACGGCCAGAACAGCGGATCACCCATCGGCAGGGTGCCGGCATAGCTCGCGTCGAACATGCCGCCGAATGCCACGATTCCCGCGAGGAACAACAGAGTGGCCGCGACGACGGCGATCTTGTTGACCAGCAACATGAATCGGAAGCCGTAGATGCACACCACGAGCACCAACAGCGCGAAGATTCCGTACGCGACACCGACCGCGGTGTCGTTCTGGGGTAGGCCGATCGCGCGGTTCGCCCCACCCACGAGCACGTCGCCGGACGTCCACACCGAGATCGAGAAGAACGCGACCGCCGTCAGCAGGGACAGGAACGAACCGACCACACGACCGTGCACACCCAGGTGCGCCGAGGAGGACACCGCGTTGTTGGTGCCGTTGCGCGGACCGAACAACGACATCGGCGCCAGGATCAACGAGCCGAGGATCAGACCGGCCAGCGTCGCGAGCAGACCGTCGCGAAACGACAAACCGAAGATGATCGGGAACGTGCCGAGCACCACCGTGGCGATCGTGTTGGCGCCACCGAAGACCAGACGGAACAGGTCCAGTGGACCGGCGGTGCGCTCGGCGTCGGGGATCGGTTCGACGCCGTGCGTCTCCACCTCCGTGACTTTGGGCCTGATCGGGGGAGTGTCAGCCATGGGCATCCTTGCGCGGGGAGGGCGAAGTGTGATGTGCGTTACGGTAAACCCGCAGGTCGGCGCACGCAATCGATTCGCTCGTTACACCCATATTGCGAGTTTCGATATGCGCGTGGAGCGTGGCATTAAGATCAGAAATTACGACTACGCGGCTTCATGGCGATCTTTGTGCCGGAGCATCGGTGAGTAAAAATCTTCGAACGAATTTCAGGTGGTGTTCAGATGGACGAGGTGGACGAGGCCATCGTCAGCCTGCTCGAGGGAGACGGGCGGTTGACCCACCGCGACATCGCGCGTCAGGTCGGATTGTCGCGGTCGGCGGCGGCCACCCGGATGCAGCGGCTCATCGCCAGCGGGCAGGTCGTGGTGCGCGGTGTCGTGCATCCCGCGGTGCTGGGTCGTGGTGCGCTGGCGCATGTCAGCGTGACGGTCGACGGGCCGGCCGCCCGCATCGCAACCTCCCTGGCGCGCCGCGACGACGTCGCGTTCCTGTCGCTGACCAGTGGTGCCTACGGGTTGATCGTCGAGGTGCGGGTCGCGTCGATTCGTGACATCGACGGGGTGATCGACGAGATGCGGGCCATGGCGGGTGTCGTCGGCGTCGACACACTCACCTACGTCGAGGTGCTGCGCGACGTGGTCGGGCCGGTCGGCGATGTCAGCGTCGAGGTCGATGACATGGACCTGGCACTGCTGCGCGCACTGCAGGGTGACGGCCGGGCATCGTATGTGGAACTCGCCGAGACCGTCGGACTTTCGCCCGCGGGTGCCCGGCGCCGGGTGGTGCGGCTCGTAGAGTCGCAGGTGGTGCGCATCGGTGCGGTGGTCCGGCATTCCGGGCAGGACCGGCAGAGCGCGCTCGGGCTGGGTATCCGGCTGACCGGGGCCGCCGATGACGTCGTGTCCGCGCTGATGACGATGCGCTCGGTGATCTTCGTGGCGCGGACGTTGGGTCGCTTCGACTTGCTGGTCACGGTGCGCGCATTCTCGGCCGCACAGCTGGTCGAGATCCTCGACGCGGTGCGGGCGCTTCCCGGCGTCGGTGTCGTCGACAGCTGGGTGCACCTCGAGGTGGTCAAAGAGAGCTACGCGTCGGGCCTGGACGCCATGGCACGGGCAGCGGCGCCGTAAAGCGCCCGCCGGCGGCGGCGGTGATGGATACTGCCGGTGTGTTGAGTCAGTTGACGCGCCTGGTGGCGTTGTCGCCGCCGGGACTGGCCGATATCAATGCCGACGTTCGGGAGGCGTGCGCCGCGACGGTCGGACTGTCGCCGCTGCCTGCCGAATCCTGTGGCGGCGCCGTCGACCCGATGATCACCGAGTTCGCCGAGCAATTCAGTGCCGACGTCACCGCGATCAGCGATGCGCAGCGAGCCGCCTTCGGGGACCTGCTGGGTCCCAATGTTTTTGGTGTGACGACCCTGATCTTCATCGCCGACTTCGTGCCGCGGGTGCTCGCCGGGCTGTGCTCGATCGGGGTGAACGTGCCGGTCGAACCGGGCAGCTGGGACCACGACACCTCACCCTCCGACTACGTGATCGACGTCTTCGTGCCCGCGGTTGGCCGGATGCGCGCGCTCGACCCCGTGACATCCGAGATCGTGCGGCTTCGCGGCGCCCGCCAGCACAACTGCCGGCTGTGCAAGTCACTGCGCGAGGCCGGTGCGTTGGAGGCCGGCGCTACCGAGACGATGTTCTCCGCAATCGATCACTACGAGAATTCCGAGTTGTCCGAACGCCACAAGGCGGCCCTGCGCTATGTCGACGCGCTGATCTGGACACCGTCGCGGGTGTCGGGTGATTCGCTGCTCGAGCACTTCTCCCGCGACGAGGCAATCGAATTGACGCTCGACGTCATGCGCAACGCGTGCAACAAGGTGGCCGTCGCATTGGGCGTCGATGGTGCACGCGTCCACGAGGGCACCGAGCAATACCGGATCGGCGACGACGGGCAGCCGGTCTACACCTGACCGAGCAGGCTCAGCACGTCATCGACTTCGCGTTCGGTGGTCGCCCACGAGGACACGAACCGGACGGTCGGCAGCAGCGGGTCCGGCCGATGGACCGCATACGCCGTCGACAGCTGGTGATATTCACGAGGATCGAGGTCGACGAACACCTCGTTGGCCTCGGTCGGGGAGGCCAGCCGCAGGCCAAGGCTTTCGAATCCGACGCTCAACCGGGCGGCCATATGGTTGGCGTGGTCGGCGTTTCGCAGCCATAAACCGTCGCGGAACAGGGCCTCGAACTGCGCGGCGATGAAGCGTTGCTTGCTCGCGAGATGACCGATCTGCTTCTGCACGAAGTGAATTCCGTCAAACAGCTCGGGACGTCGCACCAGGATCGCGTCGCCGAGCAGGAGGCCGTTCTTCGTGCCGCCGACCGTGACGATGTCGGCGTCACCGATGGCTTCGCGCGGCGGGATGTCCAGCGCCGCTACCGCATTGGCGATTCGCGAACCGTCCACGTGCACGAGCAGATCCAGGTCATGGGCATGGTCGATGAAGTCTTTGATCGCCTGCGGAGTCCACAGCCGCCCGTTCTCGGTGGACTGCGTGATCGTGACGATGCGGGGTTGCGAGTGATGGACCGGTCCGCGCCGCGTGACCGCGCGGTCGAGTTCGGCCGGGTCGATGAGCCCGTCGTCGCTCGGCAGTTTGGTGAGCTGGGCGCCCGACAGTCGGACGGGACCGCCGGCCTCGTCGACCAGTGAGTGCGCGACGTCGCTGCACAGAATCTCCTGCCACGGCCGCACCGCCGACGCGAGCGCGATGATGTTGGCGCCCGTGCCCGTCAGCGCGAACAGCACATCGGCGTCGGGGGAGTCGAACGTCGTCTTGACGGCCTCGGTCGCGCGTTGTGTGGCGGCGTCGTCACCGTAGGACGCGACCGCGCTGTCATTGGCGGCGGTGATCGCCTCGATGACTTGCGGATGAGCGGGCGCGGCGTTGTCGGAGGCGAATGCGTAAGACGGTGACGGCACGTCCGCCATGATCCCACTACGTCGGGGCGGTCTTCGCCGAGGAAGAGCGACTCGCCGAGTGTGCCGATCGATACGGCCGTCGCGGATGAAACCGCACGTTCGGCTGACTCCGCGAGTCGTTCGGCTGCGGCTGTGTGGGATCATGGGTGCCGCGCAGATGCGCCCGGGGCGGTAGCTCAGTCGGTTAGAGCCGTGGACTCATAATCCATTGGTCGCGGGTTCGAGCCCCGCCCGCCCCACTCATGCCCTGTATGACGTCGGGTGAGGCTTGACGTTTTGTCTCCGGTTGATGGGCGACAGTGTTTCGGCTGATGCCTTACATCTGTTTCGGTTGATCCTTGACACTCCCTGGATGAGGGAGTTGAGCGTGGTCGAGCAGAGGTATCAGGCCGTGTTGGCGGTGATCAGTGATGGTTTGTCGATAACGCAGGTGGCCAGCAAGGTCGGGGTGTCGCGGCAGACGCTGCATGCTTGGTTGGCCCGCTATGAGGCCGAGGGTCTGGATGGGTTGGCGGATCGGTCGCATCGGCCGGCGTGGTGTCCGCATCAGATGCCGGCCGAGGTGGAAGCGACGGTGCTGGAGCTGCGGCGCTCGCGCCCGTACTGGGGGCCGCGGCGGTTGGTGTTCGAACTGGCCAAACGCGACGTGGCACCGCTGCCGTCGGCCTCAGCGGTGTATCGGGCGTTGCTGCGGGCCGGGTTGATTGATCCGAGGCTGCGGGATCGACGCGCTCGCAAGTGGAAACGTTGGGAACGCGCTACCCCGATGGAGTTGTGGCAGATGGATGTGGTGGGCGGATTCCCCCTGGCCAATGGGACCAGTGCCAAGGCGTTGACCGGGATCGACGATCACTCCCGGATGTGCGTGTGTGCTCGGTTGATGGTCCGGGAGCGTACCCGCGCGGTGTGCGACGGGCTGCGCGAGGCGTTGGCGACCTACGGCGCTCCTGAGCAGATCTTGACCGATAACGGCAAGGTGTTCACCGGCCGGTTTAACCATCCTCCGGTGGAGGTGCTCTTCGATGCGATCTGCCGCGAGCATGGCATCGAGCATCTGCTGACCCAGCCACGCACGCCGACCACGACCGGCAAGATCGAGCGGTTTCACCGCAGCCTGCGAGCCGAGTTCCTCCGCACCGCAGCGCCTTTCGCCAACCTGAGGACCGCCCAGGCGGCGTTGGATGCATGGGTGTGCGAGTACAACACCGTTCGGCCGCATCAGTCGTTGAAGATGGCCACCCCGGCCGAACGATTCACTGCCGGTGCTCGTGTCAGCCCAGCGGTCAGGACATCCGCTGCCCCTGACGAGCGCGGTGGCCAGGACTGGGTGTCACGGACGGTGACCACCAACGGGGTGGTCTGCGTGTCCTGGCAGCAGGTCAGCGTGGGCCGGCATTACGCGGGGGCACGCTGCGATGTGCACGTCGACGGTGGGCTGCTGCGGTTCTGGGTCGGCGACCAACTCGTCAAAACCGCTGCCCGCACCAGCACCGGCGAGGTACGAAACAAACGGGCCTTCCGCACCGGCGCACAGGCCTAAACCACAACACCAGAGTGTCAAGGATCAACCGAAACAGATCCGTCAACCATCAACCGACTCTCAACAGCCCCACTCATGCCCCGAGTCCGCTACTGCACCGGGCGCAGGACGACGATCCCAGGCACGGTCTTCAGATAGGCACCAAGCGGGGTGTCGACGACCTTGTTGTCCGCCCGCAGGGACGATGCATTCCGGAAGACCGGCCCGGCGGGTGTGTCGATGATGATGCCGACGTGGGTGACGTCGAGTCCGCCGTCTTCGGCGTAGGCGCCGAGGTAGTCACCGGTGCGTAGCCCGTCGATGACGTGGCTGTCGACCTTGTCCCTGGGAATGTAGGAAACGGTCCGTGGAACGACCGGCAACCCGGGCAGATACACGCCGCCGGAGTTCTTGGCGTTGAGGTTCTTGGGCACCTGAATCGTGTTGGGGCTCAGATTCTTCGTGATGTCGGTCGCGATGGCGGGCGCCGATACCGACCAGTCCGTGAAGAAGTGCTTTCTGTTCTGGAAGCTGACGACGCCGTCGCGGTATCGCACGTTGGCCAGTGCATCGAGGAACTCGTCACGGTTGGCCGACCGTTTGAGCGCTTCGACGTAGTCGGCGTAGGTGAAGCAGTCGACCCTCTGCAGGTCGACGACGAGCTGTTCGGGCTCGACAGCCGAGCCGCCAAGGGTGTTGGCGCCGTAGGGGACGCCGAGGAATTGCCGGGACAGTTGGTCAGATCCCTCGCCGGCACCGTTACGGACCTGCAGCATGTTCTGGAGAATCTGCTCGCTCTGGGTGGAGATCCGAACGTCGGGTGTGGGCGGTGCGTGGGTCTTGAGGTAGTCCGCGACGGGGACGGGCTCGGTGGCGGTGTACCCGACGGGGAGCGTCACGTCGCCGGCCGTCGAGTTGTAGACGACGTCCCACCGGTAGTACCCGGCCAAGGCACCGGGATCGGCGGCGAGCACGGCTGCGTAAGCGCTGATCGCCCGCACATATTGGTTGGAGTTGTTGTACCGGTACAGGGCGTAATCGGGGTTGTTGGCGAAGTCGTTCGCGGCGAGGTATCGGCCCGCCGCCATGATGGCGTCATGGGGTGAGTGGATGTCACCGCCCCCGCCGTACGCGGCGAACGTCGACGGCATGAACTGCATGGGACCTTGCGCACCGGCAGTGCTGACGCCGGCGATGCGGCCGAAGCCGGTCTCGATGAAATTGATCGCCGCCAGATAGTTCCAGCCGACGCCGGACGCTGCCTCGGCTTTGCGGTAGTAACCCATCAGCTCGTCGACGGGCCGGGGCGCCACGATCCGCCACGCGGGCAGCGTGTCCTTTGCCCGCTTGCTCATCGCGTTGAGCTGACGGCGCGCGTCGACATTGCGGTCATAGGTTTCGAGGAGTGGTGCAGGGATCCGCGGACGAGCGATCGGATCCCACTCGGGATGCCGTCCGAGGGCACGGTAGGCCGCCTGTTGACGGACGGCCGCGGCCTGCAAAACCTTCTCCGGTGTCGCCGGGTCTCGCAGGACCTGCTCGTCGGCGACGAGATCGTCGGCCAGCCGTGCGGGCTCGGATGCCAGTGGCCGGTTCGTGGCGTCCGGCGGCGGCGGAACAGCGGCGGCGGGTGCCGTCGATGGGGTCGACGCCGTATGGGCTTCTGAGCAGCCGACGACGGCGCACATCATCGCGAGGACGAGAAGAAGCGTGGCGTGGATACGGGTGTGGCTCAAGGTGTTCATCGCGAAATTTCGTGGGGAGTGTCTGCGCGGCTCGACGGACCGGCGGGAAGTCTCCATCGTAGCGACTGGTGTCGGCCCGCCGGATCGCGCTGAGCAGTCGACTAGCACTGCATCGAGTCTGCGTCCAGGGCGCAAAAGGGCGAGTGAATCACGCCCTCAGCGCAGACTCGATGTCAGAACGGCGCGCCGGGGGCAGGCGGTGGCGGCGGAGCCGGGGGAGGCGGCGCCGGCGGAGGCGGCGGAGGCGGCCCGGGAATGGTGATGGGTGGCAGCCCGGGAATCAGGATGACGTTGCCGTCAGGTGGCGGCGGCGGTGCGCCGGGAGGCGGTGGTGGCGCCTCGGGCCGCGGAACGTAGACCGGCGGCACGTAGCCGGTGCTGGTGTTGATGGTGATGATCGAGCCGGGGATCGTCTTGCCACGCGGCGTCGTCCCGACCACCGAACCCTTGGGTGCCGAGTTGTTGACCGGCGTCGGATACTCGGCGACCTGGAACCCGGCATCTTGGATGCGTTTACGTGCGGCGTCGAGCTTCAGGCCGGTCACGCTGGGCACTTCGCTGCCCGGGCCGCCGTCGACGTAGCGCGGGTCGGTGGGCGGCATCCCCAGCGGCCCGAAGTACTCGGCGATCGGGTCCATCGCCAGATACCAGGTGCGGGCCGGTTCGGTGCCGCCGTACAGGTCGCCGTCACCGCACTTGCGCAAGGGATAGGAACACAAGCCGGACGGCGAGGATGAGTCGTCGAAGATGTAGTTCGCGGCGGCATATCGATTCGTGAACCCGAGGAACGCCGACGACCGGTGCGATTCGGTGGTGCCGGTCTTGCCCGCCATCGGCAGATCCCACCCGACCGTGCTCGCCGCGGCGGTCGCGGTCCCGCCCGTGTGGTCCTTGCCAAGGGCGTTGGTCAGCGTGTTCGCGAGCCCTTCGGGTACCGCCTGCTCGCAGGGCGGGGTCTCGACGCCGACCTCCCGCCCGTAGCGGTCGAAGATCTTGTCGATCGGGTTGGGCGGGCACCACATGCCGCCCGACGCCAGCGTCGCCCCGACATTGGACAGCTCGAGGGCATTGAGCTCAAGCGGCCCGAGCGTGAACGACCCGATGTTCTGGCGCTTGACGTAGTCGGCGATGCTTTCGTCGGCGTGCTCCTCGGACTGGTTGTACGCGCGGGCGCTGCCCGGCTCGGCGTACGACCGCAACCCCAACCGGACCGCCATGTCCACCGCGCGTGGAACCCCGATCTGCGCAATGAGTTTGGCGAACGCGGTATTCGGCGACTGGGCGAGGGCGTCGGTGACGTTCATCGGGCTGCGGTAGGACCTGGCGTTCTTCACACACCACGTTTCCTTCGGGCATCCGGGCGTATCGCTGCTGCCCAGCCGCTTGCCCTGGAACGACGCCGGAACGTCGAGCTGAGCGTTGATGCCCATGCCCATCTCGAGTGCGGCGGCCGTGGTGAAGATCTTGAATATCGACCCGGCCCCGTCACCGACCAGCGAGAACGGCTGCGGCTGCACGGTCTCGTTGGCGTCGAGGTCGAGCCCGTACGTGCGGTTGTCGGCCATCGCGACCAGCCGGTGCACGTCCTTGCCCGGCGTGATCACGCTCATCACGCTTGCCACGCCGTCGGTGGTCGGATCGGCGACGGTGTCGATGGCCGACTTGACGCTGTCCTGGACCTTCGGGTCGAGATTGGTGCGGATCAGGTAGCCGTTGCGCGTGATCTCCTCCATGGTGATGCCCGCGTTCGCCAGGAACTGCAGCGCGTACTCGCAGAAGAACGCCCGATCCCGCGCGCTGATGCACCCCTGCGGCAACGGGTCGGGTTGCGGGAGAACGCCCAGCGGCTGGCCCTTGGCGGCGCGCAGTTCGTCGGCCCGGTCGGGCAGGTTCTCGATCATCGTGTCGAGCACGGTGTTGCGTCTGGCCAGGGCGCCGTCGGGGTTGGTGTACGGGTTGAGCGCGCTGGTGGACCTCACCAAACCGGCCAGCAGGGCGGCCTGCTGCCAGTTGAGCTGGGCGGCGTCGATGCCGAAGTACGTCCGCGCCGCGTCCTGCACGCCGAACGCGCCGTTGCCGAACGACACCAGATTCAGGTAGCGGGCCAGGATCTCCCCTTTGGGCAGCGCCTTGTCCAGGGCCAACGCCAACCGCATCTCCCGCAGTTTGCGTGCCGGGCTCACCTCGATCGCGGCCCGGCGCTCCTTGTCGGTCTCTGCGCGCACCAGCAGGTTGAAGTTCTTGACGTACTGCTGGTCGAGCGTCGACCCGCCACGGATCTGCTCGGCACCACGCAGATAGCTGACGAGTCCGTTCAGGGTGCCCTGGACGTCCACGCCGTTGTGTTCGGCGAACCGTTTGTCCTCCACCGAGACGATCGCGAGCTTCATGGTGTCGGCGATCCGGTCGCTCGGCACCACCCAGCGGCGTTGCTCATACAACCACGCGATCGGATTTCCCGCGGAATCGACCATGGTGGAGACGACCGGAGCTTCGCCCTCCAGCAGCTCGGCGAAGTCCTCGCTCACGGTCTCCGACACCCGGCTCGTCAACATCCCGGCGGCGCCCACGACGGGGAACAGCAATGCCGCCACGAGGAATCCGGCCAGTACGCAATACATGGCCAACTTTGCAACCGTAGCCCCCGACCTCGGGCGTTGGTCGGACATGTCGACAAGCGTATGCCGTAGGGCGGCATGTCATGAGCAAATCGGGCGCGAGTCGTTCGGCGCGTTGACAACTCGGCGTCGCCGCCATGGCAGGGCTCGGTCGCTCCGGTCACCGGGAGCGCTGCGGACGAAGCTGAAACATCCCTCGGCGCAAGAATTCCCGCGCCGTCGAGCCGACGGTCGGCGCGACACCGCTATTGACCTTTCCGAATGCGTGGTGTAAGCCCCATCCAGGGACATGTCGATGACGACAACCCGGGGGAGGGCCCGATGTCCGACAGCAAGCTCACCGAACCGGTGTCGGATTCCGCGTCGTATCAATTGGGCACGAGCCGTCCACCATTGGGTGTCGACGATCTGCCCGAGCCCGAGGAAGTGTTCAAGGTCTCGCGCCTCGGTCCGGTGCAGATCGTCCAGTTCGTGATCGGACCGAGTCTGATCGCGCTCGGTATCTCGGTCGGCAGCGGCGAGTGGCTGCTCGGCCCGCAGGCGGTCGGCGCGTACGGGTTCGTCGGCATCGGTTGGGTCATCACGGTGTCGGCCATCCTCCAGACGTTCTACAACGTCGAGGTGTCGCGGTATGTGGTCGCCACCGGCGAGGTGCCGATCGTCGGGTGGGGCCGCGTCCCGCCGGGCTGGAAATTCTGGATCCCGGTGTCGCTCATCGTCTTCTACTTCGCCTTCATCTTCGGCGGCTGGGCGGCAAGCGCTGGGCAGGGGCTGTTCGCGTTGATCGCCGGACGCGTGCACCGGTCCGACGAACTCGAATACACCCGGCTGTTGGCAATCGGTCTGCTGTTCGTCGTCTTTCTGATCTGTGTGTTCGCCCGCAAGATCTCGCGCGCGCTCGAGTTGAGCAACTGGGTGATCGTGGGTTCGCTGCTGGCGGTGTTGCTCGTGGTCGACATCGCGATCGTTCCGCCGTCGGTGTGGTGGGAGGGGATCCGCGGTCTGTTGACGCCGGCCGCACCGCCGCCCGGTATCACCGCGACGACGCTCGGCGCGCTCGCCGGTTTCACCGCGCTGGCGTCGGGGCTGAACTGGTATGCGATGGCCCACTACCGCGACAAGGGATACGGCATGGGTCATCGCGTCGGCTACATCTCCGGAATGCGCGGGGACCGACGCGAATTGCTCCCGGTGGGCGTGACCTTCCGTGACACGCCGGAGAACGCCTCCCGGTGGAAGCGGTGGTACCGGCTGCTGCTCATCGACCAGTGGGCGGTGTTCTTCTGCGGCGCGATGCTCGGGATGCTGTTGCCCACCATCCTGATGGCGCACATCGTCGCGACCACCGGCGATGCGCCGACGACGTCGAACGTGCCGACGTTCACGGCCGAGAAGTTGGGCGAGCAGTACGGCTCGGGCATGTTCTATCTGATGCTGGTGGTCGGCGTGCTGATCCTGTTCTCCACGCAGTTGGGCATATTCGAGGCACTGGTGCGCAATTTCACCGACGCCGCACATGCCACGAGCCCGCGCCTGCGTCGCCTGTTGGAGGGCGATCCCCGCCGCTTCTACTACCCGTTCATGTTGGTGGTGCTCGTGATCATCGCCGGCGCGATCCACCTCACCACACCGGTGCGGCTCGTGCAGATTTCGGCGAACATGTCGAATCTCGGGGCCTTGGCCTTTCCGTTCATGCTCATGTATCTGAACTCGAAACTCCCCAGGCCGGCCCGCCCGCGGTGGTGGCACTACGTGCTGCTCGTGCTGAACTTCCTGTTCTTCGGGTTCTTCTTCGTGAACTTCGTCTACGAGTTGATCAGCGGGTCACCGCTGGTGAAGTTCTGAGGCGTTGCATGGCTTGGGATTTCAGTACCGAACCGGAGTTTCAGGAAAAGCTGGATTGGGTCAAGCAGTTCTGTGCCGAGAAGGTCGAGCCGCTCGACCACGTCTTCCCGTACGCGGTGCGCTCACCTGACCCGGCGGTGAAAGCCTATGTGCGCGAACTGCAACAAGAGGTCAAAGACCACGGCCTGTGGGCGATCTTCCTCGACCGTGACCTCGGCGGCCCGGGCTTCGGGCAGCTCAAACTCGGGCTGCTCAACGAGATCATCGGACGCTATGCGGGCGCCCCGCACATGTTCGGCGCTTCGGCACCCGATACCGGCAACATGGAGATGCTCGCCGCGTCCGGCACCGAGGAGCAGAAGGAACGCTGGCTGCGGCCGTTGCTCAACCAGGACATGTTCTCGGCCTATTCGATGACCGAACCGCAGGGCGGGAGCGACCCGAACCTGTTCAAGACCCACGCCGTCCGCGACGGCGACGAGTGGGTGATCAACGGCGAAAAGTGGTTCACCTCAGCGGGCCGCGTGGCCGACCTCCTGTTCGTCATGTGCATCAACGGGATGTTCGTCGTGCCGCGCAAGACTCCGGGTGTGGAGATCATGCCCGAGCCGCGCAACCACAATCACATCATCTACCGCGACGTGCGGGTGCCGCTCGACCATCTCCTCGGACCGGAAGACGGCGCAAAGACGTTGGCGCAGCGCCGACTTGGTGGCGGGCGTATCCATCACGCCATGCGGACCATCGCCCAGTGCAACCTGGCCTTCGACATGATGTGCGAGCGCGCACTGAGCCGGGAGTCGCACGGCAAGGTGATCGCCGAGCACCAGATGGTGCAGGAGAAGATCGCCGAGTCCTACGCGATGATCAAGATGCTGCGCCTCTTCGTGCTGGAGACGGCTTGGAAGATCGACCAGACCTCGGCTCTGGAGGCGCGCACGGAGATCGCCGCCGTCAAGTTCACGATGGCGAAAGTGTTGCGCGAGGTGTCGTTCAATGCCTTGCACATTCTCGGCTCGCTGGGGACCACCGACCTCACGCCGATCCAGGCCATGTATGCCGGTGCGCCGACGATGGGTATCGCCGACGGTGTCGACGAGGTGCACAAAGCGACGGTGGCGCGCCGGGTCCTTCGCGATTACCACCCGCATGACGGGAACTTCCCGACGGAGTTCATCCCGTACAAACGAGAAGAAGCCCGGCAGAAGATGCAGCCGGTGCTCGAATCCCGGCCCGAACTGGCCGCCGCTGCCGAGGCTTATCGGAAGTACTTCGAGCGCCACCGGTGAGCACCCCCCACGGGCTCACCGGTGCGCCGAAGCGGGGTCGGTACTAGAACCAGACCTTTCGACCGCCGACCGGGCGGCCGACTGCCCCGAGAATCCACAGGATGATGCCGATCACCACGAGGATTCCGCCGATGGTGTAGAGGATCGACAGGCTGGTGAAGTAACCGATCAGCAGGAGGATGATGCCGAGCACAATCACGGTAAATCCGATCGACGTAGGAACCTTACGGAACTGCCGAAGGGAGGAATTGCCAGATCCGTCAAAACCCAAACATTCGAATTCGTAAGTCACCGTCACGAGCCATGTTGGGGGCGGCGGGCCAGGTGGCACCGGGTTGCTGGCCCACGGTGTGGCGCAGCACTACCCGTCACACGCCGGCAACGACGCCGCGATCGCTTCCCAGGCCTCGTGCAGGTGTTCGCACACGGCGCCGGTTTGGGTGATCACGGTGACGCACCGGTTGCTGTGGTCATAGAGCTCGATCGCCGAAGTCAGGCCCGTCGCACCGGATGCCTGGGTGACCCAGCATTCCGCGACATACGCCGGGTCCATCGCGTAGCGGCAGGCGCCGAAGATCACCGCGAAATGTGCACCCGCCGCATCGAACATCGCGGCACGGCCCCGATGCAGCTGTACGCATCCGCCTGCGGGCACGGCGATGGTGAACGGGAGGTCCATGTCGACGAGATGCGCGAGCAAGTGGGGTATCACTCGCGGATCGACCTGGCGCGCACCGGTGAACGGGAGTACCTGGTAGCGCTCCGGGGTCAGCGTATCGAGGTGGGTGAGCTGGTCGGTCTCGCTCCAGTTGACGGCTGACCAGTCGACGGCCTCAGCAGGTTCCGGTTCGTCAGCCGGGGCGAGCTCGAGCGCGCGGATGGCGAGTTCGTCGGACAGGGGAGTGAAATACGCTCGGTGGGTGCCGGTTTCACTGGCCACCGTGAGCGCGCGGGGTGCGAGGTAGGTGTCGCGGATGAGGTCGGGATGCAGCCGCAGACCGATGTAGGCATCTCCGCAGCGCAGCGCTTCACCGGGTAGCGCCGGTGCCAGATACTCGCCGGTGTGGCTCAGCAGGGCGGCATCGTTGGCGGTGACGGCCACGACGGTGCCCAACGCGGGAAGCGATCGCGCGATGACGCCGCCGCCTGCCGAAAGGCGCTTCGCGGGGCAGTTTTCGCAACGTCGGCCGTCAGTACACATCGCGTACGTACCGCTTCTCGCGCTTGAGGGTGTTGACGTACTCGGTGGCGTCGTCGACGCCGAGACCGCCGTGCTCCGCGACGATCTCGTGCAGCGCCTTGTCGACGTCCTTGGCCATGCGGGTGGCGTCGCCGCACACGTAGAAGTGCGCGCCGTCCTGCAGCCAGGCGAACAGTTCCTTGCCGTTCTCGCGCATCCGGGTCTGCACGTACACCTTGTCTGCCTGGTCGCGCGAAAATGCCAGATCCAGCCGCGTGAGCAGACCCGAACTCTCCCAGGCGGTGAGCTCGTCGGAGTAGATGTAGTCGTGATCGCGATGCTGGTCGCCGAAAAAGAGCCAGTTGCGCCCGGCGGCCGCGCGCTGTTCGCGCTCCTGCAGGAAGGCGCGGAACGGCGCGATACCCGTCCCAGGCCCGACCATGATCATCGGCACGTCGTCGGCCGGTACGCGGAAGGACTTGTTGGGCTGCAGGAAGATTCGCGCACTCCCGCAGCGATCGGCCAAATATGTCGAGCACACGCCGCCGCGTTCACGGCCGCTGCGGTGGTAGCGAACACTGGCGACGGTCAGATGAATCCGATCCGGGTGGGCCAGTGAACTCGACGAAATCGAGTACGCGCGATGCTGCAACGGCTTCAACAGTGCGATGAATTCCTCGAGGCTGAGCGCGTCGCCGCCGATACGCAGGATGTCCAGGATGTCCTTGCCGTAGAGCCAGCGTTCCAGGATCTCCTTGACCCCGCCGCGCAGGGCATGCGAGAACTCCTCGTTCTCGGCACGGCTCTCGACCTCGCTCAGTAGGTCCTTGGACGGCGTGCTGATCTCGTAGCGGTGGCCGAGCAGTTCGGCGAGCGGCGTGCCGTCGACGACCGTGTCGACCGACACCCGGAAATGCGCGCAGATGGCCTCGACGAGTGCCGGGCTGTTCTCCGGCACGACCGCCAGTGCGTCACCGGCTTCATAGCCGATACCGCTGTCGGCGAGTGCGAATTCGTAGTGCCGGATCTCTTTGGCCGAGCCGGATCCCGACAGCACCCGGTTGACCGGGAGTTCGGCGAGGAACGGGTTCTTGCGGGTCCATCCGGACCGCGCGACCGTGCTGGGCGGAGGTGTGCCGGGAGTTCCGCTGGCCCCGGCCAGGGTGACGAGCGAACCGACCGCGCCCTGCACCCATTCGGCGGCGTGCGCCTCGTAGTCGACATCGCAGTCGGCGCGGCCGACGACCCGGCTGGCGCCGAGCTGCTCCAGCCGGGTGTCGATGAGCTTGCCCGCCTGGCAGAAACCGTCGTAGCTCGTGTCACCGAGCGCGAGCACGCCGTACGACACGCCCTCCAACCGCGGAGCTTGCGTCGAAGACAAAGCCTCCCAGAACAATTCGGCGTTGTCGGGCATTTCGCCCTCGCCGTACGTCGAGGTGATGATCAAGACGTAGCGCAGCCCGACGAACTCGTCGAGTGCGATCTCGTCCAGGCCGCTCACGGTCACGTCGAAGCCTTGTGCCTTGGCGGCGGCGGCCGTGTCCGCCGCGACGGCCTCGGCGTTGCCGGTCTGCGTGCCGTAGAGGATCCGCAGTGGCGGGCGCGATGCGGTGCTGTCGACCGCCACGGGCGGAGGTGCGACATTCATCGCCAGGCGGGAGTGCAGCCCGGCGAGGAAGCCGGAGATCCAGGCGCGCTGATCCTCGTTGAAGGGGGCGTCTTCGGGGATGTAGGCGATCTTCATGCGCTCGTCACGTGGTCCGTTGTGGTGGAGGTGGCCGCGAAGGACGCCGCGATGACGGGAATCACCTGATGGGCGAACAATTCCTCGAACGAGGGCAGGCGGCCGATCTTGTCGATGTTCTTGGCGTCCTGGTGCATGATCCAGCCATACGTGCCCAAGCTGTCCGTCCACAGCACGTTGCGCTGTGCCAGTGCCTGCTTGTAGTCGGTGATGCGCTTGTTCGCGATCAGCACCGCGAGGTCTTCGTCGCTGAACGCGTCGATGGCCTCGCGCGCGTGCTTCTGCAGTTTCTGGATGAGGAAGAAATCCTCGGTGAGGACGAGGTTTCGGACCGCCTTGCCGACGCGCGGATCGGTCACCTCGGTCACGCCGGGCAGCCGGGTCAGCGCGAGCTGCTGGGCCATGTTGAGCACCGTGTAGGTGTTGAGCAGCGCGAACATCTCTTCGGTGTCGGTGTCGCCGTAATCGGGCACCGACCCGCCGAGGACGACCTGCTGATCGCGGTAGGAGCGCTTGAACTTGTGCACCTGAAAACCCGCGAGCGAGGATGCCAGCTCGTCGAGCAGTTCCTTGCGGGTCTTGGCGGCCAGGATCGCGTCCGAATCCTGGTATTGCAGCAGCGCACGGGGCATCACATAGACGACGTGGCGCCGCGTCTTCTCCCAACCATCGAGCAGCAGTTGGGCTTTCACGGAACCTGTTGCCGCGGCATGCCATTCCAGCATCGTGCGGGCCGCGACCTCGTGGAACGGCGCCTCGGTGATCGGCGCGACCAGCGCGGAGTCCGCGCTGACCTTCGATGCCAGTTCGCCGGCCGGATCGTACTGGTAGAGGAAACCGCCGCTCATCCCGTTGGCGACGCCCTTGCCGAATCCGCCGATGTTGAACACCGCACCGTTGGTCATGTACTCGCACAGGAATTCGCCGACGCCCTCGACGACCGCGGTGGCGCCGGAGTTGCGGACCGCGAAGCGATCGCCTGCCTCGCCTTCGACGAACAACCGGCCACCGGATGCGCCGAACAGGGCGAAGTTCCCGATGAGCACATTGCCGCCCGGCGCGGCCGTACCGCCGCCGGGCGAGCGGACGACGATGGTGCCGCCGCACGCACTCTTTCCGACTCCGTCGTTGCATGTTCCGGTGTGCCGCAGGGTCATCCCGTCGTTGCAGAACACGCCATAGCTCTGACCTGCCGAACCGGTCGTGGTGATGGTGACGCTGTCGGGCAGCAGGTAGCGCCGGCCGCGGTGGTCGGTCGCGATTGCCGATCCGGTGACCGGACCGTCGGCGCCGCCATGGTTGAGCAGGCGTTCGATGTCGATGGCGAGTTGTCCGCCGACGCTCTTGTTCTGGTTGGTCAGCTGCACCGGGGCCATGGCCACTCCGGCGAAGTTCAGCCGGCTCAAGAACATGTCGTCGACGGAGTAGTCCTTCTCCATGTAGATCGGCTCCCCGACCACGAACTCGTCGGCCACCGCGAGCATGGCACGCAGGTCGAGCCTGCCGATACTCGATGGGTGGTCGAGCAGGTGCAGCAGATCGCTGCGCCCTCGGGCGGCGCGCAGCGACGGCAGGCCGAGCGTAGCGAGGATTTCTCGGACCTCGTGGGAGATGTTGAGCAGATACTGCGCGAGCGCGCGCGGATCACCCTCGAACGCCTCGGCGTTCGTGGTCAGCCCCGCGGGGCACTTGATGTTGCAGTTCTTGGCCATGACGCACTTGAGCATCATGAGCGCGGTGGTGCCGAACTCGAAGCTGTCGGCACCCAGCAGCGCGGATTTCACCACGTCGCTCGCGGTTTGGTGAGCACCCGAACAGCGCAGCACCACCTTCTGACGGATACCGTTGGCACACAGGGCCTGATGCACTTCGGCGATACCGATCTCGGCGGACCGGCCCGCGTACTTGAGGCTCGTGACGGCCGCCGCACCGGTGCCACCGGTGTTGCCCGCGACGTTGATGACGTCGGCGCCGGCTTTCGCGACGCCGACGGCGATGGTGCCGATGCCCTCCGACGACACGAGTTTGACGATCACCCGAACGCGGGCGGCCTTGCAGTCGTGGATGAGCTGGGCGAGATCCTCGATCGAGTACGTGTCGTGGTGCGGCGGCGGCGAGACGAGCTCGACGCCGGGCGTTCCGCCGCGCGCCGCCGCGATCTGCACGGTCACCTTCGGAGCCGGGAGTTGGCCGCCCTCACCGGGTTTGGCGCCCTGACCGATCTTGATTTCGAGTTCCCGCAACATCGGGTCGGCAAGATAACCCGCCCACACCCCGAAGCGTCCCGAGGCGAACTGTTTGATCCGGGATCCGCGGATGGTGCCGTAGCGGGTGATGTGCTCACCGCCCTCACCGCAGTTGGACAGACCGCCCACCATGTTGGTGCCGTGCGCGACGGCCTCATGGGCCTGGGCCACCAGCGCACCATGGCTCATGGCGCCCGATGCCAGAGTGGCGGTGATCTCGCTCGCGGGTTGCACCGATGACAGCGGGATCGAGTCGGGCGCCGTCCGGATGTTCGCGAGATAGTCGCCGGCCTCGCCGCTCGCCCGCAATCGCAGTTGGTCGCCGACGATCTCGCTCTCACCGATGTCGTCGCCGAACCGCTGCACGAGCGACTCCAGGAGCGCGGCGAGACGTTCGGGGCCGTGGTGCAGGCGCAGGGTGAACTCGTCACCTGCCTGGACACACGTCAGGCCGCGCACCTGGAAATCGTTGTTCCCGAACCGCGCGAATTGACCCATCTCCGAGCGGAACTCGTCGGCGGTGTGCACGAAGTTGACGTCGGCGGGCAGGGCCAGCACGTCGCGTAGCGCGGCGGGCCGACGCGTGCGCTCGGTGTTCATCGCGAACACGAAGTTGCGGTAGCCCGGCGTGATGTCGAAGCTGTTGATCGCCCGCGGGGTCAGCTCGTCGAAGCTGTTGTTGCGGTACGCGTCGTCGTCGAGGCCGAACGCACCCGCGAGCTGGTGCAGCGGCAGTCCGCGCAGGTATGCGGGGTCGGCCATGTCGGGGTTCTCCGGCCGGGCTTCGTCGCCGAAGGAGATGGACTCCTCGGTCATGTCGACGAATCCACGGACCGCCGTCGTCCCGTACGAGTGCCCCGCACCCTCGGCGCGTTCCTTGAACAGGCCGAGCAGCGGCACATCCTTCTCGCCGGTCACCGCGAGCGCGCGAGCGTGCCACTCGGCGACGGTGTCGGCCAGTGTCGCGAATCCGACCCCGGCGACGGGGGAGATGACATTGGGGAAGTAGCGGCGCAACACCGGGTCGCCCGTGTCGAGATAGCTGGGCTCGAAAAACTCACCGCCGATATAGCTTTCGGCTGTGCACAGGCCGACGCGGCCCATGGTCTTCATGAGCGACTTCTCAGCCGCCTTGGCGAAGCGCTTGAAGGCCGCCACGGTGCTCTCGTCGTCGGCTGTGCCGAACTTCTCCTCGGCACGCATCTGCACGGCCAGCGGATACACGGCCGACGCGCCGAACCCCAGCACCGTCGCGATGTGGTGCGACGAGCACACCTGACCGCTCTCGGCGATCACCGAAACCCGAAGCCGGAGCCCTTCTTCGATCAGCCGCTGATTGATCGCGGACACGACGATGGTCAGGGGCATTGCCGCAAGGCTGCTTTCGACGTGGCGGTCCGAGATCACCGCGATGCCGCCGGTCTCCCGTGCGAACGCTTCGACCTCGTCGCACAGCCCGTCGATGGCTTGCACGAGGGCGTTCGCGTTCGCGGCGGGATCGTGCAGGTCGACCAGGTACCGCATCCCGAAGCGCTGGACCGGTGTGTGCTGCTGGTCGCGGATCTTGAGCATGTCGAGGTGCGTGAGAATCGGTGAGGGCACGACGATCTGCGGTGCGGGTTTGGCGCCGCTGTTGGGCTTGGCGCCCAGCGCAACCCGTAGCGTCATGCCGTCGGCCTCGCGGATGCTGTCCAGCGGCGGGTTGGTCACCTGCGCGAATCGCTGCGAGAAGTACCGCGCGATACCGCCTTCGTGGTTGGACAGCGCATTGATCGCCGCGCCGTAGCCCATCGCCGAGATCTTTTCCTGGCCCGTCGCCAGCATCGGGTCCATCAGGAATTTGAAGCTCTCCTGATTGAGCGAGTACGCGACGTAGCGCTGATGGCGGTTGAGGTCGCCGTTGTAGCGGGCCGGCGAGAGTTGATTCTCGGGTGTCACGGCGGGCAGATCGCGCAGCTCGATGCGCGCGGCGGCGAGCATGGCCGGGTAGTCGGCCTGCGCCGCAAGCTTTTCCAGTGCCTCGGTGGTGGAGTAGGACCGGCCCTCGGCGTGGTCGTAGTAGAGCATGCCGCCGGCCTCGATGCGCCCGCGCTTGATGACGTCTCGTGGCGGGAAGTAGACCTGCCCGGCCTCGGACATCACACCCAGATAATCCGCGGTCTCGACGGTGCGCAACGGCCGCAGACCGAGCCGGTCCAGGCGTGCGCCGATGATCGTGCCGTCACCGAAGATGAGCGCGGCGGGGCCGTCGTTCTTCTCCTCGTAGAGGCTGAAGTACTCGAGCATCGCGCGCACCTGCGGCGACAACGTCGGGTCGTTCTCCCAGGCCGGCGGCATCATCGCGACGACGGCGGTCACGAGGTCGAGCCCGTCTTCGAGCACGCGGTTCTGCAGGGTCTGGTCCAGGCGACAGCTGTCGGACTGCCCGACCGGGCGGACGATCGCGCGATTGCGGGCGCGCGCGATGGCGTTGTCCGACAGGCGGTTTTTCTTGTCGGTGTTGAGTTCGCCGTTGTGGGCCATGAACCGGAACGGCTGCGCCATCATCGCGTTCGGCGCGGTGTTCGTCGAAAACCTGGTGTGGAAGAACATCGAGTGCACTTCCATGCGCGAATCGGTGAGATCGCTGAAGTACGGCACTACTTCGTTCGAGTTGAGCCGCCCCTTCAGCACCTGGGTGCGCGCGCTCAGCGATAGGGGGTAGAGCCCCAGCATCTCGGGCCGGGTGTAGGCGACCGCCTCGATCGCCATCAGCGCGTCGTGGATCTTGACGTCGGATATGGTGCCGGATTCGGGCACGAAAACCCACTGCCGGATGGGCAGCTGATACTTGATCGCCGCCGGGCGGATCGCCGAATTGTCCACGGGGACATCTCGTTTGACGAGAATGGCGAAACCTTGTGCGTGCAGCGCGTTCTCGATGACCGCTTCGGCCTCGGCGTGGAAAGCGGCATCGTTGGGCAAGAAGAAATTGCCGACGCCGAACTGCCCGGGCCGCAGGTCTGCGCGCCCGGTGAGATGGCTGAAGAACCGCAGCGACAGATCGAGGTTCACGCCGGCGCCGTCACCCACGCCTTCCGAGGACATTCCGCCGCGGTGGGGTACCGCGCACAGGGCCTCGTGCAGTTTGCGAATGACCTCGTGGGTCTGGACACCATCCTTGCGGGTCAGGAAGCCGACGCCGCAGCTGCTCTTCTCCTGGTCCGGGTCATACAGGCCGTTCAGACGCGTTCTCCTCAACCCCCGCGCCGTGTGTACGGCGCCCATGGTGCGACAATGGAACTCTCGTCATTGAGCGTTCGAGCAGCTTAGCCTAACCTAAGTGTCGCCGAATCCCATGGGCGAGGGATCTTTATCACAGCCGCGCGAGCCGTCACGCGACCAACGCTGCGCTCTCGGCGTCATAGGTGTTGATGGCGACGCTGTCGAGTATCGCCTGTAGCCGGTCCGCCTGTTCCCGCGGCGTGAGATCGGTCGAGCGGTAGATGCGCCCGGCGGCGCGGGCCTGGCGGCGCACCTGGGCGGTACGGCCCATCCGCAATTCTTCATAGCGACGCAGCCGCGCCGCGACATCATCGGACCGGGCGCCCCGCACGAGCGTGGCCAACGTGATCGCATCCTCGATGGCCTGATTGGCGCCCTGACCGAGGTGTGGTGTGACGGCGTGGGCGCTGTCGCCCAGCAGGGTGATCCGGTCTGAAGACCACCGGTCGAGCGGTTCGCGGTCATAGATTCCCCAGCGGAACGTGGAATCCATGGCGTCGATGATCGCCGACACGCGCGGATCCCAGCCGCGGTATGCGGCCGCCAGCTCGGAGACGTCGCCCGGCGCGGTCCAGGATTCGGCAACGGTCAGATTGGTCGGAACGAAGGCCACGATGTTGAGAAACCGGCCGGCCGATACCGGATAAGCCAAAAAGCTCTGCCGCGGCCCGAGCCACATCGCGCTGGCGTCCAGATCGGCAATTCCGTGCAGTCGGTCGGCGGGGATCAGTCCGCGATAGGCCATGATGCCTTCGCTCACCGGTTCGGTGGCGTGGGTGACCGTTCCCTGCAGGCGGGAATGAATGCCGTCGGCGCCGACCAGCAGGTCGGCGTCAGCCGTTGTGCCGTCGGCGAATTCGACCTGCACCCCGTCACGGTACTCGCGGGCGCCGACGCAGGATTGGCCCAGCTTCAACGCGTCGGGTGGCAGCGCGTCGGCAAGCGCCTTCTGGAACTCGCCGCGATGTAGGAACCACGTCCGCGCCGGGTCCCCGAACGACAGGGTCGAGGGCTCGCCTGCGACCGGCTCGGCTCGCCACGTGCGGAACTGATAGTGCGTCACCGGTCCGGCGATCTCCGCCAAAGCGCTCCCCATGCCGAGCCGCGTCAAGATCCGCGACCCGTTCGTCGCGATGGCGACGCCGGCGCCGAGCGCTTTGAGCTCGTGCGCCTGCTCGTACACGGTTGCGTCGATCCCGTTGGCGCGCAGGGCGATTGCAGCAGTAAGCCCGCCGATGCCGGCACCGACGACGGCCACTCTCAAACCGGACATGGGTCCTCCCAATTTCAAAAATGTACCGATCGATACATGATTGACTATAGATGTACCGATCGGTACGGTCAAGGGATGGCCCGCACCCCTGATCCCGCAAAACGTGAGGAGTTGTTGCAGGCGGTCGTCGGCTACCTCGAGGAACGCGGGATCGGTGACATGTCACTGGCTCCCATGGCGGACGCGCTGGGCACGAGCAAGCGCATGCTGCTGTACTACTTCGGCGATCGCGCCGAGTTGCTGGCGCAGGCGCTCGACGCGAGCCGCCCGCGGCTGGGGGAGATGTTCCACGACGTCACCACGCCGGCTGAATTCGTCGAAGCCGCAAGGAACTTGTGGCGCGAGCTGACCCGCGGTGCGGAGCATCGCAGTGTGCGCCTTCTGCTGCAGGTTCTCAGCCTGGCCGTCACGGATCCCGAAACCTATGGCCCGTCCGCCCGGGATGCCGTCGACGTGATGGTTGAGCCGATCTCCCTGGCGCTGCGCGCAATCGGCTACGGCGACGAGGCGGCGGCGCGCGCGACGCTGGTGGTCTCGGGTTTACGCGGGTTGTGCCAGGACGCCCTGGTCACGAAGGACCGCTCGCGCGTCGACGCCGCCGCCGGACTCCTGATCGCCGCTGCGGTCGCGCGTTAGGTCCCCGACCGCTCCAACGCCCGCGCCACCACACCATGTGCCGGCCGGGTGCGCACGAGCTGTGGCCACCAGAACCAGCGGCCCATCAACGCCGCGATGGACGGTGTCATGAACGAGCGGATCACCAACGTGTCGAACAGCAGACCGAGACCGATCGTCGACCCGACCTGCGCGACCACGGTCATCTCGCTGACCACCATCGACATCATGGTGAACGCGAACACCAGACCGGCGGCCGTCACGACCGAACCACTGCCGCCCATGGCCCGGATGATGCCGGTGTTGATGCCTGCCGACAGCTCCTCCTTGAGCCGCGCCACCAGCAACAGGTTGTAATCGGCACCCACGGCCAACAGCACGATGACGGCCATGGCCATGACCATGAAGTGCAATTCGATCCCTAATATGTGCTGCCACACCAGAATCGACAAACCGAACGACGCGCCGAGCGACACCAGCACGGTGCCGACGATCACCGCCGCCGCCACGACGCTGCGGGTGATGATCAGCATGATGATGAAGATCAGGCACAGCGCGGAAATGCCGGCGATGATGAGGTCGTAGTTGTTGCCTTCCTGCATGTCCTTGAAGGCCGCGGCGGTGCCGCCGACGTAGATCTTCGACCCCTCCCACGGGGTGTTCTTCATGGCTTCCTTGGCCGCCAGCTTGATCTGGTCGATGAGCTTGATGCCGTCCGGCGTCAGCGGGTCACCCTCGTGAGAGATGATGAACCGCACCGCTTTTCCGTCGGGGGAGATGAAGCTCTTCATACCGCGCTTGAAGTCGGCGTTGTTGAAGATCTCGGGTGGCAGGTAGAACGTGTCGTCGTTCTTGGCGTCGTTGAACGCCTTACCCATGGCCGTCTGGTTCTCCGACATCGCGGCCTGCTGATCCTGCAGACCCTTCTGGGTCTGATGCATCGTCAGCATCATGGTTTTCATGGTCTTCATGGTCTCGATCTGCGGCCGCATCATCGACGCCATCTGAGGCATCAACTCGGCCAGCTTGTCCATGTCGGGGAGCAACTGCTCAACGCTCTCGGTCATGGTGTCGATACCGTCGAGGCCGTCGAACACCGACCGCATCGCCTGGCACATCGGGATGTTGAAGCAGTGCGGTTCCCAGTACAGATAGTTGCGCAGCGGTCGGAGGAAGTCGTCGAAGTTCGCGATCTGGTCGCGCAGTTCCTTGATGTCTTCGACCATCGTGTGGGTTTTGCCCACCATGCTCAGCGTGATCGCCGACATCTGCTCCATCTGCCCGATCATCTGGTCCATGAGCTCGATGGTCTTCTGCATCTCGTCGGCCTGCAGCAGCATGTCGTTCGCGCGGTCCAGCTGATACTTGCGGTTCATCGTCTGGTTGACCCCGCCCATGCTCATCTGGGCCGGAATCGTGCTGAACTCGAGGGGCTCGCCCTGCGGACGCGTGATCGCCTGAACACTGCCGATTCCGGGCACCCCGAACACGGCTTTGGCGATCTTGTCGATCACCAGGAAGTCGGCCGAGTTCCGAACGTCATGGTCGGTCTCGATGAGCAACAGTTCGGGGTTCATCTTGGCCGGCGAGAAATGCCGCTCGGCAGCCGCGAAACCTTCCTGGGCGGGCAGGTTGTCGGGCAGATAATTGCGGTCGTTGTAGTTGGTGCGATAGCCCGGCAGCGTGAGGAGCCCGACCAGCGACAACAAGATGGTGGCCAACAGCACCGGCCCGGGCCAGCGGACCACGAACGCGCCCAGCCGTCGCCAACCGCGAATCCGCATGGCCCGGCGGGGTTCGAGCACTTTGCCGAACCGGCTTGCCACGGTGATCACCGCGGGCCCCAGCGTCAGCGCCGCGACCACGGCGACCACCATGCCGACCGCCATCGGGATGCCGAGGGTCTGGAAATAGGGCAGCCGGGTGAAATGCAGACACAGCGTCGCGCCGGCGATCGTCATGCCCGAGCCCAGCACCACATGCGCGGTGCCGTGGAACATCGTGTAGTACGACTGCTCGCGATCCTCACCGACGGTTCGCGCTTCCTGGTATCGGCCGATCAGGAATATCGCGTAGTCGGTCGAAGCCGCGATCGCCAGTGTCACGAGGAGCTGGGTGGCGAACGTCGACAGGCCGATGAACTCGTAATAGCCGAGGAAGGCCACCACACCGCGCGCTGCCTGCAGGCAGACCACCACCATGAACAGCGTGAGGAGCACGGTGATGATCGACCGGTACACCAGCAGCAGCATCGTGATGATCACCGCGAACGTGACCATCTCGATGATGCGCACGCTGCGGTCACCGGCGAGCTGCTGATCGTTGGCGAGCGCCGAGCCGCCCGTCACGAAAACCTTGACGCCCGGCGGCGGTTGCAGGCTCTTGACGAGGTCCTGAACGGCCTGCACCGACTCGTTGGCCAGGGTCTCGCCCATGTTGCCCGCGAGATAGACCTGTACATAGGCCGCTTTGCCGTCGTTGCTCTGCGCCCCGGCCTCCGTCAGCGGGTCGCCCCAGAAGTCCTGGATGTGCTCGACGTGCTCCGTGTCGGCCTCGAGCTTGTCGATCATGTCGTTGTAGAACAGGTGCGCATCGTCACCGAGCGGCTGTTCGCCTTCGAGCACGATCATCGCCGAGCTGTCGGACTTGAACTCCTCGAACACCTCGCCGACGCGTTTCATCGCGATCATCGACGGCGCGTCGTCGGGGCTCATCGACACCGACCGCATCTGGCCGACGACTTCGAGCTGGGGCACCGAGACGCTCAGAACGGCGACGAGAGCGATCCAGCCGACGATGATCGGAATGGCGAGCCGTCGGATCCACCGGGCGATCCCGGTGTGCTTATCGCGCGCAGCGGGACTGTCGGTGGAATCGGCCATCAGGAACCCTTGGTGGTCGGTCGGAGTCACGCGCGGCAGTCATGCGAGTACGCGTTCGTGATTTCCGACATAGTAGACGCCGCCACGGGCCGGCCGGACTCCCTCCCTCGCGGGACCCGTCAGAACTGCACTCCGCGGGTCAGCGCGCCGTCGACGACGAGGTTGGTTCCGGTGATGAAGCTCGCCGCCGAACTGCTCAGGAACACCACGGCGTTGGCCACCTCCTGCGGGGTGGCCATCCGGCCGGTCGGGTTGAGGGCGAGCGCGGCCGCGAAGAGCTCGGGATTGTTCTCCTCGATCGACGGCCACACGCCGCCAGGGAAGTAGGTGTTGCCGGGGCTCACGCTATTGGCCCGCACGCCTTTGCCGGCGTGGTTGTAGGCCAGGCCCTGCGTGTAGTGGATGATCGCGGCCTTGAACGTCCCGTACGGTCCCGCGGCGAAGTCGATCTCACGACCCGAAACGCTCGAGACCGTGACGATCGAGCCGGCGCCGCTCGCCACCAGATGGGGGAGCGCGGCGTCGACGAGACTCACCGTGCCCATCAGGTCCACCTCGAAACTGGTTCGCCAGTTCTCCGCGCTTTCGGGGATGGCGAGCGCGCTCACGTTGGCGACCACACCGTCCAGCCCGCCGAACGTGTCGGCGGCGCCCGACACCCATTCCGTCACGGCCGCGGCATCGCCGACGTCCACCGCGCTGCCGACCGCGGTGGCACCGCCGGCGGTCAGCTCGGCCTGCGCTTCGGCGACAGCGTCCGGAGTGCGCGCACAGTATGCGACGACGGCGCCCTCGGCCAGCAGTCCCTCGACGACCGCGCGGCCGATGCCACGGGTGCCGCCGGTCACCGCGAAACGCTTGCCCGACAATCCGAGATCCATGTTCGTCCCTTCGACGCGTTAGCGGAATCAGTAGGAGATGGTGCCCAGTGCTTTTGCAGCACTGCGTAATTCGTGGTGGACGCCGCCGTAGGCGGCGGCAGAGGGCAGCAGCCGTTTGTCGATTTTGGTGACGGCGCTGTAGTTGACGTCGACGACGTTGGCGATCGGCACCTGCGAGATCTGGGTCAGCAACTGGTAGGCATCGAGGCGGTCCAGGCCGTACAGCTCACCCAGCCAATGGATCATCTCGACCTGACCGGCGCGCCACGCTTCCTCCAGCGGGCGGCCCGAACCGATGGCCATGAGATGTGTGTCGGTCTCCAGCCGCGGCCAGGCCGGGCCACCGCCTTTGATGAGTTCGACGATCGCGGTGACGTTCATCGCGCCCTCGACCGCGGTGCCGCAGGATTCACCTTCGCCCTGCCGGTAGTGCCCGTCACCGAGCGAGAACAGCGCCCCTTCGACATTGACCCGCAGATAACACGTGGCACCAGCGGTCATCTCGGGCGTGTCCATGTTGCCGCCGAACGCGTCGGGCACCAGGGAGCTGCGCACCTCGCGGCGCGCGGGCGCGACACCGACGGTGCCCAGCATCGGGTTGGCCGGCAGCGCCAGCTCGAAATCGCTGCCGTGCGCGGAGAACGCCAGAGTGTGTGCGGCCGAATCGTATTCGTAGATCCACGTGCGCTCCGGCAGGGCCTCCTGCAGCGTCGGGCTGACCGGAATGCTGGTCAGGCCACCGAAGAACGGGATCAGGGTCGACGCGCCCCAACTGCGGGCAGGTGTGAGGTCGACCAGGTGGACCGCGAGAGTGTCACCCGGTTCGGCGCCCTCGATCCAGAACGGACCGGTCTGCGGATTGAGATCTTCGGTGTCGAGGGCCACGGTCGCCACGCTGTCGCGGCTGGTGATCCGCCCGCCGTAGGCATCTTCGGTCCACAATGTCAGCACCGTCCCTGGCTTGATGCGCATGACGGGCTCGGCACCCCCGAAGGTGTAGTTCAGCTGCTCAACGGTCGGGGTGAAGGTGATGTGGTCCATGACAGCCATCTTGGTATCCGGGCGGCTTCTGTGCCCGGCGAACCCGAAACAGCGTTCCCTACACCGGAACCGGTTCCTCGTCGTCGATGGTTCCCAATCGCCATTGCCCGCCGCCGAGCAGTTCCAGCCGTTGGTCGTGATGTTTGTCGACCGTCGTGCGGTGGGTGACGCTGACGAATACGGTGCCGGGGAGTTCACGTCGCACCAGGCCGTAGATCATGAACTCGAGCGGCTCGTCGAGCGCGGAGGTGGCCTCGTCCAGGAACACCGCCTTCGGTTTGGTCAGCAGAACCCGGGCGAACGCGATGCGTTGCTGTTCGCCGGGGGAGAGCACCTTGGCCCAGTCGTTGACCTCCGACAGCCGGTCGACATAGCGGGGGAGGGCGACCGCCAGGAGCGCTTCGCGTAGCGCGTCATCGGGGATGTCGCCCGGTTCGTGGGGATAGGACACCACGGTTCGCAGATCCCCGAGCGGGACGTAGGGCAACTGCGACAGGAACAACGTCTCGTTCTCGCCCTGTGGGCAGCGCATCGTGCCGGACGAGTAGGGCCACAATTGGGCGAGGCTGCGCAGCAGTGTCGTCTTACCGGTGCCCGATTCGCCGGTGATGATCATCGCGTTGCCGGGATCGAGGGCCAGGTTGAGGTCGTTGACCAACGGCTCCCCGGCCGGATTCCGCACCTCGATGTCGTCGAGTTCGATGACGCTGTCCCGGTTTTCGGTCACCATGACCTTCGGCAGATCGCGGCTTTCGGCGTTGGCGGTGACGAGGCCGTGCAACCGGATGACCGAGGCGCGGTAACCGGCGAACGTGTCGTAGGAATTGCGGAAGAACGACAACGCGTCCTGGATGGCGCCGAAGGCCGTCACCGATTGCGTGACGGCGCCGAGCTGGATCTGGCCGGCGAACAGCCGGGGCGCCTGCAGCAGCCACGGCAGCGGGATGATGATGTGGTTCATCGACAGGTTCCAACCCGTGAACACGATCGTCCGGTTGACGAAGCGTTTGTAGTTGGCGACCACGGGCGCGAATCGCTCACGCAATTGCAGGCGCTCGGCCTTCTCGCCGCGATAGAGCGCCACGGATTCGGCGGCGTCGCGCAAACGCACCAGTGCGTAGCGGAAGGCGGCGTTGAACTTCTCGTTGTTGAACGACAGCCGGATGAGTGGGCGGCCCAGCCAGAACGCGATGACCGTCGCGAATGCGACGTAGACGAACACCGACCAGAACATCGCCCGCGGGACCTCGACGCCGAACACGTTCAGATCCCCCGACAGGTTCCACAAAATCGACGTGAACGAGATGACCGAGACGATCGACGAGATGGCGCCGAAAGGCAGTGTGCCGTTGCTGGTCTGGTGCGGGGTGTTGGGTTGGGGCCCGGAAAGAGCGGTGAACACGTCGATGTCGGACTGGATACGCTGATCGGGATTGTCGATGGTCTGGTCGATGAACCGGGTCCGGTAATAGGCGCGACCGTCGAGCCAGTCGCCCGTGAGCCGGTCGGTCAGCCAGGTCCGCCAGGCCAGCATGAACCGCTGGGTCATGAACAGATCGATGAGAACCCGCGTGACCAGGATTGCCGCGAGCACCGAGAAGATCAGCAGTGAAATCCAAAAGCCGCGTACCCCTGACTCTTTCACGGCCTGGTTGCCGGTCGCGAAGCCCTGCACGGCGATCTGCGCGGCCGAATACAGGTCGTTGCTCTGGTAGCTGAACAGCACCGACAGTCGCACGCCGATGATGACCGACAGCAGCATCGCGCTGAGTAGCAGCCATGGTTTGACGCTGTGGCGGCCGGTGAAATACGCCCCGGTGACGGTCCAGAACTGCCGGCCCCATGTGGTGTACCTGGCAAGGACCGTCAGGACGCCGAATGTGCACAGTGCCGCGATCGTCCATGCTTCGACCAGCCACACGAGCGAGTGGAGTAGTTCGTCGCTCCAGTCGATCGATGGCGTAAACGGCTTCAGATCGTTCACTGGACTTCTCCGGTCTGTCGACTGTTTGCCCGGCTGTGCGTGAAGCTACCGCAGCGCGTGGGTCATTGGTGGTCACCCCGCGCCGCAGCGCCCGCCAGGCAACAAATCAGTTTCAGATGGAAGTTTTTTCTCGAACTGCCGCGCCAACACCTGCACATATCGGTACTGTTGCATGCGTTCTCACCGCAACGGAGGAAAGCTGTTGGTTCTCTACGCATTTCGATGTCAGTCCGGCTGTGGCACCACGAAGCAGCTGTATTCGATGAGTTCTCGACCCGACGCGATCGAGTGCCCGACGTGTTCGGGGCCCGCCCGCAGAACGATCGGCGCTCCGAGTCTCGGGCGCGGGAGCAGTAGTGCGATGGCACTTCAGGACACGACCCGTGCCACGGCCGACAAGCCCGCCGTCGTCGCGGCACCGGCACCGGCCACGCGTCGACAGAAAATCACCACCAACCCACTTCATCAAAAGCTGCCCCGGCCCTGAAGGAGGATTCAATGCCAGACGTTGTTTTCCCACTCGATTCGACCAAGAAATTCACGGAACAGGAAAAGCTCGGCCACAACCGGTGGCATCCGGATATCCCCGCGGCGGTGACGGTCAAGAAAGGCGACTCATTCCGCGTGCATTGCCGGGAATGGTTCGACGGCGCGATCGTCAACGACGATTCCGCCGACGACATTCTCAACGCGCCGCTGACGACCGTGCACGTGTTGTCGGGCCCGATCGCGGTCGAAGGCGCCAAGCCGGGTGATCTGCTGATCGTCGACATCCTCGACGTCGGCCCCATCCCCCAGGAGGATTCCGGCCCGCTCGCCGGACAGGGCTGGGGCTACACCGGCATCTTCCCCACGCAGAACGGCGGCGGCTTCCTCACCGAACAATTCCCCGACGCCTACAAGGCGATCTGGGACTTCTCGGGCCAGCACGCCACGTCGCGCCACGTCCCCGGCGTCGAGTTCACCGGCATCGTCCATCCCGGTCTGATGGGAACCGCGCCGTCGGCGAAGCTGCTGTCGACCTGGAACACGCGCGAGGCCGCGCTCATCGCGACCGATCCCGACCGGGTGCCGCCGCTGGCGTTGCCGCCCGAGCCGCAGGACGCGATCCTCGGCGGGTTGACCGGCGACGCGTTCACCAAGGCCGCCGCTGAAGCCGCCCGCACCGCGCCGCCGCGTGAGAACGGCGGCAACCAGGACATCAAGAACCTCACCAAGGGCAGCCGGGTGTTCTATCCGGTGTTCGTCGACGGGGCGAACCTGTCGGTCGGCGATCTCCACTTCTCGCAGGGCGACGGCGAGATCACATTCTGCGGCGCGATCGAGATGGGCGGGTTCATCGATCTGCGGGTCGACGTGATCTCCGGCGGCATGGAGACCTACGGCGTGAGCGAGAACGCCATCTTCATGCCGGGCAACACCGATCCGCAGTACTCGGAATGGCTGGCGTTCTCGGGCACCTCGGTCACGCTCGACGGCGAGCAGCGTTACCTCGACTCGCACCTGTCCTACCAGCGGGCCTGCCTGCACGCGATCGACTACCTGACGAAGTTCGGCTACAGCCCCGAGCAGGCGTATCTGCTGCTCGGCGCCGCGCCCATCGAAGGCAGGTTGTCCGGCGTCGTCGACATCCCCAACGCCTGCGCGACCGTCTACATCCCGACCGCGATCTTCGACTTCCCCGTCGCCCCGTCGGCGGCCGGGCCGGTCAAGATCGACCCGGGTATCGGCGCACCGCATTCGTCGTTCGGCTGACGGCCCGGCCGCGGTGGTTGCCGCGGTGGTTTCGGAGACAGGGCGGAAACCCATCTATCCTCGTCACCGAGACCACCGCGTGCCCGGCCCGCCCGGGGCTTGGAGAACTGTGTCGCGACACCACGTCCGTCTGGCTATGCGGGAAGCGTCATTGATGACGCTCCTTGGACGGTGGCCTCACGCGAGCCAGGCGGGCTGAAAGGATCGTGCAATGGCCCCGCCCAATGGCGCATCACGCCTCGGCACCCGCTTCGGGCCCTATGAGCTGAGGTCGCTGATCGGCATGGGCGGAATGGGCGAGGTGTACCGCGCCTACGACACGGTGAAAGAACGCATGGTCGCCGTCAAGCTCCTGCGTCCCGAGGTCGCGGCCGATCCGAGCTTCCAGGCCCGGTTCCGGCGCGAGTCGCGGGTGGCGGCCCGGTTGCAGGAACCGCACGTGATCCCGGTCCACGACTTCGGCGAGATCGACGGCGTCCTGTTCATCGACATGCGCCTGGTCGAGGGCGCCAGCGTGAAGGAACTCCTGCGGTCGAACGGACCTCTCGAACCGGCGCGGGCCGCGTCGATCATCACGCAGGTGGCCGCCGCGCTGGACGCCGCGCACGCCGACGGGCTGGTCCATCGCGACATCAAGCCCGAGAACGTGCTGCTGACCACCGACGACTTCGCCTACCTCGTCGACTTCGGTATCGCCCATGTCGGGGGTGAGGCCAGCGTCACGATGACGGGCGTGCTCATCGGCTCGAGTGCCTACATGGCCCCGGAACGATTCTCCGGGGGACCGGTCGGTCCGTCGGCCGATATCTATGCACTGACGTGCCTGCTGTACGAATCGCTGATCGGCAGGCCGCCGTTCGAGACCGGCGATCTCCGCCAGCTCATGAGCGCCCACATGTTCGCGGCGCCGCCGCGGCCGAGCATCATGCGGCGCGGGATACCGCGCGCGTTCGACGACGTCATCGCGGTGGGCATGGCCAAGGAGGCCACGGCGCGGTTCGCGACCGCGGGTGAGCTGGCCAAAGCGGCTCGTGAGGCCGCGTCGCCGGGCGCCGCCAAGGCGGCCGCCGCCGAGGAGGCTCCAACGAGGCCCGCGCCTGCCATCCCCGTGCTACCTGCCGTCACGCCGCCTCCGACGCCACCGCCGCGCAACACCAGGCAGTTCTCGTCGGTCTATCCGAACCCGGACCACACGGGCTACACGCCGTATCCACCGGCGCCGCCATCGCCACCGCAGCCGGCTCGGGCTCCGGAGCCGGGGCCGCGCAAGTCGCGGCTCACGCGAACCCAGCTGATGCTCGTGGTCGCGACGGTTGTCCTGTTCGGCGTGGCGGCGGTCCTGGCATCGATGTTGGCCAGTGGCGGTGACGACAGTGCTGCGACGCGCCAGACACCGTTGTCGGTGCCACCGGCCACGACGAGCGAGCCGTCTGCGGAGTCGACGACCACCACCACGACGACACCGACGGATGCCCCGAGCGGTACCGACGCCCAGGGTTTCGTCGGGCACACGGCGCGGTGTGACTCCGACAGTTCACCCGCCGTGATGATCCGGACCGCGACGTCACTCGCGGTGATCTGCCAGACCGGGCCGAACAGCTTCTATTACCGCGGTGAGCGGCTCAGTGACGGCGCGAATCTGGAGATCGCGAATGCGGTGCGTTCCGGCGACGGATTCGTTGCCGTCAATCCGGCCGACGGCGCGCGCTATGAGGTGAGCCCGGACAATCTGACCATCAGCAGCAACGGGCGTATCGATTCGTCAGAGCCTGCGCTGGGGTAGCGCCCGGAATTTCAAATGTCGTCGAATGCCGGCGCATAACGGAATGTGCCCTGCCGATCGGGCGTCCACGACGTGAGGGTCCGGATCTGAAAGTGTTCGGCCCATTCCTCGACGGGCGGGCGGACGCCGAGCGGCGGTGCGGGCCGGAATCCGAACCGGCAGTAGTACGCGGGGTCGCCGAGGAGGACGGCTTCGGGGAAGCCGAGTGCGTCGGCCGCCGCCAGGACAGCATGCATGAGGGCTGAGCCGATGCCGTGCCGTTGGTGGATGGGCAGCACACCGAGCGGCCCGAGTGCCAACGACGGCCTGCCGTCGAGGTGGGCGCGGCTGCCGAGCACGTGGCCGACGACAGCGCCGTCGATCTCGGCGACCAGCGACAGTGCCGGGATGCTGTCGCCCGCCGCGCCCAATTGGTCGACCAGAGTGGCCTCGACCGACTGTGTCGCTGCGTCGGACGCGAACGCCGCGTTGTGCACGTCTCGCAGCGCTGATCTGTCGTCGGGGGTGGCACGCCGGATGAGCACGAGCAGACTCTGCCTGTCTGCGCGCGGACTCACAACTGATTTATCAGGGGCGGTTGGATACAAGATGCGAAGCGTCGTCCCGCGCGGGTGGCCGCACCATGTCATGTTCCGCGGGTCAACGTGCCGGTGGTTCGTCAAACCTCGCGCCGGTCAATGGCTTTTCCTGGTCGTGACATGACGTGACCGCGTGGTAACACCCGGCGGATAGCTTGGATCCAACATCCTTTGGAAGGAGCGCCATCCGTGCCGAGGTCACTCAGTTCTCGTGCAATCGAAGCGGCGAGAAGGGTTTTGGACGACGTCGACCGGTGCACCGATCCGGTGGCGACAGCCAGGCTGCTTCCGCCCGAGGTCTACACCAGCGACGACTTTTGGGAGTTCGAGAAAGAAGCCATCTTTGCACGAGAGTGGCTGTGCATCGGTCATGTCAATGAGATTCCCGAGCCTGGGGATCAGTTGCCGCTCACCATCATTGATGAGCCCATCGTCATGCTTCGCGACCTCTCCGGAGATGTTCGCGTCATGTCGGCGGTCTGTCAGCACCGCGGTCAACCGTTGTTCGGGGGTTTGGCCGCCGAAGACCGCGGTGCCGACAGCGGGTGCGTCAACACCAGGAGAATGGTGTGCCCGTATCACAATTGGCAGTACGGGCTCGACGGTTGCCTGGTGGCCGCGCCGTCGATGACCGAGACCGTGCCCGTCAAGCGGTTGCGTGAGACGATCCGTCTTCCTCAGATCCGACACGAGATATTCCACGGACTGGTCTTCATCAACTTCGACAACAACGCTGCACCGCTCGCGCCGACCGTGGCCCGGATGGACGAGGAACTGTCGACCTTCGGGATCGAGGACCTGATCGCGCTGCCGGCTCAGGTGTTCCCGAATCAGGCGTGGAACTGGAAGATTCATCACGACAACGCTCTGGAGCCCTACCACACCAGCTACGTGCACCGAGGCGTGCACGAGGCGGCGCCCGCGAAGAACGCGCGGTTCTACGACTTCGGGGAAGGCGACGGCCAAGTCATGCATCCCACCTATCTGCTGGACGAGAACGCCGGCCTGGCGAGCACCGACGGCAAGCGCACGACATCGATCATTCCCGGCCTCACCGAGGAACAGCGCAAACGGGTGATGTTCGCCTCGATACCGCCCATGATGTTCAGCATCCTTCAGCCCACGTTCGTCCAGCTCGCGATGATCCACCCGACCGGCCCCGGTTCGATGGACCTGCGGCGGGTGAATCTCTACCCGAAATCCGCTGTGGAGCAACCCGGTTTCCACGAGGCGTACGAGCGGTTCATGGAGCGCAAGGCGCTGGCCATTCATCAGGACGCCGTGACGACCGCCGCACTCCAGCAGGGCCTGCGTTCCCGCTACGCACCTCGCGGACCGCTGTCCTGGTTGGAATCGAACATCCCACAGCTCAACCAATGGCTGATCGAGCGTTACCGAAAGGCACTCACCGTCGATGTCTGAAACCACCGCCGTTTCCTCCGTGGAGCTGACCGCGTTGCTCGCACGGTTGGACGATCTGGAGTCTCGAGAGGCCATCCGCGGGCTGATGGTCAGTTACATGAGCGCTGCCGATGCGAAAGAAGGCAAGGGGGACAAGGTCGCCCGGCTCTTCACCGAGGACGGCAAATGGCAGAGCGTCGGGCCGCACGGAAATCCCGGGTGGGCGGCGGAGGGCAGGGCAGCACTTGTCAAGAAGTTCGATCGCAACGTCGAGCGCATGCCGTTCTCGGCGCACTTCGTCACCAATCCCGCTGTGCAGCTGTCGGGTGACACCGCTCGCGGACAGTTCATGTACTTCCAGGCCTGCACTTACCGCGCCGATCAGCCATTGTGGATAGCCGGCTCATACGACAACGACTTTCGCCGTGTCGACGGCCAGTGGCTGATCTCGCACATGCGGGTGCACAACTTCTTCACCACGCCGTACGACAAAGGCTGGGTCGCCGTACCGCACATCGATACCCCCTGAGTGGAGTGAGCCGTGAGCTATCGTCATCAGATCCTGCGCAATTTGAAATTCGGCACTCTTGCCGACTTCGTGGGTGCCGAGAAAGAGAAGAACGCCTTGCGGATTCAAGCCGGGCTGACGCCTTATGCCATCTGGTCGCCGGCGTTCGGAGGGTTGCACCATCTAGTCCTGGAAGCAGAGTTCGAGTCGATGGCGGCATTCGAGGCCGAGCATCTGGCGGCGAAAGCGATCGACGGCATTGCGGCGCTCAACGCGCGCCAACTCGAGTGCGTGATCGAGGGAACCGCGCAAGACCGAATGCAACGGTTGAGCCTGGAGGCCGGGCAGGCGTGACGCTCCCCGCAACACGCTGGTATCAGTGGCACGCCCAATACGACGATCTGCATTCGCCCGACACCGATCGGCTCGAAGTAGTGCAGGAATTGATCATTGCCGCCCTCGACCGAGCGCCCGCGGGTCCGCTCACGGCGGTGAGTGCGTGTGCGGGGCAAGCGCGCGACCTGCTGCCCGTGCTGATCCATCACCCGCGCGGCCGCGATGTCCGCGCGCGCATGGTCGAACTCGATCCGCTCAACGCATCGTTTCTCACCGCGGCCCTTGGCAGTACCGACCTCGTCGGCGTCGAAGTCGTGATCGCTGACGCCGGAACCACTGACGCCTATATCGGTGCTGTCCCAGCGGATCTGGTGCTGCTGTGCGGCGTGTTCGCGAACATTGAGCTGGACGACGCCCAGCGGACTGTCGACGCCGCCACCGCATTGTGCCGGCCGGGCGGCATCGTCGTGTGGTCGAGTTACGGCGCCCAACTGGCCCACGCCGACGAGGTGGTGGCGCTGTTCGAGGACCGGGCGTTCGAGCGAATGGCGTTGCGCCGGAGTGCCGAACGCGAATTCGTCGTCGCATCGCACCGATATGTGGGTCCGCAGCGCAGCTTGCCCGCGCACGCCCGGTTCTTCGGCTTCGGCGGCTAGGACGCACCATCGGGGTGGGCACCGCCTTGATTCGCATGGCGATTGGTCAGATGCCTGCGCATCAACATCATTGCCAGCTCGGCGTCGGCGTCGAGCACCGCCCGGAGAATCGCGGCATGCTCGTCCCACGAGCTGCCCACCGCCGTGCTCTTGCCGCCGACAAGGTGGTGCGACTGGTTTCGCACGGCGCGCAGCGTCTCGGCGAGAAACCGCGAGCCGGCGCCCTCGCCCAGCGCGGCGTGGAACTCTTCGTTCAGTTCGTCGAGTTGGGTGTCGTCGCCCGCCTCGGCGGCGCGCTGTCCCTCGTCGAGAATCCTGCGCAGCCTTGACTGCTCGTCCGCGGTGAACCGGTTGACGGTGTGGCGTACGGCGATCAGTTCGAGCGCGACCCGCATTTCCCGCACCACTTCGAGCTCGTGCTGGTCGAGTTCGACCACTCGAACGCCGCGCCGGGGCAGGGACTCGACGAGTCCTTCCGCCTCGAGTCGCCGGAACGCCTCCCGCACCGGAAAGCGTGACACGCCAAGCCGTTCGGAGATACTGAACTCGTTCAGCCGCTCACCCGGCGCCAACTCGCCGTCGAGGATCAGCCGCCGTAATTCGTCGACGGTCTCGGTGCGCAGGGACCGATGTCGGCTTCCGATGGAAGACATTTGGCGAACCCCCGGGTGGCGAGTCACTGGCTATTGGATACGAAGCACTGTATTACCAGGACAGTACACGCCGGGCCGGCGACCCGCCCGGCTGAAACGTACCCGTAATTGGCTGTGCCGTAGGCGGTAACAATCTTTGGATACAACATACTTCGTGACTTCCACATACTCACACATCGCCGCCACCGGCACGGGCGCCGTGACCGTCAAACAGTTCGACCACATCGTGCTGCGTGTACGTGACCCCGAAACGTCTGTCCAGTGGTATGTCGAGAAGTTCGGCTTCCTGGTGCACCGGTTGGATGAATTCCGCGCCGGTACCGTGCCATTCCCGTCGGTGGAGATCTGCCCCGGCGCCATCATCGACCTGGACGGCAGGCATGCGGCGACGGGAACGAACGTTTCGCACTTCTGCATCGAGGTCGAGCCAACCGACATGTATGCGCTCGTGGGGTCGGGTCGGTTCGAGACCGCCGACGGTCCGTACCGGCGTTGGGGCGCAAGAGGTCTGGCGGACCTCATCTATGTGGAGGATCCGGACGGCCACATCATCGAGCTGCGACACTACGGGCCGAGCCAGATCGAGGGCTGACGGTGCTCGACGTGCTCGCCCGGCGCGCCGTGGCATCGGGAAGCCTCGGCGCGGTGTCGGCAGGGTCGAGGACGGCGGCCGCGATCGGAGCGTCAGCGTTCCTTGCGGGCGGCAACGCATTCGACGCAGCGCTTGCCGCAGCGCTGTCCGAGACCGTTGCCCTGCCGTCCAAATGTGGCTTGGCCGGCGATGTGGTGGCGTTGTACGTGACCGCCGGTGCCTCGGCCCCCATCTCCCTCGTCGCCATCGGCGGGGCGTCGGCTGGTTTGTACGCAGCGGCGGAAGCTGCCGGCTGGGAGGTACCCGCAACCGGACCGCTTTCGGTCGGCATCCCGGGTGCGCCGGCTGGGTACAGCAGAATTGCCGAACTCGCACGGCTACCGCTGGAGAGGCTCACCGCGCCCGCCGTAGAGCTGGCTCGCCGTGGCGTGTGGTGGTCACCGATGAACGCCACGCTGGAGTGCGAGGCACGTACACTTCTGTACCGCTACCAACCCGACGGCTGCGTCTACTCGCCGCGTGATGCCAAACACACCGTGGGCGACATGGTGCGGCTTCCTGGGCTCGGGGTTGTACTGGAGGAGTTCGTCGCGCGCGGTGCCGATCTTTTCACCGGCCCGGTCGGCGATGCGGTCGTCGACTGCGTGCAACGGCACGGCGGCATGCTGACGGCGACAGACCTGGTTTCGGTTGATGTGGCCGAGGAGGCCGCACACTGTGTGCAGACAGAGTCGGGGCCGCTCTGGGCGACCAACGCGCCGACCTATGGGCCCGCGCTCACACATGCCATGGCCGGCCGTGTGGTCAGCGATGTCGGGCCCGGCGATGTGCGGCGGAGCCTGGCCGATTTGGCGGACACGAAAACGGCTGCCGCCGAGGGTACTTCGACAGTCGCTGCGGTGGATGAAGCGGGCAACGCGGTCGTGCTCGTTCATTCGTTGTCGTTTCCCCAGTACGGCAGCGGCCTGGTGGTCGGCGAATACGACTTGATTCTGTCCAACCGGGCCGGGCGCGGGTTCACGTTCGCACCGGGGCACCCCAACGCTCCCGTCGCGGGCCGGCGTCCGCTGACCACATTGCACGCGTGGGGGATTGGGCACCGGGACGGCTGGATACTCGGCGCGACACCGGGCGGTCAGCAGCAGGTTCCGTGGAACGTCCAGCTCGTCGCGCAGCTGTTGGACACTTCCGACGACGGAGAACAGGCCATGGGTGACGCACTCGTCACACCGAGATGGCAGCTCGACGCCCCCGGTGATGTTCGGCACGAGGGCCGAGAACTCGGCCGGTTCGAGGCGCGCTCCAGTCACACGCTGGTGCGTACCGCAACGAGCCGGTGTGCGGCTGCGGCAGATCCCCGGTGGGACGGGGCGGCGGTGGCGGTATGACGGGCGTGACGGTGATGGGCAGGGGAGCAATCGGTGGTTTGGTGGCCGCTGGTCTCGCGCGTGGCGATGTGCCGGGGTGCAGCCTTGTCACCGCACTCAACTCACGTAGTGAACGGACACAGGTGCTCGCCGCGATCCGCGCCGGCGATGTCGTGGTCGAGGCGACCACCGTCGAAAGCGCACAGGCCATCATCGGCCTGACCGTGGCGATGGGCCGAGACATCGTCGTGTGCTCGGCCGGAGCGTTGGCCGAGCCGAATTTCTTGCCACAACTGTCGGGTCCGGGACGGATCATCCTGCCTGCCGGCGCCATCGGAGGTTTCGACCTCCTGGCGGCCGCGGCACGAGCCGATCGCGGCGAAGCCCGCGCACAGCACATCACGGTCAAGCGGGCCGCGGCGCTCGGCGCGGACCCGGCCCTGGCCGAGCCCGTGGAAGTGTTTCGAGGCTCAGCCCGCGACGCGGCTCTACGGTACCCACGTACCTCGAACTCGTCGGTCGCGCTTGCCCTTGCCACCGTGGGCCTCGACCGGTTGGAGGTAATCGTGATGGCCGACCCCACAGCGGATTGCACCCACCATACGGTGCGGTGGTCGTCGGCGGTCGGCTGCTACGAATTCCGCTTCCACAACACCGTCGACCCGGCGTCCGGCGGAAGAACATCGGCCATCACGGCGTGGTCGGTCCTGGAGACCCTGTCGGGTTTGCACCGCGGGGCCGGCCCGGGCGTGGTGGTCCAGCCGGGCGGAGACGGCTCATGACCGTTGGGCAGCAAGCCGTCGACAGCCGTGTGCGTGAGCTGCGCGACCAGTTCTCCGGCGCCCTTGCATCGGCGGTGGATCTCTACCGAAATCTGCATCGTCATCCCGAACTGTCCATGCAGGAGCATCGGACCCAGAAGGTCTTGCGCGCTGCGCTCAACCGGACGTCTGCGCGAGTGCGCGAATGCGCGGGCACCGGCCTGGTCGCGGTGCTCAGCAACGGTCGGGGGCCGGTCATCGCCATGCGCGCCGACATCGATGCGCTTCCGCTGCCAGAGTTCACCGGCCTCGCATACGCCAGCCGAGCAGTCGGCACGCTGCCCGACGGCCGACAGACACCGGTGATGCATGCGTGCGGACATGACGTCCATGCCAGTGCGCTCGTCGCCGCACTCACACAGCTCGACCGGCGCCGCGACACTTGGTCGGGAACTTTGGTCGCGGTCTTTCAGCCCGGCGAGGAGACCGGTGTCGGTGCCGCAGCCATGATCGAGGACGGCATCTTCGACGCCACCGGGATGCCCGACGCGATCTACGCCCAACATGTGACGTCCGGACCGATCGGTCTGCTCGTCTGCCGTCCCGGGTACTTTCTGTCCCATCAGCGTTCGTGGCGAATCACGGTCGACGGCCATGGGGGTCATGCATCTCGACCGCACCTCGCCAGGGATCCGGTCGTGGCCTCGGCGGCGATGATCGTGCGGCTGCAGGCGATTGTGTCGCGCGAGATCGACCCGTTGCGGATGGCGGTGCTCAGCGTCGGGTCCATCCACGGCGGGACGGCGCCCAACGTCATCCCCGATCGCGTCACTTTCACGGTGACGACTCGTAACTACGAACCCGCGGTGGGCGATCGCCTGGTATCGGCAATGCACAGAATCATCGCCGCCGAGGCCGCCGCATCCGATGTGGCGGCGCGAATCGATGCTGTCTCGGAGATTCCGGCGTGCAGCAACGATCCCGACGAAACCGCAATCGTGTGCCGCGGCTTGGCAAGTCTGTTCGGTGCTGCGGCCGTGCGCTCACCCGACGACCCGCTTCCGGCGAGCGACGATTTCAGCCAGTACGCCTGTCAACTCGGAATCCCCTCGGTCATATGGAATTTCGGCTGTCAGGAGCCGTCGTTGTTCGGCGACGGGGATGATGTTCCGCGCAATCACACGAGCCGGTTCGCGCCGCACCCCGACGCGGTGACGGTCGGTGCCGCGGCCGCAGTTGCCGTGGTGCGGGAGCGGTGCGCGATCGCGGGATCCAAAATGCAATCTCTTCGAGATGGAGCGGAGGTTCGGCAGCAGTGATCGCCGGAATCCAGTTCGCGCAAGGCGAAACACAGCGGAAACGTCGCACGCAGTCAGCCGTAAAAGTCGGCCGCTACAACTCTCTTGTGGATACAACATGCAAACGACGGGACGCGATGACGATGTCCGACCGGGTCACCCTGCGCGACGTCTGCATCGTTCACGGCCGGGGCGAGGCCGCGGTCGTGGCTGTGGAGGGAATCGACTTGACGGTGCGTCCGCGTCAAATCGTCTCCGTCGTCGGGCATTCGGGATGCGGTAAGTCCACGTTGCTGCGCGCGATCGCCGGCCTGCTGCCCGACGCATCGGTCCAGGGCGAGTTGTCCATCCTCGGCAAAACGCCTGAGGAGGCGCGCAGGTCGGGTCTGATGAGCATGGTGTTCCAAGATGCCGTGCTGGCGCCATGGCGCACGGTCGAGGCCAACGTTCGGCTGCCGATCCAGGTCGCGCGGGGCCGGACGCGGCCACCGGCGAAGACACCGCGCGAACAACTCGAAGTGGTGGGCCTCAAAGGCTACGAACGGCGTTACCCGAAGCAGTTGTCGGGTGGACAACGCCAACGGGTGGCATTGGCCCGCGCACTGGTGATGGAACCGCAGGTGTTGCTCATGGACGAGCCGTTCGGTGCTCTCGACGAGATCACCAGGGACGAGATGCACACCGAACTGTTGCGAATCTGGGGCACGACGGATGCCTCGATCATCCTGGTGACACATTCGATCGCTGAGGCGGTGTTCCTGTCGGATCAGATTCTGGTCATGGCCGCCCATCCCGGCCGGGTCGCCGACGTCATCGACGTCGAGTTCCCTCGGCCACGGCGCAGTGAGCTCAAGGACTCCGCCGAGTTCACGCGTATCCAGCACCGAATCCGGGCGTCGTTGGAGGAGAACAGATGACGGCAGTGCCGTTCACCGACAAGCCGCGCGTCATCGCGGTCATCCCGCCCGCCGAGCGCGCCGGGTGGCTGTTGTCGACCTTCCGCGTCACCCGCGCGTGGCTTGTACTGGGCGCGGGCCTGGTGCTGTGGGAGATCGTGGTGCGCTGGCTGGCGGTACCCCCTTACGTGCTGCCCGCACCGTCGGCCATCGTCGACAGTTTCCTCGACCATCCCGCGTTGTTCCTGTCCGGGATGTGGGTGACCGCGAAGATGTCGCTCGTCGGCTTCGGCGTGGCGATCGTGATGGGCGTCGCGATCGGCGTGATGATGGCGCGCAGCGCGATCTTCGAGGAACTGTCCTATCCGTTCCTCAACATCATTCGCGTGATGCCCACGGTCGCGATCGCGCCGCTTCTGATCATCTGGTTCGGCCGCACCGGCCTACCGATCGTCATCTGCTCGTGCCTGATCGCGGTCTTCCCGATCATCGTCGACGTGACCCACGGCCTCACATCCGTTGAGCGAGACCTGATCAACATGATGAAACTCTCGAACGCCAGCGAGTTCTCGATTTTGACCCGGATCAGGATTCCCAATTGCCTGCCGTATCTGTTCTCGTCGTTCCGGGTGGCTGCGCCGGGTGCTGTGGTCGGCACACTGCTCGGAGAGTTCATCGGGTCGAAAACCGGACTCGGTTACCTCATAACCGTCTACAGCGCGCAACTCAACACCGCAGCCGTCTTCGTCCTGGCCCTGCTCTCATGCCTGCTCGGAATCCTGTTCTTCAACATCTGTGTCTGGGCCGAGCGCCTCCTCGTGCCGTGGAAGACCGTCGTTCGCTGACCTCCGAGGTCGAAACCCGTTTAGGAGTCATCATGTTCCAAGTATCTGGTCGTGTCCGGTTCGCCGCGGTACTCGCATCGTCCGCGGCTGTACTTCTGAGTGCCTGCTCGTCGACCGAGGCGGCCTCGTCGTCCTCTGCTTCCGACGGTGCGGTGCCGGTGAAGATGGCGTTCGAATGGACCTGCTCAGGTGACTGGGCTGTGGTCAACGAGGGCATCGAACAAGGTTTCTTCGAGAAGAACGGTGTCGACCTGTCCTATGACCGCGGTCAGGGCGGAAGCGACACGGTACCGCTCGTGGCCGCACGGGAATTCGATCTCGGCATCATCTCCGCACCTCCCGCCGTGATCGGTGCGGGACAAGGCATGCCGCTCACCATCATCGGAGCCGCATCGACAGTCGGCCCCGTCACGATCCTGGCGGACCCGTCCATCAAACAGCCGAAGGATCTCGAGGGGCGCAGCCTCGCCGTGCAGACCGATCAGTTCGAGGGCGCCGTCTGGAACGCGTTCGTGACGGCCACCGGGATCGATGCGGGCAAGGTCCGGGTGGTGCCCTCGGACGACGCCACCGAGGCCGAATTCCTCAACGGCGACATCGACGCCTACGTCGTGTTCTATCCGACCGCGAGCACCAAGGCCATCCTGGACCGACGCCCCGGCCTCACGGTCATGCCGATGCAAGATTACGTCCCGACCTACGGGCACACAATCCTGGCCAACAACGCGTTCCTACAAGAACACCCGGATGCCGCAAAGGGATTCGTGACCGCGTGGGCCGAGTCGGCCAAGTACGTGCAGGACAATTACCAACAGTCCTACGACCGGCTGGTGGCGAAGTGCCCCGAGGTGGATCCCGGTGCGCTGAAGTTCAGCATGGACGCCTATTTCGACTCGTACAACGGCGAGTACTCCAAGCAGCACGGCTTCGGAAGTTTCTCGGTCGACGGCATCGAACAGACACAGAAGGTCCTGGTCGACGCGGGCTTGGCGGAGTCGAAACCGGTGGCGGAGTTCACCAGTGAGGACTACCAGCCTGCCGAGCCCGTGCTGCCCAACGCCGGCGAAGCCCACCCCTGAGCGGCCGATGGCCACGCGGAGCGTTCCAGCCGCGATCGGCGCGACCGCGATACGCGTCGACGCGATCGACAAACTGAGAGGCCGGTTCCGGTACGCGACTCACGTTCATGCCGCGGCAGAACTGCATGCCATGACCGTGCGCAGCCCCGTCGCCAGCGCCCGGATCGACCGCATCGACATAACATCCGCCATGCGGGTTCCCGGCGCGGTCATGGTGTTGACCGGCGCCGACATACCCGGTAGGCGGCTCGGCTCGAAGGTCGCCGACCAACCGGTGCTGGCGCACGAGCAGGTGCGTCACCACGGCGAGGCGGTCGCGCTCGCCATCGCCGAAACACCGCAAGCGGCGCGGAGAATGGCCGAACTGATCACCGTGCGGCTGACGGGTCTTCCCGCTGTCACGGATCCCGAACTGGCCCTTGACCGGTCGGCTCCCGCGGTGGGCCCCGACGGGAATCTGGTCGCGCAGCACCAGACCAGGCGTGGCAACGCCCGTGGCGAAATCGCGGTCGCCTGCCGCTGGTCGACCGGAAGGCAGGATGCGGCGTTCCTGGCGCCGGAGGCCGGTGTCGCGGTTCCGCGACCAGACGGCACGATCCACCTCACGATCGCGACGCAGGACATTCATACCGACCATGCCCAGGTGACACGCGCCCTCGGCATCGAGCCCAGCCGTCTCGTCGTGCACAACAGCGGTGTGGGAGGAGCATTCGGCGGCCGCGAGGACATCACCCTGCAGGCTCATCTGGTGTTGGCGGCCATGCGTACCGGCCGTCCCGTACGCATGATCTACACCAGGGCGGAATCGCTTGCCGCACATCCCAGCCGCCACCCGATGACAACCGATGTGAAGCTGACGTGCCGTCCGGACGGCGAGTTCGTCTCGCTGCGCGTCCGCACGGTGCTCGACGGTGGCGCATATGCGTCGACGTCAGCGCCGGTGTCGGCCATCGTCCATGACTTCAGCGCGGGCCTCTACCGCTTCGCGGCAGTGGATATCACGACCAGCGCCGTCTATACGAACAATCCGCCCGCCGGTGCCATGCGGGGATTCGGCGCGACCCAGGCCTGCTTCCTCATCGAATCGACCGTCGATGCGGTCGCCGCCGAACTCGGCCGCGATCCCGTGGCGCTTCGACGCCAGAACCTTCTGCGGGCAGGCGAACCGCTCGCGACGACCGGCCAACCGCTGACCGGATGTGCTGATCCCAGAGACGTCCTCGACGCGGCACTGGCGGTTCCCGCTCCAGATGTCCGGCTCGGAACAACGCACCGGCGCGGTGTGGGAGTCGCGTTGGGTATCAAGAGTGCCGGGCTGGGCCATGGGAAACCGGACCCGGCCACCGTCGCGGTCACCTTGACAGCCGAAGGCGCCGACGTGGAGTCGTCGGCCGCCGAGGTCGGACAGGGTGTCACCGAGGTGCTCATGCGAGTTGTCGGCGCGCAGTTGCCGGGCGTTCCGGTCCGGGTCGTGTCTACACCGACGACGTTTCCCACTGCGGGCGGCAGCAAAGCCAGCCGGCAGACGATGGCAAGTGGCGGTGCGGCGCACCGCGCCTCGGCCGAGGTGCGTCGCCAACTCGACGAGCTGTTGGGCCGCGGTTGGACGGCAGCCACCGTCGCCGCGGACTTGGGCAACCGCACGCTGCGACACCAGGTGACCTACGACGGTCCGGCAACCGACTCCGCGCGGCCGCACAAGGCATTCCAACTGATGGCGCACCGAGTGACGGTGGACGTCGACACGGTCACCGGCCAGGTCGAGGTCGCTCAGGCCGTCTGCGCGCAGGACTGCGGGCGAGTCATCGACCCGATTTCGGTGCGGGAGCAACTCGTCGGCGGCACGGTCCAGGGCATCGGGTTCGCGCTGTGGGAGGAGCGAAAAGTCGACGCCGCAGGGATCCAGACAACGGCCGGATTCGGCGATTATCTACTCCCTACGGCCGTCGATGTTCCCGATGTGGTGGCCGTACCACTCGAGGTGCCGCATCCTGATTTGACACTGGGGGCGAAAGGGATCGGCGAGGGACCTCTGGTCTCCTCACCAGCCGCGGTCGCGGCCGCGGTCAGGTGCGCGACCGGGCGGCCGGTGAGCCGGATTCCGCTGTGGCGCGCGGAGATATCAGGCGTCCGGACAGCGCATGACGGCTGAAATCCATCCGACGAGCTGGGCCCAGGCGGTCGACGAACTGGTCGATCCAGGCGCTGTCGTCGTCGCCGGCGGTACCGCTGTCCAGCCATGGCTCACCACGAGCGGAGCCACCCCGCACGCCCTGGTGCACCTCCGAACCATCCGCGAGGCCTGGGATGTGGAACCCCTCGCCGACGGACTGCGACTCGGTGCGATGGTGCCGGTGGACCACCCGCAGTTCGCGAGCTGGTTCGGTGACGAGGGTGCCGCATGGTTCGCCACGCCCGCCGTCCGCCGCCGCGCGACGGTGCTCGGCAACGCGATGTCGCCCATGGGGCCGCGTGAGTTGGGCCCGATACTGGTCGCCACCGGTGCCAGGATCCTGGTCAGTGCGGGCGGTGCGGAGGCCGACTGGAAGTCGGTCGAACAGGCTATGGGGCAATGGGTTTCGCTACGAAAGCTGGCGATGACGATCGAACTCTGCAGACCGGAACGGATCAGCTACCGGCGGGTTTCGGCCCGTACTCGAATGAGTCGAGTCGAGGTCGGTGTGTGCGCCGCGATCGGGCCTGGATGCGGCGCGGCACTGGTCGTCCAGAGCGGGGGAGCGGTACACCGATTGACCGGCGCGGCCACGTCGTCGGATCGCGCCGACTTCGTCGCGGCGGCGTGTGACGCACTGGTTGCACTCCCGCGCTCGGCAGAAATCGACGGCGAGATCATCGCCATGGTCACCGGACTTGCCGAACGGGTGCACCGTGATCTTCACGGCCCGAGGGTGGCCTGATGGCGTCGGCGGACATCGACGGTACCGACGTCGTGCTGCCCAACGGCGGGACGGCGAGCCTGTGGGACGTACTCGAGCAGGCAGGCATGGCCCCGCCGTTCGGATGTGGAACCGGCCATTGCGGCGCGTGCACAGTCCTGATCGACGGGGTGCCGTCGCCGTCGTGCGTGGTGCCTTCCGGCGCACTGCCCAACACAGCGGTCAACACCGTCGCGACCGCGGCGCTTCGCGAGCTCGTCGACGCGCTCGCCGCCGAGGGGGCGGTGCAGTGCGGCTTCTGCTCGCCGGGGATGGTCGTGACCTTGTCGTGGGCGGTGTGCCGTGCCGCCGCTGAACAACGGGTGCTGACCGCCACCGAGGTGAGGGAGCAACTCGTCGGCCATCTCTGCCGCTGTACGGGCTACCAGTCGATTGTCGCGGCGACCGTCGCTACGTCCCGCAATCTGCAGACGGTGTCGCGGGCGGTCGCCCCCGGATCGGCTCCCGGTCGGCCTTGACCGCCACCGGTGCATAGATGGCCACGGGGGTGGTCCGGCCCCTCAGCTTCAGGCCCGGGCGCTGGATGAAGCACACCCGAGTGTCGGTGAGCATCCCGAGCGTTCCCGCGGTGAGCAGAACGGTGTCACCGGTCTTGCGGGTGGCCTGCTCGACGCGGGCGGCGACGTTGACCGCGTCGCCGATCACGGAGAACTCGAAACGCCCTGCACCGCCGACATTTCCGGCCACCACCGGGCCGGAGTTCAGCCCGACCCCCACCGACAACATGTCGCCGAATTCGCTGCGCACGGCCGTGGCGATCGCCAGCGCGGCGGCAAGCGCCTGATCGGCGTGGCCCGGCTGGCGGCGGGGCGCGCCGAAAACCGCCATCAACCCGTCGCCGGCGTACTTGTCCACATGCCCGCCGTGTCGGTGCACCAGCGGCACGATGGTCTCGAACAGGCGGTTGAGGGTCGCCACCACCTCGGGCGGATGGAGTCGTTCGGCGAATGCGGTGAATCCGCGCACGTCGACGAACATCAGCGTGACGTCGACCTCCTGGCCTTGCAATGAGCCGCGCGCACCCAGAATGTGCTCGGCGACAGAGCGATCCACGTAAGTACCGAAGGTGTCGCGGATGCGTTCGCGTTCGGCCAAGCCTGCCGCCATCGTGTTGAAACCGGCTTGCAGGCGCCCGATCTCGCTGGCATCGTCGACGGCGACACGGGCCGTGAAGTCACCGGCTTGCACCTGTGCCAACGCTGCCCGCAGCGCGCCGACCCGGTCGGTGACCGAGCGCACGGCGATCAGAATGGTGAACAGGCCCACCACGATCGCCACCGCGACGAGCACGAGAATCGCCGCGAACGTGCGTTGAGCCCGGAAACCGACATCGACCAGATAGCCGAGGGCGAGCATCGCGACACCGAACAGCGGCACGCCCGTCGCGAGCGTCCACGCCATCATCAGCCGGCGCTCGATCGTCGGTCCGAAGTGGTGTTCGGGCGTTGTGCCGCCGAGCGCCTGTGCGGACACCGGCCGCATGACACGCTCGACGATCAGATACCAGACCGCGCTCGTGGAGACCCCACCCAGCGCGATCACGCTGAAGATGTACAGCGACGTGGACAACTGTTCCGTGACGGCCAGCGATGCGAAGACGACTGCACTCACAGCCCAGACAGCCCCGGACAGCCGAACCGCTTCGCCGGGTGCACCCAGCGTCATGCGCTGCTCGGCCGCGGTCGGCGGGCGGCCTTCGCCGAGCCATGCGGTGCTGGCCGCGAAGCGGCGGCGGCGCACCCACAGCATGATCGGGATGGCCACCCCGAGGAAGATGACGAGCACGGTTCCGCCGCGGACCAACAGTCGCTGCGTCGCGACCGGGCTCAACACGATGGGCGCGGCGAACGCCAGGAACGCGGCCACGATCCCACCGCCCGCCACGCTCACGCCTGCCGCGCCCCACACCCAGTGCCTGAACGTCTTGGAGCGCAGCGTTTCGCCCGCCTCGGCGGCGATGGCCTGCCCGAGGTAAGGCGTGCCGGCGAACGTTGCGTCCATACGCGTGAGCCTGCCGGTGCGCCGAAGCGGCGACGAGCGTAGTGGGCTACCTGCTTATTTTCGGCTTGCGGCAAACTAACCTGGAACCACGAACGGACGAGAAGAGGACGCACATGAAGGTTGTGGTCGGATACGACGGGTCTCCTTCCGCGAATGCGGCGATCAGCACGGGCAGCCAGCTGTTCCCCGGCGCACAGGCGGTGATTCTGTACCTGTGTACACCGCCGTTCGGCAGCAAGGGTTTACGGGCGCGGTTGCGCCATTCGGCGCGCAATGTCGACGAGTTGATCGACTTGGTCGACAGCGAAAGTGACGGTGAGGCCGCCCGACTGGTCGAGACCGGCGTGACGCTGGCCCGCGCCGTCGGCTGGACGCCCGAGCCGCTCGTCAAGCGCACCTGGGCGGGCGAAGGCCTCGGCTTGGCGCAGGTGGCCGAGGAACTGCAGCCGGACGTGGTGATTGTCGGGGCCCGCGGCATCGGCGCCACCGAGCACAAGATGGGCAGCGTGTCCGATCTCGTCGTGCACCATGCGCCGCGGCCGGTTCTCGTGGTTTCCAAGCACATGGTGTCGGCTGAACACGAGGCCGTGGTCGACGGGCCGATCGTCGTCGGCGTCGACGGTTCCGTCGGCGCGGATCGGGCCGTGCAGGCCGCCAAACAACTGTTCGGTGATCGGGACATCCTGACGGTCGCGGTCGAGGACGGCGACACCAGCGACGTCGAGGCAGCCCACCATGTTCGCCGGTTCCGCGGATCAGGGGCGGGCGCGACCGCCGATGCGCTTGTCTCGTTCGCCGACGAGCACCGGGCCGCGGTGTTGGTCGTCGGCTCGCGTGGACAGTCGGCTGTTCGGAAGATGCTGCTCGGCAGTGTCGCGGCCGCGACCCTGCAGCGGACGTACCGGCCGGCTCTCGTGGTGCCCGCAGGCTAGGTCAACTGCTGAAACACTCGGCGGGCTCCCACACTTTGTTGGAGCGGACCGTCGTCAATCGGTAATCGGTCACCCGGATGTCGAACAGCCGGGCTCCGAGATCGCGCGCCCGCGACAATGGATCACTTGGGTCACAGGCGATCTCGCCTCGGCTGTTGGCATTGCCGACCACAACCCCGGCCAGGCTCTGGTCGAGATAGCGGGTGAGTTCCTGGAATTGCGCGATGACGCCGGAGGTGGCGCCGACATAGCTCTCCTCACAGGAGATCAGCACACCCACGGTCTTGTCCGTGATCCCGCCGACGACCCGTTCCTGCTGCGGTGCGCTGTTCGCGGTGTAGCAGAAGAGGCGGTCGAACACCGACTTGAGCCGCGCCGGCATGCCGTAGAAATACAGCGGCATCGCGTAGATGATGCCGTCGGCCGGCAACATCTTGTCCAGCAACAGTGTTTCGTAGCGGTCATCGAGTGAGCACAGGCCGCTGGGTGTCCGGCATCGGCGGCAGTTCTCGAGCATGCGGTGCACGTAGTCGTCGAGGAACACATGTTCCACCTCGTGGCCGGCCAGTTTCGCCCCCTCGCACGCGGCCTCGGCGAGGAGATGGGAGTTGCCGTCTTCACGCGGGCTCGCGCTGATCACCAGAACTTTCATTGATTCGCTTCCATGGCTGTTGACGCGCGCACCACCAGTCGCGTCGGGATCAGGGTTCGATTGCTGTCCAACGGTGGCAGTTGGCAGTCTGGGTCCTTTCGTGCGATGAGGTCGGTCAGGCTTTCCACTGCCCGCGCCCCGATATCCCTGGGGTGCAGGAAGACTCCGGTCACCGGTGGATTGGTGACGCGCAGGATCGAGCTGTCGACGGCGCTGGCCAGCGCCAGGTCGCCGGGTACCGAGATCCCGGCTTCGCGTGCGGCGTCCAGCAGCGCGATCGCACACTCGTCGGAGCTGGTGTAGATCGAGTCGGCGGGGGAGGGCCCACTGCGCAATGACGACAGCGCCTTGCCCATCTCGTTCGGTGATGCCTCGGCCACCGCGACGACGGCGGGCCGGACATCGTTGGCGTTGCACCATTCGCCGTAGGCATGCTGGATGTCGCGGATGTAGGACCGCGACGTGGTATCCACGATGATCGCCGGCTGCGAACAACCCTGGGCGACAAAATGATCGAGCATGTCGCGGGCGGCCGCCTCGTGATCGTTGTCGACCACGAAACAGGGTCGGGCCGCCGCGACGACCGGCTCGCCGGTGGTGACGACGGGGTACTGGTCGGCGAACGAACCCTGGAGAAACTGTTCGGAGCCCTTCGGGTCGACGATGATCATGCCGTCGACGCCGAAGCTGCGCATCGAGGATGCGTCGACGCCCGATGACACGACAATCAGCGCGTACCTGGCGTCGGTGGCCGCCGCGGCGGCGCCGTTGATCAATTCGAGGAAGTACTCGGATTCGGATTTGGGGACCAGCGCGGTGCCGCGCCCGCTCACGTCGAGGTCGGGCATCTGGATGGCGATGATCCTGCTCCGACGGGTGACGAGTTGCTGGGCATGGGCGCTGGCGGTGTAGCCGAGCCGTTCGGCCACCTCGAGGACGCGATCCCTGGTTTCCTTCGCCACCCGGCCGCGCCCGTTGAGCACGTGCGACACCGTCGTCGGGGACACGTTGGCGTAGCGCGCCACGTCCTTGATGTTTGCCATTGATTGCTCGCTCTCCCGACCGTCGGGCCGTGGGTGGTGTGCCTGCGATCACATCCGGGTCTTGACCCATCGCAACTCACTGCGCTACGGTTCCATACCAGCACAGGCCAAAACGTTTTGTCAAGACGGAACAGCCGACGTTGCCGATCTGTCCAGCATCGAACTAGCGGAATCGTCCATGCTGCCCATCATATGCCAAAAGGTTTTTGCACACCCTGAATGGAGGTATACATGAGCGCTCCGGCCCAGCCTGCCGCGACTGTGACGAACGCGAATGCCGCTGCACTGGAGAGATTGTTCGCGTGTGAACCGCGCCTGATCGCGGTCGCGCCTGCCGGGGACGTCATACCCGGTATGCGGAAGGATCTCGTGCTCACCTCGGGTCCCACCCTGCCGTTCAGTGCCTACTCCGGGGGCCAGCGCGACGGACTGCTCGGGGCGGCGATGTATGAGGGCTTCGCCTCCGATCGGGACGCAGCGGCAGCCGCCTTCGAGCGGGGCACGCTCACGGTCGCCGGCTGCCAAACCCTCGGTGTGGTGGGTTCACTGGCCGGCTTGACGACGGCTTCCATGCCTGTCCTGGTGGTCGAAGATCCGCGCACCGGTCGCCGCGCCTACTGCACGCTCTACGAAGGCGATACCGCCGACCGGCTCAATTACGGCACCTACACCGAAGCCACCCGCGAGAACCTCGACCATTTGCGAGACCGGATCTGCCCCGCGCTCGACCGAGTCGTCCGGCATCACGGTGGCATTCCGCTGAAACCGATCATCGGCAGGGCGCTGACGATGGGCGACGAACTGCACAGCCGCAATACCGCTGCGACTGCCTTGTTCGCCCGTACGCTGCTGCCGGCCATCACCGATGCGGCTTCGGCCGACGCGCGCGTGCTCGCCGACTATCTCGCAGGCGGCGACTACTTCTTCCTGCGGCTCGCGATGGCTGCTGCCAAGGTGATGGCCGACACCATGCGCGGCGTCGTCGGCAGCACCCTTGTCACATCGATGGCCTTCTCCTGCAAGGAGTTCGGTATCCAGGTCGCCGGAACTGGCGACCGCTGGTTCTGCGGTCCGCTGCCGACGTTCGAAGCGGTCCGGTTGTATCCGGGCTTCACCGACGACGACGTCGAGTTCATGGGTGGAGAGAGTGTCATCACCGAGGTGGTCGGACTCGGGGGAGTCGCGCAGGCGGCGGCACTACCGTTGCAGCGCTCCAGCGGTGGCAACGCCGCGATCATGATCGGCCGCACCGTCGAGATGTACGACATCTGTGCAGGCGAACACCCTGACCTTCGTATCCCCGCACTCGACTACCGCGGCACCCCAGTCGGATTCGATGTCCGCCGCGTCGCCGAGACCGGGATCACGCCGTACCTCGACATCGGCATCGCCGGTGTTGGCGGCGGACAAATCGGCGGCGGCGTAGCTCGTGCCCCGATCGAACCGTTCGTGCAGGCCGCCGAAGCACTCACCCAACTCAACAAGGAGAGAAACGCATGACCGACACCATATTCGAACGCAACGACACGCTCTACAGCCTTGACCCCGAGCACACGCGAGTCGCGAAAGAACTTGGCGCCCAAGGTGTCAAGTACGCGATGGCCAACTGGATCGACGTCCTGGGCAGGCCCAAATCCAAGATCGTCCCGATGACGCACTTCGCCGATCTGGTCGCGGGCGCCGAACGCTACACACCTCGCGGTTTCGGCGGTATCGGCAACATGAACCCGACCGAGGACGAGGTCGTCGGCGTGCCCGATCTCTCGACTCTCAAAATCCTGCCCTGGGACCGTCGTTACGCGTGGATGATCGCCGACATGAGCTACGGCGGGCGCGAGCCGTTCGCGTTATGCCCACGAAATGCGCTTCGAACACAGGTCGAAGCGGCCGCCGCGCAAGGCTACTCGGTGCACCTGGGCGTCGAGCCCGAGTTCTACGTGTTCCGGCCCGAATCGCTTGACGGCGGACACGACCGGCTCGTCCCGGTCGCGCGCAGCGGATCGCTCAAACCGTCGCCGGCCTACGATGTCGAGGCGACGCTGGACGCCTCGGAATTCCTCGACACCCTCGTCGGGTACCTCGGCGAACTGGACTTCGGTGTATATGCCTTCGGGCACGAGGGCGGTGACGGTCAATACGAACTGAGCATCGGACACGCCCCGGTGCTCGAAATGGCCGACCGGATGACGCTGTTTCGCTTCGCGGTGAAGCAGATCGCCAAAGAGTGTGGACTGCTCGCCACCTTCATGCCTAAGCCATACGCGAGCATGTGGGGCTCCGGTGCACACCTCAACATGAGCTTGGTGAGCCTGGAAACCGGGCGCAACGCGTTCCGGCGAGGTGACACCGCGGGGGAGTGGACCGAGACCACGTACCAGTTCATCGCGGGTGTGCTCAAACACGCACCGGCGTTCACCGCGCTGGGCAACCCGACCACGAACTCCTACCGCAGGCTCACTCCCAGGCTGGCCGACGGACAGATCTCCTGGGCTCCGACGCGGGTGAGCTATGGTTCCAACAACCGTTCGTGCACGGTGCGGTTACCGCAGAACCGGGCATGTATCGAGTACCGGGCCGCCGACAGTGCGGCGAACTACTACTTCGCGTCGGCACTGATGATCGCCGCCGGTCTCGAAGGCATCCGGGAAGGTCTCGACCCGGGCAAGCCGTTGGAGCAGGCCTCGCACAACTCCGACGCACCGGTTTTGCCGCGCACTCTTCTGGAAGCCATCGAGGCATTCCAATCGGATCCCCTGGTGCACAAGACATTCTCACCGGCGTTCGTCAGCGAATACACCGAGATGAAGCTCAAGGAGTGGGAGGCCGACCACCTGCTGGTCTCCGACAACGAACGCAGAAGGTACCTGCTCGAACTATGACAGTCGTCGGCGTTGTGTGTGGGCTCGGCCCCGATGGCTATTTGGCGAGCCACCGGAACTACATCGACGCGGTTGTCCGCGCGGAGGGTTCGCCGGTGCTCATTCCGGCGACGCTCGACCCCGAGCGGGCACTGCGCCTGGCCGAACGTATCGACGCGCTGCTGTTGCTGAGCGGCGGGGACATCCATCCCCGCCGCTACGGCGAAACCACCAGGGCCACCCTGATGGGTGTTGACGAGCAGCGCGACCTGGTCGAAATCGCGATCCTCGAACGCGCGATGCGGCGCGGTATCAAGGCATTCGGCGTGTGCCGCGGTGCGCAGTTGTTGGCCGTGGCGCACGGCGGACGGTTGCATCAGGACCTGCCTGCCAATGGCCTGCGCCAACACATGGCGGACACCGTGGACGGCGGCTACGCGTCGATCCGCCATGACGTCGAGATCAAGGAGGGATCGCTCGCAGGAGAGCTATTTCCCAACCTCACCGAGGTGAATTCCCAGCACCACCAAGCTATTTCCGACACCGGATCGCTCACGGCGACCGCGTGGAGCCCCGACGGAGTCGTCGAGGCAATCGAAGGCGAGATCTGTTTCGGAGTGCAGTGGCATCCGGAGTTGATCTACACCGAGAATCCAGAACACCTCAAGCCATTCGAATGGCTCGTCCGAAAGTGACAACCGCATGGTCGGCATGGACTTAGACAAGGACTCGAACACCGCGCCGCGCGGTCGGCTCCCGCAGGTGGAGCGACACGGCATCGATTACATCCCCGAAGACGAACGCCGATCCAGGCCGAGCAACCTCTATGTGTTGCTGCTTGGTGGCAGCATGACATTCGGGGTGTTCATCATCGGTTGGTATCCGATCGCCTTCGGCCTTGGTTGGTGGTCGGCGGCCACCTCGATCATGGCTGGATCAGCGGTGGGCGCCATCTTCCTGGGCCTGTCCGGACTGATGGGGCCGCACTCGGGAACCAATAATCCGGTGTCCAGCGGCGCCTACTTCGGTGTCGCGGGTCGCCTGATCGGGTCTGTCCTCGAGGGGACAGCCAGCCTGGCATTCGCCGCCATCTCGATCTGGACCGGCGGCGACGCGCTGGCCTCGGCCCTCATCCGGTTTTTCGGTATGCCGGACAACGAAGTGGTTCGACTGGTGGCCTACGGTGTCCTGAGTATCACGGTCACTTTCATCTCCGTGTTCGGACATCACAGCATGATGGCTTCGCTGCGGTTCATCCTGCCGACTGCGGGCTTGTGCATGATCATCGGATTGTTCGTGTACAGCAGGGACTTCGATGCTTCCTATGCCGGCACCGGCGACTATGCGTTCGGCTCACAGTTGAACAGCTGGCTGGTCTCGGCATTGCTGTGCGCGGCCACGGTCTCGTCTTACGCAGCCTATTCGGGTGATTGGACGCGCCATATCTCACCGAAGAAGTACTCCGACCGCCGGATTGTGCTGACCCTGTTAATTGGCGGCATTTTTGGGATGGGCGTCTGTTTCTTGTGGGGTGCATTCACTTCGGCGGCGGCATTCAACGCCGGTGCCGCGGACGCAGACACCTCGTTCGTCTTCGGAGTCGTCGACATCGTGCCGCTGTGGTACATCCCGGCTCTGCTCTACCTCGGCCTGGCCTCGGGTACCACACAGGCGGTCATCAACACGTACGGTACGGGACTCGACACCAGCGCGATCTTCCCGCGTTTCAACCGGATTCAGGCGACGCTGCTGGCGTGCGGGCTCGCGACTGCACTGGTCTACGTCGGGCACTTCTACGACCGGATCGAGAGCGGAATGTCGATCTATCTCCAGTTGCTGGTCTGCTTCTCGATTCCTTGGGTGGTGATCGTTGTCTACGGCCATGTGCTGCGGCGCGGTTACTACGACGTCGACGACCTGCAGGTGTTCAATCGGCGGCTGCGCGGTGGGATCTATTGGTACAGGGGCGGTTTGAATCCGCGCATGCTGGTCCTGTGGTCGGTCGCAGCGGTGACCGGCATGCTGTTCTCGGTCAACGACGCCTACACCGGGCCGCTGGCGTTCATGATCGGTGGCATCGACGGCGGACTGATCGCGTCGGGCCTTGTCGCGCTGATCGGCTGCCCGATCGTCCACCGGATCTGGCCGGACAAACCTGACGTGTTCGGTCCTGCCCGGCGCGGGCCACAACCCAGCGTCGCGCAGCCGCCGGCCGCTGCACTAGAACGTTGAGGGCGCAGTGGGGCGTCTGGTCTCAAAGCGATCACGGATGGATACCGGATCGTCGCCGGCAAACCACATCCGTCTCTGTAGCAACTATTGTCACATCTAGATCGCGCTCCGGGGTTCAGCGCAGATATCCGCACGCGTCAGCCCGAAAGGTGTGTCATGCCGGCCTTCCGTCGTCTGGCATCGGTGACCCTCGCATCCACTGTGGCAGTCGCGCTTGTGCATTCACTGCTCACCGCGCCACCCGCGGCCGCTGACCCGTGTTCGGTGCCGCCGGCCGGCGCGTCGGCGCGCAGTGCGACCCCGCGTCTGCCGATCCTGCACCTGCCGATCGGACGCAAACCGGCGAGCACCGCTGCCACCTCCGAGGCGGCCAAGGACACCGCCGTCGCGCCGAACACCGCCGCTCGCGCCGCCGCCGCACCCGCGGCGTCGGCAGCCACCACGGTCGACTGGATCACCGGACCCAACACCGACAGCTATTCGCGCTTCGGAATATCGGGTGCGGACCTCGGGATCATCTGGGACAACGGGCAATCCGGTGCCAACAACCAGGTGCTCATCGCGTTCGGCGACACGTTCGGCAACTGCAGTGTGGCCGATCAGGAATGGCGCAAGAACACCCTGTTCCGCAGTGCCGATCGTAACCTCGCCGACGGGATGAGCGTGCCCAACCCGGTACCGGGCAACGTCTACGCCGGCTCGCCGGTCGACGCCGCGCGGCCCAACTTCTCCAAGCAGGTGATCCAGAGCCTCGGGTTGGCCGCCACCGAGGTGACCGTCATACCGACCGCCGGAATATCGGTCGGCACAACCCAATACGTAAACTTCATGTCGGTGAGCCAGTGGGGCGCACCGGGGCAGTGGTCGACGAATTTCTCCGCGGTGGCGGTGTCGACCAACAACGGCGAGACCTGGACCGTGCCGGTCACGAGCATCCGGCCGAGCTGGTTCAACACCGTTCCCGGTGTGCCGTTCGTATGGGGCGACCAGAACTTCCAGATGGGCGCCTACGTACGGTACGGCGGCTACGTCTACGCCTACGGCACCGGGGCGGGCCGGGGCGGCATGCCGTTCCTGTCGCGCGTGGCCGAGAACGCGGTCGCCGACAAATCGGCCTACGAGTACTACACCCCGTTCGGCTGGCTGAGGGGTTTCCCGTTCCTGGCCATACAAGTGGTGTGGGCTCCGGGCAGCGAGATGTCGGTGGCCTACAACGACTACCTCAAGAAGTTCGTCATGCTCTACACCAACGCCGCGTCCGCAGTGGTCATGCGGACGGCGGACAAACCCGAAGGGCCGTGGAGTCAGGCGAAGACCATCGTCAGCTCCACCGCGATCCCCGGCGGAATCTATGCGCCCTACATTCACCCGTGGTCGAAGGGCAGCGACCTGTACTTCACGCTGTCGCGGTGGTCGGATTACAGCGTGATGCTCATGCGGACATCCCTGGCGACAACCAGCAGCTGATCCGCCCTCAGCTCACTGTGCCCGGCCGGCTCGACCGCTCCGCCGCGCGCTGGGCGGCCTTGTTGTGTTCGTCGGCCGACACCACCACCGCGTCGGTGCCGGGATAGACCGTCGCCTCATGCCCGGTCACGAGCCAGCGCACCACATATGGGGGAGAGCCGTCCTCGGCGCGCACCCCGATGATCTCGGCGTGCTGCTCGTGCTGGTCGGTGGTCGTGCCCTTGACCACCAGGAAATCGCCGACGTGCGCCTTCATCGCCTGCTCCCTTCGCCTGCTCGTCGGACACCTCCATGGTGCGCGCATCGGGCGGCGGTGGGAACGGGTCGGCGAAGATTACCCCGCCGTCTTGCCGGCATCGACGACGTAGACCGCGCCGTGCACGGCGGCCGCGTCGTCACTGGCCAGAAACGCGATGGTCTTCGCGACGTCGGCCACGTCCATCATTCCGCGCGGGGCCGCGATGCGCATGATCAGATTCCAGTCGGCGTTCTCCGGCGCGGCGAACTCGGTGGTCTGGGGCGTCAGCATGCCGCCGGGACAAACCGCGTTGACCCGCAACCGATTCGAGGTGAATTCGATGGCCAGCGCCCGGGTGAGGCCGACGAGTCCGTGCTTGGCCGCGCAGTAACCCGCGGAGTAGACCTCGCCTTCGATGCCGGCGATGGACGCGACGTTGACGATGTTGCCGCCGTCGAGCAGATGCGGCACCGCCGCGCGGCACAGAAAGAACGGGCCGTTGAGATTGACGGCCAGATCCTTGTCCCAGTCGTCATCGGTCACCGAGAGCGTGTGCCGCATCTGGTGGAAGCCTGCGACGTTGATGAGGGTGTCGAGCCGGCCGAACTCCTCGACGCAGCGCGTGACCGCCTGCCCGCAGGCCTCCGACGACGAGATGTCCACCGACTCGTACTTACCGCCGGGGACATCTTCGAACACGGCCGCCATCCGCTCGGCGTCGCGGGCGATACCGAACACCGATGCACCCCGCGCGGCAAACAACTGAGCAACCGCAGCACCGAGGCCCGACGAAGCACCCGTCACCAACGCGACTTTCCCATCAAGAGTCATGCGCTAGACCTTCTCATGCGGCCGCGTGGGCGGAACCGCGGCCAGCAGTGTGCGCGTGTACTCGTGCTCGGGCGCGGCGAACAACTCGGCCGCGGGCCGGTACTCCACGGCTTCGCCGGCGCGCATCACCAGCACGTCATGGCTCATGCGGTGCACCACCGCAAGGTCGTGGGCGATGAACAGGTAGGCCAACCCGAGTTCGCGCTGCAGATCGGCCAGCAGGTCCAGCACGCGCGACTGTACCGAAACGTCAAGGGAAGCCGTCGATTCGTCGAGGATCAGCAGATCGGGTTCGGTGGCCAGCGCCCGCGCGATGCTGACCCGCTGCCGTTGGCCGCCCGAGAGTTCGTGCGGATAGCGCGACGCGAAATCCGGTGGCAGATCGACAAGCTCGAGAAGCTGGGCGACCCGTTCGGCGCGCGCCCGCCGGCCCTTGGCCAGCCGGTGCACGTGCAGCGGTTCACCGATCGCCGCACCGACCCTCGCACGCGGATTCAACGACGCGAACGGATCCTGGAACACCAGGCTGATTCGCCTGCGCAGATCCCGGACGCCGTCGAACACGTCGGCACCGTCGAGGGTCGCGGTGCCCGCCGACGGCTCGGTGAGCCCGGTCAGCGCAGCTGCCACCGTCGACTTGCCCGAGCCCGACTCACCGACGACGCCCAGGGTGCTGCCGCGCCGGATCTGAAACGACACATCGCGCACAGCCTGCACGCCTGAGTAGTGCACGGTGAGCCCCTGCACGTCCAACAAGACCGGCGCGTCGTCGGGCGCCCCGGCAGGTCCGGCACCATCGACACGGGGCCGGGCGGCAAGCAGTTCGCGTGTGTATTCGTGCTGGGGCCGGTCGAACACGTCGAGGATCGGTGCCTGCTCGACCGCCTCGCCGTCACGCAGCACGGTCACCTCGTCGGCAACCTGACCGATCACACCGAGGTCATGGCTGATCCAGACCACTGCGGTCCCGAAATCGCGCTGAAGATCGGCGACCAGATCGATGATCTGAGCCTGTGTTGTGACGTCGAGCGCGGTGGTCGGCTCGTCGGCGATCAGCAGCTCGGGATCGCAGGCCAGGGCGATCGCGATCATCACCCGCTGCCGTTGGCCACCCGACAACTGGTGCGGATAAGAATCCAGCCGATCCTGCGGCAGCCCCACCGCGTCGAGTAACTCACCGGCCCGGGTTCGGGCCTGGCGCCGGCTCATGTTGCGATGCGTCTCAAGCGTTTCGGTGATCTGCCGGGCCAGCGACAGCAGCGGGTTCAGCGAGGTGCCGGGATCCTGGAACACGAATCCGATACGCCCGCCGTGCACCTCGCGCAGCAGCCGGGCCGACGCGCCGACGAGTTGCGAACCGTCGGCCAGCGTGCTGGTACCCGCCACCACCGCGCCCGGCGCATCCAACAGACCGGTGGCGGCCAGCACCGTCATCGACTTGCCCGATCCGGATTCGCCGACGATGCCGACAGTCTGCTCACGGTGCACATCGAACGAGATGCCGCGCACGATCTCCCGTCGGCCGATCGCCACCCGTAAATCCTGGACGCTCAGCACAGGTGTGGTCATCACCGGCCCCTCCTGGCTTCCATCAGCGTGCGCTGCTTGGGATCCAACACGTCGCGCAGCCCGTCACCGAACAGGTTGAACGCCAGCACGGTGACGAATATCGCAGCCCCCGGGAACACCGCCATCCACCAGGCCAACGTCACGAAACCCTGTGCGTCGAAGATCATCCGGCCCAGCGACGGCTGCGGCGGCTGGATGCCCAGACCCAGGAACGACAGTGACGCCTCGGCCAGGATCGCGAAGGCCAGCGACAACGACAGCTGAACGATCAACGGTCCGGCGATGTTCGGCAGGATGTGTCGCGTCAGGATGTAGATGCTGCCCGTACCCATCGTCCGCGATACCGCGACGAACGGTTCGACCCGTACGCCCAGCGTGCTGGCGCGGGCAACCCGCGCGAAGATCGGGGTGTAGACGATGCCGATCGCCAACATCGTCGTGGTGATGCCGGGGCCGAGGATCGCGACGATCGCCAGCGCCAGCAGCAGTACCGGAAAGGCGAACATCACGTCGACCACCCGCATCACGATCGTGTCGAGCCACCCGCCTCGGTATCCGGCGACCACGCCGATCGTCACGCCGATCACCGCGGCCAGCGCCACGCTGACCACCGCGACCCGAAGCGACGCCTGGACGGCGACGAGCACCCGCGAAAACACATCCCGCCCAAGCTCATCGGTGCCGAACCAGTGCGATCCGCTCGGGGCCTGCAACGCATTGGGCACATCGATGTCGTTGACGCCGAACGGAATGATCCACTGTGCGGTCAACGCCACGACGATCACCGCGAGCAGTACGACGGCGCTGATGGTGGTCACCGGGTTGGACAGCAACAGCCGCCACGACGCCACGCGGCTCTCGGTCTGAGTGGTCATGACAGCCGGATCCTCGGGTCGACGACCGCGTAGAGCACATCCACGATCAGGTTGATGAGCAGGAACAGCGCCGCGATCAGCAGGACCGCGCCCTGGATCACCGGGTAGTCGCGCGCGGCAACGGAATTGAACACCAGCCGGCCGAGGCCCGGCCACGCGAATACCACCTCCACCACGATGACGCCGCCGAGGATCGTCGCGAGCTGAATACCGGTGATGGTCAGCACCGGCAGCAGCGCGTTGCGGACGATGTGTCGGAACGTGATCACCGGCGGCGGCAGACCTTTCGACCGCGCGGTGCGGACGTAGCCCATCGCGGCGACCTCGAGCACTGCCGACCGCACATACCGCGTCATGATCGCGGCCGCGACCAGACCCACGGTGAGCCCCGGCAGGATGATGTGGCGCAGCCAGCCGCCGGGATCGTCGAACAGCGGCCGGTATCCCGAGGTCGGCAACCAGCCCAGCGTCGAGGCGAACAGACCGATCAGCAGGATGCCGAGCCAGAAATCGGGAATCGATACGCCGAACTGACTGGCGATGCGGACGATCGCGTCGCTGGCCCGGCCCTCGCGCAAGGCCGACCAGATGCCGGCAGGCAATGCGATCACCAGCGCGATGAGGATGCCGACGAGGCCGAGCGACAGGGTCGCCGGTAGCCGCTCCAGCAGGGTCACGGTGACCGGGTCGCCGTTGCGGAAACTCACCCCGAGATCGCCGGTCAGTGCCGAACCGAGATAACCGAAGAACTGCTCGACAATCGGTCGGTCCATGCCGCTGGCCGTGCGCAGTGCCTCGTACGCCTCGGGGGTGTAGCGGGTGCCGAGCGCGATGCGCACCGGATCGCCCGGCACCAGATGGACGAGGGCGAACACGACGATCAGGACCCCGACGAGCACCACCACCGAGTACAGCAGCCGCCGGGCGAGAAACCGTGCGATACCGAGATTCATTCCGCACCACCCGCATTCAATTCCGCGCCGCGGAAACGGATCGCCCCGTCGCGACGTGCGTCGTACCCGGACAGATTGTTGGCCCAGGCCTGGATCACCGATGGGTTGTACAGGTAGATGTAGCTCACCTCGTCGGCGATCCGGGTTGCGGCCTTGGTGTAGACGTCTTTTCGCTTGGCGGTGTCGGTCTCGACGCGTCCGGCGTCGAGCAGTCGGTCCACCTCCGGATCGGAGAACTTCTGCGCATTGCTCGTTCCGCTCGAATGGTGTTGCGCGTAGTAGAAGTCGTCGGGGTCGATGTTGCCGAGCCAGCCCATCATGAGCATGTCGAAGTTCCCGGTGTTCTGCTCGTCGAGCCACGTCGCGAAGTCGACGGTGCGGATGTTCACCGTGATGCCAAGGGGCGCAAGGTTGTCGGCGATGATCTGGGCCGCGGTCACCGTCTCGGGATACTCGCTGGTGACGAGCATGTCGAGGTTCTGCGGATCGGCGCCTGCCTCGTCGAGGAGCCGTCGCGCCTCGTCGAGGTCGTAGCGGTACCGGTCATAGCGCGTGTACCACGGGTTGCCTTCCGGGATGGCCAGCTGGTTGGTCATCGCGGTGCGGTAACTCGTGGCCGCCGCGATCGCGTCGCGGTCGATCGCGTACGCGATCGCCTGGCGCACCCGCACGTCGTTCCAGGGTTGGCGAGCCTCGTTGAGGGCCAGGTACCAGTAGTCGTTGCTCGGGGTGACGGCGAGTGTCAACGAGTCGTCGTCACGTAACTGCGCGACGCGCTGCGGCGGCACCGAGTCGGTCCAGTCGATCTCACCGGCCTGCAGCGCCGACAGCGCGGTCGAGGGCTCGGAGATGAACCGGAACGTCACACCCGACACGCCGGGTGCCCCGCCCCAGTAGTTCGGATTGGCCTTGAGCGTGATGGAGTCGCCGCTCTTGCGGCCGGCGAACGAGAACGGCCCGGTACCGATCGGGTGGGTGGCGATCTGTCCACTCTCGACGTTGCTGCGCTGCACGATCGCCATGCCCTTGAACCCGCCGAGATTGGTCAACAGGTTGGGCGTGGGGTGCTTGACGGTGATGCGGACCGTGGCCGGATCCGGGGCGCTCACGTCGGTGACGGCGCTGAACTTGTCGACGTTGGTCAACTGTTCGTCGATGATGCGGCGGTACGAGTACACGACGTCGTCGGCGGTCAGGGGGCTGCCGTCGTGCCAGGTGACGCCCTCACGGAGGTGGAAGGTCCAGGCGAGCTGATCGCCGCTGACCTCCCACGACTCCGCCAGCGCCGGGCGCATGTGCAGGTTCTCGTCGGGTTCGACGAGCGTGTCGAACACGTTCTCCAGCACCTCGAACGAGAAATATGCGCTGGTCCGGTGCGGGTCGAGCTGGTCGGGCTCGCCCGCGATGGCGGCGATGAGATTGCCCGAGGACTCGTCCCCGAGATCCACCCGTTCACCGGTGGAGCACGCCGCGAGCAGGCACACCAAGACTGCGAGTAACGCTTTAACCGCTGGTCGTGAAGTCACGATCTCTCCAGGATCACCGCGGGTGATCTGCGTGTTCGCTCACCCGCTACGGGTCGTCACCGGGACCGGGAAACGCCTGACGGACAAACCGGTGACGACGCTGATGAAGACTGCGATACTCACCCATTGTGACCTTCAAGCGCATGGCTGCTGCGACCGCCCTGGTGTTCACGTTCGGATTCGGCGCAGGCCTGGGATTTGCCAGCCCTGTTCAAGCCGAGCCCGTCATGAACGGTGTCTACACCTATACGCAGGAGGGTTTGGAGCCTCAGACGTGGTCGATCTACCCGTCCTGCGTGCCGGTGGTCGGAGATCTGCGCGAGCCGCTCGAGTTGGCCGTGGCATGCCGGCTGCACGTCGAGGCGTCGCGCGGCACGAGCGGCGGTGACGCCCGGCTGGCCGACGGTCAGTGGCAGTTCATCACGTCCAAGATCGAGGGCATGCAGTGCCCGGACGGTAGCTGGGCGCCGATCACCGAGACCTACCGGTTCAACGATGTGACGCTGAGCGGCACTCGATCGGTGGCGCACAACGCGGTGTGCGGGCTGGCCCCCTCGATTCACACCGTGCCGTTCACGCTCGCCTACCAGAAGCCGCTGCCGCTGCCCGTCGAGGCGTACCCCCTCGACTGTGAGCCGTGGGGCCTGCGGTTGTGCACGTAGCCGGACGCCGAATCCCGCTGCGCAACGGCAAGGTATGTGATCTCACCGGCCCAGGACTGACCGATCGGTTCGGGGTGACCTGCACCGACCTCGGTGCCTCGGTGCTCGCCCCGAACGGCAAGTTGGTGTCGGTCTTCGGCGACACGTTCTCCGGCCGCCGGGTCGGGGAAGGTGACTGGCGTTCACCGGTGGTGTTGATCGGCACCGGCGACGCGAATCACGAGATCGTCTACGAACGGGCGGGCGGCCCGGACCCGCTGTACGCGCGTCAGCTGTGGCATTACGTCCACAACGCGTCGGGCTGGCGGCGCAACGCCATCAGTACCGTCATCCCGAGTGATCTGTTGCGCGTGGGGGATTCGCTCTACTTGCACGCGATCGTCAATCGCGGATTCGGCAACGTCATCTGGACCGAGATCTGGCGTTCGGACGATTGCGGTGTTTCATGGGAGCGCTTCGGCTCGAAGTTTCCGGCCGGTCTGCACCGCGGCCACGCGCAGTGCTGGTCCTGGGACTACGACCCCGACGACGGCTGGGTTTACGTGGCTTCCACCGGTTTTCAGCGCGATAAGGGCATCATCCTGATGCGAGTTCGTCCGGGCCGCATCGGCGACCCCGAATCCTATTGGAGCTGGGGCCATACCGACGCGGGTTGGGAATGGGGCCGCCGTGCCACGCCGATCACCCCGGCCGCCGAGCGCTGGGGTGAACTGAGCTTTCGCCGTGTCGCACCCGGGAAGTGGGTTCTCGGCGGGTTTTTCGCGTCGAAGTACGCGTTGGGATACCGCGTGATCGATTCGCCGTTGGCGAACCTGCACACCACGCCGGTCCAGACACCGATCGCGGGATCGGCTTGGGAGAACGAAGACCATGCGCAGAACCGGGTCGCCCAACTCTACGGTGGCTATGTGCTCCCTGGCTCACGCTTCGACATCGACGGCGGTGTCGGGCTCGTGGTGTCGCAATGGCATACCAACTCCGGATGGCCTTACCGGGCAATGCAATTCAAAGCCCGCCTGAAAGACACGTCGGAGCCGCAGCCGGTGGACCCTGTCGACCTGTGACCGTCAGGCGGTGAAGCCGCCGTCGACGTTCCAGTTCGCCCCGGTGACATATCCCGATTCCGGGCCGGCCAGGAAACTGACCACTGCGGCGATGTCGCCGGTGTGCCCGTACCGGCCCAACGCGGTGGTTTGCCGTACCACGTCGGCGAATTCGCCTTCGTCAGGGTTCAGGTCCGTGGCGATCGGGCCGGGCTGCACGTTGTTGACGGTGATGCCGCGGGGTCCCAGTTCGCGGGCGAGCGCGCGCGTGAGTGACGATACGGCGCCTTTGGTCATCGCGTAGACGGCGGTTCCACCCGTCGGCACGCGATCGGCGTTGATGCTGCCGATGTTGATGATTCGTGATCCCTCACCGAGATGGCCGACCGCGCTGCGGATCGCCGAGTACACGCCGCCGATGTTGACGGCCACCACTCGGTCGTACTCCTCCTGCGGGAACTCGTCGATGGGTGCCATGTGAGCGGTTCCGGCGTTGTTGACGAGGACGTCCAAGCCGCCGAGGTCGGCGACCGTCTGTTCGACCGCCGCCGCCACCTGGGCCGGGTCGGCGGCGTCGGCCTGAATTGCCACGGCTTTCGCGCCGTCGGCGGTCAACTCGGCGACGAGTTTCTCGGCCTCGACGGCAGATGCGCCGTACGTGAAAGCCACGGCGGCGCCGTCGGCGGCCAACCGTCGGACGATGCCGGCGCCGATTCCGCGTGAGCCGCCGGTTACCAGTGCGCGCCTACCGGCTAACGGTGCTGTGGTCATTTCGGGCCCTTCCGTGTGGTGTCAACGGTCGGTAAATAGGGACGTTGCGAACGGGCGTATCGATGCCCGGTGTGACGGGTATCACTCGGGCCGGCGCGACCGCCTTCGGGCTTCGTCAGTCTGTGATCGTCACGCGGTGTACCCGCCGTCGACGTTCCAGTTCGCGCCCGTGATGTATCCGGACTCCGGGCCTGCCAGGAAGCTCACCACCGCAGCGGTGTCGCGGGTGTGTCCGTAGTGGTCCAGCGCCATGACTTCCCGCATGGCATCGGCGAATTCGCCGTCGGCGGGATTCATGTCGGTGTCGATCGGGCCGGGCTGCACGTTGTTGACGGTGATGCCGCGGGGTCCGAGTTCACGTGCCAGGCCCCGGGTCAGCGAGGCGACCGCCCCCTTCGTCATTGCGTACACCGACAAGCCGGCGACGGGCACGCGGTCGGCGTTGATGCTGCCGATGTTGATGATCCGTGAACCCTCACCGAGATGACGGACTGCGCTGCGGATGGCCGAGTACACACCACCGATATTGATCGCGACGAGGCGGTCGAACTGATCCTGCGGGAACTCGTCGATCGGCGCGACGTGCGCGGTTCCGGCGTTGTTGACCAGCACGTCCAAGCCGCCGAGGTCGGCGACGGCCTGTTCGACGGCCGCGGCCACCTGGGTGGGATCGGCGCTGTCGGCCTTGATGGCCACCACCTTGGCGCCGTCGGCACTCACATCGGCCACCAGTTTGTCGGCTTCGGTCGCCGACGATGCATAGGTGAACGCCACTGCGGCGCCGTCGGCAGCGAGTCGGCGCACGATGCCCGCGCCGATTCCGCGTGAGCCTCCGGTTACCAGGGCCCGCCGCCCGGCTAGGGGTGCTGTACTCATATCGCATACCTCTCGAAGTTGTTTCGAACCGATTGGTTACAAAGTATGATGAGGTCAAGTCCATTGTCGAGCGGAAGATTCCTGTTGTGACGCGTATCACGGAAGGTGGAGCATGGCGGTAGGGCGACCCCGGGAGTTCAACCCCGACATGGTCGAGGACATCGCGATGAAGCTGTTCTGGGACCGGGGCTACGAGGGTGTGTCGATCAGTGATCTGACCGACGCAACCGGGGTGAACCGCCGCGGCATATACGCCGAGTTCGGCTCAAAAGAAGGACTCTTCGAGCGGGCAAAGCGCCGCTACATCAACGGTCCGGGCGGCTACATGGCAACGGCACTCACTCGTGCGACCGCGCGCGAGGTCGCCGAAGCCATGGTGCACGGGGCGGCCGACGCAACCTCCGGTGGCCCGAATGGCTGCCTGCTGGTCGGAAATGGCGCCGGCTTGGCCGACTTTCGCGACGCGGCCGCGCACGAGCTGGCGCGCCGGTTCGACCAGGCGGTGACTGCGGGCGAACTGTCCGACGTGGACACCTTGTTGCTGGCTCGCTGGATCAGCGCCGTGTGCCAAGGTATTTCGATCCAGGCCCGCAGTGGTGCCGGCCGTGCGGAACTGCACGCGATCGCCGATCTGGCCTTGGAGGGCTGGCCGAAGCCCTAAGGTGAGCGCCGTGACGAAACGAGTCGTGGTCTGGGGCACCGGTTTTGTGGGCGGCATGGTGATCGCCGAGATCGTCAGACATCCGCTGTTCGAGCTTGTCGGTGTCGGGGTCAGCAATCCGGAGAAGGTGGGCCGCGATGTCGGCGAAATCTGCGGCCTCGGCGCGCCGATCGGCATCACCGCGACCGACGACGTCGACGCGCTCATCGCGTTGCGGCCCGACGCTCTCGTCCACTACGGGCCAACGGCCGCGCACGCCGACGCCAACATCGCGTTGATCACCCGGTTCCTGCGGGCCGGAATCGACGTCTGCTCGACCGCGATGACGCCGTGGGTATGGCCGAAAATGCACCTCAATCCGCCCAACTGGATCGAACCGATCACCGAGGCGTGCGAGGCCGGCGGTTCGTCGTGCTTCACCACGGGCATCGATCCCGGCTTCGCCAACGACCTGTTCCCGATGACGCTGATGGGTTTGTGCTCAGAGGTGCGCCGGGTGCGCGCCTCGGAATTGTTGGATTACACGAACTACACAGGCGACTACGAATTCGAGATGGGCATCGGCAAGCCGCCCGAGCATCGGCCCCTGCTCGAAAGCCCCGACATCCTCATCTTCGCCTGGGGCGCAACGGTTCCCATGATCGCCCACGCGGCGGGCATCGAGCTCGACGAGATCACCACCACGTGGGACAAATGGGTCACCCCCGACGAACGCAAGACGGCCAAGGGGATCATCGCGCCCGGCAACGTAGCCGCCGTCCGATTCACCATCAACGGCGTCTACCGCGGCGAGACCCGAATCCAACTCGAACACGTCAACCGCATCGGCCCGGACGCCGCCCCGGACTGGCCGTCCGGAAACGACAACGACGTCTACCGCGTCGACATCGAGGGCACCCCGAGCGTCTCGCAGGAGACCGCGTTCCGGTTCACCGACGGTTCGGGCCGCGATGCGGCGGCCGCCGGCTGCCTGGCCACCGGGCTGCGTGCGCTCAACGCCGTGCCCGCGGTCAACGAACATTCGCCAGGGTGGGTGACGGCCCTGGATCTACCACTGATTCCTGGTGTCGGCACGATTCGCTGAGTAACGCCGGCCGCGTCAAAAGAGATTGAATACCGGATAGGGTTTCTCTCGAGACGGGACGACATGGCTGACGGGATCGGGCTGTCGGTTGGCGCGACCAACCTGACCGCAGTGGTAGTGGGCCGAGCCGCGGTGACGCGGTCGCCGGTGCTGACGCTCTATCCGCATCGCGCCTCCGAGGTGGGCGTGCCCAGTGAGAACCCGAACCTCACCGAACGCGGACTGATCCTGACCGACTTCGTCGACCGGGTCGGTGACCCGGTCGGCATTCTGGCGCCCGACGGTTCGTCGCATCGTGGAGAGACGCTCGTCGCGGATGCCCTCGGTGCGCTGCTGGACACCGTGACCGCGGGACGCCCTGCAGGTGATCCCGTCGCCGTCACGCATCCGGCGCACTGGCGGCCCAACCAGGTCGAGGCGCTTCGTGGCGCCCTGGCGGCCGTGCCCGAGTTCCGCGACACACCGACGCTTGTCTCGGACGCGACCGCGGCGCTGACGGCACTGCAGGACGAGCCAGGCGTGCCGACCCGTGGCGTGATCGCGGTATGCGACTTCGGCGGCAGCGGCACCAGCATCACCCTCGCCGACGCAGGCAACGGCTACCAGCCCATTGCGCCGACCGTTCGCCATCCCGATCTGTCGGGCGACCTCATCGACCAGGCCTTGCTCACGCACGTCGTCAACGACCTGTCCGCGGCGGGCACGATCGATCTCGCCAGCACCTCCGCGATCGGCTCACTGGGCCGACTGCGCGGCGAGTGCCGCCGCGCCAAGGAACGGCTGTCGGTCGAGTCGGTCACGGCACTTGTCGCCGAGTTGCCGGGCCACCGCAGCGACGTGCGGCTCAACCGCAACGAACTCGACGACGCCATTCGCGAGCCTCTTGACGAATTCGTCGCGGTCCTTCACGACACGGTCGATCGCAGCGGGCTGCGTCCCGCTGATCTGGTGGCCGTGGCGACCATGGGTGGGGGCGCGCGGATTCCGGCGATCACGACGACGCTGTCCGCGCATTTCCGTGTTCCGGTGATCACCGGCGCGCAACCCGAACTGACTGCCGCCATCGGAGGTGGGCTGACTGCGGTGCGCGGGACCGTCGAAGAGGGGATGACCGCGATGGCGCCTTCGGCTGCGCCGCCGACCGCCGCGGCGGCGCTGGTCGCGCCCGAGCCGCCCGCTGCCCCGAAAGCGTTGGCGTGGTCGGACGCGCAGGACATTCCGGACGTCGCTGAGGTGGACGACTACGATTTCGGGCCTGAGCCGGGCATGCGCACCACGGCGCGGCCGCAATTGCAGTTCGGCGAGCGCGAGCTGACCGAGCACGAGGAGTCCGTCGCGCAACCCTGGTACCGGCGTCGTGCCGTGCTGGCCGGCGCCGGCGGAGCGGCGGCTCTGGTCGCTGTCGCCGCAGTGCTCCTGATGAACAACCGCGACAGCGGAGACGTCGCGGTTCCGGCCGCGACGACCGCTCCGGTCACGACCACCACCGCACCACCCGAGACGCCGCCGCCTGCGGTACCCGTCGAGGCGACGGCACCCGAGCCGCAGCAGACCCAGGTGGTGACACATGAGGCTCCGCCGCCGCAAACGGTGACCCAGACGGTGCCGCCGCCAGCGCCGCAGGCGCCGCCGGTGACCGAAACCCCGCAGCCCACAACGGAAACCCCGCCACCGCCACCGCCTACGACGACTGAGCCGCCCCCCGCCACGACTCAGGCGCCGACCTCGACTCAGCCACCGTGGAGCCCGACGGCTCCCTACCCGACCATCCCGGGACTGCCTTGGGTGCCCGCGCCCGGGGGCGGGGGAGCGGGTGGGGCCGGCGGCTAGGTCGGGTTGCCGCCCAAGGACTTTGACCCCTCATTGAGGAACGTATATATGTCGTCGGCGTCATCGAACATGCCGTGACCCGTGCCGGCGAGAAGGTTCACCGACGCCGAGGGTTGTAAGCGCTTCAAGCGTGTGGCCGTATCGCGTGAGTTGAGCAAGCGGTCACCTGCGCCCAGTGCGACGTAAAGCGGTGCGGTGATGGCTTGTAGCTGCTCATCGGAGAAGATGGGCAGCGTGTCGCGGCGGGGCCGGTAGTTGCGTTGGATCAACAGCATGTAGTCGATGACCGGGTCAGGAACCGTGCCGGGTCCGAGGGCAATCCGCAATGCCGTTCGGGTGCCGCGGTCTCCGAATGGTGCGAGGACCAGAGCCGCGAGAACCGCACCGTAGCGTTGGCGGCCGATACCGCCAGGGGCCCGCAGGGCCAGTCGTTGTACGCGGCCGGGCCTGCGGATCGCGTAATCCGTGGCCAGCCAACCGCCCAACGACACACCCACGATGGCGGCGGTATCGATACGCAGTTCATCGAATACGTCATCGAGCCACAGCGCATGGGCATCGGAGTTCAGGTCGGGTCGAACCGGTGCACTCAATCCGGGTTCGCCGATGACATCGACCATGTACAGCCTGTGGGTCAGTGACCAACGCGGCGCATCGGCTTGCCAGATCGCGCTGTTGCTTCCGGCGCCGTGAAGCAACACGGCCGGTGGTGCGTCAGCGGGGCCGCAGTCGAGAACGAACGTTTCGCCCTCCCGCGTCGGGACGGTGCGCTGTCGCACCGGCGTGGTCCAACGCTGAAGGTGCTCGCGGTAGCTGCGCTCGATGGCGTTCTGGCCGGCCGGCGATCGGTAGACGGTGTTACTCACTTCTCGTCCTGACGTGTCAAGCCATCGATCAAACCGATCACAGCTGCCGTGGCTTCCGGATCACCGTCAACGAAAATCGTCAGCCGGCAGGAGGTTTCGTCATAAGACGAATGAATGTTGAGTTTCGCCTTCCGGTTTGAGTCGCCGACCGCTGCGGCCGTGAGATGTGTGGTGACGCGGTCCATCGTGAGGCGGTCGACGTTGTGGATGTGCGCGACTGCCGAGACGTGCGCGTGTGGCTTGCCGGCCGGCTTGACGGCAGTTGCTCCGGTGAACGTGCGCAAGGCCTGTTCGGTGATGCGGTACTGCTTGCCCATCCGCACGGCAGGCAGGCGGCCGTCACGGACATATGCGCGCACGGTGCGTACGTGCAGTCCAAGGATGTCGGCCACTTGTTCTGCCGAGTACACCGCGACGGTCATGGTCACAAACTACCGTATTCATCCCTATAAGAATCATAATGAGGAAGTTCAAGGAGTCAGCGAAATCTTTGGCCACTTTGGTCTCGGCAGTCACAAGCGGCGATTTCTTGTCGGTGGTTCGAACTAGTGTTCGATGCATGGATTCCTCGGTGGTGGACCGGCTCGCCGCGTTACGCGCGGCGATAGCAGGTGTACGCGATCTGCCGTGGGGGTCGCTGCCCGAAGCCGACCTGCTGGAGGTATGCGCGGGGGTCCAGGAGGTCCGCAATCTGGTGCCGGTGGTCGAGCATGCTGCGATCAGTGCGCTCTCGGAGTCCACGACCCCGGCGGCGATCGGGGCGAAGTCCTGGCCCGAAGCGCTGCGGATCCGGCTGCGGATCTCGGGAACTGAGGCGCGGCGGCGGGTCCGGGATGCGATGAATTTCGGGCCACGCCGATCAGTGACCGGCGAAGCGCTCACACCGGTGCGGGCAGCGACGGCGGCCGCCCAGGCCGGTGGCTGGTTGACGGCCGATCACGTTGATGAGTTGGAGACGTTCTTCACCAAATGCCCCGATTGGGTGAATGCGGCACGCCGCGACGCCTTCGAACGCAAACTCGTGGCGGTGGCCGCGCAGGAGACCCCCGAGACGGTGCGCCACACCGTCGCCGAAGCGCTGTATCTGTTGAATCAGGATGGTGAGGAACCGGTCGACGCCGCCGAGCGCACACGTGGCCTCGTCATCCATCCGCAGCAGCCCGACGGCACCTCGAAGGTGTCGGGATGGCTCAACGCCGAAGCCCGCGCCGTGGTCGAACCGCTGCTGGCCAAATACGCCGCACCCGGCATGTGCAACCCCGACGACGAATCACCCTGCATCACCGGCACACCATCGGAGCAGGCGATCGAGGCTGATACCCGCACCGCCGCGCAACGCAATCACGACGCCCTGGTGGCGATCGGGCGTCATGCGTTGATGTCGGGCAAGCTCGGCTCGCACAACGGGTTGCCGGTGGCGTTGATCGTCACCACCACCCTGGCCGAACTGGAAGCCGGCGCCGGCATCGCCGTCACCGCCGGCGGGTCGAAACTTCCCATCCCCGACGTGATCCGCCTCGCCGCCCACGCCTGGCACTACCTGGCGGTGTTCGACGATGCCACCCTGGTGCCGCTGTACTTCGGGCGGACCAAACGCATCGCCACCCCGGCCCAGCGGTTGGTGTTGTTCGCCCGTGACCGGGGCTGCACCCGGCCCGGTTGCAGCGCCGGTGGTTACCGCTGCCAAGCCCATCACGCCCAACACGACTGGACCGTGGGTGGGCAGACCAACATCGATGAACTCGCCCTGTCCTGCGGGCCCGACAACCGCCTGGTCGCCAAAGGCAAATGGACCACCACCATGCGCAACGGCCGCTGCCAATGGACCCCACCACCCCTACTCGACACGGGGCAAGCCCGGACCAACGGTTATCACCACCCCCAGACCTACCTCACCGACAACAACGCCGAGGACGATGAAACAGACTGTCAACCAGCCTGATTCACCCGACGGATGCCGCTGACAGCTGAGCGTGGCAAGCGGCCGGCTTTGGAGTGCCCGGACATCTGGTCGCCGGTCACCCTGACGTCGAAGTCGAGGTTGAGTCGCATGGGCTTGGTGATCGACTGCTTCCACGTAACCTGTTGTGCGTCAGACTGGTTGACGACGGTGATGTCTTCGAGTCGGACGGTCTCGCCTCTGCCTTCCGCGGAGCCGGTGACGATGCCGTCGATTTCCGAGAACCGGTAGATCACGGCCAGTGAACCGATCGGAGTCTTGATCTTGACGTCCCAAGTTCCGTCGAGGCCCATCACGCCGCCTCCGCGTGGCGGCCGGTGTCGGTCCAGACGGTTCCGCGACGTTCGTAGTCGAACAGTGACTCCACGGCCAATGCGATGCGTGGGCCATAGGTTCGATGCAACAGATGCAGGGCAAGATCAAGGCCGGAGGTCACCGCGCCGGACGTCACCAGATCGCCGTCGTCGACGACTCTGGCGGCGATCGGTGTCACGCCCGTCGCGTCAAGCACGTCCATGCCGAGGTGATGGGTGACAGCGCGTCGGCCTTCGAGCAGGCCCGCCATCGCGAGGGCCAGCGAACCGCCGCACACACACGCCACGACGATGTCAGGGTTGGCCATGGCCCGGCGCATCAACCCAACGGCCGCGGTCTCACCGAATCGGGCCAACAGCACCGGTATGGTCACCGCACCTTCGTCCGGGTCGCCGTCGACAGGCCCGGCCGCTCCGGGGACGATCACGAATCCGGGCTTCTCGGGGTCGAGTCGGCCGGTCGCCTGCAGCGCCAGCCCGCGGTTACCGCTGACGACGAGTCTCGGCCCTTCCGCTGCAACGAGTTCCACGATCAGCTCGCCGCCGATCGAGTCGCTGCCGGCGCTCAATACCTCGAACGGTGCGATGACATCCAACGGGTCGAATCCGTCGAACAACAGAATTTGCGCATACATGTCGCCATCGTTGCGACACTCGACCACCGCTCAACAGTGGCCAGATGGCCATATCGCAACGGAATCTTGCCAATCAGCGGCTGCCGGAAACGACGCACGGCCGGGCCAGCAGCTCGACCAGTGCCTCTGTCACCTCCGCGGGCCGCTCTTCCATCACGTAGTGATCCGCACCGCGCAGGCGCGTCAACGTCGCGTTGGGGATTCGCTCGGCGAGTTCCACAGCGGTGCGCACCGGTATGTAGCGGTCCCGGTCACCCCAGATGACGGCAGTTGGGCAGGCAATGGTGTTGAGCCCCACGGCGAGCCACGGGACGACCGGCAGGTGGTAGTTCGTGAAGAAGTCGACGAAGGTGCGCCGTCCCTGTGGTGTGTCCATCCAATCCAGGTACTCGTGTTCGATCGCGCTGTCCCAGCAGCCGAGCCGGCGATACGGGCGAAGGAAGAGCTGGTGGATACGGCTCAACGGCAGGCGCCGTGCCAGGCCGGGGGTGTTCGTCACGGCCCAGCGCTGGCCCCGCGAGAAGTGGTAGAACCAGGGCCGAAAAATGCTGTGGGCCCGGGTGTTCAGCAGGGCCAGCCGCAGCACGCGCTCGGGATGACGAAGTGTGTAGCCAAGGCCGAGGAAACCGCCGTAATCGTGGGCGACGAGATTGAAACGGTCCAGGCCGAAACTGTCGGCGAGTTCGCCGATGCGCTCCACCTCGGCATCGTAGGTGGCCGGCGTGGGAGGTGGGTCCGACCGGCCGAAACCCGGCCAGTCCGGTGCGATGACGCGGTGTCGTGCCGCCAGAGTCGGGATCTGATGACGCCAGCACGATGCGCTCTGCGGATATCCGTGTAACAGGAGAACCGGCTCACCCTCGCCGGCCTCGACGTGGTAGATGCTCATTTTGTGCAAAGTAGTATAAAATTCTGGCGGTGACCAGTGCTGAACCGAAACGGCGAGGACGTCCACGTGCGTACGACCCGGCTCGTGCACTCGGGTTGGCTCGTGATGTCTTCTGGCGCAACGGCTATGCCGGCACGTCGCTGGACGATCTGGCGTCTGGGATGAACATGAACCGGCCCAGTATCTACGCGGCATTCGGCGACAAGCGTGCGCTGTATCGGCGGGCGGTGACCGACTATGCCGAGACCAGTCGCGCCGTGGTGGCCGAAGCATTGCAGCGCCCGGTGCCGCTGCGCGAGGCGTTACGGGCGGTCTACCGGGGCGCGCGGGATTTCTATCTGGCCGACGGCTCGCGCGGTTGCTTTCTGATCGGCACGGCCGTAACAGAGGCCTTCGGGGACAGGGATATCCGCGACGTCGTCGACGCGACATTCGGCGCATTCACGGTCGCGTTCACCGAACGGTTCGAGCGTGCGGCCCACGAGGGTGAGCTCGCCGGGCATCCACCGGAGGTGCTGGCTCAGATCGCTACGGCCGCGCTGAACAATCTGGCGGTGCGGGTCCGCACCGGAGCTTCGGCGGATGATCTCGAGGCGCTGATCGACGCGACGGTCGAGGTCATCTGCGCCAACCCGGTCACCGAAACGACTCCAGCGCGTCAGTGACATCAGGGGAGTAGGCAATCGACGGGTCGACCACGGCCGCGGTGCGCAGCGTGGCGACCAGTGCGGCGGTGGCCAGTTCGACCAGTACGTCGACATCGATGTCGCGGTTGGTGATCCGGTCGATCATCATCTCGTCGAGGTAGCCGACCCAGCCGTGCATGGCCGTGCGAAGCGCTGCCGTGACGGGCTCGACAATGCCGAGCGCCGACAGAATTCGTTGTGCCCCCAGCCAACGGAGGCGTTCTATCGCGGCCTGGTGCTCAGGGTCGGCGCCGAGTGCACCGCGCAGCAGCGCAACGAAACTGTCGGAGTACGAGTCGATGTAGGTGATGTGGTTGCGCAATGCATGCCGCAGCTGATCGACGGGGCCCGCGTCGGATGGTGGCGGCGCGAGCTGTGCGGCGGCGATTTCGACGGCTATCTCATTCATGACCGCCAGATACAGTCCGCGTTTGTTGTCGAAGTGGTGGGCGATCAACCCGTAGGCCACGCCGGCCTGCTTGGCGATCTCCGACGTGGTGACCTGATCGTACGGACGGGTGGCGAACAGCTTCCGGGCCGCGTCGATGATCAGCTGACGCCGATTGCTCATCGGTTGCCCTCAAGGTCCAGCGCGCCGAGCGTGTTCACCCGTCGGCCGCCGATCGCCGCGACGAGCCGGCCGATTGCCGGGACCTCCAGCGGAAGCAGTGAGTAGCTGGGGTAGACGACGCGCGTCGCGCCGCGCTGCAGTGCGCGGACCACGGCGGCAGCGGTCGCCGCGGGCGAGACCGGCGGCGCGGTCCTGGGTGGCGCGGTCTTCCAGGGCAATTCGTCGATGTCGCGTAGACCAGTGTCGGTGGAACCGGGCACCACCTCCACGACCCTGATCGGAGTTTCGGCCAGCTCAAGCCGCAGCGAGCGGGTGGCCTGCGCCAGTGCGGCTTTCGATGCCGCGTAGTAGCCGAGCAAGGGCAGCGGTACGGCCTGCACGGTGGAAGTGACGTTGACGATCGTCCCGCTGCCGGCCGCGTGCATGGCGGGCAGCAGCGCTGCGGTGAGGGCGAGCGGCGACCACAGGTTGACCTCGAACACCCGGCGTGCGGCTTCCGAGTCTGCGACGGATGACTGCGCGCCGGCGAGATTGGCCCCGGCGTTGTTGATGACAATGTCGACGCCTCCGAGTGCCTTCAGTGCCCGTCCGCCGAGGTCGGTGGCCGCGCCCGGCACGGCGAGGTCGGCGCGCAGAACGATGGGCCGCGCAGGTCCGGCGTCGGATAATTCGTCCGCCAGTCGAATGAGGAGGTCTTCCCGGCGGGCCGCCACTGCCAGGACTGCGCCCTTGCCCGCCAACGCCAGCGCCAGTTCACGCCCGATGCCGCTTGATGCACCGGTGACCAGAATCCGCTTGCCGCGCAGGTCTATCCGCCGTTTGCTCATGCCCACATCCTGTTGACGGCCCGTGGTTACAGACGTTCACGTTCGCATACTGATTGATAATCAGTCAATAGGTGGTGCTCGGGGCCGAAGCATTGGCGATGGCCGCTCTCGTCGGCCACGCACTGGCGCCGGACGGGATGGCCGATCACTATGGACGGGTGCATGACCGGCGGAATCAACGTGAAGTCGGCGCCTTCGACGCCGGACGGGCGCGCTCATGAGCACCGGTGCGCAGGTGGTGCTGCAGCGCCTGCTCGCCGAGGGCGTCGAGGTGTGCTTCGCCAATCCGGGAACCTCGGAGATGCACTTCGTCGCCGCACTCGATTCGGCTCCAGCGATGCGTCCGGTGCTGTGCCTGTTCGAGGGCGTCGCGACCGGGGCGGCCGACGGATATGCGCGCATCGCGGGCCGGCCCGCGGCGACCCTGCTGCACCTCGGTCCCGGCATGGCCAATGGACTGGCAAACCTGCACAACGCGAGGCGGGCATACAGTCCGGTCGTCAACGTCGTGGGCGATCATGCCACCTACCACAAAAAGCTTGACGCACCACTGGAATCCGACATCGATGCGCTCGGTACGTGGCTGCATGGTTCGGTGCACCGGCCCGCTTCTGCGGCCGATCTCGACGCCGTGGTGCGCGATGCCGTCCGCAGCGCAGTGGGCCCGCCCGGACGAGTGGCCACGGTGATTCTGCCCGCCGATTATTCGTGGGGCACGGCGACCCAGACCGACCTGCCCGATCCGGAAACGTCCGAGGCGCACGACGATGCCGGTCTGGAAATCGTGCAGGCCGCCGATCTGCTGCGAGCTCATGGGGACGGAGTGACCATCCTGTTGGGCGGTACGGCCACCGACGCCGCGGGCCTGACCGCGGCCGCGCGGATTCGTGCGGCCGCCGGCGCGCGCACATTGGTCGAGACATTCCCGGCCCGCCTGGCCCGGGGCCGCGGCATACCCGCGCTCGACCGGCTGCAGTATCTGGCCGAACTCGCGACTCAACAGCTCGACGGCACAACACATCTCATCCTCGCCGGTGCCCGAGAACCGGTGTCGTTCTTCGCCTATCCGGGCAAGCCGAGTGAACTCGTCCCCGCGGATGCGCAGGTGCACACGCTCGCGGTCGCCGATCTGGAGAAACTCGCCGACGAACTCGGTGGCGCAGTGCCTGCCATACCGGACAACGGTCCCGCCCCGTTACCCACCGGGCCGCTCACTGTGCAGAACTGGGCGCAGGTGATCGGTACCCTGCTGCCCGAAAACGCCATCATCTCCGACGAAGCCAATACGAGCGGGGTGCTGCTGCCGGCCGCAACCGCGTCCGCCGCGCCACACGATCTGCTCACCCTCACCGGTGGAGCGATCGGACAGGGGCTGCCGGTCGCGGTCGGCGCTGCGATCGCCGCACCGCACCGCCCGGTCATCGCGCTCCAAGCGGACGGCAGCGCCGCTTACACGATCTCGGCTCTGTGGACGATGGCCCGCGAGCGGCTCGACATCACCGTGGTGATCCTCAACAACCACGCCTACGCCATCCTGCAGATGGAACTGCAGCGCGTCGGGACCAGCGCCAGTGGCGAGCGCTCACGGTCGCTGCTGGATCTCGGCAACCCCGACATCGACTTCGTCGCCGTCGCAGAGGGTTTTGGGGTCCCGGCCACCCGAGCCACAACCGCAGAGGAACTGGCCGCGCAATTCAGCGCCGCGCTCGCCGAACCCGGACCGCACCTGATCGACGCCGCGGTCTCGGCGAGGTAACCGCATGCACACCGTCGCCGTCCTCGCGTTGCCCGACGTCAACACGTTCGACCTCAGCACCGCCGTCGAGACCTTTGGCCGGGCGCGGTTGACGTCCGGCGAACCGGCCTACCGCGTACTGGTGTGCAGCGACGAACCGGTCGTGGCGGCCGGGCCCGTGCGCATCGGCACCGATCACGGCCTGTGCCGACTCGCCGAGGCGGACACCGTCGTTGTACCGGGCTGCAACGATGCCGTCACGACGCCATCCGACGAGATCCTCGCGGCACTGCGTGACGCGTACGCGGCGGGCATCCGGATCGCGTCGATCTGTACCGGGGCGTTCGTGTTGGCCGCGGCCGGTCTACTGGACGGCAAGCGGGCGACCACCCACTGGCTGGCGGCGGACGTGTTCCGGGCGGCGTTCCCCGCGGTGACGCTCGATCCCGATGTGCTGTATGTCGACGAAGGGCAGGTGTTGACCTCGGCCGGTGCATCGGCCGGAATCGACCTGTGCCTGCACATGATCGGGCGGGATCACGGCGCCGCGGTCGCCGCCGACGCGGCTCGCCTGGCGGTGGCGCCGCTGCACCGCGACGGCGGCCAGGCACAGTTCATTCGCCGAAACAACTTGACGGCCCGCCACATCGGCGAACGCACCGAACTCGCCGATGTGTTGAGCTGGATCGAGCAGGAGGCACATCGGGAACTGACGTTGGCAGACATCGCCGCGCGTGCCGCCGTCAGCGTGCGTACCCTCAACCGCCGGTTTCAGGCCGAAACCGGACAGACCCCGATGCAGTGGCTGGCCGGGGTGCGAATCCGGCACGCACAACAGCTGCTCGAATGCACGTCCGACGGTATCGAGCACGTCGGCCGCCAGGTCGGATTCACCTCAGCGGCGAACTTCCGCGAACAGTTCCGAAAACTCACCGGCGTGACACCGCAGCACTACCGCAACACCTTTCGCGATCGAGTCGCCGGCTGATCAGCCTGACTGGCGCTTCTCCAACACGAGTTGGGCCACCGGAATCCGCATCTGTTCGGGTGCGGCGGCCAGCCGGGCCGCAATGCCTGCGTGCATGCGCTCGAAGAACTGAAGCCGGCGCTCCGGATCGTCCCCGAGTGCGTCGGCGAGATCGTCCAACGCCGTGAACCGGCAGAAATCCGCCCACCGCGTACCGAATGCGTCGGCGTTCTTGTCTTTTCGATACTGACCGAAGATCACGTCCTCGGCGTCGAACACCTCGAGGTGGCTGATCGAGAGCTTCTCGAACCGGCCCGACGGCGCGAACGGCGCAGCGAAATCGGCCGCCCGGCGGCCCACGATGGGCAGCGTCATGCGCTCGACTTCATCGGCGCTCACCACACGCTCGGCGACCAACTCTTGCAACGTGTCCATCACCGCATCGAACAACGGGCGGTAACCGAAGTCCCCGTCGTCACCAACCGCCATCGTCATCACCACCAACCGACCACCCGGCGACAGTTCGCGGCCGCGGAAGGCGACGAACTCGTGCCAGTCATGGGCGGCTTGCCGGGCATACGCCGCCCGAGTGTGGTCGTCGCCGCTGTATGCCACCGCGATGTGGTCACCGATCGGCATGGGCACCTTCCCGAGCCGGACCAGTGCCCACGCCGACCAGCCGAGGTGCACCGCGTTCGACGGGAGGATCTGGGTGTAGAACGAGCGGCCGACAGCAGAGGTGAACGTCGCGGAATCCTTGCGCAAGTAGGACTCCGGGTCTTCGGCCAGTCCGCGGAACATCGTGGTGAAGTCGTTCTCGGCGGTGTCGGTATGCGTCACGAGCACGCACTGCGCGGGCCGGGTACGGCCGCGCAGGGCGGCAACGGCTGCGGCGATCGGCCGCATCGAGTTGTGGCCCGAGCCCGCACCGTAGTCGGCGATGACGATCGGATACGGCGCCGCCGGTAGCGGGACGGTACGAGCGGCCTGCTCGAACAGCTTGATCGCCGAATCCAGGCCAGCGGCGTGCTGGCGAGGCGGGGATTTCTTGCGCGTGCCGCCGGCCGTGGCATCCGACCGGGCGCTGACCCTGGACTCCGGCATGGCTAACTCCGCCGCCGGCGCAGCAGCAGACCGATGAAAAGTCCCACGACGAAAATGATGACCAAGATGAACCACATCGGCGACTCGACCGTCACCCACAACACGTGGATGCCCACGCGGTCACGATTCTGCGCAACGAATATGGCAGCGAGCCCGACGAGGATCAGGACCACCCAGTAACGCAGCGTGAATCGCCGTTTCGGACCGCCGGTCGGTGCCGGCGCGTCGTCGCGGGCCATGTGACCTCCTGGCGGTAGCAGCGTCATCCCCGACGGTAGTCGGCGCCTCGATCGCCAGGCTGAATTCGATGCGGAGAAACGCCGGATCCTGGAGAGTCAGCTCCTCGCGGTCCCGACCATCGCGAACAGTGGATCGTGCGGTCCGATGTCGAGTGTGCACTCGGTGGGACGTGGATCCGGCACGAACGCCCAGAACATGGCCCCGGCCGCACCCTTGGCCCGCATCCGGGTGATAGCGTCGCCGAGCACCTGTCTGCGTTGAGCCGGCGTCGCACACGAGCCCGCCTCCATGCCGATCTCGGCGACGAGGAGTGGTTTGTTCACCGCTCGTGCCTGTTCGACGCGGCGCTGAAGGCCGTCGTACACGTCACCCGGCAGGTAATCGGTTTCCTCGTAGTAGTGGTACTCCAAGACGTCCAGACCGGGTGAGGCGCTCACCATCTCGAACTCGTCGCCCCGTGATCCGCATTGCCCGCCACCGGCGTGACCGCTGAAGATCAGCGAACCGGGATCCAACTCCCGGATACGGGAGCCGGTCGCGTCGAAGAACGCGCGCAGCACGTTGGCCGAGTTCGGGTGACAGGCCCGATCGGTCCAATGGCAGTGGTGGTCAAAGCAATCCGAGGGCTCGGGTTCACCGACCGCGGTCCAGCCGGCCAGCACCGGCGAACCGCCCCACCGCTTGACCGCCGTGTCGAGCCAAGCGGCGAAGGTCATCGGCAAACCGTGAGAGACATCGGTCCGCCAGCCCCCGGCGTACCACGCGTAGTCCTTGAAATAGTCGTTCTCGCAACCGCCTTCGTCACTGGTCAGCACGGCGATGAGCAGTTGGCCGTGCCGCTCAGCGGCCTTGAACACGGCGTCGAGCGCGGTGAAATCGAGTTGGCCGGTGTGCTTGTTCACCGCCATCGTCGAGTAGACGTTGAATCGGGTGAGTGAGTGCGGTTGCAGGCGGCCGAAGTAATCGTCGAGATCTACCTGCGCGCCGCAGCCCGCATTGACCGACCAGTTGGTACCCAGCTGATAGGCGTTGATGCCGATCGGCCACCACGGCTTGCCGTCGAGCGTCAGCGATGTCCCCGACACACCCGGCCGCGGTACGGGTTGAGCCGAGGCCGGCGTTGTCTGCGACGGCAGCGGCGGCATGGGCGGCGGTGCCGTCGTTGAACACGCCACGGCAACCACCATGGCCAGGCAGGCCGTCACGAGGCGAATGCATCGTGATGGCTCTGCTCGGCGCGGCCCGTCGGCCATGTGCTCAGGCTAACCCGACGCTGCCGGTGTCCAATGGCAGGACTGGCGGGTTAGTGGCCGCGCGCGACCCAGTCGTCGTAGTGCACGATTTCGTCGCCGATGGTCGTGGTGTCGCCGTGGCCGGTGTAGACGACGGTCTCGCCGGGCAGGGTGCCCAGGCGTTGGGAGATGGAGTCGAGGATCGTCGGGAAGTCCGAGAACGACCGCCCGGTCGCGCCCGGTCCGCCCTGGAACAGGGTGTCGCCGGAGATGACGGCGTTCAGGTCGGGGATCGACCAGCACACCGAGCCGGGGGAGTGGCCGGGGGTGTGGAGGGCGTGGATGTCCAGGCCGCCGACGGTCAGGGCGAGTCCGTCCTCGACGCTGCGGAATTCTTTGTCGGGGTGAGTCATTCGCCAGAGCATGTCGTCGGCGGGGTGCAGCAGCACGGGGGCGTCGAGGGTGGTGGCGAGTTCGGGGGCGACGGTGATGTGGTCGTTGTGGCCGTGGGTGCAGACGACGGCTATGACGTTGCGGCCGGCCACGGCGTCGACGATGGGTTGCGCAGTATGGGCGGCGTCGAACACCACGACGTCGGTGTCGTCGCCGACCAGCCAGATGTTGTTGTCGACGTCCCACGATCCGCCGTCGAGTTCGAATTTACCGCTGGTGACGACCCGCTGGATGGTGGCGCTCATTTCAGCACCACCACTGAGCGCAGGACCTCGCCGGCGTGCATTTTGTGGAAGGCGTCTTCGATCGCGTCGAGGCCGATGCGTTCGGAGACGAATTTTTCCAGCGGTAGCCGGCCTTGCAGGTAGAGGGAGATGAGGGTGGGGAAGTCGCGTTCGGGTAGGCAGTCGCCGTACCACGAGGACTTGAGTGATCCGCCGCGGGAGAAGAAGTCGACGAGCGGCATTTCCAGGGTCATGTCGGGGGTGGGCACGCCGACCAGCACGACTGTGCCGGCCAGATCACGCGCGTAGAACGCCTGCTTCCAGGTCTCCGGGCGGCCGACGGCGTCGATGACCACGTCCGCGCCGAAGCCGTCGGTGAGGTCCTGAATGGTGACGACGGGGTCGAGGTCGCGGGCGTTGATGGTGTGGGTGGCGCCGAAGTCGCGGGCCCAGTCGAGCTTTTTGTTGTCGGTGTCGACGGCGATGATTTTCTTGGCGCCGACGAGTGCGGCGCCGGCGATCGCGGCGTCACCGACGCCGCCGCAGCCGATGACGGCCACGGTGTCATCGCGACCGACGGCGCCGGTGTTGATCGCCGCGCCGATACCGGCCATCACCCCACAGCCCAGCAGCCCGGCCACGGCCGGATCGGCCTCGGCATCGACCTTGGTGCACTGGCCCTCATGCACCAGGGTCTTGTCGGCGAACGCGCCGATACCCAGCGCAGGGGTGAGCTCGGTGCCGTCGGCCAGCGTCATCTTCTGCGCGGCGTTGTGGGTGTCGAAACACAGGTGCGGGCGGCCCCGCTTGCAGGCGCGGCATTCCCCGCACACCGCGCGCCAGTTCAACACCACGAAGTCGCCGGGCTCGACATGGGTGACACCCTCGCCGACCGCCTCCACGGTGCCCGCGGCCTCGTGGCCCAACAGGAACGGGTACTCGTCGTTGATGCCGCCCTCGCGGTAAGTCAGATCGGTATGGCACACCCCGCAGGCGATGATGTCGACCACCACCTCACCCGGACCCGGATCCGGGATCACGATGTCGACCAACTCGACGGGCTGCTTCTTGGACCGCGAAATCACACCGCGCACTGTCTGAGGCATGGCTAATAACCTAGCGGTGGCGCATTGATGCTGTCGCGCGAGCCTCTCGCGTAATACCGTGGGCAGCAATGACGACGGCCCGAGCATCGGCGATGCGAGCATCGGACAATCCCACGCTGTTGGAGGCGCGGGCCGCCTACGCGCGAGGTGACTGGGCTGCTGCTCACCGAGCGTATGTCGCGGCCGACGGTATCGGGCCGATGCCCCTCGCCGACGTGGATGCGTACGCCACGGCCGCGTGGCGGTTGGGGCACGGCAAGGAAGCGGTCCGCCTGGCGGAACGGGTCTACGGACTGTTGGCGCGCACCGACCCGTCCGCCGCCGCGATGAAGGCGCTCGACATCGGGCTGGAATGGCTGACCCGCGGCGACGTGAACATCGCCCAGGGCTGGATGAACCGGGCCCGCAGGCTGTTGACGGGAGCACCGCCGGGGCCGAGCCACGGGTATCTGGCCTACCTCGACGCGGTTGTCGCCGGTGTGCAGCAGGACCCCGACGAGTTGAGCCGGCGCGCCGAGCAGATGCGGGAACTGTGCGACGGATTCGACGATCCGTCGCTGGCCTCGCTGTCGTTGGTCGCCCAGGCGATGGCGGCGTTCTACGACGGCCGGATCGCCGAGGGATACGCCTATGTCGACGAGGCGATCCTGCCGTTGCTCGCCGGCCACGTCCGCGTGGAGTGGGCGGGCGACATCTACTGCGTGGTGCTCAACCTGTGCCACAAGCTCGCCGACCATCCGCGGATGCGGTCGTGGACCGACGCCATGGAACGCTGGTGCGACGTCAACAGCACCGCCTCCTACTACCGGGTGTGCGATGTACACCGGCTGCAACTGGCCGCAGGCGACGAAGACTACCGTCGCCTGGAAGATGAATTGTTCACTGCCAGTACGGCATTGGAAGGCGTCAACGCTTGGGTGGGCGGCGAGGGTTTCTACCAGCTGGGTGAGGTCCGCCGATTGCGCGGTGACGCGGAGGGCGCGCTGGCCGCGTTCGCGAAGGCGCGCGCCCTCGGTGTTGATCCGCAGCCCGGTGAGGCCTTGTTGCGCTGCAGTCTCGGGCAGAGCCAGGCCGCCTGGGCCGACTTGCGGGTTGCGCTGGCGGGAGCGGGTCGGCTGGATCGCATGCGGATGCTGCGCGCCGCCGTGATCGTCGCATTGGCCCGCAACGACCTGGACGAGGCGCGGCGGCACAGTGATGAACTGACCACGGGTGCGCAGACTTTCGCCACCCCGGGCTACCGGGCCTGGGCCGCGCAGGCCCGCGGCGCCGTTCTGGTGCGCAGCGGTGAGTACGCCGCATCCCTCAGTGTTCTGGAGGCGGCGCTGCGCGAGTACCGCACGCAGCAGGCGCGTTACGAGATCGCCGAGGTGTACGAGTGGATGGCCCTGGCGCACAAGGGTCTTGGCGATGACGCGGCCGCTGCCGCCGATATCGCCACCGCGGAGAACATCTACGAGCAACTCGCCGTGCAGCCGAGCGGTGTGTGCGGGCGGGGCAGCCCGGGCGGGCTGACCCGGCGCGAGATCGAGGTGTTGCGCGCGATCGCCGGAGGCGCCACCAACCGTCAGGTCGCGGCTCAGATCGTCATCAGCGAGAAGACCGTGGGCAGGCATCTGGCCAACATCTACAGCAAGCTCGGGGTGTCGAGCCGGACGGCCGCCGTCACCTGGGCGTACCAGAACGGTGTAGTGCGCGACTCCTGACTGCAGCATTCACCCCACTCGGCGATCTCAGACGCATGATTCGGCGGATTCCGGTGAGCGACCGCGAGATCTAGCGTCATCGGCATGACACTCATCGCACAAGAAACCGCCGAAGACTTCGGCAATCGCGTGGTCGGCATCGTCAACGACGCCGCCGTGGCCCTGCTGCTCTCGATCGGCCACCAGACCGGCCTGTTCGACACGCTCGCCGAACTGCCCGCCGCCACCAGCACTCAGATCGCCGACGCCGCAGGCCTCGACGAACGTTACGTCCGTGAGTGGCTCGGCGGCATCGTCACCGCGGGCATCGTCGACTATGACGCCGACGCGGCGACCTACCATCTGCCACGGCATCGCGCCGCGGCCCTGACGCGGGCAGGCGGACCGGACAACATCGCCAAACTCGCGCAGTACATCGCGATCTTCGGCGAAGTCGAGCAGAAGATCGTCGACTGTTTCCGTCATGGCGGGGGCTTGCCCTACACCGAGTTCCCGCGCTTTCACGCCATCATGGCCGAGGAAAGCGGTGGGGTGTTCGACGCCGCGCTCGTCGAGGGCATCCTTCCGCTGGCCGACGGTCTTCCCGAGCGGCTGCGACGCGGCATCGATGTCGCCGACTTCGGTTGCGGCAGCGGGCATGCCATCAACGTCATGGCCGCCGAGTACGGTGCCAGCCGGTTCACCGGATACGACTTCTCGGCGCCGGCGGTCACCGCGGCCCGCGACGAGGCGCACATGATGGGGTTGACCAACGCGACCTTCGAGTCGCGGGACCTGGCCACGCTCGACGTCGAGAACGCATTCGACGCCATCACGGTGTTCGACGCCATCCACGACCAGGTGCACCCGGATCGCGTCCTGGCCAACATCCACCGGGCGCTGCGGCCGGGCGGAGTGCTGTTGATGGTCGATATCAAGGCGTCGAGCAACCTGGCCGACAACATCGCGATCCCGTGGGCCTCGCTGTTCTACACGATCTCGACCATGCATTGCATGACGGTCTCGTTGTCGGCCGGTGGTGCCGGTCTCGGCACCATGTGGGGCCGCCAGCTCGCACTGTCGATGCTCGCCGACGCCGGCTTCGGTGCCGTCACGGTCCACGACGTCGAGACCGATCCCTTCAACGATTACTTCATCGCCCGCAAGTAGCATCCTGCGCAATGGGCGCACTGGATGTTCTCGATGACTGGCCGGTTCCGACTGCCGCGGCCGCGGTGGTCGGGCCGTCCGGCGTGTTGGCCACCCACGGTGACACCGGCAAGCCGTTCGCGTTGGCGTCGGTGACCAAACCGCTCGTGGCCCGCGCCGCGCAGATCGCGATCGAGGAAGGCGTCGTCGAACTCGACACCCCCGCCGGCCCGCCGGGGTCGACCGTGCGGCACCTCCTGGCGCATGCGTCCGGGGTCTCGATGAATTCGGCCGACGTGATTGCGCAAGTGGGGCAGCGGCGGGTCTATTCCAACTACGGATTCGAGTTGCTGGCGCGGGCCATCGAGGACGCTGCCGACATCGAGTTCGGCCGCTACCTCACCGAGGCGGTGTTCGAGCCGCTCGGGATGGCAGCCTCGAAACTGCTGGGCGGCGCCGAGGTCGCCGGATTCGGCGGCGTGTCTACGGTGGCCGATCTGGCGGCGTTCGCCAGCGAGCTGCTATGCCCCGCACTGGTGTCGCCGGCCATGCACGCCGATGCGGTCTCGGTGCAGTTCCCCGGGCTCGCGGGGGTGCTGCCCGGATTCGGCGCGCAGCGGCCCAACGACTGGGGCCTTGGCTTCGAACTCCGCGACAGCAAATCCCCGCACTGGACCGGATCGGTGAATTCTCCGGCGACGTTCGGCCATTTCGGCCAGTCAGGGACGTTTCTGTGGGTAGATCCGGCCGCCGATGTCGCACTGATAGCGCTCACCGACCGCGACTTCGGCGACTGGACGTACGAGCTGTGGCCCGCGATATCTGATGGTGTGCTGAGAGAAATCGGCACAGACTAGCGCAACAGGCGCCACACAGGGCACAATAGACACGCACGGAACAACTGCATCTCTTTGGTAACACCAGGCCGTTGGGGAAGACGTCCCTCGTGGAGCCGAAGGAGAAGCAGATGCGTGCATCGAACCAGTTCGCCGACGCGGCGACGGGCGTGGTGTACATCCACGCCTCACCCGCGGCGGTATGCCCGCATGTCGAGTGGGCGTTGTCGTCGACCCTGTCGGCGAGGGCCAACCTGAAGTGGACCCCGCAACCGGCCATGCCCGGCCAGCTACGCGCGGTCACCAACTGGGTTGGACCGGTCGGCACCGGAGCGCAGTTGGCGAACGCCCTGCGGTCCTGGTCGGTGCTGCGCTTCGAGGTGACCGAGGACCCGAGCGCGGGCGTCGACGGCCACCGGTGGTGCCACACCCCGCAGCTCGGTCTGTGGAGCGGTGTCATGAGCGCCAACGGCGACGTGATGGTCGGCGAGATGCGGCTGCGCACGCTGATGGCAGGCGGCGCCGACATGCTGGCCGCCGAACTCGACACCGTCCTCGGCACCGCGTGGGACGAATCCTTGGAGCCCTACCGCGACGGCGGCGAGACCGGCGAGGTCAGCTGGCTGAACCGGGGAGTCGGCTAGGCCGTCAGCTTCGCTGCCACAGGCAGTAGCCGCTGAGCGTGACGGTGAACATGTGGTCGCTGATGTCGAACGTCAGCGTTTGGCCCGGCTCGGCCGACAGCGTCTCGGGGGCCGACGTCTCGCCGGCACCGACCACGTCGACAAGTTCTGCGCCGCAACGCGCTTCGGCGGTCTGCGGCGAACCTGTCCAGGAGCCGCCCTTGACTTCTGGATTCCGTCGGCCCTGACCGTGCACGACCAACTCGGGTCCGGTGGTCAGCCAGCGGTCCGACGACGGATACGGATCGTGGAACTGTTCCCAGATGCCGTTGTTGCACCGAAACAGGATCTGCTGCGCGCGCGTCATGGCTCCGTCGAAGGGGTCGGGGCAGGCCGAGCCCGCCTGCGGCGGCGTGGTCTGGGCCGGGCCCGGCGGTGGCGGTTCGGGATTGGCGCGGGCACACGCGGTCGCGTTGACCGCGGCGGCCACGGTGATGGCCGCCGCAGTCAACGCGAGTGGGAGCCGCACGTCGCTACACCGAGATCGTCTTCATCGACGCGAGGTCCGTACGCATCAGGCGCACGTTGTATTCACCCCAGTAGGACAGGTTGTAGTACAGGTACTGCGAGTTGTCCTGGGTGGCGGTGTCGAAGTAGTCGGTGCCCGACATCGGGTGAACCATCGGGGCGTACATGCCGGTGTTGGTCACGAGGTCGTTTCTCACGAGCGTCGTGGTGTCCGACCATTCGCCCTGAGGTGATTCCGACACCCGCATCACGACGTTGTTGCCGCCGTCGGTGTAGAGCACCACGTACTGGCCGAGATACTCGTTGTACTGCACCGACATCTCGCTGACGTTGCCGCCGGTCGGTAGGCCGCCGACCCAGATGCCGTTCGCGATCTTGCTGAAGAAGCCGAACGTGAAGGTGTCGATGACCTTGTAGAGCCGTGGCAGGAAATCGGTTTCGCTCGAGCCGAAGACCGCAACCGCGGCCGACGGATCGCCCGTCGTCCACTGGCCGGTGCCGCTGGAATCCTCGCCCGCCCAGTACTCGTAGGCATCCAGGTTCATGATCTGGTCCTTCTCGACCCGGGCCAGGTACGCCGAGCCCTGCCGACCGGACGGCGTCCCGTACACGTATACGTAGGGATCCTCCGGGTCGTTCGACATCACCAGAGCGTTCTGCTGGAAGTGCTCATCGCCGGGCACGTAAGCCGGTCCCGCACGCAACCAACCCGACGACCGCACGGTGTCTCGATCGACCGTCCACGTCTTGCCCTCGTCGGTCGAGTAGGCGATGGCCGCGTAGTTGGTGGTCCAGCTGCCGGGGTTGTCCCACGTGCGGATCGACATCACGGTCGCGTACTGCGTGTAGGTGCCGTCGTCGTTCTGGATCGCGATCGCCGAGGTCGGGATCATCGTGTAGGTCCGGCCGAACAGCCCGTCATAACCCGGGTCGTAGATGATCTGAGCCGCGCCGGCCGCGGGTTGCTCGTCGCGCGAATACCACCGGGGAATTCCGGGGTTGGTCGGCGAGGCGCCGGCGTGGATCAGTGCGTCGCTGAACTGAAGACCGTCCATCAGGTTGGTGTCGCTGGTGCGGAACAACACGTTGTTGCGCCAGTCGCCGGTCATGTTCGGGCCGCTGTAGGTGTCGCCGAACAGCGTGTAGATGATCGGCTTTCCGGTTTCCGGGTCGGTGTATCCGCTGTTCCACATGATGCCGAGGTCGGTGCCCGCGACGTACCAGTGGTCGGTGACGCCGGTGCCGGTGACCCACGGCAGCTTGATCGTCGCGCCGGTGAGCGACGCCGGGACCTCCGGCTTGGGCGTCAGGTCCTCGGTCTGCACCGCGAGGTTCGGAGCGGCGGCCGCCGTCGGCTGGATCTCACCCTCGGCGACCACGGACGCCGCATCGTTGGCCGACACCAGGCTCGTGCCGCTCGGATTGACCGCACGCTCGAATTCTCGTCGGGCCCACGCCATCACGGCCCACAAGCCCGGCGACTGTGCGGGCGCGACCGGACTCGTGCCCGCGCCCAGCGGGGACAGCCCGGCGGCCGCGAGCAGGGCCGATACGACCGGGACCGCGGGAGCTTGCGGGGCCTGCGCATTCGTTGCCTGCGCGGTGGCCGGGACATCGACGCTGCGTTGGGTGACCTTCTCGACGATCGACTGTGCCCGGGTTGCGCTGACGGTCTCGGTGATGCGCTCGGTGATGTCCTGCGTGGCCTCTTTGACTTTCACGACCACGCTGTTGGGCCGCGGGGTGCGATCGAGTGCAGGCACGGCGTTGGCCGCGGTCGGGACGGCGGTCTGTGCCTTGTCGACGCTGACGTCGCGGCGCTTGCGCGTGGGCTTGACGGCGTCCTCGTCGGCCTCGGCGTCCGCGGTCACGGCGGTGACCTTGGTCGGCCGGTCGCGGAGCTCGTCGCGCGTCTTCTCAATCCGAGTCTGGCTGCGCTTCAACGCATCTTGCACGCCGTCGAGACCGGCCTCGACGTCCTTGCGGATCCGTTCACCGACCTTCGAGAGCGGGCCCCTGCGGTCCGGCTTGGTTGTGCCCGACGGTTTGCTGTCGGGTTCCTTGGCCGCGGATTCACCTGATTTGCCGGCGTCGCTGCTCGCGCTGGAATTTGCCTTGCCCGAGGTGTTTCCACCGTCGTCGGCCCATGCGACGCCGGTTCCCGATGTCAACGCCGTGCCGATGCCCAATGCCACGGCAAGAGCGCCGACGCGACCGATGTACTTGCTTGAATCCATAACGCTCCGCACCCGATCAGTCTGAATCGATTCGCCCCGGCCCAATTGAAAATACCGCGCGGCCTCTGACGTGTGCGGCAAACATGCCGTACGGCTCAAGACTTGGTGGGAGCGAGAATTGGCTACCGGCCGACGGACAAGCGAACCCGCACGAGGTCACCGTCGTCGATCTGTTCGGCGCGCCGTAGCGCCACTTTCAGCGGTACGAGATAGACCCCGTCGCGGGGCATCAACGACGTCGCGATCTCGGTGTCGCCGATGCGGACCTGCGCCGGGATCACACCCCAGCCGTACGTCAGCTCGCCGAGGTGGTCGTGCAGGAACGCATCGACGTCGTCGGGGGTTGCGACGAAGAAGTACGGCGCCGGGCCGCGCCATTGGAAGACCTCGGCCTCAAACTCCCAATTCATCGGGTTTCAAGTTACGGCACCAGGATCTTCAGTGCCCTCGGCACGGCGGACACCGTCACGGGCAGCGCGGCCGCGAAATCGCCGTCGGCGTAGGCGTTGATCCCGGGGCAGTCGACGTGAACCGTCGCCGCCCGTTTGGTGGTGACCTCGTCGAGGTTGACGTGCGTGCCCTTGAACACCGTGGGAAACAAGCGGATAAGCCTCGTGCGCGACGCCGAATGCACCATCGTGATGTCGAGCAGACCATCGGTGTGGTCGGCGCCCGGGCAGATGAGCATGCCGCCGCCGTAGCTGCGGGTGTTGCCGAACGCCGCGAGGGTCAGCTCGGTGCGGACCTCCGGCCCGTCGTCGAACGACAGCCGGAACGGCAGCAGCCGCAACCGGGACATCTCGGCGACCATCGCGACGTTGTAGCGCATCCGCCCGTGCGGCCAGCGCATGCGGTTGGTCCGGTCACTGACCAGCGAGTCGAACCCGGCGGCCATCACCGTCCCGAACCACTTCACCGCACCAGAGCCGTCGACGATGCGACCGAGGTCGACGGTTTCGGTACGCCCGTCGGCCACCACGTCGGCGGCTGCTTCGGGATCGCCGGTGGGGAGCCGGTATTCGCGGGCGTGGTCGTTGCCGGTGCCGGCGGGCACGATACCGAGGGGTACGTCGCCCCCGGCCAGTGCCTGCAGTGCCAATGAGATCACGCCGTCCCCGCCGACGACGACCAACGCGTCCGTCCCGCGGTCGAGCGCCTCGTCCACGAGCCGGCGTGCATGGGCGGCGTCGGTGCCGACGATCTCGCAGACGTCGACCCCACGGCGCTGGAACTGCGCGACCGCCCGCTCGGCGGCATGCGGGGCGTTGCCGTGTCCCGAGAGCGGATTGGTCAGCACGGTGACCCGCGAAATGGTCACGGAATCAGCTTGCCCGGGTTGAGGATTCCCGCCGGGTCCAGGGTGGCTTTGACCGCGCGCAGCACGTCGACACCGAGATCACCGATCTCGTCGCGCATCCACGGCCGGTGGTCGGCGCCCACGGCATGGTGATGGGTGATCGTCCCACCGGTGCGCACCATGGCCTCCGATGCGGCGGCCTTGGCCGCGCGCCACTGCTCGATCGGATTGCCGCGCTGGGCGGCGACGACCGTGAAGTACAGCGAGGCGCCCGTCGGGTACACGTGCGAAATGTGGCACAACACGAGCGCCGGTGTGCCGGACTCGCCGAGCGAGGACGTGAGGGCCTGCGTGACAGCGTCTTTCAGCGCTGCGATGTTGGACCAGTTCGTCGCCGTCTCCAGCGTTTCACACAGGGCTCCGGCGGCCAGCAGGGAGTCGCGCAGATATGGCGCCCCGAACCGGCCGTGCTCCCAGGCCTTGGCGGGTGCCTCGCCCAGTGACGTCCCGCCGTGCTGTTGCAGCAGGGCGCGGGTTTCGGCGTGCCGGCTCTCGGTGTGTGCGGCGGTGCCCTCGAACATCGTGATCGCCAGGCAGCCGCCGGTGATGCTCTGTTCGCCGATGCTTTCCGTGGTCGCGAGGTTGACGCCGGTCTCGGCCTCGTCGGACAGCCGGATCACCGTGGGGCCGGTGCCGGTTTGCGTCACCGCGCGCAATGCCGCAGCGCCGGTGGCGAAGTCGGGGAACGACCACGCCTCGTAACGCGTCGACTCCGGAATCGGGTGTACGCGCACCCGAACCCGGGTGATCACCCCGAACACGCCTTCGGAGCCGACGATCAGCTGGCGGAGATCGGGCCCTGCCGCGGAGGCCGGCGCCCGGCCGAGGTCGAGCACGCCGGCCGGCGTCACCGCACGCAGGCCGCGGACCATGTCGTCGAATCGGCCGTAGCCGGCCGAATCCTGGCCGGAGGACCGGGTGGCGGCGAACCCGCCGATGGTGGCGAACTGGAAACTCTGCGGGAAGTGGCCGAGCGAAAACCCATGTGCGTCAAGCAGTTCCTCAGCTTCGGGGCCGCTGACCCCGGCGCCGAGTTCGGCTTCGCCGGATACCTCGTCGATGCCGTGCAGGACGTTGAGCCGGCGCAGATCCAGCGAGATCACCGCGGTGAATTCACCACGCAGCGGATCGAGCCCGCCGACCACGCTCGTGCCACCGCCGAACGGGACGACCGCGATCCGGTGCTCGGTGCAGTACCTCAGCAGCTCGGCCACCTCATCTTCGCCGCCGGGAAGGATCACCGCGTCAGGCGCGTCTTGGACACCGGAATCCTTGCGGCGCAACAGGTCCAGCGTGGACTTGCCGCCGGCGTGCAAGAGTCGCGACAGGTCATCGACCCGGCAGTGCGCAGGCCCGACGATCGCGGCGAGCGCATCACGGTCACCCTTGCCGAGGGTGGACGGACGAAGCTCGACCTGTTCGGGCGTCAGCTCAGCGGCCGCGGCGGCCTCGATGCCCAGCGCCTGCTGCAGCAAGGCCTGAATGCCGTCGGACAGGGGCTTGGCCGCCTGTGGGTCACCCCAGGCGTTCCACTTCATCGGAGGCAGCAACTGCTCAGCCGGACGCGTCATGCGTTACAGTATTACACATGGTGTCACTCAGTAACGGTGAGTCGCTCGGCGACCGGATCCTGGATGCCGCCGCCAGCTGCGTGCTTGCCTTCGGTATCGACCGGGTGACGCTGGCCGAGATCGCGCGCCGGGCCGGGGTGAGCCGACCCACCGTCTACCGGCGGTTTCCCGACACCCGCTCGATCCTCGCGGCGCTGCTGACCGCGCGGATCGTGCGCGTGCTCGACGACGTCGAGACCACCGAGGCCGGGCGCGAGGCCCTCGTGGAGCGGATCGTCACCGTGGCCCAGCGGCTTCGCCACGACGACGTGATCATGGCCGTGCTGCACACCGCACCCGACCTCGCGATGGTCTACATCGCCGAGCGGCTCGGTACCAGCCAGCAGATCCTCATCGATGCCGTCGCCGGTGAACTCAAACTCGCGCAGGAAGAGGGGAGTGTGCGCGCGGGAGATCCACGCCAGCTGGCCACCATGTGCCTGCTGATCACCCAGTCGGCCATCCAATCCGGGCAGATGGTCGAACCGATACTCGACGCCGACGCGCTCGCCACCGAGCTCGCTCATTCGCTGAACGGATACCTCAAACCATGACCGGACCCACTGCGCTCAATACGCACCGGCGCGCTGCCGAACTCGCCGCACTCGCCGACGGCGGGCGCATCGACGTCCTCGTGATCGGCGGCGGGATCACGGGCGCGGGCATCGCGCTCGACGCCGCCACGCGTGGGCTGGACGTGGCGCTCGTCGAGAAGCGCGACCTCGCGTTCGGCACGAGCCGGTGGAGTTCCAAACTCGTGCACGGCGGGCTGCGTTACCTGGCCACCGGAAACGTGGGCATTGCCCGGCGCAGCGCGATCGAACGCGGAATCCTCATGAGCCGCAATGCGCCTCACCTCGTGCGGGCGATGCCGCAACTGGTGCCGCTCCTGCCCTCGATGGGCCGAGCCTCGCGTGCGCTGATCCGGTTCGGCTTCGTCGCGGGCGACGGGCTGCGCAAGCTGGCAGGCACGAGCGCCGCGACGCTGCCGAGGTCGCGGCGGGTCGATGCCTGCCGTGCGGTCGAGCTCGCGCCGACGGTCCGCACCGACGGTCTCGACGGCGCCTTCCTGGCATATGACGGCCAGCTCATCGACGACGCTCGGCTGGTCACGGCGGTGGCCCGCACCGCTGCGCAGCACGGCGCACGCATCCTCACGCGCGTGTCGGCGAGCGTCGCGCAGGGTGATCGCGTGCGCCTCACCGACGAGGTCACCGGAAGCTCGTTCGACGTCGACGCACGTGCCGTCGTGAACGCCGCAGGCGTATGGGCAGGCGAGGTCGACCCGTCGATCACGTTGAGGCCCAGCCGCGGTACCCATCTGGTGTTCGACGCCGAGGCGTTCGGGAACCCCACCGCCGCGCTGACCATCCCGATTCCCGGCGAGCTCAACCGGTTCGTGTTCGCGATGCCCGAGCAGTTGGGCCGGGTGTATCTCGGCTTGACCGACGAGGACGCGCCAGGGTCGATTCCCGATGTGCCGCAACCGACTTCGGCCGAGATCACGTTCCTGCTCGACACCGTCAACACCGCGTTGGCCACGGCGCTGACGCCGGCCGACGTGCGAGGCGCTTACGCGGGGCTGCGCCCGTTGATCGACACCGGCGCGGGCCGGACCGCCGACGTCTCGCGCGAACACGCCGTCGTGGAATCGCCCAACGGCGTGATCGGCGTGATCGGCGGCAAGCTCACCGAATACCGCTACATGGCACAGGATGTGCTGGATCGCGCAGTGGCGCTGCGCGGGCTCGCGGCGGGGGAGTGCCGCACCCGCAATCTGCCGCTGGTGGGTGCACCGGCCAATCCGGTGTCGACCGTGCAGCTGTCGCCCGAACTGCCCGGTTCACTGGTGGCGCGGTACGGGGCCGAGGCGCCGAACGTGGTCGCGCAGGCATCCTGCGACCGTCCGACCGAGCCGGTTGCCGACGGAATCGACGTCACCCGAGCCGAATTCGAGTACGCCGTGACCCACGAGGGGGCATTGACCGCCGACGACATCCTGGACCGGCGCACCCGCATCGGGCTCGTCGCCGCGGATCGCGAGCGCGCGGCCGCGGCCGCCGCCGAGATGCTCGCGGTGCTCGGTTAGACCTGGGCCAGCAGGACATCGCGGACCGCTGAGCTGGTGTGGCGCTGCCAGAGCGCCTGCGCGCCGACCAGGAGTGGCGGCTCGAGTTCGGTGACGGTCACGCGACCGCCCATGGCAGGGCCGGCGGGTGCGGTCACGAATGCGATCCCGCCCGTGGTGAGCGGTGCGGCCACAGTTGCCGAACCCTGGACACGACTGACCACGTAATCGGGCTCGAACCCGGCCCGCCGGCACGCGCCCATCAGAAAATCGCTGTAGTAAGAGGAGCCCGGCGGCGCCCACAGCGCGATGCGTTCTCCGGCGAGTTCGCCGATGCCGACCGCGGGCAGTCCGGCCAAGCGATGATCGCTCGGCAGCGCGAGCCGCACGCGGTCGTAACCCACGACCGCCGTGGACAATTCATCGGTCGGCACCACCCCGCGCCGCAGCCCCAGCTGAACCGACCCGTCGAGCAAGGCACCCACCAGTTGATCGGGATAGAGCTGTCGGAACGTGAACGACAGCCTCGGGAACGCGTCGATGGCCGGCTCGAGCCGGGTGTAGGCCTCCACGCCGCTCAAGGCCGGCGTGTGGCCGATGACGAACACCTCCTCGACGTCGTTGGCGGTCTGTTCGACCCGCTCGGCCACGGTGCGGGCGGCCGCCAGCAGCGGCCTGCCCTCGGCCAGCAGCAAGCGTCCGGCTCTGGTGAGCGTCAGGCGGCGCCCGTCCCGGTTGAACAGTGTGGCGCCGAGCTCTTTCTCCAGTTGCTGCACTGAGCTGCTTAGGGCTTGTTGGCTAATGTGCAGGCTTTTGGCGGCCGCGGTGACGTTGCCGGCCTCGGCAACCGCGATGAACTGCCGTAATCGCCGCAGATCAGGGAAGCTGGTACACACCGGTTGAGTCTATCCACAAGAATGAGTTGTGGAAACTGCGGTATTTTCGGTTTCTGATTTGTCGATCGCTTCGTTAACGTCGAGGCATGAGCAAACTTGAGGGCAAATCAGCAGTGGTTGCTGCCGGGGCGAAGAACCTCGGTGGTCTGATCAGCACGACATTGGCTTCGAGGGGTGTCAACGTCGCGGTCCACTACAACAGCGCATCGTCGGAGCCCGACGCCGACAAGACCGTCGCGGCAGTGCAGGCGGCGGGCGTCAAGGCCGTCAAGGTCCAGGGTGACCTGACGGTGCCCGCCAACGTCGAGAAGCTGTTCGACACCGCGATCGACGCATTCGGTAGCGTCGACATCGCGGTCAACACCGTCGGCAAGGTGCTGCGCAAGCCGATCGGCGAAACCACTGAGGCCGAATACGATTCGATGTTCGACATCAACGCCAAGGCGGCGTACTTCTTCCTGCAGCAGGCCGGGACCCGGCTCAACGACAACGGGTCCATCGTCACCATCGTGACGGCGCTGCTCGCGGCCTACACCGACGGATACTCCACCTACGCGGGTTCCAAGAGTCCCGTCGAGCACTTCACCCGCGCGGCCTCGAAAGAGTTCGGCGTGCGTGGCATCAACGTCAACAATGTCGCGCCCGGGCCGATGGACACGCCGTTCTTCTACCCGCAGGAGACCCCCGAACGCGTCGAGTTCCACAAGTCGCAGGGGATGGGCAACCGGTTGACCGAGATCACCGACATCGCGCCGCTGGTGGTGTTCCTGACCGATGAGGGGCACTGGATCAACGGCCAGACCATCTTCGCCAACGGCGGATACACCACCCGCTGAGCCGGACACACGAAACGCCCCGTCTCACGACGGGGCGTTTCGCGTATACCGAGCGTTTACAGCGGGATGTTCTTGTGACGACCGCGGCGTGCCGGCGCTTCGGCCAGGGCCTGCGTCAGCTTGCTGCGCGTGTGCGCCGGGTCGATCTTCTCGTCGACCACGCCGATCTCGATCGCGGAATCCACACCGCCCGCGATCTTCTCGTGCTCGATCGCCAACTGCTCGTGCAGCGCCTCGCGCTCCTCGGGAGCTGCGGCCGCCAGCTTCTTCTTGTGCAGGATGCCGACCGCGGCCTTGGCGCCCATGACCGCGACCTCGGCGTCCGGCCAGGCGAACACCTTGGTGGCGTTGAGCGATCGCGAGTTCATCGCGATGTAGGCACCGCCGTAGATCTTGCGGGTCACCAGCGTGACGCGGGGGACCGTCGACTCGCCGAAGGCGTGCAGCAGCTTGGCGCCACGACGCACCACGCCGCCCCATTCCTGGTCGACACCGGGCAGGTAGCCGGGCACGTCGACGATGACCACGAGCGGGATTCCGAACGCATCGCACAACCGCACGAAACGCGCCGACTTCTCGGCACTCTCGGAGTTGAGGCAGCCGCCGAGGCGCAGCGGGTTGTTGGCGATCACGCCGACGGTGCGGCCGGCCAGCCGACCCAGCCCGACGACGATCGACGGTGCCCACTTGCCCTGGAACTCCTCGAACGGCACGCCCTCGTCGAGCAGAGCCGTCACGAGCGGGTGCACGTCATAGGCCCGGCGCGCCGACTCCGGCAGCAGCGCATGCAGATCGGAGTCGCCGGCCTCAGCCTTGGTGCGATCGAAATGACCCTGCTGGCAGAACAATCCGACCAGGCGGCGGCCGCGCTCATAGGCGTCGAGCTCGTCGTCGGCGACGATGTGGCACACACCGGACTTCTTGTGGTGGGCCTCCGGACCGCCGAGGGACACCATGTCGACGTCCTCGCCGGTCACGCTGCGCACGACATCGGGGCCGGTGACGAACACCTTGCTGTCCGGAGCCATGACAATCACGTCGGTCAGCGCGGGCCCGTAGGCGGCGCCGCCCGCGGCGAAGCCGACGACCACCGAGATCTGCGGGATGTAGCCGGACGCCCGGATCATGGCCTCGAAGACCAGGCCGACCGCGTGGAGCGCCTTGACGCCCTCGGCCAGCCGCGCACCGCCCGAGTGCCAGATGCCCACGATCGGGCTCTGCTCCTCGATGGCGGTGTCGTAGGCGTTGACGATGTGGGCGCAGCCTTCGACCCCCATCGCACCACCCATCACGGTGCCGTCGGTGCAGAAGGCAACCGTGCGAACGCCGTTGACCGTGCCGGCGGCCGCCAGCACGCCCGAGCGGTCCCGCTCGTGCAGCAGCTCGACGCTGCCGTCATCGAAGAACGTGGACAGCCGCAGCAACGGATCGCGAGGGTCGAGCGATTCGCCGACAGCCTCGGGGGCCATGATCGTCATACAAACCTCCTTTGGCGGAAAGCGCTGGGTATCAGTACTTTCCGAAGGCGAGCGCGACGTTGTGCCCACCGAATCCGAACGAATTGTTGATCGCGTATTTGAAATCGCCCTGGCGCGGCTCCCCGGCGACCACGTCCAGATCGATCTCCGGATCGAGATTGCGCAGGTTGCGCGTCGGCGGGATGATGCCGTCCCGCAACGCCAGGACCGTCAGGATGGACTCGACGGCACCGACCGCGCCGACCGAATGGCCGAGCGCAGACTTGGGTGCGTAGACCGCCGGCTTGTGGCCACCCATCGCGTTGTTGATCGCCTTACCCTCGGCCACGTCGCCGACGCTGGTGCCGGTGGCATGCGCGTTGACGTGGTCGATGTCCTTGGGCTGCAGACCCGCCAGTTGAATGGCGCGGGTCATGGCGTGACCGGCCTGCTCACCGTTCGGATCGGGCGCCACGATGTGGTAGCCGTCCGAGGTGATGCCGGCGCCCATCAGCCGGGCGTAGATGTGCGCACCGCGCGCCTTGGCGTGCTCTTCGGTCTCGATGACCAGCAGCGCGCCGCCTTCGCCGAACACGAAGCCGTTGCGGTCGCGGTCGAACGGACGGCACGCACCGGCCGGATCGTCGTTGGTGGTGGACAGCACGATGCGCATCTGGGCGAACCCGGCGATCGGCACTGCCTCGATCTTTGTCTCCACACCACCGCAGATCGCGATGTCGGCCTCGCCGAGCACGATGTTGCGCCACGCCTGCGCGATGCCCTCCGATCCGGATGCACAGGCCGAAACCGGGGTGATGACCCCGGCCCGGGCCTTGCGTTCCAGGCCGACAGCGGCAGCGGCCGCATTGGGCATGTACATCTGGACAGCCAGCGGCGACACGGCCTTGAGGCCCTTCGCCCGCATGCCGTCATAGCTGAAGACCAGCTCCTCGGTGGACCCCATGCCGGTGCCGATCGACACCATCAAACGCTTGGGATCGACCTCGGGATCGCCGGCGTCCTTCCAGACCCGCCGGCTCAACACGGTCGACATGCGCTGCAGATAGGACAACCGGCGCAGCTCGACACGAGTCAGCTCGTGGTCGAATTCCTCGAGAAGATGCCCCCCGATCCGGACCGGTAGATCGTATTGCTCGACGAACGGATCCTCGAGCTTACGAATGCCACTTTGCCCGTCCAGCAACTTCTTCCACGTGCTGTCCGCGTCGGTAGCCAGGGCGGTCGTCATGGCGATGCCGGTGACGACCACGTCGGGAAAGCCGTTCCCAGTGGATAATCCCGTCAGACCTGCCATTACTGCTCCGATGCTTCCTCTCTGGATAGCGTTTCCCTCAGTACCGACCAAACGCTAGGGCGACATTGTGCCCACCGAACCCGAACGAGTTGTTGATGGCGTACTGGTATTCGCCATAACGAGGCTCGCCCGCAACAACATCGAGATCGATCTCGGGATCGGGGGTTTCGTAGTTCAGCGTCGGCGGGATGACGCCGTCGCGCAACGACAGCACCGTCAGTACCGACTCCAGCGCACCGACCGCACCGATGGAGTGGCCGAGCGCGGACTTCGGGGCGTACACCGCGGCGTGCTCCACACCGGCGACGCGGATGGCGTTCGCCTCGGCGGTGTCACCGATCGGAGTAGCCGTGGCGTGGGCGTTGACGTGGGCGATGTCCTTGGGATCGAGTCCCGCGGTTTCCATGGCCCGCTTCATCGCCTGGCCGGCCCGCAGGCCGTCGGCAGCCGGAGCCACCATGTGGAACGCGTCCGAGGTGATGCCCGCACCCATGAGCCGGGCCAGCGGCTTGGCGCCACGGGCCTTGGCGTGCTCTTCGGTTTCGATGATCATCAACGCGCCGGCCTCGCCGAACACGAACCCGTCGCGGTCCTTGTCGAACGGCCGCGACGCGCCTGCCGGATCCTCGTTGCGGGTGCTCATCGCGCGCATCATCGAGAACGCCGCGATCGGCAGCGCTTCGATACCGCCTTCTACGCCGCCGCAGACGGCGAAGTCGGCGTCACCCATGACGATCTGGCGCCAGGCGTGGGCGATGGCCTCCGAACCCGACGAGCAGGCCGACACCGGCGTGATGACCCCGGCGCGGGCGCCGAGCTCAAGCCCGGCAACCGCGGCAGCGCCGTTGGGCATGATCATCTGAACAGCCAGCGGCGACACCTTGCGGGGGCCGCCTTCGTTCATCGCGTCGTAGGTCTCGACGATCTTCTCGCCACCACCGAGACCCGTGCCGATCACGACAGCGAAGCGATCGGGGTCGACCTCAGGGGTGCCTGCGTTCTCCCACAGCTGCTTGCTGAGGAACTTAGACATGCGCTGGACGTAGGACATGCGGCGCATGTCCAACCGGGTCATGTGATCGTCGATCGAATCCACGAGGTGCCCACCGATTCGAACCGGCAGGTCCCACTTGGTGACGAACTCGTCCTCGAGGACGCGGATACCGCTCTCGCCTGCCAGCAGACCCTTCCACGTGCTCTCGATGTCCGGCGCGAGCGCGGTCGTCGCCGTGACGGCGGTTACCACAACATTGGGGTAACCGCCGTTGGCAGTGGAAGGCCTGGTCACTGGTCTGCCGCGAACTTCTCACGCAGGGCAGCAGCGGCCTCGGGGTTCTCTTCCTCGAGCTTCTGGATGTAGGCAACCACGTCGCCCACGGTGCGCAGCCCGGCCAGATCCTCGTCGGGGATCTTCACGCCGTACTTGTCCTCGGTCTGAACCGCGATCTCGACCATCGACAGCGAGTCGATGTCCAGGTCGTCGACGAAGCTCTTCTCCGGGGTCACCTCGGACGGCTCGATGCCGGTGACCTCTTCGATGATCTCGGCGAGACCGGCGATGATTTCTTCCTGACTGGCGGGCACGATGGCTCCTTCTTGTTGTTGATACGCACTCCGGGTGCGGAGTGCGCTATTCCTGACGTTCTTCGGTTGTGCGTATGTGGTTGTCGGCTGGCCTACAGCTCGTCCAGGCCATCCAGGTCTGCGGGGGACTTGACCGCGCGCGTCGGGGTGCCCTTCAACTCACGTTTGGCGATTCCGACCAGCGTCCCGGCCGGCGGGAATTCGACGATTCCCGTGACGGCACGCTCACGCAGGGTCGCAGTGCACAGATCCCAACGCACGGGTTTGGTCAGCTGGGCCACGAGCTTCTCCATGGCATCAGCCGCCGATGAGACCGGCTGCCCGTCGGCATTCGACAGGAGTGTCGCCGTCGGCTCGGCTGTCGTTACAGACTGGGCTGCCGCGGCGTAACCGTCAAGAGCAGAGGCCATGTAGTGCGTGTGGAACGCGCCTGCGGTGGCCAGCTGGCGGACCCGGGCCTTGGCCGGGGGATCCTCGGCCAGCTTCTCCAGCGCCGCGACCGCGCCTGCGGCGACGATCTGACCGGCGGCGTTGCGGTTGGCGGGCACCAGGTCCAGCGACTCCAGGCGGGCCAAGACCTCCGCCTCGTCGCCACCGAGTACCGCCGACATGCCGGTGGGCTCGATCGCGCAGGCCTTGGCCATCTCGGCACCGCGGGTCGCGGCAAGCTTGACCGCATCGTCGGCGGAGATGACGCCCGCGATGGCGTAGGCGGCGATCTCGCCGACCGAGTGGCCGGCGGCCACGACATCGGCCTGGTTCACCAGGCCGCGGCGGGTGAGCTCTTCGTGGGCCAGCAGCGTCGCCGCCACCACCAGCGGTTGCGTGACCGCGGTGTCGGTGATCTCCTCGGCCGTGGCGGTGGTGCCCAGGCGGGTCAGGTCAAGGCCGCTGATCTGCGACCACGTCGCGAGACGGTCAGCGGCACCGGCCAGCTCCAGCCACGGGGCGAGCATGCCGGGTGTCTGTGAGCCCTGTCCGGGCGCAAGCAATGCGAGCATCGGTCCTTGAGGCACTCATTAAGAGAACACTGTGAAGATGGTTTTGCGCGGTGTAAGAGATTATGAACCTTGTCTTATGTTTTTGTAGGTTGTCCACAAAAGTGCATGTGATGCGACATGGCCGATACCGCGGCGCGACCTGTGACCTGGCTGGCAACGCCGCTAGCGCGGGCGCAGACTCCCTCCACCGGCGGGGCGAATCGCCGGTACCGCGCTCAATGCGCCGTTTGACGTGCTCGACTGGTATGCGTGTTTGCTCAGCCGGCCCACGGTCGCGGCCACGCGCAGGACGTAGGCATCCCGTGGCATTGCGGGATCACGCCCGGTGAAGTCGGCGATTCGTTTCAACCGGTAGCGGACGGTGTTTGGATGAACGAACAATTTGCGTGCGCAAGCTTCAATGGCGCCGCCGGAGTCCAGATAGGCGTCGAGGGTCTCGGTCAGCGCCGGTCCGGCGTCGGCCAGCGGCCGCATGACCTCGGCCTCCAGTGCGGCGATCGCGGTCGCGTCGCCGAGCAGGGCGCGCTCGGGTAACAGCTCGCGCGCGGACACCGGCCTCGGCGCACCTGTCCACCCGGCCACCGCGTTCATGCCGGAGATGGCCTCGGTCGCGCTGCGGTGCGCGGCCGTGAGCGTCGGCGCGGTCGGCCCGATCACCACCGGACCGTCGGCGAACACCGTGAGCAGTTCAGCGAGAAACCGGTCGGTGGCCGACAACGGACCGGACACGATCGCGACGAGCCAGGTGCCGTGCACGTCCGACATCGCGGCACGGTCGTTGCGCTGCACCACATCTCGTACGTCGTCACGTGCGAGGTCCATCCGGTCCGGCCGGGGCAGCCCCACGATCACCGTCGCGGGCGCGGTGGCGTCCCAATTGAGGGCGGCCGCCTGCGACTGGAGTTCGGCGCCCGTATCGCCGCGGACCACCGCGTCGACGATGTTGGCCTCCATCCGGATGTCCCACGCGCCGCGGGCCTCGGCCTGATCGGCGTACGCGCTCGCGGCCGCGAATGCCAGATCCCGGCTGTAGCGCAGGATCCCGGCCGTCAACGCCGTGAGCTGCTCTTCGGAACGGGCCAGCAGGGGCACGACCTCTTCGAAGAACTCCATGGTCGTGCGCACCATCTCGACCGACTGCCGCAGCGCGACCCGCCGCCGCAGGTCTTGCGGCACCACCTCGAAGGCCTGCGCGGTGTAGCTGACGTCGCTCTGCGGATCGCGCATCCACTCGACGAAGTTCACCACCGCGGTTTGCACGACCAACTGCACGCTCGCGCGCTGAGACGCGTCGAGGTCGGCGAAGAACGGCAACCGGTCCTGCATGGCGTGCACCGCCTCGGTGGCGAGCCGGCCGGAGTACTGCTTCAGCCGGCGCAACACCGAGTCGGGCACATTCTCCAGAACCTCGACGGTGGACTTCGGCGGGACGAACCGATTGTCGGTCATCCCTAAAAGCTACGCCTTGATTCTGGTGGAATCCTCCAAGAGCTACTCGCTACCGGTGTCGACGTAGGACACCTCGGCGGCCGCCACGTCGTCGATGCGGTACTCCTTGGCCGCCGCGACCGCCACCGACGGGTCGATCTCGCCGTCGCGAGCCAGGCCTTCGAGCACCGCCACCACCACCGATTCGGCATCGGTGTTGAAGTAGCGGCGCGCGGCGGGCCTGGTGTCGGAGAAGCCGAAGCCGTCGGTGCCGAGCGTGATGTAGGTGCCGGGCACCCACGGCCGGATCTGCTCCGGGACCGCCCGCATCCAGTCCGATACTGCTACCACCGGACCGGCCGCGTCGGCCAGGGCGCTGGTCACGTGCGGCGTCCGGGCGGGCTGATCGGGATGGCGCAGCCGGTGCTTCTCGATCTCGACGCCCTCGCGGTTCAGCTCGCCCCAGCTCGTCACCGACCACACGTCGGCCGCCACGTCCCAGTGCTCGGCCAGCAGGTCGGCGGCTCGCAGTGCCTCGGGCATCGACACGCCGGACGCCAGGATCTGCGCGACGTTCGTGCGCTTCTCGGTGGCCTGCCGGTAGCGGTACATCCCGCGCAGCAGCGCCTCGACGTCGAGGCCCTCGGGCTGGGCGGGCTGTACGTAGGGCTCGTTGTAGATCGTGAGGTAGAAGAAGATGTTCTCCGGGTGCTCGCCGTACATGCGGTTCAAGCCGCTTTCGATGATGTAGGCGATCTCGTAGGCGAACGCCGGGTCATAGGTCACCGCGGCCGGGTTGGTCGACGCCAGCAGCAGCGAATGCCCGTCGGCGTGTTGCAGGCCCTCGCCGGTCAGGGTCGTGCGGCCGGCGGTCGCACCGAGGACGAATCCCTTGGCCATCTGGTCGGCCGCGGCCCACAGCCCGTCACCGGTGCGCTGGAACCCGAACATCGAATAGAAGATGTAGATCGGGATCATCGGCTCGTTGTGGGTCGAGTACGACGTGCCCACCGCGGTGAACGACGCGGTCGAACCGGCCTCGTTGATGCCCTCGTGCAGGATCTGGCCGACTTCGCTCTCCTTGTAGGCAAGCATGAGCTCGGAGTCCACCGCGGTGTAGAGCTGGCCGTTGCGGTTGTAGATCTTGAGGCTGGGGAACCACGAGTCCATACCGAACGTGCGCGCCTCGTCGGGGATGATAGGCACCAGGCGCGGCCCGATGTTCTTGTCCCGCAACAGTTCTTTGAACGTACGCACGGTTGCCATGGTGGTCGCGACCGCCTGCGTGCCCGAACCCTTCTTCAACGCCTTGTAGGTGTCGGAGCCGGGTAGCGGCAGCGGGGTGGACTTGGTGCGCCGCGACGGCAGGAACCCGCCGAGGGCCCGGCGCCGCTCCAGCAGGTAGCGGATCTCTGGTGCCTCGGGCCCCGGGTGGTAATACGGCGGCAGGTAGGGGTTCTCTTCCAGCTGCGCGTCGGAGACCGGAACGCGGGTGACGTCGCGGAAGTCCTTGAGGTCTTGCAGCGCAAGCTTTTTCATCTGGTGCGTGGCGTTGCGGCCCTCGAAGTGATGGCCCAGCGTGTAGCCCTTGATGGTCTTGGCGAGGATCACCGTCGGCTGGCCCTTGTGCTCCATGGCCGCCCGGTAGGCCGCATACACCTTGCGGTAGTCGTGGCCGCCGCGCTTGAGGTTCCAGATCTCCTGGTCGGTCATCGGCTCCACGAGCGCCTTGGTGCGTGGGTCACGACCGAAGAAGTGGTCACGCACATACGCGCCGTCGTTGGCCTTGTAGGTCTGGTAATCGCCGTCCGGCGTCGAGTTCATCAGGTTCACCAGGGCGCCGTCGCGGTCGGCGTGCAGCAGCGCATCCCACTCGCGGCCCCACACCACCTTGATGACGTTCCAGCCCGCGCCGCGGAAGAACGACTCCAGCTCCTGGATGATCTTGCCGTTGCCGCGCACCGGGCCGTCGAGGCGCTGCAGGTTGCAGTTCACCACGAACGTCAGGTTGTCTAGACCTTCGAGCGCGGCCATGTGTGCGAGCCCGCGGCTTTCCGGCTCGTCCATCTCGCCGTCGCCCAAGAACGCCCAGACGTGCTGGTCCGAGGTGTCCTTGAGGCCGCGGTCATGCAGGTAGTGGTTGAACCGGGCCTGGTAGATGGCGTTCATCGGGCCGAGCCCCATCGACACCGTCGGGAACTCCCAGAAATCCGGCATCAACCGCGGGTGCGGATAGGACGGCAGGCCACCGCCGGGATGGCTGTGCTCCTGACGGAAACCATCCAGTTGGTCGGCCGTCAGCCGACCCTCGAGAAACGCGCGGGCATAGATGCCGGGGGAGGCGTGGCCCTGGATGAACACCTGGTCGCCGCCGCCCGGATGGGATTTGCCGCGGAAGAAGTGGTTGAAGCCGACCTCGTACAGCGCAGCTGACGAGGCGTAGGTCGAAATGTGGCCGCCCACACCGACTCCCGGCCGCTGTGCGCGGTGGACCATTATCGCGGCGTTCCACCGGATCCACGCCCGGTAGCGTCGCTCGACATCCTCGTCACCGGGGAACCACGGCTCGAGTTCGGTCGGGATCGTGTTGACGTAGTCGGTCGACGTCAGCGCCGGGATGGACACCCGCTGCTCACCGGCACGCTCCAACAGCCGCAACATCAGATACCGCGCCCGCGCCGGGCCGGAGCGCTCGAGCAGTTCGTCGAACGATTCGAGCCATTCGGTGGTTTCGTCGGTGTCGATGTCGGGCAAGTATGAGGCGACACCCTCGCGGATCACCCGGACCCGGTCGGGTTCTGCTGCGGTGCTGGAGTTTTGGGCCAGATCCTGGCGCACGAACTCGGTGGTCAACTTCCGCTCCTTGTTAGGCGGTTAACAACTGATGTGTGCTTGTGGCACCCTCTATCGTCCACCTATCGTGCCGCATTCGCTTCGCTGGGGGTGGAGAGTGGAATGAACCGGTCCGAACGGTGAAGAACCGGTAACGTCTGCAGATCGTGCCGATGGGTTGGCAGTTTGGGGCGGGGCTGAAACTCGCTGCGTCCGCGCTGGGTGGTGTCGCGCTGACCGCGATGGTGGTTGTCGGATGCACGTCCGTGACGGACGGAACCGCGCAGGTGGATTCGGAGGCCGCACCCGACTACCGGGCCTCGGTTTCGGCCTCGGTCGAGGCGTCCGAGTCGAGTTCGGCGGTCCGCGAGTCCGAGCGCCAGGCCTCGCTGACGACGAAGGCCGTGCACACGGTCTGCGAGGACCTGAGCACGTCATCGGTCGACGCGGTCGACGCAGTGAACATCTATATCGAAGCCGTGAACAACAACGCTCCCGATGTGCAGGCGAAGGCCGGGCCCGCTGTCGATGCGCTCAACCGCAGCGCTGATCTGGTGAGTTCAGGTATCACCGAAGCGCTGTCACCCGACCTGAGCGGCGCGTTGACCGAATGGGTGGAAGCCGTGCGGGCCGTTGCCGCGGCCATATCGGGCAACGCCGCACCGGACGTGTTCAACGCCGCGTCGGAGCGGTCCAACACCGCACGGACCAACGCACTGGACCGATGCGATGCGGCGTATTGAGGGCGCGGCGGCGAACCTGACCGCCAGCGACACGGAAGTACACACCGGCGTGCGACGATAGTGCGCAAACGCACTGTCCACGAATGAGTCAGGCGAACCAAAAGGCTAAGGAGGACCGACGGTGGTCGCGGCGGGGAAGGACTCTGACCCGAACTACGCCCGGATTTTGGGCATCGAGAACGATCAGGTTGTCCAGGAGTTGGGCTGGGACGAGGACACCGACGACGACATCCGGGCCGACATCGAGGACGCGTGCGGCTCCGAGCTGCTCGACGAGGATGCGGACGAAGTCGTCGACGTCGTGCTGCTCTGGTGGCGGGACGGCGACGGCGACCTGGTCGACCGGTTGATGGACGCCATCACCCCGCTTGCCGAGGACGGCGTGATCTGGGTGGTGACGCCCAAGACCGGCAAGCCGGGCCACGTCCAGCCGGCCGAGATCGCCGAATCGGCCCCGACGGCCGGACTGATGCAGACCTCGCAGGCCAAACTGGGCGACTGGACGGCCAGCCGGTTGGTGCAGCCGAAGTCGAAGGCCGCGGGGAAACGACAGTGATGACCGCTTGCGCGAAGAACCGACGGCAGTAGTGCTCGCCGTCGGCAGTTCTGCGCCCGACTTCACGCTCCGGGACCAGAACGGCAGGCCGGTCACCCTCAGCGGGTACCGGGGTTCCAAGGATGTGCTGCTGGTGTTTTTCCCACTGGCGTTCACCGGCGTGTGCGAGGGTGAGCTCGGCGAGATCCGCGACAACCTGCCGGACTACGAAAACGACGACTCCGCCGTTGTCGCGATCTCGGTCGGCCCGCCGCCCACCCACCGGATCTGGTCCATCGAAAGCGGATTCACATTCCCGGTCCTGTCTGACTTCTGGCCGCACGGCGCGGTCACCCAGGCCTACGGTGTGTTCAACGACGATGCCGGGTATCCCAACCGCGGCACGTTCGTCGTCGACCGGACCGGCATCATCCGGTTCGCCGAGATGATGGACCCCGGCCAGGTTCGCGATCAGAAGGTGTGGACGCAGGCACTCGCGGCGCTGCGAAGCTGAGCGGATTTCCGGTCAGGCTGCACGGCCGTGTACCGTGCCTGCGACGGGGCGCGTAGCTCAGTGGTAGAGCTCTGGTTTTACACACCAGCGGTCGGCGGTTCGATACCGTCCGCGCCCACTCACTTCCTTCAGTAAAACGCGTCAGCTCAGGCCAAGTCGGCCAGCGCCTTCTTCGCGGCTTCAAGTTCGGCTTCGAGCGCTGCGACCTTGGCGGCCTGTTGGGCGCGCGCCTCTTCGATGACCGCGTCGATCGGGGTGGAGAGGTCTTCGTGGAGTTCCTTGGCCGCGCGGGAGACCGCAGCGGCCGCGACCGCGAGGTTGCGGGCGAGATACGTAGAGCCCTGTTTGAGCTCGGCGGTCCATTCGCCGTCGGCGGTGCCGGTGACCGTGAGCGTGAGCTCCAGTGTCTTGGTCCGCTTGCCTGCCGCCTTCTTGGCGGGGGCCTTCTTCGGGGTCTCGGCGGCCGGCGCCGGCGCGTCGGAAGTGCCTGAGTCGAGGCCTGAGTCGGTGTGCAAAACTTCTGCCGGGGTGTCTAGAGTCGTCGTCACGGTGAGCTCCTTTGAAGTTCGGCCACAGTGGGCGGACAGCGACTTTCATTAGAACACACGTTCGACACTTCTTGACTCAGGCCATTCACGCAGCGTCGTGGAACACCAGCGCTAGCGTCGTCCGCTCACCCGACCGGATCACCGACACGCCATGACGAACCGGTGCCGCCGACCAGCCCCGCGCAGAGCGCACCGGACGGTCACGGGTGGTGAACACGTAGCCGTGCCCGTGGGGCAGCTGCATGGCGGTGCCCCGTGACTGCGCTCGCGGCCGCTGCTCGAGGAGCAGGAACTCACCGCCGGTGTAGTCCTCACCCGGCTTGTTGACGTTGATGACGACCTGCAGCGGGAACACGAGATCGCCGTAGAGGTCGCGGTGCAACGCATTCCAGTCCCTGGCGGCGTAGCGCAGCAGGATCGCGGTCGGTTTGGTTTGCCCTGCGCGGTGGCACATTTGGAGCCACTCGTCGAGCGTGTCGGGCCATGGTGGCCGCCTGCCGAGCCTGGTCCACCACTCCCGCGCGATCGGCAACAGCCGCGGGTACAGCGCCTGCTTGAGCTGCTCGATGGGCTCCGGGTACGGCAGGTCGAAGTAGCGGTACTCGCCTTCGCCGAAGCGGTGGCGGCCCATGTCGACCGTGCTGCGGAAGCGATGGTCGTCGCCGTACATCGCTTGCAGGCGTTGCGTTTCGGCGTCGGTCAGCAACCGCGGCAACAGTGCCCCGCCGAATTCGTCGACCTCGGCGGTGATCGCGTCCCAATCGCCGGAATCGACCCGTTTCTGCCATCGATCGGTCATGCCGCCCGCTCCAAATCCAGCAGGGTCGTCTTGGCGTCCAGCCCACCGATGTAGCCGCCGAGGCTGCCGTCGGAGCGGAGCACGCGATGGCAGGGCACGACGACGGGCAGGGGATTCGTCGCACATGCCGTCCCGACCGCACGAACGGCGTTGGGATTTCCCACAATCTGCGCGACGGTCTTGTAAGACTCGGTGCGGCCGTAGGGGATATGGGACAGCTGGCGTTGCACGAGCTGACGGAACCCGCTGGACAGCGCGTAATCCAACGGCAGGTCGAAGTTCCTGCGCCGGCCTGCGAAGTACTCGCCGATCTCACGTGCCGCGGCGTCCAGGCGTTTCGGGGCGCGCAGGACGCGTGGACTCAGCTTGGCCGCGAGTACGTCGAGGACCGAATCATGGTTCTCCGAGTCATAGGCGACCCGCACGAGCCCGATCTCGGTGGCCGCCAGCAACAGTGGGCCAACGGGCGTGTCGATCGTGGTGTAGGCGACGTCGAGCAGTCCGTGCGCGGCCGCGTCGTCTTCGAGCCTGCGGTGCAGACGCCCCAGGGTGTCGTTCATCGGTGCTCACCTTTCGTGAGTGCATCCGGGTATTTCGTTCGTAGCGTTGCGATTCCGTCAGAGGCGGCTTTTCGCGCCGCCGCTGTGGAGCCGCCGAGGATCTCGGCGATCTCGGCGTAGGGCAGGCCGACCAGATAGTGGTAGGCGACCGCCTGACGTTGTTTGGGCGGAAGCGTTTTCACGGCCTCGGTGAGCTCGTCGTCGGCCTCGCCGGGCACTCCGATCGGCGACGGCCGCTCGGGCAACTCACTCACGGCGATCGCATCGCGCTGCCGTCGCCGGATGATGTCGACGGATTTGCGGTGGGCGATCGTCACCAGCCACGCTTCGACGTTGGCGTCGTCGGCAAGCTCGGGATAGGCACGCAATGCGGCCAGGAAGGTCTCCGACCAGGCGTCCTCGGCGTCGATGCGGCCCAGGACGAACGTGCACACCCGCAGGACGGTCGCGCCGTGCCTGCTGACGATCCTCTCGAATGGCGCCTTCATGGGTATCGGGAATCCATCGGCGGCTCCTTGCTTGTGGCGAATGCTCTCACTGGGTAGACGCGCGCAAGCGCGTAAACGTGAGCTTCATCGGCCAACCGATTACGACCACACCGCCGGGGCGCGCCGTAATGCGAGTTCACGGCTGCGCATGTCGGTCTCGCCGGAGCAGGACGGATTGTCCTGTGAGAACTTCATGTTGACGAAGCCCGTCAGATCGGGCCGGATGATGTACTTCATCGCGAACGGGCCGGTTTGGTAGGCCTGGGGTGTGCCTACCAGGCAGGCCATGCCGGGGTTGGTGCGTTCCCCGACCCAGGCGCCGCGGTTCCCGTCGGCGGTGGCTGTCCAGGACAGTTCCAGCTCCCACTGCGTGTCCGAGGAATGCGAAAGCACATGTAGGCACTCCTTCCCGCAGTCGGAGAGTGTCCAGGCGTAGGGCGCCCAGGCGCTTGTGGCTGTGGATTCGGTGACGTCGTAGACGCCCGGCGTGGGGATCGGTGGCGCCGCAACGACGGGGGCCGGGCCAGACGCTTTCATGCCGCCTAGCGCGAATCCGATTGCCGTCGACACGGCAACCGCGAGTATGAGGTTTTTCACGGGTTCCTCCGCGTCGGATCCTAACCTCGGAACCGGCGTCGGGCGCCGGCGCGGACGGGATCAACTCGGTGCGAAGAACTCCAGTGCGATACCGTCCGGATCCCGGAAGCTCAGCCCCGAACCGTACGGGGCGTCGACGATTCCACCGTGCCGATCAGTGCGCGGTACCAGGGCCCGCTGACGGCAAGGTCGCGCACCGTGACCGCGACGTGGTTGAGGGTGGGAAACGTCATGTGCACCTCCATGTCAGACAACGCGTCTCGCGGCGAGGGACGTGCCGGTGGTCCTGGCGCGCTTGAACGGGCAGCAGCACCGCCGCCGGGATGAGGAGATCGGTCACCCGTCGTGGCCGCCGCGGTGGACCCAGCCTCATGAATTCGAGTAGACCACTTTGTGAGACGCTGCCGAAGTGTTTGAGCCGACATGTCGCGCTGCCGGCATCGCCATCGGATATTTCGCCGATCTGCTGCTGGGCGATCCGCGCCGGGGCCACCCCGTGGCGGTGTTCGGTGCAGGCGCCGCCCGATTGGAGCGGCTGACCTACGCCGACGACCGCCGCGCGGGTGTTCTGCACACCGGGCTGCTGCTGAGCGGGCTGGCGCTGTTCGGGGCGGCCGCGGGACGTTCGGCGCCGGTGACCGCGTTGGCGACGTTCGTCGCGCTCGGCGGCACGTCACTGAATCGCGTGGGCGGACAGATGGCGACCGTGCTGGAAGCCGGCGATCTCGACGGAGCGCGCCGGCTGCTGCCCTCGCTGTGCGGCCGGGATCCCGCCGCGCTCGATGCCGCCGGGCTGACCCGCGCGACGGTGGAGTCTCTTGCCGAGAACACCTCCGACGCGCAGGTGGCGCCGCTGCTGTGGGTCGCTGTCGCGGGCGTTCCTGGCGTACTGGTGTACCGCGGAGCCAACACGCTCGACGCGATGATCGGGCACCGTTCCCCGCGTTACCTCCGATTCGGTTGGGCGGCCGCACGTTTCGATGACGTCGTGAATTACCTGCCGGCGCGTTTGACGGGACTGCTCGTCGTGGCGTGCGCGCCCGTGGTGGATGGTTCACCGCGGGCGGCGCTGCGGGCGTGGCGGCGCGACGCGGCGCGCCATCCCAGCCCGAATGCCGGGGTGGCCGAGGCGACGTTCGCCGGGGCGTTGGGCGTGCGGCTCGGCGGCCCGACGCAGTACGCGCATCAACTGGAGATCCGCCCGACGCTCGGCGACGGCCGGGTGCCCGAGGTCATCGACGTGGGCCGCGCGGTGCGGTTGTCCCGGGCGGTGCAGGCGGCCGCGGCCGGGGTTGCGGTGCTGACCGCAGGCCTCAGTGCCGCCGTCCGTAACGGTCGGCGAGCTTCTCCTCGGGGGTGAGCTGCCGATCCGGTTCCGCGGGTTTGGCGGCGCGCTCGCGTCTGCGCTGTTTGATCTCGGCATAGACGAAGTAGCCCAGTCCGATCGGCGCGACGATGCCGAACGCGATCCACTGGATGCCGTAGGACAGGAACGGGCCCGCGTCGAGGTGAGGTAGCGGAATCTCGCCGAGCCCGCCCGGTTGTCCGCCGACGAGTTGCAGATATGACCCCGCCAGCGGTACCCCGGTCACCGAGGCGATCTGCGTGGTGCTGATCGAATACACCTGCTGCACACCGTCGGTGCGGAACGGTTCCTTGCCGGTGGCGATCGCCTCGGAATCACGCAGCCGGGCCGTGATGGTCACCGTCCCGGTGGGCGGGGCCGCGATGGGCGGGACGCCCGAACCCTCCTCCGGCTTCACATAGCCGCGGTCGACCAGCACGACGGGCCCGCCGTCGACGGCGAACGGTGTCAAGACCTCGTACGCGGGGTCGCCGTCGATGACCCGCAACCGAGCCACCACCTCGGCCTCGGGCAGATAATGCCCGGTGGCGGTCACGCGTCGCCACTGATCATCGGGGGCTGCGGAATCCTGTTGCGGCAGAAGCGTTGTCACCGGGACCGGATCGGCCTGCAGTGAGTTCGCGATCTGGTTGTTCTCACGCGACGTCTTGGTGTTCTTGCCCAGCTGCCATGGCGCGAGCACCGTGAAGCACAGGTACGCGAACGCGACCACCACGACGAACAACGCCAGCCACTGCGGCCGGAACAGGAAACTCAGACGTTGCATCACACCACGATTCCTCGAGGCTCATCCCGGGCCGCGAGCGCCGCGTCGACCCAGTCGTGCAGTCCGGGCAGGGCGGCCTCGATCACCGCGAACACCGCTTCGAAGTCGTCGCGCGTGCCGTAGTACGGGTCTTCGACGTCGGGGGTGTGCGCACCGGAACGCGGATCGAACGAACGCAGCATCCGCAGGCGCTCGGGTTGCACCCCGAGGTCGGCGAGGATCCTGGCGTGGTTGCGGCCGAGCGCGACGACCAGATCGGCGCTCAGATGATCGTCGTCGACCTGGGCCGCGCGGTGCTCGCTCGGATAGCCGTGCTCGGTGAGGACCAGGCAGGCGCGCGCATCCGCACCGTCACCGGCATGCCAACTGCCGGTACCGGCGCTGGTCACCCGGACGGCATCGGCCAGGCCGCGTTCACTGATCTGGTGCGCGAACATCTTCTCGGCCATCGGTGAGCGGCAGATGTTGCCCGAACAGACGAATGTCACGTGAAGCGGGTCAGACACCGAGCACCCCGCGCAACGCTTCGACGGTCGCCACCTGGGCCCGCGCGGCGACGGCCGCCGGACCGGCGAAGTCCGCGGCGCCGTAGCCCCAGCCGACCACGACGGTTTCGATGCCGTGCTCGGCGGCGCCCTCGACGTCGTGCACCCGGTCGCCGACCATCAGCACCCGCTCCGGCAGGGGCTGAAGCTGCGCGAGGGCATGCGCCACCACATCGGCCTTGGCCGCTCGGGTGCCGTCCGGGCTGGCGCCTGCGATCACCTCGAAGTACCCGTCGAGGCCGAAGTGCTCGAGGATGAGGCGGGCGGTCGGTTCGGCCTTCGACGTGGCCACGGCCAGCCGAACCCCGGCCGCGCGCAGGTCGGCCAGCAGCGCCGGAATGCCGTCGAACAGCGTGTTCATCGCCCAGCCGCGGCTCGTATAGTCCGCGCGGTAGGCGGCGATGGCGGCGTCGGCGTGCTCGCCGAGCCCCATGTCGCGCAGTGTGTAGTGCATGGGTGGGCCGACGATGCGGCTCGCCAGGTCACCGTCGGGCACATCGGCGCCCACGGCCTGCAGCGCATGCCGAAAACTCGACACGATGCCCTCGGCCGAGTCGGTGAGGGTGCCGTCGAGGTCGAACAGCACCAACTGCGGCCGGATGCCCTGCGGCAGCTCGCTGACTGCGCCGGTCTCGGGGCTGGTCTCAACGTCGGTCACAGAGCAATTGTCCCTGATCCCCGCGCGGTCCGGCTGCCCGGCCGGGGGCACCGCCCACTACTGTCGTGCTGTGCCGTGCCCATCGCAGAGTCCGACCCGCGCGGCCGCCCGCTACCACGGTGACCAGGCCGCCTTGCCGGGCATGCTGGACTTCGCGGTCAACGTGCGCGCCGGCTCGCCGCCGGCGTGGCTGACCGACCGGCTGGCCGCCCGGCTGACCGACCTCGGCCGCTATCCGAGCGCGGCCGACGAGCGCCGTGCCGTCGCGGCCGTCGCGTCGCGGCACAATCGCGACGAATCGGAGGTGGCGCTGCTGGCGGGTGGAGCCGAGGGCTTCGCCCTGCTGCCCGGGCTGCAGCCACAGCTGGCGGCGTTGGTCGCGCCGTCCTTCACCGAGCCCGAGGCCGTCTTGACGGCGGCAGGCGTGCCGGTGCATCACGTCGAACTCGCGCCGCCGTTCACGCTGGCCGGTGCCCAGGTACCCGACGCGGCTGACCTCGTCGTCGTCGGTAATCCGACCAACCCCACCGGGGTGCTGCACCCGCGCGAGCACATCTTGGCGCTGCGCCGGCCGGGGCGGATCGTGGTGGTCGACGAGGCCTTCGCCGACGCCGTGCCCGGCGAACCCGAGTCGTTGGCAGGCGATGCGCTGCCCGACGTGCTGGTGCTGCGCAGCCTCACCAAGACCTGGGCGCTGGCCGGGTTGCGGGTCGGCTACGCGCTCGGCGCCCCGGAACTGTTGGCCCGGCTGACCGCACGCCGCGCGCACTGGCCGCTGGGGACGCTGCAGTTGGAGGCCATCGCCGCGGCGAACGCTCCCGAGGCGGTCGCCGAGGCCGAGGCCGGTGCGCGGCGATTGGCGGGCCTGCGTGCCGAAATGGCCACTGCGCTTCGCGCGCTCGGCCTCGAGGTGATCGCCGGGGCCGCGCCGTTTGTGCTGTTCGCCGTGCCCGACGCGGAGTTGATGCGAAAACATCTGGAAAGCAAGGGTATTGCCGTGCGTCGTTGCGATACTTTCGTGGGCCTGCGCCCGAACTACCTGCGTGCCGCAGTGCGCGAGGAGTGGCCGGTTTTGGTGGACGCCGTGACGGAGGTGCTGACATGAGTGCCCGACTGGCTGATGTCATCGCGGTGCTTGATGCCGCCTATCCGCCGCGGCTGGCCGAGGACTGGGATTCGGTCGGGCTCGTGTGCGGCGACCCCGACGAACCCGTCGATTCGGTCACGGTCGCGGTCGACGCCACCGACTCCGTCATCTCCGAAGTGCCCGAACGCGGGCTGCTGCTCGCACATCACCCGCTGTTGTTGCGCGGGGTTGACACCGTCGCGGCCAGCACGGCCAAGGGCGCGCTGATCCACCGGTTGATCCGCACCGGGCGGGCGTTGTTCACCGCGCACACCAACGCCGATTCGGCTTCGCCGGGCGTATCCGACGCGCTGGCCGATGCGCTCGGGCTGACGGTCGAGGGCGTGCTGTCGCCCGTGGCGGCCGGGCCGGATCTGGACAAGTGGGTGGTGTTCGTTCCGGCCGCCGACGCCGAAGCGTTGCGGGCGGCACTGTTCGCGGCAGGCGCAGGTCGCATCGGCGACTACTCCCACTGCAGCTGGAGCGTTACCGGGACGGGGCAGTTCCTGCCCCATGACGGCGCGTCGCCGGCGATCGGTGAGGTCGGCAGCGTCGAACGGGTGGCCGAGGACCGGGTCGAGGTGATCGCGCCGGCACGGTTGCGCTCGAAGATCCTGGCCGCCATGCGCGCGGCCCATCCGTACGAGGAACCGGCCTTCGACATCATCGCGCTGGCGCCCATACCGGGCGACGTCGGCATCGGCCGGGTCGGTTCGCTGGATCGGCCGGAACCGTTGTCGGCGTTCGTATCCCGCGTGTGCGCGGCGCTGCCCGCGACGTCGTGGGGCGTGCGTGCGTCGGGTGACTCCGATGCCATGGTGTCGCGGGTCGCGGTCTGCGGGGGAGCGGGCGACTCGCTGCTGGGCGCGGCCGCCGCGGCCGACGTGCAGGCGTACGTCACCGCCGATCTGCGCCACCATCCCGCCGACGAGCACCGGCGGGCGTCGGACGTGGCGCTGGTCGATGTTGCACACTGGGCCAGCGAGTTTCCCTGGTGTGCTCAGGCGGCCGATGTGCTGCGCAGGCATTTCGGTGACACCCTGCCGGTGCGGGTCAGTACGGTGCGCACCGATCCATGGAACGTCGAGAGTTAGCCGGTAGGGGAGCGAAAGAAGATGAAAGCCGAAGTATCCCAACAGCGTTCACTGCTCGAGCTGACCGAGGTGGACGCCGAGCTGGCCCGTATCGAGCACCGTGCCAAGCATCTGGCCGAGCAGAAGCGCCTCGACGATGCCCAGGCCGAGTACGGCGCCGCCAACGACCGGCTGGCCACGCTGGGTATCGCGCTGGAGGATCTGGGCACCCAGGTGGCCAAGTTCGAGACCGAGATCGACGCGGTGCGTCAACGCGAGGACCGCGACCGCGCGCTGCTCGAAAGCGGCGGGGTGGGCGCCAAACAGGTCACCGAGATCCAGCACGAACTCGAAACTTTGCAGCGCAGACAGTCGAGCTTGGAGGACTCCCTGCTCGAAGTCATGGAGCGCCGCGAGGAGCTGCTGGCCCAGCAGGCCGAGGCGCTGCGCCGCATCGATGAACTGCAGACGGCGCTGTCCGATGCCCAGCAGGCGCGCGACGGCGCGCTCGTGGAGATCGACCAGTCCCGCCATCAGTGTGCGACCCGCCGCGACGCCCTCGTCGACGCGATCGACGACGAGTTGGTGGGCCTCTACGAGCGGCAGCGGGCGCGCGGTGGCGCGGGCGCAGGCCTGCTGCAGGGCCGGCGGTGCGGGGCGTGCCGGATCGAGATCGACCGCGGCGAGATCGCCCGTATCTCGGCCGCTGCCGACGACGACGTGCTGCGCTGCCCGGAGTGTGGAGCAATCCTGTTGCGGGTCAAGCCGTGAAGGTGCTCGTCGAGGCTGACGGCGGATCGCGCGGTAACCCGGGACCGGCCGGGTACGGCGCCGTCGTGTACACCGCCGACCATGGCACGGTGCTGGCCGAGCGCAAGGAAGCCATCGGCCGGGCCACCAACAATGTCGCCGAATATCGCGGCCTGATCGCTGGTTTGGAGGCCGCGACGGCCCAGGGCGCCACCGAGGTCGCGGTGTCGATGGACTCCAAACTGGTCGTCGAACAGATGACGGGCCGCTGGCGCGTCAAACACCCCGACCTGATCGATCTCCAACGCCAGGCCGCCGCACTCGCGGACACGTTCGACCACGTGAGCTACAGCTGGATTCCGCGCGCCCGCAACAGCTATGCCGACCGGCTCGCGAACGAGGCGATGGACGCCGCGGCCGGGGTGGTCGACGAGGCGGCGCCGACGAAGAAGCCGGCCGAGGACGAGAAGCCGTCGGCCCCGGGCTGGACCGGTGCGGTCGGCGCGCCGACGCGGCTGCTGCTGTTGCGGCACGGACAGACCGAACTGTCCGTCCAGCGGCGCTATTCGGGCCGCGGCAATCCCGCGCTGACCGAGGAGGGCCGGCGCCAAGCCGACGCGGCAGCGCGCTATCTGGGCGAGCGCGGCGGAGTCGCCGCGGTGGTCACCTCGCCGTTGCAGCGGGCGTACGACACCGCCGCCGCGGCGGCCAAGGCGCTCGGGCTCGACGTCACGGTCGACGACGATCTGATCGAGACCGACTTCGGCGCCTGGGAGGGTTTGACGTTCGCCGAAGCGGCGCAACGGGATCCGGAGCTGCACCGGCGTTGGCTGCGCGACACCAGCGTCGAGCCACCCGGCGGTGAGAGCTTCGACGCCGTGGCGCACCGGGTGCGGCGGGCCCGCAACCGCATCATCGCCGAGCACGGCGCCGCGACCGTTCTGGTGGTGTCGCACGTGACGCCGATCAAGACCGTGTTACGGCTTGCGCTCGATGCCGGGGAGGGCATCCTCTACCGGCTGCACCTCGATCTGGCCTCACTGTCGATCGCCGAGTTCTACGCCGACGGCGCCTCATCGGTGCGACTGGTCAACCAGACCGCCTACCTGTAACTCAGGCGTGCAGGTGCAGCTGTTCGCCGTGCGGGCCGAAGATCGTGATCGCCTCCACCGGTCCGTCGACGACGCCGAACCAGTGCGGGCTCCACGTCGAGAACTCAACCGCCTCACCGGGTTTGACGATGAAGTCCTGCTCGCCGAGGATGAGGCGCAGCCGCCCGGACAACACATACATCCAGTCGCGACCCTCGTGCACGGGTAGCTCTGCAGGCGGTTTACGGCGGCGGGCGCTGATGCGGATCTTGAACGCGTGCAGCCCACCGGCCGGACCGTGCCGCGTGAGCGGCCAGTAAGTGATGTCGTGATGGGTGTGCGAGGCGCCCTTGATCCGCGGATCCTCGGCTTCCGGTGCGCGCAGCAGCTCATCGGTGGTCACCGACAACGCGGCGGCGAGCCGGGGCAGATGATCCAGTGCGAGCCTGCGTTTACCCGATTCCAGCCTGCTCAGCGTCGACACGTCGATCTGGGCGCGGGTAGCGACGTCCTCCAAAGTCAGGCCGCGCTGCACCCGTAGCTCGCGCAGCCGCCGCCGGACCATGGCGTCGACGTTCTCCTCCGCGGCTGCGATTGCCTCCATGGCAAATTAGCTTGCCAGTTTCGTGCTGGGTCGGCAAGCTCGGGATATGGACGTTGAAGTGATGGACAAGGCATGGGACTGCATCGTCGTCGGCGGCGGCGCCGCGGGTTTGAGCGCCGCGCTCGTGCTGGGCCGGGCCCGGCGGCGGGTACTGCTCGTCGACGCGGGCAATCAGAGCAACCTGGCCGCACACGGCATCGGTGGGCTGCTCGGCAGTGACGGCCGGCCGCCTGCCGAGCTGTACGCGGCGGGCCGTGCCGAGCTGGCCGCCTATCCGACCGTGGAAGTGCGTACCGGTGAAGTCGTGCGCGGTGAACCGGGATTCGTTCTCGAACTGGGCGACGGCACCCGCGAGCACGCCAGGGCGGTGCTACTCGCCACCGGGATGGACTACCGGCCGCCGGATATCCCAGGCCTCGAACCGCTGTGGGGCCGTTCGGTTTTCCACTGCCCGTTCTGCCACGGCTGGGAACTGCGCGACGCGCCGCTCGGGGTGGTCGCCCGTGGTGACCGTGCCGTGCACTCGGCGCTGCTGCTGCGCGGCTGGACCGACGATCTGATCGTTCTGACCAACGGCGAAGGCGGACTCGACGACACCCAGATCAAACTGCTCGATGCCGCGGGCGTCGGTGTCGATGACCGCTCGATCGCCCAATTCCACGCAGAAGACGGCGAATTGGCTGCCGTGGAGTTCGCGGACGGAACACGGTTGGCACGCCGCGGTGCGCTTGTCGCCACCACGCTGCACCAGCGTTCCCCGCTGGCCGCGCAACTCGGCGCGGTGGCGGCGCCGGGTCCGGTCGCGATGGATGCCCTCGTGGTCGACGGGTTCGGCCGCACGTCCGTGCCGGGCTTGTTCGCCGCAGGGGACCTGAGTGCCCAGATGCCACAGGTGGCGAACGCCGTCGCGGCCGGCAGCCAGGTCGGTGCCGCGGTGGTGCAGAGCCTGCTGGCCGAGGACTTCGGGCTGCCGGTCCCGCCGTGGCCGACGCATTCCGAGGTGACGGCCCAGTACTGGGAACGGCACTACGGGCAGCGCGGCCGCATCTGGAGCGGGCGCGTCAACCCTCAGCTCGAGAAACTGGCCGCGGGCCTGACCCCGGGCCGTGCCCTGGATCTGGGGTGCGGCGAAGGCGGCGACGCCGTCTGGCTCGCCGAACAGGGGTGGCGGGTGACGGCTACCGACGTCTCGGACACCGCGCTCGGGCGGGCCGCCGCCGAAGCGAAGGCCCGGGGCGTGGCCGACCGCATCACGTTCGAACGGCACGATTTCGCCGAGAGTCTGCCGGAGGGCAGCTTCGACCTGGTGTCGGCTCAGTTCCTGCAGTCGCCCATCGCGATGGACCGGCCTGCCTTGCTGCGCCGCGCCGCCGGGGTGGTCGCCCCGGGCGGGTTGCTGATCATCGTCGACCACGGTGCCGCCCCGCCGTGGGCACCCGAGCACGTAAGGAAATTCGAGTTCCCCAGCGCTGAGGACGTCGTGGGCGCACTCGATCTGCCCGACGAGCAGTGGGAGCGGGTGCGCGTCGGAGCCGAAGAACGCGACGCGACCGGACCGGACGGGCAGCGCGGCACGCTCATCGACAACGTGATGGTGCTGCGTCGCAGGGACTGACCGCATCGAGACCGACGCTTTGGTCGCCGGCACGGCCTGGCATCGACCATTGCGTCGGTCTCGACACGGCTCAGGTGCGCTGGGTCAGCCGGACGCTGTTGCCCGACGGATCGCGGAAACCGGAGTCGATCCCGTAGGGCATCTGGTTGGGCGGCTCGGTGAACTCGACCCCGCGGGCGGTGAGCTCCTCGTAGCTCTTCTGACAGTCCTCGGTGGTCAGAAACACCGTGCCGGCGAAGCCTTTTGCGGTCAGGTCGAGCACCTGTTTGCGGGTGTCCTCGTCCATCACGGGCGGGCCGGGCACGGCCATCAGCACGATGCTGACATCGTCCTGACCGGGCGGGCCGACCGTGAGCCACCGGAACGGGGTGTCGACATCGGGCAACGTAACGTCTTCGCGCACTTCCATTCCGACCTTTTCGGTCCAGAACTTCAGCGCGGCTTCCTGGTCGTGAACCCAGAGGTGTGTGCTTGCGATTCTCATCATGCGACCGACGCTACGGTCGGGCGTCGGTGCCCGTCTTCTTCGCGTGTGCTGTTTTCCGGGTGTCGCGCGCCAGAACACAACTCGGCACCGGGGCGCGCAGCGCAGCGGGCGGCAGGCTCGCGCGGTAGGCCGCCGGCGGCTTGCCGTAGACCTTGGCGAAGCTCGACGTGAACGAGCCCACGCTCTGCAGGCCGACCATCACGCAGATGTCGGCGACCGAGCGGTCGGTGTTGCGCAGCAGCGCCGCGGCCCGCTCCAACCGCCTGCTCTGCAGATAGGCGCGCGGAGACTCCCCGAAGGTCCGGGTGAACATCCGGCTGAAGTGCGCACGGGACAGCCCCGCGGCCGCCGCGAGGTCGTCGACGGTGATCGGATCGGCGTACCGCGCGTCCGCCAGGTCCTTCGCCCTGAGCAAATATCGGGCAGGTGGCACCTGCAGCATGGATTTAAGGGTACGGTGATCTGCGCGAACGAGTTGGCCGGGCGGCCGCGGCACCTGACGGTGTCGAGGAAAGTCCGGACTTCACAGAGCGGGGTGATTGCTAACGGCAATCCGAGGTGACTCGCGGGAAAGTGCCACAGAAAACAGACCGCCAGAAATGGTAAGGGTGAAACGGTGCGGTAAGAGCGCACCAGCACCCCGGGTGACCGGGGTGGCTAGGCAAACCCCACCCGAAGCAAGGCCAAGAAGGCCGCAACCTGGTTGCGGTCGCGCAGGCGCCTGAGGGTTGCTCGCCCGAGCCTGCGGGTAGGCCGCTCGAGGCACCCGGCGACGGTGTGCCCAGATGGATGGTCGCCGCCTCGCCGCCAGAAATGGCGGTGAGGAACAGAATCCGGCTTACAGGCCAACTCGTTCGCCCCTGCCTCAGTGCCGGGTCTTGTGGACCGCCTTGTCGAGCTTTCGCAGCGCGTCCTCCAAGAGCGCGCGGGAATGCTGGGCGACCTCGTCCTCCAATTGGTAGAGCAGACCGTAGGTGAAGGTGTCCTCGCCCGCGGCGTGCGCGGCTTCGGCTTGCGTGCTCAGGTGCGTCTTGCTGACCACGGCATCCTGATGATCGCCCAACAGCGATTGGATGGCCTTGGCCCGATCGGACACCTTGGTCGCGCCGGTGGCGGCCGCGGTGTAGCGAAGACGCTTGGCGCCCTTGCGGATTCGGTGCAGCGCCTCGTCCTTTTCCTCGGCGTCGGCCTCGGTGGACTCGGCTGCGGCCTTCGCCGCCTTGGCTGCTTTGCGCACGCGCTTGTAAGCCGAGCCGATGGTCGCCGATGAGCTGTCTGCGTCGGTGTCGTCCGGGGGTTCGGCGGCGACGAGGTCGTCGAGCGCGTCGAGCAGCCGGAAGTAACGTTGCGAGCGCATCGCCTGCAGCGCGCGGCGCAGGCCCGCGGCATAGCGGCGGTGCGCGCCGTCGACGAGCCGTTCCCGTACCGGCCCCCGCACGAGGTCGGGGGACAGTTCGTCGAGTGCGCGCTGGTAGCGCTCGGCGAGCACCTCGGCGTCGCGGGCCACCCCGAGCAAGGCCGCGAGCGCCCGGAGCTCGTCGAGAATCCAGCCGTTGTCGGCCAACGGGAACGCGTCTTTGGATGCCTGCAGCAGGCTGCGGATCTTGCGGGTCGTCACGCGCATCTGGTGCACCGAGTCGTATGCGTCGGCCCGTACCGCACGATCCCAGACCAGCAGCTCCTCGATCTGTTCGGCGATGGCCCGGTGCATCGGATCGGCGGGGACGGGCTGCTCCTCGGCGGCGGCGCCCGCGGTTTCGAGCACCTTGGCCAGCTTCGACCCGTGGCCGGCCGGCTGCGCGCCGGCGTCGGTCAACCGGTTCGACAACCGGTCCAGCAGGCCGTCCGGAACCTCGGTGTCCAAGAGCTCGAGTTCCCATTCGCGCCACTGCTGGGCCTCGTCCTCCTGCCCAGCGGCCGACGCGGTGACGTGGTCGTCGCAGAACTCGGCCAGCGCAGCGCCGCTGTGCCCGAACAGCAGATCGACGCTGCGTTTCGTCGAGATGCGGGCAACCGGGGCGAGCGGCCGGTCGCGGATGATCGCGAGCACGATGTCCCGCAGATCCTCTGGCACGGCGTCGGTCTCGGCGTCGCCGTCCGGGTCCAGCGGTGCGCGCACCTCGGTACGGGCATCCGGCCCCGCGGGCAGCTTGAGATGCCAGCCCGCGTCGGGCCCGCCGGTGCGTCGCCGCAGCGTGATGCGGTGCGCCGCGAGGTCGCGGGCCGGTGTGTCGAAATAGACAGCGTCCAACTGTTGTGACGGAGGCCGCTCGACACGGGCGACAGCTGTCAACCCGTCGAACGAGGGGGAGACGGTCGCGTCGGTCACCTCGAACTTGCGCTCGACCTCGGTGTACCTGGAGGTTTTGGGCGTGTCAGGGGCCATGGTCACCTTCGCTGTGCACCGGATCCGATGGCACCAGCGTGCCACACCGGAATGGTTGCCCTTAACCGACCAAAGGTCACGTCAAGGTAAAGACTTTGCGCCGCGCACAACAGGTTCCACCCGTTTCTGAGGAAACCTCTTAAGATTGCGGACATGGGTCTGGATGCCATGACGACGAGCGGCGCTTCGGCACGCCTGAAGGTCGCGGATTACCTGGATTCGGATGGCGAGATCGCCATCCCGGACGGCTCCACGCTGCTGTCGCATTTCGACCGCAACGTCGCCGAGTTCGGTGATACGCCGGCTTACCGATATCTGGATTTCGACCATGACGGACGGGCCGTCGAGCTGACCTGGGCGCAGCTCGACACCCGGGTCCGCGCGGTCGGAGCCCGGTTGCAGCAGGTCACATCACGTGGCGACCGCGTGGCGATCCTGACCCCGCAGGGCGTCGACTACGTCGTCGCGTTCTTCGCCGCGATCCGCGCGGGCGCCATCGCGGTTCCGTTGTTTTCCCCGGAACTGCCCGGCCACACCGAGCGCCTCGATGCGGTGCTGGGCGACGCGAGCCCGTCGGTCGTGCTGACCACCACGGCGGCGGCCGGACCGGTCGGCGATTTCCTGCGCAAGCTGCCACGGGCGCGGCGGCCCCGGATGATCGCCGTCGATGCGGTACCCGACTCCGTCGGCGCCGGATTCCGCAGCGCGGAACTACGCACCGACGACATCGCGTACCTGCAGTACACGTCGGGGTCCACGCGCACACCGGCCGGTGTGGAAATCACCCACCGCGCGGCCTGCACGAACGTGCTGCAGATGATCATCTCGGTCGGCCTGGACTGGAACATCCGCAGCGTCAGCTGGCTGCCGCTGTTCCATGACATGGGTCTGCTGATGATCATGTTCCCGGCGTTGTGCGGCGGCCACATCACGTTGATGTCGCCGGTGGCGTTCGTCCGACGCCCGTACCGCTGGATCAAAGAACTCGGGGCGTCCGACTTGCCGACGTTTGCCGCGGCGCCCAACTTCGCCTACGAGCTCGCGGCCCAGCGCGGCCTGCCGCCCGCGGGCGAGGAACTCGACCTGAGCAACGTCGCCGGCCTGATCAACGGCTCCGAGCCGGTGAGCATGTCCTCGATCGAGGTGTTCAACAACGCGTTCGCGCCGTACGGGCTCTCGCCGACGGCCGTCAAACCCTCCTACGGCATGGCCGAGGCCACGCTGTTCGTCTCGACGATCGCGCCCGACGCCCGCCCGAGCGCCATCTACGTCGACCGCGAGGAACTCGGAGCCGGCCGCGCGGTCCTGGTATCGCCCGACGCGCCGGAAGCGGTGCCCCAGGTGTCGTGCGGGCAGATCGCGCGCAGCCAGTGGGCGGTGATCGTCTCGCCGGACGACGACGTCGACGCCGAGCTGCCCGACGGCCAGATCGGTGAGATCTGGCTGCACGGAGACAACGTCGGCCAGGGCTATTGGCGGCGGCCGCACGAAACCGAGCTCGCCTTCCGCAACAAGCTGCAAACGCGACTCGAGCGCAACAGCCATGCGGAGGGTGCGCCGGAGGGTGCGTCGTGGTTCCGCACGGGCGATCTGGGCATGTACGTCGACGGCGAGCTGTACATCACCGGCCGGATCAAGGACATGGTGATCGTCGACGGTCGCAACCATTACCCCCAGGATCTGGAGGCCACCGTGGCCGAGGCTTCGCCCGCGGTGCGGGCGGGATTCGTCGCGGCGTTCTCCGTGCCGTCCCCGTCCGGTGAACGCCTGGCGATCGTCGCGGAGCGGGCCCCGGGCGCGGGGCGCGCCGACCCGGCGCCGATCGTCGACGCGATCCGCGCCGCGATCTCGCGGCGCCATGCTGTCGCCGTGGCTGACGTCAAACTCGTTGCGGCAGGGTCGATTCCGCGTACGACGAGCGGCAAGCTGGCCCGCCGCGCCTGCCAGCAGCAGTACCTGGCGGCGCTGCAGCCGGCGTGACGGCACGCGGCCCGGTGTCAGAATGTTGAGATGACCACCGGGGCGATGGCTGGCGCGGGCCGGGGCCGTCCGCGCCTGGAACAGCCCCGTAGGCCGGGCAAGACGGCCCGCGAGGAGATACTCGACGCCGCGGCCGAGCTGTTCACCACCCACGGCTACGCCAGTACGTCCACCCGTCGGATCGCCGATGAGGTTGGGGTGCGCCAGGCGTCGCTCTACCACCATTTCGCGACCAAGGACGACATTCTCGACGCGCTGCTGACCGGGACGGTCGACGCGCCGCTACGGCTGGCCACGGATCTGGCAGGGGAGTCCGGCCCGGCCGCGCCGCGACTGCACACGCTCGTGGTTGGCGACGCGACCCAGCTGTGCGCGGGCCGGTGGAACCTCGGTGCGCTGTACCTGCTGCCGGAGCTGCGGACCGATCGCTTCGAGCCCTTCCGCCGCAGCCGCGCCGAGCTGCGTAGCCGCTACCGGCGGTTGTCTGCCGACGTGATCGCCGAGTGCGGCGGCCCGCCCGATGCCGACGATTTGCCGTTCCGCCTGGTCGAATCGGTGATCAACAGCCGCTCCGACGATGCCGACATACCGCCCGAACAACCGTGGGTGATCGGCGAGGGCGCCCTGCGGGCCGTCGGCTACGACCGCGATTTCGCCGACCTGGTCCGCGCGACCGCGGACCGGCTGGGGGTGCGACCGCCGCAGCGGGCGGCCCGCTAGAGTCCGGTGCGTGACCGAGCCCACGTATGAAGCCATCACGTTCGAGCAGTCCGGTGCGATCGCGCGCATCACGCTGAACCGCCCGGACGCCGCAAACGGCATGAACCACACCATGACTCGGGAACTGGCCGATGCCGCGCGGCGCTGCGACACGGTGGGCACCAAGGTCGTCGTGCTGACCGGGTCCGGCCGGTTCTTCTGCGCGGGCGGCGACCTCAAGGCGTTCTCCACCGCGCCCGCCCGCGGGCAGTTCGTCAAGGGTGTCGCCGACGACCTGCACCGGGCCATCTCGTCGTTCGCGCGGATGGACGCCGTGCTGATCACCGCGGTCAACGGCACCGCGGCGGGGGCGGGCTTCTCGCTCGCCGTCACCGGAGACCTCGTCCTGGCGGCCGAATCGGCGTCGTTCACCATGGCCTATACCAAGGTGGGGCTGAGCCCGGACGGCAGTTCGTCGTACTACCTGCCGCGTCTGGTCGGCATGCGCCGCGCACAGGAACTGATGCTCACCAACCGCACGCTGTCGGCGGCCGAAGCGCAGGACTGGGGCCTGGTCACCGAGGTGGTCGCCGACGCGGACCTCGCGGAGCGGGCGGGCAAACTCGCCGAGCAGTTGGCCGGCGGGTCGGCCGGGTCGAACGGCGCGGTCAAGACGCTGCTGCTGTCCTCGCTGAAGAACAGCCTCGAAGAGCAGATGGAGGCCGAGGGCCGGTTGATCGCCGCACGCGCGGACTCGGCCGACGGCCGCGAGGGGGTTGATGCGTTCCTCGCGAAGCGCCGGCCCGACTTCGCGTAGCGATACCTAGTAGCTGTGCTCCTCGGCCGGGAACGCCCCGGCCGCCACATCCTGCGCGTACTGCGTTGCGGCACGGTGCAATTCGCCACCCACGTCGCCGAAGCGGCGGACGAATTTGGCGGTCTTGCCGCTCGTGAGGCCGGCCATGTCCTGCCAGACCAGCACCTGGGCATCGCAGTTGGGGCCCGCGCCGATGCCGACCGTCGGAATGGTCAGCTTGCCGGTGATCTGGGTGGCCAGCTCGGCGGGCACCATCTCCAGCACGACCGCGACGGCGCCGGCTTCCTGGACGGCGATCGCGTCGGCGATGGTCTGATCGGCGGCATCGCCGCGGCCCTGCACACGGAACCCGCCGAGCCCGTTGACGCTCTGCGGCGTGAAGCCGATATGGGCCACCACCGGGATGCCCGCCGCGGTCAGCGTCGCGATCTGCTCGGCGACGCGTTCGCCGCCTTCGAGCTTGACGGCCTGCGCGCCGGTTTCCTTCATGAACCGCGTCGCGGTTGCGAGCGCCTGCTGCGGGCTCGATTCGTAGCTGCCGAACGGCAGGTCGGCGACGACGAGCGCATGCGGGGCGCCCTTCACCACGGCCCGCGCCAACGGGATCAGCTCGTCGATGGTGATCGGCACGGTGGTGTCGTAGCCGTAGACGACGTTTGCCGCGGAGTCACCGACGAGGAGCACCGGGATACCGGCGTCGTCGAACACCCGCGCGCTGGAGTAGTCGTAACAGGTGAGCATGGCCCACTTGTGGCCTTCGGCCTTCCACTTCTGGAGCGTGACCGTGCGAACCTTGGTGCGGGGTTTGGTGTCCTGCGCACCGTCCGAAGACACGCCGGCGGCACCGTAAACAGACTGTTCAGACATCGTTGTCCCTCGATTGATGGTCTTTTCGAATCCTCGAGGCCAATATGTGGTCCCCGGGTTCGGCTGACACATGTCAGTCTGCCACCCGCCGGAAAGTGGGTAAACGACTCGTTAAGTGGATTTCCTCACAGTTGCCGACTCGTCTCCCTACGATCAGGCGCATGCAAAGGCTCAGCGGACTCGACGCCAGCTTCCTGTATCTCGAAACCGCGGCCCAGCCGATGCACGTGTGCTCGGTGCTCGAACTCGACACCTCGACCATGCCCGGCGGCTACACGTTCGACCGCATGCGCGACGCGCTGTCACTGCGGATCAAGGCCATGCCGGAATTCCGGGAGAAACTCGCCGACAGCCGGTTCAACCTCGACCATCCGGTTTGGGTGGACGACAAGGACTTTGACGTCGACCGGCACCTGCACCGGATCGGGCTGCCCGCGCCGGGTGGTCGCACCGAACTCGCCGAGATCTGCGGCCACATCGCGTCGTTGCCGCTGGACCGCACCCGGCCGCTGTGGGAGATGTGGGTCATCGAAAACGTCGCGGGCACCGACGCACACGCCGGCGGACGGCTCGCGGTGATGACGAAGGTGCACCATTCCGGCGTGGACGGCGTCACGGGCGCCAATCTGATGTCGCGGCTGTGCACCACCGAACCCGACGCGCCGCCACCGGATCCGGTCGAAGGCGTGGGCGGGGCAACCGGGCTGGAGATCGCGATCAACGGCGCGGTGAAGTTCGCGACGAGGCCGTTGAAGCTGGTCAACGTCGTGCCGTCGACGCTGTCGTCGGTGGTCGACACCGTGCGGCGGGCACGCAACGGCATGACTATGGCGGCCCCGTTCGCCGCGCCCAAGACCGCGTTCAACGCCAACGTCACGGGCCACCGCAACATCGCGTTCGCGCAACTCGACCTCGAGGACATCAAGACCGTCAAGAATCACTTCGGCGTCAAGGTCAACGACGTGGTGATGGCGCTCGTGTCGGGTGTGCTCCGCACTTTTCTGGCCGATCGCGGTGAGCTGCCGGAGAATTCGCTCGTCGCGATGGTGCCGGTCTCGGTGCACGACCGGTCGGACCGGCCCGGGCGCAACCAGGTGTCGGGCATGTTCTCCACACTCGAAACCCACATCGACGACCCGGCCGAACGTCTCAAGGCCATATCCGAGGCGAATTCGGTTGCCAAACAACACAGTTCGGCGATCGGCGCGACGCTGCTGCAGGATTGGACGCAATTCGCGGCCCCGGCGGTGTTCGGCGTGGCCATGCGCGTCTATGCGGCCAGCCGGCTGTCGGGGGCCAAACCCGTGCACAATCTCGTCGTCTCCAACGTGCCGGGGCCGCAGGTGCCGTTGTATTTCCTCGGCGCCGAGGTCAAGGCGATGTATCCGCTGGGGCCGATATTCCACGGTTCGGGCCTCAACATCACGGTGATGTCGCTGACCGGCAAGCTCGACGTCGGCATCGTGTCGTGCCCGGAATTGCTGCCCGACCTGTGGGACCTGGCCGACGACTTCGCCGTCGCGCTCGACGAGTTGGTGAAGGCGACCCGGTAATCCCGGCTGGTCGGCTGGCCCTGACCGGTGCACGCGGCGAGTCATGGCAGCATGTGGTGCCATGAAGGTCAGGATCAGGTTCGGTGCGCTGCTGGCGGTGATGGTGCTGGCGGTGGCGGGCTGCAGCCAGGTGATCGAGGGGCGCGCGATCATCGCGGTGCCCAGGCCGGGCACCCCGGTGCAGTGGTTGCCGTGCAATGCGGGTGCGGGCGATCAGGCACCCATACCCGACGCGGCCGAATGCGGGCTCCTGTCGGTGCCGGTGGACTATTCCAAGCCCGACGGTGACGTTGCCAGGATCGCGATGATCCGCTTCCCGGCGACCGGCGAGAAGATCGGTTCGCTGGTGATCAACCCGGGCGGGCCCGGCGAATCCGGCGTCGAGTCGGCGCTGTCGCTGCTGCCGAGCCTGCCGCAATCGGTCAAGGAGCGATTCGACATCGTCGGGTTCGATCCGCGCGGCGTCGCGTCGTCGAACCCTGCGGTGTGGTGCAACTCCGACGCCGACAACGACCGCCAGCGTGCCGACCCGACGGTGGAGTACACCCCGGAGGGCGTGGCCCACCTGGAGGCCGAGACCAAGGCGTTCGTTCAGCGGTGTGTCGACAAGATGGGCGAGGAGTTCCTCGCCAACGTCGGCACGGACAACGTGGCCAAGGACCTTGACGCCATTCGGGCCGCGCTCGGTGACGAGAAGCTGACCTACCTCGGCTACTCCTACGGCACGCGCATCGGCGCCACCTACGCCGAGGAGTTCCCGGACAAGGTGCGCGCGATGATCCTCGACGGCGCCGTCGATCCCAACGCCGATCCGGTCGAGGAGAGTGTGCGCCAGGCCGCGGCGTTCCAGAAGGCTTTCGATGACTACGCCGCCGACTGCGCCAAGAGCCCCGACTGCCCGCTGGGCGCCGATCCGGCCAAGGCCGTCGAGGTGTACAAGAGCATCATCGACCCGTTGGTCCAGAACCCGGCCAAGACGCGCGACGGGCGCGGCCTGAGCTACAGCGACGCGACCGTGGGCACGATCCTGCCGCTCTACTCGCCGAACCTGTGGCGGCACCTGACCGACGCGCTCAAATCGCTCAAGGAGGGCGACGGCAACCTCATGCTGGCGCTGGCCGACCTGTACATGGGCCGAGATGCCAAGGGCCACTACAACAACTCCACCGACGCGCGGGTGGCGGTCAACTGCATGGACAAACCCGCGATCACCGACCGCGCCGTCGTCGTCGAGCAGGACCGCAGGCTTCGCGAGGTCGCACCGTTCATGAGCTACGGCGAGTTCACCGGCAACGCGCCGCTCGGGGCATGTGCATTCTGGCCGGTGCCGCCGACCAGCACACCGCACGAGATCGCGGTGAGCGGGCTGCCGCCGGTGCTCGTCGTCTCGACGACCAACGACCCGGCCACGCCGTACCAGGCCGGTGTGGACCTGGCGCGCCAGCTCGGCGGCACGCTGGTCACCTTCGACGGCACCCAGCACACCGTGGTGTTCCAGGGCGACAAGTGCATCGACGACATCGCCGCGACGTATCTCGTCGACGTGACCGTGCCGCCGCCGGACACCCGCTGCTGACCGCCGCCGAATCGCAAGGTCACCGTATGGTTGCCGGCCGATCTCTGGTCGGCCTCAGCGGAAGACTCGGCCGTACGGGCCGTGCGACCATGGCAGCCGTGCGGTGGGTGGGCGGAATCTTGACGGCGATGCTGCTTGCCCTGCCCGCGGTCGTGATGCCGGTGGCATCCGCCGCGCCACCGGCGTGGGGCACCTGCGCGAACTGGATTCCCGACGTGTCGGCGATCCCGACCGCTCAATGCGGCACGGTCGCGGTGCCGGTCGATTACGCGGATCCCCAAGGCGCACAAGCGCAGTTGGCCGTCATCCGGGTGCCGGCCACCGGTGATCGCCTCGGGGTGCTGATGGTCAATCCTGGCGGTCCCGGAGCGTCGGCGGTCGACACCGTCGCCGGGATGGGTGCGGCGCTGGCCGACACCGAGATCGGTCGCCGGTTCGACCTCGTCGGGTTCGACCCGCGCGGAGTCGGGCACTCCACGCCGCAATTGCGTTGCCGCACCGATGCCGAGTTCGACGCGTACCGCCGTGAGCCGATGGCCGATTACAGCCCGGCCGGCGTCGCCCACATCGAAGGCTTGTACCGGCAGTTCGCCCAGCAGTGTCTGGACCGGATGGGCGCACCGTTCCTGGCCAACATCGGCACCGCATCGACGGTGCGCGACATGGACGCGGTACGGATCGCGCTCGGTGAGGACCAGATCAACTATCTGGGCTTCTCATACGGGACCGAATTGGGCGCGGCCTACGCCGAACAGTACGGCGACCGGGTGCGTACCATGGTGCTCGACGGCGCGGTCGATCCGAGCATCGACCCGATCACCAAGAACATCCGCCAAATGGCCGGATTCCAAAAGGCTTTCGAGTCCTATGCCGCCGATTGCGCCAAAGCCCAGGGCTGCCCGCTCGGCACCGACCCCGCCCAATTCGTCAGCCGCTACCAGCAATTGGTCGATCCGCTGGTAGCCCGCCCCGGCAGCACGTCCGACCCGCGGGGTCTGAGCTACCAGGACGCCAACACCGGGACGGTCAACGCGCTGTACTCGGCGCGGTACTGGCCATATCTCACCAGTGGGCTGCTCGGCCTGCAGCGTGGCACCGACGCGGGGGACCTGCTGCTGCTGGCCGACGACTATCAGAACCGCGACGACGCGGGCCGGTACCAGAACCTGCAGGACGCCTTCACCGCGATCCGGTGCGTCGACGCGCCGTACCCGACCGACCCGGCCGTGTGGGCCGACGCCGACCGCCGGATCCGGGAAGTCGCGCCGTTTCTGGCCTACGGCGCATTCACCGGATACGCACCGCGCGACGTCTGCGCGCTCTGGCCGGTGCAGCCCACGTCGGTGCCGCACCAGGTGCGTGGGCCCGGGCCAGGCAAGGTCGTGGTCGTGTCAACCACGGGCGATCCCGCGACGCCGTATCAGGCCGGGGTGGACCTGGCCCGGCAGATGGGTGCGGCGCTGATCTCGTTCGACGGCTCGCAGCACACCGTCGTGTTCAACGGCGACGCCTGCGTCGACACCGCGGTGCTGAACTTCTTCGTCGACCGGCAGTCGCCCGGCAACCTCAATTGCTAGGTGCGTGAAGCGGCCGCGCAGCGACACGGAAATCAAACCCAGCCAGGGCCGTAACACGGATTTAACAGCCGGTGCCTACGCTGCGGGCATGGACCGCCAGAAGGAATTCGTGCTGCGCACGCTGGAGGAACGCGATATTCGGTTCGTCCGGTTGTGGTTTACCGACGTGCTCGGATACCTCAAGTCCGTGGCAATCGCGCCCGCCGAGCTCGAGGGAGCCTTCGAAGAGGGCATCGGCTTCGACGGCTCGTCGATCGAAGGGTTCGCGCGCGTATCCGAATCCGACACGGTCGCGCGGCCCGATCCGTCGACGTTCCAGGTGCTTCCGTGGACCAGCAGCTCGGGCCAGCATCATTCGGCGCGGATGTTCTGCGACATCACCATGCCCGACGGTTCACCGTCGTGGGCGGACTCCCGGCATGTGCTGCGCAGGCAGCTGGCCAAGGCCAGTGATCTGGGCTTCTCGTGCTACGTCCACCCCGAGATCGAGTTCTTCCTGCTGAAGCCCGGCCCCGATGACGGCAGCGTGCCGGTGCCCGCCGACAACGGCGGCTACTTCGACCAGGCCGTGCACGACGCGGCGCCCAACTTCCGCCGCCACGCCATCGACGCGCTGGAGCAGATGGGCATCTCGGTGGAGTTCAGCCACCACGAAGGCGCGCCGGGCCAGCAGGAGATCGACCTGCGTTACGCAGACGCGCTGTCGATGGCCGACAACGTCATGACGTTCCGCTACGTGGTCAAGGAGGTCGCGCTCGGCGACGGGGTGCGGGCCTCGTTCATGCCCAAGCCGTTCGCCGAACACCCAGGCTCGGCCATGCACACCCACATGAGCCTGTTCGAGGGCGACACCAATGCCTTCCACAGCCCCGACGACCCACTGCAACTGTCCGACGTGGCCAAGTCCTTCATCGCGGGCATCCTCGAGCACGCCAGCGAGATCAGCGCCGTGACCAACCAGTGGGTGAACTCCTACAAGCGGCTGGTGCACGGCGGCGAGGCGCCCACCGCGGCGTCCTGGGGTGCCGCCAACCGCTCGGCGCTGGTTCGCGTGCCGATGTACACGCCGCGCAAGGCGTCGTCGCGTCGCGTCGAGGTGCGCAGCCCCGATTCGGCATGCAACCCGTACCTGACGTTCGCGGTGCTGCTCGCCGCGGGCCTGCGGGGCGTCGAGAAGGGTTACGTGCTGGGCCCGCAGGCCGAGGACAACGTCTGGAGCCTGACCCCCGAGGAGCGCCGCGCGATGGGCTATCGCGAGTTGCCGTCGAGCCTCGGCAACGCGCTGGAAGCCATGGAGAGCTCGGAGCTGGTGGCAGAAGCGTTGGGGGAGCACGTATTCGACTACTTCCTGCGCAACAAGCGCACCGAGTGGGAGAACTACCGCAGCCACGTCACGCCCTACGAGCTCAAGACGTATCTGTCGCTCTAGTCGCTCCCTGTAACGTTTTCTTCGTGCCCAAGCCCGCGACCGAGCGCCCGAAACTGCCCAGTGTCGGCCGGCTCGGGCTGGTCGACCCGCAGGCCAACGCCCATCTGGACCGGCTCGGCTGGAACACCGACGATCACGTCGAACTGTTGTGGTCGCTGTCGCGCGCCCCGGACGCCGACGTCGCGCTGCTCGCGATGGTGCGGCTCGCCGAGGCGCTGGGCGGCGACTGGGACGAGCTGAACCGCGAACTGCTGACCGACCGCGCGCTGCGGGGCCGGCTGTTCGGTGTCCTCGGCTCGTCGCTCGCGCTCGGCGACCATGTGGTCGCCCACCCGCAGTCCTGGCGGCTGCTGGCGGGGAGGGCCGTTCTGCCGGGCGCCGACGAGTTGCGCGAGGCGTTCACCGCGGCCGCGCAGCAGGTCGACATCGACCGGGGCACAAGTGTCGCGGTGCCGCCCATGCGCGACCTGTACCGCGACAAGCTTCTGGTGCTGGCCGCCCTCGACGTGGCTTCGACCGTCGAGAACGAGCCCGTGCTGCCGTTCGTCACGGTGAGCACCCACCTGTCCGATCTGGCCGACGCCGCGCTGGGCGCCGCGCTGACGGTCGCCACGCGCGCCGTGTGCGCTGAGAGCCCGAGTGACGCCCTCCGGCTGGCGGTCATCGCGATGGGCAAATGCGGTGCGCGCGAACTGAACTACGTAAGCGACGTCGACGTGATCTTCGTCGGCGAAGACGTCACCAACGACAACCTGACGACCGCCACCCGGGTCGCGGGCGAGATGATGCGGTTCGCCGCCGACGCCTTCTTCGAGGTCGACGCGGCGCTGCGGCCGGAAGGCAAACGCGGACAACTGGTTCGCACGCTCGACTCCCACATCGCCTACTACCAGCGCTGGGCCAAGACGTGGGAATTCCAGGCCTTGCTCAAAGCCCGGCCCGCCGCAGGCGACCCCGACCTGGGTAAGGCGTACATCGACGCGTTGATGCCGATGGTGTGGACGGCCTGCGAGCGTGAGGATTTCGTGCCGGAGGTACAGGCGATGCGCCGCCGGGTCGAGGAACTCGTCCCCGCCGGCGTGCGGTCCCGTGAGATCAAGCTCGGTACCGGCGGACTGCGCGACGTCGAATTCGCCGTGCAGCTATTGCAATTGGTGCACGGTCGCAACGACGACTCCCTGCACGTGGCGTCCACGGTGGACGCATTGGCCGCGCTCGGCGCGGGCGGCTACATCGGCCGCGACGACACCGCGAACATGACCGCGTCGTACGAATTCCTGCGGCTGCTCGAACACCGGCTGCAACTGCAACGGCTCAAGCGCACGCACATGCTGCCCGACGACAGCGACGAAGAGGCGTTCCGGTGGTTGGCGCGCGCCGCCCACATCCGGCCCGACGGCACGCACGACGCGGCCGGGGTATTGCGCGAGGAACTCAAACGGCAGAGCCTTCGGGTGTCGCGCCTGCACGCCAAGCTGTTCTACCAGCCGCTGCTCGAATCGGTGGGCCAGCCGGCGCTGGGCATCGAGGCAGGCATGAGCACCGAGGCCGCCGAACGCCAGCTCGCCGCACTGGGTTATGAAGGCCCGCAGAGCGCGCTGACCCACTTGGCCGCGCTTACCGGCGCGACCGGCCGCAAGGGCCGGGTGCAGCAGGTGCTGCTGCCGACCCTGCTCGACTGGCTCTCGGACACACCCGACCCCGATGCCGGCCTACTGGCCTACCGCCGCATCAGCGACGAGCTGCAGGAGCAGCGCTGGTACCTGTCGACGCTGCGCGACGAGGGCGCCGTGGCCAAGCGGCTGATGCGGGTGCTCGGCACCTCGGCATACATCCCCGAGTTGCTGATGCGGGCACCCGAGGTGATCCAGCTCTACGCCGACGGGCCGAACGGGCCGAAACTGCTTGAGGGTGACCCCGACAGCGTGGCCCGGTCCCTGGTCGCGTCGGCCGGACGGCACGCCGACCCGGTCCGCGGTATCGCGGCCGCGCGTACGCTGCGCCGCCGCGAACTGGCCCGCATCGCGTCGGCAGACGTGCTGGGCATGCTCGAGGTGACCGACGTCTGCAAGGCGCTGACGTCGGTGTGGGTCGCGGTACTGCAGGCCGCGCTCAACGCGGTGATCCGCGCCAACACCCCAGAGTCCGGTGTGCCCGCCCGCATCGCGGTGATCGGCATGGGCCGCCTGGGCGGCAGCGAACTCGGCTACGGTTCCGACGCCGACGTGATGTTCGTGTGCGAGCCGGTGCCCGGCGTCGACGAGTCGGTCGCGGTCCGCTGGTCGGTAAGCATCGCCGAGCAGGTCCGCGCCCTGCTGGGCACGCCGAGCGCCGATCCACCGCTCGAGGTCGACGCCGGCCTGCGGCCCGAGGGCCGCAACGGCCCGCTCGTGCGCACGCTCGCGTCGTACGAGGCGTATTACGCGCAGTGGGCGCAGCCGTGGGAGATCCAGGCGCTGCTGCGGGCACACCGGGTGGCCGGCGATCTCGAGCTAGGCGAGCGGTTCCTGCTCATGGTCGACAAGACCCGATATCCACCGGGCGGGGTCTCGGCCGAGGCGGTGCACGAGATCCGGCGCATCAAGGCGCGCGTGGACGCCGAGCGGTTGCCCCGTGGCGCCGACCCCAACACCCACACCAAACTGGGCCGCGGCGGACTGGCCGACATCGAGTGGACCGTGCAGTTGCTTCAGCTGCGCTACGCGCACAAAGTGCCTGCGCTGCACAACACTTCGACGCTGGAGGCCCTCAACGCCATCGGTGCGGCCGAACTCGTGGCCGAGGGCGACGTCGAACTGCTGCGCGAGGCCTGGCTCACCGCGACGCGCGCACGCAACGCGCTGGTGCTCGTGCGCGGCAAGCCGACCGACCAGCTGCCCGGGCCCGGACGGCAGCTCAACGCGGTGGCGCTCGCGGCGGGCTGGGGCAGCGACGACGGCGGCGAATTCCTCGACAACTACCTGCGCGTGACGCGCCGCGCCAAGGCCGTTGTGCGCAAGGTTTTCGGGGGCTGAGCCGCCGGGCCGTGGTTAGTGGTGCTAATAAGGACGGGTGGACTACACGTTCGACGTCATCAGCGCTGATGAGCACGACCGATTGCAGGCACTCTACGAACCGTTGACGAACGCGGTGCGCGATCTCGTCGACGCGAGCATCCGGTCGGGTGTCGACGATGACAGCATCGGGCGGGCGACCGCAGCGATCGAGGCCGTCACCGAGACGCTGCGACGCGAGCAACGCGACGGGCCACAGCCCATGCGGCACGCCGAGACAGGCCGGCCGGTCGTGTGGGCCAACCCCGTGGTGGGCCTGCGCAACGCGCTCGCGCCGCCGCTCGTCATCAACCACGAATCCGACGGCACCTGCTGGAGCGAGTTCACGCTCGGCGCGGCCTACGAGGGGCCGACGGGCTGGGTGCACGGCGGGATCTGTGCGCTCGTGCTAGACCACATCCTCGGCGAGGTGGCCAGCGGCGGGCTCAACAAGCCGCTCTACACGGGGACGATCACGTGCCGGTACGTGCGCGGAACACCGTTGGGGGAGTTGCGTGCCGACGCGTTCGTCGAACGCACCGAAGGTGTCAAGACTCTCGCGCGTGGCCGGCTCAGCGACGCCGACGGGGTCACGGTCGAGGCCGAGGGCGTGTTCATCATGCCGGCCTGGGCCCGAAGCGCGGGATGACGTTGCCGCGTGAAGTTCTACATCGCGAGCGGCTTCCTCGACACCGCCGAGATCGTCGAGATCGCCAAGGCCGCAGACGATCTCGGCTACGACGGGATGGGCATTCCCGATCACATCGTCAACCTCGAGACACTGTCGACGCCCTACCCGTACACCAAGGACGGCGAACGCCGTTGGCAGCCGTTCACCCACTGGCCTGACCCGTGGGTGCTGGTCGGTGCACTCGCGCAGGCCACGACCCGGCTGCGGTTCACCACCACGGTCTACATTCCCGCGATGCGTGACCCCTACGCCGCGGCCAAGGCCATCGGCACCGCGGCCTACCTGGCCGGGGGCCGCGTCGACCTCGGTGTCGGCGTCGGGTGGTGCAAGGACGAATTCGAGCTCGTGGGGCAACGGTTCGACGCGAGGGGGCGGCGCACCGACGAGATGCTGGAACTGATGCGCGAGCTCTGGTCGCCCGGATGGGCCGAGTTCAGCGGCGAGTTCTACACCGCACCGAGGCTCGAGATGGAACCCACGCCGCCGCACATCCCGATCTGGGTCGGCGGCCTGTCGGATCTGGCGTTGCGCCGGGCGGCCCGCAACGACGGCTGGATCGGCGACCTCATCACGACCGACCGGGCGATCGCCGCGATCACGCGGCTGCGCGAATTGCGTGCCGAGGCCGGGTTGTCGATGGACGGTTTCACCGTGCTGACGCCGTTGGTCGACGCGATCACGAGCGCCGACTACGAGCGCGCCGAGGCCGGCGGAATCACCCACATCCTGACCATGCCGTGGATGTTCTACACCGGTCCCGACGCCTCACTGGCCGACAAGATCGATGGCATGAAACGGTTCCGTGCCGACCTCGGACTGGACCGTTAGGTCAGCCCCACCGGGTGAACACGTCATTGACCGGCCGGCCGGCGGCCAGAGCCGCCATCATGAGCACCCGGGCCTGACTCGGCCGTAGGTTGGGCACCATCACCGCGCCGGCCTTGACCATGTCGTCGCCAGGCCCGTATTCGGCCTCGACCGGACCGTTGGGCACGCGCGTCGAGATCGCGAACGCCACGCCGGCCGGCGCGTGCCGCCGTACCGCATCCACGACAGCGTCACCGGCATTGCCCGACCCGAGTGCTTCGAGCACGATTCCTCGCGCGCCCGCGGCCACTGCGGCATCGATCGGGCCCGGGCCGTCGCCCGGATAGGCCGCGACGATGTCGACGCGCGGTGCGGCCCCTGCCGACACCTCGGCGATGAACGGTTTTCGCGCAGGCTGATTCAATGTGAACACGTTGTCACCGACCGTGCCGACCGGTGCCGTGCCGCCGAACGCCGCCAGGTCGGCGGTGTTCATCTTGCGGGTGCCGAGCGCTTGGAAGACGTTGCCCGCGAAGGCGATCAGCACACCCTGATCGCGTGCGGCCGGGCTGGCCGCGACGGTCAGGGAATCACGCAGGTTGGTCGGCCCGTCGGCGTCGGGGGCGTCGGAACTGCGTTGCGCCCCGGTCAGCACCACCGGCGCCGAGCCCTGGTAGGTGGTCGCCAGCCACATCGCGGTGTCTTCCATGGTGTCGGTGCCATGGGTGATCACCACGCCGTCGGCGCCGTTGGCCACGGCGTTCTTGACCGCGGTGCCGATGGCATCCCAATCCGCCGGGGTGAGCTGCGAGCTGTCCTTCTTCATGAGGTCGACGACCTCGACGTCGAGACCTGCGGCGAGTTCCGCGCCGCCGACCGTCGGGCGCCGGACGCCACTGGGATCGGTGCTGGTGGCGATGGTTCCACCGGTTGTGATCACGACGAGGCGCGCGTCCTGCGGTTCGGCGCCCGCCGGCCCGGCCGTGGTGAGCAGCAGGCCCGCCGCCGTGACGGCGGCGAGCAGCAACCTACCCACGGGCGGTGCGCCGGCCACGCGCGGTGTCGAGCGCGAACGCGCCTCCGCCGATCGCGGCCAGCAGCAGGAAGCCGAAGCAGTACAGCACCGCCGGTTCGCCGCCGTTCTCCAGCGGGAACAAACCATTGGGCTGGTGCTGCCAGAAGTAGGCGACCGCCATCTCACCGCTCGCGATGAACGCCGCGATGCGGGTGAACAGACCGGTCAGGATCAGCAGGCCGAGCACGAGCTCGAGCAAGCCGGCCCACCAGCCCGGCCAGGTGCCGACGGGGATCGCGCCGCTGCCGGAATCCACCGGCCAGGCAAACAGTTTGGCCGCGCCGTGGATCGTGAACAGAAAGCCGAACACGACGCGGAATATGCCGATAACGACGGGGGAGTAGGTGGCGAGCCGGGTTTCCAGGTTAGTCGTCATGATCAGACCATACGCGCCACTCCCAGCCGGTTCACAGCTCCAACAGCACCGTTACCGGTCCGTCATTGACAAGTTCCACCTGCATATCCGTACCGAAAACCCCTGTTTCCACAGTCGCGCCCAATTTGCGCAGTGCGTCGGTGAACTCGGTCACGAGTGGTTCGGCGACCCCGCCGGGCGCCGCCGCGTTCCAAGACGGGCGGCGGCCCTTGTCGGTGTTGGCGTACAACGTGAACTGACTGATCGCCAGGATCGGTGCGTCAACATCGGATGCCGACTTCTCGCCGTCGAGAATCCTCAACTGCCAGAGCTTTTCGGCCATCCTGCGGGCCTTCGCCGCGTCGTCGTCATGGGTCACCCCGACCAGGGCGACCAGCCCTTGCGGGTTCGGCTCGATGGCACCGACGACGTCCCCGTCGACCGTCACGTGCGCACGCCTGACCCGTTGCACCAGAACACGCATCGGTCCATTGTGCTTTCGGTGCTGAGCCGGCCGCCGGTCGGGTGGCGGCTACCCGAGCGGGGATCTGCCGTAGTTGTCCGCGTACGCGTTCGCCACCCCGGGCAGGATCTCGACGATGGTGAAATACCGGTCCCAGAATGGCGTTTCACGCAGTTCCTCGACCGCGAGCTCGTACTCGTGCGGATCGGTGGTCTCCCACAGCAGGAGGTCGGTGACCCTCGCGGTGTAGAACTCCGTGTCGTACCAACGGAATTTCACTTCGGGGTGGCGCTCGAGTATCGGCTGTAGGTGCCGGGTCAACTCGTCGAACCGTTTGGCCACCGGGAATCCGAGCCATTCCGGATTGGTCTTGACCAACATGAAAACCGTGAACATGGTGAACCTCGTTCTCTCATAGGTGAATACGGCTGGAGAGAAACGAAAAGGCCAACGAATCTCTCCGTTGACCTGTGAGGTTGTCAGCACCACGAGCGGATGCGCTCGCGTTGCTGAGGTTAGCCTAAAACCGTGGCCCCCGGCAAGAACCGGGGGCCACGGTTTGAGCCGACTTGAACGAATTAGACGTCGTAGTAGAGCGAGAACTACACGCTGGGCGTTTGTTGAGGTTTGCTGCGTTGGTCATCGATCATCACCGCACGTCAGAGCGTTGGCAGTGTTGGTTTGGCTAGAGCGGAGTTGAAACTACTGCGGACGGACTGCGGACGCGGTGCCGTTGTTAACCAAGTCAACAACCGCAAATCTTCACCCCGAAATCGGACCCCCGGCCTTTTGTTAGGCGCGTTTGAAACGCGAGTTGCAGGTCAGAGGGCTTCTTCCGGGTTTGCAGGAGCATCTTGCCAGCGTCGACAAAATGCTCTCCTGAACCGGTTTTGTTTCACGTGAAGAAAAAAATATCGGGGGGAGGATCGCCTATGCCGGCCGTGGCGGGCCGGTGGCGGGTGGGAGGGGCAGTACCCCTGGGTCAGCCTCTCACCATGTCGGCTGGTCGACGTGAATCCACTTGATGCCTTCAGCGTCGGGCACACTCGCGGACGACGAGAAAGTCCTGGTAGAGGAAGGTGCTCAAGCTTGAGCCCGTCAGATCGGCCGTGGAGATGCTGGTCAAGTCGGTCGCTGAATTCGGCGGGCGGCCGCCGCTAGCCGAGGTCGAATCTTCTCGTAAGTTACGACAAGGTCTCTCGACCTATTGTTGTGTCGTACCGGGGTCGAACGTGAAGTCAGGTGTCAGGTGCTGCGGCCAGGCTGTTGAGCCACTGCGCCGCCAACTCCACACACGTCAGATCACTGCCAGCGAGCGGCTTAAACGTCGCGTACTGGGTATGCGGTGCCGACGAGCCGACACCTATATAGCCGAGCAACTGCGTAGCAGCGGAACGCAAATCGACCGGCGACGACTGGACCGTCTGCTTGACCGTTTGAGCCACGTTGCCACCACCTCCCCACATCGCCATGAACAGAGTTGTGGCCCATTCGCCGAACAGGTCGTCGCGGATGTCGGCGACGATGTCGTTCGGAATCGCCATGTCCCACCACCGATTAGCGTCGACGGTGACGAGTCGACGTGCGTCCTCGGCGATACCGTGACTGCCGAGCAGTGTGTAGCCGGGGAACGTGTGGTTGAGCTTGCGGCACGGGTTACCCATCGCCACACCGGCGAGGAAATCGGCATCGCGATGCGCCAGCTCACCGGACTGGATCTCTTCGTACACCTGCGAGATCACCATCGAACCCTGGCTGAATCCGACCAGCACGTACCGGCCTGGCCGGGCTTTGATCTTGTTGACGCAGTTGGCCACACCGATCGCGACGCTCCCGGTGAACGGCACCATGGCCGGGTACCAGATCGGCTCCCACCGGAATTTCGTCGGGTCGAGCAGCGCAACGACTTGGGCCGGGAAGTTGGCCTTGCCGACGCGAGCGTTGTAGTTGCCGGTGCCAGCGACGGTGTACACCGTGATCAGCGGATCCGGTTCCGGCTCAGGCTCCGGGTCAGCTTCGGGACCATCAAGCCAATCAAGGAGGATGGCCCGCAGGTCGAAACCCATTTATTCCGCGTCGAACTCGGCGTGGTAGGCATCCTCGGAGAGAACCCGGATCGCCCCCGTGGATGCCACAGCGACGTAAAGTCCTGGCGCCAGGATCATCTCTGGGGATCCATCTGCGGGTTTCATCACGATGCGGCGCTGCTTGACACCGTTCTCCACGAACACTTCATCGTGGGCGTACAGCAGGAATCCTGCATCTACCGCCTTGTCGGTGTCCGTCAAAAGGGAGCGAGACTCTTCCAAGGTGCCTTCGTATACTCCGCCCACCCAGGTCGGAATTTCCTTCGGGTTCACGGGATTCAATGCCACAGCTCACTCCTATGGTTTCGGATCGACGATGATGGTTCGGTTGGTGAACGACGGTGTTGCGCTGACAGCGCGGTACTCGACCTTGAATGTGGTGGTTCCGGGATTCAGGTCGGTCAGATGGAATCTGCGCGAAGTCGTATATCCCTTGGAGAACACAGAGTTGTCGTCCGACGGTGCCATGGTGTTTGCTCCAGATACACGGAATCCCATGCGCCCTGTGGCTCCGGTATCTCCTACGTTCGCCGAGAGGTCAATCAAGACTTCGCCGCTCTCGGGAACGTTGAGCGTGACCGAGGGGCCGGGGGTGAGCAGATCACCGTATGTGGTGGTGCTGCGGGCCTCGGCGACGTTGATCGTGTCCGACGTGATGCGCGACGGCGTGCCGCTGTCGAGGAATATGAACTGCGAGATCGATCCCGGCAGCACGGAGTCCGATGTGCCCCACCCGCCGTGCCGGTAATCCGCACCTTTCAGCGACGAGTGCGCGGCGTCGACGTAGGAGTCGATCGGGGTGCCGTTGACGGCCACGGTGAATGTGTAGTCGTCGTCGGAAACCAGCGAGAATGCGTTGAACGGGATGGCCTCGGTGATGGTGTTCGTTTTCCAGTCCGCGCGCGAGCCTGCGCTCATCCGACCGATGTTGTAGCTGGTGGTGCCCGAGCCTGATTCGAGCATGAGGAACACGAAGCTGGTGAACGCCGCATTTGCCCGGATGACGAGCATGTTGCCCTTGTTGATGCTGGGGCCGCCGGGCACGCGGCTCCAGGTGGCCGCCGCGGTCATCTCGTCGGTGAAGGCGGCCCCGGTGTTCAGCTTCAGCAGTCTGACTGCGGTGGTGGAGAACAGGCCCATGTCGGTGAATTCGAGGGGCATCGCCGGGCGGGCCACGAGGGATATGCGCCCTGGCGCGCCGGCCCCGCCCGCACCACCGAACCCGGTGCCACCGTTGCCGCCACTGCCTACAGACCCGGTGATAGTGGGGCTTGTTGGCGACACGCTGCCGGTGTTACTGCCGCCGGGCAGGCCGCCCTGGCGGCCGAAGCCGACTGCGGCCGCCCCGCCACCGGCAGGAGCGTTACCGGGCTGCCCGTTGGTGTTCTGGTCGGCGCTGCCGGGATAGACGACGTCCAGGTAATTGATGGCCGGCGCGCCGTCGCCAGCGGAATCTGAGGTGATGCTGCCCGTGCCGCCGGGGGCGGTATGAGTGACGCCGTTGATGGTGAGGGTGGACTGTTGGCCGTTCTGGCCGTCGGTCGCCCCCACACCTGCGCCGTCGGCACCGCCGCCACCGCCGCGCATGACACGGTCGATGAAGTCGGTACCGAGCGTGAACCACGACGGCAGCGAATAGGTGAATCCTCCGGCGGTGCTGTAGGTGGTGGTTTCTGGCGTCCGGAAACTGACCAGCTCGGAGAACCCTTCACCGCTGTCAATGATGGCCTGCAGGGCGGTGATCGCCTGCCCCTGCGCATTAATGGTGCTGGCGACGGTTTCCAGCGCGGCAGCCGCTTCTTCTTCAGATGCGCGCGCCGCGCTATGACCACCAAGGTGATTGAAGATTTTCGTCGGCAACCGCGACAGAAAGTCCTCGAACAGGTTGGCTGCTTGGCCGACCACACCTGGGGTGTTGTTCAGTGCGTTGATTCCCGCGTCGATGATGCCCTGAAGATCGGGGATGTCGATGCGGTCAAGCGTGGGCAGCCGCGGCTTGCCGATGATGCCGGACGTGATGTTGTCGGCGTTCAAAGGTGATTCGCCGGTCAGCAGGTCGAGCAACCAGTTGTCCAGGTCGGTCGGCGTCGCGTTGACGATGCCGGTCAAGGCATCCCGAACCGCTTGCTGTGCGTCATCGACTGCGTCATTCAGAGCGTCGAGTAGCCCGGTGATCTTCTCTTGAGCAATCTGGCCGATGTCCTCGAGGTTGACCAGCTTGCCCGCGTCGATATACGACTCACCTGTCAGCAGCGACAGTAGCCAGTCGTCCAAATCCGTTGGGGTGGAATTGACAATGCCAGTTAGCCTGTCTCTCAACGCTTGCACCGCAGCCGCGGCAAGTTCAGGAATCGACTCAGCCCACTGCTGCAGGGATTCGAGAAAATCGTTCTCGTTGTTCCCCGACCAAGGCAGTTCGACGCCGGTGAACCGCTTGACCAGCACCCACAGGATGGCGATCGGCTGAGGCATTCCCGCCGGCAAACCAGCGAACAACCCGGCAAGTACCTCGTTGAACGGAGCTTCAGCCTTGCCGTAAAGCTCAGCCTCCCAATCCTCTTCGTTCTTTGCCGCCAACTCGGCAAGCGAATCCCAGTTGAACGCGGACTCGGGAAACAGGCCATCAGGTTGCGTCATTAGTGTCCTCTTCGTCTTGCATCTGTGCGTGCAGGACCCAGTCGCTTGCCGCTTGCCGTAGGTTGTCGTCGCCGATCGCCAGCCGCAGTGACCCGCCGAGCAGGCCCACGGTGGCGTCGAAGAGTTCGGGGAAGCGTTCCTCTTGGATGGCTTCGCCGTAGATGCCCATGGCTCGCGGTAGGTCCTGGTCGAGGTGGGCGAGGATGAGCCTGCCGCAGCGGGCTTTGTCGATGGGTTTGACGGTCACTTACGGCCTTCCGGAATGGCGCATCATCTGCAAGGTCTGCTGATCCTTGTTCTCTTGCGCAAGCTTTTTCACGTCGGTGGTGGTGACGTTGTGGTTGTGCACGCTGTAGTCGTTGCTGATACCGCCCGACGCTGGATCGAACTCGCCCCCAGGACCAGATGCTGGACCGCCGGGCACCTGCGGGCTCGGAAGCGGCGGAATACTGCTTGCGACGTCCATCAGGCCTGTGGGCATGAACGCGGTCGGGTCGGTGGAGATCCATCGGGGCGCGCCGAACGGGGTGGCTTGTTCAATCAGCGCGTCAGTCCAAATGCCCGCCAGGTCGGCGACATATTGCACCCCGCGTTTAGCGGCTTGGGTGCCCATGCTGATGCCGAACTGGGCGGCGCCACCCGCCGCCCCACCAGCACCAGGGGCGATCGCATTCACACCCATCGACGCAGCGGAAGAAGCCATCGACGCGGCTTGATCGATCACACCGTTGATGGCCTGGGCGCCCATGTCATAGATGCCGGACAAGAAACTGTTGCCGGACTGGCCTGAATGTCCAGCCGCAGCGGGAATCAGCCCCTCTTTACGTCCCGGGACGGGTCCGCCTGCGATCTGCTGCCGCCAACCAGCCATGTCGACGTTGGCCGTTGAGGGCGGCAGCGGCGGCATAAGCGGACCACTTGGAGCGCTAGACCCACCAGGAGCCTGCGGGGCATGGGGTTTCGGCGCCGCGGGTGGCATGAACGATGACTGTGGGGTGCTGGTCGTAATGTTGGGGGTCAGCCCCTTTGTGATGACCTCCCATGCGCCGAGACCTTGCGGCTTAGTATCACCATGGCCTGTGAACGCGGTGCGGTTGGCGATCTCGATTTGCTGTTCACGAGTCGCCAGGTGGGGCATCGCCGCGAATTCCTGGCCGCCGTAGGCATTCCAGGTCTCGGGGGAGAACTGCAGCCCACCGTAATGACCATTTTGCCCGGTGTCGGCGTTGGACCAGTTGCCGCTTGACTCGTATTTGGCGACCTCATCCCACAACGACGGACCTACCGGGCCGGGAGCCGCATTGGTGCCCTGGTGAACGGTGCCACCAGGCCCCGTGGACCCGCTGACCGTGAACCCACCCCCACCGCCGTTGGGCCAGTTGATCACGAAAACCGGGATTACTCCGCCAGTGGACGGCATTGCCGACTGTCCGGGGCCTGGCACAGTGCCGGGAATCCCGCCAAGGGCTTGGTCGGCGAGGCGCGCGTGAATGTGGTCGAAGTGGTTGCCGCCGGTCATGGTCTGCCACAGGCTTCCCCGCATATCGAACAGGCCGGTGGTCTTCATCCACTCCCATATGCGGTCACCCAGCGCCTTGCCTGATGGGTTCGCACCGCCCGCGGTCGTACCGCCGGGGATCATAATGTCGAGAGCGCGGCCGCTCGGATGATCCGGGTGCGGATCCTTCCGATACCCGCCGATGGTCGTGATCTCGGGGAAGTACTGACCAATCAGATCATTGACAGCGGCGGCCCCCGGAGTGAGGCCCGCATCGGGGAACTTGGTGCCCGGAGGTATAGCGGCACCGGGAGTTCCGGGGGCGGGCCGCGGACGGGAACCACGCCTTTCGCGCGCCTGGTCCCCCGTCGGCCACTGATCAGGTCCAGCGGTCTGGAAGCCTGGCGCTCCAGGAAAGAGCTGATCCGGCGGCGTTTCAGGGTATGCCCACGGAATCTGGGTGCCGGGAATGTTCCCATGCTTGTCCGGGCCGGTGGGCGGAGTTTTGCCGCTCTTCTGATCCTCGTAAGCCCGCTCCAATGCCTTGCGGGCGTCCTTGGGATTAATCCCCGGGATCTGGGTCTTGCCGGACTCGATGTCGGCGACCATCTGCTCAAACAGAAGAGATCCCGGCTCAGGGATCTGCCCGAGATCGCCGCGGCCGACGCCGAACCGCTCCGTGGTCTCCTTATCCTTCTGCTCCTGCGGGATGCTCGGATCAGCTTGGCGACGAACATATTCGTCGTCTTCCTTGATCTTGGTGTGCAGCTCGTTGGCCATCCCCAGCAGTGCACCCAACCCGAGAGCGATGGGTCCGCCAACCCTCACCAGACTCGAGATCTTGGTCAGGTTGCCAAGTACTCCACCCTTGCCTCCACCACCCATACCGAGCATGTTGGCGACATCGCCGATGACGCCAAGCACCTGTGCGCCCTTCCAGAGGGCGAACGCGCCAGCAACAGCCTCAATGCCTCCGGGCATGTCGCTAATGGCTTTAGCGACAGGAAGAATCACGTTGTTGAGCAGGTCGCGACAGACCTCCACGATGTCCATGAACAGACCGGGCAGGCCCTCCAGGATCGGCCTCCACTCGTTGAGGGTCGCCTTACCCTGCTGCAGGAAGTCACGGATCTGCTGCTGGCCCTCAGTCGAGTTCAGGAATGTGGCCCACCGGTCGGTGACGTCGCGCAGCCAGCCGAGGAAGTTTCCATCCGCAGCGCTGGTGAACGCACCCACCATCTTCGCGATATTCAGGGCGATACCGCCCAAATCGCCGACCGCGGTCAGGCCCTCATCAATCCAACGCTTCAGATCACCATTCTCCGAAGCCCTGGTGATAAACGCGTCAAACCTCGTCAGGACACTACCGAGAGCATCAGCGATGCGCGGCAAGAAATCCGACCCAGTACCAGTGAGAGTGCCGATCACGTTCACTAACGGGTCAATGGCCGGCTGCAGCCTAGCCATCGCCTCATCAGTGTTGCCGAAAATCCGGTCGACCAAGCTCATGTTCTCGTCGGTGCCAAGAACATTCAGCATCTCGTGGATCATCGCGTTCCAGCGACCCGCGATCTTCTGGGTGCCAGCATTCACATGCGGAAGCGCCTTCGCGAACAGGCCTTCCAGGCCGTCCGGGACACCTTCCAACATGGTTTGAGAGATGTTGTTACGCAGGTCAATGACCTGGTCGTAAATCCCGGTCAGGGAGTTGACCAGCGCCTGCCCGTTGGGTGAAAGTTCACCCAACAGGTCGTTGGCTTTCTGCTGGGCCGTACTGGTCTTGTTGGTGTTCTCAGCGACCTGCGCTAAAGCATCGGCAACCTGCTGATTGGATTGGATGATCGCCTCATTCGCGGCGACAACCTGATCGGACCCCTCGATTCCCTTGGCCTGAGCGACCGCATAATCCTCTTGGGTGCGAATGTTGTTCTGGGTGACCTCGGCTTCACGCTGAACAGCCTGCTCATAGTCAATGACAGCCTGCCGGCGGTCCGCATAGTTGCCGCTGTTGAGGTTCTCCCACGCCACCTGAACATCAAGCGCGGCCTGCTTGGCGTCGATAGCGCCGCCACGCATCTGGGTTTGCAGGTCCTCCAAGTTGCGGCGAGCACTCCGGTAGGCGTCAGACAGATTGCCGGTCGCCCGCTCCTGCTCCACAAGAGCGTTCCGCAAGTTGTTTTGCGCGGATTGCGCAGACCGCGCCGCCGCGGCTGAATTGGTTTGCCCAGAAGCCATTTCCTTGTTGGCAGCCACAACAGCCTCAAAGGCATCCCCAATACCCGACAGGCCGCCGAGCAGGGTGCCGAAGCTGGCTCCGATGCCAGCCAGGATGCCGGGCAGGGCGATCCCGGCTTGCGCGACCTTCTGCATCGCGGCAGCAACCTCGGTGAGGCCGTACACCATCGACGGGATAGACCCGATCAGCCCCACGCCTAGGCCTACACGGAAAATGTCGGAGCGGGCGACATTTTCGAGCCCTCGGGTCAGAATGCCGAGTTGTCGTCCAGCATCGCCAATATCAACGTTGGCCCTCAGGTTGACCGTCTGCCCGCGGCGACGAGTTAGACGGTCGAGCGTGGTTTCGGCGCCCCGCGTGTCGACATCGACACCCACATTGACGGTACGATCACGAGTCGTTTTGGTGATCTTGGCTTCAGCTTCAGAGGTGTCGGCATCAACATCAACTTCGATGCCGTCCTTAAACTTCCGCTTGAGTCGGCGTTCAGCCTCATCGCCCGCGCGTTCAGCGTTGCGGACAATATCGTCCATCGCGTTGGAGAAGGTGACACGAACGTCAATGTAAGCCGCGGCCAATCTAGTTGCCATACAACACATCTCCGGATCGGGCAGCCAATTTGATCATAACGCACACACCTAGCCGACATCCGGCTCTGACTTACGAAACCGCGCGGCATCGAAAGCGACCACCTTGCTGCCGCCGTCCGCCGCATCCGGCTTCTTCTTGAGCGCTCGTAGCCGAACGATTTCCGCCTTCGCTCGCTCCAGCTGTGAGTTCAGGTTCGCTCGGAGCTGCGGCATGTCCTCGAACGTCTCAGCCAAAAGCCGATACCGAATCTCAGCCTCCGCCAACTCATCGTTGGCATCCATCGCCTCATTCAGCTTCGTGGACTTAGCCATCAGCCAACCTCCAAAACCGCCGGTCGGCCCCCCAGGGGGGAGGGGTAGGGGTAGGCACACACACAGCCGCGTATGCGGCCGAGGGGCGAGACGAGGGCTGGTCGGGGGACCCCGCCCTGGGTGTTGTTCGGGTGCGGCGGTGGCGCAGGTAAACCTCTAGGCGTTTCAGCAGTGTTGTTGCCATCGTGAAGGTCCTTGCCCACGGAATGCCCGTGTATCGGTGGGTTTGACGCCGGTCCGCCGCAAGCCATTAGGACAGCCCGAGGCGTTGGGCCATGACGTCGCCGAGTGAGGGGACGCCTTGTGGTGTGCCGTGCTTGTGCTGCTGTGTGTTTGGAAAGCCTGCCGAGAACGGGAGGGCCAATGCTGGCGGCATGTATCTGGCGACGTTGGCTAATCCGTTGTTGGAGTAGCGGGCGAGCGCGGCGAGGTCTTCTAGGTCGTCGCGCGTGGTTGCGTTGCGGCTGAGAAAGTCGTCTTTGATCGAGGACCATCCTCGAACGAGCGCTTTCTCCAAGACTGCCGTCGCAAGGATGTTGTCGCCGCTGCGCAGCGCCGATTGGTAGAGCTGCTCGGCTTCGTCGCTGTCTTCGAGTTCGCGGGCGCGGGCTTGTGCGTCGCGGAACGATACGACCTTCGCGGGGTCGCTGCTGGCGGAGGGTGAGAGCCCGAACACGCGTCGTTCCAGCTTCTCCTTGGTGGATTTGACGGCGGCTTTTTCGCGGGCGTGCAGCGCGCTCATCTGTTCGGTGAGTTGGTGGTGGAGGGGTTCGAGGCGTTCCCGCTTGCCGACGGGTGTGAGGTTCGGGTCGTCGGCGACTTCGGCGTGGACTCGGGAGAACTCTTCGGCGAGTTGTCCGGCTTCGTCGCGATAGCTTTCAACTTCGGCTTGCAGAGCTTCGAGACTCATATCATCCTCTCCTTCAGGCGATTAGAGCGATGCTGTTGGGGTTGACGAGCCAGCGGGCTCCTACGAACTCGGCGTGGAGTCGGCCGGTTGTGCACCACTTGCGGACGCACCGGTCGGTGACGTTCAGCGCTTGGGCTGCTTCTTTGGTGCTCATCCACATATCCGAGTGTGTCGTGTTCTGTTGCCTTGCAGTGGTATTCGTTCCGCAGTCGGAACGGAGCGCTGATAGGTGGAGTGCTGCGAACGCGACGTAGGCGTCGGGGTCTGTGTCGCGCAGCTTGATTCGGCGGTCGGCCGTCATACCGGCTTGCTCGTTGAGCCAGCGAGCGATGCGGGGCGGGATGATGGCGGATCCGTCGCTGGTGATGCGCTGGGCGATCCGCACTTCCAGCGACGGGGCCGGGTGTCGAGGTTGTGTCACCGCGGCTCACCGTCCTGCTTGGCAAGCGTGCTTGCCATTCTGGCAATGGCGTGTGTCCAGCGAATGCGGCTGGTGCTGCCAGCCGTGGAGCGGGCACTCACTGTGGCAGAACGGATTGCGGTCACTGACGGTGCAGTTTTCCGACAGTAGGAAAACTGACTGCCGGTCTTTCGAGTGGTTCATGCTGAGGTCCTCTTAGGTGGGCCAGCAGAATTGCACATGGTTCTGAACCTGGACTGCGGGGTGAAGGTCCTCATCACGGACTAACGCGAGAAACTCGAATAGGCAGTCATCGGCCCCGAGGTCGTCGGCTGGCGTGAGGCGCGCACCGGATAGGACTCTTGCGCGGTCGTCGGTCGTGAAGTCGTAGACCTTTACGTAGACCTCTCCACTGGGCAGGTCGCCGTGGGCCCTGACGTAGTAGTGGGCGTATAGGTCGCTCACGCTGTCTCCTTGGGAGTTTGCTGCGTTGGGTATCCGTTGGGGGCGGGGGTGAAATATCGGATGTGGCGATCGAGTCCGCCGTCTCGTTTGGAGATTCGACCGTCGTGGACGACGTGCAGTGGTTTCGGTGGTTCGTCTCGGTCGTGCTGGGCGACTGGTTCGGGTGCCCCGTCGCAGTCGTCGCAGAGGGGACTGGTAGCGGCGGCCGGGAGTGATACGAAGCAGCGTTCGCAGGTGGTTGGTCGGGGTGGTTTCACGGTTTCCTTAGTGGCGGTGGAGTTCCTGGCGATTAGCTGGCACTCGGCGCAAAGCCCGGCGGAGATTGACTTGGGGGTGGTGAGCTCGGTCTGGCAGGTCGCACATTGAGGTGCTGCGGTCGCAGTGGGGTCACCAGTTGGGCCAGACATTGTGTGTTGGCCCGACTGTGAATCAGGGCCAGTTGGGCCAACCTGTTTGTGCTGGTCGTCGCCAGTTGGGCCAGTTGGGCCACGCTCTTGCGAGACAGGGGTGTCCCGACTGGCGTTGGCCCGACTGGGAAGGCTCCAAATGGTGATTCGCGGGAAGCCTTCGGACTTGTCGGTCACACCCAATGCCTTCTTTGCTCGCTTCAGGGTGCGGTCGCTGATCTTTTCCTTGGCCGCTGCGGTCTTGACGTCTTTGGACGGCGTCGCGCCGTTCTCGGTGAGGTAGTCCTCCAGCCAGTGTTCGGCCGCGGTCCTCTCCCCGGCGTCGTCATCTTGCTCAGCCGCCCGGTTGATCACATCGGCGACCGAGGTATCGGAGGTACCAAGTTCGATGACGCGGGCGACGTCAGCGGGACCATCGTCGGTGGCAACAGTGACGTTCTGTAGCTGGAAGGCGAAGGACTCGTCACCGGGCGGGGCGTAGTTGCCCTTGTCCTGGGTCACTACTACTCGGTCACCGTCAGTGGCGAACAGGAACACCGATCGGACTGCGTCACGGAAAGCGTGCGATCCGCTCATCTTGTCCGAGGCGTTGCCGCCCCCCTTGCCGAAGTGACGAACGAACATCATCACCACACCGGTTTCGCCAGCCACCCGCGCCAGCGCGTCGACAGCGGCTCGCACGTCGCCCTCACGGTTGAGGTCACCAGACATGGTGGAAGCGATCGGGTCGATGAGCACCGCGACGGCGCCGCTGTCGACGACCTGCTTGCAGAACGCGTCAGTGTCCAGCGGTAGTCGCGGCGTGACCTCTTGAGTTTGACCGTTAACCGTGGAGGTGATGGACAGCCGGCCCACCATGTCTAGGTTGGCCCTGGCTGCGATCAGACGGGGAACGAGAACGGTGTCCCAAGCATCCTCGCCGGACCAGATCAACGTCCGCTGTGGAGTGCCCTGGTAGTGGCCGGGAAGCTCACCGCGAGACAGTCGGGCGTACAGGTCAATCACATAGGTGGTCTTGCCGGTGCCGCCTCGGCCTGACCACGCCGACGCGGTGCCGAGCGGTATCCGATTGTCCCACAACCACACTTGCTTCTTTGGGCGGATAGACGATGCCCATTCGATACTGGCCGATCTGCCGTATTCGTCTGTCACGATGCCTTCCTGGGAATGTATGGGCCGTGGCCGGATTGGATGCGCTGTGCAAGTGCTGACCAGTCGGCGCTGGCGGCGATCTTTTTGCCGGCGTCGGCAAGATGTTCTTGTACGACTTCGTGGTTGAGTGCTTCGCGGACACCGCCGAGGACGAGCGCCATGAGCTTGCGGGCGTCGGTGTCGGGCATGCCGCACCACTGTGGCGTTCCGGGCAGGGGCAGATGGTTGAGGACGACACCGTGGCTGGTAGCCAGTCGTTCGGCGTATTGGTAGACCTCGAACCACGAGACCTGACGCGACAGGGTATTCGTCTGATCGAGAACATCGTGTGACGGTGTTCTGGTTGCGGGAGTGCCCGCCCCCGACGGGGAGCGGGCCTCCACGTTCTTCTTCGGATCTGTCACTACTGCGCCTCGCGGGCCGGGATGACGACGTGCTCGTTGCAGGATCGACAGCAGTCGCCCCCCGCCACCACGGGGTCAGCGTTGTGAGCGCCGATCGGCCACTCCGCGAGTAATTCCAGGCAGATACAACAAGTCCGTGGTGCGGAGAGGATGTCGGTGACGTTCATCGGGTGGCGTCCTTGACCTTGGTGACGTTGCCCGAATAGGCGTTCTCGATAGCGTCGATCAGACCGTTGACAGCGGCTAGGTCGAACCGCTTTGGATAGCCACTCATGTCTTCGGCCAGGTCCGTTGTGAAGCGTATGACAATGTCCGACAGCACTTTTCGACGTTGTCTCAGCAACTCCAGGTGCCAGACCCGAAGGCAGTCGACACAGTCGGCCTCCCGCCACGACAGACCGGTTTCGTCTTCGTACTCGTGGTCCCGGAAGCGGGGTTTGGTCTGGTGACTTCCGGACAACTGCACTAGATGGCGAGAGTCGTCATCTTCGGAAGGTTTTTCCGGTGATGGGTCGCGGTGCTGCGGGATCTTTCGGCCACACAGTGTGGTCTCCGGGTCGCTGTTCCACCAGAGGTGGTGCAGGAAGGGGTTGTGCGGCTGGCCTTCATTGTATTTTCGGCGTACTTCGGTGAGCTGCTCGGTGGTGGTGAACTGGGTGTGAGAGGTGCCGGTGGCAACGCGCTGCATCATCTCGGCGTGATCGCGGAAGGCATCACCCGGCGGGCGGATGAGGGCGTGTGTGGTGATGCGACCGCATCCCTCGCATTTGAGGTCGCCGGTTTCGCGGTGCCAGTCGCGGTCGATGGGTCCGGCGAGCCAGTAGTTTTCGGGGCGATAGTTGCGGGGCCGCTGGCAGGTTCGCAGTGTCCCGCAGGTGCAGCACAATGCCTGGAGCTGATTGCTCATCGGTTCACCACCTCTGCGGTGTCGAGCTGGTCGGCGATCTTGTCCACGAGGACGGCGGCGGCTCGCAGGTGGCCGATGGCCCGGACAATGTCGACGTGGAGCCAGAGTGATGAGTTGGCGGGCAGGGCGTGCATTGCTCGGCTTAGGTCACCTCGCGCGAGATCGGCCAGGTTGGTTGCCCGATCGAGCTGGAGCGCGAGATCCGTGGGTAGCGATTGGTCGGTGGGTTGGCCTACAGTGGGCATTGGATCAGTCCTCTCGTGATGGTGTAGGTGCGGATTCGTTCAGAACGCCCCTGGTGGCCGCCGGGGGCGTTCTCATGTCCGGGGTCCGGTCGTCATCGACCAGGCCCAGGTCTTCAAGGTGGTCGCGGGCTTGTTGGCTCACGTGGGGCCGGGGAGGTCGATACTCCTTGTCGGTGTCCCAACTACCACCGGATCGGTTTCGGGCCACTAGGCCCGGCGGCGGCATCTACGCGACCTCCGGACTGCCGCCGCGCCTAGTGGCTCGCTCCTGTTCAGCCAGCCAGCGCTCAATCTCGCTGCGCCGGTACACGACTCGACCGCGCTGACCTAGCGTGAAGGACTCTGGCCCCTCATTGTTGTGGCGCCAGTAGCGCATCGTTCCCGGCTGAAACACCGGGTACTGCTCGCACACCTGCTTCGTGGTGAGCAGCTCGTCTCCTGCCATCGATTACTCCAATCCGGTTTGTTCTGTAAGACGATATTAGATTAACACCGGATCGGATTGCGTCAATACATCGAAACGGATTACCGTTGGTTCGTGTCGGAGGACGAAGAACGGTTCGCAAGCAACCTGAGGTCGATACGTGAAGAGGCCGGGTTGACCCAGGCCGCCTTGGCCAAGGAGATGACGCGATCGGGATTTCGCTGGCATCAGGCGACCGTGTACAAGGTCGAGAACGGTGAGCGCCAGATACAACTGGGTGAGGCGAGGTGCATTGCAGCAATCTTCGGTATGTCGCTCGACGACATGCTGAAGTCCCCACAGGAAGCGAAGTTTCGGCGGCAACTGGACTATGACATCAATAGATTCCAAAACGCTCATGACCGGATAGCGGAGGCGGTTTGCAGCTTCGAAACTGCACGCCAAACGCTCGCATTGTCAGTCGAAGATGCCCGTTCGATCGCGGCAGCAAATCCCGAAATCAGCGACAGGATCAGGGTCGCGGAAGACCTGTTGAGGATCACTCCACGAGCCGCATTTGACACTGGGGTGGCTGCCTCCAGCGACCCAGAAGTTGTGGTGGAGGACTATGCGCATGGTCGTAGCGCGTTTATTCGCAAGGCATTCCGAGAACGCTACGGTCTCGTAAAGGAACGCCCCATTCCATCGGAGGCGGAAGCAATCGCCAGGCTGGAGAACATGTCAGATGACCCAGACGCGTAATCGCCGCGCTGGCGTAGAGGATCGCTGGACGAAGAGGATCCGTGATGCGGCGGGTAATCCTCAGACGGTCCCGAGTGCCGTCTATGGCAAGGGAAAGCGCTGGCGTGCAAGGTATGTCGACGATCGTGGAGCCGAGCACGCGAAGGGGTTCGCTCGGAAAGTCGATGCGCAGCAGTGGCTGGATAGTCAGACGTCATCGCTCGTCACCGGGACCCACGTTGCGCCGCGTGACGCGCAAATGACCGTAGCCCAGTGGTGCGACACGTGGATCGAGGGTTACAAGGTGAACCGCGATTCCACTGTGCGCCAAGCCCGTACGCATATCAAGCAGATCGATGCCGAGTTCGGCGGCATGCAACTGTCCGCGGTGCGGCCGTCGCTCGTGAAGGCGTGGGTTGCCCGACTGCAGGACGAGCACGAGCCGAGCTATGTGCACGCGCTGCACTCGCGGCTGTCGCAGATCATGGGTGACGCGGTGCACGATGGCGTGCTGGGGCGCAATCCGTGCTCGCGGCGGACGTCGCCGCCGATGGGCAAGCAGAAGCCGTACGTGGCGACGACGGAGCAGATATGGGCGATCTATGAGGCGGTGCCCGATCATCTGCGGGTCGCGGTGCTCCTGGGCGCGTTCGTTGGGCTGCGTGTGGCAGAGGCGGCCGCATTGAGGGTTTCGGACGTGGATTTCATCAGGGGAGTGGTGCACCCGGTGCAACAGTGGCCGGATAAGCCCCTGAAGACCGACGGGTCTGATCAGTCGATCCCGATACCGCAGGATCTCGCGCTGCTGCTGTCCAAGTCGGTCGCAACGTATGGCGGCGAGTACATGGTGACGAACGGGCCAGGGCGACGCTGCGGGCCGTGGATCATCGACCGAGCTATCCGCGATGTGCGGGGGAGCGTTGAGGGCCTACCGGACACGTTCACGTTCCACGACTGCCGGCACTACCTCGCGTCGCTGCTGATCGCCTCCGGGGCCGACATCAAGACGGTGCAGGCACGTATGCGGCATGCGTCGGCCAGGACCACGTTGGACACCTACGGGCACTTGTGGCCAGACGCAGACGAGTCCACCCGCTCGGCAATCGGTTTGGTGATCGCGGAGCGGATGGACTCGGCTAAATCTACTGCGGACGGACTGCGGACGGATTGACGTCAGCGGGACCGTCGATGCAGGTCAGCGAGTATTGCTCGCCTACACATCGTAGTAGAGCGAGAACTCGTACGGGTGAGGCCGGATCTGGATCGGCATGATCTCGTTCTCCCGCTTGTAGGAGATCCACGTCTCGATCAGGTCCTCGGTGAACACGCCACCCTCGGTGAGGTACTCGTGGTCCTCTTCGAGCTTGTCGATGACCGCGGCGAGCGAGGTGGGCGCCTGCGGGATGCTGGCGGCCTCGTCCGGCGGCAGTTCGTAGAGGTCCTTGTCGACCGGGGTCAGCGGCTCGATCTTCTTCTTGATGCCGTCGAGCCCGGCCATGAGCATGGCCGCGAACGCCAGGTACGGGTTGCCCGAGCTGTCGGGGCAGCGGAACTCGAGGCGCTTGGCCTTCGGGTTGTTGCCGGTGATCGGGATACGGACACAGGCCGAGCGGTTGCGCTGGCTGTACACCAGGTTGATCGGGGCCTCGTAGCCCGGCACCAGGCGCTTGTAGGAGTTCACCGTCGGGTTGGTGAACGCCAGCAGCGACGGCGCGTGGTGCAGGATGCCGCCGATGTAGTGGCGTGCGGTGTCCGACAGACCGGCGTAGCCCGACTCGTCGTGGAACAGCGGCTGGCCGTCCTTCCACAGCGACTGGTGGGCGTGCATGCCCGAACCGTTGTCACCGAACAGCGGCTTGGGCATGAACGTGACGGTCTTGCCGGCCTGCCATGCGGTGTTCTTGATGATGTACTTGAACAGCAGCACATCGTCGGCCGCGTGAAGCAGCGTGTTGAACTTGTAGTTGATTTCGGCCTGGCCCGCGGTGCCGACCTCATGGTGGCCGCGCTCGAGCGTGAAGCCCGCGTTGATCAGGTTGGTGGCCATCTGGTCGCGCAGGTCGACGTAGTGGTCGTAGGGCGCGACGGGGAAGTAGCCACCCTTCGGGCGGACCTTGTAACCGCGGTTGGCGCTGCCGTCGGCCTCGAAGGGCTCGCCGGTGTTCCACCAGCCCGACTCGGAGTCGACCTCGTAGAAGGTGCCGTTGATCTTCGAGTCGAAGCTGACCGAGTCGAAGATGTAGAACTCGGCCTCGGCGCCGAAGTAGGCGGTGTCGGCGATGCCGGTGCTGGCCAGGTAGTTCTCCGCCTTGCGAGCCACGTTGCGGGGGTCGCGGGAGTACGCCTCACGGGTGAACGGATCGTGCACGAAGAAGTTCAGGTTGAGGGTCTTGGCGGCCCGGAACGGGTCGATACGGGCGGTGTCGGCGTCGGGCAGCAGCATCATGTCGGATTCGTGGATCGACTGGAAGCCGCGCACCGAGGAGCCGTCGAACGCGAGCCCGTCCTCGAAGACGCTCTCGTCGAACGCGGTCGCCGGGATCGAGAAGTGCTGGACGACGCCAGGCAGATCGCAGAAGCGAATGTCGACGTACTCGACGTTTTCGTCCTTGATCAGCTTGAAGATGTCGTCGGACGTCTTTTCTGCCACTGAGTGTTCTCCTTTACTGGTAACCCGCGGGTTGACGCTAAGGACACGATGTTGCGCAGTCATCAACCGGATGTTGCGCCGAAGTTACGCAATCGCCAGACGCTGGTTGTGATGGCGGCCGACGGTGACGCCGGCGGCCACGCCTATCCTGACACCATGGCCCGCGATAACGGTTCTCGGTTGGGGTCTTGGCTGTCCGGACCCGGGCCTTTCGATTCCGGTGATGGGAACCGGTCAGGCGGACCCGACAAGTATCCAGGCGAACGGCTCGGTCTGCCAGAGGACGGCCCAGGTTCGTTGGCCAGGACGGGCAGGCGCCTTGCCGCGCTGTGTGTCGACTGGCTGGTCGCCTACGGTTTGGCGGGGCTGTTGATGGCGCTCGACCTGGTGTCGATGGCGCTGCTGTCGACCGCGGTGCTGGTCATCTGGATGGTCATCGGCACGGTCGCGGTGCGGCTGTTCTCGTTCACGCCGGGTCAGCTGGCGCTGGGCCTGGTGGTGGTGCCCGCCGACGGCCGCGAGAGCATCGGCATCGTCCGGGCCTTCATCCGAGTTGTGCTCATCGCGCTGGTGATCCCGCCATTGGTGTCCGACAGCGACCTGCGCGGTCTGCACGACCGGGCCAGCTACACCGCGGTGGTTCGGCGCTAGGCATGCTCCAACGTGAAGAAGATCGCGAGATTCTCGAGAATTCTCGCGATCTTCTTCACGTTCGGCGTCAGCTGGTCAGCGCCTACGCACGGTCCGCTGCACGCCACGCATCTTGGCCTGTGCCGGCATGGGGCCCTTTGGCATGGCAGCCGGGCCGACCTTGGTGCCGAGCGCGGCCAGCCGGGACTCCAGTGAGTCCATCTGCTTGGCCGTGATGTTGGCGGGCAGTTTGGTCAGGTGGCGTTCCAGCTTGGACAGCGGAACCTCGCCTTCGCCGTTGCCGACGACGATGTCGTAGATCGGGGTGTCCCCGACCAGCCGGGCCGTGCGCTTCTTCTCCTGCGCGAGCAGCGGCTTGACGCGCGCCGGCGAGCCCTCGGCCACGAAGATCACGCCAGGCCTGCCGATCACGCGGTGCACAGCGTCGAAGTGGCCGGTGGCCGCCACGCCCGGGGTGACGCGCCACTTGCCGCGAAGATTGTCGAGCGCCCACGCGGCCGCGCCGGTCTGGCCCTCGGCCTTGCGGTACACCGACTTCTGCGCGCGGCGGCCGAAGATGATGAACGCGACGAGCGCGCCGAGCACCACGCCGAGCGGGATGAGCGTGTACATCGTGAACCCGCCGATGAGCACCCCGGCGACCACGGCGATCGCGACGATCAGCACGAACGCGCCGATCATGTACGGCAGCAGCCGCTTGTCCTCTTTGCGCTGCATCTGGAACGCCTGCCACAGCTGACTGCGGCGCTGCTTGGAGGCGGCCTTACGGGCAGCCTTCGCCTCGGCCTTTGCCGCTTTGGTTTCCGCGGCAGTGCGGGATTTCGCCATTACTTCAGGATACGGGGGGCTGATCAGCGAATCGAACCCGCGCGGCCTGCGCGTAGAGCTTGCCCGCCCGGTAGGAGGAGCGGACCAGTGGACCGGCCAGCACACCCGCGAAACCGAGGCCCTCGGCGTAGGCCGACAGCGCGACGAACTCGTCGGGATGCACCCAGCGCTCGACCGGGTGGTGCCGCGGTGACGGGCGCAGGTACTGCGTGATGGTGACGATGTCGCAACCCGCGTCGTGCAGATCGCGCAGCGCGGTGTGCACCTCGTCGATGGTCTCGCCCATGCCGAGGATCAGGTTCGACTTGGTGACGAGACCGAAGTTGCGGGCGGCGGTCAACACCGCGAGGCTGCGGTCATAGCGGAAGCCCGGGCGGATGCGCTTGAAGATGCGTGGCACGGTTTCGAGGTTGTGCGCCAACACTTCCGGGCGGGACTCGAAGACCTCTTCCAGCTGCGCGGCGTTGCCGGTGAAGTCCGGGATCAGCAGTTCGACGCCGGTGTTCGGGTTGAGCTGCTTGATCTGGCGCACGGTCTCGGCGTAGAGCCAGGCCCCGCCGTCCGGCAGATCGTCGCGGGCCACCCCGGTCACGGTCGAGTAGCGCAGCCCCATGGCCTGCACGCTCTCGGCGACCCGGCGCGGTTCGTCGCGGTCCAGCTCGGCGGGCTTGCCGGTGTCGATCTGGCAGAAGTCGCAGCGGCGCGTGCACTGCTCGCCGCCGATCAGGAACGTGGCCTCCCGGTCTTCCCAGCATTCGAAGATGTTGGGGCAGCCCGCCTCCTCGCACACCGTGTGCAGACCCTCGCGCCGCACCAGACCCTTGAGTTCGGTGTATTCGGGCCCCATCTTCGCGCGGGTCTTGATCCACGGCGGTTTGCGTTCGATGGGAGTCTGCGCGTTGCGCACCTCGAGGCGTAGCAGCTTCCGACCTTCTGGGACCACAGTCACGAATTCATCCTACGTTCAGAGCAACTTCCAAGCGGCCGTCGAGCGCGTCACACACCTTGTCGGCAACGCGGTCGACGACGTCGTCGACCGTGAGGCGACGGCCCAGTTCGGCGGTCAGCGACGTCACGCCTGCGTCGGTGATGCCGCACGGCACGATCGCCGAGTAAGCGCCCAGATCGCAATCGCAGTTGAGCGCGAAGCCGTGCAGCGTCGTCGCGCGCGACACCCGGATGCCGATCGCGGCGACCTTGCGCGCGGGACGCAGCTCATCACCGGGCACCCACACGCCAGACCGGCCCTCGACCCGGCCGGCCTGCAGGCCGAGGTCGGCGCATACCGCGATCAACGACTCTTCAAGGCGCCGAACGAAATTCACCACATCGAGCGGTTCGACGAGCCCGATGATCGGATAGCCCACGAGCTGCCCCGGGCCGTGCCAGGTGATCTTGCCGCCGCGGTCGGTGTCGACGACCGGGGTGCCGTCGAGCGGCCGCTCGTGCGGTTCGGTGCGCTTGCCCGCGGTGTAGACGGCAGGGTGCTGCAGGAGCAGCAGGGTGTCGGGGCCGCCGGCGATCCTGGCGTCGGCGATCTCGCGTTGCATCTGCCAGGCGGCCTCGTAATCGACTGTGCCGAGGCGCCGAACGTCGACGGCAGCCTGCGCCGAGCGAATGGATGTCACCATGTCGACGTTACTCCCCGGCTTCGCACGGACCCGGTCACAGATCCTTCGGTGCGGTCGCGTGGGCCAGCGCCTCGCGCACGGTGTTGTGGTGGAACACGAAACCCGAGCGTTCGAGCACCGCGGGGATCGCGCGCTGCCCCGCGAGCAGGCCTTCGTCGGCGAACTCGCCCAGCACCGCGCGAAGCGCGAAGCCCGGCACGATCATCGGCGTGGGCCGGTTGAGCGCGCGGCCGAGTGCGGCGGTGAACTCGGCGTTGGTCACCGGCGCCGGGCCGGTCAGGTTCACCGGACCCGACACGGCGTCGGTCCACATCGTGAACAGGACCGCCCGGATCTCGTCCTCGAGGCTGATCCACGGCAGGTATTGGCGGCCGTTGCCGAGCCGGGCGCCGAGCCCGAACGAGAACAGCGGTTTGAGCCGGCTCAGCATGCCGCCCGCCTGCGCGAGCACCAAGCCCGTGCGCAACAACACCACCCGGCTTCCGGCGGCCGTGGCCGGGGCGGTGGCCGCCTCCCAGTCCTGACACAACCGCGCCAGGAAGCCCTGGCCCGCCGGAGCCGTCTCGTCGGTGATGTGGTCGCGCGTGTCGCCATAGAAGCCGACCGCGCTCGCGTTGACCAGAACCGGCACCCCGGCGTCGGCCACCGCACCGGCCAGCACCTCGGTGGGCCCGATACGGCTGTCGCGCAGGCTCTGCTTGAACGCGCCCGACCACCGTTTCTCGCCGACGTTGACGCCGCAGAGGTTCACGACGACGTCGACATCGTGCAGCGCACCGGCGTCGAACTCGCCCGTGTCCGGATTCCAGAACAGCTCATCGCCGTTCGACGGGGCCCGGCGCACGATGCGCAGCACGCGGTGGTCGCTTGCGCGCAGCGCCGAAGCCAGCGCCGAGCCGATCAGACCCGAGGATCCCGCTATCGCGACGACGGCCAAGGCTTTACAGCCCCAGGTCCGCCTCGAACGCGCCGTCTTCCAACCGTCGCTTGATGGTCGTCACGAACCGTCCGGCGTCGGCGCCGTCGATCAGCCGGTGGTCATAGGTGAGCGGCAGGTAGCACACCGACCGCACGCCGATGGACTCGTTGCCGAACTCGTCGACGATCACCCGCGGCCGCTTGACGATCGCGCCGGTGCCCAGCATCGCCGCCTGCGGCGGCACCAGGATCGGCGTGTCGAACAGTGCGCCCTGGCTGCCGATGTTCGTGATCGTGAACGTCCCGCCGGCCAGCTCATCGGGCTTGAGGTTGCCCGACCGGGCGCGCGCCGCGATGTCGGAGATGGCCCGCGCGAGCCCGCCGAGCGACAGGTCGCCCGCGTTGTGGATCACCGGAGACAGCAGACCCTGCTCGGTGTCGACCGCGAAGCCGAGATGCTCGGCGTCGTAGTAGGTGATCTCCTTGGTGTCCTCGTTGTAGCTGGCGTTGACGTTCGGGTGGATCTTGAGCGCGTCGATCACCGCGCGCGCGATGAACGGCAGGTACGTCAGGTTGACGCCCTCACGCTCGGCGAAATCGGCCTTCGCGCGGGCCCGCAACGCCACGATCTTGGTCATGTCGACCTCGTGTGTCTGCGTCAGCTGCGCGGTGGCCTGCAGGGATTCGCGCGTCTTCTTCGCGGTGATCTGCCGGATCCGGTTCGCCTTCTGGGTGGTGCCACGCAGATGCGCCAGCGCTGGCGCCGGCGCGGCCGACGCCGCGGGGGCGGCAGCAGACGCGGCGGGAGCAGCGGCGGCGGGGGCCGGGGGTGCCTTCTTGGCCTCCGCGGCGGCCAGGACGTCCTGCTTGCGGATTCGGCCACCGACCCCGGTGCCCTTCACCGTGGCGAGGTCAATGCCGTTCTCGGAAGCCAGCTTTCGCACCAGCGGCGTGACGTAGGGGGCGCCGTCGGTCGCGGCGGCCGGTGCGGCCGGTTCGGCGGCGGGAGCCGGCTTGGGCTCGGGCTTCGGTTCCGGTTTCGGTTCGGGCTTGGGCTCTGCCTTGGGTTCCGGTTTCGGCTCTGCCTTGGGTTCCGGCTTGGGTTCCGGTTTCGGTTCGGGCTTCGGCTCCGGCTTGGGCTCGGGTGCCGGCGCAGCCCCGGCCTCACCGATCTTGGCTAGCTCGCCGCCGACCTCGACGGTGTCGTCCTCTTGCGCGGTGATCGACAGCAGGGTGCCCGCGACGGGGGACGGGATCTCGGTGTCGACCTTGTCGGTGGAGACCTCGACGAGCGGCTCGTCGACGCCCACGCTGTCGCCGACGTTCTTCAGCCAGCGGGTCACGGTGCCCTCGGTGACCGACTCGCCCAGTTCGGGCATCAGGACCGGGGTTGCCGAACCGCCCGACGAAGCCGACGCGGGTGCGGGGGCCTCTTCCTGCGGCGCAGGCTCCGGTTGTGCGGACTCGGCGGGTGCCGCCGACGGTTCGGTCGCAGCCGGCTCGGGCTCGGGCTCCGGCTCGGGCGCCTCTGAGGACGCGGGGGCTTCGCCCGCCTCGCCGATCACCGCGAGCTCGCCGCCGATCTCGACGGTGTCGTCTTCCTGCGCGACGATCTTCGTCAGCACACCCGCGGCCGGCGACGGGATCTCGGTATCGACCTTGTCGGTGGAGACCTCGAGCAATGGCTCGTCGAGTTCGACCGTGTCGCCCTCCTGTTTAAGCCAGCGGGTGACGGTCCCCTCAGTGACACTCTCACCTAGTGCGGGCATCTGGACGGAGATGGCCATGTGTATTGACTCCCTCGGACGGTCACTCGTGACGACTCGAACTCTGGCTTACCACAGCAAGGTGCACTGGGTACGGCACCTAGGTGGATTGTCCGGACCATCCTTTCACTGCTCGACCTTTCGCACTCACTCAGGGTTGCTCGTGTCTCCAGTGGCCTCTGGCACTATCGAATCAGGGGTCCACAGTGAGGAGAACATTCCGTTGGGGCTGTTCGACAGGTTTCGCCGGCGCGGCTCGGCGCGCGGAGCCGGTAGCGATCCGGCGGCCGACCTTCGCTACCTACAACAGTGGGTTGCCGAGCACGTGGGCGTAGAAGCCTATGTGGAACCCAAAACCACCGTCACCGATGTCACCGTCGTGCTCGTCGCCGCCGACGGGGAGTGGACTCGGCGCCGCGCCGGTGGCGACGCGGGAGCGCGCCGGCTGAGTGAGCGGCTGCAGATTCCGGTCTACGACGTCCAGAAGGTGGGCTATCCACAGCGCATGCGCGACTACGACGCGCGCCGCCGAATCGAACGCGAACGCGCTGCCCGCCAAGAACTCGACGAGCGCTAGAGTCAGTGCATCCGATACCTACGGTATTGGGTACTGTTCGTAACAGGCAACTCGTGTAGGGGGCAGTATGCAGCGCTTCGTCGACAGCCAGGACGGCACCCGCATAGCGGTCTACGAGCAGGGGGACCCCGAGCGCCCCACGCTGGTGATGGCGCACGGCTGGCCCGATTCGCACGTGCTGTGGGATGGCGTGGTCGCCGAGATCGGCGACCGGTACCGCATCGTGCGCTACGACAACCGCGGTGCCGGGGCGTCCGAGGTGCCCAAGCGCATCTCCGCCTACACGATGGAGCGCTTCGCCGACGATCTGTCGGCCGTCATCGACGAGGTGAGCGTGAACGGCCGCCCGGTGCACGTGCTGGCTCACGACTGGGGCTCGGTCGGGACGTGGGAGTACCTCAGCCGGCCGGGCTCGGCCGCGCGCGTCGCGTCGTTCACGTCGGTGTCGGGTCCGAGCACCGACCACTACGGGCTGTTCGTGCGGGACCGGCTGGCCCGGCCGTACCGGCCGATTCGCTTCGCGCGGGCTGTGAACCTGGCGTCGCGGTTCAGCTACTGGATCCCGTTCTCGGTGCCGTTGGTCGCGCCCGCCCTGATGCGGCGCGGTGCGGCCCGACGGCTGCAGGCCATGGACACGCCGGGGCCCAAGTTCCAGTCCGACGACCTCGACGCCGATGCCGCCAACTCGCTGAAGATCTACCCCGCCAATGCGATTCGATCGTTCCGGCGCGTCCGGCGGGACTTCTACGTGTCGGTACCGGTGCAGCTGATCTGCAACGAACACGACCCGGTTGTGCGCGGCCACGGATTCGACGACGAGTCGAAGTGGGTGGCCCGGCTGTGGCGGCGCGACCTCAAAGCCGGGCACTGGGCGCCGTTCTCGCACTGGCGCGCGATCGCGCAGGCGGTGACCGAACTCGTCGACCACATCGAGGGTGCGCCCGCGGCGCGCGGACTGCGCCGCGCCGAGGTCGGCCGATCGCGTGAACCGTTCGGTGACACGCTCGTGTCGGTGACCGGTGCTGCCAGCGGTATCGGCCGCGCCACCGCACTGGCCTTCGCGGCCCAGGGCGCCGAGGTGGTCGTCAGCGACATCGACGAGGCCGGGGCCAAGGCGACGGCCGCCGAGATCGCCGAGCGCGGCGGCGTCGCGCACGCCTACGCGCTCGACGTCGCCGACGCCGACGCGGTGGAGCGATTCGTCGACGAGGTGTGCGCGGCCCACGGCGTGCCCGATGTCGTGGTCAACAACGCAGGGATCGGCCATGGCGGCAACTTCCTCGACACCCCGGCCGACCAGTTCGACCGGGTGCTCGACGTCAACCTGGGCGGCGTCGTCAACTGCTGCCGGTCATTCGCCCGGCGCCTCGTCGAACGCGGCACCGGCGGGCACGTCGTCAACGTCGCGTCGATGGCCGCCTACTCACCGGCCGGGTCGATGAACGCCTACGCCACCAGCAAGGCCGCGGTGTTCATGTTCTCCGACTGCCTTCGCGCCGAATTGGCTTCGGCTGGAATCGGATTGACTACGATCTGCCCCGGCGTCATCGACACCAACATCGTCGACACCACGCACTTCGACGTACCCGCGCACAAGCAGGCCGAGGTCGAAGCACGCCGCGCCCAGATCAAGAAGAGCTTCCAGGCGCGGCGCTACGGACCCGAGAAGGTGGCCAAGGCGATCGTCTCGGCAGTCGCCAAGAACCAGGCGGTGCGCCCCGTCACGCCGGAAGCCTATGCGGCCTACGGCATTTCACGGCTCATGCCGTCGGTGATGCGGCGCGCCGCCCGGTCCCAGGTGCTGTAGGGGTCCGCTAGCCGTTGTCTGCGATGTCTTCGAGCACCGCGAACATCGTGCGGGTCGGCACCCCGGTGCCGCCCTTGGGCGTATAGCCCCACGGCCCGCCGGTGTTGTAGGCAGGCGCGGCGATGTCGATGTGTGCCCACTCGACGCCGTCGGCGACGAACTCGCGAAGGTAGGTGCCCGCCACCAGCATTCCGGCGTAGCGCGAACCGCTCACGTTGGCCAGGTCGGCGACCGTGGACTTGAGGTCGTCCTTGAGTTCCTCGGGCAGCGGCATGGCCCAGCCGTTCTCACCGACCGCCTGTGACAGTTCCGCGACGCGGTCACGGAACTCGTCGCTGCCCATGACGCCGGGCGTGCGCGCGCCGAGCGCGACCGTCTGCGCGCCGGTCAAAGTCGACGTCTCGATCAGGTAGTCCGGGTTGTCCTCGCAGGCCCGCACGATCGCGTCCGCCAGGATCAACCGGCCCTCGGCGTCGGTGTTGAGCACCTCCACCGTGATGCCGCCGTACTGCGTCAGCACGTCGCCCGGCCGCTGCGCGGTCGCCGACGGCATGTTCTCGGCCATCGGTACGGTCGCGATCACGTCGATCGGCAGCTTCTGCTTGGCCGCCAGCACCACGGTCGCGACGACCGCCGCCGCGCCACCCATGTCGGAGGTCATGTGGTGCATGTTGGCGGCCGGCTTGATCGAGATGCCGCCGGTGTCGAACGTGATGCCCTTGCCGACCAGCGCGACGGTCTTCGATTTCCTGCCGCCGCCGCGGTGGATCAGGCGCACGAGCCGTGGCGGGCGCGACGAGCCCTGACCGACACCCACGATGCCGCCGTAGCCGGCCTTCGCGAGTGCCTTGTCGTCGAGCACCTCGACCTCGAGGCCCGCCGCCTCACCCAAAGCCTTTGCCCGCTTGGCGAATTCGGCCGGGAACAGATGGCTGGGCGGGGTGTTCACGAAATCCCGCGCCGTCGCGACGGCGGTCGCGATGTCAACGGCGCGCTGCGCCTGCGCTTTGGTCGCCGACTTTGCATCGGCCGCAAGCGCGGTGATCTTGGCCAGCCCGGCATCCTTGGGCGCGGTCTTCTCGCTGCGGAAGTCAATGAACCGGTACGCGCCGAGGATCAGCCCCTCGACGGCGGCTTCCAGATCGATGTCGGACAACGTCGTGATCACCGACTCGGTGCCGTTCAACGACCGCGCGGCCGTGCCTGCCGCGCGCCGCACCAGATCGGCCGGCCACTCGTCACGCGGCTTGCCCAGACCGACCGCCAGCACACTGGCCACCGGCAGCGACGGCGCGACCACTCGGGTGATCTGGTCGGTGCCGCCTTTCGCGCCGAGCGCCTTCAGTGCGACCTCGATCTCACCGACCGCCTCGGCGTCGAGGAACGGGTTGGCGACGACGGTCGCACCTGCGTCCTCGTCCTGCCCGTTGACCACGGGAACGATCAGCACCGCGTCGCTCTTGCGCTTGGGCAGCGACGAGCTGACGGTGACGCTGGGGGCCTGATATCCGGGATTCGCTGGGCTCACGAGGAACCACCCTAAAGCGTGTCGAACAACTCTCTGTTGAGTGTCCGGCACCGCCCTTCTCGGGCGTCCGTTGGTTCAGGCCGCTGGTGCGGTGTGAACGTCGGTTCCCGCGTCATCCGAGCTGGTTTCACCAACACGTGGGCGCTGGTCAGAGCCGTCTCGTCGGCGGGCATTGGTAACCCGGCCTGCTGCTTGGAGGTCCGGGGTTCGATCAAGGTCATTGCGGTGGGTGTGGCCCCAGTGGGCCAGATTAACCGCGGCGTTGGTATCCCTGTCGGCGGTATGCCCACATGCGCAGGTGAACACTCGATCGGCCAGAGTCATCACCCTGTTGACTACCCGGCACTGGGGGCATAGGCGGGTCGAGGGATAGAAGCGGTCAGCTTCGATGAGGTGCCCGCCGTGCCACGCCTGCTTGTATTTGAGCAGGCGAGCGAGCTCGGCCCATCCCGCATCGGATATCGCGCGGGCCAGTCGGTGATTGGTCAGCATGCCTGCCACGTTGAGGTTTTCGATGACGATCCGGTCGTGGGTCTTGACTAGCTCGCCCGATACCTGGTGTAGGAAATGCCGTCGAACGTTGGCGACCCGACTGTGATGGCGGCCCAACCGGGCCACGGCATGCTTGCGGCGTTGTGATCCTTTCTTCTTGCGCGACAACGACTTCGATAGCCGTCGCTGCCGTTTGAGTCCGCGAGTCAGTGCTTTAGGTGCATCGCTGACACGGGCGACTTCGGTGCCGTCGGCGGTGGCGGCGACCAGGAACGTAGACAGGCCGCGGTCCACACCCACCCAGCCGCCGGCGTCGTCGGTGTGAGCCGGGTGTTGTTGGAGTGGGTGCAGGTCGGCGGCCTCGACGTTCAACGCACACCACCATCGGCCCCCGTGGTAGCTGATGGTCGCAAAACAGATCTTCGCTCGGTGTTTGGCGAGTAGGCGCCGCAGACGGCGAGTGTCGTCATACACTGCGACCTGCCCGATACTGGGCAGCGTGACCGATCGAGGCCGCGTGTTATCTCCGATCCGGATCGCGGCGGGCTTCTCTTTGGGGTGCTTGTTGCGCAACCGAAATGACGGGGTGTCACCGGTCTTCTTCTTGAATCGCGGGAAGCCGACACGGCGACCCGGTCGCTTGTCGGAGCGGCAATCCGACCACGCTTTGAGGCCCTTGCCCAGGTCGACGGCGGCTTCCTCGAATACCTGCTGACAGACTTCACGGCGCCACGGCAGGCCTGTTATCGCCACCTCAACCCCGCCGTCACTGTCGACGGTGAAGACCCGGCCGGCGGCCTCGGTCTTCTTCCACGCGTTGAAGGCGTTGATCAGATCAAACCCGCTCCACGGAACACCAACGCTCGGGTCGGTTCTGTGGTGAGTGAGCGCGGTTTTCACCATGCGTAGGCACTGGTTGAACGCGAACCGTGATGCCCCGGCATGCCGGGCCAGCGCCTCGCGCTGCTCGACCGTCGGATCGAGACAGAACCGGAATGTGGTGTGCCGCGCCATCACAGATAAACGTCGCACAACCCACCGACAAGCCCTGCGGCGAGCACGGATGGTGTCCGCAGTGGTGATGACGATGTGTGGTCATGTGACCCTAAAACTGGTCGGCGCTGCCGATACCGCTCTGATCTACCCGCGTGGGCTCGTATCGCCAGCTTCCTCGTGCCGAAACACCCGACGACTCAACCGCAGGATGTTGTTCAACACGCTTTAGGGTGGGCTCGTGAGTGACGACCTGCTGCACGGACCGCTGGAAGACCGCCATCGCGAGCTGGGCGCCGGCTTCGCCGAGTTCGGCGGGTGGTTGATGCCGGTGTCGTATGCGGGCACCGTCGCCGAACACACGGCCACGCGCAACACCGTCGGGCTGTTCGACGTCAGCCACCTCGGCAAGGCGTTGGTGCGGGGGCCGGGTGCGGCGGCCTACGTCAACTCCGCACTCACCAACGACCTCAACCGGATCGGGCCGGGCAAGGCGCAGTACACGTTGTGCTGCACGGAGTCCGGTGGGGTGATCGATGACCTCATCGCCTACTACGTGTCCGACGACGAGATCTTCCTCGTGCCCAACGCGGCCAACACCGCCGCCGTGGTGGCCGAACTGCAGAAGCATGCCCCGGACAGGCTGACCATCACCGACGAACACCGGTCCTACGCCGTGCTGGCGGTCCAGGGGCCGAAGTCGGCCGAGGTGCTCGCGAGCCTCGGGCTGCCCACCGACATGGATTACATGGGGTACGCGGACGCCGAGTTCGATGGTGTGTTCGTGCGGGTGTGCCGGACCGGCTACACCGGCGAGCATGGCTACGAACTGCTTCCGGCGTGGGACCGGGCCGGCGTGGTGTTCGATGCGCTGGTGGCGGCGGTCCGCGGCGCCGGGGGAGAACCGGCCGGCCTCGGCGCGCGTGACACGTTGCGCACCGAGATGGGCTACCCGCTGCACGGCCACGAGCTGTCGCTCGACATCTCGCCGTTGCAGGCGCGCTGCGGCTGGGCCATCGGCTGGCGCAAGGACGCGTTCTGGGGCCGCGACGCGTTGCTGGCCGAGAAGCAGGCCGGGCCATCGCGCGTCCTGCGCGGCCTGAAGGCCGTGGGCCGCGGTGTCTTGCGAGCCGATCTGGCGGTGCTCGACGGCGACACCCAGATCGGCGTCACCACGTCGGGAACCTTCTCGCCCACACTGAAAGTCGGTATCGCGCTGGCGCTTATCGACACGGCCCACGACATCGCCGACGGTGCCCACGTGACGGTCGACGTACGCGGCCGGGCCGTCGAATGCGAGGTTGTCAAGCCTCCGTTCGTGGAGGCGAAAACTCGCTAGTCGCTGGCGATACAATCGCTGCATGACTAGCGGCCTTCTCGAGTTCACGGTTTCAGCCAATGCGAATCCGGCGACCGATGCGGTACGCGAATCGATTCTGGCCAACCCCGGCTTCGGCAAGTACCACACCGACCACATGGTGTCGATCGACTACACCGAGGGCCAGGGCTGGCACGACGCCCGGGTGATCCCGTACGGCCCCATCGAGCTCGATCCGTCGGCCATCGTGCTGCACTACGCGCAGGAGGTCTTCGAGGGTCTGAAGGCCTACCGCTGGGCCGACGGCTCGATCGTGTCGTTCCGGCCCGAGGCCAACGCGGCGCGGCTGCGGACCTCGGCCCGCCGGCTGGCCATCCCCGAACTGCCTGAAGACCTGTTCATCGAGTCGCTGCGCCGGCTCATCGCGATCGACGGGCAGTGGGTGCCCGCGGCGGGCGGTGAGGAGTCGCTGTACCTGCGGCCGTTCATCATCGCGACCGAGCCCGGGCTCGGGGTGCGGCCGGCCAGCGAATACCGCTACCTGGCCATCGGATCGCCTGCCGGTGCCTACTTCAAGGGCGGCATCAAGCCCGTGAGCGTGTGGCTGTCACACGAATACGTGCGTGCCTCGCCCGGTGGCACGGGTGCGGCCAAGTTCGGCGGCAACTACGCGGCGTCGCTGCTCGCGCAGGCGCAGGCGGCCGACAACGGCTGCGACCAGGTGGTGTGGCTCGACGCCATCGAGCGCCGCTACGTCGAAGAGATGGGTGGCATGAACCTGTTCTTCGTGTTCGGCAGCGGCGGTTCGGCGCGCTTGGTCACCCCGGAACTGTCCGGCTCACTGCTGCCGGGTATCACGCGAGATTCCTTGCTGCAGTTGGCAACTGACGCCGGTTTCGCCGTCGAGGAACGCAAGATCGACGTCGACGAGTGGCAGAAGAAGGCCGCGGCAGGCGAGATCACCGAGGTGTTCGCGTGCGGTACGGCAGCGGTCATCACCCCGGTGTCGCACGTCAAGCACAACGACGGGGAGTTCACCATCGCCGACGGGCAACCGGGTGAGATCACCATGGCGTTGCGCGACACCCTCACCGGGATCCAGCGGGGCACCTTCGCCGACACCCACGGCTGGATGGCGCGGCTGAGCTAGCCGATCGCGAGGCCGAGTGCGGTGACGGTCGTCGTCACCTCGACCGCCGCGCCCAGCACGTCACCGGTGATGCCGCCGAAGCGGCGCACACAGTGGGCGACCAGCCCGATCGAACACAGCACCGCGACGACCACCACGAGCGGGCCCTGCCATGGCCGTGGTCCGGCGAACACCGCCAACGCGGCCAGCGCCGCCGCCCAACCCAGCACGACCGCGACCGGTTGGCTGCCCGCGACCGCGGCGCCGAGCGAGCTCCCCGCCGCGGCGGGTACGGCTCGGCGGCATGCCGCGACGGCCGCGACCCGGCCCGCGGCGACCGCGGTGATGCTCGCGACGGCACTGAGCTCAGTGAAGGCCAGTGCCTGTGCGGCGATCGTCACGACGACTGCCGCGACGCCGAACGGGCCTGCCGATCCGTCGCGCATGACGGCAAGCGCCCGTTCCGGCGGGCCGTAGCAGCCGAGGCCGTCCACCGTGTCGCAGAACCCGTCGATGTGCAGCCCGCGGGTGGCCAGCAAGAGGGCCGCGACGGCCAGCACTCCGGGCAGCGGGTTGGCCGGGTCGAACGCCCAGTGGCCCGCCCACACCACGACGGCGGCGAGGGCTCCGAGCGCGAGCCCGACGATCGGCAACGCGGTCATCGCGCCGCGGCCCAGGCCCGCCGAGCCCCGCACCGGCAGAACCGTGCCGAACGCGAAAGACCCTGCGAGCGAACGGATCACGGTGTCTTGTCGAGGATGCCGGCAGAGTCGAACGTCGCCATCGAGGCCAGCGTGGCGATCGCGGCGCGCACGATGGGCAGCGCCACGGCCGCTCCGGTGCCCTCACCGAGCCGCATGCGCAGGTCGACGATCGGATCGAGGTCCAGGTGCGTGAGGGCGAGCGTGTGCGCGGGTTCGGTCGAGCGGTGGCCCGCCTGCCACCACGCCCGCGCACCCGGCGCGAGGCGATCGGCCACGAGCGCAGCGGCCGTCACCACCAGGCCGTCGAGCAGCACCGGGGTGCGCCGCACCGCGGCCTGCGCGCAGAACCCCGCCATCGCCGCCAGGTCGGCGCCGCCACACACGCGCAGCAAGCCGAGGGGATCGCCGACCACACCGCGGGCCCGATACAGCGCGTCGCGCACCGCGCTGGTCTTGCGCATCCACCCGTAATCATCGATACCCGTGCCGCGTCCCACGACCGCGACGGGCTCCGCGCCGGTCAACGCGGCGACCAGAGTTGTTGCCGCCGTGGTGTTTCCGATTCCCATGTCACCCGCGATCAGCAGGTCGGCGCCCGCGTCGACCTCCTCATCGGCGATCTGGCGGCCCGCGGCGACCGCAGCGATCGCGTCCGCCGGGCTGAGCGCATCCTCGACCGCGATGTTGCCCGCGCTGCGCCGGATCTTGTGCGCGCCGATAGCGGGCGACAGCGGTTCGGCACAGTCGACGGATATGTCGGCCACCCGCACCGTCGCACCCGCGATATCGGCCAGCACGTTGATCGCCGCCCCACCGGCGTCGAAGTTGGCCACCATCTGGTTCGTGACTTCGGCCGGATACGCCGAAACGCCCGACGCGGTCACGCCGTGGTCGCCGGCGAACACCACGACCCGCGGGCGGGTCAGCTGCCGCGGCGGGCACACACCCTGGCAGGCCGCAGCCCAGATCGACAGCTCCTCGAGCCGGCCGAGTGAACCCGCCGGCTTGGTCAACCGGACCTGGCGATCGGCCGCGGCCGCGGCGGCGTCGGCGTCCGGCGGGGTGACCGGGTCGAAAGCGGGTTCCGTCACGACGGCTCCTTCACGGTTACCGGTTGGCCGGCCACCACCAGCACCACCCGGTCGCACACTGCGGCCAGTTTCTGGTTGACCGTGCCGAGCTCGTCGGCGAACCGGCGGCCGGCCTCGGTGGCGGGTACCACGGTCAGCCCGACCTCGGGGCTGACCAGGACCAGGGGAGCGGTGAACTCGCTGACCGCGTGCACGAGCGCGGCGACATCGTCGTCCACCGAACCACCCGTCCATGCGCCGCGGCGGTCCATGGCCGCGGTGAGCCAGCCGCCGACGTCGTCGACCAGGGTGGCGGTGGCGTCGCGGGCGAGATCGGCCGCCACATCGGCCGATTCGACGGTGTACCAGTGCGTGGGACGCCGCGCTCGATGTTTGCTCACCCGCCCGGCCCAGGCCGGGTCGCTGTCGGCGGCCGGGCCGGTGGCCAGGTAGCGCACGGGTGACTGCTCACCGGCGGCGTGGAGCACCGCCGACTCCGCCCACTGTGATTTGCCCGATCGGATACCGCCGAGCACGAGTGTTCGCACTGACATCAGGCCGGCTGCGCCGGCATCAAGAAACCTTGTCGCCGCGGTTGACCATCGGGCGCGGCGCGCGCATCCGGCGCAGCTGCGATGCCCGGCTGGACGCGTAAAAGCCGAGTTTCCAACCGCTTTCGACGTTGTCAGGGAACTTCGCGTCGACCATGCGGTTCACCTTGCGGCCCAGGACGAAGCCGTCGATCACCATGACCAGCACGAGCCCGAGCATCGCGTAGGACAGGATCTGCTGGAACTGCACCGCGGGCAGCGCCAGCATGAAGAAGATCATCGTGAGCGCGGCAGGCATGAACAGGCCCAGCACGTTACGGCGAGAATCGACGATGTCGCGGACGTAGCGGCGCACCGGTCCCTTGTCGCGGGGCAGGAGGTAGGCTTCCTCGCCCGCCATCATCTTCTCGCGGCGGTCGGCCATGTCGGCGCGGCGCGTGAGCCGTTCGGCCTTGCGCTCTTCCTTGGACAGCTTGGGGCCGCGCAGTTCCTTGCGCCGCTTGCGGGCCTCAGCGGCGGTCAGCGGTGCCGGTGCGACGGGTCCGCGTCGCTTGGCAGCCTCGCTGCGCTTGGGCGTCGGCCTGCCCTTCGGGGCGGTCGTCGTGGTGGAGCCGTTGGTCGCCGGGCCGGCTTGTTCGGCCACGCTCGTGCGCTCAGCGTTGCCCTCGGTGCCCTTGTCGGCACCGTTGTCGTCCTTGTCACGCCCGATATTGCGGCCCAGCAGCTTCACGCCAGCCAGGTTACTGCCATCGCGACCATGCCGGTCACATGCCCCGGCCTGGGGATAAGTCGGGAATAGCGGCAGAAGGAGGTACCGTTGAGGTAGTGGACACGCGGGTGACGCCCACCAGGTAAACCCACGTCGTTCCCAATGAACTTCGGCATCAGCGATGCCCGGGATGCTTAGGGAGAGCAATGACTGTTCAGGACGCGACCTCCACCGAAACCCACGGGGTGACCCTGTCGGACGCTGCCGCGGCCAAGGCGAAGGCGCTGCTGGACCAGGAAGGCCGCGACGATCTGGCGCTGCGCATCGCCGTGCAGCCGGGTGGTTGCGCAGGCCTGCGCTACAACCTGTTCTTCGACGACCGGACCCTCGACGGTGACCTGACCGCCGAGTTCGGCGGCGTCACGCTGACGGTTGACCGTATGAGCGCGCCGTACGTGCAGGGCGCGACGATCGACTTCGTCGACACCATCGAGAAGCAGGGCTTCACGATCGACAACCCGAACGCCACCGGGTCCTGCGCCTGCGGCGATTCCTTCAACTGACGTGCGGGCGGTCAGTGCTGCGTGTCAGTACTGACCGCCGGTTCGTAGCACATACGAGCAGACGAGCACGTTCTCGTTCTGTCCGTCCTTCTCGACCAGCACCTGCGCGACGCCCTGCTGCTCTTGGTCGGGTGCCCGCTGCCCCCGCGCCGAGCCGCTCGCCGGCGCCACGCGCATCGTGAACAGCACCTGCGCCTGCGTCGTCGACCACGGGACGATCTTGTCGATCCGGACCACCTCGGCCTTGCTGAACTGCTTGCGGAACGCGTCGCTGGCCAGGCCGGCCACCGCGAGATCGGTCTTGCGGTCCTTGACCGCGTCGAACAGCCCGCACAGCGTGTGGCGCGCGACGGTTTCGTCGTCACCGTCGATCAACGCGGTCAGATACTCCTGAACCGCGGCCTGAGCCTGCTCATCCGACACCACCCCGGACTGGGTGCTGCCGCCGCGGCCGAACACGATCACCACCGTCAACACCGCACCCACCACGGCAACGGCGAGCACCACCGCGAGGATCCGCGGCCACCGGCGACGCTTCGGATACTGCACCGGCGGCGGCAACATGCCGGGATAAGCGGACGGTACCTGCTCCGGATACTGCTGGGGCGGAACGGATTCGGGGTACTGGTAGGTACCAGTCATTAAATGGCGCTCCCCGGGTGATCTGGAGGTGGGTCACCCGTCTACGGTGACCGGGCATACGGTTATACGCAGGTTAGCGCAAGCCGCGACGGGGGCGCCGTGAGCGCTGTAGCACCCGGGCGGCGCGCGTAGTCTTGCCTAGACGTGTTAACGAAATGAAGGGTGACACTTCGTGACCATCGCAGTGACCGGATCCATCGCCACTGACCACCTGATGAAGTTCCCCGGCAAGTTCTCCGAGCAGCTGCTGGCCGACCATCTGCAGAAGGTGTCGCTGAGCTTTCTGGTCGACGACCTGGTCATCCACCGGGGCGGCGTCGCGGGCAACATGGCCTACGCGATCGGTGTGCTCGGCGGCGACGTCACCCTCGTCGGCGCGGTGGGCAAGGACTTCGACGACTACCGCAACTGGCTGACCTCGCACGGCGTGGACTGCGACCATGTGCTGATCTCGCCGTCGGCCTACACCGCGCGCTTCGTGTGCACCACCGACGAGGACATGGCGCAGATCGCGTCGTTCTACCCGGGCGCGATGTCAGAGGCGCGCACCATATCGCTCGCCGATCTCGTGGCCCAGGCCGGCAAGCCGGAACTCGTGATCGTCGGGGCGAACGACCCCGAGGCGATGTTCTTGCACACCGAGGAGTGCCGCAAGCTCGGGCTCGCGTTCGCCGCCGACCCGTCGCAGCAGCTCGCGCGGCTGACCGGCGACGAGATCCGCAAGCTCATCGACGGTGCCACCTACCTGTTCACCAACGACTACGAATGGGATCTGCTGCTGCAGAAATCCGGGTGGTCGGAGGCCGAGGTGATGAGCCAGATCGAGCTACGGGTCACCACGCTGGGGGAGAAGGGCGTCGATCTGGTGGGCCGGGACGGCACGTTCGTGCACGTCGATGTCGTGCCCGAGACGCACAAGGACGACCCGACCGGCATCGGCGACGCATTCCGGGCCGGCTTCCTGACCGGCCGCAGCGCGGGTCTGAACCTGGAGCGCTCGGCCCAGCTGGCATCGCTCGTGGCCGTCCTGGTGCTCGAAGCGCCCGGGCCGCAGGAATGGAGCTGGGACCGCGACGAGGCCGTGCGGCGGCTGTCCGACGCCTACGGCGCCGAGGCGGGTGCGGAGATCGCGCAGGCGCTGGGCTGAATCTCTCCTAGAGCTGTACCGGATAGTGCGGCTCTTTGATCTGCGGGGTCACGCTGTGTTCGACGAAGATCGCGTGCCACAGCATGAAGATCAGCACGGTCCACAGCCGCCGGCTGTGATCGCTCGCGCCCGCGCGGTGCTCGTCGAGCATCGTGCGGACCGCGGCGAGGTCGACGTGGGCGCCGGCCTGCGACGAGCCGACCATCGCATAAGCCCAGTCCATCAATTCGCCTGCCCGCAGCCAGTGCCGGATCGGCACCGGGAATCCGAGCTTGGGCCGGTTGAGCACGTGCGCGGGCACGATCGGCTCGAGCGCCCGGCGCAGGGCGAACTTGGTGGTCGAGCGCGTGATCTTCTGATCGGCGGGCAGCCGCGACGCCACCGCGAACACCTCGGAGTCCAGGAACGGCACCCGCAGCTCCAGTGAATTGGCCATGGTCATCTTGTCGGCCTTGACCAGGATGTCGCCGCGCAGCCAGGTGAACAGATCGATGTGCTGCATGCGCGCGACGGGATCGGCGCCCTGCGATTGCGCGTACACCGGTGCGGTGACGTCGGTGTGCGTCCACTCCTGGCGGAAATTCGGCAACACCGCCCGCAGCTGCTCGTCGGAGAAGCTGCGCGCGTTGCCGTAATAGCGCTCTTCGAGCGTCAGCGAACCGCGGTGCAACAGGCTCTTGCCGCGCATGCCCTCCGGCAGCGGCCGGGATGCCTTGCCCAGCGACTTGCGGACCGGGCGCGGGAGATAGTCGAACGGCCGCAGCGACAGCGGTTCGCGGTAGATCGTGTAGCCGCCGAACAACTCGTCGGCACCTTCGCCGGAGAGGACGACCTTGACGTGCTTGCGGGCCTCGCGGGCGATGAAGAACAGCGGGACGAGCGCCGGGTCGGCGACGGGCTCGTCGAGGTACCAGACGATCTCGGGCAACGCCTCGACGAACTCGGCCTGGCTGACCACCTTGGTGACGTGGCGGGCGCCGATCGCCTCCGCCGACGCGACGGCCACGTCGACCTCCGAGAACCCCTCGCGCTCGAAGCCGGTGGTGAACGTGATGAGCCGCGGGTTGTGGCGCATCGCGAGCGCCGCGATCGCGGTCGAGTCGATGCCGCCGGACAAGAACGCGCCGACGGTGACATCGGCCCGCATGTGCTTGGCGACCGAATCCTCCAGCGCGGCCGTGATCTCGTCATAGCGGGACTGTTCGGCCCCCGCGACGAAGGGAACCGCGGTGAATTTCGGGACGAAATACCGCGTCACCTCGGGGGTGCCGCCCGGCTTGAGCCGGGCGTAGCTGCCCGATTCCAGCCTGCGGATGCCGCGGTGCAGCGTCTCGGGCTCGGGTACGTACTGCAGCACGGTGTAGTGCTGTACGGCGCGTTCGTCGATGCCGAGGTCGAGGTCGAGCGCATCGGCCAGGTCCAGCAGGCATTTCTTCTCGCTGCCGACGGCGGTGCCGCCGGGCCCGGTCGCCATGTACAGCGGCTTGATGCCGAACGGGTCACGCGCACAGAACAACTCGCGTTCCTGCGTGTCCCACAACGCGAACGCGAACATGCCGCGCAGGCGCCGCAGCGCGTCGGCGCCCCAGTGGTGGTAGGCGGCGACGATGGCCTCGCCGTCTCCGTCGGTGTGAAATTCGGCACCATATTCGGACCGCAATTCTGCACGTAATTCGACGTAGTTGTAGATCTCGCCGTTGAACACCAGAAGATAGCGCTCCGGCGATTCGGCCGGACCCCAGCGCAGCGGCTGATGGCTGTGGGCGATGTCGATGATCGACAGCCGGTTGAAGCCGAGGACCACGGTGCTGTCCGAAGCGGTGTCGGACCAGGTGCCGGGTTCGTCGGGGCCGCGGTGCCGCATCAGGTGCGACGCCCTGGCGACCTCGCCGGTCACCGCCTCGACCTGGGTGGCTCGCGACGGGTCAGTTACCAGGGCCAGCAGTCCGCACACCGCGCCAGTATGCCTAATCGCGGCGGGTGTGCAGACCCACACCCGGGCGAGTCTGCCGGTTGCTTCGCCCCCGTCTGGGCCCCATTCCCGAGTCGCTTCGCTCCCGTCGGCGGGCGTGGTCTACGCTGCGTAGTATTCGCTGAAATGACTGACCGCTCGCGGTCGTGAAATACCGATCTAGGAGGCGCAAGCGTGACACCTCGCGGGCTTAAGGCGGTGGCCAGGGCGGCGTTGTTGTCAATTGTCCTCGGTGGCTCAGCACTACTGCTGAGCGGCTGCAGCTGGTCGGACGCGCTTGCGCTCGGCTGGCCGACCGGCATCACCCCTGAGGGCAAACTCAACCGCGAGCTCTGGATCGGCTCGGTGATCGCCTCGTTCGTCGTGGGCGCCATCGTGTGGGGGCTGATCTTCTGGTCCAGCGCCTTCCACCGGAAGAAGAAGACCGACACCGAGCTGCCGCGCCAGTTCGGCTACAACATGCCGCTCGAGCTGGTGCTGACGGTCATCCCGTTCCTCATCATCTCGGTGCTGTTCTACTTCACCGTCGTGGTGCAGGAGCGCATGCTGCACAAGGACCCCAACCCCGAGGTCGTCATCGACGTGACCGCCTTCCAGTGGAACTGGAAGTTCGGTTACCAGAAGATCGCCTACGCCGACGGCACCTTCAACTACGACGGCGCCGATCCCGAGCGCAAGGCCGCGATGGAGTCGCGTCCCGAGGGTGAGGACGCGCACGGACACGAGCGCGTCGGCGCGGTCCGCGGGCTCAACCCCGAAGACCGGACGTATCTGAACTTCGACAAGATCGAGACGCTGGGCAGCTCGACCGAGATCCCGGTGCTGGTGCTGCCCGCGGGCAAGCGCATCGAGTTCGTGCTCAACTCCGCAGACGTGATCCACGGCTTCTGGGTCCCGGAGTTCCTGTTCAAGCGCGACGTGATGCCCGATCCGAAGGCCAACAACTCCGACAACGTCTTCCAGGTCAGCAAGATCGAGCAGACCGGCGCGTTCGTCGGGCGCTGCACCGAGATGTGCGGCACCTACCACTCGATGATGAACTTCGAGGTTCGCGTGGTGGAGCCCAACGACTTCGAGGCCTACATCGACCAGCGCAGCGCGGGCAAGACGAATGCCGAAGCACTGGCGGCGATCAACCAGCCGCCGCTGGCGACGACCACCAAGCCGTTCGATACCCGACGCGGTGAAATGGCACCGCAGGCGAGCAAGTAGGGACACCTCATGCATATTGAAGCTCGGCTGTTCGAGATCCTCACCGGCTTCTTCGCGCTGTCGGCCGTCGTGTACGGCGTGCTGACCGCGATGTTCGCCAACGGCGGCGTGGAGTGGGCGGGCACCACCGCGCTGGTGCTCACCACTGGCCTCACGCTGATCACCGGTACGTTCTTCCGCTTCGTGGCCCGCCGGCTCGACACCCGTCCCGAGGACTACGAGGACGCCGAGATCAGCGACGGCGCCGGCGAACTGGGCTTCTACGCGCCGCACAGCTGGTGGCCGATCCTGATCGCGCTGTCCTTCTCGACCGCGGCCGTCGGCGCCGCACTGTGGCTCCCGTGGCTGCTCGTGGCAGGCATCTGCTTCGTGCTCTTCTCGGCCGGCGGCCTGGTCTTCGAGTACTACTGGGGCCCCGAGAAGCACTGACCCCGCTGGGCCGATGCTCGCCCGCCGCCTGGTCAAGGTCACAATCGAGGCACCAGTTCACTCGACACCGGGACTGCCGGAGTCACTGACGCCTGCCGGTTGGGTAATGTTGCCGGGGCACTGTCATCCGTGAACGGTACTGACCGTCCCCGTGTGACAGTGAAGCAGTCGAGAAGGATAGGCGTAGATGAGCGGGCCGAATCCCCCAGGACCGGATGGCTCCGGTTCGGATTTGCCGGATCAGCAACCGGGGAAGCATTCTGCACCCGAGGAACCCACGCAGGTGGCCGGGACCGACCCGAACACCGGCGAGACTGAGTTCTACTCGCAGGCGTACTCCGCGCCCGAGTCCGAACAGTTCACGAGCGGGCCTTACGTGCCGGCCGAGCCCGGGCTGTACGACTACGACAGCTACGACCCGGTCACCGAGCTCGTCGACCAGCCACCGCCGCCGCGCTGGCCGTGGGTCGTCGGTGTCACCGCCATCATCGCCGCGATCGCGCTCGTGGCGTCGGTCGCCGTGCTGGTGACGCGCGACGACGACACCACCAATCTGGCGACGCCGCAGCCGAGTACGACGACGTCGGCACCGCCGTTCCAGGACGAGATCACCACGACGACACCGCCTCCGCCTCCGCCGCCGCCACCTCCGCCACCGACCTCGGAGGAGCCGCCACCACCGCCCCCGGAGACCGTGACGGTGACCGAGCCACCGCCACCACCGCCTCCGCCGCCGAGCAGTGAGGCGCCCCCGCCACCGCCGGCGACCACGACAACGCCGCCGCCGACCACCACGACCGCCCCGGCGGGGCCGCGCCAGGTCACCTATTCGGTGACCGGCACGAAAGCCCCTGGCGACATCATCACCATCACCTACGTCGACGGGAACGGTAACCGGCGCACGTTGCGCAACGTCTACATCCCGTGGACGTTCACGATGACGCCGATCTCCAACTCCGACGTCGGTTCGGTCGAGGCATCCAGCCTGTTCCTGGTGAGCAGACTGAACTGCTCGATCACCGCGAGTGACGGAACGGTGCTGTCGTCCAACGCCAACAACTCTGCGCAGACCGCCTGCTGATGACCGGCCCCAACACCGAACTGAACAACACCGACCGGATCCTGCTCGGCGCGTGCGCGGTCGCTTGGCTGGCCGCATTGGGGGCTGCCGTCGCTGCCATCGTCGCCCTGGTCGACCTCGGCCGCGGCCATCCGCAGGGTGAGGAGTCCGCGGACACACCGTGGCTGCTCTACACCGTCATCGGGATATCGGTCGTCGTGATCGTCGCCGCGGTGCCGTTGCTGCTGCGGGCACGTGCCCAGGCCGACAACCGTCAGCCGGTGCGCGCGCCGGTGCGCCGCCCTCAGCCGCCGAGCCGCTACGGCTTCGACCGCGCCGCTGCCGCGGTCGAGCAGGTGTGGCTGCGGTTCGCGCTGTCAGCCGCATGCGCCATCGGTGTCGCCACGGCCGCAGTCGGATTGGCCACGTATCTCATGGCCACCGACAACGACGTGGCCGCGTGGTGCCTGTACGGGCTTGCCGGCCTCATCACCGTCGGCATGGTGGCCCTGCCGATCCTGGCGGTACGTCAGCTCGATCAACTGTCGGCCTAGCCCTCAGGTGGGGCTGCAGCCGGCAGTCCCGTCGCCATCGCCTGGAGATGGCAGGGTAGGGGAGGGGCATGACCGTGCCATAAGTCTCCCAATGAATCTGCGGTGTGGGCAGGTGCTCTGGGGCTATTGGACTTTCGCTTCACGCGCGTAGCGCCACGGCGTTGTCGACCGTCGAAAATCGCCATGGCGCTACACACGTGAGCCGATCCGCAGCGCACGGTCACGCCAGCGCCCCACATACGACAATCGCCGCAACCTCTTTGGGAAGAGGTTGCGGCGATCGGGTGAATCTACCGGGGACGGTCAGTGGTGACCGTTGGGCTCCCCGTTCTCGTGGATACGGTCCTGGTGCTCCTTGAGTGCGGTGAGCGCCTTGCGTTCGGACGCGTGCGCCGCCTCGGTGATCGCCTCGTGCTCGACTTCCGGATCGGCGAACAGGAAGCTGCCGGTGCCGGGTGCGCCACCGGAGCCGAGCTTGTTCATCCGCTTCGGCAGTGCGGCGCCCTGGTATTCGAGCGGGATCGGGTGACCATGATCGTCGACCGGGCCCAGCGGCTGGTGCAGCTCGACGTAGGCGCCGTGCGGCAGTCGCTTGATGATGCCGGTCTCGATGCCGTGCTCGAGCACCGCACGGTCGCTGCGCTGCAGCGAGATGGCCCAGCGGTAGGCGATGTAGTAGACGATCGCGGGCAGCACCACCATGCCGATACGGCCGATCCACGTCGTCGCGTTCAGCGAGATGTGGAACTTCAGCGCGATGATGTCGTTCATGGCCGCCAGGGTCAGCACCATGTAGAACGCGATCGCCATCGCGCCGATCGCGGTACGGACCGGTGCGTCACGCGGACGCTGCAACAGGTTGTGGTGGGCATTGTCGCCGGTGACCTTCTTCTCGATGAAGGGGTAGGCGATCAGCAATGCGAACACCAGGCCCATGATCACCGCGACCCAGACGACCGCGGGGATCGTGTAGCGGCCGAACGGGTAGAACTCCCAGGCCGGCCAGATACGCGCCAGGCCTTCGGTCCACATCATGTAGAAGTCCGGCTGGCTACCCGCCGACACCTGAGAAGGCTTGTACGGACCCAGGTTCCAGATCGGGTTGATGGTCAGCAGACCACCCATGAGGCCGAGCACGCCGGTGACCATCGCGAAGAACGCGCCCGACTTGACCGCGAACACCGGCATGACGCGCACGCCGACGACGTTGGTCTCGGTGCGGCCGGGGCCGGGGAACTGGGTGTGCTTCTGGAACCACACCAGCGCGAGGTGCGCACCGATGAGCGCCAGGATGATGCCCGGGATCAACAGGATGTGCAGGGCGTACAGGCGCGGGATGAGGATCTCGCCGGGGAAGTCACCGCCGAACAGCGCCCAGTGCAACCAGGTTCCGATGATCGGCATGCCCAGCGTGATGGACGACAGCGCGGCGCGCAGGCCGATGCCCGACAGCAGGTCGTCGGGCAGCGAGTAGCCGAAGTAACCCTCGAACATCGCCAGGATCAGCAGCAGCGAGCCGATCACCCAGTTGGCCTCACGCGGGCGCCGGAACGCGCCGGTGAAGAAGATGCGCGCCAGGTGCACCATGATCGCCGCGGCGAACATCAGTGCGGCCCAGTGGTGAATCTGGCGGACGAACAGACCGCCGCGCACCTCGAAGCTGATGTCCAGGGCGGATTCGTACGCCCGCGACATCTGAACACCCCGAAGTGGTTGGTACACACCGTCATAGGTGACGTGCGCCATCGACGGGTCGAAGAACAGGGTCAGCCAGACGCCCGTGATGAGCAGCACGATGAAGCTGTACAGGGCGATCTCACCCAACAGGAACGACCAGTGGGTGGGGAAGACCTTGTTCAGCTGCCGACGTACCGCCGCGGACGGGTGGTAACGCGAATCGATCGCATCACCTTGTGCGGCTGCCATCTTGGCGAGGTCAGGGCTCATGATCTGCGCTCCCAGAATGCCGGTCCGACGGGCTCGATGAAGTCACCGTTGGCGACGAGATACCCGTCTTTATCGATGGTGATGGGCAGCTGCGCCAACGCGCGCGCAGCCGGACCGAATATGGGCTTTGCGAAATGCAAGGCGTCGAACTGAGACTGGTGGCACGGGCAGAGGATGCGGTAGGTCTGCTGCTCGTACAGCGACGAGGGGCAGCCCAGGTGCGAGCACACCTTGGTGAACGCGAACAGCTCACCGAAGTTGAAGCTCTCCTGGCCCTTTCGCTTGACCACCTTGTGCATGTCGGCCGGCTTGATGCGGATCAGCATGACCGGGTTGCGCACGCCCATGGCGATTTCGGTCAGGTGATGCTCGGACTCGACGGTGGTGCCGTCGCCGTCGGACTCGCGCCACGGGAACACGGTCTCCATGCCGCCGGCATCGAGATCCTCGGGCCGCATCTTGACGAACGGCGACGAGCCGGGACGTCCGGTCGCGCGGGCGAGGTAGATCGTCTCGCCGTGGAACCGCGGGGTCCAGCCCGACGTCCACAACACGGCCTTCTTGCCCTCGGCGGTCGGAACCACGGGCTTCCACGGGTTCTTGATCAAGCCGCCGATGAACGCCACCAGCGTGCCCGCGCCGAATGCGCCGAGCCCGATGCCCAGCGACAGGCCGACGAGCTTGCGGCGCTTGATCGTCGAGCCTTCCAGCGCATCGGTGAGGTTCGCCGCGACCGTCTTGCGGTGCAACTCGGGGGAGGCGCCGTCATGGCGCTCCTGGACCGAGATCTCCTCGGGGATGAACTTCTTCTGGAACAGCACCGCGCCGATGCCGATGGCCAGGATCGAGAGCCCGAACGTCAGGCCGTACAGCGGGGTCGCCAGCGAGTAGAGGAACTCACCCTCGGAGCCGAAGGGCTGGTACTCCCACGGCCAGAAGATGAAGACCAGGAGCAGCGCCAGGCCCGAAAGACCGCCGAGCACAAGCCAATACGCGACCGTGCGCTCCGCGCGCTTCTCGGCTTTGGTGCCGGGTACCGGCCAGCGCGGCTCCTTGAAGATGGTCTCGACGCCGTCCATCCTGCCGCCGAGGTCGACCAGCTCCTCACGCGACATCGTCGCGAGCTGCTCGTCGGTGGGCTGGCCCGGGGCACCCATCTGACCCGGGGTGTCGGTTCCCTTGACGTCGCCGTTGTTGTCCGGGATGTCCTGGCTCATGCTCGTGATCCGATCCACATCGCCACGCCGATCGCGGCAACCATTCCGATAATCCACATCGCCATACCTTCGGGCGCGGGCCCGAAGCCGCCGAGGCCGTAGCCGCCGTAGCTGGGGGTCTCGGCCGATTCGCGGACGTAGGCGACGATGTCCTTCTTCTCCTCGGGCGAGAGCTGCCGATCGGAGAACTTCGGCATGTTCTGCGGCCCGGTCAGCATCGCGGTGTAGATCTGCGCCGGATTGGCGTCGCCGAGATCGGGCGCGTACTTGCCGGAGGACAGTGCGCCGCCCTTGCCGGTGAAGTTGTGGCACGACGCGCAGTTCAGGCGGAACAGGTCGCCGCCGCGCGCGACGTCGGAGCCGATGAGCGACTCCTGGGCCACGCCGCCGTGCTCGTCGCGGAGGACCGTCGGGCCCCCGCCGTTGGCCTGGACGTAGGCGCCGAGCGCGTCGATCTGCGACTCGTCGAAGTGTTCGGGCTTCGAGGGCGCCTGGGCCTCACCGCGCATCGCGGGCATACGGCCGGTCGACACCTGGAAGTACACCGCCGCCTCGCCGGTTCCGATGAGGCTGGGGCCACGATCGGGAACACCCTGCAGGTTCGCGCCGTGGCACGACACGCACGACGTCTCGAACAGCTGCTTGCCGGTGCGCAGCAGCGCCGACTGTGATTCGTCGGCCACCGCGACCTGCGGTGTCGGCGTCAGCGTGGCCGCAACACCACCCGCGACTGCCAGGCCGATCAACAGCAGTAGTCCTGCTGACAATCGCCGACGTAGCCGACGGCGCGACTTGCTGGTCATCGAACTCCTTCTCATCGGAGGAATCGGCGAGCCGATCATGGAACGCATCGGCGAGCCGATCATCGAACGAAGTAGATGGTGGCGAACAGCGCAATCCAGACGATGTCGACGAAGTGCCAGTAATACGAGACGACAATCGCGGCGGTGGCCTGCGCAGGCGTGAACTTACTCATCTTCGTGCGGGCCAGCAGGAAGATGAAGGCAACCAGGCCGCCGATCACGTGCAGGCCGTGGAATCCGGTGGCCAGGTAGAAGACCGACCCGTAGGCGCTCCCCGGAATCGTGGTGCCGTGGTCGACCAGGTGGATGTACTCGTATCCCTGGCCGAGTACGAAGAACAGGCCCATCAGGAACGTGATCACGTACCACCTGCGCAGGCCGAAGACGTCGCCGCGCTCGGCGGCGAAGACGCCCATCTGGCAGGTGAACGATGACGCGATGAGGACCAGCGTCACCGGTACGGCAAGGGCCAAATTGAGTTCGGTTGGCTCGGGCGGCCAATCACCAGCAGCCTGGGCGCGCGCGGTGAAATACATCGCGAACAGTCCAGCAAAGAACATCAACTCACTGGAAAGCCACACGATGGTGCCGACACTGACCATGTTGGGTCGGTTCAGCGAATGAACGCGCGACGTGATGGCGGTTCCCGAGGTACCTACAGCGCTCGTCACATCCGCAAGTATGACGCTTTGTAGTTGTCGAACTCCACCCGGGTCGAGCAATTGGTCGGATTCGTGTCGGGATGCGTCCGGGTGGTATGCGCGGCGAGCGATAGCATTCGGCGGTGACATCCGGATCATCGCAGCTGTCCCCGTCCCAGTCCGGCCCAGACTCGGCGCCGTCGTGGCCGCGTATCCTCGGCCGGCTCACCACGGGTCAGAGCCTGCCCAACGGTCACGCGGCGTGGGCGATGGACCAGATGATGACCGGCGTCGCGACCCCGGCCCAGATCGCCGGATTCGCGGTGGCGATGAAGATGAAGCGCCCGACCTCGGCCGAGGTTCGCGAACTCGCCGACATCATGCTGTCGCACGCGCGCCGGGTGCCGACCGATGAGATCGGCACCTCGACGGTCGACATCGTCGGCACGGGCGGCGACGGTGCCAACACCGTCAACCTGTCCACGATGGCTTCGATCGTCGTCGCCGCGTGTGGTGTCCCGGTGGTCAAGCACGGCAACCGGGCGGCGTCGTCGCTGTCGGGCGGTGCCGACACCCTCGAAGCGCTCGGCGTCCGAATCGATCTGGGCCCCGACGAGGTCGCCCGCAGCGTCGCCGAGGTCGGTATCGGGTTCGCGTTCGCGCCGCAGTTCCACCCGTCCTACCGGCACGCCTCGGTGGTGCGCCGCGAGATCGGGGTGCCGACCGTGTTCAATCTGCTTGGGCCGCTGACCAATCCGGCGACCCCGCGGGCCGGGCTGATCGGCTGCGCGTGGGCCGACCTCGCCGAGGTGATGGCGGGCGTGTTCGCCACCCGGGGTTCGAGTGCGCTCGTGGTGCACGGCGACGACGGCCTCGACGAGCTGACCACCACGACGACGAGCACGATCTGGCGCGTTCAAGCGGGCACGATGGAGCGGCTGACGTTCGATCCCGCCGCGTTCGGGTTCGCGCGGGCCGAGATCAGCGAGCTGGTCGGCGGTGACGCGGCCGCCAACGCCGCGGAGGCGCGTGCGGTGCTGGGCGGGGCCAAGGGCCCGGTGCGTGATGCCGTGGTGCTCAACGCCGCCGGGGCGATGGTGGCCCACGCGGGCCTAGCCAGCGACGCCAAGTGGGTCCCGGCGTGGGAATCCGGCCTGGCGCGCGCCACCGAGGCCATCGACTCCGGTGCGGCCGAACAACTGCTCTCGCGCTGGGTGCGGTTCGGCCAGCAGCTCTGAGCGCTCCAACTGCCGGGCGGCCATCCGGGCCGAGCGGGCCGTCGCGGCCCACTGCGCGTGGCGGCCTGCCGCGCCGATCGGACTCGTATAGCCGATCTCGGTGCGCACGATCCGCACCCCGGGTGACGCCAGCCAGCGCGCGATGAGCGCGGTTTCCTCCACCAGTGCGCCGCCGAGCGGTCCGGTCGTCGGCAGAACGACTTGGGCACCCGCGCAGATCGCGTCGACGACCGGCATGGGCGGCACGCCGCGCGGTGCGGTGCCCGCGCCGGCCAGCTGCCCGTGGCGGATCACCGCGAAATGCCAGCCGCCGTTGCCGTCTGCCCGCGCCGCGACGAACTCCGGCAACGCGGCCAGCGCGGCGAGCCGCTGCCCGCGCCACAACGCCTCGATGGCCACCGCGGCGTGGTCGCGTACCCGCGCAGCCGTCTCGTACCGGCCTGCCGCGGCCAGATCCTCGATATGGGCCAGCACGGCGGCGAGCACGGCGTCGTCGCTGCCGTCGATGAGGGCCGCGGCCCGCAGGCAGGCGGCCGCGTAGTCGGCGGCGCGGGCGCCCTGCGGCGCCGGGCACGGCGAGAGCTCGCGTTCGGGGCAGTGGTGGGCCGCCGCCGCGCCGAACCTGGCCGTGCAGGTCCGCATCCCGGTGAAACGGGCCAGCAGCGCGGCGGTGTCGATCGCGTCGGAGCGGGCCGAGAACGGTCCGAGTGCCGTGCGGTGCTTCGGGTTTCGCACCGTCGACAGGCGCGGGAAGGCTTCGTCGGTCAGCGCCACCCACCACCACCGCTGCGGCGACTTCGACCGGCGGTTGTACGGCGGTGCGTGCGCGGCCAGCAGCCGCAGCTCCCGCACGCCTGCCTCCAGATCATGGGCGCACTCGACGTGATCGACCGCGCATGCCAGCGAGGCCATCTCCTTCATCCGGGCCCGGGGGTCGGCTCCGGTGAAGTACTGCCGCACCCGGCGCCGCAGATCGACCGCGGTGCCGACGTAGAGCACCTCGCGCGACGGCCCGCGGAACAGGTACACGCCCGGGCGGTTCGGCAATCGGTCGGCCAGCGCCCTGTTGCGCCGCTGGGCCGGTGTGGTGTCGGGCAGATACGACTTCAGGTCGGCATAGGTGTGCACGCCCTGATTGCCGACCCGCTCGATCAGCCCGTGCAGGACGTCGACGGTGGCGCGGGCGTCGTCGAGCGCCCGGTGGGTCGGGGTCGTGGCGGCGCGGAACAACTGCGCCAGGGCGGAGAGCCGGACACTGGGCGCCTCGTCGCGCGTGAGGACCCGCCGTGCCAGGCGCACCGTGCACAGCACCGGGGGACGCGGCCAGTTGAGTTGTGCGCGTTCGGCTGCCGCCCGCAGGAACCCGATGTCGAACCCGGCGTTGTGGGCGACGAGGACCGCGCCCCGCGCGAATTCGAGGAACGCCGGCAGCACGGATTCGATCTTCGGCGCATCGCGCACCATCGCCGACGTGATGCCGGTGAGTTCGACGATCTGCGGCGGGATGGCCCGGCCGGGGTCGACGAGCGTGGCCAGCTCACCCAACACCTCGCCGCCGCGGACCTTGACGGCGCCGATCTCGGTGATCGCGTCGTACGGGCCGCCGGGCTGTGCCGGGGTCGCCCGCCCGCCCGTGGTCTCGAGGTCGACGACGACGAACGTGGTGTCGGCGAGGGATACGGCATCGAGCTCGAAAGCCAGTTGCCCGCCGTCGCCCATGCCGATGACGGTAGGGACAGCCACCGACAGCGCTCGGGCGACACGCTTGTCGGTAGCCGGCGATACCGTGCGCGCAACACCGATCGAGAGGACGGTCAAGATGAGCGGAATGCGGCAGGGCGGCAAGCCCGGCGGCGGTCACGGCGACTCCGGCAGCGTGATCATCGACTGCGACGACTGCGCGGTGCGCGGGCCGGGGTGTCAGGACTGTGTCGTGAGTGTGTTGCTCGGCGTGCCCGAAACGTTGCTGGACGACGAACGCAAGGCGCTAGAAGTGCTCGCTGACGTGGGGTTGGCGCCGCGGCTGCGGCTCGTTCCGATTCACCGGAACGGTGCGTCCGGGGTCGCCTGACGACACGCATCCGTTGTCGCACAGGAAAATATGCCCGTGGGGCTGTTAAATTTGCATCTCCTGTTGGACAACCCCGATGCCGTTTCGTAACCTATCTGAGACCTAAGAGCAGTTCGAGGCGGCTCGCTAACGTCAGTTGTGAGGACGAAAACTTGAGGCACGACCGCGCGCACCGGCCCACAAGTCGTGTCAAGCGACCCCTAGCAGGTGCGATAGCGGTCTTGACTTTACTGTCGGGATTTCTCGCCGGCAGTGTGCAGGCCGATCCTGCCGAGGACGCTTTGGCAAAGCTCAACGAGCTCTCGCGACAGGCCGAGCAGACCACCGAGGCCATGCATTCGGCGCAGCTGGATCTCAACGAGAAGCTGGCAGCTCAGCAGGCGGCGGAGAAGAAGCATGCCGATGACCTGGCCGCGGCCGATCAGGCGAAGGCGCAGCTGGCAACATTCCAGGCATCGGTGAATAAGGTTGCTGCCGCGCAGTACATGGGTGGCCGTACCTCTGGCGTCGACGCGATCCTGACCGCCGACTCGCCGCAACAGCTGATCGAGCAGCTCGCCGTGCAGCGCGTGATGGCGACCCAGATGTCGGCGCAGATGCAGAACTTCCGTTCGATCGGCGAGAAGGCCGCCGCGGCCGAGCAGGCCTCGGCGAAATCAGCCGCCGACGCCAAGACCGCGGCCGAGCAAGCCGCCGCAGTGCGCGCCGATCTGCAATCCAAGCAAAGTCAGCTGCAGGTTCAGATCGCGGTCGTCAAGTCGCAGTACCAGGCCCTCACGCCGGTTCAGCGCGAGGCGCTCGCGGCTGTCCCACCGGCCCCGGCCGCCCCACCGGCACCGGCCCCCGGTGCGTTGCCACCGGCCAACGATCCCGGCGTGCTCGCCGCCCCGCCGAACGGAATTCCGCCCGGCGACATCGCCCCGCCTGAGGCCGCGATTCCCGGCGGTGCGCCCAGCGGCCATTCCTCCACCGTCATCCAGGCCGCGTTGAGCCGGATCGGTTCACCGTACTCGTGGGGCGGCTCGGGCCCGAGCGCGTTCGACTGCTCCGGTCTGGTGATGTGGTCGTTCCAGCAGGCCGGCATCTCGCTGCCGCACTCCAGCCAGGCGCTGGCCCGCGGCGGTCAGCCCGTCTCGCAGGACCAGATGCAGCCCGGCGATCTCGTGACCTATTACTCGGACGCCTCGCACGTCGGCATCTACATCGGCGACGGAATGATGGTGCACGCGTCGACCTACGGCACCCCGGTACGGGTCGCCCCGGTCAACAATGCGCCGATCTACAACGTCCGCCGGTACTGACGTCAGGTCTCGGCGCCCGGCTCTCGCGGTAGTGCTGCTGGCCGAAACCGGCATCGCCGCAGCGCTCCTGGTGTCGCTCGCGTCGCCCGAGCCCGCGCCGGCGCCCACACCGCCCGGCGTACCGGCAGTTTCGACAACCCCGACCGCCGCTCCCGGGATGTGGCTGCCCGACGGTCGCACCGCCGCCCTTCTGGCGCTGGGGGGCAGGCACGCCGGTGTCGTGCTGGATCGTATCCGTGGTGAGTTGCCCGGTGCCGTGGAGGCCGTGACGGCGTTCTGGGGCCCGGACTGGCGCAGGGACATCGTCATCGCGGTCGCGGCGTCGGATGAGCAGTTCCGGGTCTTGGCCGGAGGCGTCGGCGACATCGCGGCGACCACGACGGCCGAGCGCATCATGTTCGCGCCAGGGGCGGCCGCCATGAGTCAAGGGGCGTTGCGAATCGTGCTGCGCCATGAGCTGTTTCATTACGCAGCGCGATCGCAGACCGCCGCCGACGCGCCCCGCTGGCTCACCGAGGGCGTCGCCGACTACGTCGGCCGCCCGGCGATCGACCGCCGCCCGCAGAATGCCGGCGCCCTCGGGCAGCTGCCCACCGATGCCGACCTCGATTCGCCAGGCGCCGCGCGGTCGCTGGCCTACGACCGCGCCTGGTGGTTCAGCCGCTATGTCGCCGAGACCTACGGGGTACCGACGCTGCGCGCGCTGTATGTGCGCGCGTGCGGGATCGGCCACCCGGATGTGGCGACCGCGGTGCGCGACACCCTGGGCGCCGATATCGACGAGGTGGTCGCCGGTTGGCGTCGGTGGCTGAGCGGCTAGCCTGATCGCCGATGGTTACAAGGATGGCGCGATGACGCGGGTTCTGTTGGTCACCAACGATTTTCCACCGCGTAGCGGCGGCATTCAGTCGTACCTGGAGGCCTTCGTCGGGGAGCTGACGCGAAACGGTTCGCACCAGCTCACGGTGTACGCCCCGAAGTGGAAGGGGTGCGCCGACTACGACGCGGAAGCCGAGCGGGCCGGCTACCGGATCGTGCGCCATCCCACGACCCTCATGGTGCCCGAGCCGTCCGTGGCGATCCGCATGACCCGGTTGATCCGTGAGCACGACATCGAAACCGTCTGGTTCGGGGCAGCCGCGCCCCTGGCTCTGCTCGGCCCGTTGGCGCGTCGGGCCGGCGCGGGCCGCGTCGTGGCCAGCACGCACGGGCACGAGGTGGGCTGGTCGATGCTGCCGGTGGCGCGCAACGCGCTGCGCCGCATCGGCGAGGATGCCGACGTCGTCACGTTCGTCAGCCGCTACACGCGCGGCCGGTTCGCCTCGGCGTTCGGCCCGAACGCGGCGCTCGAACATCTCGCCCCCGGCGTCGACACCGACCGGTTCCAGCCCGATCCCGTGGCCCGCGCGCGACTGCGGGAGCGTTACGGGCTCGGCGATCGTCCCGTGGTGGTGTGCCTGTCGCGGCTCGTGCCGCGCAAGGGCCAGGACATGCTGATCCGCGCGTTGCCCGCGATCCGGCGGCGAATTCGCGACACCGCGTTGGTCATCGTCGGCGGCGGGCCGTACCTGGAGACATTGCAGCGGTTGGCCGAAGAGCGCGACGTGGCCGACCACGTGATCTTCACCGGGGGAGTACCGGCGGCGGAGCTCCCCGCCCACCACGCGATGGCCGACGTGTTCGCGATGCCGTGCCGGACCCGCGGCGCGGGACTGGATGTCGAAGGTCTGGGCATCGTGTACCTGGAAGCCTCGGCCTGCGGGGTGCCGGTGGTCGCGGGCACCTCGGGCGGGGCGCCGGAGACCGTGCTCGACGGGCAGACGGGCACGGTCGTCGACGGCACCGATGTCGGTGCGATCGCGACCGCGGTCGGTGATCTGCTCGCCGATCCGGGCCGCGCGGCCGCGATGGGCGTCGCCGGCCGGCACTGGACCGTCGACAACTGGCAGTGGCGGGCCAAAGGTGCCCGCCTCGCCGAACTGTTGAGCGGCTAGCTAGCCGTACAGCGCGGCGATGTCGGTGGCGAACTTCTCGGCCACGACCTTGCGCTTGACCTTGAGTGTCGGCGTCAACTCGCCGGTGTCCTCGGTGAAGTCGACCGGCAGGATCCGGAACTTGCGGATGGCCTCGGCATGCGACACCGCCTGGTTGGCCTCTTTGACCGCCAGGTCGATCTCGGCGGTCAGGTCGGGATCCTCGGCGAGCTCGGCGACCGTCGCGCTCGCGCTCTTGCCGTTGCGCTCCTTCCAGCCCGGGAAGGCTTCCGGATCGATCGTGATGAGGGCGGCGATGAACGGCTGCTTGTCGCCGACGGCCATGGCCTGGCTGATCAACGGATGCGCGCGCAGCCGGTCCTCGAGCTGCGCGGGGGCGACGTTCTTGCCGCCCGCGGTCACGATGATCTCCTTCTTACGGCCGACGATGGTGAGGAAGCCGTCGTCGTCGATCGCGCCGAGGTCGCCGGTGTGGAACCAGCCGTCGGAGATCACCGCGTCGGTCTCGGCCTGGTTCTTCCAGTAGCCGTTGAACACCACGCCGCCCTTGACCAGCAGCTCACCGTCGTCGGCGATGCGCATGCTGTTGCCGGGAACGAGCTTGCCGACCGAACCGACCTTGAGCTCGCCGACACGGTTGACGGTGATCGCGGCGCTGGTCTCGGTCAAGCCGTAGCCCTCGTAGATGGACAGGCCGACACCGCGGTAGAAGTGGCCGAGCCGTTCGCCCAGCGGTGCGCCACCCGAGATGGCGGCATGGCACTCGCCGCCGAGCGCGGCCCGCAGCTTGCCGTACACCAGCCGGTCGAACACTGCGTGCTTGAGCTTGAGCACCAGGCCCGGGCCTCCGGTGTCCTGAGCTTTACTCCACTCGATCGCGGTTTCGGCCGCGATCTCGAAGACCTTGCCCTTGCCGTCGTTGCGGGCGTTCTGTTCGGCGGTGTTGTACACCTTCTCGAACACGCGCGGGACAGAGACGACGAGCGTCGGCTTGAACACCGCGAACATCGGCACCAGATTCTTGATGTCGCTGGTGAAGCCGAGCGTGACCTTGTTGGCGAAGGCCGCGATGGTGATGGCCCTGGCCAGGACGTGGGCCAGCGGCAGGAACACCAGCATGCGTTCGCCCTTGGCCAGTTGGGTCGGGAAGCACTCCTTGGCGCCGCGGATCTCGTAGAGCAGGTTCGAATGGGTCAGCTGGCAACCCTTGGGCTGGCCCGTGGTGCCCGAGGTGTAGATGAGGGTGGCCGGATCCGCCGACCGGATGCCGGCCAGCCGCTTGTCGAGTTCGGCGGGGTCGACGGACTTGCCTGCCTCGGCCAGGGCTTGCAGCGCGGGGGTGGTCGAGCCGTCGATCGTGAGGACCGTGCGCAGACCGGGCAGGTCGCCTTTGAGCTGCTCGACCTTGGCGGCGTGCGCGTCGGTCTCGGCGAACACGACCGCCGCACCCGAGTTCTCCAGGACGAACCGCACCTGCTCGGCCGACGAGGTCTCGTAGATCGGCACGGTCACCGCGCCCACCGACAGGATCGCGAAATCGATGATGGGCCATTCGTAACGGGTGGCCGACAGGATCGCGACCCGGTCACCGGGCTGCACGCCGTCGGCGATCAGACCCAGTGCCACCGAACGGATCTGACCGGCGGCCTCGGCGCACGTCACATCGGTCCAGGCGCCATCGACCAGTCGGCGGAAGATCACATGGTCCGGGTCGTCGGCCTCGTGGGTGAATACGGAACCGACGACGTTGTCGTACTCGCCGACGGTGAAGGATGGCGGCACGCTGTATTCGGCACTGTACTCACGCACGATCTTGCCCTCCAGGCTTGTATAGCGACTGTGCCGGTCAGCCTAGTCGGCCGGGCTGTGCCGGTGACGGCGCATGTGTGAAGCTATTCCGCGATGAACAGCATTCAGATCGCCGACGAAACGTTCGTCGCCGCTGATCCGGTGGCGGTGGGCGAGGCCGTGGCGGATCCAGCGAGTTGGCGCCGGTGGTGGCCGGATCTCGGGCTGGCCGTCGTCGAGGACCGGGCTGAGAAAGGCCAACGCTGGACGGTCACCGGTGCGCTCACCGGGACGATGGAGATCTGGCTCGAGGAGATGCTCGACGGCGTGATCCTGCATTACTTCCTGCATGCCGAGCCGTCCGGTGCGACGGCCTGGCAACTCGCGCGCATGGACCTGGCCAAGATGAACCATCGCCGCCGGGTCGCCGGGAAGGCGATGGCGTTCGAGATCAAGCAGCGGCTGGAGGCGTCGCGCCCGATCGGAGTTTCCCGGCTGGCCTGACGACGGGTTCCTGGGGGTCCGGGGCGGCGCGGGAGAGTAGATTTCTTCGCGGAGGCCCTAGGTAGGTCGTGTACCTCCGCGCAACGGGGGAGAAGGGCGTGCAGGTGGCGGACAAGACGGCGCAGACCATCTACATCGATGCCGATCCGTCGACGGTGATGGACGTCATCGCCGACATCGGTTCCTATCCGGATTGGGTCGCCGAATACAAGGAGACCGAGGTTCTCGAGACCGACGACGAGGGCTACCCGAAAACGGCCCGGCTCGTGCTCGACGCGGCGGTGCTCAAGGACACCATGGTCCTGGCCTACGACTGGCCGGCCGACCGCACGTCGGTGACGTGGTCGCTGGTGTCGAGCTCGCTACTGCGGTCCTTGCAGGGGGCATACCGGTTGAAGCCCAAGGGATCCGGTACGGACGTCACCTACGAACTGTCGGTGGATCTGATCATCCCGATGATCGGCCTGCTCAAGCGGAAGGCCGAACGGCGGCTCACCGACACCGCACTGAAAGACCTCAAGAAACGAGTAGAGGCTGAGTGATTCGCCGTCGCCTGCCCAAGGTGCAGAGCCAGCCCGGATCAGCCTGTTTGTCGGTAAGGGCGGGGTAGGCAAGTCCACGCTGGCCACCGCGACCGCCGTGCGCGCCGCGCGGGCGGGGTCGCGTGTGCTCATCGTGTCGACCGATCAGGCGCATTCGACCGGAGACGTGCTGGGCATCAGCCTCGCGCCGACGGGGCAGCGGTCACCGACCCGGGTGCTGACCGACATGGAGTCCGGATTCGCCGACACCGGTGGATCGCTCGACGCGCTCGCTCTCGACACGCTCGCGCTGCTTGAGTCGCGCTGGGCCGAGATCGCTGCCACGCTCTCGGCGCGATTCCCGGAGTCGGATCTGGGAGATGTTGCCCCAGAAGAACTTTCGGCCTTGCCGGGGATACAGGAAGTCCTCGGCCTGCACGAGGTGGGTGAGCTGGCCGGCTCGGGGCGCTGGGATCACGTCGTGGTGGACTGTGCGTCGACGGCCGATGCACTGCGCATGCTGACCCTGCCCGACACGTTCGGCCTGTATCTCGAGCGGGCCTGGCCGCGACACCGCAGGCTCTCGGGCACCGTAGAAAACAACGCCGCGACGGCGGGGATCGTGGCGCTGCTGGAGCGCACCGATGCCGGTATCCGGGAACTCTCGGCGTTGCTCACCGACGGATCGCGCGTCACCGCGCACCTGGTGCTGACGGCTGAACGGGTGGTGGCGGCCGAGGCGGCGCGGACCTTGGGCTCGTTGGCGCTCATGGGTGTCGAAGTGGCCGAGCTCATCGTCAATCAGATTCTCGTGCAGGATGATTCGTTCGAGTACTCGAACCTGCCCGCGCATCCGGCGTTCGACTGGTACACCGAGCGGATATCCGAGCAGCAGGCGGTGCTTGACGAGCTCGACGCCACGATCGGCGATGTCGGGCTGGTGCTGGTGCCGCATCTGGCCGGTGAGCCGATCGGTACCAAGGCGCTCGGCGAGCTGCTGGACTGTGCCCGCAGGCGCGACGGGTCCCCGCCGCCCGGGCCGCTGCGGCCGGTGGTGGATCGGGAATCGGGATCCGGTCTCGATGCGGTGTACCGATTGCGGCTAGAGTTGCCCCAGGTCGACTCCGCCGGACTGACGTTGGGCCGGGTCGATGACGACTTGATCATCGGGGTCGGCGGTATGCGGCGCCGGGTCCGGTTGGCGTCCGTTCTTCGGCGATGCATCGTGACGGACGCGCAGTTACGGGGCAGCGAGTTGACGGTGCGTTTCCGTCCTAATCCGGAGGTGTGGCCGGCATGATTGGGTCTCATCCCGACCTCGGCCCCGAGCTGCGCCAGCTTGCCCAGTCCATTCTCGACAAGTTGGATCCCGCGGTGCGCGTGGCCGCCGCGCGGGCCGCGGCCACTGCCGCAGGCGGTCCCGGTAAGTGCCAGCAGGTGTGGTGTCCGGTGTGCGCGCTGGCGGCGGTGATCAACGGCGAACACCATCCGCTTCTCGGTGTGATCGCCGAGCACAGCGTCGCTCTGCTCGCGGTGATCCGCGCGGTACTCGACGACACCGACGGCACCGGGGGCACCCCGGGTCCCGACGGCGGACCGGATTCCCCGCCGCCGCCAGATGACTCGCCGCCGCCGGCCGGACCGGGCCGCTACCAGCACATCCCCGTCACCGTGCAGGAGTGAGGCCACCGGCCCGCGCGGGCGTCCTGTGGTAGCCACTACAACGCCTGGGTAAAGTTGGGCCAGAGCATCGTCCGGTGCGCCCAAGGTGGAGGGTCCATGTGGTATTGGCTTTTCAAGTTCATCTTCATGGGACCTTTGCTGTCCTTGCTCGGTCGGCCGAAAGTGACTGGCCTGGAGCATGTTCCGGCCTCGGGTGCGGTGATCCTGGCCAGTAATCACCTGGCCGTCGCAGACAGCTTCTACCTGCCGCTCGTGGTGAGCCGCCGGATCACGTTCCTGGCGAAGGCCGAGTACTTCACCGGGACGGGGATCAAAGGCTGGTTCACGCGCTGGTTCTACACCGTGGCCGGTCAGGTGCCGATCGACCGCACCGACGCCGACTCCGCGCAGAGTGCGCTGACGACGGCCGAGCGGATTCTCAGCGAGGGCAAGTTGCTGGGCATGTACCCCGAGGGCACGCGTTCACCGGACGGCCGGTTGTACAAGGGCAAGACGGGCCTCGCGCGGCTCGCGCTGCAGACCGGCGTTCCGGTCATTCCGGTCGCGATGATCGGAACCGATGTCGTGAACCCGCCCGGCAGCAAGATGTGGCGGTTCGGACGGGTCGAGGTCAGGTTCGGCAAGCCGATGGACTTCAGCCGGTTCGACGGACTGGCAGGCAACCGGTTCATCGAACGCGCCGTCATCGACGAGGTGATGTACGAGCTGATGCGGCTCTCCGAGCAGGAGTACGTCGACCTCTACGCGGCCGACGTCAAGGAGAACGCCGAGAAGGCCGAAGCGAAGCCCGCGTCGCGGATGCCCCAGACGGCCGCGGGCTAGTTCCGGACCAGCGGCTCGGCCGCGACCGCGGCTCGGTCCCCGGCCTGCGACGTCGACGCGAAGCCGATCGCCATGATCGTCGCGAGCGCCCACCACACGTAGGAACCGCCCGCCAGTTGGCGCCACAGCGATGCCGTGGTCTCGCGGTGCTCGGGCATGAGCGTGATGGGTGTCCAGACCATCAGCGCGACGCCGGCCGCGGTCACGGCGGCCAGCAGTGCGTTGCGATGGCGGTAGGCCAGGATGCCGGCCACCAGCAGCGTGGGCAGCGTCCACACCCAGTGGTGCGACCACGACACCGGTGACACGACCAGGCCGAACATCGCCACGCAGATCAGCGCGAGCACCGACGACTCGTCCGTCGCGCTGCGCAGTGCCCGCCTGGCGGCCCACACCGTCAGCGCCAGCACCGCGAAGCACGCCACCACCCACAGCGCGAAGCGCGGGCCCTCGCCGAGGCCGAGCCGCGCGAGGGCTCCGGCGATGTTCTGGTTGGTGTTGAGCGTCGCGGTCCCGATGCGGTCGGTGTTGCGCACCGTCTCGGTCCAATACTCCAGCGAATCCCGCCACGCCAACACGAACCCGGCCAGCGTCGCGATGACGGCCGACGCCGCCGTCCGCAGCAGGGTGTGCACGTCGCGGCGCAGCAGGAAGTACAGCAGGAAGACCGCCGGGGTCAGTTTCAGTGCGATCGCCAAGCCGAGCAGCAGGCCGCGGGGCCACGGCGTGCGCCGGGGGACGCAGTCGGCGATCACGAGCGTCATCAGCACGACGTTGATCTGGCCGAACTCGAAGTTCGAGCGGATCGGCTCCAGATAGATCACCGCGGGCGCGACGACCGCCGCGGCCAGCCAGCACCGGCGCATCCACGCGGGCTCGGCGGTGATCGAGGTGTGCGGCCAGACGTCCAGGCGCGTCAGCACGATGACCGTCGAGACGATCAGCAACACCAGCGTCGTGACGGTGATCGCCGAGCTCGCGACCGGCAGCGACAGCCAGGCGAACGGCGCGAACGCGATGGCGGCGAGCGGGGGATAGGTGAACGGGAGGTCCAACCCGCCCTGCGTGTGGAAGATGGCCCCGTCGGCGTAGAGCGGACGGCCGTCCAACCAGGCCTGCCCGCCCATCCGGTACACGTCGATGTCGATGCGGTAGGGCACGCGGCCGAGCAGACGCCAACCGACCCAGACGAGCGCCGCGAGTGTCAGCAGCTGAAATATCCGCCACGCGATGGAGGGTGCCCAACCAGCCCAACCAGCCCCACCGGGCGACTGCCGCTTACTCATGTTCTCAACAGACTATCGGTGGCCACCGCGTCCAGCCGCATCCCCGGCCCCGACGCGCGCAGGTCGGCGTAAGTTTTCAGCGTGCACGCGACCGTCAGCCTCGATTTCATCACCCGCGATCGCCTGCCGTTGATGTGCTGCCTGCTGGCCTTCATCCTCACCTTCTTCGTCACCCGCACGGTGGTGCGCTACATCCGTCGACACGCCGACAGCGACCGGCCGCCCAAGTGGTGGCAGCCGCGCAACCTCGGTCACGGCTCACTGCACATTCACCATGTGGTGATCGGTGTCGTGCTGGTGATGGTCTCCGGGGTAACCATGGTGACGCTCGCGGTAAACGGCGGGGTGGCGGAGTTCACGGTGGCGGCGACCTTCTTCGGCGTCGGTGCCGCGCTCGTGCTCGACGAATTCGCGTTGATCCTGCATCTGTCCGACGTGTACTGGGCCGAGGACGGCCGCACGTCGGTGGATGCGGTGTTCGCTGCGGTGGCCGTCGCCGGGCTGTTGATCCTCGGATTCAACCCGCTGTCATTCTTTGATATCGGTATCTGGCGCGAGGACCACACGTTGGCCGCTCGTGCCACCGTGATCATCATCGCGGTACTGACGCTGCTGCTCGCGGTGGTGGTGCTGCTCAAAGGCAAGGTGTGGACTGGATTGGTGGGCATGTTCATAACCCCGTTGCTGTTCGTCGGGGCGATCCGGCTGTCGCGGCCGCATGCGCCGTGGGCCCGCTGGCGATATACGAGCCGGCCCCGCAAGATGCACCGGGCGCTGGAACGGGAACGCTGGCTGCGCCGCCCGGTCGTCCAGGCGAAGTTGTGGTTGCAGGACGCGATCACCGGCATGCCGAAGTTTCCCGACGACGCCACGGTCGACGAGCAGCTCGACAAGGAAATCCACGCCGCGCCTGCGCCGGCCGTGGGGCGGAGCGCCTGATGCGGTACTTCTACGACACCGAGTTCATCGACGACGGCCGCACGATCGAGCTGATCTCGATCGGCGTCGCCGCCGAGGACGGCCGCGAGTACTACGCGATCTCGACCGAGTTCAACCCGGACCGGGCGGGCCGGTGGGTGCGCAAGCACGTGCTGCCGAAGCTGCCGTCGCCCTCGTCGCAGTTGTGGCGTTCGCGCCGCCAGATCCGGACCGAGCTCGAGGACTTCTTCGACATCGACGGCGACGAGCCGATCGAGCTGTGGGCCTGGGTCGGGGCTTACGACCACGTGGTGCTGTGTCAGCTGTGGGGTCCGATGACCGATCTACCCCCGGCGATCCCGCGGTTCACGCGCGAGCTGCGCCAGTTCTGGGAAGAGCGCGGGTCGCCGCGGATGCCCCCGCGTCCCCGCGACGCGCATGACGCGCTCGTCGACGCGAAGCACAATCTGCATCGGTTCCAGCTGATGACTGGCGCTGCGCTCGCGTCGGACCGAGGCACCGCACAGGCCTGAGAACAGGCGTTGACCGGCGGCTACCATGAACGGGTGAACTGGACCGTCGACATCCCCATCGACCAGCTGCCGCCGCTGCCGCCGCTGACCGACGAGCTCAGGCAACGGCTGGACTCGGCGCTGGCCAAGCCGGCCGCCCAGCAGCCCAGCTGGGACGCGGACGCGGCCAAGGCCATGCGCACGGTCCTGGAGAGCGTGCCGCCGGTCACGGTGCCCTCGGAGATCCAGAAGCTCAAGGGGCTGCTCGCCGACGTCGCGCAGGGCAAGGCGTTCCTGTTGCAGGGCGGCGACTGCGCCGAGACGTTCGTCGACAACACCGAGCCGCACATCCGGGCCAACATCCGCACCCTGCTGCAGATGGCGGTCGTGCTGACCTACGGCGCGAGCATGCCGGTGGTCAAGGTCGCCCGCATTGCCGGGCAGTACGCCAAGCCGCGTTCGGCCGATGTCGACGCGCTCGGGCTGAAGTCCTACCGCGGCGACATGATCAACGGCTTCGCGCCCGACGCCGCCGTCCGTGCGCACGACCCGTCGCGGCTCGTGCGGGCCTACGCCAACGCCAGCGCTGCCATGAATCTGGTGCGCGCGCTGACGTCTTCGGGTTTGGCATCGCTGCACCTCGTGCACGACTGGAACCGCGAGTTCGTCCGCACCTCGCCCGCCGGGGCCCGCTACGAGGCGCTCGCCGGTGAGATCGACCGCGGCCTGAGCTTCATGTCGGCCTGCGGCGTGGCCGACCGCAACCTGCAGACCGCGGAGATCTTCGCGAGCCATGAGGCGCTCGTGCTCGACTACGAGCGCGCCATGCTGCGGCTCGCCGACGGTGTCGACGGTGAGCAGCCCAAGCTCTACGACCAGTCCGCACACTATCTGTGGATCGGTGAGCGCACGCGCCAGCTCGACGGCGCCCACGTCGCGTTCGCCGAAGTCATCGCCAATCCGATCGGCGTCAAGCTCGGGCCGACCACGACACCCGAACTGGCGGTCGAGTACGTCGAACGCCTCGACCCGCACAACGAGCCGGGCCGGCTCACGCTGGTCACCCGGATGGGCAACAACAAGGTGCGCGATCTGCTGCCGCCGATCATCGAGAAGGTCCAGGCCACCGGCCATCAGGTGATCTGGCAGTGCGACCCGATGCACGGCAACACCCATGAGTCGTCCACGGGTTACAAGACCCGCCACTTCGACCGCATCGTCGACGAGGTGCAGGGCTTCTTCGAGGTGCATCACGCCCTGGGCAGCCACCCGGGCGGTATCCACGTCGAGATCACCGGCGAGAACGTCACCGAATGTCTCGGTGGCGCACAAGACATCTCGGATTCGGACCTGTCGGGCCGCTACGAGACGGCATGCGATCCGCGGCTGAACACCCAGCAGAGTCTCGAGCTGGCGTTCCTGGTCGCCGAGATGCTGCGCGACTGACGGCGTCCTAGATCAGGGTGCCGATGTTGCTGCCGAGCGTCCACGCGGCGGCCGCGGCCAACCCGGTCAACGTCAGGACCGCCACCACCCAGAACAGCAGCGCGCGCTTGGCACGTTGCTGCGCCCAGTAGAACTCGCTCATCTCGATCCCGGCGAATTGGCTTGCCACGCCCGTGTATTCGTCGGCGTCGTCGGGTTCGGCCGGGATCGGGGCCCAGTCGTGCTGGTCCCGGGTGATCTCGCGGGTGGCCTGTCGGGGCGGCGCCGGGCGCGGCGGTGCGGTGACGTCGGTGGTCGCGTCCTGGCGGCTGTGGAACCGGGTCGCGGCCAGGTGCTGTGCCGAATTCCGCGGTGCCGGAACGCGGAAGGCCGGCAGGCCGAGGTCGGTGACGATGGTGTCGAGTTCGGCGCCCATGGCGTCGGCGTCGGCATGGCGTCCGGCTGGGTCCCGGTTGGTCGCGCGACGCACCAGATCGTCGAATTGCCTTGGTACCCCGGCGATTACGGTGCTGGGTGCCGGCACGTCGTTGTCCATCCGCTGGTAGGCCACCGCAAGGGCGGAATCACCGGTGAACGGTGTGGTGCCGGTCAGCAGTTCGTAGGTCAGGATGCCGACCGCGTAGACATCGCTGCGGGGATCGGCATCGCCGGTGGCGACCTGTTCGGGCGACAGGTAGGCCGCGGTGCCCAATATCACACTGGTCGAGGTGATCTTGGCTTCGGCGACCGCGCGGACCAGCCCGAAATCGGCGATCTTCACGTCGCCGTCGTCGGAGATCAGCACGTTCTCGGGTTTGATGTCGCGATGGACCAGACCCGCCCGGTGTGCGACCGCCAGCCCGCCGAGGACCGGCTCCAGGACCGCGGCGACCGCGTGCGGGGGCATGGGTCCGCGTTCGGTCAGCAGTTCACGAAGGGTGCCGCCCTCGATCAGTTCCATGACCAGAAACGGGTGCTGGCGATCGATGCCCTGGTCGTACACCGAGACCAGGCCGGGGGCCTTGAGCCGGGCCACGGCGCGGGCCTCGCGCTGGAACCTGGTCAGGAAGTGCTCGTCACCGGAGTAGCGCGAATCCATCACCTTCAGGGCGACGGGACGGTCGAGCCGCGTATCGAGCCCGCGGTAGACCGTCGACATCCCGCCGGTGGCGATTGGCGTGTCCACGCGGTAGCGCCCATCCAGGACGGTGCCGACGAGTGGATCCGATTGCTGCTCCACCGAACACATGTTACGAGTCGGCCGCGGCCCCCTAGAATCAGTGCGGTGAGCAGTGTTCCGGCCGCGGATGACGTTTTGGATCCCGATGAGGCCGTCTATGACCTAGCCGAGGTCGCCGGGTTGCTCGGCATCCCGGTCACCAAAGTGCACCAACAGCTGCGCGAGAGCCATTTGGTTGCCGTGCGCCGCGGTGGCGCGGTGGTGGTGCCGAAGATCTTCTTCGACGACACGGGGCACGTCGTCAAGGCCCTGCCCGGGCTGCTCGTCGTCCTGCACGACGGTGGCTACGGCAACACCGAGATCGTGCGCTGGCTGTTCACCCCCGACCCGTCGCTGACGATCACGAGGGACGGCAGCACCGACCGCCAGGACAATGCCAGGCCCGTCGACGCGCTGCACTCACACCAGGCTCGCGAGGTCGTGCGCCGGGCCCAGGCTATGGCTTACTAGGGTCCGGATCCGGCGCCGGCTCCGGCGCCCTGGAGAGCGAATACCACGCGACCGCAGCGCATGCCGTGGTCAGCAGCACGTGCGCCCACGAGTACATGCCGTGTGCGCCGTCGGGTTTCCACATCACCATGATCCAGGTCGACGCGGCCGCGATCGCGGCGATCGCCGGACGGGTCTGGATCAGCGCGGCCGCGACCGCGAGCGGCCACGTGTAGTACCACGGCAGCGCGGCGGGCACGAACAACACCACAACCAGCATCGCCAGCGCGATACCGGTCAGCAGGTCGCGGTCCGAATGGCGGAAACGCCACCACAGCAACGGAAGTGAGACCGCGATGATCGCGATCCCGACGATCCGGGTCACGCCGAGCACCGCATAGAAGTTGACCGGCAGCACCAGGCCGCCGAACACGTTGATCAAGTTTGCGACAGCCGTCGGCACGGTCAGCCAGTTGATGATCTTGACATTGCCGGCCGCGAGCGCCGACAGCCAGCCCAACCCGACGCCGGCCAGCAACGACATCACCGCGAACACCGCGGCGAAGATCACGATGGAAGCCGCGGTCGCCAGGGCGAATGCGCGGACGGCCGGGAGGTCGCGGCGATCGCGAAGCTGATGCATCCACGCCCACACCATGAACGGAAGGGCAAGGCCTGCGGTCGCTTTCACGGCGACCGCCACGGCGATCAGGCCGATACCCCACACCGGGTGACGTTCGAACGTCAACGCGATACCGGCCATCATCAGGCCGACCATCAGCATCTCGTTGTGGACACCGCCCATCAGGTGAATGATCACGAGCGGGTTGAGCACGCAGACCCACAGTGCCGCGGCCCCGCTCGCGCCGATGTGGCGTGCCACGCGTTGCGTCGCCCAGATCAGCAGCACCAGACCGGGCAGCATGCACAGGCGCAACAGCATGGTTCCGGCAACGACATCGTTGCCGACGAGGATCGTGACGAACTTCGCGACGAGGATGAACGCCGGACCGTAGGGCGCAGTCGTCGTCGTCCAGATCGGACTCACGTTGTCGAGCAATGAATTCGGGTTCTCGACCGGGCCCACGACGTAGGGGTCGAAGCCGTCGCGCAGCAGTGCGCCCTGCGCCAGATAGGAATAGGTGTCGCGGCTGAACAGCGGAACACTCAGCAACAGCGGTGCAAGCCAGAAGCCGGTCGTGGCCACCATCGTGTACTCGGTGGCGGTGCGGTCGATCACGCGGCGCCCCAACCACAACCACGCGATCAGCATGAGCGCGACACCGGTCCACAGCAGTATCGACGACAGCACGAGGCCGTGACCGAACCGCAGCCAGGACAGGTGCAGCGATTCCAGCAGCGGATCGTGCAATCGGGTGCTTCCCGCGCCGAGACCGCCGATCGTCAGTAATGCCGCGCCAAGGCATCCGAGTCGGGCCGGGCGCGCCTCGGCGGAGACGGCGAAGGCGCCGAAGCGCGAGACATGCTGTGCCAGCCCGCTGTTCGGGGTCTGGATTCCGGTGGGCGTCATGGGCGCGGAGTCATACCCCTATACCGACCGGTTGGCGGCCCATCGGGCGAGCTCGGACAGGCCGGCCTTCGCCCTGGCATGGACGGGGGCGGCCGCGAGTATGTCGAGCGCGCGGCTCGTGAGCAGCTCGATGTGCTCCTCGACGGCGGCGAGGGCGCCGACCGATTCGATGGCCCGGCACAGTTCGCCGACCTGTCCGTCGGACAACTCGGTGCCGACCGAGGTGCGCAGCAACTTGGCTGCCGCGGGGTCGGACTTGTCGGCCAGCTCGAGGGCCTCGGCCAGCAGAACTGTGCGTTTGCCCGAGCGCAGGTCGTCGCCGGACGGCTTACCCGTGACGGCCGGATCGCCGAACACCCCGAGCACATCGTCGCGCAGCTGGAAGGCGACCCCGAGGTCGTTGCCGATCCGGTGGAAGATCTCCTGCACGTCCGGGCGGTCGGCGGCGGCCGCGGCCCCGAGCTGCAGTGGCCGGGCGACGGTGTAGGACGCGGTCTTGTAGGTGTTGACGTTCATCGCCGATGCCACCGACTCCGCGCCACTGGATTCGGCGACGATGTCGAGGTACTGGCCGCCGAGCACCTCGGTGCGGATGTCACGCCACACCTGCTGGACGCGCCGGTGTGCGTCGACGGGTAGATCGGCGCCGGCGACGACGTCGTCGGCCCACGCCAGGGCGAGGTCGCCGGCCAGGATCGCCGCCGACAGGCCGAACTGTTTGGCCGAGCCGCGCCACGTACGGCCGGTGTGCTGCTCGGTGAACAGGCGATGGACCGTGGGAAAGCCACGGCGGGTGGCCGAGTCGTCGATGACGTCGTCGTGCACCAGGGCGCACGCCTGCAGCAATTCCAGCGCGGCGAACAGTCGCAGCACGCCGGGATCGGCGGGGGCGTCGGGCGGTTCGACGACGGCCCGCCAGCCCCAGTAGGCAAAGGCCGGGCGGAGCCGCTTGCCGCCGCGTAACACGAACTCCTCAAGAGCCGCGGTCAGCTCTGCGTAATCCGATCCGATATACGCGCAGTCACGTCGACGCTCGTGCAGATACTCGCGCAACTGGTCGGTGACGGCGCTGGCCAACTCGACGGCTGACGGTGCCGCTGCTTCCACGCTCAGCGCCCGCCCCTTTCTCTGTGTGCTCCGATGGCCCCCGAGTGCATTCAGCGTAAAGCGTGCCGCCGGTTTTGTAGCAAGCGAGATGCCTACGCGCCGCCGCGGGCGTGCGGGGTCAGTCGGTGGTGCTGACCGGATCGCCCGGTTTGGGGGAGCGGTCGCGGCTGGCCCAGGCCAGCCAGCCGACGACCCCGGCGACCAACATCGCGCCGACGATGAGCCAGATGGCCGCTGTGGTGAAGGACCGGGCGCTCGGATCGGTGTAGCGCGCCTGGGCGTTCATGGTGCTGACCACGCCCGGCCGCAGCTTCCACTCGACGATCGAGGAACTGACCTGGTCGCCGTTGGTCGAAGTCACCTCGCCGGGGAAGGACACCGTCAGCAGCACGTCGGCTTCCGGGTCGTTCATCGAGGTGAGATCGACGCGGCCCTCCAGGATCACCAGATCGCCCGCGCGCCGCAGCGAGATGTCGACACCCGCGGCGTCCCGGTTCATGCCGGCGAGCTGCGGCAGTTCGGCGAACGTGAGGTCGGAGAACACCGCCTGCGAGCCGACGTAGTCGTCGCGGCTGTACTCGGAGACCGCGACCTTCGTGGCGAACGGCAGGTTGTTGAGTAGCTGGGGGCCCTTGTCGTCGGCGTCGCGCGGCTTGGCGGCGGCGATGATCTGACCGGACACGCGATCGTCGGGCGACACCGTGATGGATGCCCGGACGCGTACGCACCCGACCGCCATCGGCAGAAGCAGTAGCAACATCACCAGCGCGAGCAGCCTGCGGCGGCTGCGATGGCTGGGTCGTCGGACGCGCACGCGAGTCATCGTGCCAGATCCGGCTGCCGATATTCGACCCGGAGTTACAGGGGGAGGCTGCGCCCGAGGATCGCGAACGCCCGCGGGTCGCCCGCGAAGTGGTAGCCGCGGATCACGTCGGTGAAGCCGAGGCGTCGGTACAGCTTCCAGGCGCGATTGGCCTCGCCGTTGATCTCCGGGGTCGACAACAGGACGTGAGATTCACCACGGCCGGCAAGGAGTCGTCGGGCCAGCGCCTCGCCGAGGCCGTGGCCCTGGGCGCGTGGATCGATGTGCAACTCGGTGAGTTCGAAGTAGCTGGTCATGAGTTCGGTGATGCGCGCCGGGCTCGCGCCGACGCGGCGCAGGCCGGCGACGACCTGTTGTTGCCACCATTGGTCGGGTGCCCCGCAGTAGCCGTACGCCACGCCCAGTAGCGGCGCAGTAGCCAAGTCCGCGCTGGTGGGAGCGCTGTTCGGGCCGGCGATGTCGATGGCGGCCACGGCTTTCCAGCCGCTTCGGCGGGTGTGTTCGAGCCACAGCGCGGCCCGCTGCTCCTCGGTGCCGCGGGGGTAGCGCATGGCATCGACGTAGACGCGCAGCGCATCGGGGAGCCGGCGCTGCATATCGTCCGGCGACAGATCGATGAGATACGCCGCCAATTCTGTTGCCTTCCCCATGCGCCTGCTGTCCGGTCGAAGCCCTTGCGAACTCATTATCGGAGTCATTATCCGGCGGTGAGGCGCTCCATCCCACCAACGCCGAAGGCCTACAATCGAGTGCGAACAAGGTGGTACGGCTCGGATCGACCTCGTATCATTACTGTTAGGTGCCCGTAAGTGCGGGTGTACACACGACTTTGACGAGGCGACGGCGGCGTCGGCAAGGAGGGACGAATGCCACTCTCCGATCATGAGCAGCGCATGCTCGACCAGATCGAGAGCGCGCTCTATGCCGAGGACCCCAAGTTCGCTTCGAGCGTCCGGGGTGGGACTCTACGCGCGCCGTCGGCGCGCCGCAGGTTGCAGGGCGCGCTGCTGTTCATCGTGGGCTTGGCGATGCTCGTGGTGGGCGTCGCCGTCAAGGCCACGATGATCGGCGGGTTCCCGATCCTGTCTGTCATCGGTTTCATCGTGATGTTCGGCGGCGTGGTGTTCGCGATCACCGGCCCGCGGGTCGCCGGACGTGATCGGTCCGCCGCACCGGGCGCGACGCCACGTCAGCGGCGCCAGCGTGGCGGCGGTTCGTTCACCAACCGCATGGAAGACCGCTTCCGCCGTCGGTTCGACGAGTAGACCGCTCGAGCGGTCCCAGGGGTAGCCCACGAGGGCTACCCCTTTTTTTATGCCAGGTTTTTGTGCGCAGCCCCCGTTTCGCGACACGCCGGAACAGCGCCCAGCGCACTCCCGGCACGCCGGTGTGCGTAACGGTTCGGCTTCGCCCCACTTTCCGCCCCCCACTCCGCCCCACCCGGGCCGCCTCGGTGTTGACCTGCGGTTTTTCCGCGCCGACGGCTGAACGGGCGGCCAGAAAACGTCGGCTGAGGTCCGGTCGGGGGGCGATTGTGGGGCGAAATCCCGAAGTGGTGGCATCAAATGGAGCAAAGTGGGGGATCGTGGGGTAAAGTGGCGGCCAGCGGGGAAACCGGAGCCCCGCTCGGCGAAGGCGAAGCGACTCGGGATCCGAACCGGGTGGCGGGAGGTGGCCAGATGTTTCTGGGTACCTACACGCCCAAGCTCGATGACAAGGGGCGGCTCACGCTGCCCGCCAAGTTCCGCGACGCGCTGGCAGGAGGGTTGATGGTCACCAAGAGCCAAGATCACAGCCTTGCCGTCTACCCGCGCGACGAGTTCGAGAAGTTGGCCAGGCGCGCATCGCAGGCGTCCCGGAGCAATCCGGAGGCCCGTGCGTTCCTGCGCAGCCTGGCCGCGGCAACCGATGAGCAGCACCCCGACGCGCAGGGCCGGATCACCCTGTCGGCGGACCATCGGCGCTACGCGAACCTGTCCAAGGATTGCGTGGTGATCGGGTCGGTCGACTACCTGGAGATCTGGGACGCCCAAGCCTGGCAGGAGTACCAGCAGACCCACGAAGAAAACTTCTCCGCGGCCACTGATGAAACTCTGCGCGACATCATCTGATGAGGCTGATACGGCCCGCCACCCGGCGGGGGCCCCGGACCTAGCCCGTGCAACGCGGCCTCTGCCCGAATCGGCCCTGGCGTACTTCCCCAACGCCAGGTCCATTGATTCGGACAGAGACCACGCTGCAGGGGCTGTCCCTAGCGGAGGTGTTGGAGTGGTTCACGACTCCCCAGATCCCCAGGAACACGGGCACATCCCGGTTCTCCTGGAACGCTGTGTCGAACTGTTGGCACCGGCATTGAGCCGCAAGCACGCCGACGGCACCCACGCGGTCCTCGTCGACGCGACCCTGGGAGCCGGCGGTCATTCCGAACGCTTCCTCACCGACTTTCCGGGCCTACGCCTGATCGGCCTCGACCGTGATCCCAATGCGCTGGCCATCGCCGGCGCCCGGCTCGCCCCGTTCGGCGACCGGGTGACGCTCGTGCGCACGCGTTACGACGGAATCGCCTCGGCCCTCGCCGATTCGGGCGTGCCTCGCATCGACGGCGTGTTGTTCGACCTCGGGGTTTCGTCGATGCAACTCGACCAGGCGCAGCGGGGATTCTCCTATGCCACCGACGCGCCACTGGACATGCGGATGGATCCCGATGCCCCGCTGACGGCCGCGGAGATCGTCAACACCTATGACGCCAAGTCGCTCGCCAGGGTGCTGCGCGATTTCGGCGAGGAACGATTCGCGGGCCGCATCGCCGACAAGATCGTCCGGCGCCGAGCCTCCCAGCCGTTCACGACGACCGGCGAACTCGTCGAGCTGCTCTATGAAGCCATTCCGGCACCGGCCCGGCGGACCGGGGGACACCCCGCCAAGCGCACCTTCCAGGCGTTGCGCATCGCGGTCAACGGGGAGCTGGATTCGCTGCGCATCGCGATCCCGGCGGCGCTGGGCGCTCTGCAGCCCGGCGGCCGAATCGTGGTCATGGCCTACCAGTCGCTCGAGGACCGCATCGTCAAGCAGGCGTTCAGCACGGTCACCGCGTCGCGGACGCCGCCGGGCCTGCCCATCGAACTCCCGGGTCATGAACCCGAGTTCGTGGCCCTGACCCGCGGGGCCGAGCGGGCCGATGAACAGGAGATCGAACGCAATCCACGGAGCGCCCCGGTGCGCCTACGAGCACTCGAAAAGGTTGGGGGAAGGGGCAACTCATGAAGGTGAAGCGACCGGAATCAGCGCGCGAGGCCGACCGCAGGCGCGTGCGCCAGCCGGCGCGGGGTGCCCAGCGGCGCAATGCCGACGCGCCGCCGCGCAAGCGCAGGCCCAGCCGTGAACAGCGGCCGTTGCGGTCGGCGCCACAGACCGGGCCGATCCCGCGGCCCAGAAGCGGGCCGGTGCGGCCGAAGAGTGCCAGTCAGGCGAAGGCTCGGGCAAAGGCCCGTAAAGCCAAGGCGCCCAAGGTTGTCCGTCCGCCATTGCGGGAACGGCTGCTGGTCCGGCTCGCCTCCGTCGAGCTGAATCCGCGGGAGCTGATCGCCCGTGTCCCGTTCGTCGTGTTGGTGATCGCGGCGCTGGGCGTCGGCCTCGGCATCACGCTGTGGCTGTCGACCGGATCGGCCGAACGCTCCTACCAGTTGGGCCACGCCCGGCAGACCAACGAGGGTCTGCTGCAGCAGAAGGAAGCGCTCGAGCGCGATGTGCTCGAGGCGCAGGCCGCCCCGGCGCTGGCCGAGGCCGCGCGCAACCTCGGCATGATCCCGTCGCGCGACACCGCGCACCTGGTACAGGATCCGGCGGGCAACTGGACCGTGGTCGGCACCCCCAAACCGGCCGAGGGGGTGCCGCCGCCACCGCTGAACACACCGCTGCCCGAGGAGGCGCCGCCACCGCCGCCCGCACCCGCCGCGCCTCGAGTCGTCGATCCGCGTGAGCTGACGGTGCGCGTGCCGCAGACCGGCCAGCCCGCGGGAGCGCTGCCCGCGGTGCCGCCCGCCGAGATGCCGCACGGGGTGCCGGGGGCGCAGCCGCCTGCGCCCGGCCCGGTGCCGTTGGCCGCACCCTTGGATGTGCCTGCCGCGCAGGCGCTCCCGGCGCCGCCCGAGGCGCCGCCCGTGCCCGCCGCGCCACCGGTACCGGAGACGGCACAGGCACCGGGTGCCATGCACGTGCCCACCCCCGGTGTGCCGATTGCTCCCGGCCCAGCGCCCGCCGTCGAGCAGTTCACCCCGGCAACCCCGCCCGCAGCATGACGCGCTGGTCCGAGCAGAATCCGCCCCGGTCGCGGAAAAAGGATCCCGCCGGCCAGGGACGGTCGGCCCGGATGCGGCGCACGCGCGTCGCGGCTACCGAAACAGGTTTGGAGAGCTCTTCTTTCGTCTTCCGGCACCGGACCGGAAACGTGGTCATGTTCGCGGTGCTGCTGATCGCGGCCGCTCAGCTGTTCACGCTGCAGGTGCCGAGGGCGGCCGGGCTGCGCGCCGAGGCGGCCAGCCAGCTCAAGGTCACCGACGTCGATCCCGCAATGCGTGGCAGCATCGTCGACCGCAACGACGACAAGCTCGCGTTCACGATCGAGGCGCGTGCGCTGACGTTCCAGCCGGTTCGGGTCCGCAAACAGCTCGCCGAGGCCAAGGCCAAGTCCCCGGAGGCGCCCGACCCGGACCGCAGGCTCACCGACATCGCCAAAGACGTTGCCACGCGGTTGAACAACAAGCCCGACGCCAAGACGGTCGAGAAGAAGCTCAGGAGCAACGAGACTTTCGTGTATCTGGCTCGGGCGGTCGACCCGGCGATCGCCGACGCGATCACCGAGAAGTTTCCCGAAGTCGGCACGGAGCGGCAGGATCTGCGGCAGTACCCGGGCGGTTCGCTGGCCGCCAACATCGTCGGCGGGATCGACTGGGACGGGCACGGACTGCTCGGCCTTGAGGACTCGATGGACGCGGTGCTGGCCGGTTCCGATGGCTCGGTGACCTACGACCGCGGCTCCGACGGCGTGGTGATCCCGGGCAGCTACCGCAACCGGCACGACGCGGTCAACGGCTCCACGGTGCAGCTCACCCTCGACGACGACATTCAGTACTACGTCCAGCAGCAGGTGCAGTTGGCCAAGGATGCGTCCGGTGCCAAGAACGTCTCGGCGGTCGTGCTCGACGCGAAAACCAGTGAGGTGCTGGCGATGTCGAACGACAACACGTTCGACCCGAGCCAGGACATCGGCCGCCAGGAGAACCGGCAGATGGGCAACCTGCCGGTGTCATCGCCGTTCGAGCCGGGTTCGGTGAACAAGATCGTCACGGCCGCCGCTGCGATCGAGTACGGGCTGTCCAATCCCGACGAGGTGCTGCAGGTGCCCGGCTCGATCGACATGGGCGGCGTCACCGTGCGCGACGCCTGGAGCCACGGCGTCATGCCGTTCACGACCACCGGCGTCTTCGGAAAATCCTCCAACGTCGGCACGCTGATGCTGGCCCAGCGGATCGGACCGGAGCGGTTCTACGACATGCTCCGCCGGTTCGGGCTCGGCCAGCGCACCGGTGTCGGCCTGCCGGGCGAGAGCTCGGGCCTGCTGCCGCCGATCGACCAGTGGTCGGGCAGCTCGTTCTCCAACCTGCCGATCGGGCAAGGGCTTTCGATGACGTTGCTGCAGATGGCCGCGATGTACCAGACCATCGCCAACGACGGGGTGCGCATACCGCCGCGGATCATCAAGGCGACCATCGCGGCCGACGGCACGCGAACCGAAGAGCCCCGCCCCGAGGGCGTCCAGGTGGTCAAGCCCGAGACCGCGCGCACGGTGCGCGACATGTTCCGCGGCATCGTGCAGCGCGATCCGATGGGCGCTCAGCAGGGCACCGGCCCGCAGGCCGCCGTCGAGGGCTACCAGATCGCCGGCAAAACCGGTACGGCACAGCAGATCAACCCCGCGTGCGGTTGCTACTACGACGACGTCTACTGGATCACGTTCGCCGGGATCGCGCCTGCCGACGATCCGCGCTATGTCATCGGCATCATGATGGACGCCCCGCACCGCGCGGCGGACGGTACGCCGGGGTCCTCGGCGGCGCCGCTCTTCCACAACATCGCGTCATGGTTGCTGCAACGCCACAACGTGCCGCTGTCGTCGGATCCGGGACGTCCGCTGACCCTGCAGGCGACCTGACGCCGACGGGTCGCTCGAGCGCCGACGGGTATGCGGCCGCAGGGCCGCCGATGGGTACTGTTGCATGGCCATGAAGCTGCGTCCGAGCCGTCCCGTCGGCCATCATCTCGTGCCGCTGGCCGCTGCGGTCGGGGCTGTCCCCGCTGCCGGTTCGGCGCTTCCCGACATACTCGTGACCGGGGTGACCCTGCGTGGTCAGGACGCGGTGCGGGGGGATTTGTTCGCCGCGCTGCCGGGTTCGTCGGCGCACGGCGCCCGGTACGCAGCGGATGCCGTCGCGGGCGGTGCCGCGGCCGTGGTGACCGATCCGGACGGGGCCGCGCAGTTGGCGGGCCGACTCGACGTGCCGGTCCTGGTTCATCCGGATCCGCGGTCGGTTCTCGGCGAGTTGGCGGCGCGCGTGTACGGACGGCCCGCGGACCGGCTGCGGGTCATCGGCGTGACGGGTACGTCGGGCAAGACCACGACCACCTACCTCGTGGAGGCCGGGTTGCACGCGGCGGGCCGGGTGGCGGGACTGATCGGCACCGTCGGCGTGCGGATCGACGGGCGGGCGGTTCCGAGCGCGCTGACGACGCCGGAGGCTCCCGATCTGCAGGCGCTGCTGGCGGTGATGGTCGAGGAGGGGGTCGACACCGCGGTGATGGAGGTGTCCAGCCACGCGTTGACGCTCGGCCGTGTCGACGGCATCGGATTCGCCGTCGGCGGGTTCACCAACCTGTCGCGCGACCACCTCGACTTCCATCCCACGATGGACGATTACTTCGAGGCCAAGGCCCGGCTGTTCGATCCGCAGTCGCCGAATCACGCGGCGCTGTCGGTGATCTGCGTCGACGACGAGGCCGGGGCCGCGATGGCCGCCCGTGCCGAAAACCCCGTGACGGTGAGCACGGAAGGTGCGAACGCGGACTGGTGCGTGCAGGAGATCGCCGTCGCGGGCCCGGGTGCGCAGGAGTTCACGGTGGCCGATCCGGCAGGTGTGCATCACCAGGTGGGGATCGGGCTGCCCGGCCGCTACAACGTCGCGAACGCCGCACTGGCGCTCGCACTGCTCGACGCCGTCGGGGTGTCGCCCGAACAGGCCGCGCCCGGTCTGCATTCGGCCACGGTCCCGGGCCGGCTGCAGCCGATCGACCGGGGACAGGACTTTCTGGCGCTTGTCGACTACGCGCACAAGCCGGGCGCGCTGCAGGCAGTGCTGCAAACGTTGCGGACGAGCGCGGCGACCCACCGGATCGCAGTGGTGTTCGGCGCCGGGGGTAACCGCGATGCGGGCAAGCGCGAGCCCATGGGGCGAGTTGCGGCTGAACTGGCCGATCTCGTCGTCGTCACCGACGACAACCCCCGCGACGAGGACCCGGCAGCCATCCGTGCGGCGATCATGGCCGGGGCGGTGGCTGCCGAGGGAAATGCGAAGGTGGTCGAAGTGGGCGACCGCCGGGAAGCCATCGATTACGCCGTGGCGTGGGCCGGGCCCGGGGACATCGTGCTGATTGCGGGTAAAGGTCATGAGTCCGGGCAGACCGCCGGCGGACAGACAAGGCCGTTCGACGACCGCGACGAGTTGGCCGCAGCACTGGAGGCATTGGAGTCACGCGCGTGATCGAGATGACGATCGCCAGAATCGCCGAGATCGTCGGCGGTGAGCTGGCCGACATCACCCCCGAGCAGGCCGCGGCGACGCGAGTCACCGGCACCGTCGAATTCGACTCCCGTGCGGTCGGCTCCGGCGGTCTGTTCCTGGCGTTGCCGGGCGCCCGCTCGGATGGCCACGATTTCGCCGCGTCCGCGGTGGCTGCCGGTGCCGTCGCGGTGCTGGCCGCTCGACCGGTCGGGGTGCCCGCGATCGTGGTCCGGCCCGAGCCCGGCGCCACGGATTCCGGTTCGGGGGCTCTGGAGTACGACACCGACGGTTCGGGTGCGGCGGTACTGGCCGCGCTCGGCCGGCTGGCCGCCGCGGTGGCCGCCGAGTTGGTGGCCGGTGGGTTGACGATCATCGGGGTCACCGGATCGTCGGGCAAGACCTCGACCAAGGACCTGCTGGCGGCCGTGCTGGCCCCGCTGGGTGAGGTGATCGCGCCGCCCGGCTCGTTCAACAACGAACTCGGCCATCCGTGGACAGTGTTGCGCGCGACCACCGACACCGACTTCCTGATCTTGGAGATGTCGGCCCGGCATCGCGGCAACATCGCGGCCTTGGCCGCGATCGCCCCGCCGTCGATCGCGGTCGTGCTCAACGTGGGCACCGCGCATCTCGGCGAGTTCGGATCGCGCGAGGCCATCGCGAAGACGAAAGCCGAACTGCCGCAGGCCGTCGGCCCGTCGGGCGTGGTGGTCCTCAACGCCGACGACACCGCGGTTGCGGCGATGGCCGAGGAGACCACGGCACGCGTGGTCCGGGTGTCGCGGTCACCGGGTGCCGATGTGTGGGCCGGCCCGGTCACGCTCGACGCACTCGCCAGGCCGCGGTTCACGCTGCACACCGCGCACGCGCAGGCCGACATCGAACTCGCGGTGCACGGTGACCATCAGGTGTCGAACGCGCTGTGTGCGGCGGCGGTCGCGCTGGAATGCGGCGCGACGCTGCCGCAGGTGGCCTCGGCACTGTCGGCCGCCGGTCCGGTGTCGCGGCGCCGCATGCAGGTGAGCACGCGCGGCGACGGCGTGACGATCATCAACGACGCATACAACGCCAACCCCGACTCGATGCGGGCCGGGCTCAAGGCACTGGCCTGGATGGCTCGGGAAAGCGCAGGCGAGGGCGGCGGGAAGCGGCGCAGCTGGGCGGTGCTGGGCGAGATGGCCGAACTCGGCGACGACGCGATATCCGAGCACGACGCGATCGGCCGGTTCGCGGTGCGCTTAGATGTCTCTCGATTACTCGTCGTGGGATCCGGGAGGACTATGAACGCCATGCACCACGGCGCGGTGATGGAGGGTTCGTGGGGGTCCGAGTCCACCATGGTCGCCGACGCCGACGCCGCATTGGCTCTGCTGCAGGATGAACTGCAGCCCGGGGACGTGGTGCTGGTGAAGGCATCCAACTCGGTCGGTCTCGGCGCATTGGCCGAGACGCTGGTCGCCGGGCCCGTCGGGGACGCCGCCGTATGAAACTGATCCTCATCGCCGTCGGCATCGCGCTGACGGTGTCGATCCTGCTGACGCCTGCGCTGATCCGGCTGTTCACCAAGCAGGGCCTCGGCCACGAGATCCGCGAGGACGGCCCGCCCAGCCACGCCAAGAAGCGCGGCACGCCCTCGATGGGTGGCGTGGCGATCGTCGCCGGCATCTGGGCCGCCTATCTGGGCACGCATCTCGTGGGTGTGGCACTCGGCGGCGAGGGGCCGTCGGCCTCGGGTCTGCTCGTGCTGGGGCTGGCCACCGCGCTCGGCCTGGTCGGTTTCATCGACGACCTGATCAAACTGCGCCGGTCGCGCAACCTCGGCTTGAACAAGACCGCGAAGACGGTCGGGCAGTTGGTCGCCGCGGTGCTGTTCGGCGTGCTGGCGCTGCAGTTCCGCAACGGCGACGGCCTGACCCCGGGCAGCGCCGAGCTGTCGTACGTGCGCGAGATCGCGACCGTCACGCTGGCGCCCTGGCTCTTCGTGATCTTCTGCGTGGTGATCGTCAGCGCCTGGTCCAATGCCGTGAATTTCACCGATGGGCTCGACGGGCTCGCCGCGGGCGCGATGGCGATGGTGTGTGCGGCCTACGTGCTGATCACGTTCTGGCAGTACCGCAACGCGTGCGCGACGGCGCCTGGCCTCGGCTGTTACAACGTGCGCGATCCGCTGGACCTGGCGCTCGTCGCGGCCGCGACGGCGGGCGCGTGCATCGGGTTCCTGTGGTGGAACGCCGCGCCTGCCAAGATCTTCATGGGCGACACCGGCTCGCTCGCGCTGGGCGGCATCATCGCGGGCCTGTCGGTGACGAGCCGGACCGAGATCCTCGCGGTGGTCCTCGGCGCGCTGTTCGTGGCCGAGGTGACCTCGGTGGTGGTGCAGATCATGGCGTTTCGCACGACGGGCCGCCGGGTGTTCCGGATGGCGCCGTTCCACCATCACTTCGAGTTGGTCGGCTGGGCCGAGACCACCGTCATCATCCGGTTCTGGCTGCTGACAGCGATCGCCTGCGGTCTCGGCGTGGCCCTGTTCTACAGCGAGTGGCTCACCGCCGTCGGGGCCTGACGTGTCCGAATCGGATCTGGCTCCGCTGACGACGGGTGCGCCGGTGCTCGTCACCGGCGCCGGCATCACCGGTCGTGCGGTTCTGGCGGCACTGGCGCCGCTTGGCGTGGCCGCGACACTCACCGACGACAGCCCGACGGCGCTGACGGCGTTGGCGCAGCAAGGCGTGGCGGTGATGGATCCGGCGGCCGCCGTCGAGCGGATCTCCGACTTCGTGCTGGTCGTGACGAGCCCGGGTTTCGCGCCGAGTGCACCGGTGCCGGCCGCCGCCGCAGCGGCCGGGGTGCCGATCTGGGGCGATGTCGAGCTGGCCTGGCGGCTGGACGCGGCGGGCCGGTTCGGTACGCCGCGGCGCTGGCTCGTGGTCACCGGGACCAACGGCAAGACCACGACCACGTCCATGCTGCACGACATGCTGGTGGCCGACGGGCGGCGAAGCTTGTTGTGCGGCAACATCGGTGAGCCGGTGCTCGCGGTGCTCGACCGGCCCGCGGAGTTGCTGGCCGTCGAGCTCTCGAGCTTTCAACTCCATTGGGCGCCGTCGCTGCGCCCCGAGGCGGGCGTGGTGCTCAATGTCGCCGAGGACCACCTGGACTGGCACGGTTCGATGGACGCCTACGCGCGCGACAAGGCCAGGGTGCTCGACGGCCGCGTCGCCGTGGCCGGCCTCGACGACCCGGTCGCGGCCGGTCTTCTTGCCGCGGCCGCGGCCCCGGTGCACGTCGGTTTCCGGCTCGGTGAGCCTGCCGCGGGCGAACTCGGCGTGCGGGCAGGCAAGCTCGTCGACCGGGCCTTCGGCGACGGCGTCGAGTTGGCTGACACCGGTTCGCTCGGTGTGGCCGGCCCGGTCGGTGTGCTCAATGCGCTTGCCGCGGCCGCACTGGCCCGGGCAGTCGGCGTCGCGCCGCAGTCGATCGCGGCCGCACTCACGTCGTTCCAGGTAGGCGCGCATCGCGCCGAGGTCGTCGGGGTGGGCGACGGCGTGCGCTACGTCGACGACTCCAAGGCGACCAACCCGCACGCCGCGCAGGCGTCCATCACCGCCTACGAGCGGGTGGTGTGGATCGCCGGGGGCTTGCTGAAGGGCGCTTCGGTCGATGAGCTGGTACGTCAGGTGGCGAATCGGCTGGCAGGCGCCGTACTGATCGGGCGCGATCGGTATTTGGTTGCCGAGGCGTTATCGCGACACGCCCCGGATGTCCCCGTCGTAGAGCTTGTGACGGGGGAGGATTCTGGGGTGCTTGAGACGAATGAGTCAACTGAGTCGAATGATGTTCATGTGACTCGTGTGATCGAAGTTGGGGACCGGTCGGTCTCCGATGCGGTCATGGCGGCCGCCGTCGGGGCCGCCCGTGAGCTGGCAAGCCCGGGCGATACCGTGTTGCTGGCACCCGCAGGCGCATCCTTCGATCAGTTCAGCGGCTACGGTCAGCGCGGCGACGCCTTCGCCGCAGCCGTCCGCGCCGCGATCGGGTAGTCGTGGGCGGGATCCTCACCCGGTTGCGCCGTCGTGGCGGCGGAACCGAGGGTGACGTGAAAGGCGCTGCGGCCGCCGCGCCGGCGCAGGGGGCCTCGGAGGCCGCCGCTGCGGCGAAACTGCCGCGCACCCGGTTCGGCGCCTGGCTCGGTCGGCCGATGACGTCGTTTCACCTCATCATCGCCGTCACCGCACTGCTCACCACGCTCGGGCTGATCATGGTGCTCTCGGCGTCGGGCGTGTACTCCTACGACGCCGACGGTTCGCCGTGGGCGGTGTTCGGCCGCCAGGTGTTGTGGACGGCGATCGGCCTGGTGGCGTTCTACGTCGCGCTGCGGATGCCGGTCAAGACCTTGCGCCGGCTGGCGTTCCCCGGCTTCGCGCTCACCATCGTGTTGCTCATCCTCGTGCTCATTCCGGGAATCGGCAAGGTGGCCAACGGTTCTCGCGGCTGGTTCGTCGTCGCGGGTTTCTCGATGCAGCCCTCGGAGCTGGCCAAGATCGCCTTCGCGATCTGGGGTGCGCACCTGCTGGCCGCGCGCCGGCTCGAACGCGCGTCGCTGCGCGAGATGCTCATCCCGCTCGTGCCCGCCGCGGTGATCGCGCTCGCGCTCATCGTGGCCCAGCCCGACCTCGGGCAGACGGTGTCGCTGGGCATCATCCTGCTCGGCCTGCTCTGGTATGCCGGTCTGCCGCTGCGGGTGTTCCTGTCCTCGATGCTCGCGGTCATGGTCTCGGCCGCGGTGCTCGCGGTGTCCGAGGGCTACCGGTCCGACCGGGTGCAGTCCTGGCTCAATCCGGGAGCCGACGCGCAGGGCTCGGGCTACCAGGCGCGCCAGGCCCGGTTCGCGCTCGCCAACGGCGGGATCTTCGGCGACGGGCTCGGCCAGGGCACCGCCAAGTGGAACTACCTGCCCAACGCCCACAACGACTTCATCTTCGCGATCATCGGTGAGGAACTCGGTCTCATCGGCGCGCTCGGCCTGCTGGCCCTGTTCGGCCTGTTCGCCTACACGGGTATGCGGATCGCGCGCCGCTCGGCCGATCCGTTCCTGCGGCTGCTCGCCGCGACCACCACGCTGTGGGTGGTGGGCCAGATGTTCATCAACGTCGGCTACGTCGTTGGTCTGCTTCCCGTCACCGGGCTGCAGCTGCCGCTGATCTCGGCCGGCGGATCGTCGCAGGCCACGACGCTGCTGATGATGGGCCTGATCACCAACGCGGCGCGCCACGAACCCGATGCGGTCGCGGCGCTTCGCGCCGGACGCGACGACCGGATGAACCGGCTGCTGCGGCTGCCTCTTCCCGAACCCTATGTGCCCACCCGCCTGGAGGCCGTGCGCGACCGGCTGCGGTCGAAATCGGCCCGCACCCCGGCCAAGCCGCCGCGCAAAGCGGAGCGCAGGCCCGACCGCAAGGCCGCGAAGACCGCCAACCCGGCCAAGTCAACCGCCAGGCGCAAGACGAACCCGGCGCGCCGGGCGCGCACCGGCGGGCAGCCGCCGGTGGCGGCCGGTAGATCGTCGGTCCGATATGGTTCTGGCCAGCGAAACCAGGGCCGTCGGGCCCGCACACTGGAAGGTCAACGTCACGGGTGAGCGAGGGTTCTCGGGGGATATCGGTCGTGCTGGCCGGCGGCGGGACCGCAGGTCACGTCGAGCCGGCGATGGCGGTGGCCGATGCGCTGCGCGCACTCGACCCCGCTGTGCGGATCACCGCCCTCGGTACGCAGCGCGGGCTGGAGACCCGGCTCGTCCCACAGCGCGGTTATGACCTTGAGCTGATCACGCCCGTACCGCTGCCACGCAAGCCGTCCGGAGATCTGGTGCGCCTCCCGCTGCGCGTGCGCACGGCGATCCGCCAGACCCGGTCGGTGTTGTCGAACGTCGAGGCCGACGTGGTGGTGGGGTTCGGCGGCTACGTCGCGTTGCCTGCCTATCTGGCGGCCAGGGGCGGCATCGCGCGGCGGCGACGCGCGGTGCCGGTCGTGATCCACGAGGCCAACGCGAGTGCCGGACTGGCCAACCGGGTCGGCGCGCGGTCGGCCCGCCGGGTGCTCTCCGCGGTGCCCGATCCCGGTCTACGCGACGTCGAGGTGGTCGGGGTGCCGGTGCGGGCCGCGATCACATCGTTGGACCGCAAGGCCCTGCGCGCCGAGGCCCGCGCGTTCTTCGGTTTCGCCGAGGACGCCAAGGTGTTGTTGGTGTTCGGCGGTTCGCAAGGTGCGCAGTCGATCAACCGCGCGGTGTCGGCCGCGGCCGAAAAGCTTGCGGCGGCCGGCATTTCGGTACTGCACGCGCACGGCCCGAAGAACACGCTGCAGCTGCCAACGCCACAGGCCGACGCACCCCCCTACGTCGCGGTGCCATACCTGGACCGCATGGACCTGGCCTATGCCGCAGCCGATCTGGCGATCTGCCGGTCCGGCGCGATGACGGTCGCCGAGGTCACCGCGGTCGGCCTGCCCGCGATCTATGTGCCGCTGCCCATCGGCAACGGTGAGCAGCGCCTCAATGCGGGCCCGGTGGTTTCGGCGGGCGGCGGCATCGTCGTCGACGACGCCGATCTCACCGGAAGCTTCGTCGCCGACACCGTGGTCAGCCTGCTCACCGACGACGCCAAACTCTCGGCGATGACGGCGGCCGCGGCGCTCTCGGGTCATCCCGATGCGGCCCGGCGCGTGGCCGAGGTCGTGCTGGACGTGGCACGGGCCGAACGAAAGAGGGCGCAGTGAACGCCAATTCACTACCGCCCGAGCTCGAGCGCGTGCACATGGTCGGCATCGGCGGTGCCGGGATGTCGGGTGTCGCACGCATCCTGCTCGACCGCGGCGGCCTGGTGTCGGGATCCGACGCCAAAGAGTCACGCAGCGTGGTGGCGCTGCGCGCCAGGGGTGCCGAGATCCGGATCGGCCATGACGCGTCGTCACTCGACCTGTTGCCCGGTGGGCCGACCGCGGTCGTCACGACGCATGCGGCGATACCCAAGACCAATCCCGAACTGGTCGAGGCCCGGCGGCGCGGCATCCCCGTCATCCTGCGGCCGGTGGTGCTGGCCAAGCTGATGGTCGGGTACACGACGCTCATGGTGACCGGGACCCACGGGAAGACGACCACGACGTCGATGCTCATCGTGGCGTTGCAGCACAGCGGTTTCGACCCGTCGTTCGCGGTCGGCGGGGATCTGGGGGAGGCCGGCACCAACGCCCATCACGGCAGCGGCCGGTGTTTCGTGGCCGAGGCCGACGAAAGCGACGGCTCACTGCTCGAGTACACGCCGGATATCGCGGTGGTGACCAACATCGAGGCCGACCATCTGGACTTCTTCGGCAGTGAGGCGGCCTATACCGCGGTCTTCGACTCGTTCGTCGAACGGATCGCACCCGGCGGCGCGCTCGTCGCCTGCACCGATGATCCAGGCGCGGCCGCGCTCGCCGATCGCACCGAAGCGCTCGGGATCCGGGTGCTGCGCTACGGCAGTACCGGCGAGAACTTGGCCGGGACACTGCTGAGTTGGGACCAGCAGGGCACCGGCGCGGTGGCACACATCCAGCTTGCTGGTGAGCCGCATCCACGGGCCATCCGGCTCGCGGTACCCGGCAGGCACATGGCGCTCAATGCCCTCGCGGCGGTGCTCGCCGCGGTCCAGGTCGGCGCGCCTGCCGAGGTCGTGCTCGACGGGTTGGCCGGATTCGAAGGCGTCCGTAGGCGTTTCGAGCTGGTCGGTTCGGTCGGCGGGGTTCGGGTTTTCGACGACTACGCGCACCATCCCACCGAGGTCCGGGCGACGCTGGAGGCGGCCCGCATGGTCGCCGATCAGGCCGGTGGACGGTCGATCGTGGCGTTCCAACCGCATTTGTATTCGCGCACAGCGACATTCGCGCGTGACTTCGGCGCCGCGTTGAGCACGGCCGACGAGGTCTTCGTGCTCGACGTGTACGGCGCGCGGGAACAGCCGATGCCCGGGATCAGCGGCGCCACGGTCGCCGAGCACGTCACCGTCCCGGTGACCTATGTGCCGGATTTCTCGGCGGTCGCCGCGTCGGTGGCGGCGTCGGCCCGGTCGGGTGATGTCGTGCTCACCATGGGGGCGGGCGACGTGACGATGCTGGGAAGCGAGATCTTGACCGAATTGCAGATCAAGGCCAACCGCAGCGCCCCTGGACGGTCGGGGACGGGTTCGTCGTGACCGAGCCGGGTCCCCAGGCCGGCCCCGAAAGCACTGCCGCCGAATCGAATCCGGCAGAGCCCGAGCACGCGCAGGCCGAATCGACGATGCCGCCTGCCGCCTCGGAGGACTATGAGGGGCCGCGACGGCGGGCGCGCCGCGAACGCGCCGAGCGCCGGGCCGCCCGCGATCGCGCCATCGCGATCGAACAGGCGCGCCGCGAAGCCAAGCGCCGCGTCGACGGATCGTCGGCCGAGGCGCCGAAAACCCTTGCCAGAGGTACGATTCGAGGCCTCAAGGTGCTCCTGTGGACGGCTCTGGCCAGCGTGCTGGCGGTGGCGCTGGGCCTGGTCTTGTACTTCACGCCGATCATGTCCGCCCGCAATGTGGTGGTTTCCGGTTTGGCTGCGTTGTCTCAGGAGGAGGTGCTCGCGGCGGCCGCGGTGGTGCCCGGCACACCGCTGTTGCAGATCAACACCGATGCGGTGGCCGAACGGGTGGCGACCATCCGCCGTGTCGCGACCGCCCGCGTGCAGCGGGAGTATCCGTCGACATTGCGGATCACCGTCGTCGAGCGGGTGCCCGTCGTGGTCAAGGACTATCCGGACGGTCCGCACCTGTTCGACCGGGACGGTGTCGACTTCGCGACCGAACCCCCGCCGCCGGCACTGCCGTATCTCGATGCCGACAACCCCGGTCCCAACGATCCCGCGACCCAGGCCGCGCTTGAGGTGATGTTGGCGTTGCCTCCGGAGGTCGTCGGCCAGGTCGGCCGGGTCGCCGCACCGTCGGTCGCGTCGATCACGTTGACGCTCACCGATGGTCGGGTCGTGGTGTGGGGGACGACCGACCGCACCAAGGAGAAGGCGCTGAAGCTCGCGGCGCTGTTGACCCAGCCCGGTCGCACGTACGACGTCTCGAGTCCGGACCTGCCGACCGTCAAGTGATTTCGGGCGCATTCTCCGAAATTGCCGCGTGACGCGTCGGCGCGCCTGCCGCGATAGGCCCCGTTGTCCCCCTACCGTTCTGTTTGCGCAGAACTACTTGACATAACTCTAAGCCTATGGTTGAGGTTGAGAGTTTGCAGGAGAGGGGTTCGGCGCCCAATAACGGCAACCAGGGAGGAAGACGATCCATGACCCCCCCGCATAACTACCTAGCGGTAATCAAGGTGGTTGGTATCGGCGGCGGCGGCGTCAACGCCGTCAACCGGATGATCGAACAGGGCCTGAAGGGCGTCGAGTTCATCGCGATCAATACCGACGCCCAGGCGCTGTTGATGAGCGATGCCGACGTCAAGCTCGATGTCGGCCGCGATTCCACCCGTGGGCTTGGCGCGGGCGCCGATCCCGAGGTCGGTCGCAAGGCGGCCGAGGATGCCAAGGACGACATCGAGGAGCTGCTGCGCGGCGCCGACATGGTGTTCGTCACGGCAGGCGAAGGCGGCGGCACCGGCACCGGCGGTGCACCGGTGGTCGCGACCATCGCGCGCAAGCTCGGTGCGCTGACCGTCGGCGTGGTGACGCGGCCGTTCTCGTTCGAGGGAAAGCGCCGCTCCAACCAGGCCGAAGCCGGTATCACCGCGCTGCGCGAGAGCTGCGACACCCTCATCGTCATCCCCAACGACCGGCTGTTGCAGATGGGCGACGCCGCGGTGTCGCTCATGGACGCATTCCGCAGCGCGGATGAGGTGCTGCTCAACGGCGTTCAGGGCATCACCGACCTGATCACCACGCCCGGCCTGATCAACGTCGACTTCGCCGACGTCAAGGGCGTCATGAGCGGTGCGGGTACGGCGCTCATGGGCATCGGCTCGGCCCGTGGCGACGGGCGTGCGCTCAAGGCCGCCGAGATCGCGATCAATTCACCGCTGCTGGAAGCCTCGATGGAGGGCGCGCAGGGCGTGCTGCTCTCGGTCGCGGGCGGCAGCGACCTCGGCCTGTTCGAGATCAACGAGGCGGCATCGCTCGTGCAGGACGCCGCGCATCCCGAGGCCAACATCATCTTTGGCACCGTGATCGACGACTCACTCGGCGATGAGGTCAGAGTCACCGTCATCGCGGCCGGGTTCGACACCACCGGGCCGAGCCGTAAGCCGGTCGTCGGGCCGAGCCAGGCCCAGACCCAGCCGATCGCGTCGGGCCGGGCGGGCAAGGTCACCACGTCGTTGTTCGAGCCGACGGATGCGGTGAGCGTCCCGGCGCACACCAACGGCGCGACGGTCAGTATCGGCGGCGACGGAAACGACGGAGGCATCGCCGACGACGATGTCGACGTGCCGCCGTTCATGCGGCACTGAGCCGGGCGCCGGCAGCGGGTCCGGATACTGGAATCGTGAGTCTTCGTGTACGGCGCGTGACCACCACCCGCGCCGGCGGCGTGTCAGCGCCGCCCTTCGATTCGTTCAATCTCGGCGACCACGTCGGTGACGATCCGGCCGCGGTGGCCGCCAACCGTAAGCGGTTGGCTTCGGCCATCGGCGCAGACGGCGTCGTGTGGATGAATCAGGTGCACAGCGACCGGGTGGTCACGGTCGACGGTCCGCAGGCCGCCGCGGTCGATAAAACCGACGCATTGGTGACCGCCACTCCCGGTTTGGCTTTGGCGGTGGTAACCGCCGATTGTGTCCCGGTATTAATGGCCGATGCGCGCGCGGGTGTGGTCGCGGCCGCCCACGCCGGCCGGGTCGGCGCACAGAAAGGCATCGTGGCCCGCACCCTCGAGGCGATGCTGGCCGCGGGTGCGCATGTCCAAGACATCTCGGTGCTGCTCGGCCCCGCGGTGAGCGGACGCAATTACGAAGTTCCCGAGGATATGGCCGCCGAGGTCGAGGCCGCGCTTCCCGGCAGCCGCACCACGACATCGCGGGGTACGCCCGGTTTGGACCTGCGGGCTGGAATCGCCCGGCAATTAACGGCTTTGGGTGTCAAGGCGATCGATGTCGATCCGCGGTGCACAGTTGACGACCCCAATCTGTTCAGCCACCGCCGAGACGCTCCGACCGGCCGCCTGGCCTGTCTGGTGTGGCTGGAATCGAGTTCTCGATGAGTACCGCGCAGCGTCAGCGTGATGCCGACCGGACGGCCGAACTGACTGCCGCGCTCGGTGCCGCACGGGCCCGCCTGGCGCGTGCGGCGGAATCGGCGGGTCGGCGCGTCAGTGAAATCGAATTACTTCCGGTGACGAAATTCTTTCCGGCAACCGACATTCTTATTCTCAACCAATTAGGTTGCCTCGCTTTTGGTGAATCCCGCGAACAGGAAGCCGCGAATAAAATAAAGACGGTGCGTGCCGAATTGCCCGAAACGCCAATTCGCTGGCACATGGTGGGCCGCATCCAGCGGAACAAGGCGCGCGCGGTCGCCGCGTGGGCATATGCCGCGCACTCGGTCGACAGCGCGCGCCTCATCACCGCGCTGGACCGGGCCGCGGGGGAGGCGCTTGCCGACGGCGTCCGCACCCAGCCGCTGCGCATCTACCTACAGATCAGCCTCGACGGTGACACCGAACGGGGCGGCGTGGACGTGAACGATCCCGAACTCGTCGACGAACTGTGCGCGGCCGCGCATGCGGCGGACGGATTGCAGTTCGTCGGGTTGATGGGAATCCCGCCGTTGGACGCCGATCCGGAGGAGGCGTTCGCGCGGCTCGCGGCGGAACGGGAGCGGGTTCAGCGCGACTACCGGCAGCGGCTGGAGCTGTCGGCCGGCATGTCCGGCGACCTCGAAGTCGCCGTCAAACACGGATCGACGTGTGTGCGTGTCGGTACCGCGTTAATGGGTCGGCGGCCGCTAACGTCACCCCCAGTAGTCACTCCAGTCACATCTTCATCACAGACATCAGAACTTCCACGGTCAGCAGAAGGGTCGCCGCGATGAGCACACTGCATAAGGTCAAGGCCTACTTCGGTATGGCACCGATGGAGGATTACGACGACGAGTACTACGAGGACGACGATCGCGGCGTCGCCCGCGGCGGCTACCCCCGCCGGCCTCGCGAAGAGCGTTTCGAAGAAGACGCCTACGGCTACGAGGCCCGCGAGTACGACGAGGGGCCGGCCTACCGGGGCGGTTATCCCGACGAGGCCCGGTTCGAGCCCCGGATGCGCGGTCCGCGTGAATTCGACCGCCCCGCGCCGCGACTGGGTGCGATGCGGGGTTCCACCCGCGGCGCGCTCGCGATGGATCCGCGCCGCATGGCCGAGCTGTTCGAGGCCGGTAGCCCGCTTTCGAAGATCACGACGCTGCGTCCCAAGGATTACAGCGAGGCCCGCACCATCGGCGAGCGGTTCCGCGACGGCACCCCGGTGATCATGGATCTGGTGTCGATGGACAACGCCGACGCCAAGCGTCTCGTCGACTTCGCGGCTGGTCTGGCCTTCGCCCTGCGTGGCTCGTTCGACAAGGTCGCCACCAAGGTCTTCCTGCTGTCACCGGCCGATGTCGACGTCAGCGCCGAGGAGCGCCGCCGTATCGCCGAAGCCGGCTTCTACTCCTACCAGTAGTCCGTCGCTGCGCCGACCGGTTGTGGTCACCACGGCCGGGTAGGCTGGCGGCGTCGCATAACCGGTTGGTCGCGTCGCGTCTGCGGCAGTCAACCCACAGCGACCTGTATCCAATGTCACACATCTGTCTGTAGTGAGGTCGGCTCAGTTGTCGCTGTTCTTTCAGATCCTTGGTTTCGCGCTGTTCATCTTCTGGCTGCTGCTCATCGCGCGGGTGGTCGTCGAGTTCATCCGATCGTTCAGCAGGGACTGGCACCCGAAGGGCTTCACGGTCGTGGTGCTCGAGCTCATCATGACCGTCACCGATCCGCCGGTGAAGCTGCTTCGACGGCTCATTCCGCAGCTCACGATAGGCGCGGTCCGGTTCGATCTGTCGATCATGGTGCTGCTTCTGGTGGCGTTCATCGGGATGCAGCTCGCCTTCGGCGCGGCGGTCTGAACCCGGCCGCGCGCCGGCCGGTCGACGGCCTCGTGAGGCGTTTGCCGGACGGTCCAAAAAGGCGTAAGAAGATTGAAATTCACTCTTAAAAATTGACCTCCACTGCAACCGCCGGGTCTGGTGTGACAGGATGGACGCCAGTTGCGTTCAAACAAGGCTCTACACTTTGAGATCGGTTGACGGTCCAAGACTTCAAGGGGGCAGACAATGCCGCTCACACCAGCGGACGTCCACAACGTCGCGTTCAGCAAGCCGCCGATTGGCAAGCGGGGCTACAACGAGGACGAGGTCGACGCCTTTCTCGATCTGGTTGAGAACGAGCTGACCCGGCTGATCGAAGAGAATGCCGATCTCCGGCAGCGCGTCGCTGAGCTCGACTCCGAGCTCTCGTCTGCGCGCGCGGGCGGTGGCGCCCAGGCGACTCAGTCGATCCCGTTGTACGAGCCCGAGCCAGAGCCTGCCCCGGCTCCGCAACCGGTGTACGAGGCCCCGCCGCAGCCGGCCGCCGCGCCGAGCGAGGACACCGCGGTTCGCGCGGCCCGCGTGCTGAGCCTCGCGCAGGACACCGCGGACCGCCTCACGAGCACCGCGAAGGCCGAGTCCGACAAGCTCCTCGCCGATGCACGCGCCCAGGCCGATGCCATGGTCAGCGATGCCCGCAAGACCGCCGAGACCACGGTGTCCGAGGCACGTCAGCGCGCCGATGCGATGCTGGCCGACGCCCAGACCCGGTCGGAGACGCAGCTGCGGCAGGCGCAGGAGAAGGCCGACGCCCTTCAGGCCGACGCCGAGCGCAAGCACTCCGAGATCATGGGAACGATCAATCAGCAGCGCACCGTGCTGGAAGGCCGGTTGGAGCAGCTGCGGACGTTCGAGCGCGAGTACCGCACCCGACTCAAGACCTACCTGGAATCGCAGCTTGAGGAGCTCGGTCAGCGTGGCTCGGCCGCGCCGGTCGATTCGAGCGCCAATAACGACGCGAGCGGGTTCGGTCAGTTCAACCGAGGCAACAACTAACCGCTCTCGTAGGCTGACCTGAACCGGCCCGGCCATCGGGCCACAGACCTAGGGTTGAACAATGCTGATCATTGCGCTCGTGCTTGCCGTCATCGGCTTGGCCGCGCTCGTGACCGCCGTGGTCACCAGTAATGAATTGATCGCCTGGGTCTGCATCGGCGCCAGCGTGCTCGGCGTCGTGCTCCTCATCGTCGACGCGCTGCGGGAGCGCTCGCGGGGCACCAAGGCCGCGGCCGAATCCGACGAGGAAACCGAGGACGCGGTCGCGACGGACACCGACGAGCCGGTGGACTACCCCGACGAACCGACGGAAGCCGAGCCGGAGCCCCGCTCCGACGATGTCGCGGTGGACGAGCCCACCGAGGAGCGCAAGAACTAGCCGGTGGTCGGCGCGGCCAGCAGGCGACGCACTTCGTCGTCGCTGACCTGGTGAAAGTCGGCGAACGCCTGACCTACCGATTCGAAATCCATCGGCGTGCTCGCACACACCACCTCGTCGGCCTCGCTGTTGAGCTGACTGCAGACCGTCGCAGGCCCCACCGGGACCGCAACCACCACGCGCCGGGCGGCGCGCACGGCCCGGACCGCGGCAAGCATGCTCGAACCGGTCGCGATGCCGTCGTCGACGAGAATCACCGTTCGGTCGGTCAGGTCGGGCGCGGGACGATCGCCGCGGTATGCGCGTTCGCGCCGTTCCAATTCGACGGTCTCGCGGCGGATTGCTTCGGTCACCTGGTCGTCGCTGATACCGAGCCGGCGGACCAGACTGTCATTGATCACCACGCCGCCGCCCGATGCCAGCGCGCCCATGGCGAGTTCCTGCCATTGCGGTACGCCGAGCTTGCGGACCAGGAAGACGTCCAGTGGCGCGTCGAGAAACGACGCGACTTCCCACGCGATCGGGACCCCGCCCCGCGCCAGGCCGAGGACCAGTACATCGGGATCACCCCGATAGGACACCAGGCGCTGCGCGAGGACCTGACCGGCCTCGCGGCGGTCCTGGAACGTGCGTGCCACGTCCCGTCGGACACTCCATGCGCTCATAACGGTCTGTGATGCGGTCGGAAACTCCCACCGACCGTTCCAGCCTACGTCGCAGGTTCTGCCCGTACCACCCTGTCGAGGAAGCCACGGACCAGCGCGCGCACCCGGACCGCCGCGTCGTCGGCGAGTTCCTTTGTCCGCAAACGCAATTCGTCATGGCTGCGGCCGGTTCCGACAACCTCGCCGTCACGGTCGTCGCCCAGCCACCCTTCCAGGAGCGCCGAATCGAGTTCGGGATGGAATTGCAGCGCGAGTGACCGGCCCAGCACGAATGCCTGCGAGGCCTGGGCGGTCCTGGCGATCTCGGTGGCTCCCGGCGGCAATGTCCATCGGTCGAAATGCCACTGGAACCACGGACCGCCGGGCACGAGGTCCGCGTCGTCGGTCGCGACGTCATACCAACCGATCTCCGGTGAGTCGGACCGGCTGACCGATCCGCCGAACGCCTGCGCGAGCAGCTGGCCGCCGAAGCAGATACCGAGCACGCCGACTCCGGCATCGGCGGCTCGGCGCACCATTTCCATCTCGGCTCCGACCCACGTTTCGCGTAGCGCGTCGTCGTACACCGGCCAACGTGCCCCGAGTGGCACGATGACGTCGTATCCGGCGGGATCGGGGAACGTCACGTCGCCGGCGGGGGAGTCCACCCGCTCGGCCGGGACCACATCGAATGTGTCGATGTCGAAACCAGATTCGGCGAACGCCTCGCCGAGTAGGGCCTCGGTCGCCATATGTTCGTTGCGGATGAACAGCACTCGCGGGGTCACGTCAGCATTATTCAGGACCGGACGTAGCCGAACGTCAGTTGTCGGTGGGTGTGGGTAGTGTCGTCTATGTGTTCGAAAGTTTGTTCGATATCGATCCGGGGGCGTCGGAGCACGAGCTGCGCGCCCTGGTCGAGAAGTACGAACTGTTGAAACCCGCACTGGCGGCCGCCCAGGCCCGCGCGACGGCGTTGTGGGATGCCAAGCGCCGTGCCCGCGAAGCCGCCGACGGGGTGCCGGCCGCCAAACGCGGACGGGGCCTGGCTGCCGAGGTCGCGTTGGCGCGGCGCGAGGCACCCAAGAAAGGCGACCAGTATCTCGGGCTGGCCAAAGCACTCGTGGGCGAAATGCCCCACACCCTGGCCGCCCTGGAAGCGGGGATGCTCTCGGAATGGCGGGCCACCCTGATCGTGCGGGAATCGGCCTGCCTGGACGTGGAGGACCGGCGCCGGTTGGATGGCGAACTGTGCGCCGACACCGCCCGCCTGCAGGGCTGGGGCAACAATCGAGTCAAGGCCGAGGCCCGCAAGATCGCGGTGCGCCTGGACGCCGCGGCGGTCGTCGAACGGTCGGCCAAGGCCGCCCAAGACCGCGGCGTGTGGATCCGCCCCGCCCCCGACACCATGGCGTATGTGACGGTGTTGTTGCCCGTCGCCCGAGCCGTCGCGGTCTATGCCGCCTGCAAACACGCCGCCGACACCACCTACGACGACCGCAGCCGCGGCCAGATCATGGCCGACACCGTCTATGAACGCGTCACCGGCCGGCCCGCCCCCCAACCGGTACCGGTCGCGCTGAACCTCGTGATGGCCGACACCACGTTGGCCGGCGACGACGACGCAGCCGCCTGGCTGGGTGACTACGGGCCGGTGCCCGCGGGTTTCGCCCGCACCCTGACCGGCGATGCCGTCGCCGACGCCGAGGTGAAAGCGACACTGCGGCGCCTGTACCGCCACCCCGCCCGCGGGCAGCTGCTCGCCATGGAGTCGCGGGCCCGGATCTTCCCCAAAGGCCTGGCCAGGCTGCTCGAACTGCGCGACCAGACCTGTCGCACCCCGTACTGCGACGCGCCGATCCGCCACCACGACCACGCCGTCCCCACCCATCACGACGGCCCCACAAGCGCACTCAACGGCCTCGGCCTGTGCGAAGCCTGCAACTACGCCAAAGAAGCACCCGGCTGGTCGGTCACCACCACCGACACCCACGGCACCCACACCGCCCAATACCGCACACCCACCGGCGCGGTCTACCACTCCACCGCCCCACCACTACCCGGACCGCCCATCAGAACGACGGTAAGCATCATCGAAGACCAGATCACCATCGACCTGGTCACCTTCGACGCCGCCTAAGTCACCCGGTAACGTCGCTCGGGCCGGCCGGTGCCGTACTGCAGGCGCAGTTCCAGCGCCCCGGTGCTCAGGTAGTGCTCGAGATAGCGGCGTGCGCTCACCCGCGAAATCCCGACGAGCTCGGCGCACTCGGCCGCAGAGACCTCGCCCGCGGCGCGCACCGCATCCATGACGAGCCGGCCGGTCTCTGCGCCGAGTCCTTTCGGCAAAGGCGCTGTCGCGCTTGAGCTTCCGCCGAACAGTGCGTCGATCATCGATTGGCTCGCACCACCTTCGGCGGCCAGCGCGTCAGCGCGGGCCGCGAATGCGGCAAGTTTGGCGCGCAGCTGGTCGAACTCGAACGGCTTGATCAGATAGTCGGCGGCTCCACCGTCGAGTGCGCCTCGTACGGTGTCGAGTTCACGCGCGGCGGTGATCATGATGACGCCGACGAGGTTGCCTTCGGCGCGCAGTCGCTGCAAGACCTCCAGCCCGGTCATGTCGGGTAGATACACGTCGAGCAGGATCAGATCGGGTCGCAGTTCGGTGGCGGCGGTCAACGCCTCACCGCCGTTGCGTGCCACGCCGACGGCACGGAAACCGTCGACGCGTTCGACGAATCGGCGATGAATCTCGGCGACCATGAAGTCGTCGTCGACGACGAGTACGTCACGCATGCACGGCCCGCTTGGTGTCCTCGGGCAACCGGACGACGAACGACGCCCCGCCGTCGGGTCCGTCGGTGACCTCCACCGTGCCGCCGTGCTGCGCGGTGACGAGGCGCACCAGGGCCAGCCCGATGCCACGCCCACCGGGCACGTCGGGCTTGGAGGTCACGCCCCGGGCGAAGATCATCTCCCGAAGATGTTCTGGCACACCGGGTCCGGAATCCGATACGGCGAGCAGCAAGCCTGCCGCGTCGTCGATTCGTACGCACACCTGCGCGGGTGTCGAGCCCACCGACACATCGACGGCATTGTCGATCAGATTGCCGAGCAACGTGATCACGTCGGTGGCGAGCGCGGGATCGAGCGCGCCGAGGTGGCTGTCGTCGGCCAGGCTCAGCGCCACGCCGCTCTCGGCGGCCAGTGACGTTTTCGCGATCAGCAAGGCGGCCACCGCCGGGTCCGAAATATGTTGGGTGACAGCTTCGTTGATTTCGGCGCGGCGACGCGTGAGCGTGCCGACCAGATCCCGCACCGCGTCGTACTCCTCGAGTTGGACCAATCCTGAGATGGTGTGGAGCTGATTGGCGAACTCGTGGGTCTGCGCCCGCAACGTGTCCGTGACGCTGCGGTGGGAAGACAATTGGGCCTGCAGGGCAGCGAGTTCGGTGCTGTCGCGCATGGTGGTCACCGTACCGATGCGTTGCCCCTGGCTGCTGGCCGCGCGCCGGTTGAGCGCCAACACGCGGGTCCGCGTTGCGATGATGACGTCGTGTTCGTCGGCGCGGTCGTCGTCGGCGGCAAGCAGGAAATCGACAACCGCGGGTTCGAGGCCCACTTCGTCGACGCGGCGCCCCACCGTGTCGGCGCTGATCCCCAGCAGATCGGATGCACTGTCGTTGAGCACCGTGATGACGCCGTCGGTGTTGACCGCCACCACACCCTCACGAATGCTGTGCAACAACGCTTCCCGGTGATCGGCGAGGCTCGCGATCTCGGCGATGTCCAGTCCACGCGTGTGACGCTTGATCCGCCGGGACAACAGCCATGATGTCAGCAGGCCGAGCGCGGCGCCGATTCCCAGATAGATCAGCAGCCGCTCGCCGGCGCCGCTGATCAACTCCCACACCGACGGATAACGTTCGCTCACCGAGACGATCGCCATAAGCTGCCCGGTGGCCGACAGAATCGGCACCTGGCCGACCAGACTGTGCACGCCTTCGATATCGGTGTCGCCGAACCATGCCCGCCCCTCGTCGGCCCGGCTCTGACCCAGATCGACGCGCTGCCCGACCCGGCTGGGATCAGAAGACGTCCGTACGGTGCCCTGTGGATCGGTGATCTCGGCGAGATCGGCCCCGGACAGCGCGACCGCCCGGTCCACCTCGGGCGCCAGAATCTGGGCGGCGAACGGATCGCCGTAGCGATCGCGCACGATCGGGGTCGACGCGACGTTCTCGGCGACGGCGATCATGCGCTGTCCGCGGACATCGCGGAACTCGCGGGTGGATTGGGTCACCGAGACCGCGGCCACCGCGACGAGCACGACCGCGACCACGAGAAGCTGGAACACCAGGAATCTGCCCGCCAAGGTCCGGTCTCTCGGCAGGCCCCACAGTCTCGGCTGCGGTGAACTCAATGACCAATACTTCCTTTGCGTTCGAATCGGTGACCTGAGTCACTCTTTGGGTTCAGTATTGCTGAGCATCACATATGAGTGATTGGGGACTGCTGTGACGTTTCGACGATTGTGCGCCGCGCTGATGGTCGCGTTGGTCGCGACCATGTTGGCGACGGCTTGCGGGGTCACTCGCGGCGATGAGTCCCGCGGTTTGCACCGGCTGCGCATGATGGTGCCGAACAGTCCGGGCGGCGGCTACGACCTCACCGCCCGCACCGCGGTCAAGATCATGGAAGACACCGACATCACCGGGCGCATCGAGGTCTTCAACGTCATCGGCGCCGGCGGGACGGTCGCGATGGCGCGGCTCATGAACGAAAAGGGCAACGACGACCTCATGATGATGATGGGGCTCGGCGTGGTGGGCGCGGTGTACACGAACGGATCGTCGGCGCGGGCCTCCGACGCGACCGCGCTGGCCAAGATGGTCGAGGAGCAGGAAGGCATCCTCGTACCGGGTGACTCACCGTTCCGCACGATCGGCGATCTGGTGGAGGCGTGGAAGGCCGATCCGGCCAAGGTCACCATCGGCGGTGGGTCCTCACCGGGCGGGCCCGATCACCTGTTCCCGATGGAAACCGCACGCGCGGTCGGAATCGACCCGCGCACCGTCAACTACATCACCTATGACGGCGGCGGCGATCTCCTGACCGCGCTGCTGGGCAAGAAGATCGCGGCAGGTACGACGGGACTCGGTGAGTTCGTCGACCAGATCGAGGCCGGCCAGGTGCGGGTGCTCGCGGTCTCCGGCAAGGAGCGGGTGGAAGGCGTCGACGCGCCGACGCTCACGGAGGCCGGCATCGACCTCACCTTCACCAACTGGCGCGGGATCCTGGCTCCGCCAGGCATATCCGGTGATGCCAAACAGGCCATGGTGCAGGCACTGACCGATCTGCACGGCACCCAGGAGTGGAAGGACGCGCTGGTCAAGAACGGCTGGAGCGACGCGTTCACGACCGGGCCGGAATTCGAGCAGTTCCTGCGGGATCAGGACAACCGCGTCTCGACGACGCTGACGGAATTGGGGTTGCTGTGAAAGTCGACAAGGCGCAGTATCTCGTCTGTCTCGTCCTCGTCGTGGTCGGCGGGTTCCTGATCTTCGACGCGCTGACGCTCGCGGAGGGGTTCGCGAAGGTCGATCCGGTCGGCCCGAAACTGTTCCCACTCGTCATCGGGATCGTGCTCATCGCCCTTGCGGTGGTTTTGGCGGTCGCGATTCCCCGCGGCTCGGTCGGTGAGGCCGACGCCGGCGAGGACGTCGATCCCAATTCGCCGGGGGATTGGCGCACGGTCGGGTTGCTCGTCGGCCTGTTCGTGTTGGTGATCGTGCTCGTCGAGCCGCTCGGCTGGGCGATCACCGGCACGCTGCTGTTCGCCGGGGCCGCAACGATTCTCGGCAACCGTCACTACGTCCGCAACATCGCGATCGGCGCGGTGCTGTCGGTCGCGAGTTTCTACGCGTTCTACTCCGGGCTCGGGATCCCGCTGCCCGCAGGCATTCTGGACGGGATTCTGTAAATGGAAAACTTCGACTGGCTTCTGCAGGGGTTCGCCGAGGCGGCGACTCCGATGAACCTGCTGTACGCGGTCATCGGCGTGCTGCTGGGCACCGCGGTGGGTGTGCTGCCGGGCATCGGCCCGGCGATGACGGTGGCGCTGCTGCTGCCCGTAACCTACAACGTCAGCCCCAGCGCGGCGTTCATCATGTTCGCCGGCATCTTCTACGGCGGCATGTACGGCGGGTCGACGACCTCGATCCTGCTGAACACCCCGGGCGAATCGTCGTCGGTGATCACGGCTATCGAGGGCAACAAGATGGCCAAGGCCGGGCGGGCCGCGCAGGCTCTGGCGACCGCCGCCATCGGATCGTTCGTGGCAGGCGCGATCGGCACGGCCCTGCTGGCCGCGTTCGCACCGCCGATCTCGCGCTTCGCGGTGACGCTCGGCGCCCCGTCGTACCTGGCGATCATGCTGTTCGCGCTCGTGGCGGTGACCGCGGTGCTCGGTGCTTCGAAGCTGCGCGGCGCGATCTCGCTGTTCCTCGGTCTGGCGATCGGTGTGGTCGGCATCGACTTCCTGACCGGCCAGCCGCGCGCGACGTTCGGCCTGCCCCAGTTGTCGGACGGCATCGACATCGTGGTGATCGCGGTCGCGATCTTCGCGCTCGGCGAAGCCCTGTGGGTGGCTGCCCATCTGCGGCGCCGTCCCGCCGACGTCATTCCGGTGGGCCGGCCGTGGATGAGCCGCCAGGATTTCGCGCGGTCCTGGAAGCCGTGGTTGCGGGGCACCGCATACGGCTTCCCGTTCGGTGCACTGCCGGCCGGCGGCGCCGAGCTGCCGACGTTCCTGTCCTACATCACCGAAAAGCGGCTGTCGAAGCACAAAGAGGAGTTCGGCAAGGGCGCGATCGAGGGCGTGGCCGGGCCGGAGGCGGCCAACAACGCTTCGGCCGCAGGCACCCTCGTGCCGATGCTGTCGCTGGGCCTGCCCACCAACGCGACCGCGGCGGTGATGCTGACCGCGTTCGTATCGTACGGAATCCAGCCGGGCCCAACTCTTTTCGAGAAAGAGCCGCTGCTCATCTGGACCCTGATCGCGAGCCTGTTCATCGGCAACTTCCTGTTGTTGGTGCTCAACCTGCCCCTGGCGCCGCTGTGGGCCAAGCTGCTTCGCACCCCACGGCCGTACCTGTATGCCGGCATCCTGTTCTTCGCGACGCTCGGCGCGCTCGCCGTCAACGTGCAAGCGCTGGACCTGGCGCTGCTGCTGGTCTTCGGGCTGCTGGGATTGATGATGCGCCGCTTCGGATTGCCGGTGCTGCCGCTCATCATCGGTGTCATCCTCGGTCCACGCATCGAACGACAACTGCGCCAGAGCCTGCAACTCGGCGGTGGTGACTGGACGAGTCTGTTCACCGAACCCGTGGCGATCGTGACCTACGTGCTCATGGCGATCCTGCTGCTGATGCCGTTGGTGCTCAAGTTGATGCACCGCAGCGAGGAGACCCTGCTGATCGTCGAGGACGACGCGGATCAACAGCAGAAAGCGCAGGCCCAGCAATGATTGTCGTCGGTTACAGCGCAGACCCGTTCGGCCGCGCCGCCATCGAGCACGGCATCGAGGAAGCCAAGCTACGCAACACCGGTCTGCTGGTGATCAACGCGACCTCGGGAGACGCCTACGTCGACGCCCGGTTCGCGCGGTCCGGTGAGATCCACGACGTCGAGGAGCAGCTGCGGGAGAGCGGCGTAAGCTTCGAACTCCGCCAGCCCGTCGGTGTCGACGCGGCCGAGGAGCTACTGAACGCGATGGACAGTCCCGACGCCGATCTGCTGGTGATCGGCATCAGGCATCGCAGCCCGGTGGGCAAGCTGCTGCTCGGCAGTGTGTCGCAGCGGCTGCTGCTGGAGTGCCTCAAACCCGTGCTGGCCGTCAAGCCGAAGGGATACTGAGCCGGCCACCGGCGTCACGGCTGCGTAAGGTCCATCTCGGCTGGGCTCGATCCGCTGATGGGCTGGGAGATGAAACTCTTGGTAGTCAAGGGGCCACCGAATTGCTGTAGCAGTCCGCCGCCGTCGTTGCGCCCGAGGTCGACCGCCTCAAATCCAAGAGCCGAGATCAACTGGGCTACTGCGCTATTCGCTTCCGGATGATTGCCTGACACGAACAGCACGCGTCGGCCACCATGCCCGTCGCCGGGATCGCGCGCCAGCACTCTCGCCCAGGTGTGGCCGAAGGCCTTCACCACTCGGCCGCCTTGGGCCCACTCGGCAACAAGGTCAGAAGACGCCTGGCCGCCGAGGTCGGCGGGTGAGAAGTCGCGGTAGTCGATGGCGTTCGTGGCGTCGACGATGATGCGGCCCTGCCAGTCTGGAACCGACCCGACCAGGTCTTGTACCGCCTCGAACGGGACGGCGAGAATGACGATGTCGGCTCGCAGTGCGTCCGTGACGTCGGACGGGACGACGTGGGGTCCGATGGCCTCGGCGGTGCCGCGGACCGCATCGATGCCGCGTGACGCGGCCAGTGCGACGTCGGTGCCGGTGCGGTTGAAATGTCCCGCAACGGCTGAACCGATATTTCCCGCTCCGATGATGGCGTAACGCATGATGTGCTCCTTCAGCTGACCAAGACGAGTGGTATGTCACCGAACTGCCTCAGACAGCTGGGTATTCCCAGACGGTGCCGTTCAGAGCGTGAGCCGGATCGCCCCGTCCACGGCTGTGACCTGGTAGCTGCGCACCGCCAGTTCGCCCGCGGCTTCGGTTCCACTGCACATGTCGAAAGTCGCGCCGTGCAGCGGGCACACCACCACGGTGTCGTCGGCCAACCCGTCGGCCAGCGGTCCGCCCTTGTGCGGGCACACCGCGTCGATCGCGCGCAGTGATCCGTCGCGCAACCGGAACACCGCGATCTGCGTGCCGTCGACGGCAAAGGTGCGTCCCTCGCCGACGGGGATCTGTTCGACCGGCCCGAGGTCGCTCATCGGACCGGAACCCGGGGGAGCGGCAGAAGCGGCAACGCCGTCCGAAACTGTCCATTCGTCGCCGGCTCGCGGCCGTCGAGCCACGGATCTCGGTAGGCATCAATGGATTTCTGCATGCGGGCGTCCAAGCCTTCGGCGAGTTCCTCGTCGAACACCACGGCCCGGATGTGCTCGATCCCGAGCCGCGGCACCCACTTGTACGTGCGCTCCAGCCAGTTCGCGCTTTCGCGGTAGTACTGCAGGACCCGGCCGGTGAGGGTGATGACGGTGTCGGGATCGTCGACCGTGGCCAGCAGGTCGCCCTTGCGGATGTGCGCACCGGCCGCCCCGCCCACATAGATCTCCCAGCGGCCGTCGCCCACCGCGACCACGCCGAGGTCTTTGCACAGCGCCTCAGCGCAGTTCCGCGGGCAACCGGTGACCGCGAGCTTCATCTTGGCCGGGCTGGCGAGGCCCTGGTAGCGCTCCTCGATGGCGATGCCCAGTGCGGTGGAATCGCCGAGGCCGTAGCGGCAGAAATCGCTGCCCACACAGGTTTTCACGGTGCGGAAGCTCTTGCCGTACGCGTAGCCCGACGGCATGTCCAGATCGGCCCATACCGCGGGGAGATCCTCCTTGCGCACGCCGAGCAGATCGATGCGTTGGCCCCCGGTCAGTTTGATCATCGGTACGTCGTATTTCTCGGCGACATCGGCGATCTTGCGCAGCTGCGCGACGTTCGTCACGCCGCCCTTCATCTGGGGCACGACCGAGAACGTGCCGTCGCGCTGAATGTTGGCGTGCACGCGGTCGTTGATGTACCGGGCGTCGCGTTCGTCGACGAACTCGTCGGCCCATATCGTCTCCAGCAGTGAGGCCAGGGCCATCTTGGAGTTCGCATCCTCCTTGCCGTCGGGCGCCAGGGCGGCGAAAACCGATGACACCGAATGAAGTTCGAGGTCCCGGATGTGGCGCATCAGAGTCGGCTTGTCGTAGGGGATACCCGGCACGTACCACGAGGCCGACGGGTCTTCCGTGACAGCGCCACCGGCTGCCCACTCGACGATCTGGCCGACCAGTTCCTTGCACGAGCCACAGCCCTTGCCCGCCTTGGTTTTCGCCATCACGCCGGTGAGCGACGTCTCGCCGGCCTGTACGCAATTCACCAGGGTCCCCTTGGAAACCCCGTTGCAGTTGCACACCTGCGCGTCGTCGGAGAGCTCGGCGACCCCGACGGAGACGTCGGGCGTGCCGATGTCGAACATGAGCGAGACCCGCTCCTCAGGGAGCGGCAGGCCGCTGTCGAAGGCCTGGGTCAGAAAGGACACCTTCGACACGTCCCCGACCAGGGTGGCGCCCACGAGCTTGCCGTCGCGGATGACGATCGTCTTGTACACGCCATGCTTCGGCTCGGAATACTGCACGAACTCGTCGTCGGGAAGCTCGGGCGCCTTGAGCCCCATCGCGGCGACGTCGACGCCCGCGACCTTCAGTTTGGTCGCGGTGCGCGAACCTCGATACGCCGCGGCGGTATCGACTCCGGTGATGTGATCGGCGAGCACGCTGGCCTGCTCCCACAGCGGCGCGACCAACCCGTACACCTGCCCACGATGCTGGGCGCACTCGCCGACCACGTAGACGTGCTCGTCGTCGACCGAACGCATGTGGTCGTCGACGACGATCGCCCGCTCGACCGTGAGACCGGCGCGCTGCGCCAGACCGACATTCGGCCGGATGCCCGTGGCGATCACCAACATGTCGCAGTCGATCGAACCGCCGTCGGAAAACGCGATGCCCGACAGTCGCCCGGACTCGTCGACGCGGACCTCGGTGGTGCGTTTGTCGGTGTGCACCGTGATCCCGATGTGCTCGACCGACCGGCGCAGGATCGCGCCCGCGGAGTCGTCGAGTTGTGCGTTCATCAGCGTCGGGCCGGCATGCACGACTTCGACCGCAAGCCCGCGGTTCTGCAGGCCCCTGGCGGCTTCCAGTCCGAGCAGGCCGCCACCGATCACGACGGCCTTCGTGCGGTTGGCGGCTTCGGAGATCATGCCCATGCAGTCGTCGAGGGTCCGGAAGCCGAATACACCGTCGGTGAGTGTCTTGTCGTCGGCCCACAGCCCGGCCATCGGCGGGAAGGACGACCGGCTACCGGTCGCGAGGATCAGATCGTCGTACCGGATCACCGACCCGTCGTCGGCATGCACGAGCCGGGCGAACGTGTCGATGCGCACCACCCGGACCCCGGCGCGCAGGTCGATGGCGTTGTCGTCGTACCAGTCCATCGGGTTGAGGTAGATATCGCGTGAATCATCGCTTCCGGCAAGCACATTGGACAGCAGGATGCGGTTGTAGTTGCCGTAGGGCTCGTCTCCGAACACCGTGATGTCAAACGCCGCACCGCCACCCCGGGCGAGAATCTCCTCGATCGCGCGCACCCCTGCCATGCCGTTGCCCACGACGACGAGCCGGCGCTTCACGGGATCTCCACCAATCCGAGGTCGACGACCACACTGCCCGTGCAGGCCGCCGGGGCGGCGATGAACAACTCCAGCACGGTGTCCCCGAGCAGATCCTCGACGACCCGCAGCGCCACATGGGTGGCGCCCTTGGCCGCGATCGGGAAGTACCGCATCGGTGTGCCGTCCCGGTACAGCACCACCGTGACCATCTCGTCGGTGGAATTCCCGCCGCGGAAGTACACCGGCTGGGTGACGGCGCCCGGCGGAACCACGTACCGAAGCGACTCGTCGATCAGGGCGGGCTTGTCGAGGCCGTTGCCCTCGAATTCGAAGGCACCTTGCAGGAATCGTGGGTTGCTGCCATCGCTCATGCTTCTGTGAAGTTAGGGGCAGTTTGTTTCCGCACAGTTTCGGTGACGATTCGCTGATGAGTCGGTCTGCGACGGAACTGTGACCGGAGTCGCAGTGCTCTGAGCTGGGAAAACAATGCTCACCAGGAGGGTCGGCCGGTGGTGAGGATCAGTTTTCCTGCCGATAACGCTGCCGGAAAAAACCCGGAACACCCGGCGCCCACCATGGGGGCATGGCGGACGGCGCGACCTTGGCTGCAACCCGGCGAACGGCGTGTTCGTACTGCGGTGTCGGCTGCGGCATCGAGGTGAGCACCCGGGTCGAGGACGGCCGTACGGTCATCGCCCGCGTTGCCGGCGACAAGCTGCACCCGGCCAACTTCGGCAGATTGTGCACCAAGGGGGCCACCCACGCCGACATGATGGCGGCTGACGACGACCGGTTGAAGTCGGCGCTGCTGCGGCCCACCCGAGACGACGAACTGACGCCCACACCTGTCGATGACGCGGTCGCGGAAGCGGCGCGGCGGCTGCGGGCGATCATCGACGAACACGGTCCGGACGCCGTTGCGCTGTACGTCTCGGGCCAGATGTCGATCGAGGCCCAGTATCTGGCGACCAAGCTCGCCAAGGGTTTCCTGCGCACCGTGCACATCGAGTCCAACTCGCGGTTGTGCATGGCCAGCGCGGGCACCGGATTCAAGCAGTCGCTTGGCGCGGACGGCCCACCGGGGTCCTACAGCGACTTCGACTGCACCGACCTGTTTTTCGTCATCGGATCGAACATGGCCGATTGCCACCCGATCCTGTTCCTGCGGATGGCCGATCGGCTCAAGGCCGGTGCCAAGCTGATCGTCGTCGACCCCAGGCGCACCGCGACCGCCGAGAAGGCCGACCTGTTCCTGCAGATCAAGCCGGGCACCGATCTCGCGCTGCTCAACGGTCTGCTGCACGTCCTGGTCGAAAACGGCGACATCGACGCTGAGTTCATCGCCGAGCACACCACCGGCTGGGACGTTATGCCGCAGTTCCTCGCCGACTACCCGCCGGCCCGGGTCGCCGAGATCACCGGCATACCCGAGGACGACATCCGCGCCGCCGCGGCGATGATCGCCGAAGCCGGAGAGTGGATGAGCTGCTGGACCATGGGGCTCAACCAGAGCACGCACGGAACCTGGAACACCAACGCCATCTGCAATCTGCACCTGGCCACGGGAGCCATCTGCCGGCCGGGAAGCGGTCCCATGTCGCTCACCGGCCAGCCCAACGCCATGGGCGGACGCGAGATGGGTTACATGGGCCCGGGTTTGCCCGGGCAGCGCGTTGTTCTCTCAGCTGACGACCGTGCGTTCGTCGAAGCGCAATGGGGTCTCGAACCGGGCACGATCCGGTCGGAGGTGGGGCCGGGCACCGTGGGCATGTTCGAGCAGATGGCCGCGGGCGATATCAAGGCCTGCTGGATCATCTGCACCAATCCCGTTGCGAGCGTGGCTAACCGCAAGACCGTCATCAACGGGCTCGAAGCCGCCGAACTCGTCGTCGTCCAGGATGCCTACCGCGCGACTGCCACCAACCATTACGCCGACATCGTGCTCCCGGCCGCGCTGTGGGCCGAATCCGAGGGCGTGATGGTCAATTCCGAGCGCAACCTCACACTGTTGAGCCCGTCGCTGCCGCCGGTGGGGCAGGCCCGCCCGGACTGGAAACTGATCTGCGAGATCGCCGCGCACCTCGGCTTCGCCGAACACTTCGACTACGCCTGTGCCGAGGAGATCTTCGACGAGATCCGCCGGTTCGCCAACCCGAAGACGGGATACGACCTGCGCGGCGCCAGTTACGAGCGGTTGCGCCGGACACCGCTGCAGTGGCCGTGCCCACCGGCCGACGCGCCAGGCGGTGACACCGACCGCCATCCCATCCGCTACCTCAACGACGGGATCAGCCAGGACCTGTTCGTCGACGAGGCCGGGCACCGGCCCCGGCTGGCCTTCCCGACGCCGTCACGACGGGCGGTGTTCCACGCCCGGCCGCACATGGACGCCGCCGAGCTTCCCGACGACGACTATCCGATGGTGCTCAACACCGGCCGGCTGCAACACCAATGGCACACCATGACCAAGACCGGCAAGGTCGCCGGGCTCAACAAGCTCAATCCCGCGCCGTTCATCGAGATCCACCCGATCGATGCGTTGGAGCTCGAGATAGTCGCGGGCCAGCCGGTCGAGGTGGCCTCGCGCCGCGGCCGTGCGGTGCTGCCCGCGGTGCTGTCCGACCGGGTCCGGCCGGGCAATTGCTTTGCACCGTTTCACTGGAACGACGAACACGGCGAGTACCTCACGGTCAATGCGGTCACCAACGACGCGGTGGATGCCGACTCGCTGCAGCCCGAGTTCAAGGTCTGCGCGGTCAGCCTGCGCCCCGCACGATCGGTCGGCGGCGCCGGCTACACGCACCCGGTGGCTGCCGAACTCGGTGTGACGACCGACCTCAAACCCGGTCTCAGCGAGGCCGAGAAGACCTATTTGGCCGGGTTTTTCACCGGACTGCCGGACAGCCCGGCCGGTGTTCCGGTGCTCCCGGGCTCCGCGCCGGTGAGTCCCAAGGTGCGGTTGTGGGTGGACGGTGTGCTCGCGGGCCGCTATTCCCGGACCAGCGTCGCGGAGCGATCGGTGCCAACGGGACCGCTGGTGCTGTGGGCATCGCAGACCGGCAACGCCGAGGAGTTCGCCGCGAAACTCGCCACCCGGCTCGACGGGGCGACGCTGGTGAACATGGATGAGCTGGCGCTGGGGGAGCTTGCCGCCGCACGCGACGTACTCGTCGTCACCAGCACATTCGGCGACGGCGGGCCACCGGACAACGGTGCCGACTTCTGGAGTCGCCTCGAAGCGCCCGACGCACCCGAACTGCACGGAATGCGTTATGCCGTGCTCGGTATCGGAGACCGGGCCTATGACAACTTCTGCGGTCACGCCAAGTCGCTGGATCGCCGGCTCGCCGATCTGGGCGCCACCAAGCTACTCGATCGCACCGAATGCGAGGTCTACGACGACGGGCCCATGCAACAGTGGGCCGACACCGTCACCGAACTGCTCACCGGTCAACCCACCGAGCCGCCCGGCAGACCGGTGGGCGGCAGCACCGTCATCCGAACCGAACCCGACGAATTCACCAGGGCCAAGCCGATTCTCGCGACCCTCAGCCGTAACACGGTGCTCACCGCGCCGGGTTCGGCAAAAGAGGTGCGGCAGTTCGGATTCGACATCTCGGACTACGACGTCAGCTACGCTGCCGGCGACTCGTTGGGGGTGTATGCCACCAACGATCCGGCCGTGGTGGATGCCTGGCTCGCGGCGACCGCGCTCGACGGGGACGCCGTCGTCGAGGTCGACGGCACCGAGCAGTCCCTGCGCGACGCACTCATCTCGTCCTACGACATCTGCCGCGTGACACCGAATCTGCTGCGGTTCGTCGCCGATTCGTGCACCGATCGATCGGCGAAGGTACTGCGCGGATCCGGTGAACGGCTGAAGAAGTGGCTGCGCAACCGCAACGCCCTCGACATCGTGACCGAGTTCGGCGTACACGCCGAGCCCGAGCAGTGGCAAGAGGTACTGGTGCGGCTGACACCGCGTAATTACTCGATATCGTCGAGCCCGCTCGTGAGCCCGCATGAGGTGCAGTTAACCGTGTCGGTCGTGCGCTACCCCGGTGCGCAGGGCGGCGTGCGGGGCGGCGTGTGCTCGACCTTTCTCGCCGATCGTGCCGCCGCCGCACCGGTGTTCCTGCAGCGATCCCCGCACTTCCGGCCGCCTGAGGACGCCGCCACACCCATGATCATGGTGGGCCCCGGCACCGGGATCGCCCCGTTCCGGGGATTCCTGCAGGAACGCCGGGCGTTGGGCCACACCGGCCGTAACTGGCTGTTCTTCGGTGACCAGCATCGCAACGAGAACTTCTACTATCGCGACGATCTCGAGGACATGGTTCACGACGGTTTTCTGAACCGGCTGGATCTCGCGTTCTCGCGCGATCAGGCCAAGCGGGTGTACGTCCAGCACAAGATGCTCGACTATGGCGCCGACGTCTGGCGCTGGCTCGACGACGGCGCGCATTTCTACGTGTGCGGGGACGCCGGCCGGATGGCCAAGGACGTCGACGCCGCCCTCACGACGATCATCCGCACGCACGGCGGGATGTCCGAGGAACGCGCGCGCGACTACAAGCGCGAACTCGTGGCCGAGAAGCGTTACGTCCGAGACGTGTACTGACGCTACGGGTTGCCGTTCTTGTTGCCGTTGCTGCGCCCGTTCTTCCCCAAGTCGTTCCACACGATCTTGGCGAGGTCGTCACGGTCGGCCACACCGAGTTTGATGCCGGCCCGGTAGATGTGTCCCTCCACGGTGCGCACCGACACCGTCAACCGCTCGGCGATCTCGCGATTCGACAATCCCTGAGCCACCAGACCGGCCACCTCACGCTCACGTGACGTGACCGGCAGTGGGCGGGCCGCCGAGCGGATGGCCGGCGTTGCCGCGCCGCCACACTTGGACGCCAATTGCAGTGCGTGCGCAGCGGACTCGGTACTGCGCCGGCGCTGACCGGCTTTGTCGTGCAAGGGGACCGCCTGTGCGGCCGCGTCGGCCGCCGACAGCAACAGGCCCGCCTCCTCGAAGGCCGTCGAGACCTCGTCGAGTTCCTTGGGGTCGGCCGCCGCCACTGCTGCCGCGTGCCGCGCGTAAAGGGCGGCCAGCGGGCCGTCCACGCGGTCGACGAGCCCCTGGAGCCGACGCACGACCGTGCGGTCACCGAAGCGGGCGGCGTGGTGCAGGGCTTCGGCTTCGACCGCGTACTGGCCCGCCGAACGCGCGGCATCGGCTGCCGCCCGCGACAGGTCGATCGCCGAACGGTGCCCGCCCTTGGCGGCCGCCACGCAGGCCTTGGCCAGCATCCGCTGCGGCTCGTGCAGTGCCATGAACGCGCCCGAGTGTTCTTTGGCGTCCTCCAGCACCCGCTCGGCATCGGCCGGGTTGCCCACCGCCGCGTATGCCCGCGCCAGCAGGAGACGGCCCGGCAGCTGCCACGGCAGCGAATTCTCGGCGTTGAGCGCCGCCAGCGCCTGCTCGATCGCCGAGATCGCGTCCTGGAACCTGCCGCTGTGGGTCGCGGCCGCGCCGGCCATGATCTTGGCGATGGCCCAGCCGGCGAACTGCCCGGCCGAGGAGAACTCGGCGTACTCGGCGGCCCGCCGCTCGGCCAGCTCGAGCTGGCCGGTGTAGGCGAGCGCAAGGACCTCGCCGTAGAACACCATGATCCGGATCATGCCGTCGGTGGTCTTGCGTTGTGCCCGGCACCGCGACGCGATCGGCAGGAAGTCCTTGCCGCGGCCCGCCACCGGCATCGCGAGGCCGGCGCTGAACGCGGCGAAATCCACGGCCTGCCGCGGCGCCTCGGGATTGGCCAGCACCCGTTCGGCGGTTTCCAGGCCCTCGGCGATCCTGTTCTCGTGGATGGCCATTCCGGCGCCGGTGGCGTCGACGATCAACTTGAGGATCGGATGGGTCACCCGCGAGTTCAGCAGCTCCAGCACCTGGTTGGCGCGTGCGACGTCACCCATCGACCAGAACAGGATCGACAACCGCGGAACCCCCCACTGCACGAGCTCCATCTCGTCCATGTGGTCGGGTGAGAAGCGGGCCAGGATGCTGTCGGCCTGTGCCGGGTGGCCTTGCCACAGCAGTGCCCGGGAGAGCAGCGCCGCCGCACCGAGGCCGCCGCCGTGATCGAACGCCGCGCGCGCCAGCTGCTCGCCGAGCGGCAGGTTCGACAGGAACACGGCGTCTTTCGCCGCGGTGATCAACAAGTCGATCTCGGCGCCCCGATCACTCTGGACACACAGCTGCGCCAACCGGATACGGCTGGCGGCCGACGTCAGGTCGCGTTCGCGCAGGATCTGGGCGATGCGGCCGCGCAGCTTGCGCGCCGAGGCGGTCCCGACCCGCCGGCGCACCACCTCGCCGAACAACGGATGGCTGAACCGGGCGGTGATCTGACCGTCCGAATCGTCGGCGACGATGCGGATCAGGCCGCGCATCTCGGCCGCGTCGACCGCCTCCTCGCCGGCGAGCTCGGAGAACGCGTCGATGTCGAGCGGTTCGCACAGCGACAGCAGCTTCAGTGCGTGCAGCACATCCTCACCGGCGTGCGCCAGCCGCTCGTCGAGCAGCTCGACGAGCCCGGACGGGATCACGGCCGGTCCGCGGAACTGCCACACGCCGTTGACCTCGGCGAGGGCCCCGGCGTCGACCGCGCCCTCAACCATGTTGCGCAGAAACAGCGGGTTGCCGCCCGAGGATTCCCACATCACGTCGGCGCTGAGCCCCTCGAGCGTGCCGCCGAGCACGGTCTCGATCAGCGCGATGCTCTGCTGCTTCGTGAACGGCTGCAGCTCGAACCGTTGCAGGTAGCCGTCTTTCCACAGCGACGTGACGGCGTCCGGCACCGGTTCACCGCTGCGCACGGTCGCCACCACATGCCCCGCGCGCTCCACCGCGATCTGGTGCAGCAACGTCGCCGACAACTGGTCCAGCAGGTGGGCGTCGTCGATGCCCACCACGGGATCACCGTCGGCGACAAGCGATTCCCGTGCGGATCCGATGAGTGCGATCGGATCGCGGGAAGCCGACGGCCGCACCCAGTGCGCGAAGGCCCCGAGCGGGATGCTGCGCGAGGACTCCGTGCATGCGGCCCAGTGGACCTTCTTGCGCAACGACGATGTGACGGTGCGGGCCAGGGTCGTCTTGCCGACACCGGCCGCACCGACGAGGACGACGCCGCAACTGTCTTCGCTGCTGAGCGCCGAGCGGATCGCCTCGTACTCCGTGGGCCGGTCCAGCAACTGCCATTTACCAGGCATGGATTCAGAGTCTAAGTGTCGTAGGCTGACATCGCTGCCGAATATGGTGTCAGCGACGTGAAGTCGCCGTTTCTGACGGATTTTCGTGGGCATGCAGCAAATCTTTCTGAGTTTGCCATCATCAGTCGGGCAGCTCCGAGATGTCGGACGGCTCGTGCCGGGGAACCCGGTTGACGTCGTGGCGGAAATTGCTGGACGACTCATAGACCAGCTTCTTCAGGCGGTTGATCGAACCCAGCGGCTGGTGTGCCTTCAGACCGCGCCACGAGTTGAACGACAACACGTCGTCGCCGTAGGCGCGCCGCAGCGGACTGTACGGGTTCTGTGGCGGAAAAACGATTTTCGCGACCGGAAGATACGGGGACTTCTTCTGGTCCCAATTGACGCTGGCATCCTCGATCGGCATCGTCTTCTCGTCGATGCACAGCTGCACGCCGAACTCGTATTCGGCGGTGTTGTTCTCGAAGAACTCCATGATCAGATCGCGGTGGGCATCTTGGCTCGGATTGCGCGGAAGGAGTTCGCCGGCAAGGGCTTTCACGTTCTCCGACGACGGTGCGTACCTGAACTTCGCGACGTAGTCGCCGTAGCGGATGGGAGCCGACGAGAAGAACGTCTCACCCAGGATCGGCCGGTTCGGCGCGATGAACACCTTCAGATTCGCCGGTATGTGCAGGCCCAGCTTGTCGAGCCCGCTGAGGAGTTCACTGCCCGCCCACAGGGCGGTGTCGGGAAGCCGCGCGAGCAGACTTGCCGTGAACATGCCCAAACCCGCGTAGGCGCGGGCGTCGGCGAACAGGAAGTCTTCGTGGGTCACCAGGACGAAGTCCTGGGTCGTGCTCGGTTCGTCCTCCGGCAGGCGTTCGCCGTCCACCCCGATCGCCTTGATGCCGAGACCGCGTACACCGCGCATCTTGTCGCCGCGCAGCACCCCCGACGTGCTGGAGATCCGGGCGATCACCGGGTAGCGGCGAGGTTCGGCGAAGATGCCCTGGGCCAGCTCGGGTCTGAGGTCGTCGTTCACGATGAGCTCGCCGCGCAGAATCGCGTGGCTCTTGGCGTGCGCATCGCGCAGGCCGTGCTTGTACTTCTCGTAGGCGCGCTGATTGTTCTTGAGCAGTTTCGCCATGATCTTGTTGATCAGTTGCTCTTCGTCAGCCGGCGGATTTTCGAGTTCGGGACGGTAGGGGATGGGCGGGGTGGTCCAGATCTTGTCGATTGCTTCGGTCATGCGCGGGAGGCCTTTCCTTGTCGAATTCGGTTGAGGAATCGTGAACTACGTCGGCGTCTTCTGGTCCACCGCCCGCCACGGTGCGAACGGGTTGGCGACGCCGGCAAGGGCGGGTGCGAGCTCCGGGAAATGACGCAGGAGCACCGAACGCATGTCGTTGTCACGGATCCAATCCATGCCTGCGGTGGTGTAGACCTCGTCGCGGAAGTCGGCGGTGAAGAAGCGATCGCTCTCCAGCCGGCGCGTCGCCATCAGAATGAAGACCCGAAAAGCGGTGTCGCTGAAGCCGAATCCTCGTGGCTTCGGCTCGGCATAGAGCCCGATCATCAGGTCGACGAGGTCGATGTCGTCATAGATGTCGCGGAGTTCTGCCGCCAGTGTGGTCTCGCCGGTCAGCTCCTCGAACGTGGCCGCCGGCTTGAGCCGGAACAGCGTGCGGAACTCGTTGTAGCGTGGCACGCCCCGCTCTCTGGACCGGATGAGATCGATAGTGGCGAGATCGACCGGTGTCCCGTCGACGCGGCGCATCTCCTGTAGATGGCGCGGGAAGTTGTGCAGCGATATGGCGCCCGGATGGGCCCGGCCGAACGAATAGAACAGGTCGGCCATGGGCGTCTCGGCGAGGCGGGCACGCACGTTGAGCACCGACAGGTCGGGTAACTCGTGGCGTGCGGTGACGCGGTCGTCGCGCAGCGAGCGGAACGCGAACTCGTCGGGGATGAGGGGATGCATCCGGTACACGGCGACGAACTCCTCGGTCAGCGAGTACGGCACCTCGTGGTGCCGGGTGCGTGAGCCGGGAATCCCGTGCAGCAGGGCGCTGCGCGTGGGCCGCCGCCCGAATCTGCGGCCGATCTGCTCCCCGAGAAGTCCGAACCAATTGGCCCGCATGGCATACACCGTGGTGGGGTGCGCGATGATCGCCGGGGTCCAGTCGACGGTGTGGATCTTGGCCATCAGCGCCGCATTGACCAGACGCGCCTTGTCGTAGAGCTGTTGGTCGGACAGGTGCGGATGGTGTCCGGCGAGATGGGTGCAGATCGCGTTGTGCTCGCGCATGAACAGTGAGTGCAGCAGCGCCAGACCGACCCAGAAGTTGCCCGCGGTGCTGTTCAGATCGAGAAGCGCCTCGACGTCCGGCGGCGGCAGGCCCGCGTCGTCGATGCGCAGTTTGCCCTTGTCCGGTGCGCGTAGCGCGGACACGAACTCCGCTGTGGTGCCGTAGATCTGGGAGGCATCCCACCAATGCGAATCCTGTGTGGTGAACGTGGCGGGACCGGTCGGATCGGGGTTGGGATCGGGTGCGGTGCGTTCGACCCGCATCGGGCGGTCCGGCCACGGATCGTCGTCCTGCAGCGGCACCACAAACGGCTCCGACGTCACGGATCCGTGGCTGAACCAGTCGTGTACCTCGAACTGGATCCAAGCCGCGGCAAGCAGATTGAGTGTTGTCGCGGGCTCGAAGGTCTCGCGTGTCAGGAGTTTCCGGCTGATCAACCGGGGGTTCGGGTCGAGCAGTCGACTGCCGGTCTCGGGATAGGCGTGCGCGGGCGGGACGTTGCGGCCGAACCGGCAGCCGATGGCCCCCATCTGAGGGTTGGCGAGGTCGTTGTACGTGCCGTCGCGTGTGCGCGCGACCAGGCAGTCGGCGGGGCGCGGGGTGTCGGCGGGGACGCTGCCGGAGTCGTAGAGGTTCGCGGTCCGCAGTTGATGGCGCAAGCCGATGAGTACGCCGAGCCCGATCACCTTGGGCAGGCGGGACCACCCGACGGACCGGTCCAGCCGCTCGGCCAGCCACGCCGCCAGAGCCGCGATCCTCATCGTGTCCTCCCGACCCTGCCCGTTGACCCGCCCAGAACGATTCTCGGGGGAGTGCGGCGAGTTGACACGAGTAGTCGGCTACTCGATCGAGGCGCGACATGCCCGACTCGCCGCCGCGCGCGGTCGCGCGATCCGGCGACTGCACGCCGAATACAGGTAGCGCTCCACTCGTGAATTGGCGGTCCTCCGGTCGTACGGTTCGAGCATCACCGGGATTATCGGTGGATCAAACGTCAGGAGTGCCGGAAATGTTCACAAAATCCGCTGAACACCAGGAGCGGTTGTGACTGGCTGGCTGGCCGCGCTGCCGCTGATCTTCGCCGCGTTCGGCGTATACGACCTGCAACGCTGGCTCGAACGCCGTGATTACAACCGGCACCTGGCCGATTGACGTTATCCATGAATGTATTTCCCTAGTCCAACAACCCGAATTTGCCGGCCGGGCCGCCGCGAAACGCCGGCGCCGGGGAACCGAGAAATCGGGACGGGCGCCCGCCGCTCATAGCACCATTGAGTGGGTGGACCCGCCGGGTCGACGACGATGCCGAGGGAGCGCGGTGAGCTCAGCCGAGAGTCGAATCTGGTCCGATCGGGTGCAGTGCGCGCTTGCCGACCTCGCGGCCCTGGACAAGCCCGCCGACATCGCCGCGGTGACCGAAGCGGTGGCGGCGCGATTCGCCTCCGAGTTCGTCGAACGGGATCGGCAGTACGAGAAGGACAAGCCGTACTGGCACAACCGTGTCGAGGATGCCGTCGCAAGCCTGCGCAAGCGGCGCTTGGTCAGCCGGTCCCGCACCGGTGAGTTCACGTTGACGGCGGCCGGGCGGCGTGACGTCGAGCGGGCATGTGCGGCGGCCACGGCAACGGTTCCGGCCGCCGCCGCACCAAAGGGCGTCGCCGTGGCGCCACCACCCGACGAAAAGCCAAGGCGCGATCCGGTTTTGGCCGGCGTCATCACGCCGCCGCTGCGTGAGCAGATGAGGGCAGGTGCCATTGCCGAGTCCCCGATGCCGATCATGATCGAACTGAACCTGGGCTTCCAGCCATCGGTGGCCGACGCGATGAACCGGGTCCGTGACCTGTGGCAGCTCGTCGGCGCCGCGGGCACGCCGCAGCCGCTGGCCGATCAGTTCATGATCGGCGATCTGACGGCCGCCCAGGTCAAGCAGCTGGTGTCGGCCGACGCGGTGCCGCAGAGCTGGCCGCATCGCGCCATCTACCGGATCTGGCCCGATTTCGAAGTCACCCCGCAGATCGACGCGTCGTCGAACACCATCAAGGCCGTCGCCGCACAGCGCTCCTTCGACAGCTATGGCGACAAGATCGTCTGGGCAGTCGTGGATTCCGGCATCGAGCAGACCCATCCGCACTTCGCGCACCACCACACCGTCACCGACCCGCTGGTGTCCGCGCTGCACAAGGATTTCACCGGAGGCGACGCGCCGCTGACCGACACCGACGGGCACGGCACGCACGTCGCGGGCATCATCGCCGGCGGGCTCGTGGACTGGGCGGACAAGAAACTCGTGGTGGCCGAGAAGCGGCTCAACGATCCCGAGCGTGGCGGCGACCCCATCATGCAGCCGCGCGATGTCAGTGAACCCGGCCGGCTCGCCGGGATGGCGCCGAAGGCGAAGCTCGTGAGTCTCAAGGTGCTCGGCCCCGGTGACGACGTGTCGCGGGTGAGCCGCGTGATGCAGGCCCTCGCCTATGTCCGCGAGCTCAACGCCGGGAGCGAACGGGCGCCGCGTATCCACGGCGTGAACCTGAGCCTGGGCTATATGTTCAACGCGGAGTGGTACGCGTGCGGCCAGAGCCCGATGTGCGTGGAGGTCGACAAGACCGTGCGCTCGGGAGTCGTGGTGGTCGTCGCGGCCGGAAACTCCGGATACGTCTCGCTGAGCACGTCTTCCAGCAAGGATTCGCAGAAGTTCACCGTCGACATGACGATCAACGATCCAGGCAACACCGAGAGCGCCATCACGGTCGGATCGACCCACCGCAGCTCCCCGCACACCTTCGGGGTCTCGTACTTCTCCTCGCGCGGACCGACCGGCGACGGGCGGCGCAAGCCCGATCTGGTCGCGCCAGGCGAGCGCATCACGTCGGCCGCGGCGGGAGCCCGGCGCGACAGCGTGACGAACCAGATCGATGTCGACGACGACGTCCCGGTCTACCTCGAAGAGAGCGGAACGAGCATGGCCGCGCCCCACGTGTCCGGCGCGATCGCGGCGTTCCTCTCGGTACAGCGCGAGTTCATCAGCAAGCCCGAGGCGATCAAGCGCATCTTCGTCGACTCGGCCACCTCGTTGGGGCGCGACCCCGCATTCCAGGGCAGCGGCCTCGTCGACCTCATGCGCGCACTGCAATCCGTATGACCCGAAGGGACTTCCCATGGCCGATGATGTGACCGACCGGATCTGGCGCCTGGTGTTCGACGAGGAGGGGCACTCCGACAACGCGGCTGTGACCGAACTCGGCGACCGCGCCGAAGGTCTCAGTGATCTGGTGATCTTCTCGCACGGCTGGAACAACGACGAGGCGGCCGCGAAGTCGTTGTACGACCGCTGGTTTCGGCTACTGGCGAAGCAACTGGATCCGGCGCGCTCGGTCGGATTCGTCGGCGTGCGCTGGCCGTCGCAACTGTGGCGCGACGAGCCGATACCCGACTTCGAGCCAGCGGTGGCCGGCGGTGGCGGCGGCGCGGCCGCGCTGGGCCAGGAGCGGGTCGTCGCCGCCGGCGACCCCTCGCTCGACCCCGCCGAACTCGCCGATCTGAAGAACATGTTCCCAAGCGGCACAGCGGAATTGGACACCCTTGCGCAACTGCTTGCGGCGCCGCCGACGATGGATGCGATTCCCGACCTGTTCGAGGCGCTGCAGGCGTTCAACGCCGCGACGCCCGACGGGTTCAGCGACGGTGAGGCCGACGCACCCGATGCCGGGCCCGGAATGGTCGCCGACGACCAGGATCCGTCGGAGTTGTTCAACACGTTCGCCGACCAGTTGCTGGCCGCCGGGGTGGAGTTCCGCGACGACGGCGGCGGTGCGGCGGGTCTCGGCGATTTCGCGGCCAAGCTGTGGCACGGCGCCAAGGAGGCGCTGCGCCAGCTCAGCTATTGGAAGATGAAGAACCGGGCCGGCGTGGTGGGCAAGGACGGGCTCGGCCCGGTGATCGACCGATTCACCGCGAAGTTCCCGGGTCTGCGCATCCACCTGGTCGGGCACAGCTTCGGAGCGCGGGTGGTGTCCTACGCGTTGGCCGGGATGACCGCCGCGCAGCCCTCACCGGTCAAATCGGTCACGCTCCTGCAAGGGGCGTACTCGCGCTTCGCGTTCACCGAGAAGCTGCCGTTCCGGAAGGGCTCGGGTGCCCTGTTCGGCATGCTCAGCCGGATCGACGGCCCGCTGACGGTCTGCTTCTCGAGCCATGACCGGGCCTTGGGGACGTTCTACCCGCTCGCGTCGGCCGCCGCGGGTGACGATTCGGCCGCCGCGGCCGATCCGCTGTTCCGGTGGCGCGCGATGGGATCACACGGCGCGTTCAACTCGCCGACGCAGAGCCTCGGTGCCGACGGTGCGGTGTACCCGTTTCAAACCGGCCAGATTCTGAACCTCGATGCGTCCGGCGTGGTCGCCAAGGACGACGGGCCGTCCGGTGCGCACAGTGACATCTTCCACAAGGAGCTGACCTGGGTGGTGGCCGCGGCAGGCGGCCTGGCGAGGTGAAGCGCCGGAGTCGGGTGTGTGCTGAAAGATCACTTCAAACTGTCGAGCCTGGTGCGCAGCAATTGTGCAAGGCGCTCTGTTTGCCGGTCGTCAAAACCTATCTCGCCACATCTATCCGGCCATGCAGTTGCCGCCGCCTCGATCCGCGCTTCCGCAGAATCGGTATCGAGGAACATGTCCGACGGAAAAATTGGCTAACTCGGCATAACACCTGTCGGTGCAAGAAAGAAAGTGTGTCCGGAGGGGAGTTGTCCACCTACGACACGGGTTGCGTTGCTGTAATTGAGGCGGCGAACGCATCACAACCTTGCGCCGGATACCTCTGACATGTCGATCTTGAACGTTGACGAAGCCCACTTCGGCTTCCGCGGCCATCGGCGAAGGGTGCGATGTCAACACCAGCTTCGTGCGCGGCCTGGCTGCTGGCGGCGCGGCTGCCGGGTTAGTAGCGCGATGAGGCAACCGGCGGCGAGTACACCGACGGTGACGGCGAAGCCGATGCCGGCGCTGCGTAGCCCCCAGCGGTCGGCGACCAAGCCTTCGCCGATGACGGGTAGGGAGATGGCGATGTAGGCGACCACGAAGAGTGTTGAGCTGACTTCGGCGCTCCGATCGGCTGGCGTGGCCTCGATGACGGCGGCCAGGCCGCGGCTGAAGCTGACGCCTTGTCCTGCACCGGAAATGATGGCGGCGACGACAAGTCCGACGGGTGAAGTGGTGACCAACGCCGCCGTCAAGGCCATCATGCCGATCACGAGAGTTGCGCAGCCCAATACCATCGCGCCATGGGGCTGCATCCGGTTGGCCGCTACCTGAGCCACCGCTGAGGCGAGGAAGCTACAGCTGGCGACGACCCCCGCTGCGGCGTGATTGTCGATGCCGATCATGGTGGAAAGGAATGACGGTGCCAGCGCGGCGAACAGTCCCATGCACGCAAATCCCGCGAGGGTCCCGATCGCCGCGAAAGCGAAAGTGACACGCACTTGGGCAGGAAGTCGTAGCCGCTGTATTCCGAGATGTCCGGTCTTGGATGATGTTTCGGGCACGCCGATGACGGCAAGGCCTGCCGCTACCACCAACACGATGTGCATCACGAATGCCACCTGCAGCGGTGCGGGGCAGTACTGCACGAGCACACCGGCCAGCAAGGGTCCTGCGCCGAGCCCACCCACGTTGGCGATGGTCGCGATCGCGGCGGCCCTGGTGCGCCATTTCGGCGGTGCGGCTTCGATGATCGCTGCGGTGGCAGTGCCGGTGAAGACACCGGCCGACAGCCCTGACAGCACGCGTGCCGCCACCAGAGCTAGGACGGTGTCGGCAAGCAGGAACATCGCGCCACTGGCTACCGCGGCGACGACGCCGCCCAGCAGCACTGGGCGTCGACCGATCGCGTCGGACCAGCGTCCGCAGATCACCAGCGCCGCCAGTACCCCACTGGCATAGGCCGCGTAGATCATCGTGGTGGTGAGTACCCCGAAGTGCATCGTGGTGGCGTAGAGCGCATACATCGGGGTCGGCAGCGTGGTGCCGGCCATGATCACAGCGAACGCGTACACCAGCAACGCCGTGGCCGCACCGCCACGCGGCCTTGCTTTTTGACCCTCCGACGCCAGCGCCTCTGCAATCATGACCGCTTCGGCGGCGCTGAGGTGACAATGTGCGGCGTCATGGATTGCACAGCGGTGCGGGTGCTTTCGGCGATGTTGTGGATGGCGATGTGGCCGATGTAGCCGTCGGGACGGATGAACAGCAGTGTGTCTCGGGTCAAGCCGTAGATCTTGGCGAATTGTCCGGTCGGGTCCGTGAGCACACCGTTGGGTAAGTCGTCCTTGCTACCGGTGTCGACGATGACGCGCGTGAGTTGTGCGCCGGTGGCGGGCCAGTCGAGTTCGGCCAACACGGCGGCGGCGTGTGCGCCGTAAGCCAACGCGCCGAAGTGCGGTCCGCGGTAAGCGTCAAACACCCGCACGCGGCGCCCGTCGGCGGTGACGAGATCCGCGTTCGGGGCGCGGTCACCGACACGCAGGGTCTTGGTCCGGTCTGCCGCCAAAGACGCGAGTGGTCCGCCATGGTAGGTCAGGGCGAGTTGTTTTTCGTCCTTGCCGCGTCGGATGCTGGAGGGGTCGAGCTTTCCGATGCCTTCGTATTTCTTGGTCGACAGGCCGAGCACGCCTGCGGCGATCGGTTGGCGTTCGTGTTCGTAGGTGTCGAGGAGTCGGTCATCGGCCCCGGCCAGGATTTGGCCGAGTTTCCAGCCCAGGTTGTAGGCGTCGCCGATGCCGGTGTTGAGGCCCTGGGCGCCGGCCGGGGTATGCACGTGGGCGGCGTCACCGGCCAGCAGGACGCGGCCGCGGCGGTAGTTGGCCGCGAGGCGGATGTTGGGGCGAAACACCGACTGCCAATCGATGTCATGCAGTTTGAGTCGCTTGTTGTGGATGTGCGCTTGGATACGTGCGTTGATCTGCGCGAGGTCTTGGGGCGCTGCTTCATCGGGCGAAAGCCGGATCATCCATTGGAATTTGTCGCTGTGCGGTAGTGGGCAGGCCCCCACGAATCGGCCCTTGAGGCCGGGCCACACGTGCCAGTATTTGCGGGACAGCCCACCTGAGACGGCGGCGTCGACGATGAGGATGCGGTCGGCCTCGTCGGTGGATCCGCCGAACTCGACACCGAGAATCTTGCGGACCCGGCTGGCCCCGCCGTCGGCTCCGACAAGGTACCGCGCGGTGATGTCTTCGCCACCATCGGCAGTCGAGACGTGTGCGGTGACATGGGTGCCGTGGTCGGTGAACTCCGTCAGCTCTGTGCTGAAATCGACGCGCCCGCCCAAGGATTCGAACCGGGTGTGCAATGCGCGGTCGGTGCGGTGCTGTGGAATGAGCCATGTATCGGGGTAAGGGACATCGGGGCCGCGCTTTCCCTTGGCCATCATCCGGAATGGGATGGTGAACGGACCGAGATGGATGCCCATCGGCGGGTACAGGGCGCCGTGGTTGATGACGTCGGGCAGGGCGCCCAGATCGTCGAGTATCTCTAGGGTGCGCGGCTGGATGCCTTTGGCGCGTGAACCGTCGAAGGCATGCGGTGCTTTGTCGATGAGGCGTACCGGCACGCCCCGGCGGGCGAGGTCGATTGCCAGGGTGGTGCCGGCAGGCCCGGCGCCGACGATCAAGACGTCGGTGGTGCTGTTTGTGGTCATGGGTCAAGCCGATCGGTCGAAGGTGTCGTAGAAGGTCGCAAGTTTGTCGGCGACAACGACGGGACGTTCGAAAGGAGCCATGTGGCCGCAGTCGTCGATGACGTGGTATTGGCTGGGCTGCAGCAGGGTACGGACCTGGTCCAAGCTGCTGATGGGAGTGACGTGGTCGTCGCGGCCCCAGATCAATTGGATGGGCAACGCAAGCGTGCCGGTTTGCCCGTAGAGCTCAGCGCGGTCGAACAGCCCAAAGTTCCGTAGCGTCTGGAAGAAGGCGTAGATCGAGCCTTCGTACCGGTAGGCGTCACCGACCATGACCGACAGTTCCGCGGCGCGCTCGGGGTCGGCGACGTTGTGTCCCAGATGTTGCTCGAGGATGCGGCGCCCGAAATATTTGGCGATGACGCTGGCCGTAATGTTGTTACCTAGCATCAGTTTCTGGATTACCGGCTGACGGCTGAGCCCGGCCGGGCCTACCAGGGTCAGGGTGGCGGTCCTGTCGACGTGTTCGCTCACGTACGCCATCGCGATCAGGGCACCCATCGACGTGCCCACCACGTGGCATGGCACAGGCACCTCGAGGCGCTCGATGAGTTCGCTCAGTTGGCGTACGAACAACGCTTGGTCGTACCGGGCGACTACACGGTCGGAATAGCCGCGCCCGTAGCCGCTGTAGGCCAGGGTCCGCAGGCCGCGGTTGTGCAGCTCTGCGGCCATCTCATCCCAGTAGAACAATGGGATGGTCAGCCCGCCGGCCAGTACCGCGACATCGCCTCCCTCAGGCCCGGTCAACTCGTAATGCGTTACGCCATCTGTTAATCGGATGTAGTTGCCGCGGAGGCTGCGTCGCGTGGTGGCGTCGAGTCGGCGGTCTTCTCCGGCGGCGACGAAGTACTTCATTGCGGTTTCCTTGATGGGAGCGATTGCAGAAATTCGGTGATGGAGTCGGCCACCCATGCGGGGTCTTCCTCAGGAAGCAGATGCCCGCCATCGGGATGGACTTTCTCGGTGCTGCCGGCAATGTCGCGGAGGAAGTGCTGGCCGTCCATGTCTGCGCTGCGCAACACCAGGGTCGGCGCGTTGATGTTGGAAATTTCGGCGCTGCGGTCGGCTTGGTCGGTGGTGAGGAAGTCGACGAACGCCGAGCGGTTGCCCGGCCGATTCCATAGCCGGTGAGCGCGCTCCACCATGGCAGCGTCGACGATGTCGGAGTTCGGTCCGACGGCTTGGCGCAGGCTGCGCTCGACGGCGCGGCGCGGCATGAACCGTCGCAGCAGTTGACCGATGACGGGGTTGCGCGCCAATGCCATCGCGGCGGGCAGTTCCTTGTCCGGGTAGCCGGTCGCATTGATCAACACCAGCCCGGTGAGCTGCAGGTGTTCGGGGTGATCGAGCGCAAGGTTCCAGGCGATGTTGCCGCCCAACGAGTTACCGGCCACCGCGCACTGCCCTACGCCGATGGTGTCCAAGAAGCGGGCGAGGGTCGCCGCGTAGGAGGCGACCCGGTAATCACGGTCGGGGCGCGGTCCGGTCACGCCGAAACCCGGCAGATCCAGCCGGATGACGTCGAAGGAACCCCACAGTCGGTGCGCGACGGCCTCCACCCCGTACAGCGAGGAGGCGCTGCCGTGCAGCAGCACCACCGTCGGGCCCGTTCCGGAGCGCTTGTAATGGATGCGCATTCCGTCGACCGCGGCGAACCGGGAGTCCGGGTGAACATCGATGTCTCGGAGATTCATAATGGATACAGTGTTGCCGTTATTGCAGTGGTTGTCAAGGGTGGTCATACTGAGCCGCGTGAGCACGTCACCTTCAGGGCCCGAGCTGGCCGAGCAGAGCTCGCGGCGATCCCGGGGTCGTCCGCGGCTGCCGCTGGACCGGATCATCGCGACCGCCACAGCGCTCCTCGACGAAGAAGGCGCCGACGCGCTGTCGATGCGCAACCTGGCCCAGCGACTGGGCTCGGGTACCGCGACGTTGTACCGGCACTTCACCGGACGGGCGGATCTGGTCGCCCAGGTGATCGACAGCGTGTTGGCCGAGGCACGCGTCGACGACGCGACACTGGACGCCATGACATGGCAGCAAGCCTGTGAAGCATTGGCTCACAGCCTTTTTGATGCATTCCGACGCCACCCTCACGTCGCGCCGCTGCTGGTCGAGAGAATTCCGACCGGGCCCAATGCGATGGCCCAGCGCGAACAGATGATCGCGCTGCTGCTCAAATCGGGCTTCTCGCCATTGCTGGCCGCGCAAGCGTGCGCCACGCTGGCGCGCTACGTGTTGGGATTTGCGACACAACTGTCCCCGCCTGACGCCGACGCTGCGGACCGGGACGAGGTCTGGCAGACCCTCGACCCGCATGTATTTCCCGCCACCGTCAGCGTGTCCGACCATCTACCCGTACCGCTGGAGCAGGAGTTCGCCTTCGGACTGGAATTGCTCATCAACGGGTTGAGCCATCTCGCGCCGAAGTCGGCCGCGCCCAAGAGGTGTTGACACCGCGTCTATTATCGGACACACTGTATCCGATAATAGGTAGTGGGAGGCAAAGCGGTGGCGCGAATATTGCTACGCGGTGCGCAGGTGATCACCATGGCGCCGCATCGTCCCGACACTGAACGCATCGACATCCTCGTCGAGGACGATCGCATCGCGGCGATGGGCGACCACCTCGATCGGACCGGTGTCGACGTTGTCGACCTCCAGGACCACATCCTCATCCCCGGACTCGTCAACGCGCACCTGCACACGTGGCAGTCCGCGCTACGGTTTGCCGGCGGAGACTGGTCGCTGTTGGAATACCTGGCCCACACTCACGGTCACGTCGCCCGCAGATACGGCACCGACGACATGTACATCGGGACGCTGGCCGGTGCGTTAAACCAAATCAACTGCGGCACAACTACTGTGGGCGACTGGTGTCACAACTGCCTGACCCCAGCCCATGCCGACGCCGCTATCGACGCATTGAACACTGTCGGCATCCGTGCAGTCTTCTTTCACGGCACACCTCATGGCGGTCCCACCAAACCCCATGACGTGTCCGAGGTCGACCGCCTCCTCGGCGGTCCCATCACGAGAAACCCTCTACTCACGCTGGGGATGGCAATCAAAGGCCCGCAACTCTCTGCACCTGACGTGGCGATCGCGGACCTGCGGGCCGCCGTCGACCGCGGCCTGATCGCATCGATGCATCAGAGCGCCGGAACGTCGGGACGCGGCTGGAATGCCGTCGGCACTGCTGGCCTGTGGGGCCCACACGCCAACATCGTGCACGGCACCGGTCTGGCCGACCAATGGGTCAAGAAACTCGCCGACGTCGGAGTCACCTTCACGACCACACCGGAAAACGAACTGGGTCAAGGCCATTGCACGGCAATCACCGAAAGACTGTTGCATGCCGGCGGGGCGCCGTCACTCGGCACCGACACCGAAACGGCCGTATCTGGTGAAGTTCTCACCGCTGCCCGCATCACCTTGGCCCACCAACGAGGCCTGGCCCACGAGAAGGAGTTCCACCGCACCGGGCTGAGCGCGCCCACCGCAGGGCTCACCAGCAAGCAGGCGCTGTCATGGGCAACCGTCCACGGTGCCCGCGCGCTCGGCCTGGCCGATAAGGTCGGCCACCTCGCCCCCGGCATGCAAGCCGATCTTGTCGTCATCGACGCCCGCGCACTGAACCTGTGGCCGGCCCACGACCCGATCGCCGCGGCGTTGCAGGCCAGCATCGCCAACATCGAAGCGGTCATGATCGGCGGTCGCTGGCGCAAACGTCACTACACACTGGTGGACACGGACATTGATGAAGTCAAAGACCGTCTGCAGCAGTCCGGCGAACGCTTCGCCCACAAGATCCGCGCAACCGGTCCGCTGGCCCGCACACGACGCCGCGTCGTACGCACGGTCGTGCGCCGGCACCTTCGTCGCCAAATCCGCTCCGGTGACTAGCGGCATCGACTCACATCTCCAGCGAGTGACGGCGACTGCCGACTCAATTCGTGTCGCCTCAAGTGTGTGCCCGAGGGGTTGGATCGTACCGTCGGGTCAAAGGCTTGTCGTCAGATGGTCGAGGTCGGCGGTGCGGATTCCGTGGTAGATGGGCATGCATGGCTCGGGAAAGTCCTGGACGATGTCGGCGCCTCGCTCGGTGAGTTCGTCGAGAAATTTCGGCAGGTGCTGCATGGCTCCGGTGGGCAGGTCGTGAATGACTACGACGCTCCAGTCTTGGTGGCCAATGTCATCGAGGCATCGCTGCACCCACTGGTCGGGCTGGTTCCAGTCGTGCGGCACGCTCGTCCACAGCACGCAGGTGTAGTCGTGCCGTTGCAGGTAGTCGATCGCGGCAGGATTAAAGACGCGTCGGCCCAGCACGCCGCCGCCGGCGTAGGGCCGGAACAACTTCACCGGTCGGGCCAAAGTGCCGATGATCTCTTCTGCATCCCCAATCTCTCGGGTGACTAAAGCCAGATCTGTTGGGGCATCCCCGAACTGGATGCTATGAGTCAGGGTGTGGTTGCCGATCCAGTGACCTTCGGAGGCTGCTCGTTCCGACAGGGCACGCGCACTCGGTTCGGTGAGTTGGCCGGCGATCACGAAGAACGTGGATTTGATGTCCCGCTGACCGAGAATGTCGAGAACCTCGGCGGTCGTTTCGGTAGGGCCGTTATCGAAGGTGATGGTGACTCTCACGGCGTCCCCTTTGTCGCAACCCGCGCCCGCAGGCCCGCGATGAGCATGTCGGCGACAAACTCGGCGTGGTGCTCGATGGCGGCAGGCTCGGTCGGGTCGTGAGGTTCCAGCATGAGGGCAAACGGCACCAGGCTGAACGGCGCGGTGCCCCCGTGGGCGACCAGGAAGTGCAGACTGCGCACATCGGCAGCGTTCAATGCGCCACAGTTGACGAGCACCTTCAGGGGCTCGGTAAGGCGAGCGTAGAGCGGCTGAACATGAACCTCGTGGAGGTAGGTGAGGCGCGGACTGGGGGTCGCGCCTTCGACGGTGACCAACCGAAGAAGCTCCGGATGGTGGGCGTGGCTCACTAGGAACCGCACGATGGTCTGACGTGCCGCCTCCATCAGGTCCCGCTCGGCCAACTCTGTGTCGACGCTGATCTGCTCGTGAACCTCGCCGAACGCGAAATCCACCGCGGCGTACCACAGGCCCTCCTTGGATCCGAACCTCTGATGAATCAGGTTGTGGCTGACCCCTAGTTCACGGTTGAGCGCAGCGACCGACGTCCCGTCAAAACCATTCTCCGCGAACATTTTCAGCGCCTTGGACAAGATATCGGACAATGCCGCAGGGGCCTCGGCGGCCGGAGGCCGGCCCTGTCGCTTGGCAGTCGTCATGTCACCCAGCATAACCGTCGATGTTGACGAACATCAACATCTGACGATAGCCTCGGATCCATCATGTTGATGATCATCAACAATTTTCGGGAGGATGCAATGGCGCGGAAACCAAGGACACGTTCGTCGGTCCAGGTCTTCAACATCCTGGCCACGCTGGGAGGCGCAGGCCACAATTGGTTCGAGCGGTGGGCGGGTCTCGGGGTTTTCCTGGAGCCTTGGCTGGGCCGGCGGGCGACCAACGTCTTGTGGGCGGCCGCACCACCGCTGCTGTTGCGCAGCGCCGCGCGGGGCCGTTGGCGCGGGGAGGACGCGGCGCTGGCATTCAACGCCGGCATCTCGCTGGCATCGGTGGTCGTGCACTTCATCGATTGGCCCTGGACACGGCGGCTCGGGCTGTTCCCGTGGCTCGACGAGGCCGAAGGCCTACCGCCCGAGTTGGTAGGCCCCTATAACGCGGTGTTGTGGGTCTGGGGCGTGGGGGGTGCCGGCAGCATCCTCTTCGAGACCCGCCGTGCCGACCTGAAATACGCCGTGGTCGGACTCGTCGCCGGTCCGTTGCTGTTGGCATCGGCCCGGCACCATTTCACGTGGGCGCGCGAGCAGGCTGCTGAGGACACCAGCGGCCGGTGGAGTCCGGTGTTCTCGGCCGGTGACTCTGCGGCCACCTCGCCGTCGCGACGGGAGAGCTTGCGCACCGCCCCTAAGGCCGAAACACGTTGACACCGAACGGATAAGACCGCTGTCAGCCACTCAACGAGGAGATGCGAAATGCAACGCGAAGAACACATGATCGGCGACACCTTCGCCTACCGGTATGCCGGACCCGGGGCTGACCACGTCCTGTTGGTACAGCATGGAATCGGAGGTCACGGGGGGATCTACGACAAGTTCGGGGCACACTACGCCGAACGAGGCGCCGAGGTGTGGTGCATGGACGCTCCCGGCCATGGCCGCTCGTGTGTCGATCGTCGTGCCGGCCAATTCACCTTGCAGGAGTGGGTGGACGCCGCGCTGAACGTGACCGAGCACATCGCCACCCACACCGGCTTGCCGGTGTTCATCAAAGGTTCGTCGTTGGGCGCAGCCGCCGCCTACTGTGCCTACGCGGCATCAGACTCGCACGCCGGCGCCGTTTTGATGGGATTCGCCATACCGTCCTCGCCACTGATTCCCGCCGACAACCCCTTTCGCTCCGAGGCGTTCGAGCAGATGACCGCCTTTTTCGGCACGGCTTTGCGGTTCGACATCGACCAATACATCAACTTCGACGAGGACTACGGGTTCCGTGGAGCGGGCGTGCAGAAACACAATGACCCGCTCAACACCTGGAGTTATGACCTCGCGGCCTGGGGGTCGATCCTGCGTTATGACCCGGCCGTCACGCTGGCCGACAACACCAAACCGATCCTGTTCGCCGTCGGGGAGAAGGATCCCATCTTCACCCCCGAGATCGCCAAGATGGTCGCCGATGCCACCGGCGGACCGGTCCAGCTACACATCCACCCTGACGCCGTCCATCAGCTGATGCTCTTCCACACCCTCGACTACGCCGACGTGGTGCACCGCTGGTGCACCAAGCAGCTCAGCTCATCGCACTAGAACCGGACCCCTCTGTCGCCTGCAAAGGAAAGCCATGAAACTCGCCAACCTGGCCGGCCGCGCCGTGTCGATCACCCCGGACGGGATTGTCGATCTCGCCAAAGCGTCCGGAGGGTCACTGCCCAGTCAACCCGACGCGGCGATCGCCAATCTCGATGACATCCGTACGTTCTACGCGACTGCGCAGCCGGAACCGAACGTCACCCTCACCGAAGCCGACCTGCTCGAAGATCTCAGCCTGCTCGACCCGCCCCTGACCGCTCCTCGGCAGATCTTCGCCGTCGGCCTCAACTACGCCGACCACAGCACCGAGACCGGCCTTGCCGTTCCCGATCAACCACTGATCTTCACGAAATTCGCCTCTTCACTGTCCGGTCCTGGCTCAACCATCCCGCTGCCCGCACCCACCTGCGACTGGGAGGTCGAGCTGGTCACGGTCATCGGCCGCGGTGGCCGCAACATCACGCCAGAGGCCGCGATGAGTCATGTGGCCGGATACTGTGTCGGCCAGGACATCTCGGAGCGGGCTTCCCAGATGGAAGGCAGGCCACCGCAATTCAGTCTCGCCAAAAGTCATCGAGGGTTCAGTCCAATCGGCCCGTGGATCACCACCACCGATGAACTCTCCGACCCGAGCGACCTGGCCATCATGACCACGCTCGATGACGAGATCGTCCAGCAGGCCCGCACCAGCGAGATGATCTTCACCGTCGAACACCTCGTGAGTCACCTGTCCGGCGTCTGTGAACTGATGCCCGGTGACCTCATCTTCACCGGCACCCCGTCCGGTGTCGGATACTCACGCACCCCACCGCGCTACCTCACTCCCGGCAGCATCGTGCATTCGGCCATCGAAGGCCTGGGCCGACTCCGCAACCCCTGCACCGCCGCCGGCTGAGGGCGCACACATGCATCTGACAACGACCATCCTGATGGGGTTACTGGCGCTGCTGCTCATCGCCACCGGCACGATGAAACTGCTCGACAACGCCACCGCGCGCGGCAACGCCGATCACCTCGGGATCAGTGCCAATCTGAGCCGCGCGATCGGCATCGCCGAAATCGCAGGGGCCGCAGGGCTTATCCTCGGCATCTTCTTCGTTCCACTCGCCATCATCACCGCGACCGCGGTCCTCATCCTCATGATCGGCGCCATCGTCTACCACGCCCGCGCGCACGACAGCTTCACGGCCATTCTGCCGGCAGTCCTGTCGCCGCGGCGGCCCTGGCGATCATCGTGCTGAGCACACTCAAGTTCTGACAAACAACGCACCCGTTGGTGCGCCGCGTTACAACACCTGCAGAGCCTGACTGTTAATCGGTGGATCCGTCCACGGTTCGGGTCAGCCCTACCAGACTCCCACGCATCCGATCGAACACTAAGGGAGATTCATATGGCCCACTATCGGGCCAATGTCCGTGATCTGGAGTTCAACCTGTTCGAAATGCTGGGGCTGCGAACGCTTCTTGATCCTGGCTGGAGCCGCCGAGCTTGCTGAGAGGCCACTAGCGGAGTCGTTCGCTTCCGCAGACCGCACCTCGCCGGTGTTCGACCCGGGGACACCCACGCCGTGACGTTGCCGGAGGACTTCAAAAAGAGCTTCCGGGTTCTTTGGAGGCTGGATGTTCGAATTTGGGCATGGAGCCCGCGTGCGGCGGGGTGCCCGGACCGAAGGCGTTGCAATCGGCCGTGGCCGAGCTGGTACTGGGCGGCTTACACGCATGCCGCGGGATTTGGTCTCGGCGAGCATCTTCTACCGGCAGGGCGCCCAGGAACATAAGCGGTGGGTGCAGCTGATGGTGTCATGGCAGCCACCTACGCCACCTCGGCATCGGAGGCCGCCACGTCGGCGCCCCGGTCCTGATCCTGGTAACCACCACCGTGTCAGTCATCAGCAACACCAGCTACCACCTCATCGCCGGCCACCACATCAACCCAGACCGCAACTACTGGCCCGAACAAAGAAACACCCCGGCCAAAGGCCGAGGTGATCTGTAACCAATGACTCGACTCATCACACTGTGTCCGAGGGGGGACTTGTCCGTCTACGACACGGATCGTGGTCCTGCGATTGGGGCGCTGACCGCTTCGGTCAAGCATCGCTCCACGTTTTCGCTCAATCGCCACGCCGAGGAGCTCGCCCATCGGGCGGCCAGCCGTCGGTTCCGGACTCAAGCGGAATATTCAGGGATCGAAGCAGGATCGAAAAGAGCCGCCAATTGGCGATTGCTCCGACAAGTTCGACCAACACCGCGTGATCGCTATTGAATGCCTTCTGGCACCCAGCCCAGTTTTCCTCGGAGATGACCCCGTCGCGCACCACATCATCGGTCGCTGCGAGGACCGCACGCTCGACTGGCCCGAGGCTTTCGGAATTCTGCCAGTCGCGCACCGCGAGGAGATCTTGCTCAGGCACGCCGAGCAGTGTGGCGATTCGCCAATGTTGAGTCCATTCGTATTCGGAGCCAGTGATCCAGCCGAGTCGCATGATGATCAGCTCGCGTAGCCGCGCGTCAAGGGAACCGCGGAAGAGTAACGCGTCCAGCAGCCCATACAGCGCAACCGCCACACGCGGCTGATGAAGTGCCACGCGGAATACCGACAGCTCTGCCAACTCTTCGGGCAACCCACATTCGGCAGCTCGCAGCTGGGCCTGCTCACGGTCTAGCATCGGTACGCGTTCCGCCATGGTCACGGGTGGCCCTCTCTGTGGAACCTCTGCACGCCGTTAGGGCGTGGGCAAAAAGACGTTGTGCAGCGCCCCACTTGATCGGGCACTTTCATCTGCAAGCGAAGTGAGCAGCTGCGCGAGCCCAGCGAATCCGGTTGATTCTCTGGTGATCCGGTCGAACGGCCAGCGGCCCATGGCTAGAATCTCGAGGGCTGCCCGGTAGGCGGGATACTCCACGCCGAGTGCACCTACGACGTGTAATTCTTTATAGACCAACAAGTCTGGTTCAAACCAGGGCGCGCCGCCTCCTCCGCGGGTGCCGGCCACCACAACTGTGCCGCCGGGCCTGGCAAGGCCGACGGCATCGGCGAATGCGGAGGGTGCTTTCGCGGTGACGTCGACGACCACGTCGGCAAGCCGTCCGCCTGTCTCACGCTGGAGCGCGGTCGCTGCATCGTCCTTCGATACATCGATGGGCAGGTCGACACCGAATGATCTGGCTATCGCCAGTCGTTGTTCGTCGCGTGGGCCGACGCCGGTCATCGCGACGAACGCGGCTCCCGCCTCTTTGGCCGCCACGGCCGCACAGATTCCACGGATGCCGGGTCCCAGGATCGCTACGACGTCCCCCGCCTTGGTGTCGGGAAGACTCGCCCCCCATTGGATACCGGCCCCGAGAGGGTTGAACAACGTGGCGAGAACGGGGTCCATGTCTTCGGCAATCGGCAGTAGCATCGCGTCCCAGGGAAGCTCCACATGGGTGGCGTATCCGCCCCATAACCCCGCACCGATCTCCACGTCGACGAAGCCGAACATGGTGGCGATGCCGTTGACCGCACACCGCCGGTATTCGCCGCGGCGGCACTCGGGGCAGTCTCGGCAGGACCGGAACACCTCGACGGCCACGCGCTGGCCCGCCTGCACCCCCCAGCGTTCGCCGGCCGCGGCGCCGACCCGCTCGACGATGCCGACGATTTCATGCCCTGGAACGAATGAAAAGCCGGCAGGCAGGTGTCCGGTGAATTGTTCGTGATCCGTACCGCACAGACCACACGCTTCAACTCGCAGTATCGCACCCCGGTCACCGACGTCGGGAATGGTCATCCGGCGTCGCTCCAGATTCCGCGGTCCGGTCAGCACCATCGCCTCGGCGATCATGGAAGCTCAAACCCGCTGAACGATCCTCTTGTTCGGAGGCTGACCGTTCTGCCGACGTACATCTCACTCGCCATCGCCTCGGCGATCTGCGGATCGTCGCTGCGTGCGACAACTCTTCGCCCGTCAGACAGGTGCGCGATGATCGGAGTCCATCGAGGTTGCCCGTCTCGGTCGTAGACGACGGTGTATCCGTCCACTGTCGCGCAACCGGTCGACTCGTCGACGCCTGCGACACCCAACCTCAATGAATCGATCTGAGCTTGTTCGACCGCCGTGTCGAGCAGTCGCCACCCGGTTGGTGGCGGGGTGGCCGACCACAGACCGACCGAATGCTTCGTGGAATACCACCCGAGGCCGGTGACGAGTCCGACATCGGTTGGGTCGCGTCTACACCGTCGGACCATCTCAACGATCGAGTGGCTGACGTAATTGTTTCCGGGACCGCCGTGATAAGGCAGGCCGCCGGTTACTGTGAGGCCTCTGTCGTCGAGCGGGTCCACGTCGAGAGCCTCGGCGGCCATCTCAACTGCCGACGGGAAGCAGGAGTAGAGGTCGAACCACCGAATGTCGTCGGTGGTCAACCGGCCCGCATCGAGAGCCTTCCGTGCCGCTACCTCGATACCCGATGAGCGACTGAGGTCCGGCCGTTCCACGGGGAAGTACACGTCGTTGCAAGTCGCTGCTGACCAGGGAAAGACCCAACGATCGCGCGCGACGCCCAATTCGTCGGCCACCTCGGCCGCCATGAGAATGAAGGCGGCAGCCATGTCGACGGACATGATGCTGTCGAGCAGCTGGGGATAGGGCAAGCAGACCATGCGGTTTTCCGCGGTGACTTCGCTGAGTTCGGTGGCACTTCGTGCGCGCGGGAACCAGGCCTGCTCGGGATGGCGTGCCGCCTCGGCTGTCAACGGTGCCATCAGCGTTCCCAGCCACTCCCGCTGGGCAGCGAAGTCACGGCCGTGGCGCGCGGCGATCGCGGACTCGAAGATGGGATACACCTCGTGCGGCCAACTCAGACCCACCGACAGCTCGGCTTGACTCAACCCTGGGCGGGCGTCCCCCAGGGATTCGTCGCCGGAGCGGGGCGGGGGCGGCGAGTTGAGAAGTGCCCCGCCCTGGAATTTGCGCGCGGAATGCCCGCTCTCCGCACCGACGACCAGGACGACATCTGCTCGGGCCTTGGCTATTTCGCCACTCAACACCTCGACGAGATACTGCGGGGTGTTTCCGCCGACTGGACAGCTGATGCGGCGGGCGGGACCGATGCGCAACGCTTCGCCGATCCTGCTGGCGGGATTGTCCCGCGGGATGACCAGGATGCCGGGAGTCGCGACGGTGTCGATGCGCCGCTCGACCGCGCGACCTGCGTCTTTAACCGCACGGCGTGCGGCCTCCACCGCCAAGTTGATCGGGTCCACGAAGTCGTCCCCGCGATGGGTGACTTCGCCCACGCCGACGACAACCGGGGTACGCGTTTCTACCGGCATCGGCACCCGCTCAGGGCCACGGGGCTGACTTGAGACATAACTGCGATGGTGTCATGTCCGTGGGCGAGTCACAATGGTGCGCGATCGCGGCATACTGGCTGTGTGTCGACGAAGTTGTTGCGATGGGGCGCCGCCGCGCCGACAGATCCTGGGTCCGCTCGCGACCGGTTGCTCGATGCTGCCGAGCGGTGCCTCGAGGGTGGGGGTGTGGTGGGCACGACCATGGAGGACATCGGCAGGACAGCGGGTGTGTCCAGGGCAACGGTGTATCGCTACTTCCCCAGTCGGGAGGCGGTGATGTCGGGCGTCATCATTCGCGCCGCCGAGCGTTATCTTGACCGCATCAGCCCGCGGATCGCGGCGCACGCCGACCTGGGATCCGCGCTCGTCGATTTCGTGGATTACACAGTTGACGCCGCGCGCCGCGAAGAGATCATCGGATTGTTGTTCGGCAGCGACGAGGAACTCGCCGGCGTGGGTCTCGCAGCGGGGACCTCGACGTCCCTCTTCGAAATCGTCACCGAATTTCTGCGTCCCATCTTCACCAGACACTGGAGTTGCGTGGAACCGGGCGTCTCCGTCGACGACGCCGCCGAGTGGGTTGTACGCACGATACTGAGCCTGCTGACTGTTCGAGGGCCGCGGGATCGCAGTCGTGACGGACTCCGGGCGTTTCTGTCGAGGTTCCTCCTTCCCGCGATCTTGGCGGGTGACCACCGTCGACCGGTGTGACAAGTATAGCGTAATGTCTCAACCGCAGCTGAGGTAGGAGGCCGGAAGTGTCTGTGCAATTCACCATGTTCAACGGACAGGTCGCTGAGCAACTGAAGAGTGCAGCAGAAACCACGGGCGGGTTGGCCGGTTACCTCGGCTTCCGGCACACGGAATTCACTGCGGGACGGCTCGTTGCGGAGATGGACGCACGCGACGACCTGAAGACGCCTTTCGGCAACTTGCATGGGGGCTGCTTATCGGCCATGGTCGACCACTGTCTCGGAGTGGTGTTTTATCCCGTGATTCCGATGGGATCCTGGGTCGCGACGACGGAGTTCAAACTGAATTTACTTCGTCCTGTCTCCAGTGGCACCTGTGTAGCCACGGCGGAGATCATCTCGCTGGGCAGAACTAGCGGTGTGGCGCGGATCGACATCTGCAACGGCGGCAGAGCCGTGTGTGCGGCCCAGGGCACCGTCACCGTCGTCGCACCGAAGACGAACTCCTGATGTCTGCACACAGAGCAGGTGATTCGTCGGCCCCTGTCGTCGGGCGCGTGCCCACGGCGGATGGACTGTCGCTAGCGGTCGACCTCTACCGGTGTGACGCGCCGCGGGCGGTCGTGTTGCTCCTTCACGGCGGTGGTCAGAGCCGACAGGCCTGGGATGTCACCGCCCAACGCCTGCACCAGCGGGGCTACACGGTTGCCGCGTACGACACCAGGGGACATGGGGACAGCGACTGGGATCCGGAGGGATGCTATGACATGGACCGACTCGGGTCCGACCTGCTGGCCGTGCGCTCATACGCCGATTCTGGCCGCCCAGTCGCCGCGATCGGGGCTTCGTTGGGCGGTTTGACCATTCTCGGCACACACTTGCTCGCCTCGCCGGAGCTATGGCGGGCCGTCGTGCTGGTTGACGTCACTCCGCGAATGGAGATGCAGGGCGCCCGACGAGTCGTGGCGTTCATGGCGGCACATCCCGAAGGCTTCGACAGCCTGGAGTCGGCCGCTGACGTGATCGCCGCCTACAACCCGCACCGTCCTCGCCCCGAGAACCTCGACGGCCTCCAAAAAGTTCTCCGGCTACGGACAGACGGTCGCTGGGTCTGGCGATGGGACCCTGCGTTTGTGACGTCGAATTTCCAGTTCCTCCAGGGTGATCCAGACGAAGGCGCTAGAGACTTCGAAATGATGAGCGCGTTCCTTCTCGATGGTGCGCGGCAGGTGTCCGCGCCGACGCTGCTGGTCCGCGGCCTGCTATCCGACATCGTCTCCGAAGAGACAGTGAAGGACTTCCTCACCTTGGTTCCCCACGCGCAAACCGTCGACGTTTCGGGCGCAGGCCACATGGTTGCTGGCGACAACAACGACGCGTTCTCGACGGCGGTCGTCGAATTCCTCGACAGGACCATATGAACCCTGCAGTCGGTTTACTGCCCTTTCAGGGCTGGCGCCTATCCTGCTTCTATGCCAACTGAACCAGTTCGGATGTCTTTCCGCCGGCATGTGCGCGAACAGGTTCTGAGGGCGACACGAGAACTCACCATTGAGAAGGGCTGGGATCAGGTCCGGATGAGCGAGGTTGCCGAATCGGTCGGCGTCTCCCGCCCGACGTTGTACAAAGAGTTCGGCGACAAAAAGGGGCTCGGTGACGCGCTTGTGGTGTCAGAGGGCCAGCGCTTTTTGGAGGGCATTCGTGCCGTGCTTGCCGAACATGTGGGCGATGTGCAGGGCGGCATCACCGCAGCGGTGCAGTTCACCCTCTGTGAAGCAGAAGACAGCCCGCTCCTCAAGGCAGTTCTGACGTCCAACCCCTCGGGGAATGATGACGGTGGCTCGTCGTCTACGGGGGTCCTTCCTCTTCTGCCGACCTCGGCTTCCCTGCTTGCGCTCTGCTCTGGGGCTCTGACCACGTGGTTTAACGACCACTTCGCCGATCTCGACCCCGAAGACGTCGAGGACGTCGCAGATGTTCTGGTGCGACTGACCGTGAGTCATGTTGTACTCCCAGCCGCGGACATCGCCACCACTGGTGAGCGGATCTCCCGCGTAGCACTCCGGTACCTGGAAGTTGTCCACAGTTTGTGACCAGCAAGCTTTCGCGACCTATGCATCTGACCAGACGGCAGAGTCTGCGGAGCTTCGAGCGCATGGTTTTGCCGTCGCAGGATGTCAGATCGAGCGGGCGAGGAGGTCTGAGCGGTCAACCCGAAGTTGCTGGGTGATGGCCCGCTTACTGGACATGAAATCGCGAGGACGATTGACGCAGTCGGCGGCGATGAGTTCGCCCTCGCGGAAGTAGAAGCAGCTGAAGTCACGGTCGCGCGACGGGTCACCACTGAGCAACACTTCGTCGTATCCGGCGTTGAGACCGGCAATTTGGAGTTTGAGATCGTACTGGTCGGACCAGAACCACGGAAGCGCAGCGATCGCGCTGTGTTTTCCGCAGATTGTCGCCGCAGCGATCTTGGCCTGCTCGCCGGCGCTCGGTACGGATTCCAAACGAATGCGCGAGCCGTATCGAGCCATGGCGTGGCTGGTGCAGTCGCCGGCGGCCACGATGTCGGGGTCGCTGGTGCGGGCCTGGTCGTCAATCACGATGCCGTTGTCGACGGATAATGCTGCGGCTGCGGCGAGTTCGGTGTTCGGCACCACGCCGACGCCGACGATGACCAGGTCGGCGGGGATCGATTCGCCGTCAGCCAGCACGACCTCCTGCACCCCACCGTTACCGGAGAAGGCGTCGACGAGAGCGTGTGTCCGGATGTCCACTCCCTCGCCGCGGTGGATTCGCGTGTAAAACGCGGAAACCTCCGGCGCGGTGACCCTTTGGAGTACACGCTCGGTTGCCTCGAGGACAGTGACGTTCATGCCGAGCGAACACAGCGAGGCCGCCGTTTCCAGGCCGATGTAACCGCCGCCCACGATCACAACCCTCCGACCCGGTGTAGCGGCGGCACGGATCAACTCGACGTCTGCAGCGGTACGCAGGTAGCGAATTCCGGGAAGATCCACCCCTGGTGTGGGGAGTTGTCTGGGCCTTGCGCCGGTGCACAACGCGAGCTTGGTGTAGGCCAGCGTGTCGCCGGTGCTCAGAGACACACGCTTGGCACTCCGGTGGACCGCCTCCACGGTCGCATTCAAGAGTCGAATGTTCTGCTTTTCGTAGAAATCAGCGCCGCGAATCAGGAGGTCCTCGAGGCCGTTCTTGCCGGCCAGGTAGGCCTTCGACAACGGAGGCCGGTGGTAGGGCAGTCCCTCCTCGTCGCCGATGAGCACGACCTCCCCAGCCCACCCCTCCCTCCGAAGATTGGCTGCCAACTGCGCGCCGGCGTGGCTCGCGCCGACGATCACCGCTCGTTCGGGAGTCATGCACTCTGCTTGGGAGTGAGGCGAACCATCAGCTTGCTGATACCCCTGACGAAATTCGATTGCACATACTCGGGTTCGCCGACTACCTCGATGTTCTCAAAGCGAGGGAGCAATTCCTCCCACAGGATTCGAAGCTGCAACTCAGCAAGTCGGTTTCCCATACACCTGTGCACGCCGAACCCGAACGAGATGTGATTGCGGGCGTTGCTCCTATCGATGATCAACTCATCGGCCCGCTCGAAGACACGCTCATCGCGGTTACCGGAGGCGTACCACATCACGACCTTGTCGCCCTTGCGGATGAATTGCCCGTTCAACATGATGTCTTTTTTCGCGACTCGGCGCATGTACGCCAACGGGGTCTGCCAGCGAATGATCTCGGATACCATATTGGGAATCAGGTCAGGGTTCGCCTTCAACTTCTCGAACTGATCGGGGAACTGGTTCAAGGCGAGAACCCCTCCGCTCATCGAGTTGCGAGTCGTGTCGTTTCCGCCGACGATCAGCAATACCAAATTGCCAAGGAATTCCATCGGGCGGTTGATGAGATCCTTGGTGTCCTCGTTGGCCTGCAGCATCGTGATCAGATCGAAGCCCGGTCGCTCCCCGTTGGCGGTACGGGCCGCCTTGTCATGCCAGAGAGCGCTGAGCCCCTTCGCCATGTCGACCATGCCACGAAACACTCTGTCGTTGTCGGAGGGGCCACCATTGGCTTGCTCCATGGAGGTGGCGAGGTCCGACCATTCCACGAGCTTGTGCCGCTGCTCGTACGGGAAGTCCAGCAGGGTCGCGAGCATGCGCGCTGTCAGTTCGATGGAGACGTGGTGCACCCAATTGAACGGCTGATCCACCGGTAGATCGTCCAGCACTTCCTGGACACGCGAGCGGATCAGCCCCTCCATCTCGCGCAGGTTCTTCGGCGCGACAACCCCTTGGACGGAAGCGCGCTGCAGGTCGTGTTGTGGCGGGTCCATCGCGATGAACATGGCGATGTCCATAAAGCGGGGCGGTCTCCCGATGATGATGAACGGCTCTGCGGAGAAGGCCTCGTGGTTTTTGTCGACGGCGATGATGTCCGCGTGGCGGGTCACCGACCAGAACGGGCCGAACGGACTGTGAGCCTGGTAATGCACCGGCGCCTCGTTGCGCACGCGTTCGAAGTAGGACTTCCAGCGGCCTTGGCGGTAGAGGAACGGGTTGCTGAGATCGATGTCGGCGATATCGACGTCCTCGACCGGAGGAATGGGCGTCTCGGTGAAGATCTTCTTACCATTGGTTCCGGTTACCCACCGGCGTGTCTTGTCGTACACGTGCGCGCCGCGGATTTGCAGCTCCAGAGGCACGGCAGACTGGGCTTTGGCGGCCACTGCCGCGGGAATACTCATTATTGTTTTCTCCAAATCGACGACGTTGTTTCAGAGCTGGAACTCAGGTAGCTCGACCGTCAAGCCATCCCATGCCTCGGAGGCGGCCATCTGGCAGGACAGCCTCGACGTCCGCTGACGCTCGGGATTCATCGCGAGCATTTCCTCTTCGTTGGCGCCGCAGAGTCCCACCGTGTCCGACCACTCGGGAGCGACGATCACGTGGCACGTTCCGCATGCGGCTTCCCCTCCGCAATCGCCGTCGATGCCGGGCACCGCGTTATTTACCGCGATCTGCATCAAAGACTGCCCTTCGGTCAAGGGGGCTTCGTACTTCTCGCCGTCGTGAGAGACGAAGGTGACGACTGCCATGGTTAACTCTCCTCAATTTGGAACTTCGCTTCACTAGTGTTGTCGCGTGTGACCAGCGTCGCTAGGCTCGCAGGAGTCAAAGAGTTGTGTTATTAGCTCACACGCAGGGAGGCACGTGAAACTCGACGACTCGGGTATGCCAGCGTTGGCTTTCCTGCAAATGCTGGACAGTGAGGCGCTGGGGCATGACGCCAGCACTGCGCTCCGCAGCATCATGGTTCGCGAGCACGTCACCGAGTCGATGCTGGTGGGCCGCGACGCGCAGGTCCCCTTACGGTGGTTCAGGGAGATATATTCCGATTTCGATTATGACCAGGGAACCCGTCTGGGTTTCGCGTTCGCCGAACACGCCAAACTGACGTCCTTTGGGGCACTCAGCGTTCCCTTGGTCAGCGCGGGCTCGGTAGCCGAGGTTGTCGAGTTGCTTGCTTATCTGCCGGTGATCACCACCGCCCTCAGCCCGTCGTTCCATTCGACGGAACGCGGCCTCACGATCGGGCTGACCGGTCGCACCGGTGACGCGGGCCTGAACTGCCTGGCCGTCACCTACGGTGGGCTGGCGCTGCTGCGTCTGCTCGACATGCTCGCGGGTGCCGTACCCAATATTGAACTGCATCTGAGTCATTCAGCGCCGGAGTCGTGGGGTGTTCATGACGAAGTGTTGGCGGGTCGGATCTTCTTCGACGCCCCTAGCTCGTTCGTCTACGTTCCCGCGGCTACGCTCGAGGAGGTTTGTCGATTCTCCGATCCTGTTGCGTATCGGATTGCTGTCACCGATTTGCAGCGAACTCTCGATCAACGACGTGACACGTCGTTCTCCGAAAAAGTGACAGACCTGCTGGAGAAAGATCCCGGAGAAACGAACATTAGCCGGACAGCGGGCGAGCTCTCGATATCCCCGAGCACGTTGAAGCGACGCCTCAGCGAAGAGGGGACCACCTTTCGCGAATTACGTCAGTCGTTCTTGCAGGAGCGAGCGATTCTGCGACTTCTCGACAGCTCGGTGTCTGTAAGCGAGATCGCGGCAGAACTCGGATACACAGACCTCACGAACTTCACACATGCCTTCAAACGGTGGACCGGCCGTTCACCGCGCCACTTCAGAAAAACGCGCGACTGAGCGCGCATCGATCCACTCCGGCGCGCCGGGCGCCCGCCGGAACCAGCGGGCTTCACGATTCGGCCGCATCTGCCACCTGGACAGCGTCGAGAAACGACAATTGCGGCGCGGGAATCGGTCATCCCGGCGCCCTCTTGGGAAGAGGCGCAACGGAATTCCAGATTATTCATCCCGCGCCAGCGGCGAGTGCGGCAGGGGGGTGACCCGGGCCGCTGGGCACGCTATGATAACCGTCGTTCACATCGGGACCGGCGCTGAACGCGCGGTCGAGAGGAGCGTGGATGCCACACGACCAGCCGGCCATCATCGGTGCCGCCGAACTCACTCCCGGAAAAAACGTTCCGTACACCTCCACTGAATTGCATGTGCGCGCCGCGGTCGCGGCTCTCGCCGACGCAGGGGTGGCCCCAGACGAGGTCGACGGTCTCGTGTGTGCCGGGCCGATGACGAACGAGGGCTCGGTCTTCCTGTCCGAGGACCTCATGGACTACCTCGGGCTGCACAACCTGAAACTTCAGATGACCTGTCAGCTTGGCGGCGGGACCCATCTGGCCATGACGCGCATGGCGAGTAACGTCATCGCCCGAGGCGAGGCCGATACGGTGCTGGTCGTGTCGGCGGGCAAGTTTCCACCGATCCGCGATGGCGGGCGCGAACTGATGGCGCTGGTATGTGACCATGCGTTCGAGATGCCCTACGGACCGTCCGTGCCGGCGCTGTACGGCTTGATCGCGCAGGCCTGGATGTACGAGACAGGACAGGGCAAGGCGGACATCGCCGAGGTCACCGCGTCGCAGGACCGGTGGGCCGCGCTGAATCCCGCGGCGATCGCGCACCGCTCACAACGCCTGAGTGTGGAGGACGTGCTGGCGTCCCGCCCGATCGCCGGGCCGTTCCACTTCTACCACTGCTCGATTCCCTGCGAGGGCGGTGGCGCGCTCGTGCTGGGCTCTTCCCGCCGGGCTCGCGCGGGCAAGCACCGACCGGTCCACCTGCTCGGCTTCGGAGAGGGTCACACCCACGGCTTCCTGACCTCGCTGGCCCGGCCGGGTCGTACCGGGGCCGCCCGTTCGGGTCCGATGGCCTTCGAGCGCTCCGGACGGGCGCCGGCCGACATCGACATCGCCTTGCTCTACGACGCCTTCGCCTCCAACCCCGCGATGATCCTTGAGGAGGCGGGTTTCGTGAAGCCCGGCGGGGCAGGCGATTTCTACCGTGACGGCCGCGCCGATCCGGGCGGCGACCTTCCGGTGAACACCGACGGCGGCCTGATCCGGTTCGGGCACACCGGGACCTCCTCTGGCATTTCGCAGATCCTTGAGGGTTACTGGCAGCTGTCCGGTCGCGCCGAGGGCCGTCAGGTCTTAGCGGCGGACACCGCGTTCGTGCACAGCTACGGCTCGATGCTGTGCAGTCACGTCAGCATGGTGATGGAGGGAGCGTCATGACCGCAGCTTCGAGTTCCCTCGACGGTCTGCACGATCCTGAGGCGCTGCCGCCGCTGACCGATGTCAACGGTCCCTACTTCGCAGCAGCGGCCCGCGGCGTACTCGTCTTCCAGCGGTGCGCGAACGGCCACCCGTTCCTCTACCCGCGGCTGGTGTGTCCCGTCTGCCATGACGGTGAGTTGGCCTGGGAGACCGCGGCGGGTACTGGTGAGATTGTCAGTTTCGCGCCGGTGTACCGCGCCCCGTGGGACTCGTTCCCGCGCAGCGCGCCGTACGTCGTCGTGCTCGTTCGTCTGGACGAGGGGCCGCAGTTGTTGGCCAGTCTCGAGGGCGTAGCCCCCGATGACGTCGTCATCGGCGCGCGAGTGCGCGCAGTGTTCGAGCGGGTGAACGAGGACCTTGGGCTGGTCCGATTCGGGCCGGCGGCGTCGTGAGCACGTACGGCGTCTCGGTGCTCGGCGGGGACTTGGCCACCCTTGTCGATACGGCCGAGGCTGCCGACCTCGCCGGCTTCGACGCCGCCTGGGCCTCGGAGTTCTACTCACGCTCCGGCTCGATCTCGATGGCCGCGATGGCCGCGCGCACAAAGCGCTGCCGCATCGGGTCGTCGATCCTGTATGGCGTCGGGCGCAGCCCGCTCGTGCTCGCCACAGAGGCGCGTGACCTCGACGAGCTTTCCGGCGGGCGCGTCGTGCTCGGGCTCGGCAACGGCACACGCCGCATGATGAGCGACTGGCACGGCGTGGAGGACACCTCCGCTCCCGCTCTGCGCATGGAGGAGCTGGTCCCGCTCGTGCGTCGGATCTGGAACCTGCACGAGGGCCCCGTGCACCACGAGGGGCGCTTCTACCGGATGAATCTCGTCCCGACCGGCGACGTCGCGCCGCCGAAGCGAGCGATCCCGATCATCACCGCGGGCGTGCGTCCGCGGATGTGCGAGGTGGCCGGGCGCGTGGCCGACGGGTTGGCTGGTCATCCGCTTTTCACCACGGCTTACGTCGAGGAGGTCGCCCGCCCAGCCGTCGTGCGCGGTGCGGAGCGAGCCGGACGCGATCCCGCCGACGTTGAGATCGTCTCGATGGTCATCTGCGCGGTGCACGACGACCCGCAGATCGCGCGTCGTGAGGCCGCGCAGCAGATCGCGTTCTACTCCTCGGTGAAGACCTACGAGCACGTTCTCGATGTGAGCGGCTTCGCCAGGCAGGGGGCGGCGATTCGCGAGGCGTTCGCACGGCGCGACCTGCCGGCCATGTTCGCAGCCGTCACCGACGACATGATCGACTCGATGGCCGTGGCCGGTACCGCCGCCGAGGTCCGCGACGGGCTGCGCCGCTACGAGGGCGTGCTGGATCACATCATTCTCTACTCGCCCTCGATAGGGGTCGCACCCGAACGCATCGCCGAGAACCTCGGCGACCTCATCCGCGATTGTGCGCCGGCTCTCGCCAGCGGGAAAGGTGACCAGAGTGGCTGACGCCTCGCTTATCGGGACGCAACTCGGGAGCACCACATTTCCCGTCGACCGGTCCAAAGTGCGCGAGTTCGCGATTTCCCTCGACGACCACGACCCGATCTACCAGGACGCCGCAGCCGCCCGGGCCGCCGGCTTCAGCGCGATCCCCGCTCCGCCGACCTTCGTCGTCTCCTCGGCTCACTGGCGCGCAGACGACGACATGTTCGGCGGCCTCGGCCTCGACCTGCGCCGCGTACTGCATGGCGAGTGCGGCTGGGAGTATTTCGCGCCGGTGTTCGTCGGTGACGAGCTCACCGAGACGCGCCGGGTGTCGAACGTGACCAGCCGTGAGGGCAAGCGCGGCGGCACCATGACAATGGTCACGATCGAGACCGACTTCACCAATCAGCGCGACGAGCTCGTCGTGCGCCAGACCGACGTCTTGATCGAAACCGGAGGCTCCACCCAATGACGACATCCTCCGCACCGGTGGCGTTGGCCGCTGGCGACGAGATGCCGACCTCACAGTTCGGCCCGCTGACGCGCTCGCACATCGTCCGCTACGCCGGCGCCGGCGGCGACTTCAACCCGATCCACCACGACGAAGAGTTCGCCCGCGCGGCCGGCATGCCCGGTGTGTTCGGCATGGGACTGCTGCACGGCGGCTTGCTCGCCCAGCGGCTGACCGCCTGGGTAGGCCTGGCCTACATCCGCTCGTTCCGCATCCGTTTCACCGGTCAGGTATGGCCTGGTGACCTGCTCAGCTTCGCCGGCACGGTCACCGGCGTGCGCGAGGCCGGAGGGCAGCAGGTGGCCGACCTCGAACTTGTGGTCACGCGCCAGACCGGCGAACCCGCGATAAAGGGGAGCGCCGTCGTGCAGGTGGCCCGGTGAGCGCGCCAACGAGCGACGTCACCGGCCTGGGCATGACGTTCGGGACCTTCGACGAAGGCCAAGCGTGGGTCGGTCATCGCTCCGAACCGCGGCGTGCGTGGTTCCCGATCGACCGCTCGATGGTGTTGTACTACTGCTCGCTCGTCGAGGACGCGAACCCCCGCTACTGGGAGGGTGAGGACTGCCCGCCCGGACTGCTGATGACCCTCGGCTTCGCGCCGCAGTGGGTGCCCGAGTACCTAGCGCGTGCCGACATGATGTTCGCGCTCAGCGTCCCGTTGCCCGGCCACCACATCATCAACGCCTCAACGACGACCGAGTTCGAACGCCGGCCCCGGGTAGGCGATCACGTGTCGATCGTGGAGGAGATCGCCTCGATCTCCGAGCCGAAGACGACGCGGGTGGGCACCGGCGTGTTCATCACCACGGTGAGCACCTTCTCCGACCAGCACGGTGAGGTCATCGGCCGCAACACCAACGTGCTCTTCCGATACGACACCGCCGATAGTGAAGGCGCATCATGAACGAATCCACCGAGCACAGCATGGTCCGCTTCCCCGTGCGGTTCGAGGACATCGCCGTCGGCGACACCATGACGTCCCTCTCGATCGAGATCAGCTACAAGCGCATCTGCATGAACGCGGCTTCGACATGGGACTGGTTCCCCGGTCACCACGACCCCGACTATGCGCGCAGCCAGGGCCAGCGCACGATCTACCTGTCAACCCTCTTCTTCCATGGCTTCATCGACCGCGGCCTCAACGAATGGGCCGGACCCGACGCGCTCATCCGACGCCGCAAAATCTCAATGATCCGGTCGATCTACCCGGGCCAGACCGCGACCCTGAGCGGCAATGTCGTGGCCAAACGCGACGATGGCGGACGGCGCCTCGTCGACCTTGAACTGCTCGTCTCGAGCGAGGACGGTCCCTGCGTACCGAGTGAAGCCACCGTTGAGCTGGCCGACCCGTTGGTCGAGGTGCCCGGGTGAACTGCCACTCACATGCGAGGCGACGGTGAGGGACGGAGGCTCGGTGGCCGAGCAACCGATTCGCTACGAGGTCGTCGACAGCGTCGCGTGGCTCACGATCAACCGGCCCGAGGCGCGCAACGCGCTCAACAACGCTGTGCGCACGGGGCTTTTCGACGCGGTACGCCGCTTCAACGACGACGACGCGGCGAAGGTGCTCGTCCTCACCGGCGCGGGCGATAAGGCGTTCTGCGCCGGCGGGGACTTGAAGGAGATGGCGCAGAACGCGCTCAAGGTGCCCCCGAAGGACTTCGCTCCGCAGTTCGGCCGCAACATCGACGTCGCGAAGCCGACGATCGCGGCCGTCAACGGTGTCGCGTTCGCCGGGGGCTTCCTGCTCGCGCAGCAGTGCGACCTGGTCGTGGCTGCCGAACACGCGACCTTCGCCGTCAGCGAGGTCAAGGTCGGCCGCGGTTCGCCGTGGGCAACACCGCTGTCGTGGCTGGTGCCCCCACGCGTTGCCATGCAGATCCTGCTTACCGGCGACCCGATCACCGCCGAGCGCGCCCACCAGGTCGGCTTGGTCAACGAGGTGGTGCCGGCCGATCAGTTGCGCGAGCGTACCCAGCGGTTGGCGCTCAGCATCGCCGCGAACGCTCCGCTATCGGTGCTCGCGTCCAAGCGCACCGTGCACCTCTCGGCACAGCACCACCTCGCCGCCGCGTACGACCTGGCCGACGAGATCTGGGAGCCGGTCTATCTGAGCGACGACGCGCAGGAAGGCCCGAGGGCGTTCCGCGAGAAGCGCGCGCCGCAGTGGAAGGGATGTTGACGTGGCGGTGAGCATGCAGCCGGTCATCGCCGACATCGAAGCGGAGACGGCAGCCCTACGCGGATTGGTCGCGCCGCTGACCGAAGGTCCGCGCGGCTGGGACGCGCCGACGCCGGCCGTGGGCTGGACGATCCGCGACCAGATCAGCCATCTGGCGTTCTTCGACGACGTGGCGGTGCGCTCGACCACCGACCCCGACGGGTTCAGCAGCGACTACCTGCCGATGATGGCCGACGGAAGCATCTCACCCGACGTCATCGCCGAGCGCTACCGTCAAATGCCGGCTGCCGACCTGCTCGCGTGGTTCGACACGTCGCGTGCAGCCCTCGTTGCGGCGTTCGCGGACATTGACCCGGCGACCCGCCTGCCGTGGTTCGGGCCGCCGATGAGCGCGGTCTCGTCGCTGACAGCGCGACTCATGGAGACCTGGGCGCACGGCCAGGACGTCGTCGACGCGCTCGGCGGGACCCGCGCGGCCACGGCACGGCTGCGTCACGTAGCCCACATCGGGGTGGGTGCGCGCGCGTTCAGCTACCTGGCCAACGGTCTGGACCTGCCCGCGGACCCGGTACGCGTTGAGCTGACCGCTCCGGACGGCAGCGTCTGGACGTGGGGGCCAGCCGACGCCACCAACCACGTGAGCGGGCCGGCGCTCGACTTTTGCCTGTTGGTCACCCAACGCCGCCACCGCGACGACACCGCTTTGGTCGCCGACGGCCCGCTGGCCGACCAGTGGCTCGCGATCGCCCAGGCCTTCGCGGGGCCCCCTGGCGGCGGACGCGTGGCGGGCCAGTTCGCAGGGGGTCAGCGGTGAGCGTCCCGGTCCGCATCGGCAACTGTTCCGGCTTTTACGGCGACCGCATCGCCGCAGCCCGCGAGATGGTCGAGGGCGGACCGATCGACGTCCTGTGCGGTGACTATCTGGCCGAGCTGACCATGCTCATCCTGGCCAAGGCCCAGGCTAAAGACCCGTCCGGCGGGTACGCGCGGACTTTCCTCACCCAAATGGAACAGGTGCTGGGCACCTGTCTCGATCGTGGCATCAAGGTCGTCGCGAACGCGGGCGGGCTGAGTCCCGCCGGCTTGGCCGCCGCGTTGCGCGAGCTGTCCGCACGTCTCGGCCTCACCGCGCGCGTCGCGCACGTCGAGGGCGACGACCTACGTGGCGACCTCCACGCAATCACGCCGCCCGTCGGCGACATCAAACCGGTATCGGCCAACGCCTACCTCGGCGCCTGGGGCATCACCGAGGCGCTGCGTTCGGGCGCCGACGTCGTCGTGACCGGCCGGGTCACCGACGCATCCCTGGTCGTCGGTCCAGCCGTCTGGTGGCACGCTTGGGCACCCGCCGACTGGGATCGGCTCGCGGGCGCGGTCGTCGCCGGGCACGTGATCGAGTGCGGCCCTCAGGCGACGGGCGGCAACTACGCGTTCCTCGACGAGATCACCGACCGCCGCTACCCGGGGTTTCCGATCGCCGAGGTCGCCGAGGACGGCTCTTCGGTGATCACGAAGCATCCCGGCACCGGGGGACTGGTCTCAGTCGGCACGGTCACCGCCCAGCTGCTCTACGAGATCGCTGAACCTGCCTACCTCGGCCCCGACGTCGTCGCCCACTTCGACACCATCCGGCTGGCTCAACAGGGTGAGCACCGCGTCGCGATCAGCGGTACGAAAGGCAGTCCGCCGCCGGACACGTTGAAGGTGGCGCTGAATGAGGTGGGCGGCTTCCGTAACACGATGACCATGGTGCTCACCGGCCTCGACATCGAGGCCAAGGCGGCTTTCGCCGAACAGCAGCTCTTCGACGTTCTCGGCGGACGCGACGCCTTCGACGAAGTCGACGTGAGGCTGTTGCGTTTCGACTTCTCCGACGCACCGACGAACGAGCAAGCCTGCGCGCACCTGCGTGTGACGGTGAAGGACGCCGACCCGCGCAAGGTGGGCCGAGCCTTCTCCGGGGGGGTCATGGAGATCGCCCTGGCTGGTTTCGCCGGCTTCCACACCACCACGCCACCGTCCTCGGAGACCGCCTTCGGCGTCTACCGGCCGGCCTACGTAGCGCGCTCGGCTCTCACGCACGTACTCGTCGACGCCGACGGCACACGGCACGAGATCCCCGACCCGCCGACCGGTGCCGTCCCGCCGGCTGGGATCGCCCCGCCCGCGAAGCTGCCGGTGCCGTCCGGGCCGACACGTCGCGCGCCGCTCGGGTCGGTACTCGGCGCGCGGTCCGGAGACAAGGGCGGCAACGCTAACCTCGGCCTGTGGGCACGGGATGACCCTGGGTACGCGTGGGCGCGCGACTACCTCAGCGTCGAGCGGCTGCGCACACTGCTCGGGCCGGAGACGGCGCACCTGCGCATCGAACGCTTCGAACTGCCGAACCTGCGCGCCCTCAACGTGGTGGTGCACGGCTTGCTCGGTGACGGGGTGGCCTCCTCGACCCGGCTGGACGCGCAGGCCAAGGGGCTCGGGGAATACGTGCGGTCCCGCATGGTGGATATTCCCCAGTCGCTGCTCGACACACACTGAATCCGGTGCGGGGCGCCGTCTACCTTGCTGTGTAACCCCGAATCGACTACGTCAGCGGATAGGTCGTGCAATGCTGGGGCGGCTTCAACTCCTGAAGGGACTCGACTCAGCCGACCGCCACGCGAATCCGGTCACGGCGCGCCGCTGAACAGTGCCGCAACGGCCGCGGCGACCAGCATCGCCTCAATCGTCGCGTCGTCCAGCGACGCCGGCATGTGCGCGGACGCGTTGAGCAATGACAGCACGGCGGCGACCAGGCCCTGTGCGCGCTCACGGTCCAGATCGCCCCGTGCTCGTACGAGCGCGTCGACCCAGAAAGACTCGTAGCTGTGCTGTCGGCGTCGCAGGGCACGGGTCGCCAGCGGCGACAGCGAGCGGTGCTCGCGGGCGTAGACGGCCAACAGGCCGCGTCGTCGCGCGCCGAAGGCCGCATGTAGGTCGACAAGGGCGTGCAGGACCTCCGTCGGTGTGCCGGCGGTGGTGGCACGCCGGGCGCCGGCCAGCAGCTCAGTCATGGCGGCGTCGCATAACTCGCGCAGGATCGCGTCCTTGTTCTGAAAGTGCCGGTAGACGGCCGGCCCGCTCACCCCTGCTGCGGCACCGATGTCGTCGATGCCCACGGCGTGAAAGCCTTGCCGCGCGAACAGGTCGGCGGCGGCCTCGAGGAGCAGTTTGCGGCGCAAACCGGCCACTTTCTGTCCTCCTGTCAATTTGTGGTTGACGTTGTTCGCCGTCCGACCCGCTGGGCTGGGATCCTGCCGACGCTGACGTTGCCTGTGTCGGCGCCCGCGCACCACATCGAGGGAGGTGAACGAAACCGCTAGCCCCCCCGATGCTGTCGCATCCTCTTCTCAGTTCATGATTTAGGGGCTCTGCTTCGAACCCGCGATTGCAGCGGCACGACTCAGCGCAAAACGACTCCGCCCTCGATGCCCGTGAACTGCGCGCGCAGCTCGGTCTTGAGCAGCTTGCCAGTGGCGTTGCGCGGCAGTTCGGCGACGAAGTGCACGTCACGCGGACACTTGAAGTGCGCCAGCCGCTCCCGGCACCACGCCACGATCTCCTCGGCGCTCGGTGCCTGTGTTGCCGGGTCGGCGACGACGATCGCGACGACGCGTTCGCCCCACTTTGAGTCCTTGCCGCCGATCACGGCGGCGTCGAGTACCGCCGGGTGGCGGAAGAGAACTTGCTCGACCTCGATCGGGTAGACGTTCTCGCCGCCGGAGATGATCATGTCCTTCTTGCGGTCGACGAGGGTGATGAAGCCCTCGGCGTCCATGCGCCCGAGGTCGCCCGTGTGGAACCAGCCCCCGCGTAACGCCTCGGCGCTCGCCTCGGCCTTCATCCAGTAGCCAGTGAACACATTCGGGCCGCGCACGATCAGTTCGCCCACGGTGTCGGTCGCGACGTCGCGGTCGTCGTCGTCGACGATGCGGGCGTCGACATGCATTGCGACGCGGCCGATCGACCCGGCCCGCGTGCTGATGTTGTCGGCGTCGAGGACGGTCACCAGGGGAGCGGTCTCGGTCATGCCGAAGCCCTCGGTGAAGGGCACGCCTCGCTGGCGCATGAAGTCGATGACCGTGAGGGGGACGGGCGACCCGCCGCCCATGGCGAAACGCAGCGCAGACAGGTTGAAGGAGTCGAAGTCGGACACCTGTGTGAGAGCGGTCCACATGGCCGGCACCATGAACTGAACCGTGACGTGGTGGTCGGCCATCGCCTGCAGCGTAGCTCGCGGCTCGAAGGACGGCATGATGACGCTGGTGCCGCCCACGTAGAGCAGCGGCAGGGTGTGTACTCCCAGCCCGCCGATGTGGAACATCGGCGCCACCGCGACGGTGACGTCCTCGCCCCGCAGGCCGATGTCGGTGCCGAGGACGTTGATCGCGTTCCATAGCAGGTTGTCGTGGGTGAGGATCGCGCCCTTGGGTCGTCCCGTCGTCCCCGACGTGTACATGATGAACGCGGGGTCGCGGCCGTCGACGTCACCGTTGAGCGGTTCGGGCGCGGCGCCCGAGACGACGTCTTCGTAGCCGAGCTCGCCCGGCGCCGGCACCCCACCGGCGCGCACGACATGGCGCACGCGGACTCCGGACTCGGTGACGGCGCTCCTGGCCTGCGCGGCCAACGGCTCATAAAAGACCAGAACATCGGCGCCTGAGTCGGCCAGGATGTAGCCGATCTCGGGTCCGGCAAGGCGCACGTTGAGCGGAACTGCAAGTGCGCCGATTTTGGCGCAGCCCAGCAGCACCTCGATGAACTCGGTCGAATTGACCAGCTGCATCGCGACCCGATCGCCCCTGCGCACGCCGAGGGCGATGAGTGCGGCGGCGACCTGGTTGGTGCGCCGATCGAGGTCGGCGTAGGTGATGTGCGCGCCGTTGCTGATCAACGCGGTGCGCCCGCCGTTGAGGAAGGCGCGCCGGGTCACCCACTGACCGATGCCGAGTTGCATGCGATTCCCTTTCATTCCGCGGCGACTCAGTAGGACGCGGGCAGTTTCAGGCTGTGCTGCGCCACGAAGTTGAGGATCATTTCGCGGCTGATCGGCGCGGTGCGCATGAGCCGGGCCGGACCCCACAACGTGGCGAGGCCGTACTCGGTGGCCATGCCGTTGCCGCCGTGGGTCTGAATCGCCTGGTCGAGCGCCAGGATGCCCGCCTCGGCTGCGGCGTATTTCGCCATGTTCGACGCCTCACCCGACCCCGGATCGCCGGCGTCGTGCAGGGAGGCGGCACGCTGAGTCATCAACCGGGCCAGCTCAACCTGGATCTTGGCGTGGGCGAGCGGGTGCGATACGCCCTGGTGCGAGCCGATCGGCGCTCCCCACACGTGGCGCTTGCGGGCGTAATCGGCGGCTTTATCCAGCGCGTAGCGACCGATGCCGTTGCCGAGCGCCGCCCCCATGATTCGCTCCGGGTTCAGGCCCATGAAGACCTGGCGCAGGCCCTCGTTCTCCGTGCCGACAAGGTTGGCGGCCGGCACGCGGACGTCATCGAAGAATAGAGTGAACTGCTTCTCTGGAGTGACCGCCTGCACCGGGATGAGTGACTTGGTCAGCCCGGGGACATCGGTGGGCACGACGAGCAGGCTGAGTAGTCCGCGACCACTGTCGTTGGTAGACGTTCGGGTGACCACCAGGATCGCTTCGGCTTCATCGACGCCAGAAATGTAGTACTTGGTGCCGTTGATGACCCAGTCGTCACCGTCGCGTTTCGCGGTCGTGGAGATGTTGTGCGAGTTCGAGCCCGCGTCCGGCTCGGTGATCGCGAAGGCCATGATCGTCTCGCCGCTGGCGATGCCCGGCAGCCACTGCTGCTTGAGTTCCTCACTGCCGAATGCCTGGATGATCGTGCCGCAGATGGTCGGCGAGACGACGGTCATCAGCAGCGGGCAGCCCGCCGCGGCGAGCTCCTCACCGACGATCTGCATGTCGTAGATGCCGCCGCCGCCGCCGCCGTACTGCTCGGAAAGGTTCACCCCGAGGAAGCCCTGTTTGCCCACGGCCTGCCACAGCTCGGTGCTCTTCCCGCCGGCCAGCGACTTTTCCAGGTAGTACTCGTGTCCGAAGTCCTTGGCGATCTCGGCGACCGCCTTGCGCAGGTCCTGACGTTCCTCTGTCTCGTGCAATTCCATGACACTCCTCACATCGGTATCGACGCGCCACCGATCGGGAGCGCGCCGGCTTCATTAGAGCTCCGTGGCGTCCGACGCCACTTCACCGCCGTCCACCGCCTCGACCACGGCGAGGACGTCACCGCTCGAGACCTGATGGCCGACCTGGACCGGCAGGGCGCTCAGCACCCCGTCAATCGGGCTCGCGACGGTGTGCTCCATCTTCATCGCCTCCAGGACGACTAGGGTTTGGCCCGCCGAGACCGTCTCGCCCTCGGCGACCGGCAGTCGGACCACTGAACCCGGCATCGGCGCGGTGAGCGACCCGGGCGGGTGCAGAGCGCTCGGGTCGACGAAGCGTGGCGCCAGCCGCAGGGCGGAGTAGCCGGCGACCGAGTCGACGTGGGCGATATCGCGGTCGAGGACTATGTCGTAGGCGCGGCGCACGCCGTTCACGCGCAGCACAACACGCTCGCTGCTGCCGGCGACAAGCTCGACGTCGGCCAACGCCTCGTCATCGACGCGCAGGCAGGTGTCCGTCAGACGCAACGTGTACCCGACGCGCACTTCGCGCCCGTCCTGGGTCTGCCATGTCGTGATCTGCGATTGCGATGGGTTGTTGCGCCATCCAGCGGGCAACGTGGCCTGGACCGTCGCCGCGGCACGCCGCGCGGCCACGCTGGCCACGGTCGCCGCGACGGCGTGCAGGCGCTCTGCCTGCGTGTCAAGGAGGGCAGCGCCGAGTTCGGCGACGTCGTGTCGGTCAAGGAAACCAGTGTCGGTGCCCCGCCCGGCGAACTCGTCATGGCGCAGGACGCGCACAAGCAGGTTGCGATTGGTGGTCACGCCGTGAATACGGGCGCCGGCCAGCGCCGCCGAGAGGCTGGCAAGTGCCTCGTCGCGCGTTGGTGCCCACGCGATGACCTTGGCCAGCAGCGAATCGTAGTAATGACTGATGACCGAACCGGCACGAAAACCCGAGTCAACCCGCACGCCGGCGAGCGCCGGGACATCCATGGTGCGCAGGGTGCCGGTGTGGGGCCGGTAGTCGTCGGCCGGATCCTCGGCGCACAGACGGGCCTCGACCGCGTGACCGCGAATTCGCGGGTTGTGCATCTCCTCGGGCAGCGGGCGGCCCATGGCTACGAGCAGCTGGGCACGCACCAGGTCGAGGCCGGTGATCAGCTCGGTAACCGGGTGCTCGACCTGCAGCCGGGTGTTCATCTCGAGGAAGGCAAAGGAGCCGCCCTTGCCGTCCTGGTCGGCGTCGTAGACGAACTCGACCGTCCCGGCGCCCACGTAACCGACGGCGCGTGCGGCGGCGATGGCGGCCTCGCTCATCCGAGCGCGCAACGCGTCGTCGACGACCGGTGACGGCGCCTCCTCGATCACCTTCTGGTGTCGACGCTGCACGGAGCACTCGCGCTCGAACAGAGACACGACGTTTCCGTGCGTGTCGGCCATGACCTGGATCTCGACGTGGCGCGGGCGGTGGACGTAACGCTCGAGGAAGACGGTGCCGTCGGCGAACGCGGCCGCGGCCTCACGCGAAGCGGAGGCGACCGCCTCGTCGAGCTCGTCCGGCGACGCGACAACGCGCATGCCTCGGCCACCGCCGCCGGCGCTGGCCTTGACCAGCACCGGGTAGCCGACGTCGGCGGCCAGCTTCGCCAGCTGCTCGGCCGACAGCCCCGTCGTGTCGCCACCGGGCAGCACAGGCACCCCCGCGTCGGACATCATCTTCTTGGCCTGCAGCTTCGAGCCCATCGCGTCGATCGCCCCGGGCGGCGGACCGATGAAGACGAGGTCGGCGGCGACACAGGCACGCGCGAACCCGGCGTCTTCCGAAAGGAAGCCGTAGCCGGGGTGTACTGCGTCCGCGCCGGTGAGCGAGGCAGCGGCGATGATCCGGTGGATGTCGAGGTACGTCTCGGCGGCAGACGAGCCGGGAAGGTGCACGGCCTCGTCGGCGTCGGCGACGTGCCACGCGTCGGCGTCGGCGTCGGAATAGACCGCCACGGTGGCGATCCCGAGGTCGCGGCAAGTGCGGAACACCCGCCGCGCGATCTCGCCACGGTTGGCGACCAGGACCTTGCGGATCTTGGGCATCGCCATCACATCCGGAACACGCCGTAGCCACGCTGGCCACGGACCTCGCCGTTGTGGATCACAGACAGGCAGAACCCGAGAACGGTCCGCGTGTCGCGGGGATCAATGATCCCGTCGTCGTAAAGGCGGCCGCTGTTGGCCAGTGCGACGGATTCGCGCTCGATCTGTTCCTCGACAGCGGCGCGCATCTGGACGTCGGCCTCCTCGTCGAAGGGCAGCCCGCGGTCGGCGGCGGACTCGCGCGCCACGATGGACAACACTCCGGCCAGTTGCGCCGGACCCATCACGGCCGACTTCGAGTTAGGCCAAGCGAATAGGAAACGCGGTGAGTACGACCGCCCGCACATGCCGTAGTTCCCGGCACCGTAGGACGCACCCATGGTGATGGTCACGTGCGGGACTGTGCTGTTTGATACGGCGTTGATCATCTTGGCGCCGTCCTTGATGATGCCGCCCTGCTCGTACTCGGCACCGACCATGAAACCGGTGGTGTTCTGAAGGAAGATGAGGGGGGTGTCGATCTGATTTGCCAGTTGGATGAACTGCGAACCCTTCTCGGCCTCCTCACTGAACAGGATGCCGCGTGCGTTTGCGAGGATGCCGACCGGGAAGCCGTGGATCGAGGCCCAGCCAGTGACGAGTGAGGTGCCGTAGAGAGGTTTGAACTCGTCGAAGGCCGACCCGTCGACCACTCGGGCGATCACGTCGCGGGGGTCGAAGGGCACCTTCGGATCGACGGAGGCGATGCCGAGTAGCTGATCGGGGTCGTGCACCGGCGGGTGCGGCGGCGTGGTGGGTCCGGGGCCGTTCTTCCGCCAGTTGAGCCGCGCCATGATGCGACGGCCGATTCGGATCGCGTCCTGCTCGTCCTCGGCCATGTAATCGGCCAGCCCCGAGGTGCGGGCGTGCATGTCGGCGCCGCCGAGCGATTCGTCATCGGAGACCTCCCCCGTGGCCATCTTGACCAATGGCGGACCGCCGAGGAACACCTTGGAACGGTTGCGCACCATCACGACGTAGTCGCACATGCCCGGGACGTACGCACCTCCCGCGGTCGAGTTGCCGAAGACCAAGGCCAGTGTCGGCAGCCCCGCTGCGCTGTGCTGTGTCAAGTCGTGGAACAGCTGCCCGCCGGGCACGAAGATCTCTGCCTGTGTGGGCAGGTCGGCGCCGCCAGACTCGACGATGTTGATGATGGGCAGTCGGTTCTCCCGCGCGATGGCCATGCCGCGGAACACCTTGCGGAAGGTATAGGGGTTCGATGCGCCGCCGCGGACGGTGGGGTCGTGGGCGATGATCATCGACTCGATGCCCTCGACCACGCCGATGCCTACCACCACGCTACCGCCGACGGGGAACTTACTGCCCCAGGCGGCGAAGGGGCATAGTTCGAGGAACGCTGTGTCGGAGTCGAGCATCAGCTCGATGCGCTCGCGGACGAGTAGCTTGCCCCGCTTGCGGTGGCGCGCAACGTATTTTGCGCCGCCGCCGCCGTTGACCAGCGCCAGTTGCTCCGCGATGGTGTCGAGTTGCGCGCTCAGTCCTTCGCGGTTCTTGAGATAGCTGGGCGCGGTGTCGTCGACCCGATCGGACAGGACCTGTACCAAAGTTTTCCCTCCGGGCGAGCATCGACGTCGATCTGCTAGGCGCTGATGTTAGCCGCAATTAACATCAGGTGACAACGGCGCGGCGTGCCTCACCTATTTTGAGCGCGTATCGCGGATGGCTTGCCCGGTGTGGAGGGCAAGGTCGAGATGGCTGCAAGACGGCAGGTGACGAACAAACTGCGTGGTCAGTACCGCAAAGCGTCAAAGGCGGGTAAGGGCGAGATTCTGGATCGGGTGGTGACCCTCACGGGGATGGGCCGTTCGACGGCCCGGCGGATGCTGGGCGGCCCGCAGCTGCCCGACCCGGCCACTGGGGTCGATGGGCGCACGCTGCGGGCGCGGGGCTTCAGCGACGATGCCACTGCTCCTTGTCGTTTGGTTTCGCGGGCATATCTTCCTAAGTGGTCTGGCTCGTAAGTTCGTCGGGGGTCAGATCCAGGCGGTTGGGTCGCCGAGGTAGAGGCCGCATGCGGTGTCGAGGGCGTCTTCGGGTGCGCCGGCGAATTGGCCGGTCTGCAGGACTGAGTCTCGGTAGCCGTTCTTGCTGGCCAGCTACATTGCGAAGCCCCAGCGGGCGGCGGATCCGCCGTAGCGCAGCCGCATCAGCGGGATGTTTTCGCCGGCGGGTAGACGTCCGCTGACATAGGCGAACGCGCCGCGGAAGCGCACGTCGATGCCGTCGAGTTGGGGCCATCGTTGGCGGGCGCGGGCGCTGAGCCGTTGCTGCAGGGACGTTTTCGTCGATGCTGGAGGTGCGGCCATGGTCTTTGATCGTGCCTCACGGCGTGTCGTTGAGCAATGAGACATCCGTGATGGGTGAGGCTGAAGTGACCAGTGTGAACTTCGCCTCGTGGAGCAGACGCCGTGGCACCCGCCGACCGGATCATGTTGACCGGGGCGCAGCGCCGCGAACTGCGGCGTCTGGTCCGGTCCGGGCGCACCGAGCAACGCCTGGTTACGCGAGCGAAGATCGTGCTCGCCGCGGCCGAGGGCGAGCCGAACGCGCAGATCGCGGCGTCGCTGCGGGTGTGTGAGGACACCGTGCGCAAGTGGCGGAACCGCTGGTGCGCGGCGCCGGGTATCGCGTCGCTGTCGGATGCGAAACGTTCCGGACGGCCACCGGAATTCAGCCCGGTGCAGGTCGCCCAGGTCAAAGCGGCGGCGTGTACACCACCGGCGGACAGCGGGCTGCCGCTGGCGCGGTGGCCGTGCCCGGAGCTGGCCCGCTACGCCGTCGCGGAAGGGTTTTGCGAGTCGATCTCGCCCGCCACAGTGCGCCGCTGGTTGTGCGAAGACGCGCTCAAACCCTGGCAGTACCGGTCGATCTTCGTCACCGACCCCGACTTCGCGCTCAAAGCGGGCCGGGTGCTCGACCTCTACGACCGGAAATGGGAGGGAGAACCGCTGGGGCCGCGAACGACTTTGTAATCTCCGCCGACGAGAAGACCTCCCCATCCAGGCCCGTTGCCGCTGCCACCCCACGCTGCCGCCCGGCGTCGCCCGGGCGATGCGGGTCAACCACGACTACGACCGCGGCGGCGCGGTGGCCTACCTAGCCGCCTACGACGTGCACCGCGCGCAGGTGTTCGGCCGCTGCGAGGACACCACCGGCATCGAACCGTTTCACCGGCTCGTCGAACAGGTGATGGCCCAGGTACCCTACAAATCCGCCAACCGGGTGTTCTGGATCGTCGACAACGGCTCCTCCCACCGCGGGCAGGCCGCGATCATGGTGCACACCCCGGTGCACGCGTCCTGGTTGAACCAGATCGAGATCTACTTCTCCATAGTGCAGCGGAAAGCGCTGGCGCCCAACGACTTCACCAACATCGACGAGGTCATCGACCGGCTCAACGACTTCGAGACCCGCTACAACCAGACCGCGCGGCCGTTCAAGTGGAAGTTCACCACCACCGACCTGAACGCACTGCTGACCAGGCTCGACGCCCGCGACTCCGAGCACAATCCGATCCAGCCTCGGGCTGCCTGAACGCGACCCCCGACGAACTTACGAGCCAGACCACTAAGCTAGGGCATTACGGATCGCCAAAGATCATCGTTCGGTGGCCTTTAGACCGCGCGTCCTTTATAGTCGGTTTGCTGCCTTTCCGTTTTGGGAGTGCAGCCACAGCAGTACGGCGAAACAGGCAAGGAGTGTGCGTGGCGCAAGAGTTCCTGTTACATCGCGACATAGAGGGTACCGTCAGGGAAATACGCCGGTGAGCACGGCATCCAGCGGTCTCACTGCTTACGTAACGGATCAGGTGAGGCCGGGTCTGGAAGCCGTCGGCGGCTTCGTTCGGATGTGCGTTCTAACCGCGAGGGCTCTATCGCGTCCATTCCAATGGCGCGAGTTCATCCTCCAGAGTTGGTTCCTTATGCGTGTGGCGTTCCTGCCCACCATCGCGGTCGCGATCCCGCTGACCGTGCTCATCATCTTCACGCTCAACATCCTGCTCGCCGAGTTCGGTGCCGCGGACGTCTCCGGGGCCGGCGCGGCGCTCGGCGCCGTTACTCAGCTCGGCCCGTTGGTGACAGTGCTGGTGGTCGCGGGCGCGGGATCGACGGCCATCTGCGCCGACATCGGTGCCCGGACGATTCGCGAGGAGATCGACGCCCTCGAGGTGCTGGGGATCGACCCGATCCACCGGCTGGTGGCGCCGCGAGTCGTCGCCTCCACGTTCGTGGCCTTCCTACTCAATGGCGCGGTCATCACCATCGGCTTGGTCGGCGGGTTCATCTTTGGCGTGTACATCCAGAACATTTCCGCCGGCGCATACGTGTCGACGCTGACGCTGGTGACCGGGTTGCCCGAGGTGCTCATCTCGGTTGTCAAGGCACTCGCGTTCGGTTTGATAGCCGGGTTGATCGGCTGCTATCGAGGTCTCACGGTGTCCGGCGGCGCCAAGGGCGTCGGAACTGGCGTGAACGAGACGCTGGTGCTCTGCGTGATCGCACTGTTCGCCGTCAACGTTGTGATGACCACGATCGGCGTCCGCTTCGGAACGGGGCGCTGATATGGCGACAAAGCCGGGTACCGGCACGGTTCTCCGGCAACGCTTTCCGCGGGGCTATGCCCGCGGGGAGCGCCTCGTCGGCGCCCCCGCGCGCGGTTTGGACAGCGTGGGTCACGTCGCGTGGTTCGTGGTTACCGCGATCGGGTCGATCGGTCACGCGCTGCGTTTCTACCGCAAGGAGGTGCTGCGCCTGATCGCCGAGATCGGTATGGGCACCGGGGCGATGGCGGTCATCGGTGGCACCGTCGCGATCGTCGGCTTCGTCACGCTCTCGGGCGGTTCACTGATCGCGATCCAGGGCTTCTCCTCCCTGGGCAACATCGGTGTGGAGGCGTTCACGGGCTTCTTCGCCGCCCTGGTCAACGTGCGCATCGCGGCACCCGTGGTGGCCGGTGTGGCGCTGGCGGCGACGGTCGGCGCGGGTGCGACGGCCGAGCTGGGCGCCATGCGCATCAGCGAGGAGATTGACGCCCTCGAGGTGATGGGGATCAAGTCGATCTCGTATCTGGTGTCGACGCGCATCGTGGCCGGGTTCATCGTGATCATTCCGCTTTATGCGATGGCGATCATCATGAGCTTCCTGTCCGCGCAGGTCACCACGACGTTGTTCTACGGTCAGTCGATCGGCACCTACGATCACTACTTCCGGACGTTCCTGCGGCCCGACGACGTGGCCTGGTCGTTCGTGCAGGCGATCATTATCTCGCTGATCATCATGCTGAACCACTGCTACTACGGCTTCTTCGCCAGCGGCGGTCCGGTGGGCGTCGGTGAGGCCGTCGGCCGGTCGATGCGGGCATCGCTGATCGCGACCGTGCTGGTTGTCCTATTCGCTTCGTTGGCGCTGTACGGCACCGACCCGAACTTCAACCTGACGGTGTAGTCATGACGTCGCCTCAAGCACCGGTGAACAGCCCGAAGCGGCCGCCGTACAAGCTGGCCGGTCTCGTACTGCTGTTGGTACTGGCCGTCGTCGTCGCCCTAGTGTGGTTCCAGTTCCGCGGCGAATTCTTGCCGCGCGAGGAGCTGACTATGAAGACAGCGCGCGCCGGCCTCGTGATGGACCCAGGGTCTAAAGTTACCTACAACGGCGTCGAGATCGGCAAGGTCTCCCAGATCGAATCGGTCACCGTCGGCGACGAGCCGCAGGCGCTGATCAGGCTCGAAGTGAATCCGAAGTACATCGACCTGATTCCGCGAAACGTCGATGCCGAGATCAAGGCAACCACGGTGTTCGGCAACAAGTACGTGTCGTTCTCGTCGCCGGAGAACCCGACCGAACAGCGCATCACGAGCTCTGACGTGATCGACGTGACCAGCGTGACCACGGAGTTCAACACGCTATTCCAGACCGTGGTGTCGCTGGCGGAGAAGGTGGACCCGGTTAAGTTGAACCAGACCCTGACCGCGACCGCACAGGCCCTCGACGGGTTCGGTGACCGGTTCGGCGAATCGCTGGTCAACGGGAACACGATCCTTGCCGACCTCAACCCGCAGATGCCCCAGCTCCGCCGGGACGTACGGGCACTGGCCGACCTCGGCGAGGTGTACTCCAACGCCGCACCCGACCTGTTCGACGGTCTGGAGAACGCGGTGACCACCGCCCGCACGCTCAACGAACAACGCGGAAACCTCGATCAGGCGCTGATCGCGGCGGTCGGCTTTGGCAACACCGGCGGTGAGGTGTTCGAGCGCGGTGGCCCGTATCTGGTGCGCGGCGCCGAGGACCTCATTCCGACGAGCGAACTGCTTGACGAGTACAGCCCGGCGCTGTTCTGCACCGTCCGCAACTTCCACGACGTCGCCCCCGAGGTCGCGGCCGCAGTCGGCGGCAACGGTTACTCGCTCGACACGAACTCCACCATCAACGGCGCCGAGAACCCGTACGTCTACCCGGACAACTTGCCTCGGCTGAACGCCAAGGGTGGCCCGGAGGGGCGGCCCGGCTGCTGGCAGCCGATCACGCGTGACCTGTGGCCGGCGCCGTACCTGGTGATGGACACCGGTGCGTCGATCGCGCCGTACAACCATTTCGAACTCGGTCAACCGCTCGCCCTCGAGTACATCTGGGGTCGCCAGGTAGGGGAGAACACGATCAACCCATGAGAATCACCGGTACCGCCATCAAGCTGGGCGCCTTCTCGTTGGTGCTGCTGCTGTTCACCGCGGTCATCGTCGTGGTGTTCGGCCAGATGCGGTTCGACCGCACCACCGGCTATTCGGCGATCTTCAGCAACTCCAGTGGCCTGCGGCCCGGACAGTTCGTCCGCGCCTCCGGCGTCGAGGTCGGCAAGGTCAAGGACGTGAAGCTGATCGAGGGCGGCTCCAAGGCGCGCGTCGATTTCGATGTCGAGCGGTCCCTGGAGCTGTTCGAGGAGTCCACCGCTTCGGTGCGCTACCTCAACCTCATCGGCGACCGCTATCTGGAGCTCAAGCGCGGTGACAGTGATCGCCGGATGCCCTCGGGCGGCACCATCCCGGTCGAGCGCACCGAACCCGCGCTGGACCTCGACGCACTGATCGGCGGCTTCCGGCCGCTGTTCCGGGCGCTCGATCCGGAGAAGGTCAACAACATCGCACAGTCGATCATCACGGTGTTCCAGGGGCAGGGCGGCACCATCAACGACATCCTGGACCAGACCGCGTCGCTGACGTCAACGCTGGCCGATCGCGACCAGGCGATCGGCGAGGTGATCCGCAACCTCAACACCGTGCTCGACACCACCGTCAGGCACCAGGAGCAGTTCGACGAGACGCTGGTGAACTTCGAGAGGCTGATCACCGGGTTGAAGAACCGCGCCGACCCGATCGCCTCCTCGGTCGCCGACATCAGCGACGCCGCGGGCACGGTGGCCGATCTGCTCACCGACAATCGGCCGGTTCTGCAAGACACCGTCGGCTACCTCGACGCCGTACAGCAGCCGCTGGTTGACCAGAAGGACCAGCTCAATGACATCCTCGTCCGGTTGCCGGACGCGTTGAAGATCATCGGCCGCGCCGGCGGCGTGTACGGCGATTTTTTCAACTTCTACCTGTGCGACATCTCGCTGAAGCTGAACGGTCTGCAGCCAGGTGGTCCGGTACGCACGGTGAGGGTCACCTCGCAGCCCTCGGGTAGGTGCACGCCGAAATGAGAGTCCTTGAGGGATCAAACCGGGTCCGCGTCGGGCTGATGGGCATCATCCTGCTCGTCATCGTGATCGGGGTGGGTCAGAGCTTCGCCAGCGTGCCGATGCTGTTCGCCAAGCCGAAGTATTACGCACAGTTCGGCGATACCGGCGGCATCACTCCCGGGGACAAGGTGCGCATCGCCGGCGTCGACATCGGCGAGGTGCTCAAGACCGAGATCGAGGGCGATAGGGTCGTCGTCGGCTTCACGCTGGGCGGTACGCAGATCGGCACTGACAGCCGCGCGGCGATCCGCACGGACACGATCCTCGGCCGCAGGAACATCGAGATCGAGCCGCGCGGGTCGGAGGAGCTGCAGGCCAACGGTGTGCTGCCGCTGGGCCAGACGACCACGCCGTACCAGATCTACGACGCCTTCTTCGATGTCACGAAGTCGGCGTCCGGCTGGGACACCACATCGGTGCGCGAATCGCTCAACGTGCTGTCGGAGACGATCGACCAGACGTATCCGCACCTGAGCTCCGCCCTCGACGGGGTGGCCCGATTCTCCGACACCATCGGCAAGCGCGACGAGCAGATCAAACAGCTGCTTGGCAACGCCAACAACATCGCCGGCGTCCTCGGTGAGCGCAGCGGTCAGGTGAATGCGCTGCTGGTCAATGCGCAGACGCTGCTGTCGGCGATCAACGAGCGCAGCTACGCCGTTGGTCAGCTGCTGGAGCGGGTGTCAGTGTTCTCCGAACAGCTCAAGGGCTTCATCGACGACAACCCGAACCTAAACCGGGTACTCGAGCAGCTGCGCACGATCAGCAACATCCTGGTAGAGCGCAAGTTCGACCTGGTCGACGTGCTGAGCACGCTTAGCAAGTTCCTCACCGCGCTGAGCGAGTCCGTCGCCTCGGGCCCCTATTTCAAAGTGCTCCTGTCCAACTTGCTGCCGTACCAGATCCTGCAGCCGTTCGTCGATGCCGCGTTCAAGAAGCGCGGGATCAACCCGGAGGAGTTCTGGCGCAACGCCGGCCTGCCCGCCTTCCGGTTCCCGGACCCCAACGGCACCGGCTTCCCGAATGGCGCCCCGCCGCCGTCGCCGACGCCGCTGGAAGGCACGCCGGAAAATCCCGGTCCGGCCGTCGTCCCTGGCTCTCCGTGCTCGTACACCCCGCCCGCCGACGGACTGCCCCGGCCGGGGAACCCGCTGCCCTGTGCGGGCCTGTCGGTCGGCCCCTACGGCGACAACCCGTACGGCCCGAACTACGAGGGGCAGAGTCCCAAAGTCGCGACGTCGGCGCCGAACCCCAACGGGCCGCAGCCCGCACCGGGCGTGCCCGCTGCTGCGATCCCGGGCCAACTCTCGCCAAACGTGCCGGGCGCGATGCCGCCGTTGCCGCCCGCCCCGCCCGGTGCGCGGACGGTTCCGCTGGAGCCGCAGCCCTCGGCGCCCGACTTCACTCCCGGCATCGCGCCTCTGCCGCCGGCCCTCAACGGTCCGCCGCCGCCGCCCGGACCGGGTCCGCAGCTGCCACCTGCCGATTCGGCTCCGCTGACGGGCAATCCACCGTTCCTCCCGCCGGGTTCACAAGGTTAAGGGGAGAGCTAGATGTCGACGATCTTCAACGTGCGAAACCTCAAGCTGCCGGGCGTGTCCCGGGCGGCCCTGGTGGTCGGCACGAGCGTGCTGATCGGTGCGATAGTGGCCGCGTTCGTGGGCTGGACGGCCTATCAGCGGCTGACCACCAACACCGTCACCGCCTACTTCACCCAGACCCTGGCGCTGTACCCCGGGGACAAGGTGCAGATCATGGGCGTGCAGGTCGGCAAGATCGAGAAGATCGAACCCGACGGCGACAAGATGAAGGTGACCTTCAACTACGACAAGAAGTTCAAGGTCCCGGCCAACGCCACCGCCTCCATCCTGAACCCGAGCCTGGTCGCGTCGCGCACCATCCAGCTGGCCCCGCCCTACACCGGCGGCCCGCTCATGGAGAACGACGCGGTCATCCCGATCGACCGCACCCAGGTGCCGGTCGAGTACGACGACCTGCGTGACTCGCTCAACCGGATCCTCACCGACCTCGGACCGACGCCGCAACAGCCCAAGGGTCCGTTCGGTGACGTGATCGAGTCGTTCGGCGACGGGCTAGCCGGCAAGGGCAAGCAGATCAACACGACGCTGAACAGCCTGTCGGAGGCGCTGACCACCCTCAACGAGGGCCGTGGAGACTTTTTCAGCGTCGTCAAGAGCCTCGCGCTGTTCGTCAACGCGCTCTACCGCAGCGATCAGCAGTTCGTCGCCCTCAATGACGACCTGGCGCAGTTCACCAACTCGTTCACCAACACCGACCGCGAGCTGGCGACCGCGCTGCAGGACCTCAACGAGCTGCTCACCACCACACGCGGGTTCCTCGACGAGAACAGTGAGGTCTTGACCGCCGACGTCAACAACCTGGCCGACGTGACAAACGCGATCCTGCAGCCCGAACCGCTCGACGGTCTGGAAACGGCCCTGCACGTGCTTCCACACTTCGGTGCCAACGTGGTGAACATCTACGAACCGACACGCGGCAATCTTTCAGCCGCACCGGCGATTGCATCGTTCGCCAATCCGATGCAGTTCATCTGCAGCGCGATTCAGGCAGGCAGCCGGCTCGGCTACCAGGACTCGGCGGAGCTATGCGCACAGTATCTAGCACCGATTATGGATGCGATCAAGTTCAACTTCCTGCCGTTCGGCGTGAATCCGATCAACACAGCGAGCACGTTGCCGAAGCACATTGCGTACTCCGAACCGCGGCTGCAGCCGCCGCCGGGCTATAAGGACACCACCGTGCCTGGCATCTTCGCCCGGGACACGTTGTTCTCCCACGGCAACCATGAGCCGGGCTGGGTCACCGCGCCGGGGATGCAGGGCGTTGACGTGCAGCCGTTCACCGCCAACATGCTCACCCCGGAGTCGCTGGCTGCCCTGCTGGGTGGGCCGGATGCACCGATCCCGTCCGCGCCGCCAGCGTTCGGGACTACGCGTGGCGGGAACCTGCCGGGGCCGCCGAACGCCTTCGACGAACGCAATCCGTTGCCGCCGCCGTGGTATCCGCAGCCCGGTCCGCCGCCGGTGCCCGCGCCGGGTGTTGTTCCTGGTGATCCGGGAACGCCACTGACGGCTCCGACACCCGGGCCCGGCGCGGCGCCTGCCCCACCGGCACCGGCCGCACCGCCTCTGCCCGCCGAAGCCGGAGCACCGCGATGAGCCGGATGCGCAAAGAACAGCAGGTAGGGATGAGTCGCAGATTCTCCAAGATCGCACGCCGCGCGTCCGCGCTGGCCGTAAGCGCGGTCGTGCTCACGTCCTGCGGCAGCTGGAAGGGCATCGCGAACGTCCCGCTGCCCGGCGGTCCGGGCACCGGTGGCGACGCGATGACCATCTACGTGCAGATCCCGGACACGTTGGCGCTCAACGTCAACAGCCGGGTCCGGGTAGCCGATGTGTTTGTCGGCACCGTGCGGGCGATCGAGCTGAAGAACTGGGTCGCGACGCTCACGCTGGGGATCCAGCCCGGCATCGATCTGCCGTCGAACGCCCTGGCCCGCATCGGGCAGACGAGCCTGCTGGGCTCCCAGCACGTCGAACTGGAGGCTCCACCGGACCCGTCACCGCAGCAGCTGCGCGACGGCGATACGATCCCACTGAAGAACGCCTCGGCGTTCCCGACCACCGAGCGAGTGCTGGCGAGCATCGCCACCATCCTCACCGGCGGCGGCATCCCGAACCTCGAGGTGATTCAGACTGAGGTCAACAACCTGCTGACGGGACGGGCCGAGCAAATCCGCGACTTCCTCGGTCGGCTCGACGTCTTCACCGACGAGCTCAACCAGCAGCGCCAGGACCTGACGCGCGCCATCGATTCGACTAATCGGCTGCTCAACATCGTGGTGGATCGCAACGACACGCTCGACCGGGTGCTTACCGAATTTCCGCCCCTGATCGAGCATTTCGCCGAGACTCGGGATTTATTCGCCGACGCGGTGGTGGCCCTGGGGCGCATCAGCACCTCGGCGGACGAAACGCTTTCGGCCGCCGATGCGGACCTGCAGGCCAACCTGAACAACCTCCAGCGGCCGCTCAAGCAGCTCGCGAAGGCGTCGCCATACCTGACCGGTGCACTAAAACTTATGTTGACAGTCCCGTTCAATATCGACACCGTCCCCAATCTGATCAGAGGCGACTACATCAACGTGTCGGCAACAATCGATTTGACGTTGAGTATGGTTGACAACGCAATTCTTACCGGTACCGGACTGTCTGGTTCGCTGCGGGCGCTGGAGCAGGCTTGGGGCCGCGATCCCGCGACGATGATCCCAGATGTGCGGTTCACCCCGAACCCACACGATGCACCGAACGGGCCGCTGGTCGAAAGGGGTGAGTGAACGGTGCTGACTCGCTTCATCAAAATCCAGCTGATCATCTTCACGATCCTGACGCTGATCGCGCTCGTCGCGCTTGGCTGGTACTTCCTGCGGCTGCCCAGTCTGGTGGGCATCGGGCAGTACACCCTCAACGCCGAGCTGCCCCGCTCGGCCGGGTTGTACACGACGGCCAACGTCACCTACCGCGGCACCACAATCGGCAAGGTGACCGCCGTCGAACCGACAGAGACCGGCGCCACGGCCACGATCAGCATTGACAGCCGCTACAAGATTCCCGTCGATGCCAGCGCCAACGTTCACTCGGTCTCCGCGATCGGTGAGCAGTATCTCGACCTGGTGTCGACGGGCAATCCAAAGCAATACTTCCGTGACGGCCAGACCATCACAAAGAGCACGGTGCCCACCGAGGTCGGCCCGGCGCTCGACGCCGCAAACAACGGTCTCGCGGTCCTGCCCAAAGAGAAGATCGACACGCTGCTGACCGAGACCTCCGAGGCGGTCGGCGGCCTCGGGCCGGCGTTACAGCGACTTGTCGATTCGACCACCAACATCGCGCAGGACTTCAAGGACAACATCGACCCTGTCAACGACATCATTGCGAACTCCGCGCCGATCCTGGAGAGCCAGGTGACCTCGGGCGACAACGTCGCGCAGTGGTCGCGCAATCTGAATATCCTCGCCGCGCAGTCGGCCGAGCAGGACGGCGCGCTGCGCAGCGGTCTGCAGCAGGCCGCGCCCACCGCCGACCAACTCAACACGGTGTTCAGCGACGTGCGCGACACGCTGCCCCAGACGCTGGCCAACGTGACGGTGGTCGCCGACATGCTCAAGCGCTACCACAAAGGCCTCGAACAGACCCTTGTCATCCTCCCTCAGGGGGCCTCGGTCGCTCAAGCCGTAGTGGCACCGTTCGACAACGCCAGAATCGATTTCAATCTGACGCTCAACCAGCCGCCGCCGTGCCTCACCGGCTTCCTACCCGCGTCGGAATGGCGGGCGTTTGCCGACACCAGCGCGGCGCCGGTGCCGTCGAACCTTTACTGCAAGATCCCTCAGGACTTCCAAGGCAACGTGGTTCGCGGTGCGCGCAACCTCACTTGCGTCGACGCGCCGGGTAAGCGTGCGGCCAGTCCGCGCGAGTGCCGTAGCGATGAGCCGTACGTTCCGCTAGGCACCAACCCGTGGTACGGCGACCCGAACCAGATCCTGTCCTGCCCTGCGCCCGGCGCCCGGTGTGACCAGGGCGTCGATCCCGGCCGGGTCATTCCGGCGCCGTCGGTCAACAATGGTATGAACCCGTTGCCGGCCGACCAGCTGCCACAGCCGCCCTCGCCGATCAGCGATCCGCTGAGCCCGCCCGGGCAGGGCCGCGTCCAGTGCAGTGGACAACAACCCAACCCATGCATCTACACTCCGGCATCGGGGCCACCCGGCACTGCGGTGTACAGCCCAGGCAGCGGCGAGGTGGTCGGACCTGACGGCGTCAAGTACAACGTCAGCAACTCGAGCAACCCAGGAGACGACGAATGGAAGGAGATGCTGGCACCAGCCAGCTGAACCCCACCGATGCTGAGGACACGCCGGACAAACCGGTAGCAGTATCCCCGGACGACACAACCGAATTCCACGACGAGACCACGCCGGGGCCGGACTCTGTCGAGGAGTCCGCCACGACGGCCGTCGGAGCCCGCCCATCACGGCTCGGCCGAGGCTGCTGGCTCACGATTTGCACCGTCCTTTTGCTGCTGACCGCGGGCGCCACGGTGGGCAGCTACCTGGCATTGCGAGCCCATTCCGAGAGCGCCGCGACCGAGGTCGAGGAGGCCAGGGCGCTGCAAGCGGCCAAGGAGTGCGTCACCGCCACCCAGGCGCCGGACACGTCGGCGATGACGACGGGGCAGGCGAAGATCATCGAGTGTTCGACCGGTGACTTCGGTGCCCAGGCGGCGCTCTACAGCGGCATGCTAGTCGACGCCTATCGCTCTGCCAACGTCCAGGTGAAGGTCTCCGAGATGCGGGCCGCCGTCGAGCGCCACAACGACGACGGCTCGATCGACGTCCTGGTCGCGGTGCGGGTGAAGGTCACCAACTCCGAGGCCGTCGACCAGGAGCAGGGCTACCGGTTGCGGGTTAAGATGGCGCCAGCCGACGGTACCTACAAGGTCGCCAAACTCGACCAGGTCACCTCGTGACCGCGATGCTTGACTTGACTCCGGACACCCCCGTCCTCGACAACCCCGCCGAACCCGTCGCGGCGTGGCACACCCGCGCGGTCGCGTTCGCGGTCGACGTGCTCCCCGGGGTGGCGGTGCTTGCCACGACCGCGCCGTGGCTGCTGGCCGGACCCGAACTCGGGTGGGTGTGGTGGACGTTCGTCGTGGTCACCGGACTGGTGGTCGTCGTGCTGGCGGGCAACCGCTGGTTGTTGCCGTCTATGCACGACTGGACTTTGGGGCGGGCACTCGTCGGCATCCGGATCGTGCGCCGCGACGGGCGACCACCCGGATTCGGGCGACTGCTCCTGCGTGACCTCGCGCACCTGCTGGACACCGCCGCCCTGTTCGTCGGGTGGCTTTGGCCTCTGTGGGACCGCCGGCGGCGCACCTTCGCTGATCTGGTGCTGCGCACCGAGGTGCGTCTCGCCACGCGGCCCGACCGGGACATGCGCCGATTCACCGCGAAGGTGTTGGTGGCGGCGGTTGTGGTGAGCGCGCTGTCGGTCGGGCTGAGCTATCTATTGATCTACCGCCACGAGCAGGTGGTCGACGAGGCGCGCGCTCAGGTCACCGAAGAGGGCCCGCGGACTGTCGAGCAGATGCTCAGCTACGGCGTCGACACGCTCAACGACGACTTCACCAGAGCGCAGTCGCTGGCGACCGACAACTACCGGCCCCAGCTAGTGGCCCAACAGGAGGCCGTCCGCAAGTCCGGCGCGTCCACCAACGAGTACTGGGCGGTCAGCAGCGCCGTTCTGTATGTGTCGAAGGACAAGGCGGCAATGCTGCTCGCGATGCAGGGCCAGCGCGGCACCAAGGTCGAGGAACTCAAGTTCATCACCGCGACCGTCCGCGTGGACTTTGACAAGGTCGGCGACAACTGGAGGGTCAACAACCTGACGGTGCTAAAGGCGCCCCTGATGAAGGCGGCCGGCCCGTGAGCCCGCGCCGCAGGACCTACGCCGACGAACGCGACTACTTCACCTTCGAGCCCACACCGCCGCGTCGGTGGGGACTAGCGATCGTCTCGTCCGTGTCCGGTCTCCTGCTCCCTGCCACCATCACGGCCAGCGCTCTGATGCTGGTGTCCCACGAAACCGACCGCCGCGCCGAACTCCGCGCCGCCGCCGCGTTGAACTATGTGCACGGATTCATGACCGCCTACACCACGTTGGATCCGTTCAACGCGAACGCGTACGCCGACCGGGTGCTGGCGCAGGGGACCGGCGACTTCGCGAAGATGTTCCGCGAGAAGATGAACGAGATCGTCATTCAGGTCGCGCGGGCGGAACCCACTCAGGGCACCGTGGTCGAGGCAGGCGTGCAGCGCTGGAACGACAACGGCAGCGCCGACGTCCTAGTCGCGACGAAGACGACCGCCAAGACCCCTGATGGCAAGTCGACGATCGAGAGCGGAAACCGTTGGGTGGCAACGGCGATTCAGGAAGGACAGCAGTGGAAGATCAGCCAGCTGATTCAGGTGATCTGACCACGGAGACCTCTGTCGGCTCGACCGCGCAGCAGGCAGCAGGCCGTCGCGGCCGGCTTGCGTTGACGCGGAAGCGCGTTGAAGATCCGGTCACCGAGCCGGGGGCCAAGGCCGAAGAAGTGCCTGCTAAAGGGGCGACCGGCGAGGTCACAGCCGAACTGGTGGGTCAGGAGAGCGAGGAGCCGGACGCAATCGGTGCACTGGCGTCTCGGCGTCACTGGCGGCGGCCATGGCGCCGGTTGAAGCCCGGTGTGTCTGAAGCGGGCGCTACCGATGACAGCGTCGCGGAGGATCCGGTGGAGGCTCCGCCAGAGCGCCGCGTCCCGACCGGGAAGACGCGCCGAACAACGAAGGATCTGGACGTTGCCGCCGCCCGGCCGCGGGCGGAGGACGAACGACTCACCGGGCTGGCCAAGGCGCCCGGGGTTCCGGAACTTCAACCTGACGGCTCGGCGCAACTGGACGACCGAGCGCATCAGGACGACCGAGCGCATCAGGACGACTCGGCGCAACGTAACGGTGAAGCCGAACCGGATGTCGAACCCGAGCCGGTCGTGCTCGTCTCGGACCGGTACGCGGGCAAGTACCTGCTGATCACTGCGTCGGTCGCATCGACGTTGTTCGTCGCCGCCGGTGCGTTCGCCGGGGCCACGCTGCAGCCATATTTGTCGGACCGTGCCGCGGTGGTCACCAAGCTGGACGTTGCGCGGACTGCCGCGGACGCGATCACAACGCTGTGGACATACACCCCGGACGACATAGCGTCGCTGCCGGACCGCTCGTCGCAGTACCTCGCCGGTGAGTTCGCCAGGGAATACCGCCGCTTCATCGACGCGATCGTTGAACCGAACAGGCAGGCGCAGGTCACCAACACCACGCAGGTGATGGGCACCGCCGTCGAATCAATAGGTCCGTCTGAGGCGACGGCACTGGTGTACACAAACTCGGTGTCTACGAGTCCGGTTAGCAAGAACATTCCTTCGCTTCGTTATCTGTCGTATCGCCTTACGATGGAGCGTCACAACGCCGACTGGTTGATCACGGGCATGAACGCCACGACCAAGCTGGACCTCACACCGCAGCAATGAGAACGCTCGCCAAGTGAACAGGGCTGTAGACCAAGTTCAGATCCGCCGGTTTTCCGAAACTCGCCGCGCGGGTGGTGGGTAAACCGGGATGATCTTATCTGTTCATGGCGCCGCTGCGGATGGGTGGGGCGGCATGCGATCCACCCTCTCACCTTCGCGCCGCGACCGCAGGCCGAAAGTTGTCATAGCACATGTAGCTACGTCGAATACTCGACTGACACACGTTTCAGGACCGAGTGACCTGTGTGAAACAGCCCGTCTTTCAGCGGGAACTTGACACTATTCAACGCTTGAGGGCTTTGACTGGCCGCTCAAATTTGTGCACTATATCGCTATGGGCGAACCCATAGGTCTTGGTCAACTCCGCAGCGACACGTGCGGTTTCATTGAGCGGGTAACGTCCGGGGAGGCGCTTGAGGTAGTTCGTCGTGGTCAGTTGGTGGCTCGGATCGAGCCAGTTTCAGCGGTTCCAGATGGACAGCCCGACGACAGACCGGTCGGGGTAGATTGGGCTTCTGTGCGACCAGTTTCGCTCGATGATCTGCGTACTCGCGCAGGTCGCTGCTTCGATCGCGTTGCGGCAGGTCAGTTGGTCACGATCGTATGGCGCGGCCGGTCGGTGGCCAGGATCGTGTCAGTGACGGCCTCTGCTGAGGCCAGTTGTGGTCCGACGAAATGCGAGTCACGCGACGCTGGCGGCCGGATCGGTCTCACCGAACTGCGAACCCACGGAGGGTATTACTTTAAACGGGTTGCGGCAGGTGAAACGGTTGAGGTTTCCCGTCGCGGCAGGTTGGTAGCTCGAATCATTACCGCAACGGACGACCCCTTCGAGCCGTCGTAGTTGCACGTCCCACCCTGGAGAGCCTATCGTAAGCACCCCTGGCCGGGTGGAGACCTCGGTTAGCGAGGTCGTATCGAGTTCTTCGTCCGGCGCGCGTGGAGTCTAGGGTACGCGACCTCGGGTGAACACCCGCAGTGATTGTCGTGTCGCGCCATGCCCTTCAGTCAACCGAGTAATGTATGACGCCGGGCCGGCCAGGGTCTATCGGGTCTCCTGAGCTTTGGCCAGTCACGGACGGCCCTGATCAGGCGCCTGTCCGAGAGTATATAGGCCGAGACTGCCGAGAAAACCCGCACCGTGCTCGATAAGCATTTCAGTCGAGTGGTTCAGTTGTCCGTCTATCCAGCGACGGAGTATCTCGAACAGGCCCCCGACACCGTAGGTAGCGGCGAGATCTGCGACTTGGAGCACATCGCTGGGTATTTCGAGGTGCAAACGGGCCTCTCTGAGGACCAGCTCCGCAAAATCGGTCATCAGTTCGCTTCGCAGTTGCCGAAGGAGGGGTTCTGCGCCCGATTCGACAAACAGTATGCGGGCCATGCTGGGATCGTTCTCGATCACCTGAACCAGGGCCTTGATCGGAGCATAGGCGAGTTCTTGAGGAGCAACCGTGTCGTCCGGAATGGCGCTGGTTATCACCGCCTGGAAGGTGGCGGAGATCTTGGCGAATACCGCGCGCAAGAGCGCGTCTCGGTCGCGAAACTGCTGGTAGAAGTACCGGCTCGTCACGCCTGACTTCGCACACACGGAGGTCACGGTGCACGCCGCAGCTCCGTGGGTGCCCACAATTGAGATTGCGGCATCAATCAACATCACACGGCGCTGCGCATCGCGTTGAGCTGCGGACAGCCCGCCATAAACACGTGCTGGACTCATGTCCTACAGTCTGGCAGTCTTATCTGACAAGGCATAAAGTCAGATGCAACTTCGAGGAAGGACCTCACATGTCGGAAGATCAAGCCCGGACCAGGACCCGCGTGCTGCCAAAGCCCAGGCGTGTTCGTTTTCCGATGCCGACCTCCACGAAGCGGCAGCACTTCGTGGATGGCGACCTGGTGATGAGCCATTTCATCTCGGTGCTTTCTGCGACGTTCCCGGAAGGCGAGGATTTCTTCATTCGCTCGGTCAGGAACTTCCAGAGCTCCATCGACGATCCCCAATTAGATACAGCGGTTAAGGGTTTCATCGGACAAGAGGCCACACATCGACACCAGCATCGTCTCCTCAACGAGCGACTCCAGGTCATGGGGTATCCGACCGCGCGAATCGACCGTCATATCGCACGCCTGATCAAGCGATTGGAACGGCGCTTTTCGCCGGAAATGCGGCTGTCCATGACTTCGGCGTTGGAGCACTACACCGCTACGCTGGCAGAAATCATTCTTACCAGCGAAGACGCCCAGAAGCTCATCGGACAGTCAGAGGTTCGGCCGATTCTGCTGTGGCATGCCTTCGAGGAGTCGGAGCACAAAGCGGTTGCCTTCGACGTCTATCGGCTCGTGGGAGGAACCGAGCGCGCCCGTGTACGGGGCATGCGGATCGCTTCAGTAATTCTGTTCGGCGAACTCATTCTGCAGACTGCCCTGTCCATGGCCGCTGATAGAGCCTCGTATAACCCGGTCACGTTGGTGCGCAGTCTGTACCGCTTCAGCCGCACCCCGATGTTCACCGCCGATGCGCTGCGGCGATTCCGTTCCTACAACCGCCCGGGTTTCCATCCTGATGATTGGGACAGCGCCGCGGTCCTGGAGCGTTGGAGCAAAGAACTGTTCGACCAAGACGGTTCACAGAACGTTATCGCTCAGCCGGGATAGCGAAGGTACGGAAGTTCGGCGACGCAGGAGCGCCGTTCCTGCGTCGCTCCTTCCGAACAGGGTGTGACGCGCCGGTCAACTCACGGATTCGGTGCTCGGTAGCCGGGCGAGACGGCGGTCGGACCCGCAAAATGCGGTTCGCAGCGATCGCCACGGGGCTGGCTGCCCCTGTTGTGAGCCTCGATCAGTCGCTGACGACATAGCGTTGAGCCAAGGTTTCAGCAAGTCTGCTGGTGTGCGCGACCACTTCCTTCTCGGTCACCTCAAGCAGACCCGAGTGCCAGGCGGTGATGACTTCGACGAACCCCCCGACTGCGATGAGAGTGTCCATGCGAAGGGCCATCTCGTCGGCATCTTGTCGGAGGTGTGGTCGGCTTGCCTCAACGACTAACTGCGTTGCTTCCTGTAGTGCCACGGCGCGGCGGTCTTGCAGCGGTGAGCTACCGACGTGCTGAGCGAGGAGGATGTGTGCTCGGCCGGGATCGCGTGCGATCCCATCGACCACGATGGTGATCGCTGCGGTAATGGTTTCGATCGGCGGCCGATTCGCACGCTCGGTGAAGAGCGCAGCGACCTCGCCGAGCATGTCGTTGCGGACGCCATCCCACGCGGCAACGAGCAGCTCATCGCGCGTCTTGAAGTCCTCGTAGAAGTATCGATCGTTGAGCCCTGTGCGGGCGCACACTCCGCGCATAGTGACTGCGGCCCAACCGCTCTCACTCCAAATCTCGGTTGCGGCCTCGATCAATTGCTGCCGTCGCTCGGCACGACGCTCGGCCCCAGTCCGACCACCCCAGCGCTTATTTCTCGACCGCACCTCTCCATCTTGACAAAGCGCTCGGTCCACGACAAACTGGTGGCATGCGACACCAATGGTGGCTGGCGCCCCCAATTGAGAGTTTCCCCATAGCAGACGTCAATGTCGCGACCCGAAAAGCAGACAGATGAGATTGCTGCCGTTCGGCGGCGCACCGGGCAGAACGCACCGAGCCGATGCAGTCGTTACGGGCGCAGGAAGCGGTATCGGCCGCGCATTCGCCGTGGAGCTTGCGCGCCGAGGCGGACGCGTGGTGTGCGCCGACAGAGATCCCGTCACTGCAAAAGAGTCGGCAGAGTTGGTGAGGCAGGCTGGCGGCGAGGGTTTCGACATCGCATGCGATGTCACCGATCTCGAGCAGATCCGCAACCTGGCTGATGTGAGCGAAGACTGGTTCGGGAAGGCTGCGAGCCTCGTCATCAACAACGCCGGAATCGGCGCGGGCGGCAACCGTATCGGTGCGACGTCGATCGAGGACTGGAAGGCGGCGATTGCTGTCAACCTCTGGGGCGTTATCTACGGCTGCGAGACTTTCGTGCCTCGGCTCCGCAGCAATGGGCATGGCGGAGTCATCAATGTGGCGTCCGCAGCGAGCTTTGGCTCGGCCCCTCGGATGGCGGCTTACAACGTGAGCAAGGCCGGAGTGCTCGCTCTGTCGGAGACATTGGCGGCCGAACTGAGCGGTACTGACGTCAAGGTCACAGTGCTTTGCCCCACCTTCGTGAAGACGAACATCGCCAACAATCCTCAAATCGACGAGGCGGCTGCAAGGCTCGCGACCAACCTGATGAAATGGACCGGCATTTCGCCACAGCACGTTGCTCGCACGACGTTGAACGCGCACGATCGCGGACAAATTTATGTAGTACCCCAACTCGATGCCAAACTCTTGTGGCAACTCAAGAGAGCCCTACCCGGTCCCTTTACACGCACGCTGGGCCTCGTGGAGCGCATGGCCTCGTGGAACGATTCAGCCGAGTAGAGGAGCAAGGGAAATGGCTTTCGCATACAGCGACATGCTCGAGACGATCAAAAATAAGCAATGGGCTCTCGCCGATATCGATTGGAACGCCCCTGGCGCGGAACTGATCACCGATGAACAGCGTCCCACACTCAAGCAATTCATGTCCGACGTGGTGTGGATTGAGCATGTTGGAGCACGTGCCTTCGCCGCAATGGCTCCAAAGGCGCCATTCGAAGCGCTCGGAGACATTTACCGGTACTTTCACGCCGAGGAGCAGCGTCACGCCAATGCCGAACTTGCCCTGATGCGCCGCTGGGGCATGCTCGAGGAAGGCGAGAAACCGGTCCCGAACAAGAATATCCGGCTGGTCATCGAATGGCTGGACCGTTATGCTGAAGCCCTTCCCCTGACCGTCATCGGGGCCGCGATCCCGGCACTGGAGACTGCGCTCGATGGAGCGCTGCTGAAGTTTCTCCTCGATGAGGTTGACGACCCCGTGTGCGGGGAGGTGTTCAATAAGGTCAACAGCGACGAATCAAGGCATCTCGCGGTTGGCTTCCAGGTTTTGAACGACCTGGGCGCCAGCCCGATGCGAATCCACGCCATTCAAACTGCGGGCGCTCTGGTCGACCCGCGTATTCTCACCGGCGCGTTGCTGTATATCCCGCTGTTGACGCGCATGTTGATGAATCTCAACGCTATGGGTCTGTCCGAGGAGAAGTTATACAACGCAGTGACGCGGTACGCCAATGTCGGCGATCGCAGTGAGCACACGCGTAGGGTGCCCGGCTATCACATCTTGAAGGCGCACATGTCGTCTTCCATCAAGCGGTCCCAGCCTCTGCACTTCGTGTCTCAGCGCCTTGGCAGTGCGATCGATGTTTTCCCTGTTCAGATCTTCGGCCGGCCGCCATCGTGGACGGACGAACTGACCTACGAACCGGTTGCCAAATGACAGGCACCACGACGACGTTGATTGTCGGCGCCGGGTTCGCAGGTATCGGTACGGCGATCAGACTGCTTCAGGAGGGCACGGATGACTTCGTCATTCTGGAACGGTCAGACCGCGTCGGAGGCACCTGGCGAGACAACACCTATCCCGGAGCGGCCTGCGATATTCCCTCGCTTCTCTACTCCTACTCGTTCGAGCCGAATCCGGGCTGGACTCAAACCTACTCGGGAAGCGCTGAGATCCTCGGGTACATCGACGATATGGTCGCCAAGTACGACCTTGCCCGGTTCATCCGGTTCGATACCGACGTGACTTGCTTGGAATTCGACGAGGATGCCGGCATCTGGGTGGCCGACACAGCAGAGGGAAAGCGGTATCAAGCCCGGTCAGTTGTAATGGCCGGTGGACCACTTGCCAACGCCAGCTTTCCCGATGTTCGAGGAATTGATTCGTACGAGGGAAAGAAAATTCACAGTGCTCGATGGGATCACGGCTATGACCTCAGCGATAAGAGGGTTGCGGTCATCGGAACCGGCGCGAGCGCGGTGCAGATCATTCCTGAGCTCGTGAAGTCGGCTGCGTCGGTCAAAGTTTTCCAAAGAACGCCCGGCTGGGTGCTACCGCGGGTGAACTTCAAGCATCCGGCCTGGGCGCGTTCGACCTTCAAACGACTGCCGATGAGCGAACAAGCGCTCCGCGACGCCTGGTTCTGGACCCACGAAGTGATGGCCGTGGGTATGGTCTGGAATACCGCCGCGACATCGGCGATACAGCTGGCGGCGAAGGCTCATCTGCGTCGGCAGGTGAAAGACCCCTGGTTGAGACGTCAGTTGACGCCCCATTTCAGACCCGGCTGCAAACGTATGCTCATGACCAGCGATTATTACCCGGCGTTACAGGCGGATAACTGCAAGCTGATCAGCTGGCCGATCGCCACATTGTCACCCAACGGGATCCGAACCGCCGACGGTGTCGAGCACGAGGTGGACTGCATCGTGTTTGCCACCGGCTTCGATGTGTGCAAACGCGGCACCCCGTTCCCGATCAGCGGCCTCGGCGGTCGGAAGCTCGGCGATGAATGGTCTCAGGGGACATTCGCGTTCAAGAGCGTGAGCGTGGCCGGCTATCCGAACTTGTTCTTCACTTTCGGACCGAATTCCGGGCCAGGCCACAACTCGGCGCTCGTATATATGGAGGCCGCAATCGACTACATCGTCAAGGCGATCAAGCTCCTTCAGCAAAATGACATCAGCACTTTGGATGTGAGAGAGGATCGCCAGGACCGCTATCACTCCAGTATTCAGCGACGCCTTCGACGAACGACCTGGAATTCGGGGTGCAGCAGTTGGTATTTGACCGAAGACGGCTACAACGGCACGATGTACCCAGGTTTCGCGACCCAGTTTACGAGAGAACTTTCCCGCTTGAATCCTCATGATTACGTGATAACTCGGCGCGACGATACACACCAGCTGACGCAATCACTCTGAATTCTAATTTGCACGGCTGACCGTCAGAACGGTGACATACAAAGCAATGGATCGCAAGTCCGACCGTAATTACGAGATAATCATCATAGGAGCTGGATTTTCCGGCATCGGGTCTGGCATCAGCTTGATGAAGGCGGGATTTACCGACTTCTCGATGATTGATGACGCCGATGGCGTAGGTGGTACGTGGCACTGGAACACCTACCCGGGTATCGCTGTCGACATACCGTCGTACAGTTATCAATTCTCATACGAAATGCGGCCCTCTTGGTCGCGCACGTACGCCCACGGCAATGAGCTCAAAGCCTATGCCGAGCGGTGTGTTGAAAAGTATGGGCTCCGGGACCATATTCGTTTCAACACAACCATTACCGAGGCTTGTTTCGACGAGAACGCAACACGGTGGCGTTTGACCAGCGCCAATGGTGAGGAGTTCACGGCACGCTTCGTGATAAATTGCTCCGGCGTTCTCAGTCGGCCAAAGTGGCCTGAAATCAAGGGGGTGCGAGATTTCGCCGGCGTTACACTCCACACGGCGAGATGGGACGATACCAAAGATCTCAGCGGGAAGAGGGTCGCAGTAATCGGTACCGGTGCGTCGGCGGTGCAACTGATACCCGAAGTCGCAAAGAAAGCAGAGAGTCTGACGGTCTTTCAGCGAACTCCAATTTATTGTCTGCCGAAGCCAGACTTCCCCATACCGACGTGGGGTGGAAGGCTTCTACGTTTCCTGCCGGGGGCGCAATTGGCGACCCGGGCCGCGAGCCAGGCGTTCGTGGAAATCACTTTCCCAATCGCCGCTCACTTTCATACGGTGATGCCGTTCGCCGATGTCATGGAGAGCGCCGCAAAGCGGTACATGCGGCGTGAGGTCCATGACCCGACGACGAGAGAACAACTCATTCCGCGCTACTCGTTGGGCTGTAAACGACCCAGCTTCCACAATTCCTATCTCACAACGTACAACCGGTCCAACGTATCGCTCGAGACGAGCGGCATAACCCATATCGACCATGCATCCGTCCATACTCGAGACGGCAAAGCTCATCCCATTGACGTCTTGATCCTGGCCACCGGCTTCAAAGTGATGGAGTCGGGCAACATGCCCACTTACGTGCTGAAAGGACGCGGCGGGCTGGAGCAGGCTACATGGTGGGACGAGCACCGACTGCAGGCCTTCGAAGGGGTGAGCGTCCCGGGATTCCCGAATCATTTCAACATCTTCGGCCCGTACGGCTACAACGGTTCCTCGTACTTCACGCTCATCGAGGCGCAGAGTCGGCACATCGTCCGGTGTCTCCGCCGCGCGCGGGCGCTGGGTGCTAACTGCGTGGAGGTCAAGAAGGAGGCGAACGACCGTTATTTCGCCGAAGTGCTACGGCGGCGTCACAGGCAGGTTTTCTGGCAGCCGAGCTGTTCCAATGCCAACAGCTACTACTTCGACAAGCACGGTGACGTTCCACTCCGTCCATCAACGACTCTGGAGACCTATTGGCGGAGCCGCACCTTTCGCCTCTCGGACTACCGATTCGAGAATCGGCCCGGGGAGGTGTGTCCCCAATGACCAGAATGGATGCCCCTGACTGGCAGCCCAGTCTTGCCAGTCATCTCGTCGCGATGTCCTCGCGAACTACGCTGCGGCCACTGGCGCAGCTGATGCCATCAAACGCCTACGGACTTGCGGTGATGGATCGCGCGCTACGAACAGCGCTCGTCGCATCGCGGCCCCGGCGCGGCGTCACAGTGCGCAAGGTTGACACGGTATTCGCCGGAGGCCCGGTTCGTGGGGACTGGATCACCACACCTGTCATTAATCCGCATGCCAACCCATTGCTCTATATACACGGTGGCGCATATTCAATGTGCTCTCCGGATACGCACCGCGGTCTTCTCGGCGAACTCGCCTCTGCAAGCGGACGCCCAATCTTCGCCGTCAAGTACCGACTTGCGCCACGATATCCCTATCCCGCGGCCGCGGACGATGCACTGAACGCGTATCGCTGGCTTACCAGCGGAGGGTCCCCGGGTTCTTGCCAGCGCACCGTCGCGGTTGCCGGAGATTCGGCGGGCGGTCAGCTCACGATGGCCACGGCCTTGGGCGCACGTGCGGCTGGATTGCCGCTCCCTGATGCGATGCTGCTGATGTCTCCCGTCCTGGATCTCAGGTGCGAACTCGCCAGGGCGCGTGAACTTCGCCGCCGGGATCCTTTTGCCTCCGCTCAATCAGCGGCGCGCGCTCTTGACCTCTACGTAGGGGGTGCAGATCGCGACGATCCGCGCCTCAGTGTCCTTGACGCGGACCTGACCGCGATGCCGTCGATCCTCATTCAGGTGGGCGGGAGGGAAATGTTGATCGATGACTCGCGGCGTCTCGCCGAGCGACTTCAATCGGCTGGATGCCACGTCGAGATCCAGATATATCGGGGACAGATCCATGTATTCCAGGCTATGTTCCGGATCCTTCCCGAAGCCCGCGACGCGATTCATCGAGCGGGACGCTTCCTTGAAGCCTCGGGAGTCAGGTGAAAGTGTTCGAACAGGCGATGCCCCTGCAGTCCCGCAGCGTCAAGTCAGCCTTCTCTGTCTCATGAGCAGCGACTTCGCGACAGCCCGTCGCGCGTACGATCCGTCGATCGTGATCATCGGGGCCGGCTTTGCTGGGGTTGCGATGGCTCACCGGCTGATGAAGGACGGTTTCACGAACTTCGTCATACTGGAGAAGGATGCAGACATCGGGGGTGTTTGGCGTGACAACACCTACCCGGGAGCGGCCTGTGACGTGCCGTCTGCGTTGTACTCGCTCTCCTACCAGCCCAATGCCCGCTGGTCACGGCGATATGCCGAGCAACCCGAGATACTCGAGTACCTCCAACGACTCGTGAAGAGTAGTGGCGGACTGGACGCACATCTACGCACAGAGACCGAAGTTGTCGACCTGAGCTTCGATGAGCAGTTCGGGCGTTGGACCCTGGCTACGAACTCGAACGAGACAATAACCTGCGATGTCGTCGTGTCGGCTGTGGGTCAGCTCTCCTTGCCCTACATACCCGATATTGCCGACGCAGACTCCTTCCAGGGGCCGCGCTTTCATTCGGCACGTTGGGACCGATCGGTGTCGCTTCGCGGCAAGCGAGTCGCCGTCATCGGCACAGGAGCAAGTGCCATCCAATTCGTGCCACACATCGCCCGGGAGGCGGAGCATGTCACTCTGTACCAGCGTACGGCTCCGTGGATTCTCCCGAAATGGGACAGCACATATCGAGGCCGTCACCACAGGGTGAGCGAATTATTGCCGATGGCGCTGCGCCTCGAGCGTTTCGCGGTATGGCTCATTTTCGAGTTGCTCGCTGTGACGCTAGTCGACGCGAAGCCCCTCTCACGGGTCCTCGGTGTGATCGCGCGCCACCACCTACATCGGCAGGTCGCCAGCCGCTCTCTGCGCGAGCAATTAACGCCTTCCGACGCGCCAGGGTGCAAGCGAGTGCTGTTCTCGAATGACTACTATCCAGCAGTCGCGAGTGATCGCGTGTCGTTGGTGCCGAACGCGATTGCAAAACTCTGCGACAAGGGTGTCACGACCGAGGACGGCGAATTTCGTCCTACAGATGTCGTGATCTACGGAACCGGGTTTCGCGCCACCGATTTCCTCGCCCCGATGTCCGTGCGCGGCTCCCACGGAGTCTCCTTGGCCGAGGTGTGGAAGGCCCAGGCGTACGCATATCTGGGCATCGCTGTCCCCATGTTCCCGAACCTGTTCCTGCTTTATGGTCCTAACACGAATGTGGGCTCGGGGTCGATCCTCTACATGATCGAGTCACAAGTTCGTCACATCGCAACGCTCATCAAGGTCGTGGCTGCCCATCCAGGTCATGCGATCGATGTGAAGTCAGAGATTGCGCAGCGTTACAACACGCGCTTGAAACGGCGACTAGGGAGGTCGGTGTGGGCGCTCTGTGCGAGCTGGTATCGGACCTCGAGTGGGGAAATCCCGACGAACTGGCCGGGCCCTACCTTCATCTACCGACTCCTCACCCGTAATCCGCGAAGCAGCGATTACGTCTTGAGAAAGGTTGGGCCCCTAGCGGTAAAAGGCAGTTCCGAATGGAAGCTGTTGCGTCGCCGCAGCGCTCAGGGCCCCGAGGCGCAAACTTGACCACTTAGATCGAGATTGTCCAGATCTTGACATTAATCGAACACTTGTAAAGACTAGTGGCAACGCCTGTCAGAGCGGCCAAGTGTCCAGGAGGAGCAACCATGACGAATCATCTTCTCGCGCCTGCGCGCCACACGAAGGAGCGGTTGTCCTCTGTGATCATGGTTCCCGCGCCTGACGCCGTCGACGACAGATGGCGTCGATGGAGCCGTGGTTGGCCGGTTCGTGAACTGTCACCAGTACCCGCGGGAAGTGGGTTGAAAGCTATCCGGGGGGACGCGGGACTGCCCTTGGTGGGTCACACACTCGACTACATCCGATTCGGCTCGGATTTCAGTCGGGAGCGTTACGACCGTCTGGGTTCGGTGTCGTGGATGGGCGCGTTCGGCACCAAGATGGTGGTCATCGCCGGCCCGGACGCTACTCGCGAGGCATTCACGAGCGAATCCAAGGCATTCTCTCAGGACGGCTGGTCCTTCCTGATCGACGCCTTCTTCCATCGCGGTTTGATGCTCATGAGCTTCGACGAGCACCTGATGCACCGGCGCATCATGCAAGAGGCGTTTACGCGTCCCCGCCTGACCGGATATGTCGAACAGGTGACCCCACGCGTTCGCACGGCAGTGCCCGCGTGGCCGGTGGGTCCGTCGGTTCGCATCTACCCACTGCTGAAGGAACTCACCCTCGACATAGCCACTGACGTCTTCATGGGCGGCCGCGGTAAGGACGAGAGCGATGCTGTCAACAAGGCGTTCGTCGCCACGGTCCGGGCGGCGAGTTCCCTTGTGCGTGTTCCCCTTCCGGGAACCAGATTCCGCGCTGGTGTGCGAGGCCGGCGCGTCTTGGAGGACTACTTCTTCCGGCATCTGCCGGCCGCGCGAGCCGGCGAGACGAACGATCTGTTCGCTGCTCTATGTCAAGCCACCACCGAGGACGGGGAGCGGTTTTCCGACGAGGACGTGGTGAATCACATGATCTTCCTGATGATGGCGGCCCACGACACATCGACGATCACCACCACTGCGGTTGCCTATTTCCTTGCCAAGTATCCGGAGTGGCAGGAGGCAGCGGCTGCGGAAGCCGAGGCCGTCGGTGACGGGTTGCCAGACATCGAAGCCCTGGAGAAGATGACGGTTATCGACCTTGTGCTCAAGGAAGCGCTCAGACTGCTTGCACCTGTTCCGCTGGTGATGCGCAAGACGGTTCGAGATGTCGCCATCGACGGATATCACATCCCCGCGAACACGTTGTGCGCCATAACGCCCGCCGTGAATCACTTCGATCGGAAGATCTGGAGTGATCCGGACCGGTTCGATCCCTCACGTTTTGGCGAGCCTCGGCGTGAGGACCAACACCACCGATTCGCCTGGGTACCGTTCGGTGGTGGAGCGCACAAGTGCATTGGCATGCAGTTCGGGACCCTCGAGGTCAAAGCAATCCTGCACAGGATGCTGCGTTCGTTCACCTGGACGGTTCCGCAGAACTACCACATCCGGTGGGACAACACCTCGCTGCCCATTCCGGTGGACGGACTTCCGTTGGAGATGAAGCGCCGATGACCTTTGGCCACAGGCGCTACCTCGATCCCACGGAGTTCCTTGACTGGCAACACGATTCGGTGCGTGACTTCACATCATCGGCCATCCGTGGTGCCTGCGGCGACACCGAGAAGGCGATGGCCATCTTCACCGCGGTCCGTGACTCCATTTGGTACGACCCGTACACGGTGACCGACAACCCGCACGCCTATCGCGCCAGCACCGTCGCAACCGCAGAACGAGCCTACTGCATCCCGAAGGCCGTGCTCCTGACTGCAGCGTGCCGAGCGGCGGGAATCCCGGCGCGGCTGGGGTTCGCCGATGTCCGAAACCACTTCCAGACCAAGACATTGCGCGAGCGTATGGGTGGTACCGACGTTTTCGTCTATCACGGTTACAGTCTCATGCTTCTCAACGGTGCATGGGTCAAGGCGACCCCGGCGTTCAATCGGGAGTTGTGCGCACGGTTCGGTGTCTCGCCCATCGACTTCGACGGGCGTAGCGACGCGCTGCTGCACGGGTTCACCGGGGACGGCACCCAGCACATGGAATATCTCCGTGACCGTGGAGCCTACGACGATCTACCCCTAGCGGACATCGTGCAGGCTTTGAGAACGCACTACGGAACATTCATCGACCAGCCGAACAGCCGTCCCGACCTCTTCGCCTGAAAGGGCCCTTCACCATGCAAAGCACCATGCAAAATGTTCCTCTCACGGTGTCGGCGATTGTGCAGCATGCGGCAGCCATACACGGTGACAGCGAGGTCATCACTCCGACCGGAGATGGGTATCGCAGAACGCCCTACCGTAGTCTGCTGGCGCGAGTGGCTCGCCTTGCCAATGCGCTGCGCAGCCTTGGCATCACGGCAGACCAACGCGTGGCCACCTTCCAGTGGAGCAACCAAGAGCATCTGGAGGCCTACTGTGCGATTCCGTCCATGGGAGCGGTCCTGCACACGCTCAACATTCGTTTGGCCCCGGAGCAACTCGCGTACATCGCCAACCACGCGTGCGATCAGATCGTCCTCGTCGACGCTTCGGTTGCCCCGTTGTTGGCGCGCGCGCTCCCAGCGATGGCGTCGGTGCACACCGTCATCGTTACCGGAGAGGGCGACCTTGCCCCGCTACAGGGATGCGGGAAGACGGTTCTGCGTTACGAGGAAGTGCTTGCCAGTCAGGAAGAGTCATTTGACTGGCCTGAGCTCGACGAGCTGTCGGCCGCGGCCATGTGTTACACGAGCGGCACCACCGGAGATCCCAAGGGCGTCGTCTACAGCCACCGTTCGACGTACCTTCACTCCCTGGCCGCCTGCACAGCTAACGCGTTGTCAGTCAGCGAGGCCGACCGTGTGCTGGCCATCGTCCCGATGTTTCACGCCAATGCCTGGGGGCTTATCTACGCCGCGTTGATGTCCGGCGCGGATTTGGTGCTTCCCGACCGGTTTCTCCAGGCCGAGCCGTTGGTGTCGATCATCGAAGACACCAGGCCGACCGTAGCCGGTGCAGTGCCGACGATCTGGAACGATGTCGACCGATATCTGGATTCGCACCCTGGGCGGGACATTTCTTCGCTACGGCTGGTGGCGTGCGGGGGATCTGCTGTTCCGCTTTCCTTGATGCGGGCGTTCGAAGAGAAGTACAACGTGCCCATTGTGCAGGCATGGGGGATGACCGAAACCTCTCCGCTGGCGACCGTTGCACGTCCGGCTCGCGGAGCCGACACGCGACGATGGGAGATGCGCGCATCCCAGGGCCGGCCGATCTGCGGTGTCGAAATCCGGTTGCGGGACGACGACGGGAAACCCGTGCCGTGGGACGGTCGGTCAGTTGGGGAAATTCAGGCGCGCGGCCCTTGGATCACCGGTTCTTATTTCGGAGACAACGATACGGAGAAGTTCGACGACGGATGGTTGCGTACCGGTGATGTGGGCAGGATCGACGCCGAGGGCTATCTGACCCTGACCGACCGCTCGAAAGACGTCATCAAGTCAGGTGGCGAATGGATCTCCTCGGTCGAGCTGGAGAACGCGCTGATCGGGCACCCTGCCGTGTACGAAGCGGCGGTGGTCGGCGTCGCGGACGATAGGTGGCAGGAACGGCCGTTGGCGCTTGTCGTCATCCACCCAGGAACCGACGTTGACATTGACCAACTCCGATCGTTCCTTTCGGGCAAAGTCGCCAAATGGTGGGTTCCTGAGCGATGGAGCTTCGTGTCCGATATTCCGCGGACGAGCGTCGGAAAGTACGACAAAAAGGCCATCCGTGCGCGCCACGCTGCCGGCGAATACCTCATCAAAATCGAAACGCAATAACGTCGAATCCCTGGAATTTCAACAGTCGGAAGGTAATCATGTCGTCCCCAATCTCTCCCTGGATGAATGCAGAATTACTCGAGCTTCGTGATCTCGCTTCGAAGTTCTTCTCGGCCGAATTGGCGCCGCATGCGCAACGCTTTGCCGACCAGCACCACGTCGACCGAGAACTGTGGAACCGAGCGGGCGAGCTGGGATTGCTCTGCATGTCCGTACCCGAGGAATACGGCGGAGGGGGCGGAACTTTCGCGCACGAAGCGGTCGTGCTCGAAGAGCAGGCCCGCATCGGTGACAGCTCATGGGGTGCGGGACTGCACAGCGGAATCGTCGCCCACTATATCCTGCATTACGCGACTGAAGAGCTGCGCGCGCAGTGGCTTCCCAAGATGGCGTCCGGTGAAATGATCGGGGCGATAGCCATGACGGAACCGGGGACTGGGTCCGATCTGCAGAGCGTCAAGACAAAAGCCATCCTGGACGGTGACGAGTACGTAGTCACCGGCTCCAAGACTTTCATCACCAACGGCCAACAGGCCGACCTCATCATCGTTGTTGCCAAGACAGATCCGAGCCAGGGCGCTGCGGGCATCTCTTTGATCGCCGTCGAGGCTGACCGGCCCGGATTCCGGCGGGGCAAGGTTCTCGACAAGATCGGCCAACGCGGCCAGGACACCTCCGAGTTGTTCTTCGACGACGTGAGAGTTCCGCGCTCGCATCTACTGGGCCAGGCTGAGGGACAGGGCTTCATTCAGCTGATGACGCAGCTGCCACAAGAGCGACTCATCGTCGCGGTGGGAGCTGTCGCATCGATGGAACTCGCCCTGGAGCAGACGCTCAAATACACGCGTGAGCGGGAGGCGTTTGGTCGGCCCGTCTTCGGCTTCCAGAACACCAAATTCACCTTGGCGGAAGCTGCGACTGAAACGCGCATCGCGCGAGTATTCCTCGACTACTGCATCGACCTGCACCTTGCGGGTCAACTCGACGTGCAGACCGTCGCCATGGCGAAGTGGTGGACCACGGAGCGAGCGATGAAGGTGCTCGATGACTGTATGCAGCTTCACGGCGGATATGGCTACATGACCGAGTACCCCATCTCCAGATTGTGGGTGGATCAGCGCGTGCAAAAAATTTATGCCGGCACGAACGAGGTGATGAAGGAAATCATCTCGCGTTCCCTATGACTCAGATAAGTTGCCGTCTGCACGTTAGTCACTTGGAGGAGGATTGATGGCATCGATAGTGGTGCCGTATCGCCACGACATGGGCGGCCATTGCGGATCGGGCGCTCTTCGGGATTTGACCGAATGGGCGGGGGTCCGTTGGGGTGGACACACCCCGGACGAAGGTACCGTGTTTGCGCTCGGCGGGGCCCTCGACTTCTCGTATGTTCGCTCGGCGCACCTAAATCCACCGATCTACCTCGTTGGACGCAGCGCGGACCTCGAAGACGAATACTTGACCCGGTTGGGTGCGCGCTTCGAGTGCCGCTCGACAGACGACCCCGATCTCGGTTGGAAATGGGTGACCGAACAGATCGATGCCGGTACCCCGGTCATGGTGTGGACTGACATCGCCGAATTGCCCTATCTGAGAACGCGTCTGAGTATGAGCCGACACGATGTCGTGATCGTCGGGTACGACGACGACGAGGAACTCGCGTTCGTAGTCGATAACGATCGCGATGTACCTCAAGCCGTGCCTTATGAGAATTTGCGAAAGGCACGCGCATCGACGGGATTTCCCGTCCCCACGCGGCACACCACCTACGTGGTCGAGTGGCCCAGCGCGGCACCAGATCTCGGCAATGCTGCCCGGTCGGCCTTCCGTAGGTCTGCGGACGCGATGCAGGGTTCGTTTGTGAGCGCGCCGATTACCGAGGGCTCCGATTGTGAATCTCAGGCGCGTGGATTATCAGGTGTGTCGACGTTTGTGGAGGACCTCAAGGGGTGGCCGGAGATCTTTGACGACGACACCCTCGACGGTGCCTTGTTTGCGCTGAGCGCCTTCATCGAAAAGGCCGGAACCGGAGGCGGTCTTTTCCGAGATCTGCAGGCACGCGGATGTCGGCGCGTCGCTGAAGAGTTGGGTTTCGAACCTGCGTTCCGAGCAGCGGAGGCTGCGAAGACCGCATCTAAGCTGTGGACCGCTGTCGCGCGAACGGCTTACGAACGCGGTGCACATCCGCGCCGGCGAGCGAGTGGCGCGGCCTGTCTCGCTGCGCAGTTGCCGCAAGCCGAACGTCGACTCGCGCAGGCGCTGAGGGAGGCAGGAAATCTACTCCTATGAATGCAGGTTACCTGCGGTGGAAATCAAACTGGGTGCGACCCAACGGAATTTTTCTTGAGTGCTTGGACTGCGTCAACCAGAATGGAGATTCACGATGGCTGTCTTCGCTGATGCGGAAGAGGTTTACCGCTACCTCGCCGGAATCTTTCGACGAGGGTTGGAGAACGAAGACCTTGCGAACAGACTTGCCGGGTCCGGGGTGGTGTTGCGGATTCATTACACCGATCCAGATGCGGTAGTAACCGTGGATATGCCGAAGAGGGTGATAGAGACCGGCGCGGACAGCGGCGTTACACCGAATGTCGAATTGTTCATGTCCGCGGATACCGGTAACAGGTTCTGGTTGGGGAAGGTGAACTTGACCATGGCGATGGCCAAAGGAACGGTACGAGCGAAAGGTCCTGTCACGAAACTGATCAAGCTAATTCCGCAGGCGAAAAACCTTTTTCCAGAATATCGGGCAATCCTCGAAGCCGACAAGCGTCACGACCTGCTCGATGTGTGATGCCAGTCCGGTACGAGCCCGGGTGCGGGCGAGTGGTCGCCGCGGCCTACGGCGACATGTCGGGAGACATACAGGACGAGTTCTTGTGACCGTGCGCAGTCGGGATAACTACTTCAGAAGCGTCATTAGATAGAAGGGACTTCAGCATGAAGACACGTGCCGCTGTTTTGTGGGGCTTGGAGCAGAAGTGGGAGGTCGAAGAAGTCGAGTTGGATCCGCCAGGTCCCGGGGAGGTCCTCGTGCGGCTGGCGGCCACCGGCTTGTGTCATTCCGACGAACATCTGGTCACCGGCGACCTCCCGATCCCATTGCCGGTAGTAGGGGGCCATGAGGGTGCTGGCACAGTCGCGGAGTGCGGCGAAGGGGTTGAGGATCTGTCCGAAGGTGATCCTGTCATCTTGACCTTCCTCCCCTCGTGTGGGCGCTGCTCCTACTGCGCGCGCGGCATGGGCAATCTCTGTGATCTGGGAGCGGCGCTGATGATGGGACCGCAGGTCGACGGCACCTATCGCTTTCACGCACGAGGCGAGGACGTCGGGCAGATGTGTTTGCTCGGAACGTTTTCCGAGTACACAGTGGTGCCGCAGGCATCCGTGGTCAAGATTGACGGCGGAATCCCTCTCGATCGGGCAGCGTTGATCGGTTGCGGCGTCACGACCGGCTACGGATCTGCGGTGCGGACTGGGGAGGTGCGCGCCGGGGACACCGTCGTGGTAGTGGGAGCAGGCGGAATCGGAATGAATGCGATTCAGGGCGCGCGAATCGCGGGGGCGCTGGCAATTGTGGCGGTCGATCCGGTGGAGTTCAAACGAGAGCAAGCGAGCGGGTTCGGCGCGACGCATACCGCCGCCTCGATGGATGAAGCTTGGTCGCTAGTCAGCGATATGACGCTGGGCAAGCTGGCCGATGTCTGCATCCTCACCACTGATGTGGCTGAGGCCTCTTATACCGCCGAAGCGCTGGCCTTGGTCGGAAAGCGCGGACGCGTCGTGGTTACGGCCATCGGGCATCCCGACGAGTCGTCGATCTCAGGGTCACTGCTGGAGATGACGCTTTACGAAAAGCAGATTCGTGGCGCCTTATATGGCTCATCTAATGCGCCACACGATATTCCGCGGCTGGTCGAGCTTTACTCGGCCGGGCGGTTGAAGCTCGACGAGTTGGTCACCCGCGAATACTCCCTCGACCAAATCAATGAGGGCTACCAGGATATGCGTTCAGGAAAAAACATCCGAGGGCTCGTCCGGTTCTGAAGAGAACCATGCTTCACTTCTCATGTTCACGTCCTTGCGCCGCTGCAGATTACACGCCGCCGGACCGCTTAGGCTGCTGCGCGTCGCGTCCTCCTTGCCCATCCTGAGGACGGCAAGCATCAGCCACCTTGTAATCAATCCATCAAATTCTCGCGGAGGCTGAGATGACGGACGCAGGCACGACCACGGCATGCGAGGATGGGGCAGCTCGTTTCGTTGTCGCCCCGAAGGTGTGGACTACGCCGGAGCGACGAGCGCTGAGTCAAATGGCGCGGTCTTTCGTCGAACGTGAAATCGCGCCGAAGCTAGCGGAATGGGAGCGGGTGGGTGAGATCCCGCGCGACCTGCACCTCAACGCTGCCGAGGTCGGGCTTCTCGGAATCGGGTTCCCGGAAGAAGTCGGCGGCAGCGGCGGCAACGCGATTGACTCTGCACTGGTCACTGAGGCCATCCTGGCCGCAGGTGGGTCCACTGGCGTCTGCGCCGCCTTGTTCACCCATGGCATTGCCCTTCCCCACATTGCCGCCAATGGCTCCGAAGTCCTGATTGAACGATATGTCCGTCCGACGCTCGCAGGAAAGATGATCGGCTCGCTGGGCGTTACCGAGCCTGGGGCAGGCTCAGATGTCGCGAATTTGCGCACACGCGCAGTGCGCGATGGCGACACCTACGTGGTCAACGGAGCAAAGACGTTCATCACCAGCGGAGTTCGGGCGGACTTCGTTACTACGGCGGTACGCACCGGCGGACCGGGTTACGGGGGAGTTTCATTGCTCGTGATCGACAAGAATTCGTCTGGATTTGAAGTGTCCCGCCGGTTGGACAAGATGGGGTGGCGATGTAGCGACACCGCCGAGTTGTCTTTCGTCGACGTTCGCGTACCGGCTGAGAACCTGGTGGGGGCAGAGAACAGCGGGTTTTTGCAGATCATGCAGCAATTTCAGGCTGAACGGCTCGGCATCGCTGTCCAGGCGTACGCGACGGCGGATAGGGCTCTCGATCTCGCCAAGAGTTGGGCGCGGGAGCGTGAAACGTTCGGTAGACCGTTGACGGGGCGCCAGGTCATTCGCCATAAGCTTGCCGAGATGGCTCGACAGGTCGACGTGGCGTGCACCTACACCCGTGCTGTCATGCAGAGGTGGCTAGCAGGGGAGGATGTCGTTGCCGAGGTGTCGATGGCCAAGAACACCGCTGTGTATGCGTGCGACTACGTGGTCAACGAGGCGGTTCAGATCTTCGGTGGGATGGGCTACATGCGTGAGTCTGAGATCGAGAGACACTATCGAGACTGCCGGATTCTCGGAATAGGCGGCGGCACCAACGAAATCATGAACGAGATCATCGCCAAGCGTATCGGACTCTAGTTACTTGATCTCAGTAAAGAAAGTTCTCACATCGCTGGCAGTGAGCGGTCTGCTGTTCCGGCCGGGGAGGCGCGAGCGCCGGCATGGTCGAGGCTAGACCTGACTCGTTTGCCCACGGTGAGGTCATCGATTGTGTACGAGTGGGCCAGCAAGTCAGCGCCGGCCGCGACGGTCGATCGTATGTGTGGCCTGGACTTCTTGGGGGCGGCGGACGGGAGCGCCAGCGGACGGTAGCCGTCCCCGGTTGATGTCGCGGAAACGCATTTGGCGGCTTGACCGTCGATTTGACTCGCGCTCCACCGCTTCGTCAGTCGACTCGTAGGCTGATGGTATGAGCGTCGCAATGGTGGAACGTGCGCGGTCGTTGGCCGAGGAGCAGATTGCCGGCCTTGGGCGGCGCTGGGAGCATGTGCAGGCTGTCGCGGCGACAGCGGAGAGGATACGGCCGCATCTGGACGCGGAGGCCGGTGATTGTCTCGTGGCCGCGGCATGGACACATGACATCGGTTACGGGCCGGATGTGCGGGCAACGGGATTTCACCCGCTGGACGGAGCACGGTTTCTGCGCTCGCAGGGCTTCCCGGAACTGGTGGTGTCGTTGGTGGCGTTCCATTCCGGCGCTGCAGTGGAAGCAGTGATGCGAGGCATTGATGGGCTGGCTGAGTTCACTGAGCCAGCGGCCGAGGTGCTGGATGCGTTGACGTTCTGCGATTTGACGAGCGGACCCGACGGTTCGCCGGTGTCCGCTGCTGTACGTCTAGACGAGGTGGTCAATCGCTACGGACCCGATGATCCGGTGCACCGTGCGGTCAGTTTGTCGCGTGAGGACTTGCTGGCCGCGGTGCGTCGCGTGCAATCGTGGCAGTGAAACCGGCCTGTCTACCCGAGGTAGGGCGTGGGCCGCTGGTCCAGATAATGGGTGATGCGTAGCCGCATCGAGGGGTGCATGTCCAAAGCCGCGATATCGACGGGGTCGGTCCAGGCGATGTCAATGCTTTCGTGGTCGATGGCGAGCTGGCCACCTAGTACGGTCGTAGTGAAGCACAGCGAGAACTGTTGACGTACTTCACCATCGGTGAACGCAACGACGTGCGCAGGGTCGGTGTAGATACCGCTCAAGCCGGCGACGGCCACGTCCAGACCGGTCTCCTCTTTGACTTCACGTACTGCGGTCTGCTCGATCGTTTCACCGATGTCATGGCCACCTCCGGGCAGTGCCCACAACGTGTTGTCACGTCGCTTAACCAGCAGGATGCGGCCCTGTTCGTCGGTGACGATCGCGGACGCTGACGGAACGACGCTGTTGGGGGTCGGTGCGTCGGGATCGTTGTAGTAGTCGGTGCGCGCCATCAGCAGTCCTTTCTTCTTACGACGTGGGTAGTGGCTCTGCCTGGTCCCAGACTCGGGTGAATGCGTCCTCAAATGTTGTCCAGAGTCGTGGTTCGTCGGAGCGGGAGAAGACCATAACCGGGTTGTTGCGCCCCGGTGAGCCGTAGACGTGGAAGTTGACGATCATGTCGTCATCGACCCGGAAGATCGACGTATAGAGGGTCGTTTGATGCGTTCGCACCTGCAGACCCGACGTCTGCAGGTGCGGTGTGAGCAACTCGACAGAGTTGCGGCTCCGAGCGATCACGGAGTTACCGATTCCTTCCTCTTGACCCCGGAGGACCATGTTTTCCCCTCTCGGGTCACCTACCAGAAAGCGCACCTGTGCGCCGCGCTTCGCGGCGTCGACCAAGGTGGTCGTGAATCCGTCGAGGGTGTCGAACAAGAATGTGGCCGCGAAGACGAGGATATCGATTGACGTCCTGGCGCTGGCAAAGTGATTCTGCCACAGGGTAATTGGTACTTGCGTGCGAGTGGCGTAGAACGTCGGCCTGAAGGTGATCGCAGTCGCCGAGGCAGAGCGACCACCAGTCAGGTCGGCCGGGAATTGCGTTGGCCACAGCTCGTGTGGCGTGCATTCCAACACGTCAGCGGCAGCCTGTGCATTGACGCGTTGAACTTTCCAGTCAGCATCGGCCAGCCAGCGTCCCACCGTCTTCTCGGTGACGTCGATCAGTCCGGCGAGTTTGCGTGCATTGATGCCTTTGACACGTATCGCTCGTTCCAACGCGATATTCCGCACCGTGGTGGCTGCGGCGTCGCCGTCATCTGCGTGCACCACCCGATTCCCCTCCCTGTGCTGGTCAACTGGTCGGTTGAGCCTGCATGGACACGATTTTTGCATAAGGCCATGTCAGAGGTCGGCGCAACCGATGCAGACATGGACCGGTCACGAACGTGCCCGTCGATGTCCGAGGCCGTGTCCGACATGTCTGAGGTGTCTCGCGGTGGCCCTGTCGGTGTCCGTCGTGTCCGCGTGTAGTGGTGCTAGCGCTCACCTGGGCGCGACTCAACCACAGGAAAAGGACTGAGAATCAATGAAACTCAAGATTGACACCGCGGCGGTGTCATGGATGTGCACGAAAACCGCTGAAGCACGTACAGATTTCGAGACCGGTCAACCCAAGGTCGATAAGACTACCGGGTTGGTGCTCTGGCAGGTCCAGTTGATGGCCCTGGATTCGGACGGTGCAGAGGTGTTGACGGTGACCGTCCCGGGTGAACCGAAAGTCACTGTGGGACAGCAGGTCACGGTCGTCAACCTTGTGGCGACACCGTGGAATCAGAACGGTCGGGCGGGTGTCGCGTATCGGGCTGATGCGATCACCGTCTCTGAGGGCAAGTCCGCTGGACCGCGCCAGTAAATCTCCGCCGTGCCCGCCCGGCCATCCGTGCCGATTGGTTGAACCGCTCTCGGAATGAGATGGCCGGTCGGGTTTCCCGCTCCCCGTATTACTTTTCGTGAGAGTCAGGACACGATGTCGAACACTTCAAATAGTAAGAACAGCAACAAAAATGATGGATCAGACGACTGGATCGGCGAACTGCTGGTCGACATCGTCACCGGTATCGCGCATCTGCTGGGCTGGGGACTGCGTTTCCCATTGCTCGGCGTACCGGTCGTGATCACGTGTGGTGTTGGCATCTGGCAGGGCCTGAACATCGCGATGTTCACCTTGGCCGGATTCATCGCCGCCAACATGGTCTGGGCGGTCCTGGATGAGACGACGTTTGAGCAGTACGTGATCAACCCGCCGTATCACTATTTCCAGCGCTGGTCTCGCTACGAACGGTCCTGGTCGCGGGTCTGCGCCATGCACGGACTTACCGCGAAACATGGTGACCGCGAGCATGTCCCGGCGCTGCGGACCATCGGCATCGGCCACGACGTCGACGTTCTCGATGTCACGATCGTGACCGGCCAGTCAATCACCCACTGGCACAAGCAAACCGAAGCCCTCGCTGCAGCCTGGCGCGCACAACGGGTAACAATCACCGCTACCACACCCGGTCAGATTCGGGTCACAGTGATGCGTGCCGATGTGCTGGCCGAGCCGATCGCACTGCCGCTGCCCACACCGACCACACCCGTGGAATTGGCGGCAATCGGTGCAGGTGCCACCGAAAGCGGCGACCTGTGGCAGGTGCCTGTACTCGGTCATCACGTCCTGATCGCGGGAGCCTCCGGAGCCGGCAAAGGGTCGGTGCTGTGGTCGCTGATCGCCGGCCTGGCCCCCGACGTGCGGACCGGCAAAGTGCGGCTGTGCGTGATCGACCCCAAAGGGGGCATGGAACTAAGTGCGGGGGCACCCATGTTCACCGCCTTCACCCACGATGCCACCGGCACCACCGTGGAGCTGCTGCGCACCCTGGTCGACGTGATGAACGAACGAGCGCACCGCCTCCGCGGTCGCACCCGCCTGCACACACCGACTGTGGCGGAGCCGTTGTTCGCGGTGGTGATTGACGAACTGGCCGCTCTCACCGCCTACGTCACTGACCGAAAAATCCGGATCGAGATCGAGCACCTCCTCGGACTGCTGCTGTCACAGGGCCGGGCCGTCGGCATCTCGGTGATCGCGGCGATCCAAGACCCCGCCAAAGACACCCTGCCGGTACGCCAGCTCTTCACTGTCCGGGTCGGCTTGCGGCTGACCGAGGCCACCCAAACAACCATGGTCTTGGGCCAGGGCGCGCGTGACGGCGGGGCGGTATGCGAGGACATCGACGACCGCACACCCGGCGTGGGCTACGTGATGATCGACGGCACCGCACAACCCACACGGGTGCGGGCCTTCTACGTCACTGATCCTGACATCGCCGCTCTGGTCCGCACCTTTCATGCACCCCGGCCGCGTCGACGCAACGCGACGGGCAACGACAGCACCGGCACCGAGGACCAGGGGTAAACGATGGCCACCCCAGATGCTCTATCGAATGGACAGGATTGGTACCCGGCCATCACGCTGCCGGGTATCCCGACAACGCCCGGCATCGCCATCGACGTCGATGCGGTGATCAGTCAGATGGTGCGGCGCGCTTCCACGGCAGGGTTCGATCAGTGGTGGCGGCGCGCCGAATCGGTCGGGTTCTGCGCCCACCCCATCCAACTGGCCGGCGTTGACCGCTTCGGGCGTGCGCAGGTGGTGTGGACCCGCTGCAACAACCGCCGCGCCCACATCTGCCCATCGTGTTCGGACCTCTATGCCCGGGACACCTGGCAGCTGGTGCATGCCGGCGCCGCCGGTGGCCACCACCACGTCCCCGCCAGTGTCAGTGCCCGTCCGCAGGTGTTCCTGACCTTGACCGCGCCGAGCTTCGGGCCGGTGCATGGCGCTACCGGCACCGTCTGCCGCGAGTACCGCAACGCCGGCCAATCCGAACGGTGCGCGCATGGGAACCTGTTGTGGTGCAATCACATTCACGACCGCACTGATTCACTTGTCGGGCAGCCCCTGTGCGGACCCTGCTACGATTACCTGTCCCACGTGCTGTTCAGCTGGCACCTGCCCGAACTGTGGCGACGCTTCACCATCTCCCTGCGCCGCGCGGTTCGGCAGGAACTAAATGCCCGAGGTCTTGATCCGGATTCGGTGCGAGTCAGTTTCGTCAAAGTCGTCGAAATGCAAGCCCGCGCTGTCCCGCACATCCACGCCCTCATTCGCCTCGACCCCTCCGACGACGACACGACGTCATCGGGTGAGCCGAAGAGTTACGGCCGCGCCGCCTCCGGTGGTGCGGAGCCCCGTCATCTGACCGGACCCCGATGGCAGTCACCGATCACGGCCACGGCATTGGCGGGCATCATTCATCGCGCCGCCGGCGGCATCGCGATCACCGTCCCAGACCCGCACCGCGCGGTTGCTGGTCACATCATTCACACTTCCTGCGATGAGGACACCGCCGGGGTCGCCGTGCGGTTCGGCAGTCAGATCGACACTCAATCGCTGGCCGCCGAATCATCCGTCATCCATGATGATTCAGATGCCGGCCCGGCCAGCGGGTTGTCTGCGCGCCGCGTGGCCCGCTACCTCGCCAAATACGTCACCAAAAGCCTGCAGGACTTCGGGATCGCCGCCCGCCGCCTGTCTACCGAAGCCATTGCCGCCCTTGATGTTACCGAGCACATCCGGTCCATACTGTTCGCGATCGCCGCTCTCGATCACCACGCCGCCACCAATACCACGCGCGAGTCGCCGTGGACCGGGATAGGCCGCTGGCTACACACCCTGGGCTACCGCGGCCACATCACCACCAAATCCCGCCACTACTCGACCACCATGACAGCACTACGTATCCACCGTGCCGAATGGACCCGCGCCCAAAACGCCAAACCCGCAGCAGCGCAACATGATCAGACGGACATCGCAGACCAGATTGGATGGGAATTCGATCGTGCTGGTCATGCTACGACGGGCGACCGAGTCCTGGCTGTTTCAGCGAGCCTGCGACATATCGAGAGCAGACGCACCGGATTGGTGGAGGTCCGCGACCAGCAATCGGATCGACGGAGGCGCCGTGATGATTGACAGCTCCACCACCGGGCACCCTCATTCTGAAGGCGGCGACCAAGTCAGTGCTCGGATTTTGTCAGAGGGAGGTGCTGAAATTGTGGTGCCCGAAGACTATGCCCTCCCGTGCGAAGCCAACCGCGCCCTGATCCGCGTAATACTGGCCGTACGGGACCGGACGCTCGGAGGAGACAGGGGAGTCGCGTGACCATCAGGTTCGCCTTTTATGGCCGAGTAAGCACCGAGGACGCTCAAGATCCGGAGGCGAGCCGTAGTTGGCAAAAGCGACGGGCAGTCGATCTGATCGCTCCGCACGGGGGAGTTGTCGTTGCTGATTACTTCGATGTGGGCCAGAGCCGTTCTCTCCCGTGGAAGCGCAGGCCTGAGGCCTCGCGACTCCTCGCTGATGTCACGACCAGAGACCGTGGCTTCGATGCCGTGGTGATCGGGGAACCGGCCCGTGCCTTCTATGGGCCGCAGTTCGCGCTCACTTTCCCGGTGCTCACGCACTACGGCGTGGGCCTATGGGTGCCGGAGGTCGGCGGCGCGGTTGATCCCGGCTCCGAAGCGCACGACTTGGTGATGACGCTTTTCGGCGGGATGAGCAAGGGCGAGCGTGCACGAATCCAGGTGCGCGTCCGTACGGCGATGTCCGCTCTCGCGCAGGACACGTCCCGATATCTCGGTGGTCGACCACCGTATGGTTACCGGCTCGTCGACGCTGGCCCGCACCCGAACCCTGCAAAAGCGAATCTTGGCCAGCGCCTTCACCGCCTCGAACCCGATCCGGTGACCGCTCCGATCGTCGAGCGGATCTACCGCACATATGCCGATGGCGCTGGCCTGCGGTACATCGCGCAGCAGCTCACCGACGATTGCGTACCGTCGCCGAGCCAGTATGACCCGGCCCGGAATAGTCACCGCGATCCGCGCGGATGGTCCCATTCGGCGATCCGCGCGATTCTCGACAACCCTGCCTATCGTGGTGTCCGCGTGTGGGGCAAGCAGGAGAAGTACGAGGTCCTGGTCGACCCCGATGACGTCGCCGCGGGGTATGACACGCGAATGCGATGGCGGAACGAGGGGGACTGGATCACCCCGGACCGGCGGACGCACGAGGCCTTGGTTTCCGATGAACTGGCGGAGGCGGTTCGACTTCGGATGCAGAGCCGGCGGGGTCCGGGACTTGTATGCAGCAGGGAATCGACTGTGCCGTACGCGCTGCGTGGGCTGCTCTACTGCGCCGCGTGCGGAAGGCGTATGCAGGGCGCAGCCCGTCCAGGGAAGCAAACAACGCGCATTCTCTATCGCTGCGAGTTCGGTAAGTCGCGTTCGGTACCTGTCGATCTGAGCGATCACCCGCGCACTGTCTACCTTCGTGAGGACGCGTTGACGCCTCGGCTCGACAGCTGGATTGCCAGTCTTGCAAATCCCGATGACCTGGCGCGGGGGCAGGACATGCATCCGACTGCAGGGGCCGGCTACGCGGCTCTGCAGCGCCAACTAGGCGAGGTGAATCGCAAGATCGCCGCCTTGGTCAGCGCGGTGGAATCTGGTGTGGCGGTTGAGGATTTGAGTGCGGCGTTGCAACGGCGCACCGCTGAACGTGACGAGTTGAGGGCCAGTCTTGAGCGAGCAGAGCGGCCGAGTGTTATGTCGGCAACACAGATCAGCGAGCTGGTCGAACAGCTGGGTGGGTTATCGGCTGTGCTTGGCGAGGCTACCGGGGCCGAACGCGCCGAGGTGTACGCGAGCCTGGGGCTCCGCCTTGATTACGATCCGCATCTGCGACAAGTCAAGGCGACGGCCGATCTGAGTCGTGTCGCCGGATGTGTCCGAGGGGGGACTTGAACCCCCACGCCCGTTAATAGGGCACTAGCACCTCAAGCTAGCGCGTCTGCCATTCCGCCACTCGGACCTGCGAACCAACCTTGCGGGTTGGGCGCCTAAGGCTATCGGATGGAGGGCCCGGAACCCAAACCAGCCCAGCTCTCGCCGTCGACTCCGCCCCGAAGCGCACGCCAGTGGTACGAATGGTGACTGTGACTGTCCCGGCGGCTAGTGCGGACGAGGTCGTCGATCTCGTCAGCGCACTCATCAGGTTCGATACGTCCAACACCGGTGATCCGGCGACCACCAAGGGTGAGGCGGAGTGTGCCCAGTGGGTGGCCGAAAAGCTGCAGGAGGTCGGCTACCAGACCGAATACATCGAATCCGGCGCGCCGGGCCGCGGTAACGTGTTTGCCCGATTGCCCGGGTCCGACCCGTCGCGCGGTGCGCTCATGGTGCACGGGCATCTCGACGTCGTGCCTGCCGAGCCGGCGGACTGGAGCGTGCACCCGTTCTCGGGCGCGGTCAAGGACGGTTACGTGTGGGGCCGCGGCGCGGTCGACATGAAGGACATGGTCGGCATGTCGATCGCGGTGGCCCGGCATTTCAAACGGGCGGGCATCGTGCCGCCGCGTGACCTGGTGTTCGCGTTCATCGCCGACGAGGAGCACGGCGGCACGTACGGGGCCAACTGGCTGGTCGACAACCGGCCCGATCTGTTCGAGGGTGTCACCGAGGCGATCGGTGAGGTCGGCGGCTTCTCGCTCACGGTGCCGCGCAAGGACGGCGGCGAACGGCGGCTCTACCTCATCGAGACGGCCGAGAAGGGCCTGTCCTGGATGCGGCTGTCGGCCCGCGGGCGCGCAGGCCACGGGTCGATGGTGCACGACGACAACGCCGTCACGGCGATCGCGGGTGCGGTCGACCGGCTCGGCCGCCACCAGTTCCCGCTCGTGCTCAATCCGGCGGTCGAGCAGTTCCTGACCGCGGTGGCCGAGGAAACCGGGTATACGTTCGACGTGGACTCCCCGGATCTGGAGGGCACGATCGCCAAACTCGGCGGGGTGGCCCGGATCGTGTCGGCGACACTGCGCGACACCGCCAACCCGACCATGCTCAAAGCCGGGTACAAGGCCAACGTCATACCGGCGTCGGCCGAGGCGGTCGTGGACTGCCGCGTGTTGCCCGGTCGCAAGGAGGCCTTCGAGCGCGAGGTCGACGAGCTGATCGGGCCGGACGTCACGCGCAGTTGGGAGCGGGACCTGCCGTCGTATGAGACGACATTCGACGGCGACCTCGTCGACGCGATGAACGAGGCCGTGCTGGCGCTCGACCCCGACGCCCGCATCGTGCCGTACATGCTGTCCGGTGGGACCGACGCCAAGTCGTTCCAGCGGTTGGGGATTCGATGCTTCGGGTTCGCGCCGCTGCGCCTGCCGCCGGACCTCGACTTCGCCGCGCTGTTCCACGGTGTGGACGAGCGCGTGCCGGTCGATGCCCTGCAATTCGGGGCGAACGTTCTGGAACACTTTCTCAAGAACTGCTGACGACACGACTGACGACACGAAGGGAAGCACATGAGCCGTCCTGACCCCTACGCGAATCTGCCGCAACTCCCGAGCTTCACCCTCACATCCGAATCGGTCACCGACGGGCAGCCGCTCGGCAACGACCAGGTCAGCGGCATCATGGGCGCCGGCGGGTCGGACATCTCGCCGCAGCTCAGCTGGTCGGGTTTCCCGGCCGAGACCAAGAGCTTCGCGGTGACGGTCTACGACCCGGACGCGCCGACCGCGTCGGGCTTCTGGCACTGGGCGGTCGCCGATCTGCCTGCCACGGTCACCGAGCTCCCCGCAGGCGCGGGCGACGGCAGCCCGCTGCCCGGCGGTGCGGTCACCCTGGCCAATGACGCGGGCCAGAAGCGCTTCATCGGCGCCGCGCCGCCGGCCGGGCACGGCCCGCACCGCTACTACATCGCCGTGCACGCGCTCGACGTGGACAAGCTCGATCTGCCCGACGGCGCCACCCCGGCCTACCTCGGCTTCAACCTGTTCGGCCACGCGATCGCCCGCGCCGTCATCCACGGCACCTATGAACAGAACTGACCAGAAGTAACCTCACCCCACACCGCGAGCGACCGTGTTTGTACGCCGACACGCCGGTCTGTGTCGGCAATTCGCGGTCGCTCGCGCTGGGTCAGTGTCCGCTCAGCGCGCGGCCGAGCCCACCGCATCGGCCAGTGACGCGAACCCGCCCCGGCGCAGCCGCTCGGCGATGCCGTCGTGAATGTCCTTGGCCCACAAGCCGCCACCGTAGATGAACCCGGTGTAGCCCTGCAGCAGCGAGGCGCCCGAGATGATGCGGTCCCACGCGTCGTCGGCGGTCTCGATACCGCCCACGCTGATCAACACCAACTTGTCGCCGACACGGCGGTACAGCTGTCGCAGCACCTCGGCGGACCGCCGGGCGACCGGGCGCCCCGATATCCCGCCGGGGCCGAGGTCGGCGGCGCCGGGGGTGCGCAGGCCGTCGCGCGACACCGTGGTGTTGGTCGCGACGATGCCCGCCAGGCCCAATTCGACTGCCAGATCGGCGATCTCGTCGATGTCTGCGTCCGACAGATCCGGCGCGATCTTGACCAGAACGGGTTTGTCGGTCTCAGCCTTGACCGCGGCGAGGATCGGCCGCAGCGACGCCACCGCCTGCAGGTCGCGCAGGCCGGGAGTGTTGGGCGAGCTCACGTTGACCACCACGAACGACGCATGTGCGCTCAGCAACCGGGTGCTCGTCACGTAGTCGGACACCGCGGCTTCGGCGGGGGTGACCTTGGTCTTGCCGATGTTCACCCCGATCGGCACGTCCGGGGTGTGACTGGCCAGGCGGGCGGCCAGCGCGGCGGCACCCGCGTTGTTGAAGCCCATCCGGTTGAGCAGCGCATGGTCGTCCGGCAGCCGGAACAGCCTGGGCTCGGGATTGCCCGGCTGCGGCTGCGCGGTGACGGTGCCCACCTCGGCATAACCGAAACCCAATGCGCCCCAGGCGTTCAGGCCGCGGCCGTCCTTGTCGAACCCCGCCGCCAGACCGAGCGGCCCGGGAAACCGCACGCCGAACACCGTGCTGGCCAGGATCGGATCGGTGGGGGCCAGCCGTCGCGACAGGGCGCGGCGCAGGGCGGCCGGGCCGGTCGCGATGCGCAGCAGCGCGAAAACCCAGGTGTGTATCCGTTCCGCGGGCATGAGGAACATTGCCCGCCGCAGCGCGCCGTACATCACAGCGCCGGTTGGTCCGGTGTTCCCGGCATGGTGGCGGCCGTCTTCTTGCGGCGCAGCAGCACCCGTCGGCTCCCGTCTGTGTAGGCCCGCACCCGGGTCAGCTCCCAGCCGCGGTATTCCGCCTCGATCGACAGCCGGATGGACGCGCTGACGCGCGTGACATCGGGGGGTAGCCGCAACGGCACCCAGTCGTATTCGTCGGAGAGGTCTTCGGCGACCACCTTGTCCCAGCCCGGTGGCATCCGGCCGCGCTGCACGGCCGTCATGGTTTCACCGCCGCGTTCGCGATCACCTGCACGCCCGCTCCCGAGCCCGACACCACATAGAGCGTGTCGGCTTTGTCGTCGTATGCCAGGGAGTTGGGTTGCTGCACGGTTCGATAACGCACCTTTTCGACGGGTATGCCGGTGTCAAGATCGTAACCAATGACCGTGTTGGTCGCGGTCTCCGACACCCAGGCCAGGCCAGGGGAGCCGGCCAGTCCGTAGGGCGCGCCGCGCACCGGATAGCGCTGGCGCAGGATCAGCGGGTCGGTGCCGAACACCAGAAGCCCGTCGCCGCGGGTGTCGGCCACGAGAATCCGGCCCTGCGGATCGGTGGTCATCGTGGTGGCCCCCTCGCCGGCCCGCAGCGCGTGGTCGGCCTCGGTCCCGTCGGCGTCCACTGTCGTCACCGACGTCTGCCCACGGTCGAGAACCACCGCGGTATTGCCTTGTGTCACCAGCGAATCCACGCGGGCGAAGATCTTCAGCCGAGCCCCGACGGTGGTCGGGCCGTCGAGGGTGTACACCGCGCCGTCGGCGCTGCCGAGGACCACGTTGCCGTCCGCGCGCACCGCGATGGCGGTGAAGTCGACATCCTGTTGCCCGTCGATGCCAACCCTTTCGGGCTTGGCTGCGGCGCGCGCGAGGTCCACCCGGAAATAGCCGCCGCGCGTGGGCAGCAGCAGCCCGCCGCGCCCGTCGCCGGACAATGCGGTCGCTTTCGATTCCAGCAAAACTGTGCGCGGCGGGGCCACGCCGGCCAGCAGCGTCAGCGACGACTGACCGTCGGGTCCGGGCCCGAGAACCGCCAATGTGCTGGTTGCTGCGTCGAAGACGGCAGCCTGCGAGTGGCCGGTCACGGGTCGGACCTGGCCGTCCGGGGTGGCGGTCACCGGCGGTGAAACTGCGGCCTGGGCCGGCTCGATGGTGGGCGGCGGCGTGTCGGCCGGATTGGACGAACAGCCTGCCGTGAACAGCAGTACCAACGCGGCCACGCCAGCATAAACCGGCTGACCTGCAGTGATTAGGCGCAACGGACGGCTCTCGGTCGAGGTGATCGAACTGTAAACGGGCAAGAGTCCAGTTTAGGCACGGTTGCGGCCTGCCTTTGTTCCCGTATGCAAGCATCTCGCCATAAGTGGAGGTATGGTCGGGACATGACCCTCGCCGCAGACCGACACCTGGGAGACCAGAAGTTTGCTATCGAGGACATTTCCACTGGTGTCCACGCCAGCGGATTTGGCCAAGTTGGTGACGGGCGGACATTTTCTTTCCACATCGAGCGCCAGCAGCTGATGATCGAGGTGTATCGGCCGAGGCTTTCCGGTCCGGTTCCCGCCGAGGAAGATGTGGTGGCCGTCGCTGCCCGCAAACTCACCGACATCGACCTCACCGACGAGCGCAGCCTTTCTGCGACGGTTCGCGACGCCGTTGCCGAGGCGCAGCCGGTGGCGCGCACCGCTCGCTGAGCCGACCCTTCGCGGGGTGCCGCGGTACGGTCGTCGTCGTGACTGACGTGCCTGCGATGTCGTGGCTCCAAGTGATCGTGTTGTCGATTGTGCAGGGGCTCACCGAGTTTCTGCCGGTGTCGTCGTCGGGCCACCTCGCCATCACGTCGCGCGTGTTCTTCGACGACGATGCCGGCGCCTCGTTCACCGCGGTCACCCAGCTCGGCACCGAGGCCGCGGTGCTGGTGTACTTCGCCAAGGACATCGGCCGCATCGCGAAGGCCTGGTGCACAGGCCTGTTCGACGCCGCGCGCCGCAACGCCGACTACCGCCTCGGCTGGTTCGTGATCGTCGGCACCATCCCGATCGCGGTGTTCGGACTGCTCTTCAAGGACGAAATCCGCACGGGCGCACGCAATCTCTGGCTCGTGGCGTCCGCGCTCATCGTGTTCTCGGCGGTAATCGCGGCGGCCGAGTACTTCGGCAGGCAGACCCGCCACGTCGAACAGCTGACGTTGCGCGACAGCGTCATCGTCGGCCTCGCGCAATGTCTGGCGCTCGTGCCGGGTGTCTCGCGGTCCGGCGCCACCATCAGCGCCGGGCTCTTCCTGGGCCTGGACCGGGAGTTGGCCGCGCGCTTCGGTTTTCTGCTCGCCATTCCCGCGGTCTTCGCCTCGGGCCTGTTCTCGCTGCCCGACGCGTTCCATCCGGTCGGGGAAGGTATGAGCGCCAGCGGGCCGCAACTGCTGATCGCGACGCTGATCGCCTTCGTCGTCGGATTCGCCGCGATCGCCTGGTTCCTGCGATTCCTCGTGTCGCACAGCATGTATTGGTTCGTCGGGTACCGGATCCTGCTCGGTACGGTGGTGCTCGTCCTGCTCGGCACCGGCGTGGTGGCGGCACAGTGAAGGCGGCACAATGACTTTGATCCTGTTGCGGCACGGGCGCTCGACGTCGAACACCGCGCACACGCTCGCGGGCCGGTCGGAGGGTGTCGATCTCGACGACCGCGGTGTCGAGCAGGCGGCAGGCGTGGTGTCGCGCATCGGCGACCTACCGGTGCGTGCGATCGTGCGGTCGCCGTTGTTGCGGTGCCGGCGCACGGTCGAACCGCTGGCCGCGGCGCTGGGTCTGGAGCCCATCGTCGACGAGGGGCTCACCGAGGTCGACTACGGCGCCTGGACCGGCCGCAAGATCGCCGACTTGGTCAAAGAGCCGCTGTGGAGCGTGGTGCAGGCGCAGCCGAGCGCCGCGGTGTTCCCGGATGGCGAGGGGCTGGCCCAGGTGCAGGCCCGTGCCGTCGCAGCGGTGCGCCGGCGCGACCGCGAACTCGCCGAGGAACACGGCGCGGACGTGCTGTGGGTGGCGTGCACACACGGTGACGTCATCAAGGCCGTGCTGGCCGACGCGCTGGGTGTACATCTCGACGGCTTTCAGCGGATCACCGCCGACCCGGCGTCGATGAGCGTGATCCGTTACACCGATCTGCGCCCATTCGTGATGCACATCAACCACACCGGCGCCCAACTCAGCGCCGGGTTGGCCGCCAAGCCGACCACCGATGCGGTGGTCGGCGGGTCCACCGACTGACCGGCGATACCGATGACGGTATTTTGGAAGGTGCCATGGCCCGCGCAATTCACGTCTTCCGCATGCCCGACCGCTTCGTGGCCGGGACGGTTGGCCAACCCGGTAATCGGACCTTCTACCTGCAGGCCGTTCACGACAAGCGGGTGATCTCCGTCGTGCTCGAAAAGCAGCAGGTCGCCGTCTTGGCGGAGCGCATCGCCGCACTGCTGCTCGAGGTCAACCGCCGGTTCGGCACGCCCATCCCGCCGGACACCGGGGAGGTCGCCGATCTGCGGCCGCTCATCACCCCGGTGGATGCCGAATTCCGGGTCGGCACCATGGGGCTGGGCTGGGACTCGGAAGCGCAGACGATCGTCGTCGAACTGCTCGCGGTGTCCGACGGCGAGTTCGATGCCTCGGTGGTGCTCGACGACGCCGAGGAGGGCCCCGACGCGGTGCGGGTGTTCCTGACGCCGGAATCGGCGCGGGAGTTCGCGACGCGGTCCAACCGGGTCATCTCGGCCGGGCGCCCGCCGTGCCCGCTGTGTGACGAGCCGCTCGATCCGGACGGTCATATCTGCGTGCGCACCAACGGCTACCGGCGCGGCGTCACGGCCGAACCTGAAGATGACGTCGACGGCTGACGGCGGGCCGGGCCCATCCAGATCCGACGGCGAGGTGCTGGACAACGGTGAGTTGACGGTGATCGGCCGGATCCGGTCGGCCAGCAACGCCACCTTCCTGTGCGAGGCGCATCTGCGGGACCGCGAGGTGCACTGCGTGTACAAGCCCGTGGCCGGCGAGGCGCCGCTGTGGGACTTTCCGGACGGCACCTTGGCGGGCCGCGAGCTGGGCGCCTACCTCGTGTCCGCCGCGCTCGGCTGGAATGTCGTGCCCTACACCATCATTCGCGACGGGCCCGCCGGGCCGGGCATGCTGCAGCTGTGGGTCGACCAGCCCGGCGACGAGGTGGGCGACGAGCCGGAGTCGGGACCCGACCTGGTGGATCTGCTCCCCGCGGGGCGCATCCCGCCCGGCTTCCTGCCGATCCTGCAGGCCTACGACTACGCCGGCGACGAGGTGACGCTCGTGCACGCCGACGACCCGCGGCTGTTCCGGCTCGCGGTGTTCGACGTGCTGATCAACAACGCCGACCGTAAGGGCGGGCACATCCTGTCCGGCGTCGACGGGCAGGTGTACGGCGTGGACCACGGGGTGAGCCTGCACACCGAGGACAAGTTGCGCACGGTGCTGTGGGGCTGGGCGGGTAAACCCGTCGACGACGACACCCTGGCCGACATCGCGGCCCTGCGCGACGGGTTCGGCGCTGGTCTCGGAGAACAGTTGTGTGGTCTGGTCACCGAACGCGAGATCGCCGCGTTGCACGCGAGAATCCTTGCCCTGCTGGACAATCCGGTGATGCCGATGCCCGACAGGCGCAGGCCGATCCCGTGGCCGGCGTTCTAGCCGGGATCGATTGGGCTGCCCCGGCCCGACACCGAAAGTTCACGGCACCGATACTGGCTCGGTGACACTTTCCGATGCCGACGTGGCCGCAGCAGTGGCCAAGGAGGCCGGGGAGTTGTTGCTGGCCGTCCGCGACGAGGTCGGTTTCTACGACCCGTACTACCTCGGCGACGAAGGCGACCGCCGGTCGAACGCGCTGATCCTGGACCGGTTGGCGCAAGCCCGGCCGGGCGATTCGGTGCTGAGCGAGGAAGCCGTGGACGATCTCGCCCGTGTCGAGGCCGATCGGGTGTGGATCGTCGACCCCGTCGACGGCACCCGGGAGTTCTCCCTGCCGGGACGCGAAGACTGGGCGGTGCACATCGCGTTGTGGCAGCGCTCGCTCGGGCCGCACGGCGGCTTGTCCGACGCGGTGGTGGCGCTTCCGGCGCGCGGCGAGGTGTACCGCAGCGACACCGTCACCCCGCCGCCGCCTCGCCAAGACGGCCCGATCCTGATCACCGCGAGCTCCAATCGGCCGCCGCCGGTGCTGTGGCGCATGCGCGAACATCTCGACTTCCGGATGGTGCGTATCGGTTCGGCGGGGGCGAAGGCGATGGCCGTGGTGCGCGGCGACGTCGACGCCTACATCCACGCGGGCGGCCAGTGGGAGTGGGATTCGGCGGCGCCCGCCGGCGTGGTGCTCGCCGCGGGCCTGCACGCGTCGCGTCTGGACGGTTCGGAGCTGCGGTACAACCGTCCCGACCCGTACCTGCCCGATTTCGTCATGTGCCGGCCCGAGCTCGCGTCGGTGCTGCTGGACGCGATCGGTTCGGCCCGGTGAGGGCACGGTGACGGCCGGGCCGGGAATGGATCGGCGCGCGCGGTTGTCTGTCTACCTGAACTGTGCGGAACCGACCGGCGGGAGGCCGTTCTGAGCGAGCACCTTAAAGTCGATGCCATGCAATCGTGGTCGGCTCCCCAGATCCCCGTGGTGCCGGGGCGCGGTCCGCAGTTGCGGCTCTACGACAGCGCCGACCGCCAGGTGCGCCCGGTGTCGCCGGGCCCGAAGGCGACCATGTACGTGTGCGGCATCACGCCGTACGACGCGACCCACCTCGGCCATGCCGCCACCTATCTCACGTTCGACCTCGTGCACCGGCTGTGGTTGGACGCCGGGCACACCGTGCATTACGTGCAGAACGTCACCGACGTCGACGACCCGCTGTTCGAGCGCGCCGAGCGCGACGGCATCGACTGGCGCGCACTCGGCGACCGCGAGACGCAGTTGTTCCGCGAGGACATGACGGCGCTGCGGGTGCTGCCGCCGCACGACTATGTGGCCGCGACCGACGCGATCGCCGAGGTCATCGAGGTGGTCGAAAAGCTGTTGGCGTCCGGCGCGGCCTACGTCGTCGACGATCCCAACGAACCCGGATATCCCGATGTCTACTACCGGGCCGACGCCACCACGCAGTTCGGCTACGAGTCGGGTTACGACCGCGAGACGATGCTGCGGCTGTTCGGCGAACGCGGCGGCGATCCCGACCGGGCCGGCAAGAGCGACGAGCTCGACGCGCTGTTGTGGCGCGCGCACCGGCCGGGCGAGCCGAGCTGGCCGTCACCGTTCGGTCCGGGCCGCCCCGGCTGGCACGTCGAGTGTTCGGCGATCGCGCTCACCCGCATCGGCACCGGGCTCGACATCCAGGGCGGCGGTAGCGACCTGATCTTCCCGCACCACGAGTTCTCGGCCGCGCACGCCGAATCGGTAACGGGGGAGCGACGATTCGCCCGCCACTACGTGCACGCCGGCATGATCGGCTGGGACGGCCACAAGATGAGCAAGAGCCGGGGCAACCTCGTGTTGGTGTCGCGGCTGCGCGCCGACGGCGTCGATCCCGGCGCGATCCGGCTCGGGCTGCTGTCGGGGCACTATCGCGCCGACCGGTCGTGGAGCCGGCAGGTGCTCGACGAGGCCAACACCCGGCTGGCGCGCTGGCGCAGCGCGACGGCCCTGCCCGCCGCGCCGGACGCGACCGACGTGGTGGCGCGCGTGCGGCAATACCTCGCCGATGATCTGGACACGCCGAAAGCACTTGCAGCAGTTGATGGTTGGTGTACCGACGCGTTGTCGTACGGCGGGCACGACACCGAATCCGGCCGGCTGGTCGCCGCCACCGTCGACGCGTTGTTGGGTGTGGACCTCTAACTCGACCGGCGGGTACCTTAGGCGACTATGTCCGCCATGAGCTCAGTCAACGGCAAGGTCGTCTTCATCACCGGTGGCGCCCGCGGCGTCGGGGAGGAAGTCGCCCGACGGCTGCGGAAGAAGGGCGCCAAACTCGTTCTCACCGATCTGGACGAGGCACCGTTGACGGCGCTGGCCGCCGAGCTCGGCGACGAACACGTGATGACCGCACTGGCCGACGTGCGCGATCTGCCCGCGATGCAGAAAGCCGCCGACGCCGCCGTCGAACGGTTCGGCGGCATCGACATCGTGCTGGCCAACGCGGGCATCGCGAGCTTCGGCTCGGTCATGCAGGTGGATCCCGAGGCGTTCAAGCGCGTCATCGACGTCAACGTGGTCGGCGTGTTCAACACCGTCCGGGCGACGCTGCCCGCGGTGATCGACCGGCGCGGCTACGTCCTGGTGGTGTCGTCGCTCGCGGCCTTCACGTCTGCCCCCGGGCTCGCCGCGTATCACGCGTCGAAGGCCGGCGCCGAGTACTTCGCGAACACGTTGCGACTCGAGGTCGCCCACCTGGGCGTGGATGTCGGCTCGGCGCACATGAGCTGGATCGACACCCCGCTCGTACAGGACGCCAAAGCGGACCTGTCGACGTTCCGCGAGATGCTCGCCAAGATGCCGGGCCCGCTCAAGCAGACCACCACCGTCGCCAAGTGCGGCGAGGCCTTCGTCAAGGGCATCGAGGGCCGCAAGAAGCGCATCTACTGCCCGGACTGGGTCGGCCTGTTCCGCTGGATCCGGCCGGTGGTGGCGACGCCGCTGGCCGAGCGCGACATCCGCAAGTTCACCCCGGAGCTGCTGCCCAGGCTCGATGCCGAGGCCGCCGCGCTCGGGCGCTCGACAAGTGCCCGCACCGAAGCCCTGGAGAGCTGACCGTGCGGATTCTGGCTCTGGTCATGATCCTTGCAGCCAGCCTGGTGGCGTGCGCGACCGAGCCCGAACAGCCCGACCAGCCGGCACCGTCGCAGCAGGCCATGCCGCTCGACCAGGTGCGCGCCATCGCCAAGGAGGCCTACATCTACGGCTTCCCGATGGTCGACTCCTACCGGGTCCAGTACGCCTACTTCGTCAACAAGGACGATCCCGAGTACAAGGGCGGCTGGAACGACATCCACAACACCGCGCGGGTGTACACGCCCGAGGACAAGGCGATCCAGACGCCGAACTCCGACACGCCGTACTCGTTCGTCGGCGCCGACCTGCGCACCGAACCTCTCGTGCTGACGGTTCCGCCGATCGAGCAGGACCGCTACTACTCGTTGCAGTTCATCGACGGCTACACCTACAACTTCGCCTACGTCGGCAGCCGCACCACCGGCAACGGCGGCGGCAGCTACCTGCTGGCCGGGCCCGGTTGGCAGGGGAACAAGCCCGAGGGCATCAAAGAGGTCATCCGGTCCGACACCGACCTGGCGTTCGTCCTGTACCGCACCCAGCTCTTCGGGGAATCCGACCTCGACGCCGTCAAGAAGATTCAGGCCGGGTACCAGGTGGCCCCGCTGTCGGTGTACCTCAAACAGCCGTCGCCGCCCGCGGCTCCGCCGATCGATTTCACCCCGCCGTTGACGCCAGAGGCCCAGAAGACCTCGCCGCAGTTTTTCGAGATCCTCAACACCGCGCTGCGGTTCGCCCCGGTCAAGCCGGAGGAACAGGAGATGCGGGCGCGGTTCGCGACCATCGGTATCGGTCCCGACGGCGATTTCGACGCCGACAAACTGACGCCGGAGACGCGCAAGGCCATCGAGGACGGAATGGCCGATGCCTGGGCCGAGTTCAACACGTTCAAGAAGGAGAAGGTCGACACCGACCAGGTCGGTTCGGCACAGTTCTTCGGGACCCCGGCCGACCTCAAAGGCAATTACCTGTACCGGATGGCCGGCGCGGTGCTCGGTATCTACGGCAACACCGCGGCCGAGGCGCTCTATCCCGGTGCGACGGCGGATTCCAAGGGTGAACCGCTGACCGGGGCGAACAGGTACACCTATCGGTTCGCGAAGGACCAGCTTCCGCCGGTCAACGCGTTCTGGTCGTTGACCATGTACGAACTACCGGCCAGCCAGCTCGTGGCCAACCCGATCGACCGCTACCTGATCAACTCGGAGATGCTGGACACCCTCGTGCCCGATCCGGACGGGGGCTACACACTCACGATCCAGAACGAGTCACCGGGCGTCGGGAACCCCGCGCAGGCGGCGAACTGGCTGCCTGCCCCGAAGGGTCCGTTCATGCTCGTCCTGCGGCTCTACTGGCCCAAGCCGGACGCGCTCAACGGAACCTGGAAGGCGCCCAAGCCCGAGCGGGTCTAACGGCCGCGCCGGCGCAGGTAGCGTTCGAACTCCGCCGCCAGCGCGTCGCCGTCGATCTTGCCCAGCACCTCGTGCATGTCGACTTCGGCGTCGCCGCGCTGCTCCAGTGAGGCGACGTACTCGGCGATCTCCTCGTCGTCGGCGGTCATCTCGGTGACCGCCGCCTCCCATTCCTCGGCCGCCGCGGGCAGATCGGCGAGTGGCACCTCGACGTCGAGCACGTCCTCGACCCGGCGCAGCAGGGCCACGGTCGCCTTCGGGTTGGGCGGCTGGGACACGTAGTGGGGGACCGCCGCCCAGAACGTCACCGCGGGGATCCCGGCCTGCACGCACGCGTCCTGGAAGACGCCGGCGATGCCGGTGGGCCCCTCGTACCGGGTCTCCTCCAGACCGAAGAACTTCGCCGAATCCGAGGAGTACGCCGCGCCCGACACCGGAACCGGGCGGGTGTGCGGCGTGTCGGCGAGCAGCGCGCCGAGAATCACGACGGTCTGGACGTTCAGCTTGTCGGCGATCGCGAGCAACTCGGCGCAGAAGGTGCGCCAGCGCATGTTCGGCTCGACACCGTGCATCAGCACGACATCGCGGTTGCTGCCCGGTGGGCGGCAGTGCGATATCCGCATCGACGGCCACACCAGTTCCCTGGTCACGCCGTCGACCTGGCGGATGACCGGCCGGTTCACCTGATAGTCGTAGTACGACTCGTCGTCGATCTCGACGATCGGTTCGGCTTCCCAGATCGCATCCAGGTGGTCCAGTGCGTCACTGGCCGCATCGCCGGCATCGTTCCAGCCCTCGAAAGCTGCCACCACGATGGCGTCTTCCAATTCGGGCAGGTCGGCGGGCCGGCCGGCGTTCGGATACGACGATGTCACACTGCCAGCGTAAGCCCTGGGTGGTGCCAATGAGCCGCTTGAGCGGGCGGGTCGGCTTCGCCCCGATGAGTCCGTCGCGCGACGAGGCAACTTTGCCCCGATGAGCCGCTTGCGGGAAGAGCAACTTGCATAGACGGACTACCCTGTTCATGTGACTGCTGCTGACGATCGCGTCGCGGGTGCCCAACGGTGTGCGCCGACGCGGTCGCGATGAAATACGTTCGGCCGCAATCTGGTAGCACTGACCGGGTCGGGTCGATCGCAGCGACGGGTTGGGCGTCCAGACGTCGATCAGGTGACGACGTAGACTTTTCTGGTCGAGAGGCGTTGCAACGGATTCCGGTTACGCCGGTATCCGCCACGCTCGACAGAGTCAAGGACGCCTTCCGCTACGGAAGGAGTGCACTGTGACCACCCCCGTAACCGCCTCACGGCCAGATTTCGCGCCCAACATCCGCCCCGACTGCAGCGACGAACTGACGGCTGCCATGCGCGAACGGATCGTGGTGATCGACGGTGCGATGGGCACGGCGATCCAGCGCGACCGCCCGGATGAGGCCGGTTACCGCGGCGAGCGGTTCAAGGACTGGCCGAGCCCGGTTCAGGGCAACAACGATCTGCTCAACCTGACGCAGCCGCACATCATCGAGGGAATCCACCGCGAGTACCTCGAGGCGGGCGCCGACATCCTGGAGACCAATACGTTCAACGCGAACGCGGTTTCGCTCTCCGATTACGACATGGCCGAGCTGAGCTACGAGCTGAACTACGCAGGCGCCGCCCTGGCCCGCAAGGCCTGCGACGAGTTCAGCACGGCCGACAAGCCCCGCTACGTCGCCGGCGCGCTCGGGCCGACGACGCGGACCGCGTCGATCTCGCCCGACGTCAACGACCCCGGTGCCCGCAACGTCTCCTACGACCAGCTGGTCGCCGCCTACCTCGAAGCCGCCAACGGCCTGGTCGACGGTGGCGCCGACCTCATCATCGTCGAGACGATCTTCGACACGCTGAACGCGAAGGCCGCGGTGTTCGCCATCGAGACGCTGTTCGAGGAGCGTGGCCGCCGCTGGCCGGTGATCATCTCGGGCACCATCACAGATGCGTCCGGGCGGACGTTGTCCGGTCAGGTCACCGAAGCGTTCTGGAACTCGATCCGGCACGCTAAGCCGCTCGCGGTGGGACTCAACTGTGCCCTGGGTGCCCCCGAGATGAGGCCCTACATCGCCGAGATGTCGCGCATCGCCGACACTTTCGTCTCCTGCTACCCGAATGCCGGCCTGCCCAACGCGTTCGGCGAGTACGACGAGTCCCCGAAGCGTCAGGCGGGTTATGTCGCCGAGTTCGCCGAAGCCGGTTTCGTCAACCTCGTCGGTGGATGCTGCGGAACCACACCGGCGCACATCGCCGAGATCGCCAAGGCCGTCGAGGGCAAGCCGCCGCGTCAGGTGCCTGAGATCGAGGTGGCCACCCGGCTGTCGGGCCTGGAGCCGCTCAACATCACCGAAGACTCGCTGTTCGTCAACATCGGTGAGCGCACCAACATCACCGGCTCCGCCCGGTTCCGCAACCTGATCAAGGCCGAGGACTACGACACCGCGCTGTCGGTCGCCCTGCAACAGGTCGAGGTCGGTGCGCAGGTCATCGACATCAACATGGACGAGGGCATGATCGACGGTGTCGCCGCGATGGACCGGTTCACCAAGCTGATCGCGGCCGAGCCGGACATCAGCCGCGTTCCGGTGATGATCGACTCCTCGAAGTGGGAGGTCATCGAGGCCGGTCTGAAGAACGTGCAGGGCAAGCCGATCGTCAACTCGATCTCGCTGAAGGAGGGCGAGGAGAAGTTCGTCCGTGAGGCGCGGTTGTGCCGGAAGTTCGGCGCCGCCGTCGTCGTGATGGCGTTCGACGAGCAGGGGCAGGCCGACAACCTGGAGCGCCGCGAGCAGATCTGCGGGCGTGCCTACCGGATCCTGACCGAAGAGGTCGGCTTCCCGGCCGAGGACATCATCTTCGACCCGAACTGCTTCGCGCTGGCGACCGGTATCGAGGAGCACGCGACCTACGGCATCGACTTCATCAACGCGTGCGCCTGGATCAAGGAGAACCTGCCCGGGGTGCACATCTCCGGCGGTATCTCCAATGTCTCGTTCTCGTTCCGGGGCAACAACCCGGTGCGCGAGGCGATCCACGCCGTGTTCCTGTTCCACGCCATCAAGGCGGGCCTCGACATGGGCATCGTCAACGCGGGCGCGCTGGTGCCCTACGACTCGATCGACCCCGAACTGCGCGACCGTATCGAGGACGTCGTTCTCAACCGGCGCGACGACGCGGCCGAGCGGCTCCTGGAGATCGCCGAGCGGTTCAACAAGACGGATAAGTCCGACGACACGCAGGCGGCCGAGTGGCGCAGCCTGCCCGTCCGCGAGCGCATCACGCACGCCCTGGTGAAGGGCATCGACGCGCACGTCGACGACGACACCGAGGAGTTGCGGGCCGAGATCGCCGCCGCAGGTGGTCGCCCGATCGAGGTGATCGAGGGCCCGCTGATGGACGGCATGAACGTCGTCGGTGACCTCTTCGGCTCGGGCAAGATGTTCCTGCCCCAGGTCGTGAAGTCGGCCCGGGTGATGAAGAAGGCCGTCGCCTACCTGCTGCCGTTCATCGAAGCGGAGAAGGAGCAGAACGGCACCGCGGCAGCGAAGGACACCAACGGCACCATCATCATGGCCACCGTGAAGGGCGACGTCCACGACATCGGCAAGAACATCGTCGGAGTCGTCCTGCAGTGCAACAACTTTGAAGTGATCGATCTGGGTGTGATGGTGCCCGCGCAGAAGATCCTGGACGCGGCCAAGGAGCACGACGCCGACATCATCGGGCTGTCCGGCCTGATCACCCCGTCCCTGGATGAGATGGTCAACTTCGCCGTCGAGATGGAACGCGAAGGGCTTGAGATCCCCCTGCTGATCGGTGGCGCGACCACCTCACGGGCCCACACGGCCGTCAAGGTGGCGCCACGTCGTAGCGGTCCCGTGGTCTGGGTCAAGGACGCGTCCCGCTCGGTGCCGGTCGCCGCCGCGCTGCTCGACGACAGGCAGCGGCCGGCGCTGCTGGAAGCCACCGAGAAGGACTACGCGTCGCTTCGAGAACGGCACGCCCAGAAGAACGAGCGGCCGATGGTGACGCTGGAGAAGGCGCGTGCCAACCGGACGCCGATCGAGTGGGACGGCTACAGGCCGCCGGTGCCGGCCCAGGGGCTCGGCGTGCGAGAGTTCACCAACTACGACCTCTCGGAGCTGCGCGAATACATCGACTGGCAGCCGTTCTTCAACGCCTGGGAGATGAAGGGCAGATTCCCCGACATCCTCAACAACCCCGCATCGGGTGAGGCGGCGCGCAAGCTGTACGACGACGCCCAGGAGATGCTCGACACCCTGATCAAGGAGAAGTGGCTGACCGCCAACGGGGTGATCGGGTTCTTCCCGGCCAACGCGGTCGGTGACGACATCGAGGTGTACACCGACGAGACCCGCTCCGAGGTGCTGACGACGCTGCACAACCTGCGCCAGCAGGGCGAGCACCGCGACGGTATCCCGAACCGGTCGCTGGGTGATTTCGTCGCGCCGAAGGCGACCGGTCTGGCCGACTACGTCGGCGCGTTCGCCGTCACCGCGGGGCTCGGCAGCCAGGACAAGATCGCCGAGTTCAAGGCCGATCACGACGACTACAGCGCGATCCTGCTGGAGTCGCTCGCCGACCGGCTGGCAGAGGCGTTCGCCGAACGGATGCACCAACGGGTCCGCGAGGAGTTCTGGGGCTATCAGCCCGACGAGCAGCTGGACAACGAGGCACTCATCGCCGAGAAGTACGTGGGCATCCGCCCCGCGCCCGGTTATCCGGCCTGCCCGGAGCACACCGAGAAGGTGACGTTGTTCTCGTTGCTGGACGTCACCAAGCGGACCGGCATCGAGCTGACCGAGTCGATGGCGATGTGGCCCGGTGCCGCCGTCAGCGGCTGGTACTTCTCCCACCCGCAGTCGCAGTACTTCGTGGTCGGCAGGCTCGCCCAAGACCAGGTCGCCGACTACGCCAAGCGCAAGGGCTGGACGCTGGCCGAGGCCGAGCGCTGGCTCGCGCCCAACCTCGGCTACAACCCCGAGGACTGACGTCTAACGGAACTGTTCGGCGTTGCGCGCGGCCCACTGCGCCACGGACATCGCCGGGGTTCCGGTCAGTTCGGCCACCAATTGGTTGGCCCGCTGCGGCTCCTCGCCGGCGCTGACCGCGTCGAGATACCACGCCGCGGCGTCACCCATGATCGGCCGAAGCGCGGCTTCGGCTTCGGCGCGGTCGCACTGCTCGAACGCGACGGACCGGCCGATGCCCACGCCGATCTGGCGGGCGATCTCGGCGCGGCTCAGCGCCTCGGGTCCGGTGAGATCCAGCATCTCGCCGTGGTGCGCGGGTTCGACCAGCAGCCGCGCGGCGACACGGGCGATGTCGTCCATGCTGATCGGCGCCTCGACCACCGACGGATAGGGTTCGCGAACGGTTCCCGTCTGCTTGATCTGCTCGGCCCAGATCGTGAAGTTGTCGATGAATTCTCCCGGCCCGAGCTGGGTGTGGGGGAGACCGGACGCGCGCACGGCGTCGGCGTGTTCGGTCCAGTGCGCGCCGCCCGACAGCGCGACGACGTAGCCGACCCCGGCCTGCTTGATGCGCTCGAGCGTGGCGTCCAGCGTCGGCGGGTACGGAGCCAGATACATGCGCTCGACCCCGTCGAAGACCCCGTCAAGGGAGTCGAGGTCGCCGAGGAAGCCGGTGAGAACGCTCACACCTGCAGGCAGGTTCGCCTTGGCCGGGTTTTTGGTGAGTGCCCGGATGTCGGTGGCCCCCAAGGTGATCAACTCGTCCACGATGCGTCGGCCGATGTTTCCCGTGGCGCCGGTCACAAGAATTGTCATGAGTTCCACGGTAAGTGAGCGGTCCGACAACTTTGCTGATGTGACTCGGCTGTCGTCGTCATGACACAATCGAGTACATGCTGGCGGTGCTCTGGGACATGGACGGCACCCTGGTCGATTCCGAAAAGCTCTGGGACATCTCGATGCATGCGCTGTATGCGCGCATGGGTGCGGTGCTCACGCCCGAGGTACGGGAATCCACGGTCGGCGGTTCTGCCGAGACCGTCATGCGGATCGTCTACGACGACATCGGCCTCGACCCTGATCCGGTTGCGATGGCCGAATCCGCAGATTGGTTGCATGACTACACCGGTGAGCTTTTCGAGCAGGGCCTGCCCTGGCGGCCCGGTGCGCAAGAGATGCTCGACAGTCTGACCGCGGCAGGCATACCGATGGCCCTCGTGACGAACACGCGCCGTGAACTCGCCGAGCGGGCCCTCAATAGCATTGGCCGCCATTACTTTTCGATCACCGTGTGCGGCGACGAGGTCGAAAACGGCAAGCCGGCACCAGATCCGTACCTCCGTGCCGCCGAACTGCTCGGTGTGTCGACAGCGCACTGCCTGGCGGTTGAGGACTCGGTGACGGGCACGACGTCGGCCGAGGCCGCGGGGTGCCCGGTTCTCGTCGTGCCCAACGACGTCGAGGTGCCCTACGGTCCGCACCGCCGGCACGTTTCATCGCTGACCCAACTCGACGTGGCAGAGCTTCGCGCCGTCTATCACAGCTTGAATTCGCAAGCCGGAGAACGCACCGCCTGATCCCGCGCTGTGATTGAATGTGATCCTGATCACGCATCGCGCGGAGGGGTGTCACATGACTCATGGGCCGGTCGGCGATTCTGAATCAGGCATCGATTACGAGGAATCCGAGCACAGCGGCAAAGTGGTCCGCATCGCCTCGGTGGCGGCGCTCGGTGGTTTGCTCTTCGGCTACGACAGCGCGGTGATCAACGGGGCGGTTGCCGCCTTGCAGGACGAATTCGCCATCAACGACGTGACACTGGGCTTCGCGGTGGCCTCGGCACTGTTGGGTGCTGCCGTCGGGGCGCTGACCGCGGGGCGGCTGGCCGACAAGATCGGCAGGCGCTCCGTCATGAAGCTCGCCGCGGTGTTGTTCTTCGTCAGCGCGATCGGCACCGCGTTTGCCACACACATCTGGCTCGTCGTCGTCTTTCGCATCGTGGGCGGTCTCGGTGTTGGCGTGGCATCGGTCATCGCACCGACCTATATTGCCGAAACCGCACCGCCGCGTATCCGCGGTCGGCTCGGCTCCCTGCAGCAGCTCGCGATCGTGACGGGCATTTTCCTGTCCCTGTCGATTGACTACCTGCTCGCGCACCTGGCCGGCGGGTCGCGCGAAGAACTGTGGCTGGGGATGGCGGCCTGGCGGTGGATGTTCTTGGTGATGGCTGTGCCTGCCATCGTTTATGGCGTGTTGGCCTACACCATCCCGGAGTCACCGCGGTATCTGGTGGCCCAGTTCCGGATCCCGGAGGCCCGCAGAGTCCTGACCATGCTTCTCGGCGAGAAGAACCTGGAGATCACGATCCACCGGATCGAAGACTCGCTGAAATCGGAGAAACCGCCGTCGTGGCAGGACCTGCTCAAGCCGCGGCTGCCGGGGATGTCCGCGAGCTCTTTCACCGCCTGGGTGCGGCGGTATCTGTGGTGGCTGATGCTGCTTTTCATCGTGCTGGCCGTGGTGGCGGTCTTCTTCGGATGGTGGCTGCTGGCGCTGGTGTTCGGGGCACTCGGTGTCGGGGTCGCGGCGATCGGCGGGCTCTACGGCATCGTCTGGGTCGGGTTGGGTCTGTCGATCTTTCAGCAGTTCGTCGGCATCAACGTGATCTTCTACTACTCGAATGTGTTGTGGGAGGCCGTCGGATTCGACGAGAGCCAGGCCTTCACCATCACGGTGATCACCTCGGTGACCAACATCGTCACGACGCTCATCGCGATCGCGTTGATCGACAAGATCGGCCGCAAGCCACTGCTGCTGATCGGGTCCACCGGAATGGCGGTCACCCTCGGCACCATGGCGGTGATCTTCGGAACCGCTCCGCAGGTCGACGGCCAGCCTCAGTTGAGCGGCGCGGCCGGGCCCATCGCGCTGATCGCGGCCAACCTCTTCGTGGTGGCCTTCGGTATGTCCTGGGGGCCGGTCGTGTGGGTGCTGCTCGGCGAGATGTTCCCCAACCGCATCCGCGCCGCGGCGCTCGGCCTGGCCGCCGCCGGCCAGTGGGTGGCGAACTGGCTCATCACCGTGTCCTTCCCGGAGCTTCGCAACGTGCTCGGCGTGGCGTACGGCTTCTACGCGCTGTGTGCGGTGCTGTCGTTCATCTTCGTCTGGCGGTGGGTCGAGGAAACCAAGGGCAAGCATCTCGAGGACATGCACGCCGAGGCGCTGCGAACCTGACAGCGTCCCCACCCCGCACAATGACCGGCGGCACGCATGAAACAATTCATGCCTGTGAAGACCTTCGACGCCCTGTTCGCCGAGCTCAGCGACAAAGCGCAGACCAGGCCCGCCGGCAGCGGCACGGTCGCGGCGCTTGATGCCGGTGTACACGGGCTCGGCAAGAAGATCCTTGAGGAAGCCGGCGAAGTGTGGCTGGCCGCCGAGCACGAGAGTGACGAGGCACTGGCCGAGGAGGTCAGCCAGTTGCTGTACTGGACCCAGGTGCTGATGATCTCGCGCGGTCTGACCCTCGACGACGTCTACCGGAAGCTGTGAGCGTGGCTGACCAGATGTTGCGCGTCGCGGTCCCCAACAAGGGCGCGCTCAGTGAATCGGCCGCCGAGATTCTCGCCGAGGCCGGCTACCGGCGCCGCCGTGATCCCAAAGACCTGACGGTCGTCGATCCGGCCAACAACGTCGAGTTCTTCTTCCTGCGGCCCAAGGACATCGCGATCTACGTCGGCTCCGGTCAGCTCGACCTGGGCATCACCGGACGTGACCTCGCCGCCGACTCCGACGCGCCGGTGCGTGAGCGGCTCTCGCTCGGCTTCGGCGCCTCGACGTTCCGCTACGCAGCGCCTGCCGGGCGGGACTGGACCCCGCAGGATCTGGCCGGAAAGCGGATTGCGACGTCGTTTCCCAACCTGGTCCGAAAAGACCTGGCGGCACAGGGGATCGACGCCACGGTGATCCGGCTCGACGGTGCGGTCGAGATCTCGATTCAGCTCGGCGTCGCCGACGTGATCGCTGACGTGGTGGGCTCCGGGCGCACGCTCGGCTTGCACAATCTCGTGGCGTTCGGCGCACCGCTGTGCGAATCGGAGGCCGTGCTGATCGAACGTGACGGGGCCGACGGCGACGCGGCCGCGGCGGCGCGCGATCAGCTGACTGCACGGGTCCAGGGCGTGGTGTTCGGCCAGCAGTACCTGATGCTGGACTACGACTGTCCGCGTGCGGTTTTGGAGCAGGCCACCGCGGTCACGCCGGGCCTGGAGTCGCCGACAATCGCGCCGCTCGCCGATCCGGACTGGGTGGCGGTGCGGGCGCTCGTGCCGCGCCGTGACGTGAACTCCATCATGGACGAGATCGCCGCGATCGGCGCGAAAGCGATACTGGCCTCCGACATCCGGTTCTGCCGCTTCTGATAGTCCGGCGCTGCGGCGTCGTGCGTGCTAGCGTCCGGGTGACATTCCCGCCTCGGAGGTTGCCATGACGCACTTTCTGGTTCTGTTGCTGGCTCTGCTGATCGGTGTGGTGGCAGGGCTACGCGCATTCTCCGCCCCGGCGGCGGTGGCATGGGCGGCGGCACTGAGCTGGATCAACCTCGACGGCACGTGGGTCGAGTGGTTGGCACATCCCGTGACGGTCACGATTCTGACGATTCTTGCTGTGGGAGAACTGGTTACCGACCAGCTGCCGAGCACGCCCAGTCGCAAGACCCCGATCCAGTTCGGGGCCCGCCTGATCACCGGTGGCTTCGCGGGTGCGGTCATCGGCACGGCGTGGGGTTACACCATCGGCGGTCTGGGCGCGGGAATCGTGGGCGCGGTACTGGGAACGCTCGGCGGGTATGAGGCGCGTAAACGGTTGGTGGCGGCCAACGATGGCCGCGATCTGCCGATCGCCCTCGTCGAAGACGCCGTCGCGGTGCTCGGTGGATTCGCCGTCGCGGCGTTGACTGCGGTCGTCTAACCGATGGCCCCGGCGCAGAAGTACGACGCCATCGTCATCGGCGCGGGCCAGGCCGGACCGCCGCTGGCCGGGCGCTTGACCGCTGACGGCCAGACGGTGGCGGTCATCGAACGCAAACTCGTCGGCGGTACCTGCGTCAACTACGGTTGCATCCCCACCAAGACGCTCGTGGCAAGTGCCCACGCCGCCCACCTCGCCCGTCGCGGCGCCGAATACGGTGTCGGCACCGGCGACATCGCGGTGGACATGGCGAAAGTCAAGGCGCGCAAAGACAAAATCATGCTCGACGATCGCCACGGGGTCGAATCGTGGCTCGAAGGTATGGACGGCGCCACGCTGATTCGCGGTCATGCCAGGTTCGTCGACCCGCACACGGTCGACGTCGACGGGCAGCTTCTCACCGCGGACAAGATTTTCCTCAATGTCGGCGGCCGCGCGGTCGCGCCCGACTTCCCAGGTCTCGACGGTATCGACTACCTGACGAATGTCGGTATCCTGGAACTTGATTCACTGCCCGAGCATCTCGTCATCATCGGCGGAAGCTACATCGCCCTGGAGTTCGCGCAGATGTACCGGCGTTTCGGCGCTCAGGTCACCGTGATCGAGAAAGGGCCGCGCCTGACCTCGCGCGAGGACGAGGACGTTTCGGCCACGATCAAAGAGATCCTGGAGGCCGAGGGCATCGCGGTGGTGCTCGACGCGACCGGCATCCGGTTCACCAAGCGCGACAACGGCTTTGAGGTCGTGCCGGCAGACGGGGCGGAACCCATCGCCGGCACTCATCTGCTGATGGCGGTCGGCCGGGTGCCCAATACCGACGATCTCGGGCTCGAGAACGCCGGTGTGGAGACCGACAAGCGGGGCTACGTCGTCGTCGACGATCAGTTGCGCACGAACGTCGAGCACATCTGGGCCATGGGGGACTGCAACGGCAAGGGTGCGTTCACCCACACGTCCTACAACGACTTCGAGATCGTGGCGGCCAATCTGCTCGACGATGATCCACGCCGCGTCAGCGACCGCGTCACGACCTATGCCCTGTATATCGACCCACCGTTGGGCCGGGCCGGGATGACCGTCGACCAGGTCCGCGCGTCGGGCCGAAAAGCCTTGGTGGGCAAGCGTCCCATGACACGAGTCGGCCGTGCGGTCGAGAAGGGCGAGACGCAGGGCTTCATGAAAGTCGTGGTGGATGCCGAGACCGAGGAGATACTCGGTGCGGCCATCCTCGGCGTCGGTGGCGACGAGGTGATTCACTCGATTCTCGACATCATGACCGCGAAAAAGCCCTACACCGCGATTTCACGCACCATGCACATCCACCCGACGGTCAGCGAACTGGTGCCGACGATGCTGCAGGACCTGAAGCCGCTGAACTGACGGTGCGGCCGATGTTGAGTTGCCGCGTCACCTCGGCGATCCGCCGGCCGAGGTGACGGCAGGTCTGCACATCGGAGGGATGAACCTGGTCGGGGTTGGCGTCGACATCGGTCGACGCGGCCGCGCCGAGCCAGAAGCCCAGCCGGTTGAGATCGTTCTCACTGCCGGCAGAGCTGTTCCAGCCCGCACCCAAACCGAGGTTCACCCAATGCATGTGGTGCTGCGCGGCGAATATCGCCAACGAGCTCAGCGTGTTGAGCTTGTCACCGGCCTTGGCGCCGGAGTTGGTGAATCCAGCCGCGATCTTGTCGCGCCAAGTGCCGTTGAGGCAACGCCGCCCGGTCTGCTCGGCGAACGCCTGGAATCCGGCGGATACGTTGCCCATGTACGTCGCGCTGCCGAAGATCATCGCGTCCACGTTGTCCAGGACATCCCAGTCGGCCTCGGTCATGGTGTCGACGGCGATGACATTGACGGCCGCGCCGCCTTCGTGGGCGCCTGCGGCTACCGCTTGTGCGAGGGTCGCGGTGTGGCCGAAGCCGGAGTGGTACGCGACTGCGACGGTGGGTGCTGCGACGTCAATTCCGTTGTGGTACATGGCTAATTCTCTCCTAGTGATTGTGCGACTTCTTGATAACGCTGGCCCCACTCCGGCAGCGGTTCGCCGGCGAGGTGGGCTTCCATCCGGTCGAGGAAGGCGTGCGTTCCGGGGAAGAATCCCTGTCCGTCCCGGACCGTCAGGCCACGATGGCTGAACCTCAACAGGGTTCCGTCGCCATCCGGTGTGAGCTCGTAACGCACCACACCGCAACCGGTGTCGGTGAGTATCGGCTGGCTCCACTCGTGCTCGAACACGTTCGGCGGATCCCAGACCCGGATCCGCCCGGTCATCTTCTTGACCTCGGGTGGTACCGGCGGGCCGTCGGCGACGGTCTCGATCGTGCCGCCTTCGCGGGCATCGATTGTCGTCTCGCCCATCCACTGTTTGCGCTCTGCCGGATCGGTGATCGCCGACCACACCGCGTCCACCGGAAAGGGGAGCCGGCGTTCGAATGTGAGCACCGCCAGATCTCCCTCGATCGTGAGTTTTCCTTCGCGGCCGATCATTTCGTCTCCTTGTGTGTCTTTGTGAGGTGGCGTTCGAGGGCGTCGAGATGGTTGGTCCAGTAGCGGCGATAGCGTTCGATCCATTCGTCGATCTGCACCAGGCCGTCGGCACGCAGCGCGTAGATGCGCCGCTGGGCATCGGGTCGCATCTCGACCAGGCCGACTTCCCGCAGCACCTTGAGATGGCGCGACACGGTCGGCTGTGTCAGTTCGGGGAGCGTCGCCACCAACTCACCGGCGGTGCGCTCACCGTCGATGAGCGCATCCAACAACGCCCGCCGGTTCGGCTCGGCTACGGCCTCGAAGACGTCCATGTATTGAGTATCGCAACTTGTCTATATAGATGCAAGAGAATATTTATGGCCCCGGGCGGCGCGAGGTACGAGGTCGATCTCGGCGCCCACCCGCCAAGTTCGCCGTCGTGCTGTGTCGTCACCTCACCCTGCGGACCGCCCGTTCGAGCGGCGATCGAGAAGCGGAGGGAAGATTGATTCGTGAACAATAGGCCGGGGCAGATTGTCCGAGTCGACTGATCGGGACGTGACGGTTCGGCCGATCGGCGCCGACGAGTGGGATTTGTGGTGCCAGCTTCGCATCGCGGCGCTGACGGACGCACCTGACGCGTTCACGGCGCGACTTTCCGAGTGGTCGAGCATCGGCCTGCCGCGATGGCGTGAGCGCTTCGAGACGAGAACCGCTTACAACCTGGTGGCAGAGAGGGCTAACCAGCCGATCGGCTTGGTGAGCGGACTCATCGTGTCAGCAGATGAGTGTCAGTTGAGATCGCTGTGGGTCAACCCCATTGCGCGCGGGTCCGGGGCGGCCGGCCTGCTGGTGGAATCAATCGTCGAGTGGGCCCGTCAGCAGGTGCGATCGCATTGAGTCTGCGTGTCATCGCGAACAACACGCGCGCCATTGGTTTCTACCGACGGCACGGATTCGTCGAAGCAGCTGATGGCGACCACGACCTCGTTGACCGATCGCCGCGCGAAATGGCAATGGCGCGCCCCATTCGCGCAGCGTGATGACGGACGTTTACTTCTGCATCCTTGGATCCTCCGTCGGGTCGGCATACAGCGGCGGGCAGCCGTGATTGTTCGCGTCCGGACGCAGTTCGAAATGCCACTGTTCGTTGGTGTAGATCTGGCACAACCCGTGTTCGGCGCCGTGCGTGGACAACCACGACGCGGCCTCGGCGGGCCCGATGTCTACCGCGTCGCCCGACACGTGAGCAGACGTGGTCGGGGTGGCCACCCATCGAGCGGCTTCGTCGGCCGAGCCGTACTGCGCGATCGCCTCACGCAGAAGCTGTTCCTGGTATGCGGCCGAACGCCAACCGCTGTTGACAACGAATACGACACCTTCGTCTGCTGCCTGCGTTGCCGCCATGCGCAGAGCGCCGAGCAGGTCGGGGTCGAGATTGACGACGGCCGGCGAAGTTTCGTCGAAGACCGTCACTCCGTCGTCAATGACACCGTCGGCGACGCCGACTCGGGAGCGTGAAGGCGCCGCACCGGGCGGGCCAAGCAGGTCGTGGTGTTTGACGAGGATAGCTGCCCCTGCCGCGGAGGACGGGGACACCACAGACTCGTGCACGAGGACGCCGAGAAGTGCGGTGCAGAGCAGGACAGATACTGCAAGAAGGACCAATTGCACTGAGCGGTAGCTGTTCACAGTCATGCCGTCAGTCAATGCGGTGCGCTGTTGTCAGCACGTATGTGGTTTTGGATACGCCTGCGATATGTCCACATAGCGCGCGAATGCGACGGCCACGCCGGTCGCTTTGACGGCAACCAGCGTGGCGCTGCGTTCAACGTCAGTGTCGTCAGCCGGGCCGGCCCGTCCCAGCGGCGGCAGCGCGGCCTGGAAGAAGGCGTGACACGCAGATATGGGGCGAAGTGTCACCGAAACTGGGAACCTACAGCCGTCGATCTGGCTTCCGGTTACGGCATTCACAGTTGCCTTGGCGGCACGCCGGCGCATCACCGTCCATTGTGGGTTCAGTGGAGGCCAAGCGGTCCGGCCAGTGCGGCGAGCGTGGGAATCAGCGTGTCGAACCCGGTCAGGGCCTGCACGGGCACGTGATTCGCGCCGACGGCCAGATGCTCTTTGAGCCTGGCCGCGACGGCATCGGCGCTGCCGTACGCGACGAGGGCGTCGATCAGCGCATCGCTGCCGGGTGTCGCGACGTCGGTGTCGGTGAACCCCAACCGCTTCAAGTTGTTCACGTAGTTGGTCCCGTTCAGGTAGATGTCGAGGGACTTCCGCCCGACGGCCCGTGCCTGTGTAGCGTCGGCGATCAGCGCCACCTTCTGCACAGGGGCGATGAACGCATCAGCGCCGACCAATTGACGCGCCTTCGCAGTGTGCTCCGGGGTGGTCAGGTAGGGGTGGGCTCCGGCGCTGCGGCGTGCGGACAGTTTGAGCACCTGTGGGCCGAGAGCGGCGACGACGCGCCGGTCCTTGGGCACTCCGTACTCGTCGAGCTTGTCCAGATATTCGGTGAGCGCGTCATAGGGCTTCTTGTACTCGGCGATCAGCTCGGGGTGCCCGACTCCGATGCCGAGCAGGAACCGACCCGGATGGGTCGCCTCGATGCGGTGAAAGGACTCGGCAACCAACCCGGCTTCGGCCGACCAGATGTTGACGATACCCGTTGCGACCTGCAGCTTCTCGGTCTGTTCCAGGAGCGGCTCAACCCAGTCGAGGTCAGCCGGCGGCGAGCCGCCTCCCCAGATGGCGCCATAGCCGAGCGCCTCGATGTCCCTGAGTTGCGCGCCGGTCAGTTGTTTCCACTGCTCGAAAAGGCCGAAAACGCCGAAGGAGCCGAAGTTCGGATGCGTCATTTCTCCACCAACCTGCCGCGTACTCAAGGGTATTCCGGTTCTCTGCTGCTCTAGCGGCGCGTCATGCGCAGGTGGGTGTGGTAGGCACCCCGTTGAAGCGATCGGAGATCCAAGCCATACTCCGCTCGCCGTCGACGAAGGCGGTCAACAGTGCATTGGTGTTCATCTTGTTGAAGAACGGTGGTTGTTCGTTGGTCCATAACGTGACGTCGGCTCCCAGCGCGCACCAATCTCGCGCGGTGGCCACCACCGACTCGTACGGCGCGAAGGAATCCCACCGATTGTGTGAGAGATACACTGGACCAGTGGGTTTCACGTTCCCGATCCGCTGCATCGCCAGGATCGAGGCGAGCGGCTCCTCCCGCACCGATTGATAGAGATCCTTTTTGAACCATGGCTGCAGATGCCGGAACGCGTAGTCGATGCCGGTTTGAATCATGCACTGCCTACTGGTGTTGGCCAGCATTTCCGCACCGCGCGGTGTGAGGGAATCCGCAATCGGTTGTGTCATATCAGGATACGCCTCTTGAATGCCTCGCAGCACCCACCCGAGTGACCCGGCGAGTTGGTTCCCGTCAAGGGGCGGCAGCATGCTGGGCAGGTCGGTTGTCGCACCGTTGGCGTAGGTTCCGACAACATCGAGTTCGGGTGCGTACGCGCCGGCCAGCTCGGCCGCTGCCAACGCTGAATGTCCGCCGCCGGCCAGCCAGCCCCAGAAGGCGACGGGCCCGTCCGGACGCAACGAGGTGTCGGGCAGTTTCATCGCCGCACGCGCAGCGTCGTTGAGTGCCGTCCCGCCTGCCACCCGGTTCAGGAACTGTGGCGCCATCTGACCGTGAACTCCTAAACCGACACCGTCAGTGACCACTATCGCGAAGCCCCGCGCCAGCAGGGTCGCGATGAATCCCTCCTCAAGATTGAACATCAGGTCGAAACCCGTGTCCAAAGAGGCGTGGATTCCTTGGTTGAACAGGCGAGACGGAGCGCACTGCTCTCCCATTCCGTATGGGGCGGTCGCGTAGGCGAGCAGCGGGCGGGGTCCGTTGCCGGGCCACGGGACGTGAGGTTCGATGTAGGTGCCGGTCACCGCTACGGGATGGCCCTGAGCATCGGTGCTGCGATACATGATTCGAGTTCCGGTCCCCACGAACGAACCCAGTTGTCCGGACGGCTCCAGAACCAGTCTGGATGGCTCCGTGCGGATGAGGTCGCCCGGCGCGCCCGCGGGCAGTGGATTCGGTGGCGTATAGAATGTCAGGTACCGTGATTCGTCGGCCCGGGCATCCGGCATGTTCGCCGAAAACGGCGCTGACACAACGATGCAGAGGGCAACGACCACCGCCCTGACCCAGATCCCCGACGACCGGGGACTGCTATGACGTGAGGTGCCGCGGCGGCGTCGCGGGAAGGGCGCATATTCGTCACCTGGAAAGGGAATCATCGTTGGTTTCCTTTGGTTGGACGGTCTGGACGATGGATGATTGTGGGACCTGGTGGGCGCGAGGAGTCGCCTCGGCGACCCCGGACGCAAGGTCAAAGTTGGTGCCGGTACGCGGATTTCGCACCGTGCACGGTCGGCTGCGGTTCAGGCGCAACCAGAATCCGGCGAGAACTCACCGCTCGCCGCACCAGAGTGCCTATTTGAGCAGCTCGGAGAGTTCTCTCGCGAATACCGTGATGGCGTGATCGCCGTCGTCGAGTACACCTGCCAACAACGGGAAGCTATGTGGCATGCCTTCGTACTCATGTGCTTTGACGTTGATCCCCGCCGCTCCGAGGTTTTCACCGTAGCGGTGGGCGTCGTCGGCGACAGGATCCACCTGAGCAGAGATGATCACGGCAGGTGGGGCGCTTGTGAGGTTCTGCGTCAGCAACGGTGAAGCGACGGTCAAGCGACGGTCGTCGGCCTCGGGCACGTACATGTCGTACGCCCATTCGAGCGTGGCCCGGGTGAGGAATGGGCCGTCCTTGTAGCGCTGGACGGAGTCACTGCTCATGGTGGCATCGAGCGCCGGACACAGCAGGCCCTGGGCCTGGATCGAAGGGCCTTGTTCTCGCGAGGCGAGCGCAACGCTTGCCGCCAGTGCGCCTCCCGACGAATCACCGGCGATCGCGAGCGCTTCGACGTCGATGCCGAGTTCGTCGGCATGCTCACTCACCCAAGAGGTGGCATCGGCGGCGTCATGGTGAGCACAGGGAAACCGGTTTTCTGGCGCGAGGCGGTATGCAACGGAAATCACGATGAGATCGCCCCGCACGCAGAGTTTTCGGCAGAGCCGATCGTGGGTGTCCAGGCTTCCCCGGACGAATGCCCCGCCATGCAGATAAACGACGCCCGGCAGCGCCGGTCCGGCTACGGGTGGGCGGTAGCACCGCGCCGCGACCACCCCTTGGCAGACGGGGATGGTGAAATCTTTTACGGTGCAACGAGTATCGACGCTACCCGCCAGCGCGATCAATTTCTCGCCCGCCTCCCTGTATGCCGCGATCGACATCTCCCACGGCTGTGCGGCGGGGCGTGCGGACAGGGTCTGCAACAGCTGCTGGACCTGCGGATGCAGCACACTCATGCGGTGACTCGGAAGACTTGGAATTCGACGATGGGTCCGGGTTGGATGCGTCCTTGGCCGACGAAGATGGTTTGGTTGACCCATTTGTATTTGGGGTGGCCGGATTCCAGGCGTGGGGTGGTGACGAAGTAGTGGTCTCCGAAGTCGGTGCCGGTGGTGGCGCCGCCGAGGGCGTCTGCGGCGGCCTCGGTGACTTCGACGAGGCCTTGGTAGCTCATGTAGATGACGGCGCCGTCGTCGGTGTAGAACTGGGCGCGTACGTCGAGTCGGCCGTAGCCGTCCTCGCCGGCCAGTAGCCAGTCTCCGCCGCCGGGGGCGGCGGTTCCGCTGAATCGGTTGCCGGTGACTTTGCCTCCAGTGACGGCGAGGACTTGGCGTAGTCCGTAGGGTCCCGGGCCGACGATCTGGGGTTCGGCAAGCTCTGCGGTGTAGCTGAACTCCGGCTCCAATTTCATTGATCTACCTCCATTTTCGAGTGCGTCTGCCTTCGGCTCCGCAGCGGATCTGAGCGTGCACCATACGTCGGTGATAGTCAACATATTGTCGATTTTCGGATTGACGGCGACAAGGCGGCATGGTTATCGCAAAGTAGACACTGTGTTGACTACAATCAACTGTGAGTCTAATCTCAACCTCGGTAGGCCGTGATGCCGAACACCGGCGCATGGCGTCACACCGACAGAAGAGGGATTGACATGGCCACCAGATCTGACGTCGACCAGATCCAACCGACAACTTCACGGGATGGCGAGAGCTACGTGTCCCACCGTGAGGACATCCACTTCAACATGACCGGTGACTTCATGACGGGTGTGGATTTCTGGATTCATGCGACCGGTGAGTCCACGAACGGCCAGCTGATCGTCATCGAGACCAACTGGGTACGCGGAACTGAGCCGGTCTGGCACATCCACCACCGCGAAGAGGAGGGTTTCTTCGTGATGGATGGCGAGATCAAGATCCACACCGAGGCCGGTTCGTACAACGCGAAGAAGGGCCAGTTCGTTTGGGGGCGTAAGGATCAGCGGCACACCTATGAGGTGGTCGGTGAGGAAGCCCGGATTCTTGTGGTGTTCGTGCCAGGCCCCGACAGTGCGGGTTTCGAACCCAACGGCGGCATTGACAAGTACTTCTACGAAGCCCGCAACCGTGAGCTTCGGACGCCCGAGCAACTGCAGGCGGAGGTCGAGAACCTGAAGGTCAACTACGGCCTGGAGATGTTCCCCGACCTGCCGCATCCGCGCGACCTGCAGGACTGAGCCTGGTTGTCGCTTCGGACATTTCGCCTTACCGAGCATTGGAGTTGCTGTGACCATCGATGTATCTCTTGACACCGTGCCGCATTGGATCGGCGGCGCGGCCGTGTCCTCGACGGAGGGGCCACGCGCCGAGATCCATGATCCCGCTACGGGGCGCGTGATCGGCACTGTCGTGCTGGGCGGCGCCGATGCGGTCGACGAAGCCGTCGTCAGTGCGCGAGATGCCGCGGCGGCTTGGGCCGATACCCCCGGCCCCGTCCGTGCATCGGTGCTGCACCGCTTCCGGGTGCTGCTGCATGAGCTGATCGACGACTTGGCGGCGATCATCACCGCAGAACAGGGCAAGACCCTTGCGGACGCCAGGGGAGAGTTGGCGCGTTCGATCGAAGCCGTCGACGTGTCGCTTTCGGTTGTCCAGCAACTCAAGGGCGAGTACGCCGAGCAGGTCGCCAACGGGGTTGACACATACTCCTTCCGGCAACCTCTCGGAGTGTGCGCTGGAATCACGCCGTTCAACTTTCCGGTCATGGTGCCGGTGTCGATGTTTGCGGCCGCGATCGCGTGCGGGAATACGTTCGTGCTCAAGCCAAGTGAGCAGGTGCCCTCGGCATCGGTGCGGTTGGCGCAGATCATGAGCGAGGCAGGACTGCCGGACGGCGTGCTCAACGTGGTGCACGGCGGTGTCGAAGCAGCCGAGGCGCTCATCGACCACCCCGATGTCGCGGCAGTGTCGTTCGTCGGGTCCACTCCGGTAGCGCGTGCGATCTACCGGCGCTCGGCTGAGGCCGGCAAGAAGGTGCAGGCCCTCGGGGGCGCCAAGAACCACCTTGTGGTGATGCCCGACGCGGACCTCGACGCTGCCGCCGATGCGCTGGTGTCGGCGGCGTACGGTGCCGCGGGTCAGCGATGCATGGCCGTGACGGTCGCGGTCGCCGTCGGTTCGGCGGCAGACGCGCTGGTAGACAAGATTGCCGACCGCGCAAGAGCGTTCAGGGTGGGCGACGGCGCGGCGTCGGGTATCGACATGGGGCCGCTGATCTCAGCGGGCGCGCTCGATCGGGTCCGCGGGGCGTTGGAACGCTCGGTTGAGCAGGGCGGCCAACTGATCGTCGACGGCCGTGACCGGCCTGCGGCAGGGGACGGTTACTTCATCGGCCCGAGTCTGGTCGACCGCGTCAGCGTCGAGAGCGACCTGTACCGCGATGAAGTGTTCGGACCGGTCCTCAGCGTCGTGCGCGCCGACGATCTCGAGCGGGCCCTGCAGATCGTCAACGACAACCCCTACGGGAACGGCGCAGTCATCTTCACCGGCAGCGGCACGGCGGCGCGTCGGTTCAGCCGGGGCGTGACGGCTGGCAGCGTCGGGATCAATGTGCCTATCCCCGTGCCGATTTCCTGGTTCGCCTTCGGTGGATGGGGAGACTCACGCTTCGGAGATGACGGCCTCAACTATGACGGCTACCGCTTCTACACGAGGTCCAAAGTGATCACGCAGCGCTGGACTGAGCCGACGCCGGGCCTTGCACCACACTTCGTCGCGGCGGGCCGGCAGTGACCTCGCCACCAGCCGCCGGACCGGTTCGGCTCGACCACGTCGGAATCCTCGTGCGCGACCTGGACTTCGCCCGTACGCAGTGGTGTGATCGGTTTGGCGTCGAAGTTGCTCGCGTGGTTGATGTTCCGGCCATGAGCATCAGCGCAGCGTTTCTCAACCTTTCCGGGGCGGAGGTCGAGTTGTACACCGTCCACGACGGGGATGCGCTTGATGCAGCCCTCGGCGGAGCACCGGCCAAGCTTGACCACGTGGCCCTACAACTACACGACGCCGATGGCCCTGAACTCGTCGGTTGCGCGATCCGGGGGCCTGGGCGCGCGGATCCGATCGCAGAACCGATTGTGATGGGAGACGCGACACATGTCTGGACCGAGCCTCCCGGAATCGATGTCCTGCTCCAGCTGATCAGGCCAAGTAGGTGAGGTATCGATCTATAACCGTTGCACCACAAACGGTCTCATCGACAGGCTGACCGTTAAGAATCACTGAGAAGAGGAGTAGATATGGGACGCATGGAAGGAAAGGTCGCGCTCATCACCGGCGCGGCCCGAGGGCAGGGGCGGGCACATGCCATCCGCCTCGCCCAGGAAGGTGCAGACATCCTCGCCTTCGACTGCCCGGCGAACGGCCGAGTTCCGTATCCGGTTGCCACGGCTGCCGATCTCGAGATCACGGTCAAGGAAGTCGAGGCGCTGGGTCGGCGAATCATCGCGCATCAAGGCGACGTCCGCGAGCAGGCCCCGCTGGACCGGTTGGTCGCTGAGGGCGTGGAGGCCTTCGGCGGGCTCGATGTGGCAGTGGCCAACGCAGGCATCTGGACGGTGCACCCGTTCGCGGATATTCCCGAGGACGAGTTCCTCGATGTGCTCAACGTCAACATCATGGGGCCCTGGCGCACCCTCAAGGCGGTAACCCCCGCCATGAAGGCGCGCGGGGGTGGCTCGGTGATCATTACCTCGTCCGGCAACGGCGTCGAGGGATCTCCCCACTACGTGCACTATGTCGCGTCGAAACACGGCGTACTCGGATTGGCGAAGAGCGCGGCACTCGAGTTCGGCCAGTACGGCATTCGCGTCAACTCGCTCCTTCCCGGGCCCACTGATACTCCCGCCCTGGATTGGCAAGGTGGTTATGACCTTTGCGCGGGGAAGGGACCCGGAAATGGCGTCAAAGAGGATCTACAGGGCGCGAAGTACTGGGCGGTTCTCCGGGATGTGGGCCTGCTGCCGCCGCAGGCCATGAGTGAGGCGGTGCTGTGGCTTGCCTCCGACGAATCACGATGGACGACAGGCCTCGAGATGTTGGTCGAGGGCGGCCACATGCTCATGCCGGGGCTGAACATGACGAAAATGGCCTTGGACAACCAATAGTTTCCGAGCGCACCCTGCAAGTCAGGTAAGCCCTCTGCGAAAGGCGTCGATCACGCCTTCTTCGCAGAGGGCTTGCGGCGCTTAGTGGATTTTTCAGCAGGCTTCCAGTCGAGGCCGTAGACCGTCCGGAGCCAAATGGTGGTCACCGTTTCGGCCATGCTCTCCAACGGAATTGCGTTCTCGCTGCGCATACTCATCAACGAGAGGTTGCGTTCGCCCATCCACATCAACGCCGCGGCCAATGACCTGGCCGGTGGCCCCTCGATTGCCACGCCGGCAGCTCTGTCTCGCTCGATGCTGGCGGCCGATGCGTCGATGAACCGGCCGAGGATGGTGTCCCACTGCGTCTGCAGGTCCGGCTCGGCCGCCGCGGCGTCGCCGACTTCACGGAGAACGTGACCGTGGCGCTCCCAGACGTGGATGACCTCTTTGACCGCGTGCTCGATGGCCGCCTCCGGCGGCATCCCGGCCGGACGCTCAAAAATCAGCTGCGACGCTTGGAACACATCGGCGGTGACCCGCGAGAGCAGCGCGGACAGTACCTGCCACTTGGACTCGAAGTAGAAGTAGAACGATGAGCGCGACAGCCCCGCGCGCTTGGTGAGATCGTCGATGGATATGTTGCGCAGGGGCGCCGTGCGCAACAGGTCGTAAGCACCTTCCAGGATTGCCTGCTCGCGCCTGTCGCCTTTGATGTTTCGCCGGCCCACCCGTGTTTCCGCTGCGCCAAGGCTGAAAGATGAAGTGGACGCCATGACGACCATGATAGGTCAGACCAACTGCGAAGCCCGTGTAGCGCAGTAGGACGCACCGGGAAATTAAATCGACGATGTGTTGATAATACTGCACGCGCAGTGCATACTGGGCGTGTTGCATCGGCCCGGCTCTTGACGTTCGTGCCGGCGCCGACCGTCTGCTCAGATTTGGCCGCTGTTCTGCTTGCGCTCAAACGGGATTCGCACGCCGGCCGCGGAATGAAATGCGAGCTCTATTTCAAAGCAGGAGTCAACCGTGTCCAACCTCGCCGGCAATCTCGTCGCGACCGCCCACAAATACGGCGACCGGCCAGCCGTGAAGCTCGAAGAGTACGTCCTGTCCTACGGGCAGCTACATCAGCGCGCCGCGGCTGTGGCCGGAGATCTGCGAGCCCGGGGCGTGCTCCCCGGCGACCGCGTGGGTCTGATGCTTCCAAACGTCCCCGCGTACCCCGTGCTGTTCTACGGTGCCCTCCTGGCGGGAGCGGTTGCAGTGCCGATGAATCCGTTGCTCAGCGCGCGCGAGGTCGAGTACTACCTCACCGACTCGGGTATGAAGCTGGTGTACGGGATGGATGGGAGCGAAGCCGTCGTGTCGGCCGCGGCGGAGAGGGTTGGGATTCGTTCGGTATTGGTACCTCCTACGGGCCCAATCAACTTGTCCGGCAACGAGATCTATGAGGCAGCCGATCGAACCGACGACGACACCGCTGTCATCCTCTACACCTCCGGGACCACAGGAAGGCCCAAGGGTGCAGAACTCACCCACCGGAACATGTCGACCAACGCTGCGACGACAGTGGACACCTTGATCAACGTGGGCCCCGAAGACGTGATCCTCGGTTGCCTGCCGTTGTTTCATGTCTTCGGCCTCACCTGCGGACTCAATGCAGCGGTCAAAGCCGCTGCCCTGCTGACACTCGTTCCACGCTTCGACGCGACGAAGGCCCTGGAGGTGGTGGCACGCGATCGAGTGACGGTTCTTGAGGGCGTGCCCACCATGTATGCCGCGATGGTGCATTCTCCCGACGCAGACGACACCGACATGTCCTCGCTCCGCACGTGTATCACCGGCGGCGCACCCATGCCCGTCGAAATTCTCAGAGCGTTCGAGAAGAAGTTCGACTGCGAGATCTACGAAGGGTACGGGCTCTCGGAGACGGCACCAATTGCCTGTTTCAACCAACCCGGGCACGAACGCAGACCCGGCACCATCGGGATACCCGTACGGGGCTGCGCGCTGCGGATCGTCAACGACGACGGCGCAGACGTTCCCGACGGCGTACCCGGCGAGATCGCCATTCAGGGCGAGAATCTGATGAAGGGATACTGGAACCGGCCTGACGCAACAGCCGAAGCCATCCCCGATGGGTGGTTCCGAACTGGGGACATCGCCACGCGCGACAGCGACGGGTACTACACCATCGTCGATAGGAAGAAGGATCTGATCATCCGAGGTGGATACAACGTGTATCCCCGCGAAGTCGAGGAAGTTCTCTACGAACATCCTGCGGTCGCCGAAGCAGCCGTGATTGGCATCAAACACGAAGACCTCGGGGAGGAGGTCGGCGCGGCCGTGGCGCTCAAACGTGGCGCGCATGCCGACGCCGACGAACTGAAAACCTTCGTCGGAGGCCGAATCGCAGCGTACAAGTACCCGCGCGAAATCTGGTTCGTCGACGCCGTGCCCAAAGGCCCGACCGGCAAGATCCTCCGCCGCGAGGTGCAGCCGCCAAACCCGGACGGGATCAGCTGAGTCACAGGAACTTCCACCCGCTAACGTGACCGCTCAGTCGGCCGAATCAGCGGTGGCTGTCTGTCGGAATGCCGCCATATCGAGGTCGCCTGCGCTCGCCCAGGCCACGATTCCGAGTCGGCTACCGTCGCACAGGCTGAACTCTGGAGCGGTCGCACCGACAATCGTGGGACCGACGCCGAGGTCGTAGTGCTCGCCCGGTGTCACGTTGAACCGCAAGAAAGCTGTTGTGCATCAGTGAAATGACGTGAGCCGCAAATCCGGTGAAACTCGGCTCGGTGTTGGTTCAGTGCTCTGAATGGCCCCGGAGCTCAGGGGAGAGGTGCGACTTGGACGACCGCTTTCCCTCGGGTGCCGCCGGACAGCGCTTGATTGAGCGTCTCCCGAGCGTTCTCCAGGCCTTCGACAATGGTCTCGTCGTATGTCAACGAGCCTTCGCCCAGTGCCGCAGCGAGCTTTCCGATGATCTCGGCGTAGCGGTCGATGTGGTCGGTAACGATGAAGCCCCGCAAGGTCGCTCGCTGCATGAGCAACTGGTTGGCGTTGCGCAGGCCCGGTTGGTCACCGTTCTCGCTGTAAGTGTCGTACTCCGAGATCAGACCGCACAACGCCACGCGCGCGCCGATGTTCAGCCGGCCCAGCACATGGTCCATGATGGGGCCGCCCACGTTCTCGAAGTCGACGTCGACGCCGTCGGGGGTCGCGTCGTCGAGTTGCTCACGCCAGTTGTCCGAGTGTCGGTCGACGCATGCGTCAAATCCCAGTTCTTCCACCAGATGTCGGCACTTTTCAGCGCCGCCGGCGATGCCGACCACCCGGGCGCCACGCTGCTTTGCGAGCTGTCCGGCGATAGAACCGACGGCGCCTCCCGCGGCTGAGACGACAACCGTCTCACCCGGCTGAGGATCGCCCAGCTCAACGCCGATGAACGCGGAAATGCCGGTGTGGCCGAGTACTCCGAGGAATGCGGGAAGCGGCGCAGGCAGCGGGTCCGGCAGAACGGTGAACGGGAACTCCAGAACGGAATCGTCAGCGACGCAATACTCTTGCCACCCGGTGAAGCCGAGCACGAACGCGCCGACAGGCAGATCGTCTCGGCGGCTTTCGACCACCTGCCCGACACCGAGGCCGCGCATCACCGCGCCCAACTCGACCGGCGGGATGTATGAGCGCAACTGGCTCATCCAGACCCGGTTTGTCGGGTCGAGCGACAGGTACAGGGTGCGGACCAGCGCCTGCCCCTCGGCAAGTGCACCGATGGACTCCTCAACCCATTCGAGGTCTCGCTCGGTGACCTGACCTTGCGGCCGCCGCCGCAGGCGGAAGAGGCGATTGTTGGTCGTTTTCATGGCGATTCCTCGTTTGTGGGGGGGTACGCGAGTGCCGCGGAACGGCGGCAAGTCCATCCACGAGAGTAGACGAGTAGTCGGTAGTAATCAACGCAACGTCGAAAATGGTGTCGACACACTGTTGACTATTAACGACATATCGTGCAATGTCGATTTGGTCACTCGGCTGAGTCAGCAGCCGACCAAAGGATGGAGGCGGCGCATGAGCGTACAAACGGACAACCGCGCGACGGTTGAGCGATTCTGGTCGGCCCTCGATGATGGTCCACCTCGCGGCGAGGCGTTGGAGGCGTGGAAGGACATCTTTGCCGAGGATGCCGTCTGGGAGATGCCCTTCGCTCCAGAGCCGCTCGCCGATACCGTCCCTGGCCGGCATCTGATCGGTCATTTCATCGACTGGTTCTTCTACTCCGTGCCGGACCTGCGGATCGATTCGCTGACCGTGCACGACACGACCGACCCGGAACTCTTCATTCTGGAACTGCACGGAAAGGCGACGGTCACGCAGACCGGAAAGATCTACGCCAACACCTACTGCACCCACATGCGGATCCGGGACGGCAAGGTTGTGCTGATCCGCGAGTATTTCAATCCCAACGTCGTGGTCGAGGCTTTCGGACCCGACGTGATCGCCGAGGGCATGTCAGCTGTGATGGCTGCCGCGGGAGTGGGTGCGGCCCAATGAAGTTGGAGCCGGAGTTCAGCTACACCGCAGAGCTTGCCGAACCCCAGATCGTCGGCCCGGGACCCTACGGACTACGCCAAGTCCTCGCCGTCACCGGCGGCAAAGTCACCGGCAACCGATTCAGCGGAACCGCCGCCCCCGGCGGCGGAGACTGGCTACTGGCCGGCGAGGACGGCTACGGCCGACTCGACGTACGCGCCCAGTTCTACACCGACGACGGCGCCGTCATCTACATGAGCTACCAAGGCCTGGTCGAAGTCACCGAAGCAGCCGCAGACGCCCTCGGCGGCGCCACCACCGGCACCGACTTCGGAGACCACTACTTCGTCACCACCCCACGCCTGGAATCCGGCCACCCCAAATACAAATGGGTCAACCAAACCATCTTCGTCGGCCAAGGACGCATCCAACCCGGACCCATCGTCGAATTCCAAGTCTTCCGAGTCACCGCATAGCACGCCCTGGGTGTAGACCGGCGAGGCCGAGACCTCGGTCAGCTCACCGCGCGCAGCATGCGCAGCTGACCGATCTCGGCAGCGTTCTTCGTGAGCTCGACGTGCAGCCACAGGACGGTGTCGGCGACGGTGCGGCCAGACCCCTCACCCCACGGAAAGTCCGCTGTGGCTGCGAGATCCGCGGCCGTCAACGAATCCAACAGATCACGCCACTGGGTGGCCAACGTCCGGATGCGTTCGACCGAAGCCGTGGGGCCGGGCCAGTCGATCTCGGTGCGCTGCGGTGGCACCCGGTCGGTGAAGTGAGCGAGCGCCGTCGACCACCAGAAGATCATGTGCCACGTGAGCCAGCCGATGGTGGGTACCGGGATCGGGTCCGGCTCGGTATCGGCCCAGTCGGGATACCAGCGTCCCGACGCGTCCTGGTGCACGGTCCACACCAGAGGCGCTGGCGCCCAGAGGAAGTCGTCGGCGGTGAGCGAAGCCAGGTGCAGATCGGCGAGCGCCCAGGCGAGCTCGAACTGACGGCGGAGCGCGTCGATCACGGTGCCCGCATCACCAGCAGGGTTTGCGCGGAGGTCCCGATGAACCCTTTGCGGTCGAAGATCTCGGCTGTCGTGGCACCGATGCCGTCCGGGCCGATCGACCCGCGCGCCCGCAACGCGAAGTCCGAGCCCTCCGGGAGACGGTGCAGATGCACCGAGGTGTCGGTGTTCATGAACACGAACCGCTGCGGATCGAGCGCTGCGCCAACGCCGTTGGCGGAATCCACGACGAGTGCGAGCCGCTGGATGGCCGTCGTCTCCTCGTCGTCGACCACCGGCGTCAGCGGACTCATCCACACCTCGGCGGCCTCGCCTTCCGCGGTGCGCTGGCGACGCCACGACACGGTGTCGAGGTATCCGGGTGCGCCTTCCCAGTTGTGGGCGACCTCGGCGGCCTCACCCTCGACGAGCGGCGGGTGGCGGTCGGTGGCCACGTCGCTCGTGTCGCTGGTCGCCAGCAACCATGCCGTCACCTTCGCCACGGCGCGCCACGTGCCGTCGGGCCGGGCGGCGGCCATCTCCGCGACGGCCATCGAGATCCGCGCGCCGGGACGGTCGACCCTCGCCCGAACGCGCACCGGCGCAACCGGAATCGCGCCGAGGATGTCCAGCGTCAACCGCCCGATCCGCAACCCGGATGGGGCCATGAGCTCTTCGATCGCCTTGGTCAGCAGCGCCAGCGGCGGCGACCCATGCTGAATCGCCGGATCCCAGTTACTCCGGGTGTCGGCGGTGGACTCGAACAACTGGAACTCACCGTCGGACCCGGTCCGACGGTAGTGGCACCCGATCATGCAGCGAATTCCTCCGGCCAACCCGGGTACGGCGGCGGCGTCCCGCCGAACGCCGGGCACAACGTCTGATGCGCACACCAGGAACACAACCGCGACGGATTCGGCCGGAAATCACCGGTCGCTCCGGCGGCCTGGATGGCTCGCCACATGGCCATCAGGGTGCGCTCGAAACGCACGAGTTCGTCATGGTCGGGGGCGTAGTCGAGCACCTGGCCGTCGGCCAGATACACGAGCCGCAACCGGGCGGGCATCACGCCGCGCGATCGCAGCAACGCGACGGCATAGAACTTCATCTGGAACATCGCCTTGAATTCGGCGAGGGTCCTGGCCTCGGGCGGCGCCTTGCCGGTCTTGTAGTCGACGACGCGCAACTCACCCGTCGGGGCGAGATCGATGCGGTCGACGAACCCGCGCAGCAGGGTGCCGTCGGCCAGCTCCACTTCGAGCCGCTGCTCACAGCATTCGGGATCGAATCGCGTCGGATCCTCCAGCCGGTAGTAACCCGACAACAGTGCCCGAGCCTCGTCGAGGAGCACGGCGGGCTGTTCGATGTCGGCCAGTTCGGGCTCAGCGGCCACCACGCGGTCCCAGGCCGGCTCGACGAGCCGCATCGCGGTGTCGTGCCCCCGCTCGGCCGCGGGCAGCCCGTAGAGCTGCTCCAGTGCGGCGTGCACGAGCGATCCGCGAAGCTGCGCAGTCGAGCGCGGCTCGGGCAGGCGGTCGATCGCGCGGAACCGATACAGCAGCGGGCACTGCTTGAAATCGCTGGCCCGTGACGGCGACAACGCTGGACGACGCACCACTGCGGCCGGCTCGTCACTCATACTCAGCAGCCTATGACCGGCCGGTGACAAATTTGCGGAACCCCGCGCACTCGGCCCGTCGGCGCAACTGGCAGGCTGGACCACTGTGCCAAGAACAGGACCATTCGCCGTCGGTGACCGCGTGCAGCTCACCGACGCGAAGGGCAGGCACTACACGATGGTGCTCAACCCGGGCGGCGAGTTCCACACGCACCGCGGCATCATCCCGTTCGACGAGGTGATCGGGCTGCCGGAAGGCAGCGTCGTCAAATCCACGAGCGGCGATCAGTTCCTCGTGCTGCGGCCGCTGCTGGTCGACTACGTGATGTCGATGCCGCGCGGCGCGCAGGTGATCTACCCGAAGGACGCCGCGCAGATCGTGCACGAAGGCGACATCTTCCCCGGCGCGCGCGTGCTGGAGGCGGGCGCCGGATCAGGCGCGTTGACCTGTTCGCTGCTGCGCGCCGTCGGACCGGAAGGCCGGGTGACGTCGTACGAGGTCCGCGATGACCACGCCGTGCACGCCGAGCGGAACGTCATCACGTTCTTCGGTGAGCGGCCACAGAACTGGGACCTCGTGATCGGTGACGTCGCCGAGTACACGGGGCCCGAGATGGACCGCGTCGTCCTCGACATGCTCGCCCCGTGGGAAGTGCTGCCCGCGATCTCGCAGGCGCTCGTGGCGGGCGGGGTGTTGATGATCTACGTCGCGACCGTGACCCAGCTGTCGCGCGCGGTGGAGGCTTTGCGTGAGCAGCAGTGCTGGACCGAACCGCGCGCGTGGGAGAGCATGCAGCGCGGCTGGCACGTCGTGGGTCTCGCGGTGCGCCCGCAGCACACCATGCGCGGCCACACGGCATTCCTGATCAGCGTGCGCAAATTGGCGCCGGGCGCAGTCGCGCCGATGCCGCTGCGGCGCAAACGGCAACTCGGCGGCGGTATCTAGTTCAGTCGTCGCTGCGGTGCAGACCGCGGCGCGTGGAGAGCAGATCGACCTCGGGGCGGCCGGCGACCATGCGCTCGGCGGCGTCGAGGACGTCGACCACGTGCGCGCGGTCTGCGGCCACGACGGCGATGCCGATGCCCGCACGCCGGTGCAGGTCCTGGTTGCCGCTCTCGGCGGCCGACACCGACAGCTTGCGCTGCAGTTCGGCGATCACCGGCCGGATGACCGAGCGTTTCTGTTTGAGCGAGTGCACGTCGCCGAGCAGCAGATCGAATTCCAGCCAGCCGATCCACATGTCAGCGGGGCGGCGTCGGCGATGGGGCCGCGGCGGCACCCATCTCAAGCAGTAGGTCGGCGGTGTGTCTGGTCAGCTGCCAGTCTGGGCCGCTCTGCGTGAACTCCATGGGAAAGCTGAACCGGCGGCTCGGCTCGTCGCCCGCGGTGCTGACGTTGATCGTGGCGACCACGTTGCCGGGTTCGGTCTGCGACCACGCCAGATCGGTGGCCTCGAAGCTCAGCGGCGTGAAGCCGTTGTCGACCAGCGCGCGCCCGAACTTGTCCAGGGCGGCGGCATCGTCCGGGGTCGACTGCTCGACGAGGTTGACCTTCTCGGCGCCGGGGACGTTGACGTCGGCGAGTCGATAGAGGACTCCGGTGAGCGCATCCGGGGCGGGTAGCGGGTCAGCGGGCGGGGGTGGCGGCGGCATGAGCTCCGACGCCGTGGGTGAGGTGGCAGGCGTCGCCGCAGGCCGGTCGTCGTTGCCGCACCCCGATAGCCCGAGTGCCGCCACGGTGACCGTGGCGGCACTCAGGACTGCGATTCGGGAACGGATCAACGACCCGCGTCAGCCGACCGACGACAGCAGCGACAGGGCCGATCCCTTCGAGATCTGCCAGCCGGTGGGGCTCGGGCCTGCCACGAACTGGATGTTCTGGGTGGCCGTGCCGCCGGTCGCCGCAGTCGCGGTGACGTCGGCGTAAGCGACGCCGCCCTCCTGGTTGATGTTGGCGACGACGAAGGTCAAGGGGAACTTGCCCTCGGCGGCGGCCTGGTTGTAGGCGCGGTCCGCGGCGATGCTCTCGACCCGTCCGATACCGCCCTGGATATAGGGCGCCTTGCCCTTGAACGAACCGCCACCGGCGAGCGCCTGCAGGGTCTGGACCAGCGGCGCTTCGAGGTCGGGCGCGGGAAGCTGCGGCAGCGGGGCGCCGAACACGACCGGCTGGACGGCTGGGGCGCTCGACATTCCGCTGGATGCAATGGAAGTCACACCCGCCGCGGCGCCGCCAACCACAGCGGCCGCTGCAGCTGCGGTGATGAAGCCGGTAACGAGGGTTTTCGGGGTCACGACTGTCCTTTCGATCGGACCAACTGAACTAAGAGGCTAACAGTGGTGCTGGTGTGTCGAGTTCCTAGACCGCACACAAAGGCTGAATCGCCGGTAGCGTTGAAGTTGTTACTGCACCAACTTCCGGTGCGGGAGGGAGCGCAATATGAGTGAGTCAGAGCGTTCGGAAGGTTTCCCCGAGGGTTTTGCAGCGCACATGTCCAGTGAAGATGCCGCTGAGCTTGAAGCGTTGCGCCGGGAGGCCGCAATTCTGCGCGAGCAACTGGAGAACGCGGTAGGGCCCCAGAGCGGCTTGCGCAGCGCGCGGGACGTTCACCAACTCGAGGCCCGGATCGACTCGCTGGCAGCGCGCAACGCCAAGCTGATGGACACCCTCAAGGAAGCCCGCCAGCAGCTGCTCGCCCTGCGCGAGGAGGTCGACCGGCTGGGCCAGCCGCCCAGCGGTTACGGCGTACTGCTGGCCACTCACGAGGACGACACGGTCGACGTGTTCACCTCGGGCCGCAAGATGCGGCTGACCTGCTCACCCAACATCGAGACCGCGACCCTCAAGCAGGGCCAGACGGTCCGGCTCAACGAAGCGCTCACGGTCGTCGAGGCCGGCACCTTCGAAGCGGTCGGTGAGATCAGCACGCTGCGCGAGATCCTGGCTGACGGCCACCGCGCTCTCGTGGTCGGGCATGCCGACGAGGAGCGCATCGTCTGGCTGGCCGAACCGCTGGTCGCCGCGGAGGATCTGCCCGAGGATCCCGAGGCCGTGCTCGACGACAGCCGTCCGCGCAAGTTGCGGCCCGGTGACTCGTTGCTGGTCGACACCAAGGCGGGTTACGCGTTCGAGCGGATCCCCAAGGCCGAGGTCGAGGACCTGGTGCTCGAAGAGGTGCCCGATGTCAGCTACAACGACATCGGTGGCCTTGGACGCCAGATCGAGCAGATTCGCGACGCCGTCGAGTTGCCGTTCCTGCACAAGGAGCTCTACCGCGAGTACTCGCTGCGTCCGCCGAAGGGTGTGCTGCTGTACGGCCCGCCCGGTTGCGGTAAGACGCTGATCGCCAAGGCCGTGGCGAACTCGCTGGCCAAGAAGATGGCCGAGGTCCGTGGTGATGACGCGCGTGAGGCGAAGAGCTACTTCCTCAACATCAAAGGCCCGGAGCTGCTGAACAAGTTCGTCGGTGAGACCGAGCGTCACATCCGGCTGATCTTCCAGCGCGCCAGGGAGAAGGCCTCGGAAGGCACCCCGGTGATCGTGTTCTTCGACGAGATGGACTCGATCTTCCGCACCCGCGGCACCGGCGTCAGCTCAGACGTCGAGACGACGGTTGTGCCGCAGCTGCTTTCGGAGATCGACGGTGTCGAGGGCCTGGAGAACGTCATCGTCATCGGCGCGTCGAACCGTGAAGACATGATCGACCCGGCGATCCTGCGGCCCGGCCGCCTGGACGTCAAGATCAAGATCGAGCGGCCGGACGCCGAGTCGGCGCAGGACATCTTCTCGAAGTACCTCACCGAGGATCTGCCGATCCACGCCGACGATCTGGCTGAGTTCGGTAGTGATCGCGCGCTGTGCATCAAGGCGATGATCGAGAAGGTCGTCGACCGGATGTACGCCGAGATCGACGACAACCGGTTCCTGGAGGTCACCTATGCCAACGGTGACAAGGAAGTCATGTACTTCAAGGACTTCAACTCCGGCGCGATGATCCAGAACGTGGTCGACCGGGCGAAGAAGAACGCGATCAAGTCGGTGCTGGAGACCGGTCAGCCGGGTCTGCGTATCCAGCACCTGCTCGACTCGATCGTCGACGAGTTCGCCGAGAACGAGGACCTGCCGAACACCACGAATCCCGATGACTGGGCCCGTATCTCGGGCAAGAAGGGCGAGCGGATCGTCTACATCCGCACGCTGGTCACCGGGAAGAGCTCGAGTGCGTCGCGGGCGATTGACACCGAGTCGAACCTGGGTCAGTACCTGTAGTCGCGGTGCCCGCCAGGGCCCGGTAGCTGGTGTTCCACAGCCACTCCACCGGGCCCCGGCGGAATCTGCGCAGCCACACGTGCGCGAACGCCATCACGACCGCGGCCACCGCGAGGTAGATCGCGACGGTGGCCGGAACCCGCTGCGATTCCGGAATCGTCGCGGCCAGCCCGAGGCCCCAGCCGTAGCAGATCGACGAGGCGACGACGTTCTGTAACACATAGCTGGACAACGCCATTCGGCCGACTTCGGCAAGCCGCCGGCCGGGCCAGCCGGGAGCCGGCCGCCGGATGTAGAGCTCGGCGACCACCGCAAGGATGGCCAGCGACACGAACGGTGCCACGCCGTAACGGGCCAGAATCAGCCCGGTGTCCCCGCCGGCCACCTCAAGGGCGATGTCGAGCGGCAGCGCCACCGCGAGACCGGCCCACATGAGCCTGCGCCGTAGTGCGGCTCCACGCGCCTCCAGCACCCCGGCGTGAAAGAGGCGCGCGCCCAAGAGAAACAGGGCTATCGACATCGGGAAGATCAGCACGGTCTCCAGGCGGAACAGCGCCAGATGATCGATGCGAAAGAGCACCAGGTCCCAGAATGAGCCGTCCGCATACGGATTCGGGTCCAGCTTCGGTGCCGGGCCATCGGGTGCGGGCATCGCCAGCAGCGCCCAGGTGAGCAGTGCCAGCATCGCGATGTGGACGCCGGCCGCGGTGGCGATGATCCGGCGCTGCGTGCGCGGCGACGTCACCAGCAGATACGAGACGATCCAACCCGTGATGGCGTAGCCCATCAGTACGTCGAATTCGGTGAAGAGCAGGAAATGGACGATGCCGTCGAGCAGCAGCAGCAGTGCGCGCCACGGATAGCTGCCGGGCCACCCTTGCCCGGCCGCGATGGCCGAACGTTGTTGTAAGGCAAGGCCGATTCCGAACATGACGGTCAGCAATCCCAGGAACTTGCCTTGCGCCAGCAGTTGCAACGCAACTTCCACGCCGCGCCAGGGGGAGTCGGCGGGGCCGTTGAGGTAGCCGATCAGGCCCTCGGGGTTGGTGAAGATCCAGATGTTGGTGCCCAACGTGCCGAGTATCGCGATTCCGCGCAGGACGTCGAGCGACTGCAGCCGTGTCGAGGGCATGCCGCGCACGCTACCATACGAACGTATTGGTGGGAGTATGCTTGAGCGGTGAGCGCGCCGTATGAGCGGATGGCCGATGCGGTACTGAGCGTGCTGGTGGCCGACGGATTCGAAGGCGTATCGGTGCGCAAAGTCGCTGCGCTGGCGAAGGTTTCGATCGGCGCGGTGCAGCATCACTTCCCGACCAAGGACGCGATGCTCGCCGCCGCTATGGACCGCGCCAGTGTGCGGTTCCTGGCCCGCCTCGGTGAGCGGCTGTCGCCGGATGCGCCCGCACCGCAGCGCTTGGAGGATCTCGCGGTAGCGCTCGTGTGTCCCGATCCACGAGATCGCGACATCAGCGTGGCGTGGTTGTTGCGGCTCGCGAGAGCCGCGGTCGACGAGCAGACCGCGGTGCGTCACCGCGAAGACTGGGCGCGCGTGGCGAAGTGGCTGGCCGAGTCGATCGCGGCCGCCGCACCGGGCGTCGACGCCGACGTGGCGGCGGTGGAACTGCTGGCGCTGCTCGACGGGCTCGCGTGCTCAGTCGCGGTCGAGCCCGATCGGGTCAGCGCCGAGCTGGCCGAACGGATTGCCCGCGAACATGTTCGGCGGTTGCTGAGGTGATGTCGGCGGCGACGGTGCGCAACACGTCGAGTGTCGCCGCCACCGCCGGCCGCGCGCTCGCCCCGGCGCGGGTGATGGCCTCCACGCGCCTGGCCAAGGTGATGTCGCTGATCGGCAAGCGCACCAGGGCGCGGGTCAACCGCACGTGCCTGGGCATCAACGCGATACCGATGCCGGCGTGGACGAGTTCCTCGGCGACGCGGAAGTCATTGACACGCTGCGCGATTCGGGGTGCGATCCCGGACAGGATCGTGAGCGAGTTGAGTACGTCATCGACCATGAGTCCACCTTCGACACCGACCCACTCCTCGTCGGCCAGCTCGGCGAGCCGAGCGTGGTCGCGTTCGGCGAGCCGGTGTCCGGGCGGCAGCAGAATGTCGAGCGGCTCCCGCAGGAGCTCGGTCGATTCGAACCGCGGTCCCCATGGCGACATATCGCGGTCGTCGCGGTGGACGACGACCACGTCGAAGTCGGCGAGTTGTGCAGGCGCCTGCGCTGCGGGGAGGTCGATATCGCGGCCGAGGATCGTGACCCCGCGACGTACCGCACCACTGATCAACGGGGCCAACAACATCGCGGCGCCGGACGGAAAGAACGACACCTTGACGGTGCCGCGCGGCGTTGTGCCGTAGGCATCCATCTCCGCTTTCGCCCGATCGAGCGCCGCCAGCACGGCGTCGGCGTGACCCACGAGAACCCGGCCGGCATCGGTGAGCCGCAGCCGTCTGCCGTCGGGTTCGACCAGCGGCACGCCGGCCTCTTTCGCCAGGATTTTCAGCTGCTGCGACACGGCCGACGGTGTCATGGACAGCACCTGGGCGACCGCGGCCACCGTGCCGTGATCGGCGAGTTCGCGCAGCATCCGCAGACGACCCACATCCATGTAGAAATTCTACAGATAAACTGAAGAAACATTAGCTTGACTGAACTAAGGTTCGGCTCGCAGGCTGGTCGTCATGCCCAACCGCCGTACCGATCTCGCTGTGCTGTGCGTGGCCGCGGTGTGGGGATCCAGCTACCTGGCCATGAAGGCGATCGCCGGCCCCGACACCGTCTTCGCCGTGCTGACTGTGCGGTTCGCCATCGCCGCAGCGGTTCTAACGATCGTGCTGAGCCGCCGGCTGCGGGCACTGACGAAGGCAGAGGTGGCTTCGGGCGCGGTGGGCGGAATCCTTCTCGCGGCCGTCTGCGCATGCGAAACCTATGGCGTGACACAGACTTCGGCATCCAACGCCGGGCTGATCATGGCACTGACCGTCGTGGCGACGCCGATACTGCAGCGGTCGGCCGTCGCGCCGCGGTTCTACGTTGCCGGCGCGCTCGCGATGGCCGGCTGTGGGCTGCTGACGCAGGCGGGCGGCTGGGCCGTGCCCGGCACCGGTGACATGGTCGTCGCCGCCGCGGCACTGTTGCGCGCCGTCCACGTGGTGACGATGGCGCGATTGTCTGTTGCGCGTGAGATCGACCCGGCCCGAACGACTCTCGTTCAGCTGGTCACCGTGGCCGCGGTGTCGATGGTGCTCACCGGCGCCTCGGGGCAGTCGGTCGGCGTCTTGATGACGACGCTGAACCCGGCGCAGTGGGTGCTCACCTGTTATCTGGCCTTGGCGTGCACGGTGTTCGCATTCCTGATCCAGCTGCGTGCGCTTGCGACGGCGAGTCCGGCGCGCGTGAGCCTGCTGCTGGGAACCGAGCCGCTGTGGGCCGCCGTCATCGGCGTGACACTGGCCGGAGACGCGGTGACGGTCGCGGGGTTCGCCGGCGCGGTGCTCGTGTTGACGGGCACCGGCTGGGGGCGGGCCATCTTGACGCCGGTCACCGACGCTCAAGCTCCAGATACGCGTCGCGGCCGGCCAGGCTCACCGCGACGTCGGCGATCAGCGGATCGAAGAACCGCTGCCGGTACAACGGATCGACGCTTGTGCTCACCGTGAAATAGAGCCCGGACAACACCGCGACGAACAACGACATGTGCACCACGGTCTGGGGGAGCGGGATGTGAATGCCGAACCACGTTCCGGCGCAAGGCGGTTCGCCCACCTGACAGGCCTCCTCGGCCGACCAGAGCACCAGCACGTCGTCGGGGATCGCGATCATCCCCAGCCCGAGGAAGAACACGAACAGTCCGATGGTGAAGAACACCACCTGAATCGCCTGGGACACCACCATGACGGCCACCACGTTGAACTGCTCGGCCAACGACAGCGGTGTCCGTTGCGGCGCCTCCCGGCCGGTTTCCAACGCCAACGGCGTACCGGCCAGCAGCGTGGCGGGGTCGTCGAGTGCCGCGCGGTCCTCCCGCAGCGCCCGGACCTCGTCGCGAATCGTGGCGACCATGAACAAGATCGCGATGGCGGACAGGAAGGCGATCGTCTCCCACAGCCGCTGGCGGGTCATGCGCGCCGACAACTGCCACAGCTCGCCGGTGAAGTACACGACCACGGTCAGCATCATCAACGGCAGCGCCCGGCTCATCAACGTGCCCAGTGCCCCGAGCTGCACCCAGGCGAACCGGAAGGCCCACAACGCGATCGAGCCGAACCCGAGGTAGGTGAGCCATACCGCCAGTGCTGCGACGACCGCGAAGCCGAATGCCTCGGCGGCGGCGAAACCGGAGAAGCCGCCGTCGGCGAACGGCAGGCCGAACACGAACAGCGCCATCACGAGCAGTGCCGCGGACCGTCTTCCGGCGTCACCGCGGGTGGTCCTGGCACGGTGCAGCAATTCGAGTGCGAACGGTGCGGCGAACAACACCGCCGTCAGCACGCCCAGTTTGATCACCGCGCCGACGTCGACGTCGGGCTCGGTGAGCTCGGCCAACGTCAGCATCAGCGCGATCACGCCCCCGAGTGCGCCCACCATGGGCGCCGAACGTTCGATCAGCCGGTGGGACCGGACTCGCCGGGTCAGCACCAACGGCAGCCCGCGGTGGAGAAACCAATCGTGCACACCGCGCATGTCGGCCACGGGCATATTGTGCGCGACTTCCCTCGGCGCGGCGGTGCAGCACGCCGAGATGGCGCGATCCGGGCTCTGGTGGTGGACTGGTCGGGATATGACGCGCATGCCCGACCGCTTGGCCCGGCTGTTCCAGCCCAAATACTGGGGTGTGTCGGCGCGCTCGGCCGCGGTCGCGGGCAGCGTGGTGTTCGTGGCACTCACGGTGGCCGGTGTGGTGCTCGCCGCCGTCGTGTACCGGACCCTGCTGTCCGGGGTCGAGAGCGCGGCGGTGCATCGGGTGGGTCAGATCTCCGCCGACCTGGAATCCGGCGGACCGGCCCAGCTCGACGCCACGTTGCTGGCCACCGACCGACGCGTCCTCGCCGTCCAAGTGATGGCGCCGAACGGGACGGTGGTCCGGAGATCGCCATCGGCGCCGACTACGCCGCTGATCCCGCTCGACGAGATCGGTCCCGGACTGCAGATCGGCATACCGGAACACGCCTCGCCGTTCGGCCAGATCCAGTTCAGCTCAGGAACAGTCGATACGCGCAGCGGTCGGTACATCGTGTTGGTGGGCGAGGGCACCGAGGCGGTGATGTCGACCGTGCAGGCCGTCGCCATCGCGCTCGCCGTGTGGACACCGCTTGTCATGGGGGTGTCGGCGGCGGCCACGTTCGTGCTCGTCCGGCGGTCGATGCGGTCGGTCGACCGGATCCGGACACGGGTCGCCGAGATCAGCACGTCCGATCTGGCCGAGCGGGTGCCGGTGCCGAACAGCCGCGACGAGATCGCCGCGCTGGCGCAGACCATGAACGAGATGCTGGCCCGCATCGAGGACGGCCACGCCGCGCAGAAGAGGTTCGTCGCCGACGCCTCCCATGAACTGCGCAGCCCCTTGGCGACGATCATCTCGGCCCTGGAAGTCGCGGCCGATCACCCCGAGCTGCTCGACCAGGAACTGGCAGTCAGTACCCTCATGCCCGAGGCGCACCGCATGCGGTTGCTGGTCGACGACCTGTTGTTGCTCGCGCGTGCCGATGAGCACGGGCTCGCCATGGGGCACGACGACGTCGATCTCGATGATCTCGCGGCGCGGGAAGCCGAGAAGCTCCGGCGCGAAACGTCGTTGCAGATTCGGGCCGACATCAGCCCGACGCGCGTCACGGGCGACGCCGGCGCGCTCGCGCGAGTCCTGCGCAATCTCGTCGACAACGCGGCGCGACATACGGTTTCGTTGATCGACATCTCGGTGCACACCGACGGCGATCGCGCTGTCATGAGTGTCGGCGATGACGGGCCAGGCATTCCCGAGCCGGACCGGCTGCGCGTGTTCGATCGCTTCGTCCGGCTCGATCCGGACCGGTCACGCCGCGGCGGCGGGTCGGGACTCGGCTTGGCGATCGTCGCGGAAGTCGTTGCCGCACATCACGGTAGCGTGCGAATCGAGGACAGCCCGGCGGGCGGGACGCGCGTGACCGTTCAATTGCCCCTGGCCGGTGCGTCGTACGCACCGGAATCGAGCCGGTAGCCGACCCCGCGGATCGTGCCGATGGTGTTGGTGCCGAAGGGGATATCGATCTTGCGCCGCACGTATCCGACGTAGACCTCGACGACGTTGTCGGGCCCCTCGTAGTGGGCGTCCCATACGTTGTGGAGGATCTCGGTCTTGGTGACGACCGTGTCCTTGTTGCGCATGAGGTATTCCAACAGCCCGTACTCGCGCGGCGTCAACGCGATCGACGTCCCGCAACGTTCGACGGTCCGGCGCGCCGGGTTCAGCGACAGCGTGCCCGCGGTGAGCACCGTCGGCCGTTGCGGGGCACCGCGGCGGACCAACGCGCGCAGCCGGGCGACCAGAACCCGGAAGGAGAACGGCTTGGTCAGGTAGTCGTCGGCGCCCAGATCGAACGCGTCGGTCTGGTCGTACTCACCGTCCTTGGCGGTCAGCATCAGCACCGGCGTCCACACGCCTTGCCCGCGCATCCGCCGCAACACCTCGTAACCGCTCATGCCAGGAAGCATGATGTCGAGCACCACGACGTCGAAGTCGTGCTCGGTGGCCTGCCACAGGCCGTCCACGCCGTCGGAGGCCGTCACCGCGACGAAGCCCTCGGCTTGCAGTCCCACGGTCAGCGTCGATGCCAGCCGCGGCTCGTCCTCGACGACCAGCACCTTCACCTGCGGTACATCCCTTCATGTGCGGGTGGCCGGCGCGTCACGTTTCGGGCAACCAGTCAATTGTCAACGAGAGCATGACATGGCGAAACGTGAGGCGCCGGCCCTGTTCTGGCTTCTATTGTGCCGCGATCAGTTCATGTTCCACGGTTCGCCGTAGGTGGTGACGCTGTCACCGGTCGAGGCGATCAGGCGAGCGAACGGACGCAGCAGCACGCCGCCGGCCGCACCGGTCACGGTGCCGTGGGCGTTAGACACTGCGACCGCACCTGTTGCGCCGGAGACGTCGACCGAGAAGGTGGCGACTTCCTGGATGCCGGGGCCGTTGCCCAGGTCAGCCGAGATCGACACGCCGGGAAACAGATTGGGCGTGATGACGGAATCCAGACCGAACGGCGGCTGGGTGATGTTGCCCTGGTCGATGAGGATGTTGGGGGTGGTGTAGCTGAAGTTGATGCCAACGCCCAGCGACCACGGGAAGCCGATCTGGTAGCCCAGCTCCAAGGTGCCTTCGAACTCATCGGCGCCGGGGCCGGCGACGATGTAGCGGGCGCGACCGGAGTGGAACCACTCACGGGTCAGGCGGTTGCGGTCCAGAGGGAACACACCGTTGAGGAAGGTGTCCCACTGCTGCACCGTGAGCGTGCGGTCCTGACCGTCGACCAGGCTCAGCTCGTTGTCCAGACCGGCATGTGCGGTACCCGTGCTTGCGAACAGACCCGCGACGGCCGCAATCATCGCGGTTGTCAACGCGATCAGCATCCGACTGATTGCCTTCATTTTCTCCCTAGCTATGTCAACGCCGATAAACCTCGCTGCGGTCACCGTTGACCTAGAGGCCGGATGAGAGTGCCAAGTAATCGCTGTGAGGACGCTGAGAAGGCGTCATCACGGGGATTCCCCTGCTCAACGGCCGATCCGGAGGCGAGCGGGAAATCGCCGAGTTCTCAATGTTCGCCGTCAATTCGCCTTTTGTTCAGTTAAGGAATGACTTCCCGAGGAATAGCGAATTGCCGACGGGTGAAATGGCTCGGGCGACATTTCATTCCGGCCCGAGACGCGGCGGTGGCGCGTGTGTCGCGAGCTCACCTAGGCGGCGCCGGACCGCAAGGTAACGATTCGATAACGTCACTGATGTTTCTTCAAAAACTTTCGGCCGCGGCGTTTTCGCACGTCAAGGGCCGTTGCCGCGAACCCGATCCGGCGCCGATCGCGGTGTCGCGGCTTGATCATGACCCCCGCGTGTGCTTACGGTCCCAGGCACCGATGACGTGAACTGACGATGATTGCTGACTGTTCGGTGGTGACTCTCAACTCGATATGCGCGTTTTAGAAAGCGCCCCGGGACGCCATTCCCGGGAAGAATTCCTGCGCCTGCCGCAGGGCTCCGATGCGATCGGCATCCGCGAACTCGCGGCGGCCACCGGAGTGCTCGATCTCAATTCCACCTACGCCTACCTGCTGCTGGCGACAGATTTTGCCGCGACGTCAATTGTGGCCGAATCCGGCGGCGAACTGCGTGGGTTCATCACGGGATATCACCCACCACCGCGGCCCGACGTGCTGTTCGTCTGGCAGGTTGCCGTGGCGCCGTCGGCGCAGGGCAGTGGGCTGGCGAGCGCGATGCTCGACGGCCTCGTGCACCGCGTGCGCACGCAACGGCGCGGACATCCCATCACCGTGGAAGCCACTGTGTCGCCGGGCAATACGGCGTCACGCGCGTTCTTCGGCGCCTTCGCGCGCCGCCACGGCGTTCCCCTCGTCGAAAATCCCCATTTCGAGAGCGATCTCCTCGACGCCGAAGGCGGCCACGAGGACGAGCCGATCCTGCGGATCGGCCCGATCGCGACCCCGCTGTCCCGCTGAGGCAGCACGCTCGAAACCGTTTGATACGTAGCGATTTCCTTTGATCGGAGGATCACTCTTGACGCTCGCCACGACAGCACCGATGACCGAATCCGACCTGCCCGAGGTGTTCAGCTCGGTCGAATCCGAGGTTCGCAGCTACTGCCGCGGCTGGCCCACGGTCATGCAGAGCGCCACGGACTCCTGGGTCACCGACACCGACGGTCGTCGTTACATCGACTTCTTTGCCGGAGCGGGCGCGCTGAACTACGGACACAACAACCCGGCCCTCAAGGCGCCACTGATGCAGTACCTGGCATCCGACGGAATCGTGCATTCGCTGGACATGGCGACCGAGGCCAAGCAGCGATTCCTGGAGGCGTTCCAACGGGTGATCCTGAAGCCGCGCGGGCTCGACTACAAGGTCCAGTTCCCGGGGCCGACCGGGGCCAACTCCGTCGAGTCGGCGCTCAAGCTCGCCAGGAAGGTCACCGGCCGCGAGTCGGTCATCAGTTTTACCAACGCCTTTCACGGGATGACCCTCGGTGCACTGTCGGTCACGGGTAACTCGATGAAGCGGGCCGGTGCCGGCATCCCGCTCGTGCACGCCACGCCGATGCCCTACGACAACTACTTCGGTGGCGTGACCGAGGACTTCCAATGGTTCGAGCGGGTGCTCGACGACTCCGGGAGCGGGCTCAACCGGCCCGCAGCGGTGATCGTCGAAACCGTGCAGGGCGAAGGCGGTCTCAACGTCGCGCGCATCGAATGGCTGCAGGCCCTGGCGGATCTGTGCCGCACCCGCGACATCCTCCTCATCGTCGACGACGTCCAGATGGGCTGTGGCCGCACCGGGCCGTTCTTCAGCTTCGAGGCAGCGGGCATCGTGCCCGATATCGTCACGTTGTCGAAGTCGGTGAGCGGTTACGGATTGCCGATGGCGTTGACGTTGTTCCGGCGGGATCTCGACGTGTGGGCGCCCGGTGAACACAACGGCACGTTCCGCGGACACAATCCGGCCTTCGTCACCGCCACCGCGGCACTCGAAAACTACTGGGCAACATCCGAATTCAGTTCCGACGTGACCCTCAAGGGGGAGCTGATCAGGGCCCGGCTCGAAGAGATCGCCGCACGCTACGACGGCGTGTCGGCGCGGGGCCGGGGGATGGCGCAAGGGCTCAAGTTCGAAGACGATGTCCGGGCCGGTGAGGTGTGCCGGGCGGCATTCGACCGGGGTGCGTTGATGGAGACGAGCGGGCCGTCCGACGAGGTCGTCAAACTGCTTCCGCCGCTGACGACTTCGGCAGGCGACCTGGAGGCCGGACTCGACATCCTGGCCGAATCGATCGCTGTCACCCTGAGCTGAGAGGGAGAAACCCGCATGATTGTGCGAACCACCGCAGAGATCACCGGAACCGACCGCGACGTGTCGGACGGGACATGGCGGTCCAAGAGGATCATCCTCGCCGGCGACGGCGTCGGCTTCTCGTTCCACGAGACGACCATCGAGTCCGGCTCGGTCAACGAGTTCCGCTATGAGCACCATGTCGAGGCCGTCTGGGTCGTGGAGGGTACGGGCACGCTGACCAACCTGGAGACCGGTGAGCGCCACCCGCTCGGGCCCGGCACCATGTATCTGCTCAACGGCCATGAGCGCCACCGCGTCACGTGCGACGAGCAGCTCCGGATGCTGTGCGTGTTCAACCCGCCGGTGACCGGACAGGAAGTCCACGACGAGACCGGCGCCTACCCGCCGCCGCAGTCGGTCGCATGAGCGCGTCGCCCGCCCTCGAGGACCCGTACCCGACGCGCCTCGATCACGCGATCGCGCCGATCCCGCGGCAGGACCCCACGGTGTGGGGGAGTGCGACCGACGGCCCGCTCGATCAGGACCATCTCGACCGGATGTCGGCACAGGGCTATCTCATCCGGCCCGACACCGTCGCCGACGACCGGCTGCCGTCGGTGCGGCACGAACTCGACCGGATCGCAGCGGATCTCGAGCCCGGCGATCCCCGGGTCATCCGGGAGCCGGGTGGGTCGATCCGCTCGATCTTCGAGCCGCACCTGTTGAGCGAGCTCGTCGCCGAGGTGGTCCGCCTCGACACGGTGTTGCCCGTCGCGCGCCAACTGCTCGGCAGCGACGTCTACATCCACCAGGCCAGGATCAACCTCATGCCGGGCTTCACCGGTACGGGTTTCTACTGGCATTCGGATTTCGAGACCTGGCACGCCGAGGACGGCATGCCGGCCATCCGTGCCGTGTCCTGCTCGATCGCGCTGACGCACAACTACCCGTACAACGGCTCGCTCATGGTCATCCCCGGCTCGCACCAGACGTTCTATCCGTGCGTGGGCGCAACGCCGGAGGACAACCACGACACCTCGCTCGTGGTGCAGAGCATCGGCGTCCCCGACGAGACCACGCTGACTAAGGCAGTCGATCAGCACGGCATCGACCAGTTCACCGGGCCGCCCGGCTCGGCGCTGTGGTTCGACGCCAACCTGCTGCACGGGTCGGGCTCGAACATCACGCCGTTGCCGCGTTCGAACATCTTCCTGGTGTTCAACTCGGTCGAGAACAAGTTGGAGGAGCCGTACGCGGCGCCGCGGCGGCGGCCCGAATACCTGGCAGCCCGGTGCGCAACCAGCGTCACCTAGGCTGAGGCCATGCAACGGATTATCGGAACTGAGGTCGAGTACGGCATATCGTCGCCGTCCGATCCGACCGCAAATCCGATCCTGACGTCGACGCAGGCGGTGCTGGCGTATGCCGCCGCCGCCGGGATCCAGCGGGCCAAGCGCACGCGGTGGGACTACGAGGTGGAGTCGCCGCTGCGTGACGCTCGCGGATTCGACCTGTCCCGATCCTCGGGCCCACCGCCGATCGTCGACGCCGACGAGGTCGGCGCCGCCAACATGATCCTGACCAACGGCGCCCGGCTGTATGTCGACCACGCCCATCCCGAGTACTCGGCTCCCGAGTGCACCGATCCGATGGATGCGGTGATCTGGGACAAGGCGGGCGAACGCGTCATGGAGGCCGCCCCCCGCCATGTCGCGAGCGTGCCAGGGGCCGCCAAACTGCAGCTCTACAAGAACAATGTCGACGGCAAGGGCGCCTCGTACGGGTCGCACGAGAACTACCTGATGAGTCGTCAGACACCGTTCTCGGCCGTGATCGCCGGTTTGACGCCGTTCATGGTGTCGCGCCAGGTGGTCACCGGATCGGGCCGCGTCGGCATCGGGCCCTCGGGCGACGAGCCCGGGTTCCAGCTGTCGCAACGGGCCGACTACATCGAGGTCGAGGTGGGTCTGGAGACCACCCTCAAGCGCGGCATCATCAACACGCGTGACGAGCCGCACGCCGACGCCGACAAGTACCGGCGACTGCACGTGATCATCGGCGATGCCAACCTGGCCGAAACGTCGACCTACCTGAAAGTCGGCACGACCTCGCTCGTGCTCGACCTCATCGAGGAAGGCATCGACCTCAGCGACCTGGCGCTGGCCCGCCCCGTGCACGCCGTGCACGTCATCAGCCGCGACCCGTCCCTTCGGGCGACCGTGGCACTCGCCGACGGCCGCGAGCTGACCGCGCTTGCACTGCAACGGATCTATCTGGACCGCGTGGCCAAGCTGGTCGACAGCCGCGATCCCGACCCGCGCGCCAGCCACGTCGTCGAAACCTGGGCCAACGTCCTCGACCTGCTCGAGCGCGATCCGATGGAATGCGCCGACCTGCTGGACTGGCCGGCCAAGCTGCGGCTGCTCGAAGGCTTCCGCAACCGGGAGAACCTGAGCTGGTCCGCGCCGCGCCTGCACCTCGTCGACCTGCAGTACTCCGACGTGCGGCTCGACAAGGGCTTGTACAACCGGCTGGTGGCACGCGGTTCGATGAAGCGGCTCGTCACCGAACAGCAGGTGCTCGACGCGGTCGACAATCCGCCCACCGACACCCGCGCGTACTTCCGCGGTGAGTGCCTGCGGCGCTTCGGCGCCGACATCGCCGCGGCGAGCTGGGACTCGGTGATCTTCGACCTCGGTGGCGATTCGCTCGTCCGGATTCCAACCCTCGAACCGCTGCGCGGCAGCAAGGCACACGTCGGCGCACTGCTCGATTCCGTCGACAGCGCCGTGGAGCTGGTCGAACAACTGACCACCTAGAAGTCCCCACCGGTGCGCTATCCCGAGCAATTCGGATGCCTACCGGTACTGTGGAAGAACCGGTGGGCCGTAGTGAGCCCGAGTGAGCCCGCCGATGACAATTGCAGGAGGCAGCGATGGCTCAAGAGCAGACCAAGCGTGGCGGTGGCGGCGGCGAGGACGACGACCTCCCCGGTGCTTCGGCCGCCGGCCAGGAGCGTCGCGAGAAGCTCGCCGAGGAGACCGACGACCTGCTGGACGAGATCGACGACGTTCTCGAAGAGAACGCCGAGGACTTCGTCCGCGCGTACGTCCAAAAGGGCGGACAGTGACCTGGCCGAAGCACGAACATCTGGCCTTCACCCAACCGACTCTCGGAGCACCCTCCGTACCTGTGGATTTATCGTCGTTTTCTGATCTGCTGCGCCGGCAGTCGCCCGAACTGCTACCCGTCAACCGCGTCGCCGACGGGGTGAACCCGACCAACGCGGTGCCGCACGGCACCACGATCGTCGCGCTCAAATACCCCGGCGGTGTCGTCATCGCCGGCGATCGTCGCTCCACGCAGGGCAACATGATCGCCGGTCGTGACGTCCAGAAGGTCTACATCACCGATGACTACACCGCGACGGGCATCGCCGGCACGGCGGCCATCGCCGTGGAGTTCGCGCGGTTGTACGCCGTCGAGTTGGAGCACTACGAGAAGGTCGAAGGTGTGCCGCTGACGTTCCGCGGCAAGGTCAACCGGCTGGCCATCATGGTGCGCGGCAATCTCGGTGCAGCCCTGCAGGGTTTCGTGGCGCTGCCCCTGCTGGTCGGCTACGACGTCGACGACCCCGATCCGCAGAACGCCGGGCGCATCGTGTCGTTCGACGCCGCGGGCGGCTGGAACCTCGAGGAGGAGGGCTACCAGTCCGTTGGCTCCGGCTCGATCTTCGCCAAATCCTCGATCAAGAAGCTGTATCCGCAAGCGGTCGACGCGGATTCGGCGTTGAAGGTGGCCATCGAGGCGCTCTACGACGCCGCCGACGACGACTCGGCGACCGGCGGACCGGATCTGGTGCGTGGCATCTATCCGACCGCGGTCACCATCGGTGCAGAAGGGGCTGAGGAGATCTCCGAGGAACGCATCGCCGAACTCGCCCGCGAGGTCATCGCGCGCCGTACGCGGACGGGCGGTGAAGGCTGATGAGCTTTCCGTACTTCATCTCGCCCGAGCAGGCGATGCGCGAGCGTTCCGAGCTCGCGCGCAAGGGCATCGCCCGCGGCCGCAGCGTCGTCGCGCTCGCCTACGACAGCGGTGTTCTGTTCGTCGCCGAGAATCCCTCGCGGTCGCTGCAGAAGGTCAGCGAACTGTACGACCGCGTCGGCTTCGCCGCGGTCGGACGGTTCAACGAGTTCGACAAGCTGCGGGTGGCCGGCATCCAGTACGCGGACACCCGCGGATACGCCTATGACCGTCGCGACGTGACCGGCCGTCAGCTCGCCAACGTCTACGCACAGGCACTCGGCACGATCTTCACCGAACAGGCCAAGCCGTTCGAGGTCGAGTTGTGCGTGGCCGAGGTCGCGCACTACGGCGAGACGAAGGCACCCGAGCTCTACCGCATCACCTACGACGGGTCGATCGCGGACGAGCCGCACTTCGTCGTGATGGGCGGTACCACCGAGCCGATCTCGACCGCGCTCGGGGAGTCCTACGTCGAGAACGCGGACCTGGCTGCCGCCGTGAAGATCGCCGTCGCGGCGTTGAGCGCGAGCGGCAACGGAGCCGAAGCGCGCACGCTCGGCCCGTCGACCCTCGAGGTGGCGGTGCTCGATGCCAAGCGGCCCCGTCGCGCGTTCCGCCGGATCACCGGTACGGCGCTGGAAGCCCTGCTGCCCGAAGCTGATTCGCAGCCTGCGGCGGACGAGAAGCCGTCAGACAAGTGACCCGCCGACCCTGACCATCAGCCCGGTGCATATCGCAGTTTGGCGACTGCGGTGCCGTTCCACACGCCGGCACTGATTTCGTCGGACCGCACCGCGACCGCGTCACCGCCGTGTTCGAGGACTGTCACCGCAACTCGCGACAACAGATCGTACCCGTCGTCGGCGAACGTGAGCGCGCCTGAGCTGGGATCCATACTGCCGAGGATGTCGACGGTGAAGTCGTACACCAAGGTGTCCACCGCACCCGCGGTCGCGGCCCTTGCGATGTCCCCGAGGTTGGTGACCACAAGCCCCTTGTTCAGGCCGTCTGCCAGGTTTTCGACCAAGGCGTTGGCCCGCGCCGCGTTCAACCCGCCCAGTGACCTGCGGATCGCGGTGTCGATCTGATCGGGCCTCAACTCGTCGGCAGCGCCGGGCACGGCCACGATCCGCCGCTTCTGGTCTATGCGTTGATACATGTCGAGCAACGGATCGGCAGCAAACAGGAACAGCGGCCTGGTTTGCGACGGGTCCGCCTGCCCCAGCTCGGAGTCCACGGCTTCGGCGACGCGTTTGGCGTACGTCTCGAGCAGGACCTTCTTGCCCTCGTCACCGACGAGTCGGCGGACGTGGCCCCGGTCACGCACGGTGGCGCGGTTGGTGGCTTCTGCGACATCTCGGGCGTACTCGCCGGTGAGCTCGAACTCCTGAGCACGGGTGGTGGCGGTGGCCCGCCAGAGATTCCAGCCGTCGGCCGAAAGGGTCAGCGCGTACGCCGCCTGTGGCGTCGTGACTGCCCGCACCAGCTGGCCGATATCGAAGTAATTGCCCACCTGCAGTTGGGATTCCAGGGCGTTGGGGAGCACGTAGACCTCATGGAAGTCGTCGGCGATGAAAATTGCCACCGACCGCGACAGACTGCGCCAGAGATCGGCCTCGGCGATCTCAGCCCAGCGGGACCGCAGCTGCGCCTCGACGGCATGTCGCGCGCCGGCCTCGCGTATTGTGCGCAGTGCTCTGTCAACGGCGCTCTTGGCGGTTAACTGGCTCTTGTCGCGCTCATTGGGGCCCGGCGCGGTTTCGGCGTAGACGGTGATGGCGTATTCGTGGCGTTCACCGAGGCGGACCAAGTCGGACACGTCTGGCAGCTCGAACCGGGTCATGGGGCTCCTTTGTGGACTACATCACACTGTAGTCCGCCACGTCAGGCGGGCCCGGAGACGCGTCAGCTGACCGCGCGGCGGATGAGCGCGGCGAATTCCTCGGGGCATTCGACCGGCGTGAAATGGCCTGCGCCATTGACCTTGTGGAGCCGGACGTCGACGAAGTAGTGCTCGAGCCGGTCGGCCCAGTCCGGCGGGAACAGCGGATCGTGTTGCGGCCACAGCACATCGGTGCTGGCGTGGATCTTGACGGCGCGTCCCGGCGGCAGCTCGGTGAGTGACTGCGCGACGGTGCCCGCCCCGGCGCGGTACCAGCCCAGCGACGCGGTGAACGCGCCGGGCAGCGCGTAGTCCGCGACGAGGCGGTCCAGGTCGTCTTCGGAGACCTGGAAACTCGGGCCCGACCAGTGGTCCCAGAAGTGGCGCAGGTACTCGCGCACGGCGTCGGGATTGCCGTCGATCATGCGGTCGGCGATCGGGAGCTGGTGAAACGCCTGGTACCAGAACTCGTGCATGGCGTGCGGGCTCAGCACGCGGTCGCCGGCGCCGGGCAGGGGCGGTGACAGCACGAGCGCCTTGACCAGGTGCGGATGCATGCGGGCCACACTCTGGGCGACCCGGCTGCCGACGTCATAGCCGGCCAGCACCACAGCGTCGAGGCCGAGCTCGTTGATGAGTCCCACCACGCTCGCGGCCTGGGCACTCGCGCTGTAGAAGTGCTGCACCGACACCGCGTGCTTGTCCGAGCCGCCGAAGCCGCGCAGATCCGGTACGACGACGTCGGCGATATCGGTCAGCAGTGGGACGACGTGCCGGTGATCGCGCCGGTTACCCGGCCAGCCGTGCAGCAGGATGACCGCGGGGCCGCCCGAGATGCCGTGCCGGTCGAAGGCCAGTCGGAATCCGTCCACCGGAGCACTGCGCGACGACCTCGACGACATCGTTCAATTCTCATCCCCGCCGCCGGGTTATGTGCCGGGTTGGCCGATCACTGCGCGGCGGGCTCGCGGCGCCAACCGACGTAGGTCAGCCACAGCCCCATCGCCGTCAGTAGCAGGAAGAAGACCCGCGCGGCCACGAGCAGGCCCGGGCTGGTGACGGTCGCGTTCGCCCCGGAATCGATTGCCGACGGAATCGCCATCATCGCCAGCCCGCGCAACGCCACGAACCAGCCGAACAGCGAGATCAGCACCGCGGTGACGCTGTACCAGTACTGGTGGAACGCGATCACGACAAGGCCCATCACGAGCATGGCCGCGCCGAGCATCCACGGCAGGACGGCGTTGTCGAACAGGCCGCCGAGGAGGCCGGTGAGGTCGGGCAGCCGGATCGCGATGATCAGCGTCGCGAGCGCGACGAACGGGCCGAGCACGCGGGCGAACGACCGGGTGCGCTGTTGGGCTTCGAGGGTTGCCTGCGGCATGAGACTCCAATCAATAAACCGACGGACGGTCTATTTTTAGAGTAGGCTCGCGGAGAAGTCACCGTCAACAGGAGGTCGCGTTGGCCCGTCGCGTGAAGCCCGAGGAGTACGCCGCGCGCCGGGGCGAGATCCTCGACGTCGCGCTGCAGCTCATGCATGACAAGGGCTACGAGAAGATGACCATCGACGACGTGCTGACCAAGCTGCAGATGTCCAAAGGTGCGCTCTACCACTACTTCGGCTCGAAACAGGCGCTCCTGGAAGGCATCGTGGACGCGCTCGCCGAAAGCGCGTCGCGGCCGCTGCGCGCGGTTGTCGACGACGCCGGTCTCGGCGCGATCGACAAGCTCAACGCGTACATGAACGCGTCCGCCACCTGGAAGGCCGACAACCCGACGGCGGTGGCGACACTGGTCCACCTGTGGCGCGACGAGAACGCGCTGTTCCGGCAGAAACTTGCCCAGGAGTCGATGCGCACCTCGGTGCCCATGCTCGAAGCGATCATCCGGCAGGGCTGCGACGAAGGCGTGTTCGACACCGCGTTTCCGCACGAGGCCGCGATGTTCATCGCGGGTCTGGACGGCGTACTGGCCGACGCCTACGCCGTCGCGATCGAACAGGACGGGCGCAGCGGCATCGACATCGGCGGACCGCGCGCGCAACGCGTGCTCGGTGCGTACCTACAGGCGTTCGAGCGGATTCTCGGCATGACACCGGGCTCGCTGACTGTATCGGGCTGAGCCGACTCGGGCGACGCGCAAACCACGCCTTGCCCACCGTTACTGTGAACCACCCCGTAAGCTCGATAACGTGCAGCGACGAATCATGGGCATCGAGACGGAATTCGGTGTGACCTGCACGTTCCATGGCCATCGCCGGCTCAGTCCCGACGAGGTCGCCCGCTATCTCTTCCGGCGGGTGGTGTCGTGGGGCCGCAGTTCCAACGTCTTCCTACGCAACGGCGCCCGGTTGTATCTCGATGTGGGCAGCCACCCCGAGTACGCGACCGCCGAATGCGACAACCTGATCCAGTTGGTCACCCACGACCGCGCTGGTGAGCGCGTCCTGGAGGATCTGCTGATCGACGCCGAACAGCGACTGGCCGACGAGGGCATCGGCGGCGACATCTACCTGTTCAAGAACAACACGGACTCGGCGGGCAACTCCTACGGCTGCCACGAGAATTACCTGATCGTGCGGGCCGGCGAGTTCTCCCGGATTTCCGACGTCCTGTTGCCGTTCCTCGTCACGCGTCAGCTCATCTGCGGCGCGGGCAAGGTGCTGCAGACGCCCAAGGCGGCCACGTTCTGCCTGAGCCAGCGCGCCGAGCACATCTGGGAGGGTGTCTCCAGCGCGACCACGCGCAGCCGCCCGATCATCAACACGCGCGACGAGCCGCACGCCGACGCCGAGAAGTACCGCCGCCTGCACGTCATCGTCGGCGACTCGAACATGTGCGAGGCGACCACCATGCTCAAGGTGGGCACCGCATCGCTCGTGCTGGAGATGATCGAGGCCGGGGTTCCGTTCCGCGACTTCTCGCTCGACAATCCCATCCGCGCGATCCGCGAAGTGAGCCACGATCTCACCGGTAGGCGTCCGGTCCGGCTCGCCGGCGGCCGCCAGGCCAGTGCGCTCGACATCCAGCGCGAGTACTTCACCCGCGCCGTGGAGTATCTGCAGACCCGCGAGCCGAACACCCAGATCGAGCAGGTCGTCGACCTGTGGGGCCGCCAGCTCGATGCGGTCGAGAGCCAGGATTTCGCGAAGGTCGACACCGAGATCGACTGGGTGATCAAACGCAAGCTGTTCCAGCGCTACCAGGACCGCTACAACATGGAGCTGTCCGACCCGAAGATCAGCCAGTTGGACCTGGCCTACCACGACATCAAGCGCGGTCGCGGGGTGTTCGATCTGCTGCAGCGCAAGGGCCTGGCCGCCAGGATCACCACCGACGAGGACATCGACGCCGCGGTCAACACGCCGCCGCAGACCACGCGGGCCAAACTGCGCGGCGAGTTCATCAGCGCCGCACAGGAAGCGGGCCGCGACTTCACCGTCGACTGGGTGCATCTCAAGCTCAACGACCAGGCTCAGCGGACCGTGCTCTGCAAGGATCCGTTCCGGTCGGTCGACGAGCGCGTGAAGCGGCTGATCGCCAGCATGTAGCCCGGACGGCGGGCTGGGCCTTGTCCGGCGACACTTCCGGCCCGCCGATCTACGGTTGCCGACAACCGACGCCCTAAGCTGTTGCGAGTGGCGGTCTCCAAAGTCGAGCGGTTGATGAACCTCGTGATCGCACTGCTGTCCACCCGGACATTCCTGCCCGCCGAGAAGATCCGGACCAGTGTCGCGGGCTACGCCGACAGCCCCAGCGACGAGGCGTTCTCCCGGATGTTCGAGCGCGACAAGAACGAACTGCGCGATCTCGGCATCCCGCTGGAGACCGGACGGGTGTCGAAGTTCGACCCGACCGAGGGCTACCGCATCAACCGGGACTCGTACGCGCTGCCGCCCGTGCAGCTGACGGCCGACGAGGCCGCCGCGGTGGCCGTCGCGACCCAGCTGTGGCAGTCACCCGAACTGGTCACCGCGACCCAGGGTGCACTGCTCAAGCTGCGTGCGGCGGGCGTCGACGTGGACGCCGACGACGCCGGGGTCGCCATCGCCTCCACCGCGACGCTTCCCGGGCTGCGCGGCTCCGAGGAGGTGCTGCGAATCCTGTTGTCCGCCATCGATTCCGGGCGCGCCGTGCAGTTCGAGCATCGCCCGATGCGCAGCGCCGAGTACACGACACGCAACGTCGAACCGTGGGGCATCGTCACGCACCGCGGCCGGTGGTACCTCGTCGGACATGACCGTGACCGCAACGACACCCGCACCTTCCGGCTGTCCCGCATCGACTCCGGGGTCAGGCCCGTCGGCCCGTCCGGCGTGGTGAGCAAACCCGACGGGGTGAACCTTCGCGAGATCGTCAGCCGCGTGGTGGCCGAGATGCCGACCGGGGAACAGGCCAAGGTGTGGATCGCCGGCGGGCGCGCGACCGCACTGCGCCGCCAGGCCGTTGCGACCGCGCCCCGGACGCTGGGCGGGCGCGCGGGCGAGGAGATCACCGTCGACCTCGGGATGTCGGATCGGCTGGCCCGCGAGATCGCGAGTTACGGCGCGGATGCGGTGGCGCTCGAACCGCAATCCTTGCGCGACGAAGTGGTGGCGCGGTTGAGGGCGCAGGCGGGAGGCTGGCGGTAATGAGGGGCAGCGAGGAGCCGGAGGCGGATCGCGCATGAGTCAGGTGTCGACACGGCTGGTACGGCTGCTCAACATGGTTCCGTACTTTCAGGCGAATCCGAAGGTGACGCGGGCTGAAGCGGCGGCAGCGCTCGGCGTGTCGGACAAACAGCTCGACGCCGACCTGGACCAGCTCTGGATGTGCGGCCTGCCCGGCTACAGCCCGGGCGATCTCATCGACTTCGACTTCGTCGGCGACACGATCCAAGTGACGTTCTCGGCGGGTGTCGATCACCCGCTGCGGCTCACGTCGACGGAAGCCACCGGGGTTCTGGTCGCGTTGCGTGCGCTGGTCGACGTGCCCGGCATGGTCGATCCCGAAGCCGCCCGCAGCGCGATCGCCAAGATCGAATCCGCCGCGGGCAGCCAGCGGGCCGCGGTCGAGGAGTCCATTCCGGCGGAATCCGGTGCGGCCGCGGCCGTGCGGGCTGCGGTGCGCGACGGTCGCGCCGTGACGCTGGAGTACTACTCGGCCTCGCGGGATTCGCTCACGAGCCGCACGGTCGATCCGATCCGTGTGGTCCTCGTCGGTGACAACAGCTACCTGGAGGCGTGGTGTCGCAGTGCTGAGGCGGTGCGGCTGTTCCGGTTCGACCGGATCGTCGACGCCCACCTGCTCGACGACCCGGCCGCGCCGCCTCCGCCCGCGGTGCAGGCCGGCCCCGACACGTCGTTGTTCGACGCCGATCCGGCGCTGCCGGCGGCGACGCTGCTGATCGAGCCTTCGGCGGCATGGATGTTCGACTACTACCCGCTGCGCGTGGTCACCGAATTGCCCGACGGTGCCTGCGAGGCGGCGATGACGTATGCGTCCGAGGAATGGATGGCGCGATTCGTCCTCGGGTTCGGCTCGGCAGTGCGGGTGCTGGCCCCCGACTCGTTGGCGCAGCGCGTCCAGCGGGCGGCCGCAGAGGCTCTGCGCGCGTACGACGCCGACGTCGGACACGGGTAGACTCGCCTCAGACGTCTGGAGGTAACCAAATTGGGTGGTCTACAACCCTGGCACTGGGTCATTGTCATCGCGGTGTTCGTGCTGCTCTTCGGCGCCAAGAAGCTGCCGGACGCGGCCCGCTCACTCGGCAAGTCGATGCGGATCTTCAAGTCCGAGATCAAGGAGATGCAGTCCGAGTCCAAAGCGGAGGAGGCTGCACCCGCCAAGCCGATCACCTCCGAGCGTGTCGAGACGCCTGCTCCCGAGCAGCAGTCCCCGGACCGCCACACGGCCTGACTCGGCCGACATCCTGACCGCGGTCACCGGCCGCGTCGTGAGGCTGCGTCTCCCACAGGCCTGGTGAAGCAAAGCACGTGCAGACCCCCGGTATCTTCAAGAAGTTCGATCCCCGCCATCGGCGTTCGCGGGTCAATCCCGACGGCACCATGTCGCTGGTCGACCACCTCCAGGAACTCCGCAATCGACTGCTGATCGCGGTTGCCGCGGTCGTCGTCACGACGATCTTCGGGTTCCTCTGGTACACCCACGGCATCTTCGGATTCCACAGCCTCGGCGAATGGCTGCGCGGCCCGTACTGCGCACTGCCCGCGTCGGCCCGGGCCAGCATCACGCCGGACGGGGAGTGTCGCCTACTGGCCACCGCGCCGTTCGACCAGTTCATGCTGCGCCTCAAGGTGGCCATGGCGGCCGGGGTGGTGTTGGCCTGCCCGGTGTGGCTCTACCAACTGTGGGCATTCATCACGCCCGGCCTGTACAAGAAAGAACGCCGGTTCGCCATGGTGTTCGTCGGCTTCGGCGCCGTGCTGTTCATCGCAGGCGCCGTGCTGGCCTACGTGGTGTTGGCCACCGCGCTGGGCTTCCTGCTGACGGTCGGCAGCGACGTCCAGGTCACCGCACTGTCCGGCGACAAGTACTTCGGGTTCCTGATCAACCTGCTGCTGGTGTTCGGCATCAGCTTCGAGTTCCCGCTGCTGATCATCATGCTCAACCTGGTCGGCATGCTGACCTACGAGCGGCTCAAGGCGTGGCGGCGCGGTCTGATCTTCGGCCTGTTCGTGTTCGCGGCGTTCGCGACGCCCGGCTCCGACCCGTTCACGATGCTCGCGTTGGCGTGCGCGCTCACCGTGCTGTTGGAGTTCGCCATCCAGGTGGCCCGGTTCAACGACAAACGCAAGGCTCGGCGCGAGGCCCTGGAAGTACCCGAGGACGAGGCGGCGCCGATCGGCGAAGCCGAGCCGATCGAGGCGCCGAGTCCGGTCTCCGCACCGTCTCGGCTCACGGTCGACGACGATGCCACCTGACGTGGATGTCGGGTCGCGTGGCGAACTGGGCCGGGAACTGGCTGCGTTCACCGCGCAGCTTCCGTTCGCACTCGACGGTTTTCAGCTGCGGGCCTGTCAGGCGCTGGAGAACGGGCACGGCGTCCTGGTGTGTGCGCCCACCGGCGCGGGCAAGACGGTCGTCGGCGAATTCGCCGTGCACCTGGCGCTGGCGGCCGGCCGCAAGTGCTTCTACACCACACCGATCAAGGCGCTGAGCAACCAGAAACACAATGATCTCGTCGCCCGTTACGGTGCGGAGAAGATCGGGCTGCTCACCGGTGACCAGTCCATCAACGGCGACGCCGACGTGGTCGTGATGACCACCGAAGTGCTGCGCAACATGCTGTACGCCAATTCACCCGCGCTGTACGGGCTTTCCCACGTGGTCATGGACGAGGTGCACTTCCTCGCCGACCGCATGCGGGGCGCGGTGTGGGAAGAGGTCATCCTGCATCTGCCCGAGGAAGTCCGGCTGGTGAGCCTGTCGGCCACGGTGAGCAACGCCGAGGAATTCGGTGGCTGGATCCAGACCGTGCGCGGCGACACCACGGTCGTCGTCGACGAGCACCGGCCGGTGCCGCTCTCGCAGCACATGCTGGTCGGCAAGCGGCTTTTCGATCTGTTCGAGGGCAGCGACAGCATGCTCGTCGACCCGAACCTGTTGCGCCACATCAGCCATCGCCGGGAAGCCGACCGGCTCGCCGATTGGCAGCCGCGTGGGCGCGGCCGCGCGCGGCCTCCGCAGCTCTATCGCCCGCCGGGCCGGCCGGATGTGATCGCCAGCCTCGACTCCGCGGGCCTGCTGCCCGCCATCACGTTCGTGTTCTCGCGCGCCGGATGCGACGCCGCGGTCAAACAGTGCCTGCGCTCGCCGCTGCGGCTGACAACCCAGGAAGAGAGGGCGGCGATCGCCGCGGTGATCGACCGCCGCTGCGCCGATCTCGCCGAATCCGATCTGATCGTGCTGGACTATCACCAATGGCGCGAAGGGCTGTTGCGTGGGCTCGCCGCCCATCATGCCGGCATGCTGCCCGTCTTCCGGCACACCGTCGAGGAATTGTTCACCGCCGGTCTGGTGAAGGCCGTGTTCGCCACGGAGACACTGGCATTGGGCATCAACATGCCGGCCCGCACGGTTGTGCTCGAGCGGCTGGTGAAGTTCAACGGCGAACAGCATGTGCCGTTGACACCGGGGGAGTACACGCAGCTCACCGGCCGGGCCGGCCGTCGCGGCATCGACGTGGAGGGCCACGCCGTCGTGCTGTGGCGACCCGACGACAGCACCGCCGAACCGGCCGAGGTCGCCGGCTTGGCCTCGACCCGCACGTTCCCGCTGCGCAGCTCGTTCGCGCCGAGCTACAACATGACGATCAACCTGGTGCAGCAGATGGGCCAGGAGCAGGCGCATGCACTGCTCGAGCGGTCGTTCGCGCAGTACCAGGCCGACCGATCCGTGGTCGGTCTCGTGCGGGGCATCAGCCGCGGTGAACGGATGCTCGACGAGATCACCGACGAACTCGGCGGTGAAGACGCGCCCATTCTCGACTACGCGAGGTTGCGCGCCAAGATCGGCGAACGTGAACGCGCCCAGTCGAGAGCCTCACGGCTGCAACGGCGTAAGGCCGCCAACGACGCGCTCGCCGACCTGCGCCGCGGCGACATCATCACCATCACGCACGGCCGCCGCGGCGGGCTGGCCGTCGTCCTCGAACCGGACCGCGACACTGACGACCCGCGACCGCTCGTACTGACCGAACACCGTTGGGCCGGGCGTATCTCGTCGGCCGATTACTCGGGTGCCTCGGCCCGGCTCGGCGCGATGACACTGCCCAAACGCGTCGAGCACCGTCAGCCCCGCGTGCGCCGCGATCTGGCGTCGGCCTTGCGGTCGGCGGCCGCCGGGCTGGACGTGCCGTCGAACAAATCGCGCCGCGGCGCACCAGAGCGCGACGTTGATCCGGAGCTTGCGGGTCTTCGCGAACAGTTGCGCCGCCATCCGGCCCACCACTTGCCCGACCGCGAGGACCTCGTGCGGGTGGCCGAGCGCTATCTGCGGATCGAACGTGACAACGCCCAGATCCAACAGAAAGTCGCGGCAGCGACGAACTCACTGGCCCGCACGTTCGACCGGATCGTGGCGCTGCTGAGCGAACGCGGCTTCATCGAAGCCGACGGCGGCGAGCAGCGCGTGACCGATGCGGGCCGGCTGCTCGCCCGCATCTACAGCGAGAGTGACCTCCTGGTGGCCGAGTGTCTGCGCAATGGTGCCTGGGATGGATTGCAGCCGGCCGAACTGGCAGGCGTGTTGTCGGCCGTGCTGTTCGAGGCGCGCGGCGATTCGCCCGGGGTGCCGCCGGGAGTCGACGCTCCGACAGCGGGATTGCGCCGCGCGCTGGTCGCGACCCGGCGGCTGTCGGCCGATCTACGCGCCGACGAGCAGCGCCACCGGATCGCTCCGAGCCGCGAACCCGACGAGGGGTTCGTCGCGGCGGTCTATCGCTGGGCCACGACGGGTGATCTGGCAACCGCACTCGCCGCTTCGGACGTGGCGGGTTCGGGCTCGCCGTTGCCCGCAGGCGATTTCGTGCGGTGGTGTCGTCAGGTGCTCGATCTGCTCGACCAGGTGCGCAACGCGGCGCCCACACCCGCGCTGCGCAATACCGCGAAACGCGCCATCAACGATGTTCGACGCGGCGTCGTGGCTGTTGATGCGGGGTAGTGTGTGGCAACGGTGATAGCGAACTCAGATCAAGGAGAATCATGAGCGGACCGCAGGGATCTGATCCCTCGCAGCCGTGGCCCGGTCAGCAACCGGAGCCCGGCAGGGATCAGCCGTCGGGCGGCGAGGCGTGGCAACCGCCGGCCGGGGGTTCCGATGACCCGACCACCCACACTCCCGCGTGGCAGCCGCCCGCATACACCCAGCAACCGCAGCAGCAGTACCCGCAGTACCAGCAGCCGTCGCAGCCGGGGTACGGCCAGCAGCCGCAGCAGCCGCAGTACCCGTCGACCGAGCAGTTCGGCCAGCAGCAGGGTTACCCCGGCCAGTACGGCCAGCCGGGTCAAGCCGGTCAGCCGGGACAGCCCGGCCAGTATGGTCAGCCGGGTCAGTACGGCCAACCGGGCCAGTACGGGCAGCAACCGCAATATGGACAGCCCGGCCAGCCCGGACAATTCGGCCAGCCCGGTCAGTTCGGCCAGTACACCCCGCCCGGCGCCGCCGACGGCTCCAAGCGGTCGCTCGGTGTCATCGGCGGAATCGTCGGCGGTCTGGTCGCATTGGTGATCATCGCCGTCGCGGTCACCGCGTTCTGGCTACCGGGCTGGGCGGTGACGACTCAGCTCGACATCAACAAGGCCCAGAGCGGTGTTCAGCAGATCCTGACCGACGAGACCAATGGGTATGGCGCCAAGAACGTCAAGGACGTCAAGTGCAACGACGGCGAGAACCCCACGGTGAAGAAGGGCGACACCTTCACGTGCGAGGTCAGCATCGACGGCACCAAGCGTCAGGTCACGGTGACGTTCCAGAACGACGACGGCACCTACGAGGTCGGCCGGCCGAAGTAGCCGTCAGCCGGGCAGTTGGTCAAGGGCCGTCTGCAGTCGACTGATCGAGGAGCTCACGCCGTACGCCGCGGCCAGCTCGGCGACCCGCCCCGGGTCGCCGGCGGCCAGCGGTAACGCGTCGGTCGGAGTCGACATTTTCACCGGCGCATCAGTGGCGACCCGCACCACCCGCTCGGCCGCCGCGATGTAATCCGCCGCGGCGAGCAATTTCGTCCGATGTGCTTTCGACAGACTGGATTTCGGGTCGTCGGCGGCCGCCTGGATGGCGCTCAGTGAGCCGAAGCGGGCCAGCAGCGAGGCTGCGGTCTTCTCGCCGATGCCTGCGACGCCGGGCAGCCCGTCGGACGGATCGCCGCGCAGCAGGGCCAGCTCCGCATATGCCGCGCCGGCGCGCTCGACCGGTACACCGTATTGCTCGGCCACTTCCGCGGGGCCGAACTTCACGGCCTTGGCGAGGCCCCGACCGATGTAGAGCACGCGGACCGGTGGCTTCGGTTCGTCACGCACGAGCTGCAGCAGGTCGCGGTCGCCGCTGACCACCACGACGGGATCACGCTGTTCGCGGCCGGCGAGCGTGCCGAGTACGTCGTCGGCCTCGAACCCCGTCGCGCCGGCCGTCGGGATACCGAACGCGTCCAGCAACTCCATGATCATGCCGACCTGGGGCGTGAGCTCGTCGGGAACTTCCTCGATGTCGGGCACACCGTCCGGCTCCGGCTCGGCCACCCGGTGAGCTTTGTAGGACGGGATCAGCTCGACCCGCCACTGCGGCCGCCAGTCGTCGTCGCGGCACACCACCAGTCGCGACGGCCGCTCCCGGCCGACCAGGGTGGCGATCGAGTCCAGGAAGCCGCGGACGGCGTTCACGGGCCGGCCGTCGGGCGCCTTGATCGACGACGGCACACCGAAGTACGAGCGGAACCACATGCTGGCGCCGTCGAGCAGCAGGACAGAACTCAATTGATCCTCCGGAACAGGTAGGAGGCCGCGGTGACGGCGTCGGGGTCGGCGGCGAGGTCGCGGATATCACGCAACATTCCAGCGACAGTAGCGGGTCGGCAGCGATTAGCCTCGATGCCATGACGATCAGCCGATTCAGTACAGACGTCTATGCCCAGCGGCTGCGGGCGGCCGCGGCCGCAGCCGCGGAGGCCGGCCTGGCCGGCCTGGTCATCACGCCCGGCTATGACCTGCGCTACCTGGTCGGCTCGCGCGCCCAGACGTTCGAACGGCTGACGGCTCTCGTGTTGCCCGCCGACGGCGCCCCCACCATCGTGGTGCCGCGCCTCGAGCTGGCCTCGCTCAAGGAATCGGCAGTCACCGAACTCGGTGTTGCAGTGGCTGATTGGGTTGACGGCGAGGACCCGTACCGGCTCGTGGTCAACGCGCTCGGAGGAGCGCCCGTCGCCGTCGCGGCGACCGATTCCATGCCCGCGCTGCACCTGCTACCGCTGGCCGAGATGCTCGGCGTCGTACCCGTACTCGCGACCGACGTGCTACGGCGGCTGCGCATGATCAAGGACTCCGCCGAAATCGACGCCCTGCGCAAGGCGGGCGCGGCGATCGACCGGGTACACGCCAGGGTGCCCGAGTTCCTGGTGCCGGGCCGCACCGAGGCCGACGTCGCCGCCGACATCGCCGAAGCGATTGTCGCCGAAGGACATTCGGAGGTCGCGTTCATCATCGTCGGGTCCGGTCCGCATGGCGCCGATCCGCACCACGAATGCTCGGACCGCGAGCTCAAGAAGGGGGACATCGTCGTCGTCGACATCGGTGGCCCCTACGAGCCCGGCTACAACTCCGACTGCACCCGCACCTACAGCATCGGTGAGCCCGACCCCGAGGTGGCGCGACGCTACGCGGTACTGCAGCGCGCTCAGGCGGCCGCGGTTTCCGCGGTACGGCCCGGGATCACCGCCGAGCAGGTCGACGCCGCGGCGCGCGACGTGCTTGCCGCGGAAGGTCTGGCCGATGCGTTCGTGCACCGCACCGGGCACGGCATCGGCCTGTCGGTGCACGAGGAGCCCTACATCGTGGCGGGCAACGACCTGCCGCTCGAGGCGGGCATGGCGTTCAGTGTCGAGCCCGGCGTGTACTTCCCGGGGCAGTGGGGTGCGCGTATCGAGGACATCGTCGTCGTGACCGAAGACGGGGCGCTGTCGGTCAACAACCAGCCGCACGATCTCGTCGTGGTGCCCGTGCGGTAGGTGTCCCGGCTGGGCGATCCGGCCGGGTGATCAGTGTGGTCGGTTCGCCCGCCTAGTAGCGACAATGTCGCTCAAATCGCCTCAGCGGTCTCAGCGGCATCAAAGGTCACAGTTGGCGTGGTCACATCTGTCTCGGAAAGGCCGCCCTGCCACATCGGTCTCAATGGTTGCGTGCCCGCACTGCGAGCGACAATGTCGCTCGTATGCGGGCAGCCGAAATCGCGTTACCAGTGAGAATGCTGAGGCAGAAGTGTCAGCAGTTACCTGCAGTGTGGGACTCTAGTGACACACGGTGTCGGTGGGACGTCGTCAGCGACATTGTCGCTCGTAGGCGGGCCGACCGGTAGGGCCCCGGTAGGCCGGGATTCAGGCAGGTTCAGGCCGGTCCGCGGTCGAGCAGTTCGGAGGAGCCCAGCACCCGTTCGATGCGGACCTCGATCACGACCCGTCGCGGATTCACTCGTGGGGTCCGGTAGCGCTGGGCGTAGCGCAGCTCGGCGTCGCGGACCGCGTCGGCATCGGTGCTCACGGTCGACTTGCCCTCCAACGACAGCCACCGGGCACCGTCGACCTGGCTGAGCACCGCGACGCCACGCTCGTGGGCGTTGACGGCTTTCTGCGACCCGCCCGTGGTGATGACCCGGGCGATGTGCGTTTTGGGATCGAAGGTGAACCCGACGGCCACGACGTGCGGGGAATTGTCCGAGCGCAGCGTGGTCAGCATCGCAAGATGGCGTTCGGTGAGAAACGCCAGCGCGTCGTTCGTGAGCCGGGTGGTTGCCTTCGCCATCGGTGTCCAAACTAGCGCAGGACATAATCGCTGCCATGAAAGACACGGCTGACACGGATCGTCGTGTCGTGGTTGTTTTCGGTGGCCGCAGTGAGATCGGCACCGAGCTCGCAGTTCGGCTGGCCTCGGGGGCCACCGTGGTGCTGGCCGCCCGAGGCGCCGACCGGCTCACCGAGCAGGTCGACGCGGTGCGCGCGGCGGGTGCGGCGGCCGTGCACACCTGCGAGTTCGATGCCGACGACGTCGCATCGCACCCGGGGCTCGTCGATGCGATCGAATCCGAGCACGGCCGGATCGACACCGCGGTTCTGGCGTTCGGAGTGTTGGGGGATCAGGCCCGCGCCGAGACCGACGCCGCGCACGCCGTCGCCGTCGTCCACACCGACTACGTCGCGCAGGTGAGTCTGCTGACGGTCCTCGCTCAGCGCATGCGCGCGGCGGGACGCGGCCGGCTCGTGGTGTTCTCCTCGATCGCCGGTGCGCGGGTGCGCCGCGCGAACTACGTCTACGGGTCGGCGAAGGCCGGACTCGACGGTTTCGCATGTGGCCTGTCGGACGCGCTGCATGGAACCGGCGTGCAATTGCTCATCGTGCGGCCCGGTTTCGTGATCGGGCGGATGACCGAAGGCATGGACCCGGCCCCGTTCTCCAGCACGCCGGCCCAGGTCGCCGATGCGGTCGCGAAGGCACTCGCCCGGGGCAAACGTGCGGTGTGGGTGCCGTGGGCGATCCGGCCGATGATCTTCGTGACGCGGTTTGTGCCGCAGATGATCTGGCGGAGGATGCCGCGATGATCATCGTGGTGGGCATCGGGGCCGACGGCATGACGGGGTTGTCGGCGGTCGCGCGCGCGGAGTTGGCCAGGGCCAAGGTGGTCTACGGCTCACGACGCCAGCTCGACCTGCTCGACGACACCGTGACGGCAGATCGCCGGGCCTGGCCGTCGCCGATGCTGCCCGCGCTGCGCACGCTTCTGGACGGCGCCGACCAAGACGTTCACGTGGTGGCCAGCGGCGATCCCATGTTGCACGGGATCGGCAGCGTGCTGATCCGGATGTACGGTCCGGACGCGGTCGCCGTGCTGCCGCACGTATCGAGCGTGACGCTGGCGTGCGCGCGGATGGGGTGGTCGGTGCAGGACACCGAGATCATCAGTCTGGTCACCGCCCAACCACATACCGCGGTGCGGCGCGGTGGGCAGGCCGTGGTGTTGTCGCGTGACAGCACAACGCCCGCCGCCCTCGCGAAGTTGTTGGCCGAGTCCGGCCGTGGCGACTCCGAGCTGACGGTGCTCGAACAGCTCGGCGGGCCAAGGGAACTGCGTCGTTCGGCTGCCGCGCGGGAGTGGGCGATGCGCCCGCCGCGTGGCGTCGACGCGCTCAACGTCATGGCCGTGCGCTATCTGCCCGACGACCGGATGCTGGCCACCCTGCCGGACGACGAGTTCGACCACGACGGGCAGATCACGAAACAGGCCATGCGTGCGGTCACCATGGCTGCGCTCGCCCCCCGGCCCGGCGAACTGCTGTGGGACGTCGGCGCGGGGTCGGGCAGCATCGCGATCGAGTGGTGCCGAAGCGGAGCGGGCTGTCGCGCGGTCGCATTCGAACGCGACGACGCGCGGCGTGACCGGATCACCCGCAACGCGGCCGCGTTCGGGGCCAGGGTCGAGGTGCGTGACGGGGCACCCGAGGCCTTCGACGGCGCGGACCAGCCTGCCGCGATCTTCATCGGCGGCGGCGTCACCCAGGCCGGCTTGGTCGACGCGTGTTACGAGCGGTTGCCCACCGCGGGCAGGCTCGTGGTCAACGCCGTCACGGTCGAGTCAGAAGCGCTTGTCGCACAGTGGTATTCGAAGGAAGGTGGCGAGTTGCGGCGGTATCAGCACTATCAGGGCGGCGCAGTCGGTGGATTCACCGCGTGGCGCCCGGCGCTGCCCGTCACGCAGTGGTCGGTGGTCAAGCGATGACGGTGTACTTCATCGGCGCCGGACCGGGTGCGGCCGATCTCATCACCGTGCGGGGCCAGCGGTTGCTCAGCAGCTGCCCGGTATGCCTCTACGCGGGGTCGATCATGCCCGCCGATCTGCTTGCCCTGTGCCCGGCCGACGCGAAGGTGGTGGACACCGGGCCGCTGAACCTCGACCAGATCGTCGACGAACTGGTCACGGCAGACCGGGCCGGTCTCGATGTCGCGCGCCTGCACTCCGGAGATCCGTCGATCTACAGCGCGCTGGCCGAACAATGCCGCAGGCTCGACGCACTGGGCATCGAGTACGAGATCGTGCCGGGCGTACCGGCTTTCGCGGCCGTCGCCGCGGTGCTCGGACGGGAGCTCACGGTTCCCGGTGTCGCGCAGACCGTCACGCTGAGCCGGGTCGCCACGTTGTCGACCGCGATGCCGGAGGGTGAGGACCTGCGCACGCTGTCGCGGCCAGGGGCGACGCTGGTGTTGCATCTGGCCGCCGCACAGATCGACGCCATCGTGCCGCAGCTCATCGATGGCGGGTACCGGCCCGAGACGCCCTGTGCCGTGGTGGCTTTCGCCAGCTGGCCCGAGGAAATCGTCCTGCGGGGCACCCTGGCCGACATCGCCGAGAAGATGCACGCCGCGCAGGTGACCCGCACGGCAGTGATCGTGATCGGTGACGTGCTCGCCGCCGAGGGCTTCACCGACAGCTATCTGTATTCGTCCGGCCGGCGCCGCGGCAGCAGGCACTGACCGACGATGAAGATCCTGCTGCTCGGTGGGACTGGGGAGGCGCGCGCGCTGGCAGCGGCGCTGCACCCCGACGTCGAGGTGATCAGCTCACTGGCCGGCCGCGTGCCCGACCCGGCGCTGCCGGTTGGCGAGGTGCGCATCGGTGGGTTCGGCGGGGTCGACGGGATGCGCCGTTGGCTCGTGGATTCCGCCGTCGACGGTGTGGTCGACGCGACGCATCCATTCGCCGCGACCATCACCGCGCATGCCGCACAGGTCTGCGCCGAATTGCGGCTACCGCATCTGGTCCTGGCCCGGCCGGCCTGGCCGCCCGGCGACGCGATCCTGGTGGGATCGGACACCGAGGCGGCGAAAGTGGTCACGCAACAGCGGTTTTCGCGGGTTTTCCTGACCACCGGGCGGTCGGGCACCACGGCCTTCCGCGACGTGGACGCGTGGTTTCTGATCAGAGCCGTCACGGAGCCGGACGCCGAAACGCTGCCGGCCCGCCATGAGCTACTGCTGTCGCGCGGCCCCTATCACTACGAGGGTGAGCTGGCGCTGTTGCGCGAACACGACATCGACGCGCTGGTGACCAAGAATAGCGGCGGCGACATGACCCAGCCGAAGCTGCGGGCCGCGGCCACGGCGGGGGTCGCGGTGGTGATGGTCGACCGCCCTCCGCTGCCCGAGGGCGTGCGATCCGTCGCCACGGTCGACGAAGCGCAGGCGTGGGTCAGAGCGCTGCGATGAGGTCGAGCGTGCCGAGTTCGCGGATCGCCTGACATCCACGCTCGGCCATCACGACCATCATGTCGTCACCGCGTTCGGTGGACGTCGCGAACGCACACCCCAACACGGTGATCAGCGGTGCCTGCAGCATGCCCAATCGGTAATCGCGCCAACAGGTCTCACGGTCGTATCCGGTGACGCCGTGGCGGCACAGCGTGCGGTGGTACTCGTCGACCAGATCGGCTTCGGCCGCCGCCCGGGTCTCGGGCAGCAAGCTGGTCGCGGTGAAATACGCCAGGTCGCGGGCCGGCAGCCCGGAGCCCAGCGTCTGCCAGTCCACCACCGAGATGCGGGTGCGGTCGGGGTCGAACAGCATGTTGTCGAGACGGTAATCGCCGTGCAGCACGGCGAACCGGTCGGGTTCGGCCAGCAGCCACGGGGTCACCACGGACATTGCCGCGCCCAAGGTTTCGCGATTCTCGGCGCTCATGCGATCACCGAGTTTGTCGAGGGTGATGTCGGCGGCCATCTTGGCGACGTCGCCGAAGCCCTTCGCCGAATCCGGTTCGGGCTTGGGCATGGCGATACCGGGGAAGTTCGCCCATCGCGCATCGCACCATGTCGGCCCGTGCAGGTCGGCCAGCGCCCGAACGGCAAGCGCGGCCTCGTCGCGGGTGCAGCCGGCGATCTGGTCGCCCTGGACCGCAGGCGCCATATCGGCCAGCAGCAGCACGAAGTCGGCTCCCTCACCGGCGATCTCGCAGTGATGGCAGTGCGGCACCGGAATCTGCACGTGGTCGGCGACATTGGTGTAGAACGCGTGCTCGGAGCGGTAGCCGATGACGACGCGGTCGCGCACGGTGTCGTCCTGCGACGGGAGCTTGATCGCGAACGTCGCGGGCAGATCCGTCGGGCCCGGGTAGGTGACCGACACCCGGTACGTCGCACCGGTCTGGCCGGTGCCGATCGGTGCCGTCGCCACCGAACTGACCTCGACTCCGAGGACCGTCGACAGCCACGATGAGGTGACCTCGGCCGGCCTGCTGGGGATCGACACCGCCGCGGTCACCGCACCACTCCGTAGATCGTGCCCATCCACATCGCCTCCGCACCTTCCAGCAGTTGACGGCGGGTCAGCGGCCCGCCGATGATGAGCCGCTCCACCAGCCGGTCGTTGAACTCCATCAGCAGACTCGCGAGAACGTGTGCGTCCGCCCCGTCCGGCGCGCGGCCGCTCGCGCGCTCGGCGGCGATCACCGCGGCGACCGTCGGCACGAACGATTCGCGAGCCTGATCCCACATGTCTCGCACCGCCGCGCTGACCCCGCGGGCCTCCAGCATGGCCTGGAACAGGTAGCGGTGGTCTTCGGCCGTCCGGAGTACCGCGTCAAGCGTGTCGTGTATCCGTGCGCGCGGCGGCGCGGTGGTGTCGGCCAGGATGTTGTTCGCGGCGAGCAGCGCGTCGTGCATCGGCTCGAGCAGCGCGGCGACCGCGGCCGCCTTGTTCTCGAAATAGAAGTAGAAGGCTGATCGGCCGACTCCGGCCTGCCGCGCGACTTCGGCGATGTTGAGCGCGTCGAAGCCGGTCTGCATCAGGTGCTCGTCGAGCGCCTCGAGGATCGCGGTGCGGCGCTGATCGCTGCGCTGGGGTTGTCGACGATCGATCGGCGAACGTACCGATGCGCCCTGCTGTGCCACGCGTCTCCCATCGAACAGGTGTGACGCCGGACACTAATCGGGATTCTGACAGCAGTCAATAAAAATCGACGACAGTCAGTCCGGGTAGTTGCGCGGCGTGAAGACACGTTCTTCGGTCTTGCCGTCGGCCGTGTCGCTGTACCACTGCGTCTGCGACGACCCGATGATCAGCAGGCAGCGCATGTCGACCTCGGCCGGGTCCAGTTCGGCGAGCCGGACCACGCGGACACTCTCGCCGGGGCCGGGCCGCGCGCCCGAAACGCTCCGACCGATGATCACGGGCGTGCTCGGATCGCGATAGGTCAGCAACAGGTCACGCATCGCGCCGACCTGCCACGTGCGCGTCTTCGACGCCGGGTTGTAGATGGCCAGCACCAGGTCGGCCTTGGCGGCGGCGGTCAGTCGCTCGACGATCACGTCCCACGGCTTGAGGCGGTCGGACAACGAGATCACCGCGTAGTCGTGGCCCAGCGGCGCGCCGGCGCGGCTCGCCACGGCTTGCGCCGCGGTCATCGCCGGGATCACGCGCACCTCGACGCCCGGCCACTGTTTGGCCTCCTCGAGCACCGCGGTGGCCATGGCGAACACACCCGGATCGCCGGACGACACGACCGCGACCGCGCGACCCTGCTGAGCCAGCGTGCACGCGAGCCGCGCCCGCTCGGGCTCGTCGGTGTTGTCACTGGGGTGGTGGCGCTGCCCCGGCCGGATGCCCACCCGGTCCAGGTAGGGGCCGTAGCCGATCAGGTCCGTCGCGGCCGCGAGCTCGCGCCGGCTCTGCGGCGTCATCCAGTCGTAGTCACCGGGTCCGAGCCCGACGACCACCACGCTGCCCTCGCTCGCGGGGCGGCGCTCACCGCCCGGGATCATCGCGAGCGAGAAGTACGGCACCTTCGCGGCGTCGACCTCGCCCGCGGGTGCCACCAGCTCGCGCGGTGTGCTGGCCCGCTCGACGTAGTAGGCCTCGTCGAGCCGGCCCGTCGTCGAAAGCGCTTCGCGCACCTTGGTATAGGAGCGGCCGAGCTTGAGCACCACGGCCGCGTCGGTGTCGGCCAGCCGCCGTGTGAGCTCGTCCTCCGGAAGGGTGCCGGGCAGGATGGTCAGCACGTCATCGCCTTGCACGAGCGGCGTGCCGGTAGCGGCGGACGCGGCGCTGACCGATGTCACGCCGGGCACGATCACGGCGTCGAATCGCTGTGTCAGCCGGGTGTGCATGTGCATGTACGAGCTGTAGAACAGCGGGTCGCCCTCGGCCAGCAACGCGACGTCGCGTCCGGCTTCGAGGTGTTCGGCGATCCGTTCGGCGGCCTCGGTGTAGAAATCCTCCATGGCCCCGGCATAGCCGCCGGGATGGTCGGTGGTCTCGGTGGTGACGGGGTAGACGAGGTGCTCCTCGAGCTGCCCGGGCCGCAGATAGCGTTCGGCGATGCTCCTGGCGATGCTGTGGCCGTGGCGGGCACTGTGGTAGGCCACGACATCGGCCTCGCCGATCAGCCGGGCGGCCTTGACCGTCACCAGTTCCGGATCGCCAGGTCCCAGGCCGACGCCGTACAGCACTCCTCTTGAGGTCATTCCCGCTCACTCGCAATCGCATTGACGGCGGCCGCGGCCATGGCGCTGCCACCGCGCCTGCCGGTGACCACCAGGTAGGACATCCCACGGGGCCGGTCGATCAGCTCCTGCTTGGACTGCGCCGACCCGACGAAGCCGACCGGTCCGCCGAGCACCGCCGCAGGCGTCGGCGCGCCGTCGTCGAGCAGTTCGAGCAGCCGGAACAGGGCCGTCGGAGCGTTGCCGATCGCGAGCACCGCGCCGTCGAGCCGGTCGGCCCACAGATCGACCGCGGCCGCCGACCGGGTGCTGCCGAGCCGCGCGGCGAGCTCGGGTGCGCGGCTGTCGGCCACGAGCGAGACCACCTCGTTGTCGGCGGGCAGCCGCGACCTGGTGATACCGGCCGCCACCATCGAGGAATCGCACAGGATCGGGGCGCCCGCGGCGAGCGCGGCATGCGTCCTGACCACGACGTCGTCGGTATAGGCGACGTGCTCGGTGACGTCGACCTGGCCGCAGGTGTGGATCAGCCGTACCACCACGCGCGACACGTCGGCGGGGAATCGCGACAGCTCCGCCTCGTCGCGGATCGTCGCGAACGACTGCCGGTAGATCTCGGCGGCATCGCGGATGTAGTCGAGCACCCGCTAACCCTACGGGGGCGGTTGACGCAGTCGGTATCCGTCCTCGGTGGCGATGAGGACCTCGCCGACGGGTGGGCTGCCGCAGGCCCGGTCGCAGCCGACGAAGTGCCGGTGTGTCGGTGAAGGGGTGGCCGCGGCCTTGGCCGCGTCCGACCGCACGTCGGCGGCCGACTTCGCGCAACCCGGGCTGCCGGTGCAGGCGCTGACGTCCAGCCACGGCGAGTTCTCGTCGAACACGAGCCCCATCGGGGCCAGCACCCGCAACGCGACGTCGGCGGTGCCCTCGTCCAGGTCGAACACCAGAACCGAACGCCACGGGGTGATGGCCATGGGCGCCTCGATGGCCGCCAGGAACTGCGCCTCGCGCGCGCCGAGCACGCCGAGGGGTAGTCCGGCGCCCAGTGCGATCCTGCCGTCGTGCTGTTCGATCCAGCCGACCGGCGGCTTGACGGTCGGCGGCCACCGGGTGCCGGCGGGCGCACTGGCGGTCAAGCCCGCGAGCAACTCCGATGTGTCATCGAGTTCGGTTGTCCGCCAGGCTTTCCCGCGCGTCGTGACGAAGCGCCGGGCCACGTCGACCAGTGTCGGTACGACGTCGGCGACGGCCAGCCGTACCCCGGTGTCGGTGCCGGCGAGCAACAGGGCGGCGGTGTCGCCGTCGAGCACGTGCGCGCCGACATCGGCACCCGATCCGGACACGTCACCGCGACCGTCGTCGAGGCTGAACCAGAACCGGCCGGGCAGCTCGGCGAGCGCCGGTTCGGCCTGGATGGCGAGGTCGAGCCCGGCGGCCAGGCCCCTGACGTCGGCGAGGCCGCCGGAGCGGCCCGACAGCGGTGAGGCCACGATGTTGCGCACCCGCTCATGGGTCGGTGACGGCAACAACCCGGCCTCGGCCAGCGCGCCGGCGACGGCGGCGGTGTCGGTGAGGCCCCGAAGCTGGATGTTGCCGCGCGACGTGAGTTCCATTGCAGGGGAGCCGTACTCGGTGGCCACCTCGGCGAGTGTCGCGAGTTGGGCCGAGGTGATCGCGCCGCCGGCCAGCCGGATACGCACCAGGGCGCCATCGGCGGCCTGATGCACGGTCAGCGCGCCGGGGCAGGCGTCGTGGTCACGGGTCCGAGCCATACCGGACCCATTCTAAGGATCAGCCGGCGAGTGCGACCGGGGCGACCACGTTCGAGTACGCCGACGCGTCGCCGCTGACGACGCGGCTGCGCTCGCCGTGGATGTCGACCGGCACGTCGCCGGCGAGCGTGACGCGGTTGAGCCTGCGGTACTGGTCGTCGTAGTCGGCCACCGCGTAGTGCTGGGTCGCGCGGTTGTCCCAGATCGCGAGATCGCCCGGCCGCCAGCTCCACCGAACCGTGTTCTCCAGCTTGGTGATCCGGTCCTGCAACAAGCGGAACAGCGCCGCCGACTCGGTCGAACCGAGCCCGACGAACTTCTTCACGAAGTGGCCGAGCAGCAGGACACGCCTGCCGGATTCCGGATGCACGCGCACCACGGGATGCTCGGTCTCGTAATAGTCGGAGACGAACTGGTCGCGATATGCGCGCTCGGTCTCACTGGGATTGTCGCCGTGCGGCGACGGGAACTGGGCGGCGTAGTCGTACAGGTTGGTGTGGGTGGCCCACAGATTCTCGACCAGCGCCCGCAGCGGTGCGGGCAGCTGATCGTAGGCCGCCTCGGTCGAGGCCCACGTCGTGGTGCCGCCGTAGTCCGGCAGCGCCACCGCACGCAGGAGGGACGCCTTGGGGATCCGGTCGACGAACGTGACGTCGGTGTGCCAGCTGTTGGCCTTGTCGTAGCGGGAGTCGATCGGAAGCACCTGCTCTCCGCGCGACAGCGTGGGATGTGCGGTGGTGGGCGTGCCGAGAAGGTGCGCGAACGCGAGCTGCCCGTCGTCGTCGAGGTGGTGCTGATCGGGGAAGAACAGCACCTTGTGCTCGAGCAGCGCGGCATTGACGGCGTCGACGGTAGAGGCGTCCAGATCGCCGCCGAGGCGCACACCCTCGACGCGGGCGCCGATGTGCGCACCGAGTTTGGTGATGGTCAGGCTGGTTGCGCGGGTTTCACTCACTCGATCATTGCGTCATCCGCGCGCGGCCGGGTAAAGCATTTCGCTGGCCACGATCGAAAACCGTGCGACGATTGTCCAGGCAATGCCCGGCATCGATAAGGCGGCAGGGCGCGTGGCCACAGTGCTCGCGCTTGTGGTCGTGGCTGCCATCGCGTTGCGCGGTTATGTGCCGGGCGGGCAGCGTGCGCCCGCCGAGGCCCGGACCGATTCGCCGGCCGGGCTCGTGGCGTTGATCGCCCTGCTGGCGGTCGCGCTCGCCGGGTTCGCGTTCGCCGTGATCGCCGCACCCCGCAAACTCGACCGCCCGGTCGGTGATGAGGGCTTCGGACGCCTGGAATTGCGCGGGCTGCAGGTCCGGCTGCGCTGGCGGTGGGCGCTTGTCGCGTTGGCGGCGCTGTTGTGGTGGCTGCTGGTGCTCATACTGATCACCCGCCTGGCCGAACCCGATGAGCCGGCGCCGTCGTCGTCACCGCCGGCTTCTGCGCCGCCGGGGTCGCCCCCGCAGCAACCGCCCGACCCCGTCGGCGGCGGGGACAGCGCGCTGAGGTATCTGGCTGTGACGTCGGTGATCCTGTTGCTGATCGTGGCGTTCGGCACCGTCGTGCAGGCCAGACGGCGTGCGCGCCCGGCGACCTGGTTCGACGACGGCGAGCACATCGCGTCACCGCCGAGCCCTGGCGGACCCGAAACTCTCGCGCGCGCAGCCGAACTCGGCCTGGCCGAGATCGCAGATCTCAGCCGCGACCCGCGCACCGCGATCATCGCGTGCTACGCCGCGATGGAGCACGGGTTGGCGCAGGCACCGGGTGCGGTACCGCAGGATTCCGACACCCCGTCGGAGGTGCTGGCGCGCGCGGTCAGCCATCACGCGTTGTCCGCCGACAGCGCAACCGAACTCGTCGAGTTGTTCACCGAGGCCAGGTTCAGCCCGCACGTGATGACCGAGGCCCACCGCGACGCCGCGGTGGCGGCGCTGCACCGGGTACTCGCCGATTTACGGAGCCTGGCGTGAAAAGAACTGTGGTGGCGGGCTTTCTGCTGGTGATCCTGGTCGAGGCCTGGTCGGTTGCGCTACCCGATCGGAGCCTGGTGGGCTGGGCGGCCGGTGCGGCACTGGCGATCCTGTTGCTCGCGATGCGCTGGTCGCTGCGCTCCGACGACGAGGCAGACGATCGATGGTCGTCCTCCGACGATGCCGCCGAGTTGCTCGCGCAGTGGCGGGCCGAGACCGAGACGTTGATCCGGCGGGCCGATTCCACGCGGCTGCAATGGGACCGGCATCTGCGGCCGCGATTGGCCAGGGAGTTCGCCGCGGCCACCGGGCACCGCCAGGCCGGCGATCCCGCGGCGTTCCACGCGACCGGCCGGATGCTGTTCGGAGAACAGTTGTGGCAGTGGGTGGATCCGAACAACGTCGCCACCTCGGCAGGCCGCGCCGACGAACCCGGTCCGGGGCGCGCGGTTCTCGGCGAGATCCTCGAACGATTGGAGCGGCTATGACCGGCCCGGTGCCCGTATCCGCGCAGGAGTCGGCGGCTGCGACCGCACATGCCGTGCTCGACGAAATCGAACGTGTCGTGGTGGGCAAGCGCGAGGCACTGACGCTGATCCTCACCGCGCTGCTGGCACGCGGGCACGTGCTCATCGAAGATCTTCCCGGGCTGGGCAAGACACTCATCGCCAGGTCGTTCGCCGCCGCGCTCGGGCTCAAGTTCACGCGCGTGCAGTTCACCCCGGATCTGTTGCCCGCGGATCTGCTCGGCTCGACGGTCTACGACATGCAGTCCGGCCGTTTCGAATTCCGGCCGGGCCCGATCTTCACCAACCTGCTGATGGCCGACGAGATCAACCGGACGCCGCCCAAGACCCAGGCCGCGCTCCTGGAGGCGATGGCCGAGGGGCAGGTCAGCATCGACGGCCAAACACACCGACTGCCAGCCCCTTTCATCGTGCTGGCCACGGACAACCCGATCGAGTACGAAGGCACCTATCCGTTGCCGGAGGCCCAGCTCGACCGGTTCTCGATACGCCTTGAGCTCAAATATCTCTCGACCGCCGACGAGACCGCGATGCTGCGGCGCCGGCTTGACCGCGGGTCGGCCGAGGTCGACGTGCACCAGGTGATCGACGGGCCGCAGTTCCTCGGGATGCGCGAAGCGGTGGAACAGGTGAGCGTGCACGACGACGTACTGCACTACGTCGTGGCCCTGGCCGCGGCGAGCCGGCATCATCCGCAGGTCGCGGTCGGTGCCAGTCCGCGTGCCGAACTCGACCTCGTCCAGTTGGCGCGGGCCCGCGCGTTGCTGCTCGGCCGCGACTACGTCATCCCCGAAGACGTCAAGACGCTCGCGGTCCCGGCGATCGCACACCGCATCAGCCTGCGCCCGGAGATGTGGGTGCGCAGCATCCACGGCTCGGACGTGATGAACGAACTACTGCGCAGGCTTCCGGTGCCTCGTACCCATCCCGGGCCGGCCTGATCCGGCCATGCCCGAGATCCGTCGCGTGGAAGCCGAACCGCACTGGCGCGCGGCACCGCTGACCAAGGCCATCGCCACCGCGTCCGCGTTGGTGCTGGTGGCCGCGGTAGCCGGATCACGTTGGCAGTTGGTGGTTTTCGCGGCTCCGCTGCTCGGCGTGCTGTGTTCGGTCCACTGGCAGCGGCCGGCGGGCCGGGTCGAGGTGCGCGGCGAGCCTGCCGCAGTGCGGTGTTTCGAGAACGAGACTGTCCCGGTGTCGGTGCGCGTCGCGGCTGCTCCCGGTACCGGTTGTGTGCTCACGGTCCAGCCGAGCCGGGGCATGACTGTCGACGTCGGTGCGGCGACGAGTGACCGAGCCACGGTTGCGGCCGGGGCGACGCGGTGGGGCCGATATCCGGTGCGGGCACGTGTCGAGGTGATCCCGCCCGGCGGGCTGATGGTCGGGGAAGCGACCGTCGAGGCCGCCGAGTTGTACGTGTTCCCGCTTGCCGCGCCGCAGGGCACCCCGATCCCGCGCGCTGAACTGCCCGATCGGCTCGGCACCCACCTGACCCGGCACACCGGGCCCGGCGTCGAGTACGCCGACGTGCGGCCCTATGTGCCGGGTGACCATCTGCGCACCGTCAACTGGCCCGTGAGCGCGCGGCGGGGACGGTTGCATGTCACCGAACGGCTCACCGACCGCGGGGCCGACGTCGTCGTGCTGATCGACACGCACGACCAGGCGCCCGGACCGGCAACGCAGGCCACCGAACGTACGGCCCGCGGCGCGGCCCAGGTGGTGCAGAGCGCGCTGCGCAACGGCGATCGCGCGGGAATCGTCGCGCTGGGCGGTCGCCGGCCGCGCTGGCTCGGCCTCGACATCGGGCGCAGGCAGTTCTACCGCGTGCTCGACGCCGTGCTCGGCGTCGGCAGCGGGTTCGAAACCACGACCGGCACATTGGCCCCGCGCGCGGCCGTGCCACCCGGTGCGATCGTCGTGGCCTTCTCGACGCTGCTGAGCACCGAATTCGCGCTGGCATTGATCGAACTGTCCAAGCGCGGCCACCACGTCGTCGCCGTCGACGTGCTGGAGGGGGCGCCGTTCGACGGCGAACTGGATCCGCTGATCGCGCGGATGTGGGCGCTGCAGCGGTCGGCGATGTACCGCGACATGAGCACGATCGGCGTCGACGTCGTGCACTGGCGAAGCGACGGCCCGTTGCAGGACGCGATGCGCCTGATACCCGACCGGCACCGGCACGTGCACCGGCGGTTGTGACGATGTCGGCGCAACCGGCCCCGCGTGCGTTCTCGACGGTGTTCGGGTTGCTCATGGCTGCCGCCACGGCGGCTCCGGCGGACGGTCCGGCGTTGGTGGCAGCGGCGCTCGCCGCCGTGGGCGTTCTTGTCGCACTGCTGCTGCGGCCCGTCGCGACGGCTGCTGTCGTCGCAGCCGCGTCCGCACTCGCGCTGTCCGAACCCGAGCCGGTGTTCGCGGCCCTCGCGGGTCTTTCGGCAGTGGCGTATCTCGTGATCAGGTACGCGGTCGGCACCCCGGAGGTGGTGACGACGACGCGCCCCACGATGCTCACCGCCATCGGATTCACCGTGCTGGCGCTGGCGGCTGCCGCGTTGCCTGTGACGGTGCCGTGGGTGCCGTTGCTCGCCCCACTGGTGGCGGGTGTCGTGTACCTGCTGGCGCTGCGCCCGTTCATCGGTGAGCAGCGCTGGACCGCGGCCAACTACCGTCAGATGTGACATCCGTCACAGAACTGGAAAGCTGTTCCGTCCCTTACAGATCGACGATTTTCGGCGGCTTTGGGCGTACGTTTGCGGCAAGTACCCGGGACCACCGGTACCGCAAGTTGAAACCGGTTCTAGAAAGGAGCGACCATGCTTGCCTTTGGCGTCTTCGTCGCGTTCGTACTGGTGCTCGTGGCCGCCACGGGCCGGCCGTACCGGCAGTCGTGGCACGACCGCTTCGGCGAAATCCAGCGCTGACACCGGCGCGTACCGCACCGACTGCACCACTGCCGCAGCCGGTGCGGTACGAATGGTGAGTGTCTGACCCACTTGATCCGGCTGATCCGACCGCGTCCGCTGCTCCTACCGTCCTGCTGTTGTCGACGTCGGACACCGATCTGATCACTGCCCGCGCCAGCGGCGCGGAGTACCGGTGGGCCAATCCGTCGAGGCTGGTCGGCGGCGAGCTGGAGGAGTTGCTCGCCGGTGCCGACGTCGCCGTCGTGCGGATCCTCGGCGGCTACCGCGCCTGGCAGGACGGCATCGACACGGTCGTGGCCAGTGGCGTGCCGGCCGTCGTCGTCAGCGGCGAACAATCACCCGACGCCGACCTGATGGGCCGTTCGACCGCGCCGCAGGGTGCGGCCCTGCAAACCCACATCTATCTCGCCCAGGGCGGCGTCGAGAATCTGCGCAACCTGCACGCGTTCCTGTCCGACACGTTGCTCATGACCGGCTTCGGCTTCGCGCCGCCGGTCAGCACGCCGAACTGGGACGTGCTGGAACGGGCGAACACCGCCGCCGACGGCCCGACCGTCGCGGTCCTGTTCTACCGCGCCCAGCAGCTGGCCGGAAATACCGGCTATGTCGACGCGCTGTGCGACGCCATCGACAACGCCGGCGGGCGCCCGCTCCCGGTCTTCTGCGCGTCGCTGCGGACCGCCGAACCTGAACTACTCGAATTGCTCGGCACCGCAGACGCTTTGATCACCACAGTGCTCGCCGCGGGTGGGTCGACCCCGGCCACGGTCGGCGCCGGGGGAGCCGACGACTCGTGGAACGTGGCTCACCTCGCGGCACTGGACGTTCCGATTCTGCAAGGGCTGTGCCTGACCAGTTCGCGTGAGCAGTGGTCGGGTAACGACGACGGCCTGTCCCCGCTCGACGTCGCGACCCAGGTGGCGGTGCCCGAGTTCGACGGCCGCATCATCACCGTCCCGTTCTCCTTCAAGGAGATCGACGACGAGGGCCTGATCTCCTACGTGCCCGACGAGGAACGCTGCGCACGGGTGGCCGGACTGGCCGTGCGGCATGCCCGGCTGCGTTCCGTCCCGGCCGCCGAAAAGCATGTCGCCCTAGTGTTTTCGGCGTACCCCACCAAACACGCCAGAATCGGCAACGCGGTCGGTCTCGACACCCCGGCGAGCGCGCTCGCGCTGCTGCGCGCGATGCGGGAGGCCGGATACGACCTGGGCGAGGCCGACGACATCCCCGGTCTGGAGTCCGGCGACGGTGATGCCCTGATGCACGCACTCATCGAGCGCGGCGGCCAGGACCCGGATTGGTTGACCGATGGCCAACTGGCCGGAAACCCGATCCGCGTGTCCGCCAAGGATTACCGCGCGTGGTTCGCGACGCTGCCCGCCGAACTGGCCGACGCGATCGTCGAGCACTGGGGTCCACCGCCGGGTGAGCTGTTCGTCGACCGCAGCCGTGACCCCGACGGCGAGATCGTCATCGCGGCGATGCGGGCCGGCAACGTCGTGATCGTGGTCCAACCGCCGCGCGGTTTCGGCGAGAACCCGGTGGCCATCTACCACGACCCCGATCTGCCGCCCAGCCATCACTACCTGGCCGCCTACCGTTGGCTGGACGGGCAATTCGGCGACTCGTACCCCCACTTCAAAGCCGACGCCGTCGTGCACCTCGGCAAGCACGGCAACCTGGAGTGGTTGCCCGGCAAGACCCTTGGCATGAGCGCGGCTTGCGGTACTGACGCCGCGCTCGGCGACCTGCCGTTGATCTACCCGTTCCTGGTCAACGATCCGGGGGAGGGCACACAGGCCAAGCGGCGTGCCCACGCGACGCTCGTCGACCATCTGATCCCGCCGATGGCGCGCGCCGAGACCTACGGCGACATCGCGCGTCTGGAGCAGCTTCTCGACGAGCACGCCAACGTCTCCGCCCTCGACCCCGGCAAGCTGCCTGCGATCCGTCAGCAGATCTGGACGCTCATGCGGGCCGCGAAGATGGACCACGACCTGGGGCTCGAGGACCGTCCCGACGAGGATTCGTTCGACGACATGCTGCTGCACGTCGACGGCTGGCTGTGCGAGATCAAGGATGTGCAGATCCGCGACGGCCTGCATGTACTCGGCCAGAAACCCACCGGCGAAGGGGAACTCGACCTGGTGCTGGCCATCCTGCGGGCCCGGCAGCTGTTCGGCGGTGAACAGACGGTGCCGGGCCTGCGGCAGGCGCTGGGCCTGACCGAGGACGGTTCCGACGATCGCGCCGCGGTCGACGCGGCCGAGGCCGGGGCCCGTGAGCTGGTCGCCGCCCTGCAGGAAAGCGGTTGGGACCCAGGCGCTGTCGACCGGCTGACGGACAACCCCGAGGTCGCGCGCATCCTGCGGTTCGCCGCGACCGAAGTCGTCCCGCGGCTGGCCGGAACCGAACGCGAGATCGACCAGGTGTTGCGGGCGCTCGACGGCCGCTTCATCGCGTCCGGGCCGTCGGGCTCACCGCTGCGCGGCCTGGTCAACGTGCTGCCCACCGGCCGCAACTTCTACTCGGTGGACCCCAAGGCCGTGCCATCGCGGCTCGCCTGGGAAACCGGTGTCGCCATGGCGGATTCGCTGCTCGAGCGCTACCGCACCGATCACGGCCGCTGGCCGCAGTCGGTCGGGCTTTCGGTGTGGGGGACATCGGCCATGCGCACCGCGGGCGACGACATCGCCGAAGTGCTTGCCCTGCTGGGCGTTCGGCCGGTGTGGGACGACGCGTCGCGGCGCGTCGTCAACCTCGAGCCCATCGAGCTCGCCGAGCTCGGCCGGCCCCGCATCGACGTCACGGTGCGTATCTCCGGGTTCTTCCGCGACGCGTTCCCGCACGTCGTCACGATGCTCGACGACGCGGTCAAGCTCGTGGCCGGTCTCGACGAGCCCGCCGCCGACAACTACGTCCGCGCCCACGCCCAAGCCGACCTGGCCGAGCACGGCGATGAAAGGCGCGCCACCACACGCATTTTCGGTTCCAAGCCCGGCACGTACGGGGCCGGGCTGTTGCAGCTGATCGACAGTCGCAACTGGCGCGACGACGCCGACCTCGCGCAGGTCTACACCGCGTGGGGTGGCTTCGCGTACGGGCGGGGACTCGACGGTGCACCGGCCGCCGACGACATGAACCGCGCCTACCGCCGAATCGCCGTGGCGGCCAAGAACACCGACACGCGCGAACACGACATCGCCGACTCCGACGACTATTTCCAGTACCACGGCGGCATGGTCGCCACGGTGCGCGCGCTGACCGGCAAAGCGCCCGCGGCCTACATCGGCGACAACACCCGCCCCGACGCGGTGCGCACGCGCACGCTGTCGGAGGAGACCAACCGGGTGTTCCGGGCGCGCGTCGTCAATCCCCGCTGGATCAACGCGATGCGCCGCCACGGCTACAAGGGTGCCTTCGAGATGGCCGCGACCGTCGACTACCTGTTCGGTTACGACGCCACGGCCCACGTGATGGCCGACTGGATGTATGAACGGCTGTCGGCCGAGTACGTGCTCGACGACGAGAACCGCAAGTTCATGGCCGAATCCAATCCGTGGGCGCTGCACGGCATGGCCGAGCGCCTGCTGGAGGCCGCGGGCCGTGGCATGTGGGCACAACCCGAGCAGGCCACGCTCGACGGGCTGCGACAGGTGTTGCTGGAAACCGAAGGCGAGCTCGAAGGGTGAGCCCACGCTAAGTTCGTGGCATGGCCCTCACCTTCGCCGATGTCGCGGGATCCGAATACATCCTGCTCACCACGTTCACCAAGGACGGCCGCGAGAAGCCGACGCCGATCTGGGCCGCCCCGGACGGCGACGGCCTGATCGTGATCACGCAGGAAAAGTCCTGGAAGGTCAAGCGGATCCGCAACACCCCGCGCGTCACGATCGCCAAGTGCGACATGCGCGGCAACCCCAAGAGCGAGCCGGTGGAAGCGGTCGCGGCGGTCAACGCAGTCCGCACGGGCGACGCCTATCGCGCCATCGGCAGCCGCTACGGGCTGCTCGGCAAGACGTTCAACTTCTTCTCCAAGCTGCGCGGCGGCATGAAGAACAACGTGGCGCTCGAAATCCGGGCCGTGGCGTAACGCACGCCGCCATCGACATCTGAGCGCGGGCGGAACCCTGGGCGTCGCTCGTCCGTTGTCACTGCATGCTGATGCGGTACTTCTTGCTCTACGTGATCGTGGAGATGGCGGTGATCGTCGCGCTCGCGGCCACCATCGGCGTCGGCTGGACATTGTTGGCCCTCGTGGGCGCGTTCGTCGTCGGGCTGGCGCTGGCCGGCTCGCAGCTGCGCAAGCAGCTCGCCACGCTGCGCCGCGGCACGACCAACCCCGGTGCCCAGGTCACCGACAGCGCCCTGGTGGCGCTCGGCACCGTTCTGGTGTTCGTCCCGGGCCTGGTGACCACGGCAGTGGGCCTGCTCATGCTCGTCCCGCTCACCCGCTCGGCGGTGCGTCCCTTGGCGGCGGGCCTGGCCGCGCGGGGCGTCGCGCGGCACGTCACGTTCATCACCCCGCGCCGCGACTACATCGACGGCGAGGTCATCGACGTCCACGATGCACCCGGCACCTGGACGCCAACCCGTCCGGCGATCAGGCCCCAGCCCGAATAACGAGCCCTCACCGGCCGCCAAGTACGTTCTTGAGCGTGACGACGCTGCTGCTCAACGGGCACATCCACAGCCCGAGCCATCCCGACGCGACCGCCATGGCGGTGCGCGACGGTGTGGTCGCGTGGCTCGGCAGCGATGACGTCGGCCGCGCACAATTCCCTGGCGCCGACATCGTCGACCTCGACGGCGGTTTCGTGGCACCGGCGTTCGTCGACAGTCACGTCCACGTCACCGCCACCGGGCTGAACCTCCACGGCCTCGATCTGCGGACGGCCACCTCGCTACAACACTGTCTGCGGTTGATCGGCGACCACGCCGCGAAGCATCCGGACGGACCGCTGTGGGGCCACGGGTGGGACGAATCCGGCTGGCCCGAGCGCACCCCGCCGACCACCGATGACCTCGACGCGGTGCTGGGCGACCGGCCCGCCTACCTGGCCAGGGTCGACGTCCACTCGGCGGTCGCAACATCGGCGCTGCGTCGGCTGGTCCCCGAACTGGCCGCAGCCGAGGGCTATTCGCCGCAGCAGCCGCTCCGCGCCGACGCCCACCACCTGGTCCGCGCCGCGGCCCGGGACCGCGTGACCACACGGCAACGCCACGACGCGCGCGTCGCGGCGCTCGACCACGCGGCCGCGCTCGGGATCGTCGCCGTGCACGAATGCGCCGGGCCACAGATCGGCGGCCTCGTCGACTGGCAGGAACTGCGTGAGCTCGACCACGGCGTCGAGGTGATCGGCTACTGGGGTGAACCCGCACACGACGCCGAGCACGCCAGGGCGCTCATCGCCGAGACCGGCGCCACCGGGCTGGCCGGCGACCTGTTCGTCGACGGCGCACTGGGTTCGCGCACGGCCTGGTTGCACGCCCCGTACCACGATGCCCCCGACACGTGCGGCAACCGCTACCTCGACGCCGAAACCATCGCGGCGCACGTGCACGCCTGCACCGAGGCCGGCATCCCGGCCGGGTTCCACGTTATCGGTGACGCGGCCGTGACGGCCGTCGTCGACGCCGTGGCGACCGTCGTCGACCGGCTCGGGGCACCGGCCGTCGCGCGGTGTGGCCACCGGCTGGAGCACCTTGAGATGGTCACTCCCGAGCAGGCCCGCCAACTCGGGACGTGGGGTGTCGCGGCGAGCATGCAACCCAACTTCGACGCCTTGTGGGGTGGTCGCGACGGCATGTATGCGCAGCGTCTCGGCCCTGATCGAGTCGATCGGCTCAACCCCCTCGCGCTGTTAGCATCCGAAGGCGTGCCCCTCGCCTTCGGCTCCGATACCCCGGTCACCAGCATGAACCCCTGGGAGACGGTCCGGGCCGCGATCGAGCACCGCACCCCGTCGAGTGCGGTGTCGGCCCGCGCCGCATTCGCCGCCGCCACCCGCGGCGGGTGGCGCGCGGGCGGCGTGCGTGACGGCGTCACCGGGACACTGGTGGCCGGTGCGGCCGCCAGCTTTGCTGTATGGGACGCCGACGATCTCGAGGTCAGCGCACCCGCTAACGCCGCGCAGCGCTGGTCCACCGACCCGCGCTCCCGCGTCCCGGCACTGCCGCGACTGGCTGCCGGCGTTGCGCTGCCCCGTTGTCGTCAAACGGTCCGCCGAGGTGTCACCATCCATGGCTAGCGACCGGCCGAGGCATTCGGGAAGCCGGTTCGACCGGCTCCGGGAGGGGCCCAACGAGGTCACCGAGGTGATACCGGCGATCGGCGACGACGAACCCGTCGATGACGAACTTGCCGACGACTTCGACCACGATTCATTGCCCGACGACCTCGACAAGGACGTCGACAAAGACAAAGACGCCGCCAAGGACGAGAAGGCCAAGCGATCTGCGTGGGCCGGCCGGTTCGGCCGCGCGGTGGCGGACCGATGGCCGCAACTGACCGCGACGATCGGCGGCGGCCTCGCGCTGTGGGTGAGTTTCCCGCCCGTGGGCTGGTGGTTCGCCGCGTTCGCCGGATTCGGCCTGCTGGCCTGGGTTCTCACCCTCCGGTCGACGACGCGCGCGGGTGGTTTCGGGTACGGACTGTTGTTCGGCCTGGCGTTCTACGTGCCGCTACTGCCATGGATCAGCGGTCTGGTCGGGGCGGTGCCGTGGCTGGCGCTGGCCACGGCGCAGGCCCTGTTCTGCGGTTTGTTCGGTGTGCTCGCTGTTGTGATCAGACAGCTGCCGGGCTGGCCCGTGTGGTTCGCCGCGCTGTGGGCCGCCCAGGAATGGCTCAAGTCGACCGTGCCGTTCGGCGGATTCCCGTGGGGTGTGGTCGGATTCGGGCAGACCGACGGTCCGTTACTGCCCATCGCACGCCTGGGCGGCGCGCCACTGCTGTCGTTCGCCGTCGCGCTGGCCGGGTTCAGCCTGACTGTGGTGGCGCTCGAGATCGTGCGGTGGTGGCATCACGGACACAAGCCCGGGGTGCCCGCCCCCGCTGTTCTGCTGCCCGGCGTGTCGGTCGCCGTGGTGCTGCTGTCGACCGCTCTGCTGTGGCCGGGTGTGCGCCACTCCGGCATGGGCGCAGGCGACGATCCGTCCGTCACAGTGGCCGCGGTGCAGGGCAACGTGCCGCGGCTCGGGCTCGATTTCAACGCACAGCGGCGCGCGGTGCTCGACAACCACGTCAAAGAGACGATGCGGCTGGCCGACGACGTCCGGGCCGGCCGTGCCGCACAACCGATGTTCGTCGTGTGGCCCGAGAACTCCTCCGACATCGATCCGCTCGCCAATGCCGACGCCTCCGCGCAAATCACCGCGGCGGCCGAGGCGATCGACGCGCCGATCCTCGTCGGCGGTGTGGTCAAGGCGCCGGGCTACACCCCGGACAATCCGGTCGCCAACAACACCGTGATCGTGTGGAACCCCACCGACGGCCCCGGCGAGCGACACGACAAGCAGATCGTGCAGCCGTTCGGCGAGTACCTGCCGTGGCGCGGGTTCTTCCGGCACCTGTCGTCCTACGCCGACCGGGCCGGCTACTTCATCCCGGGGAACGGCACCGGTGTCGTGCATGCGGCCGGAGTCCCGATCGGGGTCACGACGTGCTGGGAGGTCATCTTCGACCGGGCGGCGCGGGAGTCGGTGCTCAACGGTGCCCAGGTGTTGACAGTGCCCACCAACAACGCCACGTTCGACGAGGCCATGAGTTCCCAGCAGCTGGCGTTCGGCAAACTGCGCGCCGTCGAGCACAACCGCTACGTGGTGGTTGCCGGGACAACCGGGATCAGCGCGGTGATCGCCCCGGACGGCCGTGAGCTGGCCCGCACCGAGTGGTTCGAGCCCGCGTACCTCGACAGCCAGATTCGCCTGAAGTCCGACCTGACGCCTGCGACGCAGTGGGGTCCGATCGTGCAGGCGGTGCTGGTCATCGCGGGTTTCGGCGCTGTCCTCTGGGTAGCTGTCACCGCGTTGTTCACCGCGATGATGCACAATGGAAGGTTCGTGCCAAAAAGTTTTCGGCGCCGGGCGGCAAACGCCGGCGATGATGAAGGAGCAACATGAGCCCGAGTCAGCGCACTCTGGTGATCATCCCCACCTACAACGAGCGGGAGAATCTGCCGCTGATCGTCGGGCGCGTGCACCACGCCTGCCCTGAGGTTCACATCCTGGTCGTCGACGACGGCAGCCCGGACGGCACCGGCAAGCTCGCCGACGAGCTGGCACTCGCCGACCCCGATCGCGTCCACGTCATGCACCGCACCAGCAAGGCCGGGCTCGGCGCGGCCTATCTGGCCGGGTTCGAGTGGGGCCTGGGTCGCGGCTACTCGGTGCTGGTCGAGATGGACGCCGACGGCAGTCACGCGCCGGAAGAGCTCAGCCGGCTGCTCGACGCCGTCGATGCGGGCGCCGACCTGGCCATCGGATCGCGGTACGTCCCCGGCGGCACCGTGCGCAACTGGCCGTGGCGGCGCCTGGCGCTGTCCAAGACCGCCAACACCTACTCCCGGTTCCTGCTCGGCGTCGACATCCACGACATCACCGCCGGATATCGCGCATACCGGCGCGAGGTGCTGGAGAAGATCGACCTTTCGGCGGTGGACTCCAAGGGCTACTGCTTCCAAATCGACCTCACGTGGCGCGCGATCAACAACGGTTTCACCGTCGTAGAGGTCCCGATCACGTTCACCGAGCGCGAGCTCGGCGTGTCGAAGATGAGCGGATCCAACATCCGCGAGGCGATGTTCAAGGTCGCCGAGTGGGGCATCCGCGGCCGCCTCGACCGCGCCCGCGGTGTCGTCCGCTAGCGCACACCTGCCCAGACGCAAAAAGAACCGCGAGCGTACACACGCTCGCGGTTCTTTCTGTCTACGTCGTTCAGCTACCGCGACGCTTGGTCTTGATCAGGTCGAGACGCTCCTTGAGCAATTCTTCGAGTTCCTCGACCGAACGACGCTCCAGCAGCATGTCCCAGTGGGTGCGCGGCGGCTTGACCTTCTTCGGCTCCGGCACGTCACCCTCGATCAGAGTGCCCTCCAGGCCGTTGCGGCACAGCCAGGTACCTGGGATCTCTGCGTCGTCGGCGAACGGAACGTCGAACTCTTCACCGTTCTCGGTGCGGTAGCGCGCGACCTGACGCGGCGCCAGGTCATGGTTGCGGTCGGTCTCGTAGCTCACGGCTCCGAGGCGACTGCCTCTCAGGACACGATCAGCCATCGTCAAACACTCCTCATCACGCGATTTGGCCCGGATAACACAACGCACAACGGCGTTGCCAAGTTCCCGACTCGACCGTCCATGATACGCCGGATGCGGCAAGGGTCCGTCTACAGTCAGGACACATGGCCACCGGGAACAGCAGACGCCACCGTCCGCAGCCGTGTCGGTGGTGCGGGCGCGAAGTCTCCGACGCTCAGATGGGACGCCGCCGCCAGTACTGCCGACAGTCCTGCCGGCAGCGCGCCTACGAACAACGCGCAATGGTCAAGGGCACGTCGCTCGCGCCGGATTCGGTGGTGCTGAGTGCCGACGAGGCATCGCAACTGTCGGATCGGGTGTATCAGGTCCGCTGTGCGGCCGAGGATCTCGCGACGGCGGTCGACGAGGGCGCCGGGGCCGACGAACTCCGCCAGCTGTGCGATGCGTTGATGCAGGCGGCCAAGGCCGCTGACGGCTGGCGATAGGTCTGATCTGCGCGGGGTCTGATCTGCTCCTCACATGCGCGGGGCCCTACGATTGCGTCGGTGGCCGCCACATCCGATCCTGAACGCACCGAATCGCCCCGCACCTGGCGATTCGACGACTTCGTCCTCGACACCGGGCGCTATGAGTTGCGCCGTGACGACGAGGTGATCCGGGTCGAGCCCCAGGTGTTCGACGTGCTCACCCAACTGATCAGTCATCACGATCGATTCGTCAGCAAAGAGGAACTGTTCGACTCGGTGTGGGGCGGGCGGTTCGTCGGCGAAGCAGCGTTGACGAGCCGCATCAAGGCGGCGCGCCGCGCGCTTGGCGACGACGGGGAATCGCAGCGCTACATCCGTACCGTCCGCGGCCGGGGCTATCAGTTCGTCGGCACCATCGCCGCACCGCAGGACCGGCCCGCGCCGCATCCCGTCGCGCCGCAACCGATCAACCCGGAGCCGCCGCCGCGCCAGCACATCGCGTTCTGTCGGGCCGCCGACGGGGTCCGGCTCGCGTACGCCGTCGCGGGGGAGGGCCCGCCACTCGTCCGCGCGGCGAACTGGATGACCCATCTCGGCTACGACATCGAAAGCCCGGTGTGGAGCCACTGGGTACGCGATCTGTCCCGCAACCACACGTTCATTCGCTACGACGAACGCGGCTGCGGCCTGTCGGACTGGGAAGCCACCGACTTCTCCTTCGAGGACTGGGTCGCCGATCTGGAGTCGGTCGTCGAGGCCCTGGGGCTGGAACACTTTCCGCTGCTGGGGGTCTCGCAAGGCGGTGCGGTCGCGGTGGCGTACGCGGCGCGGCACCCGGAGCGGGTCAGCCGCCTGGTGCTGTGCGGTGCGTACGCGCGGGGACGCGCCGTACGCGCCGTCGGCGATGAGGAAAAACGCGCCGCCGCACTGGATCTCGATTTGGCACGCGTCGGCTGGGGACGTGACGATCCGGCGTTCCGGCAGGTGTTCGCCGCGCAGTTCCTACCGGACGGCACCCGCGCCGACTGGGCGGCGTTCGATCAGCTGCAGCGGCGCACCACCTCGCCCGAGAACGCGGTGCGGTTCCTGGAGGAGTTCGCCCGCATCGACGTGCGTGACGCGGCCAGCGAAGTCCGTTGCCCGACACTGATCATGCACTCCCGCGACGACCACCGGGTGCCGATGCAGTTCGGCGAGGAGCTGGCCAGTTTGATCGACGACTCCAGGTTGGTCGCCCTGGCGAGCAACAACCACCTGCTGACGGCCACCGAGCCGGCCTGGCCCGTCTTCTGCGCGGAGGTCGAGGCATTCCTCGCGGGCTGACGACCGTGGTTCGCCTCGGTTCTCCATGCAATCTCCATGCATTCTTCATGTGCGTAACGACGTCGCCATACATGCTGGTGACATGAGAAAACACCTGCGCAACCTCCTTGTGGGCGTCAGTGCGATCATCGCCCTCGGCGCCATCCCCGCCTGCTCTGGCGGATCGTCGACCGAGGCCGAAACGTCTGGATCGGCGGCTCCGACCACCACCTCGGCCGCCGCCCCCCTTCCGGCCTCCGTCCGCTACATGGCCGACATGGAATCCGAAGGCAAGAAGATGACCATCGGCATTTCCGTCGACGGCAACAACGTCACCGCCTACGCGTGCAACGGCGTGGACGACGAGGCCTGGTTCTTCGGGAACCAGACCGACGGGAACATCGACATCACCTCGAAGTTCCGCGACACCCTCAAAGCGGACTTCACCGCCACCGACGCCACGGGCGACCTGACGATGAACGGCGTGAACTACAAGTTCACCGCGGCGGCAGTAGCAGACCCGGCCGGTATGTACACCGCCGACTACGAGGGCGTGCGCGCGTCGTGGGTCGTGCGTCCCGACGGCTCTGCGGTCGGTGTGCAGTTCAACGGCGGCATCAGCGGTCGTGACTTCGAACAGGCTGAGCTCCAACAGCTCAACGCCCAGCAGTTCCAGTCCCAGGTGCGCAACAAGCGCAAGCTCCAGCAGGCCCAGCAGTTGGTGCGGCTGCAGAACGGCACGTTCACCTCGAAGATCAACGGCCACGACGTGGTCGCCTCGCTCGTGACCGGGAACACGCGCTTCGGCTGAGCGGCGTTGCCGCACCTACCAATCCCCGCCGGAACGCATCCGGCGGGGATTTTCGTGTTCAGGAGAAGTCCAATACCGGCCGCCCCCGCAGGCCCCCGGCCTCCAGCATGCGGTGCGCCGCGGCCGCGTCATCGGCCGCGAACACCTCGGCGACGCGCAGCGTCAACGTACCGGCCTCGGCCTGGCGTCGCAGGGTGTCGAGCGCGGCGGTATCGGTGATGCGGTCCGACACCATCACCGGGCACACCCGGATGCCGCGCGGTGCCGGCCCCGGCCAGCCTCGAAGCTCGGCCAATGTGCCGCCGTCGGCGATCGCCGGGATCACGTCGGTGGTCTGCATCGAGCCGTCGACGAGGCCGCAGACACCTTCGGGGACGACATCGCGAATTCGATCGGCGACACCGGCGCCGCGTTCGACGACATGATCGGCGCCGAAACCGCGAACGAGCGTGGTGTCGCCCGGCCCCGCATCGGCGATCACGGTCAACCCGTCGTCCTTCGCCAACTCGATCGCGTATCCGCCGACGGCACCGGCCGCACCGGTCACCGCGACGGTTCCGCCCCGTGCCAAGCCCAAGGCGTCCAACGCGACCCGGGCCGTCAATGCGTTCATGAGCAGAGTCGATGCGGCGGGAAACCCGACGCCGGCGGGTGCCGGCACCACCGACGCGGCGGGCACCACGACCTGCTCGGCGTAGCTACCGCCGTGCGGACCGGTGAAGAGCACCATGGCGATGACGCGCTGACCGACGGTGAGCCGGCCGTCGGTGTCGGGACCGACCTTGTCGACCACGCCCGCGGCATCCATACCGGGCACGAACGGCGGCAGGCGGTCGGGCATCCGGACTGCGTGTCCACCGGTGCGAAGCAGCACGTCGGTCGGATTGACGGCAGCCGCGTGTACCCGGATACGGACTTCACCCGGACCGGGCTGCGGTTCGGGTAGATCGATGACCTCCAACGCATCGGGGCCGCCGAATTCATAGACACCGATAGCCTTCATAGTTCGCTGTAACCCGCTGCCGCGGCATGGCATTCCGGCGATTTCGCCGTGTCATCCGGTTTCGCTCAGTCCGATTTCAATTCTTACCCGTGGCGGGCGGGGTGCGTAACGTCGAATCACCGTGACCAGTCCCACCGAATTGGCCGCCCCTGCGGCAACCGTCGCCAGTCGCCGGTCGAGCGAACGAAAATGGGGCGTCATCCGGTTGATCTCGCCCGTTGTCCTGCTTGCGCTGTGGCAGTTGGGCAGCGCGGTCGGGGTGATATCGCAGGACGTCCTGCCCGCGCCGTCGCTGATCCTCGAGGCCGGAATCGAACTCATCCGCAACGGCCAGCTCGCCGACGCGCTGCAGGTGTCAGGGATCCGCGTGGTCGTCGGCCTGCTGCTGGGCGGGGTTGTCGGCGTCGCACTGGGAACCGCTGTGGGGCTGTCGCGTTGGCTGGAGGCCACGGTCGATCCGCCGATGCAGATGATCCGGGCGCTGCCACACCTCGGCTTGATCCCGTTGTTCATCCTGTGGTTCGGTATCGGTGAGCTGCCGAAGGTGCTGCTTGTCGCGTTGGGCGTGAGCTTCCCGCTGTACCTGAACACCTTCTCGGCGATTCGTCAGGTCGACCCGAAACTGTTCGAAACCGCTCAGGTGCTTGGCTTTTCGTTCCGACAGCGGTTCCGCACGATCATCGTGCCGAGTGCGGCACCCCAGGTACTCGTCGGATTCCGGCAGTCGCTGGCGATCGCCTGGCTCACCCTGATCGTGGCCGAACAGATCAACGCCGACAAGGGAATCGGCTTCCTGATCAACAATGCCCGTGACTTCCTGCGCATCGACATCATCATCTTCGGGCTGATCGTCTATGCGCTGTTGGGTATCGGCACCGATGCCATTGTCCGCATGCTGGAACGTCGAGCCCTGAGGTACCGCACATGACCGTGATATCGGATCGAACGACCAAGCTGGCCGGTGAACTGCGCGGCGTGAACAAGTGGTACGGCGAACATCACGTCCTCAGCGACGTGTCGGTGCGTATCGGCGGCGGTGAGATCGTCGCATTGATCGGACGCAGTGGATCCGGCAAGTCGACGGTCCTGCGCGTGTTGGCGGGGCTGTCCACCGACCACACGGGGGAGCGAGTGGTGTCCGGCGCACCGGCGTTGGCTTTCCAGGAACCGAGGTTGTTCCCATGGCGCGACGTCCGCACCAACGTGGCCTACGGCCTTACCCGCAGCCGGCTCTCGCGCGGTCAGGCGTTGGCCCGGGCCGAGCGGGCGCTGGCCGATGTGGGGTTGGCCGATCGCGCCGACGCCTGGCCGTTGACCTTGTCCGGCGGACAGGCACAACGGGTTTCGCTGGCGCGGGCCCTGGTGGCCGAGCCCGAGCTGCTTCTGCTCGACGAGCCGTTCGGCGCGCTCGACGCGCTGACCCGGCTGAGCATGCGCAAGCTGCTGCTCGATCTGTGGCGCGAACACGGGTTCGGCGTGTTGCTGGTCACCCACGACGTCGACGAGGCGGTTGCGCTGGCTGACCGTGTCCTGGTGTTGGAGGCCGGCCGGGTGGTCCACACGCTCGACATCACCGACGCCCGGCGATCACCGGGCGATCCATCGGACAACACCGAACGCTACCGGGCCGAGCTGCTCGACAGCCTCGGCGTCGCGCTCTGACGTGAGGAGAACGTGTATGCCCGCATCCAGCCGTATGTTCGCGGCGCTGCTGCTTGTCACCGGATTGCTCACGGGTTGCGTGTCCCGGCAAGATAATTCGGCTCCTCAGCAGGCTCCCGCGACGGTGCCGCTCTCAGAGCTCGCGGGGGTGACGCTGCAGATCGGTGACCAGAAAGGCGGCACCGAAGCGTTGCTGCGCGCCGCGGGCGCGCTGGACGACCTGCCGTACAAGGTGGCGTTCTCGACGTTCACCTCGGGCCCACCGCAGATCGAGGCGGCCACCGCGGGCAAGATCGACTTCGCGATCACCGGCAACACCCCACCGATATTCGGTGCGGCGTCGAACGCCAAGGTCAAGGTGGTCTCCGCATACGACGGCGGCGGGTTCGGCGATCAGATCCTCGTCCACGCCGACTCGCCGATCCAGACCGTCGCCGATCTCCGCGGCAAGAGCATCGCGATCGCGAAAGGCAGTTCAGCGCACGGCCATACGCTCGTTCAGCTGAGCCGTGCCGGGCTCAGCCCGACCGACGTGAAGCTGGTGTTCCTGCAACCCGCCGATGCGTTGTCGGCCTTCACGCAGCGCCGGGTCGACGTCTGGGCCGTGTGGGATCCCTACACCGCCCAGGCCGAGCAGGAGCTTCCGGTGCGCAGCATCGCGCGCGCGACGGGCGTCACCAACGGCGCCGGATTCGGCGTCGCGTCCGATGCGGCGCTGGCCGATCCGAAACGCAACACCGCGCTGGCCGATCTGCTGGTGCGTTACGCGAAGGCGGTCCGATGGGCCAACGATCATCGCGACCAGTGGGTGTCGCGCTACGCCGCCGAGGTCGGGCTCGACCCCGCGGTGGCGACCGTTGCGCAGGGCCGCAGCCTGCGGTTGCCCACCGATCTCTCCGATCAGTTGATCGCGTCCGAACAGGAAATGGCCGACCTGTTCGCCCAATCGGGCCAGATCGCCGCCGCACCCGAGTTCGCCAACTGGGTTGACCGCCGCTTCGCCGATCAGCTGCAGCCCCTGTACCTCAACCGCAACTAGGAAGGGGACGTCCGTGACAGTCCAGCCATCCGCTCGATTCTTCTGGTTCCTGCCCACCAATGGAGACAGCCGCTCGATCGTCGGGGCGTCGCACGCCTCGACGCATCACACCATCCCGGACAACTACCGTGCACCCACCCGTCGCTACCTCGCCGAAATCGCGCGCGCGGCCGATCGTCTGGGCTATGAAGGGGTGCTGACGCCGACCGGGACGTGGTGCGAGGATGCGTGGCTGACCGCGTCGGCGCTGCTCGCCGAGACCGAGCGGCTCAAGTTCCTCGTCGCGTTTCGGCCCGGCCTGGTTCCGCCGACGCTCGCCGCGCAGCAGGCCGCGACGCTGCAGCGGTTCTCCGAGGGCCGCGTGCTGCTCAACATCGTCAGCGGCGGCGACAACGTCGAACAACGCCGGTTCGGCGACTGGCTGAGCCACGACGAGCGATACGCGCGTACCGGGGAATTCCTCCACATCGTGAATTCGCTGTGGCGCCAAGGGCCCGACGAATCGCTGACGTACAAGGGCGAGTACTACTCGGTGGCCGACGCGCGGGTTTCGGCGCCGCCGGACCCGTTGCCGCAGATCTACTTCGGCGGCTCGTCGGCGGCCGCACTGCCGATCGCCGCCGAGCACGTCGACGTGTACCTCACCTGGGGTGAGCCGCCGCAGGCCGCCGCCGCCAAGGTCGAACAGGTCCGCAAACTGGCCGAACAACGTGGCCGCACCGTACAGTTCGGCGTCCGGCTGCACACGATCTCCCGCGACACCTCGGCCGCCGCGTGGGCCGTGGCCGACGAGCTGCTGGCCGAGCTCAGCCCGGAGCAGATCGCCAAAGCGACTGCGCTGCATGCCAAGTCGGAGTCGGAAGGGCAGCGCCGGATGACGGCGTTGCACGGCGGCCGGGTGGACCAGCTCGAGATCTACCCCAACTTGTGGGCCGGTGTCGGCCTGGTCCGCGGCGGCGCGGGAACCGCGCTGGTCGGGAGCCACGAGGAGGTCGCCAACCTCATCTACGAGTACCACTCACTCGGCTTCGACGAGTTCATCCTGTCCGGCTACCCGCATCTGGAAGAGGCGTACTGGTTTGCCGAAGGCGTGCTGCCGATCCTCAGACGCAAAGGCGTCGCCTAGTCCGGCGGGCAGCTGAACTGCCTGCCCACGCCGACCGGCGGAGGGGCTGGCTGCAGGCAGCCGAGCGGCTCGACACCGGTGGCGCTGAACCGGACGGCCGACTGGTGTGCGTAATTGACGCACAGCAGGGCGGTGGCGTCGGCGCGGCACCGGTAGTCACCGAACCCGAGTGCCTGCCCGGCAGGCAGTTCGGCGCCGTCGCCGTAGGTGAACCGCCCCGGATCGCCGCGCAGTGCGCCGATGTCCACCGTCGGGCCGGCGAAGTCGACCCAGCCGGCGACCCAGTTGCCCTCGACGTCCGACGGCTTGTCCGGCAGCCCGTCGGCGTCGACCAGGCACGACAGCTGGCCACCGACCAATTTGTCGGTCGCACAGCGGGTACCCGCTGCGACGAACGCGACGTCGTCACCGAGATCGGTGGTTTCGCCGTCGCGCGTGGCGGTGTGGAAACCCGCGGCGTCGACCGGCTTTCCTGCCTCAACCCACTTGATCACCTGCGGCATCGGTGTTCCCGCGGCCGGAGCCGTTGTGGGCAGCGGCGAGGTTGTCGTCGTCGGTGACGGTTTGGCGCTCGGATGCGTCGTGGCGGTCGGCACCGACAACCGGGGTTGCGACGTCGGTTCGGCTTCCCGACCCGGCGAGCACGCTGCCAACAGCACAGACGCCGCGATGATCACAGCAATGCGCATCCCGCCAGGCTAGCGGTCGAGTTCGCGTGCGCCGACCAGGCGCGTCGTGGGCGAGCGATGTTCGCTACCGTCGAGTGATGCACGAACGGACCGTCCGCGCAGAGATCAGCACCGGGATCATCGAGGGCTTCACGCGCGACGGCGTACACCGCTGGCGCTCCATTCCCTACGCGCGGCCACCGGTCGGGTCCTTGCGGCTGCGTGCGCCGCAGCCCGCGGAGCCTTGGCCGGGCGTGCGCTACTGCCACGGGTTCGGGTACTGCGCGCCGCAACAACGCCGTTACACCATGGTCGGGGTCGGCAAGTACCAGCCGATGAGCGAGGACTGCCTGACGCTCAACGTGGTTGCGCCGCAATCCCCGCCCGAAGGTCCACTGCCGGTGATGATCTTCGTGCACGGCGGCGGCTACATTCTGGGCAGTTCGGCGACGCCGATCTACGACGGCGCCGCCCTGGCCCGCCGCGGCTGTGTCTACGTGTCGGTCAACTACCGCCTCGGCGTGCTGGGCTGCATGGAATTGTCGTCGCTGTCCACGCCTGAGCATCCGATCGACGACAACCTGTTCCTGCGGGACCTGGTGTTGGCCCTGCAGTGGGTCAAAGACAACATCGCCGCGTTCGGCGGCGACCCCGACAACGTCACGATCTTCGGTGAGAGCGCAGGCGCGCAGGCCGTCGCCACACTGTTGGCGGTGCCCGCGGCCAAGGGCCTGTTCGCGCGGGTCATCTCCGAGAGCCCGGCCAGCGGTATGGTCAGCTCGGCTGCCGCGGCGGCGCGGCTCGCCGGCCAGTTCGCCGGCCTGCTCGGTTCTGGCGGCGATGCGGCAGCGACGCTCAAGACCGCGCGCGCCGCCGAACTGGGCAGGGCGCTCGAACAACTCATCTCCCGCGGCATGACCGACATGCCGGGCGCGTTCCCGGTCGGTCCGACGTATGGCACCGAGTTTCTGCCCGCCGATCCGGTGGCGGCCATGGCCGACGGATCCGCGCACCGTCTGCCGTTGATCGTCGGCAACAACGCCGACGAGGGCAGGCTGTTCACGCGCTTCCTGCCGTTGTTGCCGACCAATGAGGCCATGATCGAAAAGCTGTTCGCCGATGCCGCCCCCGAGCACCGGGAGCGCATCGTCGCGGCGTACCCCGGCTATCCCAGCAGGTCGGCGTGTGTGCGACTGGGCGGCGACTTCGCGTTCGGCTCGGCCACCTGGCAGATCGCCGAGGCCCACAGCCGTCATGCGCCCACCTATGTGTACCGCTACGACTACACGCCGAGGGCGCTGCGCTGGGCGGGCTTCGGCGCCACCCACGCCATGGAGCTGCTGGCCGTATTCGACACCTACCGAACGCGATACGGCGCGATGCTGACGGCGGCCGCCGATCGGCAGTCGGCCCGGTTCGTGAGCCGTGACGTGCAGACGCGGTGGCGCGAGTTCAGCCGCACCGGCGTGCCTGGTGCGGGCTGGCCCGGCTATGACGCGGACAAGCGTGCGGTGTACGTGTTCGATCGCACGCCGCGCGTCGAGTACGACCCGGATGCCGATCGCCGGCTCGCGTGGGAGGGCTTCACGCTCGCCGAGAGCTGACTCTGGGCGATCGGCTGCGCGCGGCGCATCCGGTGTGATTGCGTGATCGGGTGGACCATCCCCTCGATCCGCTGTCGGCCGACGAGTTCACCGCGGTGGCAGCGATATTGCGGCGCGAACACGGTGTCGGAGACGGGTGGCGGATCGCGTCGGTGGAACTGGCCGAACCGTCCAAATCCGAACTGGCCGCCTTCGAACGAGGTGGCGCCGCGCCGCCGCGCCGTGCCGCGGTCATCTGCCTCGACCGGGCCGAGAACGCCACGTACAAAGGCGTCGTAACGTTGACGGGTGACGCCGTCGAGGCGTTCGACCACATCCCGGGGGTGCAGGCCAACTTCACCGTCGACGAGTTCGCCGAATGCGATCAGATGCTGCGCCACCATCCGGATGTGATCGCCGCACTGGCCAACCGCGGCATCACCGACATCGACAACGTGTTCATGGACACCTGGACCTACGGCGATGCCGTCGCGCCACCGGAGTACCGGAACCGGCGCATCGGATGGTCCGACACCTGGTACAAGTCGGCGTCGGGCGCCAACCCGTACGCACACCCGGTCAGCGGCCTGCACTGCGTCGTCGACCTCAACACCATGGAGTTGCTCCGTGTCGAGGACGACGGGAGCAACGAAAAGCCGGATGTCATGGGCGAATACGTGCCACGCCACATCCCGCAGCGAATCCGGTCGGCGTGGAACCGGGAGCCGCTCGCACCGCTGCACATCACGCAGCCGGACGGGCCGTCGTTCACCCTCGACGGCAACCTGCTGCGCTGGCAGAACTGGTCGCTGCGGGTCGGGTTCAATCACCGCGAAGGCATGACCCTGCACACCGTGCGGTATCGCGACGGAGAGGTGAATCGCTCGGTGGCGCACCGGATGTCGTTCGCCGAGATGGTGGTGCCCTACCGCGATCCGTCGGTCGATCACTACCGGCGCACAGCGTTCGACATCGGCGAGTGGGGTCTGGGTTTCATGACCACATCGCTCGAACTGGGCTGCGACTGCCTCGGTGAGATCCGTTATCTGGATGCCGTTCTGCACAACAGCAAAGGTGAGCCCTACACCATCACCAACGCGATCTGCATCCACGAGGAAGACAACGCGGTGCTGTGGAAGCACGTCGACCACGACGCGGGCGCCGAAGTGCGCAGGATGCGCCGGCTGACGCTGTCGTTTCACGTCACCGTCGCGAACTACGAGTACCTCGTGTACTGGCGGTTCTACCAGGACGGCAACATCGAGTGCGAGGTCCGCGCGACCGGCATCATGGTCACCACACCGCTGGCGCCGGGCCGACCCAATCCGAACGGCACCCTCGTCGACGAGCGCACCTATGCGCCCTTCCATCAGCATTTCCTGATCGCGCGGCTCGATCTCGATGTCGACGGCACCGACAACACGGTCTACCGGACGGAGTCGTATGCCGAACCGATCGGCCCCGACAATCCGTACGGGCTGTCGCTCGTGGTGCACGACGAGGCGCTGCGCACCGAAGACGAAGGCAAACAGGACGTCGACTTCGCGACCCAGCGAGCCTGGAAGGTGGTCAACACCAACGTCCTCAACGGACTGGGCACCCACCCGTCGTACAAACTGGTGCCCACCGGCGCGATACCGCCGATGTTCGATCCGGCCTCACCGGTGCTGCAGCGCGCCAACGTCATCGGGCACACCCTGTGGGTGACCCCGAACCATCCCGACGAACGTTGGCCCGCAGGAGAATTCGTCAATCAATCCGCCGCGGACACTGGGCTGGGCGTGTGGACCAAGGCCAACCGATCGATCGACAACACCGACGTGGTGCTGTGGTACGTGTTCGGCATCCACCACATCACCCGGCCCGAGGACTGGCCGGTGATGCCCGTCGACGTCGTGTCCTTCTGGCTCAAGCCGTACGGCTTCTTCGACCGTAACCCGGCACTGGACGTGCCCGCGTCGCCGCCGGACGCCTGCATCCACACCGACGCGAGGTCGGCACACCATTAGTTGACACCTGTCATGTGTGATCCCGGCCACTGCTAAGTTGCGTGTGTGCAACCGACTCAGAACGCCGTGCTCGAGCGTCCCGACGACCTGACCTGCGACTGGCTGACCGCCGCGATCGGCGCGGGCCCCGTCACCGGATTCGGTTTCGAACGGATCTGCACCGGTCAGATGAGCGAGTGCTACCGCGTGTCACTCACATACGGCGACGGCGCGACCGGTCCGGCGTCCGTCGTGCTCAAGGTCGCCGCGACCGATCCCAGCAGCCGCCAGACCGGGCTCGCGCTTGGCCTCTACGAACGTGAGGTGCGGTTCTACACCGACATCGCGCCCGGCCTGCCCGCCGGTCCGGTGGCGCCGTGCCATCACGCCGCGTTCGACCCGCAGAGCGGGGCGTTCGACCTGCTGCTCGGCGATGCCGCCCCGGCCACGGTCGGTGACGAGATCCGCGGTGCGACAGTCGAACAGGCCACTGCCGCGCTGGCCGAACTCGGCCGCGTGCACGGCCCGATACTGGCCGACCCCGAGCTGGGCCGGGCCGAGTGGCTCAACCGCGACGCGCCGGTCAACCAGGCGATGATCGCGGGCTTGTACGCGGCGTTCGCCGAGCGCTACGACGGCATGATCACCGCCGAACAGCGCCGCGTGTGCGAGCGGCTCGTGGAGAGCTTCGACGCCTACATCGCCGCCGAAGGCGAACCGGGACGCCCGCTCGGCCTGGTGCACGGCGATTACCGCATGGACAACATGCTGTTCGGCGATCCGGGCGCCGATCGAGTGCTGACCGTGGTCGACTGGCAGACCGTCACCTGGGGACCGGCGCTGACCGATGTCGCGTATTTCATCGGCTGTGCGCTGCCCGTCGAGCGGCGCCGCGAACACTATGACGCGTTGTTGCGCACCTACCACGCGGCGCTCGGACCGGACCCGGCGCTGAGCCTGGATCAGGTCCGCGACGGGGTGCGCAGGCAGAGTTTCTTCGGGGTGATGATGGCGATCATCTCCTCGATGCTCGTCGAACGCACCGAGCGTGGCGACCAGATGTTCATGACGATGCTGGACCGCCACTGCAGCCACGTGCTGGACACCGGTGCGCTGGAAATCCTTGCCCCACCGCAGATTCGGGAGCCGCTGGTGCCTGCGGCCGCCGACGAGGCCGCACACGAGCCCACCGACGAAGCGTTGTGGAACGAGAGCTGGTATTTCGACTTCGTCGACACGTCAGCCGGTTTCGGCGGCTGGGTGCGCCTGGGGCTGATACCCAACCAGGACACCGCGTGGATCAACGTGCTGCTGGCGGGCCCGGGACTGCCGACCATCGCGCTCAACGACTTTCACGCCGCCCTGCCGGCTGACATCGCCGAAGTTCGGGGTGCCGATGTCGAGCTCGCGTTGCTGCCGATCGAGCCACTGCAGACCTACCGGATCAGGGCGTCGGGCAGTGGGCAGTCCTACGACGATCCGGCGGCGCTGCTGCGCGGCGAGGCCGGAAGCCCCGTGGCGGTCACGATGGACCTCACCTGGACCACCGCGGCGACGCCGTACCAGTACCGCATCACGCCCCGCTACGAACTGCCGTGCACCGTCTCGGGCACGGTGACGATAGGGGACCAGACCCACACCGTCGAGGCCGTGCCCGGTCAGCGGGACCACTCGTGGGGTGTGCGGGACTGGTGGTCGATGGAATGGGTCTGGAGCGCAGTGCATCTCGACGACGGCACCCACCTGCACGGCGTCGACATCCGGATACCGGGCATGCCGCCGATCGGCATCGGCTATACCCAGCGGGCGGGTGAACCGCTCGTCGAACTGCAATCCGTGGCCGCACAGCACACCCTCGGCGACGACGATCTCCCCGTCACGACGACACTGTCGCTGCAGCCCTGCGACATCGAGGTCACCGTCGACATCCAAGGCCACGCACCCGTCCTGCTGACCTCACCCGACGGCAAGGTCAGCCAGTTCCCCCGCGCGTGGGCGACCGTGCGCACCGCCGACGGGCGCACCGGCGTCGGCTGGCTGGAGTGGAACCGCAATCTCGGGTAACCCTGGCCCGCCGAGCGCCCGTGTTTGTACAGCGACACGCCGTGTTCGGGCGGCATTTTGGGGTCGCTCGCGGCGGTCAACTGATGCGGAAACGCTTCACCCGCGCCGTCGCACCCGAGACCAATTCGACGTGGCTGCGCGGCACGCCGAGATGTGCGGCAAGCAGTTTCGTGACGGCCTCATTGGCCTTGCCGTCGACCGCGCGCTCAGGCACGTAGATGGTCAGCGCGCCGTCGTCGGCGACCTCGACCAGAGGCCCTTTGCGACTACCGGGCTTGACTCGGACTGTGATCATGCCTCGCCGAACGTGAAGAACTGTGCGAACTTTCGAGGAAAACTCGACATGTTGTTCACGTTCGGCGCCTCGCTCTAGCGCGCGACGACGACCGACGAGCCGTGGCCGAACAGACCCTGGTTGGCCGTCACGCCGACCTTGGCCCCTTCGACCTGCCTGCCGGTCGCTTGACCTTTCAGCTGCCAGGTCAGCTCGCACAGCTGCGCGATGGCCTGGGCCGGGATGGCCTCACCGAAGCACGCGAGACCGCCCGACGGGTTGACCGGAACCCGGCCACCGATCGTGGTCGCGCCGCTGCGCAGGAGCTGTTCACCCTCGCCCTTCGCGCACAGTCCGAGATGCTCGTACCAGTCCAGCTCGAGCGCGGTGGACAGGTCGTACACCTCGGCCAGGCTGACGTCCTCGGGGCCGATACCGGCCTCGGCATATGCCGCGTCGAGGATCTGATCTTTGAACACGCGCTCGGGCGCCTCGACGACCGCGGTGGAATCCGTTGCGATGTCCGGCAATTCGGGAAGATGCTGCGGGTAGCGCGGCGTCACGGTGCTGATCGCGCGCACCGACGGCACCCCCTCGAGCGATCCCAGGTGCTTGCGGGCGAAGTCCGCACTGGCCACGATCAGCGCGGCCGCGCCGTCGGAGGTCGCGCAGATGTCGAGCTGGCGCAGCGGGTCGGCGACGACGGGGCTCGCGAGCACGTCCTCGACCGCGGATTCCTTGCGGTAGCGGGCATTCGGGTTCTGCAGACCGTGCCGCGAGTTCTTCACCTTGACCTGCGCGAAGTCCTCGGCCGTCGCGCCGTAGAGATCCATGCGGCGCCGGGCCAGCAGCGCGAAATACACGGGATTCATCGCCCCGATCAGATGGAACCGCTGCCAGTCGGGATCGTTCTTGCGCTCACCGCCGACCGGTGCGAACGCGCCCTTCGGCGTGGTGTCGGCGCCGATCACGAGTGCCACATCGCAGAATCCGGCCAGGATCTGAGCGCGGGCGCTCTGCAGTGCCTGCGAGCCCGACGCGCACGCCGCGTACGAAGACGACACGGGGACGCCGTTCCAGCCCAGCTTCTGCGCGAAGGTCGATCCCGCGATGAATCCGGGGTAGCCGTTGCGGATCGTGTCGGCGCCGGCCACCAGCTGGATCTGGCGCCAGTCCAGCCCGGCCTCGGCGAGCGCCGCGCGCGCCGCGACGACGCCGTACTCGGTGAAGTCACGGCCCCATTTGCCCCACGGGTGCATGCCCGCGCCGAGGATGTAAAGCGGTTCGGGGGTGCTCATGGTGCGATCCTCCAGGCATAGGTGGTGCGCTCGACGCCGTCGGCATCGGTGTAGAGCGGCATCGTGGTGAGCTCCATGTCCATTCCGACCTTGAGGTCGGCGGCAAGGGTGCCCTCCACGACTTTGCCCAGCACGATCAGCCCCTCGTCGGCGAGTTGCACCGCGGCGATGGCGAACGGCTCGAACGGGTCGGGTGCCGGATAGGGCGCCGGTGGTGGATAGCGGTTCTCGGTGTAGCTCCACACCTTTCCCCGCCGCGACAGTGGCACGAGGTCGAGCACGTCGCTGTCGCAGGCCGGGTTCGGGCAATTGTTCTCGCGCGGCGGGAACACGTAGGTGGCGCACTGTGAGCACTTGCCGCCGATCAGATGAGTCGCGCCGGAATCGTCGGCGGCGAACCACCCTTCGATTGCGGGTTGCGTAGAAGCTGCTGGCACGTCGGTCAGACTAGCCGAGATCCACCCAGAAACTGAAACGTGTTGCAGTTTTGTCCCGACTGCCGGGAGGCTGCCTCGGTGCCGACGGGACTCACCTGTCGAATTCGATGACGATCTTTCCGAACGGCCCGCGGTCGAGGCGATCCAAGGCGCTCGGAAGGTCGGCAAGTGTGTAGCGGGAGTCGATGACCGGTTTCAGGGCGATGCGGTCGACGGCTGCGACGAGGTCTTCCAGCGCACGCCGGTGACCGGTGCCGATGCCCTGAATGACGATGTCCTTGAACAGCAGTGGCGCCACGGGCGCGCTGATCTCGAACCCTTCCAAGGCCCCTATCTGGTGAATCGTGCCGCCGACGGCGGTGACCTGAACGGCCTGGCCCAGATGCGCTCCGCCCACGATTTCGAGAACGTGATCAGCGCCGTGGTCGTCGGTGAGTTCGTAGATGGCTTCCACCCAGTCCTCTCGCCGTCGGTCGACGCCATCGTCGGCTCCCAGCGCCAAAGCCCGGTCCAGCTTTCCTGTGCTACCGGAGACGATCACCCGGGCTCCGTGCGCCTTCGCGATCTGGATGCCGAACAACGAGACGCCGCCGGTACCTTCCACGAGCACGGTGTCACCGGCGTGAACCCGACCGCGTTCGACGAGCGCGAACCACGCCGTCAGCCCGGCGCAGGGGAGCGTGCTGGCTTCGGCCGACGACAACGTCGCGGGCGCCCGCACGAACCACTCCTCCGAAAAGCAGACTTGATCGGCGAGCACGCCGGGGTAATACCCTCCCAGCGTGCGGTACGACGGTGTGCGCGCGTCCCCGCCACGGGCGCCGTCGCGCCAGTCGGGTGTGAACGTCGAGACGACGCGATCGCCGATCTGAAGCCGCGTGACACCCTCACCGATGCCGACGACTGTTCCCGCGAGGTCGGATCCGGGCGTGAACGGAAACTGCAGCGGCAGCCCGCGTCCGGTCTCGATCACCATCTTGTCGCGGTAGTTCAACGACACCGCGGCCACATCGACCAGCACCTGTCCGGGTCCGGGCTCAGGCGATGCCACCTCCCGCAGTGCCAACTGATCCCGGCCGATGCTGTCCATCTCCCAGCGCCGCATGCGTTTCCCTTCGTCGGCTCCGAGGCCGTCAACGAGGTCTATGGCGCATTCATTCCTTGGTGGCCGGCGACATCGAGCAGGATCTGCAGCACCTCGTCGGTATGGCCGGCCAGCAGGTTGTGCGTGCTGTCCAGCGCATGTGTGGTCCACGACGGGTCCTGGTTCAGCCTCTCGAACAGGGCCGCGAACGGCGGCTCGCCGTCCCACTGAGTGGCATAGACGTACACGCGGCGCCGAAACCTCGACAGATCTCCGGTCAACCGGATCGGCTGCATCAACGATGCCAGCGGGTGGGCGGTGGCGCGCTCGTCGAAGAACGGCAGGGGAGGCACGCCGTATCCGGTGGCGTCGACGTCGGCATACCAGTCGCGTAAGTCGTCGGTCACCAGATTCCAGCACGAGTCACCGTCGGCCGGCACGAACGCGTCGAGGTACACCAGTGAATCAATCTGGGCGGCAACACGATCCGCCACCGCCGTGATGACCATGCCGCCATAACTGTGTCCGACCAGCACGGCGTCGGTCACCTGTTGCGCATCGAGTTCGGCCAGCACGTCGGCGATGTGGGTCTCGAGGTTGACGCCCGCGTGCGCGAGGTGGGCGCGCTCGGCCACCCCGGTCAACGTGATGGCCAGCACGCGGTGCCCGTGGTCGCGCAGTCGCGCGGCCAGCTCGTCGTAGTACCACCTGCCGTGGCAGGCGCCGGGAACAAGCACATAGGTCGTCATGTGAGGCTCCGATCTGCGTTCGTGTCGCGCCGATAGTCGGCGGTGACGCGCGCGAGTTCCTCGGGACGGGACGTGCCGATGTGGTGCATCGCGCGGTTGGCCGCGACCACGTCGGCGGTCTCGGGCCTGCGGATGTCCTCGTAGCGCCGCAGCCCCGTTTCGACGTCGCGGGCGAGCTCGTCGGCCAGCACCCGGGCGTCGACGATGGCCTGCGAACCGCCGTTCGCTCCAACGGGATACATCGGATGGGCGGCGTCGCCGAGCAACGTGACGCGTCCGGCGCCCCACCACGAGAGCGGGTCGCGGTCGACCATCGGGTACTCGAGCACCGTTTCGGTCCGCGCGATCACGTCGGCGACATCAAGCCAGCCGAGGTCCCAGCGGGCAAGGTGGGCCAGCACTTCCGACCGGTCGCCGGGCTGGTTCCACCGCGCGTCACCGGGCAGCGGTCCCGGTTCGGACTCGGGCAGCAGGACCACCCAGTTCGTCAGCCCGCCGCCGATGCGATAGACGACGAGTTCGGCCGCATCGTCTTTCACGATGGCCATGGTCCGGCCGTCGAGGAACGGCTCGCCGGGCGCGGCGCCGCGGAACATCCGCACACCCGACCACTGCAGCGGATCGGCGCCGGGATGCAGTTGTGCGCGCACCGCCGAGTGGATGCCGTCGGCGCCGACCAGCGCCGCGGCATCGAAGTCGCCCGCCGAGGTCCGAACTGTGACGTGCGCGCCGTCGTCGTCGAACCCGATCAGTTGTGTGCCGGTGCGGACGCGGTCCGGCCCGAGTGCCGAAAGCAACAGCATCTGCAGTTCGCCCCGGTGGACCGAGTACTGCGGATGGCCGTAGCCACCGTCGATGCCGCGCGGTTCACGAAACAGCAAGGTGCCGGTGGCGTCGTAGTAGCTGATCGCCGCCGGGGCCACGGCGATGTCCGCCAACGCGTCGCCGAGCCCGAGTTCGCACAGCTCGCGCACCGCATGGGGTAGCAGGTTGATGCCGACCCCGAGCGGCCGCACGTCGCGGGCGCGTTCGATGACGGTCGCCGGGATGCCGCGGGCCCGCAGGGCAAGGGCAGTGGTCAGCCCGCCGATACCGGCGCCTGCGATGAGTATTTCGGTCATGACCCCAGCGTCGGCCGCCGGCAGTTATAAGTCCAATACCACTTAAGTTGCGTAACTATAATCATTGCTTATGGAATTGCGACAGCTCGAGTACTTCGTCGCGGTGGTCGAAGAAGCGAACTTCACGCGCGCCGCGCAACGTGTGCGGGTGGCGCAACCCGCGGTCAGCGCGCAGATCCAGCGGCTGGAACGTGAGCTCGGTCAGGAGTTGCTCGACCGGTCCCGCCGGGCCGTCCGGCTGACGGCGGCCGGGGCGGCGGTGCTGCCGTATGCCAGGGCGGCGTTGGCGGCCGTCGCGGGCGCCCGCACCGCGGTCGACGAGCTCGCCGACCTTGTGCGCGGCAGTGTCGCCATCGCGACGGTGACGGCCCACGACGTCGACATACCTTCGCTGTTGGCGCAGTTCCACACCGCCCACCCGGCCGTCGAGATCACGCTCGGCGCGGACAATTCCGATGTGCTGCTGGAGCGGCTCCGCACCGGACGGCTGGATCTGGCGATCGTGTCGATCGGTCCGGACGAACAACTCGATGACATCGCGACCGAGGTGGTCACCGACGAGGCGATCGAAGCCGCGGTCGGTGCCGGCGACGACCTCGCGGCACACGATGTCGTCTCGTTGACCGCCCTGCGGGAGTGGCCGCTGATCTCACTGCCGCCGGGCACGGGCATTCGCAGGCAGCTCGACGCCGCGTGCGCAGCCGCGGGCTTCACCCCGCGGATCGCGTTCGAGGCCAGCACGCCGCCGGCACTCGCGGATCTGGCCGAGCGCGGATTGGGCGTGGCGATCCTGCCGAGTTCGGTGTCCCGCTCCCGGCCCGGACTGCATGCGCTGACGATCGAACCGCCGATGCGCGGACGGCTGGTGCTGGCGTGGCGGTCGCGCGGGCCGATGAGTCCGGCTGCCCGCGAGTTGGTGAAGATGGCGCGGCGGTTACTGGCTGTCGGAGCGCCTGCATAGAGTTATGGCCGTGAGCCCAACCGCGACTGCCAAGACCGAAACAGCGACCGACAAGCCCACACTGATGCTGCTGGACGGCAATTCGCTGGCGTTCCGGGCGTTCTACGCGTTACCTGCGGAGAATTTCAAGACGCAGGGCGGTTTGACCACCAACGCGGTGTACGGGTTCACGGCCATGCTGATCAACCTGCTGCGCGACGAGCAGCCCACCCACGTCGCGGCGGCTTTCGACGTATCGCGGCAGACGTTCCGCAAGGAGAAGTACCCCGAGTACAAAGAGGGCCGCTCGGCGACGCCCGACGAGTTCCGCGGCCAGATCGACATCACCAAGGAAGTGCTCGGCGCGCTGGGCATCACCGTGCTCGCCGAGCCGGGGTTCGAGGCCGACGACATCATCGCCACGCTGGCCACCCAGGCCGAGGAGGGCGGCTACCGCGTGCTGGTGGTCACCGGCGACCGGGACTCGCTGCAGTTGGTGAGCGACGACGTCACCGTGCTCTACCCGCGCAAGGGTGTCAGTGAGCTGACGCGGTTCACGCCCGACGCGGTGCTCCAGAAGTACGGCCTGACCCCGGCGCAGTATCCCGATTTCGCGGCGCTGCGCGGCGACCCGAGCGACAACCTGCCCGGCATCCCGGGCGTGGGGGAGAAGACCGCCACCAAGTGGATCGTCGAGTACGGGTCGTTGCAGGCGCTGGTCGACAACGTCGACAAGGTCAAGGGCAAGGTCGGCGACGCGCTGCGGGCCAACCTGTCCAGCGTGGTGCTCAACCGTGAGCTGACCGATCTGGTCCGGGATGTGCCGCTCGCGCAGACCCCCGACACCCTGCGGGTTCAGCCGTGGAACCGCGATCAGATTCACCGGCTGTTCGACGACCTGGAGTTCCGGGTGCTGCGCGACCGCCTGTTCGAGACGCTGGTCGCGGTCGAGCCCGAAGTCGAGCACGGATTCGACGTGCGCGGCCGCGCGCTGGAGCCCGGTGAACTGGCCGCGTGGCTGTCCGATCACAGCCTGGGTAACCGCTTCGGACTCGCGGTCGTGGGCACGCACCTGGCCTACGACGCCGACGCCACCGCGTTGGCGATCGTGTCGGCCGACGGCGACGGCCGCTACATCGACACCGCCACGCTGACACCCGAGGACGAGGCCGCGCTGGCGTCCTGGCTTGCCGATCCCGGCCCGCCGAAGGCGCTGCACGAGGCCAAGCTCGCGATGCACGATCTCGCCGGGCGCGGCTGGACGCTGCGTGGCGTCACGTCCGATACCGCGCTTGCCGCGTATCTGGTGCGGCCCGGTCAGCGCAGCTTTGCCCTCGACGATCTGTCGGTGCGCTATCTGCGCCGGGAACTTCGCGCGGAAACGCCGGAGCAACAACAGCTTTCGCTGCTCGACGACTCCGATGGGGTGGACGAGCAGGCGGTGCAGACCGTGATCCTGCGGGCCAGTGCGGTGCTCGATCTTGCCAACGCCCTCGACGAGGAACTCGCCCGTATCGACTCGTCGTCGCTGCTGGGCCGCATGGAGCTGCCCGTCCAGCAGGTCCTGGCCGAGATGGAGCACGCGGGCATCGCAGTCGACCTCGACCACCTGCAGGAACTGCAGGGCGAATTCGCCGACCAGATCCGCGACGCCGCCGAAGCCGCCTACGGCGTGATCGGCAAGCAGATCAACCTCGGCTCACCCAAACAGTTGCAGGTCGTGTTGTTCGACGAGCTGGAGATGCCCAAGACCAAGCGCACCAAGACCGGCTACACCACCGACGCCGATGCGCTGCAGTCACTGTTCGACAAGACCGGGCATCCGTTCCTGCAGCATCTGCTCGCCCACCGCGACGCCACGCGCCTCAAGGTCACCGTCGACGGCCTGCTGAACTCGGTCGCCTCGGACGGTCGGATCCACACGACGTTCAACCAGACGATCGCGGCGACGGGGCGGCTGTCGTCCACCGAGCCGAACCTGCAGAACATCCCGATCCGCACCGAGGCCGGTCGCCGGATCCGCGACGGTTTCGTCGTGGGCGAGGGCTACGCCGAGCTCATGACCGCCGACTACAGCCAGATCGAGATGCGGATCATGGCCCACCTGTCGCGCGACGAAGGCCTCATCGAAGCTTTCAACACCGGTGAGGACCTGCACTCGTTCGTGGCGTCGCGGGCGTTCTCGGTGCCCATCGACGAGGTCACGCCGGAACTGCGGCGCCGCGTCAAGGCGATGTCCTACGGCCTGGCCTACGGTCTGTCGGCCTATGGCCTGGCCTCTCAGCTCAAGATCTCCACCGAAGAGGCCAAGGTGCAGATGGAGCAGTACTTCGACCGGTTCGGCGGGGTGCGGGACTACCTGCGCGACGTGGTCGATCAGGCCCGCAAGGACGGTTACACCTCGACCGTGCTCGGTCGCCGCCGCTACCTGCCCGAGCTCGACAGCAGCAACCGCCAGGTGCGCGAGGCCGCCGAGCGCGCCGCGCTGAACGCGCCGATCCAGGGCAGCGCGGCCGACATCATCAAGGTGGCGATGATCAACGTCGACAAGGCGATCAAGGACGCGGGCCTGCGGTCACGCATGCTGCTGCAGGTGCACGACGAGCTGTTGTTCGAGGTCGCCGAGGGTGAGCGCGACACCTTGGACAAACTGGTCCGTGAGCACATGGGTGCGGCCTATCCGCTGGATGTGCCGTTGGAGGTGTCGGTGGGGTATGGCCGCAGCTGGGACGCCGCCGCGCACTAGCGGCGCATCGGCCGCCGCCGCACACTAGCGGCGCATCGGCCGGGGCCGCGCACTGGCGCGTCAGCGCGGCGCGCGGTAGTTGGCGAGCCATCCGAGGATCGGCGCGTGCGACCGTGCGGCCGCGACGGCGTGGACTTCCTCGTTCTGCAGCGCGTACACCCGGGCATCGCCGAAGCCGCGGTCGATGCGGTCCCGCACGAACGCCAGCTCGACGACGGCGGCGGCGAATCTCGCGACCGCCTTGCCCGCGGGCCGCCCGCCTGCCCGGGTCGCCTGATCGATCGCGGCGCGCCGGGCCCGCAGCGATCCGAGCCAGGTGGCCTCGTTGGGAGTGATCAGGCCGGCGGACACCATGCCGGGCAGTTTGGTGGCGACGATGCGTTGTTCGCGACGGCGGCTCCAGATGGCCAGACCGATCACGAGCGCGAAGATCGGCACCATCCACACCACGTACACGACGAAGTAGGTCTCGATGCCCACCAGCGAGGAGCCGTTCCACAACCCGTGGATGAAGGCCGCCGCGAGGTAGCCGAGCAGGATGCAACCGGCTTTGGCGACGAAACCGCGTCGGTGCAGTGCGAAGTACACGCCGATCGCGATCATCGTCGTGAACAGCGAGTGCGCGAACGGCGCCATGATGAGCCGCATCGCCGCGGTGACCAGCGATCCGGCCACCGAGTCGGCGCTGGCGATGTACATGATGTCTTCGAGCCAGGCGAAACCGATGCCGACCATGCCGGCATAGACCAGACAATCGGTCAGCGAGTTGAGTTCGTTGCGGCGCCGCCCGGTCATCATGATCAGCAGAAACAGCCCTTTGGCGGCCTCCTCGATCAGCGGCGCCCGGATCGCGGTGGAGGCGAACCCGTCCGGCAGGGCCGGGTTCGGGGGAAACAGCGCGTCGCCGAGCAGGCTCAGCACGACCGACAGCACGACCGCGATCGATGCGCCCCAGCCGAAGGCCAGCAGCAGGAGCCGGGGCGGTTCCGGCTCGAAGCGGTCCAGCCACAGGTAGGCGAACACGACGCCGGTCATGGCGATGCTCGACAGGACGAAGCCGATGATCGCGCCGACCGGGTTGAGCGCTGTGAACAGCAGGATCAAGCCGCCGGTGATGACACCGAGGACGATGATCACGGCCAGCGGGGCGCCGACCTTGCGGACCGGACGGGGCAGCGGTGCGGCCACCGGGAACCACGGTGGTGGGGCCGGGTGTTGCATCGGGGAGTACGCCACCATCGAAGGGTAGCGGCGGTGCCCTATCGGGCAGGCGGTTTGTCCTGCGTGTACCGGGTCGAGTACCCTCGGTACGTACCTGTGTGCACAGCTCGTCGGCGCCGCAGGCGACACCAGCACAACCCGGCGTCCGCGCCGGAGCAACACAAAATTCTGTCCCTACGATCAAACCTGTCCGGAGCAACCCACCACATGCCAAGTCCCTCCGTCACCTCGCCGCAAGTAGCCGTCAACGACATCGGCTCGGCTGAGGACTTTCTCGCCGCCATCGACAAAACCATCAAATACTTCAACGATGGCGACATCGTCGAGGGAACCATCGTCAAGGTTGACCGTGACGAGGTCCTCCTCGACATCGGTTACAAGACCGAAGGTGTCATTCCTTCGCGCGAACTCTCCATCAAGCACGACGTCGACCCCAACGAGGTCGTTTCCGTGGGCGATGAGGTCGAGGCCCTCGTTCTCACCAAGGAGGACAAGGAAGGCCGCCTGATCCTGTCCAAGAAGCGCGCACAGTACGAGCGCGCCTGGGGCACCATCGAGGAGCTCAAGGAAAAGGACGAGGCCGTCAAGGGCACCGTCATCGAGGTCGTCAAGGGCGGCCTGATCCTCGACATCGGCCTGCGCGGCTTCCTGCCCGCGTCACTGGTCGAGATGCGTCGTGTCCGCGATCTGCAGCCGTACATCGGCAAGGAGATCGAGGCCAAGATCATCGAGCTCGACAAGAACCGCAACAACGTGGTGCTGAGCCGCCGCGCCTGGCTGGAGCAGACGCAGTCCGAGGTGCGCAGCGAGTTCCTCAACCAGCTGCAGAAGGGCGCCATCCGCAAGGGTGTCGTGTCCTCGATCGTCAACTTCGGCGCGTTCGTCGATCTCGGCGGTGTCGACGGTCTGGTCCACGTCTCCGAGCTGTCCTGGAAGCACATCGACCACCCGTCCGAGGTTGTCCAGGTGGGCGACGAGGTCACCGTCGAGGTCCTCGACGTCGACATGGACCGCGAGCGGGTTTCGCTGTCGCTCAAGGCGACTCAGGAAGACCCGTGGCGCCACTTCGCCCGCACCCACGCGATCGGCCAGATCGTACCGGGCAAGGTCACCAAGCTGGTGCCGTTCGGTGCGTTCGTCCGCGTCGAAGAGGGCATCGAGGGCCTGGTGCACATCTCGGAGCTGTCCGAGCGCCACGTCGAGGTTCCCGACCAGGTGGTCCAGGTCGGCGACGACGCGATGGTCAAGGTCATCGACATCGACCTGGAGCGTCGCCGGATCTCGCTGAGCCTCAAGCAGGCCAACGAGGACTACACCGACGAGTTCGACCCGTCGAAGTACGGCATGGCCGACAGCTACGACGAGCAGGGCAACTACATCTTCCCCGAGGGCTTCGATCCCGAGACCAACGAATGGCTCGAAGGCTTCGACAAGCAGCGGGAAGAGTGGGAGAGCCGCTACGCCGAGGCCGAGCGCCGGCACAAGATGCACACCGCGCAGATGGAGAAGTTCGCCGCTGCCGAGGCAGAGGCCGCCAACGCTCCGGTTTCCAACGGGTCTTCGCGGTCGGAGGAGTCCACCGGTGGTGGCACGCTGGCCAGCGACGCGCAGCTCGCCGCTCTGCGGGAGAAGCTCGCAGGCAGCGCCTAGTCAGAGATCGAACCGAACGCCCCGGCAAGTGCCGGGGCGTTCGGCGTTTCGCCCGCCGAACGTGAACTCGATGGCGAGAAATCGCCAAAACCTCGCCATTTCCTTCACATTCGCGTAAAGGGCTGGCGTCCTGAGAGACTGATGCGGTGCTTCGTATTGGATTAACCGGCGGTATCGGCGCCGGGAAGTCAACAGTGTCGGCCACATTCAGTGAGTGCGGCGGGATCGTCGTCGACGGCGACGTGATCGCCCGGGAGGTCGTCGAACCCGGCACCGAGGGCCTGGGGCGGCTCGTCGAGGCGTTCGGTGCGGAGATCCTGCTGGCGGACGGCGCGCTGAACCGGCCCGCGCTCGCGGCGGTGGCGTTCAGTGACGACGAGAAACGGGCGGTGCTCAACGGCATCGTGCACCCGTTGGTCGGCCGGCGCCGCACCGAGTTGATCGAGGCGGCTCCCGACGACGCCGTCATCGTCGAGGACATCCCGCTGCTCGTCGAATCGCAGATGGCACCCCTGTTCCCGTTGGTCGTCGTCGTGCACGCCGACGTCGAAACCCGGGTGAGCCGCCTCGTCGAGCATCGCGGCATGCCCGAGGCGGATGCCAGGGCACGGATCGCCGCTCAGGCGACCGACGAGCAGCGGCGCGCCGTTGCCGATGTGTGGCTGGACAACTCGGGCAGCCAGGCCGATCTCGTGGAACGAGCAAAACAGCTGTGGTTCAACCGCATCCTGCCGTTCGCGCGCAACATCCAGGCGGGTGAACCCGTCGCGGCGCCGCTGCAGCCGGTCTCCTTCGATGCGGGCTGGGCCGGTGAGGCGCGCCGCATCGTCGCGCGGCTGCAGACGGCGTGTGGTCACCGCGTTGTGCGGGTCGACCATGTCGGGTTGACGGCGGTCCCTGGGCTGGACGCGCCCGATGTCATCGACGTCCAGGTGACCGTGGAGTCCCTCGACGTCGCCGATGAGCTGTCCGGTGCCCTGCGGGCCGTCGGCTATCTCCCGCTCGCCGACGGCATCGACGCGGTCGAGTCGGATGCCCGCAGCACGGTCGCGGCGTTCGACCATTCCGACGATGCTGCGCTGTGGCGCAGCCGCCTGCACGCCTCGGCAGACCCCGGCAGGCCCACGAACGTCCACCTGCGGGTGGCGGGTTGGCCCAATCAGCAGTACGCGCTGCTGTTCACCGATTGGTTGCGGGCCAACCCGGGTGCCGACCTCGACAACGCCTACCGGCGGGCCTGGGAGTGGGCGGACGAGACGGGCTGGCGGCCCTAGCTCAGGCGGACTGCGATCCTGCGGAGCAGTTTGGTGGCCAGGATGTAGGGGGTCGCGCCGAACGGCCATTGTGACACGATTCGGCCGCTGCCTGCCTGGAAGTAGTTGTTGACCTGGGCCCAAACGGTTTTCGACAGGGCGGCCTGCACCCAGTCGTTGTAGATGACGAATGCCGAGCGGCGCACCTCGATCGTGGTCGCACCGGTGTTGGCCGCTCGCGAGATCAGGCCGGCGGCGAAGCCGGCTTGTGCCTCGTAGAAGGACACCAGCGGAATCGAGTTGGTGTTCGGGCCGTACATGATGAAGAAGTTCGGGAACTTCGGAACCATCATGCCCAGAAACGCTTCGGGTTCGCCCTGCCACTGTTCGTGCAGTGCTGCGCCTCCGCGCCCGCGCACCTCGTAGTTGCCGAGATAGTTGGCGGCATCGAATCCTGTTGCCAGCACGATGATGTCGAGTTCGTGTTCGTCACCGTTGGCGTCGACGGCGCCGGTCCGCGACAGACCCTTGACGGCATGCGGGACGAGCGTGACCTTCGGGTTGCGCAGCGACCGGTAGTAGGTGTCGCTGACGACGGTGCGCCTGCCCTCGAACGGGAATGACGGCGTGGCGAGCTCGAGCAGATCGGGCCGGTCGCCGAGCTCACGGCGGAGGTATTCGGCTGCGGCCCGGTGCTTTCGTCGGTTCGTCCAGCCGGTGGACCTGGCATGGCTGGAGCGGTACTGGCGAAGGTCGTAGCCGAGGTAGAGCTTGAGCCGTCGCCAGGCGTACACCGGCGCGAGCCGATTGAGCCGGCGCTCGGCAGGCGTGAAATCGTGGCTGTTTTTCGGCAGTATCCAGTTCGGTTCGATCTGGAAGATCTTCACTTCCGCACCGACCCGCTCGGCCTCGGTGACCACCTGAACGGCAGAGGAGCCGGTACCGACCACGCCGATCTTCTTGCCGGACATGTCGAGTCCGTCGATCCAGCGCGACGTGTGGCAGATGGCGCCACCGAAGTCGTTGTGCTCGCGGGCGAACGGCGGGATCAGCGGGATGTTGAGAAAACCGACCGCGCTGATGACAGCGGTGAACCGGCCGTGGTCGACACCGGATTCGGTGCTGACGGTGTAGGTCTTGTCGATGTCGGACCAGGCGACGTCGTCAACCTTTTCGTTGAACCGGATGCGGCGGGGGAGATCCCACTTGTTCGCGACGTGGTTGAGATAGCCCTGCAATTCCCGCCAGCCCGCGTGCGTGCGGGTCCAGTCGTAGCGCTCGAACGAGAACGAGTAGATATGAGATTCGAGGTCGACTTCGGCGCCGGGGTATCGGTTGTGCCACCAGGTGCCGCCGAGCGCGGGCGCCTGCTCGAAGATCACGAAGTCCTCGATGCCTTTCTTACGCAGGGCGATCGCCGCGGCGATACCGCTGAAACCCGATCCTATGATGGCGACTCGCGGCATCGTTGGCCCGCTCATCCTGACTCCCGTCTAAAGAACTATAGGTCGCGTGTTTAGACCAAAAATTGGATTGTCAACATCCCCGGCCATGCCGGGGGTTTCGCTGTTACTTGATCTGAGCTGTCCAGCCGCCGTCGACGACGAGATCGGTGGCCGTGACGAACGAGGCGTCCGCAGACAGCAGAAACGCTATGGCGTTGGCGATTTCGTCAGGCATCCCGAGACGTCGCAGTGGTGTGCGGCTCTCCATGTCGGCTCGTCGGGCCGGACTGTCGACGTACAGGTAATCGATCATCGGGGTGAGAATCGCGCCCGGGCACACGGTGTTGGCCCGGATTCCCTCCGGCGCGAGTTGCAAGGCCAACGCCCTCGTCAGTGACACCACTGCCGCCTTGCTCACCTGATAGGCGTCCAGCGGGGAATCCATGCCCCTCAGGCCCGCGGTGCTCGCGACGTTGACGATGCTCTTACCGTTCCCACGGCGCAGATGATCAACAGCCGCTGTGGTTACTCTTCGCAGGCCGTGCAGATTCACTCCCAGCGTGAGATCCCAGACGGACTCGTCGATGTCGAGCGTCGACCCATCGCGGTCGAACAGCGCGACCCCGGCGGCGTTCACGAGATAGTCGAGTCCCCGCCCATCCAACCGGCCGAACAGCTCGGCCGGATCGCCGTCGAGCAGATCGAAGCGTACGTAATCGGCCTCGGCGGGCAGTCCTGGTGCCCGCTCGCCTACATCCGTGGCGATGACGTCCACACCATCCTTGACGAGGCGATGCACGGTGGCCGAACCGATCCCGCCACCTGCCCCGGTGACCAGTGCGATCATCGGACGGGCTCATCGGTGCGGGACAGGGCCGCGGCGAGGCGCTCGCCCGCGAACGTCATGGCCGCGCCTGCGGTCGGAAAGACCTCGTCGAGGCCAAAGAATCCGTGCACCATGCCCGGCGTCGAGTGGCTCTGCACCGCGACGCCCGCCGCCCGCAGCGCCTGCTCATACAGCTCTCCCTGCGGGCGAATGGGATCGCACTCGGCGAGGATGATGGTCGCCTCAGGCAAGCCGGTGTGATCGGCGTCGAGCACGTTGACCCGCCGATCGCCCGCGGCGTCCGGGCTGGGCAGGTAATTGTCCTGGTGCCACTGCAATTCGTCGCGTTCCAGCATCACGCCGTCGTAGGCCGAATCCATGCCGCGGCCCAGGTCGGTGGTGGTGACCGGATAGACCAGTAGCTGATGACGCACCACCGGATCGCCCGCATCGCGGTAGTGCAGCGCAACGGCGGCCGCGAGGTTACCTCCGGCACTGTCACCGGCCACCGCGAGGCGGGTGACGTCAACGCCGAGCCCGGAGGATGGTCTGCGCGCCCACTCGACCGCGTCGATCGCGTCGTCGACCGCGGTCGGGAACCGAGCCTCCGGACCGCGCCGATATCCCACCGACAGCACCGCCGCGCCGGAGGCGTTGGCAAGCAGTCGCGTTGCCACATCGTGGGAGTCGACACTGCCCAGCAGCCAGCCGCCGCCGTGGTAGTACACGGTCAGTGGCAGGTCCGCATCGCCGGTGGGCAGATAGAGCCGGCCCGGAATGCCTGTGCCGTCGCGGGTTTCGATCGTGACGTCGACGACGCGGTGGACCTCTGGTTTGGCCAGTGCGGCGAAGGTGTTCTCGAAATTCTCCCGGGCGGTCGGCACCGGCAGCAGGTGCGCGTTGGGGCGGCCCGACGCCTTGGTGTCGTCGAGCATCTTCTGGGCGATGGGGTCGATCGGCATGAGCTTCTCCTTCAGACGCGTTCGTAGTAGCGGCGGGACTCCCAATCCGTCACGGTGTGGGAGTCGAAGGCCTCGAGTTCGCTCTGCGCGGACGCCAAGAGGTGCTCGAACACCTCGTCGCCGAACGCGGTTCGGGCCATCTTGCTTTCGGCGAACAGATCGAGCGATCGGTGCAGTGCAGTGGGCACAGTCGTGACACCGCTTCCCGTCCAGGCATTTCCGTCGAATATGCCGGGAGCGGGAAGCTCGCGTTCGATGCCGTCGAGCCCGGCCGCGATCGTCGCCGCGTAGGCGTAGTACGGGTTGACGTCGGCGCCGGGTATCCGGTTCTCCACCCGGAACGCCGGACCGGTGCCGACCAGCCGGAATGCACACGACCGGTTGTCGTTGCCGAGGGCGATCGCCGTTCCGGCGAACTGGTCGGGCTGAAAACGCTTGTAGGAGTTGATGGTCGGTGCGAACATCAGGCTGATGTCGGCGGCGTGATGGAGCTGGCCGGCCACAAAGGAGCCGAACCGGTCGGACATGCCGTGGTGCTCGGGCGACCAGCACAGCGATTCGCCGCTGTCGTCCGACCACATGCTGACGTGCAGGTGGCACGATGACCCGACCTCGTCGATCTTCGGCTTCGCCATGAACGTCACCGTCAGATCGGCGGCGTTGGCCAGCTGTTTGACGCCGTACTTGAACAGCACGTGCCGATCGGCCATTTCGAGCGTGTCGCAGTAGTCGAGGGTGACCTCTTGCTGTCCCAGGCCCCATTCGGGTTTGGACGATTCGATCGGCACCCCGAACTCGGGCATCTGATTGCGGATCCGCTCGATGAACCAGTCGTCACGCGCGGCCTGGATCATCTGGTAGTCAGATCGGTAGTCCGAGAGCATCTTCAAGTTCTGGTACCCCAACTCCCACGCCTCGCGCGGCGGTGTGGCGGCCAGGTAGAACTCCAATTCCGAGGCGAACTTGAAGGACATACCGTGCTGCGCGGCCCGTTCGAGCTGAGCCCGGAGGATCGTGCGCGGTGCCACGGCCAACGGTTGGTCGGAATCCATGTGGTAGGCGTCGCAGATGACCAGCGCGGCGGTCGGCTCCCACGGCACGCGGCGCAACGTCGACAGGTCCGGTACCAGGCGGATGTCCACCCAGCCGTTGGCCGCGTTGGACACCGGCAGGTCGAGCGGGTTCATCTCAAGATCGACCGCGAAGATGAAACTGCTGGCGTTGATGCCGCTGCCGTCAAGCCCCAGGCTTCGAAAGGCTGGGATGGTCAGCCGTTTGCCGACCAGCCGTCCGTAGGGGTCGGGGGCGGCGCAGACCACGGTGGTGATCTCGCCGGCCGCGGCCAGCTCCTCGAATCGGTCGAGGTCCAGTGCGGGTGCGGTGCTCATTGGTGCTCCAGGTGTCGATGCAGTTCCCAGCTGGTGATGGTGCTCCGTAGCCAACGTTCATAGCGTTGCAGTTCGGCACGGCGGGTGGCGCCGAACGACGTGGTGAACGGCTTACCGAGTAGGTCGGCCAGCCACGTCGAGCTCTCGAACTGCGTGAGCGCGCCGCCCAGGTCGCCGGGCAGCTCGGCGGGCTCGGCGGCACGGTCCGGCAGCGCCAGTTCCTCGGTCAGTCCGTGCAGACCGGCCGCCAGCAGTGCGGCCCCGACGATGTAGGGACTGGCGTCGGCACCGGGCCTGCGGTGCTCGACGCGCGCGGACTTGGGGTCGGTGACGATGACCCGCGCTGCGGTGCCACGGTCGTCGTAACCCCAACTGGCCGTCGCGGGTGTGAACATCTCCGGGTCGATGCGCTTGTAAGAGTTGACATTCGGGTTGAGCATCAGCACCGTGTCCGCCATGCCCGCCAGCAATCCGGCGAGGTAGTGGCGGCCTTCGGTTGACAACACACCCGATCCGTCGGAGAACACATTGACGCCTTCGCGGTTCAGACTCGAATGCACGTGGCCACCGGCTCCGGACTTGTCGGCGAACGGCTTTGCCATGAAGCTGGCGTGCAGTCCGTGCTCGGCGCACAGGTCGCGCAGGTACTGTCGGGCCCGCACGGCGTTGTCCGCAGCTCGCACGGCGGGTGCGGGCGCCAGGGTGAACTCGAAGAAGCCCGGGCCCAGTTCGGCGTGGAACATCTCGACCTCGATGCCCACCTGATCCATCCGGTTGACGAATTCGGTTGCCAAACTGTTGATCTCGGCGCATCGGGTGAGGCTGTAGGCATTCTCGGTGCGGCCGTGGGGGGTGTGCGCCGGGTCGGCGGAGAAGATCCACAGCTCGTATTCGAAGCCCAGCACGGGGGCCAGATCCAGGTCGGCATATCGGTCGGTCAGAGTGCCGAGCACGGCGCGGGGCGAGAGGTCCAACGGCCGGTCGTCGGTGTCGACGAGCTCGGCGATCACGGCGTCGGTGCCGGGGCGCCACGGCAGCCGAACACGCGTGGATTCATCGGGCTTCAGCAGGGCATCGGGGTATCCGTTGCCCGCGCTGCTGAACGGTGTGTCGGTCACATCGTCCGTCAGCGACAAGCCGTAGACGATCGTGCAGAAGGCCAGGTGGGTGCCGCCCCGCGTCTTGGCCGAGCGCACGAGCTTGCCGCGCAGGCCGAGGTCGTAGTCGGCCACTTCGAGCTGTGTCATCGCCACGGTGTCAGCCATGCGTATCGCTCCTCGTCGTTCGGCGCGGTCGGCGGGCCGGGTCGCGCCCGACCCGGTGGTAGATGTGGTCGGGAACGTCGGCGGGATCGTGGTAGACCCACCATGTGCACGAGGTCGTCGGGTCGGTCGGTGTCCACGTCGGTGGGTCGATCACGCGGGTCGGGTAGCCCAGCCGATCGATGGGCATGACCTCGTTGAGTTGGCAGCAGTGCACACAGTAGGAGCAGATGCCGACGGTGTTCCACGCCCAGTCGTGTGGCTCGGTGGTGACGGCGAATCCGTACGGTGCACCGGACCGGGGGGTTCCTTCGGTGATCCGGCCGTCGAGTGAGCGGCCGCCGGATCCGCATGGCGCGAACCGGAATCCGGTGCGGCCCGGTTCTGAGATCAGCTCGATGTCGCCTTGGCGTGCGGTGCCGGCGAGGTGCGCGTGGAAGCCGTCGACGATCGCGATCATCAACTGATGTGCCGATTCGGTCCAGGGCTGGTTGTCCAATGCGTAACGGCGCGCATGGATCTCGTACCAGTCGCTCATCAGGAAGTCCCACAGCGCACCGAGGGACTGTTCACCGACGAGTTTGACCGCGATGTCGATCATCCCGGCCACCCGGTCGACGGCGTGGTCGTGAATGTGTTGCCACGCCAGCCGTGCCGCTTCGATCAGCGCGGCCGCCTCCGGATCTTGATCGCGGCACGCGCGGGCGGCGTCCGTGACGGCGCCGAGATAGGTGGGCCATCGGGGGCCGATACCGGCCACAGCTTGCGATCCGACGAGTCCGGCGAGCCGCGCCACCGCGCTGTCGAGGTCGGCCCCGCCGGCGCCGTGCGCGCGGATCCACTGCAGTGTTGCCTCGGGCCAGCGGTCGTAGATGTCGCGCAGTTCATCGGCTTCGAGCACCGACACCTCGACCAGTTGCGCGGCGGCTTCCCAGTCGTGACGCTCCGCGCATTCGATCGCGCTGCGGAACGTCCCGCGGGCGAGTTCGGCCCAGTCGCCGACACGAGCATTGCGGCCCAACGACGGTTCGTATGCCACCACGGGCATGTGGGTGCGTGTCATGTCAGCCCGAACCCGCCGTCGATGCGCAGCTCGGACCCGGTGACATAGGCGGCCTGGTCGCTGAGCAGATAGGCGACGGCCGAGGCGATTTCGTCCGGATCGGCGAACCTTCCGGCCGGCACCCGTGGCGCCAGGGCCGGTGGCAGGCGGCCGGTGTCGCCGTGCGCGGCAGCCATCGGGGTGGCGACGAAACCGGGGGAGATGCTGTTGACCCGTATGCCATCGGATGCGAGGGCGCGGGCGCTGGTCTGCGTGAGCATGTGCAGTCCGGCCTTCGACGCCGCGTATTGCGGAGTGGGGTCGGGATCGGAAAGCGCGATGACACGCGACGCCTCGATCGAGGTGATGTTGACGATCGCGGCCGGTGCGTTGCGGCGCAACGCCAGTGTGAGCGCGTCGACGACGTTATAGGCGCCGACCAGGTTGATCTCCAGGCAGCGCAACCACTGTTCACGCGCGACGCCGCTGAATCCGGTGTTGTCGAGGACGCCCGCGCAGTTGACCACGTAGCTGACCGCATCGGTGGACACGTTCTGATCTCGCAGCACCGACAACAGGTCGGCGTCGCGCACGTCGGCTGCACAGCACACCTGAAGGTCGGCTCCGTAGCAGGAATCCGGTTGGGGGGTAAGGACATCGAGCCGGATCGTCCGGATGCCTGCCGACATCAGCTGCTGCGCTGTGGCAGCCCCGATGCCGGATGCTGCGCCGGTGACCACGGCGTCACCGCCGCTGAACGTCAAGGCGAGCGATTTCGGCGCCGTCATCGCGGACCGAACCTGAGAGCATGCTCGGCCATGGCGTCGACGAAGCATTCTCGTGGTGCGCGGATCACGCCCGCACCGATCTGGCCGCCGTCGCGGCCGGCCAGTCCGACATCCATGACCGGCAGCACTCCGGTTTCAAGCACCTTTCGGGCGTCGATACCGGTCGGCGTGCCGCGGAAGCCGAACAGCGGGATGCGGTAGGCGCTGTTCTCGCCGTGGGTGATGGCATACATCTCCCGGTTGCGTTCGATCATGATCTCGGGTGAGCCGCCCTGGTACTCCTGCAGGGACAGCGCGCATGCCTGCGCGAAGCCGCCGAGGCCGACGGTTTCGGTGATCGGGGATTCGCCGCCCATCCAGGTGATCTCGTCCTCGGTGTGGCCGGTGAAGAGCTTGCCCTGGTGGATCGGTGGTGGACCTTCGAACCAGGTGTCGCCGAGCCCGGCCAGTTTGATCGCAAAACCGCGGCAGGAGAATGCCATCGCCGACACCAGGGTCGAGCCCGGTACCGACATCGCGTCGGCCGAGGCCTTGGCGGCTGCCATCGAAAGCCGCAGGAAAAAGTAGTCGTTCTCGGCCAGGTGCAGCAGGGTGTCGCGCACACCGGGAACCTTGGCGTCGACCATGTCGAGGATCGCCGGCAGGATCTCGCGGTTGAACAGGATCGAGGCGGCGGCGTTTCGGCTGTGTACCTCGTCGCCCATCCGCAGTGCGCGGGCGATCAAGGGTTTGAGCGCGATGCCACCCTGACGGCGGATCGCCTCCCCGACCACGGGTGCCAGCACGTCGTTGACGTGGCGCAGCCGGTCGCGCACGCCGTCGTCGTAACAGCCGTAGTTGAGCCGCCTGGGTTCCTTACCCTCGTAGAAATTGCAGAACCCCAGGTTGCCGCGTGTGCGATTCACCACGACGAACACCGGCATTGACGCGGTGTAGATCCCGGCAAGCGAGCCGACCGCGGAGAAATCGTGGCATGCGCCCACCTCGATGCGGCCGTCCGCGAAAGCGGCGATCGCCTCCTCGCGGGTGGCGGCGAGACCTTCGAACAGGGCGCCACCGATGAGAGCTTCGCGCTGCCCACCCGTGTAGGCCGACCACGGCATGGGCGCCCCTGAGGTGAGGACCAGGTTGTCGCGGAAGCCCGGCAGGACCTCGCGGGCCGGCGCCACGTCGATGACCCATGGATCGGCTTCGTCGAGGTGCGCGAACGCCGCGGCGTTGGCGGCCTCGACGTCGAGGACGGTGGTGTCGAGTTGGGTGCTCACCAGGCCACCACTCCGCCGTCGACTAGCAGGGTCTGCGCGGTGATGAACGACGCACGTGGTGACAGCATGAACTCGACCGCCTCGGCGACCTCCTCCGGCTCACCGATGCGCCCCAGCATCGCGTAACCGGCGCTCACCTCCTCGCCACCCGACACCCTGGCCATCGAGGGGCTCATCGGCGCACGGATGACCCCGGGAGCGATGTTGTTGACCCGGATGCCGCGGGGGGCCAACTCCTCGGCGAGATAACGGGTGTAGGCGGCGATTCCGGCTTTCGTGGCGCCGTACACCGACGCGCCGCGGAACCGACCGAAATGCCCGGTCAACGAGCCGATGTTGACGATCGCGCTGCCCTGGGTCAGTCGGGGTGCCACCACGTCGGTCACCCGTGCCATCCCGGCGATGTTCACCTGGAACATCAACTCGAGCTTGGCTTCGTCGAGTTCGCCGAGAAACGAATCTCGCAGGATGCCAGCGCAGTTGACCAGGCCGCTGATGGTCTCGCCGTCGTCGACCACCGATGTCACCGCGCTCTCGATGCTCTCGCGGTCGGCGACGTCCATCGCCACCGGCACCGTGCCCTGCAGGCCGGACTGCTCGAGGTCGAGTGCGTCGACGGCTGGTTTGAGGTCGGCAGCCACGGGGACGTAGTCACTCTGCAACAGCCGGCGGCAGATCGCCTGGCCGATCACGCCGGCTCCGCCCGTCACGATCACTTTGTTACTCAATCGATGATCCTCATCTGTGCTCAGCTGCCCTGTACTCCACCGAGTTTCGCCGTTAAAGGGCTATAGGTCAAGTTTTTAGGACTTTAAATTTTCGTTTGGTCTATTGGGTAAGGCAAACGCTGTTATCAGCGGGTATGCGGTAACCTGTGGGCATCCGAAGGGGGGGCTGGCATGTCAGCAGCGAAACCAGCGTTGGTTCCGGTCCGGCAGATCCCGGCCCATGAACTGGTCGTCGACCAGATGAGGCGGGCTCTGGAACTCGGGCAGTTCCGCCCGGGCGACCGGCTGCCCACCGAGCGCGAGCTGTCGGACATGCTCGACGTGTCGAGGACGACGGTCCGCACGGCAGTCGCCGTGTTGGAGCGCGAGGGCCTGATCGCGGTGCGTCGCGGGCGTGGTGGTGGGTTCACCGTGCAGGCGCCCGAGTATGACCCCGTCGAGATGCGGCGCGAGATGCGCCGCAACAAGCGGGCCATCCGCGATGCGTTCGACTACCGCATCATCGTCGAGACCGGCGCCACCCGGCTTGCCGCGGACCGGCGCCGAGCGGTCGACCTCACCGAGCTGCACAAGCTGCTGACCGGGATGGATTCGGCGCTCCAGACGGCGCTCGAAGACCAATCGGCCCAGCACACCACCGATTTTCAGACCCTGGACTCGGCGTTTCACCTGGGCATCGCCCAGGCCGCGCAGAACGACCGCCTGCTCGATGCGGTCGCCGACGCTCGCCGGCGGATGTGGCTTCCGGTCGGTGCGATCTTCGGTCGCTTGGAGCCCAACGCGAACGACTACCACGAGTCGATCCTCGAAGCGATCGAGAACCGGGAGCCCGAGTTGGCCGCCGCCCGAATGGAGGCCCACATCAACGACACTCGGCACACGATCGAGTCCTGGCTCAAGCGTTGATCTTTCCTCGATTTGGAAGCGCCCGGTGCGACCCATCGGGGGGGTAATCGTGATCGCACCGGGCGCGCGTCCGCGTCGAACTCAGACGGCGGGCTCGCGGACGGGATCGTGATCGTCGAAGATCGTGCTGCCGATGCGCGCGTACCGGTCCGGCCTGGCGTTGCGCCAGTACAGCGCGAGCGCGATCGATCCGAGCGTGAGCAGCACGACAAGGTACGGAATGGCCTTGAAGAACAAGGTGTCTGAGGCGGCTCCGGCGGCCGCCTGCATGTTCGACGCCATCAGGTAGATGACGTAGAGCATTCCCGCGCCGCCGACTATCGGTGCCAGCAGGGTGCGCCACCACGACGCCGTCTCCGGATGCTGCTTCTTGATGTGGAAGTACACGACCGTGGAGATCGAGCACATCGTCTGCACGATCAGAAGCAGCAGCGTCGCGAGGATCGCGACCAGGACGAAGAGGTCTGCGTAGGGATCCGAGCCCGTGACCGAGCAGACCGTCACCAGAAGTGCGGCGAACACACTCTGTGCCAGCGATGCCACCCACGGTGAGGCATGCTTCGGATGTGCCTCACCCAGGCGACGCCACAGCAGGCCGTCGCGACCGAATGCGAACAGGTAGCGGGCCGCCGAATTGTGGATCGCCAATGCGCAGGCGAACGAGCCACCGACCACGAGCCATTCGAAAACCGTTACGCCCCACTGGCCGACGTACTGTGCGGTGGGTGCGTACAGCAGGTCGAAGGGCGTCGGCCCGGACGCCAGCTCCACGGCTCTGGCCGGGCCATTGCCGACGACGACGCCCCAGGAGATGAACGTGTAGAACACACCGATGCCGATCACGGCGATCATGGTGGCCAACGGGACGATCCGCTTGGGGTTCTTGGACTCTTCGCCGTATATCGCAGTCGACTCGAATCCGACCCATGACCAGAAGGCCATCAACAGTCCAAGTCCGACGACACCACCGGCGACGCCGTTGGTGCTCAACGCGGTGAGCGGGCTCAGGGACGTGAAGCTCATGCCGTCGGGATGGTGGATCAGCCCGGCGATCGCGGTGATCGACAGCATGGCGATCTCGGATACCAGCACGACGCCGAGAACTTTGGCGGCCACCGAGATGTCGAAGTGCGACAACGCGGCGATGGCGACGAGACCGAACACCGCATAGACCTCCCACGGCAGGTCCATTCCGAACTGCGCGGTGAAGGCCTGATCGGCGAAGGCGGCGAAGATACCGATGAGGCCGGCTTCCATCGTCATGTAGGTGAAGGCGGGCAGCACGCCCGCAGCGAGCCCCGGGATCCTCGACCAGGCCCGCGACACGAACGTGTAGAAGGCGCCTGCCGCGGTGATATGGCGGGCCAGGGCGACAAATCCGATGCTGAAGATCGTCAGCACGATGGTCGCGATCACGAATCCGCCGGGCGCCCCCAGCCCGTTGCCGAACCCCACCGCGACGGGGAGGTTGCCGGTCATCGCGGTGATCGGAGCCGAGAAGGCGACCACCATGAAAACCACACCGGCCAGCCCGATCGCGCCACGCTTCAAGGTGGCCGGGCCGCCCTTGGGTGCGGATCGCGCCGCCCCCGTTCCCTGGTCGAAGTCGACTGCCATCGCCACCTGCCTTTCAATCGGTTGCCGCGAGCCTAGGATTGAAAAGGTCTAAAGACAAGGCCCATAGACCTAATAGGGTCGCGCGTGACATAACGTTTACACGAACAGTTTTGAGCGTGGAACTGTTTTGGTCTAAAGACTGGTGATTTTGGCCAATTGTCTTCTGATTGGCCGGACGAGCCTCATGGGAGGGTGACGATGCCCGGCACGCGGTTGTCTGGTGACTCGATGGCGGGTGCGCGGCTGCGCGACTACCTGCTGGCAGCGCAGGAAAGAGGACGCGAAGCCGCCCGAACCGGCCACGTATCCCGGCAGGTGCCCGCACTTGCCGACGTCGCGGCAACGAGGTTCGCGATGGCGGTCGCGACCGTCGACGGTGCCCATGCCCATATCGGTGACTCCGACACGGGGTTTTCCATCAGAGCGTGTCCAAGCTCTTCGCGTTGTGCGCGTTGCTGCGGCACGATCCCGACGCCTGGACCGATGTGGGGTGGGGCCCGACCGACGCCGGCTACGGCTCGGTCGCCGATCTGGAGCGCAACCACTGGCGCCCGCGCAACCCGTTCGTCAACCCCGGGGCGCTCGTGGTGACCGACCGGCTCCTGACGCATACCGGCGATGCCGTCAATGCCACGATCGAGCTGATCCGCTGCGGCCATCCCGGGGCGCCGGTGTACTCGGACCCACTAGTGGCGCAGTCGGAAATGGTTGCGGATCACCGCAATTCGGCCATCGCCCACGTGCTGGCCGAGCATGGGCGGCTGATCAACGACATCGATCGGATCCTGCCGCAATACTTCGCGCAATGCGCGATCACGGCTTCGGTGCAGACCATCGCGCGGGCCGGCTTGTTCCTGGCCGATCGCACCGCCGGGCATGTTGTGCTCGATGCGGCGACGGTGCGCCGGGTCAACGCGGTGCTGCTGACCTCGGGTATGTACGGCGCGGCAGGCGACATCGCATATCGCATCGGTTTGCCGGCCAAGAGCGGTATCGGCGGTGGCGTGCTCGCGGTGATGCCCGGGCGCGGCACAGTGTGCGTGTGGAGCCCACCGCTCGACGGGGACGGCAACTCCGCAGGGGGAGTCACCGCGATCGAGGAGTTCGCGCGGTTGGCCGGCTGGTCGGTGTTCTAAGCGGCAGGCGGTGCCGGCACGGCGGGATCGACGGGCGCCGCCGGGACGACCGGCGCGGTGCCGAGGACGTCCACGCTGGCGCCGCAGGGCAGGCTCCCGTAGCCGGGATCGTTGTTCGGCCGCGTCAGCCGCGGCGCGACCCAGGTGTCGGCCTGGGCGACGATCTGGTCGTCCACGAGGATCTCGCAATGCAGATTGGCCGAGTACGGCCAGTCGATGCGCACGGTCATGCCCGCCAACTGCGGGTCCGACACGACGCCGGTGGCCTCGAACGTCCGGCCCGGCAGCATCGTCGGATCGGCGGTGTTGACCTGGCTGTCGTCGATCTTGTAGGTGATCTGCGCGTTGCGGGAAACGCCGTCGATTCTCGCCTTGTACGTGACGTTGTGCAGTTGCTGATCCGGTTGGGGCTCGACCTCGGGCTGAGGTGGCATCTCAGGCTCGGCCAGCGCTGTGGGGGGCACCAACTGCGCGCCGGACAGCAGGCCTGCCAGCACAGCAGCCACCGCGCACGCGTACTTAGTTGACCTCATGAATCTTGACCTTACAACCCTTGCCACGTGAGGGCCATGCCGTTGCCAGCAAGCCACCGGTCGAGGTCGTAGCCGTGCCGCGCGAGGCCGTCGATCGTCGCCGCGGCGGTCTGGACGGCGTCTTCGGCGAGTTCGGGCGTCAACAAGCCGTGCCGGACCGCCGTGAGCAGCTCGTCGACGTCGCAGAGTTCCACGCCGATTCCGGTGCGAAGGACCAGGTCAAGGTAGTGATCCTCGGAGTGCCAGGACCGGGGCCCCGCGGTGAACCGGCCGACGTCGAGGTAATAGTCCTGGTCTCGCTCGTGGCCAGGGTTGAAATGGAAGATGCTGGCCCGCAGCCCGAGCGACGGGAGCAACCAGGATTCCAGATAGTGGAACTGAGCCCGCCCCGGTGTCGGCCGCGCCATGTACAGACCCCATGGTTCGACCGTGTAGACGTCAACGGCCCGCACGATCCCCTTCGGATCCGTATTCGTGCGGTCGACCAGGTCAAATGTCTCGTGCTTGGGTGCGTGGATGGCGTCAGCCTACGCGGTCGGCGAACACACCCGGAACTTGTCGGTGCACAGCTCTACCCTGGTGAACATGGCTTTCGCTACCGAACATCCCGTGCTCGCGCATTCGGAGTACCGGCCGGCGGTCGACGCCGTGGACGGCCTGGTCCGTGCCGGCGGCCGGTTCGAGGTGGTCAGCCAATACCAGCCGGCCGGCGATCAGCCCGCGGCCATCGACGAGCTCGAACGCCGGATCAAGGCGGGGGAGCGGGATGTGGTGCTGCTGGGCGCCACCGGCACCGGCAAGTCGGCCACCACGGCCTGGCTCATCGAGCGGCTGCAACGGCCCACGCTGTTGATGGCGCCCAACAAGACGCTCGCCGCGCAGCTGGCCAATGAGTTGCGGGAGATGTTGCCGAACAACGCCGTTGAGTACTTCGTGTCGTACTACGACTACTACCAGCCCGAGGCGTACATCGCGCAGACCGACACCTACATCGAGAAGGACAGCTCGATCAACGACGATGTCGAGCGGCTGCGCCACTCGGCCACGTCGAGTCTGCTGTCGCGGCGCGATGTCGTCGTGGTCGCATCGGTGTCGTGCATCTACGGCCTCGGCACGCCGCAGTCCTACCTGGACCGCTCGGTCGAGCTCAACGTCGGTGACGAGGTGCCGCGCGACGGTCTGCTCCGGCTGCTGGTGGACGTCCAGTACAACCGCAACGACACCGCGTTCACGCGCGGCACGTTCCGGGTCCGGGGCGATACCGTCGAGATCATCCCGTCCTACGAGGAGCTCGCGGTACGGATCGAGTTCTTCGGCGACGAGATCGAGGCGCTCTACTATCTGCATCCGCTGACCGGTGACGTGGTCCGCCAGGTCGATTCGCTGCGGATCTTCCCGGCGACCCACTACGTGGCCGGTCCGGAGCGCATGGCCCACGCGATCTCGACCATCGAGCAGGAACTGGAGGAGCGGCTGGCCGAACTCGAGGGCCAGGGCAAGCTCCTGGAGGCTCAGCGGTTGCGTATGCGCACCAACTACGACATCGAGATGATGCGCCAGGTCGGCTTCTGCTCGGGCATCGAGAACTACTCGCGCCACATCGACGGCCGGCCTGCGGGTTCGGCGCCGGCGACGCTGCTGGACTACTTCCCCGAGGACTTCCTGCTCGTCATCGATGAGTCGCACGTCACCGTCCCGCAGATCGGTGGCATGTACGAGGGCGACATGTCCCGCAAGCGCAACCTGGTCGACTTCGGTTTCCGGCTGCCGTCAGCGGTCGACAACCGACCGCTGACCTGGGAGGAGTTCGCGGATCGGATCGGACAGACGGTGTACCTGTCGGCGACTCCCGGGCGCTACGAGCTCGCGCAGACCGGCGGTGAGTTCGTCGAACAGGTCATCCGCCCGACCGGCCTGGTCGACCCGAAGATCGTCGTCAAGCCGACCAAGGGCCAGATCGACGACCTGATCGGGGAAATCCGCAAGCGGGCCGAAGCCGACGAGCGGGTCCTGGTCACGACGCTGACCAAGAAGATGGCCGAGGACCTCACCGATTACCTCCTGGAGCTCGGTATCAAGGTGCGGTACCTGCATTCGGAGGTCGACACCCTGCGCCGGGTCGAGTTGCTGCGCCAACTGCGCCTCGGTGAATACGACGTGCTGGTCGGCATCAACCTGCTGCGTGAGGGTCTCGACCTGCCCGAGGTGTCGCTGGTGTCGATCCTCGACGCCGACAAGGAGGGCTTTTTGCGCGATGCCCGCAGCTTGATCCAGACCACGGGCCGAGCCGCGCGCAACGTGTCGGGTGAGGTCCACATGTACGCCGACAAGATCACCGATTCGATGCGTGAGGCGATCGACGAGACCGAACGGCGCCGCGCGAAGCAGATCGCGTACAACAAAGCCAACGGCATCGATCCGAAACCGTTGCGCAAGAAGATCGCCGACATCCTCGACCAGGTCTACCGGGAGGCCGACGACAGCGAGACCGTCGAGATCGGCGGTTCCGGGCGGAACGCCTCGCGCGGACGTCGTGCCCAGGGTGCACCGGGCCGGGCGGTCAGTGGCGGGATTGTCGAGGGGCGCGACACCACCAACATGCCTCGGGCCGAATTGGCCGACCTCATCAAGGATCTGACCGAACAGATGATGACAGCGGCGCGAGATCTGCAGTTCGAGTTGGCCGCCCGCATCCGTGACGAGATCGCCGATCTCAAGAAGGAACTGCGCGGCATGGACGCGGCGGGGCTCAAATAAGCCGGCCTTGACCTCAACGGCGGTTGAGGATCTAGCGTCAGCGGCGTGACCGACACCGCGACGACCGCGACAAACGGAGCGACCGGAACTTGGCGTCAGCTGCTGGGTCCCCGGAACCTCGGTGCGTCGACCGTGCTCGCCGGCGGCGTGTTGTTGTACGCCACCAACGAGTTTCTGACCATCAGTCTGCTGCCCAGCGCGGTCGCCGATATCGGGGGCCAACGTTTCTACGCGTGGGTGACGGCCGTCTATCTGGTGGCCTCGGTCATGGCCGCGACGACCGTGCACTCGGTGTTGATGCGGATGGGCCCGCGGTTTGCGTACCTGTCGGCGCTCACGGTGTTCGGCGCGGGCAGCCTGGGTTGTGCGCTCGCACCGAGCATGCAGATCCTGCTCACCGGCCGCACGGTCCAGGGGTTCGCGGGGGGATTGTTGGCCGGGCTCGGCTATGCCGTCATCAACACCGCGCTGCCGAATACGTTGTGGACCAAGGCCTCTGCCCTCGTATCGGCGATGTGGGGGGTCGGCACCCTCGTCGGCCCGGCCGCCGGGGGACTGTTCGCCCAGTACGGGCATTGGCGGTGGGCGTTCGGTGTGCTCGTGATCCTCACGTTTGCTATGGCCGTGCTGGTTCCCATCGCACTGCCGGGGCGCGGCGACGAAACGGCCGGAGCGCCCGGCATACCGGTGGCCTCCCTTGCACTGCTGGGTTCGGCGGCCATGGCCGTCAGTGTGGCCGGCATACCGCACGATGCGCGAGCCACCGCTGCGCTGCTGACGCTGGGCATCGCGCTTGTGGTCGCCTTCGTGGTCGTCGACCGGCGCGCGAAGGCATCGGTCCTGCCGCCCAGCACATTCGGCGCCGGCCCACTCAAGTGGATCTACCTCACGCTGGGTGTGCTGATGGCCGCCACCATGGTCGACATGTACGTGCCGTTGTTCGGGCAACGGCTTGCGCATCTGACGCCCGTGGTGGCCGGGTTCTTCGGCGCGGTGCTGTCAGTCGGCTGGACCGTGGGCGAGATCGCCAGCGCATCGGTGCAGAACCGCCGGGTGATCGTGCGGACTGTCGCGATCGCACCGCTCGTGATGGCGGTCGGCCTGACGGCCGGCGCCATCCTGATTCGCAACGGCATGCCGGTCTGGCTCGTCGTGCTGTGGGCGCTGGGCCTGCTCGTGACCGGCGCTGGCATCGGTATCGCGTGGCCGCATTTGTCCGCGTGGGCGATGAGCAGTGTCGACGATCCCGCAGAAGGACCCGCCGCGGCGGCGGCAATCAACACCGTCCAGCTCATCTGCGGGGCCTTCGGGGCCGGATTGGCCGGGGTCGTCGTCAACCTCACCGACACCGGCGACGCATCGGCGGCCCGCTGGCTCTTCGGCGCGTTCGCCGTGCTCGCCACTGCCGGCGCAATCGCGTCGTTCCGCTCTGGACGTCCTCGCTAGCACCGCGAGCGACCGTGTCTGTACGGCGACACGCCGTGAATTGGCGGCATTTTGCGGACGCTCGTCCGCGTGAAGCCTGAAACAGACTGCCGGCCAGCATGAGTCAGTCCTCGGCGACCTCGGCACGATCGGTGTCGAGCGACAATTCGACGTGCACGGTGTCGCCGTGCGACTTCCCGAGCGTGTCTTGGATCTCCTTGCGCACGCCGAGGATGTGCCTGCCGCCGTAGGGGGCCAGCGATCCGGTGTAGTCGACCGTGTCGTCGAAACGCACGTGAACCGGCACCCGTGCGCGGACGCCGAACAGTTCAACTGAACTGAACGGAAACTCGACGTAAGCGCCTGGGCGGTCGGGCTTTTCGATCACCGCGTCGAATGAGATCGGACCGGGGTTGCGATACGTGACCATGGGCGTCTCTCAGTCGGGGTCTTCGTCGAGTTGGTGGATCGCGGTGACGCCATCGATCGCGGCGAGGACCGCCGGTGCGTTGAGGATGCCGCTGCCCGACAACGTCAGGACCACACCGGAGCGGCCGTCGGCGCCGAGCGGCTCGCCCGGTGCGTCGGTGGCCAGGTCGGTCAGCTGCCATTGCCGGCGGTCGCACGCCTGGAGGAGTTCGCGCATCACGCCACGTCCTTCCTCGTAGGTGACGTGCATGCGGACCGACCCGCTGAGGCGCGCGGCCAGCCGCCGGGCCAGTGGCATGAACCCGAGGACGATCACAAAATGCATCACGGTCACGGTGCACGCCAGCAACAGCAGCCCGGCGCCGGCGGCCATGCCGATCGCCGCCGATTCCCATACTGCGGCCGCGGTCGTCAGCCCGTGCACCGAGCCGCGGCGGAAGATGATGATGCCTGCCCCGAGAAAACCTATGCCGGAGACGATCTGGGCGGCGACACGAGATGGGTCGACCACCACGGTGCCTTCGGCCAGCACGTCGCTGAACCCGTACTTGCTCACGAGCAGGATCAGCGCGGCTGCGGTACCGACGATCGTCTGCGTGCGCAGGCCCGCGCTCTTGCCCTGGACCTCCCGTTCGAGGCCGATCAACGCGGTCAGCCCGAACGCGACGAACAACTCGATCAACTGTCGCGTGCCTTGCCCCGGTCCGCCGAAGAACGGCGGGTCGGCCAGCCAGAGATCCATGCCGAACAAATTAGCGCGGATGCGATGACTTTCGGGTGCTGAGCGAGTCCATACCAGCGAGGCGATTTTCCGACGAGGAGTGATGCTCATGTCTGCACAGCCCACCGCATATCCCGACGTCGCCACGCGTGACGACTGGCTTGCCGCCCGCAAGAAACTGCTGGCCCGCGAGCGCGAAGTCACCCACCTGCGCGATGCCGTCAACGCCGAACGACGCCGGTTGCCGATGGTGAAGGTCGAAAAGGACTACGTGTTCGAAGGTCCGGACGGCGAAGTCCGGTTGCTCGACATGTTCGAGGGACGCAGCCAGCTCTACATCCACCACTTCATGTGGATCGATGCCAACGATGCCGGCTGCCCGAGTTGCACGGCCGCGGCCGATCTCACGTTCACCGAGAAAGACCGAGCCCTGCTGAACGCCAAGGACGTCACCTTCGCGTGTGTGTCGCGCGCGCCGTATTCCAGCATTGCGCGCTATCGCGACCAGCACGGCTGGACCTTCCCGTGGTACTCGTCGCGCGACAGCGACTTCACGTACGACTACCACGTGACCCTCGATCCGGCCCGGGCGCCGATCGAGTACAACTACAAATCTCTCGACGACCTGCATGCCGCCGGCTTCAGCGATGACGACCTGCACGGCGACTGGCCGGGCGCGAGCGTCTTCCTGCGGCGCGGCGACGAGGTGTTCCACACGTACTCGGCGTACGCCCGCGGTCTCGACCACTCGTCCGTGGGGTATCCGTTCCTCGATCTGACGCCGTATGGGCGCCAGGAGCCGTGGGAGGACTCGCCTGCCGGATGGCCGCAGGGCGGAATCGCGGCAGGCATGCCCCTTGCCGGTCCCGCCGACGAATGCAATCACCACGATTGAAAACCTGGGCCGGTGTCCGCACTCCTGGCACAGTCTGACCTGATGCGGGTGTGGCTGAGTGGCTAGGCACCGGCCTGCAAAGCCGTTTACACGGGTTCGAATCCCGTCACTCGCTCCAGCACGTCTGCGCCGCCCCGTGCACAAGGAAGTATGCACCGGGCGGCGTAGACAATTCGCCGCATCACGTGGTCAAGCTGGTTAGCATCACGGCGTGACTGGCACTGATCCGATGGCTGTGGTGCGCCGTTACGTCGACGCTTTCAACAATGGAGACGCCGAGGAACAGCAGGCCGCATGTCACGACACGATGCAGATTCTTGACGGGATGTCGCCGCATGTGTGGCAGGGCCCGACAGCGGCCCAGGACTGGTGGCGAGACGTGCTTGCCGAAGGCGAGCACTTGGGGGCCTCCGGGTACTACATAACGCTCGCCGAACCAACGCATGTCGACGTGACGGGCGACTACGCCTATGTGGTCGTGCCCGCGACGATGGCGTTCGACCTTCGAGGACAACAAGTGATGCAAAGGGATTCCGTCTTCACGGTTGCGCTGCGCCGAGGCGGCGATGGTTGGCGACTCACCGCTTGGGCATGGGCAAAGGGGCACCGCGCATAATGCTGCGGTGCCCCTGCCGCAGTTAGCCGACATCCTGGCCACACTCGACCTTGCCGGCTCCGGCGACAACACGTTCGTCGCGACTCAGCTCGACAATGCCAACCACCACATCGTCGGCGGCCACATCGCCGCGCAGGCGTTGATGGCGGCAAGCCGCACGGCACCCGGACGGCTACCGCACAGCGTCCACGTGTATCTGTTGCGGGCCGGCGACGCGCGTTACCCCGTCGACATGGAGGTCGTGAACCTTCGGGACGGCGGTGCGTTGTCGACGCGGCAGGTGCGGGCTCAGCAGGGCGGTGAGGTGTTGTTGGAAGCCCTTGTCTCGCTGACCGCCCCGGTCGAGGCGATGGACTATCACCAGCCGTTGCCCGATGTGCCCGCCCCCGAGGCGCTGGCCCCGGTCGAGGATCAGCTGAGTGCCTACGCCGACGAACACCACGGGTTCTGGGTGCGCCCGCAGTGGATCGCGCGCCGGTATGTCGATGCCCCGCCACGGCTGGCCATGGATATGCCCGACCCGCCGCAGCACACGCGGATGTGGTGGCGGCCAACCGAACCCGTCACCGACGATCCGCTCGTCAACTGCTGTCTGCTCACCTACGTCACCGGCACCACGATGCTCGAAACCTCGGTGACGATGCGGCGCACCACGCAGATCGACTCGTTCTCGGCGCTCATCGACCACGCGGTGTGGTTTCACCGTCCGGCCGACCTGTCCGACTGGGTGTTGTCGGATCAGGTGTCGCCCAGCGGTATCGGTGGGCGTGGGCTGGCAACCGGGACGATGTACAACCGGGCGGGGCAGCTCGTGTGCACGGCAACGCAGGAGATCTACTTCGGCCGCGATCGGCGCGGTTGACGCCTACCGGGTCGATTTGACCACCTGGGCGAAGCTGAACTGCCACCGCTCGACGATGTGAAAGCCGAACCCTTCCGGCACGCGGTAGGCCGGTGCCCGCTCGAGGCGCGGCCCCGGATCGAGCGCTTCACCGCTCTGCCGATCGGGCACCGACGGATCGCGTTCGGACACCGTCCACAACACCGTGCATCGGCGAACCTGTTCGGCAACGCCCCAGATGCCGAGGTGGGCGTCCCACAGCCGGTTTCGCTCGACGGCCGTTCGTCCGCGGCCGGGATCGACGAGGTGGGCATAGGCGGTGGGGCGGGCCGCGGTGATGGGCCGGATGGGCCCGGGTTTCCAGCTCGTGGTGTTGTCGAGGATCAGGCAGTCGCCGGGGGAGGAGTGGGCGGTGATGACGTCGGCGACCTGGCTGAAGTCCATGCCTTCCTTGGCATACGGCCCGCGCTGCACCACCAGGTAGTTGGGCGTGGCGGCGAGCGCGAACAGCGCGAGCACCGCGGTGATCCATTCCCGGGTCCGGGCAACCGCGACGACGCACACCGCGAGCAGAAGGGCTGCCGCCGGAGCGGTGAAGGACAGATATCGTGGATAGTAAAGCGGTTGCGCAACAGGTGAATAGGCGAGCAGAACCGCGGTGGGCGCGACAACCCACACCGCGGCGATCACCGCCAACTGCCGACTTCCGGTATCCGCCGGGCGGATTCGCCGCACCAGCAGCGGTGCGGCCAGTGCCACCGCGGCCAACAGCGCGAACGCCACACTGTGGTCGAAATACTGTTCGAGCGCCACCTCGGCGAACGTGTGGGAGCCCAACGGCGAGATCCAGCCCACCTGGAAACTCTGCGAGCGGCACCACAAGATGAACGGTGTCACCGCCGACACCGCCGGAACCGACGCGGCGAGCCACGGCCCAACGGCACGGCGCGACAGCAGCATCACGGCGACGGCGTGGGGCAGCACGATCAACACGACGAAGATGTTCAGCAGCGTCGAGAGGGCAAGCGCCGCACCGTATGCCGCCCACAGCATGCCGCGGCGCGCCCGGATCGCGGCGACGAGAAGCACCGTCAACCACACCGCAGCCAACATTGTCCACGCATACGAGCGGGCTTCGATGCCTGCCCAGGTGACCCGCGGCAGGATCGCGAACAGTATTCCGGCGCACACCGATAGCGTGCGGCTCGAGAATTGCCGACCCAGCGTCACGACACCGGCCGTTGCGCCGCCGACCGCAAGGCAACTCGAGAACCGCGACCAGAACTCGGTGACCGGAAAAACCGAGAACCACCCGTGCATGGCCAGGTAGTAGAGGCCGTGTACGGCATCGATATTGCCGATCAGCGCCCAGAGTTCGGGCACCGGCCGCGTGGCCGCCGAGATCGTGGCGGCCTCGTCGAACCACAGGGACGGCCTGGCCGCCCCGGCCGCACTCAGCGCGATCGCGAACATCGCGACCGGTATGGCGTCGAAACGGCCGGCGCGGTGCCGCGCGCCGAGACCGGTGGCGCGCGCAGTGTTCAGTGAGAGCTCTGCGTGAATGGCCGTTTACCTCCCCCCAGACGGCAAAACCGTAACCCGCGGACATGTCGCCTGCGTGAAGAGGTGTTCGTCAGGCGTACCGTGGCTCATGGTCGGCGGAGTTCCTGCCGGGTCGCAGGCTCGCATTCGGTCGTGAAAACCATTCTGCGGGTGTGATTTTGGCGCACGACCATGAGCCCGGTCACTTCTGCGCCGGCGGTGGCTGCCGGCAACTCGGCGCGGCGCGGCGTCACCTGTGTCACGGTCGGCACCGATTTTCGGCAAGCTGTGGTTAACATCAGTGCCGATAAACGTCACCGAGCCGGATACCCGACCGATTTGTGAGCTGCACGTACGGGTGTCGTGATTCGCGCCCCTGTCCAGCGGGTACGGGTTACTGTCTCGGGTGGCGTTGGAACTGACAGTGGGAGGATATGGATGAGCGCCTATCGAACCGTGGTGGTCGGTACGGACGGGTCTGATTCGTCACTGCGTGCGGTGGACCGTGCCGGTCAGATTGCCGCCGGGTCTAACGCGAAGCTGATCATTGCGACGGCGTACTTCCCTCAAAGCGAAGACCAGCGCGCTGCCGACGTGCTCAAGGACGAGGGCTACAAGATGGCGGGCAACGCTCCCATCTACGCCATCCTGCGGGAGGCGACCGACCGGGCGAAGGCCGCAGGCGCCACCGACATCGAGGAGCGCCCGATCGTCGGCGCACCCGTCGATGCGCTCGTCGAACTGGCCGACGACGTCAAGGCCGACCTGTTGGTCGTCGGCAACGTGGGCCTGAGCACGATCGCCGGCCGCTTGCTCGGGTCGGTACCCGCGAACGTGGCCCGCCGGTCGAAGACCGACGTGCTCATCGTGCACACCAGCTAGCGCGGCGTTCTACCAGCCGCGTTCGCGCCATTCAGCCAGGCTGGGACGCTCGGCACCCAATGACGTGTCGTCGCCGTGGCCGGGGTAGACGACGGTGTTGTCGTCGTACACGTCGAACACCTTGGTGGTCACATCCCCGAGGAGCCGTTCGAAGTCACCCGGCTGCCACGTCTTGCCGACCCCGCCGGGAAACAGGCAGTCGCCGGTGAACAAATGGGTGGCTCCGGACTCGTCGGCGCCGGACAGCGCGAGCGCCACCGAACCCGGCGTATGCCCGCGCAGGTGGATGACGTCGAGGGACAGGTCGCCGACGCGGATGGTGTCGCCGTCGGCGAGGATGCGGTCCGGCGTCACCGGGAGCGGCTCGGCGTCGAGTTGGTGCGCCGCGGTGGGCACGCCTGTGCTCTTCGCCACTGCCTCCAGCGCCTGCCAGTGGTCGAAATGCTGATGGCTCGTCACGATCAGCACGAGCTCGGGCGCGTACTGTTTGATGAGTTCCAGCAGGACGTCGGCGTCGTTGGCCGCGTCGATCAGCAGTGTTTCGCCGGTTGACGTGCAGGTCACCAGGTAGCAGTTGTTGTCCATGGGACCCACCGACACCTTGATGATCGAGGCGTTGGCGAGGGTGCGCCGCGCCGCGGTTCCCGGATCCACGTGACCGGTGTAGGTGTCGTCGACCGTGATGTTGGTTGGGGTCATATCGCCACCGTATCGGGCTTGTCGGTACCCGCACATAGCATGGGTGTGAAGTCTGTTCGTGGAAAGGAACCGGGTGTCTGAACGCCTGATCATCAAGGGTGCGCGGGAACACAACCTGCGCGGAGTCGACCTCGACCTGCCCCGCGACTCCTTGATCGTGTTCACCGGCTTGTCCGGCTCCGGCAAATCGTCGCTGGCCTTCGACACGATCTTCGCCGAGGGGCAGCGCCGCTACGTCGAGTCGCTTTCGGCGTACGCGCGGCAGTTCCTCGGCCAGATGGACAAGCCCGACGTCGACTTCATCGAAGGGCTGTCCCCGGCGGTCTCGATCGACCAGAAGTCCACGAACCGCAACCCGCGTTCGACGGTCGGCACCATCACCGAGGTGTACGACTACCTGCGCCTGCTCTACGCCCGCGCGGGCACGCCGCACTGCCCGGTCTGTGGCGAGCGGATCGCCCGGCAGACCCCGCAGCAGATCGTCGACCAGGTGCTGGCGATGGACGAGGGGCTCCGGTTCCAGGTGCTGGCGCCGGTCGTGCGGACCCGTAAGGGTGAGTTCGTCGATCTGTTCGACAAGCTCAACACCCAGGGCTACAGCCGCGTCCGGGTCGACGGCGTCGTGCACCCGCTGACGGATCCGCCGAAGCTCAAGAAGCAGGAGAAGCACGACATCGAGGTGGTCATCGACCGGTTGACGGTCAAGGCCACCGCCAAGCAGCGGCTCACCGATTCGGTGGAGACGGCGCTGAACCTCGCCGACGGCATCGTGGTGCTCGAGTTCGTCGACCGTGAGGACGACCATCCCCATCGCGAGCAGCGGTTCTCCGAGAAGCTGGCGTGCCCGAACGGCCACCATCTCGCAGTCGACGACCTCGAACCGCGCTCGTTCTCGTTCAACTCGCCCTACGGCGCCTGCCCCGAGTGCACAGGCCTCGGTATCCGCAAAGAGGTCGACCCCGATCTGGTGGTCCCCGATCCGGAGCTCACGCTGGCCGAGGGGGCCATCGCGCCGTGGGCGGTGGGGCAGAGTGCCGAGTACTTCACCCGCATGCTGTCGGGCCTGGGTGACCAGATGGGCTTCGACATCGACACCCCGTGGAAGAAGCTGACGGCCAAGGCGCGCAAGGCCATCCTGGAAGGCTCCGACCATCAGGTTCACGTCCGGTACAAGAACCGGTACGGCCGTACCAGGTCGTACTACGCCGACTTCGAAGGCGTCATGGCCTTCCTGCAGCGGCGCATGGAGCAGACCGATTCGGAGCAGATGAAGGAACGCTACGAGGGCTTCATGCGCGACATCCCGTGCCCGGAATGCGACGGCACCCGGCTCAAGCCCGAGATCCTGGCGGTGACGCTGGCCGCAGGCGAGTACGGCGACAAGTCCATCGCGCAGGTGGCCGAACTCTCCATCGCCGACTGTGCCGACTTCCTCAACGCCCTGACACTCGGGCATCGTGAGCAGGCCATCGCCGGTCAGGTGCTCAAGGAGATCCAGTCCCGGCTCGGGTTCCTGCTCGACGTCGGCCTGGACTACCTGTCACTGTCTCGGGCCGCGGCCACCCTGTCGGGCGGTGAGGCACAACGCATCCGGCTCGCCACCCAGATCGGCTCCGGGCTCGTCGGCGTGCTCTACGTGCTCGACGAGCCGTCCATCGGCCTGCATCAGCGCGACAACCGCAGGCTCATCGACACCCTGGTGCGGCTGCGCGACCTCGGCAACACGCTGATCGTCGTCGAACACGACCTCGACACCATCGCGCACGCCGACTGGGTCGTCGACATCGGGCCCGCGGCCGGCGAGCACGGCGGCCGGATCGTGCACAGCGGCCCCTACGACGAACTGCTGCGTAACCCCGAATCGCTCACCGGCGCTTACCTTTCCGGTAAGGAGAGCATCGAGGTCCCGGCGATCCGGCGGCCGACCGACCGGCGTCGTCAGGTCACGGTGGTGGGAGCCCGGGAGAACAACCTCCGCGAGATCGACGTCGCGTTCCCGCTCGGCGTGCTCACGTCGGTGACGGGGGTCTCGGGCTCGGGCAAGTCGACGCTCGTGAACGACATCCTGGCATCGGTGCTGGCCAACAAGCTCAACGGCGCCCGCCTGGTGCCCGGCCGGCACACGCGGGTCAACGGGCTCGACCAGCTCGACAAGCTGGTCCGCGTCGACCAGTCGCCGATCGGCCGTACCCCCAGGTCCAACCCGGCCACCTACACCGGCGTGTTCGACAAGATCCGTTCGCTGTTCGCGGCCACGACCGAAGCCAAGGTACGCGGCTATCAACCGGGCCGGTTCTCGTTCAACGTCAAGGGCGGCCGATGTGAGGCCTGCTCGGGTGACGGCACCATCAAGATCGAGATGAACTTCCTGCCCGACGTGTATGTCCCGTGCGAGGTGTGCCACGGCGCGCGCTACAACCGCGAGACGCTCGAGGTGCACTACAAGGGCAAGACGATCTCCGAGGTGCTCGACATGTCCATCGAGGACGCCACGGAGTTCTTCGAGCCGATCAGCTCGATCCACCGTTATCTCAAGACCCTGGTGGACGTCGGGCTGGGGTACGTGCGGCTGGGGCAGCCGGCGCCGACGCTGTCGGGCGGTGAGGCGCAACGCGTCAAGCTTGCCGCCGAGCTGCAGAAGCGGTCGACCGGCCGCACGATCTACATCCTCGACGAGCCCACGACCGGCCTGCACTTCGAAGACATCCGCAAGCTGCTCAAGGTCATTAACGGCCTTGTGGACAAGGGCAATACGGTGATCGTCATCGAGCACAACCTCGACGTCATCAAGACCTCGGACTGGATCGTCGACATGGGACCCGAGGGCGGGGCAGGCGGCGGCACCGTGGTGGCGCAGGGCACCCCCGAGGACGTCGCGGCCAACCCCGACAGCTACACCGGCAAGTTCCTGGCCGAACTGCTTGATGTGCCGTCGCCGCGGCGCAAGCGGCGCAAGGTCAGCGCTTAGACACCGGAGACGGAAAGCGCGGGTTGACGCGTGCCGCGGCCAGCCATTCCGTGAGCTCGTCGGCCTTGCGCTGCAACGCGCGGTTCATCGCGCTGCCCGTCTCCTCCAGCAGGCACAGCACGACGCGCCCGTTCTCGTCCTGCCGCCAGCCGCCGACGATGCGGCCGTTGCACCACACCGTCGGGCCGGCGTTGCCGTTGGTGTCGAACACCTGGCTGCGGTGTGGCCCGACGTACCAGTCGCGGTCGAACCATCCCATGGTCGTGACGTCCAAACCGGGGAGTAGGGCGCACCAGGGTCCAGGATCCGGCTCCACCTCGAGATCATCGGGCAGCACATAGCCCGGGATGCCTTCGAGATCGACCTCGACCGCCTCGAGGTCGCGCAGCGCGGTGCGGGCCCACGTCAGGGTGTTGCCGAACCACCATTTGATGTCGGTGACGGTGGCCGGACCGAATGCGGCAAGCCAGCGGCGCACCAACTCGGTGCGGGCCGCGTCCTCCGACATGGGTTCCGGTTTCGCGCCCAGCCAGTCCGCGGTGGTGGTCCACCGGGGCCGTGAAACGGTCCACGCGCCGTCGTTGGGTCCCCGCGCGATCTCGCCTTGCACCCCGAGCACAGTCAAAACCCTTGGACCCAGCGGAATTTCACCACCCCACCGCTTGCCCGGGGCGGGGTCGTGGCTGCCCGACAACTCGGGGAGCGCCGCGCGCAACTCTTTCGCGCTGGTCGGCCCGTGCTGCCGGAGGTGTCGCAATACGGCCGCGCACGCCGCGCTCACCCAACGTGCGCCGTCCGGTGCGACCCCGGCTTTCTCGACGTCACCGATGAGCTTGCGGAGTTCGTTGCCGGCGACCCGGTCACTGGCACCGGCCTGAATCGCGGCGAGGTCGCCGGTGTGCACCATCCACAAGGTGCGCCGCATCGCCAAGTGCTTGATCACCGAGCGGCGCTCGTACAGTTCGGTGTCGAGGTCGGCGATCGCGAAGCCGGGCAGCCGAGCCCACAGCGACAGGTACGGCGTCGCCGGATCGGTGGAATGCAGCCCGACCAGGCCGGCGGCGGTGCCGGTGATGGAATCGGCAGGCGCGGTCAGGAAATGGCGCCGAGCCAGCCGCGCCCGCCGCTCGGCGGCAGTGAAAGTGCGCACCGCTCAGGACTTCTCGCTGTCGTCGTCCCGCATCGACTGCCGGATCTGCTCGAGACGCTCGGCCGCGGCCCGTTGCCTGGCGTCGTACTGCTCCTCGACCGCGCGGCCTTCGGGGGTGTCGGCAGCCAGCTCCGACGCCCCGATCGAGGTGCCGTAACGGGTTTCGATCTTCTCCCGCACGGACTCGAACGTCGGCACACCGGCCGGGGTGTAGCCGGTCTCGGGCGAATGGGATGTCGGCGTGGGGATCGAGCCTGTCGCGGGTGGGACGACCTCGCCTTCGACGACGGTTTCGTCAGATTCCGCGGACTGCTCGGGCTGCTCCGTCATGAATTCACCGTACCCGCGGCGACCGACTTTTCTTGGGATCGGTAGCCGGTCGGCCCGCCTTGACTGAGGGCACGACGGAGCCATCGGGGCGACGCGGAACACGAATGGAAGGACGACGAAGATGAATCGAGTCATCGCAGGCGCCATGGGACTGCTCGCGACCGGCGCAGTGCTGGTGGGCTGCTCGGACGACAAGGCCGAGCCGGTGTCCTCGGGCGACAAGCCCGCAGCGGCCGCTGGTGCATCGGAGGTCAGCACGGGCGGCAACACCCAGGTCAAGGTGGACGGCAAGGATCTGGCCGGACTCGACGTCAACTCGGTGACCTGCGTCAAGCAGGGCGGCAAGATCAACGTCGCGAGCGCCGCGATCGGTGGTCAGCAGGGGCTCGGGGTCGTGATGACCGACGAGGCGACACCGAAGGTCGAGTCGCTCGGCCTGGTCTACGACGGCAGCGCGCTGGCCGTCAGCGAGAACATGGGCGTCAAGGTCGGCTCAGCCGAGGTCAAGGTCGACGGCGACACCTACACGATCACCGGCGAGGCCTCCGGGGCCGACATGAAGAACCCGATGGCCGGGATGATAAACAAGCCGTTCACCATCACGGTGACCTGCAGCTGACCCATCCCGACGGCGGCGGGCACCCGGTGGGTGCCCGCCGCTTCCTATGATGCGACGGTGACGATCGTCGGGGAGTTGGACCGCGCCCGTCACCTTGCGCTGGCCGGCGACGAGGGCTCGGCGCGCGACCTGCTGGTCGGGCTCCTGCCGAGGATCGAACGGGCCGACCGCGACGATTACGCGCTGGAGGTGTTCGCCCAGCTGGGTGAGATCTACCTCGTGCGCAGCGCCTATGACGGTGTGGCCGAGAGCATCCGGCGTATCCGCGACTGTCTGGCGATCTACACCGCGATCCGGGCCGGGCGCATGCCCGAAGCCGCGGATCAGGTGACGATGACCGACGCCGAGGTCGATCACATGATCCGCCGGTACGCGCGGCGGGCCGACTTCCTGGACGCCGGACTCGCCGCCGCCCAGGGAGATCATGACAGCGCCGCAACGCATTTGGCCGCGCTGATCGATGCCGATGAAGGTTTCGAGGATCTCGACGTCGAGTACCGACGGCTGGTCTGCCACAGCCGCACATTGGTGGCGGCGGGGTTGTGCGACGACGACCTGTACGCACGCTCGGTCCCGCTGTGGGACGCCGTGCTCGACGACATCGACCGGCCGGGCGACGGCACGGCCGAGACCGATCACCTGTTCGTCACCGGGGCGCTGGGATACGCGCGGTTCTGCGTCGAGTCCGGCCGGCTCGACGAGGCCGAGCCGTGGCTGCGCCGCGCCGGTGCGAGAGCAGAAGCCCGCGGCTGGCAGCTCGCCGCCGCGCGTTGCAAGCTCGAACGGGCCGCGGCGTGCTGGTCGACGGGTGAGTACGCCGAAACCCAACGGCTCGTCACCGAGGCGTACCCGGTGATCGCCGATCACGCCAGGGCACACGACGTATCGCGAAGCTGGCTGTACTTCGGGCTGATCCGTTTGGGTATCGGCGCACTGCAGGAGGCCGACCAGTGCTGGGAGCACGCCGAGCGGCACTGGCGCGAACTCGGCAAACCCCTGCATATCCATCGAATACTGTTGCAGCGCAGTTGGATCGCGATCTTTCGCGGTGCCTTCGCCGAAGCCAGAGACCTGGTGGGCCAGGCCAGGAAATGGCTCGACACGTCACCCCGGCACAGTTGGCTGCAATACGCCCGGCTCGATTCGCACCTCGGCAACATCTGGCGGGCCGAGGCGCTCGCGGAGATGGGACTCGACGGGCTCGGAGAGCCTGGGCAGGACTGGCATCAGGTCGAGGCCAGGCATGCCGCCGGGACCGGCGTCTTCAGCTGCGAGCCCGGCAGTCCCGAGTATCGCAGCGCCATGGTCAAACTCGAGCGGGCCGCCGATCTGAAAGTGCCGGCGGCGCTCGCAGTCGATTCGGTGCGCTACACGATCGGCGATGCCGGGGCCCGCATGCGTTGGGCGAGCAGCGTATCCGCGCCGATGCTGGCCGGTGCGTTCGCAGTCGCCTGGGAGTCCGACAACACCCAGCTGATCTGTGAACTGGTCGAGTATCACAGCGCACGCGGCACTTTCACCCCGGAGCCGGCACCTCAGCAGGCCGGGGACTGGACCGCCACCGCCACCGCCGCGGTTCCCGTCGAAGCGGAGATGGCACCCGAACTCGCGATCGCCGCGGCCGCCGCGCCGGTCGGCGGCAGTGTGCTCACACGACTCGGACCGTTGCCGCCGTTGCGGATGGACCCGCACAGCGCGCCGATCCTGAACCGGTACCGCGAACTCGCGATGCAGCGCTACGGCCGCGAGGTCACGGCACAAGAGACCGAATGGACGACGTGGCCGTGACACAGACCCTGGTGCTGCGGTTCGCCGACGTCGGCATCGCCACATACGCGACCCTGCGGGTGGTGGGGGACCCGCAGCGGTCGGTCACCTGGGTGGTCGAGGAACCGTATCTGACTGCGGCCTGCGACGCGCTGGACAACGCGCTGCCCGACCCCTGCGGTTCCGAGACGCCCGCACAGGCCATTCAACGCGCGGTGGCGACCGGGGCTTTCGCCGACCCGGGTGCCGAACTGGATCTGGCCCGTACGCTCGGGGCCCAGCTGATCGGGGTGGCCGGCTGGCAGCTGCTGGCCGACTGCGTCGCATCGCCGCGGGCCGTGCTGTTCGTGACACCGAGCCCGCGGCTCGGCCGGGTGCCGTGGGGACAGTTGGCCGTTCCGGGCCCGGACGGATTCCGGTTGATGGAGCTGGTGGACGTGCTGATGGCGGTGCCACCGAACATCGTGCATGGGCCACGGCGCCCGGCGCGCTGGGCCGAGCGTCGCGACGGCCCGGCGGTCCTGGTCCTCGACCCGCGCATCCCCGGGCAGCGGCCGGATTCCGCGTTGGGTTCGGTGCTGGGGCGGCCGTCGCCGCAGACGCCGCTGGCTCGTCACTTCAGCGGTTTCACCGGTGAACAGGCATTGCCTGCGGTCGCGGATGCCGTGGAACTGTTCCGCCGCACCGACACCGACCGGCGCTGGCTTGCCGAGGCCTGTGCGCGTGCCCCGGCGCGGCTGCTCTACGTCGGGCATGCCAGCGCCGCCGAGCATGACGCCGGCCACGCCGACCGCGCCGCGCTGCACCTGGCCGAGGAACATCCGCTCACCGCGGGCGACGTCATGTCCGTACAGCTGCCCGTCCCGCCGCGCGTGGGGCTGCTGGCGTGCGCCTCCGGCGGGGACTACCGGTTCGACGAGGCCACCGGCCTGGTCGCGGCGATGATCCTGGGCGGTGCGCAGCTGGTCACCGCGACCCTGTGGTCGCTGCCGACGACTGCGGGCTACCGTCAATTCGCACCGCGTCCAACGGATTCCGCCGTCGATCCGATGGCCGACATCGTCGTGGGCGTCGACCTCGCGCATCGCGAGGACGATGCGGGCGTCGCGGTGAACCGCTGGCAACGTGCGCAGTTGCGGCGTTGGCGAGCCGGAGACGCCACCGCGAGCCCGCTGTACTGGGCAGCGCTCGCCACCTTTGCGGTCGACGGCGCCCGCTGACACTCACCCCGGCGATACGCACACTGCGATGGCGCTCTCGTCGCCGGGCCGGAAGTACGTGTCGATCACGCTGCCCGGCGTCACCTTCCGCAACGACGACGCCGGTATCAACGCCGTCTGGTGGGCCGGGAACTGCCCGCCGCCGGGCCTGCTGACCATGAGGTCGAGCTCGACCTCACGAAAATCCTCCCGCATGGCGCCGGTGGGACGCATGCCGGTGACGATCCCGCGGGACCGGATTCCGTTGCGTATCAACGCGAGCTGCGTGCTCGTCAGCAAGCCTTTGCGGATCAGCATGAGGTCGAACTCGGCCACGAGCTCCTCGATGGTCGCCAGTCGCTCGGTGGCCTCGTCGTCGGGGCGAGCGCAGCGGGTACGGCGGGCAGCGGCGAGCACGGCACTGGCGGCCCCACCGCACAGCAAGCACAGGGCGGTGATCATCATGGCGTCGGTCATGCGATGAGCATCGGGCCGGGTGCGAGCTACCGAACCCAAGTTGGGCCGCTCTATCCTGGTGCCGGTGAGCACCGGTTCCGACACAGCGTCCGCCGGCGCGACGGACCGGGTGAACACCGCCCAACCCCGCCGTGCGGTGATCGACCGGGCCTGGCGCGCGATCGGCCCCGGGGTCGAGGTGCTCAGCGGCGACGACGGCGGCCCGTTGCGGCGGACCGTCAAGCGGATCATCGACCCGCTCGTGCTGCGGCTGCGCAGCAACACGCAATACTCGGCGGCCGTGCTCGACGCCGAAGTGGCCGACGCGATGTACGCCACGATCGTGGGGCACACAGCCCAGTTGCGTGCCGCCGCCGCATGGTTCGTCCTGCTCAAGCAGGAGCGACGGCGTCAGCGCATCACGACGGGCAACGCGCAGGAACTGTATTTCCCAGTGTGTTTCGAACTCGCGGTCACCGACGGCGCCCCGGCCGCAGACGCGTCGAGCACCGCGGCCACGGTGCTCGCCGACATCCACGAAGGCCGCGACCGAACCGCGATCGAGGTGCTCAACCGGTACGTGCGCGACCCGCAGGTGCTCGCGAAGCTGCGGCGCCAACTCGATCGCAGCTGGAGCGATGTACAGCCGACGCCCGCCATCACCGGCCCGTTCTTCGCCGGGCTCGCGACGGTGCTCGGCCCGGCCGACAGCCACCGCGCCGCGATGGCGCGCCAGCGCGTGTGGTCGGCCCTGGTCGCCGACGCCACCCCGTACAACCTCGGCGCGAAGGCACGCCGTTCGGTCGGGCTGCCGTGGTCGCTCGTCGACATCGGGCTGTGTTCGATTGCGCCGCAACAGCCTCCGGTGATCGACGGGGAGACCGAGGGGGACCGGCCGCTGGACCGCAGCGTGGTCGATCGGGTGCGGGCAACCCTGCGGCGCGCGCTCGACCGCGACGAGTTGCCCGACGTTCCGCTGCTGTGCGCCGAGGAGGTCGACCGGGCCTGCGCCCCGTGGGGCCTGCTGGCCGAGGACAAGCAGGCCGGCCTGCTCACCGGTATCGAGGTCGCGGTCGATCTGCGGCCGTTGGCGCCGCACACATCGGCCCGATATGAGCTGTCCGGGCGGATCCAGGCGCGACTGGCCAAGGAGGCCTACGTCTTGCACGCCCGTCGCTATCTGGCCGACGGCGGTCCCATCCACCCGCGCCAGCAGCAGGTGGTCGACGATCTCGGCGCGTTCGCCCGGCCGTACCTGAGCCGGCTGTGGGCGCGGTTGCACGGTCGCGACGTCTGGCAGGAATCCTGCGAGGACGTCGATGACATGCGGTCGGTGCTGGAGGGCGTGGCGAGATCGGTGAGTCTCGACCACCGGCAGCGCATCAAGGCGATGCTGGAAGTGCAGGTAGCCGGATGACTTCGATGACACTGCGGATCGACTCCGGCTTGTGGAGCACCGGATCGCTGCCCGACCCGCCACCGCTTCTCGCCCTCCTCGAGGTCAGCGGGGCCGTGCTGTCCTGGACGGTGGACGCCGATCCGGCCGAACCGCCGGTGATCGCGTTCACCGATCCGCTACGGGCCGACTGGCTTTGGCGCGTGCTCGGGGAAGCCGGCCACGTCGCCGTCGTCGATGCCCTGCGGTACCGCCACTCGGGAGAGCCATTCGACCTGACCGGCGTCGCGGTACAGGCAGGCTCGGTGGCCGCGGCCCGCAGACTGGCCATCGGGCACTGGTTGCGGCGTTGGTGGCCGGCCAGTGCTCGCGACGGCATCGCGGCACTCGACCCGGCCGTGTTGGACGCCGAGATCGCGCTGCTGACCGTGGCAGCCGAGGACTACTTCACCGACGACACCCTCGATGCCGAGGTGGCCGGCCTGCTACAGCCGCATATCCCGGCACTGAACGCCCTTGCCGCACAAGGCGACCCGCGGGTAATCGCGATGGTGGACGACTGCCGCGAGCTGGCCGCCGAGATCGGCGTGACCTGGGTCGCCGACATGGCCGACGTGCGGCGCCGGGACGACTACGCCCTGGCGGCCGGGGCCGGCGGATCGTCGTCGCGGGACGCGATCGCCGTCGGCGTCGCGACCGTCAACTGGTCGGCGGTGCCGCCGGGTGTCTTCGACGCGGCTGAGGGCACGGTCGAATGGTCGGTCGTCGCCACGCCCGGAACCGTGAATGTCGTTGTGCACGTCGCGGTGTCGGGTCCGAATCACGCCGCGGGTATCGGCGCGCAGGTACGCTGCGGCGACCATCGTGGCGCCGGGGTGCTCGACGACGCCGGGCGTGCGGTGCTGCCGGTGTTCGGCTCTGATGGTCAAGCGCTGACCGAAACCCAGGCCTGGAACGTGGACTGGTCGTCAGCCGACGTCCGGATCGGCGCGGCCGCCACCGAATCCGCCGAGACCCGGGACCGGGTGCGGGCGTTCGCCCGAGCTCGCCTCGCCGCACCGCGAGACGATGCCTACCTGGCCGAGATCCTGGCCGCCGAATCCGATTACTGAGGCGCTGCTACTTGGCGGCCGTCTGCACGTACGCAGGCGAGGCGGGCTGAGCGGGCAGTCCGATGGCGGGCACCTGCGGCGTCCCGATGGCACCCGCCAGCCAGGGCAGGGCCGCCGAGAACGCGCGGGTGGCGAACGGCCAGTCGTGGGTGCCGGGTTGACTCACCACCGCGCACGCGATGCCGTGCGCAGAACCCAACGCGCACAGCGAGTCTGCGGCACGGGCCTGGTCGTTGGACCGGCCCGCGGGTTTGACGGTCGCCTGCGAGTCGTTGACGTCGAACCAGCCCGCCACGCCCTGGTACTGGCCGTGCCGGTTGATGACCGTGGTCGGATCGAACGCGTCCCAGGCGGCGGCGTTGCCACCGAACAGCCGCTCGATGGTCTGGGCCTTGGTACCCGAATTCGGTCCGAGGTCACCCGCGATGTCGACGAACGCGCTGAAGAGATCGGGGTGCATGACCGCCAGATCGACCGCACACGTGCCGCCCATCGACCAGCCGACGATGCCCCAATTGGCCGCGGCCGGGCTCACCCCGTAGTGGGCATTCATGTACGGCACGACATCCTTGGTGAGGTGATCGGCGGCATTGCCCCGGATGCCGTTGACGCATTCGGTGTCGTTGTTGAACGCGCCGCCCGGGTCGACGAACACGAGCACCGGCGCGTAACCGTGGTGGGCGCCGGCGAATTCGTCCATCGTCTTGATGACGTTGCCCGCCCGCATCCAGTCCGCAGGCGTATTGAACTCGCCACCGATCATCATGACCGTCGGGAGCTTGGGCGGGGGATTGGTCCCGAACCACGCCGGCGGTAGATAGACGTACTCGCCCCGATGCCGGAAACCCGATGCCGTATTGGGGATTTCGACAGGGACGACGGTGCCTTTGACCGGGATCGAGCCCTCCTGCTGCATGGCGGCGACGGTGACCAGATCGGTCTCGTCGGGCAGTGGCCCCGCCGTCAACTGGTTCCACGCGGTCTGAACCCACGGGAAATAGCCCACCCACAGGTTCAGGGCCAGCGCCGCACACAACACGCTGAGCGGGATCGCCAGTGCCGAGGCGCCGCGCCGCCACCACCGGCTACCGCGCCAACCCGCGACCAGAACCACGACGGCCGCCCCGCTCACCGCGACCCACACCCACAGCGACCGCGGCGCCGGGTTACCGGCCAGTCCTTCGCTCTGGATGTACCAGTAGGTGCCTGCCGCGAGAACACCGCCGACGAGGGCGGCCACCGGAAGCCAGACGCGTTGCCAGCGCCAGGCGCGCCAGCCGATCGCGGCGATCAGGACCGCGACGGTGACGGCCTGCACAGTCGTCGGGACCCAGCCGTGCATCAGCGACAGATGGTGGTTGAAGGTCACCGGCTAATCGTGGCCGCAGATCCTTGCGGTCGGCTGTGAGCTTGCTGTCACCGCGGTTTGGCCAACGGGAACGGCAAGGTTTCGCGGATGCTGCGCCCGGTGATCAGCATGACCACGCGGTCCACTCCCATGCCGAGCCCGCCGGTCGGTGGCATCGCGTACTCCATGGCCTGCAGGAAATCCTCATCGAGTTCCATGGCCTCCGGATCGCCGCCCGCGGCCAGCAGTGACTGCTCCTGGAGCCGGCGCCGTTGCTCGACCGGGTCGGTGAGTTCGCTGTACGCCGTGCCCAACTCGACACCCCAGGCCACCAGGTCCCACCGCTCGGCCACTCCGGGGATGCTGCGATGCGGCCGGGTCAGCGGCGACACCGAGGTCGGGAAGTCCTTGTAGAACGTGGGTTCGGTGGTCTGGTCCTCGACCAGGTGCTCGTACATCTCCAGCACCACGGCACCGGCGTCCCAGTGCGTGAGATACGGAATGCCTGCGGAATCGCACAGCCGGCGCAGCGTCGCCAGGTCGGTTTCGGCGGTGATGTGCTCGCCGATGGCCTCCGATACCGCGTCGTGCACGGTCTTGACGGCCCACTCGCCCGAGATGTCGACAGGTTCGAGCACGCCGTCTTCCCGCGGCCGCAGGAAGACGTGCGCCCCGTTGGCGGCCTGTGCCGCGTTCTGGATGAGTTCGCGGCAGCCGTCGATCCAGACGTGGTAATCGGCGTGGGCCTGGTAGGCCTCCAGCAGCGTGAACTCCGGGTTGTGGCTGAAGTCCACGCCCTCGTTGCGGAATGCCCGCCCCAGCTCGAAAACCCGCTCGACCCCGCCCACGCACAACCGCTTGAGGTAGAGCTCCGGCGCGATCCGCAGATACAGATCGAGGTCGTAGGCGTTGATGTGGGTCAGGAACGGTCGGGCGTTGGCGCCGCCGTGGATCTGCTGCAGGATCGGGGTCTCCACTTCGAGAAAACCCTTGGCGTACAGCGTTTCCCGGATGGCATGCAGCGCACCGCTGCGAGCCCGGATGAGATCACGGGCCTCGGTGTTGACGGCAAGGTCCACGTAGCGGGCCCGCACCCGCGCCTCCTGGTCGGTCAGGCCCTTCCATTTGTCCGGCAGCGGGCGCAGGCATTTGCCGATCAGCCGCCACCTGGTCACGATCAGCGACCGGGTGCCGTTGCGGCTCACACCGATCGATCCGGTCACCTCGACCAGGTCGCCCAGATCGATGGTCGCGGTGAAGTCGGCGGTGTTTCCATCGGTCAGCTGCGAATTGTCCAGCAGGAGTTGCACTTCACCCGACCAGTCGCGCAACTGCGCGAACAGCACGCCACCGTAGTCGCGTACCCGCAGCACGCGGCCCGCCACCGTCAGGGCCTCGCCGTCGGCGGTGTCGAGCGCGGCCGCGACGGTGTGGCTCGGAGCCTGGCCGACCGGGTAGGCATCGACACCCTTGTCCTGCAACGCCTTGAGCTTGGCCATGCGTACGCGCACCTGTTCGGGCAGCCGTGGCGGCTCGGTGTCGTCGGTGGTGTCGGCTTCGATCCCGGCCATGTCGGGCGTGCTGCCGTCGCGGTGCAACCGTCCGGACTGGACGAGATCGGCCGGTGCGGCGACATGGTCGCCGGTGTGCTGCTTGTTGCGCCGGGAGAACGGCAGCACGAGAAAGCCTTCGGCGATCACCGACGCCACTCCGACCCGGGGGACCAGGCGGGCGTCCTCGTAGCACGCGTAGCGCGGCACCCATTCCGGCTGGTATTTCATGTTCGAGCGGTACAGCGTCTCCAGCTGCCACCACCGCGAAAAGAACACCAGCAGCCCGCGCCACATCCGTGCCACCGGCCCGGCACCGAGCTGGGCACCCTGCTCGAAGGCCGATCGGAACATCGCGAAGTTGAGCGAAATACGGCTGACCCCAATGTCTTCGGACTGCATGCACAGTTCGCTGACCATGAGCTCGATGGTGCCGTTCGGGGATTGTGGCGAGCGGCGCATGACGTCGAGCGAGACGCCGTTCGAACCCCACGGCACCAGCGACAGCATCGCGACCACAGCGTCTTTGTGCCCGTCGTTCTGTACGGCCTCGACCAGCAGGCAGTCGCCGTCGGCGGGATCGCCCAGCCGGCCCAGCGCCATCGAGAAACCGCGTTCGGTCTCGGTGTCGCGCCAGGCGTCGGCGCGTTCGATCACCGCGGCCATCTCGGCCTCGGACAGTTCCCGGTGGCGCCGGATCCGCACCGAGGCGCCGGCCCGGCGTGCGCGCGTCACGGCTTGGCGCACCGCGCGCATATCGGGCCCGGACAGCCGGAAGTTCTCCGGATGCAGGATGGCCTCGTCGCCGAGCTGCAGCGCGTTGAGCCCCGCCGCACGAAACGCCTCGGCAGCCGTCGAACTCGCACCCATCACGCCCGGTGCCCAACCGTAGGTCTGGCACAACTGCAACCAGGCTTCGATGGCCTGCGGCCAGGCTTTCGGATCGCCGACGGGGTCGCCGCTGGCGAGGCAGACCCCGATCTCCACGCGGTAGGTGACGGCGGCCCGGCCGTTCGGTGCGAACACCACGGACTTGTCGCGGCGGGTCGCGAAGTAGCCGAGCGAATCGTTCTTCCCGTACAGCGTCAGCAGGCCGCGGATGGCCGATTCGTCCTCACCGGTGAGGGCGTTGGTGGCCCGCTGCGACTGGAACAGCACGATCGCCGCGGCGATCAGCGCCAGCGCGCCGAACAGGCCGAAGATGTCGTTGAGGAACGTGTGCGAGTACCCCTCGAACACTTCGGTCGGCACGGTCGCGAAACCGCTGACGCGGTTGATCGCGTAGGGCAGCCGCCATTCCGGCGCCAGTGTGCCGGGGAACAGCTCGAGCAGGCCCCACGCCGCCAGGATGCCGATCGCCATCCCGGCCACGAGCACCACGGCCGATTTGAACAGCGCGCCGCGGCGCACTTTGGCCCAGAACTGGTTGCGGGCCAGCACGAGGAACGCGATCGCCGCGGCGTGGAACACCAGGCCGATCGATTCGCCGACGTCTTCGGCGGCCGTGTTGCCGCCGCCGACGAGGTCGCCGAGGTTCCAGCCGACCGCGCCCACCATGTAGAGCACGAGAATCCACCACGCGATGCGCTTGCGGGCCGCGAGGGCCGCGGCAAGCAAGGCCAGGACGAAGGCCCACGCGAAGCTCGTGTCGGGGAAGTTGAAGACGTAGTCGTTGACGAACTCCCGCGGCACCCTGATGATCCAGCGCACCAGCGGCGAGACGCTCGCGATCAAGGAGAGGGTCGCGATGACACCGACGGTCCAGCCCGCTGCGGCGGGAACCCAGGAGAACCTGGATGTCGGCCGCGTGGTGGCGCGGCTGGTAACGGTCATACGCCGGGAGAATAGGCGCTCAACCCGGGAAAATGGTGGAGCTCACGCGGCCCGACGGGCAACCGGCTACCAGACGGGGCCGGTGTACTTCTCGCCCGGGCCTTTACCCGGTTCGTCCGGGGCGGCGCTGGCTTCCCGGAATGCCAGTTGCAGGCTCTTGAGTCCATCGCGTACCGGCCCAGCGTGTGGCCCCAGGTATTCGGCCGACGCGGTAACCAGACCGGCGAGCGCGGTGATCAGCCGGCGGGCTTCGTCGAGATCTCGGTGCGGGCTGTCATCGGGATCCTCGGCGGACAGCCCGATCTTCTCGGCCGCTGCGCTCATCAACATGACCGCCGCCCGGGTGATCACCTCGACGGCGGGAACATCGGCCAGGTCACGAATGTTATTCGCATCGGTCACGCCTGCTAGACTGTCATGCGCGACCGTCCCGGCGTACGCCAGGGACAGCAAGTGGAGTCCCACTCCCACCGTTGACCACACCGGTTCAACGGTCCGGTCACCAACATCCACGATGTTGGTTCTGCGGTCACCCGCAGGCGGCGCCAGCCGTGATCGGTCGGCATTGGGCCCTGCTTTGAGCAGGGCTTTTCTGTTCTATGGGCAGAAGGTGCGGATGGGGTAGGTCTCCTACACAGACCAACTATAGGAGGCCCCATCAGCACTGAGACCCGCGTCAACGAGCGCATCCGTGTACCCGAAGTCCGCCTGATTGGACCAGGTGGTGAGCAGGTAGGCATCGTGCGCATCGAAGACGCCCTCCGCGTCGCCGCGGATGCCGATCTCGACCTTGTCGAAGTTGCCCCGGACGCCAAGCCGCCCGTGTGCAAGATCATGGATTACGGCAAGTTCAAGTACGAGACGGCACAGAAGGCGCGCGAGTCTCGCAAGAACCAGCAGCAGACCGTCGTCAAGGAACAGAAGCTGCGTCCCAAGATCGACCCGCACGATTACGAGACCAAGAAGGGTCACGTGATCCGCTTCCTGGAGGCGGGGTCGAAGGTCAAGGTGACGATCATGTTCCGCGGACGCGAGCAGTCGCGGCCCGAACTGGGCTTCCGGCTCCTGCAGCGGCTGGGCGCCGACGTCGCCGATTACGGCTTCATCGAGACGTCCGCCAAGCAGGACGGCCGAAACATGACGATGGTGCTGGCACCGCACCGCGGCGCGAAGACTCGCGCCAAGGCGGCGGAGCAGGCCGAGCGCCCGGTCGGGCAGCAGGCCACCCCCGAAGAGCCAGACGTATCGCAGAACTAGATTCACAAGAGAACTGAGGATTCATGCCCAAGGCGAAGACCCACAGCGGTGCCTCCAAGCGGTTCCGCCGCACCGGTACCGGCAAGATCGTGCGGCAGAAGGCCAACCGTCGCCACCTGCTCGAGCACAAGCCCAGCAAGCGCACGCGCCGTCTCGACGGTCGCACGGTCGTCGCGACCAACGACAACGGCCGTATCAACAAGATGCTCAACGGCTAAGTACCGCCCGCTATCCGACGAACGAGAATAGGAACATTCCATGGCACGCGTGAAGCGCGCACTCAACGCCCAGAAGAAGCGGCGCACAGTACTGAAGGCCTCCAAGGGCTACCGTGGCCAGCGGTCCCGGCTGTACCGCAAAGCCAAAGAGCAGCAGCTACATTCGCTGACCTACGCCTACCGGGACCGCCGTGCCCGTAAGGGCGAGTTCCGCAAGCTGTGGATCTCGCGGATCAACGCCGCCGCCCGCGCGAACGACATCACCTACAACCGCCTGATCCAGGGCCTCAAGGCCGCCGGTATCGAGGTGGATCGCAAGAACCTCGCCGAGATCGCCGTGAGCGACCCGACCGCGTTCGCCGCGCTGGTCGAGGCCGCCAAGGCCGCTCTGCCCGAGGACGTCAACGCGCCTTCGGGAGAAGCCGCCTGACGCTCACCGAGCGTTCTGCCCGGGTGGCGGCTGCGGTCAAGCTGCACCGCCACGTCGGGCGCCGCCGCGCCGCACGTTTCCTTGCCGAGGGGCCCAACCTCGTCGAGGCAGCGTTGCGGCGCGGACTCGTTTCCGAGGTGTTCGCCACCGAATCCGCACTCGACCGGTTCGGCGCGATGCTCGACGGCGCCGCGGTGGAGCTGGTCACCGAACGCGCGGCGAAAGCGTTGTCGGACACCGTGACTCCCGTCGGGCTCGTCGCGGTGTGCCGGCTCCCAGAGGTGTCGCTCGACGAGGTTCTGGCCGCCGCGCCGCAGTTGATCGCGGTACCCGTGCAGATCTCCGAGCCGGGCAACGCCGGCACCCTGATCCGGGCCGCCGATGCGATGGGCGCCGCCGCAGTCGTGCTGGCGGGCAACAGCGTCGACCCGTACAACAGCAAGTGCCTGCGCGCCTCGGCAGGCAGCATCTTCTCGATCCCGGTGATCAGCGAACCCGATGAGGCCGGCGCCGTGCAGCGGCTGCGCGCGGCCGGATTACAGGTGCTCGCCACCACCGTCGACGGCGAGGTGGATCTCGACCATGCGGACCTGAGCATGCCGACCGTGTGGTTGTTCGGCCCCGAAGCTCACGGTCTGCCAGGCGAACTCGCCGCGATGGCCGACCACCGCGTGCACATCCCGATGCCCGGCCGTGCCGAGAGCCTCAACATCGCATCGGCGGCGTCGATCTGCCTGTATCAGAGCGCCCGCGCGCACCGGTCCGTCGGAGGTTGACGGTGTGCCGGTGGCGCATACCGGCCGCTGATCTAACTCAGCAAACCCCGTGCCACGTGGGTGATCTGAACTTCGTTGCTGCCGGCGTAGATCATCAACGATTTGGCGTCGCGCGCCAGCTGCTCGACCCGGTACTCGGTCATGTAGCCGTTTCCACCGAACAACTGCACCGCATCCATCGCGACGTCGGTTGCCGCCTGCGAGCAGTACCACTTGATCGCCGACGCCTCGGCCAACGAGATCTGCTGACCGCTCTGCGCTGACTCGATGACCCGGAACAGCATGTTGCGCACGTTCATCCGGGCCACTTCCATGTTGGCCAGTTTGAGCTGGATCAGCTGGAACTGGCCGATCTCCTGACCCCACAGCGTGCGGCTCTTCGCGTAGTCCACGCTCAACCGCAGACACTCCTCGATGACGCCGAGCGCCATGGCGGCCACGCCGATGCGTTCGGCGGAGAAGCTGGACCTGGCGCTTTCGCGGCCGTCGCCGGATTCGTTGTCCTCGGTCTCGCCCAGCAGCCGGTCGCGGCCCAGGCGGACGTTGTTGAAGAACAGCTCGCCGGTGCGGGAACTGTGAATGCCCATCTTGCGGAACGGCTTCGACTGCACGAAGCCCTCCATGCCCTTGTCGAGGACGAACGTGAGCACCTTGCGGCCGCGCTTGTCCGCGCCATCGCCCTCGTCCAGTTTTGCGTAGACCACCACGACGTCGGCGTCGGGGCCGTTGGTGATGAATGTCTTCTGGCCGTTGAGGATGTAATCGCCTGATCCATCGGTGGCACGGACCACGTAGGACTTCATGCCGCCGAACGCGTCCGAACCGGAGTCGGGCTCGGTGATCGCCCACGCGCCGATCTTCTCGTAGGTCACCAGGCCGGGCAGCCACCGTTCTTGCTGTGCCAGCGTTCCGCGGCTCTGAATGGTGGGCACCGTCAGTCCGAGGCTGACACCCATGCCGGTCACCAGGCCCATCGACACCCGGCACAGCTCGCTGATCAGCACGAAACCCATTCCGGCCGACGCGCTGCCGCCGCCGAACATCCCACCGCCGCCCGACGACGGCTTGCCGCCCTCCCGCAGCCGGGCCAGCCGCTTGTCGAGCGCCTCCTTGGCCATCGCGTCGATTCCGAAGGCCGAGAACAACTTCCGGACGATGGGGTAGGGCTCCATGTCACCGCTCTCGAGCTCGTCGAGGTGCGGGCGGATTTCCTTGTCCACGAATTCGCGTACGGCGTCGCGCACGGCGATGTCGACGTCTGACCAATCAAGCATTCCGCTACCTTATGCCGCGGAATTGCGGCGCGGTGCGGGCCGTCGGGCGGGCCGCAGCGCGGGCAGCGAGAACGTCGTGTGCACCAGTGATCCCGCCCGGTCCAGCAGGGTCTTGCGCTGCGGCACATAGTGCATCGGCAGCCCCCACCGATCGCGCGGCGGTGCCATGAAGCCGGGCGCCTCGACCAGCGGCGCGTCGGCCGGCAGCCGACCGGCCGCCCTGCGGTACGCCGAGATGGCTCGCGGGTGCAGTCTGATCTCGTCCGGTACCGCGACGAACGCGAGCTCGACCATCTTGCCGAATATTCGCAGCAGCACTTCGTCCCCTGGCGTCCAGCGCATGCCTGCCTTCTCGCGCACCGCGGGGTCGAAGAGTCCGGCGGCGATCCAGCGTTGCGCTCCCACCAGGGGTTTGAACAACTGGTCCCAGACCGGCGTCGGCATCAGCACGAACCACGGCTTGGGGATGCGGATGCTGAAGATGTCGAGCGTCGCGCGGTTGATCTCCAGTTCGTCGCGGCACTTGGCGTCCCAGTACTCCTGGAATTCGTCCCAGGTCGCCGGAACCGGGCGCATGCTCATGCCGTACATGCGGTACCACTGCACGTGTTCATCGAACAGCTGGCGTTTCTCGGCCTCGGTGAGGCCTCCGCAGAAGTATTCGGCCGTCTTGATGATGAGCATGAAGAACGTCGCGTGCGCCCAGTAGAACGTCTCCGGGTTCAGGGCGTGGTAGCGCCTGCCCTTGGCGTCGACGCCCTTGATGGTGGTGTGAAAGCCCTTGATCTGCGCGCCGGTCTGAGCCGCCCGATCGCCGTCGTAGACCACGCCCATGATCGGGTACACCGACCGTGCCACCCGCTGCAGCGGTTCGCGCAGCAAAATCGAGTGGTCTTCGACCCCGGCGCCCAGTTCGGGATACATGTTCTGGATGGCGCCGATCCACACCCCGAGCATCCCGGTGCGCAGATCGCCGAAGTACTTCCATGTCAGAGAATCCGGCCCGAGCGGTTCGTCCCGGTCGTCGGTTGTCGCTCTCGTGGTCATCGCGTCCTCGTTGACTCGTCATGACGTGTATCACAGTCGAGGCCAACGATAGTGATGACAACGGTCGTTGTCTACGACGCCGCGGCGTGGCGCGGCGCAGTGTTATCGCCCGGCAATTGTGTTGCTGCGGCGCCGTGACCAGCGCCCATTGCCGGCTTGCGGCGGGTGTGAGCAAACCCTGCGCGCACGTCATTGCCGGTCGGTCCGAAAGCCACTTACGCTGGCGCTGTGAATGGCGAATCGTTCGATGAACGATCCGGCCGTGTCGGGGAAATCGAAGAGCTGCCACAGGGCCGCCCGGTTCAGCCGCGTGGTCTGCCCGGCCCGTTGGGTTGGCTGCAGCGCACCAATCACAGCCCCGCCGTGATCGACATGGTCCGGCGCGTGCGCCGGGCCCTGCCCGGCGACCCGGACTTCGGCGATCCGCTCTCGGCGGCCGGCGACGGCGGGCCGCGTGCTGCCGCCCGCGTGGCAGACCGTTTGCTCGACCGTGGCGCCGCGTCGCGCGAGGTGAGTCTGGGTGCGCTGCAGGTGTGGCAGGCGATCACCGAGCGGGTGTCCGGTGTCCCGCCCAACCCCGAGGTGACCCTCGTCTTCACCGATCTCGTCGGGTTTTCGACGTGGTCGTTGAAGGTCGGCGACGATGCCACCCTGCGTTTGCTGCGCCGTGTCGCCCAGGTGGTCGAGCCGCCGTTGCTGGAGTCGGGCGGCCACATCGTCAAACGTATGGGCGACGGCATGATGGCGGTGTTCTCCGATCCAGGGACCGCGCTGCGCGCGGTGCTCACCGCTCTGGATGCGCTGACCGTCGTCGATGTCGATGGCTACACGCCGCGCATGCGGGTCGGTATGCACACCGGCAGGCCGCAGCGCCTCGGGTCCGACTGGCTCGGCATCGACGTCAACATCACCGCACGGGTGATGGAACGTGCGCCGAAAGGTGGCCTGGTGGTGTCGCACACCACCTTGGAGGGCATCTCCGAGGAGCAGCTCGCCGCATTGGGCGTGACCGTCAAACGCGAACGGCGCCCGATGTTCTCGGCGCGGCCGGAAGGTGTTCCGGAAGATCTCGTGATGTATCGCGTCAGAACCGCGAGGCAACGGCCCGGCGGGGACGACAACGGGGCGCCGGACGCATAGTCGTTCGGCGGCGTCGAAACGCATTCGAAGGCCGGTGAGTGCATCGCCTATGATCGCCGGGTGGCTGAGCAGCCCAGTGATCTCTCCGAAGAAGCCCTGACCAAAGCCGTCAGCGCGGCCCGGCATGCCTTCGATCTGGCCGGTGACCTCGACGCGTTGGCGCGCGCCAAAACCGAGCACCTCGGTGACCGCGCGCCGATCGCACTGGCCCGCCAGGCGCTGGCGACGCTGCCCAAGGCCGACCGCGCCGATGCCGGCAAACGCGTCAACGTTGCTCGCGGCGAAGCCCAGCGCGCATACGACGAGCGGCTGGCCGTGCTGCGTGCCGAGCGTGACGCCGCGGTGCTCGTCGCCGAGCGCATCGACGTCACGCTGCCGTCGACGCGCCAGCCGATCGGTGCCCGGCACCCGATCACGATCTTGGCCGAGAACGTCGCCGACACCTTCGTGGCGATGGGTTGGGAGTTGGCCGAGGGTCCCGAGGTCGAGACCGAGCAGTTCAACTTCGACGCGCTGAACTTCCCGCCCGACCATCCGGCGCGCAGCGAGCAGGACACGTTCCAGATCGCGCCCGACGGCTCGCGTCAGGTGTTGCGTACCCACACGTCGCCGGTGCAGATCCGCGCGCTGCTCGAGCGTGAGCTGCCCGTCTACATCGTCTCGATCGGCCGGACGTTCCGCACCGACGAACTGGACTCCACCCACACGCCGGTGTTCCACCAGGTCGAGGGGCTTGCGGTGGACAAGGGCCTGACGATGGCGCATCTGCGCGGCACGCTCGATGCGTTCGCGCGCGCCCAGTTCGGCCCGGAGGGCCGCACCCGGTTCCGGCCGCACTTCTTCCCGTTCACCGAACCGTCGGCGGAGGTGGACATCTGGTTCCCCAACAAGAAGGGCGGACCGGGCTGGGTCGAATGGGGTGGCTGCGGCATGGTGAACCCGAATGTGTTGCGCGCGTGCGGCATCGACCCCGATGTCTACTCCGGCTTCGCGTTCGGCATGGGATTGGAGCGAACCCTGCAGTTCCGCAACGGGATTCCTGACATGCGTGACATGGTCGAGGGCGATGTCCGCTTCTCGCTGCCGTTCGGGGTGGGCGCCTGATGCGCGTTCCCTACAGCTGGCTGCGTGACGTCGTCCGCGCCGGGGCGCCGGGCTGGGACGTCACACCCGAGGAACTCGAGCAGACGTTCATCCGGATCGGCCACGAGGTCGAGGAGATCATCCCGATCGGTCCGGTGAGCGGTCCGCTGACCGTCGGCCGGGTGGCCGAGATCGAGGAGCTCACCGAGTTCAAGAAGCCGATACGGGCCTGCAAGGTCGACGTCGGTGAAGCCGAACTCCGCGACATCGTCTGTGGTGCAACGAACTTCGCGGTCGGCGATCTCGTTGTGGTGGCGCTGCCGGGAACCACGTTGCCGGGTGACTTCACCATCGGGTCGCGCAAGACCTACGGCAGGCTCTCCGACGGCATGATCTGCTCGTCGGCCGAGATGAACCTCGGCGTCGACCACTCGGGCATCCTGGTGTTGCCGCCAGGTACCGCCGAACCCGGCACGCCCGCCGCGGGCGTTCTCGGCCTCGACGACGTCGTGTTCCACCTCGCGATCACCCCGGACCGTGGCTACTGCCTTTCGGTGCGCGGTCTGGCCCGCGAAATCGCATGCGCCTACGACTTCGACTATGTCGACCCGGCCGATGTCGCGCCGCTGCCGGTCGAGGGTGAAGCCTGGCCGCTGACCGTTCAGCCCGGCACGGGCGTGCAGCGGTTCGGTTTGCGTCCGGTCACCGGGATCGATCCGGCCGCGGTGTCGCCGTGGTGGATGCAGCGGCGACTGCTGCTGAGCGGCATCCGGGCCATCTCGCCCGCGGTCGACGTGACCAACTACGTCATGCTCGAACTCGGCCACCCGATGCACGCCCACGACAGCAGCCTGATCACCGGCGGCTTCGACGTGCGGTTCGCCCGCGACGGCGAGAAGGTTGTGACCCTCGACGACGTCGAGCGCACGCTGAACTCCGGCGACGTGCTGATCGTCGACGACGTCGCGACCGCCGCGATCGGCGGGGTGATGGGTGCGGGCACCACCGAGGTGCGCGAGACCACCACCGACGTGCTGCTCGAGGCCGCGGTGTGGGATCCGGCCGCGGTGTCGCGCACGCAACGCCGCCTGCATCTGGCGAGTGAGGCGGGCAGGCGCTACGAACGTTCCGTCGATCCGGCGATATCCGTTGCGGCACTGGATCGTTGCGCGACCCTGCTGGCCGAGATCGCCGGCGGCACCGTGCAGCCGAAGCTGACCGACTGGCGCGACGGCGACCGTGCCGATTGGTCACATCCGGCCATCGACATCCCCGCCGACCTGCCCGACCGCACGGCAGGCGTCGAGTACGCCGCGGGTACCACCGCGCGGCGGCTGACCCAGATCGGTGCAGCCGTCACGGGTACCGATCCGCTGACCGTGACCCCGCCGAGCTGGCGGCCCGATCTGCGCCAGCGCGCCGACCTGGTCGAGGAGGTGCTGCGGCTCGAGGGTTTGGAGGTCATCCCGTCGGTGCTGCCGACGGCTCCCGCCGGGCGTGGCCTCACGCCGGTCCAGAAGCGCCGCCGCGCCATCGGAAAGTCGCTCGCGCTGGCCGGATTCGTCGAGATCCTCCCGACGCCGTTCCTGCCTGCCGGGGTGTTCGACGCGTGGGGTCTGGCGGCCAACGATCCGCGGCGCACGACCACCAACGTGCTCAACCCGCTGGAGGCCGACCGCCCCCAGCTGGCCACCACGCTGCTGCCCGGCCTGCTTGAGGCGTTGGGACGCAACGTGTCCCGTGGCACCGCAGACGTCGCGCTGTTCGCGATCGCGCAGGTGGTCGAGCCGACCGAACAGACCAGGGCCGTCGAGCTCATCCCGACCGACCGCAGGCCGACCGACGAGGAGATCGCCGGACTGGATGCGTCATTGCCGCGCCAGCCGCAACATGTCGCCGCGGTGCTCACCGGCCTGCGCGAACCCGCGGGCCCGTGGGGGCCGGGCCGTCCGGTCGAGGCCGCCGACGCGTTCGAGGCCGTGCGCGTGATCGGCCGGGCCGCCGGCATCGAGCTCACACTGCGTGCCGCCCAGGAATTGCCGTGGCATCCGGGCCGGTGCGCGGAGGTGCTCGTCGGTGACACGCCCGTCGGCTACGCGGGCCAGCTGCACCCGGCGGTGGTCGAGCGGGCCGGCCTGCCCAAGGGCACCTGCGCCGTCGAACTCGACCTCGATGCCATCCCCATCACCGAAACGCTGCCCGCGCCGTCGGTTTCGCCGTTCCCCGCGGTCTTCCAGGACATCAGCATGATCGTCGAGGATGGGGTCGCGGCGGCGGCCGTCGTCGACGCCGTCCGCGACGGAGCCGGTGAGCTGCTCGAGGATGTCCGGCTCTTCGACGTCTACACCGGCCCGCAGATCGGGGAGGGCCGCAAGTCGCTCACCCTCGCGCTGCGGTTCCGCGCCGCCGATCGCACGCTGACCGAGGACGAGGCCAGCGCTGCCCGCGACGCGGCCGTGGCCGCCGCGGCCGACCGTGTCGGTGCGGTGCTGCGGGGCTGACTTCTCCTGCGCGAGCAGACGCGCAGGTACCCAAAACTGCGACATTTCGGGTACCCAAGCGTCTGCTCGCGGGTGTGGGGTGACCGCTAACTCACCGGGTTGGTCAGCGAGGCCAGCCCGTCGCCGAGCTCGCAGCGCACGATGTCGCCCGGCGCGATGCCGACCGCACCCGGTGTGCCGGTCGAGAGGATGTCGCCCGGATAGAACGGCATCACCTGACTGTGGAAGCTCAGTAACTCGGCGGGGGAGAACGTCATGCCCGACACGGTGTCCTCGCGATGCACGGCACCGTTGTGAATCGTTGCGACCCTGAGCTTTTCGAGCGGCCCGTGCGCGAGCACCTCGTCGAGCGTGATGAGGTCCGGGCCGAACGCGAAGAACGACGGATAGTTCTTGACCCGCGTCAGGTAGCGCGGGTTCTCCAGCAGGATTCCCTCGGCGGTCTGGTCGAGAACCGGCACCACACCGGCGACGTATGACATCGCGTCCTCGACGCTGACCTGGTAGCACGGCTTTCCGATCACGAGCCCGAGTTCGGCTTCCGAGGTCACTTTCCCGATGCCCGGCGGCACCACGATCGGATCCCCCGGGCCGACGATGGTGTGGTCGCCTTTGAGGAACGACGCGGGCGATGTGCGGGGTGCCTGCTCGCCGAGATCACCGGCGTGCGCGCCGTAATTGAGCCCGATGCCGAGGATCTTGCGCGGCCGGGTCCATGGCGCGAGCACCGGCGTATCTCCCGCGACGCACGCGTCCTCGGCGACCCCGGCGGCAACCGCGGCCGCCAGCGCTTCGAGGGTGTCGGCCGCCAGCAGCGCCAGCAGATCGGCGGGCGCGCCCGCCAGAACTTTGTCGACGCGCGCGAGGCGACCGTCGGCCAGTGCGACGCATGCGATCGGGTGGTCATCGAGTAGGACAGTGCGCAGACGCATGAAACTCCTATGAAAGTTGTTGTGGTACCGAAAGTTCAGACGACGCTGCGGATCAGTCCGCCGTCGACGCGCAGAATCGCGCCGGTGATGTAGGACGCCCGGTCGCTGCACAGGAACGCCGCGGCGTCGGCGTACTCGTCGGGCCTGCCGTACCGGCCCAGCGCCATCGTGGCGGCGCTGTCCCGCGCCACGTCCTCCACGCTGCGCTGTTCACGCTCGGCGCGGCGTTCGTCGAGGAAACGCGTGCGGTCGGTCGCGATCCGGCCCGGCACGATGACATTGCTCGTGACGCCGTCGCGGCCGACCTCGTCGGCCAGCGTCTTGGACCACGCGTGCAGGCTGGCCCGCAGCGTGTTGGACAGCCCGAGGTTCGGAATCGGGCTCAGCGCACCCGACGACGTCGAGGTCAAGACGCGGCCCCAGCCACGTTCACGCATCCCGGGGACCACCCGGTCGGTGAGCACGATGACGGCCAGCACCATCTTCTCGAAGCTGTCGACCCACGTACCGGAGTCCTGGCCGGCGACCGGGGTCGGCGGTGGGCCGCCGGTGTTGTTGACGAGGATGTCGACCGGGCCGAGCGTGCGCTCGACCTCCGAGACGGCCGGCTCCATGCGGTCGCGGTCACCCAGATCCCACACCAGCGGAAGGGCTTTGGCGCCCGCCTGCTCGATGCGGGCCGCGGTGGCCGCGAGCGCGTCGGCCGAACGTCCCGCAACCGCGACGTTGGCGCCTTCCTCGGCGAGCCGCACCGCGATGGCGCCGCCGAGCCCGCCGCTGGCGCCGAGCACGAGCGCGGTGCGTCCGGTGATCCCGAGATCCATGAATACTCCTCAGCGCGATGCGTGGTGGGGCAGGGTGGCGAGATGTTGGTCGAGGAGGCCGACGAGCGACGCCGGTAGCGGCATCGCGGGGCGGCGCACGCGGCTGCCGGCGATCACCCCGCGCCGCCGCAGCACCTCCTTGCGGATGGCAAGGCCGACGCGCAGTTGCCCCTCGAAGTTCGCCAGGGGCAGCCACGGTGCGAAAACCTCACGCGCAGCGGCGAATCCGCCATCCCGGTACGCGCGCAACACCGCGGCCAGTACGGCCGGATGGCTGAAACCGGTCATCGCACCCGCCGATCCGGCCGCGAGCTCGTCGAGTAGGCCGACACCGCCGAGGCCGCCGAACACCGGCACATCGAGCCGGGGCGCGAGGTGGGCGATCGCCGCCGAGGTCGGCGGCGTCTCGGATTTCACGCCGACCGCGAACGGGCACGCCCGCACGAGGGCGACCACCTGCTCGTCGGTGACACTCACCCCCGACACCACGGGGTAATCCTGAATCAGCACACCGATACCCGTCGCATCGTGCAGGCGGCGCAGCGATTCCGCGGCCACGGCCGGGTTGGCGTCACCGATCTGAGCCATCAGTGCGGCGGGTGGACGCGACACCGCGCCGAGCAACCGCTGTGCTTGTGCCACCACGGCATCCGGATCGCGTTCGGACAGCCCGAGCACGTAGGGCAGGTCGGTTGCGGTGGCGACGGTCTGGGCAACCGCGTCGGCCTCTGCCGGTTCCAGCGACGCCGCCTCACCGAACACGCCGAGCGCGACAAGCCCGTCGCAGCCGTCGCCGGAAAACGATGCCACCTCGTTGCGCAACGATTCGAGGTCGATGTCGAGATGCTCGTCGAACGGGGTGGCCAGGACGCCCCAGAGCCCATGAGCAAGAACAGTGTTCACGTTTCGCTTTCCAGTGTGCCGACGACGTGCTCGGCGATGGCGAGCGCCGAGGTCGCCGCGGGGGACGGGGCGTTGCGCAGCACCACGATGCGGTCGCGGATGCTGATGCGGAAGTCGTCGACGAGGCCGCCGTCGGCGTCGAGCGCCTGGGCCCGGATACCGGCGGTGCCTGCCACCACGTCGTCGTCGGCGAGTTCGGGGACGTAGGCACGGGCCGCGGCGACGAACCGCCGCTTGCTCAGCGAGCCGTACATCTCCCGGATACCGGTACGCCAGTGCCGGCGGGCGAAGCGCCAGAACGCGGGCGTGCGGGCGACCCCGGCCAGGTCCGAGACCGAGACGTTCTTCCACGTGTAGCCCTCACGGGCAAGGGCGAGAACGGCATTCGGGCCGATCAGCACCTCGCCGTCCACGCGGGGGGTCACGTGCACCCCGAGGAACGGATAGCGCGGATCGGGCACCGGGTACACGAGCCCGTTGACCAACCCGCGGCGCTCCGGCTTGAGCGCGTAGTACTCCCCGCGGAACGGCATGATCACCGGATCCGGCCCGTCGCCCGCCATTTCGGCCAACCGGTCGCTCTGCAGCCCGCCGCACGCGATCACCTGGTCGAATGCGGCGTGATCGGTGCCGCCTCCGGTTCGGACGGTGATCACCACCTCGGTACCGGTGGCCCGCATGCCGATGACCTCGTGGCCGAGCAGAATCTTCGCACCGGCGCCGGCGGCGTCCGCCGCGAGCGCCTGGGTGACCTCGGCGAAGTCCACGATCGATGTGGACGGCGAATGCAGGGCGGCGACACCCCGCACGTGGGGCTCGAGTTCGCGCAGCTCGGCGGGGCCGATCACGCGGATGCCGGGCACCCCGTTGGCCCGGGCTCGGTCCTCGATGTCGGCAAGCCGCGCACGCTCCACATCGTCGAGCGCGACAAGCACCTTGCCGCAGGCGATCCGGCGGATTCCGCGCTGCGCGCAGTACTCCTCGAGCAGCCCGACACCACGCCGGCACAACAGTGCCTTCGCCGAACCGGGTTGGTAGTACAGCCCGGCGTGGACGACACCGCTGTTGCGGCCGGTCTGATGCGATGCGAGCCGGTCCTCCTTCTCGAAGACCGTGACCTCAGCGTCGGGCTGACGCTGCAGGAGTTCACGGGCGACGGCCGCCCCGACGATGCCGCCGCCGACCACGGCAACCCGTTTCGGTATCGGACTCATCGGCCACCTCCGGCTGGTGCGTACCCGGCGAACACCTCATCCTGGTCGGCACCGAGTGCCGGCGGGGCATCGCAGCGCGGCTCGCGATGGTCGGACAACGTGAGCGGTGACGCAGGCATGTCGAGGTCGCCCAGCGTCGGGTGTGTCAACGTCGTGACCATCGACGCGCGGACCTGCTCCCAGTCGTAGACCTCGGGCACGGTGCGGATGCGACCCGCAGGCACGCCCGCGGCGTCCAGCGCGGCGAGGACGTCGTCGGCGTGACGGTCGGCGAGCAGCGTGTCGATCTCCTTCTGCAGTTCGTCGGCCCGGCTGACCCGGTCGACGTTGGTCGCGATGTCCGGCCGGGCGGCGTCGAGACCGACGATCGGTGCGAATTTGCGCCACAAGGCCTCTGAGCCGACAGCGATCACGATATCGGCATCGGCACAGCCGAACACCCCGTACGGCGCGATGGACGGATGACGGTTACCGGTGAGCACCGGTTCGACGCCGGCGGCCAGCCACCCGACGCCATGGAAGACGTGCACGCCGACGACCGCGGCCAGCAGCGACGTCTCGACGTGCTGTCCGCGGCCCGTCCGTTCACGGGCACGCAGGGCCGTCATCACGCCGAACGCGCCGAACAGGCCGGCCAGCAGGTCGGCGATCGGGATGCCGACGCGCTGCGGCGGCCCGCCCGGCCGGCCGGTGAGCGTCATGAGGCCGCCCTCGGCCTGCACGATCTGGTCGAAGCCGGGCCGGTTGCCGTCGGGGCCGCCCTTGCCGAATCCGGTGATGGACAACGTGACCAGCCGCGGGTTGAGCTCGCGCAGGCCGTCCAGCCCGAGCCCCAACCGGTCGAGCACACCGGGCCGGTAGTTCTCGACGAGCACGTCGGCCTGCGAGACGAGCCAGCGCAGCCGGTCCGCGTCCCCGGCCGACTTGAGGTCGAGTACCACCGACCGCTTGTTGCGGTTGGCGCTCATGTAATACGCCGACTCCCGGTGGCCGTTGCGGTCGACGTAGGGCAACCAGCCGCGGCTGTCGTCACCACCCGGTGGCTCGACCTTGATCACATCGGCACCGGCGTCGGCCATCATCATGGTCGCGTAGGGGCCGGCCAGCGCACGGCTGAGATCCACGACCCGGATATCGGCAAGCGGTCGACGATTCGTCACCCGCGTCCTCCCATCAGTTTCAGGCCGACCGACATGAGCACGATCACCGAGGTGATCCGCAGCACGTGCACGGTCAGCACGATCGGAACATTGGCACCCGCACCGGCCGACAGCGCACCCATCTGCGCGATGCCGCCCGGTGCGGTGGCCAGTAGTGCGGTCATCGAGTCGAACGGCGTGAACTTCCACAACAGCAGTGCCGCAACCAAACCGAACACCAGGAACGCCACGACCGTCACGACGATCGGCACCACGGCCGCACGAAGCTGCGTCAGCGTCTCGTGCGTGACGCCGGTACCGAGCAGCCAGCCGAGCAGGACGTAGACGATCCACTTGCCCGCGGCCGGTATCTCGAACGCCGAGGTGCTCAGAATGTTGACGAGTGCGACTCCCACCATGGCGCCGAGCAGCGGCGCGGCCGGCAGGTGCAACAGGGTGGCCACTGCCGCACCCACCACGGCCGCCGTCGCCGTGAGCAGGAGTGTGCCGAGGTTCATCACACGCTTTCCCGCTCGTTGTCATCACGTGCGTCTTCGGCCCTGCCGGCTCGGCGTCGAGCCGAAACCAGTTGCAGTGCACTCTGACTGGCGCGCCGCAACGGGTCCTTGATCAGCGGGATCATGAACAGGAACACGATGAAGCACAGGATGGCCAGTGACGTGCCGCGCTGCAGGAACACGTCGAGGTTGCCGCCCGAGATCACCATGGTCTGGCGCAGCGACTCCTCGGCGAGCGGGCCGAGGACCAGCGCGATGACGAGCGCCGCGGGGGACAGGCCGTAGATCCGCATGAAGAACCCGAGCACGCCGCACACGAGCATGATCTGGACGTCGAGCAGGCTCTTGTTGACCGCGAACGTGCCGAGGACGCACAGCACGATGACGATCGGGCCGAGCATCCGGAACGGCACGCGGGCGATGCTCGCGAAGCCCGGGATGCAGAACACGTTGACCAGCAACAGCATCACGTTGCCGAGGAACATGCTCGCGATCAGGCCCCACGCGAACTCGGGATTCTGCTCCATGAGCAACGGGCCCGGCTGCAGACCCCACATCAGGAAACCGCCCAGCAGCACCGCGGTCGCGCCGCCGCCCGGAATGCCCAGCGTCAGCAGGGGCACCATGGCGCCCGACGACGCGGCGTTGTTGGCGGCCTCCGGTCCGACGAGTCCGGGCAGCGCGCCCTTACCGAACTTCCCGGGGGTACGGGAGATCGACTTCTCGACGTTGTAGGCCATCAACGAGGCGACGGTCGCACCGGCACCGGGCGTGATGCCCACGCCGAACCCGAGGAACGAACCCCGCAGCGACGGCCCGACGGACTCGCGGTAGTCCTTGCGGGTCGGCCAGAATCCGCGCTGGCGCGCCGACACCCCGAAGAAGTCGAGCTTCTCCAGATGCCCGCCGCGCCACAGGGTGTGCAGCACCTCGCCGACCGCGAACAGCCCGATCGCCACGGGGATGAAGTCGACCCCGTTGATGAGGTTGACCGAACCGAACGTGTAGCGCTGTTCGCCCCCGCCGATGTCGATGCCGACGGTTCCGATCGCGAACCCGATCAGCGCCGACAGTGCCCCGAGCAGCTTGTTGCCCCGCAGGATCACGATCACGGTCAGCAGGCCCGCGACAACGATCAAGAAGTACTCGGGCGGGCCGAATGTCTTGGCGAACTCGGCGGTGATGGGTGCCGCGAACGACAGCAACACCGCGCCGATGGTGCCCGCGACGAACGACGCCAGCGCCGCCATCACGAGCGCCGGGCCCGCCCGGCCCTGTTTGGCGAGCGGATAACCATCGAATGTGCTTGCTACGGTGGCTGATTCGCCTGGTGTGTTGATGAGCACCGAGGTGATGGTGCCGCCGTACATCGAGCCGTAGTAGACGGCGGCCAGCATCACGATGGCCCCGGTCGGATCGAGTCCGAAGGTGACGGGGAGCAGGATCGCCAGGCCGGCGGACGGCCCCACCCCGGGGATGACCCCGACGATCATGCCGATCAGAACGCCGCCCACGAGCAGCAGCAGGTTCTGCATTGTCAGGATGGCGGCGATGCCGTCCAGCAGTTGACTCATGTTGCTCCTCAGCCGATCGGCAGGATGCCTTGTGGCAGACCGACGTTCAGCCCGGTCTCGAATGCCAGGTACAGCAGGACCGGGACGCTGATGGCGATGATCAAGGCGCGCACGTGGTGTTCGCGGTCCAGGAACCACAGCGTGACGCCGAGGAACAGGACACCGGACACGGCGGCGCCGAGGATCCCGAACAGCGCGACGAACACCGCCGCGGCGACGACGAACGCCACGAGCGCACGCGGGTGCCTGCCGAGGTCGGGTTCGGCGGCCTCCTCGGCCGCCTCCGCCGCCGACGACGGCTTGTCGCTCGGCCTGGCGAAAAACTCCCGGGCCAGGGCGATCACGGTGATCACCATCGCGATGCCGCCGAGGATGCGGGGAAAGAACCCGGGGCCGATGCGGCCGGCCACGGTCCGCCATTCCATGCCCATCGCCATCTCGGTGTAGAAGGCGAAACCGATCAGGAGCACCCCGAGGAACGCGAGCTTGGGCCAGTTGACCACTCGTTTGCGCCGGGACGTCGAGGCGGCCGGTGCTGACACGTTCAACTGTGTGGTGGCAGGGGTCGTCGCGGTCATAGGGCGCCCTGCTCTTTCAGCGTGGATTCGAATTCAGCCGTGGTCTGATCGAGATAGGTGGTGAAGTCGGCACCCCAACGTTCGTCGCGGGTGAGGTGGTTGTCGGCGAGGAACTTGCCCCACTGCTCGCTCTTGACCACTTTCTGCATCGTCTTGATCCACCAGTCCCGCGCGTAGTCGGGGGCGTCCGGGGGAAGGATCAAGCCGCGCGGCATCGACGGCAGGTCGGTCATGCCCTTCTCTTCACCGGTCGGAACGTCGGGCAGTGCCGCGAGCCGCTCTTTCCCGGTGAACAGCAGCGGGCGCATGTCACCGGACTCCACCTGGCCCAGGATCGAACCGGGGTTGGAGATCATCGCGTCGAGCGCACCGGACAGCAGCGACGTCTGGACCTGGCCCTCCTCGTTGTAGGGCACGTATTCGATGTCGTAGCCGGCATGTTCGGCGATGATCGACTGCAGGATGAAGTCGACGTTCACCGTGCCGATTCCGCCGACGACGACGGTGCCCTTGTTCTTGGCGTATCCGACCCAGTCCTCGAAGGTCTTGATGTCGCTCTTGCCGTCGACGAGCAGCAGCGCATCGTCGGTGGCCAGCAGACCCACATGGGTGAAGTCCTTGTAGGTCCAGCCCGGGTTGGCCTGCAGCGGGGTGGTGAGGAACGAACCCGAGGTGGTCGAGACGTCGTAGCCGCTTCCGCGCTTGCTCAGCAGGTAACCCCATCCGGTCGCGCCGCTTCCGCCTTCGCGGTTCTCGACGGCGATGTCGGCCGGGTAGAGCTTCTCCTCCTGGATGACCTGGACGAGCTTGCGCGCCATGAGGTCGTTGCCGCCACCCGGGCCGAATGCGATTGTCCAGTCGAGGTTCTTGGACGGATATGCCTCGGCGGACTCGCCGCCGCCCCCGGCGCCGCTGCAGGCCGACAGGACCAGAGCGGTGACAGCGACCAGCACGGCGAAGATGATGTTGGGCCTACTCTTCAGGCTCTTCAGTCGCATGGTTGTTTCTCCTCATTGAGTGGTGGGGTGGCGGAACCAGGAGCCGTTGGCGGTCGCGACAAGTCGTCCGGCATCGTCGTGCATCCGGGATTCGAGCTGGACGACGCGGCGTCCGCCGTGGACGATCCGCCCGGTACAGCTCACGTCAGAGGTGACCGGGCGCAGGAACCTCATCTGCATCTCGATGGTCGAGCCGGCGGACAGGTAGCGATTGCACGCATGGCCCATCGAGATGTCGAGCACAGTGGACAGCACGCCGCCGTGCACGCCGCCGCCTGCGTTGCACAGATGGTGGCCGAACGGCAGGTGCACCGTGCAGGCGTGCTCGTCGTCGAGGTAGTCGATCGACAGGCCGAGGAAGTGAATCAGGAAGTACTGACCGAACTTCGGCTCGGCGACCTCGGCCGCGTAGCGCGCGGCCGCGACCGGATCCTCGGTGGTGCGCAGTGGATCGGTGGTGGTCATGACCAGCTGAACCTCGGCGGGCGCTTCTCCAGGAACGACCGGACGCCTTCGGCGTAGTCGTCGGTGTCGAACGACGAATTGCGGATGTCGACGGTCACGTCGTCGTCGATGCTCTGTCCGCCGAGTACGAGTTCGACGATCCGCTTCGAGGACCGCACGCTGAACTGCGCGCGGGTGGTGACGAGGCGCGCGAACTCATAGGTGTGCTTCTCCAGATCCTCGGCAGGCACGAGTTCGTCGATCAGGCCGAGCCGCAGCGAGTCATCGGCATAGATGTGCTGGCCGGAGAACAGGATCCACTTCGCGCGGGACGGGCCGACAACGTCGACGAGGCGCTTGGTGGATTCCAGGCTGTAGACCAGACCGAGCTTGGCCGGCGTGATCCCGAAGCGCGACCGCTCGTCGGCGAAGCGGAGGTCACAGGCCAGTGCCAGCCCGCAGCCGCCGCCGATGCAGTAGCCGTGCACCATCGCGATGGTCGGTTTGGAGCAGCCCTCGACGGCGTGCTCGGCGGCCGCGACCTGTTCGTTGTAGGCCTTGGCCGATTCACTGTTGCCGCGCACCTGCTCGAACTCGCTGATGTCGGCGCCGGACGCGAAGCTGCGGGTGCCCTCACCCCGCACGACCACGACCTTGACCGCGGGATCGGCGTCGAGTTCGGCGAAGACCTCCGGGATGCGCTGGTACATGCCGAGCGAGATCGCGTTGTGGCTGTCGGGGTTGCTCAGTACGACGGTCGCGATGCTCGGGGTCTCGGTGTCGCGCTCGACGCGAATGGTCTTGTCGCTCATGCGGATCGGCCTTCCTGGAGTTCTGGGTGGGCGTCGTAGAGAGTGCCGTCGGAGAACAGGCGGTCGATCTCGTCGCGATCGATGCCGAGTTCGGCGAGGACGGATGCAGTGTGCTGACCCAGCCACGGCGCGGGGGAGCGCACGCTGAAATCGAGGTCGGAGAACCGGGTCGGCGGTGCGATGGTCCGCATCGGGCCGATGATCGGATGCTCGAGATCGACGATCATGCCGCGCGCCTGCACGTGCGGGTCGTCGAGGGTCTCGTCGTACGTCAGCACCGGTCCGCCCGGTACGCCGGCCGAGTCGAGCCGGTCGACCCAGGCGCTCGTCGGGAGCGTGGTGGTGATGGCCTCGATCTCGGCTTCCAATTCGTCGAGGTGTGCCATGCGGGCCGGCAGGTCGACGAAGCGCCGGTCGTCGGCCCAGTCGGGGCGCTTGAGGACGTCGTTGATGAGACGCAGCCACAGCCGATCGGTGTTGGCGCCGATCGTGACGTAGCCGTCGGCGGTCCGGTAGGCCTGGTACGGGGCGGAGCGACGGTGCCGGGTGCCGGTTTGGGCAGGCATCTCGCCGTCACCGAAGTAGGCCCCGGACTCCCAGACCGTCCACGCGAGACCGGCGTCGACGAGCGAGATGTCGATGTACTGCCCCGAGCCGGTCTGCCGCCGGTTCAGCTCCGCGGCGAGGATCGAGTAGATCGCGGTGGCGCCCGCGGCGATGTCGTTGATCGCGATGCCGACCTTGGTCGGCTTGCCGTCGGGGTGACCGGTCATCCGCAGGAAGCCACCGATGCCCTGGGCCATGATGTCGAAACCGGGCCGGTCCCGGTACGGACCGGTCTGACCGAACCCGCTGATCGAGCAGTACAGGATGTCCTCGCGCAGCGCGCGAAGGGCGTCGTAATCGATGCCGAGGCGCCGTGCGACTCCGGGCCGGAAGTTCTCGATGACGAGATCGGCGCCGGCCGCCAGCTCGAGGAACAGTTCCCGGCCGCGTTCGGACTTGAGGTCGAGGGCCACCGACCGCTTGCTGCGGTTGGGCATTGCGAACGGGTAGCTCTCGCCGTTCACCTTCGGTGCCATACGCCGTGAGTCGTCGCCCGTGCCGGGCTGCTCGATCTTGATGACGTCGGCGCCGAGTTCGGCCAGAACCATCGTGCAGTAGGGACCCGACAGAAATCTGGTCAGGTCGAGGACTCGGAATCCGCTGAGTGGTCGCATTGATCCTTCCCGCATTGTGGGATATGTTTTGCGCTGTGCGGAAAGGTTACGACCGTGACTGAAGTCACGTCAACCCTGGTGTGCGATGCGAGTCACTGACCGAAGGCCGGAGCCCCTCCCGGGGGCGCGGGGAAGGAGTGGAAGATGAGGGGCGTGACCACGGGTGGGGAGACGGGCGGCGCCCGCGCCGAATCGCGGCGCAACGGCGTGCAGTCGATCGACCGCGCGGTCGCCATCCTGCGGTGTTTCGACGGGCGCAGGCCCGAGCTCGGCATCAGTGAGATCTCGCGCTCGACCGGCCTCTCGACCAGCACGGTGCATCGGCTGCTCGCCGCGATGCAGGAGAACCACCTGGTCAGACAGACCGGAACCAAGCGCTACGGGCTCGGCCCATTCCTGCTGCAGCTCGCCAACTCCGGTGCCATGCCGCGCACGCTGCGCGAGGCCGCCCTGCCCTTTATGACCGAGCTTCGCGACGAGTTCGACGAGACCATCGGGCTGCATGAGTTGCTGCAGTCCGGACACCGCATCGTCGCGGCCCAGGTCGAGAGTCACCAGGAATTGCGCCGCACCTACACCGACATCGGCGTGCCCATCAGGCTCGCGTACGGCGGGCCGGGCAAGGCGATTCTGTGTGCGCTGCGGGACGATGAGCGGGCGCGCCATCTCGCCGAGCCGATCGATCGGCTGACGCCGAGTACCGTGACCGATCCGGCCGCCATCGAACGTGAGCTCGCCGAAACCCGGGCCCGTGGCTATGCCGAATCGAATGGGCAACGCACCGTTGGCATCTGCGCGGTCGCCACGCCCGTGTTCGACCACACGCAGCAGGTGGTCGGTGCGATCGGCGCGTCGGTTCCCGCGGTGCGGATGAGTCCGGAGCGGATGGCCGAGATCGGCTGCCGGGTGCGCGAGGTGGCCTGGCGGCTGTCGACGGCGCTGGGCGCGACGGCAGAAGGGGTGCACGCGCTCGTGCCGGACATCCGACTGGGGTGACGCTCGCGCCCGTATTAATGAGTTTGCGTTCGCATGCATAACAATGCAGAATCGCTGCATGACGTCTGTAGCGGTGGCGGGTGCCAGCGGTTATGCGGGTGGCGAGATTCTACGGCTGCTTCTCGGTCACCCCGCATATGCCGACGGCCGATTGACCATCGGGGCGCTGACCGCGGCCTCGAGTGCCGGTACCAGTCTGGCCGAGCACCACCCGCACCTGCTGCCGTTGGCGTCGCGCGTGCTGGAGAACACCGACGTGTCGGTGCTCGCCGGCCATGACGTGGTGTTCCTGGCGCTGCCGCACGGCCACTCGGCGGCCCTGGCCGAGCAGCTCGGTCCGGACACCCTCATCGTGGACTGCGGCGCAGACTTCCGGCTCACCGACGCCGCCGATTGGGAACGGTTCTACGGCTCGGCACACGCCGGAAGCTGGCCGTACGGGCTGCCCGAACTACCCGGTGCGCGGGAGCGGTTGCGCGGCACGAAGCGGGTCGCCGTGCCTGGTTGCTATCCGACCGCCGCACTGCTGGCCATGCTGCCCGCCGTCGCCGCCGACCTCGTCGAGCCCGCGGTCACCGTGGTGGCCGTCAGCGGCACGTCGGGCGCAGGCAGATCGGCCAAGGTCGACCTGCTCGGTTCGGAGGTCATCGGCTCCGCGCGTGCCTACAACGTCGGCGGCAAGCATCGGCATACGCCCGAGATCGCGCAGGGCCTGCAGGCCGTCACGAGCAGAAAGGTGACCGTGTCGTTCACCCCGGTGCTCATCCCGGCATCCCGGGGGATCCTGGCCACCTGCACGGCGCGGACATCGGCCACCACATCGGAGATCCGAGCGGCCTACGAAAAGGCTTATGACGCAGAGCCGTTCATTTATCTGCTGCCCGAGGGGCAGCTGCCGAAGACCGGTTCGGTGATCGGCAGCAACGCCGCGCAGCTGGCAGTGGCCGTAGATGAAGCCGCGCAGACACTCGTCGCGATCGCCGCGATCGACAATCTGGTGAAGGGCACCGGTGGCGCCGCGGTGCAGTCGATGAACCTTGCGCTGGGCTGGCCGGAGACCGAGGGACTGTCGATCGTGGGGGTGGCACCGTGAGCTCGCAGGCGACGTCGGACACCAAGCTGATCCGCACCCAGGGCGTCACGGCACCGGCCGGATTCCGTGCCGCGGGCATCGCCGCCGGTATCAAAGCGTCCGGTGCGCCGGACCTCGCGCTCGTGTTCAACGAGGGGCCCGACTACGCCGCGGCGGGTGTGCTCACGCGCAACAAGGTCAAGGCCGCACCGGTGTTGTGGACCAAGCAGGTGCTGACCACCGGCAGGTTGCGCGCCGTCATCCTGAACTCCGGTGGTGCCAACGCCTGCACCGGCCCGCTCGGGTTCCAGGACACGCATGCGACCGCAGAGGCCGTGGCAGCCGCTTTGAGCGACTGGGGCACCGAGACCGGCGCGGTCGAGGTCGCGGTGTGCTCGACGGGCCTGATCGGTGATCGGTTGCCGATGGACAAGGTACTGGCCGGGGTCACCGAGATCGTGCACGAGCTCGCGGGCGGGCTCAGCGGCGGTGACGACGCCGCACGGGCCATCATGACCACCGACACCGTGCCGAAACAGGTTGCGCTGCACCATTCCGTGGCATCGGGCGAGAACTGGACGATGGGCGGCATGGCCAAGGGCGCGGGCATGCTCGCGCCGTCGCTGGCCACCATGCTGTGCGTGCTCACGACCGACGCCGTCGCGAGCCCGGACGCCCTCGACACCGCGCTGCGCCGCGCCACCGCACTCACCTTCGACCGGCTCGACGTCGACGGCAGTTGTTCGACCAACGACACCGTGTTGCTGCTGGCGTCCGGCGCGAGCGAGATCGCGCCGAGCCAAGACGATCTCGACGCGGCGGTGCTGCGGGTGTGCGACGACCTGTGCGCTCAGTTGCAGGCCGACGCCGAAGGCGTCACCAAGCGCGTCACGGTCACCGTCACCGGCGCGGCCTCCGAGGACGAGGCACTCGTCGCGGCCCGCACGATCGCGCGAGACAGCCTGGTCAAGACCGCGCTGTTCGGGTCCGACCCGAACTGGGGGCGGGTGCTGGCCGCGGTCGGCATCGCCCCGGTGACGCTCGACCCGGAGCGGATCAGCGTGTCCTTCAACGGTTTCCCGGTGTGTGTCGACGGCACCGGAGCGCCGGGAGCGCGGGATGTAGACCTGTCGGGCGAGGACATCGCCGTCGTCGTCGACCTCGCGTCGGGTTCGGGTCGAGCCTCGATCCGGACCACGGATCTGTCCCACGGCTACGTCGAAGAGAATTCGGCGTACAGCTCATGAGCACACCGGCCATCGAGCGCGGGGTCAAGGCTCACGTGCTCGCCGCGGCGCTGCCGTGGCTCAAGCAGCTGCACGGCAAGATCGTCGTCGTCAAGTACGGCGGCAACGCCATGACCGACGACACGCTCAAGGCGGCGTTCGCGGCCGACATGGTGTTCCTGCGCAACTGCGGCATTCACCCCGTGGTGGTGCACGGCGGTGGCCCGCAGATCAGCGCGATGCTCAAAAAGCTCGGTATCGCAGGCGATTTCAAAGGCGGCTTCCGGGTCACCACACCAGAGGTGCTCGACGTCGCCCGGATGGTGCTGTTCGGCCAGGTCGGCCGGGAACTCGTGGGGCTCATCAACGCGCACGGCCCGTACGCGGTCGGCGTCACCGGTGAGGACGCCCACCTGTTCACCGCGGTGCGGCGCAGTGTGACGGTCGACGGCGTGGCCACCGACATCGGCCTGGTCGGCGACGTCGAGCACGTAAACGCCGGGTCGCTGTTGGATCTCATTGCCGCAGGCCGTATCCCGGTCGTGTCGACCATCGCGCCCGATGCCGACGGCGTGGTGTACAACATCAACGCCGACACCGCGGCGGCCGCGCTGGCAGAGGCGCTTGGCGCCGAGAAGCTGGTCATGCTCACCGATGTCGAAGGTCTGTACACCAATTGGCCCGACCGCACCTCGCTCGTCAGCGAGATCGACACGGGCGCCCTGACGCAGCTGCTGCCGTCACTGGAATCCGGCATGGTGCCCAAGATCGAGGCCTGCCTGCGGGCCGTGACGGGCGGGGTGCCGAGCGCGCATGTCATCGACGGCCGCGTCGAACACTGCGTGCTGGTCGAGCTTTTCACCGACGAGGGGACCGGGACGAAGGTGGTGAAATGACACTGCAGGACCGCTGGGAAGCGGTGATGATGAACAACTACGGCACTCCGCCGCTGGCGCTGGTCAGCGGTCAGGGCGCCGTGGTGACCGACGCGGACGGCAAGGATTACCTCGACCTGCTCGGCGGTATCGCGGTCAACCTGCTGGGCCACCGGCATCCGGCGGTCATCGAGGCCGTCACCGCTCAGCTCAACACGCTCGGGCACACCTCGAACCTGTACGCCACCGAACCGGGTATCGCGCTCGCGGAAGCGCTCGTCGGGTATCTCGGAACCGCGGCCCGGGTGTTCTTCTGCAACTCGGGGACCGAGGCCAACGAGGTCGCCTTCAAGATCACCCGGCTCACCGGCAAGACGAACATCGTTGCCGCACAAGGCGCATTCCACGGTCGCACGATGGGATCGCTCGCGCTGACCGGCCAGCCCACCAAGCAGGCCCCGTTCGAACCGCTGCCCGGCAATGTCACCCATGTGCCGTACGGCGACGTGGCGGCACTGCGGGCCGCAGTCGACTCGGACACCGCGGCGGTGTTCCTCGAGCCGATCATGGGCGAGGGCGGCGTGGTGGTCCCGCCGGCCGGCTACCTCGTCGCGGCCCGCGAGATCACCGCAGAACACGGCGCGCTGCTGGTGCTCGACGAGGTGCAGACCGGTGTCGGCCGCACCGGCTCCTTCTACGCCCATCAGCACGACGGCATCACCCCTGACATCGTGACCCTCGCGAAGGGCCTTGGCGGCGGCCTGCCGATCGGCGCGTGCCTGGCCGTCGGCCCCGCGGGTGATCTGCTCACCCCTGGCCTGCACGGCAGCACGTTCGGCGGGAACCCGGTGTGCACCGCGGCGGCGCTCGGCGTGCTCAAGGCGCTGGCCGATGAGGATTTGATCGCGCGCGCCGGGGTGCTCGGCAAGACGTTGAGCCATGGCATCGAGGAGCTCGACCATCCGCTGGTCGGCCAGGTCCGGGGCAAAGGCCTGCTGCAGGGCATCGTGCTGACCGCGCCATCGGCCAAGGCCGTGGAGAGCGCGGCCCGCGACGCCGGGTTCCTCGTGAACGCGGCCGCGCCCGACGTCGTTCGGCTCGCGCCGCCGCTGGTGATCACCGACGGCCAGATCGAGTCGTTCCTCACCGCACTGCCCGCCGTGCTCGACACCGCCGTGGAGGTTTCATGATCAGGCATTTCCTGCGTGACGACGATCTGTCGCCCGACGAACAGGCCGACGTGCTGGCGTTGGCCGCCGAACTCAAGAAGGCGCCGTTCTCGCGGCGCCCGCTGGAGGGTCCGCGCGGCGTCGCGGTCATCTTCGAGAAGAACTCGACGCGCACGCGGTTCTCGTTCGAGATGGGTATCGCCCAGCTCGGCGGCCACGCGGTCGTCGTTGACGGGCGCAGTACCCAGCTGGGCCGGGAGGAGACGCTCGAGGACACCGGTGCGGTGCTGTCGCGCTACGTCGACGCCATCGTGTGGCGGACGTTCGCACAGGAGCGGTTGACGGCCATGGCGTCCGGGTCGACCGTCCCGATCGTCAACGCACTGTCCGATGAGTTCCACCCGTGCCAGGTGCTGGCCGATCTGCAGACGCTCGCCGAACGCAAGGGCAAGCTGGCCGGTCTGCGCATGACCTACTTCGGTGACGGCGCCAACAACATGGCGCACTCGCTCATGCTGGGCGGCGTCACCGCGGGCATCCATGTCACGATCGCCGCCCCGGCCGGCTTCGAGCCCGACCCGCAGTTCGTCGACGCCGCCCAGCGGCGCGCCGCCGAGACCGGGGCGTCGGTCACGCTCACCGCCGACCCGAACGCCGCGGCCGACGGTGCCGACGTACTCGTGACCGACACCTGGACCTCGATGGGGCAGGAGAACGACGGACTGGACCGGGTGCGCCCGTTCCGGCCGTTCCAGGTCAACGCCGAGCTGCTCAAGCTCGCCGACCCGGCAGCCGTTGTGCTGCACTGCCTTCCGGCCCACCGCGGCCACGAGATCACCGACGACGTGATCGACGGACCGCAGAGTGCGGTGTTCGACGAGGCCGAGAACCGTCTGCACGCACAGAAGGCGCTGCTGGTGTGGTTGCTGGAGAACCGGTGACCATGCCAGCGGTAGGGACATGACGGCGGCAACCCGGGCCGGCAGGCAGGCCCGCATCGTCACGCTGCTGTCGTCGCACTCGGTGCGCAGCCAGAGCGAGCTGGCCACCATGCTCGCCGAGGAAGGCATCGAGGTCACGCAGGCCACCCTGTCGCGCGATCTGGAGGAGCTCGGCGCGGTGAAGCTGCGCGGCGCCGACGGCGGGGTCGGCGTGTACGTGGTGCCAGAGGACGGCAGCCCGGTGCGCGGGGTGTCGGGCGGCACCGAACGGGTCGCCCGGTTGCTGGGGGACTTGCTGGTGTCCACGGATGCCAGCGCTAACCTTGCCGTGCTGCGCACCCCGCCCGGGGCCGCGCACTACCTGGCCAGCGCCATCGACCGTGCTGCCCTGCCGTATGTCGTCGGCACCATCGCCGGCGACGACACCATCCTGGTGGTGGCAAGGGAGCCGATGACCGGTGCCGAGCTCGCCAGCACCATCGAGAACCTGAATCAGAGCTGAACCGAAGGAGATTGCTCATGCCACAAACGTCGGGGTCCGAACGCGTCATCCTGGCGTACTCCGGAGGTCTGGACACCTCGGTGGCGATCAGCTGGATCGGCAAGGAGACCGGCCGCGAGGTCGTCGCCGTCGCCATCGATCTGGGCCAGGGCGGCGAGGACATGGAAGTGGTCCGGCAACGCGCGCTCGACTGCGGGGCCGTCGAAGCCGTCGTCGTCGACGCGCGCGATGAGTTCGCCGACGAGTACTGCCTGCCGACCATCAAGTCCAACGCCCTCTACATGGACCGCTATCCGCTGGTGTCGGCGATCAGCCGCCCGCTGATCGTCAAGCATCTGGTCAAGGCGGCCCGCGAGCACGGCGGCGGCATCGTCGCCCACGGCTGCACCGGCAAGGGCAACGACCAGGTGCGGTTCGAGGTCGGCTTCGCCTCGCTGGCCCCCGATCTGGAGGTGCTGGCCCCGGTCCGGGACTATGCCTGGACCCGGGAGAAGGCCATCGCGTTCGCCGAGGAGAACGCGATCCCGATCAACGTCACCAAGCGCTCGCCGTTCTCGATCGACCAGAACGTGTGGGGCCGTGCGGTCGAGACCGGCTTCCTGGAGCATCTGTGGAACGCCCCGACCAAGGACGTCTACGACTACACCGAGGACCCGACCGTCAACTGGAGCTCGCCCGACGAGGTCATCGTCGGGTTCGAGAAGGGCGTTCCGGTGTCGATCGACGGTCGGCCCGTCACGGTGCTGCAGGCCATCGAGGAGCTCAACCGGCGCGCCGGCGCTCAGGGTGTCGGGCGGCTCGACGTGGTCGAGGACCGGCTCGTGGGCATCAAGAGCCGCGAGATCTACGAGGCGCCTGGCGCGATGGTGCTCATCACCGCCCACACCGAACTCGAGCACGTCACGCTTGAGCGGGAGCTCGGCCGGTTCAAGCGCACCACCGACCAGAAGTGGGGCGAGCTGGTCTATGACGGCCTGTGGTACTCGCCGCTCAAGCGCGCGCTGGAGTCCTTCGTCGAGCACACGCAGGAACACGTCAGCGGCGAGATCCGGCTCGTGCTGCACGGCGGCCACATCGCGGTGAACGGCCGGCGCAGCGCGGAGTCCCTCTACGACTTCAACCTCGCGACCTACGACGAGGGCGACAGCTTCGACCAGTCCTCGGCCAAGGGCTTCGTGCACGTGCACGGGTTGAGCTCCAAGATCTCCGCCAAGCGCGACCTGGGCCTGTAACTTCGGACCGCGAGAACTTCGCACCGCGAGCGACCGTGTTTGTACGGCGACACGCCGCATTTTGACGTACCCACACGGTCGCTCGCGCGGCAGGAAGCTGGATGAGATGAGCACCAACGACGGAACCACCAACGAGGGTTCGCTGTGGGGCGGCCGGTTCGCCGACGGACCGTCGGATGCCCTTGCGGCGCTGAGCAAATCGACGCATTTCGACTGGGTCCTGGCGCCCTACGACATCACGGCGTCCAAGGCACACGCGCGCGTGCTGCACCGGGCCGGGCTGCTCACCGACGAACAGCGCGACGGCCTGCTCGCCGGTCTCGACAGCCTGGGTTCAGACGTCGCGGACGGCAGCTTCGAGCCGCTCGTCAGCGACGAGGACGTGCACGGCGCACTCGAGCGCGGCCTGATCGACCGCGTCGGGCCGGATCTCGGCGGCCGGCTGCGGGCCGGGCGGTCGCGCAACGACCAGGTGGCCACGCTGTTTCGGATGTGGTTGCGCGACGCGGTGCGCCGCGTCGCCGACGGAGTGCTCGAGGTGGTCAACGCCCTCGCCGTCCAGGCCGCCGCGCATCCGACCGCGATCATGCCCGGCAAGACGCATCTGCAGGCGGCTCAGCCCATCCTGCTCGCCCATCATCTGCTCGCGCACGCGCATCCGCTGCTGCGCGACGTCGACCGCATCGCCGACTTCGACGACCGCACCGCCGTGTCACCGTACGGCTCGGGTGCGCTCGCCGGCTCATCGCTCGGCCTGGACCCCGACGCCATCGCCGACGACCTCGGGTTCGCCGCGGCGGCCGACAACTCCGTCGACGCCACCGCGGCACGGGATTTCGCCGCGGAGGCGGCGTTCATCTTCGCGCAGATCGGGGTGGATCTGTCGCGGCTCGCCGAGGACATCATCCTCTGGAGCACAACCGAATTCGGCTACGTCACCCTGCACGACTCGTGGTCGACGGGCAGCTCGATCATGCCGCAGAAGAAGAACCCCGACATCGCCGAGCTCGCGCGCGGCAAGTCCGGGCGACTGATCGGCAACCTGACCGGTCTGCTGGCCACGCTCAAGGCGCAGCCGTTGGCCTACAACCGCGATCTGCAAGAGGACAAGGAGCCGGTCTTCGATTCGGTTGCGCAACTCGAACTGTTGCTGCCGGCGATGGCGGGCTTGGTCGCCACGTTGACGTTCGACGAGGCCCGCATGGCCGAGCTGGCGCCCGCCGGTTACACCCTGGCCACCGATATCGCCGAATGGCTTGTCCGCCAAGGTGTTCCGTTCCGGGTCGCGCACGAGGCCGCGGGCGCCGCGGTGCAGGCGGCCGAGGGACGCGGGGTGGGGCTCGACGAACTCACCGACGACGAGTTCGCCTCGATCAACGTCGCGCTCACCCCGCAGGTTCGCGAGGTGCTCACCGTCGAGGGGTCGGTGAACGCTCGCAACGCGCGCGGTGGGACTGCGCCGATCCAGGTCGCCAAACAGCTCGGGGTGGTCCGGGAGTCGATGGCGGAGTTGCGGATCCGGCTGCGCCGATAGGCCCGTACGTACAGTGGCAGGCATGGCCGAACGGGTGGTGTTCCAATCCGGAGGATCCGACTGCGTCGGATACCTGCGACGTGCCGGCGGCCGAACGGGTCCATGCGTCGTGCTGTGTACCGGGTTCGGTGGAACTCAGGACACCCCGTCGGTCGTGGCAACCGCCGAGGCATTCGCGGCGGCCGGATTTCACGCCATGACGTTCGACTACCGCAATTTCGGCGAAAGCGGTGGGCAGCCACGCCAAGTCGTCGGCATCGAAGGTCAACTGGCCGATATCGCGGCCGCGGTCAGCTGCGCGCGCGGCCTCGACCACGTCGACCGCAACCGCGTGGTGCTGTGGGGAACCTCGCTCGGCGGCGGGCACGTGGTCACGTCGGCGGCCCGCGATCCCGCCGTCGCGGCGGTGATCGCCCAGATTCCGTTCAACGGGTTTCCCAAGAAGGTCGAGGGCCGCTCGACGCTGTCGACCTTGAAACTGCTCGGGGTCATGGCCGGTGACTGGCTGCGCGGCAGGCTGGGCCTGCCGCCGCACTACATTCGGGCTGTCGGGGGACCGGGCGAGCTCGCGGTGATGACCGGCGCCGGGGCCCAGCGCGCCATCGCCGGCATGACGAGTCCGACGTGGCGCAACGAGGTGGCGCCCCGCGGGCTGATCGAGATGATGCGTTACCGCCCTGGAGATTTCGCGACGCGGGTGGCGTGCCCGTTGTTGGTGTGCATCGGAACCGAGGACGCCGAGACGACGCCCGAGATGGCAGCCGCGCTGGCCGCGGCGGCGCCGCGCGGCGAGCTGCTCGAATACCCCGTCGCGCACTTCGACTTCTACACCCGCGATGTCCGGGACCGGGTCGTCACCGATCAGCTGGCCTTCCTTCGCCGCGTGGTCTAGCGCTATTCCAGCTGCTCCGACAGCTCCAGCCAGCGAGCCTCGAACTCGGCCACCTGCTTCTCGAGTTCGCGCAGTTCCCCGGTGAGCCGGCCGAGGCCCACGTGGTCGGACTGATCGTGTGCGGCGAGCTCATCGTGCTTGGCGGTGATCCGGTCGGAGAGCTTGGCCAGTGACCGGTCGATCGAGGCGATCTCCTTCTCGATGCTGCGCAGCTCGGCACCGGACAACCCTTGTGTGGCAGTTGTTTCCGGCCGTGCTGAAGGCGTGTCGGGACGCTGCGCCGACAGTCGCAGGTATTCGTCGACCCCGCCGGGGAGATGGCGAAGGCGGCCGTCGAGGATCGCGTACTGCTGGTCGGTGACACGCTCGAGCAGATACCGGTCATGCGACACCACGATCAGGGTTCCCGGCCAGGAATCGAGCAGATCCTCGGTCGCGGTGAGCATGTCGGTGTCCACGTCGTTGGTCGGCTCGTCGAGCACCAGCACGTTGGGCTCGGACAACAACACGAGCATGAGCTGCAGCCGCCGCCGCTGACCGCCGGACAGTTCGCCCACGCGCGCCGAGAGTTGTTCGCGCGCAAAGCCCAACCGCTCCAGCAGCTGCGCCGGTGTGAGCTCCTTGCCATCGATCTGGTAGCTGGTCTGCAACCGCCCCACGACTTCACGGACCATGTCGCCCGCGACGGCCTCGAGCTCGCGCGACTGCTGATCGAGGATCGCCAGCCGCACCGTCTTGCCGCGTTTGACCCGGCCCGACGTCGGTGTCACCGTTCCGGAGATCAAACCGAGCAGGGTCGATTTGCCTGCCCCGTTGGCGCCGAGGATGCCGGTGCGCTCGCCAGGGGCGATGCGCCATTCGATGTCGCGCAACACTTCTCGGCCGTCATAGGCGACCGAGACATCCAGCAGGTCGATGACGTCCTTACCGAGCCGGGCCATCGCGGCCCGGGACAGCTCGACGGTGTTGCGCAGTGGCGGCACATCCGAGATGAGCGCGTTGGCCGCGTCGATGCGGAACTTGGGTTTGGAGGTTCGGGCCGGTGGCCCTCGGCGCAGCCAGGCCAGTTCCTTGCGCATCAGGTTCTGCCGCTTGGCTTCCGCGGCGGCGGCCTGACGGTCACGCTCCACGCGCTGCAGTACGTAGGCGGCGTAACCGCCCTCGAACGGCTCGACGATCCGGTCGTGTACCTCCCACGTCGCTGTGGCCACCTCGTCGAGGAACCACCGATCGTGGGTGATCAGCAACAGTCCGCCCGCGCCGCGCGCCCAGCGCTGCTTGAGATGCTCGGCCAGCCAGGTGATGCCTTGAATGTCAAGGTGGTTGGTGGGTTCGTCGAGCGCGACCACGTCCCAGTCGCCGATCAACAGCGCGGCCAGTTGCACCCGGCGCCGCTGACCGCCCGACAGCGTCCCGACGCGGGTGTCGAACGGGATGTCGGCCACGAGCCCGCCGATCACGTCGCGCACCCGCGGGTCGCCTGCCCATTCGTGTTCGGCCCGATCGCCCACGAGCGACCAGCCCACCGTCTTGTCCGAATCGAGGGTGTCGGTCTGGTCGAGCGAGCCGACGCGCAAACCGCCACGGCGCGTGACGCGGCCCGAATGCGGGGCGATGCGGCCGGTCAGCAGACCGAGCAGCGTCGACTTGCCGTCACCGTTGCGTCCGACGATGCCGATCCGGTCGCCTTCGCTGACGCCGACGGTCACCGAATCGAAAACCACCCCTGTGGGGTACTCAAGATGCAGGGCTTCGCCCCCGAGCAGGTGTGCCATCGCCAGCCGACCCTATCGTCAGGCCACGAGCACACCGCGAACAGGCCGCCCGCGCGCCGGGGCCGGCGCGCGGCACGCCCGCCACGAGAGGTTGCGGAAGGCGTCGGTCGCCGTTTACTTGCAGTTCGCAATGCTTATCTAGACATGTAGACACCAAATGGCGACGCGAAGAGATGGGAAGCCCGATGTCTGCACGCAAGATGGTCACAGGTGCGGTGGCGCTGTTGTCGGCGGCAGCGCTGACGGTCGGCTGTAGCAGTCCGTCGTCGGACTCGGCACAGCCCGGGACCGTCCGGATGGCGGTGACCGATCTTCAGGGCCTTGAGGAACTCCAACGTGAGTTCGGCGCCTTCGAGAAGGAGTTCGAGAAGCAGTCCGGGCTGAACCTCGAGTTCTTCGCCGTCACCGACCGGACGGCCGCCGCGGCCGCGTTGGAGGCCGACCGTGTCGACGTCGTGTTCACCGGGCCCGCCGAATACGTCGTGATCCACGAGCGCACCGGCGCCCAGCCGATCGTCGCGATCGAACGCGACGGCTACCACTCGTGCATCTACACCAAGGCCGACAGCGGGATCACCGAACTCGGGCAGCTGCGCGGAAAGAAGGTCGCCATGTCCGACGTCGGCTCGACGAGCGGTCACCTCGGACCGTCGCAGATGCTCGTCGACGCGGGAATCGAACCGACCTCCGAACTCGAGGTGCTCACCGTGGGCGACGCCGTGCACGAGTCACTCAAACGCGGTGACGTCGCCGCCGTCGGCATCGGCTACCACGACTACGAGGAATTCATGGGCACCGACGACCCGGCGCAGTATCGGATGCTCGCCGAGGGCCCCACGCTGCCACCCGACCTCCTGATGGGCCGCGACGGCCTGGACGAACAGACCGTCACGACGATTCGCGACACCTTCAACGAGCACTTCGACACCCTGCTGCCCGCGATGCTCGAAGGCAAGGACAACGCCAAGTACGAGAACGCCAAACTGGTTTCGGTCACCGATGCCGATTACGACGAGGTGCGGTCGATGTACCGCGCGGTCGGCGTCGACGACTTCTCCGAATTCCTGGGCGACTGACATGGGCGCAGGCACCGCACTATCCGACACCCACGCCGTGACCGCCAGCGCCACGGCACTCGAAGTGGCCAACCTCAGGGTCCGCTACGGGCGCGGCGGAGCCGAGGCCCTGCGCGGCGTGGACCTCAAAGTCCCACCGGGGCAGACGGTCGCATTGATCGGCACCAACGGCGCGGGCAAGTCCACCCTGTTGCGGTGCCTGGTGCGCCTCATCGAACCGACGCAGGGAGCCGTCGTCATCCACGGCACCGACGTGACAGCGCTGTCGCGGGGCAGGCTACGCGCGGTCCGGCGCGACGTCGGCTTCGTGTTCCAACGGTTCCATCTGATCCCGCAGCTCAGCGCCTTCCACAACGTCGTCCACGGTGCGATGGGACACCGTGGTACGCGGTGTGCCTGGACCCTGACGAGCCCCCGCGAGGTCCGGGCCGACGCGATGACTTCGCTTGAGCGCGTTGGGCTGAGTGCCTTCGCGGATCGCCGGGTCGACACCCTCTCCGGCGGCCAGCAGCAGCGTGTGGCCATCGCCCGCATGCTCATGCAGCGGCCCAGCCTCATCCTCGCGGACGAACCGGTGGCGAGCCTCGATCCGGCGTCGGCGCAAGCGGTCATGGAACTGATGCGCTCGATCGCCGCCGAGCGCGATGTCACCGTCATCATGGCGCTGCATCAGATCGATTTGGCCCTGCGCTACGCCGACCGGGTGGTCGGGCTACGCAACGGCGTCGTGGAATTCGACCGTCCGGCAGCCGAATGCGACGCCGCGCAACTGAATCCGGTATTCGCTGAGGCGGTTTCGTGACGTCCACCGCGACCCGGACACCGCATCCACCGACGCAGCCGCCGCGGGTGCGCAGGCCCAGCCTGCTGACGCTCGTCATCGTGCTGGTCGTCGGCGGACTGCTGGTGCACGGTTGGACCCAGGGTGCCGCCGTGCGCCCGGACTCCCTGCTGACCGGGATGTTCCGACTCGGCGAGTTCGCGCAGGACGCGGTCCCACCCGACGTCCAACGCATCGGCCCCATCCTCAAGGCGCTGCTGGTCACCGTCGAGATGGCGCTGCTGGGAACGATCATCGGGGTTGCGCTGAGCCTGCCGCTCGCCGTGCTAGCGGCCCGCAACACCACACCGCACTGGTCGCTGTATGCGGCCAGCCGCGGCGTCATCACGGTGAGCCGGACGATTCCCGATCTCGTATGGGGCCTGGTCTTCGTGATAGCAGTCGGTCTCGGCCCGGAGGCGGGCGTGCTGGCGATTGCGGTCGACGTGATGGGGTTCTGCGGCCGGTTCTTCGCCGAGAGCATCGAGGACATCGACCCCGGGCGCATCGAGGGGCTGCGCGCGCTGGGGGCGTCACACGCCGGGGTCCTGCTCGGCGGGGTGATCCCGGCATGCCTGCCGTCGTTCGTGACCACGTCGATGTTCGCGCTCGAATCGTCGGCCCGGTCGTCGGTGGTGCTCGGTCTGGTCGGTGCCGGTGGCATCGGCATCGAACTCGCGACGTCGATGACGCTGCTGCGCTACGACGAGGCCCTCACCATCATCCTGGCGATTCTCGGTGTCGTCGTCGTGTTCGAACGGGTCTCGGCGGCAATCCGTCGGCGTGTTCTCGGGAAAGTCTCGGGGGAGAGGTGGGGAAGATGAGTCACGATCTGGAGATGATCAACCGCTACGCCGATCGGCCGATCTACCGTCAGCTCAGCGATCTCCTCGAAGCCCGGTTGGCAGAGGAGGCCCGCCCGGGTGACCGGCTCCCGAGCGAGGCGGAGCTGTCCCGCGAGTTCGACGTCAATCGCCTCACGGTGCGGCGTGCGCTCGAGGAACTCAGCCAGCGCGGCCTGATCGAAACCGTCCACGGCAAGGGGTCGTTCGTCGCCGCGCCACGGGTCCGGTACGACGTCTCGGCGGGCCGTGACGCGAGCTTCACCCGCAGCATGCGCGAGCTCGGGCACCGGGTGAGCATCCGGCTGCTGTCGGCCGACATCGTGCAGACACCGGAATTGCAGGCCGAACTCGACACGACCGGCGGCGTATTGGTGTGCCGTACATTGCGGCTCGTCGACGACGAACCGTGGTCGGTCTCGATGACCTCGATCCACACCGACCGGTTCCCGGATCTGGTGGCGCAGTGGGCCGGCGACACCTCGCTGTTCGACTTCCTGCTGGAACGTCACGGCGTGCGGATGCAACGCGCGTACCGGACGTTCGCGGCCGGTCTCGCCGAACCCTTTGAAGCTGAACAGCTTCAGGTGCGCATAGGCGCGCCCCTGCTGGAGATGCGCGGGCTGAACGTCGATCAGGACGGTGTCCCGGTCGCGGTCGTGGAACACCGATTCCGCGGCGAGCGGGTGCAGTTCACGGTGGATCTGCTGTGACGGCCGAACAACGCTATGCGGCCCTCGCGGGCGCCGATGCCGCCGAGCTCGAGGAGCTTGCCGACGCCATACTGGCCACCGGAGCCGACATTTCGGTGACGGCGGGCCCGGAATCGATCAGCACGCCCGTGCGCGTCGCGGTGCCCGGCTGTGCCGAGACCACCGTCGTCCTCGGCCATGTCGCCCTCACCCGGTGCACGGTCGAGCTGGGCGGCACGCGTGGCGACGGGATCCGCGCCGGCCATGACCTGACCGGCGCGGTCGCGGCGGCGGTGTGCGACGCCGAATCGCACCGAGGTGGGCCGCTGGCCGGCCGGGTGGAGCAGTTGTGCGAAGCCGCCGAACGCGATCGCGCGGCGCGGGCAGCCGCCCGTGCCCGATTGGTCGCCGCCACCGGGCTGGACAACTCATGACGTGGGATCCGGTGCACGACAGCCGGTCGGTCTTTCTGGCGTGCATGCGTGCGATGTGTGCCCCCGGCACACCGATCGAGCTGCCGAGCCGGCCGAGAATCACCCCCGTCGCCGAACTCGACGCTGCCGCAGCGGTTCTGCTGGCCCTTCTCGATCGCGGGCTCGCACTCGGCGTCGCGGGCGGCGAGGCCGCGCACGGCATCACGGCGACGGTGGCGGGCACGTGCGGTGCGGCGCAGGGCGACATCGAGGATTCCGACTGGGTGCTGGTGCACGGCCCCGCCGCCGACGCGATATCGCGGGCCCGCCGCGGCAGCCGCCTGACGCCGGAAAACGGTGCGACGCTGGTGATCGCGGCGACGGGTGCGCCGGCCCCGGTGGGCTTGACCGGACCGGGCATCGCCGGGACGACGACCGCACACGTCGCGCTGGACACCGTGGCCGTCCACGCGTTGGCCGCCGCGAACGCCGCGCCGCCCTGCGGCGTCGACGTGTTGATGGTCGACGGCGAATGTCTGATCGCTCTGCCGCGCAGCGTCTCTCTGAAGGCGGCGGCCTGATGTATGCCAGCATGCACGAAAATCCGGCGCTCGAAGCCGCCCGCGCCATCGCGTCGGCGCCGCAGCCGCAGTCGAGTATCAACCTGTCGGTCCTGGCCGAGCAGGTGTGCGCCGAGGCCGGTCTGTGGGAACCGGCCGTCGCGCTGCGCGCGCTGAACCAATCGCGGGGCGACACCGCGCACGCGGTGTCGATGCTGCGCGTGTGGGCAGCGACTCAGCCGCATGCCGATTCGGGCACGGTCGACACGGCCGACGTCGCGCTGGTTCGGCGGGTGTCCTCGGCATACCCTCAGGTGCCCGGCGGGCAATGGCTCGGCTTCGCGCCGGATCTGCTGCCGCGGCAGCTCAGCTGGTCCGAATCCGAGTCTGCCATTCCTGATTCACCCGAAGCGCAGCCTTGCGCCGGGGACGCACCGGATCGCCGGTCGACGCCACGGGTTCGCGATCTGATCGGCGGTGTCACGATGGTCACGCCTGCCGAGGACGGGCACAGTCCCGATCCCGCTGCGAGCGTGCTGGTTCCGCCGTATACGCGGGCGGCGCTGCTGTCGATGCTGTCGCGCGGCGAAACCGGGGCACTGGTGGCGATGGCGGCGATAGTCCTCGGCAGGCGCCAGGAAGCCGTTCTGGTCGAACTCACGGTCGGGGCGGCCGGTATCCGGATGCCGTACCCGCGCACCGGTATCGGATGCGTGGTCGCCGAGGTCCCGATCACCGAAGTCGAGGTCGTCCTCGACGCCGCCGTCGACGGGCGGCCCGGCCTGGCGATGGGGTGGGGTGCCACGCTGGGAACCGTTGAGCGGCGCGCGATCTCGTTGGCCCTGCTCGACGCCGTCATGCAAGCGGACAAGGAGCTGCGCGAGCAGTTGACTCTCGACGAGCAGACCGTGCTCGCCGCCACCGACGGATCGGCCACGGCCGGGTTCGTCGAACATCTGCGGCTGCCGCATTACGCGGGGTTCACCGCGTACCTGTCGCAGGCCGCCGCCAAGGAGACCCGATGAACCGCCCGCAGACGGTAGCTGAACTGGCCGCCGCGCACGGCAGGCCGCAGGCATACGCATACCTCGACGAAGACACCAAACGCAATGTGCGGCGGGCGATTCTGAAAGCGCTGGCCATTCCGGGCTGGCAGGTGCCCTTCGCATCGCGCGAGATGCCGGTGGCCCGCGGCTGGGGCAGCGGCGGGCTGCAGGTGACACTGTCGCTGGTCGGCCCCACCGACGTGGTCAAGGTGATCGATCAGGGCGACGACCATTCGGTCAATGCCACGGCGATGCGCAGCCTTATCGCCGGCTCGGCATTGTGCGAGGCCACGACCGACACGGCGCAGGCCACGATCGTCCAGAGCCGTCACCGCATCCCCGAGGTCGAGCTGCGCGGTGACCAGGTGCTCGTTCTGCAGGTGCCGCACCCCGAACCACTGCGGCGGGTGGTGCCCGATGAACTCACCGCCAAGCAACACCACGCCGACGGCGACTACACGCCGGCCTGGCTCGACCTGTACGACGACCAGGCCAGGCTGGGCGGGCCACGAACCGGCGCCGATCATCCGGTGCTGATTGGAGATTCACGGCTGATGAGCCCGAGCCCGATACCGCGCCACGACGTACTCCGGCTCGACCAGCGCCCGTACCCCATCCTGCTGGGCGCTGGGCGCCGGGCGCGCCTGACCGCATTGCCGCCGTATACCTCGGTGCGCCCGTTGGCGTTCGACGACTGCCCGCTCGAGCCCGAGCGTGCCGGCGGGCCCTGCTGCCGGTGCGGCAGCACCACGTCGTATCGGGTACCCACGGGTGGGGCGGACACCGTGCTGGTGTGGCAGTGCAGCGATATGGACGCGTGCCGGGTCCGCTCGAACGGTGAAAGCCGATGACCGCCACGGCGATCGCCGAATGGGACAGTGAGCGGGCCCTCGTACCGCCTGCCCCGGTGCTGTCGGTTCGCGGGCTGTCGCACCGCTTCGGGCCGGGCTGTGACCGGTGCGTCGATTCGACCGGTGAGGCCGCGGGCACCAACCGCTGCTCGGCATGCGGATCGGTCATCGCCGTGCACGATGCGTCGTTCGACGTCGGGCCCGATGAGGTTCTCGGCATCGTCGGCGAATCCGGCTCCGGCAAGACCACGCTCTTGCGGTGTCTGCACCTCGATCTCGTCCCCGAGCACGGTTCGATCCTGGTCGGCGAGCACCCGATCGAGCGGCCGGCGGTGCTGATGGTCCACCAGAACGCCCTCGCCGCAGGCCTGTACCCGCGGCTGGCCGCGGAATCCAACGTCGCAGAACGGCTGTTGGGTTCTGGTGCACGACAATTCGCGGATATCCATGCGCGGGTCGCGGAGTTGCTCGGTGAGCTCGGGTTGCGGTCCGAACGCCATACCGACGCGCTCATGACGTTCTCCGGCGGCATGCAACAGCGGGTGCAGCTCGCTCGCGCACTGGTCGACCCGCCGCAGGTGCTGTTACTGGACGAGCCCACCACGGGGCTCGATCCGTCGGTGCAGGCCGATCTGCTCGAAGTGGTCGGCCGAGTGACCGAGAACCTCTCGTCGGCCACGATTGTCGTGTCCCACGACCTCGCTGCGGTGCGGATTCTGGCCTCGCGCATCGTGGTTCTCCATCACGGCCGCATCGTCGAGCACGGCATCGCCGAACAGGTGCTCGAAGATCCGCGCCACCCCTACACGCAACTGCTCGTGTCCTCGAGGTTGATATGACAGGCGGCGCAATCGTCGTCAGCGGGCTGACGAAGCGTTTCGGCGACGACACCGGACTCGGTCCCGTGCAGATGACGGTGCCCGCCGGAACCCTGACGGTGATCACCGGCGGCCCGGATGCCGGTAAGTCGACGCTGGTCCGATGCCTGACGGGCGTGTACCGGCCGGATGCGGGGAGTGTGACGTTCCGGTTGGGCGGCGCCGGCGAGATCGAGCTGATCGACGCCGACCCACGGACCGTGGCATGGCTGCGCGGTCGCCACATCGCCTCGTTCAACGGCCCGCTGGCCGCCGCCCCGCGGTTGCCTGCCGCCGACGCCGTCGCCCGCGCCGCGCGCTGCGATCACACGTCCGCACTGGGAGCACTCACGCGACTGCGCGCCCAGCGGCTCGCGCCCACACCCGTCGGCCGGCTTCGACCGGCCGAACGGCACACCGTCGCACTCGCCGCAGCGCTCATCGCCGCGCGCCCTTTCGTTCTTCTCGACGAACCGGAAGCGGCCGCCGATCCGGCGAGCGTGGCCGTCTGGGTGCAACGGGCGATCGAGGGCGGCGCCGCGGTGCTGGCGACCGCGACCCCTGACAGCGCGTTGGCGTCGCTCGCCACCGCAACCGGAGAACTACGGAGAGGACGGATCGAATGGCGCAAACGGTGATCGAGGGTGTGACGCTGGTACCCGGCGGGGGCCGGCCGATCATCCCCAGCGCGGCAGTCGTACTCGACGCGGACGGCCGCGTAACCGAAATCTCGGAGGCGGCCGTTGCGAACGGGGCAGGGGACCTGAACCTCGTGCCGGCCGGAGTAGATCTGCATCTGGACAACCTCGTTCAGCGCCGCAGACCGCGCGCCACGGTGTCGCTCGACCACGAGGCCGTCATCAGCGTCTTGGACGCCGAGTGTGCGGCGGCCGGGATCGGCACGGTGTGCGTGGCGGCCCGATGTGAGGACTCGCCCCGCAAGGGCATCGAGATCGCCGACGCCGCGGTGCTCGCCGCCGTCGTCGAGGAACTCGCGCCTCACCTGGCCTGCGACTGGCGCATCCACGCCAGGGTCGAACTCACCGACGATCGGTCGCTCGATGCGCTCACCGCGGTGCTGAGCGCATCGAGCCGGGTCGCGCTGATCTCGCTGATCGAAACCTCGGCGCAGCGCAGCCGTTTCGCGACCCTGGCCGAGACGCGCGCCTTCTACGCCCAGGATTGGGGTGTGAGCGAGGCCGAGGTAGAAGCGGTCTTCACGGTCGATGCGGGGCGGCTGAGCCAGATCGCGGAGCGCCGCAAAGAGGTTGCGGCGCTCGCGGTTTCCCGCAACATCGCGCTCGCGAGCCACGACGACCGCACACCCGAGCACATCGACGAGGCGTTCGAGGTCGGTGCCCGGGTCGCCGAGTTCCCGCTGACTATCGAAGCTGCCCGACACGCCGCGGATCTCGGCATGAACGTCGTGCTGGGAGCCCCCAACGCAATCCGTGGCCGGTCCACCTCGACCGGCAACGTGCTGGCCTCCGACGCGGTGGCGGCAGGCGTGTGTGACGTGTTGTGTTCGGACTACCTGCCGTCCGCGTTGCTCGCGGCACCACTTGCCCTCGCGTCGGGTGGGGCCGCGCCGTTGTCCGCCGCCATCGATCTGGTGTCGGTCAATCCGGCGGGCGTGTTGGGATTGCCCCATGCCGTCATCGAGGTCGGCCAACCGCTGACCGCATCATTGCGGCGGATCGGTTCCGACACCGCGCGCAGCCAGGTCGGCATGGCGTTGTGGCGTGCTGGGCAGCAGGTATTCGGGCGTCAGTCACTCGGATCGACCTTCGCCGCAGCCGCCGTCTGAGCACCGGAGGGTCATAACCTGCAGGCACCGGTCGGCCTTGTGCCATCATGACCACGTCAATCGGGGGATTCGTGCGCCACCACGAGGGGCATGAGCAGGGGAGCAGGCTTTGGTGGATTTCTCGGCAGTGACCAAGCCGGTTGAGCGGTTGCTGGCGACTGCGCAGAACGGGTTGGAGGTTTTGCGCTACGGCGGTCTGGAAACGGGTGCGGTGCCGTCACCGTTCCAGATCATCCAGAGCGTGCCCATGTACCGGCTGCGCCGGTACTTCCCACCCGATGCGCGGCCGGGCGCGCAGAATCCCGGCCCGCCGGTGCTGATGGTCCACCCGATGATGATGGCGGCCGACATGTGGGACGTCACGCGCGACGACGGCGCGGTCGGCATCCTGCATGCCGCGGGCGTCGACCCGTGGGTCATCGACTTCGGTTCGCCCGACAAGGTCGAAGGCGGCATGCGGCGGAACCTGGCCGACCACGTGGTGGCCCTGTCGGAAGCCATCGACACCGTCAAGCAGGTCACCGGGCGCGATGTCCATCTCGCCGGATACTCGCAGGGCGGCATGTTCGCCTATCAGGCCGCCGCCTACCGACGGTCGAAGGATCTCGCCAGCATCATCGCGTTCGGCGCACCCGTGGACACGCTCGCCGCACTGCCGATGAACCTGCCTGCCGGTGTCGCGGCCGGTGCCGCCGACTTCATGGCCGATCACGTCTTCAGCCGCATCGACATTCCCGGCTGGCTCGCCCGTACGGGTTTCCAGATGCTCGATCCCATCAAGACCGCGCAATCGCGCCTCGAGTTCCTGCGCCAACTCCACGACCGCGAGGCACTGCTGCCGCGCGAACAGCAGCGCCGGTTCCTGGCCTCGGAAGGCTGGATCGCGTGGTCGGGTCCGGCCATCTCCGAACTGCTCAAGCAGTTCATCTCGCACAACCGGATGATGACCGGGGGCTTCTCCATCCACGGAGATCTGGTGACCCTGTCCGACATCGACTGTCCCGTACTGGCATTCGTCGGCGAGGTGGACGATATCGGCCAACCCGCGGCCGTGCGCGGCATAAAACGGGCCGCGCCGCAGGCCGACGTGTACGAATATCTCATCAGGGCAGGACATTTCGGGCTGGTCGTCGGTTCGAAGGCGTCGAGCCAGACGTGGCCGACGGTGGCGCAGTGGGTGAAGTGGCTCGAGGGCAGCGCCGACATGCCCGAGGGCGTCGCACCGATGGCGGCGCAGCCCGCCGACCATCCCGAGGGTGGCGTCTCGTTCAGCACGCGGGTGACCCACGGGGCCACCGCCGCGACCGAGATGGCCTTCGGCGTCGCCCGCTCGGCGGCCGAGGCGTTGGTGGCGGCCAACAAGTCGGCCCGCACACTGGTCATCGAGACCGCCCGCACGCTGCCCCGGCTGACGCGCCTCGGCCAGGTCAACGACCACACTCGAATCTCCTTGGGCCGCATCATGTCCGAGCAGGCGCGCAGTGCACCCAAGGGGGAGGCGCTGCTGTTCGACGGGCGCGTGCACACCTACGAGGCGGTGGACCGCCGCATCAACAACGTCGTGCGTGGTCTCATCGATGTGGGCGTGCGCCAGGGCGCGCACGTCGGCGTCCTGATGGAGACCCGGCCCAGCGCGCTGGTGGCGATCGCGGCGTTGTCGCGGCTGGGTGCCGTGGCGGTGCTGATCCCGCCCGACGTCGACCTCGCCGAAGCCGTCCGCCTCGGCGGAGTATCCGAAATCATCGCCGACCCAGGACATCTCGACGCTGCCGGGGCGCTCGACGTGCGTGTGCTGGTGTTGGGCGGCGGTGAGAACCGCAACCTCGATTTGCCCGAGCACGCCGATGTCATCGACATGGAGCAGATCGACCCCGACGTGGTAGAACTGCCCGGCTGGTACCGGCCCAACCCGGCCCTGGCGCGCGACCTGGCGTTCGTGGCGTTCAGCGCGATCGGCGGTGAGCTCGTTCCCCGGCAGATCACCAACTATCGCTGGGCGCTGTCGGCGTTCGGTACGGCATCGGCGGCCAATCTCGGCCGCGGCGACACGGTGTACTGCCTCACCCCGTTGCACCATCAGTCCGGCCTGCTGGTCAGCCTGGGCGGCGCGGTGGTCGGCGGTTCGCGCATCGCGCTGTCGCGAGGATTGCAGCCGGACCGGTTCCTGCAGGAGATCCGGCAGTATGGCGTGACCGTGGTGTCCTACACGTGGGCGATGCTGCGCGAGGTCATCGACGATCCGTCGTTCTCGTTGACCGGCAATCATCCGGTGCGGCTGTTCATCGGCTCGGGTATGCCCGCGGGCCTGTGGAAGCGCGTCGTCGACGTGTTCGAGCCCGCACAGGTGGTCGAGTTCTTCGCCACCACCGACGGACAGGCCGTGCTGGCCAATGTGGCGGGCGCCAAGATCGGCAGCAAGGGCCGCCCGCTGCCCGGCGGCGGCCAGGTCGAACTGGCCGCCTACGACCCGGACGACGATCTGATCCTGGAGGACGAACAAGGCTTCGTCCGACGGGCCGAGGCCAATGAGGTCGGCGTGCTGTTGGCTCACCCGCGTGGCCCGGTCGATCCCACCGCGGTCGTGAAGCGGGGCGTGTTCGCGCCCGCCGACACCTGGGTGTCGACGGAGTTCCTGTTCCGCCGCGACGAGGACGGCGACTACTGGCTGGTCGACAACCGCAGTGCGGTGATCCGCACCGAACGCGGCCCGGTGTACGCCACCACGGTCAACGACGCGGTCGGCAGGCTCGACGCGGTCGACATGTCGGTCACCTACGGGGTGGAAGCCGGCGGCAGGCAGATCGCGGTGACGGCGCTGGCGCTGCGCCCCGGCGGCAGTGTGCCGACCGCCGATCTGTCGCATTCGCTCGCCGAGCTTCCCGTGGGCAACCCGCCCGACGTCGTCCACGTCGTCGCCGACATGGAACTCGGTGCCTCGTACCGCCCGCTCGTGAGCCCGCTGCAGGACGCGGGCGTCCCGAAACCGGCGCGGCGTAACTCCTGGTACCTCGACACCGATACGGGTACGTACAAGAAACTGACCGCGGCCGTCCGCGCCGAACTGGCCGGAGACCATGACGAGCACGACCCGGCGCTCGGGCAGGAGCACTGTTAGGCTCCGGCTGGCGGCAACTGACTGGAGGATTGATGACATCGCGATCTGAGGTGCACACGGGCGGCAACCGCAACGGGTGGCGTCGTGTAGTCGCTGGAGCGGTGGCGGGCAGCGCGCTGGCCGTCGGTCTGCTCGTGGGCGCGGCCGCGCCCACCGCGTTCGCGGTGCCGACCACGGGGGCCGATGAGCCGCCGGCGCCCAAGATGTCGACGGACGAAGCGCTCGCGATCATCGCGGCCGATTACGACACCGGCGCGGGTGGCGGTCAGATCTCCCAGTTGATCCACGAGGTTCTGGTACTGCGCGCGCAGGGCTTCAAGCCCTCGAACGCCAACGGACGGGCGCTCTCGGAGGCGCTCGACAAGCGGCCGAACCAGACCCCGCTGGTCGATGCTCTCAAGAGCACGGTCTCCTTCCAGCGCAAGCTGCAGGCGCAGGCTGCCGGCGCGGTCACGCCCGGTGGCTTCACGGCCGGTATCAATCAGCTGCCGCCGGGGATGGCCCCCGATCCGACGAACCCGGACAACACCGGCGTGTTCATCGGACCGACCGGTGGTGGCGTCCAGCAGCCCATCGGCTAGCGTCGCCTCGTGGTCGACGACAAGCTACTGAGCATCCTGGTCTGCCCGCAGGACCGCAGGCCGTTGCTCCTTGCCGGCGAGGACCGCCTGTACAACCCGCGGCTGCGGCGCGCCTATCGCATCGAGGACGGCATCCCGGTGCTGTTGGTCGACGAGGCGATAGCGATCGACGACGACGCCGAACACCAGAAGCTACTGGAGCTCGCCCAGTCCCGGTAAGTCACCGGTGAGGTAGCGCTGCAGGTTCGGCGCGATCGTCTCGGCGATCTGCTCGACCGGCAACGACTTGAACGGTTCGAGTTCGAGGATGTATCGCGCCATCACGACGCCCACGAGCTGGGACGCCACGAACTGCACGCGAATACGTCCGCTGCCCACCGGGTTGTCGACGCGCGAGCCGACCTCGGCGACGATGACTTCCTGCAGGAACGACCGGACGAGCGACACATCGTTGCCGGCGAGGATCGAGCGCAGCGTGGCGATGAAACCCTTACCCATCTCGGAATCCCACAGCGGCAACAGGATTGACGGCAGCGTGTGGCCGATCTGCTCTACCGGGGTTTCCCGCAACGGCCCGATCACGGCCATCGGGTCGATGGGGATGTGGATGGCGGCCGCGAACAACTGGGTCTTCGTACCGAAGTAGTGATGCACCAGGGCCGGATCGACGCCGGCGCCTGCCGCGATCGCCCGGATCGAAGTCTTGTCGATTCCGTTGCGCGCGAACAGTTCCCGCGCCGTCGCGAGAATTCTCTCCCTCGTGTCGGAGGTGCCGGGCGGGCGGCCGGGACGTTTGCGTTCCTGCCCGGCAGCGGAGTTCGTGGTCGTCAAGGATGTCCTATGGGGTCCGTCGTCGTAGCGTCGCCGCGGCCAGGCACAGGGCCAGCACCGCGAAGCCGACCACCACGGCGATGTCGCGCACCGCGGTGGCAGTCGGCTCAGAATAAGCGCCGACTTCCTGCAGTGCTTCGAGCGCGTAGCTGGCGGGCAGCACGTTGCTGATCCACTGGAGCCACTCCGGCATGGCGGCACGCGGGACGATGATCCCGCACAACAGCAGTTGCGGTGCGATCACGAGCGGCATGAACTGCACGGCCTGGAACTCGGTGCGGGCGAACGCGCTGCACAGCAGACCGAGCCCGACGCCGAGCACGGCGTTGATGATCGCGATGAAGAACACCAGGATGGGGCTGCCCTCGGTATGGAATCCGAGGAACCAGAACGCGACGACGCACGCGAGGCTGGCTTGCGCGGCCGCGGCGATCGAAAAGGCCGTCCCGTATGCGGCGAGCAGGTCGAACCGCCGCAGCGGGGTGGTGAGAATGCGTTCGAGGGTTCCCGAAACGCGTTCACGCTGCATGGTTATCGAGGTGATCAGGAACATCACGATGAGCGGGAAGACCCCGAGCATGATCAGGCATGCGGTGTTGAACGGCGTCGGCCCGCCGGGGCGGTGCGGCGCGTTCTGGAACATGAAGTACATCAGGGTGATGATCAAGCTCGGCACCAGCAGGATCATCGCGACACTGCGGTGGTCGGCGGCGAGCTGACGCAGGATCCGCCCGGTCGTGGCCAGGTAGGCCTGCGGGCTCAGCGGGCTGCGCCGGCTCAGGCCGCGGTGGTGTGCCGGATGACGGTCAGAAACGCTTCCTCCAGGGACGTGCATGAGGTGTCCTCTCGTAGCCGGGTGGGTGTGGTGTGGGCGAGCAGGCGGCCTTCACGCATCAGCAGCAGATCGCCACAGTGGTCGGCCTCGTCCATGACATGGCTCGACACCAGCAGGGTCGAACCACGCTCGGACAATCGGCGGAACTGTTCCCACAGGTCGACGCGAAGGACCGGATCGAGCCCAACGGTGGGCTCGTCGAGGACGAGCAGTTCCGGCTCGGCCACCAGTGCGCAGGCCAGTGAAGCGCGGGTGCGCTGACCGCCGGAAAGGTTGGCGCAGTACGCGGTTCGGTGATCTTCCAGGCCCACCGACCGGATCGCGTTGTCGGCGGCCGCGGCTGACGTGCCGTACAGCGACGCGAAGTAGCGGACGTTGTCGACGACGCGGAGATCGTTGTAGATCGTCGGGTTCTGCGTGACGTATCCGACGCGATGGCGCAGCGGCGCCGATCCCGCCGGGTGGCCCAGGACGGTCACCCTTCCGCCCGCGACGATCTGGGTGCCGACGATGCAGCGCATGAGCGTCGTCTTGCCGCATCCCGACGGGCCGAGCAGGCCGGTGATCGTGCCGCGGGCGATCTGCACCGTGACATCCCTGACGGCGGGCCGACCGCCTCGGACCACCTGCAGATCGGTGATGTCGATGGCCGGCCCGGCGGCCGGTGCACGGAATTCATCAAATGATGAAGTCATCATGTGATGAATACTCCGCCTGCTGCCCACCGGTGTCAATGGGTGTCAGCCGCGGAGTGCAGAATCGCTCGGGTGAGTGCTGAGGTGCTGGCGGGGGATCCGCTTCTGGCGGCGCGTCGCCTGTTAGGTGCCCAGCTCAGCGGGCGTGGTGTGACGGCGACGATCGTCGAGGTCGAGGCGTATGGCGGCCCGCCCGACGGACCATGGCCGGATGCGGCGTCGCATTCGTATCGGGGTCCGGGTGGCAGAAACGCGGTGATGTTCGGAGCGCCCGGACGGCTCTACACCTACCGCAGCCACGGCATTCACGTCTGCGCGAACGTGGTCTGCGGATACGACGGCGTCGCGGGTGCGGTGCTCCTGCGAGCCGCCGCCGTGGACACCGGGGTCGACGTGGCCCAGGGGCGACGCGGACCTCTAGTGCCCATGGCCGGGCTCGCGCGCGGGCCCGGCAATCTGTGTTCGGCGCTCGGAATCACCATGGACGACAACGGAATCGACTTGTTCGACGCGGACAGTCCGGTGCGGCTCGTGCTCGGCTCCGGGTGCGAGGTGGTCGATGGCCCGCGGGTCGGAGTCAGCAAGGCGGCCGATCGCCGGTGGCGGTTCTGGCTGGCCGATCGCGTCGAGGTCTCGGCCTATCGGCGCAGTCCGCGCGCGCCTGCGCCCGGGGGTAGTGACTGATCTCTGGCGATGGGGCGATGCGGCATGATCGTCCCCATGGCAACCGGAATCCTCGACGAGTTGGACTGGCGCGGACTGATCGCGCAGTCGACTGACCGGGACGTGCTGGCGAGCGATCTCGCCAAGGGGCCCATGACCGTCTACTCGGGTTTCGACCCCACCGCGCCGAGCCTGCATGCCGGTCATCTCGTACCGCTGCTCACGTTGCGGCGGTTCCAGCAGGCCGGCCACCGGCCGATCGTGCTCGCCGGCGGGGCCACCGGGATGATCGGAGACCCGCGCGACACCGGTGAGCGGACATTGAACACCGCGGACACGGTCGCCGACTGGGCCTCACGCATCCGCGGCCAGCTCGAACGCTTCGTCGAGTTCGACGATTCGCCGACCGGTGCCATCGTCGAGAACAACCTCAACTGGACCGGCGAGCTCTCCGCGATCGAGTTCCTGCGCGATATCGGCAAGTACTTTTCGGTCAACGTCATGCTCGACCGCGACACGGTGCGGCGCCGGCTCGAAGGCGACGGCATCTCCTATACCGAGTTCAGCTACATGCTGTTGCAGGCCAACGACTACGTCGAACTGCATCAACGGTATGGCTGCGCACTGCAGATCGGCGGTTCCGATCAGTGGGGCAACATCGTCGCGGGTGCCCGGTTGGTGCGGCAGAAGGTCGGCGCCACGGTCCATGCCATGACGACGCCACTCGTGACCGACTCCGAGGGCAAGAAGTTCGGCAAGTCCACGGGCGGCGGCAACCTGTGGCTGGATCCCGAGATGACCAGCCCGTATGCCTGGTACCAGTACTTCGTGAACACGGCCGACGCCGATGTGCTCGGCTACCTGCGCTGGTTCACCTTCCTGTCGAGTGAGGAGCTCGCCGAACTCGCCGAAGCGACGCACACCCGTGCGCATGAGCGCGCCGCACAGCGGCGGTTGGCCCGCGAGCTCACCACGCTCGTGCATGGCGAAGACGCGACGAAGTCCGTCGAATACGCGAGCCAGGCGTTGTTCGGCCGCGGCGATCTCGTCGACCTCGACGAATCGACGCTCGCCGCGGCCCTGCGCGAGGCAGGCAATGGCGAGGTCGCGGAATTGCGGCCGGGAAGTCCGGACGCGATCACCGACCTTCTTGTCGCGACCGGGCTGTCCGCGAGTAAAGGTGCGGCCCGGCGCACGGTCGCCGAGGGTGGCGTTTACGTAAACAATGAGCGGATCGAAAGCGACGAGTGGATACCACAGGCGTCGGACTTTCTGCATGAGCGCTGGCTCGTGTTGCGACGTGGCAAGCGCAACATTGCCGGCGTCGAGCGGATGAGCGCCAACGGCTGATCGCCCGACCTCGCTGACCAGGCCAAACGCCAGATCTACCAGGCGATTTGACTCGGAGTTAGCCCTGACGTAACTTATTCCAGGTCAGAGCGACACGGCCCAGCCGGGAAGCGAAGACAAAGTCCGAGAGAGTCACCCACTAAGGTGGGGGTTCCTCACTGTCCGCAGGAGCTAACGCGGCTTTTAGCCGCGGGATTTCTGCGCGGTCAGCTCGGGCGTGTTGTTTGAGAACTCAATAGTGTGTTTGGTGGTTTTTGTTTGTTGTTTTTTGGCCACGTTCTTTTTCCCGTTTAGG
>NZ_LQQA01000034.1 GCF_002101965.1 Mycolicibacterium wolinskyi
GCCGCGGGTCGTGCGCAGGTTGCGGCGGCTGCTGCGGCGGATGGGGAGCGGGCGGCTGTGGCGGCGGGGGCTGCTGCGGCGGGGCTTGCGGAGGTTGGGCCGGCGGCTCCCGGAACGACGTGCGCGCCCGTTCGGCGTCGGGGTCGGTCGGAACGCCGTGCGGATCGTCTGGTTCGGCGTTGTTGGGCGACTTCGGCACCGTCGGGTCGACGGGCGGTCGCCCCGGTATGGACGGCGGCTCGGGGGCCTTACGCGGCCTCTTGGTCGGGCTCGTATCCGGTTCGAAATCGCTTTCCTCCGGCCCCGTCCAGCCAAGCTCTCTACGCAGGGTGTCGTCGGGGTCGGTCACGACAAAATCTCCTCCGGAAGTAGACGACGAGAATCTCGACCGCTCTCAAGTATCGACTACAACTCCTTTTGGCCGCAGTAGCCATGCTGGGTTCACCGCCAGCAAACAGATTTTGGCACCGTCGTCCGGATTTCCGCGTCCCGGGGGCGATACCGCGGGCGACGTTGTGCGCACCGTGTGACCCGGCGGGCGGATGCTGGTGACCGCATTGTGCGACACGTGGTCTCCGCGCCAGGCGTCAAGCGGCCATAGGCATCGCTAGCTGCAGTTATGGTGCCGTTGTGGCCACGCTGAACCAGCACTCAAGCGGTCCACGGTCGACCGAAATTGGTGCAAGAGAAGTAGGTGATGCGCTGGTAATCTCTGATCCGGCGGAGGGGATGCAGGCATGGGAATGCTGAGCGATGTGGCCGATTTCGGCAAAGATGTCATCGATGACCGGGAAAAGTGGGCGGACCGATTCAAGAAGGTCGGCGACTTCATCGAGCGCAACGCAAAGGGCGACAAGCTGGAACGGGTGGCGAAAGCCGGCCGCAAACTCGCCGACTTCAGCAAGAAGTTCACCGACTTCTTCGAGTCGCGGCTGGGAAACCGGCTGGTCAACGCCGCCAAGTCGCCGATCCTGGCGGCCGGCCAGCACGTCATTGACGGCATGAAATTGACCACCGGGTTGGGCGACCCGGAAAGCGGCAGCCGGTTCGGTCAGGGGGCCGAGCGGCTGGGCGATGCCGGTCAAACTCTCACCGCGGCCTTCCCGTCCGCCGATTGGGACAGCAGCGGGTCGAACACCTACACCGGCAGGAACAACGAGCAGGTGAGCCGCACCCAGACGATGATCGGCGCCGATCAGTTGGTGGCCTTGGTGCTTTCGCGGGAGGCCCAGCAGATCGCCGCGACGCGCGACAACCTGGACAGCCAGTCCGACTGGTTGGGCGACATGAGTCTGATCACGATGGCCACCGGCTGCATTCCGTATGTCGGTAAGGCGGCGCAGATCGCGGCCGAGGTGGCGATGGTGAGCAAGGCCGTGGGCGAGTCGACGAACCAGCTCATGTCGATGCAGGACAACGCGAGCGCGAATGCCGCGGAGGTCCGCGGCGCGGTGAGCAAGTACGAGGCGATCGCCGATGCGGCGAAGCCGACCGGTGGCGATGAAGAGTTCGAGCCCACCGATGACGACGAGGCCAGTCCCGAGGCGCGCACCGAAGCCGATGCCGCTGCGGGCTCGGCGGCCGTACCCACCGCCGGACCGCCCACCGGTGCCGGCGGCGGGGGTGCTCCAGCGCCGCAGCAGGCATCCATGCGGGCGACGCCGTCGGTGCCGGCAGGCATGCCGGCGGGTGCAGGAGCGGTGGCGCCCCCTGGCGCGATGGGTGGTGACGTCGCCGGGGTGTTCGGCGCCGTGCTCGGTTCGGTGATGGGTCCCATCGGTGGGTTGCTCGGCGGCGTGATGCAGGCGGCGGGTCAAGCCGCACAGGCCGCCACGCAGGCCGCGACGCAAGCGGCTCAAGTGGCGAGCCAGGCCGCAGGCCAATCGCCGGATCCGGCCGCACTTGCCGAAACGGACGACAAACGCGACGAAAATTCCGAGGACCACCGCGAGGGCAAAGAGGAGAAGCCTCGCGACGACGGCCGGGACCGCGAGGCCGCTCAGACCGACGGCGAGAGTGACGCCGAAGGGCCCGACGAGGCCGGTCCCGGCGGTAACACCGCTGGAGAAGGTGAGGAAGGCGCAGCCAAGACCTTGCCGCCCGACCTCGCCGAAGCTTCGGCGGAGATCACCGGAGTCGGTCCGGCGCCGGTGCATATCAGTGCGGATTTCGAGCAGAGCCAGCTACGTATGCCGGCGGCAGCTACATTAGAGCGCGGTATTCCTGGATCTGCGTCCGCGATCGACACGTGATGGTTCAGGAAATATCAGGGATCGAGGGGATTCATGTCGGGTGATTTGCGGGTTACCACCGCTCATTTGCGCGAGTTATCGGCCAAGCAAGGGGAGGCCGCTGCCGTTCTGACTTCGGCGACCGCCGCGGTCGACGGCGTCGACTCCGCGGTGCGCTGGACGCACGGGCCGATCTCGTGGTCGACCGCCGCGGCGGTCGAGGCCGCCCAGAACGCGCGGCGCATCGCGGGCACCGGGATGGCGAGCGTCTCGCAGCACCTGGGCGAGAAGTTGACGAGTGCCGCGGGCCGGTACGACAACACCGACACGACCGCGGCCGAGGCCCTCGACGGCACTGTCGGAGCGAGGTAGGCCATGACTGCTCCGTACGGCGCCGATTCGGGCGCAACGCACATCGACGACGTCGTCGGCGTCGAGGTCACCATCGACGGGATGCTGGTGATCGCCGACAAACTCGAGCTCACCGACTTCCCGCCGTCGATGGGCATCCGGCTGAACATTCCGCAGCCCGATCTCCGCAAGATCGTATGGGAGCAGGTCGAGCGTGACCTCACGGCGCAGGGTGTGCTCGACGTCTTCGGGACGCCGCACCCCGAGGTGGCCGCGATGCTCGACACCCTGAGCCGGCCCGACCGCACGCTCGAGGGCCGGTGGTGGCGCCGTGACGTCGGCGGGAAGATGATCCGGTTCGTGGTGTGCCGCAAGGGGGCTCGGCATGTCGTCGCAGCTCGTGACAACGACATGCTGGTTCTGCAGCGGGTCGCTCCCCAGATCGGTACGGCAGGCATGGTGATGACCGTGCTCGGCGAGGGAACACCCGCCAACGTCGAACCGCTGACCGGTGTCGCCGAAACGCTCGCGAATTGCCGCACCGCCGAGGAACTCACCGGCTACGGGATCCCGCCGACTTCGGCGCGGGCCTATGCCGGGATCATCTCCGAGCCCGACAGCTGGGTGGAGATCGTCGCGACCGAGCGCCATCCCGGCGGCACCACGTCCCAGGTCGATGTCGCGGCGGGCGTGTTGGATTCCAAGCAGGGCCGCATCGTGTCGATACCGCGTCGCGTCAACGGCGAGCTGTACGGCAGCTTCCTGTCGGGCACCAAAGACAATCTGCAACGTGCTCTGGACGGTCTGGTCGAGTTCCTGCCGTCGAAGGCATGGTTCGACAAGTCCGACTCGGACAGCTCCAATCTGCACTGAGAAAGGCCGCCACGGTGGGTGACTTTCCGCCACACGATCCGGATGACGACGGTGATTACGACAGTCTCGCCGCTCTGGATTTCTCCTACCCTGACGACGATTCGGACGATCTGGGCCTGGCCGCGTTGGACACCTACGACACCGTCGGTCAGGCCGGCGACGGTGAATACTGGGACGGCCTCGGCGCACCGGGCGAGGCCGGCAACGAGGACGCGGACCTACCGGTGCCGCTTTTCACCGTCACCAACCCGCCGGGGACCGTGACGGTCAGTGCATACCTGGACGGACGAGTTCATCAGATCGATCTATCGCCGAAAGTCACCAATATGACCGAATCCGATCTCGCGGACGAGATTCTCGTCATCGCGGACCTGGCCGGCCAGCAGGCCAGGTCCGCTCAGTACTCGTTCATGCTCGAGGGCATGCGCGAGCACGGCCATGACGACGTCGCGACGCGCGATTTCCTGACCCGTGACCTGAACCTGCCGACACCCGAACAGGCCGATACGGCCCGGGCCCAGGTCTTCTCGACCCGTTATGGAGGTGACCATGGTTGACCACCTCGCCGGGATGTTCGGCAGCGCGGTCGGCATGCTGCCCAGCTCGCCGGCCCGTTCGCTCGAGATCTTCACCGAGATAACGAATTACGACGAGTCGGCGTGTGACGCGTGGGTCGGCCGCATCCGGTGCGGCGACACCGATCGTGTGACGCTCTTCCGGGCCTGGTACTCGCGGTCGAATTTCGGCCAGCTGGCCGGCGCCGCCGAGATCTCGATGAACGGGTTGAACGCCCGCATCCCGATCGGCGGCATCTACGGCAAAGACATCACGTATCCGATCAACTCGCCGTTGGCGATCACGATGGGATTCGCGGTCCAGGAGGCGACCGAAGGCAATTACGCCGACGCCATGGAAGCGTTGGAGGATGCCCCGTCGGGTGGTGCCGAACACCTGGTGTCATGGATCAAGGCGGTGATCTACGGTGCGGCGCAACGCTGGACGGATGTCATCGACGAGGTGCGCGGGGCTGACCGCTGGCCGGACAAGTTCCTCGCCGCCGCGGCAGGAGTCGCCCACGGCGTCGCGGCGGCCAATCTCGGGTTGTTCACCGAGGCCGACCGGCGTCTGACCGAGGCCAACGACACCCCGGCCGGCCAGGCCTGCGCCCCGGCGATCGCCTGGTTCCTGGCGATGGCGCGTCGCAGCCAGGGCAACGAAGAGTCGGCACAGGTGCTCCTGGAATGGCTGCAGGCGAACTTCCCCGAGCCGAAAGTGACTGCCGCACTGCGTGATCCGGCCTACCGGCTGGAAACCACCACGGCCGAGAAGATCGCCGCCCGCAAGGATCCGTGGGATCCGAACAGCGTCGTCGCCGACACCTCGGCGCGCGACAAACTGCTGTCGGAAGCCCAGGCCGAACTCGACCGGCAGATCGGCCTGAATCGGGTCAAGGAGCAGATCGAGGCGTACCGCGCGGCCACGCAGATGGCCAGGATCCGCGCCGCGCGCGGCATGAAGGTGGCCCAGGCGTCCAAGCACATGATCTTCGCCGGGCCGCCGGGCACCGGTAAGACGACGATCGCGCGCGTCGTCGCCAACATCCTGGCCGGCCTCGGCGTCATCGGCGAACCCAAGCTCATCGAGACCTCGCGTAAAGACTTCGTCGCCGAGTACGAGGGACAGTCCGCGGTCAAGACGGCCAAGACGATCGACCGCGCGCTGGGCGGGGTGCTGTTCATCGATGAGGCGTACACCCTCGTGCAGGAACGTGACGGCCGCGCCGACCCGTTCGGTACCGAGGCATTGGACACGCTGCTGGCGCGGATGGAGAACGACCGCGACCGGCTCGTGGTGATCATCGCCGGCTACAGCAATGACATCGATCGGCTGCTCGAGGCCAACGACGGTCTGCGCTCGCGGTTCGCGACCCGCATCGAGTTCGATTCCTACTCGCCCGACGACATCGTCGAGATCGCGAAAGTCATTGCCAATGCCAATGATTCACAGCTCGACGACACCGCGGCCAAGCGCGTGCATGAGGCGGCGACCCTGCTCAGCCAGCGCAGGCTCAACGGCAAACCGGCCCTCGACATCGCAGGCAACGGCCGTTACGCCCGGCAGCTGGTCGAAGCCGGTGAACAGAACAGGGACATGCGGCTGGCCCGCTCGCTGGACTTCGACAGCCTCGGCGTCGAACAGCTCAGCGAGGTCAACGGAGAAGACATGGCGGCGGCGATCGCGGCGGTGCACGGCCGCCTGAACATCGGCGAATAAGCGATGGCAGGCTTCCGGCTCACCACCAAGGTTCAGGTCAGCGGCTGGCGTTTTCTGCTGCGCCGCGTCGAGCATGCGATCGTGCGCCGGGACACCCGGATGTTCGACGATCCGCTGCAGTTCTACAGCCGTGCGGTGTTCGCCGGAATCGTCATCGCAGTGCTGATCTGCCTGGGTGCAGCGCTGATGGCGTACTTCAAGCCGCTCGGCAAGCAGGGCAGTGACACGCTTTTGGTCGATCGCAACACCAACCAGCTCTACGTCATGCTGCCGGGCAGCTCGCAACTGCGCCCGGTGTACAACCTGACCTCGGCGCGGTTGGCGCTGGGCAACGCCAGCGAGCCCGTCGCGGTGAAGTCCGAGGAGCTCAACCGACTCCCCAAGGGCCAGTCGATCGGCATCCCCGGCGCGCCGTACGCGACGCCGACGGGTGCGCCCGCGTCGCGGTGGTCGCTGTGTGACACCGTCGCCAAACCCGACAGTGCCGCACCGGAAGTCGAACCGTCGATCCTCATCCGGTCGTTGTCCACCGACATGTCGGTCGGCCCGATGCGCGCCGATCAGGGCATGCTGGTCGCGTTCGAAGGGGCCAACTGGTTGGTCACCGAGGGCGGCCGGCACTCCATCAACCTGGCCGACCGCGCGGTGACGTCGGCGGTCGGTATCCCCGTCACCGCCAAGGCGACCCCGATTTCCGAGGGCTTGTTCAACGCACTGCCGAACATGGGTCCGTGGCAGCTGCCGCAGATCGCGGCCGCGGGTGCGCCGAATACCCTTGGGCTGCCGGCGAATCTGGTCATCGGTTCGGTGTTCCAGACCGCCACGGAATCCGATCCTCAGCACTATGTGGTGCTGCCGGACGGCGTGGCACGGGTCAACGACACGACGGCGGCCGCACTGCGGGCCACCAACTCCTACGGTCTGCTCGAGCCGCCTTCGGTCGAAGCGAGCGTGGTCGCCAAGATCGCCGAGCAGGTGTACGTCTCACCGTTGCCGGACAAGCCGCTCGAGGTCATGTTGCGCCAGGATTCACCGGTGCTGTGCTGGTCCTGGCAGCGTGAGCCCGGCGACCAGGCACCCAAGGCGACTGTGATCGCCGGCCGCCGGCTGCCCATCCCGTCCACGGCGATCGGCTCTGGCATCGATCAGATCGACGGTGACGCAGTGGTTTACATCGAGGGTGGCCAGTTCGTCCGGCTGCAGTCACCGGACCCGCGGGTGGGCGAGAGCCTCTACTACATCGATCCGCAGGGTGTGCGGTACGGCGTCGCCAACGACGATGCCGCGAAGACTCTCGGTCTGTCGGGTGCGGTGAACGCGCCATGGCAGGTGGTGGGCCTGCTCGTCGAGGGGCCGGTGCTGTCGAAGGAGGCGGCGCTGCTCGAGCACGACACGCTGCCTGCCGATCCGAATCCGCGCAAAGTCGAAGGCGGGCAAGGCTCATGACGACGAAGAAATTCACGCCGACCGTCAAGCGCGGCCCACGGCTGACTCCGGGCGAGATCAACGTGACCCCGCCCGACGACCTCGGGGTCGAGATCCCGCCGTCGGGCATCCAGAAGGCGCTGCCGTGGGTCATGGGCGGCGGCATGCTCGGGATGATCGCGATCATGATCTTCACGGGTATCCGGCAGCTGTCCCCGTACATGCTGATGATGCCGCTGATGATGGTCATGGCGACGGTCGGTTTCATGGCCGGCGGCGGGCCCGGCGGCAAGAAGGTTCCCGAGATCAACGCCGACCGCAAGGAGTACCTGCGGTACCTCGCCGGGCTGCGCACCCGCGTGACGTCGTCGGCGTCGGCGCAGGTGTCGTTCTTCAGTTATCACGCACCGCATCCCGAGGATCTGCTGTCGATCATCGGCACCCACCGTCAGTGGGCGCGGCAGGGCAGCTCCGAGTTCTTCGCCGCGGCCCGTATCGGGATCGGTGCCGAGATCGCGGTCGACCGGTTGCTCAAGCCGAACACGAGCGGTGAACTCGCCGGCCCGCAGGGCGCACCGGCACCGCACCTCGAGCCGGTCAGCCACATGTGGGTGACGAAGTTCCTCCGGACCCACGGCCTGATCCACGACTGCCCGAAACTCGTTCAGCTGCGGACGTTCCCGACGATCGCGGTGGGCGGCGACCCAGACGGCGCCGCGGGGCTGCTGACCGCGATGGTGTGCCATCTCGCGGTGTTCCATCCGCCGGACCTGCTGCAGATCCGGGTGCTGACCGACAATCCCGAAGACCCGAACTGGTCGTGGCTGAAGTGGCTGCCGCACACCCAGCACCAGACCGACACCGACGCCGCGGGTGCCACCCGCCTCGTCTACACGCGGCCCGACGGGCTCAGTGATCTGACCGCGCGCGGTCCGCACACCGCCGACGCGGCGCCGGGCGGCCCGTACGTCGTCGTGGTCGACCTGACCGGCGGCAAGGCCGGATTCCCGGTCGACGGCCGGGCCGGCGTCACCGTTCTCACCCTCGGAAACCATCGCGGCTCGGCGTACCGGCTGCGCGTGGACGCCGACGGCACCGCCGACGACCGCTTGCCGAACCAGAATTGGCGTGAGGTGACCCGGGTCTCGGACCGGATGACGCCAGGGCAGGCGAACCGCGTCGCCCGCAAGCTCGCCGGGTGGTCGATCACCGGCACTATCATCGACAAGAACGTGCGCGTACAGAAGAAGGTGTCCAACGAATGGCACCACCTCGTCGGCGCACAGTCGGTCGCGGAGGTCACTCCGGCGCGGTGGCGGATGTACACCGACACCGATCGGGACCGGCTCAAGATCCCGTTCGGCCACGAACTCAAGACCGGCGAGATCATGTATCTCGACATCAAGGAGGGCGCGGAGTTCGGCGCCGGTCCGCACGGGATGCTCATCGGCACAACCGGTTCCGGTAAGTCCGAGTTCCTGCGGACGCTGATCCTGTCGTTGGTCGCCACGCACCATCCCGACCAGATCAACCTGCTGCTCACCGACTTCAAGGGCGGCTCGACGTTCCTCGGTATGGAGAAGCTGCCGCACACCGCGGCCGTCGTCACCAACATGGAAGAGGAAGCCGAACTCGTCAGCCGCATGGGCGAGGTGCTGACCGGCGAGCTCGACCGTCGCCAGTCGATCCTGCGTCAGGCCGGTATGCAGGTCGGTGCCGCGGGCGCGCTGTCCGGTGTGGCCGAGTACGAGAAGCACCGCGAACGCGGCGCTGATCTGCCGCCGCTGCCAACGCTTTTCGTCGTCGTCGACGAGTTCGCCGAGCTGCTGCAGAACCATCCGGACTTCATCAACCTGTTCGACCGCATCTGCCGTGTCGGCCGGTCACTGCGCGTGCACCTGCTGTTGGCCACGCAGTCGCTGAACACCGGCGGTGTCCGTATCGACAAGCTCGAGCCCAACCTGACGTATCGAATCGCCTTGCGTACCACCAGCTCCGCGGAATCCAAGGCCGTGATCGGAACGCCGGAGGCGCAGTACATCACGAACAAGGAAAGCGGCGTCGGGTTCCTGCGGGTCGGCATGGAGGACCCGGTGAAGTTCCGCAGCGTCTACACCGGCAACAACTACGTGCCTGCCGACGACGATGACGTGGACGGTGAGGTCAAGCCGCGGTCGCAACGGCAGGCCCGCGTGCGGATCCACCAGTTCACGACGGCCCCGATCTTCGATACGGCGGTGAACTGATGAGCACAGAGGCTGAACCGAGAGTCCTGCGCGAGGTGGTGCTCGAGCAGCTGGGCACCGGCGAATCGCGCGCCTACAAGATGTGGCTGCCGCCGCTCACCGACCCCACGCCCGTCAACGAACTCGTCGAGCGTGACTACCAACGGCAACCGCTGCGTTTCGGGCTCGGAATCATGGACGAGCCGCGCCGTCACCGCCAAGAGGTCTGGGGCGTCGACGTTTCGGCCGCCGGCGGCAACATCGCGGTCGGCGGGGCGCCGCAGACCGGCAAGTCGATGTTCCTGCAGACGCTCATCCTGTCGGCCGCTGCCACGCACACGCCGCGCGACGTGCAGTTCTACTGCGTCGATCTCGGCGGTGGCGGCCTGATGTACATGGAAGACCTGCCGCATGTCGGCGGCGTGGCCACGCGCGCCGAGCCGGACCGGGTCAACCGCGTCGTCGCCGAGGTCAAGGCGGTGTTGCGAGCGCGTGAGCAGGTCTTCAAGCAGTACCGCGTCGGCTCCATCGCGGCCTACCGGCAGATGCGGCAGGACCCCAACAATCCCGCCGCGCAGGACCCGTTCGGCGATGTGTTCCTGGTGATCGACGGCTGGCCGGCGTTCGTCGCGGAGTTCCCCGACCTCGAGCCGGCCGTGCAGGACCTCGCCGGTCAGGGTCTGGCGTTCGGCGTGCACGTCATCATCTCCACCCCGCGGTGGACGGAACTGAAGTCGCGCGTCCGGGACTACCTCGGCACCAAGGTCGAGTTCCGGCTCGGTGACGTCAACGAGACCCAGATCGACCGCATCACGAGGGAGATCCCGTCGAACCGGCCGGGTCGGGCGATCTCACTCGAAAAGCATCACCTCATGATGGGCGTCCCGCGACTCGACGGGGTGCACAGCGCCGACAACATCGTCGACGCCATCTCGTCGGCCGTGTCGCAGATCGCCGCCCGCCACACCGACGAGGCTCCGCAGGTGCGGGTGCTGCCCGATCGGATCTACCTGCATCAGCTGGATCCGAATCCGCCGGGACCCGACGCTGATTACCGCACGCGGTGGACGGTGCCGATGGGTGTGCGCGAGTCGGACCTCACGGTGGCCTACAACCAGATGCACATGACGCCGCATCTGCTGATATTCGGTGCGCCGAAGTCCGGCAAGACGCGGATCGCGCATGCCATCGCGCAGGCCATCTGCAAGCGCAACAGCCCGCAGCAGGTCCGGTTCATGCTCGCCGACTACCGGTCGGGCCTGCTCGACGCGGTGCCGCAGAGCCACCTGCTCGATGCCGGCGCGATCAACCGCAACAGCGCGACGCTGGAAGAGGCCATCAAGGCGCTGGCGGTCAACCTCAAGAAGCGGCTGCCACCGCCCGATCTGACGACGGCGCAGCTGCGGGCGCGGTCGTGGTGGAGTGGTCCGGACGTGGTGCTGCTCGTCGACGACTGGCACATGATCGTGGCGGCCTCCGGCATGATGTCGCCGATGGCTCCGCTGGCGCCGTTGTTGCCCGCCGCCGCCGACATCGGCCTGCATCTGGTGGTTACGTGTCAGATGAGCCAGGCCCATCGGGCGACGATGGACAAGTTCGTCGGGGCCGCCTATGGGGCCGGTTCGCCCACTTTGTTCCTGTCCGGCGAGAAGAACGATTTCCCGTCACGGGAGATCACAGTTAAGAAGAGGCCCCCTGGCCAGGCGTTTCTGGTTGCGCCGGATGGCAAGGAAGTCATCCAGGCCGCGTACGTCGATCCACCCGAAGAAGAAGTGTTAGCACCACCACTACAGGGCAGTTAGTATTTATTCCAACGCACTCAGCAACGCTGGCGGCGGCCCGCCAGCAAAGGGATCGGGGGACAGATTCCTTGACGACTTGGCAAATTGCTGCCATGCCGCCCGTGAGTGCTTGTCCTTGACTAATCCGAATCGAAAAGGGGATTAAGCAAATGCAACCGTTGATGCACAATCCGGGTGCCGAGGCTATTGCGGCACAGGTGATCGCAAATGCCGCACGTGGGCTGGCCGGTGGCACCACCGCGTCCGCCGCCGTCTCCGCGCTCGCCCCGGCCGGCGCTGACGAGGTCTCGGCCATGGCGGCCGTCGCGTTCGCCAGCGAGGGTGTCGAGGCAATTGCGGCGAACGCGTTCGCCCAGGAAGAGCTGACCCGGGCGGGCGCTGCGTTCGCCGAGATCGCGGGCATCTACAACGCGGTCGACGCCGCCAACGCCAGCACGCTGTAGCAGATCGCAGGCAACTTTCGAGCAGATAGGGTCATCCACCAATGGTCGCGGCGCCGCCCATTCCGCCGGTCTGGATCGCATTCCCACCGGAGATCAACACCGCACGTTTGATGTGCGGTGCCGGCCCGGCACCGATGCTCCAGGCGGCCACCGGATGGGAAGGCCTCGCGATTCTGCTGGAAACCCAGGCGGCGGAATTGGCCGGGGCGCTCAGCAACCTGACGGGCCTGTGGAGTGGCACTGCCAGTGAACGTGCCATCGCCGCCACGATGCCGATGATCATGTGGCTGCAAACCACGGCCGCGCAGGCGCAGAAGCGAGCTCTGCAGGCAACGGCACAGGCGAGTTCCTACAGCCTGGCCATGGCAACCACGCCGCCGTTGCCGGAGATCGAACAGAACCACATCACGAACGCGGTCCTGAACGCGACCAACTTCCTCGGCATCAACACGGTGCCGATCGGGCTGAACGAGATGGACTACTTCGTCCGGATGTGGAACCAGGCGGCCGGCGCGATGGATGCCTATCACGCCGAAACGACCGTCAACCTGCTGTTCGAACCGATCATGCCGATGAAGCCGATCGTGCTGCCCGGTGTCTCCGCTGCAGTTGCGGGGTCGGCCCTTGCCGAGGCTGCTCCGCGCGCCGCCCAGGGCGCGGCCCGCAACCTGGTGATCGAAAAGGTCGGCGCCCAGGCGATGATCGAGAATTCGGCCTTGCTGATGGGCAACGCCGCTGCGCAGGTCAACCACGCCGAGCAGCGCGCAGTGAGCGCGGCGAACAAGGGTGACAATGCCGCGCAGCAGGGTCAGCAACAGGAACAGCCGGGCCAGCAGCTCCTGCAGCAGGGCATGCAGATGGCCATGCAGATGGGCGGACAGGCCGCGCAGATCCCGGCGCAGCTGGGGCAGCTGTTCCAGAGCCAGGTGCAGCAGTTCACGCAGCCGCTGCAGCAGGTGGCCACCCAGATGGTCAGCCAGTTCAGCAGCATGGGCGCCGACAAGGGCGCGCAGATCGGTTTGATGGGCGCCAGCCCGTTCTCGAACCATCCGATGCTCGGCGGGTCAGGTCCGAGTACGGGTGCCGGCCTGGTGCGTGCGGCGTCACTGCCGGGGGCGGGTGGAACGGCACCGCGTACGCCGATTCTGTCCAACCTGCTCGGCATCAGCGGTGAGATCAAGTCGCCTGGACTGGCCGGCGCAGGCTCCGGCTCGAGCGGTCCGTTGGCACCGGTGGGCAGCGGTGCGGGCGGCGGTGGGCCGATGACCCAGGCCGGCCAGCGAAAGAAGGAGGGCGGGTCCAAGGACGGGCTCGTCGCTCCGACACCACTGACGTACGACCTTTCAGAAGATGATGACGACGACTGGTAAGTCGTCACACCACAAGACTTTCCGGCCGCCCGGCCGGAGGACTCGCCATCAATGTTGGTGAGGACAAAGGAAAATAAGGGGAATCCAACATGGCAATGAATACAGATGCCGCCGTCCTCGCCAAGGAGGCTGCTAATTTCGAGCGCATCTCGGGCGAGCTGAAGAGCGTCATCGGACAGGTCGAGTCCACCGCGGGCACTCTCGTCTCGCAGTGGCAGGGCCAGGCCGGCACCGCCGCCCAGGCCGCGTTCCTCCGCTACCAGGAGGCCGCCACCAAGCAGGTTCAGATGCTCGACGAGATCTCGGCGAACATCCACACCTCGGGCACGCAGTACACCTCGACCGACGACGACGAGGCCGGCACGCTGTCCTCGGCGATGAACCTCTGACCACCAGACCGCGAGAAAACGGAGAACAGACATGACTGAACAGGTATGGAATTTCGCCGGTATCGAGGCCGGCTCGAGCGAGGTCGTCGGCGCCGTCGGTACCACCAACGGACTGCTCGACGAGGGCAAGGGTTCGCTGGCTGCGCTCGCCGCGGCGTGGGGCGGCCAGGGTTCGGAGGCCTACCAGGCCGTTCAGATGCGTTGGGACCAGACCTCCAACGAGCTGAACATGGCGCTGCAGAACCTCGCCCAGACCATCAGCCAGTCGGGCGCGAACATGCTGCAGACCGAGAACGGCGTCACGGGGATGTTTGCCTGATCGACGCGTGCACGATGATGGGCGGGTCGGCCGACAAGCTAGGTGGCCGAACCCGCCCATCACGTGCGCATGGGTGTAAAGATCTGTTTATCTGCTTTGAGTATTGAGGGGTCCCCATGTCGGCCGACTATGACCGGCTCTTTCATTCGTCCGAACCGGGTAAACCGGTCGATGACGCCACGATCACCGTGGACAGAGATGCCATCCTGAAGGCCACCGCCGCGGCACCGCCGCCGATGCCGACGGGGGAGAAACCCACCGCCGACGCACCGTCGGGCTCGATGCCCGTCGCGCCGACCCAGTCGCAGTCTGCTGCCGCGCCTTCGCGCCACGCCGAGACCGCGCCGCAGGTCCCGCCGCCGATGCCGCCGCCGCCGGCGACCGCGCCGCAGTGGCCGCAGAATTCGATGCTGCGCGCACCGCAGCAGCAGTTCGGCACGGGTGCGCGCCACGAGCAGCCCCGGACGTTGCCCGGCCCGCCGCAGCGCGTCGCGCCGGGGCCGGCCCCGTCGCAATTCACCGACATCGATCCCGAGATCAGCGGGGCATGGCGTGCCGGCCAGGCGATTCCGGCGCCCGCACAGCCCGGTCCGACGTCGGCCGCATCCATGGGCAACCACCGCGCGATCGATGCGCTGTCGCACGTCGGCGTGAAGACCGCCGTCAAGATGCCGTCGCAGCGCGGCTGGCGGCACTGGCTCTACGTGATGACGCGCATCAATCTCGGGCTCTCGCCCGATGAGGTCTACGAGCTGGATCTGCACAACCGGATCCGCCGAAATGCCCGCGATTCTTACCAGATCGGCGTCTTCGGTCTGAAGGGCGGTGTCGGCAAGACTGCGGTGACCGTCGCACTCGGATCGGCGATGGCCAAGATTCGTGGCGACCGGATCCTGGCGATCGACGCCGATCCCGACGGCGGCAACCTCGCCGACCGCGCCGGACGGCAGTCCGCAGCGACCATCTCGGATCTGCTCGCCGATCAAGAACTGTCGCGTTACAACGACATTCGCGCTTACACGAGCATGAACTCGTCGAACCTCGAGGTGCTGTCCTCGGAGGACTACAGCGGTGCGCAGCGTGAGTTCAACGACGACGACTGGAAGGGCGCCACCGCCGTGGTGTCGCGCTACTACAACCTCGTGCTCGCCGACTGCGGTGCCGGGTTGTTCCAGAAAGCGTCTCGCGGTGTGCTGTCGAGCATTTCGGGCATGGTGATCGTCGCGAGCGCATCGATCGACGGGGCCCGGCAGGCCGCGGTCACGATGGACTGGTTGCGCCAGAACGGCTATCAGGACCTGCTTGGCCGTTCCTGCGTGGTGATCAACCATGTGACACCGGGCAAGCCGAATGTCGACGTCGAGGATCTGGTGCAGCAGTTCGAACGCCACGTGCCGCCCGGCCGCGTCATCGTGTTGCCGTGGGACAAGCACATCGCGGCAGGCACCGAAATTCAGCTCGATCTGCTCAGCGACACGTTCGAGCGTCGGATCACCGAGTTGGCGGCGGCGCTGTCCGACGATTTCGACAGGCTTGAACGGCGTTGACCTCCACCGCCACCGCAGCTGCTGACGCGTCGAGCGCGACGCCCGGCCGACCGTCGACGACCAGGGTCACTGTCCTCACCGGTAAGCGCCTGACGGACTTGGTGCTGCCGGCGGCAGCCCCGATCGAGTCCTACATCGACGAGACGGTCAGCGTCCTCGGCGAGCTGCTCGAAGACACTCCCAAAGACGTCCTCGCCGGGTTCGACTTCTCGCAGCAGGGTGTGTGGGCGTTCGCGCGTCCGGGTGCCCCGCCGTTGAAGGCCAGCGAATCGCTCGATGACGCAGGCGTTGTCGACGGTTCACTGCTGACGTTGGTATCGGTCAGCCGCACCGAACGCTACCGGCCGTTGGTCGAGGACGTGATCGACGCGATCGCGGTGCTCGACGAATCACCGATCTTTGACCGCAGCGCGCTGAATCGCTTTGTCGGGCTGGCGATTCCGGTTATCGCCGTATTCGTCACGGTCATGGCGGTGATCAATTGGAACCGCACCGGTCACGATTGGTGGTGGCCGGTCGCACTGGCGGTGTTCGGTTTGGCGCTCCTCGGCGGCAACATGCTCGCCAAGGGCCGCTACGACAACATCGACATCTCCGAAAGCCTGCTGATCGCGTGCGCGCCGGTTCTCGCCGGTGCCGCGGCACTCGCGGTTCCGTTGCCCCGCGGGTTCGACGGACCCGGCGCACCGCAGGTTGCCGGCGCCGCGGCCGTTCTGCTGCTGTTGACGCTCGCCACCCGCGGTGGACCGAGGGGTCGCGCCGAAGTGGCGTCGTTCATGGCGATACTCGCGATCGCGGTGACTGCGGCCGGCGTCGCATACGGCTACGGCTGGAACGCGTGGGTGCCTGCCGGCGCCATCGCATTCGGCCTCATCGTGGTGACCAACGCCGCGAAACTCACTGTGGCCGTTGCGCGTATCGCCCTGCCGCCCATCCCGGCGCCCGGCGAGACGGTGTCCAACGACGAACTGCTCGACCCGGTCGTCACACCCGACATGGTCGACGAAGAATCACCTACCTGGCAGGCGATCATCGCGTCGGTGCCCGAATCCGCGGCAAGGCTGCAGGAACGCAGCCAGCTGACCCGCCAGCTCCTGATCGGCTTCCTGTCCGCCGGTGCGCTGATCCTCGCGGTCGGTGCGATCGCGGTTGTCGTGCGAGGACACTTCTTCGTCCACAGCATGATCGTGGCGGCGCTCGTCGCCGTCATCTGTGGCTTCCGGTCCCGGCTCTACGCCGAAAGATGGTGCGCCTGGGCGCTACTGGCTGCCGCTATCACGGTGCCGACCGGGGTGATGATCCGCCTGTGCCTGTGGTGGCCCGACAGTGCGTGGCTGATCATGGCGATCTACATGGCACTCGGTCTGGTCGCGTTGATCGTCGTCGGTGCCACCGACAGCGTCCGACGCGTCTCACCCGTCACCAAACGCATTCTCGAGCTTCTCGACGGCGCATCCATCGCCGCGGTCATTCCGCTCCTTCTCTGGATCGCCGGCGTGTACGACCTCCTTCGCAACCTGCGGCTGCATTAGTCGGAGAATGGCGCATTCGTGCCCGCTGATTGGTCGTTAAGCTGGTTGCTGGCCGGTGTCGCTGATTTGTGGCGCGGAGCGGCGGGTTTCGTGAGGGGTAGCTGATGGGACATCCCGAATTTCGGGTCGACGAGGCGGCGCTTGGTTGGGACCCTGCCGAGGTGACGGTGCCGGAAGTCCCTGCGGTTGAAGCAGGAAGTGACCCTTTGAGCACAATGATCTCTGCCGTGATGCCGACCGTGGCGACTGACGTCACGACGAAGGTCGCTGCGACGCGCGCCCGCGAGGAACTGTTCGCAGCGAATCTTTCTCGGGCGAAATCTGCCTACCAGGGGACAGATGGTGCCGGAGAGCAGCAGATCAGTTCAGCCGCGAGTGGACTGTCGGACTCGGCTAGTCCCGCCGCTGCGTCTGGCGCAAACCCCGCGGCGTCTGCGTCCGCTGCTGGTGATGGCGGATTCGGTCAACTCAGCCAGCTGATGGGTATGGCCATGCAAATCGGACAGCAAGCTGTGCAAGCCCCCATGCAGGCGATGGGTATGGCTGGACAAATTCCACAGACAGTTATGCAAGGCGTGCAGGGCTTGACCCAGCAGGCAGGTCAGGGATCCGAGAAGGGTGGACCTGGGGCCGATGGCGCCGCCTCCCAAAGTGGCGCTGGGCGCCCCGGGTCTACGGAGGGGCAGCCTGAAGCTGCTGACGAGAAGCCTGACGAATACACCGACGAGAAATCTGAAGCGAAGAAGGACGACTCAACGGCTGAGGCTCGTTCTGATAGCGCGCAGCGAGCTCCGGTTGGTGAACCGCAGCAAGCCTCGCCTTCTCGAGTCTTGCCGGAACACAGACGGCCGACCGATACTCCGCCGGAGGTTGCGCTGTGAATTGCACTGTTGAAGTAGTGGATTCAAGTGCTCCATCCAGCGATGAAGGGATGAATTGGTGAGCTTGCCTCCGCCGCCCCCGCCGGGTTCAGTGCCTCCACCTGGAGGGCCTTACCCACCGCAAGGTGGCGGCCCGGGCGGATATCCAGGGCCCGGATACCCCCAGCAGTGGCAGCAGCCGATGCAGCCTCAGCCACCTAAGCGTGGCAACGGTTGGAAGTGGGCATTGGGTGGTGTCGCTTTGTTGGCCATCATCGGCGTGACCGCTGCGGTCACGTTGTCCGTGGCGGGTGGCGGAAACGGTGATGGTTCTCCGACGGCGTCGCCACCTTCCCGTAGCGCCGCGAATTCGGATATCGCTAGTGCCAACGACACTGGGCCCGTTGGGATCATTACTGAAGACCCGTCATGTGCAGCCCAAAGCCCAGTTCTCATAACGCTCGCTGAAAAAACAAACAATGGTTGGCCTGATCGGGATCCGACGACGCCTGCGACAGAGTGGACGCCGGAATTGCGTGCCAAATACGTAGCCTTCGGCGAAGCGATGCGCGGCGCCGCCGATCAGCTCGCCCCTCTTGCTAAACTCACGCCGCACAGAGTAATGCGAGAACTCTACGAGCAATTTATTGCGTATGCCCGCGCATATGCAGAAAGTATACCCACGTATGGCCCACGTGACGATTACTTCGTACGTGTGGCGAATCTCGCAAGCGATGCTATCGGCAATGTGTGCGCGGCGATTAGCTACGGATCTGCCGCTGCGCGCGCGCCGTTGGTGACTGCGCTCTCAGAGCCTTCCGAGGTGGCGCCGGTAGGGGACCCGACGAATCCACAAATGTTTCTGACGGAATCGAACCCGATTTGCGGAGAATGGGATAGCGCATTAACGCAGTTCTACAACGAAACATCGGAGTGGGAATCGACTGATCCTAACGTACCCGCTGCACAATGGACTCCTGAACAGAGATCGCTCAACGATGGGGTTGCGCCGGTAATGCGGAGACTTGCCAATCAATTGCAAGTCTTGGGCGAACGTAGCGCGAACCCGACTTTGCGTGACTTCGCTCAGCTATCAGCGCAGTATCGACGGGCTTATGCGGCGGCGCTGCCCAGCTACACACCAGCCGACCACTATCTTGTGACGACCGCGCTGAAGTTGGGTGGCCTGGTCAATGTCGCATGCCAGTCAGTCAGTCAGTGACCAAAGCACGTATATGTACCACGCGGCATAGCCAGCTTCTCGGGGGTGAGATAGACAATGGCAATCCAGCCTGATGACAGTGAGTACGGTGGTCAAACAGTCACCGGTGCCGGCTGGCCTCGAGTCGATGAGGATGTCATTGCCTCCGTTGCAGCTTCGTTTGAGAGCCTGAGAACGCATTTACGGGACGTAGTTGTGCCTGCCGCAGGGAGACAAAAGGTAACTTTGTCTGATTCGTGGGAGGGCACCGGATCGCAGTCCGCCTTAGGTGAGGCCGACGCAATCATTGGCGAACATGAAGCCAACGAAACGGAAGCGCAAGCGACGAGTCGCGCACTGCGAAAGATGGAACTCGCCGTCGCTGTTGCGAAGGCGTTGGCAAATCAGACGGCGGAACAAGTCCAGAAAGATTGCGAGGCGATCAAAAACGAGGACGATCCCCCCGAGGGAGAGAAGGACACTCGCGAATCACGGGTGGCAGAGCGAATCGTCGACGGCTACAACGAAAACGTCCGTATGGTCGCCGATGTAACTAAGCATCTAGCGGAAGAATTGGGGATTCCGCCAGACACACCTGGAGCCGACGGCAAGGTGCCGGCCGGCGCTCCCGGAGGCTCTGACCCGGCCGGAGGAGGGCAAGGAGGTGGAGATGACGCTGAGGGCCAGGCCACGGGGACGCCGCCGCCACCACCTTTGCCTGCACCGACACCTCCAGTCCTATCGACATGGCGCGGCGGTGGAGGATCAGCAGATGGCAAAGGTACACAGGCTCCGAAGCCAGCTCAATCAGCGCCAGCGCAACCCCCAGCGGTAGGCGGACACGACGGGGCGGGTGCTGCCGAGGGTACGGGTACAAACACACCAAAGCCGACGTTACCGGCAGTGGAGGACCCCTCCCCAAGCGTAAACGAACCTTCGGTAGGTCTGCCTTCTGGCACCCCAGGACTGGGTGCTCCGCCACCATCACCCGGTGGTGGATCGCAGACTCCACAGACGTCCCGCCCTTCATCGGGTGGCTCCGGTATGGACAGCACCTCGCCAATGAGTGCGACTGGGCAGCAGGGGAATCCGGCTGCAGCAGCCGCGGGTCCCGCGACGCCGATGGATCAGTTCCAGAAGGGCATGGCGGAGGCAGCCAAGGCAGGTGGGGCGCCGCAGTCGTCGGGGCCGACCACCCCATCGCAGCCTCTCGGTGCGCCGCCGACCTCGCAGCCGCTTACTGCACAGCCGCCGCCAACTGCGGCCGCGCCCCCTTCGCCCGCCGGGCCGCAAGCCGCACCGGCGGCGGCCACTGGCGGAATGTCGGGTGCCGGGCCCGCTCCCGTTGGTCCGCCAGCCGGTGCAGGTGCTCCCACGGGCACTCCAATGCCACTGGGGCCGCCACCAACAGCGCCACCGTCGGGCCCTGTCGCGCCGACGGCTCCCGCGGCGCCAGTCGCACCGCCACCGGCCGCGGCCGGCGCAGCGGCGAACACTGCCGCTATTGGCGCAGCACCGGTTCCGGTGACGGCTGCACGCGCCCAACGAGATGCGGCAGCCGCAGCGATGCGTCGTCAGTCGGGCACTGACCCGGTCCAGATCGCGAGGCGAATTGCCGCGGCCCTCAATGCGCCTCCGTCTGTCCCTGATTTCGATTGGAATTTCGTTTGGGCCACGGCTCTGACCGTAGATGGCACGATCGTCGTGGCCAATTCCTATGGCCTCGCCTATATTCCGGCGGGCGTCAATCTGCCGACCCAAGTTCGCATGGCCACGGCAGACGAGTCGATACCGCCGGGCGAGCGTGCCAAGTGGGCGGCCTACCCGTATCTCGCCCTGCAGGGTTGGGCGCAGCATACGGGCACCTCACTGCGGGCGGTGTTCGGCACCGACGATCAACTGCAGGGCATAGACCCGGGCGCTCCGAAAATCATTCTGCTGGAACAGGACATTCCTCCGGATGGCACGATGCAGGGCCGCAGTCGACTAGAAGTGGTTGCGCCAGAGGCGGCGGCGCGCCTGGCTTCGGTCAGGGACGCCGATCTAACTAACTTGCTGCCGCTGCGGCCCGCTGACGATACTCCGCCCGCTGACAACACCGACGCACTGTGGTTCGACATGCTCAAACCCCTCATGCAGTCCGGGACGGGCACCGAGATCGCGCATCTTGAGGCGTTCGTCGCCTACGCGAACAATGAATACGAGTTGGCTCTTCATCGCGCACACACCGCGCCTGATGCTGTCGCGCAGCGCGCGGCTATCGCTGACTGGGTGTATTGGCAGCACGTCAGCGTTCTGGTTAGCGACGGATTAGTGGGCTCGGCGCCGAAGGGGTGAGCCGACGGCTACGTGGGCTGAGACGCGAAAAATCATCTCAGCCCTCGAAACCGCCTAGGGCTCTTCCGCAGTCAAACGCGCGACGGCCTCGTCGAGTCGTGCGCGGTCAGCGTCAATCGACGCTGTCGCCGCCGCTGTCGCCTTCTGCAGTGCCTCGTTGAGACGCTGTTCGACGGTGCTGGCCCCGAGCCTGAGCAGCCCGTCCTCGATGAACACCGACGTCAGGTGGTGGTGGCCATTGAGAGACACCTCGACCGTGTCGGTTTCGTCTGAGGCGGTAAACGTTTGACTGCTCATGCGGTGCAATTGGTCATCCATGAGCGACTGAAGCTGCTGCGCTTGCCGCAGCACAGCAGCAACTTGTGGGTGTACATCGTCAGTCACTAGTCGTTGCCTTTCTGCGGGCGCCGACGCCGCGGGTCCTGATGGCCGATCATCGCCTCAGTGTGTGCGCGGTCTTCGACGTAGAGATCCTCGTCGGGACTGAGATTCGGATCGCGGCGCTTGTCCTTGCCCTGATTCTGACCGCCGGCGCCATGCCCCATGCCGCCCATGCCACCCATGCCCATGCCACCGCCCATACCGCCTCCTGAAGCAGCGGGAGCGACTGGTCCGCCGCCGCGCGCATTTGAAGGCCCTGTGGGAGCGACAGTTTCAGCGCCCACAGCGGGACCCAGCGGTGCCGACGGGATCCCCCCGCCTCCGCCGCCGCCACCACCCGATCCGGCGCCGCCGCCTCCGCCACCTCCGAGGCCTGCCGGCTTGAGGCTTGGATCTTCGAGCCCAGGCATACTCGGCGTGCCGCTAGGCCCGCTCGGCATTCCACCGCTGGGGGCGCCACCCCCTGAACCGGAGGGAGAGCCGCCGCCTGATGGTGAGCCTCCACCGCCCGAAGGAGAACCGCCGCCACCGGCGGGCGATCCAGATGGAGACTTCTCAGCACCGGCCGCACTTGCCGGTGACATTGTCGGTTCACTCGATGGCGCGCCGGATGGTGCGCCTCCTCCTCCGCCGCCGCCACCATTCTGTTCGGGTCCGCCGGGCGCCTTCTCGTCACCTTCGTTGGGCTTCTTAGCCTTACGCGGATCGCCGTTACTCTTGACGGGGCTCACCTTCGCAGCTCCAGAAGGTGGATTCGGAATGTCCGATAGCGGTGGGTTCGCGATGGCGGCGCTGTAGGCTACGAGTGCGTTCTTGGAGCGCTCGAACAGGTCGCTGTACGTGGATTGAGCAGACCTCCAGGCCACGCGATCACCGGCCCTCTTCGCGTCCTCCATCGCCTTCTCGGCAGCTTCGATCTCCTGCACAGTCGGATGGGCGCGCTTGGCTTCGTCGTGCGCGTCGGCGAACTTCTCTGCGTGATTCGCTGCATACTCGTAGTAGTCACCAAGGTCGAACAGCCAGTTCTTGTGCGCCACAAGGGCGTCCCCGGCGGCTTCGGCTGAAGTACCGTCCCAGCTGACGCCGCCGAGGGAAAAGTTGTCGGAATGCGTACGCAGATCGTTCTTCAATCGGCGGGCGTCGGCTGCGTATGTGCGCATCGATGATGAATCGCCGCCCTCCAACGCCCGTGCGGCGAGCTTCATGTCGACATACGGGCCGGTATCGCCGCCCGGCATCGCCGGCATGAGCGGAGTTGCAACGGTGGCTGGAACCGCTGCCGGCAACGCCGGATTCACCGGTATAGGTTCGGACGGAATGTGCTGATCGGGATGAGCCAGTTGCTCGCGGGCCCGGTCGTCGATCTTTCGGTAAACGACGGCCGCTTCCGTGAGAACGGACGCCAGTCGCAGAGCTTCACTATTGCCCGCTGCCACATGGCTTTTAAGAGTGTTGGCGGTCGCCCGAAGCTGAGCGGTCGCGGCTTGAACGAAGATCAGTCCGCATGGCGCTGTGGGCAATGGAAGGTTGTCGAGTTTCTCCTCGCGAAGCTGGGTCGCCTTCGCGTTGAGATCACTCTCTTCTACCCGTAATTCTTCTCCCATGGTTCCCCCTACTGCTCCAACGCCATCTGATAGCGGCTCTCTTCGCGTGGATTGATCAGCCGGATCGGCAGTTGCCGGTGCCGTGGCGTATCGATGAAGTTGGGCCGCAAGATCACTCGGCCAACACCTTGGTGGGGCCCGAGATAGGTCGTCGCATTCGGCCATGCGACTCGAGGCGTTCGGCCGACGCGCCCGTTGATCATCGTGGCGAACTCGCGAAATTGCGGTCCCAAGGTGATTACGGCGCCGGACGCCGCTGCTCGAATCACGAACTGTGTAAAGAGCCTTGCGTCGCCGAGGTTGATGCTGACATCGACGTCGTCGAATGGCATGTACACGGGGTAGCGGTCGGATGTCTCGCCGACGAGCACGCCCGCCGAACCGATCGGCAGGTCATAGTGCTTGTCGGTGACCGGGGTGAGGCCTTGCAAGGCCGCTCGCTGGCCACCGAACAGGCACGAAAAGCCGCGCGGGGTAGTGGGATTCGCCAGAGTTGTCAGCAGAACGGTGCTGGTAGGTGCCGCACCCGGGCGTATGCGCACCCGGGTCGTGGTGTGATCGGCCCGTGCCGACCACCACACATCGGGCCCGCCCGGTGCGTTGTAGGCCGCGGTGAACGTGCTGCGGCCCTTGATCGCCGACCACGTCTCGCGCTCGAAGCTGATCTCGGTGGCCTTGTCGTAGTCGTCGAAGCTGCGTGAGCATCGCGCGTCGATACCGTTGCTGGCCAACTGGTCCGCGATACGCGTCGTCGATGCCACGAGGTAGCGCGCCAGGCCCGAGACCCCGGCATCGCGGCGCAGTGCCGACCGCCGGGTTTTCTCCGGGTCCGCCCGAAGCACAATCCATGTGCGCCGGTTCGCCGGCGCGGGATACGGGCCGACGACCTGCTCGTAGAGCGCCACGAGGCTGGCCGGGGCCGTCTTGCCGACCCGGTAGCCCGCCGACACCACGTCGGCCTCCAAGTCGGGGCAATGAGCTTCGAGCAGCTCCTCGACGAGCTTCGTGCTCACGATGTCATCCGACACCGCGTTGCCGTTGACGATCACGGTCGGTGTGAAAGGCCTTGGCACCAGCTCGATCACGGCGATCAGATAATCGCCCTGCCAGCGGACCGCGACATGATCGCCGGGCATGACGGTGGACCCGACCGCCGGCTCGGAAGCCACATCGGGTGTGCTGCGGTGGCGGCGACGCCACGAGAAGATCGCGACCACCCAGCCGGTGAGCCGGCGCCCACGGATGGTGAGCACCGAGAAGATCGCGATGAGCACCGACAGCGTGATCCCCAACCACATGAGGTTGAAGTGCAGGCACACCGCGATGCACGCCGGGATGAGCGCCGCCGTCCAGATCGCGTGGCCGGTGGTGAACCGAAAGCCGAACTGTCGCAAGAAGTTCATCGCCGGCGCCTCAGCGCGCGCCGTGCCATGGCGCCGATGCCCAGGATCAGGGCCAGCGACACCCCGGCGACCACGACGGCGGTGATCGGGCCGCGGTCTGGCGGCGGAATGTAGACCGGAGGCGGAACTTCCTTCACCCGGAACGGAGCCTTCTCCGGCCCGTCGGGCACCTCCCACGTCAGCGCGGCGACCGGGTCGACGACGCCGGCACCGACATAGTTGTCGACGCCTCCGCCCGGGTGGCGCGCGGTTGCGGTGATGCGGTTGATGATTTGTGCCGGACTCAGATCTGGGAAGCGCTGTTTGAGCAGCGCGGCCAAGCCGGACACATAGGCCGCCGAGAAGGACGTGCCGTTGAGCGGAACCGGACCGTCCTCACCGGGCGTGGCGTTGACGGGCTGGCCGTCGTAGCCGAGCGAGATGAGGTTCTCGCCGGGAGCCGCTGCGCCGACCCATGGGCCCGACATCGAGAAATTGCTGGGCTGCCCGTTCTGTCCGATGCTGCCGACTGTCAGCACCAGCGGGTCATACCAGGCCGGGCTGACGATCGTCTGCACCTGCTTCCAGCCCCGCGGATCGGCTGGGATGGACGGATCGGGTGGCGGGTTCTGCGTGCAGTCCTGGCCGGTGTTGCCGGCCGCCACGACGATGACTGCGTTCTTCACGTTCACGGCGTAGTTGATGGCCGCACCCAGGCTGGTCTCGTCGATACGGCGGGTCACCTTGTAGCAGGCCGCCTCGCTGATGTTGATCACCTGCGCACCGAGGTTGGCCGCATGGACGACGGCGCGGGCGAGGCTGCGGATGGAACCTGCCGTCTGGGTGGTGTTCGGGTCGTTGGGATCCTGCCGCGAACCCTTGGGCTGGAACGCGACGGACGTCTGGCGCAGCGAAAGCAGGCGGGCATCCGGCGCGACGCCGACGAAGCCGTCGGTGGGCGCGGGCCGCCCGGCAATGATCGCGGCAGTCATCGTCCCGTGGGCATCACAGTCGGACATACCGTTGCCTGCTGCGTCGACAAAGTCGCCACCCGGCTCCGCGGGAACGCGAGGTGATCCCTGCACGCCCGTGTCGATCACAGCCACAGTTACTCCGGCGCCGGTTGCGAACTTCTGGGCCTCTGCGATCCGAAGGTAGTCATTCGCCCATGGCTTGTCCGCGAAATTCGTGTTGGGCAGAACCGTCGGAGCGGCGCAGATCTTGCGCTGCTCCATCGGCTGATCCGGGCCCGTTTCGTCAGGTGGGACCGCTGCGGCATCGATCATGGGCGGGTCGATCGCCCACGCCGGAGGAGCACTGAAGAAAGCCAGCAACAAAGCCAGCAGCATTACGGCTATGCGACGCACGCCTCACACTCCCCCGATGAAATTCGACCCGCCTGCAGTGTGCTGATGCACATCTGGCAAACAAGCCAATGTCCGCTCTGAAATGCATCTTCTCACGTCAAGCCGACTGGCTAATGGCACGGGGGCAATCATAAGGGGACGCAGAGAAGTGCGATGACGCTTCTTGCCTTTGACCGGGCCTGGCGGGCATTCCAGGGTGGTCATCCTCGCCGAAAGGGGTAGCTCTTCACCCGTCTCGCCTCTCGAATTTTGCGTCCAGGAGGGCAGGCGGTGCGGGATAGCATTCACACAGCAAAGAAGGAAGCAACGCGTGCTCTATCGGCAAAGTCAATGGCGCCGTGATGCTTGACGTCATGAATCTCGGCGGCGCTGAGAGGAGTCGCGGGCTGGCGCGGTATTCGGGTGAGCCAGGCTGCGGAAGGGGGTCAGGTGGGACAACCGGTCGAAGTTGTTACGTCCGAGCTGCATTCGGCTGCGACGCGCCTGGCTGACGCTGGGCAGCGTCTTCAAGACGGGTTGTCGAGTGTCGATCTGGAAGTCGGACAGTTGTTGGGCTCGGGCTGGAAGGGCCGCGCAGCGTCTGCCTATGAGACGGAATGGGACAAGTGGCACACCGGCGCGGGACAGGTTGTCCGGGGCTTGCAGACGATGTCGGAGTTGTTGAGAAGAGCGGCCGACGAATACGCCCGGACCGATCAGCAGTCCGCCGATGCGGTCGGGTCGTCTTTCCAGCCCGGCGATGCGGCCGGGCCGGGCAGCAGCCCGGCTGGTCCGAGTCCGACTGGCCAGACCGCAGTCGACGCCATGAGTAATCGCGGTGTCGCCGAAACTGCTGCGTCGATGAATCTGACACAGCCTGCGGCGGAGGCGGGAGGTCAGGTAGCGCAAGGGCTGGGACAAACAACCGGGCAAGTGGCAGGCGGTTTGGCACAGGCCGCCGCAGGACTTGTTCAGGTCGCCACCGGGATCGCGCAGGGCGTCGTCGGCTTGGCGCAGCAGGCGGCGCATGCGCAACCGAACGGTGAAGCGACACCGGGCGAGAAAGCTGAGAAAGCGAAGCGAGACGAAGGCGACGACCGCGAGGAGCGCGCCGATGAGTCCGACGAACGTGGTCACGACGCCGAGGGCCACGGCGGCGCTGCGGCCGCGGATGACTCCGCATCCACGGCTCCGGTACAGGCTCCGCCAGTCGAACCTCGCACGCCGACGCGTGCCGTTGGTCGGTCGGACGGTTCTGATGTTGGTCTTTGATTTTCCTCAACTGCAGTCAGCCATCACGCACATGGTGGCGTTTCAGCGCGACGTCGAAGCGTCCCTCGAAGACATCGATCAAGCGATGGCTGCGTTGCGTCAGCATTGGCATGGTTCAGGGTCGGATGCGCAGGCGCAGGCGCAGCAGCAATGGGAGGACGGCGCCGAACAGATGCGAGCGGCGTTGTCACAGCTACAAAAGGCCGCTGAGGCAGCGCACAAGAACTACACCGAGGCAAAGAAGAAGAACGGCGAGATGTGGGCGCCGTAGCCGGCACAAGCGGTGCAGGCTCGGGCACTTCCGGGGACCGCATCGAGGTCGATCCCGAAGTACTGATCCGGGCGGGTCAGCGGATGGGATCGCTCGGGGCGCAGCTGGGCATGCTCTCGGACGCACTGGGTGCGGTCATATCGAGTGGGATTGCCTCTGGTCTGGACCCAGCCGGGCTCAGTTTCGCGCTGGAGTATGGCCGACGGGCGCAGGAGTTCGCCGATGGCTTGGCGAATGGCGCGAATTCGTTCAAATCCGTGGGCTACAAGTTGGAGGCAACGGGTCACAACTACAGGAGCGCTGATGCGGCGTCGACCATCGGTGGGGCGGGACCGACCGGTGGCCTCGGCGAAGTGCCGAGTACGACAACGGCGGCTGACGCCGCATTAGGTCCGAGCGCGAGTGTGGTGCTTCCTCCACTCCGGTGGCCCTTGATCCTGCCTTTCCTCGTAGTTGCCATTGGTCCCGGGGCGGCGATGTGGCCGTCGGGAGATCCGGCGATGATGAGGTTGACGGCCGCGCAATGGCGCAATCTCGCCCAAGGTATGGCGATCTTCGAGGGCGAGTTGGCCGCAGTGAAAACTGCTGTCTCCGTTCAGAACATCCCGGAGATCGGCCAGATCAACACGGCTCTCTTCGACCTCGGTGAGGGCATCTCTGCGCTGGCGGATACCGCTGCGGACATCGCCGAGAAGGCCGACACGTTCGCCGGCGACGTGCAGCAGGCGCAAGACGCCATCCGCCGGCTGTTGGACAGACTGACGTCCATCGACGGTGTCGTAGACACCTTGAAGGGCATATTCACTGGCGAAGCCGACGACATCCTGCGAGAGATCGCCCGCGACGTCGGTGAAATCCTGGACAACTTCCAGAGCCAGGTCAAGGGTGTGGTCGGTCTCCTGGAGGCGCTCAAAACCGCCATCGGCGACGCCGCGACAGCTTTCCAGAAATGGATCACCCCCATCTTGGTGGCCACTTTTGGTGAGGAAGTGGGCGGCCACCTCGCTGCGCTGGTGACTACCTACACCGACTTCTCCGTGGGTGTGTGGTCAGGGTTGATCAACACGGTGTCGGGCACAGTGGCGATGGCCGACATCGACACATGGAAGGGCATGGCCGAGTTGGCGATGTCGGTGGCGAAGGACCCATCGACATTGGACGACGTGCTCATGACCATGGGCAAGGAGTTCATTGCCTACGACCAGTGGACCGGCGACCACCCGGGCAGAGGGGCGGGGGAGGCAGTGTTCAACATTGCCTCGTTGTTCAACCCTGCTGGCGGGCCGCTTTCGAAGTCAGGCACCGTGGTCAAGGGAGTCAAGGCCGCTCACGGTGCATTGAAAGGCGGAAAGCTTCCGAGTCTTTCGGATCTGCCCGGATTGAAGTCCGGCAACCACAACCTGGATGAACTGGACGATCTGGCCGGGCTCGGGTCCAAGGCTCCCGATGTCCAGGAGTTCACCCCAGCCATTCCCGAGTCCGTCATTAATCCGAACCCTCCCAGTGGCTTTGATGGGCCGACAGCCCCTCGTGGCTTCGAGAATCCGGCCGGGCCACCTGACCCCCCGGGCCCGGCGGGTACGTCAGGTCGGGACTACGGCGGCGACGGCCCACCGCCTGATCCGCCAGGCCGGCCAGTCGGTCCTTCGGAGGCTGGACCGGGCCGTGCGGAGGGACCGTCTGCGCAACCACCGGCTACCTCTGGTCCGGGTCAGCCCAGTCACTCGCCGCCTTCGGCCGAGCCGCCTGCGCCATCACCCGGCGAACCCACTTCCTCTGGCGGTCAGGCACCATCCGGTGCTCACGATGCACCCGAAACACCAAGTCCCACAGGTCAACACGATCCCGGGTCCCGTGCCGACGGTGATACCCCCGCCAGCAACGAACCGAGCACACCCGAGACGCAAGGGGCCGGGCATACGCCCGAGCAGCACGGCTACGCCGCCGGAGATGGAGCTGTCGACAATGCGGGGCACCGAGGCACCGACAACGACATGCTCGGCGACAATCACCGTACGGGTTCCAGCGACTACAACGGGCGCCCCGATGAGCGGACCCACACGCCGGCTGATCATCAGCGTGCCCATGTGGCAGAGCCAGCTTCACATGGCGGCGACGACCGCGCGAATCTGGACAACGGTACTAGCCGAGAACAGACACCCGGTGATGGCAACAGCTTCCGTCAGGATTCTGGCGGGGTTGCGCCGGGCATGATGCCCATGATCGGCGGACCGATGGGGCAGCACGGCCCCATGCACAGTCCGGGCGACGGACAGACTGCGGCCGGTAGAGCACAGACGCCGGAGACCCCCACACGTAACGCTGAATCGAAAGCGCAGCAGGGTGGTTCACTGGGAAACGCGCGCTCCCAACCATCTTCCACGACCGGTGCTGCTGCGGCGCATTCGCCAACGGCGCCGGTGAAACCTGCTGCCTCACACACTGTGTCGGACGCATCGGACGGGGCGATCCGCTCCGAGTCGGAGGCGCGCACGTCGCGCTCGCGGGACAATGTGCGGGATGACGCCTTGGCGCCAGCACGTGTCACGCATGAAACGCCGGCCGCCCAAAGCGCCGATCGGCCTGGAAACCAAGCTGATCCGTCTCAACCTCGCGCGACCCCCGAGACCGGAAGCGGCCTGCGTGACGAGCAAAAGGACCGACCCGGCCCAGTGGGCAACCCAGCGGATGCGCGGGTGTACGGGCCGCACGAACTGGACCCCGTGGAAGACCCTGCATACCAGGCGGCGGTAGAGGATGCACTTAGGAGCACGGGGGGCGGGTACCTCGTGCATGCTGACCCGCGGATGAATGATTATGGGCAGTTGATCAACGATGGCGGTCCGTCGGTAATCGGACGATCCAACAACTGCCTCGACTGCTGTCTGGCGGCTTTGTCATCATTCCTGGGAGACCCGACCGTATCGGCGCCCCGGCATCGCGACGAGTTGCCGACCGGTGAGATCGACAGGGTGACAGGGGAACACAGCGGCCTGCGCCGGGCGGCCGAGTGGATCGGTCGCGAGTTGCTGGAGTTTCAGTTCCCTAGAAAGCCCCTCGCGAACCACTTCGACGCTTTGCATGAGTACATTGCCAACGCCGGACCCGGATCGGCCGCACTGGTCGTCAACGGTTGGCATGCGATTGATCCACATACCCTTCAATTTCTGAACCATCCCGACGGCTCACCGATTACGGACGGGTCGCATGCGACGGTCGTCGTATATCCAGAGGGAGCCGACGGGCCGGTGTGGTGGGACCCGCAAGACGGGTCTACCTCCGACCGGCCTCCAGCTTGGATGGTCGAACAGTCGACGTACTTACATTTCACGCCTGTCGAATCTGGTCAAGGAGCGCACCATGGCACAACTGAAAACGACGGAAGAAGCCCTGGCATACCTGGCGCAGATGTCGCCGACCGAGAAATACCACGTGGTTCCGTTCGACCATGGATGGGTGGCGACGAAAGTGCTGACGCCGGAGCAGATGAACTCTGGAGCGGCGGTGGGTTTGGCTCGACTGGTGATCGATTCGGAGACCGCGATCGTCTATCTGTACCCGAGTTGGTCGACGATGAGAGTGGCGGAGGTTCACACGACGTTCAAACAGACGGGCGTCAACCGAGTGGCTCAGCAGATATATCCGTATCAATGGACCATCACGCTGCGGCGAATCCGGGAGGACGACCAGACTATCGTGTATCAGCTGAAAGCGGAGTCGCTGACCGACCCGCCGCAACCGACCCAAGAACATCCGTTGACGATCGAGAAGCACACGCATACTTGGGATCCGCGGGATCCACTGTCGGCGACGGCGGCAGTCCACGCGCGCTGGGCGAGCCGTCAGAACCAGGGCGTGTGGCCGGAGACGGACACCACCCAGGTGTAACTGGCCGCCACGCCGATGAGGTCTCTGCCTCCAGTTCGCCGATGGAGACGCGGGGCGACGAGAAGCCGGGGCGGGACGAGCATTTCTCCGGAGAAGATCTGAGGACGGGGTCCGGCGATAGCGACTTTGACCATCGACAAACAACCGGAACGGGCCACGACGCCGGAACAATCCACTACAAAGCTGTAAGCAGCGATAACCTGGCGGAGCCGTCGGGCCAGCGTTACGAATCACCCTCTCCCGCAGGCGCTCCAGAGAGGCAACAATCCTCACTGGAGCAGAGCGGACACGGAGATCCGCCAGCCGCCTCGGGCGAGACAAGCGTCGGATCGGAATCGGAAGGTTCACCTGAAACCACAGGCAGCAACGACGCTCCCGCCAACTTCGCGGACTTGCACCCCCCTCTGCACCGGGAGAACCCCTATCCCGTGAAGTACATGCCGGGCATGTACTCGAACGAAACGGACCCCAACCATCCTCAGAATCCTTTCCCAGGAAAAAGCGTCGAGCGCTGGCCTCCCGAGAAAGTCGAGGCGCACCGCGTGGTCGTGGATCAGCATGGACTTTTGCGCCATATCGATGGTCGGCTGGTCGATACCCGTGGTGCGAAGTCGTTGTGGTCCAGCGGTGGCGGTCGAGCCATCTTTACCATGGACCCACACGGGAATCTATATGTGTCGCTTGAACACGCGCGAGGTCGAATTCACCATTCGACCCTGTCGAGTGGCAAGCCTGTTACGGGCGCAGGAGAACTGACGGTAGTCGATGGCCGCTTGATCGAATTAACGGACAACAGTGGACACTACAGGCCACTTCGTTCCAATACGCAGAACGTTATTGATGAGCTTGCCAACCAGGGAATCGATATGGATGCGGTATCTGTACTTTTGAGTGCGTTGGAAGGAACATGAAGTGGTTGGAGAATCATGGCGTGGCGGGGTAAATATGATTCTGTACGGCATACAATTCACAACAAAACTCGACCAAGTTACTGCAGCGGTTACTGCCGACGCCATCATCGGGTACAACACTTTTGATGATGGACCGCAGTTCTACTTGGACGCAATCAACGCCGCGCTCGCTTCAGACGCTGTAATTATGACCGAAGAATGGGCTGAGCCGCCGTACGGACGAGAAGATCTCCGGCACACCGAGCAGGAAGTTCGGCAGTTCTTGGCGCATGTGGCTGAGGATTTGATCCGACGCCAGCCCTGGCCGCCAAAGCCCGGCGCGTGACATTTGAGAGGCGGTGACAGCAATCGTGTGGTGGCACGGTGCGATTAGTCAGATTCTTTATGGACTTCAGTACGTACCCATTTTGGACAGCCGAGGTGCGTTCGAGATGTCACATGCGATGGTTGCACGACGGTGTCTTGCAAATGGTCCCCAGTTCTACCTTGATGCGGCAGAGGCTGCGCTAGCGCAGCGCGAATCAGTACGTGTGGTCCCAACGCCGCATATGGAAAACGACATTAGGCTCTTTCTGCAACAGCTGGCCAAGGAGTTGCGGTACCTCTATCCGTGGCAGGTTCCGTCGGTTCTGGAGCTGAGTCTGGACAATTGGGGACAGCTGATGGCAGGCGCCGAACCCATAGGTAAGATTGATTTGCGTCAGCTCGATGTCAGTCAACGATTAGGAATCGAATTCGGCGAGGTCGGTGGCCGACGGGAACCCGGACTTCTGCTTCGGCTACGTTCGGGTGTGGTTGTGGGGCTAGCGGCGCCCACGAGTGTCGCCGACTCGGGCATCACCATATTCACTGTTCCTGAAGCTGATGTATCTCGGGTCCGGGATGAGATTATTCTCGCCGCGGCACTGCAGCCCACCGATATCGAGATATTTGCGCGCAGAATTGATGGCCAATCGTCCCCATCTGGACGCGATGGGTCGCGATCGCGGAGTCTTCTCCCGGATCTGACGCCGCAAGCCTCCGGGGTCGAACGATGGTCACCGCAACGAATCGCTCGGCATCGGGTCGTGATCGATGAAGAGGGAAGATTCAGGACCATCGACGGTGGCGTCTTGGACACTCGAATGGCGTCGGCATCGTGGCGGCCGAACGCCGAGCTCGCTCTATTCGTCATGGACCCACATGGCAACTTCTATGTCTCCTTGAGGCGAGTCATCTCACGCGTCCATCACTCCACGCTCTCCGGAGGCGGGCCGGTTACCGTAGCCGGCGAGCTTCGTGTCCGTGATGGGCGCTTGTTGGCGATGACCGACCACAGCGGCCACTACCCGCCGACCAAGTCGGACAACCAAATTGTCTTAGGAGAACTGCAGCGGCGGGGAGTACGGACGACGGATGTGGCATTCGACTTCGCCGCGACAGCGAACCGATGGGAATGAGGCACCCATATCGGCCACGGTCTGGCGACATAACTACGACACAGGTTCAGGAGCGAAGCCGAAATGAGGACTCCTAAAGAGATAGAGCGTCTGGTGACCGTCGCTGCTAAGAATTCCACCGGCGCCCCGCGGGTCGAGCTGTTCCGTGCCCTAGACGGCGTCACCCTGTTCTACGACGCAAGCGAACGTGAAATAGACGGACGGCGGATGCTGTCAACCCCGCTCCGCAGACTCGACGACGGCAGCTCCGCGATGATGGTCTACACATCGAGGCGACATTCGGATTTGCCAGAACGATTCGCCGGCGCGGAATGGGCCGAACTGCTGAGGATCGCACACGAAGCGGTGCGCCCAGACTGGCTGGTAATCGTAAATCGTAACAACGACACGGTCGGAATCCCGCAAGACCAGTTAGCCGGCATCGCTGCCTACTTAAACGAATGGAAGGCTAAGCACATCGAGATGCAGGCCGCAGCCGACGACTTGGAGAAGGTGATTTCAGATGCGGTACATAGTGATCCCGGAGCTTGGTACGAGCCAGCATTGCTACGACTGCGCGGACGGGAACTCTATCTCCATCTGACGAATGGTGTGTCGCCTAACGGGCAACCCTCTATCCGAACGTCTGCAGCTGCCGGCCGTCCCGGCTGGATCCTCACTTACACAACGCGCACGCGCCCCGGGGTTCGGTACGGAAGAATTGTGTGGGAGCAACTGGTGAAGATTATCAAGAACAATGAGGAAATGCCTGGAGTCCGGGTGGTCAATGACAATGACGACTGGATACTCCTTGGTCGCGATGAAATATGAGCGTGCTTACTCGGGCGATCGTGTCGCTCCGTAGTTCGAGCTTTCAACATCGTTGAAAAGGTACTGGAGTGACGACGAATCTGATCCTGGTTATCGATATACACGGCACCATTGACCAAACCGGACTGGAACGTTTACGAAGTCACCTTGGCCTCGCGAAACAAGGGCGGTTGAGCGACGATTATGACCAGGGGTTCGGCTACCGGAAAATCGAAATCGGAGCGGGGCAGCGCATCAACGTTGGCTTGTATCGACAGTTCGACGGGTCTTGGATCCTTGATGCCAGTACCAGAACAGCCGATGTCGGCCCTGAAGTGCTCACGCGACTGCGGGCAGAGTTGATCGATGGCATCGCGGCAGCCGGGTATGAGGCCGTCGTGAGGCCAAAACCCACATTCGGTACATCGAATCGATAACCGGCGATCGTCTGGAATGACGGCCCGGTGTAGGGCCGGGCCCGGTCCCTGCGTAGCAACGCCGCCGAGCATCAGTTAAGCGTCGAGATCCTGTTCGATGAGTTCGGCGACTTTCTTCAGGGTTTCGGCGTCGTCGGATGTGACGGTCACCTGAGCACCGTTGCCGGCACCGAGCGTCATGATCATGAGGGCTGAACCGGCGTCTACCGGTTCGCCGCCGTCGACGGACAAGGTGACCGGAACTCCGGCATTGACGACGGCTTCGGCGATGATCGCGGCCGGGCGGGCGTGGAGCCCGATCGCTGAGCCGACGGTAACGGTCTTGCTGGGCATGATTCTCCTCAGGTGGTGGCCAGCGCCGGTGTTTCCGGCGTGGTGACGGACGGTTTGGCGAATTGTTTGGCGGTGATGACGGCGACGGCGCTGACGACGGTGCCGATGGCGAGGGCGATGAGGAACCACAACAGGTTGCCGATCGCGAAGAACACGAAGATGCCGCCGTGCGGTGCCTTCAGCGTCACGTCGAACGTCATGACCAGTGCGCCGGTGACGGCACCGCCGAACATCATCGACGGGATCACCCGCAGCGGGTCGGCCGCGGCGAACGGAATGGCGCCCTCGGTGATGAACGACGCGCCGAGTAGCCAAGCTGCCCGGCCGTTCTCGCGCTCCGGCTCGGTGAACAACCCTGGCCGGATGGTCGACGCCAATGCCATCGCCAGCGGCGGGACCATTCCGGCGGCCATCACGGCCGCCATGATCCGTAGCGTGGCGGGGTCGGCGATGTTGAGCCCGGCCGTGGCGAATGCGTAGGCGGCCTTGTTGACCGGCCCGCCGAGGTCGAAGCACATCATCAGGCCGAGGATGACACCGAGAATGATCACCGATGTTCCGGTCATGCCGCTCAGCCAGTTGGTCAGTCCGGTGGTCAGCGCGGCCAGCGGACGGCCGAGAAGCAGGAACATGAGCAGGCCGACGATCAACGATGCGAACAGCGGGATGATCACGACGGGCATGAGGCCGCGGAACCACTGCGGGACGCTGATGCGGCTGATCCAAAGCGCCGCGAACCCAGCGATCAGTCCGCCCACGATGCCGCCGATGAAGCCGCCGCCGACGAACACTGCCACGGCTCCGGCGGTGAAACCCGGTGCGATACCGGGGCGGTCGGCGATCGCGAATGAGATGTAGCCCGCCAGCGCGGGAACCAGGAACATGAAGGCCAGTCCGCCGAGCGTGAACAGCACTGCCCCGAGGTACTGCACCAGACCGCCCGGCGGAAGGTCGGCGAGGGTATTGGTGACGGCGATGTGGTGGCCGAGTGAGTTCATCCCGTAGGACAGCGGTTCTGCGCCGTCCGGTGGATTGCCGATCTCGTAGCCCGCGAACAGGAATCCGAGCGCGATCAGCAGACCGCCGGCCGCCACGAACGGGATCATGTAGCTCACGCCGGTCAGCAGGATCTGGCGCAACCGGGTACCCCAGCCGACGTCACCTGCCGGCGCCGCGGCTGCCGGTTCAGCAGAGCCGGCGACGCGTGGCGCGTCGGGATCGCTTGCTGCGCTTATGGCTTCGGCGACCATCCGGTCGGGTTCGTTGATGGCGCGTTTGACGCCGGAGGCGATGACGGGCTTGCCCGCGAAACGCTGGCGGTCCTTTACACCGACATCGGTGGCGAAGATGACCGCATCGGCCGCGGCGATGGTCGCCGCCGAAAGCGGGGTGCTGCCTGACGATCCCTGGGTTTCCACCGTGAAGTTCACGCCGGCCTTCTCCGCGGCCTGCTTGAGAGAATCGGCCGCCATGTAGGTATGGGCGATTCCGGTGGGGCAGGCGGTGATTGCGACGATCGACACGGGCTTGGCCGGTTCCGATTCCGGTTGCGCAGCAGGAGCAGGAGGAGGAGCAGGCGCCGGGTTCACCACACCGTCCACCAACGACACCACCTCATCGGCGCTCGACGCGGCCCGCAGCGATTCGACGAAGTCCTTTCGAACGAGGGCGCGCGCCAGGCTCGACAGCAGCTTCATGTGCTCGGCGCCACCGGATTCCGGAGCGGCGATCAGGAACGTGAGGTCGGCTGGACCGTCGGGGGCGCCGAAGTCGACCTTGGGGGACAGCCGAGCGAAACCGATCGTCGGACTGTCGACGTAGGGGGACCGGCAGTGTGGAATCGCGATGCCGCCCGGCAGCCCGGTGGCGGACTGCGCTTCACGGGCCATCGCGGCACCGACCAGGCCCTCGGTGTCGCTGGTCCGTCCGGCCCCGGCGAGCGCGTCGACCAGGCGGGTGATGACCGCCTGCTTGTCACCGCCGGCGTCGACGTCGAGCAGGACCAGATCGGTGGTGATGATCGGTTGAGTCATTGCAGTACTTCCGGGTTGGTGGTGACGAGCGGGGTTACGCGTACGGCGTCGAGGTCGAGTTGTGCGGGGGCGGGCAGTGCCGAGCCGGGGAGTGCCGCGGCCGCACTACCGTAGGCGACGGCCATCCGCAGCCGGCGTGGCGGTTCGACGCCGCCGACGGCTGCACGCAGGTAACCGGCGAGGGACGCATCGCCCGCGCCGACCGTACTGCGCGGCACGATCGGCGGCGGGGTGGCCAGCCACGCCCCGGTGGTGTTCACCAACACCGCGCCTGCGGCGCCCAGGGTCGCGAGCACCGAGCCGACTCCGCGGGCCACGAGTCGTTCGGCAGCGCTCACCACGGGCGACAGATCTCCTTGTGCAGCAGCGGTTTCCAGTGCCGTGGGCGACGCGCCGACGATGCTGGCCAGCTCTTCGCCGTTGGGCTTGATCAGATCGGGCGCAGCCACCCCGAACCCGGCCGCCAGTTCCGCGAGCGGCTTCTCGGAGGTGTCGACGGCGACGCGGCACGGCATGGGCGCAAGCAGTCGCACCACGTGTGCGTACCAGTCGTCCGGGACCCCCGGCGGCAGTGAACCGGACAACACCACCCAGGAGGCCTGCTCGGCCTTGGCGACCACACATTGAGTCAGCGCGTCCAGCGCGGCCGCGTCGAGACGGGCTCCGCGCTCGTTGAGTTTGGTTGTGGTGCCGTCTGTTTCGGTGATCGCCAGGTTGGTGCGCACGGGCTCTGTGATCGGGACTCCGGTGAACGGAACACCTTGGGCCCGCAGCGCGACCAGCAGCGGATCGGTGTCGGCTGCGGGCAACGCCGCGACAGCGTCGACCCCGGCCAGGGTCAGGGCGCGCGCTACGTTGATGCCTTTGCCGCCCGGTTCGACGGTGACCGAGTCGACGCGTTGTACCGCGCCCCGCGTGAGTGCGGTGGCGAGCGTGACCGTGCGGTCCAAACTCGGGTTGGGCGTGACGGTGACGATCATGCGATCACCACCTCGACGCCTTGCTCGGTGAGCTGCTTGCGATCGGTTTCGTCGATCTCCGCGTCCGTGATCAGCGTGTCCACGCTGTCGAGTGGGGCGAAGCTCACGAAGTCCTCCTGGCCGACCTTCGACGAATCGGCAACGACCACCACATAGTTCGCGGCTCGCACCATCGCACGCTTGACGGCGGCCTCCTCGGTGTCCGGGGTGGACAAACCGTGACGGACGCTGATCGCATTGGTGCCGATGAAGGCGATGTCGACCCGCATGGTGTCGAGTGCCCGCAGCACCTGCTCGCCGACCGCCGCCTGGGTGAGGCCGCGCACCCGCCCACCCAGCAGTTGAAGGGTCACCGTCGGCATGGCGGCCAGGCGGCCCGCGATCGGCACGGAGTTGGTGACGACGGTCAACTCCCGGTCGGACGGGATCTCGGCGGCCACCCGCGCCGTCGTGGTCCCGGCATCCAGGAGGACGGTGGCGCCGCTCAGGGGAAAGAAGTCGATGGCCGCGGCGGCGATGGCATCTTTCTGCTCGGCTCGGGTGGTGTCGCGTTCGCCGACCCCGGCCTCCACGAGATGCAAGTTGCGGACGGGTACCGCGCCGCCGTGCACGCGGCGCAGGACACCGGCCTTGTCGAGGACCGCGAGATCGCGACGGACGGTCTCGGTGGTCACGTCGTAGGTCTGCGCCAGCTCCGCGACCGAGGCTCGGCCGCGGCTCATCACCAGTTCGGCGATGGCCTGCTGGCGCTCTTCGGCGTACATGTGTCTCCGTTTATGTGGTTTGAGCCGCGCATGAATGTTGATATGTGTTGTTTTACGCTTGGCTGTGTTGACTTGTCAATGGTTTCTTGTAATCTGTCTCACATGAGCACTTCATCTCCGGCCACGTCACGGCACGTTCTCCACGGGGTCCCGGTGGTGTCGGGCGTGCAGTACGCACCGGTGATCCGGCCGGGACGGCTCCCGCAAGTCGAGGTTCCCGACACTGATATCGACGCGGCGGACCGGGCTGCCGAAGCCGGCCGATTCAACGCTGCCGCGACGGCGGTCGCGACCCGCCTGCGCGATCGCGCGGCGCACGCGACGGGCGCCGCGTCCGAGGTGCTGGCCGCCACCGCCACGCTCGCCCAGGACCGGGCATGGCTGGGTGCCGCCGAGAAACGTATCGCCGCCGGAGCCCCCGCGGTGCGTGCGGTCACCGAGGCCGTCGACCAGTTCGTCGAATTGTTCACCCAGCTCGGCGGTCTCATGGCGGAACGTGTCACCGACCTGCGGGATATCCGGGACCGGGTTATCGCCGAACTGTCCGGCCTGCCGGAGCCGGGCGTGCCGCTTCCCGACGTGCCGTCGATCCTGTGTGCCGAGGATCTTGCGCCCGCCGACACCGCCGGCCTGGACCCACGGCTCGTAGTCGGATTGGCAACGACTCTCGGCGGGCCGACCAGCCACACCGCGATCATCGCGCGCCAGCTGGGCATCCCGTGCGTGGTCGCGGTTGCGGGTCTCGACGACATCGCGGCAGGCACGATGGTGCTGCTCGACGGCACGGCGGGCACCGTCACGGCCGATCCTGATCCTTCCGAAGCCGCCGCCGCGCTCGCCACCGCGCAGCGCGCGGCGGCCGCGGCCCGGCAGTGGGCGGGGCCGGGCGCCACGGCCGACGGCCACGCGATCGCGATCCTGGCCAACGTGCAGGACGGCGCCGCCGCTCGGGCAGCGCGCGAGACGCCGGCCGAAGGCGTCGGGCTGTTCCGTACCGAGCTGTGCTTTCTCAACCGGGACAAGGAACCGACCGTCGCCGAGCAGGCCCAGATCTACGGTGAGGTGTTGCAGGCGTTCGCCGGTCATAAAGTCGTGATCCGCACCCTGGATGCGGGTTCGGACAAGCCGCTGAAATTCGCGGGGCATCCCGATGAGGCCAATCCGGCGCTCGGCGTGCGCGGCATCCGGATCGCGGAGGGCAACCCCGGCCTGCTGGACCGCCAACTCGAGGCCATCGCCGCGGCGGCGAAGACGACGGGTAACCAGCCGTGGGTGATGGCGCCCATGATCGCCACCGCTGCCGAAGCGAAAACCTTTGCCGCGCAGGTGCGTTCTCACGGACTCACGCCGGGCGTGATGATCGAGGTACCTGCCGCGGCGCTGCTGGCCGACAAGATCCTCGAGCACGTCGACTTCCTGTCCATCGGCACGAACGACCTCGCGCAGTACACGATGGCCGCCGACCGCATGTCGGCTGAGCTCGCCACCCTGACCGATCCCTGGCAGCCCGCGGTGCTGGCGCTCGTGGCCATGGCGGTGCGGGCCGGTGCCGCGGCGGGCAAGCCGGTCGGGGTGTGTGGCGAGGCGGCCGCCGACCCGCTGCTGGCGTGCGTGCTCACCGGGCTCGGCGTGACGTCGTTATCGGCCGCCGCGGCTGCGATCCCCGGCGTGGGCGCGAAGCTCGCGCAGGTGACATTGCAGCGGTGTCGCGACGCCGCCGACGCGGTGCTCGCAACGGCCACGGCGGCCGACGCGCGGGCCGCTGCGCTGGGTATTCTCGCGGGGGAATAATCGGACCGTGGTCCGGTTATAGGAGTATCAGCTCAGATACCCCTAGGAGGTACCGATGCCAGCCATCACTGCGGACACCTTGACCTTGCCCCGTATCGCGGCAGCTCAGGCGTCCGACACCGAACGCCCGGTGCGGTCCATCACGACCGGACCGCGTGGTTACGAGGGCGAGGGCTTCCCGGTCGTGCGCGCATTCGCTGGTGTGAGTGCCGCCGATCTCGATCCGTTCGTCCACATGGACCAGATGGGTGAAGTCGAATACGAGCCGGGCGAACCCCGGGGGACCGACTGGCACCCGCACCGCGGATTCGAAACCGTCACCTACATGATCGACGGGCGTTTCGCCCACCAGGACTCCCACGGTGGCGGTGGCCTGATCACCGACGGCGCCACCCAGTGGATGACAGCGGGTTCGGGCATCCTGCACATCGAGACGCCGCCGGCCGAGCTCGTCGAGAGCGGCGGAACGTTCCACGGCATCCAGCTGTGGGTCAACCTGCCCGGTAAGGACAAGTTCGCCAGCCCGCGTTACCAGGCGATCGAAGGCAATGAGGTCAAGCTGCTGTCGTCGGACGACGGTGGCGCGCTGGTCCGGATCATCGCCGGCGAGATCGACGGCAACCAGGGGCCGGGAAGCACGCACACGCCGATCACCATGGCGCACGCCACGATCGAGCCGGGTGCTCAGCTCAACCTGCCGTGGAACCGCGACTTCAACGCGCTCGTCTACGTACTGTCCGGGCGCGGCAGCGTCGGCCCGGTCGCACATCCGATTCACCAGGGCCAGCTCGCGGTGTTCGGCCCGGGTGACCGGATCACCGTGGCCGCCGAGGGAACGCAGGACTCGAACCGGCCCGCGCTAGAGGTTTTGATTCTGGGCGGCAAGCCGATTCGCGAGCCCGTCTTCCACTACGGGCCGTTCGTGATGAACTCGAAGTCGGAGTTGATCCAGGCGCTGGAGGATTACAACGCAGGCAAGTTCGGTCAGATCCCGCCGAACGCGTTGATGCCGCACCGGCCATTGCGGTGATGCCGCGCTAGTTGACCGATTCGGCGGGCTGCGGGTACAGCAACTCCAGCTCGCCGAGATTGGCCGCGACGGTCACCAGCGGCAGGGCCGCCGATACCGCGAGGCCGTCACCGTCGTTGGCCTCGGCGCGCAACGCCAGCACGAACGTGTCGCCGATCGGCACGAGCGCCGAAGTGGTGTCCACGCCGGTGAGCCGGTCGCAGATGGCCTTGGCGTGGGTCTCGATCGACTCGCGCGTCGTCTGGTAGACGCCGAGCGGTGGCGGCACGACGTCGGCGATGAGCTCGGCCGCCGCCCGTACCCGGGTGGCCCGGTTGGCCGCCCGGACCACCGGCGCGCGCTGGTCGGTGGGCCCGCCGTTCTCCGAAAGATACTGGCGCACAGCATCATCCAGCGTCCGCGACGCTTCGAGGCCGGCGTGGCTGAGCGCGATCACCCGGTCGGTGGCCTCCTCGGAGGCACCACGGGTCACGCGCAGCACGGCGGCCTTGAGGAATTCCGCGCCGACGGCGCGGGCCTGGTCGATCGCATTCGCCACCGAGGCCTTCGCGCCGCGCGGCCACAGCAGGACCGACACCACGATGCCGACGAGGGCGCCCACCACAACGTCCTCCACGCGGATCAAGCCCACCTGCCAACCGGTCGGGGCGATCAGGTTGAAGTTGATCAGCACCATCATCGTGAACGCGGCCTGCCCGGCGATGAATGACGCGACCTCGGGCACGTACGCCGAACCGAACGCGACGATCGGCAGGAGGATCCAAAGCACCACCGGATCCACCCCGACCAGTTCGATGAGCACCGCGCCGAGCACGAATCCGATCGCCGTCCCGGCCACGGCCCGCAACACCCGTGTCCCCGTGGTGAGCGCGCTGCTCCGTAGCACCGACATCGCGCCGAGCACGACCCAGAAGCCGTGCTCGACCGGAAACACGTGAGTCACGGCGACCGCCAGCGCAAGCCCAAGGCCCGTGCGCAGACTGTTGCGCAACACCACCGCCCGGGTCGCCAGAAACCCCTTGGCGATGGCCGCGATCGCAACGGTCTCGGGCATCACCCAGTCCGCGGTTCCCGTCTCGGGCAGGCGCCGGCCGAGCACGCGCGCCCAGACCGGCCGGGCATCGGCCAGGGCGGCGTTGCCGATGACACGCCCGGTCACCGCGATGGTCGCCGAGATGGTGCGGCGGACGAGCAGCGTGCGACCGACCTCGACGGCGGCCGCGTCGTCGGCGCTGCCGAGGATCGCGGCGATGTCGTCGCGGTAGGTGCCTTGCGCGACCGTGCGCTGCTCGGCGAGCGCGGCCCACAGGTCCGCTCCCCGCCTTGCGCGTTCGGCGGCGTCGTGGATGCGCAGCACCGCGGCACTGTCGCGCAGGACGCGCACCGCGGGGTCGCGCATCGCACCAAGCAATTCACCCGTCTCGTCGGTGATCCGGTCGGATATCCAGCCCAGGTCGTCGACCACCCGGACCAGGGCGCGGCTTCCCGCGGTGAGGGCGACGGGACGATAGTCAGCGCCGAGGAAGCTGGCGTACAACTCATTCATCGCGCGCGTGACGTCGCGTGCGGATGCCTTGCCTTCCAACCGGTCGGCCAGCTTGCGGCAGACGCGGGCCGCGTACCGGCGCAGTTCGTCGTGGTGGCGCGGAGGAAAGAGGAACAGCGCCGCGGGGACGCAGACCACGAGCGCGATCAGCCAGCCGAGGAGCCGGTCCGGGATGGGCCCGACGGGTGTGCACAGCGGCAGCACGAACAAGAGCAGGGTTGCGCGCTGACCGGCGGCGACGATCTCGCTGAGTACCCCGGAGAACGCCACGACCACACCGATGACGAACATCGACAGCACGCTCAACCAGACGTGCGGCGCGATCAGGGTGCCCAACACGATCAGCACGGCCCCGTTGAACGCCAAGCCGCAGTACGCGAGCGCGCGGGCCGGCCGGTTGCCTGGGAAGTCCGCAGTGATCAGCAGCGAAACCGCGCCGAAGATACTGAACAACGGGGTCTGGGACCCGGCGCCGACGGCGAAGGCGATCGCGGCCGCGATCGGCAACACGATGCCCGCGCGCGCCGCGCGTCGCAGCGCGTCGTACTCGGGGTCGCGATCCCGCAGCCGGTCTGCTGCCCGGTGCCACATGTCGGCCGGGGTCAGCATGAGACTCGATCGTAGGCGTCTCTAGCTGGTTTCCGGTGTCGGAGTGAAGCGGCCCGACTCCAGCGCGTCGCGCAACTGGAACGAAATCCACTTCAGTGCCTCGGTGTCGCGCGGCAGCGTGCTCTGCTCGTAACCGACGATCAGGTAGACACCCCATGCCGCGAAATAACGGGCGTTGAGATCGTCACCGATGATCTCGCGCGCCGACTCGTAGATGATGTCGAACCGCAGTTGATCGACGACGGCCTGAACGGTGTAGACGTCCGGGTCGAGCGAACTCCAGACCCGGATCGCCGCCTCGGCGCCGTGCGGCAGCGCGAGCGCCTCCTCGATGAGGGTTTCGATGCGCCGGTGCGGATCGGGGTCGGCGCGCACGGCCTCCACAACCCGCAGTGTCCGCGCCTGCCGCCAGTGTGCGATGAGCTCTTTGGTGTACGCGGACCAGTTGGGGAAGTAGTGGTAGAACGACCCGGTTGTGACGCCAAGCCGGTTACACACTTCGGCGAGTTTCAGGCCGCCGTAGCCCAGATCGGACAACACGTCCAGACCGGTGTCGAAGTACGACTCCCGTGAAACGACGCCTGCCATCCAGGTCACCCTAGTTCGTCGGTCAAGCCTCAATTTCCGGGGGTATTTGCTGGCAAATCCGCGCGCGAAACTCCGAATAGACACTCTGTGCGAGCGCCGAGGTGACGTGTGGCACAATTTGACCGTGGCGCACATTGCGAGCCGAGGACCGGGTCGTCCTCCGGCAGCTAAGGCAGCGGAGACACGCGAGCGCATATTGCATGCGGCGCGCGAGGTGTTCAGCGAACTCGGCTATGACGCCGCAACATTCCAGGCGATCGCGATCAGAGCCGATCTCACCAGGCCTGCGATCAACCACTATTTCGGTAGCAAACGCGTGTTGTACCGCGAGGTGGTCGAACAGACGAATACGACCGTGATTGCCGCGGGCATCGCCCGAGCGCGGGAAGCCACCACACTTCTCGGCAGGCTCTCGGCATTCTTCGCAGCCGCGATGGACGCCGAATCGGCGGATCGGTCGGCGGCCGCGTTCCTGGTCACCTCGGTGCTGGAGTCGCAGCGTCATCCCGAGCTCGTGTCCGAAGAGCACGACGCGCTCAAGAATTCGCGTGAGTTCGTGGAGTGGGCCGTCAACGACGCGATCGAGCGCGGCGAACTCAATACCGACACCGACATCCCGGCGATCGTCGAAATGCTGGTCGCGGTGATGTGGGGCATGGGGTTTTACGCGGGGTATGTCGGCAGACAGGGCGAACTCGGCATCATCGTCGACAAGTTCGAAATGCTCATGGCCAACAAGCTCTGGCAACTTCGCGATTGAGTGGGGGCGTGACGCACGCCACCCAATAGCCTGGCTAAGTTTTAGTAGCATTGCTACTAAATGACTGATCTGAGCGAAGCGCAGTCCGTACGGGCTGCCGGGGACAGCTGGGACATCACCGAGAGCGTTGGGGCAACTGCGCTGGGCGTCGCGGCGTCGCGCGCCGCCGAGACCGCACAACCCGACCCGCTGATCCGCGACGAGTTCGCGTTCCTGCTGGTGTCGGCGGCGGGCCCGGCCTGGGCCCAGCTCGCGAGCAGCGACCCATACTGGATCGGCGACGACGAGGACGCGCGTCGTATCCACGAGATGGTGCGCAACTATCAGGCCGTGCGGACGCATTATTTCGACGATTATTTCGCCGAGGTCGCGCACGCCGGGATCCGGCAGGTCGTGATTCTGGCCGCCGGCCTCGATTCGCGGGCATACCGGCTGGACTGGCCAGCGGGCACGACGGTGTTCGAGATCGACCAGCCGAAGGTGCTGCAGTACAAGACCGCAACGCTCGATGCGCACGGCGCCGTCGCCCGGTCGCGCTACGTTGCGGTTCCCGTCGATCTGCGCGACGACTGGCCCGCGGCCCTCATCGAGAACGGGTTCGACCCGCTACAGCCCACGGCCTGGCTCGCGGAAGGACTACTGCCGTACCTGCCGGCCGATGCCCAGGACCGGCTCTTCGAATTGGTCGGCGCGCACAGTGCACCCGGAAGCCGGATCGCCGTCGAGGCTTTCAATCTCGATCCCGAGCGCTACACCGAGGAGCGGCGTGCCGAGCGCCGAGCTCGTGGCGCGCACATGTGCACCCAACTCGATCTCGACATCGACGTCGACTCCCTGATGTACGCCGATGCCGACCGGGCCGACGCGGCCGAATGGCTGGCCGCACACGGCTGGGAGGTCGACGCGGTGGCAAGCATTGACGAGATGGCCCGGCTGGGCCGACCGGCCCGAGAAGCCGACCTGGCTGAACTCGGCATGGACAGCGTGCTGCTGCGCGCTCGACTGGACGGAGAAACGCGATGAGCTCACTGCGCACTCATGACGACACCTGGGACATCGCCACGAGCGTGGGAGCGACGGCCGTCATGGTCGCGGCCGCGCGTGCCGGTGAAACCGCGCGCGACGACGCGCTGATCAACGATCCGTACGCGAAGATCCTGGTCGCCGGTGCCGGTACGGGTGTGTGGGAGTCGTTGCTGGACGCCGAATTCGCCAGCAAGATCGAGGACGCCGACCCGGAGGCCGCGGCGATCTTCGAGCACATGGGCAACTATCAGGCGGTCCGCACCCACTTCTTCGACGACTACTTCGCCAAGGCGGTCGACGCCGGAATCCGCCAGATCGTGATCCTGGCGTCGGGCCTCGATTCCCGCGCGTACCGGCTGGACTGGCCCGCGGGCACCACGGTGTACGAGATCGACCAGCCGAAGGTGCTGGAGTACAAGGCCGCCACGCTGGCCGAGCATGGGGTGCAGCCGGCCGCTCAGCGCCGCGAGGTCCCGGTGGACCTGCGGTTCGATTGGCCGAAGGCATTGCGGGACGCGGGTTTTGACGACAGCAAGCCCACCGCGTGGCTGGCCGAGGGCCTGTTGATGTACCTGCCTGCCGACGCCCAGGATCGGCTGTTCGAGCTCGTGACGGAGTTGTCGGCGCCGGCCAGCCGCATCGCTGCGGAAACCGCGGGCGTCAGCTCCAGTGAGCGCCGCGAGGAGATGCGGGAGCGCTTCCAGAAGTTCGCCGACCAGTTCAACCTGGGTTCGGCACTCGACATTCAGGAACTCATCTACGAGGACCCGGACCGCGCCGATGTCGCGGACTGGCTCAACGCTCACGGCTGGCAGGCGCAAGGGCAGCACTCGCTGGACGAGATGAGCAGGCTCGACCGTCTCGTCGAGATGACGCAGGAGCACGACCGCAACGCGTTCTCGACGTTCGTCACCGCCGAAAAGCGCTGATCCACAACAAAAAGGGCGCCCCGATCGGGGCGCCCTTTTGCGTTCGGTGATGGCGTGTCAGCGGCCGTTGCCGAAAACCGGGGCGGTCTGGCTGACGGTGGCGCGCTGCTGGGTGTCCTGCACCCAGTCGTGGTGGCCGATGTCGGCCGACGCCGGTCCGGCGAGGCCGAGCACTGCTGCTGCCAGTCCGCTGGCGACCATTGCGGTGAATCCGAGCTTCTTCATTTTCGTGTCCCCTTCCGTACTCTTTTCTTGACTCATTCAACTTAAGAAGGGCGGTGTTAATTCCACGTGACGTGTGACGTCGCTTACGGAGCCGACCCGGTGCATCGCCGCCGATGGGTCCGCCGTATACAGGGATGGAAAGCCACGCAGCTGTGACAGCCATTACGGCCCGTCGGAGGAGAGGAATCCCATGCCAGGAGTGCAGGACCGCGTCGTCGTCGTCACCGGAGCCGGTGGTGGTCTCGGACGTGAATATGCCCTGACGTTGGCCCGTGAGGGCGCCAGCGTCGTCGTCAACGATCTCGGCGGCGCCCGCGACGGCACCGGCGCCGGCCACAACATGGCCGATCAGGTGGTCAACGAGATCAAGGAAGCCGGCGGCCGGGCCGTCGCCAACTACGACAGCGTCGCCGAGCCCGAGGGCGCCGAGAACATCATCAAGACCGCGATCGACGAGTTCGGCAAGGTCGACGGCGTCGTCAGCAACGCGGGCATCCTGCGCGACGGCACGTTCCACAAGATGACGTTCGAGAACTGGGACGCCGTGCTCAAGGTGCATCTGTACGGCGGCTACAACGTCATCCGCGCGGCCTGGCCGCACTTCCGTGAGCAGAGCTTCGGCCGCGTCGTCGTCGCGACGTCCACGAGCGGTCTGTTCGGCAACTTCGGCCAGGCCAACTACGGCGCCGCCAAGCTCGGCCTGGTCGGCCTCATCAACACGCTGGCCCAGGAAGGCGCCAAGTACAACATCAAGACCAACGCGGTCGCCCCGATCGCGGCTACTCGCATGACGCAGGACATCCTGCCTCCCGAGGTGTTCGAGAAGCTCACGCCCGAGTACGTCGCACCGGTGGTCGCCTACCTGATGACCGAGGAACTGCAGGACACCGATTCGGTCTTCATCGTCGGCGGCGGCAAGGTTCAGCGCACGGCACTGTTCCAGAACGAAGGCGTCACCTTCTCCGACGGCGTGCCGTCGGTCGACGATGTCGCCGCCAAGTGGGGCGAGATCACCGACCTGTCCGCGGCCCAGCAGGCAAGCTTCAAGCTGGGATGAAAGCGCTTGTAGCGCAGGCACTTACCGGCACCGCCGGGCTGGCGTACGCCGACGTCCCCGAACCCGAGTCGCATGACGCGGTGATCGTGGACGTCGGCGCCGCCGGCGTCTGCTTCCCGGATCTGCTGTTGTTGCGCGGTGAGTACCAGCTGCGGCTGGAACCGCCGTTCATCCCGGGCATGGAAGTGGCCGGGACGGTGCGATCGGCGCCCGAGGGGTCGGGCTTCACGCCGGGCCAGCGGGTGTCGGCGTTCACGATGCTCGGCGGCTACGCCGAGCAGGTCGCGGTCAACCCGTCCGGCGTGATTCCGACGCCGGACGGTCTCGACGACGGGGCTGCGGCCTCACTGCTCGGCAACTACTACACGATGCAGTTCGCGTTGGCCCGCCGTGGCGCGCTGCAGCCGGGCGAGACCGTGCTGGTGCTCGGCGCGGCAGGCGGGATCGGTACGGCCTCGATACAGCTCGCCAAGGCGCTGGGCGCACGCGTCATCGCGATGGTGCACCGGCCGGGCGCCGAGGAGTTCGTCTCGGGGCTCGGTGCCGACGTGGTGTTGCCGCTGACCGACGGTTGGCGCCAGGCCGTGCTCGATGCCACCGACGGCCGCGGTGTCGACATGGTCGTGGACCCGATCGGCGGCGAGGCGTTCGACGACGCCGTTCGTGTCTTGGCCACCGAGGGCCGGTTGTTGGTCATCGGGTTCGCCGCCGGAGGCATCCCGACCGTCAAGGTGAACCGGCTGCTGCTGCGCAACGTCAGCGTCGTCGGCGTCGGCTGGGGCGAGTTCGTCAACCGCACGCCCGGCGCACAGGCCGACGTCGGCGCCCAGCTCGGCAAGTTGGTGGCCGACGGGCTTCGGCCCCCGCCGCCCGTGCGCTACCCGCTGTCCGACGGGGTGGCCGCGCTCGACGCCCTGGCCGGCGGGCAGGTGCGCGGCAAGCTGGTCCTGGAGCCGTAATGAAGGCCCTGGCGTTCGACGTGTTCGGGACCGTCGTCGACTGGCGGTCCTCGATCATCGCCGAGCTCGAAACGTTCGGTAAAAGTCAAGGGCTGCAACGGGATTGGCCTGCCTTCGCCGACAGCTGGCGGGCCGGCTACGCCCCGGCGATGGACCGCGTGCGCCGCGGCGAGCTGCCGTGGACCAGGATCGACGATCTGCACCGCGCGATCCTGGTCGACCTGCTCGACGGCGCGGGCATCCGAATCGCCGACGGCGAGATCGATCACCTCAACCGAGCCTGGCATCGGCTCGACCCGTGGCCGGACTCGGTGGCAGGTCTCACTCGGCTCAAGGAACGCTTCGTCATCACCACGCTGTCCAACGGCAACGTGTCGCTGCTGACCAACATGGCCAAACATGCGGGACTGCCATGGGATTGCGTGATCTCGGCGGAGTTGTTCCGGCATTACAAGCCCGACCCCGAGGCATACCTGGGGTGTGCCGAACTGCTCGACGTCGCACCGCACGAGCTGACGTTGGTCGCGGCTCACCCCTCCGACCTCCGCGCGGCGCGCGCGGCGGGCCTCGGAACCGCGTATGTCGCGCGGCCGCTCGAGTTCGGGCCCGGCCGCGCGCCGCATTCGGTCGCGCAAGGTGAGTTCGACATCGTCGCGACGGATTTTGGCGACCTCGCCGACCAGCTCGGTGCGTAGCGTAGAACCATGGACACCGCTTCGAGCCAGGCCTTGCGCAAGGCGCTCGATCTGCTGATCGATCCGCCGGCCGAACCCGATCTCAGCCACGGCTATCTCGATCTGCTCGGAACGGGCAGTGACGCCCCGAAGAACACGGGTTTCATCCAGAAAGCGTGGGCATCGCCACTCGGTTCGATGCTCTATGACCAAGCCCAGTTGCTGAACCGCCGGATCGTGGCGGCATCGCGGCCGCCCATCGACTGGTTGAACATTCCCAGCGGCGGCACCGCACTCGATGTCGGCAGCGGGCCAGGCAACATCACCGCGGCGTTGGCGCGGGCGGCCGGCCTGGACGGCGTGGCCCTGGGCGTCGACATCTCCGAACCGATGCTGGCACGTGCTGTCGAAGCGGAGGCCGGGCGCCAGGTCGCCTTTCTGCGGGCCGATGCGCAGCGGCTGCCGTTCCGCGACGAGAGCTTCGACGCGGTCGTCTCGCTCGCGGTGCTGCAGCTGATTCCCGATCCCGTCGCGGCGCTGTCGGAGATGGCTCGCGTATTGCGGCCGGGCAGGCGCATGGCGGTCATGGTGCCGACGGCCGGGCACGGCGCGGCGTTGCGGTTCTTGTCGAGGGGCGGCGCGCGGCTGTTCGCCGAAGACGAGCTCGGGGATGTGTTCGAAGATCTCGGCCTGGTCGGCGTACGGACCAAGACCCATGGGTTCATCCAGTGGGTCCGCGGGGCCAAGCCGTGAGCACGCTAGGGATCGTTCTCGTCGCGCTGGCGATCGCAATCGGCTTGATCGGCATCGTGGTGCCCATCCTGCCGGGCGGGCTGCTGGTGTTCGCCGCGATCGCGGTATGGGCCGTCGTTGAGCACAACACCGCGTCGTGGATCACGCTCGGTGTGGCGACCGTGCTGTTCGTCGCCGCCGAGGTCATCAAATATCTCTGGCCGGTGCGGCGGATGCGCGCGGCCGAGGTCCGAACGCTCAGTCTCGTGGTGGGCGCGGTGCTCGGCGTCGTCGGCTTCTTCGTGATTCCGGTGATCGGATTGGTGATCGGCTTCGTGGCCGGGGTCTATCTGACCGAGTTGGGCGCCCGCCGGGACTACCGGCGGGCCTGGGCATCGACCGTGCACGCGCTCAAGGGTGTTGCGTTGTCGGTTGGTGTCGAGTTGGTCGGAGCACTGTTGGCGACGATGGCCTGGGTTGCGGGGGTGTTCGCGACAAATTGACCGCCAACGGGCAGTGGACGCTGGACGCCTCGGACGGTGAATTGCTGCTGCACACCGGTGTCACCGGGACCGCGGCACGCATGGGTCATCGGCTGACGATTGCGATGCGGTCGTGGCAGGCGACCGTGCAGTGGACGGGTGACGATCCCGTCGAGGTCGCGGTTACGGTCGACCTCGAATCGCTCGACGTCATCCGCGGCGAAGGTGGCGTGACGCCGTTGTCGGGCGCCGAGAAGAAGCTGGTGCGTGCCAACGCGACTAAGTCGCTGCGGACCGGCAAGTTTCCACACGCCCGATTCCGGTCGACCGCCATCGAACGCGACACCGACGTCATCCGCCTGATCGGCACCCTCGAACTCAACGGCCGCTCCGGCGAGCAGACCGTGGACATCCGGGTCGAGGATGACGCGGATTCGTGGCGAATTTCCGGCGCGGCCGTCGTCGCGCACACCGACTTCGGCATCAAGCAGTACTCGATGATGATGGGCGCCATGAAAGTGGCCGACGAGGTCCGCGTGACGTTCGCGGCCGGGCACCTGAAGGCGACCGCCTAGAGGACGAATAGCTTTGCGCTGCAACGGTTCTTGACGACATCCGAGAAATTCGTTGACGCATGTGTAGATCACGGCGTTAACGGGTATCGACCACAGGATGAACGTGAGGAGTCCGATCATGAACATCGTCTCAGGTGTCGTTCAAACCGTGGGCCGGACTGCGGACGTCGCCACCGCCGCAGCGGGAGCAGTCGGAGGTGCGGCCATCAACGGCGTCGTAGGTGGGATCAAAGGTACCGGAACGGGAATCCGCGAAGGGTTGAGTCGAGGCAGTCACTCGACGGCGGCGGCGGCCGTCACGATGGCCGCGGTCGGCACCGCGGGACTCATCGAATGGCCCGTGTTGCTCACGGTGGGCGGCGCGGCGCTTCTGGTGCACCAGCTCAACGAGCGTGCGCGCGACGGGCACACCGATGAGGGCAGCGCATCGTCAGGATCGTCGGGCACGTCAACCAGGTCGGCGTCGGCACGGTCAACCTCACGGTCGACGTCGTCACGATCGCCCTCCAAGCGTTCGTCGCCGGCCAAGGCTGCGAAGGCATCGGCCCGCCGGGCTTCAGCTGGTTCGTCAACCCGGCGCACCGCTAAGTGATCGCCGGCATCGGACGGGCAATCCAGCGCGCGGCGACCGTGGCCACGACGGTGGCCGCGACACCCGTCGTGCTGACAGTCGGAACCGGTATGCGCCTGGCGTCCGGATCCGTTGGATTGGCCACCCGCCTCACATCACTCGAGACGCTCCAGTCCGCGCGCACGGCGGCCACCGAATTCGTCGGCGGCAGGCCGGGGCGCCGCTATTGGCGCGGGGATGAGCGGTGCTGGATCGAGGTTCGCGGGCTGCAGTCAGAGCACGGAAGCGAGATCGGCGCTGCCGTGGCACGTGCGGTCCGCGCGCAACCCGGTATCCGCTCGGCGAAACTCAACTATCCGCTGTCACGCATCGTGGTCGAATTCGACGACTCCTCCGAAACGCCGGATGTGCGGCAACTCAGCGAGATCGTCGCTGCCGCCGAAACGTGCGGCTCCGACGAGCACGCGGCTTCGGCCGCCGAACTCCCCGGCGACGGCATCGCGTTGGCCGGAAAGGTGATTGCGGCCGCCGCGAACGGTGCGGGCGTCTGCGTGGCGACGGCCGGCCGGGCGTTGATGCTGCCGCGACTGCCCGCCGGCCTGACCGCTGCCGTGACGCTCGTCGACTATCAGCCGCGGGTGCGGTCGCTGCTCGAATCTCGGCTGGGCCCACAGGCGGCCGACGCGACGCTCGCCATCGCGGCCGCGACGGTCTACGCCCTCACGCAGTCGCCTGCGGCGGTCGCCGTCGAATTCGTCCGCCACCTCTCACAGGTTGCAGAAGCCGTCGCGGCATCCAACGCCTGGCAAGTTCACGAACCCGCGCTGGCCTCCGAGGCCGAGTGCGCTGACACGATTCCGGCACCGCCCCGACCGCATCCACTGCCCGCCGGTGCGGTCGAACGGCACGCCGAGAAGTGCGCGCGGGCACAAGCTGTCGCCGCCGCATCTGCCGGCGTGCTCGCCCGCAACCTCAACACCGCGGCGACTGCCGCGGTGGTCACGGCGCCCAAGGCCGGCCGCAACGCCCGCGAGGCGTTCGCGAGCTCGCTCGGTCGCGGACTGGCCGAGCGGTTCGATGTATTGCCGGTCCGGCCGCGCGCGTTGCGGATGCTCGACCGCATCGACGCCGTTGTCGTCGATCCGCGGGTGCTCGTGACGGACGAACTGCGAGTCGGTCAGTTCCGTGACGTCGCCGAACGCGACCGCGCCGCGGTCTGGCAGTGGGCACAGGACAAACTCGACGAGGGTGCGCTGTCGGCGGGCTGGCACACACCGGATTTGGGTGGGGCAGCACGCAATGGCCGGGCTCACGGCAAGGTGCTCGTCCGTCACGCGCATGATCCCCTGGCCCAGAGTCTGCTCGGCGAGATCCGTCGGGCCGGTGCGCATGCCGTGTCCCTGGATCTCGACGAGCTCGGCGATCTGCGTTCGTCGTTCGACGATCTGTACCCACCCGACGGCGGTATCGATGCCGCGCTCGCCGGGGCCGTCGACGCCCTGCAGCGCAACGACCGCACCGTGGCCGTGCTGTCGGTGGATTCGGCGCGTGCGCTTCGGGCCGCCGACCTCGGGGTCGGACTGCTCAGTCCGCACGGTGGAACACCTTGGCACGCCGATCTTCTCGCGGGCGACCTGGAGGCCGTGTGGCGCATCCTGCACGCGATGCCCGCGGCACGCCGGGCCAGTGAACGTGGCGTCGAACTCGCGACGAGCGGCTCGTTGCTCGGTGCGCTGCTGATGATTCCAGGTGTTCGTGGCGTGGGTCCCGGTCCGGTGACGGCCGGTGCTGCCGCCGGTCTGGCCACCGGGTTCATGCTTGCCCGCGGGGTACTGCTCGATCCGGCTCCTGCGCCGGCCCCGGTGGAGGACTGGCACGCCATGACACCCGATCAGGTGCAGCGGCATCTCGCTGTTTCGGAACGTGCTCAACCGCAGGAGGTTTCACCGATCGGACCGGCGGTGGTACGCCGGATCGGCGGCTCTGTCCGCCAACAGGTGTCCGAACTCGCCACCGCGCTGCGTGGTGAACTGTCGGATCCCTTGACCCCCGTGCTCGCGGTCGGCTCCGCCGCGAGCGCATTACTGGGCTCACCGGTCGACGCCGTTCTCGTCGGGTCGGTGCTGACCGGAAACGCCGTACTCGCTGCCACCCAACAGGTTCGGGCCGAGCGGCTGCTGCGACGGCTGCTGGCGGTTCAGGATCCGCCGGCCCGCCGGGTCGTCGGTGACGGGTACCAGAACGTTCCGGCCGCGCGGTTACGGCCCGGTGATGTGATCGAAGTGCGCGCGGGTGAAGTGGTGCCTGCCGATGCGCGGATCATCTCGGCGGTCGATGTCGAAGCCGACGAGGCGGCGCTCACCGGTGAGTCGCTGCCGGTGGCCAAACAGGTCGACGCGACACCGGGTGCGGTTCTTGCCGAGCGGCACTGCATGATTCACGCCGCCACGACGCTCGTGACCGGCACCGCGGTGGCCGTGGTGACCGAGGTCGGCGCGCAGACCCAGGCCCGGCGTGCGGCCGACATCGGACGCCGCGAAGGTCAGGCGGTCGGGCTGCAATCCCAGCTTCGCGAGCTGACCAACCGTGCACTGCCCTACAGCCTCGCGGGCGGCGCGCTCGTCAGCGGCTTGGGCGTCCTGCGCAAGCTGCCGTTGCGCAGCGCGGTGGCCAGCGGCGTGGCAGTCGCTGTCGCGGCCGTGCCCGAAGGGCTGCCGCTCGTGGCCACGCTCGCCCAGCAGGCGTCGGCCCGGCGGTTGACCCGTGCCGGCGCGCTCGTGCGAAGCCCCCGATCAGTCGAGGCGCTCGGTCGCGTCGACGTCGTGTGCTTCGACAAGACCGGCACCCTCAGCGAGAACCGGCTGCGGGTATCGGAGGTGCAACCGGCGGGCAAGTTGTCGCGCGAGGAGGTGCTCGACTGTGGGGCCCGTGCCACCCCGCCCAAGAACGGCGACCACCATGAGCACGCGACCGACGCCGCGGTCGCGGAAGCAGGCAGATTCGACTTCGGCACGATCGACGGCAATGTCGCGTACCTGCCGTTCCGGTCCGGCCGTAAGTTCTCGGCCTCCGTGATCGGCGAGGTGCTCTCGATCAAGGGTGCGCCCGAGGTGGTGCTGGCTGCGTGCGGTGCCGACGCCATGGCGGGCAAGGTCGACGAGATGGCGCGCAGTGGACTGCGGGTCATCGCGGTCGCGCGGCGCGTGCTGACGCCGGCGCAGGCCGAGCGCGCCCGCGCCGAAACCGACGACTTCGCCGACTTGTGCCGCGAAGAGCTCGAGCTCGTCGGGCTGTTGGGGCTGTCCGATACCCCGCGCTCGGAGTCGGCAGCGTTGCTGAAGTCGTTGCGGCACCAGGGCATCGGCGTGCGGCTCATCACGGGCGACCATCCGGTGACAGCCAAAGCCATCGCGGCAGAGCTGGGCATGCCGGTGACCGCCGATCAGGTCATGAGCGGCGAGGAATGGGTCGCGATGCCACGCCGCAGCCAGGAGCGTGCGGTCGCCGAAAAGCGCGTGTTCGCCCGGATGTCGCCCGAACACAAGGTCCAGATCGTCCAGACGCTGGAACGCACCGGCCAGGTGTGTGCGATGGTCGGCGACGGCGCCAACGACGCCGCGGCCATCAGAGCCGCCACCGTCGGCATCGGCGTCGCATCGCGCGGCAGCGATCCGGCGCGCAGCTCGGCCGATGTCCTACTGCTCGACGGACGGATCGGCGCGTTGGTCGACGCGCTCGACGAGGGTCGCCATCTGTGGCGGCGGGTCCAGGCCGCGGTGTCGGTCCTGCTCGGCGGGAACGCCGGTGAAGTGGTGTTCTCGATCATCGGCAGTGCACTGACCGGGCGGTCACCGCTCAACACCCGCCAACTGCTGTTGGTGAACATGATGACGGACGCGCTGCCGGCCGCGGCCCTCGCCGTGAGTCCGGCGACCCGCTCGGTCGATGGTGCCGGGCATGGTCCGGATCAGGCCGCGCTGTGGCGTACGGTCGCGATCCGCGGGGCGACGACCGCGGGTGCGGCGACGGGCGCCTGGCTGCTGGCGGGCTTCACGTTGACGCCGCGTCGCGCGTCGACCGTCGCGCTCGTGGCGCTGGTCTCCACCCAGCTCGCCCAGACGCTGATCGACTCCCACAGCCCGTTGGTGGTCACCACCGCGGCGGGTTCATTGCTCTTGCTGGGTGCGTTGATCAGCACACCGGGTGTCAGCCAATTGCTCGGTTGCACGCCGCTCGGTCCGGTCGGGTGGACGAACGCGCTCGCGGCAGCAGGTGTGGCGACCGCGGCGGCTGCCGTGGCGCCGCGGTTGGTCGCCAGATTTCAGTCGTCGATCTCGACGACGCCGCAACGCCACAACACCGCATACAGCTCCCGCAACGGGATGGCCAATGCGCGCGTCACGACGTCGGTCAATGGATCCGCACTCACGACTCACACGGTGCGAAGGTCAAGCGTCGAGAAATCGAAAACGACATGACGGAAAGGCAACGAATGGCCGAAGACTCACAGAAAGCAACCGGCCACCGCGCAGCGGTGCAGCGGGTGCGTGAGGCCCGGGGCTTCGCCGTGACGCTGCCCGTGGTGGGCAAGGTCAGCGTTCCGCGCCCGGAACAGCTCGCTTACTACGGCGCATTGGGTTTGCTGGCGGCAACGGAGATCATCGAATGGCCCGTCGCGCTGGTGCTCGGGGCCGGGCACCTACTGATGCAGAACGAACACAGCCGCATCGCACAAGAGGTGGGTGAGGCGCTCGAAGATGCGTGATGGCCGGGATCCCCGTTGGCTGGGTCCGGGCGGGCGCAGGGACACCATGCCAACCCGCCGCCCCGTCAGCCGAGCAGCGTCTTACGCAACGCCTCGATCTCGTCGGCAGAGACCCCGGCCGCTTCGACGAACCCCGTGACCGAGCCGTAAGCGTCGTCGAGCTTGCTCCAAGCGGCCGCGAGGTAGTCCTCCCGCACGCCGAGCACTTCGTCGGTCAGCCGGGCTTCGGCGAACGTGACCACCTCGGGCGCATCGTCGGCACGTGCGCGCACCGAATCCATTATGCGGGTGCGCAGTGCGGGGATCGCGTCATTGCTGCGGAGGAAATCGGCGATGACGCGGTCACGATCGATACCGACCGTCGCCAGCACGGTCGCGACCGTGAAGCCCGTGCGGTCCTTGCCCGCAAAGCAGTGCGCGATCACCGGCTTGCCGTCGGCCAGCAGGGTGATGACCTGGCGCACCGCGTTGTGGGCGCCCGGCAGCGTCGGGAACTCCTCGTACACCTCGGTCATGTAGCGCCGAGCCGCCTCGGAGACGTCCTCGTCGCCCGGGGACTCCGACATCACGCGCTGAAAGGTGCTCTCGTGCGGTGCGTCCTGGTTGGAGTCGTCGTCGGGGTGGAACGGCAGCAGGTGGACCGACACACCGTCGGGCACCTGGCCCGGGCCGCGCCGGTTCACCTCCTGATGCGACCGCAGATCGGCGACGTCGGTGATGCCGAGGCGGCGGAACACCGCACGGCCGTCATCGGAGAGCCGGCTGAGTTCACTGGAGCGGTAGAGCACCCCGGGCCGGATCCCGGTCTCGGCTGCGACGTCGCGGAAATTCCACGCGCCGCCCAATTGCACTGAGGCTCCGTTGCTTTCGGTCACTATCCCGTTACCGCCGAAGCAAGAGGCGATTTCTCGCGGCCCAACTCGGCACGTGCGATCGTGCGCATGTGGACCTCGTCGGGCCCGTCGAACAGGCGCATGGCGCGGTGCCAGCTGTAGAGCCGGGCGAGCGGCGTGTCGTCGCTGACGCCTGCCGCGCCGTGCACCTGGATTGCGCGGTCGATGACGTTGCAGGCGATCTGCGGGGCCACCGACTTGATCTGCGATACGAGCACGTGCGCGGCTTTGTTGCCCTCCTGGTCGATGGTCCAGGCGGCCTTCTCGCACAGCAGGCGGGCCTGGTCGATCTCGTTGCGGGACTTGGCAATCGATTCCCGCACCACACCCTGCTCGGCAAGCGGCTTGCCGAACGCGACGCGCTTCTGCACGCGGTCGACCATCAACGCCAGCGCACGCTCGGCCGCACCCAGCGCGCGCATGCAGTGATGGATGCGGCCCGGGCCCAGCCGCGCCTGCGCGATGGCGAATCCGCTGCCCTCCTCGTGCAGCAGGTTCTCGGCGGGAACCCGGACGTTGTCGAACACGATCTCGCAGTGGCCGTGCTGGTCCTGCCAGCCGAACACCGGCAGCGAGCGCTGAATATCCACACCGGGGGTATCCACGGGCACCAGGATCATCGACTGCTGTTGGTGTGAGGCGGCGTCGGGATTGGTGCGGCCCATGACGATCAGGAGCTTGCAACGCGGATCGGCGGCACCGGTGATCCACCACTTGCGGCCGTTGATGACGTAGTCGGCACCGTCGCGCAGCATCGTCGTCTCGATGTTGCGCGCGTCCGAGGACGCGACGGCGGGCTCGGTCATCGCGAAGGCGCTGCGGATCTCACCGGCAAGCAGCGGCTCAAGCCACTGCTTGCGTTGGGCCTCGGTCGCGAACAGGTGCAGCGTCTCCATGTTGCCGGTGTCGGGTGCGGCGCAGTTGAGCACCTCGGGAGCGATCTCCAGGCTCCACCCCGAGATCTCGGCCAGCGGCGAGTACTCCAGGTTGGTCAGACCCGATTCCGATGGCAGGAACAGGTTCCACAGCCCCAGCTCGCGGGCTTTGGCCTTGAGCTCCTCGACGATCGGGGGGACCGTGTGGTCCTTGGGGCCTTTCTCCTCGCGATAGGCGTGGTAGGACGCCTCGGCCGGGAACACGTGTTCGGTCATGAAGTCGGTGAGCCGCTTGTGGTAATCAGCCGCTTTGGCCGACATCGCGAAGTCCATGCCCGTCACGATATGACACGCGTCAAAGGGGGTCAGCGCCGCAGGGTGAGCGCCAATATCCCGGCCAGCGCGGCCAGACCCATCACGGTGCCTGCGACCGCGGGCCAGCCCGCGGCATCGAACGCGAGGCCGCCGAACCAGCCCACGGCACTGGAGCCGCCGTAATAGAAGAGGTTGTACAGCGATGACGCCTGGGCCTTGCTGTTGCCGGCCGCCACGCCGACCCAACCAGAGGCGATCGCGTGGGCGCCGAAGAAACCGGCGGTCGCGACCACGAGTCCCACCAGCACGGCGACGATGTTGTTGCTCAGCGTGATCGCGACACCGGCGATCATCGTGACGATCGAGGCCACCATGACGGTCCGGCGCCCGAACCGGGTGGCCTCCGCGCCGGCCCGCGCGGACGCCCAGGTGCCGGCCAGATAGGCCAGGAACACCAGGCTCACCACGGTCTGTGGGAGGTGGAACGGCGCCGCCATGAGCCGGAAACCGAGGAAGTTGTAGATCGCGACAAAGCCGCCCATCAGCAGGAAAGCCTGACTGAACAGCACCAGTTGGCGGGGCGAGCGCAGGTTGACCAGCAATCGTCTGCCGAGGTCGCGTTGGTTGCGCGTCGGGGTGAAGCCCTGTGCCGGCGGCGCGAGTTTGACGAACGCCAGCGCGGCCAGCCCGCACAGCACCGCCACGATCAGGACGCCGACGCGCCAGCCGGCGTATTCCGCCACGGGTCCGGTGACGAGCCGGCCCGCCAAACCGCCGATCGTCGTGCCTGCGACGTAGGTTCCCGCGGCGCGGGCGGCATGCCCGGCGTTGATCTCCTCGGTGAGGTAGGCGACCGCGACCGCCGGGACCCCGGCGAGCACGAGGCCCTCGAGGAAGCGGCCGCACAACAGCAGCTGGTAGCTCGGCGAGAACGGCACGAGAAGCCCGAGAACCGTTGCCGCCGCGACGGATATCGTCATCACCTGCACGCGCCCAATGCGGTCGGCAAGTGCGGCCCACGGGATGACGCCGACGGCGAGACCGATGGTCGCCGTCGATACGGCCAGGGCGGTGTCGGCGGCTCCGGTGCCGAGGTCCCGGGCGATCAGCGGCAGCACGGCCTGCGGCGAATACAGCTGGGCGAACGTCGCGACTCCGGCGCAGAACAGGGCGGCGAGCAGGCGCCGGTAGTCGCTGGAGCCGCGCGGATGCCCTTGCCAGACAACAGTGGTCGGTGGGGCAGTCACTGAAACGAGGCTAGGCAGTGCCTGTCAATGTGTCCAATGCATTGAGTTACTCAACATCATGCGTAGTGCGTATGACAAAGTCCGCGAACCGCTCGGCCGCAGGCGGCAGTGACCGGTCGGCAGACCAGGCCAGGCCGAGTTGACGTTTGGCCGAGGCCTGGGAAAGCGGCAGGTAGACGGCCCCGGGCTCGGCCCGCTCGGGGCGGGGCACCGGCACGACGGCCACCCCGAAGCCCGCTGCGACGAGACCCTCCATGGTGGGGATCTCCATGGCTTCGAACACCACGTCGGGGTCGATATCGGCCTCGGCACACAGTTCGTCGGTGAGCTGGCGAAGCCCGAAGCCGGGTGCCAGCGCGACGAACGGTTCGTTGCCGGCATCGGCCAGCTTGACGCGGGTCCGCGACGCCAGGCGATGGCCGCGCGGTACCGCGAGGCACAGTCGTTCCATGTACAGGCCGCGCCAGCGATAACCCTCGGGGCGCGGTGAGGTGATCGCCAGATCGGCCTGGCCGCCGGCCAGTCGCTCGACGATCTCGTGCGCGGCACCCTGAACCAGTCCGAACTGCACCCGTGGCGCCTCCGCACGGAACCTTCGCAGCAGATCCGGGACGAACCAACTGGCTTGCGAATGAAGGAACGCCAACCGCACGGTGCCGCTGTCCGGGTCGCGTAATGCTGCGATCCGCTTAGTGGCCGAACGCATTTCGGCGATCGAACGCCGGGCATGCTCGAGCAGGATCTCGCCATATCCGTTGAGCCGCAGCCGCCGGTTCACCCGGTCGAACAGCGGGACGCCCACCTGCTCCTCGATACGTGCCAGCGCCCGCGACAAGGTCGGCTGGCTGATGCCGAGTTCGGTCGCGGCGTCGGTGACGTGCTCGGTTTCGGCGAGAACGACGAACCAGCTCAGCTCGTCTGTGTGCATGGTGGTGACTTTCCCTGCCGGGCAGGCACAAACTTGCCCTTTCGCTCGGCGTGTCGAGGGAGTTTGTGACAGCTCACCAATCGGGGAAACCCATACGCATTGCTGTGCGATGCTGTGCCGCATGGCCGAGAAGGTGCGGGTCGTGGTGGGCGACGACCACCCGATGTTCCGTGAGGGCGTGGTCCGCGCCCTGGCCTCGAGCGGCGAGATCGAGGTGGTGGCCGAGGCCGACAACGGCGCCGACGCACTGGAACTCATCAAGACTCATCGGCCGCAGGTGGCTCTGCTGGACTACCGGATGCCGCAGCTGGACGGTGCGCAGGTTGCGGCTGCCGTGACGCGTGACGAGCTGCCCACCCGGGTTCTGCTGGTGTCGGCGCACGACGAGTCGGCGATCGTCTACACCGCACTGCAGCAGGGGGCGGCCGGGTTCCTGTCGAAGGAGTCCACGCGCAGTGAGCTCGTCAACGCGGTGCTGTCGTGCGCGAAGGGCCGTGACGTCATCGACCCCAACCTGGCCGCCGGGTTGGCCGGTGAGATCCGTCGCCGCAACGAACCCGACGCTCCTGCGCTCAGCCCGCGGGAACGTGAGGTACTCGATCTGATCGCCAAAGGCCGCAGCATCCCGGCGATGGCCAAGGAGCTGTACCTGGCACCGTCGACGGTGAAAACCCACGTGCAGCGGCTGTACGAGAAACTGGGCGTCAGCGATCGCGGCGCGGCGGTCGCCGAGGCCATGCGCCGCCGGCTCCTGGACTGACATGGCGTCCGGCGTCGAATTCTTTGCCGCGCAACCAGTCCGGGTCTCTGCGGTACTGCGGTTGCCGCTGATCGGCTTGATCATGGTGCTGGTCTCGGTGTGGGAGGTCGACCACTGGCTGCCGGTCCTCTACGCGGTCATCTTGGGTCTCTATGCGGCCGCCGCGGTGCTGTGGTTGGTGGTGGTGTTGCGCGGGCCGATGCCGCCATGGGCCGAGTGGGCGTCCACCGGGGTCGACGTCCTGGTTCTGGTGGCACTGTGCGCGGTGTCCGGGGGCGCGACGGCCGCACTGCTGCCGGTGTTCTTCCTGCTGCCGATCTCGGTTGCGTTCCAGGATCGCCCGGTCTTGACCGCGATTCTGGGAACCACCACCGCGGCGGCATATCTGGCGGTGTGGATCTTCTATTCGAAACGCGACGACAACGTCGGCCTGCCGAACGTCGTGTACATGCAGGTCGGTTTCCTGGTGTGGCTCGCGGTGGCCACCACCGCGTTGTCGCTTGTGCTGGCCCGCCGTTCGGCACGGGTGCGCGCACTGCTCGACGTGCGTCGCCGGCTGGTGTCGGAGTCGACGCGAGCCGACGATCTCCGCAACGCCGAACTCGCCGAGCACCTGCATGACGGGCCGCTGCAGACCCTGCTCGCAGCGCGGCTCGAACTCGACGAGATACGCGAACGCAACCCCGATCCGGCGCTGGACATGGTGCACGCGGCACTGCAGGAGACGGCGAGCGGGCTCCGGTCCACCGTGACCGCACTGCACCCCCAGGTGCTCGCGCAACTCGGTCTCACGGCTGCGGTGCGGGAGTTGTTGCGGCAGTACGAGAACCGCGGCGATCTCACCGTGCGTGCCGACCTCGGCGAAGTCGGGCATCCGGACGGCCAGGCGCTGCTCTACCGCGCGGCGCGCGAACTGCTGGCCAACGTGAACAAGCACGCTCGCGCGAGCACGGTTTCGGTCGGCCTGCGCCGGACCGGCGACCGAACGGTGTTGACCGTGACCGATGACGGTGCCGGATTCGATCCGAACACGGTGGCCCAGGCGGTCGCGGACGGGCACATCGGCCTGGCCTCGCTGCAGGTCCGCGTCGAGGCGATGGGCGGGGCCATGACCATCAGCTCAGAGACCGGATATGGGACGCAGGTGACGGTGACGCTGTAGTCGTCACTTGACGCACGGCACCCCGGATACGGTCATCTGACTGAGGTCGGTGGGTGCGGGGGTGTATGTGCCGCTGGCCGTGGCGGCGACAGTGGTGACCGGTGTGCTGGGAGTCGTGCTGGATTCGGTTGTGCTCGTGGAATCGGCGGTCTCGTCGGCAAGGCTCATGTTGAGATAGTCGTCGCCGGGAAAATCGGTGCCGATCGTCAGCTGCACCGTATCGGCGAGTATCTGTTGCGACGGCATGGCCGTCACGTCGAGTTCGGTGGCCAGCGCTTGGGCCGCGGCCTCGGCGCCCGGTCCGTAGGCGATCGTGGTGGTGGCGGCCAGCGCCTCGGCGTCTCCGATCTGGCCTTGCGTGAAACCGCTTGCGCCGAAGATTGTTTCGAGTTTCGCGGCCAACCCGATATAGGTGGAGGCGTTGACGACGTCGAGGATCGCGCCTTGGCCGTCGAGGGCCGGAGTGGTCGGGATGGACGACGCGGATGACGCGGCGGGGTCCGTCTCGGACACCAGGTCGTGCACGATCTTGCGCACGGTCGGGACGTCGATGATGTTGATGTCCTCGCCATACTCGTTCTGGGTGAACTCCACGATCGGCAGGGTGTAGAGCGTAGGCGGCTCCTCGGTCAGGTCCGAGGCCCGCTTGGCGAAGCTCGCCAGGTCGAAGTCGGCGTCCAGCGCCACGTTCTGCTTGGTGACGTCCAAGAGGTCACGCAGCGTCGTCGGGCTGCTCAGCGCGCCGTTCTTGCTGAGCGCCGATACCAGTGCGGCGATGAAGGCCTGCTGTCGGCGGGTGCGGTCCAGGTCGGTGAAGCTCGCGTCGTTCACATCGCGGCGCTGCCGCACGAACGCCATGGCCTGTGCGGCGTCGATCTGCTGCTCGCCTTTGTGAAAGTTCGCTCCGGAGTAGGGATCTGACGTCTCCTCGTTGAGACACACCGTGATCGGCGCGACCGCCTTGGCGATCTCGAAGAATGCGCCGAGGGTGATCTCGACGAAGTGGTCGATCGGAATCTCGAGAAGATTTCGCACCGTGGCGATCTGGGCCTTCCGCCCGGCCTCTCGGGCTTCCTGCTCGGTCGGTTGAGGTGCGTCTTCCGAGGAATCCGACGAATTCATCGCGGCGTCGTACGCATAGCCGTAGGCCTGCTTGACCTTGCCCTCACAGATGTCGTTCGGACAGCCGGCCAGGTCGACGTAGTCGTCGCGCGGAATGGAGAACGCGGTCGCGGGGCTGCCATCACCGGGTAGGTGAACCACGATCAGCACGTCGGCCGTGTAGTCACCCGCTGACTCGTCGCCGGCATGCATCGCGTCGTAGATGTCCTGCGGCAGCGGGTTGCCGTACTGATCGAGCCTGCTGTCGATCCCCATGATCAGGATGTTCTCGGTGTCCCCGGTCGAGCCGGGGTCACCGTCGAGGGCGTTGGAGGTTGTGATGCCGTCCAGCGCGCCGCGGTAGGTCATCCAGCCGGTTCCGGTGACGACCAGCGCAACGACCGCGGCCAGGCCGGCCGCGGCTCGCGATGCGGTTCGCACGCGCGGGCGCCGCCCTCGGCGCCCGCGGTGTTTCCGCGCATGGGCTGGTGAATTCATGTCACCTGCCATTATGGGGTCGATCGCGCGAAATTGACCGGTCAGGAAATTGCGGCCCTTGCGGTGCTGGTCAGGGCGTCGGTGGCGCCCCGGGGAGCGCTACACCCGGCCGTTGGTCGCGAAGTAATTGCTCAGAACGTGCAGCGCGAGCACGCGATACTGCCCGAACTGTGTCACTTCAGGGAGCCGTACTGGCACTAACGTCGTCAAAAAACGTGCAGGAGAACGTTTTTCGATGATCAGAAGGGCGATGCGCAGATTATGAAGGTGTCTGATGTCAGACTGCACGAGCGGACCGGGCTGGTGTTCACCGCCATGGGGTACGGCGGCGCCCCGATTGGGAACTTCAACGGCCGTTTTACCGACGAAGCCGCTTACGACATGGTGTCTCAGGCTTGGCAGCAGGGCGTCCGCCACTTCGACACGGCTCCGGGGTACGGCAACGGCCTCAGCGAATACCGGCTCGGCCATGCGTTGCGGAAATATGACCGCACCGAGATGGTGTTGTCGACCAAAGTCGGCCGGGTGTTGACTCCGACGATGGGAGCACCCGCCGACAACGGTCAGTATCAGGGCATCCCACCGTTCGTCGCAGACTTCGACTACAGCTACGACGGTGTTATGCGGGCGGTCGAGCAGAGCATGCAGCGCATGCTGACCGACCGGTTCGACGTTCTGTTCATCCACGACTGTGACCGCTACACCCACGGCGCGGCGCAACCCGACCATTTCCGCCAGGCGATCGTCAGCGCGTTCCCGGGCCTGGAGTCGTTGCGCGATCAGGGGGTGGTGAAGGCGATCGGGTTCGGCGTGAATGAAACGGACGTCATGACGGAGGCCGTCAAAGCGACTGATTCCGATCTGTGCCTGCTTGCGGGCCGATACACGCTGCTCGAACAGGACCCGCTCGACGCGCTGTTGCCCATCTGCGAGGAGCGCGGCATCGGGTTGGTACTCGGCGGCGTGTACAACAGTGGCGTACTGGCGACCGGCCCGATCGACGGCGCCCGCTTCAACTACGGTCCCGCACCGCGGGACGTTGTGGAGAAGGTGGCGCGGATCGACGAGATCTGCCGTCGCCACGATGTCTCGTTGCCCGCGGCGGCACTGCAGTTCGCAGCCGCGCATCCGGTTGTGGCGAGTATCTGCATCGGCGCCCGCAACGCAGATCAGCAGCAACGTAATGTGGAACTGTTCGAATCCGATGTCCCGCAGGCATTCTGGGAAGATCTGCGGTCGGCGCAGCTCATCCGCGAAGACGCGCCGACCCCGGCCTGATCACCGGACCGCGGTGTCCATGAGCAGATGCGGTGCCTTGAACGGGTTCAAGGCACCGGCATCGATCGTGTGGGCCGTACCGGTGATGTAACGGCCGTCCTCGCCGGCCAGGTACACGACTGCATTGCTCACGTCGATCGGGTCCAGGAACGGTACCGGGAGCGCATGCATGGCGGTCAATGCGGGCAGCGCATCCTCCTGCGTGGCACCGTCTTTGCCGCCGGCGAACAGCCGGTTATAGCGCGGGTTGTTGATCATCGAGGTGTTCACGTTGGTCGGGTTGATCGAGTTCACCCGGATGCCGTAGGGCGCCAGTTCGCCTGAGAGCGTGCGCATCAGGCCATTGACACCGTGTTTGGAGGCCGCGTAGTGACCGACATTGAGCTCGACGGTCAGCCCGGAGATGGAGCTGATCAGGATCACGGCGCCACCCTCGTTCTGACGCAGCAGCGTGGGCACGGTGGCCTTGATGGTCTTCCACACCCCGGTCAGATTGACGTCGAGCTGATCCTGGAACTGCTGTTCGGAGAGTTCCCACAGCGGTGCGGTGTCGTTGAGGGTGCCGGCGTTCGCGACGACGATGTCGAGGCGTCCCAGCTCGGACACTCCATGATCGACCGCGGCTTCCAGGGCGGACAGATCGCGGACGTCGGCCTCTGCGGCGAAGATTCTCCTGCCCCGGCTCCTGACCAGGTCGACGGTGGTCACCAGGTCGTCGGAGTCGGCCATCGGATAGGGCACGGTGTCGATCTGTCGGCAGATGTCGAGCGCGATGATGTCGGCGCCCTCCTCGGCCAGGCGTAGTGCGTGTGAGCGGCCCTGTCCGCGCGCGGCGCCGGTGATCAGGGCGACCTTCCCGTCCAACCTGGGCATGTGTACTCCTCGGTGATATGACAAGGTCCGTCACTGCCGACTGCACGGAGCAGTGGCAGTGACGGACCGATGAGTGAATGGTGTTGTGGGGAACTGCTATTGGTGCTGTTCGCGGGCGCGCAGCTCGCGGTATTCGTCGGCTCGCTCACCGGTGATGTGCGGCAGCGGCGGGAAGTCGAGCCAACCGGGGACGAACGGGCTGGCCAGGTCACGGTCGGTCGGGATTTCCACCAGCACCGGGGCCTTTGCGTCGAACGCGCGCTTGAACGTCGGCTCCAGATCGGTGGCGGAGTCCACCCGGAACGATTCCAGTCCGAACGACTCGCCGAGGGCCTTGAAGCTCGGGCTGTACGGCGTGCCGTCAGGCCGGTTGAACTCGGTGCCGATGATGCGGTCGGTGGCGTTGCGTTGGCCGCCGCGGATCGAAATGTAACCCGAGTTGTCCTGCACGATGAACACCACCGGGATGTCATGTTGGATCGCGACCCCGATCTCCTGTGCCGTCATCAGGAAATCGCCGTCACCGGTTATGGTCGCGACCTGACGCTCCGGTGCGGCCAGCTTCGCGCCCAGCGCGGCGGGCACCGGCCACCCCATCGAGGAGAAGCCGCCGGTGGTCAGGTGAGTGCGTGGTTCATAGACCGGGAAGGTTTGCTTGACCGCCCCCTGGGTGTTACCCGAGCCCACCAGCACGATGCCGCTGCGGTCCATCACATTTCGAAGGGCTGCCAGCGGCCGCTGCAACGTGAACGGGAACCGGTCGGTGTCGCGACGGGTGGCGAGTTCGTTCTCCCACTGGGCTTTTCGCTCGGCAACCTCGGCGAGGTACTCGTTGCGATCCGGCTTCGCGGGCAGTGAGTCGACGATGGCCGCCACCGCGGGCTTGGCGTCGGCGAGGATCCCGACCTCGGCCGGATAGATCTTGCCGATCTCGTGCGGGTCGATGTCGATGTGGATCAATTTGGCGGGCGGGAACGAGAATGACTTGCCCTGCGCGTAGCTCGACGCCGACCAGTCGGTGAACCGGCATCCGATCGAGACGACAACGTCGGCATTGGCGGCGAGGTAGTTTCCGTGGATCGTGCCGGTCTGCCCGACACTTCCGACGAACAGCTCGTGATCTTCGGGGAACGCGCTCTTGCCGTTCCATGTCGTGACAACGGGGATGTCGAATCCCTCTGCGAGCGCCCGCACTTCGTCGGTCGCGTAGGCACTGATCGCGCCGCCGCCGACGACGATCATCGGCCTTTTCGCGGTGGCGAGCAGGTCGACCGCACGCTGGATTGCTTCCGGATCGGGGTATTGCAGGCCGACCGGAAGCCGCCGCGCGAGGTCGTGGAAGTTCACCTCCGCGGTCTCGGCATGCAGGTCCCACGGCACCTCGATGTGCGCGGGGCCGCGGCGGCCGGTCAGCATCGTCGAGAACGCCCGATGCATGATGAACGGCAGATCCTCGATGCTGTTGGCCACCCAGCTGCGCTTGGACACCGCCTCGGCCACCTGCGGAAAGCCGTTGTCCTTCTGGCGTTCCAGCTCCTGCAGCACGCCGCGGCCCCGCATGTGGCGTGGTGGGCCGCCGGTGATCACCAGCACGCTGGTCGAATCACTGTAGGCGGTCGCCAGGCCGAGGACGGTGTTGGAGGCGCCCGCGCCGATCGATGTCACCGCGCACATCGGCTTGCCCGATACGCGGTAGTAGCCGTCGGCCAGATGCACCGCACTCTGCTCGTGATAGGTCTGGATGAACGGAATCTTGGATTCGTCCTCGTTGAAGGCGTCCATCAGGCCCCAGATACCGTGGCCCGGAATGCCTGCCACGTAAGGGACTCCGTACTCCTTGAGGATGCGGGCGATGACTTGCCCGCCGTTGAGCCTGGGCATTTACTGTCCTTTCGGTCATATGCGAGAGCTGCGAACTTGCCGATCAGTCTGCCCAGCGTGACGCAGATCTCGTAGACTCAAACTGAGCAGCAGATAAGAAGATTGCTGCACAAACTGTCCACCAGGGAGTGGTGACGATTATGGCGATGACGGTACGTACCGCGTTGGATCTCGAAGTCTTCACCCGCGTCCCCATGAAAATCTATGCCGGTGCCGACAACCTGGGCCGCACCATCCGATGGGTCCATCCAACCGAAATCCCGGACATCGCAAAGTTTCTCAGCGGCGGGGAAATGTTGCTCACCGCCGGACTGGGCATCGGCGACAGCCCGCAGGGCCAACGTGACTACATCAGGCAGGTTGCCGATGCTCAAGCGGCGGTACTCATCATCGAGCTGAGCGGGCGGGCGTTCGACGCCATGCCGCAACCGTTGATCGAGGCCGCAGAAGAACGGGGCTTCCCCTTGGTCGGGCTCGACGGTGAGCTGCCGTTCGTCGAGGTGTCAGCCCAGGTCCATGAGTCGATCATCGACCAACGAGTGCTCGACCTGAGCGCCTACGAGCGCCTCAATGCGAGCTTCATGCAGCTTCTGCTCGCCGGCGGTGACCCTGGCGCGTTCACCGATGCGCTGAGTGCCGAGGTCGGCCATCCGGCGGTTCTCGAGGACGCGACCCGCCAGATCGTCGCCTACTCGGGCGGAACTTCATCTGGCGATGAGGTCCTCACCGAGTGGGAACACCACTCCCGCATCGACCACGACTCGCTGACCACCGATGGCAACGTCAACGAGGCACACAACTGCACGCGCCGCGCGGTGGTGCTGCGCGGGGAACGGTGGGGCTGGCTGCACGTACTGCACGGGGGCACGTCGGTCACCGGGACCGCCGCCTACGCCGTCGATCGCGCCACCGATGCGATCGCAATCGCACTCCTGGGTGCGCGCGAGAGCGGCGCTCGCTCGGCTCAACGGCAGAACGCATTGGTCAGCCGGCTGCTGTTGGGCGATATCTCCGGAGACGCCTTCGTGAGCCGAGCCTTGCGCATCGGTCGGGACCTGCGTGAGCGCGCCTTGCTCGCGGTCTTCGTATGCCGTGAGACCCCGACGGGCAACTCCGGCGACGAGGCCATCGAGGAACTGTGCCGCGCACTGCATGTGCCCGCGGTGGTCGCCGACCTCGGCGAGCACACCCTCGCGATCATGGGCCTGTCGCGAACGAGTTCGGAGAAGCAGGTGGTGCAGCGATTGACCGGCTTGAACGTGCGGGCCGGGATCAGCAGGCCGGTCAGCGCCAGTCAGCTGCCCACCGCGGTCGAACAGGCACGCAGTGCGGCATCGGTGGCGGCTGCGCGACCAGACAAGGCGGTGCATCGGTTCGATGACCTCGGGGTCCTGCGCCTGTTGGCCTCGCTGGCCGGCGGCCCCGAACTCGCGCGCTACATCGAAGACGAGCTCGGCCCGATACTGAAACATGACGCCAAGGCCACGAATCCGCTGCTGCCGACGCTACGGACCTACTTGTCGTGTGACGGCAACAAATCCCAAGCCGCCCAAGCCTTGTTCGTGCAGCGCCGCACGCTGTACTACCGGCTGGAACGCATCACAAGCCTGCTCGGCCGCTCACTCGACGACCCCGATACCCGGCAAGCCCTGATCTTCGCCGTCCGCGGGCACGACCTCCTGCAACGGCAGAACCAACCGTGAGCCGTTTGCCTTCACATCCTGTGCATCGACGCGGCATAGCTCTTCGCATTGTGGGGCTCGCGGACGCTGACGTGCGTCTCTAGCGTTGGTTGAGTCGCCAGGCGACGCTCACCCACGTCCTCTCAGCCCAGAGGAGCTTTTCCACATGGCCATTCCCACGGCAGCTGTGCGATCACAGGTCGTCGTCGACCCTCCCGACATCCTCGAGACCGACATCGCGATCATCGGATCCGGTATGGGTGGCGGCACGCTCGCCTACGCCCTGCGCGATTCCGGCGCCCGGGTGCTCATCATCGAACAGGGCGACTTCTTGCCGGTCGAACGCGAGAACTGGTCGTTCGACGCGGTCCACACCCGGGGTCGCTACAAGAACTCCGCGGCTTGGCACGACGCTACGACGGGCAACGACTTCGTCCCCGGCAACTACCACTACGTCGGAGGCAGCACCAAACTATACGGGGCCACCCTGCCCAGGTTCCGGGAGTGCGATTTCGGCGCGATCGAACACGTCGACGGCGTTTCTCCGGCGTGGCCCATCGAGTACGCGGACCTCGAGCCGTTCTACGGCGAGGCCGAGCACATGTTCTGGGTCCACAGCAACAAGGGCGAGGACCCGACCGACCCCTGGCGCTCGACGGACTACCCCTTTCCCGGAGTGCCACATGAAGGGGCGATGGCCCGGCTGGTCGAGAGCGCGAGAAAGCAAGGACTGCATCCTTTCTCGGCTCCGCAAGCACTCGACCGGCACCCCGGTGGGGCGTGCGTGCTGTGCTACACGTGCGACTCATTCGCATGCATGGTCGACGCCAAGGGTGACGCCGACATCGCCGCGGTGCGGCCCGCGCTCCATGCCGCGTCGAAGAACGTGCGCCTGCTGACCAACTCCGAGGTGACGCGGCTGGACACCGACGCCACCGGCCGTCAGGTGACCGCCGCCCGAATCATGCACCGCGGCCGGCCTATTCAAGTGCGCGCCGACCGGTTCGTGGTCGCGTGCGGTGCGATCAACACCGCGGCTCTGTTGTTGCGGTCCGCATCCGGGCAGCACCCGCGTGGTCTCGCCAACTCGTCGGATCAGGTGGGCCGCAACTACATGGCGCACGTCACCACGTTCTTCCTCGCGATCGACCCGCGGCGCAAGAATGACGCCGTGTATCAGAAGACCATCGGGATCAACGACTGGTACACGGCAGGCCCGACGAACAAGTACCCACTCGGAAACGTCCAAGGTCTCGGTAAACTGCGTGGCCCCCAGGCGAAGATGGGCCAACCACGCGTGCCCATGCCGATCCTCGACGAGGTCACGAAGTACACCCTCGACCTGTTCATCCAGACCGAGGACCTGCCGCTGCCGGAGAACCGTGTCACGCTCAACGCCAAGGGGCAGATCACCCTGTCGCGGCGCGAAACCAACGTGGCCGCCCACCGTGAACTGATCTCGAACATGAAGAAGGTGGTTCGCAAGGCCGGCTTCCCCGTCGTGCTCACCCGCAGCCTGGGTGTCGAGGCGACGTCGCACCAGTGCGGCACCGCGGTCATGGGCGATGATCCGGCGACGAGCGTCGTCGCCGCCGATCTTCGCGCGCACGACGTCGACAATCTCTGGATCGCCGACACCTCGACGTTCCCGTCGTCGGCCGCGGTCAACCCCGCGATCACCGCCGCCGCGCTGTCGCTGCGGCTCGGACACTCCGGCTCGCTCACCGCGTAATCGCCTGCGTTACTTCACATTCAGCTAAGGACTTCAAGCGATGACCGCTACCGTCGGCACCGACCCGGTGCTCGCGCCCCTGTTCGAACCGATCACCCTCGGCAACGTCGAGATCCGCAACCGCGTGGTGATGACCGGGCACGGCACCGGCATGGCCAAGGATTACCTGCCCACCGACCAACACGTCGCCTACTACCGCGAGCGCGCGATCGGCGGCGCGGGGCTCATCGGCATGGCATTTCCCCAGATCCACCCGACATCACAGGACGTCCCCGGCGAGCCTCGGGCCTGGCTGCCCGAGATCGTGCCTGGCCTGCGTGAGATCGCCGACGCGGTCCACGAACACGGCGCCCGAATCGTCATGCAGCTCGGACACGGTGGCCGCCAAGGTCATTCGACTTTCACCGAACGTGCTCTGTGGGGTCCGTCGAACACACCATGCCCGTTCAACCTGGAAATGCCGAAGGCCATGGAGATCGAGGACATCGACGAGATCGTCGCGGCCCACGCGATCGGTGCCCGTCACGCCAAGCAGGGCGGTATGGACGGTGTCGAAATCCACTCGGGCTACGGCGGCTATCTCCTCGCATCGTTCCTGTCCCCGTTCTCCAATCACCGCGACGATGCTTATGGCGGCTCGCTGGAGAACCGGCTACGTATCGTCATGCGCGTCATCGACGCGGTCCGCGACGAGGTCGGGCCCGACTTCCTGGTCGGGATCAACTTGCAGGGCGACGACTTCAGCCCCGGCGGCCTCGAGGTCGGCGACGCGCAGCAGATCGCCAAGGCGATCGCGGAGACCGGCAAGATCGACTACATCTGTGTCAAAGCCGCGACGTACAACGAGGCCCATCAGAACGTTCCCGACATGCAACATCCCAAACGGATCTGGGAAAACCTTGCCGCAGCGGTCAAATCGGTCGTCGACATCCCGGTCATCGCGGTCGGGCGCATCAACGACCCGATGGACGCCGCCGACATCCTGCACCTCGGACACGCCGACATGGTCGCGATGACGCGTCAGCAGATCGCCGACCCGGAGACCGTCAACAAGATGCGGGACGGACGGCTCGACGAGATCCGCCGGTGCATCGGCTGCAACCAGGGCTGTATCGACCGGCTGTTCGCGGTCACCCACTCGTCGTGCGTTCACAACCCCGCCGCCGGCTACGAGCGTGAGCTCGGCATCGGCACGCTGATCCCGGTCACGACCCGCCGTCGCGTCGTCGTGATCGGCGCAGGGCCCGCCGGCATGAAGGCGTCCGAGACGGCTGCCCGCCAGGGCCACGAGGTGATCCTCATCGAGCGGCGCCACCGCACCGGGGGACAGCTGCGCATCGCGGCAAAGATCAAGGGGCGTGCCGAAATCGGCGGGGTCATCGACCATCTCGACGTGATGACCCGCAAGTACGGAGTCGACCTTCGGCTCGGATGGTCGCCCACCGCCGACGAGGTGATGGCGCTGCAACCCGACCACATCATCGTCGCCACCGGGTCGGCGCCGGGCGACGACATCGTCGGCAACCTCGCGCAGGGCATCACCTTCACACCCGGTCTCGATCAAGAGCACGTCCTGTCGGTGTGGGATGTGCTCGACGAGGACAAGCCCGTCGGCCATCACGTAGTGATTGTCGACGACGGCGAGGGCGGCTGGAAAGGTATCGGCCTTGCGCTGCAACTGACCGAGACCGGCCATCATGTCGAGTTCGTCACGCCACTGCCGTATGTCGGCGCCAAGCTCGGCCCGTTCAGCGCCAACCTCGCAGTGCCGCGAATTCACAAGTCCGGCATGACTACTCGACCGTTCACGACGGTGACCGCGATCGACGGCCCAACCGTGCATATTGTCGAGAAGGGAGTACCCGCCATGGTCACGGGCGCCGACACTGTGATTCTGGCCGGCTGGCACCGTCCGGTCACGGAGCTCTATTTCGCACTGAAGAATCGCGGGGTGGCGGTCGAGCGGATCGGTGACGCTGTCGCCAGCCGCACCATGATGGAGGCGGTACACGAAGGGGAACGTGCGGCGCGCCGAATTGCCGTCACCGTTTGACCATGACCCAAGTGGACGAACGCCGCCTCGTGCGAGCACGCGTGGCGGTGTTCGGGCTGTTTGTCTCGTTCGGGATCATCCTGGCGACCTGGGCCGTGCACCTGCCCGCTCTTCAGCGGGCCGCCGATCTGTCGACCTCGTCGCTCGGCACCGTACTGTTCATCGTCGGTGTCGGCGCGCTTGGCAGTATGCAACTCTGCGGGCCGCTCACCGCCCGGTTCGGTTGCGCCACAGTGGCAGCGGTGTCCGGCGCGGCGATGGCCGCGGCCGTCACGGTGCCGCTTGCCATGACCGCACCGATTTCTGTCGGTACGGGCGCCTTCGTGTTCGGGTTGGCCACCGGAAGCGCTGACGTGTCGATGAACGCTGCCGCGGTCAGCGTCGAGCGCGGCTACGGCCGTGCCATCATGGCGTCATTTCATGCGGTGTTCTCGATCGGCACGGTCATCGGTTCGGTGTTCGGCGCAGCGGGATTCGCGATCGGGACGCCGACACCGGCTGCGTCGGCCTTCGTAGGCGGGGCCTGTGTCGTGCTCGTCGGAACCTCCTGGCTGATGTTGCGGAGCTGGGCGGATACCCCGATGGATCCTGGCGCGCCGTCGGCAGCCGAGGCCAGGCCGGCCGGTCGGACGCGCAAGATCCTCGTCCTCGGCTTGTTGGCCTTCCTCTTGCTGTTGTCGGAGGGCTCGGCCATGGATTGGGCGAGTGTGCACGCCCAACACCACCTCGACGCCGCACCGGCACTGGGCACCCTGGCTTTCGGCGCGTTCGTCACCACGATGACGGTCAGCCGATTCGCCGTCGACCGCATCTCCCAGCGCGTCGGGCCGGTGGCCGTCGTCCGATATGGATGTCTGCTGGCCGCCTGCGGCATCGCGACCGTGATCGCGGCACCCAACCTGGCAGTGGCCGTGCTCGGGTGGATCCTGTTCGGACTGGGACTATCCGGTGGTGTGCCTTCGGTGTTCACTGCCGCGGGCAACCTCGACAGCGCGTCGGGGCGGATCCTCTCGCGGGTCGTCGGCGTCGGCTACCTTGCGATCTTGGCCGGCCCCGCGGTGATCGGATGGCTGGGCGAGGCGACGTCGCTCAATGCCGCGTTTGCGATTCCGCTGTGCGCGGTGCTCGCCTGCGCGGCCGCGGCGTCGACAGTGACGCCACGCGCACGCTGACCATGTGAGCAACTGGTGCAGCGGTCACGCGATCTACTGCACACCTTGAGTCTCCCCGCGGCATGATCCTGGCCAGAGACTGGAGGCACGCCAGAGCGGATCCCGCCGGCGACATCCCAGCCACAGCTCAAGGAGAGATTGGTGTCGGTCATCCTCAAGGCGCCTGCCGCGCACGTCGGCACACCGCACAAGAGCGACCCCCAGGTCGTCGACACGGTTGCGGCCGTACTCGACGACATCAGGGCCAACGGCGACGGCGCGGTGCGCCGCTATTCGGAGCGGTTCGACCGCTGGACGCCCGAGTCGTTTCGGCTCGGCGCGGATGAGGTTGCCAAGATCATGTCGGATCTGCCCGGCACCGTGATCGAGGACCTGACCTTCGTGCAGCGGCAGGTGCGCAACTTCGCGCAAGCCCAACGCGACGCGATGCTCGACGTCGAGGTCGAGACACTGCCCGGAATCCGGCTGGGCCACAAGCACGTTCCGGTTGCCGCATCAGGCGCCTATGTGCCCGGCGGGCGCTACCCGCTCACCGCGTCGGCACACATGACTGTGGTGACCGCCAAGGTGGCCGGCGTCGAGCGCGTTGCCGCCACCACTCCGCCCAACCAGGGCACGCCGCCGGCGATCAGCGTCGCGGCGATGCACCTTGCCGGCGCCGACGAGATCTACGTGCTCGGTGGTGTTCAGGCCATCGGCGCACTCGCCCTGGGAACAGAGACGATCCCTCCGGTGAACCTTCTCACCGGCCCGGGCAACGCGTACGTTGCCGAGGCCAAACGGCAGTTGTTCGGTGAAGTCGGTATCGACTTGTTCGCCGGCCCCACCGAGGTGCTGATCATCGCCGACGACACCGCGGACCCGTTCATCGTTGCCGCGGACCTGTTGAGCCAGGCCGAGCACGGCCCGGACTCTCCGTGTGTGCTGATAACGACATCGGAGCGGGTGGGACGCGACACCATCGCCGAGGTGGAACGGCAGCTCGAGAACCTGCCCACGAAGCCGGTCGCAGCCGTGTCGTGGGAAAACCACGGCGAAGTCCACCTGGTGGTCGACCTGGCCGAAGCATTCGCACTCGGGGACCGCTATGCCAGCGAGCACGTGCAGATCCTCACGGCCGAGCCGCGGCGGGCCCTCACCGAGATGCGTGACTACGGCGCCCTGTTCCTCGGTGAGAAAACGTGTGTGTCCTTCGGCGACAAGGCGATCGGAACCAACCATGTGCTCCCGACCCTCGGGGCCGCCCGCTACACCGGTGGGCTGTGGGTGGGCAAGTTCCTCAAGACCGTGACGTACCAGGAGATCGACAATGCCGACTCCAGCGCCGAGCTCGCGCGGATCTGTGGGCGCGCTGCACGGTTGGAGAACTTCGAGGGCCACGCCCGCTCGGCCGACGTACGGGCGGCGAAATACGGTGGCGATGTGCTGGAGTGGACCGAGCATCGGTTCATCGAGGACTCCGCCGCGGTGCCGAGCTGACGGGAGGACACGAAGATGACGGACACTGGTGCTCCCAAGATCCCCAGCCTGCGGGCGGTCGACCACGTTGCGTATACCGTCCCGAACCTGGACGAGGCCGTGCGGTTCTTCGTGGACCATTTCGGTGCCGAGCTGGTGTTCTTCGACGGGCCGTTCGCCGACGCGGAGTCCGACGGTATGCGCCGCCGGCTGAACGTCGACCGCTCGGCGAAATGCATGATCGCGATGCTGCGCATCGGCATGCACCACAATGTCGAGCTCTTCGAGTACCAGGCTCCGGACCAGCGCACGACGTTGCCACGCAACAGTGACATCGGAGGGCATCATCTCGCGTTCTATGTCGACGACATCGACGCGGCCTACGACTACGTGTCGGCCATCCCGGGCGTCGTGTGTCAGGAGGGGCCCAACGGTGTCGACCCGTCGGCTCCCGTCGCCGGGCAACGGTGGTTCTACTTCCAGACGCCGTGGGGCATGCAGCTGGAACTCACCACGTGCGCAACCGAAGGCTTCTACGACGGATTGCCCGGTGCGCGCATGGCGGGCCCCAGCCCGATATGGCGATGACAACGCGTATCGAGCAGGACTCGCTGGGCAGCCACGAGGTACCGGTGTCCGCCTATTACGGCGTACACACGGCCCGAGCCTTGGCGAACTTTCCGATATCGGGTATCGCGCTCTCGACGTATCCGCATTTCGTCACGGCCCTCGCCGCGGTGAAGCACGCAGCGGCCGAGGCGAACCGGGAGCTCGGCCTGCTCGATCACGAACGGGCCGACGTCATCACGGCCGCATGCCGGGAGATCGCCGCGGGGGAGTTGCACGATCAGTTCGTCGTCGACGTGATTCAGGGCGGGGCCGGAACGTCGACCAACATGAACGCCAACGAGGTGATCGCCAACCGTGCCCTGGAGTTACTCAGTTCACACCGCGGTGACTACGAACGGCTGCACCCCCTCGAGCACGTTAACCGCAGCCAGAGCACCAATGACGTGTACCCGACGGCGATCAAGGTGGCCCTGCAGGGGCAGATCGCCACGCTGCGCACTGCGCTGACGGATCTGGTCGCGGGATTCGCCGCAAAGGCCGACGAATTCGCGACTGTGTTGAAGATGGGCCGCACCCAATTGCAGGACGCGGTCCCGATGACGTTGGGGCAGGAGTTCAGCACGTACGCGGTCATGTTGACCGAGGACGCCGAACGGCTGCGCGAGGCCGCGCTGTTGGTCACCGAGATCAACCTGGGTGGTACCGCGATCGGTACCGGCCTCAACGCACATCCCAGGTATGCGGCATTGGTGTGCGAAAAGCTGAGTGCCATCACTGGATTTCAGCTCAGCACAGCCGGAAATCTGGTGGAGGCCACCCAGGACGTCGGCGCGTTCGTGCAGGTGTCGGGGGTGCTCAAACGCACGGCGTTGAAGCTGTCGAAGATCTGCAGCGATCTGCGGCTGTTGTCGTCCGGGCCGCGTTCGGGCTTGAACGAGATCAATCTTCCTGCCGTACAGGCGGGTTCGAGCATCATGCCGGGCAAGGTCAACCCGGTGATCCCCGAGGCGGTCAACCAGGTGGCCTTCGAGGTGGTGGGCAACGACGTCACAATCAGCATGGCCGCCGAGGCCGGCCAGTTGCAGCTCAACGCTTTCGAGCCGATCATCGCCCATTGTCTGTTTCAGTCCATCGGGCACCTCACCGCGGCGTGCCGGACCTTGCTCGACCGCTGCGTAGTCGGAATCACCGCCAACCGCGAGCGGCTGTACGAGTCGGTGACGAACTCGATCGGGGTCATCACCGCGCTGAACCCTTACATCGGTTATGCCACCGCCGCGCGGATCGCGAAGACGGCGCTGGAAAGTGGCCGCCCCATTCCCGACATCGTGGTGGCAGAAGGGCTGCTGAGCGCGGACCGGGTCGCCGAGTTGTTGACACCCGAGTCGCTCGTCGGCCTGCAATGAATCACCCTTACGCACAGAAGGACCCACGCTCATGACGAATGTCTTGTACCTGTACGGCGGATGGCCCGGGCACAGCCCTTACAACATCGCAGAATGGACGCGAGGTCTGGTCGGCGAGCTCGGCTTCGACATCGAAGAATCACAGGACGTCTTCACGCTCGACCGCGACCTCACCGGCTACGACCTGATCATCCTGGGTTGGAACAACGCATTGACGACCGAGGATCTGTCGGATTCGCAGGAAGACCATCTGTTGGCCGCGGTCGAATCCGGCACCGGAGTCGCGGCCTGGCACGGTGCCGCCGCGGCGTTCCGGTCCAGCCTGCGTTATCACCTCATGCTTGGCGGCGACTTCCTGGCACACCCGGCCGGCGAGGGCTACCCGCAACCGTATGAGGTGTCGATCCTGGACTGCGACCACGAGGTGACTCGAGGTGTCGGCGACTTCCATGTGGCTTCTGAGCAGTACTACATGAGCGTTGATCCGAACAACGTGGTGCTGGCCGAAACCACCTTCAGTGGTGAGCATTTCGCGTGGTTCGACGGGCTGACGAGCCCGGTCGCCTGGGTGCGGCACTGGGGTCGGGGGCGGGTGTTCTATCACTCGATCGGGCACGCACCGGAGGACCTGGCCGGCGAGGACGTCCGCCGGCTCACCAAGCAGGGCATCGCCTGGGCGGCCCGCCGCTAGCCGGAGCGGTAAACCCCGGCGCTCGAACATGCGCAGCATGTGAAACGACGACTCGGTGAGTTGCACCGTGCTCATCATTCGCCGTTTGACCTGCATGTTCAGTGCCGGTTACGGCTAGTTTGCGCCGCGAATTCGCTACTCGTAATGAGAAATTCAGCGTCCGTTCCTTGCACGTATTGGGTCTGCCTGCGACAGGCGGTGGCGACGACACTTCATGTGTGGTCGCAGTCACATGGCCCCGGGTTTCGAGTGCAACGCATCGATGCTCAGCCCGACCGACTCGCCGACCGTAACTTCCCATTCCGCAACGTAAGTCGAGGAGATCGCCATGACAGTCACAAAAGGTGGAGGTGGGTCGCTCAGCGGTGATGACGCCCATCTGCGCGTGCTCGGATACGAAGAGAAGTTTGAGCGCAAGATCGGCATGTGGTCGAACTTCGCGCTCGGGTTCCTCTACCTGTCGCCGATGGTGGGTGTGCTCTCGATGTTCACCCAGGCGCTCACGACCGCCGGCCCACCGTCGATCCTGTGGCTCGTAATCGCCGCGGCCGGGCAACTCCTCGTCGCCATGGTGTTCGGCGAGATAGTGTCGCAGTTCCCCATCGCCGGTGGCCTCTACCAGTGGGCTCGCCGACTGTGGAACGGGCCCTACGCCTGGATCATGTCCTGGATCTACATCGCCGGCATCGTCGTCGGCTGCACCACAACCGCGATGTTCAGCGCGGATTTCGTTCTGGCCCTCTTCCATTCGGATTCCGACATCTCCTCGACGCCGCTGCAGAAGCTCCTCATCGCCACGGCAGTTGTGCTGACCTGTCTGGCGCTGAACTCAACGGGTTCGAAGACGCTGGCCACGATCGCCAAAGTGGGCCTCGCAGCCGAAGTGGCCGGCATCGTGGTGGTCGGGCTGTACCTGCTGATCTTCTCGCGCAAGAACAGCTTCTCGGTTCTGTTCGACACGATGGGCACCGCGGGCAACGGTGATTATCTGAGTGCCTTCGCCACGGCCGCCATCATCGGGCTCGTGTTGTACTACGGATTCGAGGCCTGCGGCGAGGTGGCCGAGGAGACGCCGAACCCCAGCCGAACCATTCCGAGATCGATGATGCTGACGGTCATCCTCGGCGGCGCCGCGGCGCTGTTCTCGTTCATCGGCTACATCTTGGCTGCGCCGAACTTGCAGGAGGTCGTCAACGGTGAGGTGGCCAACCCGATCACGGCCATCCTCACGGGTACCTTCGGCGAGGCCGGCACCAAGGTCTTCCTCGTCATCGCGCTGACGTCGTTCCTGGCCTGTGTGATGGGGCAACAGGCGGCGGGCAGCAGATTGATCTTCTCGTTCGCGCGCGACGACATGTTCCCCGGCAGCAACATCTTCAAGAAGATCTCCAGCCGCAAGGTCCCCGTCAACGCGACGATTCTCGTTGTCTCGCTGTGCATCTCCCTGTTCGTCTTGTTGTACTTCCTGCCTGACGCACTGTTCCGGGTGGCCGCCTTCCAGATGTTGGCCGGCTACTTCGCCTTCCAAATGGTGGTGTTCGCATCGTTGCGGGCCCGCGCAAAGGGCTGGCAACCCGGCGGACGCTGGACCCTTGGCCGGTGGGGCTGGCCCGTGAGCATCGGTGCGTTGATCTACGGCGTGCTGTCGATGATCGTGCTGGCCCGCCCCAACGGCGATCCCAGCCTGCACTTCTTCGACCGCTGGATCGCGCTCACCGGGTTCGTCGTGGTGACCGCGGTGGGGTTGATCTACATGGTGATCGCCAAACCGTACCGGCATTCCACCGCACCGGAGGGCGATGCCATCGAGATCGCCGACCTGCTGAGGGAACACCGGGCCGCCGGCGACATCTCGGAGATCGCCGAGGACGTTCCGCTCGCCGAGCCTGCCCCGCCCGTGGGTCGGCCACATCGCCGCAACGCCGATGAGCGCGAGACGGTCACCGCAACCGATTAGCCGATGGCGCCAGCGGACCCGCCGGGATCACTTCCTGGCGGGTCCGGTGCTCGAGCGCAGGATCAGCTCAGTCGGCTTGACCGAGCGGCGCCGGCTACGACCATCGATCAAATCCAGCAGCATGGACGCCGCGGTCTTGCCCTTGTCGCACAGCGGCTGGCGGATTGTCGTCAGACCGACCAGATCGGCAATCGGCGCGTCGTCGAATCCGATCACCGACACCTGTTCGGGTACGGAAAGTTGCCTTTGCTCAAGAACTTTCATGGCCGCGACGGCATGCACATCAGAGGTCGCCACGATGGCCGTCGGCGGCTCGGGGCCGTCGATCAACTGCTCAACGGCCAGCATGCCGCTGGACATGTCGATATCGGTGGCTTCCACGAGCGTGGCGTCGATCCCGCCTCGACCGCCCGCGGCGATCGCATCGCGGTATCCGGCCAAGCGTTGCTGAAGGTACGTCTCGGTGACGGCTTCGATGTCGGAGAACTGACGGCGGCCCGGCTCCGCGGCCGGCCCCAGCCGGTCGGTCACGATCCCGACGCGACGATGACCAAGTGCCAGAACGTGTTTCATCTGCTCTGCGCCGGCCTGACGATGGTCGACTGTGACGTAGGGAATGGCGGGGAGCCGCGGGGAATCGATTGCCACCGCGGGGATTCGCCGGGCGATGATCGCCTCGACGACGGGGTGCTCATTGGGCAGGCAGTGCATGACCACACCGTCGACCAATCCCCGCAGCGCGGCCGATTGGACCGGTTGAGACGGTCCGGATGTGATGCCGGTTCGGTCGACCGGCAACAGCGTCAGCGCAACGTCGGCAAGTTCGCCAACCTCGACGATGCCCTTGAGCAGCAGCGTGGTGGATGGGTCCTCCACTGCACTGGCGAGTGATCCGGGCACCAGGACACCCACGGTCCCGATCCGGCCCAGTCGCAGGCTGCTTCCGGCGATGTTGGGGCCGGTATAACCCAGCTGTGCGGCCACGGAAAAGATCTGTTCGCGTTGTCTCGCCGAAACCCGCGGTGACCCGCTGTAGGCGTAGGACACGGCGGCCTGCGAAACACCGGCCGCCTTCGCGACATCCTTCATCGTGACCATTTGGCAAAGACTAGCCCGGTTGGGCCGCAGTGCCGTTCGGTCAGGACTTCACGACGAAGCCCGCGTCGATGACCAGCGGCGTCGCCGTGATGTAGCGGCCGGGCTCGGTCACGAGATAGAGGATTGCGTTGCTGACGTCCTGCGGCTGAATCCACGGCACCGGGAGGATGTGGGTGCCGCTAAATGTGTCGATGACGTCGTCGCGAGTGGGCTTCTCGAGGTCGGGCCGGAAGAGACCGTATACGAAATCGTTGTTGATCATGTGGGTGTCCACGCACGTCGGATTCACCGAGTTGACCCGGATGTTGTACTGGCCGAGTTCGCGCGCGAGCGACGTCATCAACCCGGTGACACCGTGCTTGGCCGCCGCGTACGACGAGATGTTCTCGGCACCCTTGATGGCCTCGGTGGAGCCGATGAAGACGATTGAGCCGCCTTCATTCTGGGCGATCATGGTGGGTATGGCGGCCTTGACCGTGTGGAACACCCCGTTGAGGTTGATGTCGACCATTTCCCGCCAGTCCTGCGGGCTGATCTCCCAGGTTTTGGCGCCCGAGCAGATGCCCGCGTTCGGTATGACGATGTCCACGCGGCCGAATTGCTCGATGCCACGGTCGAATACGGCTTTGACCTGTTCGTAGTCGCGGGTGTCGGCGACTTCGGCGACGATCTGGCGGCCGGCCTCCTTCACCTGCCGGACGGTCTCCTGAAGGTCATCTTCGGTGGTGCCGGGGTAGGCCGTTGTCGATGGTTTCGCACACAAGTCGAGACCGATGATGTCGGCGCCCTCGCGCGCCAGCGTCAGGGCGTGTGAGCGTCCCTGGCCACGGGCGATTCCGGTGATGAAAGCGACTTTTCCGTCGAGTTGACCCATTTGGCAGCTCCTTGTTCGAACGGCGTTAGTTTGGTGAATCGTATCACCTGATATACGGATCGAAGCGAAGTTGAGCCAATCTAGCTGCGGTGATACGGTTCACCAGGAAGCGGCGGCCGGGCCGGGGGGAGCAGCCCGATCGTTACGAACCCAGACCGCGCGAGATGACGAGGCGCTGAATCTGGTTGGTGCCCTCGAAGATCTGGGTGATCTTGGCTTCGCGCATGTAGCGCTCGACGCGGAAGTCGCGGGTGTAGCCGACTCCGCCGAGTACCTGCACCGCATCGGTGGTGACCTTCATCGCGGCGTCGGTCGCCACGAGTTTGGCCACGCTGGCCTGTGTCGAGTACGGCAGGCCTTGATCCCGTCTGCGCGCGGCGTCCAGGTAGGTGGCGCGGGCGCTCACGACCGCGGCGGCCATGTCGGCCAACAGGAAACCGAGGCCTTGATGATCGATGATCTTGCGGCCGAAAGTCGTTCGCTCGTTGGCGTAGCGGACGGCCTCGTCGAGGGCGGCCTGGGCTATGCCGACAGCGACCGCGGCGATGCCGAGACGGCCGGAATCCAACGCGGAGAACGCGATTGACAAACCCTGGCCTTCGGCGCCGATCAACCGGTCGGCGTCGATCACGGCATTGTCGTAGAACGCCGACGTGGTCGGTACGGCGTGCAGACCCATCTTCTCCTCGGGCTTACCGAAGCTCAGGCCGTCGAGGTTCCCCGGCACCAGGAAGCAGGAGATTCCGCGAGACCCTTCACCGGTCCGCGCGAACAGGGTGTAGAAGTCCGCGCGCCCGCCGTGGGTGATCCAGGATTTCGACCCGTTGATCACGTATCCGTCGTCGCTGCGTTTGGCGGCACACCGCAGCGCCGCGGCGTCAGAGCCGGCTTGCGGTTCGGACAGGCTGTATGCCCCGATCTGCTCACCGGACAGCATGCCGGGTAGCCAGCGCGCCTTCTGCTCCTCGGTGCCGAACGTCAACAGCGGATGCGACGACAGGCTGTGCACGCTCACCGCGACCGCGACAGCCGCCCACCGAGCGGCGATCTCCTCGAGGACCTGTAGGTACACCTCATAGGGCTGCCCGCCGCCGCCCCACTGCTCGGGCTGCGGCAGGCTCAGCAGCCCGGCCGCCCCGAGCTGGGCGAACACACCCTCGGGATAGGTCTCGGCCTTCTCGTGCTGGTCGACGATCGGGTCCAGCACCTTGTCGGCGATGTCGCGAGTCAGCGCGATGAGCTCATGAGCTTCGTCAGAGGGCAGTAGGCGGTCCACCGGCATAGTTGGACATCCTAGTTTTATCCGCCCGATCTACGAAGTAGAAGTCTGCAGCAAGCCCGCGATGTCGGGGTCGAGCTGCTGCAGCGCGACGATGACCGCCACCCGATAGTCGCGGCCGATTTGTGACCGCACGGTCGTCGTGCGGCCACGTCGCTCCGGCGGCCGGATTTCGTCGATGCGCGCTTCTAGCGCGTCGATCAGTGGGCCGAATTCCACGATGAGTCCAGTGAGGATGAGGATCTCTGGATCGAGGACCGCTTCGAGCAGGATCGCCGTGCGCGCAATCTGGTCGATGACGTCGCTGATGATCTTCTGCGAGTGCGGATTTCGGCTTGTGTCTTGGGCCACCGCATTGAGGTCGATGTCCTTCAGCGGCACATTCTCGGTGTGCGGGGCAACGGCTTGCATGGCGTGCAGCGACATGTTCGCGTCGACACAGCCCACGCGCCCGCACGAGCACTTCACGGCGCTGCCGGGCACGGATATGTGCCCGATCGCCCCGGCGACGCCGGTCGCTCCGGAGTACGGCCGTCCGCCGATGATCAAGCCGATGTTGACATGGCCTCCGCAGTCGAGCACCAGCGCAGAACGCACCTCTCGGGCCTCGCCGGCAATGGTTTCGGCGAGCGTCATCGCCTGCGTCGAATCTTGCACCGTGGTGGGTATGCCGAGAGCGTCGGAGATCGACCCACCCAGGTCCACGTCCGACCATCCGAGTACCTTCGAATCGACGACGGAACCTGTTGCCGTATCGATGAATCCGGGCAAGCAGACGCCCGCAGCGGCAATCGGTCCGACAGCGGCATCGTCGATGAGCTGCCGAGCTATCCCGATGATCGAGCGGATGACCGAGGCCGAGCTTCGGCCGGCCGTCGGTGTCTCACTTTCGCTGGTGATAGTGCCCGTCGCATCGGCGACGACGACGCGTGCCCGACGTTCGTCGATCCAGATCCCGAGTACCCGCCGTGCGCGCGGGTTGCAGCCCAGAAGTTTGCGGGGGCGACCGCGGTAACCGGGACCCTCGACGCGTGAATCCAGTTCGACCAGCGTGCCGTCATCGATCAGCTCACCAACGATCGCCGTGATGGATGGACGGCTCAGACCGAGTCGGTCCGCCAGGTCGGCACGGGCGAGGGGACCCTCGGTTCGCAACAAGTGAACGACGCGCTGGCGATGGAGCAGGTGAAGCACCTGTGTTTCCTGGCGCGCCGATTCTGACCGCTTCAGCAGACCCTCCTTGACGGCATCAACAATATGCTGCTATTAAATTCGTCACACAAATTAAATAAACCTCTAGGGCATCGGAGCCGCGCTATGACCGCTAGTAATCCGCTCTTCAACCCCCTGTTCGTCGCGCAGTTCAGTGCGCCGGCAAGTCCGGCACCCTCGCGTCGAACAGTCCAAACTACCGCGCGGATCGGCGCATGCAGCGCCGTCGTGGTGACGGGTTGGCTGGTCGCGGCGCTGGCCACGGGCCACGGGGTCGCTGCCGCGGACTCGACCGGTGAGACGTCGTCGGACCGCTCGGCGTCGGCGTCTGTGGACTCGGAGTCGTCTGCCGAGTCGTCGGGTGCGACATCCAACGATGAGACCGACGGGTCGGTGTCGACGTCGGCCAGGACCGGTTCCCCTTCAGCCAGCGTCGGTAATGGCCGCGACACAAAGGGCACCGAGCCCAAGCCCAAGCGCGAGCGGAAGACCGCATCGACCAAACAGTCGACCGAGCAACAGGCACCCGACACAGACGCCCACACCGACGCGGCGCATAAGGACACGAGCAGTACGACTCCGCCTACGGAGACAACTCGCGCACCCTTGGAGGCCGTGTCGTCGATACCGGACAGGGTCAGAGAAACGGTGCGGCAGCTGTCCGACGTCTTTGACAAGCCCGCATTGTCACTGCCGGATCTCGCGACTCCGCGCGCTTCCGATACCGCGCCGTCGCACTCCTCGGATTCTCCGCCGCCGGAGGCCCCGGCCCGAGCAGTCGGCATCAGTGAAACGGTCAAGCGGTCTGTCGAGCGGTTGGCCGAGAAGATCTCCGAGCAGGTCGCGGAGGTGGATGCGGCCGCCGGCTCGGATGACGCCAAGGCCGTGATTGCTTCTGCGGCAAGCGATGTGCGGGCGACCGCTGAGGTGACGGCTGCGCCCGTCGCCAAACCTTCGGACCGGGTCGTTTCGCCCGCTCCTGTTGCCGATGGTGCGGCGGGAGTCCTCGCAGGCATCGTCACCGGCATTCTCAATCCGTTCCTGGGATCCGATCCGTCGAACCCGGAGCCGGTGAACCCGGCGTCTTGGGCGGTGTTGGCTTGGGTTCGCCGCAATCTGTTCAACCAGGCTCCGGTGGTCAGTAGCCCAACCACAACGGTGCAGGCCGGTCAGACCGTGACGGGCAACATCGGGGTCAGCGATGCCGAGGGTGATGAGCTGACCTATACCGTCACCGAGAAGCCGAAGTACGGCACGGTGACGATCGATCAGGAGACCGGTGAGTTCACCTACACTCCTGACGACATCGATTACGATGCGGCGCAGATGGATTCATTCACGGTGTCGGTCACCGACGGCCACCGGATCAACTTGATGAGCCTGTTCAAGCCGCGCACCGCGCAGAAGGACGTCGATGTCACCGTCCTCAACCCAACCCTCGAGCGGGTGATCCTGGACCTGCCCGACGGAATCACAAACCCGAACACTCCGCGCTTCGCCGGAGACGGACAGACGCTCTACTTCGCGGCTACCCCGGCCGGAGGCGGTCGCGAGGAGATCTACCGGATCAGCGTCGACGGCGCGGACGTTCAGTGCATCACCTGCGGCGTGTCCACGGAGATCACCGGTGGGCTGGGGAGAGTCGATCCGTTCGACGACGGGACGGGGCGACTGATGATCCAAGTCAGGACCAGCCCGAACTCCTACGTCGTCTACGAAGAGACCGCAGAAGGCAAACAACTGATTCCGGTCATCACGCCGCCTTCCGGTGCACGCGCCATCGATCCGCAACGTGAGATGAGGATCTCGCCCGATGGGACCCACGTGTTGTTCAGTCAGATCCAGATGACCTCGACAGGTCTGATCACGGCGGTGCCGGTGGTGGGCCGGCTGGAGCGCACGGACGCCGGCTACGAAATCGCCGACGCCCGTGTGGTTTACCCGGTCGGCGAGGGCAAGCAGTGGACGCCTGACGGCAAAGGCGTCATCATCCTCGGCGGTCGCTACGAGGCGGGCAACGTTGATGACATCGTGGTCGACCTGGAGACCGGCGAGGTCACCCGGCTGACCGGCAACCTCGATTACGACGAGGACATCGACATGTCGCCCAATGGGCAGTGGATCGCGGTCGGCAGCACGCGTGGCTATGACGCGCTGACGCCGATGTCGCGGATCGTGCGCCCGGCGTTCCTGCCGGCGGACATCCAAGGTGCGGTGTACGAGAAGTACCGGGGAACCGGGGATTCCACCAATATCACGAACCAGGAATGGATCGTCGCAATTGAGGACGACCTCAAGGGCGAGGACGGGATTCCGGTGTTCGTCGATGGCGACGGGTATACCGCCAGGAGCATGGCGAGCTGGAACAACACCGGAGACGCGGTGGCATTCTGGGAGGCTAGCGGGGCTGATGAGACGGACACCCGGTTGGTGATCGCCAATGTGAAATACACGACGAGCGTCGGTCCGGTCGAGGGTGACCGGATCACCCCCGAGCCGACGTGGGCCCCCGAACTCAAGACCTATGTTCCAAGCGCGGCGCCGCTGCCGCCCACGGGAACGTATGCCGGCGCGGGCGGCGGCAGCGCGTTGGTCTCCGAGGTCACCGACGAGACGGGGCACATCACCCGCACCGTCACCTACACCGACTATGTCAATGAGGAGGGGATGATCCTCAACGGCACCGAGTCAACGGTTACCACCGCCAGCCAGTCCAACGTTCGTTACACCGCCAACATCACCGTGACGGGTGAGCACACCGGATACCTCAAGGCGGACGCCAACATCGACAAGCTCCAGCGGATGATGACCGGCTACATCACCTCCGATGTCGACGGCGATGTGCTGAGCGTCAACGACCAGGACAGGATCGACGAGGACCGAGCCAACATGTAACTCCCGTGAACAGACGCGAAAGCCCCCCATTTCACCCGAAATGGGGGGCTTTCACGTCTGCTCGGCAGAGGAAACTACGCGTGCACGGCGGACAGCGCGTTGTTGATCGCGTCGACGCGGTCCTTGGCGTCGCCGAACAGCATCTGGGTGTTCTCGCGGAAGAACAGCGGGTTCTGCACGCCGGCGTAACCCGAGGCCATGGACCGTTTGAACACGATGACGTTGGCGGCGTTCCACACCGTGAGCACCGGCATGCCGGCGATCGGGCTGCCGGGATCTTCGGCGGCAGCCGGGTTGACGGTGTCGTTGGCGCCGATGACGAGGACGACGTCGGTGTCGGCGAAGTCGTCGTTGATCTCGTCCATTTCGAGCACGATGTCGTAGGGCACCTTGGCCTCGGCCAGCAGAACGTTCATGTGGCCGGGCAGGCGGCCCGCGACGGGGTGGATGCCGAAGCGGACGTTGACGCCGCGATCGCGCAGCTTGCGGGTCAGCTCGGCGACGCCGTACTGGGCCTGGGCCACGGCCATGCCGTAGCCGGGTGTGATGACGACCGAGCTGGCCGAGCTCAGCAGCTCGGCGGCGCCCTCGGCGGTGATCTCGCGGTGCTCGCCGTAGTCCTTGTCGTCGGCCGGCCCGGCCTCGATGCCGAAGCCGCCCGCGATCACGGAGATGAACGAGCGGTTCATCGCCTTGCACATGATGTAGGACAGGTAGGCACCCGAGGAGCCGACGAGCGCGCCGGTGATGATCAGCAGGTCGTTGCCGAGCAGGAAGCCCGATGCCGCCGCGGCCCAACCCGAGTAGCTGTTGAGCATCGACACCACCACGGGCATGTCCCCGCCGCCGATCGAGGCGACGAGATGCCAGCCGAGTAGCAGGGCCAGCACGGTCACGACCACGAGCAGCCACAGCTGCGGGTCGATCACGAACCACACGGTGAGTACGAAGAAGGCCACGAGCGCCCCGACGTTGAGGATGTTCTTGCCGGGCAGCATGAGCGGTGCGGACTTGATGCGGGCCGAGAGCTTCAGGTTGGCGACTATCGAGCCGGTGAACGTCACGGCGCCGATGAAGACACCGACGAACACCTCGGCCGAGTGGATGCCGATCATGCCCTCGCCGGCCAGGTGGGCGGCCTCGGCGCCGGCGGGATCACCCTCGACGTGCAGGTAGCCGTTCCAGCCGACGAGCACCGCGGCCAGGCCCACGAAGCTGTGCAGCAGCGCGATCAGCTCGGGCATGCCGGTCATCTCGACGACCTTGGCGCGCCACAGGCCGATCGCGGCGCCGACGATCATGGCGACGATCAGCAGCGCCAGACCCAGCGGCTCGATCTTGCGCTCCAGCGCCAGGGCGACCGTCGCGACCAGTGCGACCGCCATGCCGGCGATGCCGAATGTGTTGCCCGCCCTGGATGTTTCGTGCTTGGAGAGCCCGGCCAGCGCGAGAATGAACAGCAGGGCCGCGACGACGTAGGCGGCCGTGGCGATGTTTTCTAGGGTGAACACGTTCTTAGCTCCTCGAGAACATGGCGAGCATGCGTCGCGTCACCGCGAATCCGCCGAAGACGTTGATGGAGGCCAGCAGGATCGCCACGAAGGCCAGTGAGGTGATAGCGATGTCGCCGTGGCCGATCTGCAGCAGCGCACCCACGACGATGATTCCCGAGATCGCGTTGGTCACCGACATCAGCGGGGTGTGCAGCGCATGGTGCACATTGCCGATGACGTAGTAGCCGATCACGATCGCCAGTGCGAACACCGTCAGGTGCACCTGCAGCGCGGCAGGCGAGATCGCGATGAGCGCGAAGATCGCGGCGGCGACCGCGAAGGTGATGCCGAGGCGGCGCCCGGTCGACATCGGCGGCTTCTCTTCTTTGACGGCCGGCGCGGCGGCAGCCGGCTGAGCGGCCGGTGCGGCCGAGACCTGGACCGGTGGCGGCGGCCAGGTGGTCTGGCCGTCGCGCACGACGGTCACCGACCGTTGCACCACGTCGTCGAAATCGAGCGTGAGCTGCCCGTCCTTCTCCGGCGTCAGCAGCTTGAGCAGGTTCACCAGGTTGGTGCCGTACAGCTGCGACGCTTGTGCGGGCAGGCGGCCGGCCAGGTCGGTGTAACCGATGATCGTCACGCCGTTGTCGGTGACGATCGCCTGATCCTTGACAGTGCCCTCGACGTTGCCGCCGTTGGCCGCGGCCATATCGACGATCACGCTGCCCGGCTTCATCGACGCAACCATCTCGGCCGTGATGATCCGGGGCGCGGGCTTACCGGGGATCAGCGCGGTGGTGATGATGATGTCGACGTCCTTGGCCAACTCGGCATACAGCTGCGCCTCGCGGGCCTTGTAGTCCTCGCCCATCTCCTTGGCGTAGCCGGTGGCCGACACCTCGGCTGCCGCCGGATCGACCGACACGTACTCCCCGCCCAGCGAGGCGACCTGGTCGGCCACCTCGGGCCGCGGGTCGGTGGCCTTCACGATCGCGCCCAGGCTGCCAGCGGCGCCGATCGCCGCGAGCCCGGCCACGCCGGCACCGACGACGAGCACCTTGGCCGGCGGCACCTTGCCCGCCGCGGTCACCTGGCCGGTGAAGAACCGGCCGAACGTGTGGGCGGCCTCGACCACGGCGCGGTAGCCCGCGATGTTGGCCATCGACGACAAGACGTCCAACGACTGGGCCCGGGAGATACGCGGCACCGCGTCCATGGCCAGCACCGTGATCGGGCGGGTCGACAGCTTCTCGACCAGTTCGGGCTTGAGCGCGGGCGAGATCAGGCCAACGAGTGTCGCACCGTCGCGCAGGCTCTTGATCTCGTTGTCGTCGGGTGCATTCACCTTCAGTACGACATCGGAGGCCCAGGTCTGATCGGACGTGCCGATGTCGGCGCCGGCGTCGACGTAGGCGCCGTCGGCGAAACTGGAGGCTGCCCCTGCGCCGGATTCGACGACGACCGTGTAGCCGAGCTTGATGAGTTGGCCGACGGTCTGTGGGGTGGCGGCGACGCGTGTCTCACCAGGCAGAGACTCGCGGGGTATCCCGATGATCATCGATTTTCGGTCCGATCTAGTTGGTTGGGCATTGAAGAGTCTTGCATTTGCTTCGCGATATTGCGCGTGCCCCCTAGGGCGGTAAGCGACGCGCTTACCAACTGAATCGCTACAGCCAGTCGCGCCGTTTGAACATCACGTACAGCAGGATGACCAGTACGACGATCAACGCTGAACTGGCGATGAAGCCGACGACGGTGTTGATTCCGGGATAGGTGACGTTCTGGCCGTAGAAACCGGTGATGGCCGTTGGCACCGCGATGATCGCGGCCCAGCCGGTGAGCTTCTTCATCACGGTGTTCAACCGGGCGTCCTGCAGCGACAGGTTGGTCTCGAACACCGTCGTCACCATGTCCCGCAGGGATTCGGTCCACTCGGACGCGCGCAGCACGTGGTCGTACAGATCGGCGTAGAGCGGGTCGAGCTCGGGCGACATCTTGGCGTCCAGCCGCCGGTGCTGGATGGTGCTGACCACCTCACGCATCGGCAGCACCACCCGGCGCAGCTCGACGAGGTCCTTACGCAACCGGAACGTGCGCCGCTGCAGCCCGTGCCTGGGACCGTCGTCGGCGAACAGTTCGTCCTCGAGCGATTCGATTGCGTCGTCGAGGGCCTGGACGGCTTCGAAATGCCCGTCCACGACGACATCGAGCAGGCCGTGCAGGAGCGCGCCGACGCCGTAGCGCTGCCCGCCGAGCTCGTCGAACCGCCGTGACACCTCACCGATGTCGAACTCGGTGGTCGAAGCCTCCACGCTCGGGAGCCGGACAGTGATGAGCCCGCGCGGCAGCACGAACGCCGAGATGCGGTGTTTGACGAGAGCCGACACCGCGTCGCCGTTCGGTACGCGCGTCTCGACGGCGTACACCGTGAAGAACGTATGTGTGTGGTACACAGACGCTTTCGTGCGCTCGTTCGGGGCGATGGCATCCTCGACGGCCCAGACATTGAGTCCGAGCTCGTCGGCCAGACCGCGCAGCGTGTCGTGGTCAGGGTCGTAGATGTCGGCCCACAGCAGGGTGTCGTCGTCGGCGAGGCAGTCCGAGATCGCCGAGAAGCTGAAGTGTTCGTCGTCGGGTTCACCGGCTCGCCAGATCCGGCCCTGCACCTGCGTCATCCGACCGTCACCATCGGCAGTAGGTAGGTGCGGACATAGTCGCGGGTGTGTCCTCGATCGTCGCGAGCTTGATTCTCGTATGCGGTGTGACATGAATCGTAACGAGCGGCGCGATACAACGCCCCGCGTCGAGGCTGCCGAACTGTTTCGCTGAGCTAGGTACGCTCGGTGAGCATGACGGACTCTCCGCTCGACGGACTGCTGGCCCGCGCGGGCGGCGTTCGCGGCCTGGTCTATTCGGGATTGCCCGTGACGACGTTCGCGCTGACTTCTGCAGTGTTCGGACGCATCCCGGCGACCATCGCCGCCTTGACCACAGCCGCGCTCGTGCTCGGGTGGCAGCTGTTTCGCCGGGAGTCCACTCGGCCGGCGCTGTGGGGGTTCGCCGGTGTGGCGGTGTGTGCGGGGCTTGCGCTGGTCACCGGTCAGGCAAAGGACTTCTACCTGCCCGGCATCTGGATGTACTTCTTGACGGCGACGCTGTTCACCGTGTCGATCGTCGTCCGGCGTCCGCTCGTCGGCGTCGTCTGGGCCTGGGTCACCGGGCGCGACGGCACCTGGCGACGAATTCCCCGCGTACGGCTGGCCTTTGACGTGGTGACCGCCGTGATGGCGACCGTGTCCTGGTCGCGGTTCCTGGTCCAGTACTACCTCTACGACACCGACCAGGAGAGCCTGCTCGCGATCGCCCGGATCGCGATGGGATGGCCGCTGTTCCTGGTGACCACCGCAGCGATCCTGCTGGTCGTCCGATATGCGATCCGGACGCTGGCGCAGTCCGCGACATAAAACTCACCGCGATTCCAGACCTTCATCCCGGTCCCCGCCGCCGGTACTAATACGCGGGTGAACACGACGCAGTCCGCCGACTCCTGCTGTCGCTGAAGCCGAACCGCCACCGTCGCTTCAGCAACAGAAAGTCGGCCGTCCGTGTCTGTCTTCGTCGATATCGTCCCCAGTGAGTCGCACACCGACTCGCGACCTGCCGCCACGCCCGGTAGGTGGCGCGCGTTGCTCACGAAAGCCGTGCTGCCGTTGCTCTCGGTGGTCGTGTTCTTCGTGGTGTGGCAGCTCGTCGCGCTGGCCGGCATCTGGAATCAGACCTTCGTGCCGTACCCCAGCACGGTGTGGCGCGCGTTTCTCGACGTGTCGACAACTCATGACGGCGTTCGCGGCTACGGCGGCTACCTGTTGGTCGAGCACCTCTACATGACGCTGCGCCGCGTGTTGGCCGGTGTGGTCATCGGCGTGGTCGCGGGGGTCCTGCTCGGCCTGCTCATGGGCTCGGTCGGTTGGCTGCGCAGCGTGCTGGAGCCGTGGCTGACGTTCCTGCGTGCCCTGCCACCGCTGGCGTATTTCTTCTTGCTCGTCATCTGGCTCGGTATCGACGAGGCCCCGAAGATCACGCTGCTGGCCCTGGCCGCGCTTCCGCCGGCCGCCGTCGCCACGACCGCGGCCGTCGTCGCCGCACCGGTCGGGTTGCAGGAAGCGGCGCGCGCCCTCGGTGCCTCGCGCGCTCAGGTCATCCGCGACGTCGTGGTGCCGTCCGCCCTGCCCGAAACCTTCACCGGCATCCGGCTGGCGGTCGGCATGGCGTACTCGTCGGTGGTCGCCGCCGAACTGTTCAACGGCATTCCCGGCATCGGCGGATTGGTCAAGGACGCAAGCAATTACAACAACACGCCGGTCGTGCTGGTCGGCATCTTCGCCATCGGGATCTCGGGCCTGGTGATCGATGGAGCCCTACGTGCCGTGGAACGGCGCGCTGTCCCATGGAGAGGAAAGATATGAACCTGAAGGCACTTCTGGCGACGGCGGCCGCCGCGATGCTGACGCTGGCGGGTTGCGCGGTCGACAACTCCGGAAACGACTCGCAGAAGCCGACGATTCGCCTTGGCTACCAGTCCTTTCCGAGTGGCGACCTGATCGTCAAGAACAACAGGTGGCTCGAAGAGGCGCTGCCTGATTACAACATCAAGTGGACCAAGTTCGACTCCGGCGCCGACGTCAACACGGCGTTCATCGCCAAGGAGCTGGACTTCGGCGCGCTGGGGTCCAGCCCCGTCGCCCGCGGGCTGTCGGCCCCGCTCAACATTCCGTACAAGGTGGCGTTCGTCCTCGACGTGGCCGGTGACAACGAGGCGTTGGTCGCACGCAACGACAGCGGCATCAACACCATCGCCGATCTGCGGGGCAAGCGCGTCGCGACACCGTTCGCGTCGACCGCGCATTACAGCCTGCTCGCCGCGTTGGCGCAGAACGGCTTGTCGCCCAGCGATGTTCAGCTCATCGATCTCCAGCCGCAGGCAATCCTTGCGGCCTGGGACCGCGGTGACATCGCCGCCGCTTACACCTGGCTGCCGACGCTGGACCAGCTGCGCAAGACCGGCAAGGACCTGATCACCAGCAGGCAGCTCGCCAAGGACGGCAAGCCGACCCTTGACCTGGGTGTCGTCTCCGACGAGTTCGCCGCGGCGCATCCTGATGTGGTCGACACCTGGCGTGAGCAGGAGGCCCGCGCGCTCGACGTCATCAAGAACGACCCAGCCGCCGCGGCCAAGGCCATCGCGGCGGAGATCGGCCTGCCTCCGCAAGACGTCGAGGGACAACTCAAACAGGGCGTGTACCTGACGCCGGCCGAGGTGGCGTCCGAGCAGTGGCTCGGGTCGGAGGGTGCGCCGGGCAACATCTCCGCCAACCTGCAGAGCGCATCGCAGTTCCTGGCCGACCAGAAGCAGATTCCGGCAGCGGCACCGCTGCCGACATTCCAGGACGCGATCTATACGAAGGGATTGCCGGGTGCCATCACCAAGCAGTGATGCCGGCGGCGCGCTGCAGATCCGCAACGTCGCGCACCGGTACGGCCGCGGCGCCAGTGAAGTGACCGCGCTCGGGCCGGTGAACCTCGAAGTCGAGCCGGGGGCGTTCCTGGTCCTCGTCGGCGCGTCGGGGTGCGGCAAGAGCACGTTGCTGCGATTGATCGCCGGTTTCGAAACCCCGTCCGAGGGTGAGGTTCAGGTCGCGGGCACGCAACCGACGCCGGGCGTCACGTCGGGTGTGGTGTTCCAGCAGCCGCGGCTGTTCCCGTGGCGCACCGTGGGCGGCAACGTCGAACTCGCGCTCAAGTACGCGAAGGTGCCGCGCGAGCGGCGAGCCGAACGACGTGACCAGCTTCTCGAGCGCGTGGGGCTGGAAGGCACTGCGCGCCGCAAGATCTGGGAGATCAGCGGCGGCCAGCAGCAGCGCGTGGCGATCGCGCGGGCGCTGGCCGCCGAGACCCCGCTGTTCCTGCTCGATGAGCCGTTCGCGGCCCTCGATGCGCTCACGCGTGAGCGGCTGCAGGAGGATGTCCGTCAGGTGAGCGCGGAATCCGGGCGCACAACGGTTTTCGTCACCCACAGCGCCGACGAGGCGGCGTTTCTCGGATCCCGGATCGTGGTGCTGACCCGGCGCCCCGGCAAGGTCGCCCTCGATCTGCCGGTCGACCTGCCCCGCACCGGCGTCGACCCGCACGAGCTGCGGCGCTCGCCCGAATACCTCAGGCTTCGGGCTGAGGTGGGGGAGGCGGTGAAGGCGGCCGCGGCGTAGCCGCGAATCAGGCCAGGGCGGCGTAGCCGCGCATCAGCCTAGGGCGGCGTAGCCCCGGGCTCGTGCGGCGTGGGTTCGGTGCGCACACCCCAGAGGATGCGCCGGATCGGTTCGGGCGCACGCCTCGTGGCGTCCAGGATCCCGCACACGATGGGCCCGAGAGGTCCCCTGAACAGCGCCTCGTCAGAGGTGAGGTCGGACGCGGTGATGTCCTTCTCCCGCCTGGCCATGAGTTCACAGTACATGCGGCCTCAGTCGAGGACGACGACCATTTTCCCGCCGGCCTCGCCGGCTTCCATGACGCGGTGAGCCTCCCGGATCTCGTCGAACGAGAACACGCGCGATGGTGCCGCCTCCAGTCGGCCGTCGGCGACCTGGCGGGCGATGTCGCCCAACGGCACGTCGGACAACGGGAAGCCGGGGGAGCCGAACACGAAGCTGCCGAAGAAGCTCAGGTTCACGCCGCTGGCCATCCGAAGCAGCGGGTTGAAGTCGGGTATGGGATCGAGGCCGCCCAACCAGCCTGCCAGGCATGCGGTTCCGCCCCTCCGCAGCATGTCCAGCGAGTCGAGGATCGTGCTGTTGCCGACGAGATCGAGTACGGCGTCGATCTCACCCGATTCGGCGATGTGGGCGCTTAGGTCAGGCATCTCCTTTTCGGCGCGCGCGGCGCCGAGGTTCTCGAGCATGGCGAACCGATCGGGATTACGCGTGGTCGCGATGACGTGGGCACCGGCGCCGACGGCGAGCTTGACCGCGGCCTGCCCGAATGACGAGGTTGCCCCCCTGACTACCAGCGTCTGCCCTGATCGAAGATCGATGTTGCGAAACAGGCATGTCCAAGCGGTTGCGTAGGTTTCGGGCAATGCGGCGAGAGCCGCCCACGGCAGGTCGGACTCGATGAGTGCCACGTTGGCTGCTCGGACCCTGGTGTACTCGGCGTAGCTGCCGTTGATGGTGCGGCCCAACCCGCCCATGAGTGCGGCAACCCTTGCGCCGACGGGGAACTCACCGCCCGGACACGAGTCGACGATGCCGACGCATTCGATACCGCTGACCTTGGCCGCCTCGGCCCATTCACCGCGCCGCATGTGCATCTCGGCGTGGTTGATACCGAAACCCTTGACCTGGATGACGACTTCGCCCGCTCTCGGTTCAGGCTTCGGGATGTCGGTATGGACCAGGCGGTCGAGGCCGCCGAAGCCGTCCAGGACAATGGCACGCATGGTTGATGTGCCGGTCATGACTGACCCTCCAGAATTGCGTTGAGCTGTAACAGATCTGTGGCCACCACGGTCGGTTGCGCTACCCCGGGCGCAGGCAACGGCGCGTTGCCCGGCCGGGTGATCAGGGCCCCGCTGAAGCCGGCCGCCTGTGCGCCGAGGGTGTCCCACATGTGCGCGGCCACCATCATGCAGTTTGACGGTGCGACACCCAGAGCGTTGGCCGCGCTGGTGTACAACACCGTCGACGGCTTGTAGACGCGGTGTTCGTCGACACTGAACTGATGCTCGAAGAAGCCGGCCAAGCCGGCGTGCTCCAACGGTGTCGGGCCGTCCTGATGCGGTGAATTGGTCAGCGTCGCGAGGCGAAAGCCGTTGTCGCGGAGGCGCTGGAGCCCCTCGGCGACGTCGGGATGGGCCGGCATGGTGCGCATGCCGTTGGCAAGGCCACGCAGATCGTCGTCGTCGATGGCGACGCCGCGAATGTCGGCGGTCATGCGCAGCACTGCTTGCCCGAGTGAGAAGAAATCGGTGTAACCACCCGACAACGTGACGGCCATCGAATACATGACCAACTGGCCGAACCATTCGCGCAGCACTGCGGGGTCGCCGAAGATCCGGTCGAAATGTGGCTGCAGCGAATCGATGTCGATGAGTGTCTCGTTGACATCGAACACCAGCACCTCTGGCCTCATCGGACCCGCCGCTGCAGGAACGCATCGATCAGGTCGGCGACTTCCTCGACGTGCGTCTCCAGCAGGAAGTGTCCGCCGTCGAGCAGGTGGATCTCGGCGTCGACCGCGTCCTTGCCGAACGCCCGTGCACCGTCGGGCCCGAAGATCGGATCGCCCTGGCCCCAGACCGCGAGGACGGGAACCTTGCTGTTGCGCAGGTATTCGTGCAGTGCCGGGTACAGCGGGGCGTTCGTCGCGTAGTCACGGAACAGCTTGAGCTGAACTTCGTCGTTGCCGGGGCGGGCAAGCTGCGCGGCGTCGTGGGTCCAGGTGTCCGGGCTGACGAGGGTCTCGTCCGAAACCCCGGTCAGGTATTGCCATTTGATGCCATCGACATCGAGGGCGGTGCGGACGCCGGCCTCGGTCTGCGGCGTCTGCTCGCGCTGGTAGTCCCACACGACGGTCCAGAAACTCTCGACGAAGCCTTCGTCGTAGCCGTTGCCGTTCTGCGTCACGATCGCGGTGATGGCTTGCGGCCGGCGCAGCGCCAGCCGCCAGCCGATGGGAGCGCCGTAGTCCTGGACGTAGATCGCGTAGCGGCTGACACCCAACTGATCGAGCAGGCCCTCGGTGAGATCGGCGAGCGCGTCGAAGGTGTAGTCGAACTCGCTGACCGTCGGGGCGTCGGAGTGTCCGAAGCCCAGGTGGTCGGGGGCGATGACGTGGTAGCGCTCAGCCAGCCGCGGGATGAGGTCGCGGAACATGAACGAGCTGGTGGGGAATCCGTGGAGCAGCACGATCGTGGGGGCGTCGGGGGAGCCGGCTTCGCGGTAGTGCAGGCGCTGTCCGTCGACGGTGGCGTAGCGGTGATGCACGGTCATGTCTAACTCCTTTGGTTATTTTTACCGGTTAGCGATATTCAACGCCGATCCCGGGTAACCTGTCAATAGGAATTTGGAGGTTAGATATGGATCTGGTGGCGGTGAGCCCGGAGGACGAGACGCTGCTGCTCGATCTCCTCAACACCACGCCGGTGATGGAGAGTGTGCAGCACGACCTGCTCGACGAGCCGAAAACGGCTGCCGCCTGGTTGAGAGATCACGGCCTGACGCACAGCGAGTTGGCGGACCTCATCTCGGCCCGCAATGTTCTTCAGGCCGTGGTGCGCGGTACGCAGTCGCCGCGGGCACTGAAGCCGTTTCTCACCGCGGTCGCACTGCAACCGACGATGACGGCTGACGGGGTGACGTGGGAACTGGCGGCCGGCGGCGTCGCACCGGGCGCGGTGCGCGCGGTACTGGCCTGGGACGCGCTGCGAATCAACAGCCCAGGTCGGTTACGGCCGTGCGCGAACGACGAATGCAGGCTGTTTCTGATCGACCGAAGCAAGCCGAACACCGCACGATGGTGTTCGATGGCGATTTGCGGAAATCGCATGAAGGCGCGCAGGCACTACCAGCGCGCCAAGACGACAGAGCCGGATCAGACCGGCGGATAGGCTGGCGGCGGGTAGACACCGCGCAGAGCCCACGGCAGCCACGAGAAGAAGAAATCGCCCTCGTCGCTGATGTCGTAGTCAGGATTCGGATCCATTCCGGCAGTCTAGACCGACTGGGCAAGATCAGAACAGGGATTGCCTACACTGTTCAACCAGCCAGTTGATTGATAGCCCCGGCATGGCCGGGCGAGGCCGATAGCGAGTGTCCTATGTCATCCGATGCAGACGCCGGTCGGGGCCGCACCGCGGCCGCGAACAACGGAACGTCCCGACGCGACGAACTGCTGACCGTCGCCGCCAAGTTGTTCGCCGCGCGCGGCTACCACGGCACCCGGATGGACGACGTCGCAGAAGCCGTCGGCCTGAACAAGGCCACCGTCTATCACTACTACTCCAGTAAGTCGTTGATCCTCTACGACATCTACAAGAGCGCCGCGGACTTCACGGTCGAAGCACTGCACGACGATCCGACGGCGACCGCCCGCGAGACGATCTACCACTTCACCCGCCGGTTGTTGGTCGGCATCGCCAACGACCTGGAGCGCGCCGCGGTGTACTTCCAGGAAGGCCCCTACATCGCCGAGTGGTTCACCGAGGAACAGGTCGCCTACATCCGCCGCGCCGAGACCACGGTCTACGAGCACGTACGTGACGTCATCGACCGCGGCATCGCCAGCGGCGAGTTCCACGACTGCGATTCGCACGTCCTGGCACTGGGCTACATCGGGATGACCCTGGGCGCCTACCGCTGGCTGCGGCCGCACGGCAGGCGCACCGCCGAGGAGATCGCCGTCGAGTTCAGCACCGCACTGTTGCGCGGGCTGATCCGCGACGAAGCCGTCCGTACGGACTCGCCGCTCGGCATCGACATCGAGACCGGGCAGCGTTCGTGAGCGATCTGTTCCGCCTCGACGGCAAGGTCGCGGTGGTCACCGGCGGCGGCCGCGGCATCGGGCTCATGATGGCCCGTGGGCTGCTGCAGGCCGGTGCGAGTGTCTACCTGTCGGGCCGCAAGGAGGCCGAACTCGATGCCGCCGTGACCGAACTTTCGCCGCTCGGCCGCGTCGCCGCGGTGCCGGCCGATCTCGGGACCGCCGAAGGGGTCGCCGCGTTGACCGCGGCGGTCACCGGGCGCGAGGACGCGATCCACGCGTTGTTCAACAACGCCGGTGCCGCGTGGGGCGCACCCTATGACGAGTTCCCGGAGTCCGGCTTCGACAAGGTCTACAACGTCAACGTCAAAGGCGTCTTCCTGCTCACCCGGGCGCTCACGCCGCTGCTGAATGCCGGTGCGACCGAAGAGGATCCGGCGCGAGTGATCAACACCGGCAGCATCGACGGCATCGTCGCGCCCGAGCGCGGACGCGACAACTTCTCCTACAGCGCCAGCAAGGCCGCCGTGCACATGCTGACCCGCCACCTGGCCGGTGAGCTCGCCCCGAGAATCCTCGTGAACGCGATCGCGCCGGGCCTGTTCGAGTCGCGTATGACGAAGGAGCTGCTGCGGGCCGGCTCAGACGCGGTCGGGTCGGCATTGCCGCTCGGGCGCATCGGCAAGCCGGACGACATCGCGGGCATCGCGGTGTTTCTCGCGAGCCGGGCCAGCACCTACATCACCGGTGCGGTGATCCCGGTCGACGGCGGCGTCAGCACCATTCGCTGATTCCTAGCCGAGGGCGATGAGGTCGTCGAGGTGTTCGGCTGACCGCTGCACCAGTTGCAGCACCTGCTGCAGCAGCGGTGTGAGACCGCGGCGCGCCCAGATCGCGTGGAGTTCGACGGGACGCGACGGGTCGCTTTCGGGATGCCCGCCGCCGACGTCGACCAACGGTTTGTAGACCACGCCGTCGACGTGCAGCGCCGTCGCGCTCGCCGGCACGAGCGCAACTCCCTCACCGGCCGCCACGAGCAGTACCGCGGTGAGGATCTGCTGCACGCGCTGCTTGATCCGCGGATGTCCGTTGAACAGGAAGCGGACCGTCAGCTCGTGGAAGTACCTGGCCTGCACCGGGTGGTAGCTGATCACCGGCAGCCCGTCGAAGTCCTCGGGACCGAGCGGCCCCGTCGCGCCCGCCAGCGGGTGGTTCATCGGCACGACCGCGCGCAGCGGCTCGCGCGCGACGACGATCGAAGACAGCGCCGCGGTGTCGAACGGCGGGCGGGCCAACCCAAGATCGAGCTCGCCGCGCCGGATGCCGTCGACCTGCGCGCCCGTCACGCGCTCGTGCAACACGACCTCGATGTCGGGCAGCTCGCTGCCGAGCAGACCCAGCAGCGGACCCAGGATGCCGATCGCCGACACCGCGGTGAAGCCCAGGTGCACGGTGCCCGCCGAACCGCGCTCCACCCGTTGCGCCTGTTCGGTCGCGGCGTCGAGGGTGTTGAGCATCCGGTAGCAATCCTCGAGGAAGGCCGCCCCGGCCGGCGTCAGCAGGACACGCCGGTTGTCGCGGTCCAGCAAAACCGCCCCGACCGAACGCTCAAGCTTCTGAATCTGCCGGCTCAGCGGCGGCTGGCTCATCGCGAGCCGGTCGGCGGCCCGGCCGAAGTGCAGCTCCTCGGCAACCGCGATGAAGCAACGCACCTGGTCCAGCGTGATCGCCATGCATTGAAGGTATCAAGCGATGCTAAAAGAGGCTTGGACAGGTATCGTCCACGCTCCCTACCGTGTAGTGATGGCCGCCACATGACGGGCGTATTGCGCAGCACTTCACATCCCCCACAGGAGTACACGTAATGGCGATCTCAACCGCTCGCTCACGACGCGGGCGCACCCGCACCATCCTTGCCGCGGCGGCAGCCGCGGGTCTCGCCCTCACCGCGTGTGGGGGAGTCGAGACCACAACCGGCGGTGGCGGATCCGACGCAGGATGGCCCTCGGGCAGCATCGAGATGTACGTCGGCGCATCGGCCGGCGGATCGAGCGATCTCATCAGCCGCGCGGTGTCGAAGGGCCTGTCCGACGATCTCGGAGCCTCGTTCCCGGTCATCAACCGCGAAGGCGCCAACGGCGCGCTCGCGGCCGCCGAGGTCGCGAAGGCTCCGGCGGACGGTTCGGTGATCGCGATCCAGAACGCGTCGCTGTTCACCATCACCCCGCTGGCCGTCAGCCCCGACGAGGTCACCAACCTCGACGACTTCGACGTCGTCTACGGCGTCTCCCGAGACGACTACGTACTCGTCACCAATCCGGCGAGCGGATTCAAGACGCTCGAGGACATCAAGAACGCCAACCGCCTCGTGAAATACGGCACCACCGGCGTCGGCACCGGCGCGCAGCTCTCGGCGGCCCTGCTGTTCAAGACCAGCGGCGTGGATTCCCAGGCGGTTCCGTTCGACGGCGGCGCCCCCGCGCTGGCCGCGGTGCTGGGCAACCAGGTCGACGTCGCGTCGATCCAGGTGGGTGAGGCGATCGAGAACATCCAGTCGGGCAAGCTGACACCGCTCGCGGTCTTCGGCCCCGACCGCATCGACTATCTGCCCGAGGTCCCGACGGCCAAAGAGCAGGGGCTCGACGTCGAGGTCACGCAGTACCGGTTCATGACGGTGCCGAAGGGCACGCCGCAGGAAGTCAAGGACAAGCTCATCGAAGGCTTGAAGGCGACCTATGCGACCGACGAGTACAAGAAGTTCAACGAGCAGAACAGCCTCACGCCCATGGAGATCTCCGGTGACGAGGTGACCGCACAACTCAACAAGGACAAGCAGCGCTACGCGGATCTGGTCGCCCAGTACGGCATCAACCTGCGGGACGAGGGCTGATGACCGCCGTGCAAGAACCGCACGCCCGCGACGTCCTCGCCGAGATCGAAGCCGAGGTCGCCCACGAACTGGAGGACGAGCGCCCGCCCGCAGGCGGGACCGCCTACCAGGTGATCGGGGCGCTGGCCGGCCTGGCGATCGGTGTCGTCGGCACGGTGCTGGCCTACGGGTACGGGCTCGGCTCGCTGGCCGAGCCGGGCCCGGGCCTGTGGCCATTCGTCGTCAGCGTCGTGATCGCGCTGCTGTCGGTGCTGCTGCTCGTTGTCGGCCGTGGACTGACCGACAGCGAAAAATTCACCCGCAGCAGCCTTTTGGCGGTCGCCGGGGGCGTGACGTTCGTGGCGTTCGGCCTGCTGATGCCGTTGATCGGGTTCGAGATCCCGGCCGTGCTGCTGTGCGTGATCTGGCTGCGGTTCCTGGGCGGCGAGAGCTGGCGCAGCACGATCGTGGTCAGCGTTGTCACGACCGCGGTCTTCTACTTCCTGTTCCTCTACGGCCTGCGGATCCCGCTGCCACACCTGATCGCCTTCTGACACCATGGATTTCAGCGCATTCCTGGACGGCTTCGCACTCGTCGCGGAGCCGCACAACCTGCTCTACTGCCTGATCGGCGTACTGATCGGCATGATCATCGGCGTGCTGCCCGGCCTCGGCCCGGCCGCCACCATCGCGATCCTGCTGCCCATCACCTACACGATCGATCCGGTGTCGGCCATCATCATGCTGGCCGGCATCTATTACGGCGCGCAGTACGGCGGCACGATCACCTCGGTGCTGTTGCGGCTACCGGGTGAAGCATCGTCGGTCGTCACGGTTTTCGATGGCTTCGCCCTCGCCAAACAAGGCAAGGCCGGCACAGCGCTCGGCATCGCGGCGATCGGTTCCTTTGTCGGCGCGACGATTTCGATCATCGGTCTCACCCTGCTCGCCCCGGTGGTGGCCAGCGTCGCCCTCGATTTCGGGCCGCCCGAGTACGCCGCGCTGGCGCTGCTCGGTGTGCTGCTGGTCGCCACGATCGGCAGCGGCAACAAGCTCAAGGCGTTGATCGCCGGCGCGGTGGGCCTGCTGCTGGCGACCGTGGGGCGCGACAGTTTCAGCGGCGCGTCCCGATTCACGTTCGACAGTCTGCAACTCGCCGACGGCATCGACTTCGTTGTCGTGGCGATGGGTCTGTTCGGCGTGGGCGAGATCCTCTACAACCTCGAGCAGCGGCACGGCAAGCCGCACGTCCCGGCCAAGGTCGGCAACGTCTGGCCGTCCCGCAAGGACCTCAAGCAGTCGTCGGGTGCCATCGGTCGTGGTTCGATCATCGGCTTCGTGCTCGGCGTGCTGCCCGGCGGCGGAGCCACGCTGTCGTCGATCGTCGCCTACGCCACCGAAAAGAAGCGGTCGAAGACGCCGGAACGGTTCGGGCGCGGGGCTGTTGAGGGCGTGGCCGCGCCGGAGACGGCCAACAACGCGGCGGCGACGTCGTCATTCATCCCGCTGCTGACGATCGGCCTGCCCGCCAACGCGTCGATGGCAATGCTGTTCGGCGCGCTGTTGATCCTCGGGATCTCACCCGGCCCGCAACTCGTCGACGAGCACCCGGACGTGTTCTGGGGCGTCATCAACTCGATGTACATCGGCAACCTGTTGCTGCTTCTGCTCAGCATTCCGCTGGTCGGCATCTTCGTGAAGATCCTGCGGGTTCGCCCCGCCATCCTGGCGCCGATCACCGCGCTGATCACGATCCTGGGCGTGTACACGATCAACAATTCGGTCTTCGACATCTTCCTGATGATCGTGTTCGGTGTCATCGGCTACCTGATGAAGAAGTTCGGATTCGATCCCGGCTCGATGGTGCTGGCATTCGTGCTGGGCACCATCATCGAGTCGAGCACGCGCCGTTCGCTGTTGATCTTCGACGGCGACCCGACCGGCTTTGTGACGCGGCCGATCTCGGGTGCGATCCTGGCGATCTTCGTCGTGGTGGCGCTGCTGCCGGTCTTCCGGCAGGTGCACAGGCGCCGCTCAGAGCCGGCCGGCGTCGAGCCGCCGACGAGTGTTACCAAGGTGTAGGCGCATGGCGGCCCGGGCCAGATCCGGGTCGCCTGCGATCACCGCGGCCGCGACGTCGCCGTGCTCCCGCCGGACGCGTTCGGCGTGCGCGGCGTCGGTGATGGAATGCGTATCGCCGAGCCGGGTGCGCGGAAGCATGATCATCATCGGACCCAGCGAATCCAGCAGGTCGAGATAGAAACGGTTACCGCTGACCGCCGCCACCGCCCGGTGAAAGCGGAAGTCGGCCTCGACGGCATCCTCCGGGGCCGCGTCGACGAATTCGGCGAGTGCGGTGCGGACGGCTTCGCCGCCCTTGTCGTCGACGCGGGCGGCTGCCAGAGCGGCTGCCTCACATTCGATCCCGAGCCGGAAGTCGATCATGTCGAGTACATCGTGATGGGTCCGGATGGCTGCCGACTCCACCGTGAACGACGTCGGCTCCGGCACCGCGAGCACGAATGATCCACGGCCCTGGAATGTTTCGACCAGGCCTTCGGCGCGAAGCCGCGTCACGGCCTCGCGCACCACGGTCCGGGAAACCCCGAACTCCTCGATCAGTTCGGCTTCCGAAGGCAGTTTCTGCCCGGGCGGGAGGTCGCCGGCGAAGATCTTGTCCTTCAGACCGGCGACCACCCGTTGCGATGCACTCACGAGCGAAATTCTGCCCGCTCTTTGGTGAGCGCCCGCATCTGGTCACTGAGCGTGAAGCCCAGTCCGGCCCGCTCGGGCAGCCACATCCGGCCGTCGCGAATCTCGATGCGCTCGTTGAACAGCGGGTTGAGCCACTCGAAGTGCTCGACCCACGGCTCGGTCGGGTAGGCCGCGGCGAGGTGCAGGTGAATCTCCATCGCGTAGTGCGGGGCCAGCGCGAGCCCGGCGTGCGATGCCAGCGTCGCGAACCGCAGGAACGGCGTGATCCCGCCGATACGGGGCGCGTCGGGCTGAACGATTCCGCGGTAGCCCGCGTCGATCAGCGCCATGTGCTCGGGCACCGAGGTGAGCATCTCGCCCGTGGCGATGGGGGTGTCGAAGGCGCGGCTGAGATCGGCGTGACCGACGGCGTCCCACGCGTCGAGCGGTTCCTCGATCCAGATCAGGTCGTACTGCTCGAGCTCGCGACACATCCGCCGGGCCCGCGCGCGGTCCCACTGCTGATTGGCGTCGACCATGAGCGGGTTGTCGCCCAGGTGCTCGCGCAGCGCGGCGACCCGCTCCAGGTCCGTCTTCCAATCCGGTTGCCCGACCTTGATTTTGATGCCGCCGATGCCGGACTCCAGCGACGCGGTGGCCTTGTCCTTGATCTCGTCGACCGAGGCCTGCAGGAAGCCGCCCGACGTGTTGTACACCCGGCACGAATCCCGGTGGGCGCCGAGGAGTTTGGCGAGCGGCAGGCCGGCGCGCCGGGCCTTGAGATCCCACAGCGCGACGTCGAGCGCGGCGATGGCCTGGGCGGCCACGCCCGACCGGCCGACGGACGCGCCGGCCCACAACAGGGACTGGTAGATGCGGTCGATGTCGGAGGGGTCATGGCCGATCGCGACCTCGGCGATTTCGGCCAGGTGGGTGTATTGAGCGGGTCCACCGGCGCGCTTGGAGTAGCTGAACCCCATGCCCTCGTGGCCGTCTTCGGTCGCGACCTCCACGAACAGCAGGACGGTTTCGGTCAGTGGTTTCTGCCGGCCCGTCAGGACCTTGGCGTCGCTGACGGGATTGGGCAGCGGCAGGACGACGTGCGAGAGCGTGAGATGACGAATGCGATCAGACATATGACAAGTCTAGAACTTGTCATACAAGTTGAACAAGGGTCAGTCGAAATCGATGATCTGGCGCACCGCCCGGCCGTCGGCAAGCTCGTCCATGCCCGCGTTGATGTCGTCGAGCGAGATCGACGACGACACCAGGGATTCCACCGGCAGCCGGCCCGCCCGCCACAACTCGACAAAGCGGGGAATGTCGCGCGCCGGCACCGCCGAGCCGAGGTAGCTACCGATCAGGGACCGGCCCTCGGCGACAAAGCCCAACGGCGATACCGAGATTCGGGCATCCGGCCGGGGCAGGCCGACCGTGATGGTGCGCCCACCCGGACCGGTGAGGGCGATCGCGGTCTCCAGCGCGGCCGGATGGCCCGCCGCCTCGATCACCACCTCGGCCTTGAGGTCGGCGGCCTGCTCGGGTGTGTAGGCCTCGTGCACGCCGAGTTCGCGCGCCCGCGCCAACTTGTCCGACAACTGGTCCACGCCGATCACCCGCACGTCATCGTGCGCGAGCGCGGTCAGGGCCGCCGCCATTCCGACACCGCCCAGACCCACGATCGCCACGGTCTGGCCGGGCCGCGGCTTGCCGACGTTGAGAACCGCACCTCCGCCCGTCAGCACCGCGCAGCCCAACAGTGACGCCACCACCGCGGGAACATCGGCGGGAACGGGCACCACCGAGCGCCGGTCGACGACCGCGTGGGTCGCGAACCCCGAGACTCCCAAGTGGTGAAACACCCGTTCACCGTTGCGGCTCAGCCGAATATCGCCTTCCATCAACGTGCCCGCGCCGTTCGCGACCGAGCCCGGGCCGCACGGGGTCAGCCCGTCGGTCGCGCAGGCCGGACAGTGACCGCACCGCGGAAGGAACGTCATCACGACGCGCTGACCCTCCGGCAGGTCACCGGCTTCGACAATCCCGGCCGCCTCATGACCGAGCAGCATCGGGACGGGCCGCACCCGGTTGCCGTCGACGACCGACAGGTCGGAGTGGCACAGCCCGGCCGCTTCGATGCGGACCAGCAGTTCGCCCGGGCCGGGCTCGGCCAGGTCGAGTTCGCCCACGCTCAGCGGCCGGGATTCGGCATAGGGGCGGGGCAGGCCGATGGCCTCGAGGACGGCTCCACGGATCTTCATGAGGACCAGCCTGCCCCGACTGCAAGACTTCAGCCATGACGGGTACCGAACTCACTCCTGGCGATTTCCCGCTGCACTGGCCGGTGCTGACCCGGTGGACCGACAACGACATGTTCGGCCACCTCAACAACGCCGTCTACTACGAGTTGTTCGATACGGCGATCAACGGGTGGATCAACACCAACTGCGACATCGATCCGGTCAACGCGCCGTGGCTCGGCGTCGTCGCCGAGTCGGGCTGCCGCTACTTCGCCGAGCTGAAGTTCCCCGACCCATTGGTCGTAGGGCTGTCGGTGGCCCGATTGGGCAACAGCAGCGTCACCTATCAATTGGGGTTGTTCGAACCCGACGGGCCGGTCGCCGCGGTCGGGCACTGGGTGCACGTGTACGTCGACCGGACCTCCCGCAGGCCGGTGCCGATTCCCGACGCGATCCGCGCGCTGCTGCAGTCGATATGCTCTGCCGATGCCGCTCGTGAGTAAAACCGTCGAGATCGAGGCCCCGGCCGAGAAGATCATGTCGATCGTCGCCGACTTCGAGGCCTATCCGCAGTGGAACCCCGAGATCAAGGGCTGCTGGATCCTGGCCCGCTACGACGACGGCAGGCCCAGCCAGCTCCGGTTGGACGTCGAGATCCAGGGCCAGTCGGGCGTCTTCATCACCGCGGTGTACTACCCGGGCGAGAACCAGATCTTCACGATGCTGCAGCAGGGCGACCACTTCAAAAAGCAGGAACAGAAGTTCTCGGTGGTTCCCATCGGCGCCACGTCCCTGCTGACGGTCGACCTGGAGGTCGAGACCAAGCTCGCGATTCCCGGACCGATGGTGAAAAAGGCCATCGGCGACACCCTGGACCATCTGGCCAACAGCCTGATCGCCCGGGTTCAGCAGTTGGCCGGCTGACGCGCCCCTAGTCCCACATCCCGATCTCGTCGAGACGTGCGATCAACCGCTGGGCGCCGTCGGTGAACTGCCCGCCGTTGAGTTCGACGGCCGTGCGGGTGTCGCGCCTGCGCAGCGCGTCGATCAGCCGCCGGTGGCTCTCGACGGCCTCGTGTCCCCACCGGGGATCGGTCGAATAGATGAGCGCGGGCAGGTAACGCGCGACGTGCAGTAGGAACCACGCCAGTTTGATGCGGCCGCTCGCGCGGTTGAACGCGCGGTGGAAGGCGAACTCCGCGGCCGAGATCTCCTCGGGATCGTGCCGGTCGACCGCGGCCGCGAGTTCGGCGTTGAGCCGTTCGAGTTCGTCGATCTCGGCGTCGGTGATGCGCTCGGTGGTCGTCGCGGCCAACTCGCGCGCAATTGTCGCCTGCAGCCAGAAGATGTCTTCGACGTCGGTGCGGCTGAGCGGTACGACGACGTGGCCGCGGTGCGGCTCGAGCTGCACCATGCCCTCGCCGCGCAACGTCCGCAGCGCCTCCCGCACCGGGGTGATGCTGACCCCGAGCGCGGCGGCCGTCTCGTCGAGCCGGATGAAGGTGCCCGGCCGCAGCACGCCGGTCATGATCTCGGCCCGCAGATGCGCGGCCACCTCGTCGGAGAGCTGCTCACGGCGCACTCCGCGGCGGCGTTGCACGGCTGTTCTGACACCTGTTCGACCAGACCACTGCCGCGATTCGCTACCAGGACCTGATCGGCAACCGCTACCTGGAACTTAAGCGCGGTGAGAGCAACAAGATCATCCCGCCGGGCAGCACGATTCCGCTCGAGCGCACCGAGCCCGCACTGGATCTCGACGCCCTCGTCGGTGGATTCCGGCCGCTGTTCCGGTCGCTGGATCCCGAGAAGGTCAACACGATCGCCAAGTCGATCATCACGATCTTCCAGGGCCAGGGCGGCACCATCAACGACATCCTGGACCAGACGGCCCAGCTGACCGAGTCCATCGCCGAGCGTGACCAGGCGATCGGCGAGGTCATCAAGAACCTCAACACGGTGCTCGACACGACGGTCAAGCACCAGAAGCAATTCGACGAGACCCTGGTGAACTTCGAAACGCTGATCACCGGCCTGAAGGACCGGGCCGACCCGATCGGCGCTTCGGTGGCCAACATCAGCAACGCGGCGGGCTCGCTGGCCGATCTGCTGTCGGACAACCGGCCGTTGCTCAAGGACACCGTGGGCTACCTCGACGTCATCCAGAAGCCGCTGGTCGACCAGCGGCAGGAGGTCAACGACATCCTGGTGCAGATTCCCGCGGCGTTGAAGATCATCGGTCGTGCCGGTGGAATCTACGGTGACTTCTTCAATTTCTACGCCTGTGACCTGACGTTGAAGCTCAACGGGTTGCAGCCGGGCGGTCCGGTCCGAACCGTCAGGGTCACGTCGCAGCCGTCGGGTAGGTGCACGCCGAAATGAGGACACTTCAGGGTTCCGACCGGTTCCGTAAGGGCCTGATGGGCGTCGTGATCGTCGCGCTCATCATCGGCGTCGGCTCGACGCTGACCAGCGTGCCGATGCTGTTCGCGGTGCCGACCTACTACGGGCAGTTCGCCGACACCGGCGGGCTGAACATCGGTGACAAGGTGCGCATCGCCGGTATGGACGTCGGCACCGTGCGGAGCATGGACATCAACGGCGACAAGGTCGAGATCGGCTTTACGCTGGGCGGCCGCACGATCGGCACCGACAGCCGCGCCGCGATCCGTACCGATACGATCCTGGGCCGCAAGAACATCGAGATCCAGCCGCGTGGCGACGAGACGCTGAAGCCGCGCGGCATGCTGCCGCTGGGGCAGACGACGACGCCGTACCAGATCTACGACGCGTTCCTCGACGTCACGCGCGCCTCGCAGGGCTGGGACACCCAGTCGGTCAAGCAGTCGCTGAATGTGTTGTCCGAGACCGTCGATCAGACCTCGCCGCACCTGAGTGCCGCACTGGACGGGGTCGCAAAGTTCTCCGAGACCATCGGCAAGCGCGATGACGACGTCAAGAAGCTGCTGGCCAACGCGAACAAGATCGCCACGGTGCTCGGCGACCGCAGCACGCAGGTCAACCAGCTGCTGGTGAACGCGCAGACCCTACTTGCGGCGGTCAACGAACGCGGTCAGGCCGTGAGCATGCTCCTCGAGCGTGTGTCGTCTGTGTCGAATCAGGTTGAGGGCCTCATCAATGACAACCCGAACCTGAACCACGTTTTGGAGCAGTTGCGCACCGTCAGCGACATCCTCGTCGAACGTAAACAGGATCTGGCCGACACCCTGACGATCGCGGGCAAGTTCATCACCTCGCTGGCCGAGGCGCTCGCGTCCGGTCCGTACTTCAAGGTCATGCTGGTGAACCTGATCCCGCCGACGATCCTGCAGCCGTTCGTCGACGCGGCGTTCAAGAAGCGTGGCATCGACCCGGAAGAGTTCTGGCGCAACGCGGGCCTGCCGGCCTTCCGCTTCCCGGATCCGAACGGCGAGCGCTTCGAGAACGGTGCGCCGCCCGCGGCCCCGACGCCGCTGGAAGGCACCCCTGAGCATCCGGGTCCCGCGGTGCCGCCGGGATCGCCGTGCTCGTATACGCCACCGGCAGACGGCATTCCGTCTCCGGGCAACCCGCTGCCGTGTGCCCATCTGACGCAGGGTCCGTACGGGCCGGTGCCGGGTGGCTACGGTCCGCCCGATGTCGCCACGTCGGCACCGAATCCGGGTGGGATCGCGCATTCGCCCGGTGTGCCGAGCGCTGCCATCCCCGGGCAGATGCCTCCGGACCAGCCGGGTGCACCTGTCGAGCTGGCCCCCGGTCCGCCGGGAGCCCGCACGGTTCCGGTGAGCCCGCAGCCCGGGCCGCCCGACTTCACTCCGGGTATCGCACCGCCGCCCCCGGCGATCGTCGGTCCGCCGCCACCACCAGGACCCGGCCAGCAATTGCCGCCTGCGGGTACGCCACCGCTTCCCGGCAATCCGCCGTTCCTGCCGCCAGGGTCGCAAGAGGGTTAGGCGAACGTCATGTCAACGATCTTCAACATCCGAAACATCAAGTTGCCCAGCGTTTCCCGGGCAGCTGTGATCGTCGGCGCGCTTCTGGTGGCCGCGGCGTTGGTGGCGGGGTTCCTCGGTATCAACCTGTACAAGCGACTGACCACGACCACGGTCACCGCGTACTTCCCCGAGGTGCTCGCGCTCTATCCCGGCGACAAGGTGCTCATCATGGGCGTCAAGGTCGGCGCGATCGATTCGATCGAGACCGCAGGCGACAAGATGAAAGTGGTCTTCCACTTCAACAACAAGTACAAGGTGCCCGCGGACGCGACGGCTTCGGTGCTCAACCCGAGCCTGGTGGCCTCGCGCGTCATCCAGATGTCGCCGCCCTACACCGGCGGACCGGTGATGGAGGACGGCGCGGTCATCCCGATCGAACGCACCCAGATCCCCATCGAGTACGACGAACTGCGCAACCAGGTCACGCGCCTGCTCGCCGACCTGGGTCCGACGCCCGAACAACCCAAGGGCCCGTTCGGCGACATCATCGAATCGTTCGCGGACGGGTTCGCGGGCAAGGGCGATCAGGTCAACCGGACGCTCAACGGCCTGTCCGAGGCGTTGACGACGCTCAACGAGGGCCGCGGCGACTTCTTCGCGGTGGTCAAGAGCCTGGCGTTGTTCGTCAATGCGCTGCACCGAAGCGATCAGCAGTTCGTGGCGCTCAACAACGATCTGGCGCAGTTCACGAATTCGTTCACCAACACCGATCAGGAGTTGGCGACGGCGCTGCAAGATCTGGAGCGGGTCCTCAAGACCACACGTGAGTTCCTGGACGAGAACGGTGGAGTGCTCACGCACGACATCAACAACCTCGAGCAGGCGACCACGGCGATCCTGCAGCCGGAACCGCGCAACGGCCTGGAAACCGGTCTGCACGCCTATCCGAACCTGGCCGCCAACGTCGTCAACATCGTGGCGCCCAACCAGGGCGGCATCGTGGGCCTTCCCGTTCTGCCCGGCCTGACCAACTTCTCGAACCCGCTGCAGTTCATCTGCAGCTCGATCCAGGCCGGAAGCCGGTTGGGCTACCAGGATTCCGCGGAGCTGTGCGCGCAGTACCTGGCCCCGATCCTCGATGCGATCAAGTTCAACTACCTGCCGTTCGGCCAGAACCTGGCCAGCACGGCGATGACGCTGCCCAAGCAGATCGCGTACTCCGAGAAGCGGCTGCAGCCGCCGCCGGGATACAAGGACACCACCGTTCCGGGTATCTGGTCGCGCGACACGTTGTTCTCGCACGGCAACCACGAGCCGGGCTGGATCGTGGCGCCGGGCATGCAGGGTGTCCAGGTGCAGCCGTTCACCCAGAACATGCTGACCCCGGAGTCGCTGGCCGAGCTGATGGGTGGCCCGGACATCGTGCCGCCGCCTGCCCCGCCGGCGTTCGGCGTGCCGCCGGGCGGCAACCTGCCCGGTCCGCCGAATGCGTACGACGAGCGAAATCCGTTGCCGCCGCCGTGGTATCCGCAGCCCGGCCCGCCGCCGGCCCCGGCTCCCGGAGTTATCCCGGGTGATCCGTTGTCCGCGCCCGCGGCCCCGGCCGCACCCGCTGCCCCGGCACCGGCCGGCCCGCCGCTGCCCGCCGAAGCAGGAGCCCCGTGATGAAGATTCGAAAGGTGAGTCGCATCGGCCGCCGCATCGCGGTGCTCGCCGCGGCGGCGCTCGTGCTGACCTCGTGCGGTCAGTGGCGCGGCGTGGCCAACGTGCCGCTGCCGGGCGGGCCCGGCACCGAGTCGGGGTCGACGACGCTGTATGTGCAGATGCCGGAAACGTTGGCCCTCAACGCCAACAGCCGGGTCCGGGTGCGCGACGTCTTTGTGGGCCGGGTTCGCAAGATCGAGCTCATCAACTGGGTGCCCACGCTGACGATCGATCTTCAGCCGGGCATCGAGCTGCCCAAGAACACGCTGGCCAAGATCGGTCAGACCAGCCTTCTGGGTTCGCAGCACGTCGAGCTCAATCCGCCCGAGGACCCGTCGCGGGAGATGCTCAAGAGCGGCGACACCATTCCGCTTGCCCAGTCGTCGGCCTACCCGACCATCGAGCGGACGCTGGCGGGTATCTCCGGCATCCTGACCGGTGGCGGCATCCCGAACATCGAGGTCATCCAGACCGAGGTGTTCAACATCCTCAACGGCCGTGCCGATCAGGTTCGCGAATTCCTCAACCGGCTCGACACGTTCACCGACGAGCTCAACCAGCAGCGCCAGGAGATCAACCGCGCGATCGACTCGACGAACCGGTTGCTGAACATCGTGTCGCAGCGCAACGACACGCTGGACCGGGTGCTGACCGAATTCCCGCCGCTGATCCAGCATTTCGCCGAGACCCGGGATCTGTTCGCCGACGCGGTGACTGCGCTGGGCCGGTTGTCGGCGGCCGCCGACGAGACGCTGTCGAACACCAACGCGAATCTGCACACCAACCTGCAGAACCTGCAACGGCCGCTCAAGCAGCTCAGCCGGGCGGCTCCGTATCTGGTGGGCGCGCTCAAGCTGCTCCTGACCGTGCCGTTCAACATCGACAACATCCCGAAAGCCATTCGTGGCGACTTCATCAACGTGTCGTTGAAGTTGGACCTCACACTGAGCTCGGTCGACAACGCGTTCCTGTCCGGAACCGGCGTCTCGGGCATGCTGCGGGCGCTGGAACAGGCCTGGGGCCGCGACCCGAACACGATGATCCCGGATGTGCGGTTCACGCCGAACCCGCACAATGCACCCGGTGGCCCGCTGGTGGAAAGGGGGGAGTGAGGCATGCTGCTGACCCGCTTCATCAAGATGCAGCTCGTCATCTTCCTGACGCTGACGCTGGTCGCGCTGGTGGTGCTGGCGTTGTTCTACCTGCGGCTGCCCACGTGGGCCGGGATCGGGATGTACAAGCTCAACGCCGAGCTTCCGAACTCGGCCGGCTTGTACGAGACGGCCAACGTGACCTACCGCGGCACGACCATCGGCAAGGTCACGTCGGTGGAGCCCACCGAGCGGGGCGCCCGGGTCGAGATGGAGATCTACGACCAGTACAAGATCCCGGTCGACGCGAGCGCCAACGTGCACTCGGTGTCGGCGGTCGGTGAGCAGTTCATCGACCTGATCTCCGAGGGCGACCCCAAGCAGTACTTCAGCGAGGGGCAGACCATCACGAAGGGCACCGTGCCCGCCGAGGTCGGCCCGGCGCTCGACGCCGCCGAACACGGCCTCGCGGTGCTGCCCAAGGAGAAGATCGGCACGCTGCTCGACGAGGCGTCCAAGGCCTTCGGCGGTCTCGGCCCGTCGCTGCAACGCCTCGTCGACTCGACGCAGGCCATCGCGGGCGACTTCAAGCAGAACATCGATCCGGTCAACGACATCATCGAGAACTCCGGGCCGATCATCGACAGTCAGGTGAACTCGGGCGACGCGATCTCGCAGTGGGCGGCGAACCTGAACACGCTCGCCGCACAGAGCGCGCAGAACGACGCCGCGCTGCGCAGTGGTCTGCAGCAGGCCGCGCCGACCGCCGATCAGCTCAACGCGGTGTTCAGTGACGTACGGGAATCGCTGCCGCAGACGCTGGCGAACCTCGAGATCGTCATCGACATGCTCAAGCGCTACAACAAGAACGTCGAGCAGGTGCTGGTGGTGCTGCCGCAGGGCGGCGCGATCGCACAGACCGCGACGATCTTCGCGCCCGAGGGTCTGCTGCACTTCGGCCTTGGCATCAACTCGCCGCCGCCGTGCCTGACGGGCTTCCTGCCCGCCTCCGAATGGCGTTCGCCCGCAGACACTTCCACGCGTCCGTTGCCCGACGGCCTGTACTGCAAGATCCCGAAGGACGCGCCCAACGCGGTACGCGGTGCCCGCAACTATCCGTGCGCCGACGTGCCCGGAAAGCGGGCAGCCACCCCGCGGGAGTGCCGCAGCGAGGAGCCGTACGTGCCGTTGGGTACCAACCCGTGGTACGGCGACCCGAACCAGATCCGGAACTGCCCGGCTCCTGCCGCGCGCTGCGATCAGCCGGTCGACCCGGGCCGCGTGATCCCGGCGCCCTCGATCAACAACGGGCTCAACCCGTTGCCGGCGAGCCAGCTGCCTCCTCCCGAGGTGGCTTCCGGACCGACGAGCGATCCGCTCACCGCGCCCCGTGGCGGCAGTGTCACTTGCAGTGGACAACAACCCAACCCCTGCATCTACACTCCGGGAGCAGGCTCGACCGCTACCTATAGCCCATCCAGCGGTGAGGTGGTCGGTCCCGGCGGTGTGAAGTACTCCGTCACCAACTCGAATAACCCAGGAGATGACGGATGGAAGGAGATGCTGGCGCCAGCCAGCTGAACCTCACCGATCAGCAGGAACCGGAGCACACCGAACCTCAAGCCGAGGAGACCGCAGAGGACACCACCGAGGCCGTCGATGAGCGCCGGCCGTCCCGGCTCGGTCGGGGCTGGATGTCGGCCATCTGCGCGGGGCTGGTCGTCCTGGCCGCCGCCGCAGGTGTCGGTGGCTACCTCGCGCTGCGCGCGCATTCGGCCAGTGAGCAGATCGCGCGTGACGAGGCCGCGGCCCTGCAGGCGGCCAAGGACTGTGTGACGGCGACTCAGGCGCCGGACACCCAGGCCATGATCGAGGCCCAGACCAAGATCATCGAATGTGCGACCGGTGACTTCGAGACGCAGGCCGGCCTGTACAGCGGGATGTTGCTCGACGCCTATCAGGCGGCCAACGTCCAGGTGAAGGTGTCGGATCTGCGGGCCGCTGTGGAGAAGCACAACGACGACGGGTCGATGGACCTGCTCGTCGCGGTGCGCGTGCTGGTGACCAACACCGAGAAGTCGGATGAGGAACAGGGCTATCGGCTGCGGGTGAAGATGGCGCGCGCCGAGGACGGCAACTACAAGGTCGCGAGACTGGATCAGGTCACGTCGTGACTGCCGTGCTCGACTCCACCGACGTGGAAACCGTGAACGACACTCCGGACGTGCCGTCGGCGTCGTGGTGGTCGCGGGCCGGGGCGTTCGCGATCGACGTGGTTCCGGGATTGGCGGGGATCGCGACGCTGGCGTTGCTGGCCTTCGCGGCTCCGCTGTACGGCTGGTTGTGGTGGGGCTCCTTCGTCGCGGCCATCCTGGTGACGATCGCCGTCCTGGCCAACCGCGTGTTGTGGCCCGCGACCAAGGGCTGGTCGGTGGGCCGCGCGGTGTTCGGCATCAGGGTCGTGACGCGCGACGCCGGCAAGGCCGGTTCGGTCCGGCTGTTGCTGCGCGATGTCGCCCATCTGCTCGATACCGCCGCGGTGTTCATCGGTTGGCTGTGGCCGTTGTGGGACAAGCGCAAGCGCACGTTCGCCGATCTGCTGACCCGCACCGAAGTGCACCGCGTCGAAACCCCTGAGCACGACGCCCGTCGCCGCGCCGGCGTGCTTTTGGTGTCCGCGGCCCTCGTGTGTGTGGTCGCGGCGGGTGTGGGCTACCTGGCCGTGTACCGCCAGGACCAGGCGGTGCGCCAAGCGCACGAGCAGATCGCCAACGACGGCCCGCGGATCGTCGAGCAGCTGCTGAGCTACGGCGTCGATTCGTTCGACCAGGATTTCGCGCGCGCCCAGAGCCTCGCGACCGACAACTACCGCCCCCAGGTGATCGCGCAGCAGGACGCCGTCCGCAAGGCCGGCCCGACCACCAACGAGTACTGGGCGGTGAGCAGCGCCGTGCTTTCGGCCACCAAGTCCGAAGCGTCGATGCTCTTGGCGATGCAGGGCCAGCGCGGAACCAACCCGCAGGACCTGAAGTTCATCACCGCGACCGTGCGGGCCGACTTCCGCAAAACCGGCGATGCGTGGCAGGTCGACAACCTCACGGTGCTCAAGAAGCCTCAGATGAACGGGGGCGGTCAGTGAGCCCGCGCCGCCGCATCGAGCCCGACGAACGCGACTACTTCGCGGTCGAGCCCAAGCCGCCCATTCGGTGGGGGCTGCCGATCGTCGCGATGTTGTCCGGACTGTTGATCGCCGCGGCCGTCGCGGGCAGCACGTTCATACTCGTGCGGCACGAGACCGATCGTCGCACCGAGATCAAGAACGCGGCAGCGCTGAGCTACGTGCGCGAGTTCATGACCGTCTACACGACGCTCGATCCGTTCCACGCCAACGACTACGCGGACCGCATCCTGACGCAGGCCACCGGCGACTTCCAGAAGATGTTCAAAGAGAAGCAGAACGAGATCATCATCCAGGTGGCCCGCGCCGAACCGACCGCAGGCACCGTCCTGGAGGCCGGTATTCAACGCTGGAACGACAACGGCAGCGCTGACGTGCTGGTCGCGACCAAGATCAACACCCGGTCGCCGGATGGGAAGACCAACATCGAGAGCGGAAACCGTTGGGTGGCAACGACTATTCTGGAAGGACAACAGTGGAAGATCAGCCAGCTGATCCAGGTGATCTGACGTCCGACGACCAGAAGCCACGCCGCCGTTGGGGTTTCGGACGCAAACGCAACGCGGAGCAGCCCGCCGAGGAGACGGACCGCAACGAGCCATCCCCGGAGGCACGGCCCAAACGTACGCCGGTGGGCAAAGGGCGGCGCGCAGCCGCGGTGGAGCCGGAACCCCAGGCGGAACCGGAGCCGGAGCCCGAGACGGAGGCCGCGGAGCCTGAAGAGCCCGAGCCCGCCGCGGAGGAAAAACCGGAGCCTGTCCTCGTCCCGCATCGCCCCGCCGGGAAGCGGCTCACCTATGCCGCGGTGGGTGCGGCGGCGGTGTTCGTCGCCGCTGGCGCATTCGCGGGGGCGATGGTGCAGCCGTACCTGTCCGATCGCGCCCTGGTGGACACCAAACTCCAAGTGGCACAGACGTCGGCCGATGCGATCACCACGCTGTGGACCTACACGCCCGACAACATCGAGTCGTTGCCCGACCGGGCGTCGCGGTACTTGTCGAATGACTTCGCCAATCAGTACCGGCAGTTCATCGATTCCATCGTGCCCTCCAACAAGCAGGCCCAGATCACCAACAACACGCAGGTGGTCGGCACGGCGGTGGAGAGCATCAGCCCGACGGAGGCCACGGCGATCGTCTACACCAACTCGGTGTCGACCAGCCCGGTGACCAAGAACGTTCCGTCGTTGCGGTACCTGTCGTATCGGTTGACTCTCGTTCGTGACGGCGGAGATTGGCGCATCACGCAGATGCCCGCGCTGACTCAATTAGATCTGTCGCCGCAGCTCTAGCCTCGAGGATCTGGGCATGGCCATCGCGTCGCCGGTATCCGAACGACTAACTGTCACTGCGCTTCTGCTGCTGACATTGGCCACCGGAATCGTCGATGCGATCAGCGTGCTGGTACTCGGTCACGTGTTCGTCGCGAACATGACCGGCAATGTGATCTTCCTGGGCTTCTGGTTCGTGCCCCATTCGGGGGTGGACCTGACTGCCGCCGTCGTCGCATTCGCCGGTTTCGTGGCGGGCACTGTGCTGGGCGGAAGGTTGGCGAGGCACATCGACAGCCATGTGCGGACCTGGCTCACGGTCGCCCTCGGCGTGGAAGTCGTTATATTGACCGCACTTTCGGTCCTTGCCGGCACCGGAGTGTTGCGGTATCACGACAACTCCAAACTGTTCCTGATCGCCGGACTCGCTCTGACCTTCGGCATCCAGAACGCCACGGCCCGTCAGTTCGGGATACAAGAGCTCAGCACCACGGTGCTCACGTCGACGATCGTCGGCATAGGTTTCGACAGCCGCCTGGCCGGAGGTACCGGGCAGCGGGAGAAGCTGCGCTACGCAGTGGTCGCCACGATGTGCGGTGGCGCGGTGATCGGCGCGACGCTGTCGCGGGTCACTGTCGCACCCGTGATCGCGCTGGCTGCGGTTGTGGTGGCGATCAGCGCGCTCATCTTCAGGTTCGGCCACTAGAGCGGCGGTGCGCTTGCGTTTGGGCGGTGACTGCCGCATCCTATTCTTTGTCGATCAACAAAGAATAGGACAGTCGATGCGCGCATCCGTCATAGAACAACTCGGAACACCGCCGGCCGTGGTCGAAGTGCCCGATCCGGTATGCCCGGCCGACGGCGCGATCCTGCGCGTCGAAGCCAACGGCATCTGCCGTACGGACTGGGCGTTGTGGTCGGGCCAGTTCTGGTCCGGCGGACCGGTTCTCACGGCGCCGTTCGTCCTCGGGCACGAGTTCGCCGGAACGATTGTCGAAGTCGGCGCTGACGTCCGGAACTGGAAGCCCGGCGCCAGAGTGACGTTCCCGATGAACCCGGGCGACGGGACCTGCCAGACGTGCCGAACGGGAAACCAGCAGGTATGTGAACACTTCGACGAATTGGTGCCTGGCGTTTCCTATTGGGGCGGCTACGCCGAGTACGTCGCGGTGCGGTTCGCCGACGTGAACTTGGTCGAGTTGCCGGAGACGCTGAGCTCGACGGCCGCAGCGAGCCTCGGCTGCCGGTACATGGCGGCGTTTCACGGCATCGTCGAGCAGGCCAGGACGCGCGGCGGCGAATGGGTGGCCGTACACGGGGCGGGTGGCGGCATGGGACTGGCCGTGGTGCAGATCGCGGCCGCAGTCGGGGCGAATGTGATCGCCGTCGATATTTTCGATGAGAAGCTCGAAACCGCCCGCGCACTCGGTGCTGTGCACACGGTCAACGCCGCCAAGGAGGACGCCGCCGGCGCCGTGCGCGAACTCACCAGTGGCGGTGCGCATGTGTCGGTCGACGCCGTCGGAATTGCGGCCTCCTGCCGGGCATCGGTGGAGTCGTTGCGTATCCGCGGCAGACATGTCCAGCTGGGCCACACCACACCCGCCGAGCGCGGCAGCATCGCGCTGCCGATCGACGTCATGATGGTCAAGGAACTGGAATTCCTCTCCGCCTTCGGGATGGCGGCACACCGGTTCCCCTCGATGTTGTCGATGGTCAATGCCGGCACGCTTGACCCTGCGAAAGTCGTCTCGTCAACCGTCGGTCTCGACGGTGTGGGCGGCGTACTAGAGTCGATGGCGGCCTACGGTACAACCGGTGTGGTCGTCATCGACCGATTCTGAGAGCTGCGTGATGGCTGGACGTCCAAGGGAATTCGACCGCGACGCTGCCCTGCGGACAATGCAGGAGCTGTTCTGGCGACACGGATTCGAGGGCGTATCGATGGCCGACCTGGTGGCCGCGACCGGATTGGCCTCCGCACGTCTGTACGCGGCATTCGGACCCAAGGAGCAGATGTTCCGCGAAGCCGTCGAGCTCTACATGCAAACCGATGGCGGGTTCGCCGACCGGGCATTCGCCGAGGAGCCCACCCTGGCGGACGCCGTGCGTCGCATGCTGCGCGATGCTGTCGACGTCTATGCCAAACCACATCCGCGCGGCTGCATGGTCGTGGCTGCGGCAACCAACTGCACGCCCGGGCACGACGAGATTCGTGAGTGGCTCGAGAAGCACAGACACGAGAGAGCGCAATCCATCACCGCGGCCGTCCGGGCCGCCAAGAAATCAGGTGAACTGCGCACAGACGCCGACGTCCAGCAATTGGGTGACTACTTCGCAACCGTGCTGAACGGCCTATCGGTTCAGGCCCGAGACGGCGTATCGCCAAGGCGGTTACGCGCTGTCATCGAGCCCGCGATCGCGGCGCTTCCGCTGCGCTAGAACGGCGGGGGCGCATTGCACTCGGCGACGAAGGCGTCGTTGAGACGTCGTTCGGCGGCGATGGCGCGCAGGGTGTTCTCGGCTCGGGTGTGGGTCCGTCTGGGCATCTTCACACTTCGGTCGCCGGATTGCGTCGGCACAGAGTCGGGCAACACCAGGGTGCCGGTCGGCGCAGCAAGAGCGGGAACGTGGAGGCGGCTCCCGGGCACGGTGGTGTACTCGTGTCCGGTGGGCGCGGTCCAGATGACTGTGCCGTCAGGCAGTTGGCGGTCTTTCCAGCCGCCTTCGCCAATCCAGAACGTTTTCAGCAGGTGATGAAAACGGCACAGGCACTTCAAGTTCGACGCATGTGTACACCCCCACGGATGAGGCACCGTGTGGTCGATGTCGCATCGGTCCGCCGGTTTGTCGCAGTAGGGAAAGCGACACGTGAGATCGCGGCAGCGCACGAAGTCGGCCAATGCCCGTGAGGGGACGTATCCGCGCTCAGGGGGCGCGTCGCCGGGGTGGATCACCGGCCGCACGGTCGCGAACGGCAGGATCTCGGCCAAGGCGTAGGCAGGCAGGACTCCGCCGCCCAGAACGAACGCGGGCGCGACATCGTCGGCTGTCGCTTCCGGGGGAGGGGGCGCGATCTCCTCGCTGGTCTCGTCGGCTGACTCGTCCGGCGTGGCGGCCGCAGCCTCGACGGTGGCCCGGTCGGCCACCACATGCACCACGACGTTGTTCGTCGACGGATCCGATGTGCCCGCGGTGCAGTCGTCTCGGCCGCACAGACACGCCAGGTCGGTGCGGGCCGCCAGCGCGCCCATGGCGTCCGAGCGGCGTTGATCGAGTGTGCGGGGATCGTGGGCGCACACCGATCTGGCCATCTCGTCGATGACGCTGTCCACCAACTCCGCGTTGTGCGACTGCAACCGACCGGACATGCTTGTCGTCCCGGGTTCGTCCCCGGGCGAACCGAAGTCGATATAGCGGGCCCGCACGGCGGCCTTGCCGCGGCGCAGCGCACCCGGATCGTGCTCAATGACCAACGCGTCGATGGCCTTGCGGATCGCGCGGTCAGACCACGCGCCCCACCTGGTGATTCGGGCGGCCAGGTCGGCATCTACGCGGGCGAGTGCGTCGGTGTCTTGTATGAGATGGGTGCACCAGACGATGGCGCGCACCAAGTCCTCGTCGACCAGACCGGCAGCGAACAACGCGCCCACCGCGGGTAGCCGGTCACGCACCACCACGCCGATCCGGGCCTGCGACAGGGCATTCCAGGAACTGACTCCTTGGGACGCACCGAGTTCGGCTCCGACCGCGGCGCTCGGATCCACCCACCACAGCTCGCGATCCTCGGCGGTCGGGGTGTCGGTGCGGCGGGTGAAGCTCTCGGCCATCGTGGCGAGTTTGCGGGCGGCCGCGGCGGCCTCGACCTGTGCCCACCCGGCCGCGGTGTCGTTGAGCGTGGCGTCATCCAAGCCCGCCAGCTCGGCGATTTCAACGAGCGATCCATCGAACATGTATTCGAATCTACCTATTCCGGCCGGCCCGCCGCGCACCAAATCGGCCGCCTGTGGATGAAGTACAGGTTGGGGATAACTCGGAGATCGGGCAGTACTCTCGCGGCTATGCCTACAGTTCTCGTCACCGGCGCGGCGCGTGGCATCGGCAGAGCCATCGTCGAACATCTGGCTGCGTCCGGATGGACCGTGGTCGCCGGCGTCCGTACCGAGGCCGATGCCGCGGCGGTGGCATCGGTGAACCCGGACCGCATCTCGACCGTCATCCTCGACGTCACCGATGCCGGCCACATCGCGGCACTGCCCGATGTGTTACCGCAGCGGTTGGATGCCGTCGTCAACAATGCCGGAATCGTGGTGGCCGGTGCGGTGGAGGCGCTCACCGCCGAGGACTGGCGTAAACAACTGGACGTCAACGTGATCGGTCAGTTCGCGGTCACCCGCGCGGTTTTGCCGAAGCTTCGGGAATCGCGTGGCCGGGTGGTGTTCATCTCCAGCGTGAACGGACAGCTGTCGTTGCCCATGCTCGGCGCATACTCGGCGTCGAAGTTCGCCTTGGAGGCGGGCGCGGATGCGCTGCGGGTCGAGTTGCGGCCGTGGGGTGTTCCCGTTGTGGTGGTCGAGCCGGCGCAGACCGACACGGACATGTGGCGGACCGCCGATGACATGGTGATCCAGACGGAAGCGGCGATGTCGACCGAGCATCGTGTCCTGTACGCCCAACACGTGGCGGGGATGAAGAAGTTCATCCCGATGGCGCGGAAGATGGCGGTGCCCACCTCCAAGGTGGTCGCCGTTGTGGAGGAGGCGTTGACAGCGCGTCGCCCGCGCACCCGCTACATCGTCGGCTTGGGCAACAAGCTCCAGGTCGCGTTCGTGACGAATATCCCTGCAGCGCTTCGTGATCGCATGCTCGCCCAGATCGCCGGCGTGCCGCGCCGGCGATAGTGGACGAGTTCGTCAAGCGCAATCCGGCTGCGCCGCCGGGGTTCTTCGCTGCCGAGGCGGCAGGCCTGCGCTGGCTCGCTGTCGATGGTGGAGCCGAGTGCGTACGCGTGTTGGCCCACGACGCCACTTCGTTGAGGTTGCAGCGCCTGAAATCCGTTGCGCCGTCGGCTGAGGCCGCCCGCGACTTCGGCCGGCGACTCGCCGTCACCCATGACGCGGGTGCGCCAACGTTTGGCGTTGGCCCCGACGGATACGACGGTCAAGGTTTCTTCGGGCCGATGGCGCATCCGTTGCCGATGTCATTGGCCGGGCGCGATTCCTGGGGTGAGTTCTACGCCGAGGAACGGTTGCGGCCGATGGCCCGGCTGGCCGCGCCGTCGATGAGCGATGCGACGCGCAAGGCCGTCGACGCGGTGATCGAACTCTGCAGCACTGGGAGATTCGACGACGATGACGCGCCATGCCGCCTGCACGGTGACCTGTGGAGCGGCAACGTGATGTGGACGCCGAGCGGTGTCGTGTTGATCGACCCGGCCGCGCACGCCGGACATCGTGAGACAGACCTGGCGATGCTGGACCTGTTCGGTTGTCCGCATATCGGCGAGATACTTGCGGGCTATCAATCGATCCGGCGATTACGCGACGGTTGGCGAGACCGTATCGGTCTGCATCAGCTGTACCCGCTGCTCGCACACGTGGTGTTGTTCGGCGGGGGTTATGCGCGCGAGGTGGACGCCATCGCCGGCCGGCTGGTCAAAGATTTCTAGCAACGCTTCTACGTAGCAACTGACGCGCGCGTAGATATGGACCATCGCTGAAATGGCGGAGAACGCAAGGTTGATACGCATCATCCAGCTCATACGCGCTGAATGATACGAAGGCGTTCGTTTGCTCAAGGGTCAATTGCCGCGGCATGAAAATTTCCTCAGCAACCATAGTGATCGCCATCACGACGGTGTACGGTGCCTGAGAACAACCTGAGAAATCGGTCGAAAGGACAGCTCGTATGGGCGTCAAACACCGTATGTGTCGGCAACGTGTGAAGAAGATCGCGACTATCGGCGCAGCGACCGCAACGGTGACCGCCCTGACTGCCGGAATAGCCCCGCTGCCCGAAGCGAACGCGGCCGCGGTCAAGCGAGATGTCGACCTGCAGGCCGGCGTGCACGTCTTCCCGCCGCCGGACCAGATCGACGATCTCACCAACGGGCTTGGCCCCCAGGTGTACGACCTGTCCCAGGCGATCGGCGACGAGCTGATGACGGCGTTGGTCAACAACGTCGATCTCGCGGCGGCCGCCGAGGCTCTGGGCATCGACTTGGAGACCTTGGCGGCCGGAGTCCTCAACCAGGCGCTGGCCCGCGTACTGACCGGTGCGCTCGGGGACGTGCCGGTGGATCTTGACCCGGTGTTCGATGCGCTAGCTCTCGGTGGTCTGCTCACCGAGCTGAACGACGCTCTCGCGGCAGTTGGCCTGCCCGGACTCGACACCACCACGACACTGACCGAGTTGCTCAAGCCTCTCGGCCTCGACCTCAGTGACCCGTTGAACCTCGCCGAGGTCCCAGACACCGCAGGCATCAACGTCATCACGGCAGGGCCGATCTTCACTCTTCTCAAGTTGTTCGGCGTCGACCTCGGCTGGGTGCCGTCGTTCCCCAACTCGGTGGCCGACGAGATCAACGGCACGGAGTACCTCTCGGTCACGTCGGCCGAGGTGGACCAGCTACTGAATTCGTTGGTGCCGACCGGCGGGTTGAACCACATTCTGGTGAAGGAAATCCTCAAGAAGATCGAAGACGAGCTGAACCACTTCCCGAGCGTGGTCGACCTGCGTGTACCGATCGTCGTCGGCATGGGACTGGGTGCCTTCGCCGCAGGGGCGGCGTATCAGCAAGTCGTCGACGATCTCCCGAATCAGCCTGGCGGAGAGAACTATTCGGGCACCGATCCGCTCCTCGGTAGCTTCACCCTGCTGCCGATGGTCCTCATCGACAACCCCGGGCGTGCCAACGGCGGCATCCTGGCCCGGATGTATCCGCTGTTCCGGTTGGTCGGGATCGACACCGTCACGCCGGACACCCAAGTCCAGAGCAGCACCGACGGGGACGGATTGCTGAACGACATCCAGATCTTCGGCCTGACTCTTGGCGGGGCCAACCTCATCCCGATCAAGATCGATGCGACGGCGGAGTATCTGCCGCTCTCGGACTTCGCGGCCTGGCCCAACCCGTTCACCATGGCCAATAACGTTGCGGCGGGACTGCTCCCGACGTACATCCTCAGGGGCCAGACCCTTGACGGCATCCTCACCGACGTCGTGCTGGACCAGATTGCCCAGCAGCTCGGCGAGGACGTCACCGATTACCTGGCCAATCCCGGAGACGATCCCACCAAGGGACCGAAACTCAACATCTACATCACCATCCCGGCGCGCAGCCTGCCGCTGCTCGAACCGACCTATCTGGCGTTCGATGTCATCAACCTGCTGACCGGTGCGAATCTCAACAATCCAATCGGAACGGCGTTGAGCCCCTTGCTCACAAGCCTGGTGAATCTCGGCTACACCGACGTGTACTACAACGAGGCGACCGGCGAATACGACCGCACGCTCGACGAAGCCGACGTGCCGACCGCCTTCGGCACACTGCCCGATCTTGATTGGGGCCAGGTGCCGGGTCACCTCGTGAATGCGCTCGCGATCGGCGTTCAGAAGGCCATCGCCGACGGGCTCGTCAACCGTGATGGCCCGGTACCCAACGTGATCGCCACAGTCCTCGGACTTCTCGGCCTCGACGACGCGCTGCCCAACGCCGGCAACGGATTTGACGTCTCCGGCCTGCCACAGGCGTTGGAGAATCTCACCAACGGAGCGCTCGACACTGCCGACGCACCCGAGGTCACGACGACCAACTTTGAGCCACCGGGCATTACGGATACCGGGATCGGTGCGCCGGACAAGAAGGCGCTGAATCTGGATGCCACGGTAGATGCAGACGATGCCGAGGCCACCGCCCCGAAGAGCCTGAGCAATGCCGCTGACGACGCCCGTGAGCAACTCCAGACGACGGTCAAGGACGCGAGTGACCGGGCCAAGGCATCCGCCGAAAAGGCTCGCGAGCGTACGCAGAAAGCTGTGCAGGACGCGCAGGACCGCATCAACAAAGTCGCCGAGAACGGCCGCAAGCAGATCAAGGCCGTGACCGAAGGTGTCGAGAAGGCCGTCAAGAACGCGACCGACAAGCAACGGGACAAGACGGAGAAGGATGCCGCCTAGCGACGAGGCCGCCCGAAGGCTGCACCGCGGATTTGCCGTATGGAATCCGTAGGTCGTGAGAGGCCTTCGCTGTCATTACTTTCCGGTAATGACGCCACAGCGTGTCGTTAACTCCCATATGCGGCAACAGCTCTCCGGAATCACGCTGCAATCACCGGAGCATTTGCTAGAAGTGCACGGCCATGCCATTTGTCAATGGCAACGTTGGATAAGCGAAACCCCAAGCGATGGCTGGTTTCGGACATTTGCGACAAGTTTTCGGCATGCCCGCGAGTCGAGCGAATTCGGCACGGCGCGAACGATATGTAGCAATGAATCCGTAGCTGCGTCGCGGCATGTATTTGCCCACTGAAATACCGCAGTTTGACACCGGCGAAAATTTACGGCAAACGATGTAGGCGGTAGTAGCGTCCCGATCGCCACCTGAGAGAAACCTGAGAGCGGGGCGATGAAATGCGTAAACTACGAGCGATCCACGAACCTTCGCGGACCCGCCGACGTCGCCTGGATCGAGCGAAGGCAAAGAAGCTGGGTCTCATGGGTGGGATCGCCGCCAGTGCGCTCGCGGTGGGACTCACCCCCGCGTTCGCAAATGCCGCAAACAGTGAGACGTACTTCATCGGGTTTCCGGATTGGTTGCCGGTGGGCGGATCGACGTTGCCATCGGATCCGCGGGCGATCAACAACGCCATCGTCGGGGCGAAAGACGACAACCCCCTGATCGCCTGGGGCATCGGCGAAGTCGATCTCCAACCCGTCTGGGTGACATGGATCGACGGGGTGCCGTCCTACACGCTCCCGGTCGTGGGGCAGACCGGTTCCCACACCGAACCGAACCCCGCCTACCAACCGGCCTATGACGCCGCTTACGACGTCGCGTACAACTTGCCGTCGTTCCTCGGCGGTTGTCGCGGCCTGTCCAACCGCGCACAGTGCGCCACCAACAAGGCGCTCGCTGCCGTCGCCAACATTCCGCAGACCATCACGGTGCCCGACTTCGGGATCGTCGAACCGGGCTTCTGGACCACGCAGACCGCGGGGCAGTGGGTGTCGCCCAGTGACCTCGGCACCTTGCCGACGGCGGGCCAACTCGCCTACCTCGCCTACGCTCTCGAACACGGTGACGCAGGCGCACTCGCCCCGATCCTCAACTGGACCGCCTACCTGACCAACGTCAATCTGATCGCATACGGCGACGGCGCCATCGCGGCAGGGACGGCCTACCGAGCATTTATCGACAGCGTTCAGGGCGCCACACACGAGGGTTATGACCCTTACGAGGTCGGCGCGCCGCTGACCGGGCCGCGCCAGATCGCCATCGTCGGACCGAACGGTCAGGTCACCCTCGTCACGGTCACCACCCAGAACCTTCCGACCCCGTTGCCCACGCCGCAGTACCCGCAGCCCGGCCAACCTCCCGAGTACGAGGTGACGCAGCCCGGCGGCGTCATCGACATCACGGTGCTGTCGCTTGTGCTGGTGCGGAATCCGGGCCGGGCCAACGGCGGACTGTATGCGCGATTCGCGCCGATCTACGAAGAACTCACGGGCGTCGATCCGGTGAGTCCCGAACGTCAGGATGTGTTGCCGGTAGGTGTGGACCCGGATCTGATCCGCGATCTGCTGACCGGCGGCGACATCAGCATCGACCAACTCGGCAATCTGCAGACGGTGATCGAGAATGCCGATGGGGAGCCGATCGTCATAACCCTCAAGGCCGACATCGGCTGGCAATATGACCTGTTGTCCGACGCTCCCGCGACAGCGAACCCGATCGCATGGGCGAACTCGGTGGCATCCGCGGTGTTCCTGACGAACCTTCTCACCGGCGTCGACTTCGAGAACCTCGGTGCGGGCGGCTACGTGGGCGAAGATGGCACTGTCTACTACACCCTTCCGGTCGATGAATTGCCGCTCTTGACGCCCATGCGGTTACCCGCGCAATTGATCGGCCTGGCGACGGGCAACACCGACATCAACACACCGTTGGCCGACGCACTCGAACCGGCGCTGGACATGCTCGTCAAGATCGCTTACCCGGACGTGGTGCGCAATCCGGATGGTACGTACACCCGCACGCTCGACGAGTTCGGCGAGCCAACGCTGTTCGGCACCCGCACGCTCACCCGCGAGCAGAGGGCCCTGCTGCCGGGCGATCTCATCGCCGCGCTGGGTGCTGGCTTCGGAGATGAACTGAGCGACAGCCTGATCCGGGTGAAGAACGACGTTGTCGAGACGTTTGACATCGAACTCACCGAAGAGCAGGACGACGCTGTGGAGCAGGTCTTGACGGCGCCGGGCACCACGATAAGAAACGTAAGCCGTGACGTCGGTGACGGGGTGTCCCAGGTGTTGACGGCCGTCGAATCGCAACTTCCGGATGAACCGGAGGTCACGCAGGAACATCTGGGCAACGTGCAGCGCAGTGTCGGCAAGTTCTTGGCGGAGGTGCGTGACGGTGCTCCCGAGCGGCCCGGCAGCACAACAACTTCCGACACCGAATCGAAGCGCAAGGCGCCCGTGCGTGACGCGGTCAAGAAGGCCGGCGACAATCTCAAGAAAGCTGTCGACAAGGTCGGCGCGGACGTCAAGAAAAAGCTCGGCGTGAACAAGAAGGACAAGAACGAGAGTCAGGACTCGGCTAGCGAGAGCGATGGCCCGGAGTAGTCCGCGCCAAGACCGTCACCACGCTCTAGTTGCGTGCGAGCGCACCCTGCACGAGCTGGTCGATGATCGGCGTCATCAGTTGCGCGTACTCGGCCGTGATGTGGTTGTCGTCAAAGAACACCAGCGTGTTGCCGACGATCACCGGGCAGCGGGTGTCCGTACAGAAGAACTCGCTCAGATTCGCATACTGGCCGCCGCCTGCCCGCACGGCCGCCTCCTCGGCGGCAATGCCATTGTCGGTCATGGCCTTCGCGCGATCCGGCGTACAGAAGGCGGCGTCGTCCATGTGGGCGGACAGGCACGTCGGCACCGTCGAGTGCGGGTCCGGGACCGGGCCGAGCACCAGAACCCGGGCGCCCGTTCCGCGCAGCTGTGACACCAGCGCCGTCAACCCGTCCAGCCAGGCTCGGTCGTAACTCACGAAGCCGAAGTCGGCCCCGTAGCGGCGCACCATGTCCAGCACGACCAGTGCGGGACGCTCCTTCTGGATTCGGGCGAGTACCGCAGCCCGCCACTGCTTGCACTCGGTGAACTCCCGGCCGAGGTAGGGACTGAAGATCGGCAACTTCATCAATGGGCACGTGACCTTGGCCATGGTCTCCAGCCGCCAACCGTTCTGCTGCGCAACCGGTTCCAGCGCCGGCTGCCACATCGCGGCGTGCGAATCTCCGATCAGCGCAACCGTCGTCGTCGAATCGGCATCGCCGGACACACATTCCGGCTGTGCGACGTCTTTCCACGACACCACGCACCCGTCGACGAATGGCTCAGGTTTCGTGATGTTGTCAAGCGGTGGCGACAGATTCGAGGGAACGGCCCGCAGATCCGCTGATGCCGCGACCGCGGCACGCAACTGCTCCTGCGGCGTAAGCACCCGCTGTTGAGGCGACGCCGGCGCCGCGACCGCGGCCACGGGCACCGCGGCCGGACCCGAACCGGTCGGCACCGGACGAATCGCCAACAACACCAGGCCGGCACACACCGCCGCCGCCGTCGCGGTGGCTCCCACCGCCAGGCTGCGCCAGGCCGACGCCCGCAGCGCGGCCGCGAACCGGGCCGGGTTCTCGATCAGATGCAGCGTCAGGATCGCCAGCCCGAGGGCCATCACCACCATCGCCAAGCGGCCGGCCACGCCGAGCTCGGTGCGAAACAGCGCCGGGGCCAACAACAAGGCGGGCCAATGCCATAGGTACCACGAATACGACACGCGGCCGATCGAGCGCATCAGGGGTTTTGCCAGCAGTCGGCCCACGCCGAGGTCGGGCGTCGCGCACCCGGCGCCGATCACCAGTGCGGTACCGAGGACCGGCAACAGCGCCGCGGTGCCCGGGTACGGCGTCGACTCGCCGATCTGGGTGCATGTCACGACGATCAACGCCAAGCCGCCCCAGCCGATGACGGCGGCGCAGACCGGTGGCAGCGTGCGCCAGTTTGCGGCGGTCAACGCGATCAGACCACCCACGGCCAGCTCCCACGCCCGGGTAGGCAGGGAGAAGAACGCCCACGCCGGCATGGTGCGCGTCCACGTCAGCGACAGGACCAACGAGGCGCCCGCGACGACTGCCAGCACCCCGACGTAGGGCAGTGCGGACCCCGCGTCGCGGCCGCGGCGGGTCAACAGCCAGGCGATACCGAGAATCAACGCCGGCCACAGCAGGTAGAACTGCTCTTCCACCCCGAGCGACCAGTAGTGCTGCAGCGGTGATGGCGGGGTGTCCGCTGCGAGGTAGTCGGTGCCCTCGGCGGCGAATCGGTAGTTGCCGACGTAGAGCGCGCTGGCGATGGTGTCGCCCAAGACACTGCGTGCCTGCAACGGCGGCAGCAGCACGGCTGCCGCGACCGATGTCGCGACGAGGACGACAGCCGCAGCCGGTAGCAGGCGTCGGGCGCGCGCGGCATAGAACTTCGTCAGTTTTATCGTTCCGGTGCGCGACGCTTCGCGCCACAGCAGTCCGGTGATGAGAAAGCCCGATACGACGAAGAACACGTCGACGCCGATGAAGCCGCCGTGCAGCCCCGGCACCCCCGCATGGAAAAGTACGACGGCCACCACGGCCACCGCCCGCAGACCTTCGATGTCGGGCCGAAACTGTTTGCGAGACAGGTACTCCCGTCCACTCACGGTGCTGTCGCGGCGGGAGGTGACGTCCGAGGATGTGGTAACTCTATTCACTCAAGTACCGATGGTCCCACGGGACTCTGTGGATCCCGGGCATTTGTTGCTAGCGTCGTGGCGATGCGGCGAAGGATCGGCACCGGCCTGGCAGCGGTGCTGTGCGCGGTCGTCGTCGGCTGTGAGTCCGGGACGGACACCGCCGCGGCAGACGGGACCTGCAGCCTCGACACCTTGCCACCGCAGGCCGCCGAAACGGTCGAGCTCATCGAAGCCGGTGGCCCATTCCCGTACCCACGCAACGACGGCGTGGTGTTCGGCAACTTCGAAGGCCGGTTGCCCGCGCATGAGCGGGGCTACTACCGCGAGTACACCGTTCCGACGCCCGGGCTGAGCCACCGTGGCAAGCGCCGGATCGTCACCGGGGGCAAGCCGTTGGACGATCCGGCGGAGTACTACTACACCGGGGATCATTACGAGTCGTTCTGCCTGATCGGAGGCATGTGAAGACGTATCGGATCGACGGGGCGAAGGTCGCATCGAAGGCGGATTTCTTCACCGAGATCGGCCGGGCGGTCAACGGTGACGGCGGCTACTTCGGCTCCAACCTGGATGCGCTCGCGGACTGCCTGCGCGGTGGCTTCGGGACTCCCGACGATGGCGGGTTCAGATTCGTCATGACCTCCTACAAACAGGTCAAGACCGCCCTCGGAGACGACACGTGGAGCACGTTGTTGTACATCTTCACCGCCGAGGGTGTCGACCTGTGGCTTGAAGCCTGAGTGAATGCCAAGCGTTATTAGCAAATTCCGGCCCAGGGTGTCACGTGGGCATTCAAGCCGATAACGGCAGGGTGTCCGTGAGTTAGCAACCTGCCTGTGTCGCAACGGGGTTGACAGTTCAGCCCAAAGGTGTGACGGCGGCCGCGGGCCATCTCCGAAGCGGTTACGCTGGCGTTCTGCAATGTGTTAGCTGAACTCGTGGACCGACGAAAATGACTGAAGCGACCTGGGTGTGACCGTGAAGCTGCCAACCGGAGCGGTGACGTTGATGGCGGGTGCCGAGGGTTCGGCCCGGCTGTGGCAAACGCAGCCGGACGACATGGCGGCCGCGCTCCCGTGGTTGCGTACGACCGCGGTCCACCTCATCGCGCTGAACGACGGCATCCTTCGCTCAGGCCTCGACAATACCGAGGGTTTCGTCGCGACCTTCGGCTGCGCGTCGGACGCGCTGTCCTGCGCCCTGGCCCTGCAATTGGCACCGACAGACCCGTTTTCGTTGTGCATCGGCGTGCACAGTGTCGCGGATGGAGCCGCGAAGCTGTGCGATGTCGCCCACGGTGGCCAGACCCTGATATCGGGCACCACGGTGTCATCGGGGTTCGGCGGTCTACCGGCCGGTGCGACGTTGACGCACCTTGGCAGTCATCGCCTGGACGATCCGCAATGGCAGGAGCGGCTCTTCGAGCTGCGTCACCCCGGTCTCCCCAAGCGCATCCAGCTCTTGGACGTACCCCAGGCCGTGCTCGCCCACGACCTCCTGAACTGATGCCGGGCGGCGTCAGGTGAAGGCGAGCCAGCTGGGCAACGCGCGCTCACCGGAATCGCACAACACCTGACGCGTGTCGCAATTACCGCGTGGCGAGCCCGCGCCGCTCCACATGCCGCCGGTGTCGCGGCGTAGCACGATCGCCGACGAGCCGCCGCCGTCGAGCAACACCGCGTTGTCGGCGCCCAGTCCGCGGAACAGATCCTGCATGTTGTCGGGTGTGTAACTGCCGCCCTGGAAGACGTAGAGCTGATCGTTGCCCCGGTTGTAGCCGACTGCGGTGCGGGCAGCGCTCGGGCCGTTGTCGTTGAGTTGACCGGTTTCACCCGGCGCCAACAAACCGATCCCGGCCACTGCGACGAACCTGGCACCGCGATCGAGGAGCCGCTGAATCTCCGGCGAGGCCGCGTCATAGTCGTTGTCGCCCTTGGGCATTATCACGTACGGTGCGCCGCCCACCGGAAGGATCATGGTGGCCAGCGCCGACCAGTGTTCATTACCTCCGGACAGGCCCTGCTTGCCCGCGTAGGCCAGCGTGCCGGTCACCGCGACGTTGGCACGGCCCTGGCCACGGGTGTTGTCGACATAAGCGCCCAGCGGCGAACTGCATTTCGTGTCGCGCCACGACCCGCCCCGTTGGCCGCGCACATCGAAGAAGTTGGCATTGACCGCCATGATCGGTTGCCCCAGAACCTGCCAAGCGGCAAGGGGCGCATAGGTTTCCGACGCTTGCCAGAGGCCCTCACCGGTGCGCGCACCAGGGGTGCGCTCACAGCGCGACTGATAACCCTGGTGAGTGTCGACCAGCAGTCGCGGATTCAGCCGGGTCGAAGCGTTCTTGATGGTCATCAGATGACCGCCGCCGTTGAGGGTGTACGCGCGGCCGTCGGCGGTCAGAAAGGGTGCGGCGAACTGACCGCCGAAGTTGTAGACGAGGTAGGAACCCTTGGTGTTGGCGATCGCACCCAGCAGCAGGGCTTTGGCATCCTCCGCCTTGGCTGCCGGCGGTCCGCTCGTACCGACGGCGGCACACAACGAGAAGATAGCGGTACCCGCTATCACACGTCGCAGCAGCTTTGCCAGCCCAGGCACGGATTACACAATAACCACACAGGTAACTCTGTCAACATACGTAACAGAGCAGTCACGGTTGCGCATCGGGGTGGTCCCGACTTTGCCGACCGTGCGAAACGCAGTTAGCTGCCGACGTATTCAGCCAGATGTTCACCGGTGAGTGTCGCGCGTTTGTCGACGAGCTGAGCAGGGGTGCCCTCGAACACGACCCGCCCACCGTCGTGCCCGGCGCCCGGCCCGAGATCGATGATCCAGTCGGCGTGCGCCATCACCGCTTGATGATGCTCGATGACGATGACCGATTTTCCGGAGTCCACGAGCCGGTCCAGTAGTGCGAGTAGCTGGTCGACATCGGCGAGATGCAATCCCGTGGTGGGCTCGTCGAGGATGTAGATTTCCCCCTTGTCTGCCATCTGCGCCGCCAGTTTGAGGCGTTGCCGTTCGCCGCCCGACAGCGTGGTGAGCGGCTGGCCGAGAGTCAGGTAGCCGAGCCCGACGTCGGCCATGCGTTCCAGAATCTTCTGCGCGGCAGGTACTTTCGCATCCCCGTCGGCGAAGAATCCCGTCGCTTCGTGAACCGGCATGGCGAGCACTTCGGCGATGTTGCGGCCGCCGAGCGTGTACTCCAGCACCGACGGCTGGAATCGTTTGCCTTCGCACTCCTCGCACGTGGATTCCACCGTGGCCATGACACCCAGTTCGGTGTAGATGATCCCGGCGCCGTTGCAGGCCGGGCAGGCGCCTTCCGAATTCGAGCTGAAGAGAGCGGGTTTGACGCCGTTGGCCTTCGCGAACGCCTTGCGGATCGGGTCGAGCAGCCCGGTGTAGGTGGCCGGATTGCTGCGCCGGGAACCGCGGATCGGGCTCTGGTCGATCGACACCACGCCGTCGCGTCCGGCCACCGAGCCGTCGATCAACGAGCTCTTGCCGGAACCTGCCACGCCCGTGATGACGACCAGCACGCCGAGCGGGATGTCGACGTCGACGTTTCGCAGGTTGTGCGTGCCCGCGCCGCGAACCTCCAACGCGCCGTTGCTTTCCCGCACCGAATCCTTGAGTGTCGCCCGGTAGCCCAGATGGCGGCCGGTGACCGTGTCGCTCTCCCGCAGACCGGCCACGGTGCCTTCGAACACGACCTCACCGCCTGCCGTGCCCGCGCCCGGTCCGAGGTCGACGACGTGATCGGCGATGGCGATGGTCTCGGGCTTGTGCTCGACGACCAGGACCGTATTGCCCTTGTCGCGCAGTTGCAGCAGCAGGTTGTTCATCCGCGCGATGTCATGGGGATGCAGACCGATCGTCGGCTCGTCGAAGACGTAGGTGACATCGGTGAGCGCGGACCCGAGATGACGGATCATCTTGACGCGCTGCGCTTCACCGCCGGACAGCGTGCCGGCCGGCCGGTCGAGAGACAGGTAACCGAGCCCGATTTCGACGAACGAGTCGAGGGTGTGCTGCAGGGCGGTCAGCAGCGGCGCGACGGACTTCGCCTCGGCCTTCTTGTCGAGGCTTCCGATCCACTGCGCGAGGTCGGTGATCTGCATGGCGCATGCATCGGCGATGTTGACGCCCTTGATCTTCGACGATCTCGCGGTCTCCGACAGCCGAGTGCCGTCGCATTCCGGGCACGTCGTGAACGTGACGGCACGCTCCACGAAGGCGCGAATATGCGGCTGCATGGCCTCGACGTCCTTGGACAGGAACGACTTCTGGATCTGCGGGATCAACCCCAGATAGGTCAGGTTGACGCCGTCGATCTTGAGTTTCGTCGCCTCCTTGTACAGAAGCGCGTCCAGTTCCTTCTTCGTGAACTTGTTGATCGGTTTGTCCGGATCGAAGAACCCGCAGCCGTTGAAGATCCGGCCGTACCAGCCCTCCATGCTGAAACCCGGGATGGTCAACGCACCCTCGTTGAGCGACTTCGTGTCGTCGTACAGCGCGGTCAGGTCGATGTCGTTGACCGCGCCGCGGCCTTCACACCGCGGGCACATCCCGCCGACGACGTTGAACTCGCGGCGCTCCTTGACCGTGCGTCCGCCCTTCTCGAACGAAACGGCGCCGGCTCCGCTGACCGATGCGACGTTGAACGAGAATGCCTGCGGCGAACCGATATGAGGTTTCCCCAAGCGGCTGAACAGGATTCGCAACATCGCGCCGGTGTCGGTCGCGGTGCCGACGGTCGACCGCGGGTCGGCGCCCATGCGCTGCTGGTCCACGATGATCGCCGTCGTCAGCCCCTCCAGCACGTCCACCTCGGGACGCGCCAGGTTCGGCATGAAGCCCTGCACGAACGCGCTGTAGGTCTCGTTGATGAGCCGTTGGGATTCCGCGGCGATCGTGTCGAACACCAGTGAGCTCTTACCGGAGCCGGACACCCCGGTGAACACCGTCAGCCGACGCTTCGGCAGCTCGATGCTGACGTCTTTGAGGTTGTTCTCGCGGGCTCCGGTGACCCGGATCAGATCGTGACTGTCGGCGGCATGCGTCATTCAGGGCAGCTCCTGGATTCGGACGGTGTTGCCCGCGGGGTCGCGAAACGCGCAGTCGCGGGCGCCCCACGGCTGGTCGGTCGGCTCCTGCATCACTTCGGCGCCGCTGGCCTGAACTTTCTCGAACAGGCCGTCGACATCGCTGGTCGCGAGCATGATGCTCGCGTAGGTTCCCTTGGCCATCATCTCGGCGATCACGCGGCGCTCGTCGTCGGTGATGCCGGGGTCGGCGGCGGGTGGAGTCAGGACGATGTTCATGTCGGGGCGGCCCGCGGGTCCGACGGTGATCCAGCGCGTGTCCTCGTAGCCGACGTCCTTGCGGACCTCGAAGCCGAGGGCATCGCGATAGAACGCCAGGGACTCCTCAGGGTCGGTGTGGGGCAGGAAGCTTGCGTTGATCGTGATTTCCATGCCGGTCACGCTAGCGGCGAGCCGGAGACCGAGGCTTCTCGATTCCTGATCGGTCTGGTGACCTGTTTGGCGAGGCAGGACGGGATGCCTGCGGTCACATCGGTGGCGTCGCGGCGGTACACGCTCGGCGGCACGCCGACGAGTTCGGTGAAGCGCGTGCTGAACGTGCCCAACGACGAACAGCCGACCGCGAAGCACACCTCGGTGACCGACATGTCGCCGCGCCGCAGCAGGGCCATCGCCCGCTCGATACGGCGGGTCATCAAATAGGAATACGGCGATTCGCCATAGGCGGCCTTGAACTGGCGCGACAGGTGTCCGGCTGACATGTTCACCCCGCGCGCGAGCGCTTCGAGATTCAACGGCTGCGCGTACTCCCGGTCGATCCGGTCGCGTACCCGGCGCAGCAGCTTCAGATCACGCAGCTGTTGGTCGGCCACATCGGCGATCGTACGTCTACTCGGTTATGGCCACGGTCGCGACGACGAAGCGGCTGTTCTCGAACAGCGTGGGTGTACAGGCGACGCCGGTGATCCGCTGCGCGAGCGCGAAGCCTGCCGCGCTGAGGTCGACGTCGGCGATGTGAGCCGGATCGGCATCCAGCGGTATCCCGACGCCACGGATGTCGTCGAGCAGCGCGTCGGGCTCGGCTCCGAACCGCTCGGTCGGAAACAGCAGATCGAAATCGACCAGCAACCGGCCATCGCGCCACCAGTGAAACCGGTGCACAGCGTTGACATTGCGGAAGTGCGAGACGACGGTTCTGTTACCGGACACGGGCTCGATCACGCTCTCCGTGACGCCGGCGTAGCCGTTGATCTCGGCGATCAAGGACCATCCGCCATCGATACCGGCGATGCCGACCATGGCCCGCGACGGGTCATAGTCGTCGGGCCAACCCTCGACAACATGCGCGTAGAGGGCGTCGATGCCAGGCACTTCGGTCAGCCGATCAGCGGCCAGTGCGCCGACTAGGTGATCCGGCGTGATGTCACTGACCAGCGTCACACAGTGCGCTTCCGCCCACGCCGGACGCCAGGAGCTCCACCACGAGTAGTCGTCGACCGTAGCAGACACAGTTCGTCATTCCTCCTCATCACGGCGGTGCGAGCCGATACACCGCGCCGGCGAAGTCGTCGCTGATGTACACCGCGCCGTCCGGGCCGGTGACTGCCGCGACCGGGCGGCCCCAACGCAGGCCGTTGTCGGCTTGGAAGCCGCCGACCAATGTCTGCTGTGGGCCCAATGTGCCGTCGCGCCAAGCGAAGAACGACACCTCGGGCTCGCGCGGTGACTCACGGTTCCACGAGCCGTGCACCCCGACGAGCGCGCCGCGGCCGAACGGCTCCGGTAGCTCGCCGAAAGCCATACCCAGCGGAGCCGAGTGGGCACCGAGGGTCTGCTCGACCGGTTCCAGTGCGGCACAGTCCATGCGGCTGCCGTCGGGGTTGGTCTGCACGTCGCGGATGAAGGCGGCGGGCGGTGCGCCGTCGGGATTGCAGTACGGCCAGCCCAATTCGCGTCCCAGGGTCAGTCTCGCGATCGATTCCGGCGGATGTTCGTCGACGTAAGACTGCACGACGCGGCCCTCCGGGTCGGCGACGTTGTCCCGGTTGTTGACCGCGGTCCACAGCGAGCCGTCCGGGGCGAACGCCAGGCCGGTTCCGTTACGCACGCCCGTGGCGAACGGCTCCGGCGGCCCGCCGCCCGGCGGCACCCGCATGATCGTCGCGCGCGGCGGATCGGCCGTGCGATCCTCGGCGGAGATGTTGCCCGTCGAGCCGATCGAGAAGTACACCGCGCCATCGCTTCCCACCACCACGCTCTTGAGGGCGTGGGCATACGCGCCGTGTAAGTCGGGGCTCTTGGCGTCGGGGAGATCGCCCGCGATGGTGCGGCGGTTCACGGCCCTGCCGTCGACATAGTCGTACGCGTCGATCTGATCGCTCTCGGCGACGTACAGCGTCGAGCCCGCGAACAGCAGCCCGTGCGGTTGGTCGAGCCCCTCCAGCACTGTCTGCTGTTCGGGGCGCACTTTCAGGACCTGCCCGGTGCTCGGGACGGATACCAGCAGCGCGCCGTCGGGTGCCCACGTCAGCATCCTCGCCTTCGGGATGCGGGCGATGACCTCGATCGTCCAGCCGGTGGGGATCAGCGCCTGGCGCGGTTCGTCGAGCGGTGCCTCGGCCAGTTCGGCGGGTACCCGCACGGTGGCCGGAGCCAAGCCCGTCGGGGGCTGTGCCGCCGTCGTCGTCGTGGTCGGCGGTGCCGGCGGGGGTGGATTGCCGGTGTTCGTACCGCACGCGGTCAGCGCAACCGCGGCAGCCACGGCAAATGCTCTACGCCCCAGCGAGACTCGCATGCATCTCCCAGACCAAGATCTCGGCGTTGTCGTCGGCGACGATCCGTTGGCCGCCCGAGTCGGTGAGCCGGGCGGCATCGCCACCCGAGAGCGCACCGGAGCCCTCGAGAGTCACGTCGCCGCGGGCGACGAAGAGGTGCACGAAGCGGGCGTGCGGCAGTTCCACGGAGTCGCCCGGCTGCAGGCGTGCGCCGTGCAGCGTGGCGTTGCGGTTGTGCAGTGTCACGGCCGCGTCGACGGCGCCCGACGCGATCGGAGTCAGGGTATTACCGAGGTCGATCTCCTGCTGCTGGTAGCCCGGCGTCACCCCGGCCTGATCGGGCAGCACCCACATCTGCACGAAATGCACCGGCTCGCTTGACGACCCGTTCTTCTCCGAATGCTGCACCCCGGTGCCCGCCGACATCCGCTGCGCCAGGCCGGGATAGATCACCCCCGAGTTGCCCATCGAATCTTTGTGCGCCAGTTCGCCGTCCAGCACCCACGTGACGATCTCCATGTCACGGTGCGGGTGGGTGTCGAAGCCCGCGGCGGGCGAGACGATGTCGTCGTTGTTGACCAGGAGCAGGCCGTGATGGGTGTTGGCCGGATCGTAGTAGTCGCCGAACGAGAAGGAATGCCGTGACTGTAGCCAGTCTGTGGTGGTGACACCGCGGTCGTCGGCGCGTCGGATATCGACGGTCGGGGTCATGCCGCCCAGCCTACCGACGGGGTGGGCTGACCAACCGGTCGATTGACGCCTAATCTGTCGTCGTGGATATCAATGGAGCTAGCGCAATCGTCACCGGTGGCGCGTCAGGTATCGGCGCGGCATCCGCCCGCCAGTTGGCTGCCAAGGGAGCCCGCGTCGTCGTGGCTGACCTGCAGGCGGAAAAGGGCGAGGCCCTCGCCAAGGAGATCGGCGGCGCGTTCGTCAGCGTCGACGTCACCGACACCGCCCAGATCGAGGCCGCGGTCAATAAGGCCACCGAACTCGGTCCGCTGCGTGCCCTGGTGAACTCGGCAGGCATCGGCTGGGCCCAGCGCACCATCGGCAAGGACGGCGAATTCGCGTCGGCGCACAACCTGGACGCCTACAAGAAGGTGCTCGCGATCAACCTGGTCGGCACCTTCGACTGCATCCGGCTGGCGGCGACCGCGATGAGCCGCAACGAGCTCACCGACACCGGCGAGCGGGGCGCGATCGTCAACATGACCAGCGTAGCGGCCTTCGACGGCCAGATCGGTCAGGCCGCCTACTCGTCGTCCAAGGGCGGCGTCGTCGGCCTGACGCTCCCCGTTGCCCGCGATCTGTCGGCGGTCGGCATCCGGGTCAACACCGTGGCCCCCGGACTCATCGACACCCCGATCTACGGCGAGGGCGAGGCGTCCGAAGCGTTCAAGGCCAAGCTCGGCGAGTCCGTGCTCTTCCCGCACCGCCTCGGCAAGCCCGAGGAACTCGCGTCGATGGTCATCGAGCTGATCACCAACTCGTACATGAATGCCGAGGTCGTCCGCGTCGACGGCGGCATTCGGATGCCACCCAAGTAATTCGTGCACCCGCCGGGTATCGGCCATGATCGTCACATGGCCGATGCCTGGTGGGTCGACGCGCTGATCGGCTTGGCCGTCGCCCTGCTGCTGAGCTGGGTGGTTCTGGTCATTGCCCTACTCCTCATGCGCCCACGCGGCAATCTGCTCACCGAAGCGGTGCGGCTACTGCCCGACCTGCTGCGCCTCATCCCGCGCCTCGCGGCCGACAAGTCGCTACCTCGCGGCGTGCGGATCCGGCTGGCGCTGTTGGTTGTCTATCTGGCGGTGCCGATCGACCTGATCCCCGATTTCATCCCCGTCCTCGGGTACGCCGACGACGCCATCATCGTCACCTGGGTGCTGCGCAGCGTCGTGCGCCACGCCGGGGTCGACGCGGTCCGAGCGCACTGGCCGGGCACCGACGACGGATTCGATGCCATGGCCCGGCTGACGGGTCTGTCGCGCTGAGACTTACCAGTCCGACTCGTCGAAGCGGATCACACCGCGAATGTTGTTGCCGTCCAACATGTCCTGGTAGCCCTGGTTGATGTCCTCGAGCTTGTAGGTCCGGGTGATCATGTCGTCGATGTTGAGCAGGCCCGACTTGTAGAGCGCGACCAGGCGCGGAGTCTCGACGTGGCTGCTGCCGCCGCCGAAGATGTTGCCCTTCAACGTCTTCTGCAACATCGTGAACAGGAACAGGTTGAGCTTGACGTCGGCGTCCATCATCGACCCCATGCCCGTCACCACGCAGGTGCCGGTCTTGGCGGTCAGGATCAGGGCCTCTTCGATGTACTCGCCCTTCATCTCACCGACCGCGATGATCACCTTGTCGCCCATCAAGCCGTAGGTGACGTCGATGATCGGCGCGATGGCCTCGGCCATCGACGGGTAGACGTGCGTCGCGCCGAACTTGAGGGCCTGCTCGCGCTTCCATTCGTTCGGGTCGATCGCAATGACGTGCTTGGCGCCCGAGATGACCGCGCCCTGCAGCGCGCTCATGCCGATGCCGCCGACGCCGACGATGATGACCGTCTCGCCGGGCTTCACATCGGCGACGTTGGTGGCCGAACCGAATCCGGTCGGCACCGCACAGCCCATGATCGCCGCGGTCTCAAACGGCACATCCTTGTCGATCTTGACGACCGAGTCCTTGTGCACGGTCATGTACGGCGCGAACGTGCCGAGCAGGTTCATCGGCGAGACTTCATGGCTGCCGGCGTGGATGCGGCTCCTGCCGTCGGCGATCGCCTTGCCGCCGAGCAGGACCGCGCCCCGGTCACACAGCGAACGGAAGCCCTTCAGACACGGCGGACACACGCCGCATGCCGGGATGAACGCGAGGATGACGTGGTCGCCCTCCTCGATGCCCGTGACGTTCTTGCCGACCTTCGTGACCACGCCCGCACCTTCATGGCCGCCCAGTGCGGGCAAGCCGATGGGCGTGGCGCCTGTGGTGATGTGGTAGTCGGAGTGGCACATGCCCGCGGCATGCATCCGGATCTGCACCTCGTCGGCGACGGGGTCACCGAGATCGATCTCGTCGACCTTGAACGGCGAATTGAGTTCCCACAGCAGGGCGCCCTTGGTCTTCATGGATTGCGATAATAGAACACGTTGCAAAATTGTCTAGGGCCGGTCATCTACCTGCGAGTTTGTTTGCTTGCTGTTCTTCTGTCGAGTGGGCTGTGATGATAAGTGGAAGTTGGTTCGCGTGGCATCACTGGGCACTCGGCGATGAATAATGCGACCGCGCTCGGTCTATCCACCATGACCGAAATCAACGCCAGCATCGTCCCCAATCTGTGGTTCGACCGTGAGGCCGAACAAGCCGCCGAGCACTACATCGCCGCCTTCGGTGGAAACGGCCGGATCACCAACACGATCGCCGCACAACCCAATTCGCCGTCCCCGCAGGATGTGCCGTTGGTCGTCGAGTTCGAACTCGCCGGGCAGCGGTTCGTCGGTATCAACGGTGGCCCGCAGTTCAAATTCACCGAGGCGGTTTCGCTGGAGGTGCGGGTGACCGGACAGGATGAGCTCGACCGGCTCTGGGCCGCCCTCGTCGAGGGTGGGCAGGAACAACCGTGCGGCTGGCTCAAGGACAAGTTCGGGTTGTCGTGGCAGATCACTCCGACCGAGTACTACGACTTGCTCGGCAAGGGTGACGCCGCGGGCGAGGAGCGGTTGATGGCCGCAGTGATGTCCACCATGGGCAAGTTCGACATCGCCAAACTGCAGGCTGCGTACAACAACGGCTGACGGTCGCCGAGCAAACCCCGATTTGGATGTTTGGTCCTGTGTGATAGACACTACGGCCATGTTGGGCAAATCTCTGACGCCGTCGCGGGGCGGGGCGGGCTAGGTGGCCGAGTCAGGTGGCGACTGGGCGCCGTATCAGCAACTCCAGGAAGCGGCCGCGGTCTACCTGCGGGACCCCCAGATGGCGATGGAAGCCCTGCGTGGCGTCGTTGACCTCGACGCCATACAGGGTTTCACGATGGACCGGTTCACCAAGCAGCGCGACGGCCGAGAGGTGCTCTATCAGGAGATCGCGATCACCGACGGCCGCCGCCTGATCCTGTGGATGGGTGATGACCTGTTTGCTGACGACGATGGCGACGGCTTTGACGACGATGATGACGACGAGCCGGCAGCGACGTTGTTCGAGTCCGCGATCCGCGTCATCCCGTTGTCTTGGATCTACGACGTGTCGCTCGATGCGAACTATCGCGTCGATGGCCAGCGCAGAGCCCTGCACAGTGTGGAACTCAGGATTTACGTGGGAAGCACCGACTACACCAAGGCAAGGACACCGGAGAAAACGGAGTTCCATTCTGAGGACTTTGTGTTCAGCAAATCGCACAGTGATGGCGGCGTCGCCCAGGCGCAGCGGCTCATGCAGTTCGGAAAGTTGATGGCCACACATGTCTGACGAATTCGACTGGGCAAGCTACTCGCGCCTTCGCGACGCGGTGATGATCGGAACGCGTGACGCCGATGTCGCGCTCGCCAGGCTGGAGTCGTTCGTCGACCTCGACGCGGTCACGTCGTTCGTCCTCAGCGACAACCGCATGGAATATGACTGGGGCACGTCACTCTGGCAAGAGGTGGCAGTGACCGATGGGCAACGCCTGATCATGTGGCACGGCTGTGACGCGCACTGTCCCGGTACCGAGGATCTTCCGCCGCACCTGACATTCGAATCGTCGGTACGGACTGTGCACCTGTCAGAACTGCGCGATCAGACCGTCTATGCGGAGTACATCGTCGAAGATGACGGGACCCGGGCACTGAGCCACGTGGATGTGAACATGCAGATCTCGCGGCTCAAGAAGACGATTCAGACCACCGTGACAGAAAGCGAACCCCGGTACTCGTACCTGACGTTCAACAAGTCACGTCACGAACACGGCCTCGCTCAGATGGAGCGGCTGATGGAATTCGGTGCTGCGCTCGCCCGCGGCTAGCCCACTGCCCGTCAGAGCGCGGCAGGCAACCCGAACTTCTCGAACAGCGACTGCTCCATGAACGCCACCACGTGGGAGATGCCGTCGGGCGTGATGTCGAGGACGTGGATCTGGAAGGCCTCGTGCGTGCCGGTCTCCCGGTTGAGCATGTAGAGCGCCGCCGCGGGCTGCCCGTTGGCCGTCGTCCGGATGAACCGCATGTCGCCGGCCTTCTCGGCCGGGCACTTGTGGCGGGTCAGATCGCCGATGGCCTGCGGGCCGCGGTACCACGTGTCGAACGGCGGCATCTCCCAGATCGCCTCCGCGGTGAACAACTCGACCAGCCTGTCGACGTCGTAGGCCTCGAACGCCGAGATGTAGCGGCTCAGCAGATCCTGCGCCTCGGCCGAGTCCGGTGGCTCGATCTTGTCGTCCTCGGTGGGGCCGACCGCGTCGAGTTGGGCCCGCGCCCGCTGTAAGAGGCTGTTGACCGCGGCCGTCGACGCACCGATCGCGTCGCCGACCTCGGCGGCCTTCCACTGCAGCACCTCGCGCATCACCAGAACCGCGCGTTGCCGCGGTGACAGGTGCTGCAATGCGGCCACGAACGCGAGCCGCACCGATTCGCGCGACCCGACGATGTTGGAGGGATCGGTCGAGTCGTCGGGGAGGGGCTCCAGCCAAGGCACCTCGTGGTGCTCGGCGATCTCGTCGGCGCCCGCCGAACTCGGCGTGCCAAGGCCGGACGGCAAGGGCCGGCGTTGACGGCCCTCGAGCGAGGTCAGGCAGGTGTTGGTGGCGATGCGGTACAGCCACGTGCGCACCGAGGACTTGCCCTGAAAGCCCTTGTACGACTTCCATGCGCGCAGGTACGTCTCCTGCACCAGATCCTCGGCGTCGTGCAGCGAACCGGTCATCCGATAGCAGTGGGCAAGCAGCTCACGCCGGTAGCGCTGGGCGTCGGCCAGGAAGGCATCGGCCGGACTGTCGTCGTCGAGGCGGTGTGCGAGGACGGTCACATTCGTGAGCTTACGCAGCACCACCGACAACTACGATCGATAAATGTCCGAGCGATCGGTGAGCGGCTGGAACATCGCGGGTTTCGTGCTGTTTGTGCTGCTCCTGCCCGTTGCGTACATCGAGTTCATGATCGCTGCGCTCGCGTTCGGGATGTCCACCGACGCGTGCCATGACGAGGCGTGCGACGCGAGCTACCACGAAGAAGCCGCCATCCTCACCGTGGTCATCGGCATCGTCGTCGTACTGCTGACCACCGGCGGAGCGATGGTCTACGGCGCGATGCGCGACAAGAACGTCTTCGGAACCCCGTTCTTCGGGCTGTTCGGTCTCTTCGTCGTCTTCCTCATCGGTCGGGCGGTGCTGCACTGACCCGCCGCCACTACGCTCGCCAGGGTGACCAGCACGCGCAGTGAACAGACCTTCGACGGTGTCGGTGGGGTACGCATCGTCTACGACGTCTGGACCCCCGACGTCGAACCGCGCGGGGTGGTCGTGCTGTCCCACGGCTACGCCGAGCACGCGGGCCGTTACCACCACGTCGCCCAGCGCTTCGGCGCGGCGGGCCTGATCGTCTACGCACTCGACCATCGCGGGCACGGGCGGTCCGGCGGTAAGCGCGTGTACCTGCGGGACATGTCCGAGTTCGTCGGCGACTTCCGCACGCTGGTCGGCATCGCCGCCGCCGAACATCCCGCCCTCAAGCGCTTCGTGCTCGGCCACAGCATGGGCGGCGGCATCGTGTTCGCCTACGGCGTCGAATACCCCGACGAGTACGCCGCGATGGTGCTGTCCGGGCCCGCCGTCCATGCGCAGGACGGTCTGTCGCCGGTGCTCGTGGTCGCCGCCAAGGTGCTGGGCAAGATCGCGCCGGGGTTGCCGGTCGAGAAACTCGACGCCGACGCGGTGTCGCGCGACCCGGAAGTGGTGGCCGCCTACAAGGCCGACCCGCTGGTCTACCAAGGCCGACTCCCCGCCGGTATCGCGCGGGCACTGATCGGCGTCGGGCAGACCATGCCGCAGCGCGCGTCGGCACTGGGCGTGCCGCTGTTGGTCGTGCACGGCGAGAAGGACCGGCTGATCCCGGTCGCGGGTAGCCGGCTGCTCGTCGAATGTGTCGCCGTCGAGGACGTGCATCTCAAGGTGTACCCCGGCTTGTTCCACGAGGTCTTCAACGAGCCCGAGAAGGCCGTTGTCCTCGATGACGTCACCTCCTGGATCGAGACGCACCTGTGAAAAAGATTGCGGTAGCACTGTTTTCAGTGCTCGTTCTCGCTGCCTGTGGATCGCAGGAGGCCGAGAAGCCCGCCGGCTGGTCCGACAACGACGTCAGCTTCGATGCCGACGGTCTCACGATCCACGGCACCTACCGGCACGAGGGCAAGCAAGGTCCCGCCGCGCTGCTGATCTCCGAGAGCGGGCCGACCGACCGCAACGGCGACAACAAGGTCGTCGGACCCATCGGCAACATGCGCCAACTCGCTGAAACCTTGTCGGACAAAGGTGTTGCGAGCCTGCGCTACGACAAGGTCGGCACCGGCAAGACCGGGCTTGGCCCCTACGAGCAGAAGCCCACCGACGTCACGAGCGCGGTCTACACCACGGGCGCGGCCGCGGCCCTGCGCTATCTGGCCGATCAACCCGACACCGACGACGGCAGGCTGTCGGTCTACGCGGTGGGGGAGGGCGCCATCCACGCCATGACCCTGGCCGGTGCGGGTGACCCGAAAGTCCATTCCCTCGGCCTTTTTCAACCACTGCCCGGCCGCTATCTGGACATCATCACCAACCGCGTGCGCACCGACGGCAACCCGGAGGCGTTGACGACGTGGCTGGCAGCCGTCGAGCAGATCCGCACGAAAGGCACGCTGCCGCCCAATCTTCCCCAGGGTTTGAGCGCCATCGTCAATCCGGGCAACCTCAGCGCGGTCGTGGAAGCCGACAAGATCGACCCGCTGGAGCTCGCCGCGAAGCTCCCCGACGGGATGCCGGTGCTGCTGACCTGTTCCGATGTCGACAAGCAGGCGACCTGTGAAGCCGAACGTCCGCTCATCGACGCGCTCGGCCACACCGCGCTGACCGTCGTCGAACTCAAAGGCGTCAACCACATCTTGCGTGATGACCCCACCGACAGCATCGCCAACTACAGCAAGCCCGCGCCGCTCTCACCCCAGGTCGTCGATGCGCTGGCAGGTTTCGTGTCGAAGTGATGTCAGTGGTTTTGACTAGGTTGTCTTCATGAGTTTCAGCGAGAAGCGGAGCGGATCGCGCTATGGCTGACGACAAGATGCTCGCGCGCATCGCCGCGCTGTTGCGCCAGGCCGAGGGTACCGACAATCAGCACGAGGCCGAGGCGTTCATGGCCGCCGCGCAGCGTCTGGCGACTGCGACGTCGATCGACCTGGCGCTGGCCCGCGCGCACTCGGCGGAGCGCACCAAGTCGCAGATGCCCGTGCAGCGCACCATCACGATCGGCCAGGCCGGCACCAAGGGCCTGCGGACCTACGTGCAGCTGTTCGTGGTGATCGGGCTGGCCAACGACGTGAAATGCGATGTGGCGTCCAATTCGACGTTCGTCTACGCGTACGGCTTCGCCGAGGACATCGACGCCACCCACGCGCTGTACGCCAGCCTGGTGTTGCAGATGGTCAAGGCGTCCGAGGCGTACATCGCGTCCGGCGCACACCGGCCCACCCCGACCATCACGGCGCGCCTGAACTTCCAGTTGGCTTTCGGTGCGCGCATCGGCCAGCGCCTGTCGGAGGCGCGCGAGGAAGCAAAGCGGGAAGTCGACGAGGCGCACCGCCCGGGTACGGCAATCGCGTTGCGGGACAAGGATATCGAGCTGAGGAGTTTCTACCGCGAGGCGTCGCAGGCGCGCGGCACGTGGCGCGCCACGAGTGCGTCGGCCGGATACTCGTCGGCCGCGCGGCGGGCCGGGGACCGGGCCGGCAAACGCGCACGGCTGGGGCCGAGCCAGGAGTTGTCGGGCGCCCGCGGCGCATTGGAGAAGTGACGGCCAAGGACGCCCAGCGGGCGCGGGTGTACGCCGCGGAACAGTTCGTGCGAACGGTGTTCGACCGTGCGGCGCAACACAGTTCACGTGCCATTGACTTCTTCGGTACGTCGCTGACCCTGCCGCCGGAGGCCAGGTTCGCCTCGGTGGAGTCCGTACAGCGCTACGTCGACGACGTGCTCGCACGTGTCGGCGCGGCGCCCGTCACCGTACGGGCCCGCCGTGGCACGACCGCCGCGCACTACGAACTGGTCGACGGTGCGGCGGTGATCGCGGTCCCCGAACGCGACACGACCTGGGCGCTGCGTGAGCTCGTGGTGCTGCACGAGCTCGCACATCACCTGTGCAGCGAAGAGCCACCACATGGTCCGGCATTCGTCGCGACGTACTGCGAGCTGTGCGCGACCGTGATGGGTCCGGAAGTGGGTCTCGTACTGCGCATGGTGTACGCCAAAGAAGGTGTCATCTAACCTGGCGGACGTGGCCGAGCCCCGTGATGTCGATGTCATGTTCGATCAGCTGCTACGCACGGAGGACGAAGCGCTGATCGCGGCGCGCGAATCCGCACCCGCCGCGGACATGCCGCCGATCGAGGTGTCGGCGCAGTACGGGAAACTGCTGTCGCTGCTGGCGACGATCTCCGGGGCGCGGCGAGTCCTCGAAATCGGCACTCTGGCCGGCTACAGCACCATCAACCTCGCGCGCGGCATCGGCGCCGACGGCCACGTCGTAACCCTCGAATACGAACCCCGCCACGCCGAGGTGGCCCGCGCGAACCTGCAGCGGGCCGGCGTCGCCGACCGCGTCGAGATCATCGTCGGCGCCGCGCTGGACACGCTTCCCACGCTGGCCGAGCGGGGCGATGTGTTCGACTTCATCTTCATCGACGCCGACAAGGAGAACAACGTCTCCTATGTCGAATGGGCGATCAAACTCGGCCGGCCCGGCTCAGTCATCGTGGTGGACAACGTGACCCGGTTCGGCCGCGTGCTCGAGCCGGCCGCCGACGACCCGCAGGCGCTCGCGGTGCACGACATGCTCGAGCTCATGGGAAACCATCCCCGCCTCGACGCCGCGGCCATTCAGACAGTCGGCGCCAAGGGCTGGGACGGCTTCGCCGTCGCGCTCGTCAGGTGAGCGCGTCCTGCGGATCCTTCTGGACCGGTTGGGGCCACGGCTGCGGCTTCGGCCGCTGACGGACCATCTGCGGCCACCAGAACCACTTGCCGAGCAGCGCCGCGATCGACGGTGTCATGAAGGACCGGATGACCAGGGTGTCGAACAGCAGACCCAGGCCGATCGTGGTGCCGACCTGACCGATGATGGCCAATTCGCTCACGGCCATGGACATCATGGTGAACGCGAACACCAGGCCGGCCGCCGTCACCACCGAACCACTGCCACCCATGGCGCGGATCATGCCGGTGTTGAGACCCGCGTGTATCTCCTCTTTGAGGCGGGATACGAGTAGCAGGTTGTAGTCGGCGCCGACGGCCAGCAACACGATGACCGACATCGCCAGCACCATCCAGTGCAGCTCCAGGCCGATGAAGTGCTGCCAGATCAGCACGGACAGGCCGAAGGCGCTACCGAGCGAGATCACCACGGTGCCGACGATCACCGCGGCCGCCACGACGCTGCGGGTGATGATCAGCATGATGATGAAAATCAGGCACAGCGAGGCGATTCCGGCGATGAGCAGGTCGTAGTTGGCGCCTTCCTGCATGTCTTTGAAGGTGGCCGCGGTACCGCCGAGGTAGATCTTGGAGCCTTCGAGCGGCGTGCCCTTGATGGCTTCCTTGGCGGCCAACTTGATCGCGTCGATGTGCTTGATGCCTTCTGGGCTCATCGGGTCGCCCTCGTGGCTGATGATGAACCGCACCGCGTGTCCGTCGGGGGACAGGAACATCTTCATGCCGCGCTTGAACTCTGGGTTCTCGAAGGTCTCGGGCGGCAGGTAGAACGAATCGTCGTTCTTGGCCTTGTCGAACGCCTCGCCCATGGCGGTGGAGTTCTCCTGCATGGCCGCCATCTGATCCTGCAAACCACCGTTGGTGGCCTGCATCGTCAGCATCATGGTCTTCATCGTCTTCATCGTCGCGATCATGGGCGGCATGGTCGCGAGCATCTGCGGGATCAACGCGTTCATGCGATCCATGTCGGGGAGGATCTGCTCGAAGTCGGCGGTCATGGTGTCGACCCCGTCGAGCGCATCGAAGACCGACCGCATCGCGTAACACATCGGGATGTTGTAGCAGTGCGGTTCCCAGTACAGATAGTTGCGGATCGGACGGAAGAAATCGTCGAAATCCGATATGTGGTCCCGCAATTCGCGGATGTCTTTGACCATGTCGTGCATCTTGCCGACCATGCTGTTCATGGTGACCTGCATCTGCTCCATGAGCGCGATCATCTTGGTCATCGTGTCGATCGTGACCTGCATCGAATCGGCCTGGATCAGCATGTCGTCCATGCGGTCCTGCATGTACTTCTGATTCATGGTCTGCGTGGTGCCCTGCATGCTGATGTTGAACGGGATCGAGGTGTGCTCGATCGGCGTGCCCTGCGGGCGCGTGATCGCTTGCACCCGAGAGATACCCGGCACCCCGACCACACGTTTGGCGATGCGCTCGATGACGAGGAAGTCAGCTGAGTTGCGCAGGTCGTGGTCGGTCTCGATCAGCAACAGCTCGGGGTTCATGCGTGCCGGCGAGAAGTGCCGGTCGGCGGCCGCATAACCGGAGTTGGCCGGCAGATCCTGCGGCAGGTAATGACGGTCGTTGTAGTTGGTCCGGTACCCCGGCAGGGTCAGCAGGCCGATCAGGGAGATCGCGGTCGCGCCGATGAGGATCGGACCGGGCCAACGCACCACGGCCGCACCGACTTTGCGCCACCCGCGGGTACGCATGGCCCGCTTGGGCTCGAGCACCTTGCCGAACCGGCTTGCCACCGTGATGATCGCCGGCCCGACCGCGAGGGCGGTGAAGACGACGACCGTCATGCCGATCGCGAGCGGAATGCCCAGGGTCTGGAAGTACGGCAGCCGGGTGAAGTGCAGGCACAGCGTGGCGCCGGCGATCGTCAGACCCGAGCCCAGCACCACGTGGGCGGTGCTGTGAAACATGGTGTAGTAGGCCTGTTCCCGGTCTTCACCGGCACCTCGGGCCTCTTGATATCGGCCGATCAGGAAGATCGCGTAGTCGGTCGCCGCGGCGATCGCCAGCGTCACCAACAGGTTCGTGGCGAACGTCGACAGCCCGATGATCTCGTAATAGCCGAGAAACGCCACCACGCCGCGCGCGGCCGTCAGGCTGAACACCACCATGACCAGCGAGAGAATCACCGTGATGATGGATCGGTAGACCATCAGCAGCATGATGATGATGACCGTGAAGGTCAGCATTTCGATCATCCGCATGCTGCGGTCACCGGCGATCTGCTGATCGGCCGACATCGCGGCCGGGCCCGTCACGTAGGCCTTGACGCCCGGCGGGGCCTGCACGCTGTCGACGATGTCCATCACGGCTTCGACGGACTCGTTGGCCAGTGCCTCACCCTGGTTGCCCGCGGTGTAGACCTGCACGTACGACGCTTTGCTGTCGGAGCTCTGGGCGCCCGACGCGGTCAGCGGGTCGCCCCAGAAGTCCTGGACGTGCTCGACGTGCTTCTTGTCGGCCTCGAGCTTGTCGATGATCTCGTCGTAGTACTTGTGCGCGGCGTCGCCGAGCGGCTCGTCGCCCTCGAGCACGATCATCACCGAGCTGTTGGACTTGAACTCCTGGAAGACCTCGCCGACGCGCTTCATCGCGATCATCGACGGTGCATCGTCGGGCGTCATCGACACCGTCCGCAGCTTGCCGACCTCTTCGAGCTGCGGGACGCTCACGTTGAGGAACGCGACGATGGCGACCCAGACCAGGATGATCGGGATCGCGAAAGACCGGATCAGCTTGGCGATGCCGCCGTGCTTGCTGTGCTTGGCGCCTGCGGTCGGGAAGGCGTCGGTGGGGGCGTCGTGGTTGCTCATGCAGATTTCACCAAGCAGAAGGTCTGGGCGTTCACGCCGTTGGAGGTTCTCTCGTCTTTGAGTTCGTCATCGACGGTGATGCGGCAGCTGATAGAACTCCCGTTGCCCTGGGCCACGATGTTGGGAAAGACCGAAGGGGCAGTCGATTCCAGCCGCAGCGACCACGGCAGCGTGACCCCGTCGATCCGCTGCGGCTGCGCGTCGAGATCGAGGTAGTTCACGTCAGCGATCGCGCCCGGCTCGCCGTAGATCTCATAGACCACGACCTTGGGATCGAACGGCTTGGTGTCATCGACCTTAGCGCTGGCGATCCCGGTCCCATCGCCGGCGCCGAAGAAGGTGCGTACCCGCATGACGGTGAATGCCCCGACGACCACCACCACGGTAATGAGCAACGGAATCCAGAACCGCTTCAACAGCCTCATGTTCGCTCGTGGGCCTTTCGGATGGGAGGTGTGCAGTCACGTACTGGCCGGCTGCGAAGCGCCACTGCCACTTCACGATCATGTCGACGTCGGCGAAATCGCGCCAATCCTTATCCGCGCGGCACTGCTCGAAGCCCGTGAACGGGTTCGCCGACATCTCGGTCACCAGCCTGCTGCCCGCGGCACTGAGCGCAGTGATGTCAACGACCATTCGCCGTTGCTCATCGAATGGAAGGTAGGGCAGCAGACCCTCGACGCTCCAAATCGTCGGCTGGTCGGCGCGGTAGCCGGCCTTGACGAGTTCCGTCGTCCAGCCCCGATCGAGATCGGCGGGCACCGGCCGCAGGTCCGCCGTCGGACGTGCGTCGGCGAGTGCCTCGGTCTTGACGTCGAGGATCGCGGGCTCGTCGACCACGTAGACGGTGGTGCCGGCGGGCCAGGGAAGGACATATGGGCGCGGGTCCAGATCCGACGCGAGGAAGATCACTTGGCGGATGCCGGATTCAACGGCTTTGATCAGGTATTTATCGAGGAGGGGAGGTGCGGCGGGGCTCGCCACGCACGAAATTGGCAACGGTGGCTCCTCCCCGCAGATGTCCTTGCCGCATGTCAAATGAAACCTATACAGTCGGCTAACTGCGATCAAGTCGCTCGGTCAATTGACGGTGTGATCTAGCCCGCGCTTGGGTACGCTCAGCGCGACGAAGGGACAGGTGTGGCGAAGACGGTGTCGCCGCGCGGGTTTGCGCGCGAGCGGGTGCTCGAGGCAGCGCTCGGCCTGTTTGCTGAGCATGGTGTCAACGGAACCTCGCTGCAAATGATCGCCGACCGCCTCGGGGTCAGTAAAGCGGCGGTCTACTACCAATTCCATTCCAAGGACGACATCGTGCTGGCGGTCGTCCAGCCGGTTTTCGACGACATGATCCGGTTGGTCCGGATCGCCGAGGCGATGTCGACGCCCGAGGCACGGCGTGAGGCTGCCGTGAGCGGCATGGTCGAACTGTCCGTGCGGCACCGCCGCGTCACCGCGATCTTCCACGGCGATCCTGTCATCGACAGCCTCGTCCACACCCGCGCCGAGCTTCAGTCCACGATCGAACGGCTCACCGCGATTCTCCTCGGGCCCGACCCCGACACCGCGAGCAGGATCGTGATGTCGATGCTGATGTCGGGCGTCTATGGCAGCGCGACCGACCCCGAGCTCAACGACGTCAACGACGACGACCTGCACCGGGTCCTGCTGGACTGCACGCAAAGGTTGTTGCGCGAACCGGCGAGGCCGGTGGTTCAGAGCTAGGCGCGGTGCGACGGGCTGAGGTCCCCTGGCATTGACTTTGACCAGAGGGCTGCTGATCATCGCTTGAGGGCCGCAATTCACAGCCCTGGTGTCGAACTCAACGCCAGGGGCGATCGGAGTCAGTCGCTTACCGGGCTTTGCGCGTATACGCACGAAGCAACTCCGCGGCCTCGGTCTGGTAGGCATGTTCGGCCCAGCCCAGCGGCGTGCTTTCGAACCGTGAGTCGGTCACGGATGGGTCGGCCCCCGCGTCGAGCAGGCGCTGGATCAATGTGAGATCGCCTTCCCATGCCGCGTGGTGCAGTGGCGTCGCGCCTTCCTGGTCTCGCGCATTGAGGTCGTCCGGCGTGGTGGGCTCGACCACTTCGGCGCCGGCGACGTCGATTCCGTGCCGCGCGAGCAGCTCGAGTCGATTGGTGAAACCATGCGTTGCGGCCCAATCGATTTGGCGCTGCCACATCTGGCTGCGGGTCTCCATCGCCTCCCCGAGGCGAAGCTCCCACGGGCTCGGCCCGGCGTCGGCGAGACGGTATGCGAACAGCAATTCGAGGTGCGAATCGTCGGCGCGGAACATCCGGTTGTACAACGTCTGCTGGTCGACCGGATGCGCGCCACGTTGCAGCAACAGCGTCGCGAGCTCGGTGGCGAACGGGTGCCGGGGCTGTCGACGCGGTCCCTGCTCGCCTTCGCCGAAGACTCCGGTCAGCACCGTGAACGGTGTCGACATGCCACACCACAGGTATCCGGCGTTCGGGTCCGCGCCGGCGTCGAGCAGCAGCCGCGTCGCGGAGAGCACGTCGTCACGGCTGCGATTCAGCGGTGCCCGTGAGTAACTCAGGTACATCAGCGGAGCCCAGCCGAACGGGCCGCCTCCGATGCTGGCCGATTCGGGGCGGGCATCGAGATGACGGGCCAGCGCGCCAGGATCCGCCGCCGAGGCAGCCGCCCACACATGCCGGTCGACCATGCCGGGGTCGGCGGCCAACAGCTCGGCGGCGGCCTGCCGGCGCGGTGGCGCGTCGGATTCGTTGTAACGCAAGGACGCCCACGCACAGAATCGGTCCGGCGGGTCGATTGAGTCTTCGTCGAGTGCGCCTGGATCGACGCTGAGGTCGGCGGCCGCCTCAAGATAGCGCACCAGGGCCGGCCAGCCGGTGAACCCGTAGGCCCGGGCGACGGTCACGTGGGCGTCGTGAAGCGGGAGACGGTCCTTCGCGAGCGCGATGTCGGGTCGCGGGTGATGCCGATGGACGAGTCCGGTGGACTGGGGATCGCCCGCGATGACGCCGCGTTGCAGCTTGCGGGCCTCGTCGCGCAGACGGTCGAGGGAAGGATTGTTGGGCAGGGTGCTGGCCATGACGGCCTCCTCTCATGTGCCCGCGTCCGCGAATCGGGCTGAGAAGAGGTCGGTCACAAGCAACTAACCAGCAGGGGAGGCTGAGCCTCTTCGAGCGGACGTCGGGCGATCCTGCGCGCCCGAACGTCACCCTACCGGCCCGCGAGCGACCGCTGAAGTACGCAAATTTGCGGTGTGTCGGCGTACAGAGACGGTCGCTCGCGGTGTGAGGGGCAGGGGACAGGGGGCTGCTACGTGCAGACGGCGCCGACGGCGGCCGAGCCGACGAGCTTGGTGTACTTGGCCAGCACGCCGGTGGTGTAGCGCGGCGGGAGTGGCTCGAAACCGGCCTTGCGGGCTTCGAATTCGGCCGGATCGACGAGAACGTCGAGCGTGCCCTTGGCGACGTCGAGACGGATGCGGTCACCGTCGCGCAGGAACGCGATCGGGCCGCCGTCGACGGCCTCGGGTGCCACGTGGCCGACGCACAGACCGGTGGTGCCACCGGAGAACCGGCCGTCGGTCATCAGCAGCACGTCCTTGCCGAGGCCGGCGCCCTTGATCGCGCCGGTGATGGCCAGCATCTCGCGCATGCCCGGGCCGCCCTTGGGACCTTCGTAGCGGATGACGACGACATCGCCCGCGGTGATGGTGCCGTCTTCGAGCGCGTCCATCGCGGCCCGTTCGCGGTCGAAAACCCTTGCGGTGCCTTCGAACACGTCGGAGTCGAAGCCGGCGGACTTGACGACGGCGCCCTCGGGGGCGAGCGATCCGCCGAGGATCGTGATGCCGCCGGTCGGGTGGATCGGGTCGGCGAGCGCGCGCAGCACCTTGCCGTCGGGATCCGGCGGGGCGATGTGCTCGAGGTTCTCGGCCATGGTCTTGCCCGTCACGGTCAGGCAATCGCCGTGCAGCAGACCGGCATCCAGCAGCGCCTTCATCACCACGGGAACGCCGCCGATGCGGTCGACGTCGAACATCACGTGTTTGCCGAACGGTTTGACGTCGGCCAGGTGCGGCACCTTGGCGCCGACGCGGATGAAGTCGTCGAGCGTGAGCTTGACACCGGCCTCGTAGGCGATGGCCAGCAGGTGCAGCACGGCGTTGGTGGAACCGCCGAACGCCATCACGACCGCGATGGCGTTCTCGAAGGCCTCCTTGGTCAGGATGTCGCGTGCGGTGATCCCGCGGCGCAGCAACTCGACGACGGCCATGCCGCTCTTGCGGGCGTAACCGTCACGGCGGCGGTCGGTGGCCGGGGGAGCTGCGCTACCGGGCAGCGACATGCCGAGCGCCTCGGCGGCCGAGGCCATGGTGTTGGCGGTGTACATACCGCCGCACGCGCCTTCGCCGGGACAGATGGCGCGTTCGATGGTGTCGACGTCCTCGCGCGACATCAGGCCGCGGGCACATGCGCCGACCGCCTCGAACGCGTCGATGATCGTGACGTCGCGCTCGGTGCCGTCGGACAACTTGGCCTTGCCGGGCAGGATCGAACCGGCGTAGAGGAAGACGCTGGCCAGGTCGAGTCGCGCGGCGGCCATCAACATGCCCGGCAGCGACTTGTCGCAGCCGGCCAGCAGCACCGAGCCGTCCAGGCGCTCGGCCTGCATGACGGTCTCCACGCTGTCGGCGATGACCTCGCGGCTCACCAGTGAGAAGTGCATGCCTTCGTGGCCCATCGAGATGCCGTCGGACACCGAGATGGTGCCGAACTCCATCGGGAAGCCACCGGCCTCGAACACGCCTTCCTTGACGGCCTTGGCGAGCCGGTCGAGGGAGAGGTTGCACGGCGTGATCTCGTTCCACGAGGACGCGACCCCGATCTGCGGTTTGGCGAAGTCCTCGTCACCCATGCCCACCGCGCGCAGCATCCCGCGGGCCGCGGCCTTTTCCAGGCCGTCGGTGACGTCGCGACTACGGGGCTTGATATCGGGTTTCGCATCTGAGGGCGCAGAAGACATAGCTGCAAGTATGCCCCCGGGCGTTTACCCTGACCAAACCGATATGCATACCCCGGTGGGGTACCGGTATGCTGGTGTGATAACGCGACGACAATGAGGCGGATGGTGGAACGTGGCTGACGAGTCGGTACTGCATGGCTACTCGCCGCAGAAGGAAAACTACGCGAAGCGGCTGCGCCGCATCGAGGGTCAGGTCCGTGGCATCGCCAAGATGATCGACGAGGACAAGTACTGCATCGACGTGCTGACCCAGATCAGCGCCGTCAACAGTGCGCTGCAGTCGGTCGCCCTTGGCCTGCTCGATGAGCACCTCGGGCACTGTGTCACCCAGGCCGTCGCCGAGGGCGGCGATCAGGCCGACGCCAAACTGGCCGAAGCGTCGGCCGCCATCGCGCGGCTCGTGCGGTCTTAGGTGCCGAGCTCGCGCTCGATCCGTTCGACCTTCGCGGTGAGCTGGCCGGTGTAGCCGGGGCGGATGTCGGCCTTGAGCACCAGGCTCACCCGTGAGGACACGGCCGCGACGGCCTCCACCGCCCGCTTGACCACCGCCATCACCTCGTCCCATTCGCCTTCGATGTTCGTGAACATCGCATTGGTCTCGTTCGGCAGGCCCGACTCACGCACCACCCGCACGGCTTCGGCCACCGCCGCGCCGACACTGCCGGAGTCGTCACCACCCGTGGGGCTGACACTGAAAGCAACAATCACATCGTCGATTCTGCGCGGTCGAGGCATTACCGTGACACCCAGATGACCGTGGAATCGCCGACGACGGCAAGCCCGTGGACGCTGCGCGTCACCGTGCAGCTCACGGTGCTCGCGGCGGCCGCCTTCGTCTACGTCACCGCCGAGATCCTGCCGGTCGGCGCGCTACCCGCGATCGCGGCCGATCTCGATGTCAGCGAAGGCCTGGTCGGCACGCTCATGGCCACCTACGCGTTGGTCGCCGCACTCACCACGGTGCTGCTCGTCCGCGTGACCTCGCACTGGCCGCGCCGCCGCACGCTCTTGCTCACCCTCGTGTGTCTGACTGTCTCCCAGATCATTTCGGCGCTCGCACCGAACTTCGCGGTGCTGGCCGGCGGGCGCGTGTTGTGTGCTCTGACCCATGGCCTCATGTGGTCGGTGATCGCACCGATCGGTGCGAGGCTGGTGCCGCCGAGCCATGCCGGGCGGGCGACTGCCGCCGTCTATGTCGGCACGGCCCTGGCGTTGGTGGTGGGCAATCCGCTGACCGCGGCGCTGAGTGCGCTGTGGGGGTGGCGCCTTGCGGTGGGAGCGGTGGCCGTGACCGCGTTCGCGGTGACGCTTGCGGCGTGGGCGACGTTGCCCGCCATGCCGTCGACGCAGGACGTCGCTGCCGCACCGCGCAAGCACCGGCGCAACCGGCGGCTGATCACGCTGTCGGCGCTGACGCTCGTCGGCGTCACGGGCCACTTCATCGCCTACACGTTCATCGTCGTCATCATCCGCGACGTGGTCGGTGTGCACGGCGCGCACCTCGCCTGGCTGTTGGCGGGTTACGGCGTCGCGGGCCTGCTTGCGATGGCCGCGATGGCCCGGCCGCTCGATCACTGGCCCAAGGCATCGGTGGTCGGGTGTCTGGCAGCGCTGGCGGCCGCGCTGACGGCGTTGACGGGGCTGGCCGTCGATCAACGCCCGGGCCTGGCGACGGTGCTGGTGGGCGCGCTGGCGGTCGTGCTGTGGGGTGCGGCCTCGACAGCGCTGCCACCGATGCTGCAGGCGTCGGCGATGCGATCTGCCCCCGACGACCCCGACGGTGCTTCCGGTTTGTATGTGGCCGCATTCCAGGTCGGCATCATGGGCGGCGCGCTCATCGGTGGCGGGATCTATGACCATGGCGGCTTGGCTGCCATGGTTGGCACGGCCGCAGCGCTGATCATCGTCGCGATGAGCGGTGTGCTGGCAACGCGAGGCCTGTTCCGAGTTCCCTACGCGACCAGCGACAAGTAACGCCCGACACGTTCGCGACGATCAACACCGCAGTTCAGCGCCGTGGGCTCGGTCGGTGTCGGGGTGAAACGGCCTCGCGCGGCAGTAGCTGGTCTCCGCGCTGTGCGACACTGGAGCGAGTTGTGCTGTCTGGAGGTAACGCATGCCGAATTCGGCAAAACGCAGACTGATCACCGCACTCATGGCAGCGGGTTTGGTCGGCGGACTGGTCACGGCCCCGTCCGCACTCGCAGAGCCCGTCCCGCCGCCGCCACCGCCGGCACCGATCGATCCGGCCGCCGCGCCCGCGCCGGTCGTCCCGCCACCGACGGATCCGTTGGCGCCCGTGACGGCGGCCGACCCGGCCGTGCCCGAGCCCGTCAACAACTATGGCGCACCGGCCGTCCCGATCGAGGGCACGCCTGCCGGCCAGAACCCGGAGCCGTTCACCGGCCAGCCGCCGTTCCTGCCGCCGTCGTTCAACCCGGTCAACGGCTCGATGGTGGGCGTCGCGAAGCCGATCTACATCAACTTCCAGCGGCCCATCGCGGATCGGCAGATGGCCCAGGACGCCATCCGCATCACGTCGAATCCGCCGGTGCCGGGCCGGTTCTACTGGGTCACCGACACGCAGCTGCGGTGGCGCCCACAGGACTTCTGGCCGGCCAACACCGTGGTGAACATCGATGCCGCGGGCACCAAGTCGAGCTTCCGCGTCGGTGACTACCTGGTGGCGACGGTCGACGACAGCACCCACCAGATGGAGATCATGCGGAACGGGAAGCTGGAGAAGACCTTCCCGGTGTCGATGGGCAAGAGCGACGGCAAGCATGAGACCAGGAACGGCACGTACTACGTGCTCGAGAAGTTCCCCGACATCGTGATGGATTCGTCCACCTACGGTGTGCCGGTCGACTCCGCCGAGGGTTACAAGCTCAAGGTGCAGGATGCCGTTCGCATCGACAACAGCGGCATCTTCGTGCACAGCGCCCCGTGGTCGGTGGGTGACCAGGGCAAGCGCAACGTCAGCCACGGCTGTATCAACCTCAGCCCGGCCAATGCCCAGTGGTTCTACGACCAGTTCGGTAGCGGTGACCCCGTGGTGATCAAAAACAGCAAGGGCGCCCTCTACGACCTGCCCGACGGCGCATCCGACTGGCAGATGTTCTAGAACGAGCCGTGAAAAGCGTCCGATCCTGTTGGGTCGGGCGCTTTTTCGTTACCGTTGAGTTCCCTCGCCGAGCAGACGCGCAGGTACCCGGGAACGCGCATTCCAGGGTACGTTCACGTCTGCTCGCGCGAGGAGAGTGCGGCGGCGGTCAGTTCCAGATGCGAACGCGCGCGGCGGGCTCCAGGTAGAGCTCGTCGGACTCGCTCACGTCGAACGCCTCGTAGAACGAGTCGATGTTGCGGATGACGCCGTTGCACCGGAACTCCGGCGGGGAATGCGGATCCACCGCCAAGCGCCGGATCGCCTCGGCGTCACGGGATTTGGTGCGCCACACCTGAGCCCAGCCGAAGAACACGCGCTGCACGCCGGTGAGCCCGTCGATAACCGGGGCCGGCTCGCCCTTGAGCGAGAGCTGGTAGGCCAGCAGCGCGATCGACAGCCCGCCGAGATCGCCGATGTTCTCGCCGACCGTGAAGGCGCCATTCACATGGTGTGCGGGGTCAAGGCCACGAGGCGTGAACTGCTCGTACTGCTCGATGAGAGCCTTTGTGCGCGCACCGAATTCGGCCCGGTCGGCGTCGGTCCACCAGTCGACCAGATTGCCGTCACCGTCGTACTTGGCGCCCTGATCGTCAAAGCCATGACCGATCTCGTGACCGATCACCGCGCCGATGCCGCCGTAGTTCGCGGCGTCGTCGGCTTGCGCGTCGAAGAACGGCGGCTGCAGAATGGCTGCGGGAAAGACGATCTCGTTCATGCCGGGGTTGTAGTAGGCGTTGACCGTCTGCGGCGTCATGAACCACTCGTCGCGATCCACCGGTCCGCCCAGCTTGGCGAGCTCGCGGTCGGAGCTCACGACGTAGCCGCGGCGGTAGTTCCCGTACAGGTCGTCGCGCTCGATCACCAGCGCCGAGTAGTCGCGCCAGCGGGCCGGATAGCCGATCTTCGGGGTGAACTTGTCGAGCTTGGCCAGCGCCTTGGCCCTGGTCTCCGGGGTCATCCACTCGAGCTCGTTGATGCTGACCCGGTACGCCTCACGCAGGTTGGCCACCAGCTCGTCCATACGGGCCTTGGCCTCGGGCGGAAAGTGCTGCTGCACATAGAGCTTGCCCAGTGCGTCGCCCATGAGGTTCTCCACCACCGACACCGCGCGCTTCCACCGGTCGCGGATCTGCTCGGTGCCGCTCAGCGTGCGGCCGTAGAACGAGAAGTCCTCGGCGACGAGATCGTCGGTGAGCAGCGCGGCACGCGAGTGGATCACCCGCCAGCGCGCCCACGCTTTCCAGTCCTCTAGATCTTCCGAGGACCACAGCGCGGCGAATGCCGTCAGGAAATCGGGCTGACGCACGACCAGCTCGGCGACCTTGTCCGGCGTCGCGCCGAGGGCCTGCACCCAACCCGACCAGTCGAAGCCCGGGGCGTCGTCGGAGAGCTCGGCGAACCGCCGCAGGTTGTAGGTGAGATCGGCGTCGCGGCGCTTGACCACGTCCCAGTGGGCTGCGGCGATCTTGGATTCCAGCGCCACGATGCGCGCCGCCGTCTCGGCCTGGTCCCCGCCGTACACCAGCCCGAACATGCGGGCGATGTGCTGCGGATAGCCGGCCAGGATCTCGGCGTGCTGTTCGTCGCGGTAGTACGACTCGTCGGGCAGGCCGATGCCCGACTGGCCCATGTGCAGCAGGTAGCGCGTCGAATCCTTGGAATCGGTGTCGACGTACACGCCGGTACCACCTCCGACGCCGGTGCGCTGCAACCCGCCCATTACGACGGCGAGCGCGGCCGCGTCCGGGGCGTCGTCGATCAACGCGAGTTCGTCGAGCAAGGGCTGCAGACCACGCTCGGCGATCGTCTGCTCGTCCATGAAGCTGGCATAGAGATCGCCGATGCGCTGTTCATCGGTGCCTTTCTCGGCCCCGGACTCAGCTGCTTCGGTGATCAGATCGCGGATCTGCTCCTCGGCGCGGTCGTAGAGCGAGCGGAACGCGCCATCGGTGGCCCGGTCGGCGGGAATCTCGTAGTCGGTCAACCAGCGGCCGTTGACGTGGCCGAACAGATCGTCTTGAGGGCGGGATTGCGGGTCGACATGGCTCAGGTCGATACCCGACTTGATGGCTTCTACCGTCACCCCGACATTCTTCCAGACGCCTCGGCGGTGGCCGGGGGCTTGCGGCGCACCGGTACCCTCACGGCCATGCCAGACGCGCCCAGCAAGGACGGACCCGACGAGGCCCCCGACCGCGGTGACGGAATGTTCACTGCTTACGGGGTCGCGTCGGCAGTGCTGGGCGTCATCGCGGTGGCCGCCGTCGTGCTCGCGGCGATGATCTGGTCCGGGCATCGCAGCGACGTCGCCGAGCGCAACTATCAGACGCGCGTGCTGCAGGCCGCGGCCGATTGGACCGGCGTGCTGATCAACATGAACGCCGACACCGTCGAAACCGACATGCAGAAACTGCACGAGGGCACCGTCGGGCAGCTCAACACCGACTTCGATTCCGCCGTGCAGCCGTACCGGGACCTGGTGCAGCGGCTCAAGTCGAGGACCTCCGGGCAGATCGACTCGGTGTCCATCGAATCCCTCTACCACCCGCCCACCGGTCCGGACGGCGCCGCGCAGCCCGGGCCGCCGCCCGGATTGAGCGGCATGGTGTCGCGAGTGGACACCGTGCTCGTGGTCGCCACGTCGGTCACCGAGAACGCAGGCACGGACAAGCCTCAAACCGTGCGATGGACACTGCGGTTGGACGTCTCGGACGTCGACGGAGCGCTGATGATCTCGCGACTGGAGCCGATCCGATGAGAAACCGACTTCGGGTACTGGCCTTCGACATCGCCGCACCACTCGCCGCGATCGCCGCACTCGTCTTCCTGGGCGTCGCCCTGGCCTGGCCGCTGTGGTGGGTCTCGGTGTGCTCGGTGCTGTGTGTGCTGATCGTGCAGGGCGTCGTCGTCAACGTCGTGTTGGCCCGGCGCGACGGCGTCACGGTCGGCACCGACGACGACGGACCGGGTTTGCGGCTCGCGGTGGTCGGCGTGGCCACCGCCGCGCTGATCGCCGCGGTGGTCGTGGGCTACCTGCGCTGGACCGTGCCCGACCGGACCTTCGAGCAGGACCGGGGCGAGGTCGTGCGGATCGCCAGCAGCGTCTCGGAGGCCACCGCGACGTTCACCCCGCAGAGTCCGACGGCGTCGATCGACCGCGCGGCCGGTCAGATGTCACCCGAGCGCGCCGAGGCGTTCAAGAACGAGTTCGCCACGGTCGCAAAGGATTTGACGAGCCGCAACGTCTCGGCGCAGGCCAGCACCATATCGGCGGGTGTCGAGGCCCTCGGACCGCAGGCCGCCAGCGTGGCCGTGGTGCTGCGCGGTACGCAGAGTGTGCCGGGCAAACCGACCGACAATGCGGTGCTGGCGCTGCGGGTCACGTTGAGCAAGTCCGACGGCCGCTGGCTCGTCGACAACGTGACGCCGCTGCACTCGCGGTGAGCCGGCGTCAGACGTAACCGGCGAGCCCGGCAGCGAGTTCCGCCTCGTCGCCGTCGAGGTGTCCGTCGAGCGCTTGCTGCAGGGCGAACGTCGCGCGTATTGCGGCCACCCGACCCAGCAGCGACGGATCGGAACCCGCGAGGTGCTCGAGCACCGGCGGGCCGAAGCTCGCCGCAAGTGCGGCAATATCTTCGGCGGGATCGCCCAACATCACCGAATCCCAGTCGATTACGCCGGACAGGCGAGGGCCGTCGGCGTCGTGCCGCCACAGCAGATTCTCGCCACCGAGATCACCGTGCACGACGGCCGCGGTGAGGTGCGGCAGCGTGGCCGCGGCCGCCAACTCGTCCTCGGCGCGGTCACGACCGGCCGTCGACATGCGCGGGTAGAGCTCGGCGCGCACCGCGTCCGCGAACTGCCGCCACCGGTCGGCGCCCGCGACCGGCAACGCCGCACGGACCGCCGGGTCGGCGCCGGCGCGCTGCAGTCGGGCGAGTAACCGGCCGCACTGTTCGGCGACTCGCGGCTCGTCGAAGAAGGCCGGTTGCAGGGGTTCACCCGCGATGCGGCTCAACACCAGATACGGGGGCTCGCCCGGGGCAGATTCCGCGATGGGCTCGGGCACATCGACACCGAGATCGAGGGCCGACACGATGCGCAGTCGCTTGGCTCGGTCGCCGAGACGAGCAGCGGCCGCCGGCGTGCGCGGATAGCAGACCACCCGCTCGGCACCGAGAACGACGCGATAGAACTGGCCCTCGCGGACCTCGGCGTCGGGAAGATCCGGAATGCTACTTCGCGGCGCGCTGCGCGGCGATCTTGGCGAACCGGTCCGAGAGCCGCTGCATCCGCAGCAGCAGCGACGCCGGCGGGCTGGTCTTGCCCTCCAGGTACGTCGCGAACGACTCGTTGGAAACCCCTATGCGCGACGCGAACTCCTGCGGTTCGAGCTTGGAGCGCCGCAGCATCGCCTGGATCTGGCGGGCCACCTCGGCGCGCTCGGTCGCCTCAAGATGCTCGCGGGTGCGCACGAGCACCTCCGACAAAGCCTTGGAAACGCCGTACGGGCGCGCGGTTTCGAGCACTTCCTCGACCTGGCGCGCGGTGCGGCCATAGGGGTCGCGCTTGACCGCGGCCACGATCCGCTGCCACACCGTCATGTCGTCGGTTTCCAGCGCGGCGCGGATCGCGGCGGTGGGCCAGTACTCGACCGGGCGGTCGTCGAACGGGGGCTGTCGCGGCGGCTGCTGCTGGGCGCCCTGCGCCGGCCGCTGCCGGGCGTTCTGCGGGCGCTGTCCCTGCGGGCGCAGAGCCTGGGAGCGTTGGCCCGAAGACCGGCCCGAAGACTGTTGACTCGGCGGAACGCCTTCGCGACGCGCATCCCGCGCAACCCGAACGTCGGGGGCCAACGTCACTTCGCCTCCTCCAGCATTGCTACCGCAACCGACAGGCAACGCTGCCTGACCTTTGCCCAGTCTGCAGCCGCGTCGGGTCCCGACATTCTCACGTCGTGCTCGTCGGACGGCTGTGGGTCGGCCAACCGGCGTACCAACTGGGTGGACACCCATCGATTCCGTGGGTGCTGCCCACAGTAATACCGGTCCATGCCCGACAACACCAGAGCTGCAGTTTCAGTTTCCATCGACTCGACAAGATCGGCAAACTCGGCATAGTCGCGGGTGCTGTTCCGGCACATGATCAGATAGCCCTTCAACCGCAGCGTTTCCGCGCCGGTCGGGATCTGCAGCCGGTCCCCGGTGGGCAGCTGGACGTTGGTCGTCTCGACCGGGCCGCGGCGTTCGACGGGCGCCCGTTCCGCGTCGGCCTCGGTTTCGAGCGCATCCACGGCAACCGAGAGCCGGCCGCGCCACATCGTCACCGGATGCACACCGGGCGGGCACGGTTTGGCCTTGCCGGGACGCTGTGAAAGTCGCGTGGTCGGCTGGTGGCAGCCGCTGAACGCCAACGGATCGGTGACGATGATGGTCTGCGGTGCAAGGCTTTTCATGCGCGCGGCGGTTCGTACCATCATGCGCAGATCGGCGCCCGACGGGCCGAGGGCCGAGATGTCGTCGGGGATGATGACCAGATCGGTGACCTCGACCTTGGGCAGCGGCTTCTCGAAGTCGACCTCGGGCAGCAACTTGTCCAGCCAGCGCGGCAGCCACCAGTTCCACTCATCGAACATCGCCATCAACGCGGGCACGAGGACCAGCCGCACGACTGTGGCGTCGACGGCGATCGCGACCGCACAGGCCACGCCCAGCTGTGCCACGAGCGGCATGCCGGCAAATGCGAAGCCGATGAAAACCGCGATCATGATCAGTGCCGCGCTTGTGATGGTGCGCGCGCTCGTGCTGACGCCGTATGCGACGGCGTCGCGAGTGTTGTTGGTTTGCAGGAACCGTTCCCGGATCCGGGTGAGCAGGAAGATCTCGTAGTCCATCGACAGGCCGAACGTCATGGCCAGGACCAGGGGCGGGATGGTGCTGTCGAGCGAGCTGATCTTCTCAAAGCCCAGCTTCTCGAACCAGCCCCACTGGAAGACGGCCACCAGGCTGCCGTAGGCCGCGGCCACCGACAGCACCGTCATCAGCACGCCCTTGAGCGCAAGGAACACCGACCGGATCGACACCAGCAGCATGACGAACGCAATCATCGCGACGAACGCGAACACCAGCGGCTGCGTGGCGGACACCCGGTCGTCGAAGTCTTTGATCAGTGCGGTGGGGCCGCCGACGGCCACGGACACGTCGGGCCCGGCGGCCGCGGGGAGCTCGGCCCGCATCCAGTCGACCGCCTCACGGGCGGCCATGTCCTCGGGATCCACCGACAGCACCGCCGACAGCAGGGCGCTGTCGTCGTTGTCGGCGAACACCGGCGGCTGCACCGTCACGACGCTCGGCGCCTTGGTCATCTGCTGGCGTACCGCGTCGAGCGTCGCGGTACCCGCAGGCCCCGACGCGTTCCCGTCGGGGAACGTCACGAGCACGCGCACGGGCCCGAGCGCGCCGGGCCCGAGCGCGTCGGCCGCGGCGTTGACCCCGCCGCGGATCTCGTGGGTCGGTTCGAACTGACGCTGCATGCTGTTGCCGAGCACCATCCCGAAGGCCGGGGCGGCGAGCGCCAGCAGCAGCACGACGGCACCCAGCGCCGATGCCCACGGGCGGCGCATCACCGCGCCGGTCCAGCGGGTCCAGAACCGCGACTGCGTGGCTTCGGCGCGCCGCGACCAGTGCAGGTACGACGAACGTTTGGCGGCCGCGCGGCCGAACGTCGCGAGTACCGCGGGTGTCAGCGTCGTCGAGGTCAACACCGCGACCGCGACCGCGAGGATCGCGCCGGTTGCCATCGACACGAGCACCGGGGTGTTGATGAGGTAGATGCCGGTGACCGAGGCGATGACCGTCAGGCCGGACAGCGCAACCGCGAGTCCCGACGTGGCCATCGCCGCGTCGACGGCATCGGCGGGCTCGCGGCCCGCGCGCAGTTCCTCGCGGAACCGCATCAGGATGAACAGCGAATAGTCGATGGCGAGGGCGATGCCGAACATCGACACCGTCGATGTCACGAACACGCTCATGGTGGTGTACATCGACAGCAGATAGACCAAGCCCATCGTCACCACGACCGTGCAGATGCCGAGCACGAGCGGCAGCGCGGCGGCGGCCAGCGAGCCGAACACGGCGAGCAGCACGATCAGGACGATCGGCAGGTTCCACTTCTCGGCCTGGGCGATGTCGGTCTTGATCGCCCCCGAGGCGGCCGCGCTCAGCGCGCCCTGACCGATGACGTAGTACTTGACCTTGCCGTTCTCGCTCTCGCCGGGTTCCTCGCCGTGTATCCCGACCTTCTGGCGCAGCTGCTTGGCGACGTCGGTGGCTCCGGTGTTGTCGAAGTCCAGTTGCAGGGTGATGACATAGGGCCGGTCGGGCTGTGGCGCGGGCTGCTGCGGATTGGGCACGATCTTGACGCTCGGCACCTCGGATGCGACCCGCTCCAGTCGCACCACCGCGGCGTTCATGTCGTCGAACGACGCATCCGCTCGCGGGGCGGCGACCAGCGCGAGAGGTGACGACCCCTGATCGGGAAAGTGTTCCTCGAGTTGCCGCTGTACCTGCAGCGACTGCGAACCCTCGACCTCGGCCCCGCCACCGGTCAGATTCGACGACTGATTGAGTGCCAGGTAGATCGAGGGCACCAGTAGCAGCAGCCACGTCGCGAACACCGCCCAGCGGAATCTGCGCAGGCTGCTGCTCAAGCGCATCATGAACTGCTGGATGCGAGGCCCCTTCTTTCTCCCCCGGCGGCGTTGCGTCAGCGTGAGCGTACCTCCACGGGAGTATGGTGGCCCGCCGCTCTCCGCATCTGAGATCGCTCCGAGACGTGCTTTCCGTTACCTGTGGAGTTGCTAACGGAAGTGGTTGGCCCGGCGACATAGATGGCAAGATGGCCCTCGATCTAGATGAGCGTCGGGGGCCCGAGTTCTGTCATGCCGCCGATCGCAGCGTTTGCGAGGAAGTAAACGTTCGCAAACTCGAAGGAGCACTTCCATGAAACCGACCAAGGGTGAACTGCGTCGCAAACTGGCCGTCGCGTTCGCGGCCACCGCGGCTGGAGGCGCCGCCGTCGCCGCGCTCTTGGGGCCATCGGCTACCGCCGCATCCGATCCGTGCGCGGCGAGTGAGGTGTCGAGGACGGTCGGCAAGGTGGCCACCAACACCGGTGACTACCTCGACTCGCATCCGCAGACCAACCAGGCGCTGACCACGATCCTGCAGCAGCAGGCCGGGCCGCAGACGCTCGCTTCCCTGAAGGCCTACTTCGATGCCAACCCGCAGGTGGCCAAGGACATGCAGCAACTGCAGCAGCCGTTGCAGAGCCTCGGCACGAAGTGCAAGCTGCCGGTCACGCTCCCGCAACTGCTCGGGTTGATGCAGGCCGCCCAGCAGCAGGGTGCCACGCTTCCCGGAGGTTTGCCAGGAGGGCTTCCGTCGGCACAGACCGTCGGGGTGCCGAGCGCTTCGGTGCCGGCCCAGTCGTCGCCCGCGTCGGCGGTGACCCAGGGCGCGGGCCCGCTCCCCGGACCCGCGAGCGTCATCGGTCGCTGAAAACGGACCCGTCGCGTCGTCGACAGCAGTCGTTCTGAACTGCGGGTTCCGACGTTCTCACGATTGGTTGAGCACAAGGCAAGAAACTCTCCACAGATTCTGCTTAGCTTTCCTAAGCCGGTAACCGTTTGGCGTTACGGCCATCCACATCCGATGAAGGAGCTTGACCATGTTGCTCTCGGCCCGAAATGCCCGGCGTGTAGTAGCTGGCGCGGCCGGCGCCGGCGCAGTCGCCGGTGCGATGCTGTTCGGTGCTGTCCCGTCGGCCCTGGCCGAACCGGCGCCCAATCCCCCGAACTGCACGGCCGCCGATCTGGCCGGTGTGGCCGCCGGGGTGTCGGCGTCGACCTCGGCCTACCTGTTCACCCATCCCGATGTGAACAACTTCTTCACGAGCCTCGAGGGCCTGCCCCGCGAAGAGGTCCGTACCAAGGTCCACGACTACCTGGAGCAGAACCAGCAGGTGAAGGCCGAGCTGACCGGCATCCGTCAGCCGCTCGTCGACCTGAAGAACCGCTGCGGTACCGCTCCGGCGCCTGAAACCCCGTAGTCCGAGTGCGGGCGGAAACCATCCCCGCCGGCGGCGAAGGACCACACACGCCCGACGGCGTGAATCGAACGGTGCTGATGGTCGACGACGACCCGGACGTCAGGACCTCGGTTGCCCGCGGATTGCGGCATTCGGGTTTCGACGTTCGGGTCGCGGCGTCCGGCAAGGAAGCGTTGCGGCTGCTGTCGAACGAGTCGCATGACGCGCTCGTTCTGGACGTCCAGATGCCCGAACTGGACGGGGTTGCCGTGGTCACCGCGCTGCGTGCGCTGGGCAATGACATACCCATCTGCGTGCTGTCGGCCCGCGACACGGTCAACGACCGCATCGCCGGCCTGGAGGCGGGCGCCGACGACTATCTGACCAAACCGTTCGATCTCGGCGAGCTCGTGGCGCGACTGCACGCGCTGCTGCGCCGTGCCAGCCATTCCGACCGGCCCTCCGACACGATGACCGTCGGGCCGCTGACCATCGACACCGCCCGGCGTCTCGTGTTCGTCGGCGGTGAACGCGCAGACCTGACCAAGCGGGAGTTCGACCTGCTGGCGGTTCTCGCCGAGAACGCCGGGGTGGTGTTGTCCCGGCAGCGGCTGCTGGAACTCGTGTGGGGCTACGACTTCGACGTCGACACCAACGTGGCCGACGTGTTCATCTCCTACCTGCGGCGCAAGCTCGAACGTGAGGGCGTGCCCCGCGTCATCCACACCGTGCGCGGCATCGGGTACGTGCTGAGGGAAGAAACGTGACGATCGAGCCCGGGACGCGCGACTAGGTGCGGCTCTTTCGCTTCATCCGTTCTGCGTCGCTGCGTACCAGGGTGGCCGTCGCGTCCGCGGCAGCGGCTGCCGCGGTCGTCGCGGCGTTCACGATCCTGACCTCGCTCGTGCTCGTCAACAACGACGCGGCGCAACTCGACCGCAGGCTCGACTCGATCGTCGATGCCAGCATCAACCCTGAACACCTGCAGGATCCGCGCCGCGGCGTGCTCACCACGGGCCGGTCCAGGTCGACGGGGCAGGTGGTGTTCCAGCGCGGCTTCCAGTTGCCTGCACTGCCGCCGGGCACCGAGACCGTCCAGGTCAACGGCGTTGACTATCGCGTCCGCACCATCCAGGTCGACCAGCAGGGCGGCGTGCTGATGTCGATCGGCATTCGCGCCGACAGTATCCTGTTGAGCGCCAACCGAATTCCGCTGTACGCCGCGGTCGGGTTGGTCACCGTGCTCGTCGCGGGTGGGCTCGGCTGGCTGCTCGCCGGCCCGGCGATACGGCCGCTGCGCAAGCTGACCGAGCACACCTCCAAGCTCGGCAGCGGCACCGAGACGATGCCCGAGGTGCGCGGCGTCCGTGAGGCCGAAGACCTCTCCGAGGCGATGGCCGGGATGCTGACCCGGCTGGCGGCCGCACAGCGGGCAACGACGAATTCCCTTCAGGCAGCGCAGGATTTCGCCGCCAACGCCGCCCACGAGCTGCGCACCCCGCTGACCGCGATGCGGGCCGACCTCGACACCCTGCGGATCCACAACCTGCCCGAGGACGAGCGTGACGAGGTGGTCGCCGACCTGTCGCGCGCCCAGCGGCGCGTGGAGGCCATCATCACCGCGTTGGGGCAGCTGGCCTCCGGTCAGTTGGCGCAGGCCGAGGACCGCGAGCTCATCGACATCACCGACATGCTCGACCGGGTTGCGAGAGAGAACAGCCGACCGGGCGGCCCGGTGAGCATCGACGTTCAGGTCGCCGACGACGTCGGCCTCGTGCTGGGCTGGCCGGGCGGCCTGCGGATCGCCGTCGACAACCTGGTGCGCAATGCCATCACGCACGGCGAGGCCACCCGCATCGTGCTGGCCGCCCACCGCAGCGGGCAGATGCTGACGATCGTCGTCGACGACAACGGCCGGGGTCTGCCGGTCGAGGAGCACGAAACCGTGCTCGGCCGGTTCCGCCGCGGCAGCACCGCCGTCAGCGGGGGATCAGGTCTGGGCCTCGCGCTCGTCGCGCAGCAGGCTCAGCTGCACGGCGGTGAGATCCAGTTGTCCGACGGGCCGCTCGGGGGTTTGCGCGCCACCCTGACGATCTCGATGTCGCCCGCGGCCGAACCCGGTCAGCCGGACTGAGCGCGACGGCGCACGCCCGTCAGCGCCGCGCGCCACCCGAGCAGCAGCACTCCGGTGACAAGCGAGGCGACGACGATGAAACTCGCCGCCACCCCGGCCGACGTGAGCTTGCGCAGCAGCATCCCGATCACCACCGTGCACACCCACACCGCAATTCCGGTGGGCGCCAACGAGGTCGGGCGCTGCCAACCACGGGACACCAGCCAGCCGACGCCCGTGCCCACCAGGAACGGCCACGCGGTCTCGGCGACGCCCGCCAAGGTGATGCCCTCGTCGTGGCTGCGCCGTCCGATGGTGCAGAACACCACCACGCAGACCACGTCGGTGAGGAGCGAAAGGGTGCTAGTTCGTCGCATAGGTCATCACGTCCAGTACCAGTGGGCTGACTTCGGATTGGTCGCGGGCTGCGAAGCCTGGCTGCAGCGTAACGGGCCTGCCGTCGATCAACGGATCGAGTGCCCCCATACCGGCCAGCCGGGAGTCGAGCCGGAATGCTTTGAGGACGAACGGTAAGCCGTTGGACGCCAACGGGTCCGGGCCGTCCATCACGTGGAAGTGCAGGTGCGGCGCATCGGAGTTCCCGGAGTTGCCCAGCGCGGCGATGACCTGCCCGGTGCTGAGCTGATCGCCCGCCTTGACCTTGAGGCTGTGCGGTTGCAGGTGGGCATAGAACGCGTAGTTGCCGTCGCCGATGTCCTGCACGATGTGGTTGCCGCCGTATTCGTTGAGCGCGAGCCCGCTGGGCGCCGTGCCCGGGGTCTGCTCCGGCAGGCCGTCGAGCACCGCGACCACCGGACCGTCGGCGACCGCGTGGATCTCGGCACCGAAGTACGGGTAGCTCTCGACCTTGGCCTTGTCGCCGGAGAACAGCGTGCGGTCGGCGCCGAGCTGGACGTAGTCGATCGCGAATCGCTCGGCGGCCCAGACCTTTCCGTTGATCGGGTTGAGCGCCATCCGGTGCGGGGTCATGTCGCAGCAGCTGTTGGCGTCCACCCAATCCTCGCCGGCCAGCGGTGGCGAGATCGACACCGGTTTGCGCGTCTGCACCGACACCGGCGCGACCGTCTCGGTCAGATCCGGCGGGATGAGCGGCGGCATGGGTTTTGCGACCTTGACGCCGACGGCGTGGGTGAGTTCGGTCGGAACCTGTGCGGGGTCGTCGGCGACCACGTCGAGCCACACGTATGCGCTCTGACCCGGCCCGAGCACATTCGCACCGGCGGCCGGGCTTCCCACGAGGCGAGTCCAGTATTTGAGGCTGTCACCGGACAGCGTGAGCAGCTTGCGATCGCCGGCCAGTGCACTCACCGACGTCAGGGTGACGTTGCTCGCCATCGTGTTGGTCAGCATCAACTCATAGGCCAGGTGCGTCCGGCCATCGGTGGCGGGCACCGGAACCGGGGCTGCCAGAACCGATCCGATCACCGGAGTCGCGACCGGAGGAGGCGTGGTGGTCGTCGTCGGCTCCGACTGCGACGTCTCCGCCGACGAACACGACGTCAGCGCGAGCGCGAGCAGCGCCGTACCGGACGCGAGGGTTCGGACCCGCATGGCTGTCTCCTAGCGTTCGGTTTCGTTTTCGGCTGCCGTGTCCAGATTTGGCTCCGCCTCGGGCTCGTCAGGCTCGTCGGGGTCGATGTCCTTCTCGGTCCGGAACATGAAGAAGAACACCACCCAACCGATGGCGGAGATGAAGATCCAGCTGACCAGCCGATAGATGAGCATCGCGGAGATGGCCGAGGCCAACGTCATGCCCGACGACACCAGACCGGGTACCAGCACGGCCTCGACCACGAGCAGACCGCCCGGCATCAACGGGATCGTGCCCACCGCGCGGGCGGCCGCGTAGGCCACGGTGACGCCGGCCAGCGACGGATGCCCGCCCGTCGCATAGCAGGCGAACGCCAGGCAGGCGACGTCGGCGATCCAGTTGAACATCGACCAGCTGAACGCCAAGCCCAGATCGCGCCGGCCGAGGCTGACCGATTCCAGTTGCTGCAGGATCTCTCGCCATTTCGCCAGCCCGGTATCTGTTGGCTTGCCGCGCAACGAGTTCGCCCACGACAGCACTTTCGCGCCGATGCCGTCGATCAGTTCGGGTTTGGTCGCCACAGCTTGACCGAGCAGCACGATGGCCAGCAGACCGCCCAGCGAAAAGATAAGCGACAGTGGGTTTTTGCTGGCTCCCAGCAGGAACGCCCCGCCGAGCCCCAGTAGCGCCAGCCCCACGATCTGCAGTACGCCCGACATCACGAGCTGCCACGAGGCGATCAGGGGAGTGGCGCCCCAGATGCGCTGCTGGCGGTAGGTGAAGGTCGCCGACAGCACCGGGCCGCCCGGCATGGTGGTCGACAGCGCGTTGGCCGCGTAGTACGCGGCCTCCGAGCGCCACTGCTTGACCTTCACGCCGGCCGAGCGCAGCAGCGTCCGCTGGATCTGCGCGAAGCTGTGGATCGAGGCAAGGGCGGCGACCACCGCGGCCAGCACCCACCACCAGTTCGCCGAGATCAGGCTCTTCCACGCCTTCGCCAACTGGTCCCACACGAGCGTGATCTCGACCGCCAGCACGGTGACCGCGATCGCGATGATCACCCAGCGGACCCACCAGTACTTGCCGCGCGTGGAGCCGGCCCGGTCGCGGGCAGTGTCCGCCGGCGCGTCGTGTGACACGCCCTAAGGGTAGCCGTGCAGGTCGTGCCGACATCGCCGCTCGGCGGGCGCGCCGCGGCTACGCTACCGACATGCTTTCGGATTCCGTTGCCGATGAGTCGGTGACGCCCCTCGTTCGCAAGACTGCAGCCTGGTCATGGCGCCTGTTGGTCATCCTTGGCGCCGTCGTGGCGTTGCTGTGGTTGGTCAAACGGCTCGAGCTGCTCGTGGTGCCGGTGGCGCTGGCCACCATGGTCACCGCGTTGCTCCTGCCTGCCGTCGACTTCATGGACCGCCGCGGTGCGCCGCGCGGATCCGCGGTGGCGCTCGTGCTGCTGGCCGGCATCGCGATCGTCGGCGGCATCCTGACGTTCGTCGTGTCGCAGTTCATCGAGGGTGCGCCCGATCTCGTGGAGCAGATGACGCGCAGCATCGACGGCGTCCGCAACTGGCTGATCGAGGGCCCGCTGCACCTGAGCAGGGAGCAGATCGACCAGGCGGGCAACACCGCGATCGAGGCGCTGCAGCGCAACCAGGAGCAGCTGACCACGGGTGCGCTGTCCACCGCGGGCACGCTCACCGAACTCGTGACCGGTGCGCTGCTGATGTTGTTCACGCTGATCTTCCTGCTGCAGGGCGGGCGCAACATCTTCGCGTTCGTGACGAAGATCTTCCCCGACCACGTTCGCGAACGCGTGCGCGACGCCGGGCGTGCCGGCTTTCACTCACTCGTCGGCTATGTGCGGGCGACGTTCCTCGTCGCGCTCGTCGACGCGGTCGGGATCGGCACGGGCCTTGCGATCATGGGCATCCCGCTGGCGCTGCCGCTCGCCTCGCTGGTGTTCCTCGGCGCGTTCGTGCCGCTGGTCGGCGCGGTGGTCGCCGGGTTCTTCGCGGTGGTGGTCGCGCTGCTGTCCAAGGGTTTCGTCTACGCGCTGATCACCCTGGGGCTGATCATCGCGGTCCAGCAGCTGGAAGGACACGTGTTGCAGCCGCTCGTGATGGGCCGCGCCGTGTCGATCCACCCCTTGGCCGTGGTGCTCGCGATCGCCGGTGGCGGCGTGCTCGCCGGAATCGTCGGCGCGCTGCTCGCCGTCCCGGCCGTCGCGTTCCTCAACAGCTCGGCACGCGTGCTGCTGGCCCGAGATCCCGCCGCCGAAGAGGCCAGACAGGAAACCGAAGGCGAAACCATCCTGGAAGCGCCCTCGGACGACCTGTCCGAACGCGAGTAGCCGCGGCTAGAGCCGGCCCTCGCGCCGCAGCAGGTCCTGTGCGCTCATTCCGCCACCGCGCCGCTTGGGCTCGTCGGTCTCGCGGGTGTTGAGCTTCTCGGTCGCCGGATCGGCACCCGCGGGCGGGCGCTGCGCGCTGAACGCCGTCGTGGGTGCGTTGTCGCCGGGCGCCTGCCGCGACTGCGGCATCGCGCGCGTCGCATCGGCCGACGGGCGTGCCGGCGGGGGAGGTGGCGGCGGGGTGCTCTTCGCCGGGCCGTTCGCCGGCCCGCCACGCAGTGCACCCAACCACGACTCGATCTCGCGTTCCTCGCGCGGAGTGCCAGGTGGCGGCGGGGGCGGCGGCGGAGCCGGTTGGGCCCCGGGTCGCGGCGTGCGGGCCGTCGGCGCGTTGGCATTGCCGGTCGCGGTGTTTACCGCGCTGTTGACCGCGTTACGGACGGCGTTGCGCGCCATGGCGAACCGCGTTGTCGCGGGCTCGTCGGCCTGCTGCGGCGGCGGCCCGATCCGTACCGTGCCTGCGGCCGACGGCGCGTTGGTCCGCATCGGCGGTGCCTGGCGGCTTGGATCGACGCCCGGGTGCGTGGGATCGTGCGGCCGGGGTGGTGGTGGCGGGGCACCGACACCCACCAGTGCACGCTCGTCGTCGGCCGGCTCGCGCACGGTCGGACGCTTGCGCTCGTCGGGCAGTTCGGTCTCGCCGAGGCCGATCTTTTCCTGGATCCGCTTCATCCAGCGCGGCGCCCACCAGCAATCGTCGCCGAGCAGCTTCATGATCGCGGGCACCAGGAACATACGAATGACGGTGGCGTCCAACAGAAGTGCGATGAGCAGACCGAACGCAAGGTATTTCATCATCACCAGGTCGGAGAACGCGAACGGGCCGGCGACGACGGCCAGGACCAGGGCGGCGCCGGTGATCAGCCGACCCGTGGTCGCGGTACCGATCCGAATTGCCTCGGCGGTGGACATGCCGCGTTCGCGGGCCTCCACCATGCGGGACACCAGAAATACCTCGTAGTCCGTCGACAGGCCCCAGATCACCGCGATGATCAACCCGATCATCGGTGCCATGAGCGGCTGTGGTGTGTAGTTCAACAGGCCAGATCCATGGCCGTCGACGAACATCCAGGTAAGGATGCCCATCGTCGAGCCAAGCGTGAGCGCGCTCATCAACGCGGCCTTGATGGGCAGCACGATCGACCCGAAGGCCAGGAACATCAGGACGGTCGTGGTGATGACCAGGATCGTCACCATCAACGGCAGCCGGGAGAACAGGCTGTGGATACTGTCCTGCTCCAGCGCGGGTGTACCACCGACATAAACGGTGATGCCGTGTGGCGGCTGCAGCGCGCGCAACCCCTCGATATTCGTCGCCGCGTCGCCGCGGTTCACCAGGCCGTTCTGGATCACCCGCACCGACGGGTCCTTCGATCCGCTGTCGGTGGCCGGGCGTTCCTTCCACATGGCATCGGGATCGTTGTCAGGATCGGTGAACCCGGGGACGGTCAGCGCCTTCGCCCGCATGTCGGCGATCTGCGAGTCGGTGATCGGTTCGCCGTCCTCGCGCTGCATCACCATCGTGATCTGTTCGGTGCGGAAGCCGGGGAAGAGCTTGTCGAACTCCTCCTGGGACTGCCGCACCGAGTTGTCCGGCGGCAGATACTTCTCGCTGATGCCCGCGAGCGTGAGCGAACCGATCGGTATGACGAGCAGAGTCATCACGACGAGGATCGGCGTGGCGAACGCGACGGGCCGTTTCATCACGACGTTGACCAGCTTGCCCCAGAAGCCCCTCTCGACTTCTTCGCGGGTCTTGGTCTTCTGGGTCTTCTCCGCGAACCAGTCGATGATGCGGCGCGAGAACGGCCAGTTGGCCAGGAACGGCACCTTGAGCAGGGTGCGAACCCCCAGTGCGTCGACACGGGCGCCGAGAATGCCCAGAACCGCAGGCAGCACCGAGATCGACAGGATCGCGGCCAACATGACCGACGCGATGATCGCGTAAGTGATCGATTTCAGGAAGCCGAGCGGGATCAGCAGCAGCGGCATCGATGACGCGACGATGATCACCGCGGAGAACGCCACCGTTCGGCCGGAGGTCATCACAGATCTTCGTACGGCCGCCTCGGTGTCATAGCCTTCGGCGAGTTCCTCCCGGAACCGGCTCACGATGAACAGGCCGTAGTCGATCGCGATACCTAGGCCCATCATCGTCACCACCGGCTGGGCGAAGAAGTGCACGGGCCCGAATTCGGCGGTGAGCCGCAGAATGCCCAATGCGCCTGCGATGGTCAGGCCGCCGATGATCGCAGGCAGGGCCGCGGCGACCGCGCCGCCGAACACGAAGAACAGCACGACGGCCACCAGCGGGATGATGGCGATCTCGGCACGCTTCTGGTCGGTGCCGATGGTTCCGGTCAGTTCGCTCGCGAGCGGGTTGAGGCCCGCCAGTTTGATGTCGCCGCCGTTGACCTGCCGCAGCTCGGGCTCGATGGCCTGGTAGTTCTTGAGGATTTCGTCGTCGTTCTCACCGTTGAGCGGCACGCTGATGAAGGTGTGACGCAAATCCTGCGTCTTCATCTGGCTGACCGTCGGGTCGGTGGTGTCGGGCGCCTTCAGCCACCCGACCCACCCGACGACCTGGTCCGGGTTGTCCTCGACGAATTTGTCCAGCTCTTCGGTGACCGATTTCTGCCAGGCCTTGTCGGTGACCTTCTTGTCGTCCGGCGGGGTGAGGATCGCCACGATGTGGCTGGTCCGGTCACGGCCGTACACCTCGTCGGCCAAGAGCGAGGCCTTGACGGACTGGCTGCCCTCGTCGTAGAAGCCGCTCTGGGTGACGTTGTCGCCCAGACTTATCCCATAGACGCCGCCACCGAGGCATAGCGCCACCATGACACCGATGACGATGTACCTGAATCGGTACACCGTTCGACCCCACCAGGCGAACACTTACGCTCCTAACTAAAAAACTTGTGTGACCCGCATATCGCACTTGAAACCGGTCATTTGCAGTTGTTACACACGCGAGGTCAGTAGCGATGACAACGGCCGGAATGGCTGCAGCCACGCGCCCTGCTCGGGTAGCGAGTCCAGGCCGATCCGTGGCAGCGGTTCCCGGAAAACACCAGGAATGTCCTCCAGATCGACAAACTCCAAGGTATCCGACGCTAGCGCCCAGCTTGCATGTTCGCGAAATCCAAGCACCTGCACGGGTGTGCCCTCACGGGCGATTTCCTCAAGCGGTTCCCGGAATGCCTGACCATCCGCCGAGGCAACCAACACCGCCGCCAGCCCCTCACTCCTCCGCAGGGCGATGTGGTTGAGCATGTCGCTGTCGACGTCGCTGTCGTCATCGATCTTCGGTTTTGCGAAGACTGCGAAACCCACGTTACGCAACGCCTCCACCCATGGGCGGACGACATCCGCGCTACCTGGGGCGATGTTGGTGAAGACGGTGGCTTCGGGCTCGAGGGAAATCGTCGGTTCGCCCTCGGCCGCGGAGGCGGCCGAAAGGTCGGCGGTGTATGCCAACAGCCACCGGCCCAACGCGTCGAAACGCGGCCGGTGCGCGGCGGTCGGGCGGCCCCCGAGGATCGAACCCAGCCCCATGTCGAGATTCGGTGCGTCCCAGACCAAGAGCACCCGCCGGACGCCGGTGCGCGCGGACGTGTCCGCGGGTGAGACATCCTGGCTCAGGCCCTGTTCGATGTCGGGGCTCACAGTCACGGTCGCTTCTCCCAGACCAGTTCGGCGACGTCGGTGCCGGCCAGGGCTTTGCGCTCGTACTTGGTGACGGGCCGTCGCACCGAGATGGGCAGCGTCGAGTCCAGGTCGACGCGGCGCAGGAGCGGCTCGGCATCGCCGACCTCGGCGATGTGCTCGGCATATCCCATGTGGTCGGTGGCCGCATGCAGGATGCCGCCGGGGCGCAGCCGGTCGGCGATCAGCGCGACCGTCGCGGGCTGCAGCAGCCGGCGCTTGTGGTGGCGGGACTTCGGCCATGGGTCGGGGAAGAACACGCGCACGCCCGTGAGCGACTCGCTCTTGAGCACGTGTTCGAGCACGTCGACACCATCGCCGCGGATCATGCGGATGTTCGTCACGCCCTCGCGGTCGATGGCGGTGAGCAGTTGGGCCAGCCCTTTGCGGTACACCTCCACGGCGATCACGTCGATGTCCGGCTCGGCCTGGGCCATTGCCAATGTCGACGTGCCGGTGCCCGAACCGATCTCGAGGACCAGCGGTGCGGAGCGGCCGAACCAGGCTTCGATGTCGAGGTCGGTGACCGGGTTGCCGTCGTCGTCGCGGGCCTGGATGCCCAGGTCCGGCCAGCGCCGGTCCCACGTGTTCTGCTGGCCGCCGGACAGCGTCGAGCGGCGGGTGCGAAAGCTCGTCACCCGCGGAAGGCGGTGGGTCCCGGCCGGGTCGCCTGCGACATCGGATGTCGGGGTCGGTTCGCCGACGACATCAGACTTCGGCGCGTGCATCCGTCCATCGTCGCCTATCGGCGGCGAAGTGCCCGCATCGTGGTACAGATTGATACCCAACAGTTGCCTTGAACTGTTAGGTCCCAAACATCCGTTCGCGAGCCTGCCCGGGACGTGCCACGATTTTCTCGGAGGACCGGGGAGCTCACAGGGAAGGCCGCCAGATTTTCGCAGACGAGCTCAAGCGCTTTGCCGACCGCGACGGCGATCGGCGGTTGGCCCAGATCAGCGCGCGCGTGTCGGCCGATGTGACCGTTGCCGTTCACGGTCGTCGCGGGGTCGGTGTCAGCACTGTCGCCGGTGCACTGGCCGGCTGCGGGGTGGCGGTGCGCGACTCCGGCGAAATCTCCGTTCTGGTGATCGCCGAGGTACTCAAACCCGAGGATCGCGCGAGTCTGGCCCGGCTGCGACAGGACGGCACCCCGGTGCTGATCGTGCTCAACAAGGCCGATCTCGCCGGGTCGGGTCCGGGTGGCCCGATGGCCACCGCCCGTGGGCGGGCCGATCAGCTGCGGCGCCTGGCCGGGGTTCCGGTGGTCCCGATGGTGGCGTTGCTCGCGGGTGCCGATCCCGCGCCGCATCTGGTGCGGGCGCTGCGGGTGGTGGCGGCCGAGCCCGCGGATCTGACCTCGCCCGACGCGTTCCTGCGCGCGCCGCACGGTTTGCCGGTCGAGGTGCGCGTCGAGTTGTTGGACGCATTGGACCGGTTCGGCATCGCGCACGCGGCCCTGGCGCTGAGTCGCGGCGCCGACGCCGACGGGCTGCCCACGCTGTTGCATCGTCTCAGCGAGGTCGACCAGGTGCTTGCTGCGCTGTCAGCGGTCGCCGCACCGGTCCGGTATCGCCGGATGCGTCGCGCGCTTGCCGAACTTCGCGCCCTGCGCAGCGAGCCTGCCGCGCGTTTCCTGGCCGCCGATGAGACCGTGTTCGCGATTATGGGGGCCGCCGTCGACGTCGTGGAGGCGGACGGGGTCGCGGTCGACCGGGGTGACGACCGGAAGTCGCACCTGCACCGCGCCCACTACTGGCGGCGCTACAGCCGAGGCCCGGTCAACGCGCTGCATCGCAGCTGCGGTGCCGACATCGCGCGGGGCTCGCTGCGGCTCCTCGACAGTTCGCCAGACCACCGGGTCATCGGGCGGTGACTGGGCCGCATCCGGTCGGAGCCGCGGACGCCGCAGATGCTGTGGTGGCGGCGATCGACCCTGGGCTCAACTCGCCGGGGGTGGAATCCCGTGACGTCGTGCTGGTAGCCGGTCCGTGGCTCGCGGGCGCGAGCAGCGTGCTGGCGGCGCTGCGCGACCGGATGCCGGACTACACGTTCGTCGAGTCCACCGATCTGCTCGCCGGGGAAGCACCGATGGCAGTGGTGTTCGTCGTGTCCGCCGCCGCTGTCGTCACCGAATCCGACTGCGCCCTGGTCGATCTGGTGTCCCGATACACCGACCTGGTGGTCGGGGTGCTGTCGAAGATCGACGCGCACCGCAACTGGCGCGAGGTGCGCGACGCCGACGCGGCCGTTCTCGCCGAGCGGGCATCGCGCTATGAGCGGATGCCGTGGGTCGGGGTCGCGGCGGCGCCCGACCTCGGCGAACCCCAGCTCGACGACCTTGTCGAGCTGTTGTCGCAGCGCCTGGCCGATCCTGATCTGTTGCGTCGAAACAGATTGCGGGCCTGGGAAACTCGACTGGAGGCCGTGATCGGCCGGTACGAGGCCGACGGGTCGGGCGCCGACCGCAAGGCGCGCGTGGATGCGCTGCGCGAGCGGCGTGACGAGATCAACCGCAGCCGCAGGCTCGCCAAGACCGAACGCAGCATCGCGCTGCGCAGCCAACTGCAGCAGGCCCGGGTTCAGCTCGGGTATTTCGCCAGGAACCGGTGCAACGGTACGTACCGAATTGCAGGAGGACATCGCAGGCATCGGCAGACGCCGTATTTCGGGCTTCGAGGCGTACGCGCGGCAGCGGGCCGGCGAGGTGGTGACCGAGGTCGACGAGGGCGTCACCAAACACCTCGGCGATGTCGCGGCCGAGCTCGGTCTGACGCCGCCCGCGCCCGCATCGATGCCGCGGCAACCGGACATCGCCGCGCCGCCGCTGAAGTCCCGCAACCTGGAGACGCGGCTGATGATGGTGCTCGGCGTCGGCTTCGGCCTTGGTGTCGCGTTGGCGGTGAGCCGCCTCTTGGCGGGTGCGGCGCCCCGGTTGGCCGTCGCCGGCCTGGTCGTCGGTGCCGTCGTTGGCCTGCTGCTGGCGGGGTGGGTGGTCAGTACACGGGGCCTGCTGCACGACCGGGCGGTGCTGGACCGTTGGGTCAACGACGCCACGACCGACCTGCGGTCCAGCGTTGAGGAGCTCGTCGCGACCCGGGTGCTCGCGGCCGAAACCGCGCTCACCACCGAACTGGCCGGACGCGACGAGAGCGAGAGCGCGACCGCGGCCGAACAGATCGCCGCGATCGATGCCGAGTTGCGTGAGCACGCGGTCGCGACGGCCCGCGCGGCTGCCCAACGCGACCGGCGGATCCCGCCGCTGCGGCGTGCACTGGAGGCTGTTCGGGCCGAACTTTATGCCGATTCGGGCGCTACTGACGAGTAACCGGCTTCTTACGTAAAACTGAATCGTTCCTGTGAGTCATCGGACATAGCACTGGTTCACTCTGGGTATGTCACCCGCGTTAACCTCTACCCAAAGGGGCAGCCGTGACCGCGTCGTGACGTGGCTTGGGTATCCACTCACGTTCGACAAAAAAATCCTACGCAGGAGAATTCGATGACCTCAGCGACCATTCCGGGTCTGGACACCGCACCGACCAAACACGAAGGACTGCTGGCCTGGGTTCAGGAGGTCGCAGAGCTGACACAACCCGACCGGGTGGTGTTCGCCGACGGCTCCGAAGAGGAGTACGACCGGCTCACCGCGCACCTTGTCGAGGTAGGCACCTTCCAGAAGCTCAACGACGAGAAGCAGCCGAATTCGTTCCTCGCCCTCTCCGATCCCTCCGATGTCGCGCGCGTGGAATCGCGGACCTTCATCTGCTCGCAGCGCGAGATCGACGCAGGCCCGACCAACAACTGGATGGACCCGGCCGAGATGCGCGAGATCATGACCGGCCTGTACCGGGGCTCGATGCGTGGCCGCACCATGTGGGTGGTGCCGTTCTGCATGGGTCCGCTGGACGCCGAGGACCCGAAGCTGGGTGTCGAGATCACCGACTCCGAGTACGTCGTCGTCTCCATGCGCACCATGACGCGCATGGGCAAGGCCGCCCTGGAGAAGATGGGTGACGACGGATTCTTCGTCAAGGCGCTGCACTCGATCGGTGCTCCGCTGGAGCCCGGCCAGGCCGACGTGCCGTGGCCGTGCAACGACACCAAGTACATCACCCACTTCCCCGAGACCCGCGAGATCTGGAGCTACGGCTCGGGCTACGGCGGCAACGCGCTGCTCGGCAAGAAGTGCTACTCGCTGCGCATCGCCTCGGCCATGGCCCACGACGAGGGCTGGCTCGCCGAGCACATGCTGATCGTCAAGCTGATCTCGCCGGAGAACAAGGCCTACTACATCGCGGCCGCGTTCCCGTCGGCCTGCGGCAAGACCAACCTCGCGATGCTGCAGCCCACCATCCCGGGCTGGCGCGCCGAGACCGTCGGCGACGACATCGCGTGGATGCGCTTCGGCAAGGACGGCCGGCTCTACGCGACCAACCCCGAGTTCGGTTTCTTCGGCGTCGCGCCGGGCACCAACTGGGACTCCAACCCCAACGCGATGAAGACCATCGCCAAGGGCAACACGGTCTTCACCAACGTGGCCAAGACCGACGACGGCGACGTGTGGTGGGAGGGCCTTGAGGGCGACCCCGACCACCTGATCGACTGGAAGGGCAACGACTGGTACCGCGAGTCGGAGGACAAGGCGGCGCACCCGAACTCGCGCTACTGCACCCCGATCGCCCAGTGCCCGACGCTGGCGCCGGAGTGGGACGACCCGCAGGGCGTTCCGATCTCGGCGATCCTGTTCGGCGGCCGCCGCAAGACCACGGTTCCGCTGATCACCGAGGCGCGCGACTGGCAGCACGGCGTGTTCATCGGCGCGACGCTCGGCTCCGAGCAGACCGCTGCCGCCGAGGGCAAGGTCGGCACCGTGCGCCGCGACCCGATGGCGATGCTGCCGTTCCTCGGCTACAACGTCGGTGACTACTTCCAGCACTGGATCAACATCGGCAAGAACGCCGACGAGTCCAAGCTGCCGAAGGTCTTCTTCGTCAACTGGTTCCGCCGTGGCGACGACGGCCGGTTCCTCTGGCCGGGATTCGGCGAGAACAGCCGCGTGCTCAAGTGGGCCATCGAGCGCATCGAGCACAAGGCCGAGGGCCGTTCCACCCCGATCGGCATCGTGCCGTCGGCCATGGACCTCGACCTGAGCGGTCTCGACGTCGACCCCGCCGATGTCGACGAGGCGCTCGCCGTCAACGCCGAGGAATGGCGTGCCGAGCTTCCGCTCATCGAGGAGTGGTTCGAGTTCGTCGGCGAGAAACTGCCGACCGGCATCAAGGACGAGTTCGACGCCCTCAAGCACCGGCTGGCCGAGTAGCTTTCGGCGTCTGCTCGGCGCGGGTCAACGCTGCGCCATGTCCCAGAACGCCACCTCGTGCTCGAGTACCTCGCGCACCACATCGTCGTTGCCGTGTGTGACGGCGAGCTCGCCGAGCGCATCGACGTAATCGCCGAATTCCGGTGTGGTCCAATGCTCGACGAAATCGCGGAACTTCGACGTCTCCGATGCGGCATACGTCCAGGCCAGTAAGTAGACGCGTTCCACGACCCACAACGCGGTCACGGCGGTATCGAACGGCTCGGCGTCGAGGCGGTCCAGCAGCTTCCGGTAGGCCAGCGTGGCCGGCAGCGCTTCCTGCGTCATCTGCAGGCCGCGTCGCCGCGCCTGCTCGTCGAACCAGTCCAGTTCGGCGACCAGTGCCGCGCACCCGGCCGCGAGCGTGGTCTGCGCCCGCCGCGGCGCCCGCGCCAGCAACCGGGCCTGAAACGTCAGCAGGTCGGCGACGAAGATCGCGTCCTGGCACAACCAGCGGTCGAACGCCGCATCGGTGATGGTGCCGTCACGCACGGCGTCGAGAAACGGGTGTCGGGTCGCGGTCGTCCAAAGCTCATCTGACACGCCACGAACAATAGCGACCAGCCACTTGACACCCGTCAAGTGGCGCCGATTACAGTCGGCTCATGCAGATCCGTGAGCACGCCAAGGCCAGCCCGGACAAGCCGGCCATCATCCTGTACCCGTCGGGAACCGTCGTCACGTTCGGTGAGTTGGAGGCCCGTGCCAACCGGCTGGCCCACTACTTCCGTGAGCACGGGCTGCGGGAGGGTGACGTGGTCGCGATCCTCATGGAGAACAACGAGCACATCCACGCCGTGATGTGGGCGGCGCGCCGCAGCGGGCTGTACTACGTGCCCATCAACACGCATCTGACACCCGCCGAGGCGGCATACATCGTCGACAACAGCGGCGCCAAGGCGATCGTCGGCTCGGCCGCGCTCACCGACGTCCTGAGCGGTCTCGAAAGCGACCTGCCGAACGGGCTGCCCGACATCCTGCTGATCGCCGACGGGGACCTCGACGGCTGGCAGCGTTATCCGCAGGCCGTCGCCGATCAGCCCGATACCCCGATCGACGACGAGATGGACGGCGATCTGCTGCAGTACTCGTCGGGCACCACGGGCCGGCCCAAGGGCATCAAACGCGAACTGCCGCATGTGCCCCCGTCGGAAACCCCCGGCATGATGGCCGCGCTCGTCGGCTTCTGGATGCATCCCGATGCGGTGTATCTGAGCCCGGCGCCGCTGTATCACACCGCGCCGTCGGTGTGGTCGATGCAGGTGCAGGCCGGCGGCATCACGACCGTGGTGCTGGAGAAGTTCGACGCCGAAGGCGCGCTCGACGCGATCCAGAAGCACGGTGTGACGCACGGCCAGTTCGTCCCCGTCATGTTCACGCGCATGCTGAAACTGCCGGAATCCGTACGTAATTCGTATGACCTGTCGAGCCTGCAGCGCGTCATGCACGCCGCGGCGCCGTGCCCGGTGGAGATCAAGAAACAGATGATCGACTGGTGGGGGCCGATCGTCGACGAGTACTACGCGTCCTCGGAAGCCATTGGCGCAACGCTGATCACCGCCGAAGAGTGGCTGACGCATCCCGGTTCGGTGGGCAAGGCGATGACGAGCGTCGTGCACATCCTCGACGAGGACGGCAACGAGCTGCCGCCGGGCCAGGCCGGGGAGATCTACTTCGAGGGCGGCCAGGACTTCGAGTACCTCAACGACGCCGAGAAGACGGCATCGTCACGCGACTCGCACGGCTGGAAGACGGTGGGCGACATCGGATACGTCGATGAGGACGGGTACCTCTACCTGACCGACCGGCGCCACCACATGATCATCTCGGGCGGGGTCAACATCTACCCGCAGGAAGCCGAGAACATGCTCGTGGTCCACCCGAAGGTGATGGATGCCGCGGTGTTCGGCGTGCCGGACGACGAGATGGGCCAGAGCGTCAAAGGTGTCGTACAGACTGTCGACCCCTCCGACGCCACGCCGGAATTCGCCGAGGAACTGCTGAGCTGGCTGCGGGAGCGCCTGTCGCACTACAAGTGTCCGCGATCCATATCGTTCGAGGAGCAGCTGCCCCGCACCGACACCGGCAAGCTGTACAAGCAGGAGCTGATCAAGAAGTATTCATGACGTGATCGAGCTGCCGGGTGGTATCCGCGTCAGTGTCGAAACTCCGGACGAGGGCGCCACGTTCACGCTCACCGAGTCCGCGGCCGACGATCGCATGACGGTCACCGTGGACTCGGTGGAGCACACGCTCGCCGAACTCACCGAGCGATGCGGACGCTGGCCGCAAGCCGCCGCGGTGTGCGACGACGTGTTGCGCAGTATCGACGTCGCCGCACCCGCATTCGGTGGCGTGATCACCGAGTCGCTCGCGTACTCGACTCTGCAGTCCGGGCCGGAGTTCGCCCGCTGGCTGGCCGAACGTGGACCGGCGACCGTGCCGGAACTGCCCGATCCGGTGCAGGCCCGCCGCGACGGCAACACCCTGCACGTGCGGTTCAACCGGCCGCGGCGACACAACGCGTTCTCCACCGACGCGAGGGCCGCGCTGCTCGAGGCGCTCGAGGTGGCGCGGCTCGATCCGTCCGTCGACGAGGTCGTGCTCGGCGGCAACGGCCGATCCTTCTGCAGCGGAGGCGATCTCGCCGAATTCGGCTCGTTCGCCGATCCGGCGAGCGCGCACCTCGCCCGCACCCGGCACAGCCCCGCGCTGGTGCTCGACGAACTCACCGCGCGCTTGGGCCGTCGCTGCCGTGCGCACGTGCACGGGCAGGTGCTCGGCAGCGGACTGGAGATGGCCGCCTACTGCGGCTGGGTGAGCTGTGACCCCCACGCCACGCTCGGACTGCCCGAACTCGCACTGGGCCTGATCCCCGGTGCCGGCGGCACGGTCAGCATCACTCGCCGAATCGGCCGCTGGCGCACGGCCTTTCTCGTGTTGTCCGGCCGTACCATCGACGCTGCGACCGCACTGGCGTGGGGACTGGTCGACGAGATCGTCAGCGTTGGCGGGCCGGCCTGATGATCATCTCGTTGACGTCGACCTCTGGCGACTCGTTCACGGCGTAGGACACCGCACGGGCGATCGCATCGGGCGGGATCGAATCGGCCCGGTACGTGCGCATCGCTTCCGCTGCCGTCGGATCGGTGATGGTATCGGCGAGTTCGGATTCCACGACACCGGGCGAGATGGTCGTGACACGGATGGCGGGGTCGAGCTCCAACCGCAGCCCCTCGGTGATGGCCCAGGCGGCGTACTTCGTCGCGCAGTACACCGCGCCGGTCGGCGCCACTTCATGGGCACCGATCGACGCCATGGTGACGAAGTGGCCGTGACCTTGCCGCTGGAAATGCGGTAGCGCGGCGGCGATGCCGTTGAGCAGGCCGCGGACGTTGACGTCGATCATGGTGTCCCAATCGTCGACCAGCAGTGCGTCGAGTCGCGACAGCGGCATCACACCGGCGTTGTTGACGATCACGTCGATGCGCCCGTGCTCCGACACCGCCCAGTCGACGAACGACACCACGTCGGCGCGATCGGTGACGTCCAGGCGGCGCACGGCCAAGTTGTCGCGCGCCAGCGCGGCGAGGCGGTCTTCGCGGCGGGCACCGCCGATGACGTGGTGGCCTTCGGCGGCCAGTCGGGTCGCGATGGCCGCGCCGATACCGCTGGTGACTCCGGTGACGAGAATGATCTTGGATTCGCTCATGCCAGCCAGGCTGCCGCGCCGCGCCATCATGAACCAGGGTGCAGCGCACCCAGGCACGGCAGCCGGGCCGCGCATAATGTGGCGGTATGACCGAGCTCGGGGATTACCTGCGCAGCATGCGCGCGCTGGTCGGGCCGGCCGAGGTCGGCTTGACGAGCGTGGGGCACCGGCGCGTGCCCGGGCTGCGGCGTGAGGAGGTGGCGCTGCTCGCCGGGGTCAGCGTCGACTACTACGTGCGGCTGGAACAGGGCCGCGAGCGGTCGCCGTCGGCGCAGGTGCTCGATGCCCTCGCGGCCGCGTTGCGGCTCGACGACGACGGCCGCGGTCACCTGTTCCGGGTGGCCGGGCTGGCGCCGCGCCCGCGTAGCGTCCGGACGGCCGACCGGGTCGATCCCGCGCTCCTGCGGCTCATGACGGCCTGGCCCGACAATCCGGCGCTGATCTACAACCGGGCGTTCGACGTGCTGGCCGCGAACCCGCTGGCCGAGGCGCTGTTCGGCGACTTCGGCGCGGACGGGAACCTGATCCTGTTGGTGTTCACCGAGCCGAGGGCCCGCGATTTCTATGTCGACTGGCACGACATCGCAGCCAATGCGGTGGCCGGATTTCGTCGCAACCATGGCCTGGCGCCACATGATCCGCGCGTCGCGGCCGTGCTCAACGAACTGCTCGCCCGCAGCACGGAGTTCACCGACCTGTGGGCCAGGCATGAGGTCCGGGGAAAATCCATCGCGGCCAAGACCTTTCGCCATCCCGATGTCGGCACGCTGACCTTGGAGATGCAGACGTTCGACGTGCGGTCGGCGCCCGGCCAGGAATTGGTGGTCTACCAGGCCGAGCCGGCCACGACGAGCGCCGATGCGCTGAAGCTTCTGGGCAGCCTCACCGCCTCGATCGGCATGTGAATAGCATGTGAATTCGTGACTGCTCATGGCCAGTTTTCCGGGGGTCCGTACTTCGACGACCTGGAAGTGGGCCAGGTATTCGACACCGCGCCGTCGATGACGCTGACGGCCGGTGCCGCAGCCGCCCACCAGGCGATCATCGGAGACCGGCTGCGGTTGGCGCTCGACGCCGAACTGGCCGCCGCGGTCACCGGCGCCTCCGGCCCGCTCGCCCACCCGGCGCTCGTATGCGACGTCGCGATCGGCCAGAGCACGCTCGTCACGCAGCGGGTGAAAGCCAACCTCTTCTATCGCGGGCTGGCATTCCACCGCTATCCAGTCATCGGTGACACGTTGTTCACGTGCACCGAAGTGGTTGGCCTCAAACAGAACTCGAACAAGCCCGGGCGTGCGCCGACCGGCTTGGCCGCGTTGCGCATGACGACCGTCGACCAGGACCAACGACTCGTGCTGGATTTCTACCGGTGCGCCATGTTGCCGCTGTCCGACGGCGCGGGAGACACCGGCCATACCGACGACCTGACCGCGATCGGTACCGACGCGACCCCCGACCCGACCGCAGGGTGGGACGCCGACGCCTACCGGGCGAGGGTTCCCGGCCCGCATTTCGACGCGGCATTGGTAGGTAGCGTCTTGCACAGCACCGCCGACGTGGTCTCGAGCGCACCCGAGCTCGCTCGATTGACACTGAATATCGCTGCCACACACCACGATTGGCGTGCCGGCGGCAAGCGGCTCGTGTACGGCGGTCACACCATCGGGCTGGCGTTGGCGCAAGCCTGCCGGCTGTTGCCGAACCTGGTCACGGTGCTGGGCTGGGAATCGTGCGATCACACCGGGCCGGTGCACGAGAACGACACGCTGTTCAGCGAACTGCACGTGGAGTCGGCCGAAGCAGGTGTGCTGCGGCTGCGCTCGCTCGTGTTCGCCGCCGCCGGTCCCGACGACGCAGCGGACCGCCAGGTGCTCGACTGGCGGTTCAGTGCGTTGTTGTTCTGAGAGACACGTGTGATGAATTCGGCGGTGCTCGGCCGGGCGCAACAGGTGGCGGACGCGTTTGCCGCCTCCACCGGTGTCGCCGTCGATGCCGCCGAAATCCTGACCGGACGTGCAGCACTGCTCGGCTTGGCGCCGCGCAGCCGCATCTCGGCGGGCGGGGCCACACGTCTGCTGAAGACCGGCGACGGCTGGGTCGCGTTGACGTTGTCGCGCCCGGATGACGTCGCCGCGGTACCCGCACTGGTCGGCGCCGACACGGTGAACAGCGACCCATGGCCGGCCGTCGAACAGTGGGCCGCCCGCCGCGATGCCGCGCAGTTCGCCGAGCGGGCCCGGCTTCTCGGCCTGCCCGCCGCCGTCCTCGGCGAAACCGCTGCGGCCCCACCACGGATCGCCCGAGTCGGCGATCGGAGTACGGCCCGGCCGCTGACCGGCCTGCTGGTCGCCGATCTGTCGTCGATGTGGGCCGGGCCGCTGTGCGGCCAACTGCTCATGCGTGCGGGCGCCACCGTGGTGAAGGTCGAAAACCCGGGACGGCCGGACGGCACCCGCGCCGGATCCACGGCGTTCTTCGACTGGATGAACCACGGAAAGCTCTCGTACGCAGCGACTTTCGATGACATCGGCCCGCTGCTCAAAACAGCCGACGTCGTGATCGAAGCGTCGCGCCCCACCGCGCTCACGCGCCGCGGACTCGGCCCGGAATCGGCGAGTGCCCGCGACGGGCGGGTGTGGCTGCGCATCACCGGACACGGCGCGGCCGGCGAGCGGGCAGACTGGGTGGCATTCGGCGACGACGCCGCGGTGTCCGGAGGTCTGGTCGAATACCGCGCCGGGGCACCGGCTTTCACCGGTGACGCGATCGCCGACCCACTCACCGGTCTGCATGCCGCGCACGCCGTCGTGGAGTCCTGCGCACGTGGGGGCGGCGAGCTCATCGAGTTCGCGATGGCCGCGGTTGCCGCCGAGTACGCGCCGCTTGCCGGCGACGGCGACGCGGTCGGCGTGGTCGCGCCGCCGCTGTCGCCGTCCGGGCCCGCGCTGGGCGCCGACGACGCCGAAGTGCGGCGGCTGATAGCCGAACGTGAGGCGCAGGCATGCTGATTCGGCGTGCGAGCCTGATCGACGGGGCAGTGGTCGACATCCGGGTCGGTGAGCGGATCGAAGAGGTCGCGGCGTCGTTGCCGGAGAGCGAACCGGTGCTCGACGCGGCCTTCGGCACCGTCATCCCTGGCCTGCACGACCATCACCTGCACGTGTACTCGGCCGCCGCCGAACAGGATTCGATCCGGGTCGGGCCGAACTATGTGCGGGATGCCGCACAGCTGCGGCGCGCGCTGACGAGCGCACAGCCGGGCGGTGACGGTTGGATCAGGGCGGTCGGCTATCACGAAGTGGTGGCCGGACCGCTGGACCGGCATCGGCTCGACGAGCTCACGTCGACCGTGCCGGTGCGGGTACAGCATCGCAGCGGCGTCCTGTGGATCCTCAACTCGGCCGGGCTGGAGGCCGTCGGGCGCCCCGATCATCCTGACGGCAGATTGCGCAGCGCCGATCCGACCTGGGCTGAGCCGTTGCAACGCAGACAAATTCAGGTGGGGCAGTTCAGCGAGCGCCTGGCCCGCTACGGCGTCACCGGTGTCACCGACGCCACGCCCGACCTCGACGCCCTGCCGACCGGCCTACGTCAACGGGTGCACCGGCTCGCACCGGGCAAACGCATACTGCACGACGACGATCTCGACCTGGACGCCCTGACCGCGTGGATCGGCCGCCGCCACGACGACGGCAACCCCGTCGCGATCCATTGCGTCACCGCGGCCCAACTCATCGTGACGATCGCGGCGCTGCGCGTCGCCGGAATCCACCCCGCCGACCGCATCGAACATGCGGCGATGGTTCCCGACGACTGCATCGCCGACCTCGTCGACCTCGGGGTGACCGTGGTGACGCAGCCGAACTTCGTCGCCGAACGCGGCGACCAATATCGCACCGACGTCGCTGAAACCGAACAGGATCAACTGTGGCGCCTGGCGACGTTGTCGGCCGCAGGCATCCCCGTCGCGTTGTCCACCGATGCCCCGTTCGGTGACGCGGACCCGTGGGCGGCGATGCGCGCCGCGGTGCATCGCCGAACGCCGCGGGGCGTGGTGCTGAATCCGGCCGAACGCGTGTCGGCGCGCACGGCCCTTGAGATGTTCTGCGGTGCGGCCGAACGTCCGGCAGTCCCGCGGACGATCGCGCCGGGCCAGCCCGGCGATCTGTGCGTGCTGTCGGCGGGGCCGGCGCAGGTGCTCGACCAATTGGACGCGGATTTGGTAGCGGCCACCATCGTCGGCGGTGTCGTGGTGTTCGCCCGGTGAACGTATGGCGCACGCCGGGCATGCCGGCCCTGTTGGCATCGGCCGCACTCGGATTCACCGGGTTCGCATTGCTGTTGCCGGTCGCGCCGATGTGGGCTGTGCACATCGGCGCCGACAATCTCGGGGCCGGCCTGGTCAACAGCGTGCTGATGGGATGCACGGTGCTGGCGCAGCTGCTGGTCGGACGGCTGCTCAAGCGTGTCGGCGCGCCGGTGACCCTGGCGATCGGACTGGTGTTGTTGGGCGCGCCTGCACTGGCGCACATGGCCGCGGGCTCGTTGTGGGCGGTGCTGCTGCTCGCGGCGCTGCGAGGTTTCGGTTTCGGGATTCTCACGGTGACCGGTGTCGACGGCATCGCCGGTCTGGTACCGCAGGAGTATCGGGGCCGCGCGGTCGGGGCATACGGATTGGCCCTCGCCGCACCGCAATTCGTCCTCACCCCGGCCGGGCCGTGGCTGGCCGAGCACGTCGGTTTCGAGCTGGTGTTCGTGCTCGCCGCCGCCCCGCTGCTGGCGGTGCCGCTGGCACTGGCGTTCACCCGCTCGGTGCCGACGCCGCCGCGCACCACCGAGGACCGAATCTCGGTGAGCCGTGGCCTGGTGGGGTCCATCGCGGCGCTCGTCGTGATCACCGCGTCGGGTGGCGCGATCCTCACCTTCGCACCGCAATTCGGCAGTGCGGAGGTGGCATTCGGTGCACTGCTGGGTCTGACCGGTGCGGCGGCGTTGACGCGGTGGCTGGTCGGCGGTGTGGCCGACCGATTCGGCCCGGCAAAGTTCATCGATCCGATGCTGTATGTGGGTGCGATCGGCCTGGTTACGGTCGCGTTCGGGATCGGCGCTCACGGCTTGCTCGTCGTCGCGGGCGCGGTGCTGGTCGGCGTGGCCTACGGGTCGTTGCAGAACGTCACGCTGGTCCAGGCGTTCGCGGCGTCCGGCGAACACGCCCGCCGCGCCGTCAGTGTGGCCTGGAATGTCGGGTTCGATGCGGGCACGGGCCTTGGCGCGCTGGCCGTCGGTGCATTGGCCACGTCGAATTCGTTTCCGTCGGCGTTCGCGGCGATGGCCATCGGATGCGTCGTGGTCGGGGCCTGCTGGACCGTCGGGCGCCGATTGTAAGTGCCCAGCGACGGGTAAACCGTCTGGATGAACCAGTCCGAAGCACCTCTCCTCGACGCCTTGAACTCCTACCACGCGTCAAACCGGTACGGTTTCTCGCCGCCCGGGCACCGGCAGGGCCGTGGTGTGGACGAGCGGGTTCTGCGGGTCCTCGGCCGCGAGCCGTTCCTGAGCGATGTGCTGGCGAGCGGCGGACTCGACGATCGGCGTAGCAGCAACGGCTATCTGACGCGCGCCGAAGATCTCATGGCAGAGGCCGTGGGCGCCGACGTGGCCTGGTTTTCCACGTGCGGCAGTTCGTTGTCGGTGAAGGCCGCGATGATGGCCGTCGCCGGTGGTGACGGCAGCCTGCTGCTGAGCCGGGACAGTCACAAGTCGGTCGTGGCCGGGCTGATCTTCTCCGGGGTGACACCGCGCTGGATCACGCCGCGCTGGGACGCCGAACGGCACATGTCCCATCCACCGTCGCCACAGCAGGTCGAAGAAACGTGGCAGCGCTATCCCGACGCCGCCGGGGCGTTGATCGTCAGCCCGAGCCCGTACGGCACCTGCGCGGATCTGGAGGGCATCGCCGAGGTGTGTCACGCGCGCGGCAAGCCGCTGATCGTCGACGAGGCGTGGGGTGCGCATCTGCCGTTCCACGAGGACCTGCCGACATGGGCGATGAATGCCGGTGCGGATGTGTGCGTGGTGAGCGTGCACAAGATGGGTGCCGGATTCGAACAGGGTTCCGTATTCCACCTACAGGGCGATCTCGTCGACCAGGACCGGCTGTCGCAGTGTGCCGATCTGCTGATGACGACCAGCCCGAACGTGTTGCTGTACACCGCGATCGACGGATGGCGCCGGCAGATGGTGCAGCGCGGGCACGAGTTGATGGGCGCTGCGCTCGAACTGGCCGAGCAGACCAGGCACCAGATCGAGAAGATCCCCGATATCGAGGTTCTCGACGACGAGCTTCTCGGAGTGCAGGCCTCGCACGACCTCGACCGGCTGCAGGTACTGATCGACGTCGCGGAAACCGGGACGTCGGGTTACCAGGCCGCCGACTGGCTGCGCGAGTACTGCCAGGTGGACATGGGGATGACCGACCACCGCAGGATCCTGGCGACCATGTCGTTCGCCGACGGCGCCGACACCGCGGGCCGGTTGATCGACGCATTGACCCTGTGGCGCAAAGCCGCCGACGACTTCGACCGGCCACCGCGCGTCGATCTGCCGTCACCCGAGGAGATCCAGCTGACGACCGTCACGTCACCGCGCGACGCATTCTTCGGTCGGGTCGAGAAGGTTCCGGTCGAGGAGGCGGCGGGCCGGATATCCGCCGAGCAGATCACCCCCTATCCGCCGGGCATCCCAGCAGTGGTCCCCGGCGAACGTCTCAATCAGGCCGTACTCGACTATCTCCGAACGGGTTTGGAGGCCGGCATGAATCTGCCGGATCCGGCGGATCCCCAGCTGCGCACGGTCCGTGTGACGGCCTAGCCGGGTCAACGCGTCGCCCACGCACCACCGTTGACGGCCAGCACCTGACCGGTGAGGTGACGCGCGCCCGGCGACGCAAGGAACTCCACGGTGGCAGCGATGTCCTGTGGCGTGCCTGCCCGTCCCGTCGCGGTGGCAGCGATGAGCTCTGATGTGCGTTCACCGGACAGCTTGTCGCGGAAGAACTCGGTGTCGGCGATGTAGCCGGGCGATACGACGTTTGCGGTCACCCCCAGTGGTCCGAGCGCTCTGGACAGCTCGATGTTCCACGATGCGACAGCGGCTTTCGCCGCCCCGTAGGAGCCTGAGCCCTGGTCGGCGGCGATCGAACCGAGCGTGATGACCGCCCCGCCGCTCGCGAGCTTGTCGCGACACGCGGTGGTCATGATGACCGCGGACAGCACGTTGGCGGTGAAGTTCGACAGCCAGGCGTCGGCGACCTCGCGCAGGGTCTGGCCGGGGGAGTCGGCGTCGAAGTCGCGGTTGCCACCCGCGTTGTTGACCAGGACGTCCACGGCGCCAAGCGATTCCACGAACCCGCCGACGGCATCGGGATCGGTGGCGTCGAAGCAGGCGGATACGACGTTGCCCGGCAATGTGGCTGTCGTCTCTTCGAGCACAGCCTTGCGGCGGCCGGTGATGACGACCGAGTCTCCGGATGCGGCAAATCGTTGCGCGATGGCCCGGCCTATTCCGGTGCCGCCGCCGGTCACCACGACGGTGCGTCCCATGATCACTCCTCTGCTTCGGGTAGGTTGTTTAGAGCTAAACGTAGCAGATCGTTTAGTGCTAAACGAGGAGATGGCATGCTTGATCCGCACGACCCCGTCGATGCGATCGCGTTGGCGTGGGCCAACGAACGGCCAGGCACCGCGGTCGGATCGATCGGCATCGTCACGCGCGTCTGGCACGCCGCGAAGCTTCTCGGCGAGGACCGTCGCCGCACCCTGGCCGCGGCCGGCGCGGATGCCGCGGTGCTCGACTTGTTGTCGGTGCTGCGCCGCAGCGGCGAACCGTACCGGTTGACCACCCGCGAACTGGCGGAGGCGACCATGATCACCGCAGGCGCGATCTCGCAACGGATCGCGCGGGCCGAACGTGACGGCCTGGTCACGCGCACCGCCCGGGTGGACGGCTCACGCAAGGTCGATGTCGAGCTCACGGCCGCGGGCCACGCGCTCGTCGAGGAGCTCGTCGACCGGGTGCTGGGCCGAGAGGCCGAGTTGATCGATCATCTCGACGCCGATCAACAACGACAACTCGCCGAGCTTCTGCGCCGGCTGTTGGACGGTCTCGACCGCAAGCTCGGGAACCAGAAGATCAGCCAGGTCGGCGACATCGCCGAGTAGCACCGCTAAGCCGGCGCGTGGCAGAGCGAAGCCGCCAACCGGAGGTCGTCGACCAACCCGTCAAAGGCGATGTCTCGGTCCTCTTTCGGTCCGCGCAACAACGACGACGGGTGCACGGTCGCCACGAGTTCGGGTTCGCCCGTGGCGATCCCGCTCGGTAGGTGCAGCACCTCGCCGCGGTGCTGGGTGACTCGGAAATCGTTGCCCAGCACCGATTTCGCCGCCGTGGCGCCGAGGAGCACGACGACCTCGGGCTCGACGGCATCCAGTTCGGCCACGAGCCACGGCCGGCACGCGACGACCTCGGTGCGGCTCGGTGTCTTGTGGATGCGCCGTTTACCGCGCTCCGCCTGGGTGAACTTGAAATGCTTGACCGCGTTGGTCAAATACACCGAATCGCGCTCGATGCCCGCCGCGTGCAACGCGTCGTCGAGGACCCGGCCGGCCGGGCCGACGAACGGTGCGCCCGCTCGGTCCTCCCGGTCGCCGGGCTGTTCACCGATCAGCATCATGCGCGCATCCCGCGCGCCCGCCCCGAACACCGTCTGACTGGCGTCGCGGTACAAATCGCAGCCACGGCAACCCCGGGCCGCGGTGGTCAGCACTTCCAGGTCCCGGGAGTCCGGGACGAATACCTCTGCTCCGGCCATACCGACTGGATACCCACTTTGCCGTTTCAACAGCTTTCGCCGGGGTATGCCGCCATCAGCAAACAGGAGAAGGTAACCATGACCACGGCCGCAGTCTCGGTTGACGACAGCCTGGGCACGTCGACCGGCAAGCGCATCGAACATCGCCGGCGAAGTGTTGAAGCGATTGCTCTGGCCACGGGCTGTCGGGTCGTGGTGCGCAACGCCGTCCGGATGTGGGCCTTGCAGCCCGGTCTGGGCTGGCCGTTGGCTTCGATCGACCGCATGGTGGGCCTGATCCCGCGGCGCATCGGTGCGACAGTCGAGCCGGTGGCCTTACCCATGTGTCGAGCCGAATTCGTGCGCGCATCCGGTGCATCGGACCGGCGCGCGATCCTCTACCTGCACGGCGGCGCGTTCATGACGTGCGGGCTCAACACTCACCGAGGCCTGGTGGCGCGGCTGTCGAAGGCCGCCGATGCGGCCGTGCTCAACGTCGGCTACCGGATGCTGCCCGCGTGGGGGTTGGCCGAGGCGATCGACGACGCGCTCGCGGGTCTTCGGTGGTTGCGGCGTCGCGGCTACGACTCGCGACAGGTGGTCATCGCAGGCGATTCGGCGGGCGGCTATCTGGCACTCGCCACGGCGCTGCGCCTCATCGCGCGGGGTGTCGAGCCCGCTGCCGGCGTCGCGGCGATCTCGCCGTTGACCGATCTGGACCCGGCCCGCAAGCTCGCGCACCGCAACGCACGCCGGTGCTCGATGTTCACCGGCGCGGCGCTGTCGGCCTTCGCAAGGTACCTGCACCAGTGTGAACAGGGGCTCGTCCGTGACCGCGATGCGCAGGCCGTGGTGAACCCGGCCGCCGTCGATCTGTCGAACATGCCGCCGGTGGCGGTGCACGTCAGCGGTGACGAATCGCTGTTGGCGGATTCGGAGCTGTTGGCGGACCGGCTCGCCGACGCGAACGTCCGGTGTGATCTGCATGTGTGGAACGGGCAGATTCACGACTTCCCGTTGGCCGCGGATGTGTTGCCGGAAGGCCGCCGGGCTATCCGGTATCTCGGCGATTTCGTCAGGGAGGTCACCCGTACCGGAGGCCGCGTCGCATCGAGTTTGTCGGGTCGGGGCCAGGGGTATTCGGCGCCTGGTGCCTGATGCGACGAGGGAGTACATGGTGGCCGACGTAAACGATGGCAAGGCAAATCCGAAACAAGATCAGCTCGACGAGAACCGGGTGGACCGGGCGACCGGATATCTCACGACACAGCAGGGTGTCCGGGTCGACCACACCGACGATGCGCTGACCGTCGGGGAGCGCGGCCCGACGCTGCTGGAGGACTTCCACGCCAGGGAGAAGATCACCCATTTCGACCACGAACGCATACCGGAGCGGGTGGTGCATGCGCGTGGCGCAGGAGCTTACGGGTTCTTCGAGCCCTACGACGATTCGCTGGCCGAGTACACGGCCGCGAAGTTCCTCACGACACCCGGTCTGCAGACTCCGGTGTTCGTCCGGTTCTCCACGGTCGCCGGTTCACGTGGATCGGCCGACACCGTGCGCGACGTCCGCGGTTTCGCCACGAAGTTCTACACCGAGCAGGGCAATTACGATCTGGTGGGCAACAACTTCCCGGTGTTCTTCATCCAGGACGGCATCAAGTTCCCGGATTTCGTGCACGCGGTAAAACCCGAGCCGCACAACGAGATTCCGCAGGCGGCGTCCGCCCATGACACGCTTTGGGATTTCGTATCGCTGCAGCCGGAAACCCTGCACGCCATCATGTGGCTGATGTCCGACCGCGCGTTGCCGCGCAGCTACCGGATGATGCAGGGTTTCGGCGTGCACACGTTCCGGTTCGTAAACGCCTCCGGTAAAGGCGTTTTCGTCAAGTTCCACTGGAAACCGCGGCTCGGCGTGCATTCTCTGCTGTGGGAGGAATGCCAGAAGATCGCCGGTACCGATCCCGACTACAACCGGCGAGATCTGTGGGATTCCATCGAATCCGGTCAGTACCCGGAGTGGGAACTCGGCGTGCAGCTGGTCGACGAGTCGGACGAGTTCAACTTCCCGTTCGATCTGTTGGACTCGACGAAGATCATTCCCGAGGAGATGGTCCCGGTACGGCCCGTGGGGCGGATGGTGCTCAACCGGAATCCGGACAATTTCTTCGCCGAGACCGAGCAGGTGGCCTTCCACACCGCAAACGTCGTGCCGGGTATCGACTTCACGAATGATCCGCTGTTGCAGTTCCGGAACTTCTCCTACCTCGACACGCAGCTCATTCGCCTGGGCGGGCCGAATTTCGCCCAGCTTCCGGTCAACCGGCCGATCGCCGAGGTGCGTAACAACCAGCACGACGGATACAGCCAGCACACCATTCCGCGGGGCAAGACGAGCTACTTCAAGAACAGCCTCGGGGGCGGCTGCCCGGCGCTCGCCGACGAGGACGTCTTCCGGCATTACACGCAGAAGGTCGACGGCCACACGATCCGGCAACGCGCCGAGAGCTTCAAGGACTTCTACAGTCAGGCCCGACTGTTCTGGAAGAGCATGTCGCCGGTGGAAGCCCGGCACATCGTCGCGGCGTTCGCATTCGAGCTGGGCAAGGTCCACGAGTCGACCGGTATCCGGCCCAGGGTCGTCGAGCAGCTCAACCTGGTGGACAACGATCTCGCTACGCAGGTCGCCGCCAAGCTCGGTCTGCCTGCGCCGAGCGCGGTGTCGATCGAGCTGGACCTGCCGGAATCACCGGCGTTGTCCCAGCTCAATCTGGTCAGCGGCGGCATCGAGACGCGCAAGATCGCACTGTTGGCCGACAACGGAGTCGACGTGGCGGCCGTCGAGCAGTTCCGCGCCGCAATGGATGAACGCGGAGCGACGGTCGAGGTGCTCGCACCCGCGGGTGGCGGCACGTTGCAGGGTGCGTCCGGCGGTGAGCTGGCGGTCGATCGCGGCATGACCACGATGGCCTCGGTGCTCTACGACGCCGTTGTGGTGCCGGGCGGCGCCGAATCGGTCAGTGGGCTGACCGGTGACGGCTATGCGGTGCACTTCGTGCGGGAGGCCTACAAGCACCTCAAGGTCGTCGCGGCTTTCGGCGACGGTTGCGAGATGCTGCGTACCGCGGGAGTGGGTGAGCAGGTGTCCGAAAGCGGCGACGTCACCGCCGAGCGCGGCGTCGTGACGACGGCCGCCACCGGTGAGGTCTCGGCCGATTTCGTCGACGCGGTTGTCGACGCCTTGGCCCTACACCGGGTGTGGGACCGCGAAACCGACGCGGTGCCGGCGTGATGATCGACGTGTTTCCCCGGCCGGTGCCGTGGGCACCCAACTGAGATGACTGACGAACGCAGCGACGTGACGTCCGAGACCCCCGAGGAAGGCGGTCCGGACGACACGCTGTCGCCAAGTGAGGCAACGGATTCGGACGAGGTGGCCAACGCCGACGGTGACGAGGTCGTCGATCCGCCGGAGGATTGGCAGGCCGCCGATGAGACGGAACCCGAGGAGTCGCTCGACCGCAAGCTCGAAGCCGAAGAACCGGATGTTTCCGCGCAGGAGCCCGCGCCACGTGACATCGACGAAACCGCGGCCGAGCCGAGAGACGTCGAAATCGTGCACCCCGACGACCGGCGCGAGGACCGGCCCGATGACAGGCCGGATGACGGAGAGGAGTCCCTCTTCCCGGTGGTTCGGTGACCGAAGGTCAGCCGGCCTGGCGCTGCAGCGTGACCGACGCGGTGTTCGCGTCGGCCTGCGCGGCGATCCCTTGGCCTTTCGCGGTGACCGCCAGCGCGGTGCGGTCCCCGCGGAACAGGTCGCGCGAGAACTCGCACGGTGACCCGTCCTGGTCGTATGTGACGCGAGTGATCAGCAGCAGCGCGGCTTTTGGTTTGATGCCGAGCAGGGTTGCTTCACTGCTGGTGGCGTTGACGGCCTCGATGCGCTCGTCGGCGCGGCCGGCGACCTTGCCGTACTGGGATTCGAGGATTTCGTAGAGGGACCCGCCCAGTTGTTGTTCGAGCAGGCCGGGAAAGGCGTCGGCCGGGAACTGGGCGTGCTCGAGCGAGATGGGCGAGCCGTCGGCCAGGCGGACCCGCTGAATCTCGACGACGTAGTCGCCCGGTCCGAGGCGTAACGCGGTCCGGGTGGCCTGGTCCGGTGTCGTGATCCGCGTGGACAGGACGCGAGTGCCGGCGATATAGCCCTGGTTGGCCAGGAAGGCAGGCACCCCGACGACGTCGGAAAGGTTGCGTTCGACCTGCCCGTGGCTGATGAAGATGCCGCCGGCCCGGCCGATGACCCGGTGCACCAGCCCCGCCTCCTCCAAGGCGGCCAGAACCTGGCGCAGGCTGGACCGGCTGGTGCCGTACCGGTCGGCGAGATCACGTTCACTGCCGAGTTTCGCGCCGGGGGCACCCGCGTTGATGTCGGCGACTATGCGACGCCGCAACTCCTCGCTCTGGATTGCCACCCGGCCCCCTCACCGTGTATTGGTCCAGCCAATTCTAGCCGGAGGTGCCTCAGAGTTCGGCGATGGCCAGATGCGATTCCGGCAGAATCTGCCCACCGTCGACGACCAGCGATTGGCCGGTGATGTAGGCCGCCTCGTCGGTGGCGAAGAACAGTGCCGCATTGCCGATGTCGGCGACCGAACCGAGCCGGCCGGCGGGCACTGCGGAGGCCATTTGGTCGAGGTAATCCTGGCCCATTTCACCGAGACCCTCGGTGATGATGTTGCCGGGCAGCACCGCGTTGATCGTGATCTTCTTGGGCGCGAGTTCCATCGCGGCGGTCCGCAGGAAGCCGAGCTGCGCGGCCTTGCTGGCCCCGTAGTGCGACCAGCCCGGATAACCGGTGATCGGGCCCGTGATCGACGACGTGATCACCACGCGGCCGTGACCGCTGGCGGTCAGCGCCTGCAGGGCGGCCTGCACGATGTAGACCGTGCCCTTGAAGTTGACGCCGAGCACCTGCTCGATGTCTTCGGGCGTGAGCTCCTCCAACCGGCCCGACGGGAAGATTCCGGCGTTGGCGCAGACGATGTCGAGACCGCCGTGCCGCTGCACCGCCTCTGCCACCGCACGCTGCGCGTCCTCGGGGCTGGAGACATCGGCGCTCAGCGCGCTGACGCGGCCCGGCGCGTCGGCCAGATCGGTGACCGCGGCTTCGAGGTCGGCTTGATTGCGCCCGGTGATCAACACGTCGACGCCCGCGTTGGCGAACGTCTGGGCGATGCCGCGGCCGATGCCTTTACTGCCGCCGGTGACTATGGCCGAGCGGCCCTGCAGAGAAGTGAACATGGCTGTGTCCTTCGGGATTTGTGATGGGCTCAGGTGAGGCTCAGGCCGTCGGAACTGAGGTAACGCTCGGCCAGTTCGCAGCTTCCCGCCGCGTAGCTGATCGCCTTGGTGGCCGATTCTCTGGAGTGGCTGTGGCTGCCCATCCAGGCCAGCAACAGCAGTCTGCGCAGCAGCACGAACGAGGCCAGCATCTCCTCGTCGGCCGCAGGTAGTTCGCGGCGGGTGCGGTAACCCTCGACCCAGGCCGCCTGCCAATCCGGCAACGCCGGGTCATCCTCGATGAATGACACCGCGGTGCCGAAATCGTAGAAATACCAGCCGAATCCACAGTCATCGAAATCGATGACGGTGATCTGCGATTCCCCGTCACCCGGAGCGACCAGCAAGTTGGCCAACCGCAGGTCGGCGTGAATCAGGCCGTACCGGTCGGGTGTCGTGCCGTACTTCTCCAGGCGTTGCCGCAACAGCGTCTGGGCCCGTTCCAACAGACGCGTCTCGGTCGGCCCGACGCCTTCCGCGTCCTGCCAACGGCCCCACCGCGGCTGGGCTCCGAGGCTGTGCTCCCAGTCCCACGAGAACCGACCGAAACCCGCAGGCCTGGTCCACCGCTGCGAATGCTCGTGCAGCGCAGCGGTGATACAGCCCAGCGTGTGGAAATCCTGGACGGTGAGCGAACTCTCGTCGGGCTCGACACCACCCACCATGTCGAAATGCACGACGTGGCGGGTGGTCCCGGCCGGGTCATCGCTCTTCACGCTGACGAGACGGCGGCCGTCACGTGCGGGCAGCACCGTCGGCACCGTGACATCGCTGTCAGCGCGCAGCGCCGCCAGCCAGTCCAGTTCCGATTCGATTTCGTGCGGGCGGTGATAGTTCTGCCGGTGCACCCGCAGGATCGACTGCGTGCCGCCGTCTTCGACGAGATAGGTGGCGTTCTCCGACAAGTTCAGCAGCCGCAGCGACGCGTCGGGCGAGATGTCGTACTCGGCCAGCGCAAGCTGCGCGACGACCCGGTCGTCCGAGATCACCCCCATCAGTGCCCTCGCTTCTTCGCGCAAGCGCTCATCAGTGCTCCCGTCCTTCGATCCCCGCCAACACCACCGTTATGCGGTCACGGGCCATCGTGACATCGGCCGTACTGCCGCCGATGTACAGCCGGCCGGCCGCCCCGATCATCTGCACGTCCACCACCGTAAGCCCCGGCGCGGCCCGCTCGGCCTCGTTGGCCGCCACCGCGGCGAACAACGCCGGCGTCATCTCGTACACCAGCAGCGACTGGCCCGGCAGGATCATCGAGGCCTGCCGGTTGCGGTTGAGGATCACCGCGTGCTGGTCGGTGATGTCCTCGATGATGTCGTGGTAGAGCACCCGGGGCCGCAGCTGGTCGGCTGCCTTGTTGCCGGTACCGGCCAGGATCGCCTCGCCGGCCCGGCGGACATCGTCCAGGTTGGCCGAATGGATCTCCAGGACGCCGAATTGCCGTTCGACATAGAGGATTCCGGGCTGCACGCCGGGGACCTCGCGCAACGCCAGATCGATCACCCGCTCGATCGCCAAGGCCGGGGAGACCTCGACGATCAGCGCGTGTTCGCCTTCGTACGGCGGGTATCCCCGGGCCCGGGTCGGTGTCCCCAGATAGGCGGCGAACTGGCGTTGGAGATCCTCGACCAGGAGGTAGACGCGGATCTGGGTGCGGATCCCAGGTTCCCGCGCCGTCTCGGTCACGGTGTCGGGCGGAGCCATGGCTACTTGCTGGACACCGAGAAGTGCGCGCCGAGCTCGTTGTGCGGACGCGGAATGACATGCACGCTGACCAGTTCGCCGACCTGCGATGCGGTCTCGGCGCCGGCCTCGGTGGCGGCCTTGACGGCACCGACCTCGCCGGTGACGATCACGGCGACCAGCCCGTCGCCGACCTGCTGACGGTCGGTGATGGTGACGTTCGCGGCCTTCACCATGGCATCGGCGGCTGCCAGCGCGGCCACGTAACCCTTGGTCTCGATCAGTCCGATTGCGTTGCTGGACATTGGTTTCTCCTTATTGGTTGGGGTTGTTGTCGATGGATCCGATGATGAGGGCGTCGATCGGGGGCGGGGTGCCGGTGAACCAGCTCGCGGCCACCGAACCCTGGGCGATGAGGACGTGTTCACCGACCCCGCTGCCCAGGACGTCGAAGGCGATCATCCGCGAGCCCGATCCGTCGATCTCGACCTCGAGGAACGCGCCGGCCGGGACGCCGTCGATCCGGCGCGTCGACCACACGTTGCCGGTGACTGTCGCTGAAATCATTTGCGCTCCTTCTCGATCGTGATCCCCAGAGCCCTAGCCTTCTCCCGCGCCAGCGGGGTCAGTACCGCCCGGCGGCCCAGCACGAGCGTGCCGCCCGCCATGTCGGCGATGTGCCGTTCGGTCACCGCACCGCTCTCGATCCGGTGGGTGACCGGACCGCCGGACGTGCGCGGCGCGCCGGCGAGCCGGAAAGTCAACCGTCCGGCTTTGAGGTCCGCGCGGGACTTCGGGCTTTCGAAGAGCCGCAACAGTTTCCGTACGAACGAGTCGAGGTCCTTGTCGTTGGCCAACCGCACCTCTTCGGTGCGGTTGCGTCCGTCGACGGCTCGCGGTCCGGTGGGTTCCAGACCCATCTGCTCGGCGACTGTCTGCGGCGGTGGCGGGGCCGGCTCGTTGCGTGCCGGCGGCGCGGTCTTGAGACCTGCCACGGCTTCGCGGACCACCTCGCGCACCAGCGCGCGCAGTTCCTCGCGGGGATAGGTCATCGCACACCCTGCAGTACGGCCAGCGCGTCCTGTGCGGCCTCGGCGGCCTGTCGGACGTCGGCCTCGGCGCCCGACAGGTACACCCGGCCCGTGGCGCCGATCATCCGGAAGTCGACGACTTTGATGTCGGCGGCTTTCTCGGCCTCGTTGGTCGCCAGGATCGCATACGACGCAGGCTGGACCTCCAGCACGAACAGGGATTCGCCCGGCAGCACCATCGATCCGATCTTGTTGCGGTTGATCAGGAACGCGTGCTGGTGATCGATGCTGGAGATGATCCGGGACGCGAGCACCGTCGGGCGCACCGCGGCGTCGGGGTCACCGCCGAGGAAATCCAGGGCGGCGTCGGCAGCGGCCTTGACCGCACCCGTTTCGCCGTGGAACTCCAGATACCCGAATTGTCGTTCCACGACCAGGATCCCGGCCTTCACCTCGGCGTGCTTGAGCGCGACGTCAGTGACCCCTTCGATGTCGAGGCCAGGGGCCACCTCGATGATCTGGGCGGCCATGTCGGCGCGCGGCAACGCACCTTTGATCCAGGTACCCAGATACGACATGGTCTGCGGCTGCAGCCGGTCGATGAAGATGAAGGAACGCAGTTGGGCCACAGCTGTCACCTCTTGATCAGTTGAGCGAGTTCTTCGACGACCAGCGCCCGCAACTCGGCACGCAGCGCATCGAGTCCGGGGTCGCCGGGCCGGTTGACGGTCGGGTACGAGCGGCGCGCCGCGATGCTTGTCCGGGACGGCGCACCGTCGCGGTCGTTGGAGGCACGCGGATACTCCGGAACCGGGCCGGCCGGCGAACGCCAGGGGTTGATGCCCGCGAAATTGCCCATCACCACGCCGGGTTCGCTGTTGTAGGCGACCCGGGCCCAGTTGACGAGGTTGTGGGGCTGCAGGTTCTCGCCGATCGAGCTGCGGCCGACGAAGCCGGTGCCGATCGTCATCGACGGCGCCAGGTTGGTGTCCAGGCCCGAGCTGCCCGTGCTATTGCCGACGTTGACCGACACTCGCAACACCGGCACCTGCGCGGCGAAATCGGTGATGACAGCGGGGTTTTCGCTATGGATGGCCGCCGAGTGGCCGGCCCCGCCGATGCGCACCACCGCACGCGCGGCCCGGATACCGCGGGCGGCGTCGGCCGCGGTGGTCATGCCGAGTACCGGGGACAGCTTCTCGTGGGCGAGCATCTCTTCGGCGACCACATCGGTGAACGGCGCGACGAGCACACGGGTCTTGGGCGTGACCCGCAAACCGGCCTGTCCCGCGATCCATGCCGCATCGCGGCCGACCACGTCGGTGTTGAGGTGTCCGTCGGCGAACATGTAGGCCCGCAGCCGGCGCGCACCGTCCTCGTCGAGTATGTGGGCGCCGGCCCGGGTCAACGCCCCGCGCAGCTTGTCGGCGATCGAATCCTCGGCGATCAACACCGATTCGTTCGTGCACAACACCGAGTTGTCGAAGGCCTTGCTGTCGACGATGCGTTTGGCGGCCGCGGCGACATCGGCGCTCGCGTCGACGAACACCGGCACATTGCCGGGACCGACACCCAGCGCGGGGTTGCCCGACGCGTATGCGGCGCGGACGACGCCGGTGCCGCCGGTCGCGACGATGACGTCCGTGCGCTCGTCGGCCATGAGCGCCTGCACGAGGGGAATCGACGGTTCCTCGATGACCTGCACGACGCCGTCGGGCGCACCCGCCGCCACCGCGGCCTCGGCCAGCACCCGCGCGGCGTCGGCCGAGCACTGCTTGGCCCGCGGGTGCGGTGCGACGACGACGGCGTTACGTGTCATCAGCGCGAGGATCACCTTGAAGTACACCGTCGCAACGGGATTGGTCGTCGGCGTCAGGGCCAGCACCACACCCGCCGGCCGGGGCAGTTCGACGATCTTGCGGGCTTCGTCGATCCGTGGGGACACGAAGTCTTCTCCACGGTAGAAGTCGACGATGCCGCGCGAGCACGCCCGGTTCTTCATCACCTTGTCGGCGACAACTCCCATACCGGTCTCGGCGACGGCCTCGGCGGCGAACCGCTCGGCCTGCGCATAGCCCGCGTCGGCCACGGCGTTGACGATGTCGGCCACGGTCGCGGCGTCATATTCGGCATAGGCTGCGGCGGCCCAGCGGGCCCGTTCGAGCATGTGGCCGGCCTGCGCAACGTTTGTCATGATGCTTTTCGTCCCTTCGCAGCGGTCTTGGCCCGGGACACCGCGACTTCGAGGCGGTCCAGGACGTCCTCACACAGTTCACGTGAGAGGAGAAGACCCGGTTTGAACTGCAGCACACGGGGATCCAGCGTCGAGAAGATCGCCCACACCCCGTTCTCGTAGAGCTCGCGCATCACGAACTTGGCGCCTTCGGGATGATCGAACTCCAGCCCGATCACCACGCCGTTCTGCCGGACGCCGACGAACCAGTCGGGGTGGTCGTCCTGGATGCGGCGCAGCCCTTGGTCGAACAGGTCGGCGATGTAATGCACCATCGACCGCACCTCTGGGCGGGTGCAGATCTCCAGCGTCTTGATCGCCGCGACGCAGCCGAGTTCCGCGCCGCCGAACGTCGAGATGTGGCCGAAGCCGTCCTCGTCGAGCCACTGCGCGGCGCGCTCGCTCAGCAGCGCCGCGGTGATCGGATACATACCGCCGGACAAGCCCTTGCCCGTCACCAGGATGTCGGGGTCGATGCCGTGCTTGGTGATGCCCCACAGCTCGCCGGTGCGCATGAGCCCGGTCTGTACCTCGTCGGCGATGTAGAGCGTGCCGTGCTTCTCGGTCGCGGCCTTGACGGCTTCCAGGTAACCCGGTGGAGGAAGCGGGAATCCGTAAGTGGCCGGGATGGTCTCCATGATGACGGCGGCGACGTCGTTGCCGGCAAGCGCCTGTTCCATGGCGGCCACGTCGCCGAACGGCACCTGGATGAACTCCTCGGGCAGATCGGCGAGGAACATCTTGGCGAACCGGTCGTCGCCGGTCGCGACGGCCAGGCCGGTGTGACCGTGATAGGCCTTGATGATCGAGACGATCTTGCGGCGCTTGGTGGCATGCCGCGCGCTCTTGAGCGCGATGTCGATGGCCTCGCCGCCGCCGGATCCGAAGGCCACCTTGCTGATCGACGCCGGAGCCGTAGCCACCAGTCGCTGTGCCAGTGCCGTGCGGGCCACCGACGGGAAGTGGTGGTTACCGACGTCGAAGTGCGACATGCCCTCCGAGATCGCCTGCATCACTTCGGGATTGCGGTGGCCCAGGTTGTAGGTGCCGCCGTTGAGATGCATGTCGATCAGGCGGCGGCCACTCATATCCCACAGGAAGTACCCCTCGCGGCGGTCGATCACCAGATCGACGCCGGAGTCGGTCCAGAACTGTGTCTTGTCCGGATTCCAGAACGTTTTGGCTTGTTCCAGTACCTCGGCCTTGGACGCGAATGCGAACGTGCCGTAGTCGTACATGCGGCTCCCTCTTGAGCTACCCGGTAGCTGTGATGGCCCTCACCGTAAACGGTTGCAACCATTTATGTCAATGGTTCAGAAAGGGCCTTGCCATAGGCATTTGGTAGTGCCAATATACGTAGGGTTCGCACTGTGGCGCAGGCCACACCGAACGTCCACTGTAACCTGGAAGGTACTCCGCTAGATGACCGATCAAGCTGTCGCTGGTAGCGAAAATGCAGCTCATGATGTCCAGAGACTGAAACGCAACGCCGTCGGCACCGTCGGCGTCATCTTCATGGCAGTAGCCACCGCTGCGCCTATCACGGCAATGGTCGGCAACGTCCCGATCGCGGTCGGCTTCGGAAATGGTTCACACGCGCCAGCCGGGTACATCGTGGCTACGATCGTGCTCGGACTGTTTGCCATCGGTTACGCGACCATGGCCAAGCACATCACCGCCACGGGGGCGTTCTATGGCTTCATCTCCCACGGTCTGGGCCGAATCGTCGGCATGGCGAGCGGCGCCCTCATCACGATGGCCTATGTCGTGTTCGAGGCTTCGCTGATCGGCATCTTCGCGTTCTTCTTCCAGAACCTGTTCCTGTCCCAACTCGGGATCCACATCCACTGGATCGTGCCCGCGCTACTCATGTTGGCGGCCAACGCAATCCTCACGTACTTCGACGTCAACCTGACCGCCAAGGTGCTCGGTGTGTTCCTGGTGACCGAGATCGTGATGCTGGCTCTCGGCGCGCTCGCGGTGCTGTTCAAGGGCGGCGGTCCCGACGGCTTCGCCGTCGCCGAGACGCTCAACCCGATCGGCGCCTTCACGCCAGCGGCGGGAATCGCCGGTGCCAGTGCGGGTCTCGGCTTGTTCTTCGCGTTCTGGTCATGGGTCGGCTTCGAGTCGACGGCGATGTACGGCGAGGAGTCCCGCGATCCCAAGCGCATCATCCCGCGCGCGACGATGCTGAGCGTTCTGGGTGTCGGCCTGTTCTACGTCTTCGTGTCGTGGATGGCGATCGCGGGCACCGGTCCGCAGCAGTCGGTCGAACTCGCGCAGGACGCGGCGACGTCGTCGGAGATCTTCTTCGGCCCGGTGCGCGGCACATACGGCGAGTGGGCGATCACCGTGTTCAACATCCTGCTGGTCACCGGGTCGTTCGCGTGCGGCATGGCCTTCCACAACTGCGCGTCGCGCTATCTGTACGCGCTGGGGCGTGAGGGTCTGTCCGTGGGGTTGCAAAAGACCATCGGCGCAACGCATCCCAAGCATGGCTCGCCCTACATCGCGTCGTTCGTGCAGAGCGGCATCACGCTCGTGATCGTCCTGGCCTTCCTGTTCGCCGGCATGGACCCCTACGTGCACATGTACACGCTGCTGGCGATCCTCGGAACGATGGCGATCCTGATCGTGCAGTCGCTGTGTGCGTTCTCGGTGATCAGTTACTTCCACATCCGCAAGAACCACCCGGTGTCCAAGCATTGGTTCAAGACGCTCGTCGCCCCCGGACTCGGCGGGATCGGCATGCTCTATGTCGTCTACCTGCTGTGGCAGCACCGCGACACTGCCGCGGGAACCGCGTCGGGCACGCTGCTGTTCCAGCTGACGCCGTGGATCGTGGTTGGGCTGTTCATCTTCGGCGCTGCCATGGCCACCTACTTCAAGCTGCGCGATCCGCGCCGCTACGAGTTGATCGGCCGAATCGTGTACGAGGACGCCGAAATACGGGATTGATGGACTCGTACGAGCGTGACCTACTGAGGTTCGTCCTCGCGTGGGCTCCCTACGGGGGTCCACGCGAGGACGATGTCTGGCTTGAGTTCGGCATGACGGCCGATCAGTTGTGCGGCCGGTTCGCCCGCGTCGTCACGGGCCTGCTGCCCCGGGTCCGGTCGCTCCCCACGCCCGACCGGTGTCTGCTTGAGCAAGCCTGTGTGTACCTGCGCAAGCAGCGGATGGTGGCCCGGTCAGGCGAACGCCGCCCGTAGGTTTGTGAACTGGCTGGCCAAGAAGTCGCGTGACACCGGCGTCTTCGGTGCGATCTGGTCGAAGCCGTGGAAGGCCCCGTCGACCACTTCGACCTCGCAGGGCACCCCCGCTGCCCGGAGCCGCTCCGCGTACGCGAGGTCCTCGGCGTGGAACAGGTCGAGCGTGCCAACGCCGATCCATGCCGGCGCGAGGCCCGACAGATCCTCGTGGCGGGCAGGCACCGCGAGTGCCGGGTCGGCGTCGCCGAGATACGCCGACCACCCGAACTTGTTGCTGCCCTGGGTCCAGAGCCGGTGTCCCGGCGAATCGAGTTCCCGTCCCGTGCTGCGATCGTCGAGCATCGGATAGACCAGCAGTTGTGCGGCCAGTGTTACCCCACGGTCGCGGGCCAGGATGGCCAGCGCAGCGGCCAGGCCACCGCCCGCGCTTGCCCCGCCGATCGCGACGCGTGCCGGATCGACCGTGGGCAACGCGGCCAGCCAGGTCAGCGCGGAGTAGCAGTCCTCAAGCGCAGCCGGATATGGGTTCTGGGGTGCGAGCCGGTATTTCACGGCGGCCACCGTGGCGCCGAGCTCGTTGGCGAAGCGCCGGCACAGCGCGTCGTCCTGGGCCGGGCTCCCGAGCACATATCCGCCGCCGTGCATCCACAGCAGCGCCGGACCGGGTGTCGCGCGGCCGGCCGGCCGGAACAACCGGACCCCGGCGCCCGAGGTCAGCGTCAACACCTCGACATCCTTCGGGGTGCGACGGCCCTGCAGTCCGGTCAGGCGCTGAAAGATCGGCAGCGTACGGCGTGTGACCAGTTGGCGCGGGATGAAGCGGGCGATGCGTTCCAGATCGGGATGAAACGCGGTGGTCTCAGCGGCTGACGTCACACCGTCCGTTCTACCGTGTGGCGTTCAGTAGCGTCGGACGAGGTCACCGGTCTCGCCAGAATTTGTCACGTCAGCAGGGTTTCGAACGCCACCCGGTCGCCGCGGTACAGCGCCCGCACGATCTCGACCGGCAAGCCATCGGTGTCCACCGTTCGGCGGTTGAGCAGCAACATCGGCATGGCTGTCGACGACTCGAGCAGCGTGGCCTCCCTGGGTGAGGCCAGGGCGGTCTCGATGCGTTCGGTGGCCGAGCCGAAGTCGACGCCGCCGGCGCGGATCGCGGCGTAAAGCGACGTCGACGGATCGAAGCTGTCGTGCAAGTGTCCGAACCGGGCCGAGGACAGGTATGTGCTCTCCAGGCCGATGCGCTGATCGTCGGCGAGCAGTATGCGTTCGAGGTGCATGACCGGCGCGCCCGGCGCAATGTCGAGCCCGGCGGCGAGTTCGGTGGTGGCCTCGACGGTTTCCCACGTCACGAGTAGACGGCCCGGCCGCCGCCCCATCGCGAGCGCGCCCTCGGTGTAGGACTGCAGGCCGAGCGGTTGGGTGAGCTTGGGCCGCGACACCACGGTGCCTCGCCCGCGCCGCTCGATCCGTCCGGCGACCAGCAGCTCGTGCAGCGCCTGGCGCACGGTTTCCCTCGCCACCCCGAATCGCACGGCGAGTTCGCGCTCGGCGGGCACCGGGTCGCCCTCGGCGAGATCGGCGAGCATCGTGTCGAGTGCGGTCCGAATGACGTAGGGCTTGGGAAGAGGCTTCATATCGCGTGCCGGGCAACGCGTTCGGCGACGGCAAGCACATCGTCGATCGTCATCCCGTCAGCGTACGGATCTTTGGCGGCGTCGTCGTAGCGGCGCAGGCGCAACGCGTCGGAAAACCACGGATGGTCGACGAATTCGGCGTCGACACCCGGACCACCCTGGTGGCGCAGCGATACCGCAGACGTGTCCGACAGCGCGTAGCCCGGATCGGTCGCGGCGAGATACCGCTTGGCCGCGACATGCGCACCGGCCAGCCAGCCCACTCGTTCGCCGAATCTCGGGGACAGCCATTCGCGCGCGAACAGGTCGTGGTGCTCGGCATGGGGCCCGTGGAACAACGGGCTGTGGGCGAGATCGTGCAGCGCGGCGGCCAGCACCAGTTCGTCGTCGGCGCCGTCGTCGCGGGCGCGGGCCGCCGACTGCAGGGCGTGATCCAGTTCGTCGACGGCTTCCTCGTCCCATATCCCACGCAGCGAGCGCAGTACCCGGCCGACTTCCTCGACGTGTTGCATGATGACAGCGTACCCGGATTTGGTCTATACCAGTTCTTAACCTGCTGTTCGGCGACACAACACCCGCAGGTGGCGGGACGGACTTGATCAGTCGAGAGGGTCAACGGTTATGCGGGTGACGATCATCGGTGGCGGCATCCTCGGCACAGCCCACGCACTCGAAGCGGTGCATCGCGGGCACCGGGTGGTGCACCTGGAACGCGAACGGGAGGCGCGGGGCGCCACGGTACGCAACTTCGGTCTGATCTGGGTGTCGGGCCGGTCCACCGCTGAGCTCGAAGCTGCGCTGCGTTCCCGCGAACTGTGGGAGAAACTCGGCGCGGACATACCCGGAATCGGTTTCCGCCCTGCGGGATCCATCACCCTGCTGCGAACGGAAGCCGAGTTCGCGGTTGCCGAAGAGGCCGCGGCCCGCGCCGACGCCGGACATCGCGGTTTCACCCTGCTGGACCCCGAGCAGGTGCGCGCGCTCAATCCCGCGCTGCGTGGGCGTTACGTCGGTGGCCTGCACTGCTCGCTGGATGCCGCGGTCGAATCCCGCCAGGCATTGCCTGCCATTCGTGAATACCTCACTGCCAGTAGGCGTTACGATTTCATCGCGGGTTCCGAAGCGCGCGCGGTGGACAACCGGACCGTGCGCGACGACCGCGGCAACCGGTACGAAGCCGACCTCGTGCTGGTGTGCGCCGGAGCCGCCCACGGCGGGCTGGTGCGCGACCTCGCCGGCGAGCTTCCCGTGCGCCGGGTGCGGTTGCAGATGATGCAGACCGAACCGCTCGACGAACAATTGACCACCGCGATCGCCGACGCCGACAGCTTCCGCTATTACCCGGGGTTCGCCGGGCCCGCGCTGGATACCCTGCGTAGCAGCGAAACCCAGCATCCGGTCGCCGAGGAGCAGCACATGCAACTGCTGTGCGTCCAGCGGCTGCACGGTGGTCTGACGATCGGCGACACGCACGAATACGACGAGCCGTTCGGCTTCGACGTGCACGAAGCGCCATACGCCTACCTCGTCGACGTCGTCGAAGAATTCCTCGGCCGGGCACTTCCGCCGATCCGGCAGCGCTGGGCCGGCGTCTACAGCCAATGCCTGGATCCACACCAGTTGGTGTGCCGCGCCGCACCCGAGGACGACGTGTGGGTGATCACCGGCCCGGGCGGCCGGGGCATGACGCTGGGCCCGGCCATCGCCGAGCAGACCGCAGACCTGATCGGTCTCTGAGTAAGGAAAGAAAATGCCGAACGACGATATCCAGCTCGCTGTCATCGACATGGCCGGAACCACCGTGGCCGACGACGGTCTGGTGAACAGCGCCTTCGAGGCCGCCGCCACCGCGGCCGGGATCCCCGCGGAAGGGGAGGAGCGGGAGAACGCGCGTCAATACGTACTCGACACCATGGGGCAGTCGAAGATCGTCGTGTTCCGCGCATTGCTCGACACCGAGGAACTCGCGCAGCTCGCGAACGCCGAATTCGAGCGCACCTACGCCGAGCTGATCGACAACGGTCAGGCTCACGCGATAGACGGTGCGGCAGAGGCGATCACGGAGCTGCGTGACGCCGGCATCAAGGTTGCCCTGACGACGGGATTCAGCGGCCCCACCCAGGAAAAGCTGCTCGCCGCGCTGGGTTGGCAGGACGTGGCAGACCTCGTGCTCGCCCCGGATGACGGCGTGCGTGGCCGCCCGTACCCCGATCTCATCCTGACCGCGCTCATCCGTCTGCAGGCCGACGGCGTCGCCAATGTCGCCGCCCTCGGTGATACCGCCAACGATGTCGAAAGTGCTCGCCGTGCGGGCGTCGCCATTGCCGCGGGTGCGCTCACCGGCGCGCATGTCGAGGAGCAGTTGCGGGCCGCCGGCGCCACCCATGTCGTGGGGTCGATCACCGACTTCGCAGATCTTCTGCTGCGCTGAGATGACCGATACCGGACTGGGCGACGTCAGCGTTGCCGGCCTGGCCCGGCGGCGGTTCGTCGCGAAGGAACCGGCGACCCCGGCTGTCGTCTTCGACCGTGTCGGCGTGTCGTACGGCCGCGGCGCGCGTGCGACGCCTGCGCTGATCGACTTCAGCCTGCGCGTGGCCCGAGGGGAGACGGTCGCACTGCTGGGACCGAGCGGAGCGGGGAAGTCGACTGCGCTTCGCGCCCTTGCCGGAGTCGTGCGGCCCAGCTCGGGCACGCTCTGGGCGGCCGGTCGTGACGTCACCGGCCTGCCAGCCGTCAAGCGGGGCATCGGGGTGGTGCTGCAGTCCGGTTCGCTTTTCCCGCATATGCGGGTGGCCGACAACGTCGCGTTCGGTCTGCGGGCCCAGCGTGTCCCGCGGCGAGAGATCGAGGGCCGTGTCACCGATGCGCTCGAGACCGTCGGCATGACGTCTTACGGAAGATGTTTTCCGCGTGAGCTTTCCGACGTCCAGCAGCTGCGCGCCTCGGTCGCCAGGGCGCTGGCCATCCGGCCCACGGTGCTGTTGCTGGATGAACCACTGGCCGCGCTGGATGTCCAACTGCGGCAGTCCGTTCTGGTCGAGCTGCAACAGCTGAAGAAGACGTTGCCGGACATCGCGATGCTCTATGTCACCCATGACCCGGCAGAGGCGCTCGCGCTGGCCGACCGCATCGCGGTGATGGCCGATGGTCGGCTCGTGGACGTCGACAAGGCTGAAATCCTCTGGAAGCGTCCGCCCACCACCTACACCGCCACGTTCCTCGGCGGAGCCAACCTGCTGCCATGCACCGTCGGCCGGGTGATCGGCACCTCGGCGTTGGTGACGGTCGCGAATCGCACGGTCAGCGCCGAGGCGCCGCAACCGGCGGTGGGCCGGATCGACTGGGCGCCGGGTTCGGCCGCACTGCTGTGTATCCGTCCGCACGCCTTGCAGGTCGTGTCGCTCGGCAATCGGGACGCCCTGCGCGCCACCGTGAATGCCGCGATATGGCGCGGTGCGACGACGCGGCTGGTGGCCTCGGTCAACCAGTTGCCCGACCACTCGATCGAGGTCGACGTACCTGGCCATGCCCGCTTCGAGGTGGGCAGTGAGGTCGGCGTGCGCATCCCCGAACCGGCCGGTGTGCTCGTGCGGGCGGGGTAATTCGCAGTGAACAACTTCGCGAAGTTGTCGACTGATGGGCCGTGCCGCGCGGTAGGCTCGAAAAATGACGGCACGACCGGATACCCGGTACTCCGGACCGAGCTTGGCCAGCCGCGCCCGGTGGTTGCTACACGCCAAGCCTGCCGATCACATGCTGGCATTGAGCGTCGCATCGGCTTCGCTGCCCGTCGTCGGCAAGCACCTGGAACCGCTCGGTGCGATGGCGGCCATGAGTGTGTGGGGTTTCCGCCACATGCCCGACTTCGTCGCCGCATCCGCGAGGTCCTGGCTGGCCCCGGATCCGGCCGGGCTGCGTAAGGCAGATCGGGACAAGACCAATTCCGTTGCTCGGCAGGCACTGCAAAACCTCGTGGCCGCCGCTGATTTGGCGATCGACTGGCCCGCGCCGCAGAGCATGCCGCCGCTGTGGAACACGATCGCGCACCGGCGCAGCGTTTACCGGACTTCCGTACGCTACGGCGACAGTCCGTCGCAGTTGCTCGATGTGTGGCGGCCAAAGGATCTGCCGACCGAACCGGCGCCAGTGCTGATCTTCGTGCCCGGTGGCGCGTGGGTCCACGGCAGTCGCATGCTGCAGGGTTACGCGTTGATGTCGCACCTCGCGCAGCAGGGATGGGTGTGTCTGTCGATCGACTACCGCGTGGCGCCGCACCATCGCTGGCCGCGTCACATCACCGACGTCAAGGCCGCAATCGCCTGGGCGCGCGCGAATGTCGACAAGTTCGGCGGGGACCGAAATTTCGTTGCGATTGCCGGGTGTTCGGCGGGCGGACACCTGGCCGCCCTTGCCGGCCTGACCCCCAACCACCCTGATCTGCAGGGTGATCTGTCCGAAAGTTCGGACACCACGGTCGATGCCGTCGTGGGCATCTACGGCCGCTACGACTGGGAGGATCGCTCGACCGCCGAACGGGTGCGGTTCGTCGATTTCCTGGAACGCGTTGTGGTCAAACGCAAGATCGACCGGCACCCGGAAATCTTCCGGCTCGCTTCGCCGATAGCCCAGATCCATCCGGACGCTCCACCGTTCCTGGTGGTTCACGGTACGGCCGACACCGTCATCCCGGTCGCGCAGGCGCGCAGCTTCGTCGACCGTCTCAAAGCGGTGTCGCATGCCCCGGTCGGCTATGTGGAACTGCCTGGCGCGGGCCACGCCTTCGACATGACCGACGGGGCCAGGACCGGAGCGATGGCCACGGCAATTGGCTTGTTCCTCAATGAAATTCACCGAAACCGGACGATTGACCGGACTAAAGCGGTTATATAGACGCCTCCACAGGGGAGGTACACCGTGAAGCGGTTGAGTGGGTGGGACGCGTTCCTGCTGTACACCGAGACGCCCAACGTCCACATGCATACATTGAAGATCGCCGTCATCGATCTTGAGGGGATCGGCGACCGCACCTTCGGTGTCGACGACTTTCGTAAAGTGCTGCACGGCCGGCTCTACAAGCTCGACCCGTTCCGGTATCAGCTCATCGACATCCCGTTCAAGTTCCACCACCCGATGTGGCGCGAGAACTGCGACGTCGACCTGGACTACCACGTCCGGCCGTGGCGGCTGCCCGCTCCCGGCGGCCGGCGCGAACTCGACGAGGCCATCGGTGCGATAGCCAGCACGCCGCTGGATCGCAGCCGCCCGCTGTGGGAGATGTACTTCGTCGAAGGGCTGGCCAATGACCGCATCGCGGTGGTCGGCAAGATCCACCATGCACTGGCCGACGGCATCGCGTCGGCGAACCTGCTGGCCCGCGGGATGGACCTGCAGGAGGGGCCGCAACGCGATCGCGATTCCTACGCGACGGATCCGGCACCATCCAAGAGCGAGTTGGTGCGTTCGGCATTCCGCGATCACCTGCGGCAGATCGGCCGGTTGCCGGGGACCATCCGTTACACCGCGGAGGGCGTCGGACGGGTACGACGTAGCAGCCGCAAGCTCTCGCCTGAGCTGACCCGTCCGTTCACGCCGCCGCCGAGCTTCATGAACCACGTGCTGACGCCCAGACGGCTGTTCGCGACGGCGACGCTCGCGCTGTCCGATGTCAAGGAGACGAGCAAAAAGCTCGGCATCACGATCAACGACCTGGTGCTGTCCATGTCCTCGGGGGCGTTGCGCACCCTGTTACTCAAGTACGACGGCAAGGCCGACCATCCACTGTTGGCCTCGGTGCCGATGAGCTTCGACTTCTCACCCGACCGGATCTCGGGCAATCGATTCAGCGGCGTGCTCGTGGCGTTGCCGGTCGATGAGGCCGACACCGCCGAACGGGTCCGCAAGGCGCGCGAGGCGGCCGGCCTCGCCAAAGAGAGTCACCAACTCATCGGGCCCGAGCTCATCGCACGCTGGGCCGCCTACATCCCGCCGGCCCCGGTCGAAGCGGCGTTCAAATGGCTCTCTGGCAAGGACGGCCAGAACAAGGTTCTCAACCTCAACATCTCCAACGTTCCCGGTCCGCGTGAGCGGGGCAAGGTCGGTGGGGCCACGGTCACCGAGATCTACTCCGTCGGTCCGATCACCGCGGGCAGCGGGTTGAACATCACGGTGTGGAGCTATGTCGATCAACTCAACATCTCGGTGATCGCCGACGACGCCACTGTCGACGATCCGCATGAGGTGACCGACGCGATGCTCGACGAGTTCCGCGACATCCGAAGGTGCGCAGGGCTTCCCGACAAACTCACGGTCGTCGAGACCGCGATGCCGCAGTAGGTGAGGCCCTGGACGCCGAGCGGCCAGTTATGTCACGGTTCTCGCTGAACAACGTGTCACAACTGGCCATTCGACACCCGCTCACGGTGAGTGGTCGGATTCGCTCTCTACGCCGAAGGCGTTGACGGCCAGCGCCAGCAGTTGGTATCCACCGATGAGGAACACGAGGTCCATGCGTTGGTTCTCGTCGAGGAACTCGGCGAGGCGGTCCCACGTCGACTGCGTGATGGTGTGGAAAGCGACGAGATCGTCGACCGCACACACGATCACGTCATCATGGGTGTCCGAGCAGTGACCCGACAGGATGCCGTCGATGTCGTCGTCGGTCAGGCCGGCCTGCCGTGCGATGGGCAAGTGGTGTGTCCACAGGTAGTCGCAGTCGCTGCGCAGCACGATTCGCAGTAGCGCCACTTCCCGAATACGTGGGGACAGCCGCGATCCGCGCAGCAGGTAGGCGTTGAACGGCAGGTAAGCGCGCGTCAGGTCCGGATTGCGCACCAACGTCGACAGGACGTTGCCCGCGCCTTCGGGGTTCGCTCGTTCGGCCGGGATGAGGGAGGCCAGGGCCGCGCGCGTGTTGTCGTCCCATTGCTCAAATGGCAATGGGGTCAACCGTAGCGGGTGCAATCTACTGGATCGGTTCGTCGCCGAGCACCGTGGTGCGCAGCATGTGGCGGGGTGAGTTGGGCTCGTAGGGGGCGGCACGATGCAGCACACCCTGGTTGTCCCAGATGACGGTGTCACCGACGGACCATTTGTGGCTGTACACCTTGTCGGGCGTGGTGGCGTGCTCGAGGAGCTCGGCGAGCAGCGCGCGGCCTTCGTCGCGATCCATACCGACGATGTAATCCGCGGAGGCGCCGAGCACCAGCGACTTGCGGCCGCTGCGATGTGTCCACACCAGCGGGTTCTCGTGTGTCGGCCGGGATTGCCACCGCTGCAACTGTTCCGGGGTGGGGTCGGGATAGACCCGTCGTTGGGAGGCCTCAAGCGAGTGGACCACCCGAAGACCTTGGTAGCGTTCCTTCTCGGAGTCCTCGAGCGTGTCGTATGCGGCATACGAGTTCGCGAATTCTGTTTCACCGCCTCGCGCGGCGACTTGCAGCGCCGAGAGCACTGTCGCCTTCTGCGGGCACTCGTCGTGGAGCGGTGTGCAGCCGTCGATGTGCCAGTCGAACGTCGCCTTGAGGTATTCGGCGGCCTTGTTCTTCGACTGGTCCAACGTGATCGGGTAGATGCCCGAGACCGGGTGATGGCCGTCGGCGGACCGGTCGATCTCGCCGAGCCGTTGCGAAAATGCCACCTGTGCTTCGGGTTCCAGATGCAGATCGTGGAACACCAACACGCCGTTGTCTTCGAGTGCGTCGAGGATCGCGGCGCCAAGACCACTGTCGCTTGCGAGGCGGTCGGGGTCGACGCCGCAGACCTCGGCGCCTACCGACGTCGTCAGTTTGTTGATCGTGAGCACGCTCATCGGAGTGTCCTTTCGGGTGCGGTCATGGCACCGGTTCACCGGTGCGGATCATCACGGCATCGGCCGCGTCGACCGGGGCGGGCTGATGCATGATCTCCACCGACATCGCCACCATGATGAGCGAATAGATCAGGTGCAGAAGATTGAGTGCATCGTCGGGCAATCCGTCGAGCGGGAACTTGTCGCAGTAGTCGATCGCCTCTTCGAGACGCGGGAAGAAGGCGTCGTAGAACTGCTCCATCTGCGGCATGGTGGACGACAGACGGGCGTTCCAGCGTTCGGTTTCGGTGGCCAGACACCAGGTCTCGGCGTACGGCTCGAGTTCGGCGAACGCGCTGGGCAGCATGGGTTCTGACATCTCACACCCCCGCCGGAGTGCGGTCGCGTTGGTACTCGTCGACCCAGTCGACAACGACCTTGTGCAGGTGGCGGACCAGGATTTCCTGGTCGTTGAGCGGGTAGTCGTCGACGATGCCGTACTCCAGCGCGGCCTGGGTGCCGCCGAGCATGCCGGCGTCCTGCAGCGCGAATTCCTTGAGTACCACGGCGGCAACCTCGTGTTCGATGCGTTCACGCACGTTTCGCGCCGGGTGGAAGTACGTGTATGCCTCGAAGCGGTGGGTGTTGTGAGATGTGGGCCAGTACCGGTACAGCAGATACCAGCCGCCGTAGATGAGGATCTCGGTGTTGGGAAAGATCTGGAAGTTGCTGATGCCCCACGGTTCGATGCCGCCCGGATTCAAACCCTGTGGCAGCTCGCCGATGTCGGGCGTCCGCCACGGACCCACCAGGCCGCTGCGGGTGGCCCGCTCGATCGGGTACATGTACTCCGGGGCCAGCAGCCAGCGGCGCGTGCCTGCGGTCGACACCAGCCGGTGAGGCCCGTCGAGCTGGAAGTGGCCACAGGTGAAACCCGCGTTGGGGTCGCGCACCTCGGGCGGCACCTGTTGGGTGTGCAGCGACGGCACGTGGTAGTACTCCTGGAACGCGTCGGCGAAGATCTTCCAGTTGCTGTTGTTGTGGGCAACCCAGTCGTAGCGTTCGGTGAGTTTGTGGAACGGATAGTCGTCGAGATCCGTGATCATCGGCCCGAGGAATTCTCGCAAACTCTGCCGCGGTGTCGCGTCGAAGTTGATGAACACGAAGCCGTTCCACACATCGCAGTGCACCGGAACCAGGCCGTAGTCCGCGGTGTCGACCGCGAATGGTTCGGGAACATATGTCAGCGTCCCGTCGAGGCCATAGCGCCAGCCGCATTGCCTGCACTCGAAGAACTCGGCGGAGCCAGCAGTCTCCCGCTCGGGGAAGTCGTTCCATAGCAGCTTGTTTCCGCGATGTCGGCAGGTCTTGTGAAACGCCCTGAGTTGGTCGTCGGCACCTCGGACCAGGATCACCGAGGCGCGGGCGGCCTCGATCTCCTTGGTCGCGTAGTGTCCGGCGGCTGGGACCTCCTCGACGCGTGCGACGTTGAGCCAGGCCCGTTTGAACACCGCCTCACGTTCCACCTCGTAGAACTCCGGCGAGGTCGAGTCACGAAACGACACCGGACCGGTGCCCAGTTCCGGGTAATGCTCGGTCCAGGAGCCTTCTGCCGGTTTAGGCCATCGCTTCATCGGTACCTCCCTGTCTGGTCACATCACCGCTCCACCGTTGACACCGAGCACCTGACCGGTGATGAACCCGGCCTCGTCCGAGCACAGAAACCCCACGGCTGCGGCGATATCCGCGCCAGTACCCAAGCGGCCCAGCGGGATGTTTCCGGCGATCTGCTCGTTGGGCGGCAGATAGCCGGCGGCCTGTGACTGATGCTGCATCGGCGTCTCGATGCCCGAGGGCGGGATGTTGTTCACTGTGATGCCGTACTCCGCGTATTCGCGGGCCAGCGACTTCGTCAGCGTGATCACGGCGCCCTTCGACGCCGCGTAATGGGCGGCGAACGGCGACCCGCGCTGGGCGCTGGACGACGAGATCATCACGATGCGGCCCCATTTGGCGTCGATCATGTCCGGCAGTGCGGCACGGCAGCTGTAGAACGTGCCGGTCAGGTTGACGTCGATGATCCGCGCCCACGCGTCGTCGCTGATGTCCAGGAACGGTGAGTATCCGAACACGCCCGCGCTGGTTACCAACGCGCTTACCGGTCCGAGCTCGCCGCGGACCTTCGCAAACCCCTGGTCGACGGCCCGGCTGTCGGTAACATCGGCTCCGATGGCCATGGCAGTGCAGCCGGCGGCGCGCAGATCATCGGTAACCCGTTGAGCTGCATCTTCATTCATGTCGACGACGCCGACCTTGAAGCCCCGTCTGCCGAGCTCGTGACAGGTCGATTCCCCCATGCCCGAGGCGCCGCCGGTAACCACCGCGACCCTGCTCATTCGTACACGACCTTCACCGTGCGACTCGTCGGCAATGCCTGACACGTCACCACCAAGCCGTCGGCCACCTCGTCGTCATCGAGCGCGTCGTTGTTGAGCATGCGAGCACTACCTTCGGTGATCTGCGCGATACACGTCCCGCACGAACCGGTTTCACATGACGAGGGCGCGCGCAGCCCGCCCATCCGAGCGGTCTGCAGCAACGTGTGTCCGGGGCGGTACGCAAGTGTGACCGAGCGGCGGTCGAGTTCGATCGTGACTTCCTCGGTCACCGTGGCGGTTTCGACAGGAGCCGGCGCGATGGTGAACCGCTCCAGGTGGAGCCGGTCCGCCGATACCCCGGCTGAAAGCAGTGCCTTCTCGACCGTGTCCATGAACGGCCCAGGCCCGCAGACGTAGAAGTCGGCGTCGGTGACCTCGGCGATGAATGTTTCGACCTGTTCGGCCGTGACCAAACCCTTTTCGTCATCGAGGTGATGACATAACGTGAAACGGTCCGGGTGGCCCTCCCGCAGCGCGGCCAACGACTTCTCGAAGATGATCGAATCGCGGCTGCGGTTGGCGTAGAAGAGGCGCGCGCAGCGGCCGGTCGTTTCGAGCGCCGACCGTAACAGTGAATACACCGGGGTGATCCCGCTTCCGCCGGCGAAGGCCACGAGGTCGCGCTCCTGCTCGCGCATCACGAACCGGCCTTGCGGAGGCGCGGCATGCAACTCGTCACCGGGTGCCGCGGTGTTGTTCAGCCAGTTGGACACGACGCCGTCGCGGTCGCGTTTGACGGTGATCTGCAGATTTTCGTCGAGCGCGGGGGACGACGACATCGAATAGCAGCGCCGGTGTTCCTGGCCGTCGACGTGGACCAGCAGGGTGAGGAATTGGCCGGGAAGGTACCGGAATTCCGCTGCGCCACCGGGTGGGCGGTCGAAGACGAGCGACACCGCATCGGAGGTCTCGCGAACCACTTGCTTTACGCGCAGTGGTACGAAGCCCTCGGCCCGGGTGGTGGCTGGTTCAAGCATCCCGGCCAGAGTATCAACTACTTGTCATTAGTATCAAGTACTAGATACGTTGTCGATTGTGCGGCCTCATACGGGTGCGTCGGCTTGGATTCAAGCGGTGGCTGCAACGAATGTGGACGGGTCTGACAGTAGTCGGTGGAGTTCTTCGGCGGGGGTG
>NZ_LQQA01000035.1 GCF_002101965.1 Mycolicibacterium wolinskyi
GGCGGGCGGATTACCGCCCCGCCCGCCGACGGTGGATTGAGGGCGACCGCCGGGCTCTCGTGCATCGGAGGAAGAAGCAAGGCGGCCCCACCGAGGCCAACAGCCACAAAAACGGTGGCGAGGACTTTCTTTACTTGCTTCTGGTCTCCGAACGCCCCGATCGGCAGGACGGCTTTCGGCATGGTTCAGCTCTCTTCTGTGGGGTTTGAATTTGTGGATCCGTGTTGGACCGCCCCCCACCACCCCGCTCTCGGCTGAGAACCGGGATGGACTGCGCACTGGCCTGCCGGGTTGGCGCTCGACGCCGACCTGGCGCGTGCAACTCAGCCGAAGTTTGCTAACAACAGCAGCTGCGGCACCGCCGAGAAATCAGCGCGCCGCCGACACATCGCACCCGAAGCAACAACCGCCCCTGTTTGCTTTGATGTGATTTGTGTCACTTTGCCTGGCATTACCGCACAGTCACAGTTAGCGGAGAACTGTATTCGAACATCCCGAATTCAGCAAAACTCCAGGAAGGGTCGCGTGAACAGCGGCTTGTGTCCGCATGATCCATAGAGAGTTGCCCGTTTGCCGACCGCCCATCGACCACGTAACACTTAGCCCTTGCGCTAACTATTGCAACGGTGAATACTTAGCCTCGTGGCACAGTATTCGGCCGAACTCGACGAGGTCTTCCTCGCTCTGGCTGACCCGACCAGACGGGCGGTGATTCACCAACTCGGGCGCGGACCGGCCAGTGTCGGAGATCTGGCCCGCGAGGCCACGATGACACTCCCCTCGTTCATGAAGCACGTGCGGATGCTCGAGTCGACCGGATTGATCCACACGGCGAAAGCCGGCCGCGTACGCACCTGCCAGCTCAACCAGGAACGGCTAGCGGTCGTCGACGACTGGCTGGCGCAACAGCGGCGCATCTGGGAGGAACGCACCGACCGACTGGAGCAGTTCGTCACTCACCCCAACCAGAAGGACAAGACATGAACCCTGATCTCGACCTCAGTGTTGAACGGATCATCCGCGCGCCCCGCAAAGCGGTGTGGGAAGCCTGGACCAACCCAGACAACTTGGCGCAGTGGTGGATTCCGGCGCCCACGGTCTGCCGCGTCGAGCGTTTGGAAGTTCGCCCTGGCGGCGCGTTCGTCACGCGGATGAGTGATGACGGCGGGGAATTTGTGCCACATCTGGATGCGTGCTTTTTACTCGTAGACGAGTTCGAGCGGTTGGTGTTCACCAACGCCGTTGACAGCGGGTGGCGCCCCGCGAACCCCGCTCCCATCTCGATGACGGCCGAAGTCACCATGTACGACCATGCGGACGGCACGGACTACCGCGTCGTCGCACGCCACGGCGACCCAGCGGCCAAGAATCTTCATGTCGAGCTCGGTTTCGTCGAAGGTTGGGGCACAGTCGCAGATCAACTCGCGAGATTCGCGGAGAGCATCCGGTGAGTCACGCCGGAAGTTGAGCATGTGAGCGTCGGTGTGGGCCTGGTAGCGAGACACCTGCAGTCCATGTGACGGTACTGGCATGACAATCTTCGTCATCGACGCAGCGGTAGCCATCGACCTCGCCGTCGGCGGCGCGACCATTCCACCGGAGCACAGTCTGGCCGCTCCCACCCTGCTGCGTTCACAGGCGCTCGCCCTCGTCTACGAATCGGTGCACCGCGGCGAAATCGATGAACGGACGGGTCGGAAGGTGCTCGACGACATTCGCGGGTTGCGGATCCGGCTTCTCGGCGACCGGGTATTGCAGCACCACGCATGGCAGATAGCCGACAAACTGAACTGGCCGGACACCTATCAGGCCGAGTACATCGCACTGACCCAGCTGCAGGCGGACGCACTCGCCACCGCGGACGAGAAACTCGCCGCCGCAGCACGCACATTCGTTAAAACTGTGCCCCCTGCAGAGATTCTGCGGCCGTAGAGTACCCAGTGAACTTCTCATGACTCTTTGTCGTCATGGGTGAAGCGTTCCCAGGCGGACTGGCGTGTCACGCCCAACGCCGCGGCGATCCGAGACCACGCCACTCCGCGCTGCCGAAGCTCGCTCACACGGGCGCGCAGATCTGCCTCGACATTGGCTGTCGTTGCTGCCACCCGGGGAATCTCGTCCAGCAATTCGTCGTCTGAGTACTCCTCGCGATCCTTCAGCGGAGGCATGTCTTCATCGCGCCGATCCTCCAGGATTGCAACGCATTTGAATACGCAATCGCCGCAGATATACACGCCCAGACCACTGATCAGCTTGTCGACCTGACGTGATTCACGTCCGCAGAACGAGCAGTACATCACTGCCGACACGGCTTTTCCCATGTCCTCATCCCCCTACCAGAGTGTCAGGCCTGCCCTGACGCGATGTTGTCAGGGTATACCTGACAACATCGCGCATCAAGTAGCACAGCCCGTGAACATCGAATACACCGAAGAGCAACCCCTGTGCGGGCGAGATTCCGAGCTGAGCCGGTTGCTCAGGCTCCGACGGCTGCCAACCAGTCGCTGTAGAAGAGTGCGACACCGAGGCCGCACGCGATGGCGGTAACGAGCCAGAATCGAATGGTCAGTGTGCTCTCTGGCCAACCCATCAGCTCGAAGTGGTGATGGAGCGGGGTCATGCGAAACACCCGCCGGCCGGTGGTGCGGAACGCTGCGACCTGGACGACGACTGAGGTCACCTCGGCCACGAACAATGCGCCGAGGATGATGGCCAGGATCTCGGTGCGACTGGTCACCGAGAGGCCGGCGATGATGCCTCCCAATGCCAGTGAACCCGTGTCGCCCATGATGATCTTGGCGGGTGCGGCGTTCCACCAAAGGAATCCGATGCAGGCGCCGGCGGTCGCGGCCGCGACGAGCGCCAGATCGAGCGGATCACGGACGAGGTAGCAACCGGGGCCTGGCGTGACCGAACATTGGTTTCGGAACTGCCAGAAGGTGATGAGCACGTAAGCAGCCGTCACCATCGACATGGCACCTGCGGCGAGCCCGTCCAAGCCGTCGGTGAGGTTGACGGCATTGGACCAAGCAGAGACGACGACGATGCAGAACAGCACGAACACCACGGGCGTCAGCGTGAACACGGCGATGTCGCGGACATAGGAAAGCTCGACGCTTCCCGGCGTGAGACCGTCGGTGTTGCGGAACTGCAGCGCGAGCACACCGAAGAGGACCGCTGCGATCAGTTGCCCAGCGCTCTTGGCCCTCTTGTTCAAGCCGAGATTCCGTGAGCGCCGCAACTTGACGTAATCGTCGGTAAAGCCGACCGCGCCCAGCGCGGTGGCCAGCCCGAGGACGAGCAGCCCAGACGCCGACGGGCCTGCGCCACCGAACGCGAGCCCGATCAGATTCGTGCTCAGATAGCTTGCCCAGATCGCGGTGAGGATCGAAAGGCCGCCCATCGTGGGCGTTCCGCGCTTGCGCTGGTGACTCTCTGGGGCTTCGTCACGGATTTCCTGGCCCAATCCCAAACGGGTGAACATCCGGATCAACAAAGGGGTCAGTACAAGCACGACCGCCAAGGCCAGCCCTGCGGCGATGAGTATCAGTGTCACAGATCCGCGCCGCCTGATGTCGTGCAATTAAGCCGACGGCAGCTACGCCGCATCTGATTCCCCCACCGGGCCAGTATGGCGGAACGCCCCTATCCCACTGACAACGGCCTCTCAGCGATGACCCGAGAATTCTCCGCGGCTGGAGCGCTTCCATGTCACGTGCCTCACCGCTTTCTGGGCCGCCGCGCCGGCTCGAATGGAGCGAGGAGGAATTCGTCGACGAACCTGGCGAACGTGTCGTCGACGTGTGCGGGGTCGTCGGCGGTGAAGTACTCGATGATGAATCCCTGGAAGGCCGCGAGTGCTATGCGTGAGCGAGTTTCGGCCACATGGGTGGGCATGCCGAGCGCTTCGAGGCGGGCTTGCGAATTGCGGGTGAGCAACGACAGGGTGTCCCAGGTGTATTCGCGATAGGGGCTGTCGACGCCGCAGGCGGCACCGAAAACTTGCAGGACAACACGTAGGTTGTCGCGGCGCTCACCACGGGTGCAGGCGTGCCAGTCGTCAAAACACCACTGACGGTGGGCTTCTATGGAGGCCGGCAGTTCCAGATCGTCGGTCTCGGGTATCGCTGCCCGCTGCTGGCGAACCATCACCTCGAGAATCAATTGCTCCTTGCTTCCGAAGTAGTACACGAGCATGCGTGCGCTGGTACCCATTTCAGCGGCCAGCGTTCGTAGTGAGGTGTCGATGACGCCGGTGCGCGCGAGAACGACGCCCGCGGCGGCGAGCAGTTCTTCACGTTTGGCATGGTCGATCGGACGTGGCACGCTTGACTGTAACATCTGCTTCAGATATTGGTTGTCCAATGGGAGGGAACATAATTCAGGCTGCTGCGCGGTGACGGCAGTCAGCGACACCCTTGCTGATGGCGAAACGATCAATAGCGACGACGCCCGCAGCGCACAGCGCCGCGGCGTGCGGTTGGCGCGCTGGGTTGCGATCGTCGCAGGATTTGCCGGGTTCGTCGCCAGTGCGTTGATCCCTGTTCTGCCTGTCGTTCAGACGACTGCGACGTTGAATTGGCCGCAGCAGGGGCAATTGAGCAGCGTGACGGCACCGTTGATCACGCTGACTCCATTGTCGCTGAGCATGTCGATCCCATGTGAGGTTGTCGACGCCATGCCCCGATCCGGCGGACTGGTGACCGGCACCGCACCGGAGGCCGGCAAGCAGGCAACTCTCAACGGCCTGTTCGTGACGGTGACCGAACAACGAGTTGACGTGATCGTGCGCAATGTGGCCGTGCTGAGCGTGCCGCGGTCGCGCATGGCCGAGCCGGGGTGTCAACGCCTCGAGGTGTCGTCGTCAGAGGCAGGCACATTCGCCGCGGTCGTCGGTCTCACCGATCCCGGCGCAGACACTCCGCTGCGCGGGTTCGCCGATCCGAACCTGCGGCCACAGATCGTCGGTATCTTCACCGATCTGACCGGTCCTGCCCCGCCGGGCCTGTCGGTGTCCGCGGCTATCGATACCCGCTACACCAGTTCGCCGACGCCGCTCAAGCTCCTCGCAATGGTGGTCGGGATTGCCGCTACGGCGTTGGCCTTACTGGCATTGTGGCGCCTGGACCGCCTCGACGGGCACCGCGCACGCCAGCCGATCCCGACGCGCTGGCGGACATTCACCGCCGTCGACGCGACCGTCATCGTCGTGTCGGTGGCATGGTTCGTCACCGGCGCCGGATCCTCCGACGATGGTTATCAGTTCGAAATGGCCAATGTCTCAGGGCATGCCGGCTACATGTCCAACTACTTCCGATGGTTCGGCAGCCCCGAAGATCCGTTCGGCTGGTACTACCACCTGATCGCCACGATGACCCACGTCAGCCAGGCCAGCGTGTGGCTTCGGCTACCCGATCTGGTATGCATGCTCGTCTGTTGGCTGCTGCTGTCACGAGAAGTGTTGCCTCGCTTGGGCCCAGCGGTCACCAACAACAGAGCCGCGGTGTGGGCGGCCGCGCTGGTCCTGATCGCGGCGTGGATGCCGTTCAACAACGGGCTGCGCCCCGAAGGGCAGATCGCCACCGGTGCACTCATCACCTACGTGTTGATCGAACGCGCCATCATCTCCAGCCGCGTCACCCCCGCCGCGTTGGCCGTCGTCGTCGCGGCGTTCACATTGGGAATCCAACCGACCGGTTTGATCGCCGTGGCCGCCCTGCTGGCCGGCGGCCGCCCCGTGCTACGTGTCATTGTCAAACGGGCGCGCGCGGTGGGGATCTGGCCGATCCTGCTGCCGATAGCCGCGGCCGGGTTCGTGGTGTTGACGGTGATCTTCGCCGACCAGACTTTCGCCACTGTGCTGGAAGCTACCCGGGTGCGGACCGCTATCGGGCCCAGCCAACCCTGGTACACCGAGAACCTTCGCTACTTCTATCTGATCCTGCCCACCACCGACGCCGCACTGTCGCGACGGTTCGGGATTCTGATCACGATGGCATGCCTACTGCCGTCGATGCTTCTCATGTTGCGCCACAAGCGGATACCCGGTGTCGCGCGCGGACCGGCGTGGAGATTGATGGGCACCATCCTCGCGACCATCTTCCTGCTCACCTTCACCCCCACCAAGTGGATTCACCACTTCGGCCTGTTCGCCGCTGTCGGTGCTGCCATGGCCGCATTGGCCACCGTCCTGATGGCGTCGACGGTCCTGCGCTCACAACGCAACCGGCTGGCGTTCCTGGCCACCGTATTGTTCGTCGTGGCGCTGTGTTTCGCCTCCACCAACGGTTATTGGTACGTCTCCAGCTACGGGGTGCCGTTCAACAACAGCAGCCCCCATTGGGGACCCATCACCGTCAGCGGCATCGCGTTCGTCGCGTGCCTGCTCACCGCCGCATACGCCGGATGGCTCCACCTCACCGCCTCCCGGCGTCCCGAATCTCGACTCAGCCGTGCCCTGACCGCCGCCCCCATCCCGTGGGCGGCAGCGCTCATGGTCGTTGTGGGCCTGGGATCCATGCTCACCGGTGCGGTCCGCCAATACCCGTCGTATTCCAACGGATGGGCCAACCTGCGCGCGCTTGCCGGCGGCTGCAGCTTGTCCGACGACGTTCTCGTCGAGCCCGACCCCAACCACGGCTTCCTTACGGCGCTGCGCAACCCGGTGGAACCGCTCGGGCCGCTCGGCGGGACACGGCCGATCGGGTTTCACCCCAATGGAATCCCCACACACACGCTGGCCGAGGCGATCTGGCAGAGCAGCCCGAAACACGGAACCGACCACGACTGGGACACCCCCACCGCCCTCGACCGGCCCGGCGTCAACGGTTCAAGCGTTCCGCTGCCCTACGGCCTCGACCCCGCCCGCGTGCCGGTGGCCGGCAGCTTTACCGCCGGCGCCCAACAGACCGCCACCGCGGTATCGGCATGGTACGAGCTGCCGCCCGCCGACTCTGCCCACCCACTTGTCGTGATCACCGCGGCGGGCACCATCACCGGAGACAACGCGCAGTCCGGACACGCCGATGCCGAGACGGTCGCCCTGGAATACGCCACACCGGGTCCCGACGGCGTACCCCAGACCGCCGGTCGGCTCACCCCCTACGACATCGGACCCCAACCCGCTTGGCGCAACTTACGATTCCCACGAACCGACATTCCCGATGACGCGCGGTACGTGCGGATCCTGGCCGACGACCGATCACTCGACCCCGGTGACTGGGTTGCGTTCACCCCGCCGCGCGTCCCCGAGTTGCGTTCCCTTCAGGAGTTTCTCGGCAGTCAGCAGCCGATCCTGCTCGACTGGGCCGTCGGCCTGGTGTTTCCCTGCCAGCAACCGATGCTCCACGCCAATGGCGTCACCCAGGTCCCCCACTACCGCATCTCACCGGACTATCCAGCCAAGATCGAGATGCCCGACACCTGGCAATCCGGTGAGAACGGCGGGCCGATCGGCATAACCGACCTGCTGCTGCGCGCACACGTCATGCCCACCTACCTCAACCGAGACTGGGGCCGTGACTGGGGATCACTCCGTCGCTTCGACACCATCGTCGACGCTCCCGAAGGGCAGCTCGACCTCGCCACCTCTACCCGCAGTGGGCTGTGGAGCCCCGGCCACATCCGCATCGGCCCCTGACCGGCGATTGCGCTGTCTCGGTTGCGCGGCGATGAGTCACGGTGCGCAGCGGAGTCTAAACAGGCATGACGATCACAACGAGAGTGCTGAGTGTGTCGGTTCCGGTGTCTGATCAGGACGCCGCACTGAAGTTCTACACCGAGGTGCTGGGATTCGAGCTCCGCACCGACGTGGAGGTGTGGCCGGGTGCGCGCATGGTCGAGGTCGTGCCGCCGGGCACGAATGTCTCCCTGGTCCTCCTGCCGCCCGACAGCCAGATCCCTATCGCGATCCGGATGGGCACACCCGATGCACAACAAGCCCACGACACAGTTCGCGAAGCCGGAGTGACCCTGCACAACCCGGAGCTCGTCCGAATCGAAGGAATACCGGCGATGTTCTCCTTCACCGACCCCGACGGCAACGGCTTGGTCTACCTGGAGGACACGAAAGGACCACAATCATCATGACGAAACCGCAGGCCTTGAACATCACCTTCACCGCTCGTCTCGGCAAAGTACGTCCGGGAGACACCTGGACCTGCGTGCAGCTACCTGACTCGGCGACGATCTTCGGCACCCGAGGTCTGGTCAAGGTCGCAGGCACCATCGACGGCCAGCCCTTCACCGGAGCGTTCATGGCCCTGGGCGACGGGACCCACAAACTTCCGGTCGCGGCCGCCATCCGCAAGGCCATCGGGAAAAGCGACGGTGACGACGTCGAGGTCCACCTCGCCGAGCGGTTGAACTGAATCGGCCCCCTGGCAAGGTATTCCAGTGGGGTAAGTGAGTGGCTTACGCCCTCGCGGGTAGTTCGACCGTGATGCACAACCCGCCGGCGGGCCGGGGCTCGAGGGTGAGGGTGCCGTCGTGTGCTTGCGCGATGCTGTTGACGATTGCCAGGCCGAGGCCCACGCCGTCGTGATCGGCGTGGATGCGTTCGGCGCCCCGCTGAAACGGTTCCACGAGAGTCGAAACCAATTGTGGGGACAGCTTTTCGCCGGTGTTCTCGACAGTCAGCACAACGCTGTTGGCGCGGACGCCGGTCCTGACCCATGAGGTTCCGGACTGAGGAAGGTTATGCACGATCGCGTTGTGCAACAGGTTCGTTGCGAGTTGCAGGAGGAGCGCGGGTGACCCGGTGGTGGGGGCAAAATCGGCGGAAATCTCGAGGGTCACGCCATGCCGTTCCGCGAGAGGCAACAGCGTTTCCGCGGCTTCTTCGGCGATGAGCGATACGTCGACAGGCTCGCGGGCGAAGGACCGTTGATCGGCGCGGCTCAGGAGCAGCAGTGCTTCGGTGAGGTCAATTGCCCGGGTGTTGACGACGTGGAGGCGTTCGATCAGTTCGCCGGTGTCACGAGTGCGATCCTGACGGGCCACGTCGAGTAGCGTCTGCGTAATCGCCAGCGGCGTGCGCAGTTCGTGAGAGGCGTTGGCGGCGAATCGCTGTTGTTCGGCGACGTGGGCTTCGAGCCGTTCGAGCATGGTGTCGAAGGCGTCGGCGAGTTCGCGTAACTCGTCTTTGCGTCCGGGCAACCGGATACGGTGCGAGAGTGAGCCTTTCGAGGCCAGCCGGGTCGCGGCAGTGATGCGCGTCAGGGGCGCGAGCATCCGGCCGGCCAGCAGCCACCCGCCGAAGAGACCGAACACGAGGAGAAACGCCATCACGGCGGCGGCTCTCGGAGCGAAAACGTGCAGGAGTCTGGACCGGATGGGAAAGACATCATTTGGGAACTCGATGTCAGTGCTGCCCGGGATGATCATCATCCGGTCTGGCACGTACCGCAGCAGAAACACCCACACGGCGGCGAGCAGCAAGGCGCCGGCGAGCATGAGGAATCCGGCGTAGCTCAGGGTGAGCTTGAGGCGAAGGCTCAGTCCTGGCGCTCTATCCACGGTCGGCTCCTTCGCGCCCGATCCCTGCGGTGTCGATGCGGTACCCGACACCGGGCACGGTCGCGATGATCCATGGCTCGCCGAGGCGCTTGCGCAGCGCGGAAACGGTGATGCGCACGGCGTTGGTGAACGGGTCCGCGTTCTCATCCCACGCCCGCTCCAGGAGTTCCTCGGCACTGACGACACCACCGTCGGCGGCGACGAGAACCTCGAGCACCGCGAATTGTTTTCGGGTGAGCGCGACGTAACGGCCATCGCGGTAGACCTCGCGGCGGAACGGATCGACCCGCAGTCCCGCGACCTCCCGCACCGGCGGCCTGCTCTGCGCGCGCCTGCGGTCGAGTGCCCGAAGCCGCAGCACGAGCTCACGCAGGTCGAACGGCTTGGTCAGATAGTCGTCGGCGCCGAGCCCGAACCCCGAGGCCTTGTCATCGAGCCGGTCCGCGGCGGTCAACATCAGGATCGGCGTGCCGCTACCCGAGGCGACGATGCGCTCGGCGATCTCGTCGCCGGAGGGGCCGGGAATGTCGCGATCGAGGACGGCGATGTCGTAGGAATTGATGCTCAACAATTCCAGCGCGGTATCCCCATCACCGGCGATGTCGGCGGCGATCGCCTCCAGACGTAGACCATCGCGGATCGCCGTTGCCATGTAGGGCTCATCCTCGACCACCAACACACGCATCCTCTAAACCTACGAGCCGCCGGATATCGTCGGCATATCGAAAATCGCATACGCGCTGACAACACGACCGGGCGTTGACTGGCGGCCATGACAAAACACAACTCAGCACACACCCACCGACCGCTCGTCACCCTCGCCATGACCGCCTTGATCGGCTCGGCTGGTTTGGCCATCGCCGCGCAGGCTGTCGCTGACCCTGACAGTCGAGAACAGGCAGTGAAGTACTCCGAGTGCATGCGGGCCAACGGCGTCGCGGACTTCCCGAATCCGAACGCAGACGGCGCGATCCCCTACGGCGGAGTCTCGGTGTCAAAGGCGACGTGGGTGAACGCCGTCGGTGCGTGTGCGAACCTGCAGCCGCCGGGCTGGTCCACCGACGCACAACGCACTCCCGCCCAGCAGGACGCCGCGCTCAAATTCGCTCAATGCGTGCGCGACAACGGGGTTCCGGACTTCCCTGACCCGGCCACTGCACGTGACCCCCTCATCGACACCTCGAAGATGCGCGGTGATGTCAGCGCCCGGAGCATTCCCGAACTCCAACCGGCGGTGGAGGCCTGCCACAGCTTCTTCACGGCCGCGCTGCCAGGGCCACTGGGAACCGGACAGCCGGGCTGACAAACGTACATGCTGCGGAACGGCCGTGCCGGTAGCGACCAGTCGCTGCCGGCATGGCCGCCGTTGTCGTGTGAGGCCATCGCGGTTCACGGCCCAAGCTCAGCGCCGTCGCCGCGGCGGCACTATTTGGCGGCGTATGGCGAGGTGCGGGCACTTAGTCCACACCCGGACCTCGTGCGCGACGTTCCGACGAACTTCGGGAGCGTTCGGGTGTATCAGCACGGCCTATCAGCTCATCGTGTGCACCGGCTCAGCCCTCCAGCACAGTCACGACTCTCTCGGCTGTCTCCTTGGCGGACTTGGGGTTCTGCCCTGTCACCAACCGACCGTCGACCATGACGTACGAAGTGAAGGGAATGAGCCCCTTCCCGTACCGGGCGCCGCGCTTCTTCATCTCTTCCTCTGCGTTGTAGGGAACCAACTTGTCGACCCGGGCCAACACCTCCTCCGACCACGCAAACCCTGTGAGCCTTCGTCCGGCGACCAAGAGCGATCCGTCCGACAGCGTGGTGTTGAGCAGTCCGCAATAACCGTGACAGACCGACGACACCACTCCGCCACGCTCGAAGATCTCCCGGGTGATGTGTTGCAGGCCCTCGCTGTCGGGAAAGTCGAACATGACCGCGTGCCCACCGGTGAAGTAGATGGCATCGAAATCCGCGGAGTCGATCTCAGCGGGTGATGCGGTATTGGCCAGCAGTGCCATCTTCGCGTCGTCGGCTCTCCACGCCTTCGCGGTCTTGTCGTAGTTGGGAAACTTCAACGAGCGTGGCTCCAGTGGTGAAGGGCCACCGTTCGGGCTGACGATCTTCTGTTCATAACCCGCTTCGGCGAACACGTGATAGGCGTGAGTCAGCTCCGACAGCCACAGCCCGGTTGGTTCGGATGGGTCCTCGTAGTGTGCAACGTTGGTGACAACGTTCAGGATGCGCTTGGTCATGGTCTCAGAGTTCCCGTTGACGGACATGAGGACACCAGACACCGAACGGTCATGAGCTGCTCGACTCCGACCAAACGGTCGGGAATGCAGTACTCACCGGGCGCTGACCTGCCCTTCAAAGGCAACGCAGCCCGGTTTCGTGTTCTTCAACCTGCGGGCGATCTCCGGGCACCACTGCAACGGCACCGTCGACGATCGCCCGTAACGTGGACTCGGTATCGCCTTGACTCTGTAAGTCGATGGCCGAGCCGCCAAGGAGACGACGCAAGAAGGTATCTCGATCGAACATGACGTCAGTAGCGTGGGCCCAGTGTCTGCCATTCGCCGCTCATCGCGCACGCGTTCTGCTCAGATTCTCTGCGGGGTACTCGCCGGGCCGTTCTTCGTCACGGCATTCACCGTGATCGGTGCCGCCCGTCGCGGCTACGATTGGCGGCGCCATCCGGTCAGTTCGCTCGCGATCGGTCCTCAAGGCTGGCAGCAGCGCGCCAACTTCGTCATCACGGGGGTTCTCTATGTGTGCGCCGCAGCAGGTCTCAACCGCTGCGACCGGCGGCTCGTTGGACCCCGCGCCGTCCCGGCGCTGATCGCAGGAGCCGGCCTCGGGTTCGTCGGCTCTGGGCTGTTCGTCACCGACTACGGTCGCGACACCTTCGGTGCGGATTCAGACGTGGAGAACCGACCATCGGTGAATTCCGTCCCGCCCCGGCGGACTCGCATTGGACAGCTGCACGATCTCTGCGGGCTCCCGGTTTTTGCAGGCATTCCCATCGCCGGCCTGGCGAGCGCGGCAACCGCCGCGCGGAGCAGCGACTACCGCTGGGCCTACTACTCCGCAGGCACGAGCACGGCAATGGCGGGCAGTTTGGTTCTTTTCGGCGCCGCCATCAAAGGACAGTCGCCGCTTCGCGGCAAAAGCGGAGTTCTGCAGCGCATTTCGATCGCCGTCGGACTCGGATGGCTGAGCTCATTGTCGCTTCGCGGCTTACGCCGGGTTACCGTGCAGTGAAAGCGCACGGTTCGCGGATGACGGCTTACGATCGTATTTGGTGAAAGCGTTGAACATGCCGATCCCGCAGGGCCGTGGCTGCCGGTCGCGCCCGGCTACCGACGCGGCATCCCTTGCTGTGAGGTGCCGGTGACCGTCGACGACGACCTCGACTCGCTCTACCGCCTGCGGCCGGAGGAATTCACCGCAAGGCGCAAGGAACTCGCGGCCGCGGCGCGCAAACGCGGTGACACCGAGGGTGCCAAGGTGATCGCCGCGGCGCGACGACCGACAGCCGCGGCGTGGGTGGTGAATCTGCTCGCGCTGACTGACGCGACGGTGGTCCCGAGATTGACCGAACTGCACGACGCCCTACGCGCCGCGCACACCGAGATGGACGGACAACGGATCCGCGAACTGTCCACGGCACAGCGGAAACTTGTACAAGAGCTCTCCCGCGCCGGCTTTGCGGCCGCCGAGCTGCGCGACCCCACGGCGGCGTTGCGCGACGACGTCACCGCCACGCTGCAGGCCGCGGTCGCCGATCCCGAGGTCGCCGCGCGTTTGGGCCGATTGTCCAAAGCTGAAGAGTGGTCGGGCTTCGGTGACTTCGGAGCATCCGCCGCGGTGGTCACTCAGACCCGGCCGGGTACCCCGCCCGCCGCAGCACGGACTACCCCACAACCGTCGACGAAGAAGCCCTCACGCCCGAACATCGCCGCGGTCGAGGAGGCCCGGCGCAAGCGCGACGCCGCCGATTCCGAGCTCAACGAGGCGCGCGCCGCGCACGACGACGCGCTCGCCACCGTGACCGAGCGCAAGGACAACGTCACGACAGCACGCAGGCGCTACGAGAAACAGCTCGAGGCCCTCGCCGCCGCCGAGCGTGACCTCGAGGCATCCGCTGCGCAGCTCGACGATGCGCAGCGCTCGGCCGACAAGCTGCAGAAGAGAGTCCGAACCGCCGAATCCGCTCTGATGCAAGCCCAATCGCGACTGGACCGCCTCGCTGACGGGTGAACGCGTCTCGGTTCCGATGAGTTTTCGATCGACCGTCGGTCAGTACGGTATGTCTGACACCATGAGATCGACGCGCACGATCGACGCGCCGGCCCAAACCGTATTCGACGTGCTTGCCGACCCGAGCACACATCAGGCGATCGACGGAACCGGCTGGGTGCGGGAGCCGTTCGACGGCAAGCGGCTGACCGAAGTCGGCCAGATCTTCCGGATGGCGATGTATCACAACAACTACGGGGGAATGCATTACGAGGTGGCCAACCGGGTCGAGGTCTTCTCCCCACCACATGCGATCGCGTGGCTGCCTGGCCAAGGCACCGACGACGCCGACCTCGACTTCGGCGGCTGGTTCTGGCGCTATGACCTCGATCCTGTCGACAACGATCGGACAGAGGTCACGCTGACCTACGACTGGTCAGCGGTGCCGTCGGCCATACGCGAACAAATCGCGTTCCCGCCGTTCGACCGGCAACACCTCGACAACTCGCTCAAGCACCTTGCCGAGCTGGCACAGAGCCGGGTGTAAGCCGCCTACCCACAACCGCGCGTCCCGCAACGGCGCGCCGTCAAAGATGTAGCCCGAAACGAGAATCTCGGACATACTGACCCTGTCGATGCCGAACCCGCGCTGAATCCGCGCGGCGCGCATTCTCTTCGGTCATTCCCGACACCGGACGTGTCGTCCCGCGGTCCGAGCTTCACCGCGCGTGTCATCAATCCCGAGCTTGAACCCCATGCCCCACCACACCATGAATGGAGTGAAAGCCGATGACTACCAACATGATTACCGTCGGAACCGAGCGGGCGATCATCGAGAGCATGCTCGACCGCAACCGCGCGGCGCTCATCGAAACCGCGCGCGGACTGTCCGAAGTCGATGCCCGCCGACGACTCGTCGCATCGCTGACGACACCGATCTCGTTGCTCAAGCACGCTGCTGCCGCGGAACGGATTTGGTTCCAACGGTTCTGGGCAGGACTCGATGAATCCGAGTGCGATGGGTACTCACGCCGTGACGAGGGCACCTTCGCCGTCGCCGACAACGAGTCGCTGGCAGACGTCATCGCCGAATTCGAGCGGGCAAGCCAACGCTCGCGATCGATCGCGGCGCGATTCGACCTGGACGACACCAAGGACAACCCACGGGAAGGCACGGTCAGCATGCGATGGACCCTGCTCGCGATGGTCGAAGAGTTCGCCAGGCATGCAGGCCACGGCGATATCCTCCGCGAGCAGATCGAGCACACCGCACCGCCAACAGCCGAGGTGACGATCGCTGGATAACTCCTGACACCGGCGGGCGTTCTACGAGAAGACAGCCATTTCCACCATGTCGTAGAGAACGCCGCACAGGAGGACAACAGCATGAGCTTGGACAACATTTCACACCTCGGCACGCAGGGTGTCGACGAGTTGGTGCCATCGCGCTACGCGGTACAAGTGGGTGACATCGAAGTGCTCGTGATCAGCGACGGGGTGTTGCCGATCACCGCATCGACGTTGGCCACCAATGCCGACTCTGCCGACCTCGCGGCCTGGCTGGGCCACAACTTCCTGCCGACGGACGTGGTCGATTGGCCGCTGAATGTGGTCGTGGTGCGGAGCGGTGACCGGACCATCCTCGTCGACGCGGGGCTGGGACTGGAATTCCCGGGATTCCCCCGGGCCGGGCAGACGATTCGGCGGTTGGAGGCCGCCGGCGTCGACCTCGGATCGGTTACCGACGTGGTGCTCACCCACCTGCACATGGACCACGTCGGTGGCCTGCTCGCCGACGGGCTGAAGGACCGCCTACGTCCGGACCTGCAAGTCCACACCGCCGCCGCCGAGGCCGAGTTCTGGGAGGCGCCTGACTTCTCCCAGACCACGATGCCGCAGCCGATTCCCGATGTGCTTCGCTCGACCGCTTCGCGGTTCCTCGACGAGTATCGCGGCAACCTGCGGACGTTCGAGTCGGAGTACGAGGTGGCGCCGGGGGTGCTCGTGTCTCGGACCGGCGGTCACACCCCCGGACACAGCATCGTCCGCCTGGCGTCCGGCGACGACCGGTTGACGTTCGCCGGCGATGCCGTGTTCCAGGTCGGCTTCGACGAACCGGATTGGTTCAACGGTTTCGAACACGACCCCGAGGAGGCGGCCCGAGTTCGCGTGCGCCTGTTGCGCGAGCTCGCGTCGACCGGCGAGGCGTTGGTCGCCACTCACCTGCCGTTCCCGTCCGTCTGCCGGGTGGCGGTCGCGGGCAACGCTTTCCGCTACGTGCCAGACGTCTGGGATTACTGAAGCCGGATGGGCGATACCTCTCCCGACGAAGGCACTGCACCGCATTTGACCATTGCGTCAAAATCAATGTCTCCGCGGGCTTTTGACCGCCAACTCCGGATATTCCGCCCAAATCCGCGCCGAAGCTGCGAGCATGTCCCGTGACACTTTCGCGAACGGCGAATTCACCCTCTGGGTCCGGATGAAGGAGCGGCAGATGAGCGTAGGCGGATCGCTGGTGAGGATTGCCGCCGGGGCCGCAGTTGCCGGAGCGGCCGCGATGGGTGCGATCGCGGCCGCGCACGCCGCACCGGTTGGCGCGGGCGCCGACGTAAACCCCGTCCCCCTTCGTCCCCTCTCCGTCCAAGAGGATCCGGCATGCGGGTGGTTGGGGTGGCGGCATCCGCTCTGCGGAGGAGGCGCATTCGAGACGCCGGCGGACGATGGGATACCGGGAGACAACGCAGCGGAAGGCGGCATTCCGGCCCCCGCGATGGTGCCCAACATCGACGGCAGCCTCAGTCCCCCTGGCACGCCGGGGGCGATCTGAGGGGCCTGTGCCGGTCTGACACCTGCGCTGGCGAAATCAGTTGTCCGCGTTGGCAAGGTAGGCCTACGGTCAACCTATGCCCGCTGACACACCGACCATTCTGGCCACCAGCGGCGGCATCGGTTACGGCAGACGCACCCGGTTCGCTTTCACTGCGCTGACGGACTTCGCCGTCGAGCTGTCCGGTGTGACCGGCCGTGCCCCGCGACTGTGCTTGCTGGCCACGGCGATGGGTGACGACAAGGCCGTCCTGCATTACCTCACCGAGGCGGCGCAGGAGCGCGGATTTGCCGTCTCCCATCTGTCGCTGTTCCCGATGCCGAACGTCGACGACATCGCCGCGCACCTGCTCGAGCAGGACGTGGTGTGGGTGTTCGGCGGCAGCGTCGCCGGCCTGCTGGCAATGTGGCGGTTGCACGGCATCGACGCCGTCCTGCACGCTGCCTGGCAGGCGGGTGTCGTCCTGACCGGCATTTCCGCTGGATCCATCTGCTGGCATACCGGCGGCACAACCGATTCGTTCGGGCCTGAGCTCCAGCCTGTGACCAACGGGCTCGGGTTCGTCCCGTACGCGAACGGTGTCCACTACGACGTCGAAGAACAGCGGCGGCCGCTGCTGCAACGGCTGGTCGGCGAGCGCGTCCTGCCCGCTGCGTATGCCACCGACGACGGCGCCGGTGTGCTGTACCGCGGCCGCACTTTCGTCGAGGCAGTCGCCGAAAATGACAGTGCCGGAGCATATTTCGTGGAGAGCGTCGACGGCACGGTTGTCGAGACAGCGCTCGACGTCCGGAGGCTGTGAGAATGGTCAGCCTTCGGCCGGCGACAGCGGACGACTTCGAGTTCTTCTTCGAGCTGCACAAGCAGACCCTTGGCCCCTACGTGGATCAGGTCTGGGGTTGGGACGATGACGTCCAGCGCGCCCACCTCCAGCGCACCATAATCCCCGAACGCACCCAGGTGATCGTTGCCGACGGCATCGACATCGGCAGGCTCAACGTCGAAGACCAGCCCGGCGAGGTGTTTCTCGGCCTCATCGAGATCGCCCCGCCCTATCAGGGCCGCGGCATCGGCGCAGAGCTCATCGAGGCCCTGCTCGACGACGCCTTCGCGCGGGGCAAACAGGTGCGACTCAATGTTCTGAGAGTCAACAGCCGGGCCTACCGGCTCTACCGCAAGCTCGGCTTCCGTGAAGTGAGCCGCGACGACACCGCGCCCGAGATCCGCATCAGCATGCTGGCGAAACGCCCGGAGAGCCGGCTACCTGCGTTCTAGGTGACTTCCCGAAACCCGTCGCGAGATTGGCAGCGCCTGATATCGGGAACCTCAGAGTATGGCCGAACGCGATGCTGGGGACGAACCCACGCGGGTAGACGAACAACCCGGCGCCGAGCAGACGCAGGAAAAAGCTCAGGCACCCCACCCGGACGACCCGCGCAAGCCGGATTCCCCGGATGACCTCACCAAAGCCTCCTGGTGGTACGTGCTGCGGAAAACCGCGCGGGAGTTCAGCGCCGACCAGTGCACCGACCTGGCCGCCGCACTGACGTACTACGCGGTGCTTTCCCTGTTCCCCGCGCTGTTGGTGATGGTGTCACTTCTGGGCGTGTTCGGTCAGGGCCAGCGCACCACCGACGCCATGCTCGAGGCGGCCGGTGACGTGGTGCCCGCGTCGGCGCTCGACCTCCTCAGACAACCCATCGAGCAGGTCGTCGAGAGCCCGTCGGCGGGGGTCACCCTGCTTGTCGGCGTGCTCGGTGCGCTGTGGTCGGCCTCTGGCTATGTTGGCGCGTTCGGTCGTGCGATGAACCGCATCTATGAGGTCGGCGAGGGTCGTCCGGCCTGGAAGCTGCGTCCCCAACAATTGCTGCTGACCTTGGTCGCGTTGATCTTGGCGGCCGCGGTGGCGTTCATGCTCGCGGTGAGCGGACCCGTCGCCGAAACGCTCGGCAACATCATCGGTCTCGGCTCCGCCGCACAGACGGCATGGGCGATCGCCAAGTGGCCGGTGATCCTGGTCTTCGTCATGCTCGCCGTGGCGATCCTGTACTACGCCACGCCCAACGTGCAGCAGCCCAAATTCCGTTGGCTCAGCATCGGTTCAGCCGTGGCGATCGTGGTGTGGGTGATCGCATCCGTCGGGTTCGGCTTCTACGTCAGCAACTTCGGCAGCTACAACAAGACCTACGGGGCGCTTGCCGGCGTCATCGTGTTCCTGCTGTGGTTGTGGCTCACCAACCTGGCCCTGCTGTTCGGCGCCGAGCTGGACGCCGAGCTCGAGCGCGGGCGACAGCTCCAGGCGGGCATACCCGCCGAACGTGACCTCCAACTGCCACCGAAAGATACGCGCGTCATCGAAAAGAACGAGGCCGCCGAGGAGAAGTACGTCAAACTCGGACGGCGGCTACGCCGCGGGCGTGGTTGATTGCGCTCAGGCGGCTCGATCAGTTTCGGGGCGGTTCCCGGTCTGTATAGGTAGACGCGATCGACCCCCTGGAGGAACCACATGACGGCCACCTACACATTCGACGTTTTCTCAAGTCTCGACGGCTACGGCACCGCCGGCGGCGACTGGACCGGCTACTGGGGCAAACAAGGGCCCGAACTGCTCGATCATCGCCTTGCCATGTACAGCGAGCCCGCACGAACGGTCTTCGGCGCCAACACATATCGCGTGTTCGCAAAGATGGTTGCTTCCGGCGGTGAGAATTCCGAGGTGCGAGACCCGTGGGTTACCCGGATGAGGAACACGCCGACAACCGTGGTGTCGACGACCCTGAAGGAACCCCTTGACTGGCCGGATGCGACCGTCGCGAGCGGAGACGCTGTCGACGTCGTCGCGCGGTTCAAGGAGAAATCCGAGGTGCCGCTGCGCTCGCACGGCAGCCTGTCGATGAACCGGGCACTCATGGCCGCCGGACTTGTCGACCGTGTGCAGGTGACACTCTTTCCGGTGATCACCGGAAAGACCGGACTCAATCCCATCTTCGAAGGCGGGGCCGATTTCGATCTCGAGCTGATCGAGAGCCGCACGCTCGACGGCCGGATCCAAGAGCTGACCTACCGGCCCCGTCTCCATGCGTGAACCGGTGTCGACGCCCAGGTCTTCACCTCGAACTCAACCGCGCAAGAACGCGAGGACGGCAAGCACACGGCGGTGTTGCTCCTCGTCGGGCGGCAGCATCAACTTGGTGAAGATGTTGCCGACGTGCTTTTCGACCGTGGCGTCGCTGACGCTCAACGTGCGCGCGATGTTCGTGTTCGATCGGCCTTCTGCCATCAACGCCAGCACTTCCCGTTCGCGCTGGGTCAACTCGCCCAGTGGGTCGTCACGGCGCCGCAGCAGAAGCTGGGCGACCACCTCGGGGTCGAGCACGGTGCCACCGGAGGCCACCCGGTCGACGGCATCGAGAAACTCGGCGATCGCTGCGACCCGGTCCTTGAGCAGGTATCCGACCGCGCCGGCGCGGTCGGCGAGGAGGTCATCGGCATAGGACAGCTCGACGTACTGAGACAACACGAGCACCGGTGAGCGCGGCACTCGCCGGCGCGCTTCGACCGCGGCCCGCAAACCCTCGTCGGTGTGGGATGGCGGCATTCGGACGTCGACCACCGAGACGTCGGGCCGGTGGTCCTCGACCGCCTGGACCAGCGATGGACCGTCACCGACCGCGGCGACCACGGCATGGCCGTTCTCGGTCAGCAGCCTGACGAGTCCTTCGCGAAGGAGCACCGCGTCGTCGGCCACGACCACTCTCAGCACGGCAGCTCCACCTTGATCTCCGTCGGCCCGCCCGCCGGACTGACCACGCTCAGCGTGCCACCGGTTGCGCGGACCCGGTCGGCCAGCCCCGAAAGTCCATGCCCTTTGGCCGCGTGCGCGCCGCCGTCGCCGTCGTCGATGATCTGAACGCCAAGGCGCCCCGGCACTTTCGCCACTGTCACCCAGCAGTTCATTGCGGCACTGTGTTTGGCCACGTTGGTCAGGGCCTCGGCGACCACGAAGTACGCGGTGTTCTCCACCGCGGCGTCGAGTCGGCCGCTCGGCGCGCCGAGCTCAGCGTCGACGGCGAGTTCGACGGGCACTGTGCACCGGCCGGCCAGTGCCGCCAACGCACTGGGCAACCCGCGGTCGGCGAGCACCGGCGGTGCGATCCCCCGCGAGAGCGCCCGCAGCTCGTCGAGGGTGTCTCGGGTCTGGGCGATCGCCTCATCCAGCGTGCCACCGAGCGCGGCCGGATCGCTGTCCAGCTGCTGCCGGGCTCGGGCGAGGTCCATCGCCAGGCGGACAAGCCGTTGCTGCGGACCATCGTGGATATCGCGTTCCAGCCGCCGCAGCGCGGTCGCCTCGGCAGAGACCGCGGCAGCCTTCTGGTCGGTCAGCACGGGTGATGGTTTCGCGCATCTCGGCCAAGCTGGTCAACAAGGCGCGGCTGAAGGCTGCCGAAACGAGCGCGCAGCCGCGGACCACCGCCGGCAACGTGATCAGGCATATCAGGCCGATCGCGGTCTGCAGCCCGATCCGGGCGAACGCGCTGTCGCCCAGACCGATCAGTTCGGCCAACGAGTTATTGTCCGGACCGCGCGGAATTGCCCAGTCCCACAGTATGTTCGACGTCCCGCCGAGCGCTGCCGCCCACCAGGCGACGACGATGCAAAACGTCGCGACAGCGATCGGGAAGTGCGCGATGCAGTGCAGCAGGTCCAGCCAAGACTGGGTCTGGCGCAGCGGGTTGACGATCCGTTTCCAGACGCCCACGCCGGGTTCGGAGATGCGATAGGCCGGCCTGCTCGCCGGCCGGTGCAACACCGCAGGGAGGCGCAACCGTTCCAGATCCGCGAAGAGACGTCCCGCCAACAGGGTCGCGGCGAGGACGGGAACGCCGACGACGATGACCAGTGTGCCGAGCCCCGCCGAGATCCCGGTGACCGCGACGACGAAACCCACTGTGGCGAGCGGGAAGCCGACGAGGACGTAGACAGTGTCGACGCCCAGTTGACGGATGAAGCCCACGCGTTCGGGCGGCGCGGTGGAGGCGGCGGTCACCTCGTCGACGTTAGGCGCTCTTCCGGATCGGACCGATCCAGTGCTCCAGTGTCTTTCTGGTAGGGCTGTCCCTACCACGAGGCCTACCGGAATAGCCCGCACGATGCGGCTGTAGCGTGGCGACCGTGAATTCCTCTCGTGTGTCATCCTCGGTCGCGCTGCTGGGCGGCGCCGCCGCGATCGCCATGACGCTCGCCGCGTGCGGATCCGACCCGGCCACTCCATCGGCGAGCACACCCTCGGTCGCCAACGTTGCGACGTCCACCGTCGGCGAAACGCCGGCCGCCGCGAGCACATGCCCGACGGCAGCCCCCGACAGCGCGGCGGCACCCGAGTGGACCCTCCCCGGAGCCACCGGCAGCGTCGCGGTAACCGGATCCACCGATGCGACGGCCCCCAACGTCAAGGTCGAGGCACCGTTCAGCGTGGCGGAGACCCAGGTGAAAACGCTGCAGGCCGGCAACGGGCCGGTCGTCGCAGATACCGCGACGGTTTCAGTCTGCTACATGGGCGTCAACGGACGTGACGGCTCGGTGTTCGACAGCAGCTACGAGCGCGGCGCCCCGGTCGAGTTCCCGCTCGACGGCGTCGTGCCCGGATTCCAGAAGGCCATCGCCGGACAGAACGTCGGGTCGACTGTGGCGGTCGCGATGACCTCCGCCGATGGCTACCCGGAGGGCCAGCCGGCCGCCGGAATCCAGAAGGGTGACTCGCTCATCTTCGCGATCAAGATCCTCGGCGCTTCCTAACCGGTTGCCAACGGTCTGATCGGCTCCCGTCACTGGGACAATGCAGGCATGGTCGAGCAGAGCATCTGGATGCGGAAGGTCGAGGCCGATCCCGGCCATTCGCAGTGGTATGTCGAACGCTTCCGTTCCCTGGCCCGGGCCGGTGAGGATCTCGCCGGCGAGGCGCGCCTCATCGATGCGATCGCGCCCCGCGCAGCGCGCATCCTGGACGCCGGGTGCGGCCCCGGCCGGTTGGGCGGCCACCTGTTCGAAGCCGGCCACGACGTGGTCGGTGTCGACGTCGACCCGGCACTCATCGAAGCGGCTGAGCAGGACCATCCCGGGCCACGCTGGCTTGTCGGCGACCTCGCCGAGCTCGACTTGCCCGCGCGTGGCATCGCCGAACCGTTCGACGTCATTCTGTCGGCGGGCAACGTCATGACGTTCCTCGCGCCGAGCACGCGCGTCCAGGTGCTGGCCCGCCTGCGCGCCCATCTTCGGAACGACGGGCGCGCGGTGATCGGCTTCGGCGCCGGCCGCGAGTACGCGTTCGACCAGTTTCTCGACGACGGCGCCGCGGCCGGATTCACGCCCGATCTGCTGTTGTCCACCTGGGATCTGCGACCGTTCACCGACGACGCCGATTTCCTCGTCGCGATCCTTCGCCCGGCCGCCTGACGCTGCTCGCCATTCCCTAGCAGTCGAACACTGACCAGCAGATGTCGTTGCGCAACCGCTGATCGTCGAGGACGAGCTCGCGAATCGCCTCGGGAAGCTGCTCGCGTTGCCACCGGCACTCAAGTCGGCCCGCGGCCTCACCGTCGTCCGGCACGGCAGCACGCACGGCTTTGATCGCGTATGCCGCCGCACCGAGGTCGTGCGCAGCCACGTGCGCGACCGCCCCGGCTTGGCCTGCCGCGTAGGCGGCGTGCCGTGGCGCGCCGCGCAGATCTCTGGCCGCTCCCATCGCGTGACCACCTGCGGCGCGCGCCTGCATCATCGTGACCTCGCCGCGCACCCAGGCGCGGATCTGATCGATCGCCTGGCGCGGGCGTAGGTCGTCAGGACGGGCCGACTCGAACAGGTGAAGGACGTGTTCGGCGCACGAGGCCGCCCACAGCGCGAGGAGGCGATGATCCGAATCGGTGAGAGTCCCGCCGCGCCTTATCGTCACCAGGCGAGGGTCCCTGACCTTCGACAGAATCATCTGAACCGTCCATGCGTGTGTCGAATGCGTTCGCGCTCAACCATCTTGCTTCGCCAACCGCATGCAACACAATCACCGGCCGAAGCTGCCGTGTCGACATCGATAACGCGGCCGGCAACCCGTTCCAGCCGCTCGGCGATGTAGCGTTCGGTATGGCGGAAAGTGAAGCGGCGACCCGAGGGCCGCGTCGTCGGATGCGTCCTGCAGTTCCGATCATGGACGACGGCGACTCGACGGGTGGCTTCTTGATTCCGGTCCCGGCGCGATGAGCGCTGTCGGCCAGCCGCTCACCCTCGCGTGCGGCCAGACGCTCGCCAATCGGCTGATGAAGGCAGGGCTCAGCGAGCAGCTGAGTGATCGTGAGCATGCACCGACGCGCGAACTGGAGCAGCTTTATGACCGCTGGGGTCGCGGCGGATGCGGTTTGATGATCACCGGCAACGTGACCGTGGACCGGCGACACATGGCCGAACCACGCAACGTCGCCATCGACGAAGACTGCGATCCCGACCGCCTGCGCCGCTGGGCCCGCGCCGCCCAACGCGGGGGCAGGCTCATCTGGATGCAGCTCAATCACCCTGGACGCCAAGCCAATCCACTTGCCGGGCGCACGCGGCCGGTCGCGCCGAGCGCGGTGCCGCTCAGTGTTCCCGGTGCGCCACGACCGCGCTCGCTCACAGCCACCGAGATCGAGGCGACTGTGCAACGCTTCGCGACGGCGGCAACGATCGCCAAGGAGGCCGGGTTCGACGGCGTCCAGTTGCACGGCGCGCACGGCTACCTGATCTCGCAGTTCCTCTCGCCGCTGGCCAATGTGCGCGACGACGATTGGGGCGGTGATCCCGACCGCCGCATGCGCTTTCCAGTCGAGGTTCTGCGCGCCGTCCGTCGCGCGGTCGGTGATGAGTTCGCCGTCGGGATCAAGCTGAATTCGGCCGACTTCCAGCGCGGAGGCTTCACCGAGCAGGAATCCCAACAAGTCGTCGCCCGGCTCGCATGCGAGCGCATCGATCTCATCGAGATCAGCGGCGGCACGTTCGAGCAGCCCGCGATGATGGGATCCGTCACGCGGCAGAGCACCCGCGAGCGGGAGGCGTACTTCCTGTCCTACGCCGAGCGGGTTCGCCGCCATGCCGGCACGGTGCCGCTCGCGGTCACCGGCGGCTTCCGGTCCCGTGGCGCCATGGAGCAAGCACTCACCGAAGGTGCGTGCGACGTCATCGGAATCGGCCGCCCGCTGTGCATCGACCCCGACGCGGCGCACCAATTACTCAGCAACGCCGACCACTACGCACCGGCCGGGACGCCACGTGTCACGGGACGCGCACTGCTCGGCCGCATGATCGACCTGCACGCCGCTGATGCACTGCTAGACGTGCAGTGGCACACCGACCAGATCCACCGGATCGCCGCGGGCCGCGAGCCCGACCCGAAAAGACCATGGTGGTTCAGCATTGCCACGACCGCGCGCCGCAACGGTCTGGCCGCCATTCCACGTCCGGGCCGAAACTGACCGAACGGCCGCAGCTCACGACGGGTCGATGCGAATCTTGTAGCTCTGCGGCCAGTCCTTGCCGCTGATGAGGAAGTCTTGGCCGGCGATGTGGGCGATACCGCTGACGACCTGCCGGGGTGTGCGGTCACCGGAGTTCCACAGGCCGGACACGTCCATGGCGAGATTCACTGCGCCGGTCGCGGGGTCGATGCGGACGAACTGGTCGTCGGGCCATGCCGCGGCCCACACCTGGCCGTCGACGCAGTCGAGTTCGTTGAGCCCGTTGACCGGCGCGCCATCGCGAGTCACGGTGACGCCACCGATCTCGGCGAAGCTCGCGGGGTCGTGAAACGACAAGCGGTCGGTGCCGTCGCTGCTGATCAAGCGGGAACCGTCAAAACACAGCCCCCATCCCCCCACCTCCATGGGGACTTCACGTATCGGCTCGAACGTGGCTTTGTCCCATTCGATCGCAACACCGTTCTGGTAGGTCAGCTGCCAGATGCGGTCGCCGACAACAGCAATCCCTTCACCGAAGTAGTCCGGGGGTAGGTCGGCAGTCCGAATCACCCGGCCGGTCTCCGGATCAACCTGGCGCAACTGCGATTTCGCGACCTCGCCGGTGGCCTCGTAGAGGGCTGGCCCGTCGAACTCGAGACCTTCGCTATAGGCGGCGGGGTCGTGCGGCACGACGCCGACGACGTTCGGCGTGATGACCGGAACGGCATCGGCCGCCGCGTGTGGCGGTGACACCGAAGCCGCCGCCGCAACCCCAACCGCCGCCGCCATACCTTTGATCACTGCGCGAAGCCACATCACTCGGTTCTATACGGTCTCGGTCGCATTGGCACGTCAGGCACGGGCAGCGGTGATGCGGTGCAGGGTCCGGCGTCCCACCCGGCTCAGCGCTGGATGAGAACTGGCGTAGTACCACACCAGACCCATCGCCTGCTGGAACGCCCACGCCCGTCCCCGCTGCCAGACAAGCTCGTCGCACGCGAGGCATTCACGAAGAACGGCGCGGGGGCGGGCTTCCAGCAGATGCCAACCACTCACCAGATCGAGTGCCGGATCAGCGGGCGCCAGGCCGCCTACATCCAGCACGCCGGCCAGGCGACGCTCCTTCGACACCAGGATGTTGCCGGGAATCAGGTCTCCGTGGCTCATCACGTCGGCGTCCGCGCCGCGTGGTAGCTCACGCATCTCGTTCCACAACCGGCGCAACGCGGCCACGTCGAGCAGGCCTTCACTGCGCTCGAAACATGTGTCCATCCACGCGTCATGGTCTTTCAGTTCTCCCCCGCGGCCATGCCCGCTGAACTGCTTGCCGCACGTATCGATGCTGCGTACGCCTGCGATGAACTCCGCCAGATCGGTCGCAAAGCCGATCGAGCTCCCGGCATCCCGCTTCGCGGCGTCAACACCCGGGACCCAGGTCTGCACCCCACCAGGGCATCGGATATCCGTGCCCAGGCTTCCCCAGGGCGACCGGGGCAGGCGTCGCGAATCGGGTCCGACCCCGTAGTTCAGCCGCGGCCCGGACTTCAGTGCGCCGCAATTGCCATGCCGCTTCGGTGTTTTCGTGTTGCAGCAAGAACCGCGCCGCGAGACCGCGCCCGATTCGGTAGATCGCGTTGACCGTGCCGGTTCGGGCGACGGGGGCGATACGCCGACCGCGCCACGCGGGAAACTGCTCATCGACCAACGAACGCACCGTCGCCACGGTGATCGGTAGTTGGCCGGCGTGGATATCCACGATCCCACCTTGGCCGCCCTGCGACACCACGGCAAACCAATATCGTGGGGTGCCGCTCGCGACGTGTGGGCGTTACGGAGCAGGCGGTGGCGGCGGTGCGGGCGCCGGTGCACCCGGCGTGTTGTATTCGTATCCGGGCGGCGGCGGCCCGTCCAACGGGTAGTAACCGGGCGGTAGCGGCGGACCTTCAGCGCCCGGACCGGCGTTGGGATCTGGCGCGGTGACCGGAGTTTCCGAGCCGGGCGCGTTCATCGACACGTAGCCGGGCGGCAGCGGCGGCGGCGGGCCGGCTCCCGGTGGCGGTGGCGCGGCAGGCCCGGTGGGCCCTTGCAGGTCGTAGGGGTTCTGCGCCTGGTGCCACAGATCCCTGAGTGTTCCGAGCGGGCCGGATCCGTATTGGCCGGAGCCGTATACCGGGTTGGCCATCTCGGGTACCGGTGGTGGACCGGCGGGTGGCGGCGCAGGGGGTGGTACCGCTCCATCAGGCGGCAGCACGACCGGTTGGCCGGGCGCGGCAGCCGCCGGATCCGATGGTGGCGGCACAGGAGGCGCGGGCTCCGCTGCCGCAGGAACCGCCGCGGCCAGCACCGCGCCGGCAACGGTGACACCTGCAATCGCGAACTTCGCCGCGCTGAGGGACAAGGTGGCGCGCTGCCTTTCGGCCATGAATCCGGCGGTCCTCTCTGTCACGCCCACTGGTAACCGATCGGGAGCACCAAGCGAGCCGAGCGTAGAGGCATCGTCGCACACATCGACCGGGTACCACCATGCGACGAACATGCGAAGGCACCCTGCCACAGGATCGTTTCGATTGGCTAAGCTTTCAGTGTTCGATCGAGTTTCCGAGCACCGAGGTGGGCATCATGTATTTGACCAAGGCGGCATTGGCCACTGTTGCGGCCGCAGGTGCGATCGCTGTGACGGCCATCGGCCTGGGCTCGGCCACCGCGAGCGCCGACCCCGTTCCCCCGCCGGGGGCCCCGAAGAAGCCGGCCGAGTCCTGGCAGGGTCACCCGATGGTGTGGGCGCAGCTGCCCGCGGGTGGGCACTGGGGGGTCTGGGTCAACGGAGACTTCCTGCCGTTCACCTGAGCGTCTGATCCTGCTACGGGACGCTGTCGCCCAATAGCGTGAATCGCCCGTCGTCGACCCAGTCGATGACGCACCATCGGATGTGCACCCAACGAAGGGCGGGCACCCGTGGGCACTCCAGAACGTGCGAAGTGGGACCCAACATTCGTCCGGCAGGTGACAGCGTGGCTGCGACCGATGGCGCGGTGCTGGTTTCGGCCAGAAGTCCGCGGGATTGACCGGATACCCGCCGATGGGCCAGCGCTGGTCGTGAGCAACCACTCGGGCGGCATGATGACGCCCGATGTCCTGATCTACGCCCCGGTCTTCTATGACCGGTTCGGATACGACCGACCGTTGCACACACTGGCTCACTACGGCGTCCTGATGGGCCCGTTGTCGTGGGTGATGAATCGGCTGGGCGTCATCGAGGCCAGCCCGGAGAACGCTGCGGCCGCGCTCGGCGCCGGTGCGGTGGTCTTGGTGTTTCCCGGCGGCGATTACGACTCCTATCGGCCCACCTTCGAGGCCAACACCATCGATTTCAACGGTCGGACCGGCTATGTGCGCACCGCGATCGAGGCTGGTGTTCCGATCGTCCCCGCCGTCTCGATCGGCGCGCAGGAGACGCAGCTGTTCCTGAGCCGGGGTCATCGGCTCGCCCGTCGGCTGGGTCTCAAACGCATCCGGATGGAGATTCTCCCCGTCAGCGTGGGCCTACCGTTCGGCCTGACTGTGTTGTTACCGCCCAACCTGCCGTTACCGGCCAAGATCGTGGCAGAGGTGTTGGAACCGATCGACATCGAGAGCCAGTTCGGGTCATCGCCGGACATCGATGAGGTCGACCGCCACGTGCGGGCGGTCATGCAGGACGCGCTCGATCGCCTGTCTGCCGAGCGCCGTCTTCCGGTACTCGGCTGACGCTTCCCCACCATGGCAATCGACGGCTCAGTCCCAACCCTTCGTGAGACAGTGGGCGCATGACATCTGCGTCAAATCACGACCTCGCCGTGCGCATGGCGGAACTGGCGCGTGACGTCGCCGCGCCTGCCGCGCTCGAGGACGTTTTGCGGACCACCACGAAGGCGGTTCTGGATCTTGTGCCGGGCGCACAGTACGCAGGCATGCTTCTGCTCGGTACCGGGGGCAAGTACGAGACGCTCGCGCCGACCTCCGATCTCATGTACGAACTCGACCACATCCAGATCTCGACCGGCGAGGGCCCGTGCGTACAGGCTGCCGTGGGGGATTTGATCGTGCGGACCGACGACTTCGAGCACGAGCAGCGCTGGCCGGTCTATACGCCGAAGGTCCTGGAGCTCGGCGTTCGCAGCTCGTTGTCCTTCATGCTGTACACCACGCGGCGAAACGCTGGTGCGTTGAACATGTTCTCCAGTGAGCCGCATGCCTTCGACGCGGAATCGGAGGCCATCGGCTCGGTGTTGGCCGCCCACGCCGCCGCGGCGATCGTCGCCGGAAGGCATGGCGAGCAATTGCAGACGGCACTCAGCAGCCGCGACCTCATCGGTCAGGCCAAGGGCATGATCATGGAGCGCTACAACGTCGACGCCGTCCGCGCGTTCGAAATGCTGCGTCAGCTGTCCCAGTCGAGCAATGTCAAGCTGGTCGACGTCGCCAAGCAGGTCATCGAGACCCGCAGCGGCAGCTGACTCCGCCGACAAGGTCAGCATGCCCCGCGTATTGGTCGTCGGGTCCGGCTTCGCCGGGCTGTGGGCCGCCATCGGCGCGGCTCGACGGATTGACCAGCTCGGTCGGCGTGTGGACGACATCGAGATCACGGTGCTCACCAACCGGCCGTTTCACGACATTCGGGTACGCAACTACGAAGCCGACCTGTCGGAGTGCCGAATCCCGCTCTCGGCCGTGCTCGACCCGGTAGGGGTGGGCCACGTCGTGGCCGACGTCACCGATATCGACGTTCATGGGCGTACCGTCACAGCGCAGAACACTGGTGGGACAACGACATTCGACTATCACCGGCTGGTGCTCGCGGCAGGCAGTCAGGTGGTTCGGCCCGACGTACCGGGGCTGCGGGATCTCGCGTTCGATGTCGATACCTTCGACGGCGCTACTCGACTCGACGCTCACCTGACCCGCTTGGCCACCGGCCCGACGCGTCCGGGCATTGCCACCGCCGTGGTGATCGGTGCGGGGTTGACGGGCATCGAAACGGCATGTGAGCTTCCTCGGCGGTTATCGGACGTGTTCGCCGGCGCCGTGCACCCCCGCGTTGTCCTCGTGGACCACAACCCCCTCGTTGGCTCGGACATGGGCGCGTCCGCACGCCCGATCATCGAGACGGCGTTGTCCGACAACGGAATCGAGACACGAACGGGGGTCGCCGTTACCGGGGTCGACAAGGACACCGTCACACTCTCGTCCGGCGAAGTCGTCGTTGCGGCGACCGTGGTGTGGTGTGCGGGTATGCGTGCCAACCCGTTGACCGCGCAGCTGCCCGTGACGTTGGATCGGCTCGGCCGAGTACCGGTCGATGACTACCTGCGCGTCGAGGGCGTTGCCGATGTCTTCGCCGCCGGCGACGTTGCCGCCGCGAAGATGGACGACGAACACATGTCGGTCATGTCGTGCCAGCACAGCAGGCCGATGGGCCGATACGCCGGTTACAACGTGATCAGCGATCTGGTCGGCGAGCCGATGCTGGCGCTGCGGATCCCCTGGTACGTCACGGTTTTGGATCTAGGGCCGGCCGGGGCGGTCTACACCGAGGGGTGGGACCGACAGGTTGTCGCAACCGGCGCGGAAGCCAAGGCCACCAAGACCACGATCAACACCGCGCGGATCTATCCGCCGCTGACCGGCAGCCGGCAAGCGTTGTTCGCCGCTGCGGGACCCGAACTGCAGTCCCGGCCGGCGCACGGGTGATGGTTCGCGCGTCAGTGAGAGGTGGCACGTCGCCGTTACCCGCCGGGCGTCGCGAACACGAACAGCGCCATGAACGCGACGTTGATGAAGAAGGTGGCTTCGACGAGCCCGATGGTGATGAGAAACGGTGTGAAAAGCCGTGATTGCGCCTCCGGTTGCCGTGCGACGCCGGCGATGAACTGAGACCCGGCGATGCCGTCGCCGATTCCGGCACCGATCGCGCCGCCGGCCAGGGTGATGGCTCCGGCCAGTAGTGCGTTGCCCATGAGTTCTTCGGTCGCCATCAGTTCTCTCCGTCGTCGAGATGCGTTTCGGCGTAGGCCAGCATCGCGTCCCGCAGGTATTCGGGCAACCGCGCATCCTGTGCCTCGTAGTGGGCGCGAAGTTCCGATGGTTCGTCGAGCGCCTGCGCGAGTTCGATATAGCCGGCCTTGGTCGGTGTCCATAACTTGCGCTGCAGGGCCAAGTCATCGTCGAGCACCGCGAATGTGCGCGGATCGTCCGCCGCGACACCGGCACGCAGCAGCTCCACCATGCGTTGTTCCACTTGTACGCCTTCACGATTGAAGGCCTCGAAGTCGTCCGAGGACCACTCGGCGATGTTGCGTTTCACCTCCGCCAGTTCGGGCTGGTTCGTCTCACCGGTATGTGCGATCCGGCGTGCTTCGAGTTCGGCTATGTACTCCGGGGTGATCTCGAACCCATCGAAGAACCGTTCGGCGGGCATGTCAGTTCCTTCCTCGAGATGTTTGATCGTGGCTGCGACGGTGGCGGCGAGCCGGTCGATTTCACCGCGCTGTTCCAGAAGTCGTTGGTGATGGCGACGCAATGCGACAACCGGGTCGTCCTCGGCGTCGACGACAGCGCCGATGCTGGCCAGATCGAGGCCCAGCTGACGCAAGAGCAGGATCTGCTGCAGCCGCAACAGCTGTTCCCGCTCGTAATAGCGGTATCCGTTCGCACCGATCCGAGCCGGATTCAGCAATCCGATCTGGTGGTAGTACCGCAATGTCCGCGAGGACACCGAGGACATCCGGGCCACCTGCTGGATCGACCAACTCATGAGATCCACGCTAAAAGCTGACGTAACGTCAATGTCAAGGTCTGCTCAGAACGATCCGTACGGATCGTCCGATTTGGGATCGGTAGCGGTCGCAACGCGATTCACTTGTACACACGCGGACGGACGCCGCACAGCAATCCTTGGGCACCAGGAGTACTCGATGAACACGATGATGCGCCAGGCCGGCATCGGCCTGGCCTCACTGATCGCGGCGACAGCCCTGGCCGGGTGCTCGGCGGGCACGCCGGATGCCGAGCCGCCGGTATCGCCCACGGTCAGCGCGCCGCCGGCGAGTGCCGGTACGCCGGAGCGCACGAGTTCGCCGGCAGTGTCGACGACGCAGCCGGCGCCCGTGGCCGATTGCGCCACCAATCCGTCGACCGCGCCGGCGCCGAGCGTCGAGCCCTACGGAACGGTACCGGAAGCGGCACGAATATCGTTGACAATCAATGGCATTCCGTCCCATACGGTCACCGCGGGCGGCCCACCGACCGAAGTCGAAGTGACGCTGTGCAACGACTCGGCCATTGCCTATCCGCAGGTCGGCGTGGTCCTGGTACTCAGCCGCTGCAGCTGTGCGCCGGGCCCGCTGTCGATTCCCACGGGTTCGGTGGAGCGATTTGACGATGCCGCAGCAAGCTGGGTCCCCGTCACGCCCGCCACTGCGGGCACGGGCATGGATTTTCTGGCCGGCTATTCGAACGTGCACGAGTTGCCGAAAGGGAAGACGACCACCATGCGGTACCGGATCGCGCTCGACGCATCGATGACCGCGGGTGAAGGCGGCGTCGAAGCGGTTGCCGTGACGCCGGAGCCGCTCAATCAGATCGGCAGCGCCGAGCTTTCCTTCGCCGTCGTGACCTAGTCCTGTCCCCGAATGCCGGGCCTTCAGTGGACGTACAACTCGAGCTGCACGTTGTCTGGATCGCGGATCACGATGGTCGGTCCGTAGCCGACGTCGATGATCCCGGTATGGACCACGTTCTTGTTCTCGAGATGAGCAACCCACCGTCGCAGCTCGTCGATATCCGCGACCCGAAACGCCAAGTGGTCGAGCCCTGTTCGACGCTCGTTGAACGCTCCGACCGCCCCGGTGCCGTCGTGGGTGACCACGGTTAGCGCGACGCCGGACGGGTGCACGAGCGATCGGGTCTCGAAGCTGTCGGCTTGCGTGCGATTCACGAGAACGAAGCCGAACACATCCTGCCACCAGTCCGCCGAGCGGTCGCAGTCGGAAACCGTCAGATCAATGTGGGAGATACCCATGAGGTCCGGCATTGCACGCATGTCGCGAGGCATGATGGGCCACCCTCTCACCTGGATGAACGTGGCGACGTGACGACTGAAACGTATCTGTGGCCCACATCGCCGGACATGAGTAGTCGGCTACTCGATTCGGATCGGCCGGGCCCAGGCGCTCACGCGCGTTGCTGCCGGAATGCCCGGCGATAAGCGCCCGGTGTGGTGTGTACGGCGGATTGGAAACGGCGTCGGAGATTGGTCGCCGACGACAAGCCCACGCGGATCGCGATCGTATCGACCGGCAGATCGGTCTCTTCCAGCAACGCTCGCGCGGCGTTGATCCGTTGGGTCAGCAGCCATTGACCAGGGCTGGTGCCGAGTTGCTCGACGAACCGACGGGCCAGTGTGCGTGAGGAGACGTGAAGATGATTCGCCATGTCCTCCAACGTGATCGGCTCATCGAGCCGCCTGCTCACCCAGTCCAGCAGTTCGGCCAGGGACGGTGGCGGAGTCACCACGGTAGGCGGGGCCGCGTACTGAGCCTGGCCACCTTCGCGGTGAGGCGGCATCACCAAGTGCCGGGCGACGTGTGCCGCGTAGGCCGCCCCGTGGTCCTTGCGGATCAGATGCAGGCACAGGTCGATGCCCGCGCCCGCGCCCGCGCTTGTCGCGACGTCCCCGTCGTCGACGTACAGCACGTCCGGATCGACCTTGATGCGGGGAAATCGTTCTTGCAGCTCGGCTGCCTTGGCCCAGTGGGTGGTCGCCGGTCGATCATCGAGCAGACCGGTCTGGGCGAGTGCGAATGTGCCGGTGCAGATCGTCGCAATGCGGCATCCGCGCTCGTGCGCCCTCGTGAGTGCACGCCGCACATCGGCGGACAGCGGCGCGTTCACCGGTCGCCAACCGGCGATGACGATCGTGTCGGCGGTGTCGAGCGCACCGAGCCCAGCTGAAATCGTCATCGCGTACCCCACCGGCGTCGCCACAACCCCGGGTCGTTCGGTACACACGGTGAGCTCGTAACGAGCCGGATCCGTATCCCGTTGGACACCGAAAACCTCTGTCACACAAGCAAGCTCGAACGGACCCTGCGGCGGGCTCACCAGCGCCGCCACCCGATGCGCGGTTCGGTCGACCATGGCTAGATAGTACCGGTAGATGTCTATTCAGACACTGGTCATGGCTGCCTGGCCGGAACACCATCGAGGTGTGACAGTGACGAACAACGGCCCGGACATGCCGGGCTATGCCTGGGCCTCGGTCACCGATGCAGGCGTGCGGGAGCTGTTCCCGGGAATTCGGTTGCGCTCGCTGTGGACGGGCGAGGACGGCGCGTCTGCGCATGTCGTCGAGATGGATCCCGGCGCGAGCTGGGTCGGCAAGGACATCCACGAGCCCGGCCCGGAAGAGGTCTACGTCGTCTCCGGGACGTTCAACGACGGCGTGCGCGATTACCCGGAAGGGTCGTTCATCCACGCCCCCGCCGGCTCCTGGCACATCCCCCAAACAGTCACCGGCTGTACGTTATTCGTGTTCTATCCGGAAGGGTGACACCGGCGGGGCACCGTCACCGCCAGAACAGGTGATGCGTCACGCCGCTCGGGCTCGGCACGATGTCGTGGTGGAACCGGTCATCCAATTCGTCGGGCGACTCCCACAGCCGCGACCCGGCGCCGATTTCGATCTGTGACACCGCCACATGGAGGGAGTCGACGAGGTCGGCGTCGAGGAATTGCCGGATGGTGGTCGCCCCGCCGCCGAGCCGCACATCCTTGCCCTGCGCGGCCTGCCGGGCTTGCTCGAGAACGGTGGCCGGGTCACCGTTGACGAAGTGGAATGTCGTGTCGGAGAGCGTGAAAGACGGACGCTCATGGTGGGTCATCACGAAAACCGGAGTGTGGAACGGCGGCTCGTCACCCCACCAGCCCTGCCATTCGTGGTCACGCCACGGCCCCCGGTGTGGGCTGAACTTGTTGCGGCCCATGATCTCTGCCCCGATGTTATGGGCGAAGTCCCGAGTGAAGTAGTCGTCGAGGCCGCGACTCCCGCCCGGGTCGGTGCGGTTCGGCCAGCTCGCCGTCGCACCTGCCCACGCGAACATGTCACCCGGGTCGGCGTCTCCGAAGGGACGCTCGAAACTCTGGTTGAGTCCGGCGCCGAAACCGTCCCGCGAGACGTTGAAGTTCTGGACTCTGAGCAACTGGGGCACGCATTCCTCCTGATCGGTCGGCGACAACGAGTAGACCTCGCGGCCCGCCGAAACTCATCGCGGCGTTTGTTCCGGCGAGCCGGCACCCGCGTCGGGCTGAACTTCCGGAGGTGGTGTCGGCGCGTCCCATGCCGACCAGGTGTAGCGCTGCTCGGGCATGGAGTCGCTGCCGAGCATGAACGCCCGGTGGTAGCGGCTGGCCCGGGCGATGGTGGCCAACCAGGTGGCGACGGTGCTGACACGATTGCGCACCCCGGTGAGGAACGCGATGTGGATGAAGCCCCACGCGAGCCATCCGACGAAACCCGCCACCCGCACGGGCCCGACTTGGAGCAGGGCGTTTCCCCGGCTGATGTATGCCGCCGAACCGAGATCGCGATAGCGATACGGCCGTCGCGGCTTGCCCTCGAGTTCGCGCCGGATGCATGCGGCGACGTGCAGCCCGCCCTGCATGGCGTTTTCGGCGACTCCCGGCAGCTTGTCGCGTCCCACCAGGTCACCGACGACGAAGACCTCGGGATGCCCGGGGACCGACAGATCGGGATCGACTTCGATGCGGCCGGATCGATCGGATTTGGCTCCCAGCACCTCGGCGATGTGCCGGGCGAACGGCACCGCCTCGACGCCTGCGGTCCACAGGACGGTTCGTGCCGCGTGGACTTCGTCGGGCCCGCCCGCCTTCGGCGACACCGTCACCCCGTCGCGCCGGACATCGGTGACGTGCACACCCATGCGCATCTCCACGCCGAGCTTCTGCAGCGTGCGAGTCGCTTTCTCCGCCAGATCAGGCGCGAAGCTCTTCAGGACCCGGTCCCCGCCATCGCACAACAACACCCTGGCTTCTTCTGGCTCGATGCTGTGGAACTCGTTGGCCAGCGTTCGAGTCGCCATTTCGCGGATCTGTCCGGCCAACTCGACCCCGGTGGGGCCGCCGCCGGCGACCACGAACGTGAGCCAGGCATCGCGGTCGGGTCCGGGCGGCAGCGTCTCGGCGATCTCGAACGCGGTGAACAACCGCTGGCGGATGCTCAGCGCATCGTCAAGGGTTTTCATACCCGGTGCCCACGCCGCGAATTGAGCGTTGTTGAAATAGGACTGCTGCATGCCTGCGGCGATGACGAGCACGTCGTAGTCGAGCGTGAAAGTCGTCTCATCGGGCCGTCGTGCGGTGACCGTACGCGCCCCGGGATCGAGTTCGACCGCCTCACCGAGCAGTGTTCTCACATTGCGATGGCGCGCGAACTCCTCACGCAGCGGACGGCTGATGTGCCCGATACTCAGTGTCCCGGTTGCACACTGGTACAGCAGGGGCTGGAAGAGATGGCCCGCCGCACGATCGAGCAGTGTCACGTCGACGTCGACGCGGCCGAGTCGGCGCGCGCAGAACAGACCGCCGAATCCCCCACCGATGATCAGCACTTTCATGCGTCCGTTGCTCATCGATACGAGGCTAGTACGCGAGTCGCGGGAGAAAGCGGTGTCACAACGGTGCGCCCTGCGGCATCTCATGGTCGTCCACGTCACCACAAGGAGGAGAAATCCATGGATGCCCGGCTCAATATTCTCGCCACCGACCTCGCCGCCCAGTTCAGCAAGCGGTTCCACGGTGTCGGTCTGGTACTCGACCAATCGACGTTGCCCAAGGCCACCCGGGAATTGGTCAGCCTCCGGGCCAGTCAGATCAACGGATGTGCGATGTGCACCGACATGCACACCAAAGAGGCGGCGGCAGCAGGCGAATCCGCGGTGCGCCTCAACCTGGTGGCTGTCTGGCGGGAGGCCACGGTGTTCACCGAAGCCGAGCGGTCCGCGCTCGCGCTCACCGAGGAAGCGACCAGGATCGCCGATGCTTCGCACGGCGTGTCCGATGAGACCTGGTCGGAGGTGCGCAGGCATTACGACGACGAGCAGCTCGCCGCACTGATCTGCCAGATCGCGCTCATCAACGCGGCCAACCGGATGAACGTGATAGTCCGCACCCCGGCGGGCTCATACGAGGCCGGAATGCTGGCGAGCATGTCGCGGTAGTCGACGCGATGGCCTAGGCCGCACGTCGTGCCGGCCTAGGCCCCCGCGAAGCAGTTGCGGTAATCGCTCGGCGTGGTGTGCAGCTGGCGGACGAAGTGGTGGCGGTACGTCACCGCGGATTCGAAGCCCACCCGGGTGGCGATCTGCTCGATCGACAGCGAAGACGATTCCAGCAGCGCAAGACTCGCCTGGATGCGCTGTTCGATGAGCCACTTGATCGGCGTGGTGCCCGTTGCTTTCGCGAACTGGCGCAGATAAGTGCGCCGCGACAGTGCCGATTGGGAAGCCAAGTCGTCCAGAGCAATTGGCGAATCCAAATGGCTCAGTGCCCACTCCATGCTCGCGGCGATCCGCCCGTCGGCCGCCGGCTCGGGCACCGGACTGTCGATGTACTGGGCCTGTCCGCCGGCGCGATGTGGCGAGATCACCAACCGCCGGGCGATGTCGTTGGCGACGCGCACGCCGTGATCTGACCGCACGATGTGCAAACACAGATCCAGCCCGGCCGCACAGCCCGCGCTCGTGAGCACGCCACCACCATCGACATAGAGCGGAGCCGGATCGACATCGATCTCTGGGTACTTCTGTTGGAGGAGATCCACGTAGATCCAGTGCGTCGTGGCCTGCCGGCCGTCGAGTACACCCGCGGCCGCCAGTGCGAATGCTCCGGAACAGATCGACACCAGCCGCGCGCCTCGATCGTGGGCCGCTCGGATCGCATCGGTCAACGCCGGCGACAGCGGTTCGGTCACGTCTCGAACACTCGGGATTATCACCGTGTCGGCGGTCGCCAAATCGGACAGCCCGTACCCGGCATGCACCGTGGCGCCGCCGATCATGCGTACGTCCGGGGTCTCGGCACACAACTTGATCGAGTACCACGGCCGTGGGATGTCTGCTGAGAACCTGCCGGACAGTTCGGTGATCCCGAAAATCTCGGCTGCCAGACCGGACTCGAAACCCGACATTCCGTCATAGGCGAGGATTGCCACCTCATGCATGTCACTATCTTAATGAATGACGGCTCTAGTGCCACTGTTTGATGCCGCGACGCCGGGCGACGATCGAGTCATGTTTTATCGACGCACATCCCGATGGAACCGATTGCGCCAGCGACCCGGCTTCCGGCTCATTGCGGCGCTCGTAAGCGGAGTCCACGCGGCCAACGGCATCGCACACGGCGTGCAACCGCCACCGCAGTCACCGGTTCGCGCATCGAATCCGCGTGCCGGTTCAAGGGCTGAAACCGTTGCCCCACAGGGTTGTTAGCCGCCGCGCGTTACCGCTCTTCGTCGTGCCCCGGCGAGTCCTGCGGCGGGTCGTTGGCACTCGCGGTATCCGGTTCGTCATCCGGCGCGGGCTCCAATGCGACGCTTCGTGACCGGGGCCTGGCGGTGCCGGTCACCTGGGGACCGTCGGCCGGCCGCAGCCGCACCACCCGGCCCACCGCCCGGCGCAGACCCGGCGGTCCCTCGATCCGGAAGAAGTCGCCGATCCGCCCGGCCCCGTAACGCAACGGGGAGCCGAGCAGCTCGCCCATCACCACGCCGGCGCCAAGGGCCAGCGCGGTCGCCGCTGCCGCCAACAGCTGGGCCAGACCGTCGTCGAAGCGGTCGTCGACCGCGAAGTAGAACACCGCGCGAAAGACCGCCATACCCGGCAGCATCGGCGTGATGCCGGCGGTCGAGGTCACCAGAGCGGGCGCCTGCCTGCGGATCGAGATCAGCGTGGCGAACAAGCCGACGCCCACGGCGGCGATACCGGTCGCGACAACCTGGCCGAAGCCGGCCGCTCCTAGACCGATGAGCACCAATTCGGCGAGACCGGCCGCGAGCCCGGCGGGGATCACCGAGCGCAGTGGGGCGTAACTGGCGATCGTGAGACATACGCCTGCCAAAGTCGCGCCCACGACCGCGAGCGCTATCGGCAATGGCCGGTGCGGCGTCACGAAGGTCTCGGTCGCGTCGACATGGAGCTGTATCTCGATGCCTGCCACCGTCGCGATCTGCAGGCCCGCCAGGATGCCGACGACGATGCCCGCCGTCATGAACAGCGCGTCACTGAGCCGCGCGACCGCGGTGATCATGTGTCCGGTGAGGGCGTCCTGCATCGAGCCCACCAAGGTCAGACCGGACAGCAGCATGACGATCCCGGTGGCGACGAGCGCGGTCAGCCCCTCGCCGGTGAACAGGTACGCGGCCACCGCGACCAGGGTCGCGAGCGCTGCGCCGACCACGTTCTGGAAAAAGAACGGAGTCCCCATCCGGTTGAGCACCCGGCCCACTCGATCGATCGCCGCCGACGTCACGGCGGCCACCAGACACGTCAGCCAGCTGCCACCGAGGAGCATCGCGATTCCGAGCGCGAACCCCGCCCACCCGGCGGTGGCCAACCAGCGCGGGTACGGATGAGGCCGCTCGGTCAGCTCGTCCATGGCTTCGTGCGCCTGCTCGACCACGACGCCACCGGTCGTGATGTCGCGGACCAGCCGGTCGAGTTCGGCAAGGCGCGTGTAATCGGTCGATCGCGTGCGCACCGCCCGCATGATGGTCACCGGTGGGCTGTCGGCGGTCGGCAACGCCGACACGATGATCGTGGTGAACGTGATGTCGACGACGCAGTCGGTGAGCTGGTACGCCTGGGCAACGTCCTGGGCCGTCGCGACGACATCCGCGGTACCCGAACCCGACGACAACATCACCTCGGCGAGCCGGATGGTGAGGTCGAGAACCTTCCTCGTGTGCAGGTCACCCATCCCGGCGGAATTGCGGCTCCGCTGGCCGGCAACGGGGGCCGGGTCGCGCTGCCCGCGCAGCGCGACCCGCAGACCACGACGGAAGCGGGCGGATCCGCCCGACAAATCTTGCGCCATCGACAAGCACGATACTGAGGCACGTCGCGAAGCCGTATCCCACGCGCCGCATCGCTTCGATCTCGTTGTTTTGCAACGTCTTTCGACAAAGCCGTGTCGACGCCGCATAACTTGATCGAGTTTGGGTAACCAGTTCGGGCATGACGCCGCGATCGCACGGTCGGCTGTGGTCAGCCGCTGCCCAGATCCCGCACGACATCGGCTCGATCGACGACAAACACTTGACTGCGTCCAAATCTGCGCGTGTTATTGGCGATATGCCCACCAGGGCGGAGTTCGAAGCTCAACTGCGGACGAGCGACCTACGGGTCACGCGCCCCCGGGTCGCTGTGCTCGAGGCCGTACACGCGCGTCCCCACGCCGACACCGAAACACTCTTCCTGGCAGTGCGGGACAGCCTGCCCAAAGTCTCGCGTCAGGCCGTCTACGACGTCCTACACGCACTGACCACGGCCGGGCTAATCCGGCGAATCCAACCGTCGGGGACGACCGCGCGTTATGAGTCCCGGGTCGGAGACAACCACCACCACGTCGTGTGCCGCGGTTGCGGGTCCATCGCCGACATCGACTGCGCCGTCGGTGAAGCACCCTGTCTCACCCCCGCCGACGACGACAACGCCCTGGATGGCTTCGTCCTCGACGAGGCCGAAGTCATCTACTGGGGTCTGTGCCGGGAGTGTTCGGCGACAGGCCCTTGATCACAGCCCGTTACACCAACCACCCGGAAGGATTTTTGCTGTGTCATCCGATACCTCCGATAGCCGCCCGCCGACCCCGGACACCAAGACCGCAAGCACGAGCGAGAGCGAAAACCCGGCCATCCCCTCGCCGACGCCGAAGGCGCACGCTCCACTGACGAACCAGGACTGGTGGCCCGATCAGATCGACGTGACACGGCTCCACCCGCACGCACCTCAATCGAACCCACTCGGCGACGACTTCGATTACCGCAAAGAGTTCGCCAAGCTCGACGTCGACGCGCTCAAGGCCGATCTCATGGCGCTCATGACGCAGTCACAGGACTGGTGGCCGGCCGACTACGGCCATTACGGCGGCCTGTTCATCCGGATGAGCTGGCATGCGGCAGGCACGTACCGCATTTTCGACGGCCGCGGCGGCGGCGGTCAGGGCATGCAGCGGTTCGCGCCACTCAACAGCTGGCCGGACAACGTAAGCCTGGACAAGGCGCGCCGGCTGCTGTGGCCGATCAAGCAGAAATACGGCAACAAGATCTCGTGGGCGGATCTGTTGGTATTCACCGGAAACGTCGCCTTGGAGTCGATGGGATTCCAAACCTTCGGGTTCGGCTTCGGCCGCGAAGACGTCTGGGAGCCAGAGGAAATCCTGTTCGGTGAAGAGGACACCTGGCTGGGCACCGACAAGCGCTATTCCGGTGGCGAGCGCTCGCTCGCCGAACCGTACGGCGCGACCACCATGGGTCTGATCTATGTCAACCCCGAGGGCCCGGAGGGCGAGCCCGATCCCCTCGCGGCCGCACACGACATCCGCGAGACGTTCGGCCGGATGGCGATGAACGACGAGGAAACCGCTGCGCTGATCGTCGGCGGTCACACGTTCGGCAAGACCCACGGTGCCGGCGACGCCGACCTCGTCGGGCCCGAACCCGAGGCGGCCCCGATCGAACAACAGGGCCTCGGCTGGAAGAGCTCCTATGGCAGCGGCAAAGGCAAGGATGCGATCACCAGTGGGCTGGAGGTCGTCTGGACGCCGACACCGACGAAGTGGGACAACAGCTTCCTCGAAACCCTGTACGGATACGAGTGGGAGCTGACCAAGAGCCCGGCCGGGGCCTGGCAGTTCACCGCGAAGGACGGTGCGGGCGCGGGCACGATCCCCGACCCGTTCGACGGGCCCGGCCGCGCGCCGACCATGCTCGTCACCGACGTCTCGATGCGAGTCGATCCGATCTACGGACAGATCACGCGCCGCTGGCTCGAGCACCCCGAAGAGCTGTCCGAGGCGTTCGCCAAGGCCTGGTACAAGCTGTTGCACCGCGACATGGGCCCGATCTCGCGCTACCTGGGCCCGTGGATACCCGAGCCCCAGCTGTGGCAGGACCCGGTTCCGGCCGTCGACCATGAACTGGTCGACGATCAAGACATCGCGGCATTGAAGGCCAAGGTGCTCGACTCGGGTCTGTCGGTGCCCCAACTCGTGAAGACCGCGTGGTCGTCGGCGGCGAGCTACCGCAACACCGACAAACGCGGCGGCGCCAACGGGGCCCGGCTTCGCCTTGAGCCTCAGAAGAACTGGGAGGTGAACGAGCCTGCCGAGCTCGCGAAGGTACTGCCGGTGCTGGAACGGATCCAGCAGGACTTCAACGGCTCAGCGTCCGGTGGCAAGAAGATCTCCTTGGCCGATCTCATCGTGCTGGCCGGCTCGGCAGCCGTCGAGAAGGCCGCCAGAGACGCGGGGCATGACGTCACGGTGCCGTTCACTCCCGGCCGCACCGATGCGACCCAAGAGAACACCGATGTGGACTCCTTCGCGGTGCTCGAACCGCGAGCCGACGGTTTCCGCAATTACGTGCGTCCCGGCGAGAAGGCGCCGCTGGAGAAACTCCTGCTCGAGCGCGCCTATTTCCTGGGCGTCACCGGTCCGCAATTGGCCGTGCTCATCGGCGGCCTGCGCGCGCTCGGCGCCAATCACGGCGGCAGCAAGCACGGCGTGTTCACCGATCGCCCAGGGGTGTTGACCAACGACTTCTTCGTCAACCTGCTCGACATGGGGACGGAGTGGAAGGCGTCGGAGACCGCGGAGAACGTGTACGAGGGCTTCGACCGGGTTTCGGGAGCACCGAAGTGGACCGTGACCGCGAACGACCTTGTCTTCGGTTCACATTCGGTGTTGCGCGCCGTGGCCGAGGTGTACGCGCAATCGGATGCCGGCGAACGCTTCGTCGCCGACTTCGTGAAGGCGTGGACCAAGGTCATGAACAACGACCGATTCGACGTCAAGCAATAGCGTCACCTGTCAGCGCGGCCGACACCCCGGTGTCGGCCGCGTTGTCTTCGCGTATCGGCGGCCGAATCGGGTACTCACAGCTACCAGCGAGCAGCAGTGACGGAGCGTGATCGAGATGCGGGTAGTGGTGGTCGGCGCGACCGGCAATGTGGGCAGCAGCGTGGTCGAGGTTCTGGCAGCCGACGACCAAGTGGACTCGATCGTCGGGATCGCGCGTCGCCGGCCGACCTGGCAGCCGCCGAAGACGACGTGGGTTCAAGCGGATGTCTCCCGCGATGACCTCGACGGTCACTTCGCGGGCGCGGACGCGGTGATTCATCTCGCGTGGATCTTCCAGCCGACTCACGACGAGCTCGCGACGTGGCGCAACAACGTCCTCGGCAGCATTCGCGTGTTCGACGCGGTCGCGCGAGCAGGCGTCCCCGTGTTGGTGTACGCGTCCTCAGTCGGTGCGTACTCCCCCGGCCCCGACGACGACAGCGTCGACGAATCATGGCCCACCCATGCCCTTCCCACCGCTGCGTACGGACGCGAAAAGTCGTATCTGGAACGCGTGCTCGACGGCTACGAGCGTGATCACGCCGATATCCGCGTGGTCCGCATGCGGCCGGGATTCATCTTCAAGCGCGAGGCGGCAACCGAACAGCGGCGCCTGTTCGGCGGTCCGTTGGTGCCCACGAGCTTGATCCGCCCGGCGCTGTTGCCGGTGGTCCCCGACCTGCCGGGCTTTCGCTTGCAGGCGCTGCATTCGCGCGACGCCGCGCATGCTTACCGACTGGCGCTCATCCGTCCCGTGCACGGCGCATTCAACCTCGCGGCCGAGCCAGTGCTCGACGCCCGCACGCTGGGCGAGATCCTCGGCGCACGACCGATCAAGTTGCCGATCCCGCCGATCAGGGCGGCCGTGGCGGCGGCGTGGAATCTTCATCTGCTGCCGGCCAGCCCGACACTCGTCGACCTCGCCCTTAGCCTGCCGGTCATGGACACGGCACGAGCCCGCAGCGAGCTCGGCTGGACGCCGACAATTTCGTCGCTCGACACGATTCGCGAATTTCTCGAAGGGCTGCGCGACGGGAGCGGGATGGATACACCTCCGCTCGATCCGAAAGCCGGTGGCAGATTTCGGTACAGGGAACTCGCAACCGGCGTCGGGCAACGCGCGCGGATGTAGCGGCCACCATTCGCCGCCCGTAGCGCTCATCGACCACGCACACTCAAGGGTCCACGGTCCGTAGCGTCGCTTCATGCTGAATCTGCGGCCCGGGACCGCCGGGCAGCCCTACGGGGAAGCCTTGGAGGCGGGCATGGACGTGTACGAAACGGTTACGACCCGGCGGGCGGTGCGTGGTTTCACCGATCGGCCCGTCTCCAAGGACGTGCTGGCACGGGTGCTGACCGCCGCCAGGTGGTCACCCTCAAGCTCCAACACCCAACCCTGGAACATCTACGTCGTCACCGGCGCACCCCTGGCCGAACTCAAGAAACGCGCCACCGAACGCGTCGCCACCGGCGCCGACTGGGATGAACGCGAATACACCATGTACCCGCCCGACATGCCCGCGCCTTACCGCGACCGCCGCGCCGCCTTCGGCAAAGAACGCTACAGCGTCCTCGGCGTCGCCCGCGACGACTGGGAAGCCCGCCAACGCGCCGCCATCGCCAACTGGGACTGCTTTGGCGCGCCCGCCGCCCTGTTCTGCTACATCGACCGCAACCTCGGCCCCGCCCAATGGGCCGACACCGGCATGTACCTGCAAACCGTCATGCTGCTGCTGCGCGCCGAAGGACTGCACAGCTGCCCCCAGATGGCGTGGTCGCAAGTCCGCCAGACCGTCGCCGACGTGCTGTCGCCTCCGGACAACCTCATGCTCTTCTGCGGGATGTCCATCGGCTACGAAGACCCCACCGTCCCCTACATCCGCACCGGCCGCGCACCCCTCGACGAAACCGTCACGTTCGTCGACGGCTAGCAGTGAAAACTGCTGGGCGCGAACGTCATCGCTGGAAGCGCACGTACCGGTCGACGGACGCCGCATCCGCCGCGGAGTAGGTAACGCTGTCGACCAGGTTGCCCTGATCGTCGACCAGCAGCAGGTTGCCGCCGCTGTTGCCGAGTTGCACACCCGTGCCGTCGAGGACGACGACCGCCGACGTACCGCCGGACAGCGTGACATCCAGCTTGGTCTCCCGGCCATTGCGGTCGACGATCCGCCAGCCGTGCAACGACGTCGCAGTGGTCGCGACATTGCCGATGACAATCGATTCCGCACCGGGATCGGCACCCGCCGGATTGATCAGGGCCCGTTCCAAGTAGGCCGGCGCCGCTGCCGCCGGTGTGGGCACTCCCGGTTGACCGGTGATCAGGCGCGACAGCGGTTGCGCGCCAGGAGCCGCGGCGCCGACCGCATCGGTCGGCACGCGCTGCGTCTGAAAAGCCAAGAACAGCCCCACGATTCGGTCCGGGAATGCCAGCAGCAGGCCGCCGTCGTGGAATGCACCGTTGTCGCCGGCGTGGGCGCCGACGTTGCCCTGGTTCATGTGGATGTCGTGGATCCCGTGTAAGCCGTCGGTGTTGCCGAATTCGGCGTCGATCGGCTTCTTCAGATTGCGGTCGAATTTGGCGCCGAATGCGTACAGCTCGCCGGTGGCAGCTTTGCACTGGTTGAGGTAGAGGACCAGCAGATCTTGGAGGTCATCGGCGTTGGCGTTGCCACTGGGCGGAAGGGCACGACCAAGCGTGAAGTCGAACATCGGCGCCTTCACGTAGTCGAGCGACGCTGTCGAAGTGGCAGGCCGCACCGTGAAGCCCGACGCAAGGCCGGACAGACCGCCCAGGACGGGATGGCCGACCAGCGGGTCCACGACCCAGAACACCACTTCGCTGCCGTCGTTGGATTGCACGTTGACCGCGACACGCCATGGCTGCCCGGAGTCGTCGATCGCCCGGATCTGGAGGTGCGGGGTGGAATCGTCATCCTCGCGGACGAACCGATCGGGCCGAGCTCGTAGCACACCATAGTTGAGCGCCATGGCCGTATTCCTTCTCGTCTTCATGTGACTGGAACGGGCACAATGGATTCCGCTGAGCCCACCACGACCGTATCGAGACAGCGTCGCTCAGGCACGCGTAGCCGACTACCCGAATCCGGGCGCGCTTCGATCGATGCCGGACAACCGTTCCCGTCGTCGCCCGCCGTCAGGCGTAGAGCGTTTCGAACTGCTTGATCGAGCGCTCGATGTCGCCCTTGACGGCGCGTGCCGCGACCGATCCGATGGGCCCGAACAGCGGTGGACCACCCAAGTCGATGGTCACGGCGAACGCACATCCCGACGCCGTGGGCTTCACCCTCATCTTCAGTCCGTACTTGGTCCCGCCTACGCCCTTACCGGTGACTTCGAGCAGTTGCGGCGGGTCGATCTTCTGCACCGTCCACGTGACGCGGTTGCGCATACCCTTGGCGCCCGCGACGCCGACGAGCGTTGTGCCGACAGTCAGCTCCCTCGGCACGTCACTACGCCAGCCCTCATGCATCACCAGCCAGTCGCCGAGCCCCTCAAGATTCGACGCGTGTTCCCATGCGCTCTCCGGACTGATCGGCAGTTCGCGAGTGAGCTCCACCTTGGCCATGCGTTGGATGCTAATGCCGCGACGCGCGCGTATCGCCGAGTGGCGCAATCAGGTTGTCAGCACCATGCGGTAGCGGGCACGACCCTCCTCCATGGCGGCGTACGCGTCGGCCGCGTCCGCGAGCGGTCGCTCTTCGATCATCGCGCGCACGCCCGACACCACCGCGAAGCGCATCGTCTCTTCGACGTCGCGTGCGGTACCCGACGGATGCCCGGAGATGCTCAGCGCGGGCTGGATCAGCTGTGCCGGACTGATGGCCAACGGGTCGGTCGCAACGCCGACGGCGACCAGTTCGCCGCGCGGCGCCAGCCCGCCCACGGTGTCGGCCATGGCTTGCGAGTTGCCTGCGGTCGCCAGCACCACCGCGGCACCACCGAGTTTTTGCAGCTGAGCACTGACGTCCTCGGCTCTGGAGTCGATGTAGTGACGCGCACCGAGGGCCCGAGCGTCGGCTTCCTTGTCGGGGCCGCGCGCGATGGCGACAGTGTCGAAACCCATTGCGTTGGCGAACTGCACGCCGAGGTGGCCCAGGCCGCCCACCCCGAGCACCGCCACCAGATCACCGGGCAGGGCATGCGTGTGCCGAAGCGCGTTGTAGGTGGTCACGCCGGCACAGCCCATCGGGGCGGCTTCGGCGAACGAGAGTTCGTCGGGGATCCTGGCCAGCGCATTGGCCGGGGCGGTCACCGATTCCGCATAGCCGCCCGGGTAATGCAAGCTGGGGATCTGTCCGTTCTCGCAGTGGATGAACAACCCCTTGCGGCACGGGATGCACTTGCCGCAGGCGCCGCCGAACCAGCCGATCGCCACCCGGTCCCCCACCGCGAATTCGTCTACGCCTGGCCCAGTTTCGGCGACGGTCCCGGCGATCTCATGACCGGGCGTGAGCGGAAAGCTGACGCCGGGAAAGCCACCGTTGACGATGGCGCGGTCGGTACCGCACACGCCGCACGCGGCGACGGCGACGCGAACCTGGCCCCGTTCGGGCGGAACGGTCTGCGCGTCAGCCAGTTCCAAGGCGCCACCGGTGGACTGGACGTGAACCGCTCGATGAGTAGACATGGGCATCCTTACCGTCGCCGTCGATGTACTCAGTCATCTTCATCCGCGGATCGCCACCTGGCTAGGTGGTGCGTCAGCCACGGTTTCAGCCGAGGATCAGGGGAAGCCTCGCGGCCAGCTCACCAAGCGCGGCCACTTCCGTCGCGGTCGGTGCACGCCGGCCGGTGCCCACCAGCAAGGCGTCCGTGTCGGACAACGAGGCGGGAAAGCGCGCCCCGGCGATCTCCTCCAACATCCTGCGCGACTCGGCGAGCCCGGCCGCCGGTGGCGGCCCGGCCGCCGGGAGATGCGCCACGAGATCGAGGTGGTGCAGTGTCCACTCCATGACGTAGGCCCGCAGATACTCGCCCACCTCGAACACCTCGTCGCGCGTGCCGACCCGCAGATCGGGATCGGCGAGCACCGCCGCGCGCCCCGCAGCCGCGCCGAGGTCGTCCAGGTGGAACTTGAGCAGCCACGGCTCTTCGTAAGCCGCGGCGAGCCGCACGGTCACCGCATCGAGCGGATCGTCACCGGACGGCGGTGTCGACGAAACCTCCCAATAGGTCACCGCGTTGCGTGTCGGTTCCCGGTCGGTCGGTGTCACCAGGGTGATGAGGACGTCCTGCGCGTCGATGATCAGATGACACACCAGATCCCGCACGAGCCAGCCCGCACACCCCGATGGTCGCGCGAAGTCCTCGTCCGCGAGGCCGGCCACCGCCGTACGCAGCGCCGCCCACGACTCCGAAAACAGGTCCACCTCCGCAAGCTAGCAGCGCGCTCTCGATCAGACTCAGCCGGCAACTCTCCTACGCACGCGAGCTGACCGCTCAACTCGCCGACTACCGCAACGAGTGAGGCGGGACGCGCTCAGTTTTCGGCCGCCGTCCAGTCATATGGCAAGAACTTGCCGTCGAACGTGACGACCACCCGGTCGCCGGCGGGGTGCGGCTTGCGTTGCACGTCGAGACTGAAGTTGATCGCGCTCATGATGCCGTCCCCGAACTGCTCGTGTATGAGTTCTTTGACCGCACCCCCGTAGACCTGGAGCGCTTCGTAGAAGCGGTAGATGGTCGGATCGGTCGGTACTGCCGTCGGCAGGCCGCCACGCATCGGTACCGCCGCGAGAATCGGGATCGCCGATTCGTCCAGACCCAGCATGTCGACGATCACCTTGCCGCACTCGGCAGGTACCGGATGCTGGCCGAGCAGCGCGGCGACCGTCCACACCGCCGGTTTGTCGATCGCGTCGGCCAACTCCTGCCAGGTGAGCCCCTTGAGCAGCCGGGCCGCGACGATTTCGGCTGTTATCTCGTCTCTTGTCATCTGCTCAGCATGCCCCGGTCACGCGTTGGCTTCAGCGGGGAGCTTGAACTCCTCGGGCGCCGCAGGCCGGTTCCAGTCGCTGCCGGTCCTGGCATGCGTCGCATAGAGGGTCAGACCGACGAACGCCAAGCCGCCGACGAGATTGCCTATCACAGTTGGGATCTCGTTCCAGATCAGATAGTCGGCGACCGAGAAGTCACCGCCGAGCATCAGGCCGGACGGGAACAGGAACATGTTGACGATGGAGTGTTCGAACCCCATGTAGAAGAACAACATGATGGGCATCCACATCGCAATCACCTTGCCCGACACCGAGGTCGACATCATCGCGGCCACGACGCCGGTGGACACCATCCAGTTGCACAACACCCCGCGAATGAACAGTGTCAGCATGCCTGCCGCGCCATGCTCGGCGTAACCGACCGTCCGGCTTGAACCGATCTCCCCGAGCCGTTGGCCCACCTCGTTCGGGTCGACGGTGAATCCGTAGGTGAGGATGACGGCCATCATCACTGCGACGGTGAACGCGCCGGCGAAGTTACCGACGAACACCAACGACCAGTTCCGCAGCATCGAGCGCACGGTGACGCCGCGCCGTTTGTCCAGCAGCGCGAGCGGAACGAGGGTGAAAACACCTGTCAGAAGGTCGAATCCGAGAAGATAGAGCATGCAGAAGCCGACCGGGAACAACACCGCGCCGAGAAGCGGATTGCCCGTCTGCACGGTGATGGTGACCGCGAACGCCGCCGCCAGCGCGAGAATCGCGCCCGCCATGTAAGCGCGGATCACGGTGTCCCGGGTGGACATGAATGCCTTGTTCTCGCCGGCATCGATCATCTTCGTGACGAACTCGGGCGGATTGACATACGACACGGTCAGCGTCCTTCCTGCTCATACGTGCGCGAAGCTGATTGCTCCCGACGTGCACAGCGGGCTCACGGTCGGTGGACCTGCTCACATAGGTGCTGCGCCAGTCTGGCAACCGGTTGTGTCATGAATGTGAATCGGCTGAGAGGATCACGTCACATCCTCTTCACTCCCGCCGGACGCCGATTGTGAGCAGTCGCCGGTCGCAGCGACACGCCGCGTCAGTGTGTGCCCAGCGTCCCGTCGAGGTACTGGGAACGGCAGGCCCGCCGCGCCAACTTGCCGCTCGTGGTGCGCGGTATCGCCCCGGCCGGGAGGAAGCGCACCTCGCGGACCGTCAGCCCGTGTCGATTGGCGACCTCGGCTTCGATGGCCGATATCGCCGGGGCGGGGTCGGCACGCCCGGTGCCCGCTGCGCGTTCGGCGATCACCACGAGCTGTGCACCGTCGTCGGCGGGTACGGAGAAGGCCGCGACGTAGCCGCGACGCACCAGCGACGACGCATCGGCGACCGTGGCCTCGATGTCGTGCGGGTAGTGGTTGCGGCCGCCGATCACCACCAGATCCGCGATCCGCCCCGTGACATAGAGTTCGCCGTCGAGGTAGACACCGAGGTCGCCCGTGCGCAACCAGGTGGCGTCAGGGGGCGAGCCGTCGGCGTGGCCGCCCGTCGAGAGTCGGGAACGCAGTACCGCGCCGAACGTCTTCCGTGTTTCGTCGGGCCGGCCCCAGTATCCGCGGCCAATGTTGTTGCCGTGCAGCCAGATCTCCCCCACGGCGCCGTCGGGAAGTTCCTCGGCGCGATCAGGATCGACGATCACCGCCCACTGGCTGCGGGCGACCTGGCCGCACGACACATGGGCAACCGCACCGACCGCACCGGCCGCTACCGGCACCGCGTGCCCTTCGGCGAGTCGCTCGCGGTCGAAGTAGACCACCGATGCCTGCGCGGCGGGAGCGATCGTCGAGACGAACAGGGTGGCCTCGGCGATGCCGTACGAGGGTTTGAACGCGGTCGGCGGCAAGCCGTAGGGCGCGAACGCCTTGTCGAACGTCGCGATCGCGGTGGGGCTGACCGGTTCCGAACCGATGATGAGCACGACGTTGCTCAGGTCGACGTCCGCGCCCTGGTCCGGCACCCCGCGCTGAGCCGCCCACTCGTAGGCGAAGTTCGGCGCCGCGGTGATCACCCGGCCGTACCGCGACTCCGCCGACAGCGCCTGAATCCAGCGCTGCGGCCGACGCACGAACGCCGTGGGCGACATCAGCGTCGAGTGCCCGCCATAGACGGCCGGGAAACCGATCATCGAAAGGCCCATGTCGTGGTAGAGCGGTAACCAGCTGAGGCCGTGGGTGTTTCGGTTCAGCAAGTCGATCGAGAGGATCATCTGTAGCAGGTTCGTACCGACCGCCCGGTGGGTGATCTCGACACCGACCGGGGGCCGCGTCGAACCCGAGGTGTACTGCAGATGCGATACGTCGTCGACGTCGACGGTTACCGGCTCGAACGCCTCGCCGACGGCGTCGGGGATTTCGTCGATGATGACGACTTGCGGGCGCCGGCCGGCAGGCAATTTCGTCAGGAAGTCCTGCACCGCCGTGTTGGCGGCCGCGGTGGTCAGGATCGTGCTGGGCTGTGCGTCGCCGAGCGCGGTTTCGAGCCGCTCGGCGTGGCCCTGTAGCTCCGGGGCGAACAGTGGTACCGCGATCGTCCCGGCCTTGATGGCGGCGAAGAAGCCCACAACGTAGTCAAGGCCCTGCGGCGCGAGGATGGCGACTCGGTCACCGCGTTCGGCGACCCGCTGCAGGTGCGCGCCGACGGCGCGCAGCCGGACCCCCAGTTGGCTCCACGTCAGCTCGACGGGTTCGCCCTCGGAATGGCTGTAGTCGAGATACCGGTAGGCCACCGAGTCGCCCACGTTGTCGACATTGCGGTCGATGAGAGATATCAGGGTGGTGCCTGGCGGCAGCACGATGCCGCCGGCGGCATCGAGGCAGTCCTCGATGCGCAGCAGGCCGGTCGGAGCCTCGTATTCATCGCGGGAGGCGCTATCCATGACCGCAGTTTAGGTCGCGGCGCCGACCCGGCCGCCTGCCTCCCGAGGCGCTGCCGGAACCGTCGCCGATCACCCGCGCGCGAGTACCGCGGCCAACTGCTCGAAGGTGAGTGTCCAACCGCTGTGGAAATTCTCGAACTCCTCTGGCGGCAGCAGGGAATGCTCGATCGACATCAGGGTCTCCTCGTCGCCGACCGGCTCGAACGCGACATTGACGACGCTGACGGCAGTGGGATCTGCCCAGTCCGAATTGCTCCACGTGAACCGCAGCGCGCGCGGACGGTCGATCGCAAGGAATTGGCCGGTGATGAGAACGCTTGTGCCTGAATCGTCGACGTCGAAACTGACCTTCCCACCGACGTGAGGCTCGATCGTGATGGCCACGCAGCGCACCGGGCGCGGACACATCCAGTCGGCCAATGACTCCGGATCGAGCCATTGGTCGAACACCACGTCCGGTGGGGCGGGCATGACGCGCTGAACGTGCACCGTCGCCGCGTCGGTCATCCGGATTGCCCCTTTCGCCGCAGCCGCGCCGCGAGCGCGTCCGCTCGTGTCGACCAGAAGTCCGTCTGCTCGTTGATCCATTGCTGCGCCATCGTCAATCCATCCGGTTTCAAAGACAACCAGTGCTCGCGGCCGCGGATCTCGCGTTGCACGAGCCCTGCCGATTCCAACACCCCGATGTGGCGGGAAACGCCGGCAAATGTCATGGGCAGCGGGGCGGCCAGATCGCTGATGCGGGCATCGCCCTCACGCAGAGTCTTCAAAAGCCAGCGTCGGGTCGGATCGGCTAGTGCTGAGTACGCCCGGTCCAACACCTGATCTTCAACCACATTGTTGACTATAGCGGGGCGCATGTGTTGTGCTGGAGACAGTTATTAAACGGATCTGTTGAATGTTGAGATGACGGAAGGACCACACATGAAGACCCCTCCGATCGTGTCGGCGCCGGAATGGGACACCGCGCTGCAACAGATGCTGGTCAAGGAGAAGGAGTTCACCCGCGCCAGGGATGCGCTGGCCGCGATGCGTCGGCGGATGCCGTGGACGCCGGTGGAGAAACGCTACGAGTTCGAGGGGCCCGAGGGCACGGTCTCACTACTGGACCTGTTCGCGGGCCGGCGCCAGCTGATCGTGTACCGGGCCTTCCTCGACCCGGGTGTCGACGATTGGCCCGAACACGGCTGCGTCGGCTGTTCGTTGATGGCCGACCACATCCCCAACCTCGCGCATCTGAATGCCCGCGACACCACGCTCGTCTACGCCTCCCGCGGGCCGCAGGCCGACATCCAGCGGATCAAAGCGCGGATGGGCTGGCAGCATCCCTGGTACACGATGGTGCCCGGCCCGGACGGCGCCTTCGACGTCGACTTCGGCGTCGACCAATGGCACGGCACCAACGCCTTCATCCGCGACGGCGATCAGGTGTACCGCACGTACTTCATCGACAACCGCGGCGACGAGGCCTTCGTCAACACCTGGAACTTCCTCGACATGACGGCACTGGGCCGTCAGGAGACGTGGGAGGACTCACCGGAGGGCTACCCGCAGACCAAGCCCTACGAGTGGTGGTCGTGGCACGACACGTACGCCCAGCAGGAGCCGTCGCGGTGGTTCGGCGATCCAGATCCCGACGATCCGAAGGATCCGCGCCCGCCGCGTACCGAGGGATGTGATTCCTGTGGCAGTCACTGATGCGGTGCGGGCCGTCGGCCACTACCAGGAGACGAAAGACCGTATTGTCGAGCTTGTTTCAGAGTCCGACGCATCGTGGAGCACCGCCGTTGCAGCATGTCCTGGCTGGTCGGTACGTGACGTGGTCGCGCATATGACCGCGGTGGCCGAGGACTGGGTGAGTGGCCGCCTGGCCGGGGCGCCCACCGACGAACAGACCGCCGCGCAGGTGGCCCGATTCGGTGCCTTCGACACGGCAGGCATTCTGACCGCGTGGGACGATGCGGCCTCGGAGTTGGCGCGCAAGGCCGACAGCGACGGGCTCAAGCCGCCGCTCGGTGACATCGTCGTCCACGAGCACGACATCCGTGCCGCTCTGGGCCGGCCGGGGGCACGAGATTCGGACGCGGCACGCAGTGTCTGCGACCAGTTGCTCGCCATCCTTCGGACCCCGGTGCCGCTCGTGGTGGCGGTGGAGGATGCCGAGTATCACAGCGGGCCGGACTCGGGTTCTCAGATACGGCTCGACACAACGCGTTTCGAGGTGTTGCGGTGGCGGACGGGCCGCCGGAGCCGGGCCCAGCTCGCCGCGATGGACTGGTCCGGTGACCCTGCACCCGTCCTCGATTCGCTGTATCTGTTCGGCCCCGCCGACGCCGACTTCATCGAGTAGCCGAACCGGGCGCCCTACACATCGGAGAAGATGGGCGGGTGACTCAACCGCCGCTGACCCTCCCCGCACTTCTGCACCGCAGCGTGAGGCAATTCGGCCAGGCCACATATGTGGTCACGCCGACGGACAGCCTGACGTATGACGAGGCCGAGCAGCGCTCGGCTCGTGCGGCCCGGTGGCTGCTGCGTGCGGGTGTCGGCAAGGGCACCCGGGTCGGCCTGTTCTTCGCCAACGGCGCCGACTGGATCGTCTGGTGGCTCGCGGTGTCGCGGATCGGGGCGGTGGCCGTCCCGTTGAGCACGCTGTACCCGCCGGCCGAGCTCGCAAAAGTGTTGCGGTTGGCCGATATCGGGATGTTGGTCGCGCCCCCGCGCGTGCTGGACATCGACGTCGCCGACCGGTTGGAAGCCGCACTGCCCGAGCTCGCCGCCGCGCAGTCCGGCGTGCTGGCCGTAAGTGCCGCGCCCTACCTGCGCCGCATCGTGTTCACCGGCCATACCGGCCGCCTATGGGCCGGCCGATGCGACGACGATGCCGGGGTGCCCGACAGCATTCTGAGCGCCGTCGAAGCCGAAGTCTCCCCCGCCGATCTCGCCGTCATGATTCACACCTCAGGGTCGACCGCCGATCCCAAAGGTGCCCTGCACACCCACGGCACCCTGGCGCGCCAAACCTCGACGTGGCCGAGCGCCATCCGGGCGATCACCCATTCGGACACCGAGGCACGGATCCTGTGCGCCATGCCGTTCTTCTGGATCGGTGGGCTTCTTGCGGCGACGGGCGCGCTGCACGAACCGGTCACCATCGTCGTGCTGCCGAAGCTCGACGCCGAGGCCGCACTCGATCTCGCCGAGCGGGAACGCATCACCGGCATCGTCGGATGGCCCGCGTTCACCCAGCGGTTGCGCGAACACCCCACGTTCGACAGCCGCGATCTCAGCAGCGCACCGATGTTGCGCGAAGGCCCGCTCGACATCGCGATGACCGATGTCCCCGACGGGTTTCCGGTGCACCGCACGATGACGGAAACCGCGGGCGGCTTTGCGTTCACGGAGATGAGCATCGTCGATGACGACGGCCAGCCGGTCCGGCCCGGCGCCACGGGTCAACTGCTCGTCCGAGGCGTCGGAGTGATGGCGGGTTACAACAAGCGCGAACGGTCCGACACGTTCGATGCGGACGGGTGGTACCACACCGGCGATCGGGTTTACCGCCGCGACGACGATCCGCGCGTGTTCTACGTCGGCCGCACGACAGACCTCATCAAGGCCGCCGGGGCGAACGTGTCACCGCTCGAAGTCGAGGCGGTGGTCGGCAATCTCGCCGAGGTGGCTCAGTGCATCGTCGTCGGAATCGACGATCCGCAACGCGGCGAGGAGGTGTGCGCAGTGATCGTGCCCGCCACGGAGATCGATCTTCGCTCGGTCGCCGAGTACACGCGTGCACGGCTTTCCGCCTACAAGGTGCCCACCCGCTGGGTGCTCACCACAAGCGACCGGATCCCGACCCTGCCGAGCGGCAAGTTCGATCGGAAAGCTCTGCGGCAGTTGATCATCGACGGCTCACTGACATCGACTCGGGTTGGCGCGACGCGAGGTTAATCCGGATCGATCAGCCTCCGGAAACCTGCGGCTGCATGGACCGAAGCCCCGGCGGCCCTGACCCGTTCGGCCAACGTGCTGTCCGACGTCACGACGGTGATGTCGGCGGGCCGTGAATCGCTTGTCACCAGGCGCACGATCTCATCGTCGGCGGAGTTCGCCGCTGCCTCGGGCGCATTGGCGATGTCGATCACGGCCGACTCGATGGGCGGCGAGACCGGCGACTCGAACACCACCTGTACGCTTCGGTCTTCCGTGGCTGCCCAGCGCTCAAGCTGATCCACCAAGCGAGCCATCGCGCCCCGACGGTCTTTCCACCAGCCGTCCGGGCGAGAGCCGATCACGTTCATGCCGTCGACGATCCAGCGCATACCGGCGACGATACGGGCAACCGCCCGGTTTACCGCCGGGCTTTCGCGTCGGCCATCCGCCCACTCGTCGTCACGGCGTTGCCGAGGTCGGGTTCGATCGCGATGCGAAGGCCCGCGTCGAACCCCGGTTCCCCGACCCGAAAAGTCCACTCGTCGCGACTACCGGGAAGCCGACGCGCCCGCTGCACGATGGCTGCCCGGTCGTCGTCGACGGCCATCTCGTCAAGCCGGTCACGTGTGTACGGCTCGCGAGCCGACAGGAATCGCTCGCTCGTGTGAACGAACATCGCCACGCCGTTGTTCGGGAAAACCTGCACGTAGTACTGCTTGACGAAAACCTTGTTGTCGGAGAAGCCGATTCCGCGCGTATCGCGCTCGCCCACATAGATGTCGAGGCGGAACACCAGTCCCTGGCAGGCATTGTCCGGTTTCACGCGCGCGTCGATGTAACCTTCCCAGATCAGCCGGTCGGGTCCGGCCCAGCCGGTGGTCCGGTCACCGGGTGCGGACAGCGCCTTGGTCAGCTCCCCGGCCAGGTCGGGCGGCCCGTCGCTGAGATCCTTCTCGTGAAACGGCCCGTAGCAGTTCTCGGCCGCGGCGCTCTGATGGAAGAGCTCGAAGTCGACACCGCGCGGCTTGATCGAGACCCCGAAGTAGAACTCGCTGCGTCCGAACCAATCTCTGCCACGTTCGATGTTGGCGTCGTCCAGCCACAGCCGCACCCGATGGGTGCCGTGGAAGAAGCGCATCGCGATCTCGTACGATTCGCGCGACGTCACCAGTGAGTCCGCCCCACCGTGGCACTTGTGGATGAATGTGCGCGGGGCGCCGGGCAGTTGTGCGGCGGCCTGTTTCACCAACCCGTCACTGCGGTTGTGCTGCAGGGTGCCCTCGTCGAGCAGACTGGAGATTCGGTTGGCAAGTGACGCAGCGGCGCCGTACGCACGGTAGTTCGTACCGACGACCGTGAGTATCCGTTCGACCGGGAACCACTTCTCTACGTTGAGGAAGTCCGTTTTGTCCGGGTTGAACGCGACGAGTTCATCGGCCGCGTTCTCGGCATCCGGAAGTGATTTCAGGAACCATCCGGGGAAACGCTGAAACGCGATGCCGCGGTGCGGGGTACCGAGTGTGACGATCCGATGGATCAGGCGGCGAGCCGAGTCCGTCTCTTCGTTGTGCAACTCCGCGAGCGCCTTGCGCACGACGAGACCGCCCATGCTGTGCGCGACGATGTCGACGCCGTGGAAGGTGTCGCCCTTTATCGCCGCGGCTCGTTTGATCAGTCGGATCAAGCGCGCCAGACCTTTGCCGTAGCGTTCCATCGCGCGCGGCGACAGGTCGTAGTAGCGGTAGATCCAGATCGTGCCCGCCGTGCCCTCGGCGAGCACGCGCTCGGCCATCTGCGGATCGATGACAACCGTTCCGCTGACCTCGTCCTCGGTGAAGCCGCCGGGGTCGTCGGGGGCTTCGACATCGCTTGAGTAGTAGCCGATGACGTTCGTCGCGTCGGTGTACGGGTACTGCTTGGATTTCAGCGCCCGCAGCAGGAACCCCTCGTAGATGAAATTGTCGCCGCGTTTCTTTTCGTAGACCGTGCCGTCGTTGAAACCCTGGTAGGCGTTTGCTCTTTCGTCGTTGACATCGACGCCGCCGAAACCGCGGACCAGGATCAACGGGCGCGGTCGGACGGCGTCTTCGGATGATTTCCCGTTCGGCGAGATCGCCTCGACCGGCAGTGTCATCGCAGTGCCCTTTCGGTGCTGGCAGAACGTGCTGGTGAGGCAACCTTCGCGGATACGCGGTGGGTCGGCGTGAGTAGTCGACTACCTCTTTTCGGCAACTTTTCTCGGGCCGGTGTCACAAACCCGGCCCGGCCGGTGTCTTGTGGGTGCAACAGTCGACACGCACGAGACAGGAGCCACCGAACCATGACCGCGGAAAGCCCTCCGGATCCGGCCACCGAGGCATTCGTCGCCCATCGCAACCTGCTCTTCACTGTCGCGTATGAGCTGCTCGGGTCGGCGGCGGACGCCGAGGACGTCCTGCAGGAGACGTGGCTGCGGTGGGTGGACGTCGACCTCGACACCGTGCGCGACCACCGTGCTTACCTGGTCCGGATCGCCACGCGGCAGGCCCTCGGGCGGTTGCGCACCCTGAGCAGGCGCAAAGAGTCCTACGTCGGCTCTTGGTTGCCCGAGCCGTTGCTGACCGCGCCGGACGTCGCCGAGGACGTCGAGTTGGCCGACAGTGTTTCGATGGCGATGATGCTCGTGCTGGAGACCCTCATGCCGACCGAGCGGGCCGTGTTCGTGTTACGCGAGGTGTTCGCGGTCGATTACGACGAGATCGCCGAGGCGGTCGACAAGAGCCCGGCCGCGGTACGGCAGATCGCCCACCGGGCACGCCAGCATGTCGCAGCCCGCCGGCCACGGGAGATCGTGTCGGCTGCCGAAACCCGCGGGGCGCTCGCCGCGTTCCAGCGGGCGGTCGAAACCGGTGATCTGCAAGGCTTACTCGACATCCTGGCGCCCGACGTCGTGGCAATCGGCGACGGTGGCGGCCTGAAGCAGGCCTTCCCGCGGCCCATCGTCGGCGCCGACCGGGTGGCCCGCGTGTTTGCCTCCGGACTGCGCAAGTTCGCCGCCGACATGTCGTTCGAGCCGATCGAGGTCAACGGCCACCCGGCCCTGCTCGCCCGGATCGACGGCGAGCTCGACGGTGTGGTGGCGCTGCGCATCGAGGACGGGCTGATCACCGGCATGTACTACGTGCGCAATCCGCAGAAGCTGACCCGCATCGACCGCGAGTTCACGATGGCGCGTTGAGGTTCACCGCTTCTCGAAGTGCTGGTAGTCGATCGGCGACCGCCACAAGCCGCCCCATTGCCACCCTCGGTCGGTGAACGCGAGCACTGCCGGGTCTCCGGGGTGCAGGAGCCCGGGGTCGATTCGGGAGCGATCCACGTACGGCCCGGCGTTGGCGGGCTCCACCCCACCGCTGCCGATGTATGGATTGAGCAAGGGGTTCACGTCGATCGCACGGCCGTACGCGTGCAGTGACCAACTGCGCGAACCGGGGATGCCACGGCAATTGAACGCCGAGGTGTTGTTGTCACGCATCGACAGTTCGTCGTCGGCGCGGGGATAGTGGTCGACGGTGCGCATCTTCTCGATCGGATACCGCTGCCGGAGCAATTCCTCGAAGATTGTGATGACTTCGGGCACAAGGTCTTTGTGCACGACGAGCGCCCCACGATGCGTTCGGCCGTCGAATCCGAGGTAGTCGAGTTCGACCCGCCGCAGCACCTCGGGCCCGGCCGGGCAGCCCGGTCGCCACGTCGTGCCGAGCTCGGCCACGGTGACGGGATGGACGGTGGCCGGCACCGGTTGGCGCGTCGTCGTGGTTGCCGTTGTCGTCGTCGTAGCCGGGGATGGTGGTGGCGACACCGCTGTCGGGGACGGTTGCGGCGGCGCGCTCGAGCACTGGACGAGCGGGAGGCACGCGGCGGCAATCAGCGCCGCGGCACACCGGCGCCGCGCGGTCGACCGGTCAGTGGTCACCCTTCCGTTGTAACCGCCACGGCCGGTCAGCTCCCGGTGACTGTTCGCATCTCTTCGAGGGCTGCCCTGATCACCGCGCGCAGATCCTGCTCACGGGTGCCGGAGATCCAACGTTCGAACGCCACCTTGAACACCGCGATACCGGCTTCGGCCGCGAGGTCGGCGGCGATGTCGGACACTCCTCGGTTCCGCAGCGCGTCGCCGACCCCGGCCGCCAATGAGGCGAGCTTGATGAGTTCGCGCTCCTGCAGCGCGGTGTTGGCGGCGATGACGGCTTGCCGCCGACGCGCGTGATCGTAGCGTCCCGCGAACATCTCCCCTGCCGTGTCGAGCCCGGCGGCGACCGCATCGATGGGCGAAAGCGCTTCGTCGGCACCCGCGACGGCGGTGACGAACGCGTCGTGCAACACGCCCTCGCCCCAGAAGAGCACCTCGCGTTTGTCGGCGAAGTACCGGAAAAAGGTGCGCTCGGTCAGCCCGGCCCGCTGCGCGATCTCGGCCACCGTCGTCTGATCGAAGCCGCGTTCGCTGTAGAGCTCCAGCGCGGCCTGCGCGAGCCGGCCCTGCGCGTCGGGTTCCCAGCGACTCATGCACTGATCCTAGGGGAATGACAGTGACTGTCATCGACGTTATGGTGATGACAGCAACTGACATCGCAATGCGATGCCAGACCGTTCAACAGGAGGTATCCATGCGAATCTTCGTCACCGGCGCGTCGGGTTTCATCGGCTCGGCCGTCGTTCCCGAGCTCATCAACGCCGGCCATGAGGTGGTCGGCCTGGCTCGTTCGGACGCATCGGCCGATGCACTGGCCGCCCTTGGCGCCGGGGTTCATCGCGGCGACCTGACGGATCCGGACAGCCTGCGAGCCGGCGCGGCCGACGCCGACGGCGTCATCCACCTGGCGTTCGTACACGACTTCACCGACTACGAACAGGCCGGTGAAACCGATCGGGTCGCGATCGAAGCGCTCGGTGCGGCGTTGGCCGGTTCGGGCCGCCCGCTCGTCGTCACGTCCGGTCTCGCCGGATTTCCGGACGCCACCGAGGACGACGCACCGCCGCCCGGTGCGCTTCGCCGATCGGAGGCCGCAGCCCAGGCACTCGTCCCCCACGGCGTACGGGTGTCGGTGGTGAGGCTCCCACCGTCGGTGCACGGCGAAGGCGACCACGGTTTCGTGCCCCGCCTGATCTCGATCGCGCACGAGAAAGGTGTGGCGGGCTACCCCGGTGACGGATCGAACCGCTGGTCGGCGGTGCACCGACTCGACGCCGCCCGGTTGTTCCGGCTCGCCCTCGAACAAGCACCCGCCGGAGCGCGACTGCAGGCGATCGCCGACGACGGGATTCCGGTTCGCGAGATCGCCGAAGCAATCGGGCGCGGCTTGAACCTTCCGGTGGCATCGATACCCGGCGACGAGGCACTCGACCACTTCGGCTGGCTCGGCGCGTTCTTCTCCCTCGATGCCCGGGCGTCGAGTGCGCTGACCCGGCAGCGGTTCGACTGGACACCAACCCGGCCCGGTCTGCTTGCCGATCTCGCCGAGGGGCACTATTTCAGCTCGGTCACAGCCTGACGGCTGACCCCTGCACGTCCGGTCAATTCAGGGTTGACTGGAAGCCTCATCCGGGCGCGTGCACGGGGAAGGAGCGATGACCATGGTCGCTGAATCAGGTCCGGGCACATCGCCGACACCGAACCGGCATATCCGGCTGACATCGCACAGCGGTGCCGTCGACGCACTCACGATCCGGTGGGGGGCCCCGACCGCGAAAGACCGCGGCCCCGTGATCGGCACGACGACCACCCGCGCCCACCGCAATGTGATCGGCACCCACAGCGGCTCCTACAGCGTCTACCGGGCGCTCGCGGTCGCGGCTGGCGCCCTCTCACCGGCCCATCGGGCCGACCTGACGAATACCGCGCCGACCGATGTCATCGGCCCGTATCCGCAGTGGAGCGAACCCGGCGCGATCGTGAGCCTGGATCCATGGGGCGCGATGGTGGCCGACGCCTTCACCACCGAGTTGGCGGCGGGCTACGACATCCGTCCGACGATCGCCGTCACCAAGGCCCACGTGATGCTTCCCGAGATCACCGATGCGATCGCCCGGGGCCGACTGAACCCCGACGGACGGACCCTGCTGTCCAACGGTGCGGCGTTGGTGACCAAGGCGGCGATCGAGCCGGTCTGGTATCTGCCGGGCGTCGCCGCGAGGTTCGGCTGCAGCGAAAACGCTTTGCGCCGTGTGCTGTTCGAAGAGACCGGTGGCATGTACCCGGAGCTGGTCACGCGTGGTGATCTGGAGGTGTTCCTACCGCCCATTGGCGGGCAGACCCTCTACATCTTCGGCGACGCACGCGATCTGGCCGACCCGGCCGTCGAGCTGACCGCTCGTGTGCACGACGAATGCAACGGTTCGGACGTCTTCGGATCCGACATCTGCACCTGTCGGCCCTACCTGACCCACGCGATCGAAGAGTGCATTCAGGGCGCGCAGCGCGGCGGCGTCGGCCTGGTCGCCTACTACCGCAAGGAAGGCCGCGCACTCGGCGAGGTCACGAAATTCCTTGTGTACAACGCCCGTAAGCGCCAGGCCGGCGGGGACACCGCCGACCAGTATTTCGCCCGCACCGAATGCGTCGCCGGCGTCCAGGACATGCGCTTCCAAGAACTCATGCCCGACGTGCTGCACTGGCTCGGCATCCGCAAGATCCATCGCCTGGTGTCGATGAGCAACATGAAGTACGACGCCATCGTCGGTGCCGGAATCGAGGTCGGCGAACGGGTCAACATCCCCGACGAGTTGATCCCGGCCGACGCCCGGGTCGAGATCGACGCCAAGATGGCCGCCGGTTACTTCACCCCGGGACCGGTGCCCGATGCCGACGAGTTGAAGATCGCCAAGGGCCGCGGACTCATTTGATGACCACCATCGACACCGAGGCCGCGGCGGCGGTAGAGACCCTGCACACCACCGCCGCCATCCGCGAACGGGCACAGTTCCTCCTGCAGCGCGCCCGCGCCGGCGAATCCACGTGGTTCCACGTCGACGACGATGCGCTGCCCGTCGCGGCGGGCGAGGTGGCGACGCTGACCCGAGACCGCTATCCCGATCTCGATATCCCCTACCACAGCCGGTGGCGGCATCTCGAAGCGGGCGGGGTCGACCGCAAGGCCGAAATTGACTGGGCATCAACAGGTTCGGACGCGGCGTCGCGCGCCCGCTCGATGATCGATCTGACCGTCGTGAGCGTGCTCCTCGACGCAGGCGCCGGGCCGGACTGGCAGTACGCCGAACCGGGCACCGGTTTGCGTTTCGAGCGGTCCGAGGGTCTGGGCGTGGCCAGCTGGCACGCCTTCTGCGGTGGACTGTTCTCCAGCGACCCGGCCCAGCCGTTGCAGGTGGATGGGACGGGACTGCGCGCCCTCGACGCGGGCCGGCTTGCCGACGCGTTTCAGGTGAGGGCCGACAATCCGGTGGTCGGGCTCGACGGCCGGCTGCAGCTGCTGCACCGACTCGCCGATGCGCTGGTGGCACAGCCGGAGGTGTTCGGCGTGCCGGGGCGTCCCGGTGGGCTGTTCGACGTCCTTGCCGGGCCTTCGGTCGCCGCCCACGAGATCCTGACGCGCCTGTTGACGTCGCTGTCCGGGATCTGGCCTGCCGACAACACCGTTGACGGCAGGCCGCTCGGGGACTGCTGGCGCCATCCGGCTGTTCCCGGCCCCGGCCTTTCCGAGGGCTGGATGCCCTTTCACAAACTCTCCCAGTGGCTGACCTATTCACTGCTGGAACCGTTCGAATGGGCCGGCGTAGCCGTGACCGACCTCGGCGCGTTGACCGGACTGCCCGAGTACCGCAACGGCGGGCTGCTGCTCGACAGCGGCGTGTTGCAGCTTCGGGACCCCACACTGGCCTCTCAGACGTGGGCCGTGGGCGACGAACTCGTCGTCGAGTGGCGTGCCTTGACGGTGGCTCTGCTCGACGAACTGGCAGACCTGGTCCGCGAGCGGCTCGGCGCGCCGGATCTGCCGTTGGCGTGCGTGCTTGAGGGCGGCACCTGGGCGACAGGCCGTGCACTGGCACAGCGGTTGCGGGCCGGCCGCCCGCCACTGTCCATCGTCAGCGACGGCACCGTCTTCTAGGAGGACAGGATGGGCAACCTGCATCTCATCGACCACCCGTTGATCCAGCACAAGCTCACCTTGATGCGGCAGAAAGACGTGTCCACCAACGGCTTTCGCCAACTTCTTGCGGAGATCTCGATGTTGATGACCTACGAGGTGCTGCGCGACATCCCGCTGCACGAGATCGAGATCGATACGCCGCTGGAATCCACGACGGGAGCGGTCATCGACGGCAAGAAGCTGGTGTTCGTCTCCATCCTGCGGGCCGGAAGCGGGATCCTCGAGGGAATGCTCAGCGTGGTCCCGAGTGCCCGGGTCGGCCATATCGGCCTCTACCGTGATCCGAAAACACTTGTCGCGGTGGAGTATTACTTCAAGCTGCCGAGCGATCTCGCCGAACGCGACGTGGTGGTGGTCGACCCGATGCTGGCCACCGGCAATTCCGCGGTGGCCGCGATCGACCGCATCAAGGAGTACCGGCCGCGTTCCATCAAGTTCGTCTGCCTGCTCACGTGCCCGGAGGGGGTCGCGGCCATGCAGGCTGCGCACCCCGAAGTGCCGATCTACACCGCGGCGCTGGACCGCCGGCTCGACGAGCACGGCTACATCGTGCCGGGCCTCGGCGATGCCGGCGATCGCATCTTCGGCACAAAGTGATGCTGCGCGCCGCCGACAAGTAGCCTCGCGGCATGAGCGCCGAGCAGGACAAGCTGAACATCGTCGCCGGCCCGCCGGTTTCGGACGAGTTCGAACCGCAGGCCGCTGCGGTGTATCCGCGCCACAACTGGGGCCTGGGCGCGTTCCTGCTCGTCGAAGCGGTCTACCTGGGCGTCTCGGCGGCATTCGGACTGCTGGCCGCCGGCCGCAGCGGTGCTCCCCCGGCCTGGATGATGGCCGTCGCGATCGCCGTCCCCACCGTCGCCGCCGCCGCGCTGGCCCTGCTGATCGCCCGTGTCCGGGGCAACGGGCCGCGCATCGACTTCCGGCTCCACTGGTCGTGGCGCGGATTGTGGCTGGGCCTGGCGTTCGGGCTCGGCGGCTTGTTCGTGACGTTGCCCGCGGCGGCGATCTACCTGTCGATCGTGGGGCCGGAGGCCAACTCGGCGGTGGGACGGGTCTTCGACGGTGTCGAGGCCACCTGGCCGCTGGCGATCGCGGTGTTTCTCCTGGTCGCGTTCATCGCCCCGTTCTGCGAGGAGGTCGTCTACCGCGGGCTGTTGTGGGGAGCGCTTGAGCAGCGCTGGGGCAGATGGATCGCCGTGGTGGTGTCGACCGTGGTGTTCGCGCTCGCGCATTTCGAGCCGACGCGGGCCCCGCTGCTGCTGATCGTCGCCATCCCGATCGCGTTGGCCCGCTTGTACTCCGGCAGTCTGATCGCCAGCGTCGTCGCCCATCAGGTGACCAATCTGCTGCCCGGCATCGTGATGATGTTCGGGCTCGTGGGCATGGTGCCCGCGGGCTGAGGCGCACTCAGCGCTTGCGGTCGCGGACCTTGTAGGTCGAGGGCCACGACATGCGGCTCTCGTCGCCCAGCAGCGGCGTTCCGGATCCGCCGACACGAACGTCGTACGCCTCCTGGCCCGCGCCGACCTCGCGGTTGGCGTGTTCGGAGGCGAGGTAGTAGAGCTCGTCGATCGCCGCTTCGCTGTAGGCGACGAACGTCGTCTTGCGCACGATGTCGTTCATCCCGGCAGTCATCCGGTCCGGCAGGATGCGTGACGCCAGCGCGGCCAGTCCCAGCAGGGTGAACGGGATGACCCAGTAGCAGATGAATGACAGCGGCGTCTTGGTGTCGAGGATCGTCGCGTCGCCCTGCACGAGCGGCGGGATCGCCGATGAGATCGTCATCCCGGCGAACGCGGCCACCCAGATCCAGGTCAGGATCGTCACGATCCGCTTGAACAAGTCACTTTCCACGACGCCGGGTGGCTGCCCCGCCGCGGCGAACTCCTGCACGAAGGGCTTGCCGATCAAGGCTCCGACGAGGGCGACCAGGAAGATCCCGGCATTGCTCAGTGGTTGCATCCAGCGTTCCATGACGTCCTGGCTGAGCACGAGCGTCAGGACCGTCAGTACGACGAACGTCGCAAGCGCACCGATCTCGAGGGTCCGCCCGGGGTTCCCCGATATCCGGCTGATGACGAACGTCGCGATGGCCGCCACGAGCGCAACCAGCACCGCGACGAGGAACGGCACGTTCCCGACGAGTACCCAGTAGATGATCCACGGCGCGAAGCCAAACAGTATGCCCACGAGCGCACAGTCTAGGGGCTTACCGTTGGCTATACGGCAAGTCCTGCGACGGGCCGCGTGTTGTCGGGCGCGTTATCCGTCGTCGTCGCTCTTGGCGTTGCGTCGCCACTCGGAAATCTTGCGGCCCATCGAGTCTGCCGCATTCGTCGCGGCCTGACCCACGCCGTCGACGATGCCGCCGAGCCCGTCGCGGATACCGCGGATGAGCGGATCGTTCGACTGGTCGAACCCGTCCTTGTAGTGCCGGGCGGCCGCGCCCAGGTCTTCGCTCCAACCGACTTTGTCATCGTCGGAGCGACGCGGATAGTCGCCGGCCAGGATGGCGCCGTAGCCTCCGGTGTCGACCCACTGGGTGAGCGCCGCGGCGCGCAGCACCGAGAAGGGATGGGTCTGCAGCTCGAGGTTGAGCAGCTTGAGCAGCCCGTCGCGCATGTCGCCCGTGCGCTCGTATTCCCGGGCCTGTGCGAGAAACGCCTGTGAGTCGAGCTTGTCGAGCCGGCTGCCGCCGGCCAACTTGAGCTCGACCCGGATGGCCGCGTCGACATCCTGACCGCACAGCAACCCCGCGCGGTCACCCGAAAGCTCGGATTTGCGTTGCCATTCCATCAACGCGGCGACCATCGCCCGCAACGCCCAGCCGCCGATCGGGATGAAGCCGAACGTCGACGCGACCCGCAGCAGGTGCATCAGCATGGTGCGGTACACCGCGTGACCGCTCAGCGCGTGCCCGAGTTCGTGGCCGACGACGAAGCGCATCTCCTCGTGCGACATCAGGTCGTACATGCCCGAGGTGATGACGATGAACGGCTCGTCCATGCCGATCGCGTAGGCGTTGGCGATCGGCGACTGCATGACGAACATCTCGGGCCGGGCCGGGGCGTCGAGCACCTGGACACACTCGTCGAGCAGTGCGTCGAGATCGGCGAACTGACGGGGCCCGACGCGTGCCGAGTTGGCCAGGTACAACAGCCGGTGCTGGCGTTCGCGCAGCATGCCCGACAGCAGTTTGAGGATCTGGTCGAAGCCCTTGAGCCGGCGCAGAGCTGACAAGGCGGTCCGGTCGGCCGGATGTTCCCACGCGCGGGAACTGATGCCGGGGAATACGGCTCGCGACGTAGCGGGTGGCTGGTTCATCGGTGGACGCCCTTCGTTGCCTGCAGCTCAACCCTACGGAGTGCGGCGGCGGCGCGGTGACACCAGATTCGGCCACCGGCCGGGCGTCAGGCGATGATGCGTACCAGGTAGGGCGTCATGCCTTCGGTGCGGACGGGCGAGACGGTGACCGCGGGCTCGGTGCCCTGGATCATCTGCCCGTTACCGAGGAACAGCGCGACGCTCTGGGTGCCCTCAGGCCCGTAGAAGATCAGGTCACCCGGCAGCGCCTGCGACGGCAGCACCTTCTGCCCCACTTTGTACTGCTCGCCCGACGACCGCGGCATCTTCACCCCGGCGCCGGCGAACGCGTACACGATGAGGCCCGATGCATCGAACCCGACGACGTTCGACGACGGGTCGGCCACCGTGGTGACCGCCGGGGCACCAACCGCGGGCATGGACAGACCCGGGGTGACCGGCGTCAGCCCGGGGGCGGCAACCGGCGCACCGAAGCCGGGAACGATTGCCGGGGCGGGGATTTCGCGTGCGACGCCGCGGGTGGGCCCGTTGATGTCGCCGCCGCCGTAGGCGAACGGCACACCGCGCTGCGAAAGCGCCCGCGCGATAACGCGTTCGACGAACTGCTGATTGCCGGCCGGCCGGTCGAACGGCGCGGCATTGGCAAGTCCGGGAGCCGCCGCCACCAACAGGGCCAAGCTCACCACGAGGGCATACGTGCGTCTCATCCGAACATCAACTTCCCCGACCTCGGCGTGAAACCTGCGCATACTGGTGGTCGACGTCAGTAGCGTCAATTATTTGTACCGGGCGTTTCGCGGATTGCCCAATTTCTATGGGGCACAACGCCAATCAGATGCGATACCGTGACCGAACGGTAATCCCGGCGCAGTTGGCGCGACGGCTCGCGAATGTGCGATCCCATACCCGCGAAGCGGCGAGTCGCGGATGGGACCGCACGGTCGCCGGCGGCGGCGCGGCAGCTGACAGGATGGTGGCCATGCACCCTGACGCGAATCAGCAATCCTGGTCGGCACGCCTGTGGCAGGAGACCGAGGCCACGTACACAGCGATCGTGGCGCACCCGTTCCTGACCGGGCTCACCGACGGCACCTTGGACGAAAAAGTGTTCGCCCACTACGTCGCCCAGGACGCGCATTACCTCCGCGACTACGCCCGCGCGCTGGCAATCGTGGCGGCCAAGGCACCCACGCTGGCCGACACCGCGATGTTTGCGCGCCACGCGGCTGAGGTGTTCGACGTCGAACTGGGGCTGCACAATGAGCTGCTGCCGGAGTTGGGACTCGATCCCGCGGAACTGGATTCGACGCCCGTCGCGCCCACAACCCGCGCGTACACCAGCTACCTGCTGGCGACGGCCTACGGCGGCAGTTTCGCCGACGGATTGGCCGCGGTGTTGCCCTGCTATTGGATCTACGCCCGCGTGGGGGCGGAACTGCTCGGGCGCGGCTCGACGGATCGCCGCTATCAGCGTTGGATCGACAGCTACGGCGGCGAGGAGTTCGCGGCGACGGTCGCCGAGGTTCTGGCCCTGACCGATCGGGTCGGACCGACGCTGAGCCCGTCGGAGGAAGCCGTAGCGCGCGCGCATTTCGCCGTGACGGCGCGCTACGAGTGGATGTTCTTCGATGCCGCCTACCGACTCGAAGAATGGCCGGTCTGAGCCGGCCAACCCTCACCCGCGCGGCGCGCGGGTGAGGGTTGGGCAGGATTTACTTGATGGCGGCCAGCGCTGCGTCGTAGTCGGGCTCGGTGCCGATCTCGGGCACCAGCTCGGTGTAGGCGACGTTGCCGTCGGCGCCGATCACCACGACCGCACGGCCGAGGAGCCCGGCCATCGGGCCGTCGCTGATGGTGATGCCGTAGTCGTCGCCGAAGCTGTCGCGGAACGCCGACGCGGTCGTGACGTTCTCGATGCCCTCGGCGCCACAGAACCGCTTCTGCGCGAACGGCAGATCCTTCGACACGCACAGCACCGTGGCTCCACTGGCCGCGGCACGCTCGTTGAACGTCCGCACGCTCGCGGCGCACACCGGGGTGTCGACCGACGGGAAGATGTTCAGCAGGACGGCCTTGTCGCGGAACTGGTCGCTGGTGACCGCGCCGAGATCAGTGCCGGTCAGGGCGAAGCTGGGGGCCGGGCTTCCGACGGCGGGCAGCTCGCCGACCGTGTTGATGGGATTTCCACGCAAGGTTATCTGTGCCATGGGCACAGTCTGTCAAAACCGGCCGCGGCACGGGCAGTCCGGGGGTGCGACCATGGGGTCGATGATCGAACTGCCCGACGCGGTGCGCGCGATGTCCGCACGCGGGCCCCGGTGGCAGGCATGGGTGGACGGCCTCCCCAAGCTCGTGCGCGCCCAGATCGCCGAATGGGAGCTCACCCCGGACGGCCCTCCGACACACGGCTACTGCTCGATCGTGGTGCCGGCCCGCACGCGCGACGGTGACACCGCAGTACTCAAGGTCGGGTTCCCGGACGAGGAGTCCGAGCACGAGCATCTCGCGCTGCGCAGATGGGCGGGACATGGCGCGGTTCGGCTGTTGCGCGCCGAGCCGCACCGCCGCGCCATCCTGCTCGAGCGGTTGCATTCGCGAAACCTCAACGAGCTATGGGATATCGAGGCGTGCGAGGTCGTTGCCTCGATCTACGCGCGAATCCACGTGCCCGCGCTGCCCCAGTTGCGCTCGCTCACCGAATACGTCCACCGCTGGACCACTCAGTTGCAGGCGCTCCCCCGCAACGCGCCCGTGCCGCGCAGGCTCGTGGAGCAGGCGATCGGACTCGGTACGGACCTGGCCGCAGAACCGGCGAGCGCCGCGACACTCATCCATGGCGATCTGCATTACGAGAACGTGCTGGCCGCCGACCGCGAGCCTTGGCTGGCGATCGACCCGAAGCCGCTCAACGGCGATCCGCATTACGAGCTCGCACCGATGTTGTGGAACCGGTGGGACGAGCTGACCGGATACGTCCGCGACGGAGTCCGGCGGCGGTTCTATGCGCTGGCCGAGGCTGCCGGCCTCGACGCCGACCGGGCGCGTGCGTGGGTGATCGTGCGCGTGATGCACAACGCGATGTGGGAACTGACCGAGAACGTCGAGCCCGATGCGGACTGGCTGACGACCTGCGTTGCGATCGCCAAAGCCGTCCAGGATTGATCCTGGTTCAGATGACCTTGTAGGTGATGTCGTAGAGCGCCCCCGCACCGCGGAACTGCTGTGTCACGTCACCGCGGCCGAGTTCGTCGGAGCGGATGAACACCGAGCCGAGATTCTGCTCCTCATCGGTTTGCGAGTCGATCTCTTTCAACACGATTTCGAGCTCGCCGTCGAACGGAAGGAGCCTGTCCAGATCCACGACGTCGCCTTGGCGCATCGACATCGACTCGAACTGAAAGCCATCAGCCCTGCTGATACTCAGTTCGTCGGTGCCATCGGCGTCTTGGGTCTTGACGGCGCGAAGCTCCGCCAGTTTGGCGAACAACGACATGTCATCCTCCGTTGGATCATGAAGTTCGAGGTTGCTGACACCGTCGATGATCGAGTTGCCCGCCGCACCGGCGCATGCGTAGTGCGCTACTCGAAACGATCAGCCCGCGGCGGCGGCCGCGCGCAACCGGTCGCGCCACCAGGCCGCCCGCTGTGGATCGCTCAACGCGTACCGCCCGAGAAGATCCGGTTGCGGAGCAGGCGGCATCGGCGCGACGGGCAGATATCCGTCGACCGCGACCAGTGACCGCGATGCGGCGACGAGATCACCGCCGAGCAGCGGGCGGGTGCCGAGTTCGCAGGCGAACGGCAACTCCGGCAGTGCGCCGGCCAGCGCGAGCCCGGCCGCGAGCCCGATGCTGGTTTCCAGCGCCGAACTCACCACACACGGCAGTTCCGTGGCTTCGGCCACCCGTAACGAGCGTCGAGCCCCACCGAGTGGCCCGCACGTCAGAACCACGATGTCGGCCGCGTCGCCGAGCCGCAGGCGCACCGGATCGTCGGCGTCGCGAACCGACTCGTCGACCGCGATCCGGACGTTGACCCGGCGCCTGACGGCCGCGAGCTCGGGAAGCGTGCGACAGGGTTGTTCGACGAACTCGAGCCCGGCGGCCGCCACGTCGAGCGCCGGGATCGCCGCCGCGGCGGCATCGGGATCCCAGCGTCCTCTCGCGTCGCAGCGCAGCGTGCCCGACGCCCCGAGCGCGTCACGTACGGCCTCGACCCGCGCGATGTCCGCGGCGAGCACACCGGCGCCGACTTCCACCGAAGCCGTCCGGCAGTGCGCCTGCGTGACGATCCGATGCGCAGCCTCCGGGTCGACGGCCGGTACCGTCACGGCGATCGGAATCCGCCCGCGCACCGGATCGGGCCAGCCGACGGTGCCGGGCTCGAGCGCGGCGGTCAGCCATCGAACGGTTGCGTGATCGTCCGGATGCGGGCTGAACTCTCCCCATCCTTGTGGGCCTTCGATCAACATGCCTTCCCGCACTCCGGCGGTCCCAGCACCGTCGGCGAGCGGGATTGCGAAGATCGGCGCGTTGTCGAAGTCGATCAGGGTCTGCACAACAACGTGACGCTAGTGCACGCCGGCCGGGTCGCCGAGCGCCTACACTGCGGCTACCGAACACGGCAGGTGATATGGGCAGGAGTCGGTATGGCGAACGCGCTGCGGCGGGGCATGCTCACGATGGTGTCGGTGGCGGTTCTCGCGGCCGCTTCGATGGGTGTGGCCACGATCGCCACACCGGCAGTGAGTGCGGCCTGCCTGCCGGGCGAGACCGGCGTCACCAACGGGTGCGCTCCGTTCTGTCTACCCGGAAAACAGCTCGACACCGCGACCGGACTGTGCCTTCCGGTGCCGCCACCACCGCCTGCGCCGAACGGTAACGCGACACCGCTGTTGTAGCGGTCACGCCCAGGTCGAGGCATCCCGTCCGGCCCACTACGCTTGGCTGATGTCCACCGTCTTGACCGTCAATGTCGCTCAACCGCGCCCGAATCCGGCCAACGAGCGGATTCTCACCGGCATCGACAAGCGACCGGTCGAAGGTCCGGTCGGCGTACGTGCGCCCGGGCCGATGCACGGCGGACTCGGCAGTGGCCTCATCGGCGACACGATCGGCAATCAGCAGTTCCACGGCGGCGACGACCAGGCCGTCTACGCGTATGCGCGCGAGGATCTCGACGGGTGGCAGACGGAACTCGACCGGGAGATCGCCAACGGCGTGTTCGGCGAGAACCTCACCACTGCCGGTGTCGACGTCACCAACGCGCGGATCGGTGAACGGTGGCGGATCGGATCCGACGGGCTGGAACTCGAGGTCTCGCGGCCACGTATCCCCTGCCGAACGTTCGCGGCCTGGCTCCAGATCAACGGCTGGATGAAAACCTTTACCAGGAGCGCGATTCCGGGCGCCTACCTCCGGCTGGTGCATCCGGGAACCGTTCGCGCCGGGGACGCGATCGTCGTCACCGAGCGGCCCGACCATGACATCACGGTCGGATTCGTGTTCCGTGCGCTCACCCTGGAGTCGCACCTGTTGCCGGAGATCCTGCACGCCGATGCGCTGCCCGACGAGCTCAAGGAACTCGCCGGCCGGCGCGTCAGTATGTGAACCGGCTATTCGGGCCAGCTGTTCTGCCGGATCACCTCGACGAAATCCTCACGCACGAACGAACTGTCGAAATGCGCGAGCACGTCGTCGTTCACCGTGCCGAAGGTCGAGTGCGGGCGTTGTCTGACCCCGTCGTTGAACGCGCGCAGGATGCGGTTCTTGAAATCGGGCCGCGGGTGCACTGCGGTCACCGCGGCCAACGCATCGGGCGTCAGATCGTCGCGGCCGATGCCCAACACATCGGTCTCGACACCTGCGGTGACCAGTGCTATCTCCGGATCGAGGAACTCCGGTACGCCCGGGGTCGTGTGCAATGCGATGCCCAGCCACACTTTGCGTGCCGCGGCCTCGTCTACCCCACGCTGCAGGAGAAAATCACGGGCGGCATTCGCCCCGTCCACCTCGAATCGCAGTGCCGACGACGAACGGAAGGGCTCGGTCAGTCCGAGGTCGTGAAACATCGCGCCGACGTAGAGGAGTTCGAGGTCGGGCTGTAGACCGCGGCGCATCCCCTGCAGTGCACCGAAGAAGAACACCCGGCGGGAGTGGTGGAACAAGAGGTCGTCTTCGGCGTCACGGATGTACTCCGTGACCTCGCGGACGAGGGCGGTATCGGGTACTTCGATGCCGGCGATCGAATCGGTCATCGGAACTGTCATCATGAATCTCCTTGTCGCTCTTGATGAACGACGCCGGCGCGGAAATCGGTCACACTCCGTTTCGGCATCTGCAGACCAGTCTGCGGCGGCCGGGCGCGGATCGGATATGGCCGATGTGCCACGTATCCCACAAGAAGCGACACAATGGGCGGATGGTCGAAGGTCGTCGCCCGCGCGTCACGGTGATCGTCGTTTTCGACGGGGTGAAGCTTCTGGATGCGACGGGACCGGCTGAGGTGTTCGCCGAGGCCAATCAGTTCGGCGCCGACTATCTGCTCAAGATCGCCTCGGTCGACGGCCGCGATGTGACCACGTCGATCGGAACGACTTTCCCTGCGACCGAGAAGATCTCGTCCATCGATCACGCTGACACGGTTTTGGTGGCCGGCGGCGACAACCTGGTGGGCCTGCCGATCGATCCCGCACTCGTCGCGGCCGTTCGGGACCTGCCCGGCCGGACTCGTCGGCTGGCCTCGATCTGTACCGGCTCGTTCATCCTCGCCAAGGCCGGTCTGTTGGACGGACGACGGGCCACCACGCATTGGCGACACGCCGGGCTCCTCGGCCGTGCCTACCCGGAGATAGATGTCGAACCGGATGCGATCTTCGTGCGCGACGGCGATGTCTACACCTCGGCGGGGGTGTCGGCAGGCATCGACCTCGCCCTGGCTCTCGTCGAGATGGACTACGGCAGCGACCTGGTTCGCGACGTCGCGCGCTCATTGGTGGTCTATCTCAAGCGGGCCGGCGGCCAGTCACAGTTCTCCACGCTGGTCGAAGCCGACGCTCCCCCACAGTCCGTGCTGCGGCGCGTCACCGATGCGATCGCGGCGGATCCCGCGGCCGACCACAGCGTCCGGAGCCTGGCCAAGCTCGCCTCGGTGAGCACGCGGCAACTGACCAGGCTTTTCCACACCGAACTGGGGACCACGCCGGCACGGTACGTCGAAATGGTCCGCATCGACGTCGCGCGGGCGGCGCTCGACGCCGGCAGGCCGGTCGGTGACACCGCCCGGCTGGCCGGATTCGGCAGCGCCGAAACCCTGCGCCGAGTGTTCGTCAGTCACCTCGGTGTCTCACCCAAGGCCTATCGGGATCGCTTCCGCACCACCGCTCGCGGCTGATCGGCTCTCAGATCCAGCGCGGCAGCTCCGCCCCGATGAGCGGGGCGATCTTGTCGGCCATGTACGCGTGGCCGGCGTCGGTCGGATGGATGCCGTCGGCGCCGATGAGTTCCGGCCTTCCGACGAACCAGCCCTCCGCGATGGGATCGATGAACGTCGCGCCCGCGTCACGCGCCTGCGCGCGCAGGATGTCGCGGATGTGCAGCACCGTGGGAGGTACGTCTGCGGTGGGCCATGGCGGACCGATCACCAGCAGCCGCGCGGCCGGAGCTATCCGCTCGGCGGACGCCAGGGCATCGTGGCTCATCCGGGTGATGGCCGCCGGATCGGCGTCCTTGTCGTTCCGGGAGCCGAAGAACACGACGAGCGAATCGTCGGGCTGAACGGCCCTGGTCGTCAGGTCGCCGAAGATGCTTCCACGATTGCCGCGCACGACGTAGCCGGCCCCGCCTTCCGCCACGACGTCGGCGGTGACCTGAACCCCGCGCTGTGCCAATTCCTGCCACGCGATCGTGGTCCAGCCCTTCGGACCCATGCCGCCCTCGGCGGGCGTACCGGTCGTGTAGGAGTCGCCGATCACAGCGATGCGGTTGATCCGGGGGTCGAGTCCTGATGTCGTGTACCGCTGAGTCGGAACCTGCCCGAACAGCCCGACAAGCAGACCAAGCGAGACGATGAACGTGGTCAGACGACCCACTGCTACCTCCACTGCCCGTGAGACGCTGACGTCCCGCACCGCGATTCCCGATCAGACTCCCAGCCGACGATGACGCGGCGATAACGGCACCATAACAACCTGCGCGGCAGCAAGATTCGGCGTGTTCCAGGTCTACCCTGCACGGGCCGACATTGCCGGTCTGTCATCGAGGTCCCCGTCGATCCGGTGCAACTTGCTGTTCGTCTGATCCGCAGGCCTGATGTCGACCATCCTGCGCATCCATCGGCGGGCCGGCTCCTCGACGAGGTGATACAGCAGGACCGCTCCGACGACACATATCGCGAAGAGCAAGAGCAGCGTTACCTTGCCCGACAGGTTCGGGGACAGGGTGAGCTCGAACTGCTTGACCGTCCATATCCACGCCGTGTGCACGAGCTCGTGGAACATGTACAGGCCGAACGAGATCTGACCGCCGTAGACCAGCGGCTGGATCCCCAGCAGCGCAGGCAGGCTGCCGGTGCCCACCGACAGCGCCACGACCAGCGGAACGAACAGGATGTCGACGAGTCCACCTGCGTCACCGACGGTGTTCATCGGGTGCGCCTCGAAGAAATAGAGGCCGCCGATGATCACACCGGCCAGCAGGATCGACAGGTAGCCGGCGCCGCGCCGCGCGCGATCGGTGAGCTGGAGCTTGCGTACCGCGGCACAGGCAAGGGCTCCCGCGGTGAATTGCATGACGATCCGCGGTAACCAGCTCCACGGCGTGTAGAAGTGGCCCGTCGCCATCAACAGCACCACCGGAGGCAGTGAAGCCGCGATGGCCAGCAACACCAGGCTTCTGGCCCGTGTCGCACGCGCGATCCGGAAGATCACCAGAATGAGTCCGCCGAACAGCAAGTACGCCAACCATTCCGCGCTGATCGACCACGCCGGACCGTCCCAGCTCGAGCCGTCGAAGTAAGGCTGGAACCACAGCTGAACCAGAAAGAGCTGGCGCACATAACTGACGGCGTTGTAACCGCTGGTGTCTTCCGGCGGCACGTGGCCGACGTTGAGGGTGAATATCAGCCACAACGCAGCCAGATGCAGGGTGACCAGATACACCGGCCATACCCTCGACAACCGCAGCCACAGGAAGTGCAGGGTGGCCCGGGTCGACCACGACGGGCCCATCCGGTCGAAGTAGTTCCAGGTGAGCACGAATCCGCTCAGGATGAAGAACAGGTCGACACCTTGGGCGCCGCAATCGAGTATCGGCGCGAGTGCCTCGGTGAAATCGGGCGCGGCCTGGTACAACAGCGGCCGGAAGTGGAACAGCACCACCCATACGGCTGCGACGATGCGCAGTCCCGTCAGGGCTTTGATCTCTGCGCCGCGCACAACACTCTTTCCGTATCCACCCACGCTGTTTCGCCCGCGCCATTGCTGCGGCATGCCGGGCGCATCGCCTTCCCACGACCCGGCAACCGGCAGCTCTCGCAGACTAGCAGCGTGGGTGCGGCGATCGCGCGCTCGCAATCCTGTGCGATTTCTGGACGGGGGCTGTCAATTCGTCGACCGGCAGCCGGGTTGTATTGCGTAGCAAAACGTTTGCGTGTGCCTGTCGCGGTCGCGCGGCGATGCTCGCCAGCGCCGTTACGGCGTGTCGGCAATCGCCGGGCTACCGGGCTCAGCGCCGCGCTTCGAGCTCCTGTAGAACCGCGTGGGCGGCAGTGACCCGCGCCGGAATCGGAAAGTTCTTGTTGGCCAGCATGACGATGCCGATCTGCCGGTCCGGCACGAACAAGGCGTAACTTCCGAAGCCGTCGGTCGACCCGGTCTTGTTGAACAGCGCGGGCCCGTCCGGAAGCCGACCCGGCACGATCGGCAGCGCGGGCTGTGGCTCCATCGCCATGGTGCTGGAGTTTCCGGCGAGCAGCACCTCCAGTGACACCGGATAGGGGTAACGTTCCCAACCCAATCCCTGCACCATGTCTCCCACCCGGGAGTAACCGACGTGAGTGCCTTCGATCGCGCGCTGCAGCGACTGGTCGAAGCGGTGCGGCGCAATGTTGGCCTCGATGAAACCGATCAGGTCGGCGGCACTGGTCTTGACGCCGTACGCCTCGGCGTCGAAGACGCCTGGACTGACCCGGGTCGGCTCATTGGCCTTGTCGTAGCCCCATGCGTATCGGTCCATGGCGCTGTCCGGCACGTGGATGTACGTACTGGACAAGCCGAGGCGCGAGAAGACCTGCGCCTGCATGAGATCAGCGAAATCACCCCGCATCGCGCGGCTGGTCAGATGACCGAGCAGCCCGATGCTCGGATTCGAATACCGGCGGATCTCCCCCGGTGCCGCCGTCGGGGACCACTCGCGGAAGTAAGCGAGCATGCCGGCGTCATCGGTGACGGTGTCCGGGAACTGCAAGGGCAGTCCCCCTGCCGTGTAGGTGCCGAGGTCACGCAGGGTCGCGGCATCGACAGCACTGCCCCGCAATTCCGGCAGATAGGCCGACGGGTGCGCGTCGAGCGACAATGCCCCGGTGGCCTGCGCATACGATGCCAGTGTTGCGGTGAAAGCCTTGCTGACAGAGCCGATTTCGAACAGGGTGTGCCGCGACACCGCTGGCCCGCCCGGGTTCGCGGCCAAACCGTAGTCGACGAAGTAGCGACGGCCGTCGACCGTGACGGCGACCGCCATTCCGGGAACGTCGTACTGCTCGAGCAACGGACGAAAAGCCCGGTCGACGGCAGCCTGGACGGCGTCCGGGCTGCCCGCCGCTTGGGACGCCGTCGAAACGAGCGCGATCGCGGCAACCAGTACCGCCCCGACGGCGCGCAGCAGTGCCGCCATCACGCCCCGACTCCCTCGGCGGAAGACGCTGCCGCGGTTAGGCTCGAAAGAGGCGATCTCTCGAGGAGGTTCGAGATGACGAACATCGTTCGCCGACTCGCCGCAGGCGTCGGCGTGGCGTTGGCGCCACTGGCCACGTTGGCCGCCGTCACGGTCGCGGCACCGGCGATCAGCTCAGCGCAGTGCGAGGGCGGCGCGTGGTGGGATCCGGTGGCCAACACCTGCCGGCCGCCCGTGGTGCCGTTGCGATGCGAGAACGGCTGGTGGTGGGACCCGGCCGGGAACACCTGCCGACCGCCCGTGGTGCCACCGCCTCCGATGTGCGACAACGGCTGGTGGTGGGACCCCGTCGGCAACGCCTGCCGGCCCCCGCTGATCCCCCCGGCCTGACGCATCAGGGCAGGGGAACCTGCGATCCGTCGAACTGACGGGCGTTGTTGTTCAACGAGTTCAGCCACGCCCACAGTTTGGCCTTCGCGACGAGCGCCGGGATGTCTCCGGTGGCGGGCGGACCGGCAGCGACCGCATCCGTCTTCTGCCACGCCTGGCATCCGCTGGTCTTGAAGGCCTTGTCGGTGGCGTCGATCTGCACGGCCTGAGGCTTCTTGCTGATCGCGTTGTCGATGATGTCGCCACCGTGCAGATCGGCCATGCGCTTCCAATAGCAGGTGCCGTCCTCGACGGGTCCGGCCGACGCATAGGTGCCGGGCTCGATATCGGTGCCGACGATGAATATGCCGTCGTGATCCATCGTCGTCGCCGGGACGGCCGGCGCAGCAGGTGCCGCAACGCCGGGGGGCGGTGCCCCAACTCCGGGAGGCGGTGGAGCGGGAGCCGGTGTCGTGGGATCGGCGCTCGCGATCCCGCTGAACGTGCCGCCCCCAACGATCGCCACCGCGGCAGCGAGGGCCACTGCTTTGATCGGCTTCATAAATGGTCAGCGTACCGGTTCCGCCAGGAACAGCCCCACCGTTGCCCAGGCCTGTGCATGTGACTTCTGTGGCAGGCTCACCACGTGGATGCGCGACAGCCCGACGTGACTCTCGCCCACCTGGCCGACGTCGTGCCGTCCGTGCTGGCCGCCATGGGCGCGACGGGGTTCGAGGCACGCATCGATCTGCCCACCCCGGTCCGCGGTGCATGCGTGTTGCTGATCGACGGGCTCGGGGCGGAGCTGCTGGATGCGCACGCCGCCGATGCGCCGGTGCTGGCGGGTCTGCGTGGGCAGACGTTGCAGGTCGGTTTCCCGTCCACCACAGCCGCCGGGCTTGCCGCCATCGGCACCGGCTGCCGCTCCGGTGAGCACGGCCTGGTCGGCTATTCGTTCCGGGTGCCCGACGCCGGTGTCATCAACGCCCTGCGCTGGCGTCCGCACCCCTGGGGTGACGATCTCCGCGATACGGTCCGGCCCGAGGCCGTCCAGCCGCTGCCCACCACATTCGAACGGGCCGTCGACGCCGGGTTTGCGGTCAGTGTCGTATCGGGCGCCGAGTTCGCCAGATCCGGGCTCACCCGCGCCGTGCTGCGCGGCGGCGACTACATCGGTGTGCATGCAACGGGTGAGCTGGCCGCCGCCGTCTCGGGCTGCATCGCCGCCGGCGGATTCTGCTATGGCTATCACGCCGATCTCGACCTTGTCGGTCATCTGCACGGGCCGGGCTCGACCGCTTGGCGCATGCAGTTGCGTCAGGTCGATCGCCTGGTCGAGTCCGTGGTGGAGACCCTGCCTGCCGATGGACTGCTCGCCGTGGTCGCCGACCACGGCATGGTCGCCGTCGACCCGACCGAAGTGGTCGACCTCGACACCACCCCGGCGCTGCAGACCGGCGTGGCCGCAGTCGGCGGCGAAGCGCGTGCGCGCCACGTCTACACCGCTACGGGCGCGGCCGACGACGTGCTGGCGGCCTGGCGGGAAACCCTCGCCGACACCGCATGGGTGTTGTCGCGCGACGAGGCGATCGCCGCGGGTTGGTTCGGCGGGCGGGTCCGCGATGACGTATTGCCGCGCATCGGAGACGTCGTCGCGGCCGCGCGTGGTTCGGCGGCGCTGATGCGGCGCACCGCCGAACCGCTGGAATCCGCGCTTGTTGGCCACCACGGGTCGTTGACCAGCGCCGAGCAGCGAATCCCGCTACTGATTGCGACGGGTTTACCGGGCAGCCTGCCATCATCGAGTTAGATGCACTAAGATTCCCCGCATGAAGCTTGCAGGGCTGGCAGTACTCGGCGCCGCCGCGGCCATCGCGTTCGCAGCGCCGGCACATGCCGAAATCGACACGGACTTCGCCAACGAGCTGCACACGTACGGCATTTACGGGCCGCGTGACTACAACGCCTGGATCGGCAAGCTCACGTGCAAGCGGCTGCACAACGCGGTGGACCACAACGCCAACGACTCCGTGGCGTTCCTGAGCAAGAACCTGGACAAGGACAGCACCACGGCGCAGCACTGGCAGTTCTTGGGCACGGCCATCAACTACTACTGCCCCGACCTCCGGCATGTCATGGAGCAGGCCGCGGCCGACTCGGCCAGATAGCTTTTCGCCGCCCTCCCGAGAACTTGGAGCGATATGTTGAACCACATGCGTCCTACAAACCTCATCCGCATGGGAGTCGCCGCATGCGCCGTGGCCGGAACGCTGGCCGCAGCACCGGGCTTGGCCGCCGCCGATGCCACCGATGACTACCCGATCCCGAACCGCATCCTCAAGACGCAGTGCGATGCCGAGCAGATCATGGCCGCGGCCCGCGATGTCGAGCCGATCTACTACGAGCGGTACATGATCGACTACAACAACAAGCCACCGGCCGACCAGCAGGGGGCGCGCGACCGCATCCACTGGTTCTTCTCGCTGGACTACGCCGGCCGCCGGCAGTACTCGGAGAACACCGCGACCAACGCGTTCTACGAGCAGATGTCGTGGCGGTGGCCGAACTGGGCCAAGCTGTTCTTCAACAACAAGGGCGTGGCCGCGAACACCACCGATATCTGCATGAACTACCCCCGCGGCGACATGTCGCTGTGGAACTGGGCAGCTGACTGACGTATCGCAGTGCCGACGCCCCCGCGTTCTCGCGGGGGCGTTTGCATGGGGCCGTATGACAGAGCCGGCTGATCGTGTTACCCGCATCACTCTCGGCCCCGCGCACATGGGCAGACAACCCGCCGACTTGCGCGTGAGCGCCGGGGTGACCACCTGTTACGGGTCGCGGGCACGTATCGTCGCGTGAGCACGCCAAACGTGACGGCTGCGCCCCTCCGGCACGCGGCCGGTCAACGTTTTGCAACTCTGTTAAATCAGCTAATATCTCGCAGTACTTAGTCAACTGGCTAACTGGCAGACAGACGGCGAGGCGTATCGAGGTGCACATGGCACAGAGCAGCTACGACAACCGCGGTCTCATCGACCGCGCGACAGGATTGCGTGCCGTGGTCTCCAAGCAGATCCGTCTGACGGGTGTCGTCGCCTGATGGCCAAGGCTACGAAAAGCTCACGGGGGAAACAGTTTTCACTGACCGGCCTGGCGCGGCGGTTCTGGATCCCGCTGCTCATCATGGTCGTGGTGGTCGTCGGGGCGTTCACCGTCATGCGGGTACGTACATTTTTCGGCGCCGGTGACGGCAGCGGCATCTCCAGCGCGAAGGTCGACGACACCAAGCCGTTCGATCCCAAAGTCGTCGTCTACGAGATCTACGGAGTACCGGGCGCGACCGCCGACATCAATTACCTCGACCTCGACGCTCAGCCTCAGCGCATCGACGGCGTCACGTTGCCGTGGTCGCTGCGGCTCGAGTCCACCGCCCCTTCGGTGTTCCCGAACATCGTCGCGCAGGGCAACGGTGACACCATCACCTGCCGTATCACCGTCGACGATGAACTCAAAGACGAGAGAACCTCCAACGGCGTCAATGCCCAGACCTTCTGCTTGGTGAAATCTGCATGAGCAACCACGACGCCCCCACTGACGCCTTCCCGGCCGCCGGCCCTCCACCTGCACGCCACGGCGGGATCGCAAAGTGGATCCGGCGGCTGGCGATCCCGATCATCCTGGTCTGGATTGCGATCATCGCGATACTGAACACCGCCGTGCCGCAGCTGGAGAAGGTCGGCGAGATGCGGTCGGTGTCGATGACGCCGGACGACGCGCCGTCGATGATCGCGATGAAGCGCGTCGGCGAGGTGTTCCAGGAGTTCAAGTCCAACAGCTCGGTGATGATCGTGCTCGAGGGCGACGAGCCCTTGGGCGACGACGCGCACAAGTTCTACGACGAGATCGTCGACAAGCTCGAGGCCGACGACAAGCACGTCGAGCATGTCCAGGATTTCTGGGGCGACCCGCTGACCGCGTCGGGCGCCCAGAGCTCCGACGGTAAGTCCTCGTACGTCCAGGTCTACACCGCGGGCAACCAGGGCGAGGCGCTGGCCAACGAATCGGTCGAGGCAGTCCAGGACATCGTCAACAGCGTGCAGGCCCCACCGGGCGTCAAGGCCTATGTGACGGGCCCGGCGGCACTGTCGGCCGATCAGCAGATCGCCGGTGACCGCAGCATGCGGATGATCGAAATGCTGACCTTCACGGTCATCATCATCATGCTGCTGCTCGTCTACCGCTCGATCATCACCGTGATCCTGACTCTCGTGATGGTCGTGCTCGGGCTGGCATCGGCGCGCGGTGTCGTGGCGTTCCTCGGCTATTACGAGATCATCGGGCTGTCGACGTTCGCCACGAACCTGTTGGTGACGCTGGCGATCGCCGCGGCGACCGACTACGCGATCTTCCTGATCGGCCGATATCAGGAGGCTCGCAGTGTCGGTGAAGACCGGGAACAGGCCTACTACACCATGTTCCACGGCACGGCCCACGTGGTGCTGGGCTCGGGTCTGACGATCGCCGGCGCCACGCTGTGCCTGCACTTCACCCGGCTGCCGTACTTCCAGTCGCTCGGTATCCCGCTGGCCATCGGCATGACCGTGGTGGTGTTCGCCGCGCTGACCCTGGGTTCGGCGATCATCACGGTGGCAAGCCGGTTCGGCAAGGTGCTCGAGCCCAAACGCGCGATGCGCACCCGTGGGTGGCGCAAAGTCGGTGCGGCCGTGGTGCGTTGGCCCGGTCCGATCCTCATCGCCACCATCGCGCTGTCGCTGATCGGTCTGTTGACCCTGCCGGGGTACCGGACCAACTACAACGACCGCAACTATCTGCCGCAAGACCTGCCCGCCAACACCGGGTACGCGGCCGCGGACCGGCATTTCTCACAAGCCCGGATGAATCCCGAGTTGCTGTTGATCGAAAGCGATCACGATCTGCGCAACTCGGCAGACTTCCTGGTCGTCGACCGGATCGCGAAGCGAATCTTCCAGGTACCCGGCATCTCTCGGGTCCAGGCCATCACGCGCCCGCAGGGCACGCCGATCGAGCACACCTCGATCCCGTTCCAGATCAGCATGCAGGGCACCACGCAGATGATGAACATGAAGTACATGCAGGACCGCATGGCCGACATGTTGGTGATGGCCGACGAGATGCAGAAGACCATCAACACGATGGAGGACATGCTCGGGCTCGTCAAGCAGATGTCGGACACCACGCACAGCATGGTGACGAAGATGCACGGGATGGTCGTGGACGTGGCCCAACTACGGGACCACATCGCCGATTTCGACGATTTCTTCCGGCCGATCCGCAACTACTTCTACTGGGAACCGCACTGCTACGACATCCCGGTCTGTCACTCTCTGCGTTCGATCTTCGACACACTCGACGGCATCGACACCATGACCGACGACATCCAGAAACTGATGCCGGACATGGATCGCCTCGATCAACTCATGCCGCAGATGCTCACGATCATGCCGCCCATGATCGAGACGATGAAGACGATGAAGACGATGATGCTGACGATGCAGGCCACCATGGGTGGTTTGCAGGATCAGATGGAAGCGATGATGGAGAACCAGACGGCCATGGGCCAGGCGTTCGACGCTTCCAAGAACGACGACTCGTTCTATCTCCCGCCGGAGACGTTCGACAATCCGGACTTCAAGCGTGGCATGAAGATGTTCCTGTCCCCCGACGGTCATGCGGTGCGGTTCATCATCAGCCATGAGGGCGATCCGATGAGCCCAGAAGGCATTTCGCACATCGAGGCGATCAAGCAGGCGGCGAAGGAAGCCATCAAGGGCACGCCGCTCGAAGGCTCCAAGATCTACCTCGGCGGTACCGCGGCCACCTTCAAGGACATGCAGGAAGGCTCTAACTACGACCTTCTGATCGCCGGAATCGCCTCGCTGTGCCTGATTTTCATCATCATGTTGATCATCACCCGCAGCGTCGTGGCCGCCGCGGTCATCGTCGGCACCGTGGTACTCAGCCTCGGCGCGTCCTTCGGCCTCTCGGTCCTCATCTGGCAGCACCTCATCGGCCTGGAACTGCACTGGATGGTGTTGGCGATGTCGGTCATCATCCTGTTGGCCGTCGGCGCCGACTACAACCTGCTACTCGTATCCCGGTTCAAAGAAGAGATACATGCCGGCCTCAACACCGGCATCATCCGCGCGATGGGCGGGACCGGGTCCGTGGTGACCTCGGCAGGTCTGGTGTTCGCGTTCACGATGATGTCCATGGCAGTCAGCGAACTCGCGGTCATCGGCCAGGTCGGCACCACGATCGGCCTGGGTCTGCTGTTCGACACCCTGGTCATCCGGTCCTTCATGACACCGTCGATCGCGGCGCTGCTCGGCAAGTGGTTCTGGTGGCCGCAGCAGGTGCGCCAGCGGCCGCTGCCCGCGCCGTGGCCCACACCCATCCAGAAGGATCCGCAGGACGCGCTGACCTGATCGGCGGCTGTCACTGCGGCACGCCCGCCCGCTCAAGACCCGATTTCAGCTTGGACAACTTGAGCGGCCAGGTACGTGAAACAAGCTGGCGGACAGGGCTTGTCGGGCCGAACCCGTCATGGACCACGGTCAGCTCGACCTGATCCTCGACCAGTTCGATGTCGAAGGACACCCGCGAGCGGGTGTCCGATGCGACGGTGTGGAAGGTATATGCGAGCCGCCCGTACGGATCGGATTCGAGGATCAGCTGGTCCGGGTGCTCGACGCGCCCATCGCCGTCGATCCAGACGTACGTGGCGCCCTTCTGCCAGTCCGACTCGATGCCGTGACCCATATACCGAAGCGAGAATTCCGGGTTCGTGATCGCCTGCCACAGCCGCTCGGGCGTTGTGTGGATATAGGTGGTGTACGCGAACTCCGTGGGTGCGACGTCGAGTGCTGACGCGTAGTCCGCGTGCGCGTGCACGTCGGCCCCACCGAAACGGTTGATCCATTGGTCGGCGACCGCGCTGATGGGCTCGGCGTTGAGGTAATGCAGCTTCTCGCGCCCCTGGCGGATGACTGTCACCAGATCGGCCGCCTCCAGTACCGCCAGATGCTTACTGACCGACTGGCGCGCCATCAACAGTCCCGCACACAATTCCCGCAGGCTCTGCCCGTCGCGGTCGTTGAGGCTTTCGAGCAGCATCCGCCGATTCGGGTCAGCCACCGCCTTCAAAACGTCGTCCACGCCCGCCCATTCCGTCCATGTGCGTGCCTGCGCCCGCCAGACCGAATTATGCAGCCAGTTGGCTGCATGTCAACTTCGGACAGGACGCCGGCCAGCCAAAGGCTCCTGTCGCCCGGGCCTGTCAGCGGGATCGGTGATAGTTCGCCAGAACCGCACTACCCGGTGCGGCGGCGGCGTCGATGACACCCCGGTACGCAGGACGCCATGGCGGCGCCGGGCGACAGTGCCCCACAACGCAGACCGTCGCGACGGCCAGCCGAAACTTATTACACACGAGCGCATTTCGAAATCAGCCAGCGTTTCGACCTTCGGATCCGCCGTGACGGAAGTGGCACAGAGCCACTGCGGCAACCACATTGGACGGATCCGTCACACTCCGAGTAATCACGCAAAAATGCCGCTTAACCGACTGCGAAATACCGCCATTGGCAGTCCCACTGAATCCCAAGGGCCGTGAGATAACCGATTTATGTGTCCTCTTGTGAACGGAGTCACATATTTTGGCGACCATTTTCAGCTCTGTTAATGTCCCGCCGCATGTTTGCTATCGCGACGCTGATGGCGCTTGTCCAGCAGGTATCGGGCACGCCGTACATCTCCGGTGGGGACAGTCCGGCCGGAACCGACTGCTCCGGTCTCGCCTCCTGGGTCAGCAATGTGGCCACCGGCCGGCCCGCGTTCGGTGACCGGTTCAACACCGGAAACCAGGAGCGTGCCCTGCTGGCCCGTGGCTTCAAGCACGGCACCCAGCCCGGTGCCCTCGTGATCGGCTGGAACAGCGGCCACACCGCCGTCACGCTGCCTGACGGCACGCCCGTCTCCTCCGGCGAAGGTGGCGGCGTGAAGATCGGCGGCGGAGGTGCCTACCAGCCGCAGTTCACCCACCACATGTATCTGCCAGTACAAGCCGAACCCGCCGCACCGCCGCCACCGCCTGCCCCGCTGCCGTTCGGCGTGCCACCGCCACCCGAGGCGCCGCTGCCCCCGGTCCCGCCACCGCCGCCGCCCGCTCCGATGGCAGCGCCCGCGCCGGTCGATCCCTTCGCGCCACCGCCACCGCCGCCTGCCGACCCCATGGCAGTACCGGCGTCGTTCGTGCTGAACGTTCCGCCGCTACCCGGCCCGCCCGCTCCCGAGCTTCCTCCGCCACCCGGAATGCCGGTCTGACCCGGCTGGGATCACATCGGTCAGATCACCGGACACCAGGACCGCTCCGCTAACGTCTCGGTGTGATCGTGCTCCTGCCACCCTCGGAGACCAAGCGCGCAGGCGGGGACGGCCCGCCATTGCGTCTGGACAGTTTGAGCTCGCCCGCGCTCAGCCCGCTGCGGGAGACGCTGGTCGACGAGTTGGTCGGACTGGCCGCCGACCCGCCGGCGTGCCGCAAGGCCCTCGGGCTCTCCGCGGCCCAGGACGCCGAGATCGAGCGCAACGCCGGCCTGCGGCAGGCACCGACGATGCCGGCGATCAACCGCTACACCGGCGTGCTGTACGACGCGCTCGACGTCGAATCGTTGCGCGGGGCGGCCGTGGCCCGGGCCCGCGCCCGGCTCGCGGTCGGCTCGGCGCTGTTCGGTCTGCTGCGTGCCGACGATCTGGTACCGGCCTACCGGCTGTCTGCGTCCGCGAAACTGCCGGGCCGGCCAGGCTTGAGTACCCGGTGGCGTCCGTTACTCGAGCCGGTGCTGGCCGAACTCGCCGAGAGTGAACTCGTCGTGGATCTCCGGTCGGGCTCCTACGCCGCCCTCGGGCGAGTGCCCGGCGCGGTGCGGGTGCAGGTGCTCGCCGAGCATCCCGATGGACACCGCACGGTGGTCAGTCACTTCAACAAGGCGCACAAGGGCCACCTGGCCCGGGCGCTGGTGAGTTCGAGAGCCGAGCCCAACGACGCCGCCGCAGTGGCCGCTGTCGCCCGCCGAGCCGGTATGCGTGTCGAACGCCACGGCGACGAGCTGACGGTCGTGGTGCCGGCCTGATCTCCTGCCGCGGAGCGGCTCGCGTCAGATGGCGTCGAACGGTTCGCCATCGAGGGCGATGGAAGGCTGCCCGTCGGGTCCCTTCGGCACGTCGCCCACCAATGTCACCCGGTACAGCCGGCGGTCGTGGTCGAGTGTCAGGTCTGAGGGCGCCAGATGCACGGTCGATCGGTTGTCCCAGAACGCGATACTGCCCGGTTCCCATTTGAACCGGACCGTGTACTCAGGCCGGGTGAGCTCGTCGTAGAACAGGCCGAGCAGCCGTCGGCTCTCGTGTGGCGAGACGCCGACGATGTGGCTGGTGAATCCGGGGTTCACGTAGAGCGCCTTCTCCCCCGTCTCGGGGTGTACGCGCACGACCGGATGTTCGGTGAGCAGGGGCCTGCGCTCCACGCGGCGCTGGTAATCGTCTGTCGCAGTCGTACCGTCGGGAGGCGCGAACCGGTGCACCGCCCGCAAGCGGTCGGCGAGCTTCTGCAGCGGGGCCGACAAACCGGCATATGCCGCAACGGTATTGGACCACTGCGTATCACCGCCGAACGGCGGAATCTCCTCGGCCCGCAATATCGACGCGAAGGGCGGGTTGACTGCCGCGGTGACGTCGGCGTGCCAGTTCGGTTTGTCGAATCCGCGCGAGGTGCCGTAGCGCGTCTTGAACCGGTCCCGGAAGATCGGGTAGATCGTCGGGTAGTCCGGGTCGGGAATCGAATCGAACAACGGATGCGCGGGTGTCGGCGCGCCGAACGCGGCGGCGAACCGCAGATGGTCGTCGTGGCCGATGAACTGGTCACGAAAGAACACGACCTTCCACTTCAGCAGTGCCGCACGGATCTCGGCGACATGCTCATCGAGCAGCGGTGCGGTCAAATCGATTCCGCTGATTTCGGCACCGGTCCAGCCCGACTGCGGTCGGATGTTCAATGCGGACGCGAGCTGAGTCATTGCTGTTCCCATCTGTTGTTCAGGACTTGAGTGATCTGGGCGTGACGTTGTCGAGGCGGTTCTGCGCGTTGACGATGTCGTTGTAGCGGCCGTCGACATATTGAGTGACATCAACGTGCGTCTTGGTCGTTCCCGTCTCGTAGAGTCCGTCGGCGACGGTCTGGAACAGCGCGGTGGAATCGGCGTCGATCGGGTAGTAGGAGGCGATGCCGTCCTCGTCGTACAACTTCTTTCCCTGATCGAACGTGATGCCCTGCTGCTTGACGTAGTACTCGTTGATCCACTCTTCGGAGTGGGTGTCCTTCCAGTTGTTGGCCGCGACCGCCCGGCCGACGTAATCACCGATGGCGGCTACCTTCGCCGGGTCGTCGAGAACATCCTTGTGCACGATCAGACTCTGGATCCCGGTGTTGATGCCCTTGCCGTCGCCCAGGATCGGGGGTTCGCCGAGCTGGTAGTACTGGTTGCCGAGGACGATCGCGGCGTCGACCGCACCGGCGGCGAAGGTCGGAACCACCTCGGCGCCGGCCAGCTCCACGGGTTGGACATCGGTCTTGAGGTCAAGGCCGTGCTGCTTGAGCAGCGCCGCGGTGATCATGTGCCGGCCAGATCCCGGCGGATAGGCAACCCGTTTGCCGCGCAGTTGCTCGATCGTCGTGACCCCGCTGTCGGGGCGCGCGACAAGGTAGTAACCCCCACTGGTCCCCGGATTGGCCTGAAGGCCGATCGTCACCAGATCGGTGACCCCGCTGTCGACCGCGATGGGTACCGGTGCCTCACCGATCGATCCGACGTCGGCCGCGCCGGATCGCAACGCTTCGATCACCGCTGCCCCGCCGCTGAAGTCGGCGAATTCAACCTCGTAGGGCGCGCCTTGGCCGGCGTCGGCCAGGTTCCACGGCAGGGACTGCGTAGCGTTCTGTTCTGCGACCACGATCTTCGTCCCGGCAGGCACATCGCTTGTGGTCGCGATCTTCACGGAATCGATTGCGGGCCCGGCCTCTTCGCCCGAGAGCCCGCATGCGCTCGCCAGCAAGGCGACCAACAGGATCGCGGTGCTGCGCCACCGCCGAAGAACATTGGGATACACGGTCATTCCTTATCTCGGGGTGCGGGTCAGGACTGGTCGTCCGCCACGCCCAGTTCGGCGAGCAGACGCCTTCTGAGCGTGACGAATTCGTGGGAGTCGCGGGCTCGGGGCTTGTCCACCGAAACCGCGACGTCGAGCGATATGACGCCGTCGGTCAGCACGATCACCCGGTCGGCCAGCACGATTGCCTCATCGACATCGTGGGTGACGAGCAACACCGCCGGTGTGTGGCGCCGGTACAGATCCATCAACAGGCCGTGCATCTTGATGCGCGTCAGCGCGTCGAGCGCACCGAATGGCTCGTCCAGGAGCAGCAATTGGGGTTCGCGCACCAAGGCCCGCGCCAACGCCACCCGCTGCGCTTCCCCGCCCGACAATGTGCGCGGCCAAACTTTGGCCTTGGTGGCCAGGTTCACCTCGGCGAGGGCATCGCGCGCACGTTGCTGCACCGCCGCGGTTGTCGGCAGTCCGATCGTCACGTTGGACAGTACGCGTTGCCACGGCAGCAGCCGAGGATCCTGAAACACGATCGCGCGCCGCTCCGGTACGCGCAGATAGCCGTCGACATCGCTGTCCAGCGCTCCGAGGGCCCGCAGGAATGTGCTTTTCCCCGATCCGCTGCGGCCCAACAACGCAACGAACTCGCCCGCGCGGATCTCCAGCTCGAGCCCGTCGATCACGACGTTGTCGCCGAAGCGCTTTCGCACATCTCGTGCGATCACCACGGCATCGGTGTCCACGCCTGCGTACCGGGCGTCAGTCTCCGTCATATGCCCGCCTCCAGGTCAGCAGCCGAGCTTCCAGAAAGCGCACGACCAGGATCGAGACCAGGCCAAGGATTGCGTACACCGCGATCAGGACGAACACCACATCGATCTGGAAGTACTCACGGGCGTCGGTCATCATTCGCCCCAGACCCTTCTTCGCGTTGATGGTTTCGGCGAATATCAACGACAGCCAGGACGCGGTGAGGGCAAGCCGTAGGCCCACGAGGAAGCCGGGCAGCGAGCCCGGGACGATGACGCGGTAGATCAGCTCCGCGCGACCGGCCCCGAACGAGCGCGCCGCCTCCACCAGTGCGGCATCGACGCTGCGGATCGCGCTGAAGGTGTTGATGTATATCGCGACCGCGACGGCAAGTGTGATCAGCAGGATCTTGGGCACCTCGCTGATCCCGAACCACACGATCAGCAACGGGACCAGCGCGAAGTTCGGAACCGCCCGAAGGACTTCCATGTTGGCGTCGACGAAGTTCTCCCCCACCCGCGACAGACCGGAGATCAATGCCAACGCCAGGCCCAGCACGATGCCGAAGGCCAGGCCGTACCCGACCCGCAGCAGACTGGCGACCAGATGCTCCTGGAATGTGCCGTCGGCGATCAGCGTCCACGCGGCGCGCAGCACGCGCGTGGGCGGCGGCACCGTACGCTCGTCGAAAATTCCGGTGGTCGAAAGAACCTGCCACCCGACGACCAACAGAACCGGACCGAGCAGGCGCTGCAATGCCCGCGGCACGACAGGCCTCCGCTGAGCCTTTCGGATCGCCGCCCGCGGGTCGACAAGACCGGCCGCATCGCCGCTTCCGGCGATCCGGCCGGGCCTCGACAGCACCGTCGACATCTCAGGCAGCCCCGAAGTAGTCACCCGAAATCGATTCCGAGGCAATGCCATCCGGACCAACCGGGATGTCACCCACGAGAGTTATGCGGTGAAGGATCCGGTCGCCCTCGACGTGTTCGAAATCCCTGGGTGCCAGGTGCAGCGCGGCCCGGTTGTCCCAGAAGGCCACGCTGCCGGGCTCCCACTTGAACCGGACCGAGTACTCCGGGCGCGCAATCTCCTCGAACAGCAGATCCAGCACGTGCCGGCTCTCGCGCGGAGCGAGGTTGACGATCTCGCGAGTGAACGACGGATTGACGTACACCACCTTCTCGCCGGTCTCGGGATGGATGCGTACAACCGGATGGATCGAGGCGAGTGGATTGCCGCGGACAAGGTCACCGATCTTCTCGGTGCTGCGCTCGGCGGAGACCGACGAACCGAACCGGTGCTCGGCCCGCAACTCGTCGATGAACGACTGCACCGGCTCGGACAGCCCGGCATAGACCGCCGCGACATTCGTGAACTGCGTGTCACCGCCGTACGCGGGCACCTGCTCGGCCCGCAGGATCGAATGCGACGGCGGATTGATCAACGGCGTGACGTCGGCATGCCAGCCGGGGCCATTGGGACTCTGGCGCTTGCGGTATTTCGTCCCATACCGATGGTCGTAGGCGGCTGGGGACACGGTGTGGATCTGCGGGAACCCGGGTGGCGCGGAGTCACCTTCGTAGGGGTGCCCCGGTGTCACGGCGCCGAACTGCGCACCGAAGGCGATCTGCGTCGCGTGGTCGAGGTCCTGGTCGCGGAAGAACACGACTTTCCATTTGTTCAGCGCGGCCCGGATCTCGGCTATTTGGTGTTCGGTCAACGGTGCCGACAAATCGACGCCGTCGATCAAGGCACCGGTCCAACCGGATAACGGTGTCACCTCGATATTGGTTTCGGCGGCTGCATTTGCGTCCGTTGCCGTGGTCGCGGCTGTTGTCACTGCCGTGCTCCCCTCGAAAGTCCTGCAGGTATCGACCACTGGGACGCTAATGACGATCGAATTCGGGGTTACCGGTTTGAATCGGCGTGACGAGAATGCCGGTGTCGGCAACGATCCCGAATTCTCGCGGCAGCCCTTTCCATGAATTCGACGAATTCCCCCGGTATCCGATTGTTCGGGCCGGTATGAGCAAACCGGCTGCCCCGCCGCCGGGATCGACGCGGCCCCGCGCCCGAGCCAGATATTCTGGCAACGCCGCGACCCCCGCGCCGCGCCGCCTCCACGACGTTGCCCGCAGATATTGACATGCCGGTCAGAACAGGCCCCGGCCTGGGCATGACGGGGCTGGTGTCTCACAACCGGGGCCAATCCTCATGTTGCGGAGCAACATTCACGCGGGCCGGGCACATGGCGCGACAGCCAACTCTGCGTCGAACCGGGGATTTCCCGTTTTCGGGTGTTTCCCACGATCGCCGGTCGGGTCGTGCACAATATGAGGTCGCGTCAGCGAGCTTGTTTGCGAAACCTCACCAGAACGCCGTCACGGGAGCGAGCTTGGTCACCCACCCAGCGTCCACCTCATATCCGCCGCGCACCGGTGGAAGGCATCGAAAACCGCCCGAGCGCCGTTGGCTTCCCGTCGGTATAGGAGTGGCGGCGACCGCCCTCGTCAGTTCACTGCTCACCGCCTTCGTCGTCGTCACCACCCTTGCCAAACTTTCATCACGTGACTCCACGTACGCAGTGGGCGCGAAAATGCTGGCGGTCAACCCCGATCGGTCACCCCGCCAGACGGCGACCGCACAACCCGGCGCAGCAGCCGTCACACCGTTCGCCTTCGACCAGTCGGGATTCATCGGCTCCGGCGCACGCTGCCGAGACACCCAGACGGCTCGGGCGATCGGGCGCACCGAGGGTTCGCTCGTGGTGATCTGCCTCGACCGCGCCGGCCGGTTCGAATACCACGGCGTGCGGTTGACCGACGAGGCCGCGCTGGCCGCCACGGCACAGAAATCTCCAGATCGAAAGTTCGTGGCCCGCAACTACAGCGTGAGCTACGCCGTCTCCCCCACCGAACTGCTTGTCACGTCGGGAAATACGGTCATCAAACGCGAGCCGATGGTGGAGTACCGCGAAATCCTCTCGACCCCGGTCGTTGTCGCGCCGCGCTGACCGCGGGCGCGTGTGCCAGGCGGTGCCCTGCGCCCGCCGGTTAATGTGATGCAGATGGATTCGAAGTTTGCGTTCGAGCTCGCCGGCGTCGACGCGATCGGCCAAGCCCGCCTGGCTGCGGCCGGTGACGTGACCGCCACCGAACTTCTCGACGCAGCGATCGTCCGCCTCGAGGCGGCGCGGTCCCTCAATGCGGTGATCACCGATCTCTTCGACCGCGGACGTACCCAGGCGACTGCGCTCGACGCCTCAGGCGTGCTTCGCGACGGGCGGGCCGGACCGCTTGCCGGTGTGCCGTTCCTGCTCAAGGATCTCGGTGCCGCTCTCGCCGGAGCGCCCGAAGCGATGGGATCCCGGGCGTTACGGGACCATGTGGCAACGGATTCCGCATGGACGGTGCAGCGGTATCTCGAGGCCGGCCTGGTGGTGTTCGGAAAGACCAACACCCCGGAGTGGGGCAATCACTGCACGACCGAACCCGTGTTGTTCGGTCCCACGGCCAATCCCTGGTCATCATCGGTGACACCGGGAGGTTCGAGTGGCGGGTCGGCTGCCGCGGTGGCCGCGGGCGTCGTACCGGCGGCCTCCGGCGGTGACGGTACCGGTTCGATCCGCGTCCCGGCATCGTGTTGCGGTTTGGTCGGACTGAAGCCGCGCCGCGGCCGGGCCTCGTTCGCGCCGGACGGCGGGCACGGTTTGGAAGGGCTCGTGAACAACCATGCGCTCACGCGGACAGTGCGTGACTGCGCGGCCCTGCTCGACGTGATCGCGGGCAGCGTCACCGGTGATCCCTACTCCGCCCCGGCACCGGATGAGCCGTTCCTGCAAGCGGTTTCGCGGGATCCGCAGCCTCGGCGGGTGTTGATGTCGACCTCATCGCCGTTTCCGACCGAGCGGATCGACCCCGCAGTCGTCGCGGCGGTCGAACAGACCGGGCGGTTGCTGGAGAGCCTCGGTCATCAGGTCCAGGCGGGCGGTCCGTCGATCGACCCGGACGCGGTCGCCGACGCGGTTGCGGTGCTGCACAACGTGAGTAACGCACAATTGCACGCGTTCGCCACCGGACACCTGGGCCGCGAACCCCTCGACGACGAGTTCGAGCCGAGCACATGGGTGATGATCCGCGAGGGGTTCACCACGACCGGCATGGCCTACGCCGACGCCATCGCCGCCGTTCACGCGCAGACGCGCAGGTTCGCCGCCGGGATGGCCGGGCACGACGTGCTGCTCGTGCCTACTCTGCTGACCGGCCCACCGCCGTATGCGCTGTTGAATCAACCGCGCGGCACCACGCGCGCGTTCTTCGACGTGGAGTTCGCCACGACCGGCTGGACGGCACTCGCCAATGTCACCGGCTGGGCGGCGATTTCACTGCCGCTCGGCACGACCGACGACGGTCTGCCGATCGGGGTACAGCTCATGGCCCCCGACGAGGCGGTATTGCTAGGCCTCGGCGCTCAGCTCGAGCAGGCCGCACCGTGGGCCGCGCGCAAGCCCGCAGGTTGGGTCGCAAACGACGGCACTCCCTGACCGGCTGCCCGTAGGGTCGGCGCCATGGCGCATATCCGTCCCGATCGCACCGCCGCACTGCATACCGCGGCTTCGCACGCCGAGGTGTTCCTCAACCGCCTCGACGACCGCCCGGTCGCCGCGCGCACCGATGCGTCGGCCATCCGGCAGACCCTCGGCGGTCGGCTTCCCGACCACGGCGAAGATCCCGCGGCCGTCGTCGCGGCCCTCGCCGTCGGAGCCGATCCGGGTCTGGTGGCGAGCGCAGGCCCGCGGCACTTCGGCTTCGTGATCGGTGGCGCCTTGCCCGCGGCACTCGGCGCCGACTGGCTCGTGTCGGCGTGGGACCAGTGCGCCGCCTTCCATTCGCTGTCGCCGGCCGCCGCGGCCATCGAGGAGATCGCCGCGGGCTGGGTGCTCGACCTGCTGGGCCTGCCCCCGGGTGCGAGTGTCGGATTCGTGACCGGCGCGCAAGCCGCCAACACCACGGGGCTGGCCGCCGCACGGCACGCGGTGTTGGCCCGTGCCGGTTGGGACGTGAGCCGCGACGGGCTGATCGGCGCTCCACGGGTGCGGGTGCTGTGCGGCGAGCAGGCACACGTCACGATCTACGCCGCGTTGCGCTTGCTCGGGTTCGGCGAGGCCGCGGCCGTGAGGGTGGCAGCCGACAGCCAGGGCAGGATGCGGCCCGAAGCGCTGCGCGCCGAACTCGCCGCCGACGACGGTCCCGTCATCGTGTGCGCGCAGGCCGGCAACGTGTCCACGGGCGCGTTCGACGATCTCGAGACGATCGCCGACGTGTGTGCAGCGCACGACGCCTGGCTGCACGTGGACGGCGCGTTCGGGCTGTGGGCCGCCGCCGCACCCGCCACCCGGCATCTCACTGCGGGAGCCGCGCGGGCCGACTCGTGGGCGGTGGACGCCCACAAGTGGCTCAACGTGCCGTACGACTCGGCAATGGCGATCGTCGCCGATCCCGATGCGCACGTGGCGGCGACGAGCCTGGCCGGACCGTATCTGGTGGCCGACCCGGGCCAGCGGGACAACACGAACTTCGTCCCCGAGAGTTCGCGCCGCGCACGGTCCGTACCGGTGTATGCGGCGTTGCGATCGTTGGGCCGCACCGGGGTGAGCGACCTGGTGCAGCGCAACTGCGCACAGGCACAGCGGATGGCGCGACTGCTGACCGAACGCATCCAGGGCGCCGAAGTGCTCAACGACGTCGTCTTGAACCAGGTGCTCGTCCGGTTGCCCGGAGGCGAGGCGGCAAACCGGCGGGCCGTGGCGGCGATACAGGCCGACGGCACCTGTTGGCTTGGCGGCACGACGTGGAACGGCGAGTACGTGCTGCGGGTCTCGTTCTCGAACTGGGCTACCACCGACGACGATGTGGACCGGTCGGCGGCGGCCATCGCCGCCTCGGTGAACACCCCGCTGAGCGCACCGGACTGAGGTGGGGTCAGGAGGCGGATGGCCGCCGAATATCCTCTGAGGGCGAATAGGCTGCACCGGCGCTGGCCGGGGAGCCAGAATCAGCAGGACACCGTCTTCAAAGGAGTGGACACCCCGTCATGACGAACCAGGTGAACCAGCAGCAGGCCGACAAGATGTCATCGGGCAAGGGCTTCGTCGCCGCGCTCGACCAGAGTGGCGGATCGACCCCGAAGGCGCTGCGTCTGTACGGGGTGGAGGAAAGCGCCTACTCGTCCGAGGACGAGATGTTCGACCTGATCCACCAGATGCGCTCGCGCATCATCACCTCGCCTGCGTTCACCGGTGAGCGGGTGCTGGCCGCCATCCTGTTCGAGCAGACCATGGATCGCTCGATCGAAGGCAAGCCGTCGGCGACCTTCCTCTGGGAGGACAAAGGTGTCGTGCCGCTTCTCAAGATCGACAAGGGCCTGGCCGAAGCGGCCGACGGGGTGCAGCTGATGAAGCCGATGCCTGCGCTCGACGACCTGCTGGCGCGCGGGGTGAAGAACGGCATCTTCGGCACCAAGGAACGCTCGGTCATCGGCGCCGCTAACCCGACCGGCGTCGCCGCGGCGGTCGCCCAGCAGTTCGAGGTGGCCAAGCAGGTGCTCTCACACGGGCTGATCCCGATCATCGAGCCCGAGGTGACGATCTCGATCTCCGACAAGGCCGAGGCCGAGGACTTGCTGAAGGCCGAGATCGCCAAGAACCTCGACGCGCTGCCCGACGGCCAGCAGGTCATGTTGAAGCTGACCCTGCCGACCGTCGCCAACCACTACAAGCCGCTGGTCGATCATCCGAAGGTCATGCGGGTGGTCGCACTGTCCGGCGGTTACTCGCGTGACGAGGCCAACGCGCTGCTCGCACAGAACAGCGGTGTGATCGCGAGCTTCAGCCGCGCGCTGACCGAGGGCCTGTCCGCACAGCAGAGCGACGACGAGTTCAATTCGACGTTGGACAAGTCGATCCAGTCGATCTACGACGCTTCGATTGCCGGCTAGGCAGGGAACGCGGCGAGGCGCACGCAGATGGTCATGCCCATCGATCGCCCCAAACTTGAGGGCAACGTCGCCGTAGGCGACGGCCGCCAATTGGGATTCGCCGAATTCGGCGATCCGCAGGGGCGGGCCATCTTCTGGCTGCACGGCACCCCTGGTGCGCGGCGTCAGATCCCCACCGAAGCCCGGGTTTACGCCGAGCAGAACCACATTCGGCTGATCGGCGTGGACCGGCCCGGTATCGGGTCGTCCACGCCGCATCAATACGAGTCGGTGCTGGACTTCGCGACGGATCTGCGCACGATCGCCGACACGCTGGGGGTCGACAGGTTGGCCGTCGTCGGGCTGTCCGGCGGGGGGCCGTACACGCTGGCGTGTGCGGCGGCCATGCCCGACCGCGTGGTCGCCGCGGGCGTGCTCGGCGGCGTCGCGCCGACGGTCGGCCCCGACGCCATCAGCAGTCGGCTCATGCAGCTGGGCGCGGTGGTCGCACCGGTGATCCAGGTGGCCGGGGCGCCGATCCGGTTGGCCGCGTCGGGCCTGATCCGGCTCATCCGCCCGGTGGCTTCCCCCGCCCTGGAGATCTATGCCCGGTTGTCGCCGGAAGGAGACCGGCGGATGCTCGCCCGACCGGAGTTCAAGGCGATGTTCCTCGACGACCTGCTCAACGGCAGCCGCAAACAGCTCGCCGCGCCGTTCTACGACATCGTGGTGTTCGAGCGGGACTGGGGCTTCCGGCTCGACGAGGTCAAGGTTCCGGTGTGCTGGTGGCACGGCGACCACGACCACATCGTCCCGTTCACGCACGGCCAGCACGTCGTGTCGCGGCTGCCCGAAGCCAGACTGACCGAGTTGCCGTACGAGAGTCACCTCGGCGGGCTGGGCTGCGCGCAGGAGATCATGGGCACGATGATCGACATCTGGGACGCCGGCAAGTTGGTGTGACCGTCGAGGGTTGACCTCAACCAATGTTGAGGGTGAAAGCTGCGGTCATGACAACAACAACGATGACCCAAATCGCCTCGGACCTCTGGGAAACCCGCACCGATACGCCGTTTCCCGGGCTGACCACGCATGCGTATCTGTGGACTCCGGGCCATACCGGTTCCAACGCCTTGTTCTACTGCCCGGCCACCGATGCCGACTTCGCCGCGATCGACGCACTCGGCGGTGTCGACAACCACTATCTGTCTCATCAGGATGAAGCCGGGCCGATGTTGGCCCGTGTCGCCGACCATTTCGGGGCGCGATTGCACGCGCCGGCCGCCGAGTCCGCGACCATCGGCAAGCACTCCCCCATCCATGTGCCGCTGTCCACCCGCAACCGCGACGGCAACGGCGTCGAGGTCATTCCCACGCCGGGCCATACCCCGGGCAGCACAAGCTATTTGGTCGACGGTGCTGACGGCCGCTACCTGTTCACCGGAGACACCATCTTCGTCGGCGACGACGGTCGTTGGTCGACATTCGTGATTCCCGGCGTCGGCGATGCCGCCGCCATGGCCGAGAGCCTGCGGCTGCTGGCGACGCTGCAACCCGACGTGGTGATATCCAGTGCCTACGTCGCCCGCGCGGTCACGGTGCTCGGCGAACTTGATTGGTCTGAGTGCGTCGCCGAGGCCTTGCAGTCGATACCCACCAACCGCTGACCGACGATCACACCGAAGATCGGGACGTGGCGCTGAGGGCCCGCCGCAACAGGTGCATGGCCACCGTGGTCGACCGCTCCCGGATGTCGGACCGGTCGCCGGGCAAGCGCAGTGTGCGCGTCAGCGTGACGCCTTCGGCCCGCACCGAGAAGCACACCGTGCCGACCGGCTTCTCCGCGCTCCCGCCGCCGGGGCCCGCGATACCCGTGATGCCCACTGCCACATCGGCGCCGAAGTGGTGCAGTGCACCGGTGGCCATCGCCTCGGCCACCGGTTCGGAGACCGCGCCGTGCTCGGAGATCAGCACCGGATCCACGTTCAACAGTTCGGCCTTGGCCTCGTTGGCGTAGGCGACCACCCCACCGGCCAGATACTCCGACGACCCGGGCCGGTCGGTCAGCCGGGCCGCCAGTAGCCCACCCGTGCAGGATTCGGCTGTCGCGATGCGCCGGCCGGACAGGAGCGCGGCAACCTGCTCGTCGACGGTCGCACCGTCCTCGGAGAACATCGCGTCGCCGTGGCGATCACGCAGCAGCGCAAGCAGATCACCGTAGGTACCGGCGGCCTGCGGTTCGTAGCGCGTGACGATCTCGAGCTCGCCGCGCCGTAGGCAGGTCGTGATCTCGAGCGCGTCGAATCCGGCGATGGACCCCTCGGCCTCCCGCAAGGTCTCGGCCAGACCGGATTCGGGCAGGCCGAACATCCGCACCGTGTCCTGCCGGTACACCGTCCGGCCCGAGATGGCCTGCTGCACAGCGTCGGTCGCGACCGCGCGTGACCACATCGGCTGCAGCTCACGTGGCGGGCCGGGCAACACGACCACCGTCGGGCTGCCCGGCACGACCACGCCGGGTGCGGTGCCGACCGGTTCGAGCACTTCGGCACCGACCGGCACCAGGGCCTGTTTGCGGTTCGCTGCGCGCACCGCGTCGAAGTCGACGCCGGGGCGCCCGCTCATCAGCTTGCGCAGGATTTCGGCGATCTGCTCTTCCAGCGCCGCGTCCAGAACGAGTTCACGTCCGCAGAACTCGGCCACCGTCGCGACCGTGAGATCGTCTGCGGTCGGCCCCAGCCCGCCGGAGGTGAGAATCAGATCCACCCCTTCGGCGGCCAGGAACCGCAACTGAGCCGCGATGTCGCGGGGACGGTCACCGCAAATCGTGATGTGCGCCAGTTCGACGCCGAGCTCAAGTAGCTGATCTGCCAGCCACGGACCGTTGCGGTCCTGGACCCGGCCGGTCAGGACCTCTGTTCCGGTCACCACGATGCCTGCGCGTGCACTCACGGTTTGCACCTTACGCATCGATACCGGCCGGGCCGGGACCCGCACTCAGAAGCCGAACCCCAATTCGGCGGGCACGGCGCTGACGAAGGCCGCGCTGATCCGCTGCACCAATTCAGAATCCTTGGTACGCAACCGGTTTGCGGATGCAAAGCCGTCGGCTCGATGGCCACCCAGATACAGGCTGCCCAGGACGTCGAGGTCGAGTTCGACGTCGGCAGGTTCGGCGGTCGGCGTGCATTGCGCGCGCCCGTCCCTGATCTGCAGGGCGAATCGTCCGCCGTCACTGCGAAAGCCGTCGGCGACCTCAAGCACGGTGTCGAGGTCGGATGAATATTGCCTGGCCTGGAGGGCGGCCGGAATGTCCATGATCCGCAACCACAGATCGTCGGCGCTGGAGGTGACGCGGGCCAGCCTCGGGTTGGTGAGCAGATAGGGCAACGCGTCGCCCGGATGCGTCCAGGTCGTCACCTTCTCCATCAGGTCCAGGCCCAACAGCGCCCGCCACAACGCCGCGTGGGCCTCGGGTGTGGCGGCGGTGAGCTCGCCGACGCGCACGACCTTCGGGCCATCGCCGTGCAACCGGTACAGCGCGTAACCGTCGCGGTGCAGGAAGGCGAACCATTCCGTGCCCCCGCCGCGGGCCTTCTCCCGGTCTGCCAGCAGGTCGTCCCACAGGCCCGCCGGACGCACCAGCCCGCCCGGGGTCTGTCGTCGCCACCGGTCGTAGATGTCGATCAACTCGTCGCGGTGGTCAGCCGGTTTGACCATGCGCACGCCACCGGGATCAGGCGCCGCGGCATGGAATTCGGCGAACCGGCGGTCGATCGACACTTCCTGCTCGATGGTCGCAGGCCCGTAGCCGAAGCGGCCGTAGATTCCGCCCTCGCTCGCCGTCAGTGCCGCGATCGGATAGCCGGCGTCGGCGATCCGATCGTGCAGTTGGGTGTACATGGCACGCAGAAGGCCGCGCCGCCGATGGGTGGGCGCAACCGCGACGAAGCTCAGGCCCGCCACGGGAAGTTCCGCGCCACCGGGCACGGTCAGCGTGAGGTCGAGGTAGAGGGACTGACCGACGATGTCGGCGTCGCGCACCACCACCGCCCCACCGCCGGGCACGAGCGTCCGCCACACGGCCATCGTCTCGGGATCTTCGAGTTCTCCGAAAGCGGTACTGCCGAGGAGTGCCATCCCGGCCCAGTCGGCGTCGGTGATGTCGTGCAGGATTTGCGGAGTCAATTCGGTCGCAGTGTCGATCACAGGATTCGACGGTGCCACAGACGGCCGGGCCGCCGCGACCGATTTTCGGGGTTGGTCAGGCTTTTCGGCGCCGTGTCAGCGCTTGAGCCAACCGTTCACCGCAGCGAGGTCACGGGTGTAGGTGGTCATGATGTCGTCGTGGTACAGCGTTGCACCGCTGATTGCGCTCGACCCCTGCCACACCACGCGGATCCGGGTGGTGCCGCGCTGGTAGACGTCGACGCGGTCGAGATCGCGGTGCTGCCATCCGCCGGACTCGGCCAGTTGACCGAGTTCATGCCGCTCGTCGGTTGTGGTCATGGGCCGATCCTATCGCCGGGCCGGCTGGTCGACTGCCACGACCACCGGCGCGGTGTTGTAACCGGTCACCCGGACCCAGTTCGGGGCCGCTTCTGACGCGTCGATCCGGCCGGTCAGCTCGACGGTCTCGCCGGGATACACCGTGACGTAGTTATCGGAGTATTCGATCGGCAGGATCTCGTCACCTTCGCGGCTTGAGGTGATCTCGGCTCGCTCGAAGAACGCGATCTGATGGGTCGGGTTGTGCAGCCGGATCGTCACGGTCGTGCCCACGTCGGCTTCCGCCGACCGCTGGGCCGTCACACGCAGCGGAACCCGCGGCATCGTGTTGAGCGGGGTCATGTCGGCCCAGCTCGCCTGCCGTAGATCGAACGCCCGGTCGTTGGCCGGGTTTCCGACGTCGTCGCGCTGCTGGGATTGCCAGTATGTGTTGTCGGCGACGACCGAGCCCGCGGCGTCGAGCAACTCGCACCGCACGAAGTACACCTCCGAGATCCGCGCGGGGCGCGGCAGTGTCAAGGCCTGAGTGGCGCCGCCGGACGGCACGCTGACTGGACCGCTGGTGCGGTCGTCGCGCACCCGGCCGGTCAGGTCGTAGGTGCGTACCCGCACGCGCAGTCCGGATCGCTCGGCGGGCGATTGATTGACGACCGCGATGTGGGCCGTGTCGTGGTCGCCGGTGGCGTACGAGTCGAACACCACCGACAGCGGCCGCAGGCCCTTCTTGGCGCCGAAGTATGCCCCTCCGGGCCGCAGGTAGTAGTCGAAGAGGTGACCGAAGAACGATGGCCAATGGTTGTTGAGCATCCAGTAGATGGTCATCTTGTGGGTGGCCCAGCCGAGCGCCGCGAACGCCTCGAATTGGGCCCGGGTGGACTCGTAGTGGGCGACCTGTGCCTTGCGCGCGAACTCCTCGGCGCTGCGTGACGACCCGTACCGCTGCATGACCGCAGTGCGGATGCTGTTCAGGTTGGCGTTGCCGGGGTCGGCCCCGGCGTGGAAGTACCAGGCGTCGTTGATCGGCCACAGTTTGTCTGGCGGGAGGAACTTCTGGAGGCTCGCGAACGGCGGGACGTGTTCGTTGTCGCCTTGTTCGGCATTCGCACCCCGGGTCGCCTGGTAGCGGCCACTGAACCAGTAGGTCGGCGGACGCCAGGTGTAGGGCCCGGCCATATGGATGCCGTCCCAGACGACCTCCCCCGCATCGTCATGCGCGAGCGAGGACACCGTGTCGACAACGGCGTTGGGCCAATGCAACTCGCGCAGGATGTCGTGGTAGCCGTCCAGCACGGGTTGCGGCGGCTTGCCGTCACTGCCGTTGGCCCACAGAAACGCTGACGGATGACCGCGGAGCGACAACATCTGCGACCGCAGACTGTCATCGGCGACACGGCGATCCTCGTCGTCCCACTGCCACCATTTCTCCCACTGGTTGCAGCACATCCACCCGTACATCAGCGGGATGCCGAGTTCGTCGGCGCGCTCGATGATGTTGTCGCCCGGGAACTTTCCCTCCAGCCGCAGCATGTTGAGGCCCATGTCGCGGACATAGCCCAGGATCGCGTTCTCGCGCTGCGGGTCGTACCGGTACAGCAGATCGGGTGTGTAGGCCCCGCCACGCACCAGAAAGTCGCGGCCGTTGACGGTGAGGTAGAAGCTGCCGCCGCGCCCGAGAGCCGGGAACTGCTCGTCGTCGTCGCGGTGCTGCTGAACCGTGCGGATACCGAACCGCGACTGGTCGGTGTCGGTGACGCGCCCGTACTGTACGAACTCCACCCGCAGGTCGTACAGGTTGGGCTCGCCCATGGTGTACGGCCACCACAGATCGGGATCCCGCAGGGTCAGCGCGGCGAAAGTCTCGGGGTCGAACCGGATTTCCCTGGTTTCGCCGGGTGCCAGACGCACCGCCTGATCGACCTCGACGTCGGGCTTTCCGGCGCGGCTGATCGTGGCTCGCACCACGCCACGCACCGGGCTTTCGGTGGTGTTGCGGACATCGGTGTACACCGTGAGCCGGGCCCGGTCGGTGGCAGGCAGCGGCAACTCGGTGGTCACCATCGGGTCGCTGAGCACGACCGGTCCCGAGAAGCTCAGGTAGACCGGCTTGAAGATCCCGGCATTGCGGTCGGGCACAAAGGAATTCCCGCGCACCGGATCCTTGCCCGGCCCCTGGTAACCGATGCGGTTCCAGTTGATCCAGTCCCACCAGCTGTCGGCGAGTTCCACCCCGTCGATGTCCTGTAACGCATGCTCGGGCGTGATCCTGACCGCCAGGGTGTTGGCGGCTCCGCGGTTGATCCACGGCGCCACGTCCAGTTCGTGCGCGGTGTGCATACCGACCACGACCGAGTTGTCCGCGATCAGTGTCCCGTTGAGCCACACCTCGGCGCGGTAGTTGATGCCGGGGAACTCCAGCCGGTAACCGGAGCTTCCGGCCGGCGCGTCGAAGGTCGTTCGGTACCACCAGTCTTGACGCCACAGGTCGTCGGGAACCGCGGCCAGATTCTCGCCGAAGTAGAGATTCGGGTAGGTGCCGTCGTCCTGTAGCGCCTGCAGGACGGTCGCGGGCATGGTCTTGACGGTGTGCCATTCGCCTGCGATGTCCCCCGGCGTCGACAGCGCCGCGCCGTCGGCTCGCACGCTGCGAGCCGAGGCCAATTGCCAGCCCTGCGCGAGTTCGATGCGTCCCGACGGCGGCTCGGGCCGGGCGAAGGACGGCAGGTCGGCAACGCACAGCGACGACACCAGCACGGTGACGAGGGCGGCCACCAGGAGACGAGCGCGTCGGGCGGAAATGGGCAGCTCCTCAAAGACCGGTGCGGCACCGCCTACCGGGCGTGATGCGGTGTCCGGTCATTCTGCCGCCGCGCGCCACGCGCCGCCGCGCCGGATGCCGTCAGAGCTTGTGCGGGACGTCGTTGACCAGGCCGCCGTCCATCACGAACTCCGCGCCGGTCGCGTAGCGGGATTCGTCACTGGCCAAGAAGACGACGAAGCTCGACACCTCGTCGGGTTGCCCGGGCCGCCCCAGTGGGATGGTCAGCATGTCCTCCGGGAAGTGTTCGGTCATCGGCGTGCGGATGAAACCCGGGTGGATCGAGTTGACCCGGATCTGTTTGGACCCGAGTTCGAGCGCAGCCGACTTCGTCAGACCACGCACGGCCCATTTGGACGCCACATACGGGTGCACCATCGCGGCGCCGCGCAGTCCCTCGATCGACGAGACGTTGATGATCGAGCCGCCGCCCGCGGCTTTCATCGCCTTGACCGACGCCTGCATGCCGAGGAACGTCCCGGTCAGGTTGACGTCGATGACCTTCTGCCACTGGGCCATGTCGAATTTGCCGATCTGGCCGAGCGCGACGATGCCCGCGTTGTTGACCAGGACGTTGAGCAGCCCGAAGTCCGAGGTCGCGGTCGCGACCGCGGCGTCCCACTGGTCGGCGTCGGTCACGTCGAGGTGGACATAACGGGCCGCATCGCCGAGCGCGGCGGCAAGTGCTTTGCCCTCGTCGTCAAGGATGTCGCCGATCACCACCTTGGCGCCCTCGGCCACGAGCGCGCGGGCATGTTCGGCGCCCATGCCGCGTGCGCCACCACTGATCAGTGCAACTTTTCCGTCAACCCGTCCCATGACGCGTGAGGCTACCGCAGGCACGGCACAAATTAGAACCTGTTCCAATTTTCTTGGCGAGTGGGCATACTTCGTTCCCATGGTCTTTCGCGTCGCCCACATCGGAACTGGAAACGTCGGCCGCCTGGCACTGACCGGACTGCTGACCAATCCGGCCTACGAGCTGACGACGCTGTGCGTCTCGACCGAATCCAAGGTCGGCAAGGACGCGGGCGAGCTTGCCGGACTTGATCTTTCGACTGGCGTCACGGCGGTCGCCGACCTCGATGCGGTGATCGCCGCCAAACCGGACTGCGCGGTGTACTGCGCGATGGGTGACACCCGCGGACCGGAGGCGATCGCCGACGTGGTGCGGCTGCTGGCGGCCGGTATCAACGTCGTCGGCTCGGCCCCGGTGAGCCTGCAGTTTCCCTGGAAGCTGATGCCGGGCAAGTACATCGCGGGCATCGAGGAAGCCGCACAGGCCGGTAACGCGAGCCTGTTCATCACGGGCGTCGACCCCGGCTTCGCCAACGACCTGATCCCGTTCGCCCTCGCAGGCACGTGCCAGAGCATCGAACAGGTCAGGTGCATGGAGATCGCCGACTATGCGACCTACGACGGCGTGACCGTGATGTTCGACGTGATGGGCTTCGGCAAACCACTCGACGAGACGCCGATCCTGTTCCAGCCGGGCGTGCTGAGCATCGCGTGGGGTACGTCGATCCGGCAGTTGGCGGCCGGGTTGGGCATCGAGATCGACGACATCACCGAGGTGTGCGAGAAGGAACCGGCTCCCGAGGCGTTCGACATCGCCGCGGGCCATGTCGCGAAAGGCACGGTTGCCGCGCTGCGGTTCGAGATCCGGGGCATGGTCAAGGGCGAGCCGGTGATCGTGATCGAACACGTCACCCGGCTGCGTGGCGATCTTCGCCCGGACTGGGCCCAGCCGGCGCAGCCCGGCGGTTCCTACCGCGTCGAGATCGTCGGCGAACCGTCCTATGCCGTCGACATCTGCCCGACGAGCCGCAAGGGCGACCACAACCATGCCGCGATCGTGGCGGCGGCCGGGCGCATCGTGAACGCGATTCCCGATGTGGTCGCCGCCGCGCCCGGCATCCGGACGACGCTCGACATGCCGCTGGTCACCGGTAAGGGTCTCTACGGCTTGGGCTGACGCGCGTCGGTTCGCGGTTGTGCGACCTCATCCGCCGAACCCGGCGATTCGCGGACGAATCCGCACGATCGCCGAATGCCGGAGCCGCTCGGCGAGTATTGGGCCTAGCGCCGCCGTGCCACCGGACGATCCAGGGTCAGCACCGGCCAGCCGTTGTTCGCTGCGGCCGTCGCCAATCCCGGCCGCGGATTGACCGGCCGCGGATGGCCGACCACCTGCATCAGCGCGCTGTCCTCGGGACCGTCGGCGTAGAAGTAACTATGTTGCAGGTCAACGTCATTGGCCGCGCAGAAGGCCTGAACCGCGTCGGCCTTGCGCGCACCCCAGATGACGGGTTTGACGATGCCTCCGGTCAGTCGGCCGTTCTCGTCGGTCTCGAAGTGGTTGCACAGCACGTCGTCGATGCCGAGGTGGCGGGCAACCGGTTCGGCGTGGATGGTCAGGGCCGACGAACTCATCACGACGGTGTGGCCACGGTCCTGATGACGGCGCACGACATCGCGCATGTGCGGGTAGACCCGGTGAGCGAAGCGCTCGGCGAACAGCAGCTCGCCGAGGTCGTCGAGTTCGGCGAGCGATTCACCGCGCAGATACCCGGCCGCTCGGACCAGGAGCCGCTCGAACGGCATCCTGCCGATGCGATAACGGATCGAGGCCTCGATGATGCCGAGGATCTCGCCGAACGCGGCCTGTCGCTGCCGGATCCGGTGGCGTGCGTGTGCGGTTGCGGTGAACCCGTCCACGAGGGTGCCGTCGAGGTCGAAGAAGGCTCCCACCTGCGCGCCGCCCGGACCCGAGCCGATTTCCTCGAGCGATTCCGGTGGCGACAAGGTCAGTCCCATACGGCAAGTACACCAAGGGTCTGGGCCGAGGGGCCAATCCAGACTAGAAATGGTCTATGGCTGAGCAGCTGAAGGACGTCGTCATCAACGACATCGCGGCCGTGGTCGCCACCAGCCGATTCGGCGATTCGCTGGCTTGGTACTCGCGCATCATGGGCCGCGAACCCGACCTGCAACCGGTCGACGGCGTCGCTGAATGGCAGTTGACTTCCACCGCCTGGCTACAGCTCGTCACCGACGAGGCCGCGGCGGGCCGGACCGCGGTGCGGTTCGGCGTGTCCGATCTCGCCGCGACCATGACGGCGCTCGTCGATTACGACATCGAGGTCGGCGAACCGCAGGTCATCGCGGATATGGTGGCCATCCTCGACGTCGCCGATCCGGATGGCAACGAGGTCTCCTTCGTCCAGGAACTTGCCTGATTCGTCGGGGTCCGGCCCCGCGCGGCACCGGTGGAGTACTAAACTAGAACACGTTTCAATTCATGAACTTGTACATCCACCGCCCACAAGGAGCAGGTATGCACACCGCCCTCTGCGACGAGCTCGGCATCGAGTTCCCGATCTTTGCGTTCACCCACTGTCGTGACGTCGTGGTCGCGGTCAGCAAGGCCGGCGGCTTCGGCGTGCTCGGCGCGGTCGGCTTCACCCCCGAGCAACTCGAGATCGAGCTGAACTGGATCGACGAGCACATCGGCGACCATCCGTACGGCGTCGACATCGTGATCCCCAACAAGTACGAGGGCATGGACGCCAACATGTCCGCCGACGAACTCAAGGGCATGTTGCAGTCGCTCGTACCGCAGGAGCATCTGGACTTCGCGAAGAAGATCCTCGCCGACCACGGCGTGCCGATCGACGACAGCGACGACAACGCGCTGCAGCTGCTCGGCTGGACCGAGGCCACCGCGACTCCTCAGGTCGAGATCGCGTTGCGGCACCCGAAGATGACGCTGATCGCCAACGCTCTCGGAACCCCACCGGCCGACATGATCGAGAACATCCACGCGCAGGGCCGCAAGGTCGCCGCGCTGTGCGGTTCGCCGTCGCAGGCCCGCAAGCACGCCGATGCCGGCGTCGACATCATCATCGCGCAGGGCGGCGAGGCGGGCGGCCACAGTGGCGAGGTCGGCTCGATCGTGCTGTGGCCCCAGGTGGTCAAGGAGGTGGCGCCGGTTCCGGTCCTCGCCGCAGGCGGTATCGGCAGCGGCCAGCAGATCGCCGCGGCGCTGGCCCTCGGCGCGGCAGGCGCCTGGACCGGGTCGCAATGGCTGATGGTCGAGGAGGCCGAGAACACCCCGGTTCAACAGGCCGCGTACGCCAAGGCCAGCAGCCGCGACACCGTTCGCAGCCGCTCGTTCACCGGCAAGCCGGCGCGCATGCTGCGCAATGACTGGACGGAAGCCTGGGAGCAGCCGGAGAATCCCAAGCCGCTCGGCATGCCATTGCAGTACATGGTTTCCGGCATGGCCGTTGCGGCCACGCACAAGTACCCCAACGAGACCGTCGACGTGGCGTTCAACCCGGTCGGCCAGGTGGTCGGACAGTTCGAGAAGGTCGAGAAGACCTCGGCCGTCATCGAGCGGTGGGTGCAGGAATACCTCGACGCCACCGCGACGCTCAACAACCTCAACGAGGCCGCAGGCGTGTAGGCAACGCATCGAATTCAGCGAAAGGGCTGCGGGAACTCCGGTTCCGCAGCCCTTTCGTTCTCGCGACAGGTCTGGTCTGCGCCGCCCGCGTTATGTATGGTTACATACATAGCCGACGAAGGGTGGAACATGGCCGGCCCGCGTGAACGCATGGTCGTCTCCGCAGCGCTGCTGATCCGGGAGCGCGGCGCACACCCGACCGCGATAGCCGACGTCCTCGCCCACAGTGGCGCACCCCGCGGCTCGGCATACCACTACTTCCCGGGTGGCCGTACCCAACTTCTCTGCGAGGCAATCGATTACGCGAGCGACCAGGTGGCCGCCCGGCTCGGCAAGGCGCCGAACGCGCTCACCCTGCTCGACGGCCTCATCGCCGGATTCCGTAAACAGCTGCTCGACACCGACTTTCGCGCCGGATGCCCCGTCGTCGCCGTCGCGGTGGAGGCCGGCGACCCGGACCAGGCCGACACCGCGGTCGTCGAACGCGCGGGCGCGGCGTTCGTCCGGTGGACACAGCTGGTCACCCAGCGCCTCGAGGCCGACGGTGTCGACGCCGCGCGTGCCGAGGAACTCGCCATGCTGATCACCACTTCGATCGAGGGGGCGGTCGTCGTCGCACGCGCCACGCGCGACGTCAAGCCGCTCGACCTGATCCACCGCCAGCTGCGCGAACAACTGACGACGAATGGGGAACCGCGGTGACCGTCGACGAATGGCAGCACACGGCATGCATCCTGTGCGAATGCAACTGCGGCATCGTGGTGCAAGTCCAGGACCGCACACTGGCCAAGATCCGCGGCGACAAACAACACCCCGCCTCTCGCGGCTATACCTGCAACAAGGCGCTAAGGCTCGATCACTACCAGAACAACGCCAACCGCCTGACCTCCCCCATGCGGCGACGCGATGACGGCAGCTACGAGGAAATCGACTGGGACACCGCGATCGCCGAAGTGGCCGAGGGTTTTCAGCGGATCGCGAAAACCTATGGGGGCGAACGGATCTTCTACTACGGCGGCGGCGGGCAAGGCAACCACCTCGGCGGCGCCTACAGCTCGGCATTCCTCAAGACGCTCGGCTCGCGGTACCGCTCCAATGCCCTGGCCCAGGAGAAAACCGGCGAGGCATGGGTGGATGCCCACCTGTACGGTGGGCACACCCGAGGCGAGTTCGAGCACGCCGAGGTCGCGGTGTTCGTCGGGAAGAACCCGTGGATGTCGCAGAGTTTTCCGCGGGCCCGGGTGGTGTTGAACGAGATCGCCAACGATCCGGCCCGCTCGATGGTCGTGATCGATCCCGTCGTCACCGACACCGCCCGGATGGCCGACTATCACCTACGCGTCCGGCCGGGCGCCGACGCCTGGTGCCTGGCCGCCCTGGCCGCCGTCCTGGTGCAGGAAAATCTCTGCGACGAAACGTTTCTCGCCGAGCACGTCACCGGGGTGGACGCGGTTCGAGCCGTGCTCGGCGATGTCGACGTCGCCGATTACGCCCGCCGCTGCGGGGTCGACGAGCAACTGATCCGGGCCGCCTCGCGCCGCATCGCCGGGGCCGGCAGCGTCGCGGTGTTCGAGGACCTCGGTGTCCAGCAGTCACCCAACTCGACGCTGTGTTCGTACCTCAACAAACTGCTGTGGATCCTGACCGGCAACTTCGCCAAACGCGGTGCGCAACACCTGCATTCGACGTTCGCACCGTTGTTCAGCACGGCCGGGGTCGGACGCACGCCGGTCACCGGCGCCCCGGTCATCGCCGGGCTGGTCCCGAGCAATGTCGTGCCGCAGGAGATCCTGACCGATCACCCCGACCGGTTCCGGGCGATGATCGTCGAGAGCAGCAATCCCGCACATTCGATCGCCGATTCGGCTGCGGTACGCGCTGCGCTCGCCGAGCTCGAGTTCCTGGTGGTGATCGACGTCGCGATGACCGAGACCGCCCGCCAGGCCCACTACGTGCTGCCCGCCGCCAGCCAGTTCGAGAAACCCGAGGCGACGTTCTTCAATCTGGAATTCCCGCACAACACATTTCATCTGCGCCACCGGCTGTTCGAACCGCTCGCGGGCACCTTGCCCGAGCCGGAGATCTGGGCGCGGTTGGTGCGGGCACTCGGCGTCGTCGACGACGCCGAGCTACGTCCGCTGCGCAAGGCCGCGGCCGACGGTCTCGCCGCGTTCACCGCGGAGTTTCTCGCCACTGTGTCCTCGAACCCCGCGCTGACGAAGGTGCTGCCGTACGTGCTCTACGAAACCCTGGGCGCGGCGCTGCCCGACGGCCTCGCCGGTGCTGCCGCGTTGTGGGGCCTGGCCCAGAAGGCCGCGATGACCTACCCGGACGCCGTGCGCCGCGCCGGACATACCGACGGCAACGCACTGTTCGAGGCGATTCTCACGCAGCGGTCCGGCGTGACGTTCACCGTTCACGAATACGCCGATGACTTCAGCCTGATCGGTCATCCCGACCACAAGATCGCGCTGGCCATGCCCGAGATGCTCGACGAGATCCGGGCACTGCGCGCCGATCGGCCGCCACTGACCAGCCGCGAGTTCCCGATCGTGCTGTCGGCCGGCGAACGTCGCGCATACACCGCCAACGACATCATCCGGGACCCGGCGTGGCGCAAACGCGATACCGATGGGGCCTTGCGGGTGAGCGTCGAGGATGCCGACGCGCTCGGCCTCGTGGACGGCGGCCGTGCCCTGGTCACCACGGCGGCCGGCAGCGCCGAGGCGAGTGTCGAGATCAGCGAAACGATGCTGCCCGGCCACGCCTCGTTGCCCAACGGCTACGGCCTCGACTATTCCGACGGCGGGAAGGTGACCGTGCCGGGAGTGGCGCCCAACGCACTCACCTCCACCGAATGGCGCGACGCCTTCGCCGGAACACCGTGGCACAAGCACGTTCCGGCCCGTATCGAGCGGGTGTAGCCGCTAGGCGGGCGGTGGAGGAGGTTGCGGACCGGGCGCGACGCCGGGTGGGGGCGGCGCCGCCGGATCGAGGGGACGCTGCGTCAGCAGGAAAAGCGCTTCGTTGAAGCTGACGTCCTGGGTCTGCATGGCGTGCCAGATGTCACGCAGATACGACACCCCGCGGCCCTGTTGCCCGCCGACCGGGACATCGGTCGTCCCCGGCGGTAGGTTCTGCAGGCTCGGCAGATGCGGCGTGCCTTCCGCCGTGCTCGCGAGGTCCGCAGCCGGCGGCTCGACGATCGCGGGTGCCGGTGGTGGCGGCGGTGCCGGGTCGGCTGCCGCCGATGACGCCGTCACGACGGCGGCCAGGCTCGCGCCACAGCAGATGGCGACGCCAGCTGCGCTTCTGATAATCCTGCTGTGCACCGCAATCCCCCTTCGTCCAGGCTTTTCTGTTCTTTCCCCGGACCAAGCCGGAGTGTTACAGCTGTGGCGGATGTTCTCTTGAGTTATCCAGTGGAACACGTTTCAGAACAACGCGCCCGGAGTTTCGAAGAGTTTGAGAAACCTCCGGCGAACACGCCGTTCCTTGGTGTAGCTATTGATCACGTGAACTAGACGCCGTACCAAGGAGAACCCCTGTGGTCATGAGCGAACCTGCCCTTCACCTGCCTGCCGGCTTCGACTTCACCGATCCCGACATCTACGCCGAACGGTTGCCCGTCGAGGAACTCGCCGAGATGCGCAAGCTCGCACCGATCTGGTGGAACGAGCAACCGCTGGGAACCGGTGGTTTCGACGACGGTGGGTTCTGGGTCGTGACCAAACACAAGGACGTGAAGGAGGTGTCGCTGCGCAGCGACGTGTTCTCGAGCCTGGAGAAGACCGCACTTCCCCGTTACCGCGAGGGCACCATCCCGCAGCAGATCGACCAGGGCAAGTTCGTGCTGCTCAACATGGACGCTCCGCACCACACCCATCTGCGCAAGATCATCTCGCGCGCCTTCACACCCCGAGCGGTCGAACGCCTGCGCGACGACCTTGCCGAGCGGGCACGCACCATCGTCCGGACCGCGGCTGCCGAGGGCCGCGGAGATTTCGTCGAACAGGTGTCGTGCGAACTGCCACTGCAAGCCATCGCGGGGCTGATGGGTGTCCCCCAGGAGGACCGCAAGAAGTTGTTCGACTGGTCCAATCAGATGGTCGGCGACCAGGATCCGGAGTTCGCCAACAACGACGCCATGAGTGCCTCGGTCGAATTGATCATGTACGGCATGAACATGGCGGCCGAGCGGGCGAAGAATCCCGGCGATGATCTCGTCACCAAGCTCGTGCAGGCCGACGTCGAGGGCCACAAGCTGTCCGACGACGAGTTCGGGTTCTTCGTCATCCTGCTCGCCGTGGCCGGGAACGAGACGACCCGCAATTCGATCACCCAGGGCATGATGGCGTTCACCGACCATCCCGATCAATGGGAACTCTTCAAGCGCGAGCGGCCCGCCACGGCGGCCGACGAGATCGTGCGATGGGCGACGCCGGTGACATCGTTTCAGCGCACCGCGCTCGAGGACACCGAACTGTCGGGAGTACCCATCAAGAAGGGGCAGCGGGTGGTCATGTTCTACCGCTCGGCGAACTTCGACGAGGAAGTCTTCGAAGATCCGTTCTCCTTCAACATCTTGCGGGACCCGAATCCCCACGTCGGCTTCGGCGGCACGGGCGCGCACTATTGCATCGGCGCGAATCTCGCGCGGATGACGATCGACCTGATGTTCAACGCGATCGCCGATGAGATGCCCGACCTCACGCCGCTGTCGCCCCCGGAACGGCTGCGGTCGGGCTGGCTCAACGGCATCAAACATTGGCAGGTCGACTACCGGGGCGAGGCCGGCGCGAAATGTCCTGTCGCACACTAGTGCTCGGATAGTCGATGATGGATCGCCAGTAGTCTTCCGGGATTTCGGTGTTCGACCGGAGCACCATCGCGAGCCCGGTCGCCATCGCGATGCCAAGCAACCCGAGCCACAGGCCGGCCAGGGCGATCACGATCCACAAGACCGTCGTCAGCGTCGGCCACGGCGATACCACCGCGAGAACCGGTGCGAAGAAGAACCCGGTGCCCACGTACCACGCCGAGCCGGACCGATCCGCGGCCATCACGAACCGAAGCCACCGGGGAATCGGACGTGTGGATTGCTGTGCCGCTTGCATCGTCGCCTCCTCATATTCGTCGACGACTCCACCGTCCCGCCTGCGGGGTAATCGGCACAATTACCCGAGAGGTAGTGGCAGCCCCGACCGCGGATGGGTGACACTCAGCTGGTGACCACCATCGCCCCCCAGACACCGATCGGTCCGCTCATGCGCGAGTGGCGGCAGCGCCGCCGGATCAGTCAGCTCGACCTGGCAATCGAGGCAGACGTCTCGGCGCGGCATGTCAGCTTCATCGAGACCGGTCGGTCCGTCCCGAGCCGCGCGATGGTGCTGCGTCTCGCCGAAGTGCTCGATGTGCCGTTGCGCGAACAGAATCAACTGCTGCTGGCGGCGGGCTTGGCACCGGTGTACACCGAGCGGACACTCGACGACCCCGACATGGCCGCCGTGCGGGAAGGCGTCAGTCGCGTGCTGGAGGCCTACAACCCATATCCCTGCGTGGTGATCGATCGCGGATGGAATCTGTTGCAGGCCAACGCCGGTGCCGGGGTCATGCTGGACGGGGTCGCACAGCACCTGCTGGCCGAGCCGAATGCACTGCGCATCACCTTGCATCCCGAGGGCATGGCACCGCGTATTCGCAACCTTGCCGAATGGCGTCACCATCTCATCACCCGGCTGCGCCGCGAGGTGGCGGTGAGCGGTTCGGCCGAGCTGGCCGACCTTCTTGCCGAAATCGAGTCCTACCCGGGCGGGATGGCGCCGGTGCGCGATCTGGGCGGCGTGGTGGTGCCACTGGAGTTGGCCACACCTGACGGAGACACCCTCACCTTCCTCTCGACCGTGACCACCTTCGGCACCGCGCTCGATCTCACCGCCGCTGAGCTCAGCATCGAGGCGTTCCTGCCCGCCGACGAACAGACCGCTGCCGCGTTGCGCTGACCGGCAGTTCGGAACTGGTCTGACCACTTGACCTCTTACCGGTAAGGCGGCACCATGAGTCCATGGCCCTGCAACCGGTGAACCGGCGATCCGTCCCCGAGGACGTGTTCGACCAGATCATTTCCGAGGTACTGAGCGGCGAGATGCAACCCGGCGAGTCGCTGCCGAGTGAGCGAAAGCTCGCCGAGGTTCTCGGAGTGTCGCGCCCCGCGGTACGCGAGGCCATCAAGCGCCTGACCGCCGCAGGCCTGGTCGAGGTGCGCCAGGGGGACGCCACGACGGTGCGGGACTTTCGCCGGCATGCCGGACTCGACCTTCTACCGCGCCTGCTCTTCCGGGCGGGTGAACTCGACATCTCGGTGGTCCGGAGCATTCTGGAGACTCGGCTGCACAACGGCCCCAAGGTCGCCGAGCTCGCCGCGCAACGCAGGCAGCCCGAGATGCCCGACCTTCTGAACGAGACGCTCGGTGCCCTCGAGTCCGAACCGGACCCCATCGAACAACAACGTCATGCGATGACGTTCTGGGATCACGTGGTCGACGGCGCGGATTCGATCGCATTCCGGTTGATGTTCAACACTCTTCGCGAGACATACGAGCCCGTGCTGCCGGCACTCGCCACGCTGATGGCCGAGGAGGTAGGCCGGCCGGAGGCGTACCGACGCGTCGCCGACGCCATCGCGGCGGGCGACGCCGCCGCGGCCCGGCAAGCCGCCCACGAACTTCTCGAACCGGCTACCGGCGCACTGCTGGGCGCCCTGGAGGCATTGGAGGAAAACCGATGACCCGCAAGGGATTCACGCTGGGCGATGCCGCTCGCGAGTTCATCAGGCACCCCTCCCCCTGGATGATCGGTGGCACGCTAGTGGTTTCGGCGACCGCGCGCATCGCTCTCGGCGACTGGCAGTTGACCGACGCCGTCGTACCCGTGGTGATGCTCGCGGTGTTCCCCCTGTTCGAATGGATCATCCACGTATTCGTATTGCACTGGCGCCCACGGAGATTCGGTCGTATCACGGTTGACTCGATACTCGCGCGCGACCATCGTAGGCACCACGTCGACCCGCGCGACATCCCGTTGATCTTCATCCCGTGGCGAGCCCTGCTGTGGGTGTTGCCGCTTGCGGTGGCGATTGCGGTGCTGGCGTTCCCTCGGCTGGAACTCGGCCTGACATTTCTGACGTTCTTGACGGTTCTAGGGCTGGGATACGAATGGTGCCACTATTTGATCCACAGCGACTACAAGCCCAAAACCGCCGTTTACCGGGCGATATGGCGCAATCACCGAAATCACCACTACAAGAACGAGCACTTCTGGTTCACCGTGACGAGCACGGGCACCGCAGACCGGATACTGGGCACCTACCCCGACCCGGCTACCGTGGCCACCTCACCGACAGCCAAGAACCTGCACGCGGCCGCTACGCCCGCACGATGATCGGATCGCCCACGCTGACCGTGTCGAAGTACCAGGCTGCGTTGTCCGGGCTGAGGTTGATGCACCCGTGGCTGACGTTCGCATAGCCCTGCGATCCCACCGACCACGGCGCACCGTGCACATACACCCCGCCCCACGTCACGCGCACCGCGTCGTTGACAGTGAGTTTGTAGCCCTCGGGATCGCTCAGCGGAATGCCGATGGTCCGCGAATCCATCACCACGACAGGTTCTTTGGACAGCGCGGTGAACGTGCCGGTGGGTGTCGGGAACTTGGGCTTGCCCATGGATGCCGGCATCTCGCGCACCACCTCGTCATCGATACTGACGGTGAAGGTGTGCGCGTCGATGTCGGCGACGCCGACCACCGCGGCACCCGTCTCGAAGCTCGTCTTCGCGCCGCCCGCGGCGACGGAGATGCTCGAATGCGCCGGCCAGAACTGATCGGGTGTCCACTGCATGACATCGTCACTGAGCCAGGTGAACTCCCCGGTCGGGGTGCTCGTCGAGGACACCCGCAGGCTCTTCTCGGCTGCCTGGCGATCGGTCACCGGCGCGGTGAAGGTGACGGTCACGGGGTGTGCGACACCCACCACGTCGCCCGCGGCCGGCTCGATCTTGGCTGCGGTGGCGCCGGTGCTGACACCGGCTTGTGCGACGTTAACCGAGGCTGCGAGAGCGAGGACGGCGACGCCGACCGCCGCAAACACCTTCAGTACCGAGACACGAACTGTCCTCGTCGTGGGCGATGGTGTGCTCAGCATTCCTCCAGTGTAGGTCGTGGCGCGATCGGCACCGGTCAGGCGCGACTCGGCACCGGCCGGCGCGACGTCAGGATCACGGCGGGAGTTGCCCATGGTCACTTCATCGACACGTCCTGCCAGAACGTTTCATCCAAGCTCGACCCGCGCTCGGGCGGCACTGCGGCCATGCGCCATCAACGCATATCCGAAGCCGACGAAAACCAGCCCGAGCAGGCCGACGTTGGCCAGTACACCGAGGTTGCCGACGGCATCCGGATCGAGGAAGTAGTACGGCACCCGGCGCCCGGCGCTGCTCAACACCAGCAACGCGAGCCCGACGTAGGCGGCGGGATAGAGCAGCCAGATCAATGGTTGCCACCATCGAATACTGCCCTGAGCGTCACCGACCAGAAGCCACTCGGCGACGGCCAGCAGGGGCACCAGGACGTGCAAGAGCAGATTGGCCGGGGTGTATCCCATGCTCGCCTCGGTGAGAAAGAGATTCCAGATGACGCCGGCGACCAACACGTAGACCACGACCGCGCCGCGCAAACCCGCTCTGGCGTCGGCCCGCCGCGAGACCAGCGTCCAGACATAGAACGCGGCCGCAAGCAGATTGGCCTGGTAGGTGAAGGTGATCAGCCGCCACACGACCCCCGACCGCGTCGTGGTCTCGACCAGCACGATGGCCGCCACCACAGCTGCGACGATGCAGATCCGCAACCCCGTCCGCACCGCAGCTGGATTCACCGGATCGACAATAGCCGCTGTTTCACGGCACGGGCGGCGGCGCCGCCGGCGGTGGCAGCGGTGGGGGCACGGCCTCCGGCGGCGGCATCTCCGCTGGGGGTGGTGGCGGCGGCGGGGCCGGCTCCGGACCGACCGGGGGCGGGGCTTCGGCGACCGGTGGTGGCACGGCCCCGGGCGGAGGCGCGTTCGGCGCCGGTGGCACCGGGCCCATGAAGGGTTGCTGTTCGGGCACATCGGGGCCGCCGCGCAAGCGGTCACGGATTCTGGTGAGCAGCGGCTTCTTGGTCGGGACCGGCGGCGAGAGAACCGGCGGAACAGCCTCCGGCGCAGGCGCCGGCGGAACAACGACCGGCGGCGGGACGTCGGCGGGAACCGCCCCGGCTTCGGGTTCGGTGATGAACTCCGGTGCGGCGGGCTCGACGGCGGCGGGCGGCTCGACGACGACCGGCGCGACCTCCGGGATCGATGTCGGCGCAGGCGGAATCACGGCCGCGGGGATGTGCTGGGTCGCGGCGGGCGCGCCGGAGACGTTGACCACCGGACGCGTCTGGCGCGGGCCGGCTTCCGGTTCGGGCGCCGCGACGTGATGACTGATGGCCAACGACAGCGACACCACGAACGTGATGACGCCGACGGCCAGCATGACCGCCGGCGCGAGCTGAGCCGGCCCCCAATGTCTGCGTTCGGGGCCTCGCGCGGGTTCGGTGAACATGAAACGGCCACGGCGCGCGGACGCCAGCGCCGCACCGCGGGCCAACGCGACGCCCTCATCGGCCGGCGTGAATACCGGAACCTCAAGGGCGGCTTGGAGTTTCGGCATTACGGCGTCGAAATCGACAGCCGACCCGACCACCACGAGGGCATCCGGTCGTGAGGTGGCCGCCGCGAACAGGCCACACAGCCAATCGGCCAGGCCCTGTACGGTCTCGATGCCATGGACCTGGGTGGTCTGCACCGGCCCGTCACCGGGACTCGCAGTGAGCGCCAGGATCAATTCGGGCTCGATCACGCAGACGACGGTGGTGTCGAAACCCACGACACCGGCGATGCCGCGTGCCAGTGTGTCTGTCGCCTGCGGGAAGCGGATGGGTAACACGTTCGCGAAACCCGCGTCGGACAGCGCCGACAGCAGCTGAGAGGCTTCGATATCGGCGCCGTCGCTCCACGTGACGCCGATGGATTGCAGGCGGTTGCCCCGTTCGGCGGTGATCGCCTCGGCACGGGCGACCGCAGCGACGACGCGATCGGTGACTTCGGCCAACGCCAACGGTTCGAGGTCACGAATGTCGTAGGTCTCGTGGTCGACGGTGGCCCCATCGGCCTCGTGCCCTTCGACCAGGACGAGACCGACGGTGGACGGAGTCAGAGAGACGCCGAGCACCGCGTCCACACCCACCCCCTCGGAGCTGTGGCCACGAAACGGTGGTCCGCCACCGAAGCATCGGATCGGACCGGAAAGTGTGGCCGTCGTCCACCTTGTTCGGCAGACCTTACCGGTGACCAGGACCTCGAGTACACCTGCGGTCCCCACCCTCGGTCACCCGAAATGTGCTGTGCCACAGAAGACGGTGAACACAGCGCAACATCGGTTTGCCGAGGAACCGACGAAAATCCCCGCCGCAGCCCGCCCGAGTGGCAGGGTGACCGCATGGCTGCTGTGCAGGACTCACACACCCGGCGCACGTTCTTCGGCCATCCCGTCGGGTTGGCGAACCTCTTCGGAGTCGAGCTCTGGGAACGGTTCTCCTTCTACGGGATGCTCACGATCCTCGGCTACTACCTGTATTACACGGCCACCGACGGTGGACTCGGTTTACCCAAGGCCACCGCGACCGGCATCGTGGGCGCCTACGGCGGGTTGGTGTACCTGGCGACGGTGCTCGGCGGCTGGATCGCCGACCGTGTCCTCGGCATGGAGCGGACGGTGTTCTACGGCGGAGTCGTGGTCATGGGGGGCCACATCGCGCTGGCGGTGATTCCCGGTTTGACGGGTGTGGGCCTCGGCCTGGTGCTCGTGGCGCTCGGTTCAGGGGCATTGAAAGCCAACGCCTCGTCGCTGCTGGGCACCCTGTACGAAAAGGGTGATGCGCGCTGCGACGGCGGTTTCACGCTGTTCTATCTCGGCATCAATCTGGGCGCCTTTGTCGGCCCGCTGGTCACCGGGTTGCTCCAGACTCGTCTCGGCTTTCATTACGGATTCGGCGCCGCCGCAGTCGGTATGGGGTTGGGGCTGACCCAGTACGTATTGTTCCGGCGCAACCTCGGCACGCACGGACGTATCGTCCCGAACCCGTTGCCGTCCGGTGCAATTGGCAAGGTCGTCGCGGCCGTTGCCGCGCTGGCGCTCGTCGCCGCCGCCTTGTTCCTGTCCGGAGTGGTCACGTTGGCCAACCTGTCGCAGGCCACGACGGTGGTGATCGTCGGCGCCTCGCTGATGTACTTCACGGTGATGTTGACCAGCGCCAAGGTCACGCCCGTCGAACGCACCCGAGTCCGGGCATTCATACCGCTCTTCATCGCCAACGCGGTGTTCTGGTCGCTGTTCCAGCAGATCTTCACGGTTCTCGCGGTGTACTCCGACGAACGGATGAACTGGTCGATCTTCGGCTGGACCGCGCCGTCGAACTGGATCGGTTCGATCGAGCCGGTCTGGATCATCTTGCTGTCACCGCTTTTCGCGATTCTGTGGACGCGGCTCGGAAATCGTGCGCCGACCACGCCGCGCAAGTTCGCCTACGGCGTCATCGGCATGGGCGCGGCGTTCCTGTTGTTCCTGCCGATGGCGGGGACAACCGGGCGAGCGGTTCCGGCACTGTTGGTGACCGGCATCATGGCCGTGTTCGCGATTTCCGAACTACTCCTGTCCCCCATCGGCTTGTCGGTGACGACGAAGCTTGCGCCAGAAGCATTCCGGGCGCAGATGATGGCGCTGTACTTCTTCTCGGTGGGCCTGGGAACCGCGATGTCCGGCGTACTCGCGCAGCGTTACGATCCCGCGCACGAATTCGCCTACTTCGGCATCCTGGGTGCCGTCGCGATCTTTGCCGGTGTGGTGGTGTTCGCGATGTCGGGATGGATCACCCGCCTGATGGAGGGCGTGCACTAAACCGACAGGATCTCGCGCAACATCGGCGGCTCGACGTTGCCACCGGAGACCACGACGGCGGTCGGGCCGGCCGGCGTGGCCGCCTTTCGGTAGCCGGCAAGCGCCACCGCTCCGCTGGGTTCGGCGATCAGATGGGCACGGTACGCCAATTCCCGTACCGCCGACCGGATCTCGTCTTCGGTGACGACGATGACGTCGTCCAGAACCTGCTGCAGGTGTGCGAAGGTCAACTCGGAGGGGGTCGATCGCAGACCGTCCGCGATCGTCCGGTTGCGCTGCGCCACGGGCCACTCGACCCGGCGCCCGAGAGCCAGGCTCTCGGCCGTGTCGGCAGCGAGTTCGGGTTCGACGCCGAACACCTTGGCGCGCGGGCACAACGCCCGGATCGCGGTGCCGATTCCCGACGCCAGGCCGCCACCGCTGATCGGGATCAGAACGGCCGCAACGTCGGTGAGGTCCTGCGCGATCTCCAGTCCGATGGTGCCCTGACCGGCAATGATGTCGGGATGGTCGAACGGCGGTATCAGAACGCCGCCCGTGCGGATGACGAGTTCGTCGGCCACTTGTTCGCGCTGCCCCGCACCGCACAGCACCACCTCGGCCCCGTGTCCGCGGGTCGCCTCGACTTTGACGTTGGGCGTCTCCTCGGGCATCACGATGTGGACGGTCACGCCGTACGCCGCTGCGGCGTAGGCGACGGCCTGTGCGTGGTTGCCGCTGGAATACGCCACCACTCCCCTGGCCCGGACGTCCGGATCCAACCGCCCGAGCGCGTTGAACGCACCGCGAATCTTGAATGCGCCGATCGGTTGCAGGTTCTCCGGCTTCAGCCACAGTGGCCGGTCCGGATCTCCCCAGCCGGCGGGCAACAACGGGGTGCGGACGATGTCGGCGGCGATTCGTTGCGCGGCGTCACGGATGTCATCGATGGTCACGAGTTTCACGGCGTCAAGTCTCGCGCGTGTCGGCGGACGGTCAAAGTGCCGCCGGCCACGCCGGTATTACGGTGGAGCGGCAATGCAGGCGACAACGGAGGCAGTCACGTGGGCGGGTTCACCTTTCCGATCGTTCCGCGCTACGCCGAGATCGATCAGCAGGGTGTCGTGTTCAACGGCCACTACCTCACGTGGTTCGACGAGGCGCTCACCGGGCTGCTCGACCACTTGGAGGTGACCTATCCGGGACTCATCGCCTCGGGGTACGACCTTCAGGTGGTGCACAGCGAGATCGACTTCCTGGCCTCGGTGCGGTGGCGCGACACCGTTCGGGTCGCGGTGTGCTGCGAGCACATCGGGACGACGAGCTTCGCCCTGGGTTTCACGGTGCTGGGTTCCAACCCCGCCACGCCGGAGCGACCTGCGGTGCGCGGCCGCAACGTCTACGTCGTCTTGTCGACAGCAGACTGGGCCAAACGTCCGGTCCCCGAACCACTTCGGAGTGCGCTCAGTTCCGTTGCCGCCCAATGAGGTAGCGCGATTCGACAGACCCGGCCCGGTGTCGCGGCGACGGCGGTAGGGTCGGGCCATGGGCGCGGATCACGAGGACAGGCCGAGCCGCGAGTTGCCGCCGGGCCTCGCCGAACAACTCGACCTGCCGCATTCGGGGATGGTCTCGTTCGGACACCGTCCGTTCCTGACCGAGACGGATCAGCTCGACGCCTGGCGGCCGGACGTGGCGATCGTCGGGGCACCGTTCGACATCGCGACCACCAACCGGCCCGGCGCCCGGTTCGGGCCTCGGGCCATTCGCGCCACCGCATACGAACCCGGCACCTATCACCTCGATCTCGGCTTGGAGATCTTTGACTGGCTCGAGGTGGTCGATTTCGGCGACGCCTACTGCCCACACGGGCAGACCGACGTCTCACACGCCAACATCCGGGAACGCGTCCACACCGTGGCGTCGCGTGGAATCGTCCCGGTGGTGCTCGGCGGCGATCACTCGATCACGTGGCCATCGGCGACCGCGGTGGCCGATGTACACGGCCACGGCAACGTGGGCATCGTGCATTTCGACGCGCATGCCGACACCGCTGACAACATCGAGGGCAATCTCGCCAGCCATGGCACGCCGATGCGCAGGCTGATCGAATCCGGGGCGGTCCCGGGTACCCACTTCGTTCAGGTCGGTCTGCGTGGTTACTGGCCACCGCAGGACACGTTCGAATGGATGCTGGAACAGGGCATGACGTGGCACACCATGCAGGAGATCTGGGACCGGGGTTTCAAGGAAGTGATGGCCGACGCGGTCTCCGAAGCCCTCGCTAAGGCCGAAAAGCTCTATGTCTCAGTCGATATCGATGTGCTGGACCCGGCACATGCACCCGGCACGGGGACGCCGGAACCCGGCGGGATCACGAGCGCCGACCTGCTTCGCATGGTCCGGCAGCTCTGCTACCGCCATGACGTCGCGGGCGTCGACGTGGTCGAGGTCGCGCCGGCCTACGACCACGCCGAACTCACCGTCAACGCCGCGCACCGAGTGGTGTTCGAGGCACTGGCCGGGATGGCCGGCCGGCGGCGCGACGCCGCGCAGGAGAAGCCGGGCCCACCGGCCCGCTGAACGGCCGCGGCGCGATCGGTCAGGACGACTTGACCAGGGTGAACTGGCAGACGTCGGTGTAGCCCTCGCGGAACAGTTCGGCACAGCCGGTCAGGTACTTCATGTACCGCTCGTACATCTCTTCGGACTGCAGAGCGATCGCCTCGTCTTTGCGGTCGCGCAACGTGGCCGCCCAGATGTCGAGCGTCTGCGCGTAGTGCGGACGCAGGGACTGAACCCGGTCGACCCGGAAGCCCGCGCGCCGAGCATGCTCCTCGACTTGGGCGACGTACGGAAGCTCACCGCCGGGGAAGATCTCGTCCATGATGAATTTGAAGAACCGCAGCCGGCGCATGGTCAACGCGAGGCCGCGGGCCGCGAACTCTTCGCCGCTGGGCTTGACGATGGTGTGCAGCATCATCACCCCGTCGTCGGGCAGCGCGGTGTAGGCCATCCAGAAGAAATCGTCGTAGCGGTCGGCACCGAAATGCTCGAACGCGCCGATCGAAACGATCCGGTCCACGGACTCGTCGAACTTCTCCCAGCCCTCCAACAGAACCCGGCGGGTCCGGTCGGTGGCGAGCTCCTCGAAGCTGCGCGCGACGTGCGCCTGCTGATTGCGGCTGAGCGTCAGGCCGACGACGTTGACGTCATAGCGCTCGACCGCGCGCCGCAGTGTGGCTCCCCATCCGCAGCCGACGTCGAGCAGCGTCATCCCCGGCTGCAGCCCCAGTTTGCCGAGCGACAGGTCGATCTTGGCCAACTGCGCCTCCTCCAGCGTCATGTCGGGACGCTCGAAGTAGGCACAGCTGTAGGTCTGGGTCGGATCCAGAAACAGCCGGAAGAATTCGTCGGACAGGTCGTAATGGGACTGGACGTCCTCGAAGTGCGGCTCGAGAGCCACGAAATCGGTGGTTTTCTCTGGCACGGCAGCCTTTGACAGTTGAAGGTGCTTCTTTAATTGGCGTTCCCCACTACCAGGGAACATCCCCCGTCGATCGTGCAGGTCTCGGACAGTACCCCATGGACCTGAGAACGTTGAATCACCAGATTACAGGTAGGACAATCGGACGGGACGAGCATTTACATACCGGGGGTGATCATGACGCAAGCCGGCGACCGCGCGTTCGACGACGTCGTGTCCGAAGCCGACGCGGTCGAACAGCTGACCCCGGCCGGGGTCGACGAGGACGAGTACGCCACGCTCGACGCCGTTCGGGTGCGTATCTCCACCCATGCCGATGCCAGCGAAGCCGATCTCATCGAACAGGCGATGGTGGTTCCGGTCGACGACGAACTCGATTTCGACCGCTGACAGGAAGGACATCTACATGCGGCTGCCCGAGGCGCTCGAGGACCTGCCCGTCGATCCCGAGACGACCCGGGTATTCGGTGACCCGCACCAGACACCCGACGGGTCGACCGTCATACCCGTGAGCAAGGTGCGCCGCCGCGCCGACGGCCGCGTCTCGGCGCGACCGCTCGGAGTCTTCGTCATACATGGCGGCAAGTCCACCTGGGTACCCGCCGTGGACACGACGCGGATCGCGTTACTGGGCGAATTCATCGGTTTGGTGGCAGCCACGCTGGCCACCGCCGCTATGGTGCGTCGGCCACCGTGGCCGGACGTGCGCGCCGTCGTCTCTCGGCGTATCTGATCGCCAGTCGCCACGTCAGCCCAAGCACGACGAGCCCGGCCAGGATCAGCATCCACGGCCATGCCCCGTGCTGGTGAACCCAGCCGGCCACCGCGCCCTGGATGCGCCCGGCCGCGGCGATGACCGGGTCCTGCGGATTTCCGGCGGGGGTGAACAGGCGGATCTCGTAAACGCCGTAGTAGCTGACGTACGCGCCGACCGCGACCAGTAGCACACCACTGATCCTGTTGATGTAGGGGACAATTCGGCGCATCCGGTCGACCACGACTGTGCTCGCCAACGCCGCCGCGGCCGCCAGCACGCCGACGATCAACGCGAAACCCGCGGCGTAGGCCGCGAACACCGACACTCCGCGCAGCGGCGTAGCCGATTTCAGCCCGGCACCGGTCACCGCCAGAAACGGGCCGACGGTGCACGACAATGAGGCCAGCGCATAGCCGACGCCGTACCCCAGCATCGAGCCGAGGCGTGCGGTCGGCGCCCATGATCGGTTGCGCGTCAGGGCTTTCGGGACCAGAAGCCTCAGATGCCGACCGGCCAGCAGCCAACAGCCCAGCCCGATCAGGATCAGGCCGATCACCACGGTGATGTAGGGCAGATAGCGTTGCACGGTCGAGGCGGCCGCGATCGTCAGGGCGCCGAAAGTGGCGAACACCGCCACGAAACCGGCCGCCATCGAGACCGTTGCCAGCAGCGCACGCCCCAGCGCCGCGGGCGTTCCCGTCGTGGTTTCGCCGCGCACCACCAGCGCGAGGTAGGCGGGCAGCATCGCGAATCCGCACGGATTCAGTGCGGCCACCATGCCCGCGCCGAACGCCAACCCGAGCAGATCTTGCTCCACGCCCGGATCAGCCGCCGAGTGCGGCCACCCGGTCGGCCAGTTCCTGTTGCGACATCGCCGACGTCGGGTTGTTGACGAACGTCGAGGATCCGTCGGAGCGGTAGAACACGTAGGCGGGCTGCCACGGCACGTTGTACCTGGCCCAGATCGATCCGTCCGCGTCGTTCAGATTGGGAAAGCCGAGGTTGTATTTGTCGACGAAGCCCTGCATCGCGGCGACGTCGGAACGTGCGGCGATACCGACGAACGCGACCTGTGGATTTGCGGCCGCCACCCGGCTCACCGACGGCGCCTCCGCGTTGCAGAACGGGCACCACGGCGTCCAGAACCACAGCACCGCGGGCCGGCCCGCCAAACTGGCCCCGTCGAACGGCGCACCCGACAGCGTCGTGCCGGTGAACTGCAAGCGGTCGTCGGCAACCGCGGCGGGTGCGGCCATCAGGGCCAACGCGACCGCTGTCGCGGACAACACCCCGGTGAGGCCGATCGTGAACGGTTTGCGCAGCCTCGGGAATCGCATGCTCATGGCACCATCTCCTTTGCTCAGGGCTCGGCGCGCGTGCGGTGTTCGCACTCCCCTGACACGACGTTAGGCACCGTAGGGTTCACCCGTCGCCCGTTTGCACACCTTCAGTTCTGGCGAGGCAGGAGTTCCTCGACGAACCGCGCCAGGAACCCGTCGCGATCAGTCGGTCCGGCCGCACGGATGACGAATTTCGTCAGTCCGGCGGCCAGGTAGGCGTCGAGTTGGCGGTGCAGTGCCGGCCAGTCCGTGGCGATGAGCTCTGCCGGGTCCACGTCGGGTCTGCGGCGGCGCACCGCCGCGACCGTATCGGCGGGCAGCCGGCCGTCCGCGACCGCGAGGCTGATGCCGTAGTGGTCCGGTTCGACCGCGCGCCCCGCGGCCTCTGCCGCGCGCTCGATCCGCTGTCGTGCCGCGGCCGCTTCGGGCGGCGTGAGGAAGCTCCCGAGCCAGCCGTCGCCGAATCTGCCGATCCGGGTCAGTGCCGACGGTGCCGAGCCGCCCAGCCAGATGTCGAGCGGATGCGCGGGAAGCGGCTGGACATCTGCGGCGGGCACGCTGAAGAACTCGCCCTCGAACGAGACGTCGCGCTGCCGTAGGACCGCCCGCAGCAGCTGCAACGATTCGTCGAACACCGCTGCCCGACGCCCCGGTGGCACCGCGAACACCGCCCGCTCGGCGGTCAGTGCCGACTGGAGTCCGAACACCGGCAGCACGCGCTTGGGCGCGAGCGCCGCAAGGGACGCAAGCTGTTTGGCGACCAGGACGGGATGGCGTCCGGGCAGGATCGCGACCGATGTCCCGACCTTCAACCGGGTGGTGCGGGCCAGCGCGTAGGCCATGCCGATGAACGGGTCCACCGCAGGCGTGTAGACGAGTTCGGAGAACCAGACCGAGTCCACCCCGGCGCTCTCCAGCTCATCGACGATGCCACCCAACGCCTCCGGTCCCGTGTCTGCGCCGAGTCCGACGCCGAACCGGACCTTCATCGAACATCTCCTGTGCGTGCCATACCCAGTGCCAACACCGTCAGGCCGCCTCTTGTGCCCGGTCTGTCAGCGGTTCAGAGTAAGAAAATGACCGAACAATGGATTGAGGGTTGCTTGGTCCAGCGGATCATGTTTCGCGACGGGCTGGTACTCAACCTGAATGACTACAACGAACTCGTCGTCGCGGTGCCGTTCGAGCTGACGTTGCCCGCGACCGAACACGACGATTCGGAGGTGGTGTCGATCGACCCGAGAGCGTTGACCGATGAGGTTCGCCCGCTGTTCGACTTCGCAGGACAACGCTGCACCCACGCCGACTGGGACGACACGGGTGGTCTGCACCTGACGTTCTCCGACGGCCACCGCATCGACGTGCGCCCCGACGATCGCCGAACGTCATGGGAGCTCTACGGGAAACACCACGGCTATGCGGCCTGCCTGCCGCACGGCCGGGTGCGCGTCGTGCGCCACGATCTGGACGATGCCGAAGCCGATTACGACAACCGCGAAAGCGGCTGACCCGCACACCACTCTGGGCGGGCACGCACATCACGAATACTGTGACCCCATGCATGCCTCAGTCACGGTGTCGATAGCCGCGCCGGCCGAACGAATCTGGGATCTAGTCGCCGACGTGCGCAACACCGGCCGATTCTCGCCCGAGGTGATGGAGGCCGAATGGCTCGACGGCGCCGCGGGCCCGGCCCTCGGCGCCCGGTTCCGCGGTCATGTGAAGCGCAACGAGATCGGGCCCGTGTACTGGACGACGTGCCGGGTCACGGCCTGCGATCCGGGCCGAGAGTTCGGCTTCGCCGTGCTGCTCGGCGACAAGCCGATCAACAACTGGCACTACCGGTTCACGCAGCGGGCCGACGGCACCGACGTCACAGAATCGTTCCGGCTCAGCGAATCAGTGCCGAACCGGCTGTTCTGGGCGGTGGCCGGCCCGCTGCGCAAACGACGCAACATCCGCGACATGCGCAAGACGCTCGAACGCATCAAGGCCGTCGTGGAGTCGGACGCGGCTTAACGGAAGCCCACCCCGAAGATCGGGACCCAGACTCCGAAGAACCACACGCCCCACTGGCGGAAACCGTTGTCCCAGACGGGATTCAGGTTGTATCCCCAGTAGTTGATCGTCGGCGGCAACGGACCGTTCCAATGCACCGGCGGCGGTGGTCCCCAACCCCACGGTGGCGGACCCTTACGGTCGTCCCACCAGTCGTGCCGGTTGTTGGCCCACCAGGGTCCCTTGTCGTCCCAGTGGTCGTCCTTCCAGTGGCCGCGATCGAAATCGCGACCTGGCCCGCGGTCACAGAACGGGAAGCAATCGTCGTTGCCGTGTCCTGGCTTGAGCGGAGCCGGCGCGATCGGGCTTGCCGAAGCCACCGGTGAACCGAACGCCGTGACGCCGAATCCGAGCGCACCGACCGTCAGCGTCGCCGCCACGGCCGTGCGCAACGTCTTGCGCGTATTCATCCACTACCTCCTACTGTGGTGACCCTGGCGCCGGCCATCCCCCAATGGCACGGCGCCGCAACGTCTTGCGACACCACGCGGCGAGACGTTCACCCCGATGAGTTATCGGCAGGCAACACCGGCGCGTTACTCGCCGGCGGCTCCGGCGGTCCGGGCTAACCTGGGGCGGATGGCGGACCTACGTGTCGACGAATCGACGCGACCGACACCGGTGTTCGCTGCGGCGAGCATTCTGCCGATCGCGGCCTTGACGGCGTTAGCTCTTTGTGCCGCAGCGCTGTTGGGAACGGGTTACTGGTTCGACGAGGTGTACATGCTGGCCATCGGCCGCCATCACCTGGACTGGGGCTCGGCCGATCAGCCTCCCGTCACGCCTGCACTGGCCGCGCTGCTCGACGCGGTCGCCCCAGGTTCCGTGTTCGCCATGCGCCTGCCCGCCGTTGTGGCGACGGCGGGCGCAGTGGTGTTGGCCGGCCTGATCGCCCGCGAGCTCGGCGGCGACCGGCGCGCCCAGACGCTGACCGCCGCGGCGCAGGCCACGGCCCTGTGGACGACGCTGACCGGGCATTGGCTGACGCCCTACACCCTCGAGCCCATGCAGTGGCTGCTCATCGTGTGGTTGCTGGTCCGTTGGATCCGGGTTCGCGACGACCGGCTTCTGCCGGCATGCGGTGTGGCGGTCGGCGTTGCGGCGATGACGAAGTTTCAAGTGGTGCTGCTGTGCGCGGTGTTACTCGTGTGCGTGGCGGTGCTCGGCCCCCGCGAGCTGCTGCGCCGTCCGGCGCTGTGGGCGGGTGCGCTCATCGCGGCCGTGATCGCGGCGCCGACACTGCTGTGGCAGCACGCGCACGGCTGGCCGCAATTGCAGATGATCACCGTTGTGGCGGGCGAAGCCGACGCCCTCTACGCCGGACGCGCCGGTATCGCGGTGCAGCTGATCGTCTACGCCGGGGTGCTCGGCATGGTTCTCGGCGGCTATGGCGCGTGGCAACTGCTGCGCGTGGCACAACTGCGCGACTACCGGTTCCTGCTCGCCACCGCCGTGTTGCTGTACGTGCTGTTCGTCGTCACGCAGGGCCGTCCGTACTACCTCGCCGGGCTGTATGCACCGCTCGCGGCCGCCGGGGCGGTCGGCCTGCAGCGCCGACGCGAGTCACGGCAGCCGCGGCGGCGTTGGCTGGGCCGGTCGGTGATCGGGCTCGCGGTGGCGACAGCGGTCGCGATCCTGGTGTTATCGGTGCAGATCACGCGCTCCGACGACGGCGAGCAGATCGCACGTCGGACGGCGCAGGCCTATCGGGCGCTGGCGGGCCATCAACGCGACCACACCGCGGTGATGGGCGAGTCCTACATCGTTGCCGCTTACCTCGACGGTTACGCGACCACGTACGGACTGCCTGCCGCCTACAGCCCGAACCGCAGCTACGGCTATTTCGATCCTCCGCCCGACTCCGTCGACTCGGTGCTCTACGTCGGTTCGGAGCCCGACGCGGTTCGTCCCTACTTCACGACTGTCCGCACTGTCGGAGCCGTCGGTGACGACATGCACATTTACCTGCTGACCGGTAGGCAGCAACCGTGGCAGTCGATGTGGCCGCGGCTTCGGTCGTTGACCGTGTCCTGATCGGGCCCGGCGAATCGGATTCGCCCCTACCCTGGCGGTGTGGGTATCGCACCGCCGCCTGACGTGCCGCTGTCCGACATCAACCTCGGGTCATGGGACTTCTGGGCGCTGGACGACGACATCAGGGACGGGGCGTTCACGACGCTGCGCGCCCAGGCGCCGATCTCGTTCCAACCCGCGTTCGAGCAGGTGGGCTTCCCGCAGGGAAACGGCCACTGGGCGGTCACCCGCTACGACGACGTGTTCTACGCGAGCCGCCATCCCGAGATCTTCAGCTCCGCCGCCGGCATCACCATCGGCGACCAAACCCCGGAACTGGCAGAGTATTTCGGGTCGATGATCGCGATGGACGATCCGCGCCACACGCGCCTGCGCAACATCGTTCGCAGCGCGTTCACGCCCAGAGTGCTTGCCCTCATCGAGGATTCCGTGCGGGACCGCGCGCGCCGGCTCGTCGCCGATATGGTGTCGCACAACCCCGACGGCCACGCCGAACTGGTGACCGAACTCGCCGGGCCCCTGCCGCTCCAGATCATCTGCGACATGATGGGAATCCCCGAGGACGACCATCAGCGGATCTTCCATTGGACCAACGTTATTCTCGGCTTCGGCGATCCGGATCTGACCACCGACTTCAACGAGTTCATCGCTGTCGCCATGGAGATCGGTGCCTATGCGACCGCGCTGGCGGATGAGCGTCGGGCGCTGCCCGCAGACGACCTCACGACCAGCTTGGTGCAGGCCGAGGTGGAAGGCGAGCGGCTGACTTCGGCCGAGGTGGCATCGTTCTTCATCCTGCTCGTCGTGGCGGGCAACGAGACGACGCGCAACGCCATCAGTCACGGCGTCCTCGCACTCACCCGCTACCCGGATCAGCGCGACGAATGGTGGTCGGCCTATGACGAAGTCGCGCCGACAGCCGTCGAAGAGATTGTGCGGTGGGCCTCGCCGGTGAGCTATATGCGCCGCACCGTGACGCGGGACACCGAACTGGGCGGAGTTCCGCTTGCTGCCGGTGACAAGGTCACCCTCTGGTACGGCACGGCCAATCGCGATGAGTCGAAGTTCGCCGATCCGTGGCGGTTCGACGTGCGGCGCCATCCCAATCCGCATGTCGGATTCGGTGGCGGCGGAGCGCATTTCTGCCTCGGCGCCAATCTCGCGCGGCGGGAGATCACCGTGGCGTTCGAGGAACTGCACCGCCAACTGCCTGCGATCGCCGTCACCGAGGAACCGGACCGGTTGCAGTCGGCATTCATTCACGGCATCAAACGGTTGCCCGTCGCCTGGCGCTAGGCGGCACGCTCGGCGCAGATCGCCGCCAGTTCGTCGCGCGACGGCCCGGGCGGGACATCCGGGCGCCAGCCGCTCGCGTACAGCTGCCTGGCACGTGGTTCGGCCGCGAGCAGGGTGTCCGGCAGTGCGGTCATGTGCGCATATGGCTCGATGATGGCCCACAGGCCCGGATCGGCCGCCGCGGCCGCGACGATCAGATCCGAAGGCAAGCGCCGGCTCACATCGACGTCACCGCCCGACCACCGTCGTATCCGGTCGGCATCGGCGACCACGTGGTCGGCAAACCACGGTTTGATGTTGCCGACGCACCACGCGTCGAACTCGGCTGTGGCACTGGAGATATCGACTCCACACCGCTCGACGGCACTCACCAGCGCGCGGGCCTGCAGCAATCCGAGCGCGACCCCGCGGCCCGCCAACGGCGTGGTGGTACAGACCGCGTCGCCCACCGAGATCAACCCCGGTAAGACGGGCCGTCCGGTCTCGTCGAGCTGGCCGCGATAGCTGTTGTAGAGCCGGCCGCCCGGCAGCACCGGCGTGATCGGGTGCGACCGGGTGGGGTCCACCCATTCCGCGAGCCCGGGAATCGCCAGAACCGAGGTTTCGAAGGCGCCTGCCTCGCGCAGGCCGCGCAGTCGAGGATCGGATCCGTCATGGTTGATGGTGACCGAGAACGTGCCGTTGTCGTGCAGGAAGGCGATCGCGAGATAGCCGGGATAACTGAGCGACAGCCCGATCGGCGAGTTCACCGGCCCCCGTTGGGCATTGGGATGTAGGCGGTACTGCCGGGTGACGTAGACGGCACCGCAGTCGCCTCCCTCGGCCGGGGGCCGCAGGCTCCGGGTGAAGCGACTGGCCCGGCCCGACGCGTCGACGATCAGGTCGGCGGCGAGCCGGTTGTCACCCGAAGCGACCGCGACGGCACGGCCGTTCTCCATCACGACGCGGTCGACGTGCCCGGCGTGTACGACGACATCCGGATGTGCCGCTGCGGCTGCACGCAATGCGTACTCGAACGTCGACCGCCGACACAGCAACGCGGCGGTCTGTCCGTTCGGGCCCACGGCGACCTCTGCACCACGCGCCGCGAGATCGTCGAGGACGTCCGGCATTTCGGCGCGGAGCGCATCGACGACCTGGCTGCGAAAAGTGTGTGCGTGGTGAAACTGCATCACGCCCTTACGCACCCACGGACCGTGTGGCGGCGGTCCGCCGTCGCGGTCGACGACGGTGATCTGGTGGTTCCGGTCGGCCAGCGCGATGGCACAGAAAAGTCCGACCGGCCCGGCCCCGACGATGACGATCCGCATTCAACTCATTTCAGGTAGATTGTCATGTAATGACTACACCAAGAGTCACCTGAATGGTCGACACTGTCAAGCGGCCCTACCGGTCGGAGCTGCGCGCGGCGCAGGCGGCCGAGACCCGGCGCGCCGTGGTGGCCGCCGCCGCGCGGCTGTTCGTCGAACACGGCTATCGCGCCACGACCATCGACGCGGTTGCAGCCGCGGCCGGGGTGAGCCGCAAAACCGTGTTCAGTTCGGCCGGCGGAAAGGTCGACCTGTTGAAACTCGCCGTGGACTGGGCGGTCGCCGGCGACGACCAACCCGTCGGCCTCGCCGACCGTGACCCGATCACGCGACTGTTCGACCTCGACGACCCGGTGCGACTTCTTCGCGGCTGGGCGCGGCTGCTCGCCGATATCGACGTACGCACCGCACGACTGTTTCGCGCCGTCGAAATCGCCGCCGACGAGGATCCCGACGCGGCCCGCCTGCTTGCCGAACTGCACCGGCAGCGTTTGGACGGGGCCCGCCGGGTCGTCAAGCACCTGCGCGAGCGTAACGCGCTGACCGCACACCGCCGCCCAGGCGACGCCATCGACGTCGCCTGGCTCGCGACGGATCCCGTGCTGTTCGATCGCCTGGTGCGGGAGCGCGGCTGGACCGTGCGTCGATTCGCCGACTGGCTCGGCGAGACGCTGGTCCGCGAGCTACTCGGGTAGCGGTGGTTTGTCCGGCCGTCGGCGGGGCACTCCATTCAGAGCTGTACATCTAGAGGACGGAGGATCATGCACTCCGAACACTTCCGAACCCTGCTGACGGCAACGGGGCCTTACGGATCGATCTACTTCGACGATTCCCATGACACCGAGGACGCGGCCGCACAGACCGACCTGAAATGGCGCGGGATGGCCGAGGAACTCGCGCGACAGGGCGCCGGGCCGGATTTGATCGACCGGTTGGCCGAGGCCGTCACGGCGATTCCGGCCCCGGTCGGGCGGGGCGGGCGCGTTGTCGTCGCGAACGCCGACGGTGTGCTGGTCGACGAGCGTGTGAGCCGCGCGGACGGCCCGCCGGTGGTTCGCGTCTCCGAACTGCCCTACATCGTGCCGGTGCTCGCGCACGGCATTGAGCAACCCACCTACCTCGTGGCCATCGTCGACCACGCGGGCGCCGATATCGAACTGCACCGCGACGGCACGGTGACCACACACACCGTCGAAGGCGAGGGCTACCCCGTGCACAAGGCCAGTGGAGCCGAAACACCCGGCTACGGGGACCCCCAACCACGCACCGAGGAAAGCCGCTCGAAGAACATCCGCGCCGCGGCCGACCGCGTCACCGCGATCGTCGACGAGGAGGCGCCCGAACTCGTGTTCGTCGTGGGTGAGGTGCAATCGCGCAGCGACTTCGCCGCCGCCCTGCCCGACCGCGTGTCCGAACGGCTGGTGCAGCTCCAGGTCGGCGCCCGGCACAGCGGATTCGACCGCGAGCATTTGCACGATGCGATCGGCGAGCACCTGCAACGACGCCACGCCGACGCGATCAACGCGGCGGCGCAACGCTTTTCGGCAGAGCTCGGGCGCCACTCCGGCATGGCGACCGAGGGTTTGAACGGGGTGTGCGCCGCACTGCGGGAAGGTGCGGTCGAGACGTTGATCGTCGGCAGCATCGGCGATGCAACCGTCGTGGCCTCCGACGACCTCGCGACCGTGGCCCCTAACGCCAATGTGCTGTCCGAGCTGGGCGCCGCGCCGACACACACGCTGCGAGCCGACGAAGCGCTGCCGTTGGCCGCGGTCTCGATCGGCGCAGAACTGATCGGCGCGGCCGAGGGTCAATCGCCTGCCGACGGTGTCGCCGCGGTGTTGCGTTACGCGCCGCGGACCGCGGCGACGGTCAGCTGACCGTCAGCGTCCCGATCATCGCGGGATGGTAGACGCAATAGAACGCGTACTCCCCCGGTTCCGAGGGCGCGGTGAGAGTTGCGCGCTGCTTACCGTCGACATGCACGTCGAATGCATCACCGGTGCGCGCGGTCACCGAGTGCTCGACCTCGTCATTGTTGACGATCGTGATCTGCGTGCCCGGAGCAACGGTGAGCCCGCCGCTGAACCCCATGCCCTCGATCGTGATGGTGGGCCCATCCGAGGCCGGTTCGGTCGTCGGGCTCGCCGTGAGGATCGCGGTTCCGGTGCCGCGAACCGAATCGTCGGACTGTCCGCAGGCCACGAGTACGGTCAGTAAACCGGCCAGCGTGCAGAACACTGCCATCAGCTTCATCCGGGCCCCCTGATCGTCGTCGGTACCCGAAGCCGATTATCGATCCGGACGCGTTCACATTTGGCGGGTTCGGCCGATGTGTTGCTTCAGAAGTATCCGTTGGCCGGCGGCCAGGTCCCGTTGACGGCGTAGTCGCCGGCCGCGTACGCCTTATAGACCAGCGGGTTGTGGCTGGCGACCGTGCGCGCATTGCGCCAGTGTCGGTCGAGGTTCAACGCCCGGGCGGTCGCCGACGCACCCCCCGTGTCGAATAGGCGCTCGGCCGCCGACAACGTCAGCCGTTCGGCTACCACCTGGGCCCTGGCGACGGTGATCGCCAGATCTGCCAGTGCCTGCCCGTCGTGTTGAAGCTCCCCGTCCACCACAGCGTCGATCGCGTCGGCAGCGGAAAGCACCAGCGCGCCCGCCGCGGCCGCATCGGCGGCGATATCGCCGACGGCCTGTAACACGAACGGATCTCGTGCGGCGGTGTCGGCGAGCGAGTGCGCGGCGGGCCTCGCCTTGCCCCGGACGTAAGCCACCGCGTCATCGAGCACACGTTGGGCGATCCCTGCCGTGACCGCCGCCAAATACAACTGCAGGAACGTGGTGCCGTGGCCGAGGTGACTGCCATCCGACACCGTCGTGACCTCGTCAGGATGCACCTGCACGTCGCTGAAGCGGGTTCCGCCGCTCGCGGTCATCCGTTGCCCGAACCCGTCCCAGTCGTCGAACAACTCGACGCCGGGGCGATCGGTGGGTACGACAGCCTGCATATCCTGGCCGTCGGCATCGACGGCCGACACCGCGATGACATCGGCGAACAGCGAGCCCGTTCGAATAGAACTTGTATCCGTTGAGCCGCAGAACGCCGTCGGCGTCGGCCAGCACCGTGGTGTCGGCGCTCGACGGGGCACTCCCCGTGCCATCCGTGATGGCGTTGCCGAACACGAGACCCTCGTTGATCCGCGCGAACCAGCGAAGCCGTTCGGCCTCGGTGGCTCGGTTGCTGAGCAATCTCTCCGAATATCCGAAATGCGCTCGCAGGGCCTGAGCGACGTTCGAGCTGGCACGTGCGATCTCGATGACAACCGCGAGCACATCCCGGACGCTCCCACCTGGACCGCCGTAGCGTGCGGGCACCCGCAGGTTGAGCAGACCGGCCGCTCGCAGCCGACCCACCGCCTCGTACTGCAGCACGCGATCGCGTTCGGCGGCGGCGTCACCGTCACGCAGGTCGTCGAGGATGGCGGGCACGCGGCCCAGGCGGTCGGTCACCGAACCGCCCAGCGGCTGTTGCGAATCGGGCTCCGTTTTGGCTCGTTCAGTGGTCGACGTCATGAGTTCACCAGGTAGCGCCTGCGTTCCCAGTCGCTGACCTCCTGTGTGTACGCCAGCCACTCGCTGCGCGCGATCGCCGCGAAGTCGTGTACGGAGTCCGCACCGAGGATCTCGGTGATGGTGTCGTCATGCGCTGCGAGTGCTATTGCCGTACCGAGCGATTCCGGCAGCGGAATGCCTTTGCCGTAGAGGTTTCCGCCCTCGGCATCCGGCGGCGTGCGTTTGGCCCTGATGCCGGCAATCACCGCGGCCAGCGCAGCGGCGATCAACCAGTACGGATTGGAATCCGAAGCACCGCTGCGTAATTCGATGCGAGTCGCGGATGGGCTCGACTCGACCAGCGACCGTACGGCGGCGCTGCGGTTGTCGCGGCTCCAGGTCACAGTCGCGGGCGCGAACGAATCGGGCGCGAAACGCCGGTAGGCGTTGACCGAGTGCGCCCCGAACAACGTGATCGACGGCAGATGCTCGAGTAGCCCGGCGATCGCGAACAGCGCCAGCTCGTTCTCGGTACCGTCGACCGGAGCGAATGCGGGGATGCCGTCACGCCACAACGAGATGTGCAGGTGTGCCGAACTTCCCGAGTGCTCGGTGAACGGCTTGGGCATGAAACTGGCGATCTTGCCGTGTTTTCGTGCGACCTCCTTGGCCGCGTACTTCAACCGGGCCGCATCGTCGGCAGCCTCCAATGCATCGGTGTAGATCAGATTCGCCTCGACCTGACCCGGGCCGTATTCGGTCTCGATGCCCTCCAATCGAGTGAAGACACTCAGCGTGTCGTGCAGATCGCCGAGCAACGGATCCAGCGCGTTCGCGTTCTCGAGGGAGTAGGCGTGAATATCCGGCTGGAACGCCGAACCATCCGGGTCGAGCAGATAGAACTCGAGCTCCACGCCCACCTTGGCGGTGTAACCGAGGGCGGCGAGTTGAGCCAGCACCCGCTTGAGCGTCGCCCGCGGATCCAACAGCGACGGCCGACGGTCATGAGCGACGATGTCGGAGATCGTGTGCGCGGCCCTCGGGCGCCACGGCAACGGCCGGAACGTCGTCAGGTCCGGTATCGCGTAGACATCGGGATAGCCGGCCTCCCAGTTGGTCAGTCGCAGGGTGTCGACCACCGTGCCATCGGTGTTCCACCCCAATGACGCCTCGCAGAAGGCGAATCCGGTGCCGCGGGCCCGGTCGAGGAAACCGGCGGCGGGTATCCGCTTACCCTGGGCGTGCCCGAACGGGTCACTCCAGGCCACCTCGATCTCGGTGATCGAACCGTCGTCGATGCCGCGCACCAATGCCTGCTCGGGGGTCGGGGTGGTCCGCTCGGCAGTGCCGTTGACCGTCATGACGCGTGACCCACCCGGGTTCCGATCGCGACGCCGGCGGCGAAGGCGCTCACCAGGACTCCGACGATCACCCAGGCCAGCACGCTGGAGCCACCGACGAGGTCGCTGAGGTTGGCGAGGATGAGCACCAGTGCACCGGACAGACCGGCCAAGCCGAGTGCGGGCGCGATCCTGACCCGCCACAGTGAGTAGCCGCGCCGGTCCCGGCTGAAGTACACCAGCACCGCGACGCTGGTCGCGATCATCAGTACGACCACGCCGACCGTCGTCGCGCCGGCGAACCACGTATAAAACTGCGCGGCCGGATCCAGGCCGAACACGATCGCGATCAGCACGCTCAACGCCACCACCCCGGAGATCCACAACGACGCCAGGTGCGGCGACCCGTGGCGACCGTGCGGCCTGCTCAACGCCGCCGGCAGCACGTCGCGTTGCGACAGCGCGAACACATAGCGCGACGCCACGTTGTGGAAGGCCAGAATGCACGCGAACAGGCTCGTCAGGTACAGCACCGTGATGATGTCGGCGCCCACCGCTCCGAGGTAACGCCGGGCCGTGTCGCCCAGGAACGTGCTGCCCGAGTCGGTGGCGCGGGCGATGGCGTCGTCGTCACCCCATCCCGAGATCAGTGCCCAACTGGTCACCGCGTAGAACACCCCGATCAGGATCAGCGCGACGTACGTGGCGCGCGGGATGGTGCGCTCCGGGTCTCGGGCCTCGTCGCGGAAGATGGCCGTCGCCTCGAACCCGACGTAGCTGATGATCGCGAAAAGGAGCCCGATGCCGAGCGATCCGGAGAAGATCGCGGCCGGGTCGACGATGCCCGACGACAGGCCGTGGTCGCCGCCGCCGTGCGCGACGATGACCAGGTCGAGCACCAGCACGATCGCGATCTCGGCGGTCAGCAGAATACCCAGGACCCGGCTGGACAACTCGATGTTGCGGTAACCGAGATAGGTCGTCACCGCGAAAGCCAGCGCCGCGAACAGCCACCACGGCAAGGTCGGCCCGCCCACCAGCTCGACGACCCCGGCGCCGGCGGGCCCGAGCAGACCGTAGACGCCTGCCTCCAGCGCGACATAGCTCACCAGCGCGACGAACGCGATACCGATGCCCACCGGAAAGCCCAGCGCCTGGCGCACATACGAGAAGAACGCGCCCGCCTCCTCGACATGCGGAGTCATGGCGGTGAAGCCGACCGCGAACAGCAACAGCACCACCGTGGACACGATGAAGGTGGCCGGAAAGCCGGCCCCGTTGCCCGACGCGATGCCCAGTGGCACCACGCCGCCGATCACGCCGAGCGGTGCGGCAGCGGCGACGACCATGAAAACGATCGACGCGACGCCGAGATTGCCGCGCAGATGCCTCGCGGCAGGCGGTTGACCGTCCAAAGAATCTGGAACCGTGGTGATTTCGGACATGCTCGACCGTCCTTCGGCGACGTGGCTGTTGAGCTGACCCGCGGACCATAGGGCCGTCGCGCAACCGGGCACCAGATCTGGCGTCACCATGCGCAAAAGTCGAACGGCTAAACTACGAAACTCCGACCGGAGGTCAACCCTGTGCTCGACGCCGACGATGTGCGCCGCATCGCGCTGTCCTTCCCCGAGACCACGGAGAAGGAACGTTGGAACCACCCCACGTTCGATGTGGCGGGCAAGATGTTCGTCACCGTTCCCGACGACGAGAGCTCATTTGCGGTGCGCTGCCCCAAGTTCGAGCGCGACGAACTGATCGCCGCGGAACCGCACAAGTTCTGGGTGCCTGCACACGAGGCGCTGTCCGCCTGGGTGCGGGTTCGGTTGGCCGCGTTGGAGGATCTGAACGAACTGCACGATATTCTGCTCGACTCGTGGCGGCAGGCCGCCCCGACGAGGCTCACGGCCGGTTAGGGCTCACGCACCCGCTGCGCGTCCGGTGTCCCCCAGCACGTCGAGCATCCCGGCCGCCGCACGGGTCCAGGTGAACTGCTCGGCGCGCTGACGGGCGCTGCTTCGGCGCTGTGGTTCCGGCCGACTGATGACCGATGTGACGGCGTGCGCGATGGCATGAGGGTCGTTGTCCGCAGTGGCACCGCTCTCGGACGTGAGGATTTCGGCGAGCGCCGACGTGCGCGACACCACCGCCGGCGTTCCGCAGGCAAGCGCCTCAAGCGCCGCGAGGCCGAAGGTCTCGTGCGGGCCGGGCGCCAATGCGACATCGGCCGAGGCCAGGATCGTCGCGACGGTGTCGCGGCAGCCGATGTACCCGGTGAACGCGACCGGCAGCCGCGATGCTTGGCGTTCGAGCCGGGCCCGCAGCGGCCCCTCCCCGACCACCACCAGCCGGGCGTCCACTCCCGAATCACGCAGTGCGGCAACGGTATCGATGCTGCGGTGAGCGTGCTTTTCCACCGACAGCCGCCCGCAGTGCACCAGCAGGGTCTGCTGCGGGTCGGCCCAGCGGCTGCGCATCTGCACCGACCGGCGGCTCGGGTGGAACTGGTCCAAGTCGACGCCCAGCGGCACCGTGGCAACGTTCTCGGCGCCGATCCGGTCGAATTCCTCGCGCGCGAACGCCGTCGTGCACACCACCGCGTCGTAGTTCGCCGCCGTGCGCCGGTTGGCGAAGTTGGCCACCGCACGCGCCATCGACCGCGGAAGCACCTGCCCGACAAGCCGATCCAGCCGCTCGTGCGAGATCATCACGGTGGCCACGTCATGCCTGCGGCCCCACGGTCCGAGTGAACGCAGCGTGAGCCGATCCGACACCTCGAGCGCGTCGGGTTCGAGGCGCCGCAGCAATGACGTCACCGGGCCGGGCAGCACCGCACGGTAGCCACCGGTGAACGGGATCAGTCTGGCCGGCAGCGAAATCCGCACCACACCGCTGGGCAGCACATGACGTTCCGGATGGGATCCGGGCACGATCAGGTACACCTCGTGGCCGGCCGAACAGTACTCCGCGCCCAGGCGGTCCACCGCGGTGCGCAGTCCCCCCGAACGCGGGCCGTAGAAGTTCGCGACCTGGACAACCCGCATTGCACGATAAGAACCGGGCCGTATGTGCGGTCAACAACGCACTCGCAACGGGTGTCTGAACACGCGCTGAACTCCGCGACGGGACGCTGCGCCGAGCGGCCGACACCCGCCATTGTCACGCCAGAGTGACGCCGGCCTTCGCGAGCCACTCTCGCGTGACAACCGTGGTGGCCGGCGCCCGCCGTTGTCACGCCAGAGTGACGCCGGCGTTCGCGAGCCACTCTCGCGTGACAATCATGGTCGACGCCCGCCGTTGTCACGCCAGAGTGACGCCGGCCTTCGCGAGCCACTCTCGCGTGACAATCATGGCCGGCGCCCGCCGTTGTCACGCCAGAGTGACGCCGGCGTTCGGGAGCCACTCTCGCGTGACAACGGTGTCAGACAAGGTGGGTGGCGAACCAGTCCTGGACCCGGCGCCACGCGTCGGCGGCCGCGGCGGCGTTGTAGCGGTCGCCGGTGTCGTTGAAGAATGCGTGGTTGGCGTCGGGCTCGGTGACGAGTTCGTGCACCAGCCCGGCCTTTTCCAGTGCGGCCCGAGCCACGGGTTCGGTGGCGTTCACGCGCTGATCGAGCGCGCCGTAGAAGCCCAGCACCGCCACGTCCTTGGAGCCGGAGAAGTCGGGATTTTCCGGCGTGGGTCCGTAGAACGGCACGGCCGCGGCCAGTTGCGGGGTCCCGACGGCCAGCAACCGCCACACCAGGCCCCCGCCCATGCAGAATCCGACGGCGGCGACCTTGCGATCCGGCACGCGCCGCTGCAGTTCGTCGATGCCGGATTTCAGGTTGGCGACGGATTCCTCGGGTGCGATCTTGCTCAGCGCGGCGGTGGCGTCGGCCGGGTCGGTGAACTTCGCGGTTCCCCCTTGTGCCGACAGCAGATCGATCGCGAGTGCGGAGTACCCGATGCCGGCAAACCGGCCCGCGACCGATCTGATGTAGTCGTTGAGGCCTTTGTTCTCGTGGATGACCAGTACTCCGCCCTTGGCGTCGGGTGCCTCGGCCCATGCGCCCTGAAGTTCCCCGGCGGGCCCGGCCCAGGTGATGGGTTCGGTCGGCAGCCCGCCCTCGGAGCCCGGGGGCGGACCGGAGGCCGCCGGGCCCGAACCGGTCGCGGTCTCGGTCGCCGACGTCTCGGTGGTCGGCTGCTGGGTCGAACTGCACGCGGCGATCAACGAGGTGGCCGCCGCGGTGCTCAGGCCGAGCAGGGCCAGCCTGCGCAGTGCTTCACGGCGCGACAGCAGGCCGTCGAGATGATCGGTGGCGATTTCCTCGGCAATGTACCGCTGCAACGGAGTCACGGTGCCGAGTATGCGCCGAAATGCTGAACTGCAGTGGTCGAACGGCTTGCGGCGCGATACTCGTCGAATGGGGTGGACACCGGAACCAGATGCCTTGCGGGGGCGCGTCGCGGTGGTTGCCGGCGCGACGCGCGGTGCGGGCCGCGGTATCGCCGCGGCACTGGGCGAAGCGGGTGCGACGGTCATCTGCACCGGCCGCAGCAGCGTCGCCGGAAACCGCACGTCCGACTACGACCGACCCGAAACCATCGAGGAAACCGCAGACCTGGTATCCGATCTCGGCGGGTTCGGGGTGGCGATCCAGGTCGATCACCTCGACGTCGGCCAGGTCCGTGCCCTGGCCGGCCGGATCACCGCCGACCACGGCCGCATCGACATCCTGGTCAACGATCTGTGGGGTGCCGAGATACTCAAGGGCGCGCCACCCACGTGGGGACGGCCAATGTGGCAGCACGACCTCGACGACGGGCTGCGCATCCTGCGCCTCGGCATCGACACCCACCTCATCACCTCACATTGCCTGCTGCCGCTGCTGGCCAGGGAGCCAGGCGGACTGTTGGTCGAGATATCCGACGGGACAACGGCATTCAATATCGACAACTATCGGTTGTCGGTGTTCTACGACCTGGTGAAGAACGCCGTGAACCGGTTGGCGTTCAGCCACGGGCACGAACTCGCGACCTTCGGCGCGACCGCGGTGGCCATCACGCCGGGCTGGCTGCGCTCCGAGATGATGCTCGACAACTACGGCGTCACCGAGGCCAATTGGCGTGCGGCGCTCGACCCGGTGCGAACCGACGGTTATCCGATGGCGCCGCCCGGGTTCGCCGAGTCCGAGACACCCCGTTTTGTCGGGCGGGGCGTGGCCGCGATCGCCGCGGACCCGGACCGCGCACGCTGGAATCAGCGGTCGGTGAGCTCGATCGAGCTGGCGAGGGAGTACGGGTTCACCGACGTCGACGGACGGCAACCGGACGCCTGGGCGCCGATATAGTCGCAGTTCAGCGGCCCGCCGCGACAGTCAGTAGACATTTTTTCAAATCTGTTCACCGATTTCGTTGACACCTGGACGTCGCCGGTTGTTCTATGACGGGGTGACCTTCGACACAATCATCCGTAACGGCCGCTGGTTCGACGGCACCGGTGGACCGTCCGCTGTGCGCGACATCGCGATTCGCGACGGGCACGTCGTCGAGATCTCGGCGCATGAACTCGACGCGACGGACTGCCCGCAAGTCATCGACGCGACCGGCAAGTGGGTGCTGCCCGGGATGCTCGACATCCACACCCACTATGACGTCGAGGTCCTCAACGGCCCGTCGCTGTCGGAATCGCTGCGCCACGGCGTGACGACGGTGATGCTGGGATCCTGCTCGTTGTCGACCGTGCACGTGGGCGGCGTCGACGCGGGTGACCTGTTCGGACGCGTCGAAGCCATCCCCCGCGAGCACGTGATCGCGGCAGTCGACGCCAACAAGACCTGGACGAACTGCGAGGAGTACATCGCCGCCCTCGAAGGGTTGCCGCTCGGACCCAATCTGGCCGCATTCATCGGGCATTCCGATATGCGTACCGCGGTGATGGGTCTCGACCGCGCCACGCGTAAGGATCAGCGCCCCACCCGGGCCGAGCAGGCCAGGATGGAGCAGATGCTCAAGGCGGCCCTCGATGCCGGGTTTGTCGGAATGTCTTCGCAGCAATTGCTTTTCGACAAGATCGACGGCGAGGTGTGCCGCTCGCGGACGTTGCCGTCGACGTATGCCAAACCACGCGAGTTGCGCCGGCTGAAATCGTTGCTACGTCGCGCCGGGCGAGTCCTGCAGTCGGGGCCCGACATCCAGAATCCGCTGAATCTGGCCTCGCAGGTCGCACAGTCCCTCGGGATCTTCCGCAACCCGCTCAAAACCAGCCTGCTGTCGGCGGCCGACATCAAGGCCAATCCGTACGCGATCCTGATGATGGGGCCGCTCGCCCGGGCCGTGAACGCGCTGGGCGGCAACTTCCGGTGGCAGCATCTGCCGGTTCCGTTCGAGGTGTATGCCGACGGTATCGACCTCGTGGTGTTCGAGGAGTTCGGCTCGGGAGCCGCGGCCCTGCACCTGCGCGACGAGGTGGAGCGCAACGAGTTGTTGCGCGACGAGTCCTATCGCCGCCGTTTCCGAAAGGATTACGACGCCAAGTTCGGTGTGCGGGTGTGGCATCGCGACTTCTTCGACGCCGAGATAGTGGCATGCCCCGACGAATCGGTGATCGGCAAGTCGTTCGGACAGGTCGGCGTCGATCGCGGCGTGCATCCCGTCGACGCGTTCCTCGACCTCGTACTCGAATACGGTACCGCGGTGCGCTGGCACACCACGATCTCCAATCACCGCCCGGAGGTCCTCAAGAAGCTGGCCCGCGATCCGGGCATCCAGATGGGCTTTTCCGACGCGGGCGCGCACCTGCGCAACATGGCGTTCTACAACATGGGCCTGCGCCTGCTGCGCCATGTGCTGGACGCCGAGAAGGCCGGCACGCCGTTCATGTCCGTGGAGCGGGCCGTGCATCGGCTCACCGGCGAACTCGCCGACTGGTACCGCATCGACGCGGGCCATCTGCGCGTCGGGGACCGTGCCGACGTGGTGGTGATCGATCCGGCGCGCCTCGACGATTCACTCGACGAGTACGCCGAAGACACCGTCGAGTCCTACGGCGGGCTGTCCCGGATGGTCAACCGCAACGACGACACCGTCAACGCCGTGCTGGTCGGCGGTCGCGCCGTATACCTCGACGGCACGCTGACCGAGCTCGTCGGGACACAGCGGACCGGCCGGTTCCTGCGGGCCGCGCACCGCTCCCCCGCCCTGCCCTCCGAGAAAGGCGAACTCACAAGTGTCCGTTGAAGATACGATTCTCGGGATGTGGAAGGCGCTGTCCGGCCGGGATTGGGACCTGCTGAAAACCTATCTGGCCGAGGACTGCATCTACCTCGACATGCCGGTCGGCCCGGCCGCTGCCGCCAAGGGTCCAGAAGACATCGTCAAACGCCTCAAGATCGGCCTCGAGCCGCTCGCGTCCTACGAGCACTTCGACGGGCTGCTCATCGCCGCCGGTCAGGACGCCATGTACGAGCACCACGAGGAATGGCATTGGCAGACCGGCGAATCCGCGGTGCTGAAGTTCGTCAGCGTGCACCGCGTCGAGGACGGCAAGATCACGCTGTGGAAGGACTACTGGGACATGGGGGCACTCGCCAACCACGCCCCGCCGACCTGGATGGCCGACTTCGCCAACGCGGACATGTCGTGGGTGTACGACGCGACCGGGCAGGTGTGACCGGGCGCCCGATCAGTCGATCCCCCACACCAGACAGAACGGGTGCCCGGCCGGATCGCGGAACACCCGGAACATCCCGTCCTCGACGGCGCCGTCGACCCGCGTGGCGCCAAGGGCAAGCACCTGCTGCTGGGCGGTGTCGGCATCGTCGACCTGGATGTCGAGGTGGAACTGCTGAGATCCGCCCGGATCCGGGAAAGTCGGTGGCTGGTGGCGCGGTGAGTACTGACATGCCAGCCGTCGACCCGCCGGATCGGTGACGACGACCCACGTGTCGTCTTCTTCGGAGACTTCCCCGCCGAGCACTTCGGCGTAGAACGCGGCCAGCTTGCGCGGATCTTGGCAGTCCAGGACGACAGAACGTAGCTTTCCGATCATGGCATCGGTATTGCCGCCTGCCGTTCTGGGCAAACCGACGTCAGACGCTCCACGCCATTCGGAACCTGTCGGCAAGCGATTCTGGGTCGAGATCACCGAATTTCTCGTGCTCGTAGCGCCGCACCGCAAGAACGGCGTCGACCACCTGATTGCCCAGAATCCCGCGGATCAGTTCCGACTCGTCGAGGGCGGCCAACGCATCGATCTGGCGGCTCGGCAACAGTGCGACATTCTGCTCGGTGCGCTCGTCGTCGCTCAGACTGCTCGGGTCGACCGACACCTCGGACGGCAACGGCAGGTTCTTCTCGATGCCGTGGTGGGCCAGGCCGAGGATCGTCGCCGTCGCGAGGTACGGGTTGGCCGACGGGTCGATGACTTTGACCTCGACATTGGCGCCATACGGGTTGCTGGGTCCGCCGATGAGGAATCGCACTGCGGCTTCACGGTTTTCGGTGCCCCAGCAGTTGTGTGCGCCCGCCCAGTGGCCGGGCTGGATGCGCAGACCCGACACCACCGAGCCGCACAGCACGCCCTGCGCGGCGGGCAACCCGGCGAGCAGACCGGCCAGGGCCGACTCCCCCTCCGGGGTCATACCGCGCGCCGCCGATCCACCCGAGAACACCGGGACGTCTCCGCGGCCCAGCGAAAAGTGTTGATGCGAGCCGGAACCCACACTGTCGGCGAACGGGACGGGTGACAGGCTCACGCGCATGCCGTATCGCCTGGCGACTCGGCCCACGATGATGCGCATGAGGACCAACTGGTCGGCCGCGGCGACGGGCTGTTGCGGCGACAGCGAGATCTCGAACTGGTTGGCGCCGTACTCGGGATGGAACTGCTCGATCGTCACGCCGGAACTGGTGGCCGCGTTCATGACATCACGCACGAAGCCCTCGAATTCCAGTAACCCGGCCAGCCCGTACTGGGCCCATGACACCGAGGGCAGCCGGCTGCCGTCCTCGCCCACCAGGACGAATTCCAGTTCGTGACCCACGAGTGCGGTGAGGCCGGCAGCGTCGAGCCGGTCGGCCACGCGCTGCAGGACACCGCGGCTGCAGTACGGATCCGGTGTCCCGTCCTGGTTGTAGAAAGCGCCTGGCGCCCAGGCCAATCCGTCACCGAGGATCCGCAGCGCACCGAGGTCGATCCGGATGCGCTGGTCCCCCACCACACTGATCGCGTCGCCGAACACGATGCCCGTCTGGTCGATGGTGAAGGCGTGGAACACCGGGCTGGCGCCGAGTCCGGGGTCGGCGAATATCCCCATGCGGCGTAGCGGAACGGTTTTCGCGTGCGTCAGCCCGGCCGGATTGACGACCGTGCCGATCAGTGTCGCGACCCCGTCCGATTCGAGCTGGGCGATGGCCGCTGCCGCGAGGGGTTTGCCTGTCCTGGATGTCCCAGCTGTCACAACCTCATTGTGCGCCGCGACAGTGCGGCCTACAGCGTGATCTTGCAGGTTTGGCCGATGTCGAGGGTCCGCAGCATCCGGCCCATTCCGAGCCACATCGCGCACGACAACGCCAGGTCGGTCAGCAGCTCGGCATCGAAGTGCTCGGCGGCGCGCTCCCAGAAATCCTCGTCATCGCGAAGTTCGGCGTGCTCGGTGGCGAACCGGTGCGCGAACTCGGCGGCGATGCGCTCGGCGGGACTGTAGCCCGGCCACGTCTGCCATTCCGCGGCGTGGTCGTAGAGATCCTCGTCGACGCCGGCCGCCGCACCCTCGCCGTCGCGGGTGTTCTGGCACACCATGCATTCGTTGTCGAGCGCGATCACCATCCGGGCGAGTTCGCGGACCCGCAGCGGCAGGCGGCCTTTCGTGTACACCGCGTTGGTGAAGTTCGCCATGGCGGTGCCGATGTCCGGCGATCGCAAAATCCAGCCGGCCACGTCGTCGTCGGGGAAGTCTCCAATGCGGCTCATGGCCGAATCGTACGCGCGCGGGCGAAAATCTGGAACAAGTTCTAGTTTTTCTCTGCCGCCCCGACGGTGGCCAGCTCCTCGCGGTCATCACCCCAGTCGCGCTGCAGCAGGACGCGATGCGCGATGCGCTCGAGCGCCGCCTCCACCTGGGCGCGGTCCGGGCGGCCGTCGAACGACGACGACGCGGCGAGCTTGTCGACGATGCGCCCCACGAGCGCGGCCGACACGGCGTCGACCTGTCGGATGCCACTCTGGGTCAGCCACAGTTGATCGCCGGTGCGCAGCGCGTATCCGTCGGTGACGAGTCGGTTGAACGTGGGTTCGAGGACTTCGTACGGGACGCGTAACCCGTCGGCGATCTCGGTCAAGCGGGCGGTCCCGAACACCTGGCTCTGCCGGTATATCCGCAGCAGCGCCCACAGCCCCGCCACGTCGAGTTCGCAGCCAGGGCACCCGGCGACCGTGCGCAGCCGGATCTCGGGCGAATGGCGCATCAAGCGGCTGATCGCGGTCTCCAGCACCTTGTCGGGGGATTCGGTGCTCGGCATGCCGAAACCCTCGCCGAGGTCCATCGCCAGCGCGGCCTCCGTCTCGCGCAACGGCACCTCTCTGAGGAACAACGCGACGATGAACCCGATCAGCGCGACCGGCGCGGCACACAGGAACACCAGATCCAGCGCATCGGCATAGGCGTTCACGATCGGCGCGGCGGCCTCGTGCGTGAGTTCGTGCAGCGCCTTGGGTGAGTCCGCCGCGACGGGCGGGGCGCCGCTCGCGGCGAGCGCACCGGGCAACCGGTCCGACAGGAAGCCGGCGAACAACGAGCCGAAGACGGCGGCGCCGAACGAGCTGCCGATGGTCCGGAAGAAGGTCACGCCCGACGTCGCGACACCCAGATCGTTGAAATCCGCGGTGTTCTGCACGATGAGGACGAGCACCTGCATGCACAGGCCGATGCCGGCACCCAGGATGAACAGGTACAGGGACTGCAGCGCAACGGGCGTCGCGGCGTTCATCCGCGACAGCAGCACGAACCCGACCAGCATGATCGCCGTCCCGGCGACCGGGTAGATCTTGTAGCGGCCGGTACGCCCGACGAGGCTGCCGCTCACCGTGGACGTGATCAGCAACCCGATCACCATGGGCATGGTCCGCAGCCCGGATTCGGAAGCTGATACGCCGCCGACGAACTGCATGAAGGTGGGCATGAACGTCAGCGCACCGAGCATCGCGAAACCGACGACCAACGACAGCACGCAGCACACCGAGAACACCGGGTTGCGGAACAGCCGCATCGGCAGAATCGGTTCGTCCGCCTTGTTCTCGGCTCGCACGAACAGCGCCAGGGCGATGACGGATACGACGATCAGCCCGATGAGGGTCGGCGACGTCCACCCCAGCTCGCCGCCCATGCTCGTCGCCAGCGTCAGGCCGGATGCCCCGATCCCGACCCAGGCGATTCCCGCGTAGTCGATCACCGGGCGCGCGGGACGCGACGCCCGCGCCGGAATGGTGGCCGCGGCGACCGCGAGCACGACGATTCCCACCGGGATGCTGAGCCAGAAGGCCCACCGCCAGCCGAGGTGATCGGTGACGAACCCGCCGAGCAGCGGCCCCGCCACGGTCGTGACGCCGAACACCGCACCGAGGGCGCCCTGGTAGCGACCGCGGTCCCGTAACGGGATCACCTCACCGATCAACGCCGTGGAGGTGACCATGATGGCGCCACCGCCGATGCCTTGCAGCGCACGCGCCGCCACGAGCATCGCCATCGACCCCGACAGCCCGCTGAGGACAGAACCGGCAAGAAAGCACAGGACCGCCACCTGGTACACGGCTTTGCGGCCGAAGATGTCGCCGACCTTGCCGACCACGGCCGTCACGACGGTGGACGCGAGGAGATAGCTCGTCACGACCCAGGACTGATGGCCCGCACCACCGAGGTCGGCCACGACAGTGGGAAGCGCGGTCGCGACGATGGTCTGGTTGAGCGACGCCAGGAGCATGCCGAGCAGGACGGCGACGAACACCAGGTTGCGTCTGCGCACGCTCAGCAGCACGCTGTCGGACGACTGTTCGGCAGTCGGTGTGCTCGTCATGACTTCCTTTCGCCGGTCTGTTGATTCCGTGAAAGATATCGTTAGACAAGCTATGAAAGTTACAGCGCGAACGAAACCGCCCCGGGCAACCGGCGTTTGACCGGCTACCCGGGGCAGCATGAGCCGAAACCCGGCCTAAGGGGCCACTACGAGACCGCTATTGGGGTGGGCGAGAGACGCACTGCGCGGCGTAGAGCTGCTCGCCGAGCTTGTCCATCAGCTCGAGCTGGGTCTCGAGGTAGTCGATGTGACCCTCCTCGTCCTTGAGGATGCCCTCGAACAGATTCGCGCTCACCGCGTCCTGCTTCTCGCGGCACATCAGGATCCCGGGTTTGAGTCGCGCCACGACCTCGTACTCGATCGCGAGGTCGGCCTCGAATTGTTCACGCAGCGTCTGCCCGACCCGCAACGAAAACAGCCGCTGGTAATTCGGCAATCCGTCCAGCAGTAGAATTCGGTCGGTGATCGCCTCGGCATGGCGCATTTCTTCGAACGATTCGGACCGCGTGTGTTCGGCCAGTTCGGTGAATCCCCAGTTATCTTGCATCTTGGAATGAAGGAAATACTGGTTAATCGCCGTGAGTTCGCTCGTCAATTGCTCGTTGAGCAATTTCAGAACCTCCGGGTCGCCTTGCATGGTCACTCCTAAACACCTTGAGGGCTGATCAAGTGTCGCTGTTTGCCGTGCACTTCCAATGTAGTGCAGAAAGTGCTCGGCGGCGCAATGGATAAGCCCATTCTCGGCATGTTCTTGGGGTGTTGTCGGACAGCGGGACCGCCACTGCCCGAACCGTGGCCACGAAGGCTGGACTGCCTGTCCTAACTAAGGTTAGACTGCGCTAACATGTCGCCAAGTCAGCAGGAAAGGCCGGTAAAAATGGGTGAGTACGATTTGCACTCACTCATTCTTTCCTGCGATTTTCGCGTCGACGATGTCGAACAGATGTGGAAATGGATGAAGAAACATCGTTCGGGATTGTTGTCGATAGGCGCGCATCATGTGGTGCTGTACAAATCGATTTGGGAGCCCGGCCGGGTGCTCGTGACCATCGGCATCCGGCATGCCCGATCCATTCGTGATGTGTTGCGTTCACCGGCGATATTCGAATGGTTCGACATATCCGGGGTCGAGGATATTCCACCGATATTCGGTGGCGAGGTCGTCGAGAAGATCGACCTGGCCGAGCCGACGCCAGAAGAATATGTCGCGGGCGTCATTGTCGGCGCGGTCGCGGCGGTCGATGACGTGCCCACTCTCATGCGGAAGGTGCATGACGGGCTCGGCCGCTTCGAGCACAGCGGCATCCGCAAGATCTGGGTGTACCAGGCTCTCGACGACGGCCGCGAAGTGATGATCTTGCAGGAGATCGAGAACGAGGTCAGCGCGCGGCAATGGATCGATCACCCGGACGCCGCCGCCGAGTGGATGACCAAGGCGGGATTCGGGGCCTATCCGAGCCTGTTCGTCGGCAAGTTGGCCCACATCATGACCGTCGAAGAGCAGGAATAGCCGGGTGCGCTGATGTTTGTCTGTTTGTGCACCGGAGCGACGAGTCACGTCGTCAACGAAATCGTGGCGGCCGGTGCCACCACGTCCAAAGAGGTGGCCGAAGCCTGCGGTGCGGGCGCCGACTGCGGCCGGTGCCGGCGCACGATCCGCGCGATCATCGCCGCCGCACAGTCGCAGCCGGTCGGTGGCCGCGCTCAGTTCAACGGCTGCCCGTCCCGGACCGGCACCTAAGCGCCGGACCCCTTCCGGTCCGCGAACGCCGCGAGGGCGTCGGCGTTGGCGGCAGCGCCCACCAACTCCACGAACAGCGCCTTCTCCCGTTCGGTCGCGGCCACGATGGCATCGCGGAGCGGCGCGACCATGGTCTGCTTGACCGCCTGCAGACTCGAAATCGGCTTCGTGGCGAGGATTTCCGCGTGTCGCCGCGCTTCGGTCAGCAGGTCGTCGGGTTCGCACACTTTCCACACCAGGCCCATCTCGCGGGCTTCGGCGGCGCTGACCCACTCCGAGGACATGAGCAGCCAGGCCGCATTCTGCCTGCCGAGCAGGCGTGGCATGAGATACGACGAGGCCGCCTCAGGGGCGACGCCGAGGCTCGTGAACGGGCACTTCAAGCGCGCGGTCGCCGACATGAACGCGAGGTCGGCGAACCCGAGGATCGTGGTGCCGATGCCGACGCCGACGCCGTTGACCGCGCAGATCAGCGGCTTGTCGAACGCTGTCAGCGTCTCGATCATCCCGTAGAAGCCGTGCTCGCCGGGCGTGAAATCCGGGTTGGTGATACGCGTCTGCATCTCCACGAGGTCGTTGCCCGCGGAGAACGCGCGACCCGCACCGGTCAGCAGGACGACCGCCACCTCGGGATCGTCGGCGGCCGCTCGCAACGCGTTCGTCAGTTCGTCGTACAGCGCCTCGTTGAACGCATTGAGCGCCTCGGGACGATTGAGCGTGAGAGTGCGTACCCGGTTGGCGTCGTGGATCTCGAGCGTCACGCGTGCAGCGTAACTAGAACACGTTTCACTCGGTGCGGCCGGGTGTGGCGAGCGGCACGACTCGGCCCGCGAACGGGCTGGAGTACACGTAGCGACTCGTCGGAACGGTGTCGATGTTGCTGCTGGCGCCGAAGGCATCGGTGCTGGCCACCATCCGCTGCATACGGTCGGCCAGGTCCGCGTCGTCGGCGGCGCCGAAGAAGGCGTGTAGGTCCGACACGGCAGGCAACGGGAACAGTTCCTCTACGATCGCGGCCAGCACCGGGGCGTCGGGGGTGAGCGCGCGTACGACCGTGTTCTGCGTGTAACCGAACGTCGCCTGGGTCTCGATGGCCACCGGGGTGTGGTCGATGTGCCACCGGTGCAGCCAGGTCCGCTCGTCCAGGTCGCTGGGCCGGCGCAGCAGCGCGATGTTGGCCAGTCCGTCGGTGCGCTCACCCGGCGCGGTCACCGGTGCGGGCAGCGGCACCGACTCGGTCACCAGATAGGCTGCGGCAACGTCGCATTCGCCGGTGAGCAGATCGATCGCGGCCCGCGCCTGGGAACCGCAGTACTGCTGGACCCACATGCTGACCACCGCCACGACCGGCGGATCGAGCGTCGTCAGCGTCATCAGGGAATCGCGCACCGCGGCATCTCGGACGTTGAGCGTCAACCCGGCGGGCCCGATGTCGAGCAGACCGTCCCGCACCTGTGAAAGCAATCGGGCACACCAGGTTCCGTCGGCCTGTGCGGCCCGCATCGTCACGATGACCTTTTCCACGATCAGAACCTACAACGCGGCCGTTCTTCGCCGTCGCACGCCGGACCGACGCGCACGGATCCACGCCACGTGGCGTGGTTGGCCACCTACCCGGTCTCGCCGAGCAAGAATGGGCTGGTGCAGACCGGTGGACAGGCGGCCGACGCCCTGCGGCTGAGCACCCCCGATGCCGGTGCGGTGATGCGCAGCCTCGCGGGCGTCCTCGTGGTGACGCTGATGGCGTTGACGTGGGCGTCCGGCCCGACTGTCATGTGGACGCTCGGTGCGGGTGTGATCGCGGGCGCCATCGCCTTACAGCGCAGTCCCGGTGGCCGGGTTCCGCTGGTCGTCACCGCGTCACTCGAGCTGTCGGCCGTGGTTCTGCTCGGTGTCCTCACGGGCGGGCACAGCGTGTTGTTCGTTGCGGTCGTCGCGGCGTGGTGCTTCGCCGCGGGCATGCAGTGGTCGCTCGGCGCGAATGCCGGCCTGGTCGCGTCGGCGGCCAGCGCGTTACTGGTCGTCGCCCCGCCCGTCGGACCGACGCTGCGCGACGCGCTGCTGGCTCCGACACTGGTATTCGTCGCCGGCTTGCTGCAGGCCGTGCTCATCGCGGTGTGGCCGCCGCGGCGGTGGCGCGCGCAGCGCGACGGACTCACGCGGGCATACCGGTCGTTGGCCACCGACACCCGCAATCTGGCCGCCGACCGGTCCGCCGATGTCGACGACGCCCCGCTCACCTGGTTGCGAGAGGTGTTCGCCGACACCCAGGTCAGCCAGCGGCCGCGGGCCTATCACGGCGGATACCGGCTGCCCGAACGGCTTTCGGCCACACTGGCATCGTTGCGGTCCACCGCCGACGACAACCCGGACAGTGGTCTCACGCCGCTGTTGACCGCGGCGGCGGGTCTGCTCGACACGATCGCCGACCACGGGCACACCGCCCGACGCGATGCCGAACATGCGCTGGCCCGGGTGGAAACCGCGGCGGCCGCGGTGACCGGCACCGAAGCGGCGCTCGCGCAGCGGTTCTCCGAGCAACTGCGCGAGGCGGCAGTGCTGCGGTTCGGCCAGCTGCACCGACCGGATCTCATCGGCTCGCTGGCGTCGGCGCCCGCGGTCGTCCGCTCGCATCTCACCCGGACCTCGCCGATCCTGCGGCACGCCATCCGGTTGTCGGTGACCACCGCGCTCGCGGTGGCAGCAGCGCGGTTCGGCGGGCTGGAGCACGGGTACTGGATGGCGTTGACGGTCGTCGTCGTGCTGCGACCGGAGACCGCGCACACCTACACGCGGTGCGCGGGCCGCATGGCGGGACTCGCCGCCGGAATCGTCCTCGCCTCGCTTGTGACGTTGGTGTGGCAACCGGGTGGTGTCGGCTCGGCGGTGTGTGCGCTGGCATTCGTCGGGCTGGGTTATGCGGTGTCGCGGTTCGGATATCTAACCGTCGGCGTTGCGGTGGGCGCCATGGCGGTTTTCGTCATCGGCGCCGGCGGCACGGCCGACTGGTCGGGTGTCGCCGACCGGTTGTTCGGCGTGCTCATCGGAGGCGGCCTCGCGGTGATGGCCCACGTGGCGTTGCCCGATCATGCGCTGATCCGGCTGCGGCAACGCGCGGGCGAACTGTTGATGACCGAGATCGACTATGCCGCACTGGTCGTGAAGTCATTCGTGCACGAGGTCGACCACACGGCCGAAACCTTGTCGGCGGCCTGGCAGCGGGCGTTTCGGGCCAGGGCCGCGTTCGAGGCGGCGTGGGGCGCCGCTCGGCTCGACTCGCCGACGCTGCGCCGGTGGTTGCGGTCCTATCGCACCGCGTTGAATGCGGTGACCAGCGCCTGCACCACGCTCGAGAACAGCCTGCCGAGTCATCCGTCGTCGGCGCTGCACGATGAGTTCGTCGCTGCGGTGGACGATTACATCGAGGCACTGCGCGGCGCGCCACCCAGCCCAGCCGTTCCGTGGAGCTTGAACACCGCCGAACTGTCGGCAGCACTGCAGCGCGTCCACGATGTCGCGACGACGCTGGCTGCCGACAACGGCGCCGCGCGCATCCTGGTCGCAGAACTGTCGACCATCACGCGCAGCCTGGTGGGTATCTCCATCGACCGGATAGAACCGGCCGAAGGTGGCCGTTAGCGATCAGCCGCGCGCCCACTTCGGCAGGATGAACACGCCCTCGGCCTCCGCGGTGATTCCCTCGGCATCCGAAACATGCCCAGCGGCAAAGGCTTTGATGCCGTCCGTCCGGGTGATCCGGCCTTCGGCGTGTAGGTCGCCGAGCGGCGTGGCGCGCAGATAACGGATCGTCAAGGTGCCGGTGAACCGGGGGCTCGTCGGGTCACTGGCCGCCACCTCGCCCAGCACATGATCGAGCACCATCGCGACGATGCCGCCGTGCACGTGGCCGGGTGGGCCTTCATAGGCGGCACCGAGACGAAAGTCGGTGGAGATGGTGCCCGATCCGTCCTTGACGATGACCAATGGCGGCGAGATCGGGTTTTTGATTCCGATCGCCGGGTTACCCCATGGCATTCGGGCGCCGTCGGAGGTGTAGCGAACGCCGAACGGCCCGGCGATCTGCTTGGCGCGTAGCCGCGCGGTCGCGGCGTCGATCTCAGCGATCGCCGCGGCCACCTCGGCGGCGTCCACCTCCGAGCGGATCGTGGCGTCGATGAGTTCCCGGACCGATTCGGCCAACGGCTCGTACACCGACCGAAGCCGCTGCACGTCGGCAGCGCTGAGATGCTCGACATGGGTGAAGCCCGCCATGCGGAGAACTAGAACACGTTCAGCTCGCCGGTGTCGAGTTGTCTCCCCCGCCCGCACCGGCGGTCCTGGCCCCGGCCGATGCGAATCCGAGCCACGTGTGCCGATTGCCGGCCCAGCACCAGCCGACCTTCGGGGCGTTGCGGTTACCCGGCCCATCCCGCCCGGTGCCGTTGCTGATCCACAGGGCCGGCGTACGGGCGTCGGTTGTGCCGTCCGGTTTGTGCCGGCGCGAGCCGATCGTCATGAAACAGTGCCCCCGCTGCAGAACGTCCGGTTGCTGCAGCACCCAGTACAAACCCTCGGTGAGCGTCAACGGCGTCCGCCCGGCGGCGGTTATCGCGGGCAGTGCCTCATCGGGCGACCAGTTTGCCATCGCGTCCCCGCGGTCGAGTTCGGACATGAGGTAGGCAGGCCGATCCGGCACGGTGACGGAGTCGATCGCGGTGAACTCGTCGACATCGTCCATGTCGCTCACCACGAAGCCCGGCCTGGCGTTGACGGTGAGAAGCGGCGCGAGCGTGCGGACCGAGATCAGGTCGGGATGCAGCACCAAAAGCGCCGTCGGGTCGCCGGACACGCCGACCGCGGCTCGCAATGCCGGCGCACCGAGCCCTGCCGCGGTGTGCAGCCCGAGCGATATGAGTCGATCGGCTTGTTCATGCAAGGTCGGCAGAACGGCCGTGTCGGTCGACGTAGGGGGTTGCGCAGTGTTCGGCACCCTCCCCCAACGATGCATTCGCACGGCTTGTTCCGGGGCTCGCGAACTCGGGCGATTCGGCTCAGCGATTTGTGCAACGCTTCGCACCGGTACCGACGCTGAACTATCGTGCGACCCGTGACGGCTGCAGCCTCGACCGAACCGTACTACCGGCTCGGGTCTTACCACCGGACGGTTGACACGCCCGCGCCGCAGGCCCAGATCTGGTTCGACCGCGGCATGGTGTGGGCCTACGCGTTCAATCACGAAGAGGCGATTCGCTGTTTCGAGCGGGCGCTCGAACTCGACCCCGGCCTCGCGATCGCGCGCTGGGGCATCGCGTACGCGGTGGGCCCGAATTACAACAAAGCCTGGGACGCCTTCGATCCCGTCGACTTGGACGCCTCGCTGCGGCGCGCCCGCAACGAACTGGACCTGGCCGCCGACGGCCGGGCCTCGGCAGTCGAGCGTGAACTGATCGCGGCGCTGCGGGAGCGGTTCCCGACCGGCGACCCCGGCGACACCGCGGCCTTGGTCGCCGGGCATGCCGATTACGCCGACGCGATGGTGTCACTCGCACGGCGGTATCCCGACGACACCGACGTGCAGACCCTGGCCGCCGACGCGCTGCTCAACGTGACCGCGTGGGCCCTGTGGGACGGCCGTACGGGCGAACCCGCGCCGGGCTCGCGAGTCCGTGCGGCCAAGGAGATTCTCGACGGCGTGCTGGCCACCGCGGCTGGGCGCGAACATCCCGGGGCGCTGCACCTCTATATCCATGCCATGGAGATGTCCACCAGCCCGCAGGACGCGCTGCCTGCCGCCGATCTACTGCGCGACCTGGTGCCCGACGCCGGCCACCTGCAGCACATGGCGAGCCACATCGACGTGCTGTGCGGCGACTACCGAAGCTCGGTGACATCGAATCTGGCTGCGGTGCAGGCAGATCGGAAATTCGTCGAGCGGCAGGGCCCGTTGAACTTCTATTCGCTCTACCGCGCCCACGACCTGCATTTCGTGGTGTACTCCGCGATGTTCGAGGGGAGCTCACAGATCGCGCTGCGCGCTGCCGACGAACTGTCCCGGCAATTGACCCCGGAACTCCTGTCGGTGGCCTCACCGCCCATGGCGGACTGGCTGGAGGCCTTCGTCCCGTTGCGCGTACATGTGCTGGTGCGGTTCGGCCGCTGGGACGAGCTGATCGCCGAACCGGTGCCGAGTGATCCCGAGCTGTACTGCACCACCACCGCCACCGTCCACTACGGTCGCGGCGTGGCATATGCCGCACGGGGACAGCTCGACGCGGCCCGCGCGGAACGTGACGCGTTCGACGCCGCCTACCGGCGCATCCCCGACAGCCGCTATCTGTTCAACAACACCAGTCTCGACATCCTGGCCATCGCAGGTGAGATGCTCAACGGCGAGATCGCCTACCGGGAAGGCGATTACGACACGGCCTTCGCACACCTGCGGCGGGCGATCGAACTGGACGATGCCCTGCCCTACGACGAACCGTGGGGCTGGATGCAGCCGACCCGGCATGCGTACGGCGCACTGCTGCTTGAGCAGGGCCGCGTCGAGGACGCTGCGCAGGTGTATGCCGCCGATCTCGGCCTCGATCCCACGCTGAGCCGGTCGTGCCAGCATCCGAACAACGTGTGGAGCCTGCATGGCTATCACGAATGTCTGCGGCGGCTCGGCCGGGACGCCGAGGCCACGATCATCGGTAAGCAGCTCGAGGTCGCGCTGGCACGGGCCGACGCGCCGATCACGGCCTCGTGTGCGTGCCGCCTCGACGTCGCGGATCCGTGCTGCGGCAGCTGAGCGCCCATCCCGCGTAAACTCCGGCTGTGGCCATCAGCGACGACGATCTATCGCACCTGCGCCGATGTGTTGAGCTAGCGGCGGAAGCCCTCGAAGACGGCGACGAGCCGTTCGGCTCGATTCTCGTCGACGAATCCGGCGCGACTTTGTTCGAGGACCGCAACCGGGTCAAGGACGGCGACGCCACCCAGCATCCCGAATTCGCGATCGCCCGCTGGGCCGTCGACCGGCTCGATCCCCCGCAACGTGCCCGTGCCACGGTCTACACATCAGGCGAGCACTGCCCGATGTGTGCGGCCGCGCATGCCTGGGTTGGCCTGGGCCGCATCGTCTATGCGACCTCGTCGGAGCAACTGACGGGATGGCTGTTGGAGTGGGGTGCACCCCCGGCACCGGTCGCGGGCCTGCCGATCACCACCGTCGCCCCTGGCGCTCAAGTCGAAGGACCGGTCGACGAATTCGCCGAACCGATGAAGGCCTTGTACGCGGCGAAATTCCAGCCGTCATGACCGAACCGGGATGGGTCGCCCACGCCATCTGGTGGCAGGTCTATCCGTTGGGCTTCGTGGGTGCCTTCCCGGCAGACCCGGCGCCCACCGCCGACGAACACCGGCTGCGCCGGGTCGTCGAATGGCTCGACCACGCAGTGGAACTCGGTGCGTCCGGCATCGCGCTCGGCCCGTTGTTCGATTCACGCACCCACGGCTACGACACCACCGACCACTTCCGCATCGACCCCCGGCTCGGCGACGACCGCGATTTCGATCACCTGACCGCCGAAGCCCACCGGCGCGGGCTGCGAGTGCTCCTCGACGGTGTTTTCAACCATGTGGGAACCGATTTCGAGCGGTACCGCCAAGCCCTCGACGGCGGGCCGGACCATCCGGCGTCGGCCTGGTTCCGCCGGCACGGCGCACAGGCGGAGTTCGCGACGTTCGAGGGGCACGGCGAGCTGATCGCCCTCAACCACGACAACCCCGACGTCGTCGAGTACGCCGCGACGGTCATGCGGCACTGGCTGGCCCGCGGTGCCGACGGCTGGCGACTGGACGCGGCATACGCCGTACCGGACCGATTCTGGGCCCGGGTGCTGCCCGAGGTCCGCCGCGAGTTTCCCGACGCGTGGTTCGTCGGGGAAGTCATCCACGGTGAGTACTCGGCCACCGTGGCAGCGGCGACCTTCGATTCGGTCACGCAGTACGAGCTGTGGAAGGCGATCTGGAGCAGCCTCAACGACGGCAACTTCCACGAACTCGACTGGGCGCTGCAGCGGCACAACGACTTTCTCGGCGCCTTCGTGCCGTTGACATTCATCGGCAACCATGACGTGACGCGCATCGCAAGCCAACTGGAGAATCCGCGACATCTCGAGCACGCGCTCGTCGTCCTGCTCACCACCGGTGGGACCCCGAGCGTGTACGCGGGCGACGAGTCGGCGTATCGCGGTGTCAAAGAGGACCGCCGCGGCGGAGATGACGCGGTGCGCCCGGAGTTCGGCTCGCCGTCCGCTGATCCGACGCAACCGGGCGCCGATGTACTGCGGCTGCACCAGTACCTCATCGGGTTGCGTCGGCGCCACCCGTGGCTGCACACCGCGACGACGTCCGCGCTCAGCCTGACCAACACGCAATACGTCTACCGGGCCGATGGTGACGGCGGGGCGCTCATCGTGGCGCTCAATGTCGACGACGCACCGCTGCGGCTTTCGCTGCCCGAGTATGGCGTGCCGTCCGGGCGCGTGGTCGCCGGATCCGGCGCGCCGCCACCGGACGAGGTCACCCATCCCGAGGTGGCCGGCCACGGATGGCTCATCATCGAGCCGCACTGATCGGTCAGCCCAGCAGGCCGAGGGTGGCCGCGTCGGGCATACCGTCGTAGAGCCGGTCGAGCACGGCCACGAACTCATCGTCCTTCTCGCCGGAGTTGGAAGCCACCTCAGCGAACAAAGTCATCGAGGAACGCACCTTGAGCCAATCGGGCCAGCCGAAGATCTCCTCGGCGGTCCGGCCCTCGATTTGTGCTACCGCACCGGCACATTCGCGCAATCGGGGGCCCAGCGTGGGGTGCCGGAGGTAGGCGAGCGCCTCCGCACGCGAGGAGATACCGAAATAGTGTGCGGTCGGGCTTCTGCCCAAACCACGCAGCTGCGGGAATATGAACCAGATCCAGTGGCTGCGTTTCCGGCCCGTGCGCAATTCCTCGAGTACCGTCGGGTAAATGCGGTCCTGCGCTTCGGTGAAGCGCTGTAGATCAAACGGATCATCTTCGGTGACCACAACGTCAAATATTCCATAAACCGGGCCGCGCACAACGATTTCGCCACAAAGTACTCGGTCAGCGCAATGCCCAGCTAATCTTTGCTTTCGATGACAACGACAAGCGAGCCTGCCGTATCGGTCGAATCGGCGCCGAAGTCGAAGAAACTGCGGCGCCGGATGCTGTCGCGTATCAGCATCCAGTCGAAGTTGTTGGCGATGCTGCTGATCACGAGCGTGCTGTCGGCGGCGGTGGTGGGATTCATCGGTTACCAGTCCGGTCGGAGTTCCCTGCGCGACTCGGTATTCGATCGGTTGACCGAAGTGCGTTCCGAGCAGGCCCGACAGCTGGAATCCGAGTTCGAGTTCCTGCGCAATTCGCTCATCATCTACACGAGGGGCACAACGGCGACCGAGGCGGCCGAGGCGTTCACCGCCGGGTTCGATCAACTCGGCAACGCGACGATCAGCCCGGCACAGCAGAAGTCCATCACCGACTGGTACGAGAACCAATTCGTCAAGCCCGAGGACATTCAGAACGGAAACGAAACCGATGTCGCCGCAGTGCTCCCGACATCGAATGCGCAGAAATATCTGCAAGCCAATTACATGACGCCGTTCACCGATTGGGACGAGGCCATCAAGTTCGACGATGCGGGCGACGGCAGCGCATGGTCGGCGGCCAATGCGCGCTTCAATGATTTCTTCCGCGAGATCGTCACCCGGTTCAACTTCGAGGACGCGTTATTGCTCGACACCCGGGGCAATGTGGTCTACAGCGCATACAAGGGCCCCGATCTCGGCACCAACGTCTACACGGGCCCGTACAAGGGCGGCAACCTCACCGAGGGTTACAAAAAGGCCCTCGAATCCAATGCCGTCGACTATGTCGCGATCACCGATTTCGGCCCCTACCAACCGGCGGACACCCCGACGGCCTGGTTGATGTCGCCCATCGGTACCGGCGGCAACATCAAAGGCGTTCTGGCCCTGCAGTTCCCGATCACCGGCATCAACCGGCTGATGACGATGGACCAGAAGTGGCAAGAGGCCGGGATGGGCAAGACCGGCGAGACGTACCTCGTCGGCCCGGACGGTCTCATGCGCTCGGATTCCCGGTTGTTCCTGGAGAATCGGGACCAGTTCAAGCAGGAGGTGATCGACGCGGGCACACCGCCCGACGTCGCCGAGGAATCGATCCGGCAGGGCGGCACCACCCTGGTACAGCCGGTCGACGACGAGGCGTCGAAAATGGCCCAACGCGGGCAGTCGGGTTCGATCATCGAAGCCGACTATCTCGGCAAGGAAACCCTGCAGGCGTATGCGCCGGTCGATCTGCTCGGGCTCGATTGGGGCGTCGTCGCCAAGATCGACACCGCCGAGGCGTTCGCGCCCGTCACGAAATTCACCCGCACGCTCGTGTTGTCGACGGTCGCGATGATATTCGCGGTGTGCATCGCCGCGATTCTGCTGGCAAGGTTCTTCGTCCGACCGATCCGCCGGCTGGAGGCGGGCGCTCAGCAGATCAGTGCCGGCGACTACGGCATCTCGTTGCCGGTGCTCTCGCGCGACGAATTCGGGGATCTGACCGTCGCTTTCAACGAGATGAGCCGCAACCTGCGAATCAAGGAGGAACTGCTCGAGGAGCAGCGCCGGGAGAACGACCGCTTGTTGCTCTCGATGATGCCCGAGACGGTGGTGCAGCGGTACCGCGAAGGCGAGGAGACCATCGCGCAGGACCACCAGAACGTCACCGTCATATTCGCCGACCTGATCGGGCTCGACGAATTGTCGGCCACAATGAGCTCGGACGAGCATCTGGCCATCGTCAACAAGCTCGTGCGCCAATTCGACGCCGCTGCGGAGAATCTCGGCATCGAGCGCGTCCGCACACTGCACAACGGTTATCTGGCCAGCTGCGGGCTGACCGTGCCCCGGCTCGACAACGTGCGTCGCACCGTGGATTTCGCCATCGAGATGCAGCGCATCGTGGACCGCTTCCGCGGTGAGACGGGATATGACCTCAAACTGCGGGCCGGCATCGACACCGGCACCGTCAGCAGTGGATTGATCGGGCGGTCCAGCCTCGCCTACGACATGTGGGGCTCCGCGGTCGACCTGGCCTATCAGGTGCAGAGCGGTGCCCCGCAACCCGGCGTGTACGTCACGGATTCGGTGCACGAGGCCACGCGCGACATCCGCCAGTTCACCGCGGCCGGGTCGGTCACGGTCGGCAGTGACGAACGGCCTATCTGGCGGTTGGCGGAGCGCCAGGCATGAGGGGCGTTCTCGAAACCGGCTGGTTCTATTGGGCGCTGGCTGTCGCGATCGGGTTGCCGATCGGCCTCGTGCTGCTGACCGAACTGCACAACACGTTGGCTCGACGCGGCAGCTACCTCGCCCGGCCGATCGGCCTCCTGCGCAACTACATCCTGCCCCTCGGTGCACTGCTGATCCTGCTCGTGAAGGGCAGTGAGATATCGGCAGAGGCCACTACAGTGCGGGTCGTCGCCACCGCATTCGGGTTCGTCGTGATGATCCTGTTGCTGTCCGGGCTCAATGCCGCCCTGTTCCAGGGCGCCCCGGAAGGCAGTTGGCGCAAACGTATTCCGTCGATCTTCCTCGACGTCGCCCGGTTCGCGTTGATCGCCATCGGGATCGGCATGATCCTGGCTTACGTGTGGGGCGCCAACGTCGGCGGCCTGTTCACCGCGCTCGGCGTGACCTCGATCGTTCTCGGTCTGGCGCTGCAGAATTCGGTCGGCCAGATCATCTCCGGTCTGCTGTTGTTGTTCGAGCAGCCGTTTCAGCTCGGCGACTGGCTCGATACTCCGTCGGCACGTGGCCGAGTGGTCGAAGTCAACTGGCGGGCAACGCACATCGACACCGGAAGCGGTATGCAGATCATGCCGAACTCGGTCCTGGCGGGTGCGTCGTTCACGAATCTCAGCCGGCCCGAATCGGCGCACTCGCTGTCGATCGTCACCGCGTTCACGTCCGCCGATCCCCCGGACGCGGTGTGTGCGCTACTCGTCCGCATCGCGACCCAACTGCCGCAGCGGCGTGCGAACGCCGCGCCCAAGGCCGTGCCGGTCGGCGGCGGCGAGTACAAGACGTCGATCCCGCTGCGCACCCCGGCCGACGACACCGCGGCGCGGGCGACCTTCTTACGGTGGCTCTGGTATGCGGCACGACGCGCCGAGCTCCATCTCGACGGGGCCGACGACACGTTCGCCACGCTCGAGCGCATGGACAAGGCCGTGCGGCAGATGGCGCCGACGTTGCGGCTCAGCCATACCGAGCAGCAGGAAGTGCGAAACCACGCCACCTTGACCCGCTACGGCGCCGACGAAGCGATCCAGGTTGCCGGAGAAGTTCCGACGCGCATGAGTTTCATTGTCTCGGGCCGTGTTTCATTGACGGTGCTCGGCAAGGACGGTGCGGTCATCCCGGTCCGCACCCTCACCGAGGGAGACTTCCTCGGGCAGACCACGTTGACGCGCGAGGGTGCCCTCGCGTCGGCGCATGCCGTCCAGGAGACCACGGTGCTACAGGTCGAGCGCCACTTCCTCGAAGAACTGGTGCTGCGCAATCCGCTGCTGCTGCACGAGCTCGGCCGGATGATCGAAGAGCGCCGGACCGCCGCGCAACAGGCCCTGACGGCCTCCGCGAAGTGATGCGACAGGTCTCAGCGCCGAGTCGTAATCGTTAGCCAACCGCGATCTGCCCCACCGGCGCTGTTACGCGTGTGACTGGTGTGACGCATGATTTGCTAAGCACCACACAGCGACGGCAATTGCTTGTGGCATGCGAAGAAAGGTGGGTTGGTTGCCGTTATGAAGTTCATCAGGAAGTTGCGTGGCACTTCTAACGAGTCGCGAGCATGGAACGGCTTGCGCCGCTTCATGGTCGGGGCGCTTGCGGCATTGGCACTGCCGGGGTTGATCGGGTTCGCCGGGGGGTCGGCGAGCGCGGGGGCCTTCTCCCGGCCGGGTCTGCCCGTCGAGTACCTCGATGTGTTCTCACAAGCCATGAACCGCAACATTCGCGTTCAGTTCCAGGGCGGCGGGCCGCACGCGGTCTATCTGCTCGACGGTCTGCGCGCCCAGGACGATTACAACGGCTGGGACATCAACACGCCCGCGTTCGAGTGGTACTACCAGTCAGGCCTCTCCACCGTGATGCCGGTGGGTGGACAGTCCAGCTTCTACACGGACTGGTACCAGCCATCGAAGGGCAACGGGCAGGATTACACCTACAAATGGGAGACGTTCCTGACCCAGGAGCTGCCGGCGTGGCTGGAGGCCAACCGCGGGGTGTCGCAGACCGGCAACGCCGTCGTCGGCATCTCGATGGCGGGCAGCGCGGCCCTCACCTACTCGATCTACCACCCGCAGAAGTTCATCTACGCCGGCACCCTGTCAGGCTTCCTGAACCCGTCCGAGGGCTGGTGGCCGATGCTCATCGGTCTGGCCATGAACGACGCCGGCGGCTACAACGCCGAGAGCATGTGGGGCCCGTCGACCGATCCGGCCTGGAAGCGAAATGACCCGATGGTCAACATGAATCAGCTGGTCGCCAACAACACGCGGCTCTGGATCTACTGCGGCACCGGAACCCCGTCGGATCTGGACGCCGGATCCTCGGGCGGCAACCTGATGGCGGCGCAGTTCCTCGAAGGGCTCACCCTGCGGACCAACATCACGTTCCGGGACAACTACATCGCGGCCGGTGGCACGAACGCGGTGTTCAACTTCCCGCCGAACGGCACGCACGCCTGGAACTACTGGGGTGCACAGCTGCAGCAGATGAAGCCCGACATCCAGCGGGTGCTGGGCGCACAGTCCGCCACCTGACAGATCCACCCACCCAGGGAGCCTGCCGTTTCCCCCCGACGGCAGGCTCCCTGCTCTATGTCTGGATGTGGGCCCGTCACGGGCGCAACACCAATTTGCCTGTCGTGTGGCGCTTTTCCAGCTCGCGGTAGGCGGCCTGCACGTCATCGAGGGCGAATACCCCGGCGATCGGCACCTCGAGTTCGCCGGTGGCAGCGAGGTCGGCCAGCTCCGCGACGACACCGATGTCGGACGCGTCGGCGTTGCCGGCACCCTGCACGCCGAACTGTTCGATGGCGGCGAAATCGATGACCGTGTCGACGCGCTCGGGTGCGACACCCAGCTCGTCGACCGCCATCGCCACATATCCGCCGCCGAAGAAATCCAGGAAGGCATCGACACGGCCCGATGGCGATGCCGCGCGCAACCGCTCGGCGAGTTCGTCACCGTAGTTCACCGGTGTCGCGCCGTGCGTCGTGAGCCAATCGTCGTTGGCCGGCCCGGCGATGCCGAGCACCCTCGCGCCGCTACCGGTGGCGAGCTGCACTGCGATGGAACCGACGCCCCCCGCGGCGCCCGCGATTGCGACGACATCGCCGTCGGTCAGCTTCACCGCACGAACCGCCGCGTAGGCGGTGGTACCGGCCACGTACAGGGATCCGGCGACCTCCCACGGCACGGCGACGGGCTTCGCGGTGACCTGGCGGGCCGGCACCGCGACGTAATCGGCGTGACTTGACCGGCGCTCGGAGAAACCGAAGACCTCGTCGCCGACCTCGAACTCGGTGACACCCGGCCCGACCTCGGCCACCACACCGGCCAAGTCGCTGCCCTGACCGGACGGGAACGTCGCCGGGAATCGGTCATGCAGTGCGCCGCGACGGATCATGGCCTCGCCCGGGTTGATACCCGCGGCTCTGACCTGCACCAGGACCTCGCCCGACGTGGGCTCCGGCCGCGGCACATCACGCACGCGCAAGACCTCGATGCCGCCGTATTGATCGAATTGGACTGCTCTGCTCATGGCAGCTACGACCGGGCCCGGACGGCCCATATTCCCCTGTCGTCGACATTCACAGACGACGCCCAGACCGGCCGCGGCCGATTCCGCTCTCAGCGATGCGGACCGACCGGCGGCCGACGAGGGGAACAAAACGACATGCCACAAGGTTGAGCGCATCAGACTGAACTTTGGAGGGTTGATGTCCGAACCAATTGCTGTGCCGGTCCTGTTTGTCAGTGAGCCGATCGTGCTGCCCGGCATGGTCGTGCCGATCGAACTCGACGATGCGGCCCGCGCCGCGGTCGACGCCGCGCAAGCCACGGAGTCCGGAAAACTCCTGATCGCCCCGCGGCTCGATGACCGGTATCCCACGTATGGCGTGCTGGCCTCGATCGTGCAGGTCGGCCGGATCGCCGGCGGTGGCGGTGCGGCCGCGGTGATCCGCGGCGAGAACCGCGCACACATCGGAACCGGCACCACCGGGCCGGGTGCGGCGCTGTGGGTCGAAGTGACCGAGGTCACCGAAGCACCGGCCGATGACGATACGAAAGCGCTTGCCGCCGAATACAAGAAGCTGCTGCTCGCCATGCTGCAGCGGCGTGAGGCGTGGCAGATCGTCGACGTCGTCAACAAGATCAGCGATCCGTCCGCGCTGGCCGACACTGCCGGTTACGCGTCGTATCTGACCGACGTGCAGCGTCGGCAGCTGCTGGAAACCGAGAACGTCACCGATCGGCTCCGCGTGTTGATCGACTGGACCAGCGAGCATCTGGCCGAGGTCGAGGTCAACGACAAGATCGCCGAGGACGTGCGCTCGGGTATGGAGAAGCAGCAGAAGGAGTTCCTGCTGCGCCAACAGCTGAACGCGATTCGCAAGGAACTGGGTGAAGGCGAACCCGAGGGTTCAGATGACTATCGGGCCCGCATCGAGGCCGCCGACCTGCCCGAGAAAGTGCGGGAGGCCGCGCTGCGCGAAGTCGGCAAGCTGGAGCGGTCCAGTGAGCAGAGCCCCGAGGGCGGCTGGATCCGCACGTGGCTCGACACGGTGCTGGATCTGCCGTGGAACGTGCGGACCGACGATTCGACGGATCTCAAGGGCGCCCGCGAAATTCTGGACGCCGACCACCACGGTCTGGACGACGTGAAGGATCGCATCGTCGAGTACCTCGCGGTGCGGGCCAGGCGCGCCCAGCGCGGCATGGCCGTGGTCGGCGGTCGCGGATCCGGTGCGGTGATGGTGCTGGCAGGCCCGCCCGGCGTCGGCAAGACGTCGCTCGGTGAGTCCGTGGCACGCGCACTCGGCCGCAAGTTCGTGCGGGTCGCCCTCGGCGGCGTGCGCGACGAGGCCGAGATCCGCGGTCACCGACGCACCTACGTCGGCGCGCTGCCCGGCCGGATCGTGCGGGCCATCGGCGAGGCGGGATCGATGAATCCCGTTGTGCTGCTGGACGAGATCGACAAGGTCGGCTCGGATTTCCGCGGCGACCCGTCGGCCGCGCTGCTCGAGGTGCTCGATCCCGCGCAGAACCACACGTTCCGCGACCACTACCTGGATCTGGACCTGGACCTGTCCGACGTGGTGTTCCTCGCGACGGCCAACGTCATCGAGAACATCCCTTCGGCGCTGCTGGACCGCATGGAACTGGTGCAGATCGACGGCTACACCGAGGACGACAAGGTCGCGATCGCACGCGATTACCTGCTCCCCCGGCAGGCCGAACGCGCGGCATTGACCGAATCCGAGGTGACGGTGACCGACGCCGCGTTGCGCAAGATCGCCGCCGACTACACCCGTGAGCCGGGTGTGCGGCAGTTCGAGCGGTTGCTGGCCAAGGCGCTGCGCAAGGTGACGACCAAATTGGATTCCGCGGCTGCGCCCATCACGATCGATGAGCCGGATCTCGTGGAATACCTGGGTCGTCCGCGGTTCACGCCGGAATCCAGCGAGCGTACGGCGGTGCCGGGCGTCGCGACGGGCCTGGCGGTGACCGGCCTGGGTGGCGACGTGCTCTACATCGAGGCCAACTCGAACGAGGGCGAGCCGGGTCTGCAGCTCACCGGTCAGCTGGGCGACGTGATGAAGGAGTCGGCGCAGATCGCGCTGTCCTACGTGCGTGCACACGCCGAGCAGCTCGGCGTCGACCCCACGGCGCTCGACCGGCGCATCCACGTGCACGTGCCCGCGGGCGCGGTGCCCAAGGACGGCCCGTCGGCCGGCGTCACGATGGTGACGGCGCTGGTGTCGATGGCGACCGGGCGGCAGGTGCGCGGTGACGTCGGTATGACCGGCGAGGTCACGCTGAACGGTCGGGTGTTGCCGATCGGCGGGGTCAAGCAGAAGCTGTTGGCAGCCCAACGAGCCGGACTGTCAACGGTTTTCATCCCGCAACGCAACGAGCCCGATCTGGACGATGTCCCTGCCGAGGTGCTGGCGGCACTTGAGGTCAAGCCGATGACCGACGTGGCCGACATCATCGCCCAGGCGCTGGAGCCCGCGGCTCAGGCCGCCACCGCCGCGGCCTGAGCCGCGCGCGTCAGACGCCGGGCAGCCGCCGCGATGCGCTCACGTCGCGGCGGCGCATGTCCTCCTCGGCGTCGAGCAGCTCGACCGCCCGCAGTGCGAGCCACAGCTCGGCCAGCGAATCGGTTTCGGCCAGATCGAGTTTGGTGATCTCGGCGACCCTCCGCATCCGGTACATCACCGTCTGCCGGTGGACGTGCAACGTCTGCGCCGTCTGCTGCCACGACCGTCGGTTTCGCAGGAACGCATCGAGCGTCTCGACGAGATCGGTGTTCTGTTCGCGGTCGTACTCCTGCAGCGGGCGCAGCACGCGGTCGACGAGGGCTTGTGCGTCGCCGACGCTCGACAGTCCCAGCCAGGACGGCCCGCTGCCGTACCGCGACACTGCGACCCCGCGCCGCTGTGCGAGCGAAAAGGCCCACGACGCTTCGCGAATCGATTCCTGAAGGCGGTTGATGGAACCCAGACGCTGGCTGATCCCGATTCGGGCCGTGGGCCCGAGTGCCCGCGCCAGCACGTCGTCGCACGGCGAGTTCTCGGGCACCACGGCGTAGAGGATCCCTTCGCGTGTGGTGCACACATACGGAATCGCATGGCGCCACAGCGAGTTGTGCACGTGGAGCACGCGGTCGTCGTCGGAGCTGTGCGCGGCGATCAGGACCACCGTCGCGGGATCCAGTCCGAGATCGGCGAGTTGTCCGGCTGCGGTCGGACCGTCGATGCGGCTCTCCAACAGGCGCTCCAGGAACGCCGAACCCTGGCGCCGACCGTGTTCGAGCATCAGCTGCGTCTGCGACAACTCGAGGCTGACCACTGTCGCCGCGTGCTGGAGCTGAATGGGGTCGACACGCCCGCCCTCGGCCGTGACGGCCACCAGCGCGGCGCTGGGATGGCGCTGAATGTCGGTGAGCAGGGCCGTGTTCCCGGCGACGGCGGGCAGGCCGAAGGCGCCCGCCGCCACATTCGTGAGGCTGTCGGACAATGCGACGACCGCGTCCCGCGTGGTGGCGTCCAACTCGGCTGCTTGCGGAAACCACGGCTCACCGGTGTGTCGATCGCAGACGTGGAGCCGGCAACCCAGTTCGCGTTCCAGTGCGGCGAACAGCTCCGCCGACGTGGTGGCGCGCGCGATGTGGCGGCGAACCAGGTCGTAGATCCGCACCGTCCGGGTGAGGCGGCTGGATTGGTCGAGCAGTGTGGCTTCGGCGACCGCCCGGGAGATGGCCACGAACGGAAGCGGATAGCGGATGTTCAGAATCGGCAGCCCCAGCCGGTCGCTGGCCGAAATCACGTCGTCACTGAGGTCCGGGCAGTACATCTTCTCGCCGATCGCCAGCCCGGACACGCCGGCCTCGTTCAATCGCTCGACGACAAGCACCTGCTCGGCCGGTCCCGCGGGAAACGACAACCCGTTGGTCATCAACAGCTCGCCGCCGGTGACCCAGCGCCACGGTTCGGGGAGATCGGACGTGTGTGTCCAGGAGATCTCCCGGCTCAGGCCCGATGCCCCGGCGAGGACCTCCAGGCCCAGGTGGGGTGTTTCCGCCAACTCACCGACTGTGATCGCGATAGCGCCGCCTCCGTTCCGGTTTAGCCGATCGCACAAACCATAGGCGCGTGTTTTGCGCATCGTCTACTCGCGGACAGGCCGCGCCCGCCGCCATGCTGTGTCTCGGCTCACACCTCCCCCGTTCGAGAGCCCCGTCACGCAGGAGCTTCCATGTCCCAAGCCGGCCACCTCATCGACGATGCGCCGCTCACGTCCTTCCACAAGAAGTTGACGCTGTTCTCGTCAGGCGGACCGTTCATCGACGGTTACGCGCTGTCCATCATCGGCGTCGCCCTCATCACGCTCGAACCCGCGATGAGCTTGTCGGCCACCGAGATCGGGCTGATCGGCGCCGCCAGCCTCATCGGCATCTTCGTCGGCGGCGGGGTGTTCGGATACGTCACCGACAAGATCGGTCGCCACCTGATGTACATCGCCGACCTGATCGCGCTCGCCGTGTTCTCCGTGCTCTCGGCATTCGCCACCGAAGCGTGGCAGCTCATCCTGCTGCGGTTTCTCCTCGGCGTCGCGATCGGCGCGGACTACCCCATCGCCACATCGCTGCTGGCCGAATTCCTGCCGAAGAAACAACGCGGCAGGCTCCTCGGGGCGATGTTCGTGGTGTGGGCCGTGGGTGCCGCGGCCGCCTACGTCGTCGGTTTCCTCCTCCGCGATTACGGGCCCGATGCCTGGCGCCTGCTGTTGGCGAGCCCGGCCGTGTTCGCCGTGATCACCCTGCTGGCCCGGATGGGTACCCCAGAATCGCCGCGCTGGCTGCTCAGCAAGGGGCGAGTCGCCGAGGCCGACGCCGCGATCAAGCAGGCCTTCGGACCGCAGTTCGGCGTGGGCGACCTGGACCAGAATGACGGCGAAACCGCCAGGACCACTTCGTTCGCACAGGTTTTCAAGCGGCCGTACCTCAACCGCACCATCTTCGTCGCGGTGTTCTGGACCGCCCAGGTCATCCCGCTCTTCGCGGTCTACACGTTCGCACCCGACCTGTTGGCGTCCTTCGGACTCGAGGGCGACGCCAACCTCTACGGCGGATCACTGTTGATCTCACTGCTTTTCGTGGTCGGTGGCATACCGGGCCTGTACCTCGTCGAGAAGATCGGCCGCCGGGCACTGCTGATCGGATCGTTCGCCGTGATCGCGGTCGCGCTCGCCATACCCGCCCTCATACCGGGGATTCCGCCCGTCGCGTTCTTCCTCGCGCTGGCCGTGTACGCGCTGGCCTCGGGCGCCTCGAGCTTCCTCGAAATCGTCTATCCCAACGAGCTTTTCCCTACCGAGGTCCGCGCGACCGCGGTCGGCGTGGGCACCGCGGTGAGCCGCATCGGCTCCGCGGGCGGCACGTATCTGATGCCGCTTGCCCTCACCGCACTGGGCGCCGGTGGCGCGCTCGGGGTCGGGGCCGCGGTTACCGCAGTGGGTTTGGTGGTCGCGATCTTCATGGCGCCCGAAACCCGCGGTGTCGCACTGACCGAGAGTGCGGCGCCGTCACCTGCCGAAGAACAACTACCCGCGTCCTGAGCCGTCCCCACAATCCCGCACTCAACGAAAGACAGGAAACCAGTGAGCATTCGACCGACCGTTCCAACCGTCGACGCACGTACCGGCCTCGTCGGGGCGGTGCCCGCCACCGAGGTGCCCCGCTACGCGGGCAAGAGCACCTTCGCCCGCATCGCCGATGTGCACGAGGTCAGCGACTACGACATCGCCATCCTCGGAATCCCGTTCGACGGCGGCACGTCGTACCGACCGGGCGCGCGATTCGGTCCGCTGGCCGTCCGCCAGGCCGCCCGCACCATCCGCCCGGGCTATCACGTCGAACTCGGGGTCGCGCCGCTGCAGACCGTTCAGGTCGTCGACGCGGGCGACATCTCGGTCACGCCCTATGACATCGCCGCCGCGTGCCGGCAGATCCAGGACCACACGGCCGACATACTCGGTGACGGCGACCGCCGCATCGTCGCGATCGGCGGCGACCACACGATCGCGCTTCCGAATTTGCGTGCGCTGCACGCCAAGTACGGGCCGGTGGCCCTCGTGCACTTCGACGCCCACCTCGACACGTGGGACACGTATTTCAACGCCCCGGTCACCCACGGCACGATCTTCCGCCGCGCATTCGAGGAAGGACTGTTGATCGAGGACCACTCGATCCATGTGGGTATCCGCGGGCCGATCTACGACCAACTCGACCTGCGGGACGACGCCGACATGGGATTCAAGATCATCCGGGCCGGTGATCTCGACGTGATCGGTACCGACGCCGCGGTCGACATCGTCCGGTGCCGCGTCGGCGACGTGCCGGTGTACCTCTCGATCGACATCGACGTGCTCGACCCGGCGTTCGCACCAGGCACCGGCACCCCGGAAGCAGGCGGTTTCACGTCCCGCGAACTGCTGCGCATGCTGCGCAAGCTGGGCGGGCTGAACATCGTCGGCGCCGATGTCGTCGAGGTCGCCCCGGCTTACGACCACGCCGAGATCACGTCGGTGGCTGCCGCGACCATCGTGTTCGACCTCGTGTCGCTCATGGTCGCGGACAGCACGACGCATCCGGAGGTGCAGGCGGACGAGGCCGCGATGGCCCCGTCCTGATCGGGGGGTGCGCAATCGGGATCCGACTGATAACGTGACGCGCGGCACACTCCCAGTTCGGGAGTGGCTCATAACTCAAAACGCCGTTGAGTCGCGGCGGGAGAGCCCCGCCCCATCCAGTTGGCGGGCGCCGCAGGAGCAAATCCTCCCCAGGAATCTCTCAGGCACCGGTACCGCCGCGACTAGGCACCTCTGGAAAGCAGCCGAGCACACCGTGTTCGGCTCACCGAAGGGGCAAGCGATTCGTCGGTGACGGCGGATCGTGAAAACTCTCAGGTTCAAGCGACAGAGTGGGGAGGCGCCCGCAGCCCGCGCTCCCCTTCGCGCCTGAGATCCTTGAGGTGTTATGTCCCAATCCAGTGACCTGACCGCTCCCGAAGCGGCTTCGACTCCGTCATCGGCCGAGCCACGGCTCGACCGGCAGCTCTCCAACCGGCACATTCAGCTCATCGCCATTGGCGGCGCCATCGGCACCGGGCTCTTCATGGGCTCGGGCAAGACGATCTCGCTCGCCGGCCCGTCGGTGATCTTCGTCTACATGATCATCGGCTTCATGTTGTTCTTCGTGATGCGGGCCATGGGCGAGTTGCTCTTGTCCAACCTGCATTACAAGTCGTTCGCCGACTTCGCGGCCGATCTCCTCGGGCCGTGGGCGGGCTTCTTCACGGGCTGGACCTACTGGTTCTGCTGGATCGTCACCGGTGTCGCCGACGTGGTCGCCATCTCGGGTTATGTGAGCTACTGGTGGGGTGACCTGCCGCTGTGGATACCGGCGCTCGTCACGGTCGGCGTGCTGATCGGGTTGAACCTGCCGACGGTCCGCGCGTTCGGAGAGACCGAGTTCTGGTTCGCACTGATCAAGATCGTCGCGATCGTCGCACTCATCGTCATCGGTCTCGTGATGGTGTTCCGCCACTTCGAGGCGCCCAACGGCGCGGTGGCGAGCTTCGCGAACCTGTGGAACGACGGTGGCTTCTTCCCGACCGGGCCGATGGGATTCGTCGCCGGATTCCAGATCGCCACATTCGCGTTCGTCGGTATCGAACTGGTGGGCACGACCGCGGCCGAGGCCAAGAACCCCGAACGCAACCTGCCGAAGGCCATCAACTCGATCCCCGTGCGCGTGATGCTGTTCTACGTCGCCGCGCTCGCGGTGATCATCTCGGTGACGCCGTGGCGCGAGATCAGCCCGGACAACAGCCCCTTCGTGGCGATGTTCAGCCTCGCCGGGCTCGGCATCGCGGCATCGGTGGTCAACTTCGTCGTGCTGACCTCGGCGGCGTCGTCGGCCAACTCGGGTATCTACTCGACCTCCCGGATGGTGTACGGCCTGGCCCAGGAAGGCGACGCACCCAGCCGGTTCGGCAAGCTGACGTCACGGCGGGTGCCGGCCAACGCGTTGTTCCTGTCCGGAGTGTTCCTGCTTTCGGGCGTGGTCATGGTGGTCGTGGGCGACTCGATCATCGAGGCCTTCACGATCGTGACGACGATTTCGTCGCTGTGCTTCATGTTCGTCTGGTCGATCATCCTGATCAGCTACCTGACCTACCGCAAGCGCAGACCCGAACTGCACGAGGCGTCGAAGTTCAAGATGCCCGGCGGCATCGTGATGTGTTACGTGGTGCTGGCGTTCTTCGTCTTCCTGGTCTGGGCGTTCACCCAGAAGCAGGACACGCTGCAGGCACTGCTGGTCACACCGGTCTGGTTCATCGTGCTCGGTGTCGCATGGGCGGTGCTGCGGCGGCGCCCGGGCCATCTGGCCCGCGAAGCCAAGTTCCGCGCCGATCTCGAAGCCGCAGAACAGGACTGACCACACCAGCGCCGGAGCGGCGTCCCCGCCATCGGGACGCCGCTCCGCCCTGCGTGATCCAAAGTCGTTGCACGCCAACGGTTTACAACATCACGTCGATCAGGTAGGGTGTGGTGAACAACTCAATACGCCGTTGACCCGCAGCGGGAGAATCCTCCAATTCGGAGGCGCCGTAGGAGCAACTTCCTCCCCGGGAATCTCTCAGGCTCAATACCGCTGCGTCGAGGCAACTCTGGAGAACAGTGCCGAATTCGGCACTTACCGAAGGTGTACAGCGCAACCGCGCCCAGACTCTCAGGTTTCAGGACAGAGCGGGGAGGTGTCCCAGTTGACGTCCGGCCCCCGGACGCTACCGAAACCGGAGTCACCTCGTGAACTTCCCCGCACGCCACATCGGCCCCGACGCCGACGAGACAGCTCACATGCTGCGCCGCCTGGGCTACCGCGATCTCGATCAGCTCATCGATGCCGCGGTGCCCGACCAGATCCGCATCACCGAACCGCTGGATCTGCCTGCCGCCCGCGATGAGGACCGCGTCCTGAGCGACCTGCGTACGCTGGCCGACCGCAATCGGCCGCGCGTGCAGATGATCGGCCTGGGCTACTACGACACCGTGACGCCCGCCGTCCTGCGCCGCAACATGCTCGAATCACCGGCCTGGTACACCGCATATACGCCGTACCAGCCGGAGATCTCCCAGGGCCGGCTCGAGGCGCTGCTGACGTTCCAGACGATGATCCAGGACCTCACGGCACTGCCGATCGCCGGCGCATCCCTGCTCGACGAGGCCACCGCGGTGATGGAAGCGGTGCTGCTCATGCGGCGCGCCAACAAGTCGAAGTCCAGCCGCGTGATCCTCGACGCCGAGTGCCTGCCGCAGACGATCGCCCTCGTGCGCGGCCGCGCCCGAGCGGTGGGCATCGACGTCGAGGTCGCCGAACTGTCGGACGGCCTACCCGACGGCGACGCGTTCGGTGTGGTGCTGCAGGCCCCGGGGGCCAGCGGCGTGGTGCGCGGCCTGGCGGAGCTCATCGCCGACGCCGCCGCCCGCGGAATGCTGACAACCGTTGCGGCCGATCTGCTTTCGCTGACGCTGTTGCGCGCACCCGGTGAGCTGGGCGCCGACATCGCCGTCGGTTCGGCACAGCGGTTCGGTGTGCCCCTGTTCTTCGGCGGTCCGCACGCCGGTTACCTGTCGGTGCGCGCCGGACTCGAACGCATGCTGCCTGGCCGGCTTGTCGGGGTCTCTCTGGATTCCGAAGGCAAGCCGGCCTACCGCCTGGCGCTGCAGACCCGCGAGCAACACATCCGCCGCGACAAGGCCACGAGCAACATCTGCACCGCACAGGCTCTGCTGGCCAACGTCGCCGCGATGTACGCCGCCTACCACGGCCCGGACGGCCTGCGCGCCATCGCCACTCGCATTCACCGGCACGCCTGCGCCATCGCGGCCGGTCTGCGCGCGGCCGGGCACGATGTTGTCCACGAGCGGTTCTTCGACACGGTCTTGGTGCGCAGCCGCGGTGCGGCACAACGATTCGTCGCCGCCGCCGAGGCCGACGGCATCAACCTCAGGCTCGTCGACTCCGACCATGTCGGCATCGCATGCGACGAACGCACGACCGACGACGTCGTGGCCCGGGTGCTCGCGGTGTTCGACGCATCCGTGCAGCCCGCCGTAACCACCGGATTCCCAGCGGAACTGGTACGCACCTCGACCTACCTCCACCACCCGGTGTTCCACGAGCACCGGTCCGAGACGGCGATGCTTCGCTTCCTGCGCGAGCTGTCTGATAAGGATCTCGCCCTGGACCGCAGCATGATTCCGCTCGGCTCGTGCACGATGAAGCTGAACTCGGCCGTCGAAATGGAGCCGATCAGCTGGCCCGGATTCGCCGGTATCCACCCATACGCACCGGCCGAGCAGACCGAGGGATACCTGGCGCTGATCGCCGACCTCGAGGGCTGGCTCGCCGAAATCACCGGCTACGACCGGGTTTCGCTGCAGCCCAACGCCGGTTCGCAGGGCGAGCTGGCCGGGCTGCTGGCCATCAAGGCCTATCACTCCTCGCGCGGTGAATCCCACCGCGACGTCTGTCTGATCCCCCAATCCGCACACGGCACCAACGCCGCATCGGCGGTGCTGGCGGGCATGCGGGTCGTGGTGGTCGGGACGGCGGCCAACGGCAACATCGACATCGCCGACCTGCGGGCCAAACTCGCCGCCCATGACGGCTCGGTCGGCGCCATCATGCTCACCTACCCGTCCACCCACGGCGTGTACGAGAACGACATCACGACCGTGTGCGATCTGGTCCACGCGGCGGGCGGCCAGGTGTACGTCGACGGGGCCAACCTCAACGCCCTGGTGGGCCTCGCCAAGCCGGGCCGGTTCGGCGGCGACGTGTCACACCTGAACCTGCACAAGACGTTCTGCATCCCGCACGGCGGCGGCGGCCCGGGCGTCGGCCCGGTGGCCGTGCGAGCGCACCTGGCGCCGTTCCTGCCGGGCGATCCCCTGGCCGAGGACGGGCCGGCACCCGTCTCGGCCGCGAACTACGGTTCGGCGGGCATTCTCCCGATCACGTGGGCCTATCTGGCGCTCATGGGCCCCGATGGCCTCACCGCTGCCACCAAGTCCGCGGTACTGGCCGCCAACTACCTGGCCGATGCGCTCACCGAGCACTACCCGGTGCTCTACACCGGTCCGGCCGGGCTCGTCGCGCACGAATGCATCCTCGACCTGCGTGCCCTCACGAAGGCCACCGGAGTGACCGCCGAGGACGTCGCGAAGCGCCTGATCGACTACGGATTCCACGCACCGACGTTGTCGTTCCCGGTGAACGGCACGCTCATGGTCGAACCGACCGAGTCGGAGAACCTCGCCGAGCTCGACCGGTTCATCGAAGCGATGATCGCGATCCGCCACGAGATCGACCAGGTCGGGTCGGGGGTCTGGCCGCTGGAGCAGAGCCCGCTGCGGCAGGCACCGCACACCGCCGAACAGGTGACCGCACCGGACTGGGATCTTCCGTACGACAGGCAGTACGCGGTGTACCCGGTCGATGCGGTGCGCCGCAACAAATATTGGCCGCCGGTGCGCCGTATCGACGGCGTGCACGGGGATCGCAACCTGGTGTGCTCGTGCCCGGCACCGGAAGCCTTCGAGATCACCGACGCCCCCGCCGTATCCGACCGTGAGGAAGTGTTCGCATGACCAGTACCGCACCAACCACCACGTCGCCGTTACTCGGCGAGCACCGCGAGCTCGGCGCGACGTTCACCGACTTCGCGGGCTGGCAGATGCCGCTGAAGTACGGCAGCGAACTGACCGAGCATCACGCGGTCCGCCGCACCGCCGGGTTGTTCGACCTGTCGCACATGGGCGAGATCGAGGTCAGCGGTCCGCAGGCCGGTGCGGCGCTCGACTTCGCGCTCGTGGGCGAGCTGTCCAAGATCGCGGTCGGCCGTGCCAAGTACTCGCTGATGTGCGACGCCGACGGCGGTGTGATCGACGACCTGGTGGTGTACCGCCTGACCGACGAGCACTTCCTGGTCGTCGCCAACGCGGCCAACGCGCCGGCCGTCGCCACCGAATTCACCACACGTGCACAGGGTTTCGATGCCACGGTGACGGATCGGTCCGGCGACACCGCGCTGATCGCGGTGCAGGGGCCTGCCTCGGCCTCGATCGTGCAGTCGCTGGCGCCCCAGCAGCTCGCCGACACCATCGCCGCGCTCAAGTACTACGCGGTGACCACCGCCGAGGTGGCCGGTCTCGAAGTGCTGCTGGCCCGGACCGGCTACACCGGCGAGGACGGTTTCGAACTGTACGTACCCGCCGGGCAAGCCGTGGCGCTGTGGCGGGCCTTGGCCGACGCGACCGCGGGTGCGGACGGGAGCCCAGCCGGCCTGGCGTGCCGCGACACCCTGCGTCTGGAAGCCGGCATGGCGCTGTACGGGCACGAACTGACCTTGGCGACCAACCCGTACGAGGCGGGCCTGGGCAAGGTGGTGCGGTTGACCAAAGACTTCGTCGGCCGCGATGCGCTGCAACGTCTTTCCGAGCAGCCCGCGCAGCGGACCCTGGTCGGGCTCAAAGGCGCCGGGCGGCGGGCTGCGCGCGCCGGATACTCCCTGCATCAGGCCGACAACGCCGAGCCCGTCGGTGTGGTGACCTCCGGTGCGCTCTCCCCCACCCTCGGATACCCGATCGCCCTGGCCTACCTCGACGTCGACCTCGCCGAACCCGGAACCGCGCTCACGGTCGACGTGCGCGGCAAACGGGAACCGTTCGAGGTCACCCCATCCCCCTTCTACCGCCGCTAGCCGAGAGGAAAACCGATGTCTGCCACCCCCATTCCCGACGACCGCAGCTACACCGAGGAACACGAGTGGGTGCTCATCGCACCCGGTGCCGCCGTGCCCGACGAGCCGGTGCGGATCGGTATCACCGCCGTCGCCGCGCAGGCCCTCGGCGATCTCGTGTACCTCGACCTGCCCGAGGTGGGTGCGACCGTGACGGCCGGCGAGGTCTGCGGCGAGGTCGAATCCACCAAGACGGTCTCCGAGCTCTACCCGCCGGTCAGCGGTGAGGTCACCGAGGTGAACACCGCGGCCATCGACGACCCGAGCCTGGTGACCTCCGATCCCTACGGCCAGGGCTGGCTGTTCGCGGTCGCCCCCACCGACACGGCCGTGCTTCTCACCGCCGCCGAATACGCTGACAAGAACGGAGTTCCGGCATGAGCGTGCTCAACGACCCCCTGGTCGAATTCGATCCCGAGATCGCCGAGGCGATCGGCCTCGAACTGCAGCGCCAACGCGTCGGGCTCGAGATGATCGCCTCGGAGAACCATGCGCCGCTCGCGGTGATGCAGGCGCAGGGTTCGGTGCTCACCAACAAGTACGCCGAGGGATATCCGGGGCGGCGCTACTACGGCGGATGCGAGCACATCGACGTCATCGAACGGCTCGCGATCGGCCGGATCAAGGAGTTGTTCGGCGCCGAATTCGCCAATGTCCAACCGCATTCGGGCGCGCAGGCCAACGCGGCCGTCATGCATGCGCTGATCAAGCCGGGCGACACCATCCTCGGGCTGTCGCTGGACTGCGGCGGCCACCTCACCCACGGCATGCGGCTGAATTTCTCCGGCAAGCTCTACAACGTCGCGGCCTACGGCGTCTCCCCGTCCGACTACCTCATCGACATGGACGAGGTCGCCAGGATCGCACGGGAATGCAAGCCGCAGTTGATCATCGGCGGCTGGTCGGCCTATCCGCGCCAGCTCGACTTCGCGCGCTTCCGGGAGATCGCCGACGAGGTCGGCGCCTACCTGATGGTCGACATGGCCCACTTCGCCGGTTTGGTGGCCGCGGGCCTGTACCCCTCGCCGGTGCCCCACGCGCACGTCGTCACCTCGACGACCCACAAGACACTCGGCGGTCCGCGCGGCGGGATCATCCTGACCAACGAGGCCGAACTGGCCAAGAAGCTCAACTCGGCGGTGTTTCCCGGTCAGCAGGGCGGCCCGCTCGAACACGTCATCGCCGCCAAGGCCGTCGGCTTCAAGATGGCCGCGCAGCCCGAGTTCGCCGAACGTCAGCAGCGCGTCCTGCGGGGCGCCCGGATCCTGGCCGACCGACTGAGCCAGCCCGACGCCAAAGAGGCCGGCATCACCGTGCTGACCGGCGGCACCGATGTGCACCTCGTGCTGGTCGATCTGCGGGACGCGGCGATCGACGGCCAGCAAGCCGAGGACCGGCTCGACGCGATCGGTATCACGGTCAACCGCAACGCCGTGCCATTCGATCCGCGGCCGCCGATGGTCACCTCGGGCCTGCGGATCGGTACGCCGGCGCTGGCGGCTCGCGGGTTCGGCGATGACGACTTCAGCCGTGTCGCCGACCTCATCGTCCGCGCCCTGGTCGCGGCACCGGGCGCCGACGTCAGCGATCTGGCTGCCGAGGTGCGCGCGCTCGCCGACAAGTACCCGCTCTACCCAGGACTGTAAGCATGACCATCAGCGTGTTCGAGCTCTTCTCGGTCGGCATCGGGCCGTCGAGCTCGCACACCGTGGGACCGATGCGGGCGGCTGCGCGATTCGCCGAGGATCTCAGCAGGGACGGGCTGATCGGCGAGGTCGCCGTTGTCGATGTCGATCTGTACGGTTCGCTCGCGGCCACCGGGGGCGGCCACGGCACGATGCCGGCGATCCTGCTGGGTCTTGAGGGGTACCAGCCGGAGACGATCGAGACCGACGAGATGGAACGCCGCCTGCGGGAACTGCGCACCAGCGGGCGCATCAACCTGGGCGGACGCGTGCCGATTGCGTTGGCGGAGGACGACATCCGGCTGCATCCGCACACCGTGCTGCCGCGCCACCCGAACGGGATGACCATCACGGCGTACGGCGGCAGCGGTCGCCAGGTGCGATCGGAGACGTACTTCTCGGTGGGCGGTGGGTTCGTGGTCAGCGAATCCGAGCCCGAACAGAACCGGAGTGCGTCGCACAACGCATGGTCGTTCGGCTCGGCCGCCGAACTGCTCGACCTGGCCGACCGGCACGGCCTGCCGATCAGTGCCGTGATGCTCAATCACGAGATGGTGACGCGGTCTCAGCCCGAAATCCGCGAGCGGCTGCTACACATCCGCGACGTCATGGTGGCCTGCCAGCGTCGCGGTATCACGCGTGACGGCGACCTGCCCGGAAACCTGCGGGTGCGCCGCCGCGCCCGCGACTGGTACGAGCGACTCGACGCCGAAGACCCGAACCGGGACCCGGCGTTCGCCGAGGACTGGGTCAACCTCGTGGCGCTCGCGGTGAACGAGGAAAATGCCTCGGGCGGAAGGATTGTCACGGCACCGACCAACGGCGCCGCCGGCATCATCCCCGCGGTGCTGCACTACGCGCTGCACTACACCGCGGCAGGAAAGTCCGATCCGGACGGCACCGCAGTGGCGTTCCTGCTCACCGCCGGGGCCATCGGCTCGCTCTACAAGGAGCGCGCGTCGATCTCCGGCGCCGAGGTCGGATGTCAGGGCGAGGTCGGCTCGGCCGCGTCGATGGCCGCCGCCGGCCTGGCCGAGATCCTCGGTGGCACACCGCAACAGGTCGAGAACGCCGCCGAGATCGCGATGGAACACAGCCTGGGCTTGACGTGCGACCCGATCGGCGGGCTCGTGCAGATCCCGTGCATCGAGCGCAACGCCATCTCGGCGGGCAAGGCCATCAACGCCGCGCGCATGGCGCTGCGCGGTGACGGGACACACCGGGTGACGCTCGACCAGGTGATCGAAACCATGCGCTGCACCGGGCTGGACATGAGCGCCAAATACAAGGAGACCTCGACCGGTGGCCTCGCCGTCAACGTGTCGGTGAACCTTGTCGAGTGCTGAATCAGATTGAGGGAGAATCGTAGTGAGCAATGAGACGGGTACCGCGCGGGTTAAGCGTGGTATGGCTGAGATGCTCAAGGGCGGCGTGATCATGGACGTGGTCACTGCGGAGCAGGCTCGCATTGCTGAGGGTGCGGGCGCGGTGGCGGTGATGGCGTTGGAGCGGGTGCCTGCCGACATCCGCGCCCAGGGCGGGGTGTCGCGCATGAGCGATCCCGACATGATCGAGGGCATCATCGACGCGGTCACCATCCCGGTGATGGCCAAGGCCCGCATCGGCCATTTCGTGGAGGCCCAGATTCTGCAGAGCTTGGGTGTGGACTATGTCGACGAGTCGGAGGTGTTGACCCCGGCCGACTACACCAACCACATCGACAAGTGGAAATTCACCGTGCCGTTCGTGTGCGGGGCGACCAATCTGGGTGAGGCGTTGCGCCGGATCACCGAGGGCGCGGCGATGATCCGCTCCAAGGGCGAGGCCGGCACCGGCGATGTCTCCAACGCGACGACGCACATGCGCAAGATCGGTGGCGAGATCCGCCGGCTGACCTCGATGAGCGAGGACGAGCTCTACGTGGCGGCCAAGGAACTCCAGGCACCGTATGAGTTGGTGGCCGAGGTGGCGCGGGCCGGCAAGTTGCCGGTGACGCTGTTCACCGCCGGTGGCATCGCCACGCCGGCCGATGCGGCGATGATGATGCAGCTCGGCGCCGAGGGGGTGTTCGTCGGGTCGGGGATCTTCAAATCCGGCAACCCCGCGCAGCGGGCCGCCGCGATCGTCAAGGCCACCACGTTCTACGACGATCCCGATGTGCTGGCCAAGGTGTCACGCGGTCTGGGCGAGGCCATGGTCGGCATCAACGTCGAAGAGATCGCCCAGCCCCACCGCCTCGCCGAACGCGGCTGGTAGCCGATGACCGTCATCCCACCGGGCCGCCGCATGCTGCGGCTGGAGGTCCGTAACGCCGCGACGCCGATCGAACGCAAGCCGCCGTGGCTCAAGACCCGTGTCCGCACCGGCCCCGAGTACCGCGACCTCACCGCGCTCGTCGAGCGGGAGAACCTGCACACGGTGTGCCAGGAAGCCGGTTGTCCCAACATCTTCGAATGCTGGGAGGCCAGGGAGGCCACGTTCCTGATCGGTGGTGACCAATGCACGCGGCGCTGCGACTTCTGCCAGATCGACACGGGACGGCCCGCGCCGCTCGATCGCGACGAGCCGCGCCGGGTCGCCGAATCGGTGGCCACGATGGGATTGCGGTATGCGACCATCACCGGCGTCGCACGTGATGACCTGCCGGACGGCGGCGCGTGGCTGTATGCCGAGACGGTCCGCGAAATCCACCGCCGCTGTCCGGGCACCGGGGTGGAACTGCTCATCCCCGACTTCACCGGCCGCCCCGACCAACTCGCCGAGGTATTCGACTCGCGGCCCCAGGTGCTCGCCCACAACCTCGAAACCGTGCCACGGGTGTTCCGCCGGGTTCGCCCCGGATTCAGCTATGCCCGCTCGCTGCAGGTGATCACCAGTGCTCGGGACGTCGGACTCATCACGAAGTCCAATCTCATCCTGGGTCTGGGCGAAACACCCGACGAGGCCGTACAAGCGCTGCACGACCTGCACGAGGCGGGTTGCCAATTGGTGACCATCACGCAGTACCTGCGCCCGAGCCCGCGCCACCATCCGATCGCGCGATGGGTCGCACCGGACGAGTTCACCGAGCTCGGCGGCATCGCCCGAGACATCGGATTCGCCGGTGTGCTGTCCGGTCCACTGGTCCGGTCGTCGTACCGCGCCGGCCAGCTCTACGCCCAAGCCAAGAAGGAGATTTCATGACTCGCACCTCTGCGGACGTCGTCGTTCTCGGCGGCGGTCCGGGCGGATATGCCACCGCACTGCGCAGCGCCCAGCTGGGGCTTTCGGTGATCCTCGTCGAGGAAGGCGAGGTCGGTGGGACGTGCCTGCACCGCGGCTGCATCCCGACCAAGGCCCTGCTGCACGCCGCCGAGATTGCTGACAATGCCAGGGCAGCAGCACAATTCGGGGTGAACGCCACATTCGACGGCGTCGACCCGCAACAGCTGCACGCCTATAAGGACAGCGTGGTCGCGCGCCTACACAAGGGGCTGCAGGCCTTGCTGCCCGCGCAGGGTGTCACGGTGATCAACGGTCGCGGCCGCCTCACCGGACCGAACACCGTCGACGTCGCCGGCCAGACGGTCACCGGCGGCGCCATCGTGCTTGCGACCGGCTCCGCACCGAAACCGCTGCCCGGCATCGAGCCCGGTGACCGGGTGATCACCAGCGACGAGGCGCTCGAGCTGCGGTCGATCCCGCGGCGTGCGGTGATCCTCGGCGGTGGTGTCATCGGCGTCGAATTCGCCAGCCTGTGGGCCTCATTCGGCACCGCGGTCACCGTCGTCGAAGCCGAACCCCGGCTGGTCCCGCACGAGGACGAGGCCGTCTCCAAGCACCTCGAACGTGCCTTCCGCCGCCGCAAGATCACCGCCAAGACCGGCGTCCGCGTCACCGGTGTCGAGCAGACGGACGAGGGCGTGGCAGTCACACTCGAGAACGGCGCTGTGATCGAGGCCGACCTGCTGCTGGTCGCCGTCGGACGCGTACCGCGCACCGACGGGCTGGAGGCGGCGGGCATCACGCTCGAACGCGGCTTCGTCGTCACCGACGACCGGCTGCGCACGACAGTGCCCACCGTGTACGCCGTCGGTGACATCGTCGCGGGCACCCAACTCGCGCACCGCGCCTTCCAGCAGGGCATCTTCGTGGCCGAGGTACTCGCGCAACGCAATCCGGACCCGATCGACGAGACCGGCATCCCACGCGTCACCTACTCGCGCCCCGAGATCGCCTCCGTCGGCCTCACCGAGAACCAGGCGCGGATCCGGTTCGGCGACAACGTCGAGACCGCGAGCCACGATCTCGCGGGCAACGGTAAGAGCCAGATCCTCAAGACGTCGGGCACGGTCAAACTGGTCCTCGCCCCGTCGGGCGCGGTGGTCGGCATTCATCTGGTCGGCGAACGCGTCGGCGAGCTGATCGGCGAAGCACAACTGATCTACAACCTGCAGATCAAGCCGGGCGAGGCGGCCAAGTTCGTGCATGCGCACCCGACGCAGAACGAGGCGCTCGGCGAGGCGCTGATGGCCGCCGCAGGAATGCCGCTGCACGGCCACGGCTGACCGCATAGATTGGGGCGGCATGATCGATCTCACGGATCTGAAACGCCGCATCGTGCACGGCACCCAGCGCCGCATCGTCAATCCTGTCGGCAGGCAGCTACCGATCACCATGCTCGAAACGATCGGCCGCAAGTCCGGTCAACCCCGCCACACCGCAGTCGGCGGAAGGGTGATCGACAACCAGTTCTGGATGGTGTCCGAACACGGCGACCGCTCGCACTATGTGCTCAACATCAAGGCGAATCCCGCTGTGCGGGTGCGGGTCAACGGCAAGTGGCGCACCGGTGTCGCCCACCTGCTGCCGGACGACGATGCGGTGGCCCGGTTGAAGGAGCTTCCCACGGTCAACAGCGCGGTGGTCCGGGCCGTGGGCAGCAACCTGCTGACCATCCGCGTAGACCTCGACTGACATGGCCTTCGACCCCGAACTCGCCGACCGCATACGCGAATTGATCGCCACCGAACGCGGCGTCGACGAGAAGCGGATGTTCGGCGGGCTCGCGTTTCTGGTCAACGGCAACATGTCGGTGGCCGCGACCCGCGAGGGCGGCCTGATGGTGCGGGTGCCGATCGAGGAATCAGCACAACTTCTGCGTCGGGACCATGTCGAGCCGATGGTGATGGGCGGCCGGGAAATGCGCGGCTGGTTGCGCGTGGGCACCGACGGCCTGAAGACCAAGCGGCAACTACAGGGCTGGGTCACCCGAGGGGTCGGCTTCGCCAAGACGCTGCCGCCCAAGTGAAGAGGTTTCCACCGCAGGGCAGCCGGGTAGGCGCAGTGACATGTCGACCACGCAGCGGGATCTGGCTCGCCGGCTGCTGAGCGCCGCCGGGCACACCTACGCCGAGCAGGCAGGCATCCGGATGGCCGACAAGCCCATGCCGCTGTTCGAACTGCTGGTGCTGTGCATGCTGGCGAGCAAACCGATCGACGCCGGCATCGCCACCCGGGCCGGCCGCGAACTGTTCCGCAGTGGGCTGCGCACACCACATGCGGTTCTCGACGCCGAGCGGCGCGACATGATCCGGGCCTTCGGCCGCGCGCATTACGTGCGGTACGACGAAAGCTCGGCCACCCGTCTGACCGACATCGCCGCGACGGTCGACGACCGCTACCGCGGTGACCTGCGGCGGCTCGCCGACGCGGCCGACCGCGACACCGCCGCCGCGAGACGACTCCTGAAAGAGTTCAAGGGAATCGGTGACACCGGCGCCGATATTTTCCTGCGCGAGGTACAGGACACCTGGACGTGGGTAAGGCCGTTCTTCGACGACCGCGCGCTGGGCGCCGCACGCGACCTCGGGTTGCCCGGCGACCCGGCGGCCTTACAGCGGCTGGCACCGGGCAAGACGGCGCGGCTGGCAGCGGCCCTGGTCCGTGCGTCGCTGGACGACGAGCTGCGTGCCGCACTGTTGCGACCACCCGCTCACGCCACCGCCTGAGTTCGACCGTTTACCACCATCCGGGCAGAATCGTCATTAACATAGGGGCGCCTGGCAAGAAGGGTGGCACTGGTACATGCTGACCACGGTACGAAAAGTTCTGAGCTTCCAGATGACGATCGCCGAATGGATCGGCACGGCGATCATCCTGGCGGTCCCCTATCTGATCATCGGGATGGTCTGGTCGCTGACCCATACCGAGCACCTGCACGGGATGAGCCGGGCCGATGCCGTGGTGTCGTTCCTCGGCTCCATCGTGTCGTGGCCGGTACTGCTGTTCACCAACGTCTGCATGAGTTGACGGGACGAGCCGCGCATGTCTGTCGGGGACACCACACACGCCAACCGAATCTCGGTCACCAGACGCACCGCACGGTGGGATGACGGCCCGGTCACCATCGCCGACGCCATGGATTTCTGGGCCTTCGCCGCCGGGGCCGCGAACGTCATCATGCAGCTGTCCCGACCCGGGGTCGGGTACGGCGTCGTCGAAAGCAAGGTCGACTCCGGCAATCTGCTCAAGCACCCGTGGAAACGGGCCCGCACGACCTTCCAGTACCTCGCCGTGGCCATCCTCGGCCGCCCCGAAGACCGCGAAGCCTTCCGCGACGCCGTCGACGTGGCCCACCGCCAGGTGAGGTCGGGCCCGGCAAGCCCGGTGCGGTACAACGCGTTTGACCGTGACCTGCAGATGTGGGTGGCGGCCTGCCTGTTCGTCGGGTTGGAGGACACCTACCAGCTGCTGCGCGGCACGATGACGGCCGAACAGGCTGAACAGTTCTACGCCTCCGCCGCCACGCTCGGCACCACGTTGCAGGTCAGTGCCGAGCAGTGGCCCGCCACGCGCGCCGAGTTCGACGCCTACTGGAACACCGCATGCGAGCAGGTCGCCATCGACGACGTGGTCGCGCGCTACCTGCACGATCTGGTGAACCTGAAGATGATCAACCCACTGTTAGGCCTGCCGTTCCGGCCGCTGCTGAAATTCCTCACCGCGGGCTTTCTGGCCCCGGTTTTCCGCGATGCGCTGGGCCTCGGCTGGGGCCGCGGCCGCCAACGGCTGTTCGAATGGCTTTTCCTGCTGGTCGCGTTCGGCAACCGGTTCCTGCCGATCTTCATAAGGCAGGGCGGCAGCTTCCTGCTCCTGGCGGACGTGCGCCGCCGGGTGCGCACCGGCAAGCCCCTGATCTGAGCGGCGTCGGTAGCATGCGACGGATCCTGAGCCGGAAAGTCAGCCTCGAGCAGATGATCGAGACAGCGCTGTGGCTGGCGCTCCCCTACATCGTGATCGGCCTGCTGTGGACGTTCTTCCATCCCGAGCAGGTGCAGTTGATCGAATCCGAACTGCTGACCCGCATACCGGCGGGAGCCAACCTTGTGGCGTTCGGTCAGGTCACGCTGTTGTGGCCGCTGCTGCTAGTCGGCGGCGACATCTGTGTGGCGGCGACCTGAGAAACCGGTCGTCACAAAATCTGGACGCTACCGTCATCGCGGCAGCCGCGGTTGGCTAGGGTCAGGCGCCGTGAAAGCTTGCATGGCGATACGAACGGCGGTCCTCGTCGCGGCGACGGCGACCCTCGCCGCGTGTACCTCCGGCACGGTCGTCAACACCGGCGACACTCCGCAGCAGACTGCGCCGCCCACGTCGGCGCCGGTGCCGCAGTTCGGCACCGCGAACCTGGTGAACGCCGCCGACTATGCGGCACCGGTGGACGGCCGCACGGCCTATTACTTCAGCACCCCGAGCGGACGCTGGCACTGCGCGATCCTGCCCCGCGACCGCGCCGGTTGCGAGTCGGCGGACGGCCTGGACTCCGGTATCGGCATCACCGGAGCGCCCGACGTCATCGTCGACGGCGAGCCCACCACGCCCAACGCGATCGTCGTGGACCGCGATCACGACGCCGCGTTCGTGGTGCTGCCGCAGACGCAGTTCTCGCTCGACACCGCGGCGGTTTTGCCGTTCGGCAAAGTGCTTGCGGTGGCGGGTTTTCGGTGCAATGTGCAGGAGGAGCACGGGGTGTCGTGCGTGCGGGAACTCACCGGCAAAGGTTTCACCTTCTCCGGCGACGGTTACACCCTGCAGTACACCGACGTCCCTTAGCGAGGCTCATGATCCGGATCGGCACCTCGGGGTGGTCCTACGACCACTGGAACGGCGTGCTCTACCCGCCGGGCACGCCGACCGCGAAGCGGCTCGACCGATATACCGAGGCCTTCGACACCGTCGAGCTCAACGCGAGCTTCTACCGCTGGCCCAAAGACACGACCTTCGCCGGCTGGCGGCAACGGCTACCCGACGGTTTCACGATGTCGGTCAAGGCGCACCGCGGTTTGACGCACTACCGCCGGTTGCGCTCGCCCGAACCCTGGATCGAGCGGTTCGAGCGCTGCTGGACCGAACTCGGTGACCGCGGCGAAGCCCTTCTGGTGCAACTCCATCCCGCCATCGAACGCGACGACGATCTGCTCGCCGGGTTTCTGAAGTTGATGCCCGACCGCATCCCGGTGGCGATGGAGCTGCGACATCGATCCTGGAACGATCCGGCCGTGTACGCGCTGTTGGAGGCGCATCGGGCCGCATATGTGGTGATGAGCGGGCCCGGCCTGGTGTGTGAACCGGTGGCCACGAGTGATCTGGTGTATGTCCGCCTGCACGGACCCGAACAGGGCGCGATGTATGCCGGCTCCTATCCGGATGAGCAGTTGCGGTGGTGGGCCGACAAGATCGGGCAGTGGGATGCCGACGGCCATCGCGTCGTCGTGTACTTCAACAACGACCTCGGCGGCCACGCCGTGCGGAACGCCGGAAAGCTCAAGGAGTTCCTGGCGCGCGAGTAGGCTGAGTCGGCATGACAACTTCGTCCACATTCGCGATCATCGGTGGCGGCCTCGCCGGCGCCAAGGCTGCTGAAGCGCTGCGGGACAACGACTTTGACGGCCATGTCGTGTTGTTCGCCGCGGAGGACAAGCTGCCCTACGAGCGGCCGCCGCTGTCCAAGGAATATCTGGCCGGCAAGAAGGCGCTGGCTGATTTCACCGTCGATCCGGCCGCGTGGTACCGCGACCACAATGTCGAACTCCGGCTGGGCACCGAGGTTACCGCCGTCAACCCCGCCGACCACACCATCACCCTGCCCGACGACAGCACCGTGAGCTACGACAAGTTGCTGCTCGCCACGGGCTCGGCGCCGAAACGCCCGCCCATACCCGGCGCCGACGCGGCCGGCGTGCACTATCTGCGCACCATCGACGATGCCGCCGCCCTGAATTCCGCACTGACGGAAGGTTCTTCGTTGGCGGTCGTCGGCGCCGGCTGGATCGGCATGGAGGTCGCCGCCAGTGCCCGTCAGCGGGGCGTGAACGTCACGGTCGTCGAAACGGCTCGTCTTCCCCTGCTCGGTGCGCTCGGCGCCGAAGTTGGTGAGGTGTTCGCGCGCCTGCACCGCGAGCACGGCGTCGACCTACGCCTCAACGAGACCGTGCAGGAGATCACGACCAGCGGCGGCACCGCCACCGGTCTACGACTCGGGGATGGGTCCACCGTTCCCGCCGATGCCGTGCTGGTGGCGGTGGGCGCGGCGCCCAACATCGGCCTGGCCGAACGCGCCGGCCTCGCGACCGCCGACGGTGGCGTACTCGTCGACGCCGCGTTGCGCACGAGCGATGCCGACATCTATGCGGTCGGTGACATCGCCGCCGCGCAGCACCCGCTGTTCGGTGTGCGTATCCGCACCGAGCACTGGGCGAACGCGCTCAAGCAGCCCGCCGTGGCCGCGGCCGGAATGGTCGGCAGAACGGCCGAATACGACGACCTGCCGTATTTCTTCACCGACCAGTACGACCTCGGCATGGAGTACGTCGGCCATGCCCCCAGCTACGAGCGTGTCGTGTTCCGCGGCGATGTCGCGGGCCGCGAATTCGTCGTGTTCTGGCTCGACGCCGACAATCGGGTGCTCGCCGGCATGAACGTCAACGTGTGGGATGTGCTCGACGACATCAAAGCCCTGATCCGGTCGCGTGTCGCCGTCGACCCCGAACGTCTGGCCGACACCGGCCAACCACTCGACGCCGGGTAGCTGTGCAGGCAAAACGCACGCACTGCGAATGCGAGTGCGGTTCAACAATATTGTCGTCACCGTAGCGGTCGGCTGTAACGTGCAGGAGGCGCCGTGGCGCGGCGCGCAGAGCGAAGCCGCGCGAGAATGAGCCGACAGTCAGGAAGGTGAGTCTGCAGTGAACGTTGCCCCCGACGAACTGACCGGCACCGAACAGGCGGTACTCCTGGTGTTGATGGCCGAGTCGCGACCCGTGCCCAACCCGGAACTGGAACGCCTTGGCCCCAAGCTCGACAAGCCGGGTCGGGTTCGGCTCAACGAGCTGGGCTTGATCGAGACGACGACCGGCAGGCCCCTCGTGCACGAGCTGACCGACTCCGGCTGGGCACTGTGCCGCGAATTGCTCGGCGCAGGCGCCCCGGCCCGCTCCTCGGGCCAGGGCAGGGCGCTGTACACCGTGCTGAATTCTCTCGGCCGCTACTTCGACCGAGCCGACCTCGCCCCGGCTGACGTGTTCCTGCCGCCCGCACAGGCCGAAGAGCAGTTACGGACCGCCTACACCCGGCTGGCCGCCCGGCCCGGTGGCTGGGTGAGCCTCGTCAGCCTGCGTGAAGCAGTGCCCGGACTGGCCCGCGCCGAGGTGGACGCGGCGCTGGTGAATCTGTACCAGCAGCCGGGCGTCAGTCTCATCCCCGAGGAGAACCAGAAGGTGCTGACCGCCGCCGACCGGGCCGCCGCCGTACAGATCGGCGACCAGAACAAACATCTGATGGCGATCGAGTCCTGATGGAACTACAGGAACGCGAAGCACTCAGCGCGCTGCGCCTCACGTGGGCGCCGACCGCCGACGATCTGTGGCATTCGCAGGGCGCCCTGCACGTCGGCGGACTGCACGACCGGCCGATGGCCGACGTCATGGCCGCATTCGGCGATGCCGCGCGAGACGCCGATTCCAGCCCGCTCGGCGTCGTGGTGCGCGGGCCCGCCGGCTCGGGCAAGACCCATCTGCTCGGCCAGGTACGCGAACAGGTGCAGACCGCCGGCGGATTCTTTTTCCTGGTCGAACTTCTCGACGCGGCCAGCTTCTGGCAGTCGGCACGCGCCGGGATCCTGGAGAGCCTCGGCAGGCCCGGCTCGGAGCGCGAAACGCAGCTCAAGGATCTGCTGTGGGAGCTGTCGTCGATCGCCCACATCTCCCGGGCCAACCGCAGGGCGATCATCGGCGACGACGAGCTGACACCCGATGTCCTCACCGATTTCGTCAACGCACTGCACAAGGCGCGTCGCCAGACCGTCAAACGGGCCCACCACACGCTGCGCGCGATGGTGCTGCTCGCGGCAACCGATCTCGACCTGCAGGACATCGGCGAGGCGTTCCTGACTGCCAACGACGACTTCGGCCGCGGCGAACGCGACGTGTGGGGGCTGCCCGCACCGAGTCTCACGCCGCAGGAATCGGTACGCGACATCTCCCGACTGATCGCATTGGCGGGACCTGCCGTACTGGCGCTCGACCAGATCGACACGCTGTTGGCGCAATCGCCCGAACGCACCGACAACGCCGGAGACCAGCCCGAGTCCGACAACCGAGATCTGGAGCACGTCGCGCACGGGCTGATGTCGGTGCGGCAGACGATGCGCCGCACCGTGCCGGTGGTGGCCTGCCTGCCCGCCGCGTGGGAGGCGATCCAGGACCGGGCGACCGCCACCGTGCAGGACCGGTTCCGGGCCACCGGGCTGTTGCAGGGTTTGCCGACCCCGGACGTCGGCCGCGCGATCCTGGAGCGCCGATTCACCGCCAGCTACAGCGCGGTCGGTTTCACCGCGCCGTACCCGAGCTGGCCGATCCTGCCGTCGGCGTTCGACGAGGCGACGCAGTACACGCCGCGGCAGCTGCTCAAGCGGGCCGACGCGCACGTGCGGCGCTGTCTCGAACGCGACACCATCGAGGAGCTCGCGCGGCTGACCGGTGAGGTCGCCGAGCCGCACGAGCCGAGCGCGGGTGACACGCCGCGCGGCGACACCGGCGAACTCGACCGCCGGTTCGCCGAGTATCGGCGGCGCGCGGTGCCTGCCGCGGCGCTGGATCCCGACGGTGAGGACACCACGATGCCCGGCCTGTTGTCGGCCGCGCTTGAGGCCTGGATCACCGAGCTCGGCGAAGCCGAGCAGGCATTCCGACCCGATCCGCCGCCCGGCCAACGCGTCGTGCTGCACGCCCGGCTCCGGCAGAGCCTCGATGCCGCCACCGACGACGAGCGGCACTGGGCGTTTCGTGCGGTCTCGTCGGGCAACGCCGTCGCGGTCCAGAACCGCATCCGGAAGGCTTGGGAGGCAACGGGTTCCAACCCGGACCGGCGCAGACTGTTCCTGCTGCGCAACAACCCATGGCCCAAGGGCGCCAAGACGGCCGCGATGATCGCCGAGTTCGAGGCGGCGGGCGGGCGCGTGCTTCCGATGAGCGACGACGACCTGCGCACGATGACGGCGCTGCGCGACCTGATCGCCGACAACCACCCCGATCTGCCCGAGTGGTTGCGAAAGCGCAGGCCCGGCCACGGGATCGCGCTGCTTCGCGCCGCGCTCGGCGACGTCGCGGGCGACGAGCCGCCTCCGGTGCCCGAAATCGTCGACGTGCCGGTCCATGACGAGGAACCGGCCCCGCTCGTGGTCGACCACTCGCCCACCGCGGTCACCCTTGGCATCGACGCGACCACCGGGCAACCGGTCTCGGTCGACCTGGCCGCGCTGCGCAAGCACACCGCGATATTCGCCGGATCGGGGTCTGGCAAGACCGTGCTGATCCGGCGGCTCGTGGAAGAGTGTGCGCTGCGCGGTGTTTCGTCGATCGTGCTCGACCCGAACAACGATCTGTCGCGGTTGGGCAGCCGGTGGCCGGAGCCGCCACCCGGCTGGAATCCTGCCGACGACGCCCGCAGCGACGAGTACCTGTCCAACACCGAAGTGGTGGTGTGGACGCCGCGCCGCGCGACGGGGCGGCCGTTGGCGTTCCAGCCGCTGCCCGATTTCGCCAGTGTGCTCGACGACGCCGACGAGTTCTCCGACGCCGTCGAATCCGCGGTCGCTGCGCTGGAACCACGGGCGCTCATCGTCGGAAACACCGCCAAGGCCAACCGGTCCCGAGCCGTGCTGCGCGAGGCATTGCGGTTCTACGGCGCCGGGCGCTCGGTGACGTTGAGTGGGTTCATCGATCTGCTGAGCAACCTGCCCGACGGCGTCAGCGCACTGGGCGGTGCGCACAAGCTGGCCGCCGAACTCGGCCAGAACCTGCGTGCCGCAACGGTCAACGACCCGTTGTTCGGCGGCGCCGGCACCGCGGCCGATCCGGGTGTCCTGCTGAGCCCGTCGCCGGGTTATCGCGCGCGGGTGTCGGTGATCAGCATGGTCGGCCTGACCAACGAGCAGCAACGCGAAGGCTTCGTCAACCAGTTGCAGATGGCGTTGTTCGCATGGATCAAACGCAACCCGGCGGGCGATCGACCGCTCGGCGGGCTCCTCGTGATGGACGAGGCGCAGAACTTCGCGCCGTCGACCCACATGACCGCCTGCACGCACAGCACGCTGGCGTTGTCATCGCAGGCCCGCAAGTACGGGCTCGGTCTGGTGTTCGCGACACAGGCTCCGCGCGGTCTGCACAACCACATTCCGGGTAATTCGGCCACCCAGTTCTACGGGCTGCTGAACTCCCCCGCCCAGATCGCGGTGGCCAGAGAGATGGCCCGGGTGAAGGGCGGCCTGGTGCCCGACATCAGCCGGCTGCGCTCCGGCCAGTTCTATCTGGCGTTGGAGGGCGACGCATTTCACAAGATCCAGACGCCGTGGTGTCTGTCGTTCCACCCGCCGAGCCCACCGACGACCGATGAGGTGCTGACCCTCGCGCAGCGGGAGCTGGCTGCGCGGTAGAGCCGCGACGAGCGTGGGCCCCGTGCACGCAAATCTTCGAGAAAGCGTGCACGAGGCCCACAGTCGTGTGCGGCGGGTCAGGGCTGGGTCTGCCCCGGGATGCCCTCGTAGGCGATGTCGCCGGTCTTGAGGTTCTGCTCGGTGAGCTCGACCAGACCGTCGAGGAACTTCTGCCGTTCGGTCACCACGTGCTGGATCGCGACGTCGACGTTGTCCTTGGTGATGGCCGGCATGACGTAGACCGGGTCGGTCTTGACCTGCTCGCCCTTGACCAGCGCGTCGGCCACGGCGAGGCCGGCGGACAGCTCGACGGTGCCGTTCTGCAGTGAGGTGCCGATGAATTCACCGCTCTTGACGGCGTTCAGGCCGTCCTCGATGCCGTCGATCCCGACGATCGGCACGCCGGTGCGGCCGGCCTCTTTGAGCGCCTGCAATGCGCCCAGCCCCATGTCGTCGTTCTGCGACACGACGCCGTCGATCTGGTTGCCGAACGACGAGATCCAGTTCTTCATCTTGTTGACGGCCTCGTCGCGCTTCCAGTTCGCGGTGTCCTTGGCCAGCACCTTGATGTCGGGGTACTTCGCGAGGACCTGGTCGATCCCCTTGCCGCGGTTGATCTCTCCCGATCCGCCGAGCGGGCCCTGCAGGATGACGATGTTGCCCTTGCCGCCGAGGCGATCGGCCATCATCTGCATCTCCTGCGCACCCGCCGCGACATCGTCGGGCTGCACGTTGCCCGCAAGATCGGGTGTCTCCAGTGCGGCGTTCACCGCGAGCAGCGGAATGTTCTTGGCCTTGGCCGATGCGACCTGCGGCCCGAGCGAATCCGCCTGCACCGGAACGACGATGATGGCATCGACACCCTGGTTGATCAACGAATCGACCTGGCTGGCCTGGGTGGACACATCGTTGTTGGCCGAGTTCCACACGAGCTCGATGTTCTTGGCCTTGGCGTAGGCATCCATGCCTTCTTTGCCTTCGGTGATGAACGAGCTCATGTCGTACACCGTGACGCCGATACGGGTGGAGTCGCTGTTGGCCTCGGGGTCACCCGCACCGCATGCCGTCATGCCGAGGCCGAGCACCCCGGCCGAGGCAATCGCGGCGACCTTGGTCGTAAGTCTCATCTGTCTGGTTCTCGCTCTCTTATCGCCAGTGGAAATCAGTGGTTACGGCTGCTTCTGGCCCGGGATGCCCTCGTAGGCGATGTCGCCGGTCTTGAGATTCTGGGCGGTGAGCTCCGAAAGCCCGTCGAGGAACTTCTGCCGTTCGGTCACCACGTGCTGGATCGCGACGTCGACGTTGTCCTTGGTGATGGCGGGCATGATGTAGACCGGTTCGGTGTTGACCTCTTCGCCCTTGGCGAGTGCGTTGGCGACGGCCAGACCCGCGGACAGCTCGACGGTGCCGTTCTGCAGTGAGGTGCCGATGAATTCACCGCTCTTGACGGCGTTCAGGCCGTCCTCGATGCCGTCGATCCCGACGATCGGGACCCCGGTGCGGCCGGATTCCTTGAGGGCCTGCAACGCGCCGAGGCCCATGTCGTCGTTCTGCGCGACCACGCCGTCGATCTGCGGTCCGAAGCCCGAGATCCAGTTCTTCATCTTGTTGACGGCCTCGTCGCGCTTCCAGTTCGCGGTGTCCTTGGCCAGCACCTTGATGTCGGGGTACTTCGCGAGCGTCTGCTCGATGCCCTTGCTGCGGTCGAGTTCACCGGACTGTCCGAGCGGGCCCTGCAGGATGACGATGTTGCCTTTGCCGCCGAGGCGGTCGGCCATCATCTGCATCTCCTGCGCGCCCGCCGCGACGTCGTCGGGCTGCACGTTGCCCGCCACATCGGGGCTGTTGAGCGCGGCGTTGACCGGAACCAGCGGAATGCCCTTGGCCTTGGCCGACGCGACCTGCGGCCCGAGCGAATCCGCCTGCACCGGAACGACGATGATGGCATCGACACCCTGGTTGATCATCGAGTCGACCTGGTTCGCCTGGGTGGACACATCGAGATTGGCGGAGTTCCAGACCAGTTCGATGTTGTTGTCCTTGGCGTAGGCCTCCATGCCTTCTTTGCCCGCGGTGATGAACGAGCTCATGTCGTACACCGACACGCCGATGCGGGTGGTGTCACTGTTGGCCTCGGGGTCGCCAGCGCCACACGCTGTCATCCCGAAGCCCAGCACGGTGGCCGAGGCAACCGCGAACATCTTCGTTCCCAGTTTCATGTGCCTTCTTTCCTTTGTTTCCAGTGGTGTCGGATGTGTGATGCCGGATGCTGCGCCATCATGTTCGGCGCCGGGACGACCACACGTCGACGGCGACGGCCGCGACGATCAGCACGCCCTTGATGACGTCCTGCCAGTAGGCCGGGACGACGAGGATGTCCAGGCCGTTGTTGAGTGTCTGAATCATCAGCAGGCCCAACGCGGTTCCCCAGATCGTGCCGCGCCCGCCCATGAGGCTCGCGCCGCCGATCACGACCGCCGCGATCGCGTCGAGTTCGTAGCCCTGCCCGAGGTTGGGCGGTCCGGAGATGACGCGCGACGCGAGCATGACACCGGACAGGCCGGCCAGCAGGCCCGAGAACGCGTACACGCTGAACAACACGTTCTTGGCGTTGATGCCGGCGATCTCGGCGGCGTTGCGGTTGCCGCCTACGGCATAGACGCGCATGCCGTAGGTGGTGCGCTTCATGATGATGGCGAGCGCGACGATGCCGACGATCATCAGCAGCACCGGAATCTGCAGCCCGAGGATCTTGGTGTTGGCGATCGCGCCGAATTCGGCGGGCAGCCCGTTGATGGGTGCACCGCCGCCGATCACGTACGCCATACCCGAACCCGCGGTCAATGTGCCCAACGTCGCGATGAAGGGTGGAACGTTGATGCGCGACACCAGGAAACCGTTGATGCAGCCGACGGCGAGCCCGACGAGCATCGCCACCAGAACCGTGAGCCAGACCTGGCCGGGGTTGGCCTTGGCGGTCGCCGCGCCTGCCATCGCCGACACCGCGATCACGCTGCCGACCGACAGGTCGATGCCGCCGGTGAGAATGACCAGGGTCTGGCCGAGCGCGATCAGTGCGAACGGGGCCGCCGCGACCAGGATGGTGACCAGGTTGTCGGGTGTGGCGAATCGTGCACTGCGGTAACTGAAGTACGCGATGACCAGCAGCATCACGAACACCATCGCGTAACGCACCGCGATGCCGGCGAACCAGTCCTTGGAGAACAGGCGGACCGGTTCGCCGGTGGTTGCCGAGACGACCGTGGCTCCGGACGAATCCGGCACCGCGTCTTCGGGTTTGAGTTGTGTGGTCACGATCCGATCTCCTGGCTTCTCTGTTCTTCTTTGGCATCGAGGGCGGTGGCCAAGCGGAACACCGACTCCTGAACCTCGGGATGGTCGAGGGCATCGCGGTCGAGCTCACCGACGAGCAGCCCGGCCCGCATGACGAACGCGCGGTGCGACAGCCCCACCACCTCCGGCATGTCCGAGGACGCCATCACCACCGCCATGCCTTGTGCGGCGAATTCGGTGATGATGCGGTAGATCTCGCTGCGTGCGCCGACGTCGACGCCGCGGGTGGGCTCGTCGAGCAGCAGGACGTTGACGTCCCCGGTCAGCCAGCGAGCCAGAACCACTTTCTGTTGATTGCCGCCGGACAGCGTCCCGACCTCTTGTCCGAGGCCCCGGCTGCGCAGCCGCACCGAGGACATCACGTCCGACACCGCCTGGGTGCGGGCCTTGCCGCGCAACCAGCCGGCCACGCTGAACGACGACAGCCGCGGCAGCGTGCCGTTGTCGAGCACGCTCATCGACAGCACGGCCCCCGACAGCTTGCGATCCTCGGGCACCATCGCCATACCGGCGGTGATGGCCGCGGCCGGCTGGTTTCGTTTGATCGCGCGGCCCCGCACGATGACGTCGCCCGCCGAGCTGTGGCGTGCCCCGAAGATCGCCTCAAGCAGTTCGGTGCGTCCGGCGCCGACCAGGCCGGCCAGCCCGACGATCTCACCGGCCTTGACGGTGAACGACACTGGGCCAGAAGCGCCTTCGACCTGCAGGTCGCGCACCTCGAGCACGGTGTCGGTGCCGGGTTTCGGACGTTCGGGGAAAAGCGTGTCGAGTTCGCGGCCGATCATCGCGGTGACGATGTCGTCGTCGGACACGCCGTCGATCGGCTTGTCGAGGATCAGCCCGCCGTCGCGCAGTACCACCACGCGGTCGGCGATCGCGCGGATCTCGGCCATCTTGTGGGTCGTGTACACCATCGCCACGCCGCGGTCCCGCAGCTGGCGCACGATCTTGTAGAGGCCTTCGACCTCGCGCTCGGAGATCGCCGACGTGGGCTCGTCGAGCATCACCACCTTCGCGCCGGTGCGCGCGGCCTTGACGATCTCGACGATCTGGCGCAGACCGACCGGCAGGCTGCCCATCCGCGCGGTCGGCGAGATGCCCACGTCGAACACCGCGAGGGTTTCTTTGGCCTCGGCGATCATCGCCCGCCGGTTGAGGAACGGCCCGCGTTTGAGTTCGCGTCCGACGAACAGGTTTTCGTAGACGGTCATGTCCTCGATCGAGGCGAGCTCCTGTGGGACGATGGCCACACCGTGTTTGACGGCGTCACGCGTGTTGCCGGTCGAGAGGTGGTTGCCCTGCACCGAAACCGTGCCGTGGTCGGCGCTGTACTGACCGGAGACGATCTTCATCAGCGTCGACTTGCCCGCCCCGTTCTCGCCGGCCAGCGCGGTCACGGTGCCCGGTTCGAGCTGCAGCGTGATGCCTTTGAGCACCGGGACACCGCCGAAGCTCTTCTGAATGTCAGTGCACTCGAGCAGGGCTGTCATGCCGAACTCCCCACGGTGACGAGAACTTTCACGTTCTCCGCATCGGCGGACGCGGTGAACGCCTTGGCGGAATCTTCGAAATCGAACTCGGCGCTGATGATCTCGTCGACCGGCACCGCACCCGAGGACAGGAGCGCGACGGCAGCCGTGAAGTCCTCCCGGACGTACATCAGGTTGCCGATCAGCGCCAGCTCGCGGTCCTGGATCAGCCCGAGCGGCACCGGGGTCGCGCCCTCCGCCACCCCGACGATCATGACCGCGCCGCCCTTGTCGACCAGTTCGACCGCCTGGGCGACCGAGCTTTCGCGGGACACGCAGTCGATGACCACCGCAGCCGGTCCACCGAGTAGCTCCAGTGCCGTGTCGACGGCGTCGGGCGCCGCCGGATCGAATGTGCCGATCGCGCCGAGGCGCTGCGCCCTGGCGCGTTTGGATTCGAGGAGGTCGGCGACCGCGACGCGGGCGCCCGCGTGCCGCGCCGCCAGCAGCGTGAACAGGCCGATGGGGCCGGCGCCGATCACGACGACGGGCCGGTCCCGGAGATCGCCGACAACCTCGGCGGCGCGCCGGACGGTGTGGACGGGCGTGGCCAACGGCTCGATCAGGATCGCGTGACGATCGTCGAGGTCGTCGTTCAGCGCGACCAGCCGGTCGGCGCCGATGACGAACGAATCGGCAAGGGCTCCAGGTGTTTGGCAGCCGAACACCAGCAATTCACGGCAGATGTTGTAGCGGCCGGCCAGGCACTGGGTGCAGTGGCCGCAGGCCAGATTCGGCTCGATCGTGACGCGGGCGCCGATCCAGGACTCGTCTACGCCGGGGCCGACGACCTCGACAACGCCGACCGCCTCATGTCCCGGCCGGTACGGCAGCTCGATGAACGGATGGCGGCCGCAGGCGGCGTGCAGATCGGATCCGCAGATACCGACCACCGTGGTGCGAACCCGCGCCTCCCCTGCGCCGGGTTCGGCTTGTGCGACCGTCTCGATGTCGACGTCGTCGAGGGAGTTGACGACGACTCTTCTGTTGTCGCGACTTGTGTCGATGCCGGTCGCTACCATGCGGTGTACCCGCCATCGGCGACCAGCACCGACCCGGTGATGAACGAGGCCGCGTCGCTGGCGAGGAAGACCACGCTGGGCGCGATCTCCTCGGGCATCGCATACCGCAGCATCGGGGTGTCATCGATCCAGTGCCGCTTGAACTCGGGCTTGTCGACCGGTGCCATCTCGGTTTTGCAGTAGCCCGGCGCCAGCGCGTTGACCCGGATGCCCAGCGGACCCCATTCGGCGGCAAGCGATTTGGTGAGGTGGTGCACCGCGGCCTTGGACGCGTTGTAGGCCGGCTGCATCTGCGGCCGGTTGACGATCATGCCCGACATCGACCCGATGTTGATGATCGATCCGCTGCCGCGCTCACGCATGTGGGCGCCCACGGCCAACGAACACGCCCACAGTGCCTTCACATTGAGATCGAAGACGTCGTCCCACTGCTGCTCGGTGACCGACCAGGATTCGCCGTGATAGCACGTGCCCGCGTTGTTGACGAGGATGTCGAGATGCCCGAGGGCCGAGATCGCGTCCGCGGTCATGTTCTCGACGTCGGCCGCGCGCGTGATGTCGGCGGTGATGGCGTGGAAGGCGAAGCCGGCTGCTGCAGCCTCACTGACGACCTTCTCATTGCGCTCGGCGCTGCGGCCCGCGATGGCGACCTGCGCGCCCGCCTCGGCGAGGCCGAAGGCGAACGCAAGTCCCAGGCCCTGGTTGCCGCCGGTGACGAGGGCGGTGCGGCCGGTGAGATCGAAGGGCGAACTCCGCACGCGAGGAGCATTGGAGATATCTGTCATGACGGATTCACAATCGACTTGAGGCTGGCGGGGTCGGTGTCGCTGTCGAGCGCCTCGGCGACATGGTCGAGGTCATAGCGCCCGGTGACGAGCGCGTCGAGGTCGACGGCGCCGGACGAGACGAGATGGATTGCGGCAGGCCAGGTGTCGGTGTACCGGAACACCCCGGTGACGGTGATCTCCCAGTTCTGGATGTAGCCGACGGGCAGCGATACGTCGTCGGCACCCATACCGACGAGCACCACCTTGCCCGCCGGTCCGACGGCTTTGATACCGCTGACCACGGCCGGTGCGGCACCGCTCGCGTCGACGAAGGCGTCGACCTTCGGATCGAGTGCGGCGACGTCGTCGACCGTGGGGTCGAGCACCTCGGTCGCGCCGAACTGCAGGACGCGTTCGCGGCGCGATGCCACCAGATCGGACACCACGATACGCGACGCGCCGAATGCGCGCGCGGCCTGTGCGCAGATCACGCCGATCGGGCCGGCGCCGGCGATCAGGATGGACGAGCCCGGGACGATGGCGGCTTTGCGCATCGTGGCGATCGCCACCGACAGCGGCTCGAGCAGCGCCGCGGCGTCGTCGGACATGGAATCCGGTACGGGATGGGCCATGTCGTCGTCGATCGTGACGTAGCGGCAGAACGCGCCGTCGACGGGCGGCGTGGCGTAGAACTTCATCTCGGGGCACAGGTTGTAGCGCCCCGCCGTGCACTGCTTGCAGCGACGGCACGGATGCTGCGGTTCGACCGCGACGCGCTGGCCCACGCGGCCGGGGTCGACGCCGTCGCCGACAGCGGCGATGCGCCCGGATAATTCGTGCCCGAGGATCATGGGGTCCTCGACCACGAAATCGCCGATGCGACCGTGGCGGTAGTAGTGCACATCGGATCCGCACACCCCGACCGCGGCGACCTCGACCAGCACCTCGCGCGGTCCCGGTGTCGGCACCGGACGGTCCTCGACGACGAGCGTTCCCACACCGGTCATCACGCTGGCGCGCATGGTGCCGGGGGATCCGGCTGCGACGGCGTTCATGTCATATCCCTTTCTCTATCCCAGGGGTTTCGGCGAGCAGCGCCCGCCCGACCACCATGGCCTCGACGCCTGCCGTGACGCACAGCGGCGCAATCTCTTCGGTGACTCCTCCGTCGACGATCACCGGCAACCACACCGCACACGCCGCGGCGACATCCAGTCGCTCGGTACGGCACCGGTCCTTGGTCCCTGGCTCGATCAACATCACGAGCGCACCGTCGGGGCTTGCCGGCCACGGCGGCGGCAGCCCGTCGCCCCAGCCCGACCATTCCTCCCAGACCGCGATCCAGGCCGCGCTGCCCGCATCCCGGATGGCGGCCGCACGCTGCTCGGTGAACGCCGCCCAGGGCAGAAATACGCGGCCGGGGCGCATGGCGAGCAGTGGGGGCAACATCTCATCGGCGAATTCGGCCGATCCGATCAGATGCACATCGCATCGCGACGGACCCAGGATGCTCGAAATGCCGCTGAACTCAGTGAGACTCACGCCGACTGGCAGACCAGCGCCGGGGTCCATGACGTCGACGTGCACAGCCATGCCGGCGTCGGCGAGTGCGCGCGCGAACGCAGTGCGTTCCGATGGCGGTGCCGCGTAGATCGATCCGGTCAGCAGCCCGGGATACCGGGTGTGCCACGACGCGATCATGGTTGCCGCCCCGAATCCAGCAGCCGCGACGACGCCACCGCGGCCCAGCGCTCCCGGACCACGGACAAATCCCGTCCCGTGCGGCGCGGTCCGATACGCGTGCGAATTTGCGGCTGCCAACGCTTGGCCAGATCGGTCAATCCGGCGATGTCCAACTCCCCCACGACCGCGGCGGCCTGCACGCAGGCGCCGCGCGCGGTCGCCTCGTCGGCGTCGAGCACGCACACCTCGTCGCCCAGCAGATCGGCCAGCAGCTGCAACGTGGCCGTCGAACGCGCCCCACCGCCGACCGCGACGGCGCCGCCGCTGACGTCGACACCGCAGGCGCGCAGGCTGTCTCGGGCGCTCATCAACGACAGCAGCGGACCCTCCACGAACGCGCGGGCCAGTTCCTCGCGCGTGGTGTGGGAGGTGAGGTCGACGAACGCGCCCCGTGCCGACGGGCGATCGGGCTTGCGCTCGCCGTCGAGGAACGGCACCAACACCGGGCCCGGGTTGTCGCCGGCGGTGAGCGCGAGCTCGGCCAGACCGGCGAGATCGGTGCCGAGCAGCCGCGCCGCGACATCGCTCACGCGCGCCGCGTTGAGCGTGCTCACGAGCGGCAGGTAGCCACCGGTGAGGTCGGCCACCCCGTCGACCATTCCGCTCGGATCGAAAACCGGTGTGCGAGAAGAGGTTGCGACGACACCGGAGGTACCGATGCCGATGTACTGATCGCCGTCGTTGAGGCCCAGCCCGAGATAGGCGGCATGCTGGTCACCGCCGCCCGGGCCGACGATCACGTCGACATCGGGGTCCAGCCCGAGCTCCTGGGCGGCCACCGGCCGCAGCGTCCCGGCCGGCTCGCACGGGCCGAGCACCGTCGGCAACATCTGCGACCAGTTCCGCGGCCCGCCTGCCAGGTCAAGGTATTCGCTGATCCATTGTCCGGCTTCGGTGTTGAAGTAGCCGGTGCCGGAGGCGTCGGAGCGGTCGGTCACCCGGGCACCGGTCAGCCAGTACGTCAGGTAGTCGTGCGGCAACAGCATCGAGGCGCTGCGTTCGAGTACACCGGGCTCGTGTTCGGCGATCCAGGCGAGCTTGGCGATCGTGAACGCCGCCGTCGGCATCGAGCCGATGCTGTTGATCCACTGCTGCGCGCCGATGCGGTCGACGAGCGCGGCCAGCTGCGGCGCGCCGGTGGTGTCGTTCCAGAGCTTGGCTTGCCGCAACGGATTTCCGTGCTCGTCGAGCAGTACCAGACCATGACATTGCGCGGCGACCGAGATTCCCTTGATGACGGGTACCTGGGCGCAGCGGCCCAACGCCGTGCGGGTCGCGGACACGAAGGCCGATACCCACTCCAGCGGATGCTGTTCGCTGCTGGGCGGAAATGCCGGCGGATGCCCGGCCGCGCCGTACCCCAACAGTCGGCCGCCGGCGAGTTCCCGGACCTCGACCTTGCATGATTGTGTGGACGAATCCACCCCGAGCACAGCGAATTCCGTCATGTGCGCACCACCGGGGCATCATCGGCCGCGTGACCGCGGGCTCCGACCCCGCCTGCGGGGTGGCTGTCGACCACATCGCGCATGGTGTGGCCGCGCAGCGCCATCGCGACCACCGCAAGCGCGTCGCCCCAGGCGCCGACCGCAAGCGTGCTCGCCATGGCGATCATGTCGCCGGGATCGGCGTCGGGTGCGGTCGGCGGCAGGGCGACGACGGTTCCTGCCGCGCCGGCGAAAGGCGAGTCGGGGCTCTCGGTGATCGCAACCACCGCGACTCCCCTTCCGGTCAGCCGCTCGGCCAGCCGGGTCAGCTCGCCGGATTGCCCGGTCTTGGAAATGGCGAGCACGAGGTCGTTTTCGGTGATCGCACCCATCCCGCCGTGCAGCGCGTCCATCGAGGGCAAGTAGACGGCGGGTGTGCCGCACACCGAGAGCAGATGAGCGAGCCGCTCGGCCATGATGCCCGAGGTGCCCGAACCCGTGGTCACGACCTTGCCGGTGATCGCGAGCATGCGTCGAGCAATCGCGACGACGTCCGATTCGACGCGTCCGGTCAGCGCGGCGACCGCGGCAGATTCCCGGGATAACACCACGCCGGCCAGCGTTGCCAGGTCGGTGTCATCGGACTGCATGCGCGTTCTGCCTCCTCCGCGGGTCGCTCATCTGTCACCCCGCCGACTCATCTGATCGTTTGTGATGTGGATCATGCAATGCTCTATGCTCATATGTCAACGCGACTGCACATATGTGCACACAGCATCGGGGTGGACGGAAGGGGACGCGGCATGGGCCCGGACGAGCTGTTCCAGCGCGCGGTGATCGCGCGGCGCTACTACCTCGAAGGACGCACCCGAATCCAGATCGCCGAGGAGTTCGGGATCTCGCGGTTCAAGGTCGCGCGGATGCTCGACGAGGCGCTCGAATCCGGAATGGTGGAGATCAAGATCCACAACCCCGGCGCGATCGACGTCGACCTCTCTACCGCGCTGCAGCGTCGATACGGACTCGAACACGCCTATGCCGTCGTCTGCGGATCCGACAACCAAGACGGGTCGGCCGAATCGGACAACACCGCGGAACGGGTTGCGGCCGTGGCCAAAGCGATGGCCGAACTGCTGCAATCGATCCTGCGCGACGGCGATGTGGTCGGCGTGGACTGCGGCCGCACCCTGGCCCACATCGCCGACCATCTGACGACGCTGCCGCAGTGCGACGTCGTGCAACTGACGGGTATGGCCGGCGCCATCAACCACAACGGCGCCGACCTCGTGCGCCGCATCAGCGAGGTCAGCGGCGGGCGGTCCTGGCCGATGTACGCGCCGCTCGTGGTGTCGGACGCCCGAACCGCCGCGAGCCTGGCAGGCACCCAGCAGATCCAGGAGACGTTCGACCAGCATCCGAAGGTCAGTTGCGCGATCGTGTCGGTCGGCGCGTGGACCGAAGGCGCATCGCAGGTGTACGGCTCACTGACGAGTGAAGAGGTACGCCACCTCGACGCCGCAGGCGTGTGCGCCGAGACCTGCGCACTGCTGCTCGACTCCGAGGGAAACCGGCTCGCCGGCCTCGACGACCGGCGCATGGGCATCGACGAGGCCACCCTGCGCGCGATCCCGACCGTCATCGCCATCGCGACGGGTCCGGAGAAGATCGCGGCGACCCGCGCCGTGCTGCGGTCGGGCATGGTCTCGTCACTGGTCACCGACGTCGATATCGCCGCCGCGGTACTCGACTAGCGACAAACCGAAAGGACCGTTTCTCGATGACGCAAACACAGCCGCGCGCAGTGGATTTCGACTTCCGGCTGGGCGGCAAGACGGCGCTGGTGACCGGTGCTGCCTCCGGCATCGGCGCGGCGATCGCCGCGGCCTACGCCAAAAAGGGCGCACGGATCGCCGCTCTTGACCTCAACACGCCGGGCGCCGAGCAGGCCGCTCAGGAGCTCGGCGCCGGCAGTCGTGGATTCCACTGTGACGTCGCCGATCCGGATTCGGTACGCGACGCCGTCGGGTCGGTTGTCGACGCGTTCGGGCGCATCGACATCCTGGTCAACAGCGCGGGCATCGCGCGCCTGGCGCCTGCCGAGGAACTGTCATTGTCGGACTGGGACACCACGATCGACGTCAACCTGCGCGGCACATTCCTGATGTGCCAGGCGGTGGGCAACCAGATGCTGCAGGCCGGTGGCGGGTCGATCATCAACATGGCCTCGCAGGCCGCCACCGTCGCGCTCGATCAGCACGTGGCCTACTGCGCCTCGAAGTTCGGTGTCGTCGGCGTCTCGAAAGTCCTTGCCGCCGAATGGGGTGGCCGCGGCGTGCGGGTCAACACCATCTCGCCGACCGTGGTGCTCACCGAATTGGGGCACCGCGCCTGGGACGGCCCCAAGGGCGACGCACTCAAGAAGCTGATTCCGACCGGGCGTTTTGCCTACCCCGATGAGATCGCGGCTGCCGCGGTCTTCCTGGCATCCGATGCGGCCGAGATGATCAACGGCGCCGATCTTGTGATCGACGGCGGCTACACGATCAAGTAGCTACAGCAACGACGCGGTGCCGTCGGGGTGCACGCGCACCTGCGCGCCGGCGATGTCTTCCGCCACGGTCGCGGCCGCCTCGGACCCGTCGGTGATGCGCGCGAGCGTGCGCGCATCGTCGGGGGTGCGGACGGCCAGGAAGGCCTTCTCCGGAAGCCCTTCGCGATTGAACGGCGTGGTCCACGATTCCACCGTGCCCGTGCCGGACCACTCGACCGCCAGCTTGCGGACCGGTTCGGCGTCGACCGTGGATTGCACATCCTCCCAACGGAATCCATGCTGCGGCGGCTCGGTTCCGTACACACCGAAGCTGTGCTTGGTCAGATAGCCGCCGTTGGCGGTGATCAGGCCGCGCGCGCCGGGGTTCGCGACGAGCCTTTCGGCCATGGTGGCGATCGAATGGCTCACGTAGTTGTTCCACGGTCCCCCGGCGAAGGTCAGGCCGCCCGTGACGGTGAGCGAACGCGCGGGATCGGTCAGCGGCAACCCGAGTTCGTTGGCCGCGACCTGAACGGCCGACGGGAAACACGAATAGACGTCGATCAGATCGATGTCGTCGACGCCGATCTCGGCGAGCTCGAGCGCCCGCCGGCCGGCGATCCGGATCGCCGGGGATCGGTGCAACTCGGCCCGTTCGCCGATCGCGTAAGTGTCGTGTGAATCGGTCCCGGCATACGGGAAAACCCAACGGTCCCTGGGTATTTGAAGGTAGGTCGCCTTCTCCGCGGTGGTCAGGATGAGGACGGCGCCTTGATCGACCATGTTGTTGGAGTTCGTCAGCTTGGTGTAGGGCCAACTGATCATCCGGTTGTCCGGGCCCGGCTCGGAAATCTGTTCCGCGGTCAACCGGTCCCGGCTCCAGGCGTGGCCGTTCCCGGCCGCGACCGCACTGAATTCCGACCACAACTCGCCGATCCGGCGCCGGTGCTCATCGGGCGTCTCTCCCGCCGCGATGCGCAGCGCCTGCTCGAACATCGGGTAGACGAAGGCCGGGCGGTCGAGGTTGATGCGCAGCTCGGCATCGCCCGCCATCGGCACGCCCTCGTGCGCGCCGGGCGCCTCCGACACGGAGTCGTCCTGACGCGTCCACTCCGGCCTGGCGCCGCGGGCCCGCAGCCGGCTGCGGGTCCGCCATGTCTCGGCGCCCGCGATCAGCACCACCCCGGCGCGAGCGGCGATGAGGTCCAGGCACGCCTCGTTGACCAGCGTCTGCGGCACGTTGCCGCCGACCCCGGTGTAACGGGTGGTGGCATGCTCCGCCCGGATGCGTTGCGCAAGTAGCAGACCCGGATCGCGGTAGTGCCACGACAGCAGGTTGACCACGCGCACGGAATCGACCGCCTGCAACACCCGCGGATCGGCCGCCGCCCTGGCCGCCGCGGCCATCAGGTCGACGGGCTCCACATCGGGGTTGTCGTCGTGCTGGTTGATCTGGCCGTAGCCGACCAGCACCGGCGTCGTCGGGTCGATTGACATGCAGTAGAAACTAGCCGACGCGGCGCACCGGCGATTGCGCGGTCGAGTGCCGTCGACGGCATTCAACTGCACCATTGCGCCAGAACGTCATTGGCCGCCGAACCCCGATCCCGACCCCGCGAGTTGGTTATCCGGCGTGTGTTCGGGTACTCGGATCGCACCCACTATTCACCCGCAACCGTCACCATGGAGCTATGAGCGACGCGACTCTATCCCCGGCCCTGACCGACAAGGAACTCGAACTGCTCGATGCGTACTGGCGCGCTGCCAACTACCTGTCGGTCGGCCAGATCTACCTCTTGGACAACCCTCTGTTGTCCGAGCCGCTGTCGCCCGAGCACATCAAGCCGAGACTTCTCGGTCACTGGGGTACGACCCCGGGGCTCAACCTCATCTACGCCCACCTCAACCGCATCATCCGAGATCGGGATTCGAACGTCATCTACATCACCGGACCGGGTCACGGCGGCCCCGGCCTGGTGGCCAACGCCTACCTCGAGGGCACCTACAGCGAGGTCTACACCGGCATCGGCCAGGATGCCGATGGCATGCGAAAGCTGTTCCGCCAGTTCTCTTTCCCCGGCGGAATCCCCAGCCACGTGGCGGCCGAGACACCGGGGTCGATCCATGAGGGCGGCGAACTCGGGTATGCGCTGGTGCACGCGTACGGTGCGGCTTTCGACAACCCGGATCTGGTGGTGGCCTGCGTCGTCGGCGACGGCGAGGCCGAAACCGGTCCGTTGGCCACGAGCTGGCAGTCCAACAAGTTCCTCGATCCGGTCACCGACGGCGCGGTGTTGCCGATCCTGCACCTCAACGGCTACAAGATCGCGAATCCCACGGTGTTGGCCCGCATTCCGCAGGAGGAGCTCGAATCGCTGTTCTACGGCTACGGGTACCGCCCGATCACCGTTGCCGGCGACGACCCGGCAAACGTCCACCAGCAGATGGCCACCGCGATGGACGAGGCCTTCGATCAGATCGCGGCGATCCAGCGCGCCGCGCGCCTCGACGGCGAGCAGGGCCGGCCGCTGTGGCCCATGATCATCATGCGCACGCCCAAAGGCTGGACCGGCCCGGCAACGGTTGACGGTAAGAAGGTGGAAGGGACGTGGCGTTCGCATCAGGTGCCGTTGGCGGAAACCCGCACCAACGCCGAGCACCGCGCGGCGCTCGAACAGTGGCTGCGCAGTTACCGCCCCGAGGAGTTGTTCGACGACACCGGCGTGTTGCGCCAGGAACTGCGGGCGCTCGCCCCCGCGGGTGATCGCCGGATGAGTGCCAACCCGCATGCCAACGGCGGGTTGCTGCTGCGTGATCTCGACCTACCCGACTTCACCGATTACGCGGTCGACGTCGACAAGCCCGCGACCGGCACGGCTGAGGCGACAAAAGTCCTCGGCACGTTCCTTCGGGACGTGATCGCGCGTAACCCCGACCGCTTCCGGCTGATGGGTCCCGACGAGACCGCGTCCAACCGGCTCTCGGCGGTGTTCGAGACCACCGACAAGGCCTGGCAGGCCGAGACCAGTCCGGACGACGAGAACCTCGCGCCGGACGGCCGGGTGATGGAGGTGCTCTCCGAGCACATGTGCCAGGGCTGGCTCGAGGGTTATCTGCTGACCGGGCGCCACGGACTGTTCAGCTGTTACGAGGCGTTCGTGCACATCGTCGACTCGATGCTCAACCAGCACGCGAAATGGCTTTCGAGCAGCTCGCATCTGTCCTGGCGCCGACCCATCGCCTCGCTGAACTACCTGCTGACGTCGCACGTGTGGCGGCAGGACCACAACGGCGCGTCGCATCAGGACCCGGGCTTCATCGACCACGTGGCCAACAAGCGGCCCGAGGTCGTGCGGGTGTACCTGCCGCCGGACGCCAACACGCTGCTGTCGGTCGCCGACCACTGCCTGCGGAGTCGGCAGTACGTCAATGTGATCGTCGCGGGTAAGCAACCGGCGTTGACCTACCTCACCATGGACGAGGCCATCGCCCACTGCACGCGCGGCATCGGCATCTGGGAATGGGCGAGCAACACCACCGGGGAGCCCGACGTCGTGCTCGCGTGCGCCGGGGACATTCCGACATTGGAGACCCTGGCCGCGGCCGACATCCTGCGCCGCCGGCTACCCGAGGTGAAAGTCCGCGTGGTCAACGTCGTCGACATCATGCGGCTGCAGCCTGAGTCCGAGCATCCGCACGGGTTGTCCGACCGCGAGTTCGACTCGATCTTCACGACGGACAAGCCCGTCATCTTCGCCTATCACGGCTATCCGTGGCTGATCCACCGGCTGGCCTACCGGCACGCCAACCATGACCAGCTCCACGTGCGCGGGTTCAAGGAACGCGGCACCACGACCACACCCTTCGACATGGTGATGCTCAACGACCTCGACCGGTTCCATCTGGTCATGGACGTCATCGACCGGGTCGAGGGGCTCGCCGCGACCGCAGCGACCCTGCGTCAGGAGATGGTCGACGCCCGCCTTGCCGCCCGTAGTTACACCCGCGAACACGGCGAAGATGATCCCGCGATCTCGGGCTGGAGCTGGGATTCACAGTGGAAAGCTGACTGACCTGGGCGGTTGCCGATCACCGGTAGACTGCCGGGGTTATGTCTGACTCGAGCGCCGTGGCCGCGCACCCTCACCCGCTGGTCGCTCAGCTGTCGGCACTGCACCATTTCCGGATCTACGCCGACATCGGCATCGTCGTCGTCATCCTGACGCTCACCAACCTGATCGCCCACTTCACGACGCCATGGGCAAGCGTGGCGACCGTCCCGGCAGCCGCGATCGGCCTGCTGATCCTGGTGCGGGCCCGCGGCCTGGGCTGGGCCGAGCTGGGGCTGGGTCGCGAGCACTGGCGCTCCGGCGTCGGCTATGCGTTGGCGGCGGTGGCACTCGTGGTCTCGGTGATCGCCATCGGCACGATGCTGCCGTGGACGCGGCCGATGTTCATGAACGACAACTACGCGACCATCTCGGGTGCGCTGCTCGCGTCGATGGTCATCATCCCGCTGCAGACCGTGATCCCCGAGGAGCTGGCGTTTCGCGGTGTCCTGCACGGGGCGCTGAACCGGGCCTGGGGTTTCCGCGGGGTCGCGGCGGGCGGATCACTGCTGTTCGGCCTGTGGCATATCGCCAGTTCACTCGGGTTGACGAGCGAGAACGTCGGCTTCACCCGGCTGTTCGGCGGCGGGGTCTTCGGCATGGTCGCCGGGGTGGTGCTGGCCGTGGTCGCCACCGGTGTCGCCGGTTTCGTGTTCACCTGGTTGCGCAAGCGCAGCGGCAGCCTGATCGCGCCGATCGCGCTGCACTGGTCGTTGAACGGCGTCGGCGCATTGGCCGCCGCGCTCGTCTGGCATCTGTCGACCTGAGTCAGCCCGCCGCGCGGCGGTTCTCGGCGCGTCTACGAGCCCGGAAATCGCGGTTCTTCAGTTTGTTTCCACAGTCGGCCATGTCGCACCACGTACCGCCGTGGTTGCGGGACCGGTCATAGAACGCCCAGGCGCATTCGTCGTTCGCACAGGCCTTGAGGCGCGCCCAGGTCCCATCCCGCTGAGCGTCGCGCATCACGAGCAACAACTCGACGAGCCGCTCGGCGACGGTGCCACCGGCGGCGAAAAGCTCCACCGTGTCGCCGTCGGCGATCTCGGCGCGGATCGCCCCGCCCGCCGCGACGCGGCGCAGGGTGTCGAGCGACTCGTTGTCCGGCGGCGGCCCGCCGGCATTGTGAACCAACAACGCGCGCAAGGCCTCCCGAACCTCACGCACTAGGCGGAGTTCGGCGTCCGTCGGGTTTTCGCCGTCACCGAGGAGCCCGTTGCCGATCAGCCACGGCGTCGCGTTTGCGGTGTCGGCGAGGCGGTCGGCACCGTCGGGGAGTTCGACGGTGTTCACGAGGGCTTGGATGCGCGACAGCGGCTCCGGAGCGGGCTTGGTCTCGGAATCGCCTGGCCACTGTGTCATGCGCACAGTTTAGCGCCACGTGACCGTCTAAATCGTTTGACTAGTCACTCATGACCGGCGTAGGGTTTTAGATAGTCACGATCTTCGGATCGGACAACCAGAAAATACGAGGTAACGGCGATGAACGACAACCGAATTTCGGCAACTCCCGCCACCACACACAACCGAGCCATCGACGGACGTATCGACTGCCGCCCCTCGTTGCGATGCCGCGCCATCGCTCGGCTTCGGGCCGGCCAACTCGATGCTCAACTGGCCGTCGGCGCCCCGACACCGCCGGGCAGTCCGATCGCCGTGCGCGCCACCCGCCTCACCTCGATCTCCGAGCGTGAAGCCATCGCACGCACATTGCGCCGCGCTCTACATGACGCCGCGGACGGCCGGATGGTGTTCTCCTCACGAATTCCCTTGCATCGCAAAAACATCGAAGCCGCTGAGCCGATCATCGACGCGATCACGCTGCGTCTGCATTCACCGCTGCCGGTGAGCGCGCGCGGCATGGCCCGGCTGGTCCGGTTGCTGCGCGACGGCACGGGACCGCTGTACGCCTACGGCCGCGGTGACCTGACCGGTCGGCTGGGCGCTGCGCTCGCCGCGCTGTGAACCGGCTTTCCGCCGCGATTGTCACGCTGGAGTGACTGTCGGCGCCGGCAGCCACTCCAGCGTGACAACCGTGCGCGGGGCGCCTGGGGCGTTGGTGGGCAGAACGGCTAGGGCAACAGCACCGCCGCGCCCGCGATGCGGCCGGCGCTGAGATCGGCAAGGGCCTGGTCGGCGCGGCCCAAGCCGTACTCGGGCGTGGTGACCTGGACACGATGGTCGGCCACGAACGCCAGGAAATCGCGAGCGTCCGCACGCGTGTTGGCGGTGACCGACCGGATCTCGCGTTCCTGGAACAGGTGCTTCTGGTAGTTCAGGCTCGGGATGTCGCTGAGATGGATGCCTGCGATCGCCAGCACGCCGCCGCGATCGAGGGCGGCAAGCGCGGGCAGCACCAGATCACCGACGGGTGCGAACAGGATGGCGGCGTCGAGCGGTTCGGGTGGCATGTCCGCACTGCCCTGCGCGGACGCGACGCCGAGTGCGAGCGCAAGTTCGCGGGCCCGCTCGCCGCGCGTCATCACGTGCACTCTCGCGCCCTGCGCCAGGGCGACCTGCGCGGTCAGGTGCGCGCTCCCACCGAAACCGTAGATTCCCAACCGCCCACCCGCGGGCAGGTCGGTGCGCGCGAGGGCGCGATAGCCGATGATCCCGGCGCACAGCAGCGGCGCCAGCTCGGTATCGGTGTAGCCCCGCGGCAATCTGTGCGCGAATGCCGTAGGCACGGTGGCGAATTCGGCGTAGCCTCCGTCGGCATCCCAACCCGTATAGCGGGATCGGGGGCACAGGTTCTCCCGACCGCGGGTGCAGTAGTCGCACTCACCGCACGTGTGGCGCAGCCAGGCGATGCCGACCCGGTCACCGGTGCTGAAGCCCTCGGCGTCGGGGCCGACCGCGACCACCTCGCCGACGACCTCGTGCCCCGGTATCACCCTCGGCCGGTGCACGGGCAGATCACCTTCGGCGACGTGCAGATCGGTCCGGCAGACGCCACACGACCGAACCGCGACGAGCAACTCGCCGGCCGCGGGATCCGGCCTGGGGACCGTGACACGTTCCAGCGGCCGCGTCTCGACCGGGCCGGGGCGCACCACCTGCCATGCGGTCATGGTCTCCGTCGTCATGACCGCAACGCGGCTACGTGCGATTGGTCACCAAGCCGACGATCCACAACAGGATCACCGATCCGAGGATCGCAGTGAACAGCGTGAACCACCAGCCTCCGCCCGCGGTATCGAGGAAGAAGCTGAGCAGAAAACCGCCGATGAGCGCGCCCACGATGCCGATGACGATGTTCATCAGGATCCCGGAGCCGCCGCCTTTGACGATCTTGCCTGCGATCCAGCCCGCGATCGCGCCGATGATGATGTAGCCGATCCAGCCCACACTGGTCAACGTCGTGGAACGGGCGAGGATCTCGGTAGCTGCCAATACATCCATTGCAGGTCTCCTACCTGTCACTGGGTATGCCCAGCAGGGCTCGCTGAGCCACTTCTCAGGTCTACCCGCCGAACGTAACAATTCAGTTGGCGTGTTGGGAACGATCAGCGTTCGGCCCAGGTCGTCAGCCGTCAGCGAACAGCAGGACGGGCAAACCGATATCACATTGTCGCCACGCCGTTACCTAGCTACGCTCGTCAATATCTGGCAACTCGCTGTGGATACGCGCGGCGCCGACCGGGTCTGACGCCGCCGGGTTGGGAAAGGTTGCGATGTGCAGCGCAGACGCACCGGTGGTCGGGACGGCTCCGCAGCCCGCACCGAGCCGTCCCGCCGGCGCTGATCTATCGCCGGCTATCTCACATCAGCACCTTTTGCCCCATTGGTCACACCAGCCACAGCAGGCTGCCAGCAAACACAAATATGGCCTTTGACGCAGGAGGCATCGATGAAGGCACTGATTGGATTGGCGGTCGGCGTACTGGCAGCGAGCGGCATCGCGTTGGCGACCGCGTCACCGGCGAGTGCCGGATGCCAGGGCGGCTGGACGCCGTGGGGCGGCGGCACGACGTGTGACGGCCCGATCGCGCAAGACGGCACGTTCCAGCGCTGCGTGACAGCGGGCGCGATGGGCTTCGGTGGCACCAACTGCTACCTGCTCAACGTCAACAACCTCGCCGGCAACGTGCCGTACGTCGGGCCGTAGGACCCCGGCGGGTCAGGCCGGGGGCAACATCTCCGGCGGCGCATCGGTGACTGGAACCGGGACACCGACCCCGGGCCGAGCGGGCGGCGCGTTCGGGTCAGCGGGCGGCGGTGGCGGCGCGTTCGGGTCGGCCGGCGGAGGCGGCGGAGGCGCCCACGGCCGGATCGAATTGGCCAGCGCCACCGCGGCACCCTTGTCGACGGGGTTGGTGGCCGAGCCGAGCCACACCACGAACCACCGCTCGGGCGCGCGCTGACCGCGCGGCGTTCCCGGCGGCGTGGGTGCGCCGACGACGCCGGCCCAGATCTGCCCGTTGGGCTTGTTGGCGTCGGTGAACTTCACCTCGTAATACGAAGCGACGCCGGGCATTCCGTTCGCATCGAGGGGCACCGTCTCCTGGTTCACCCGGGTGCCCGGGAACGGCATGAAGAACTCACCCATGTCGGATGCCAGGCGAACGGCGGCCTTGCTGTTGTCGGATTCCGCGCCGGCGAACAGCTTCAGGTCCAACCGACCCAACAGCACGCTGGTGTCGTTCGGCGGTTCCGGCGTGCCCTCCGGCGGAATCTTGGTCAGCAGCGCCTGACCGTAGGACAGCTGGGTCGCGTCCGAGACCTTCCACCCGGCGGGCACGACATAGCTGAACCCGCCCGCGGCGTTGTCCACCCGACCCGGTTCCGGAGCGGGCGGTGGCGGTGGGGCGTTCGGATCGGCGGGCGCGGGTGCGGGTGCGCCGGGAGCGCCGGGCGCGGGGGCGGGCGGCGGCGCCGCAG
>NZ_LQQA01000036.1 GCF_002101965.1 Mycolicibacterium wolinskyi
CCCGGAAGCTAAGCCTGCCAGCGCCGATGATACTACCCACACGGGTGGAAAAGTAGGACACCGCCGAACACAAATTAAGAATCGCCCCCCACAGAAATGTGGGGGGCGATTCTCTTTTTCCAACTGAAATTCGAATAGACGATTATGCCGAGCTCACCCCCGGCAAGTATCCTTTGCGGGAAGGGGCGGGTAGAAAGGCACACGTGGTCGGAGACAGTCAAGGCGGCGGTGAACGTCGCCCACGGCGAGCTTCCAGCAACCGTGCATCCAACAACCGGACGTCCGGTGGGGGCCAGCGCAGCGGTCCGCACGATCACCGCAGGCGCGACCAGCGGTCGTCGGCCCCGCGATCATCTGGACCCGGTCGGGCCCGCCCGGCACAACCCGAGGGAAGCGACGAGCAGGACCAGAATGCCGTGCCGCGGCTCCCTGCCGACGTCGAAGCCAAGCAATTGGCACCCGAGATCCGGCGTGAACTGATCACCCTGGACAAATCGACTGCCGACTACGTCGCCCGGCACCTCGTGGCCGCAGGCAACCTTCTCGACGAAGACCCCGAGACCGCGCTTGCCCATGCCCGTGCGGCGCGTAGTCGGGCGGGCCGGCTCGCTGCCGTCCGGGAAGCCGTCGGAATCGCGGCCTACCACTGTGGCGACTGGGCGCAGGCCCTCGCCGAGCTGCGCGCAGCCCGCAGGATGGGCAGCAAATCGCCTCTGCTCGCGATGATCGCCGACTGCGAACGCGGTGTCGGCCGTCCGGAACGCGCCATCGAGCTCGCACGCAGTGCGGAAGCCGCCGCACTCACCGGCGACGACGCCGACGAGCTGCGCATCGTGGCCGCCGGCGCGCGTTCCGATCTGGGCCAGTTCGAGCAGGCGCTGTCCATTCTGTCGACCCCGCAGCTCGATCCGAGCAGCACCGGTCAAACCGCTGCGCGGCTGTTCTACGCCTACGCCGACACTCTCTTGGCGCTCGATCGGGCCGACGAGGCGCTGCAGTGGTTCATCAACGCGGCGGCTGCCGACGTCGAGGGCGTGACGGACGCCGAAGACCGGATCACGGAGCTGTCCTGACGTGACGACGCTTGCACGGCAACATGATTGCCTGCTGCTCGATCTCGACGGTACGGTGTTTCGCGGCCATGAGCCGGTCTCCGGAGCACTCGACAGCCTGGCCGATGTCGACGCACGGGTGTTGTACGTCACCAACAATGCGTCGCGCGCTCCCGGTCAGGTCGCCGAGCATCTCAAGGAGATGGGTTTCCGGGCCGACGCCGATGACGTCGTCACCAGTGCCCAGAGCGCTGCGCGGCTGTTGGCCGCTCAATTGCCGGCGGGCGCAAAAGTTCTCGTCGTCGGCACCGACGCGCTCGCCGATGAGGTGAGCAACGTCGGGCTGCGGCCGGTTCGGCAGTTCGAGGAAGAACCGGTGGCCGTGGTGCAGGGCCACTCGCCGCAAACCGGCTGGCCCGAACTTGCCGAAGCGGCGCTGGCGATCAGGGCCGGAGCCCTGTGGGTCGCCGCGAACGTCGATCTCACGCTGCCGAACGAGCGCGGCCTGCTGCCGGGCAACGGATCGATGGTTGCGGCGCTGAAAGCAGCGACTGCACAGGAGCCGCAGGTGGCCGGGAAGCCGCAGCCGACCCTGATGAACGATGCGCTGGCCCGCGGAACATTCGACACCCCGCTTGTGGTCGGCGATCGCCTCGACACCGACATCGCCGGCGCGAACGCCGCGGGTCTGCCGAGCCTCATGGTGCTCAGCGGTGTCAGCACCGCTGCCGAGGCGCTGCATGCGGTGGTCGCCGAACGTCCTGACTACATCGCGCCGGACCTGCGTGGTCTGCACGCGCCGGCGGAGAGCCTGAAAGTCGGCCCCCAGCCCGCGTGGCGGGTCGTTCTCGACGGCTCAGACGTCACGGTGTACGCCACCGGTGCCGAGGCGACGGACTCGTTGTCGGTGCTCCGGGCGACCGCGCACGCCGTGTGGGCCGCCGATGTCGACCACCAGGACTTCGCGGTACTCGCCGGCGACGACACCGCGCGCCGCGCGCTACAACAGTGGTCGTTGCTGTCGGTGCCAGTCGACTAGCGCACGATCGGCTAGCGTGAATACCGCTATGACTACCGATCCTGACCAACTCCGGGCAGAGGTCGCCGAGGTACTCGCCGACCTGCCCGATACGTCCGCGGACGGATACCAACTCGGCGATGGCGACATCGATTTGATGGTGTCCCGGCTTGAGCAGGCACACGAGGTGCTCGTGCACGCGCTCGAGTCGGTCGACAAAGGGTGAGCACTGGTGGCGCGGCGCGCTCGTGTTGATGCCGAGCTGGTGAGACGTGGGCTGGCCCGGTCGCGTCAGCAGGCGGCGGAATTGATCGGCGCCGGACGCGTCCGCATCGACGGGATGCCCGCGGCGAAGCCCGCGACGGCCATCGCCGTCGACGCGAACATCGTCGTCACCCACAGCGACGAACGCAGTTGGGTGTCGCGCGGGGCGCACAAGCTCATCGGCGCGCTCGACGCGTTCGCGTTGAGCGTCGAAGGACGCCGCTGTTTGGATGCCGGCGCATCCACCGGCGGCTTCACCGAAGTGCTCCTGGATCGCGGGGCGGCCGAGGTGGTCGCGGTCGACGTCGGCTACGGGCAGCTCGCGTGGTCATTGCGTTCGGATGCCCGCGTGGTCGTGCAGGAGCGCACCAACGTCCGGGAATTGACGGCCGATGCCATCGGCGGGCCGGTGCACCTGATCGTGGCGGACCTGTCGTTCATCTCCCTGGCCACGGTGTTGCCCGCGCTGACCGCCTGCGCGGCCGCCGACGCCGATATCGTTCCCATGGTGAAGCCCCAGTTCGAGGTCGGTAAGGACCGCGTGGGCGCCGGCGGGGTGGTGTCCGACCCGGAACTGCGGATCGACGCGGTGTGCACGGTCGCCCGCAAGGCCGCCGAACTGCAATGGCATGCTGTCGATGTGACGGCCAGCCCACTTCCGGGGCCATCGGGCAATGTTGAGTACTTCCTGCACCTGCGCCGCGAGACGGATGCGCCGCTGCACGGCGAATCGCTCGAGCGGGCAGTGCGCCGGGCGGTCGAGGAGGGGCCGCAATGACGGCTGAACGCATGATCCTGCTGGTGGTCCACACCGGCCGGGAAGAAGCCACCGAGGTCGCGCGCCGCGTAGAGAAAGTCCTCGGCGACAACGACATTGCGCTGCGCGTACTGTCCGCCGAGGCTGTCGACCGCGGGCCACTGCACCTGGCGCCCGACGATATGCGCGCGCTCGGGGTCGAGATCGAGGTGGTCGACGCCGACGAACGGGCGGCCGAGGGCTGTGAACTCGTGCTGGTGCTCGGCGGCGACGGAACCTTCCTGCGCGCGGCGGAACTCGCCCGCAATGTGGAGATCCCGGTGCTCGGTGTCAACCTGGGCCGCATCGGATTCCTCGCCGAGGCCGAGGCGGAGGCCATCGACCGGGTCCTCGAGCATGTCATCAACCGCGACTACCGCATCGAGGAGCGCATGACCCTCGACGTGGTCGTCCGGGTTGGCACCGAGGTGGTCAACCAGGGGTGGGCGCTCAACGAGGCCAGCCTCGAGAAGGGCCCACGCCTCGGCGTGCTCGGTGTGGTGGTCGAGGTCGACGGGCGACCGGTCTCGGCGTTCGGCTGCGACGGTGTGCTGGTCTCGACGCCGACGGGATCGACGGCGTACGCGTTCTCGGCGGGCGGGCCGGTGCTGTGGCCGGATCTGGAGGCAATCCTGGTGGTGCCCAACAACGCTCACGCATTGTTCGCGCGTCCGATGGTGACCAGCCCGGAGGCGTCGATCGCGATCGAGATCGAGGCCAGGGGCAACGACGCTCTCGTGTTCTGCGACGGTCGGCGCGAGATGGTCGTGCCCGCGGGCGGCCGGTTGGAGGTGACGCGCTGCGGCACCCCGCTGAAATGGGTGCGCATCGACAGCGCACCGTTCACGGATCGACTGGTGCGCAAATTCCGGTTGCCGGTCACCGGATGGCGGGGGCAGTAGCCACACGTGCTCGCCGAAATCCGAATTGAGTCTCTCGGCGCGATCAGCGCCGCAACCGCGGAGTTCGACCGCGGCCTGACTGTGCTGACCGGCGAGACCGGCACCGGTAAGACGATGGTCGTCACCGGCCTGCACCTGCTCGGTGGCGCTCGTGCCGACGCGACGCGGGTTCGCTCCGGTGCTGACCGGGCCGTGGTGGAAGGCCGGTTCAGCACAACGGAATTGGGCGCCGACGTGGCGAGACGCGTCGAGGAGATCCTCGATTCGTCCGGGGCCGAGCGCGACGACGACGGCAGCGTCATCGCCGCACGCTCGGTCAGCCGGGCCGGGCCGTCGCGCGCCTACCTCGGCGGGCGCAGCGTGCCTGCCAAGTCGCTGAGCAGTTTCACCGCCGAGGTGCTCACGCTGCACGGGCAGAACGATCAGCTGCGCCTCATGAAACCCGACGAGCAGCGGGCAGCGCTCGACCGGTTCGCCGACGTCGACAAGCCCCTGGCCCGCTACCGCAAGATCCGTGAGCAGTGGCTGGTGGCCCGTCGGGATCTGGCCGACCGCAGGCTGCGCGCCCGTGAGCTGGCACAGGAAGCCGACCGGCTCAGCTTCGGTATCAACGAGATCGACACCGTGGCACCCCAGCCCGGCGAGGACGAGGCCATCGTCGCCGATATCCGGCGGCTCTCGGAACTCGACGCGCTGCGCGAGGCCGCGCAGACCGCGCGCACCGCGTTGTCGGGTGATCTCGACGATCCGTCACCGGATTCCGTCTCGGCGGCCGACGGGGTGGGGCAGGCGAAGGCGGCGCTGGAAGGCACCGACGATGCCGCGCTGCGCGCCCTTGGCGTGCGTCTGGCCGAAGCGGCGGCGGTGATCACCGATGTGACCGCCGAACTCGGCGACTATCTGGCCGAATTACCAAGCGACGCCAGCACTCTGGAAACCAAGCTGGCCAGGCAGGCTGAGCTGCGCACACTGACCCGCAAGTACGCCGCCGACATCGACGGAGTGCTCGCCTGGTCACGCGAGGCCGCCGAGCGGTTGGCCGCGCTCGACGTCTCAGAGGAGACCCTGAGCGAACTCGAGCGTCAGGTGGGTGAGCTGGAAATGCAGCTCGTGGCCGCGGCCGGCGAGCTCACCAAAGCCCGCAGCAAGGCGGCCAAGGGGCTGGCGAAAGCCGTGACGGCTGAGCTGGCCGGCCTGGCGATGGCCAACGCGATCTTCAGCATCACGGTCGCACCGCTGCCCGCGCGTGCCGATGATTCGGCTCCGGTGAAGCTGACCGACGGCAGCGTCGTCCACGCCGGGCACGACGGGGTCGACGCGGTGGAGTTCGGTTTCACCGCCCACCGCGGCGCCGACGTGCTGCCGCTGACCAAGAGCGCGTCCGGCGGTGAGCTGTCGCGCGTGATGCTCGCGCTCGAAGTGGTGCTCGCGGCGTCGGCCGAGGGCACCACGATGGTGTTCGACGAAGTCGACGCGGGAGTCGGCGGGCGCGCCGCGGTGCAGATCGGCCGTCGGCTCGCCCGGCTCGCCCGCACGCATCAGGTCATCGTCGTCACGCACCTGCCACAGGTGGCGGCCTACGCCGACGTCCATCTCGTGGTCGACAGCGGCAACGGGCGCAGCAAGTCCAGCGGTGTGCGTCGCATCGACGACGACGACCGGGTCGCCGAGCTCGCGCGCATGCTGGCCGGGCTCGGCGAATCCGACAGTGGCCGAGCACACGCCAGGGAACTACTGGACGCCGCGCAGCAGGAGCGCAACGGCGACTGACCGCAGGTAGGGCTGTTACTGGTGTGACGAAAGCCAACTTGTGAGGCTGGAGTTACGGCGCGCCTCCACCTCCACTTGAGGGTTTCTCGACAGAATCGGCGCATGAAGATGTCAGCGCTGCTCACTCGCAATGCCACCTCACGCCCGGGTGTCACGGGCACTGCCCGCGTGGACCGCGACATCGATCGACTGCTGCGACGCGTCGGCCCCGGCGACATCGTCGTTCTCGATGCCCAAGACCTGGACCGGATCACCGCGGACGCGCTGGTCGAGGCGAACGTGGCCGGCGTGGTCAACGCGTCCCCGTCGATCTCCGGGCGGTACCCCAATCTGGGGCCCGAGGTGCTCGTCGCCAACGGGGTCACGCTCATCGACGAGGCCGGTCCGGAGGTCTTCAAGAAGGTCAAGGACGGTGCCCGCGTGCGTCTGCACAACGGCGGCGTCTACTCCGGTGACCGCCGGATCGCCCACGGCGTCGAGCGCAACGACCAAGAGATCCACGAGCTCATGCATGAGGCCAAGAGCGGCCTGGTGGCCCACCTCGAGGCGTTCGCGGGCAACACCATCGAATTCATCCGCAGCGAGAGCCCCTTGCTGATCGACGGCATCGGCATCCCCAACATCGACGTCGACCTGCGTCGTCGGCATGTCGTGATCGTCGCCGAGGAGCCCAATGCCGCCGACGACCTCAAGGCCCTCAAACCGTTCATCAAGGAGTACCAGCCCGTTCTGGTCGGGGTCGGCGTCGGCGCCGACGTGCTCCGCAAGGCGGGATATCGGCCGGCGCTCATCGTCGGCGACCCGGACAAGATGAGCGTCGAGGTGCTGCGCAGCGGAGCCCAGGTGATCCTGCCCGCCGACGCCGACGGGCATGCCGCCGGGCTCGAGCGCATCCAGGATCTCGGTGTCGGCGCGATGACATTCCCCGCCGCCGGCTCGGCCGCGGACCTGGCGCTGCTGTTGTGCGATCACCACGGTGCGGCGTTGATCGTCACCGCCGGGCACACCGCAAACATCGAGGAGTTCTTCGACCGGTCGCGGCAGCGCAGCAACCCGTCGACGTTCCTGACCCGGTTGAAGGTGGGGGAGAAGCTCGTCGACGCCAAGGCCGTGGCCACGCTGTACCGCAGCCGGGTGTCCGGCGGCGCGATCGCCCTGCTGGTGCTGGCCATGCTGGTGGCCGTCATCGTCGCGCTGTGGGTGTCGCGCGCCGATGCCGCGGTGCTCGACTGGGTTGCCGAGTACTGGAACCGTTTCACGCTGTGGGTGCAGGGCCTCGTCAGCTGAATGGGCAGGTGAGCCGTGATAACGCTACGCGCACATGCAATTTCGTTGGCGGCGGTGTTCCTCGCACTCGCGATCGGGGTGGCGCTGGGGTCGGGCCTGCTGTCCAACACCGTGCTGTCGGGACTGCGTGACGACAAGAAACAGCTGCAGCACCAGATCGACACGCTCACCGACGACAAGAACGCGTTGAACGAAAGACTCAACGCGGCAAGCGAATTCGATGCGCAGATGGCGCCGCGCATCGTGCGTGACGCGTTGAAGGACAAGTCGGTGGTGGTGTTCCGGACGCCCGATGCCGCCGACGGCGACGTCGACGCGATGGCACGCTTCATCGGCCAGGCCGGCGGCACCGTCACCGGCACGGTGTCGCTGACCCCGGAGTTCGTGGAAGCCAACTCGGCGGACAAGTTGCTCTCGGTGGTCAACTCGCCGATCGTGCCGGCCGGCAAACAGCTCAACACCGCCGCGGTGGACCAGGGCTCGCAAGCAGGCGACCTGTTGGGCATCGCGCTGCTCATCGACAAGAACCCCGCCACGGCCCCGGTGGACGACACCCAGCGCGAGACGGTGCTCACCGCACTGCGCGACACCGGCTTCCTGACATATGACGATCAGCACATCGGTGCGGCCAACACCGCGCTCATCGTGACCGGCGGCGGGCTCGGCGACGACGCGGGCAACCGTGGCGCGACCGTGGCCCGGTTCGCGTCCGGCCTCGCCCCGCACGGCTCCGGCACCGTCCTGGTCGGCAGGCAGGGCGCGGCTTCCGGCACCGGCGCCGTGGCGGTGACCAGGTCGGATGCCGCACTCACGGCGGCGGTCAGCACCGTCGACGACGTGGATTCCAGCGCCGGTCAGATCACAGCGGTGCTGGCGCTCGGCGACCTCGCCGCCGGCGGGCGGCCAGGGCAGTACGGCACCGGACCGGGCGCCGCATCCGTAACCGTCCCGCAATAGCACCTAACCGGCGCGTCAGCGACGGCTCGTCCGTGTCAGTGTTAAGGTGAGATTCCGTGGGTTGGCAGGCCACAGCTAGTTTCAGCGATTCCCTGCCCGTCGTCACGGAGGATGCTTTTGCCCGCGTTACGCAAGCACCCGCAAACCGCCACCAAACATCTCTTCGTCACTGGTGGTGTGGTTTCGTCACTCGGTAAGGGTCTGACCGCGTCCAGCCTCGGTCAGTTGCTGACCGCGCGGGGCCTGCAGGTGACCATGCAGAAGCTCGACCCGTATCTCAACGTCGACCCGGGCACCATGAACCCGTTCCAGCACGGCGAGGTGTTCGTCACCGAGGACGGTGCCGAAACCGACCTCGACGTCGGCCACTACGAACGCTTCCTGGACCGCAACCTGTCGGGCTCGGCCAATGTGACGACCGGCCAGGTGTACTCGTCGGTGATCGCCAAGGAACGCCGCGGCGAGTACCTGGGCGACACCGTCCAGGTGATCCCGCACATCACCGACGAGATCAAGAGCCGCATCCTGGCGATGGCCGAACCCGACGCGTCCGGTAACCGGCCCGACGTCGTGATCACCGAAGTCGGCGGCACGGTCGGCGACATCGAATCCCTGCCGTTCCTGGAGGCCGCCCGCCAGGTGCGCCACGAGGTCGGCCGCGACAACTGTTTCTTCCTGCACGTATCGCTGGTGCCGTACCTCGCGCCGTCCGGTGAGCTCAAGACCAAACCGACCCAGCACTCGGTGGCCGCGCTGCGCAGCATCGGCATCACACCGGATGCGCTGATCCTGCGCTGCGACCGCGACGTGCCCGAGCCGCTCAAGAACAAGATCGCGCTCATGTGCGACGTCGACGTCGACGGCGTGATCTCGACGCCGGATGCGCCCTCGATCTATGACATCCCCAAGGTGCTGCACCGCGAGGAACTCGACGCGTACGTGGTGCGCCGGCTCAACCTGCCGTTCCGCGACGTCGACTGGACCGAGTGGGACGATCTGCTGCGCCGCGTCCACGAACCGCAGGAGACCGTGCGAATTGCCCTGGTGGGCAAGTACATCGACCTGTCCGATGCGTACCTGTCGGTTGCCGAGGCGCTGCGCGCGGGCGGATTCAAGCACCGCGCCAAGGTGGAGATGCGGTGGGTGGCCTCCGATGACTGCGAGACCGACAACGGGGCATCCGCAGCGCTCGCCGACGTACACGGCGTGCTGATCCCCGGCGGGTTCGGCATCCGCGGCATCGAGGGCAAGATCGGCGCCATCTCGTTCGCGCGCAAGCGCGGGCTTCCGGTGCTCGGGCTGTGCCTGGGCCTGCAGTGCATCGTCATCGAGGCCGCGCGGTCGGTCGGCATCACCGGGGCGAACTCGGCCGAGTTCGATCCGAAGACCACCGACCCGGTGATCTCCACCATGGCCGACCAGCGCGATGCCGTGGCAGGCGAGGCAGACCTCGGTGGCACCATGCGGCTCGGTGCCTACCCGGCCGTGCTGACCCCGAATTCCATTGTGGCCGAGGCGTACCAGTCCACCGAGGTGTCCGAACGGCACCGGCACCGCTACGAGGTCAACAACGCCTATCGGGACCGGATCGCCGAAAGCGGGCTGCGGTTCTCCGGCACCTCGCCCGACGGGCATCTGGTGGAGTTCGTCGAATACGCGCCCGAGGTGCATCCGTTCCTGGTCGGCACGCAGGCCCACCCCGAACTCAAGAGCCGGCCCACCCGGCCGCATCCGTTGTTCGCGTCGTTCATCGGCGCGGCGCTGAGCTACAAGGCCGAGGAGCGGTTGCCGGGTATGGATCTGCCCGAGCAGTTCTCCAACGGCGTCGAGCAGTCAGATGACGCCCTGGACGGATCCCTGGAGAAATCCGACGTCCGTGGCTGAACACGACTTCGAGACGCTGGCAAGCGAAACCGTATACGTCGGAAAGATTTTCGCGCTGCGCGCGGATGAGGTCAGTATGCCGGGCGGTGGCACGGCACGGCGTGAGGTCGTCGAACACTACGGCGCGGTCGCCGTCGTCGCGCTGGACGACGACGGCAATGTGGTGCTGGTGTACCAATACCGGCACCCGCTGGGCCGCCGGTTGTGGGAGCTTCCCGCCGGTCTGCTGGACCTGGGCGGCGAGCCTCCCGAGGTGACCGCGGCGCGCGAACTCAAGGAGGAAGTCGGCCTGGCCGCCGCGAACTGGCGCGTTCTCGTCGACATCATCTCGGCGCCCGGATTCTCCGACGAGAGCGTGCGGATCTTCCTGGCGACCGGGCTGACCGACATCGGACGGCCCGAGGCGCACGACGAAGAAGCCGACATGGTGATCGAGCGGGTTCCGCTGGCCGAGGCGGTGTCGCGGGTGTTCACCGGTGAGATCGTGAATTCGATTGCGGTGGCGGGCATTCTGGCTGCGCACGCGATGAGCGATGCGGAGTCGTTGCGGCCCGTGGACGCACCGTGGGTGGACCGCCCGACAGCGTTCTGGCGGCGCAAAGGCCTGCAGTGACGACATCGTCGCCGCTCCGCACGGCCCTGGACGACCAGATCCAGGGCTACCTCGATCACCTCACGATCGAGCGGGGGGTGGCGGCCAACACGCTGAGCTCCTACCGTCGCGACCTGCGCCGGTATGCCGAACACCTGACGCAGCGCGGCATCGACGATCTGGCCAAGGTCGCCGAGACCGATGTCAGCGATTTCCTGGTGGCGCTGCGCCGCGGTGACCCCGAGGCGGGTGTGGTTGCGCTGTCGGCGGTTTCGGCGGCCAGGGCCGTCGTCGCGGTACGCGGCCTGCACCGGTTCGCCGCGGCCGAGGGGCTCACCGACGTCGACGTCGCCCGTGCGGTCAAACCACCGACCCCGAGCCGCCGGCTACCCAAGAGCCTGACCCTCGACGAGGTGCTGGCGTTACTGGAAGCCGCAGGCGGCGACAGCGAGGCCGACGGGCCGTTGACCCTGCGCAATCGCGCGCTGCTCGAGCTGCTGTACTCCACCGGCGCCCGTATCTCGGAAGCAGTCGGGCTCGACGTCGACGACATCGACACGCACGCCCGCTCGGTGCTGCTGCACGGCAAGGGCGGCAAGCAGCGGCTGGTGCCGATCGGCCGCCCGGCGGTCAGCGCGCTCGACGCCTACCTGGTGCGCGGACGGCCGGATCTGGCCCGACGCGGTCGCGGTACCCCGGCGATCTTCCTCAACGCCCGCGGCGGTCGGCTGTCGCGGCAGAGCGCATGGCAGGTGCTGCAGGACGCCGCGGAACGGGCCGGCATCGCGTCGGCCGTGTCACCGCACACCCTGCGGCACTCCTTTGCCACCCACCTGCTCGACGGCGGCGCCGATGTGCGCGTCGTGCAGGAGCTTCTCGGGCACGCGTCGGTGACCACGACGCAGATCTACACCATGGTCACCGTGCACACGCTGCGCGAAGTGTGGGCCGGGGCGCATCCGCGCGCACGCTAGAAGATCCTGAGCGATCTGTCAGCCGCCCAGGTACTCCGACTCCAGTACCAGATCGGGCAGCAGCGTCTGGTATTCGGCGTGCGTCTTGTGCTCCGTGGTGTTCCACACCGTGCCTTGGTGCTCGCGCATGTACGCGAGGTAGTTCGGCGCGCCGGGCAGCTTGACGTTGTCGGCGACGACGATCGAACCCGCGTGCAGCCAGCCGCGGTCCAGGATGCTGTGCAGGTCGGGCAGGTAGGCGTTCTTGTCGTGGTCGAGGAACACCAAATCCAGCCCGCCCGGGGCGAACCCGCTCTGCGTGAGAGCGTCGAGCGTTTTCCCGCCATCGCCGATGGTGCCGACGACGCACGTGACCCGGTCGGCGACGCCGGCATGCGCCCAGATGCGGCGGGCGATCTCGGCGTTGGCGGGGGAGAACTCGACGGAGAACACCCGGGCGGCCGGTGCGGCGCGGGCGATGCGCATGGCGCCGTAGCCGCAGTACGTGCCGAGTTCCAGCGCCAACTGCGTTTCTGCTCGGCGGACGGCGGCGTCGAGTAATGCGCCCTTCTCGTCGCCGACGTTGATGAGAAAAGACTTCTCGTAGGCGAACTTGTCGATCGTGGCGAGGACATCGTCGAGATCGCCCTGCCGGGCATTGGCCACGACGTAGTCCGCGGCGGCAGCCTCGCGACCGTCGCCCCACTGCCCGGTCTTGGCGAAGTGCCAGGCGCCGATCCCCATGCGGATGAACGACCACCGCAACAGCGGCAGCCGCTGCTTGAGACTCATGACCTTCACCATATGGCTCGATTGCCCGCGGGTCTGCCCGTCCTGGCAGCGTGACGACGTTAAACTTGCCCGGATGTTCGCCAAGTCTTCGCGATATGACGCCAGTGGTGGTCGCGTTGACTGACGACCACGGACACGATGGTCTGTTCGAGCACAGTGGGACCGAACTGGGCCTGACCGGGCGCCCCCCGCGCGACATTCCCGAGCCGCAACCCCGATCGACGCACGGCCCGGCCAAGGTCATCGCGATGTGCAACCAGAAGGGCGGGGTCGGCAAGACCACCTCGACCATCAACCTGGGCGCGAGCCTCGCCGAGTACGGCCGGCGGGTCCTGCTCGTCGACCTCGATCCGCAGGGCGCCCTGTCGGCGGGCCTCGGGGTGCCGCACTACGAGCTCGCCCAGACCGTACACAACCTGCTCGTCGAGCCGCGGGTGTCGATCGACGACGTGCTGATCAAGACCCGGGTCAGCGGCATGGACCTGGTTCCCAGCAACATCGACCTGTCGGCCGCCGAGATCCAGCTGGTCAATGAGGTCGGCCGCGAGCAGTCTCTGGCGCGGGCGCTCTATCCCGTCCTCGACCGCTACGACTACGTGCTGATCGACTGCCAGCCGTCGCTGGGCCTACTGACCGTCAACGGTCTGGCGTGCGCGGACGGCGTCATCATCCCGACCGAATGCGAGTACTTCTCGCTTCGCGGCCTGGCGCTGCTCACCGACACCGTGGACAAGGTGCACGACCGGCTCAACCCCAAACTGTCCATCAGCGGCATCCTGGTCACCCGCTACGACCCGCGCACGGTGAACGCGCGCGAGGTCATGGCCCGCGTGGTGGAGCGGTTCGGCGACCTCGTATTCGACACCGTCATCACCCGGACCGTGCGGTTCCCGGAGACCAGCGTCGCCGGCGAGCCGATCACCACCTGGGCGCCCAAGTCCGGTGGCGCCATCGCCTACCGGTCGCTCGCGCGGGAAGTCATCTACCGGTTCGGCGTGTGAACGACGTCGCGGGTACCGATGCCGCGCAGACCGTGGCGGCATCGGATGACGCATCCGGCGGCAGTCAGCAGAACCGCTTCCAGGTTCGGCTGACCAACTTCGAGGGTCCGTTCGACCTTCTGCTGCAGCTGATCTTCGCGCACCGGCTCGATGTCACCGAGGTGGCGTTGCACCAGGTGACCGACGATTTCATCGCATACACCAAGCAGATCGGCGCGCAGCTGGAACTCGACGAGACCACGGCGTTCCTGGTGATCGCGGCCACGCTGCTCGACCTCAAGGCCGCACGACTGCTGCCGGCCGGCGAGGTGCAGGACGAGGAAGACCTGGCCCTGCTCGAGGTGCGGGATCTGCTGTTCGCCCGGCTCCTGCAGTACCGCGCGTTCAAGCACGTCGCCGAGATGTTCGCCGAACTCGAGGCGGCGGCGCTGCGCAGCTATCCGCGCGCGGTGTCGTTGGAGGACCGCTACTCCGACCTGCTCCCGGAGGTCATGCTCGGCGTCGATGCGGAGAAGTTCGCCACAATCGCCGCGGCGGCGTTCACCCCGCGCCCGGTGCCGACGGTCGGCACCGATCACATTCACGCGCCCAAGGTGTCGGTGCCCGAGCAGGCCGAGCGGCTGCTTGGCCTGCTGGAACAGCGTGGGGTCGGGCAGTGGGCGACCTTCACCGAACTGGTGGCCGACTGCACGGCCGGCATCGAGATCGTGGGCCGTTTCCTGGCGCTGCTCGAGCTGTTCCGGGCCAGGGCGGTAGCATTCGAACAATCAGAACCGCTTGGTGTGCTCCAGGTTTCGTGGACCGGGGATCGACCGACCAGCGAACACCTGGCAACCGCCGACGCGGAAGAATAGCGAGAACGATGACTGACGAGACCTCCGATCCCGGTGCCGAGCCCGGCACCGGGATGGATGCTCAGCTGCCGCCCGTCGACCTCGGTGAGGATCTGGGCGTCGACGTCGCCCTCGTCCCGGAACTGGACGACGGCGAGCTCGGCGCGGTGCTGGAGGCACTGCTGCTGGTGGTCGACACCCCGGTGACCGTCGATGCGCTGGCCTCGGCCACCGAACAGCCGGCCTATCGCATCGCGGCCAAACTGCGGCTCATGGCCGACGAGCTGGCCGCCCGCGACAGCGGCATCGACCTGCGCGAGGCCGGTGGTGGCTGGCGGATGTACACCCGCGCGCGGTACGCGCCGTACGTGGAACGGCTGCTGCTCGACGGCGCGAGGACCAAGCTGACCCGCGCGGCGTTGGAAACCCTCGCGGTGGTGGCCTACCGGCAGCCGGTGACCCGCGCCCGCGTGAGCGCGGTGCGTGGTGTCAACGTCGACGCGGTGATGCGGACGCTGCTGGCCCGCGGCCTCATCACCGAGGCCGGCACCGATTCCGATTCGGGGGCGACGACTTTCGCGACGACGGAACTGTTCCTGGAACGGTTGGGCCTCTCCTCGCTGACCGACCTGCCCGACATCGCGCCGCTGCTGCCCGACGTCGACGTGATCGACGACCTGAGCGAAAACCTCGGAGACGAACCGCGTTTCGCGAAACTCAACGGCGGGACGCCTTCGGGCGACCAGCCGGCCGCCTTCGATGTGGACAAGGACTGACATGGCCGACGAAGGTGTGCGACTGCAGAAAGTCTTGTCGCAGGCGGGAATCGCGTCGCGACGCGTCGCGGAGCGGATGATCACCGACGGGCGCGTCGAGGTCGACGGCCGCGTGGTCACCGAGCTCGGCACCCGGGTCGATCCGGCGGTCGCCGAGATCCGCGTCGACGGCTCACGCATCGTGCTCGATGACACCCTGGTGTATCTCGCGATCAACAAGCCGCGCGGCATGCACTCGACGATGTCCGACGACCGGGGCCGGCCGTGTGTGGGCGATCTCGTCGAACACCGCGTGCGGGGCAACAAGAAGCTGTTTCACGTCGGGCGTCTCGACGCCGACACCGAAGGGCTGCTGTTGCTGACCAACGACGGGGAGCTCGCACATCGCTTGATGCACCCGTCCTACGAGGTGCCGAAGACATACGTCGCGACCGTGATCGGCACGGTGCCGCGCGGCCTCGGCAAGAAGCTGCGGGCCGGTGTCGAACTGGACGACGGGCCTGCGCACGTGGACGATTTCGCGGTGGTCGACACGGTTCCGGGCAAGACGCTGGTGAAAGTCACCCTGCACGAAGGGCGTAACCGCATTGTGCGGCGGCTGCTGGCAGCGGTGGATTACCCGGTCCAGGAGCTGGTGCGTACCGACATCGGCACGGTGTCGCTGGGCGATCAACGTCCGGGCAGTATTCGAGCGCTCAGCCGAAAAGAGATCGGCGAGCTGTATCAGGCGGTGGGGTTGTGAGCGGATCTTTGGTGGTTGCGGTGGACGGCCCGGCCGGCACCGGGAAGTCCTCGGTGTCTCGGGGGCTGGCCCGTGCGCTGGGTGCGCGCTACCTCGACACGGGCGCGATGTACCGGATCACGACCCTCGCGGTGCTGCGCGCCGGGGCCGACCTCGGCGATCCCGAGGCGATCGACCGGGCGGCCGCAGACGTCGCGGTCAATGTCGGGTCCGATCCCGACGAAGACCGCGCATACCTTGCCGGAGAAGACGTTTCGGCCGAGATCCGTGGCGATGCGGTGACCCGCGCGGTCTCGGCGGTGTCGGCAGTCCCCGCGGTGCGGGCCCGGCTGGTCGACCTGCAGCGCGGACTTGCCGCGGGCGGCGGGCGCGTCGTCGTGGAAGGCCGTGACATCGGAACTGTGGTGCTGCCCGACGCCGACGTGAAGATCTTCCTCACCGCGTCGGCCGAGGAACGCGCGCGCCGTCGCAACGCCCAGAACATCGCCAACGGCCTGCCCGACGACTATGAGACGGTGCTGGCCGACGTGCAGCGCCGCGACCATCTCGATTCGACGCGGCCGGTCTCGCCGCTGCGGGCGGCCGATGATGCGCTGGTGGTCGACACCAGCGACATGGATGAAACCCAGGTGATCGCGCACCTGCTCGATCTCGTCACTCAGCATGCCGGGGTGCGGCGATGAGCGAGGACGGTACGTGGTCTGACGAGAGCGAGTGGGAACTTCCCGCCGATGTCGCCGAAGCCGTCGAGGAGGCGGCTATCGCGCCGCCCGTCGTCGCGGTCGTCGGCCGGCCCAACGTCGGCAAATCCACTCTGGTGAACCGGATCCTGGGCCGTCGCGAAGCGGTGGTTCAGGACATCCCCGGCGTCACCCGCGACCGGGTGTCCTATGACGCGAACTGGCTGGGCCGCCGGTTCGTCGTGCAGGACACCGGGGGATGGGAGCCGGACGCCAAGGGTCTGCAACAGCTCGTCGCCGATCAGGCGTCGGTCGCGATGCGCACGGCCGACGCGATCATCCTCGTGGTCGACGCCGTCGTCGGCGCGACGGCTGCCGACGAAGCCGCCGCGCGCCTGCTGCGCAAGTCCGGCAAGCCGGTCTTCTTGGCCGCCAACAAGGTTGACACCGAGCGCGGCGAGGCCGACGCGGCGGCGCTGTGGTCGCTGGGCGTGGGGGAGCCGCATCCGATCAGCGCCATGCACGGCCGCGGCGTGGCCGATCTGCTGGACCGGCTGATCGAGGATCTGCCCGAGACCTCCGAGCTGGCCGGTGGCGGCGGCGGGCCGCGACGCGTCGCACTCGTCGGAAAGCCCAACGTGGGCAAGAGTTCTCTGCTGAACCGGCTGGCCGGCGACGAGCGTTCGGTCGTGCACGATGTCGCGGGCACGACTGTCGACCCGGTCGACTCGCTGATCGAATTGGGCGGCAAGACTTGGCGTTTCGTCGACACCGCTGGGTTGCGCCGCAAGGTCGGCCAGGCCAGCGGGCACGAGTTCTACGCCTCGGTGCGCACGCACGGTGCGATCGACGCGGCCGAAGTCGTGATGGTGCTGATCGACGGATCGCAGCCGCTGACCGAACAGGATCAGCGCGTGCTGTCCATGGTGATCGAAGCCGGGCGCGCCCTCGTGCTGGTGTTCAACAAGTGGGACCTGGTCGATGAGGACCGGCGCTATCTGCTGGACCGCGAGATCGAACGCGAACTCGTGCAGGTGCAGTGGGCTCCGAGGGTCAACATCTCGGCCAAGACCGGCCGGGCCGTGCAGAAGCTCGTGCCCGCGCTGGAGACCGCACTGGCGTCCTGGGACACCCGGATCCCGACCGGCCGGCTCAACACGTTCCTCAAAGAGGTCGTGGCGGCGACACCGCCGCCGGTGCGCGGCGGCAAGCAACCACGAATCCTGTTCGCCACGCAGGCGACATCGCGTCCGCCGACGTTCGTGTTGTTCACCTCGGGCTTCCTCGAAGCCGGCTACCGCCGGTTCCTGGAGCGGCGGCTGCGTGAGACTTTCGGGTTCGAGGGCAGCCCGATTCGGATCAACGTCAGGGTTCGCGAGAAGCGCTCGGCTAAGCGCTGATCCAACGCTGATATGCGGCGGCGTCGACGTTGCTTCCGCACACGACGGTGGCCACGTGCCGGCCCGCGAAACGGTCCGGGTTCTCGAGCAGCGCGGCGATGCCGAGTGCGCCCGATGGTTCGACGACCAACCCGGCGTGGTCGAGCAGCATCCGCATTCCCGCGATGATCGACGACTCCCGGACCAGGACCGCGTCATCGGCGACCTGAAGGAGGTCGTCGAGCACGGCTGCGATCGGCCGTCGTCCCGCGACCCCGTCGGCGATGGTGTCGGTCGATTCGGTGGTGACCACGCGCCGCTCGTGCCACGACCGCGTCATCGCGGGTGCACCCAGCGGCTGGACGCAGATCACATCGACATCGGGCGCGCAGGTTTTGAGGACGTGCCCGACACCAGTGGCCAGCGCCCCGCCGCCGAGCGCGATCAGCACCGCGTCGAATGACGGCGCGGCGTCGATGAGCTCCAGCCCGATGGTCGCGGCGCCCTCACAGGTCTCGATGTCCAAGCTGTCTTCCAGCAACCGGATGCCGTCGTGGTTTGCGATCGCGGCGGCGCGATCGCGGGCCATTTCGTGGTCGCCGTCCACGAGGTGCAGTGTGGCGCCGAGGGCCCGGATGCGATCGAGCTTGACCGCAGGCGCAAACCGGGATGCCACGACCGTGACGTCGAGCCCGCGGCCGCGGCTGGACCACGCGAGGGCCTGGCCCAGGTTGCCCGCGCTGGCGCACACCACGGCTCGTGAGCCGGCGTCGGCCAGCAGGCTCGCGACGACCTCGGTGCCGCGTCCCTTGAAACTGCGGACCGGGTTCGCGGTTTCGAGCTTGATGCTCACGGCGCACCCGAGGGCCGGCTCCAACGCCTCACAGCGATACAGAGGCGTGTCGAGAAAAACGGGGTTGATCACTGTGCGGGCCGCCTGAATCCGTGCGAGGTCGAGGCGCGTATCCGGCACGACAGCAGCGTAATCCCGGCGCGGTGGTCCCACCGGTCGGACGATAGGGTGGCCCGAGTGTCCGTGACCCACATGATCCTGATCGCATTGGCCGGTGTCGGAGCGGGAGCGATCAACGCGGTCGTCGGATCGGGCACGCTCATCACTTTTCCCACTCTGGTCGCCCTCGGCTATCCACCGGTCACCTCGACGATGTCCAACGCGGTCGGCCTGGTCGCAGGCGGCGTGTCCGGCACGTGGGGGTATCGCCGTGAGCTCAAGGGCCAGTGGAAGCGGCTGCGCTGGCAGATCCCGGCGTCGTTGATCGGCGCTGGCGCCGGCGCCTGGCTGCTCCTGCACCTTCCGGAGAAGGTGTTCGTCGCGGTGGTGCCGGTCCTGCTGATCCTGGCGTTGATCCTGGTCGTGATCGGGCCCCGGATCCAGGCGTGGGCACGGCGACGCGCCGAAGCGTCCGGCCAGTCCGCCGAACATGTGAGCTCACGGAAAATGGCCGTGCTGGTGCTTGGGACGCTTGCCGTCGGTGTCTACGGCGGGTACTTCACCGCCGCTCAGGGCATCCTGCTGATCGCGGTCATGGGCGCGTTGCTGCCGGAGTCGATGCAGCGCATGAACGCAGCAAAGAATCTGCTGTCGCTGCTGGTCAACATCGTCGCGGCGCTGGCATACACGATCGTGGCGTTCGACCGGATCAGCTGGGAAGCCGCGGGCTTGATCGCGGTCGGTTCGTTGATCGGCGGATTCCTCGGAGCGCACTATGGACGCCGGCTGTCGCCGAACGCGCTGCGCGCGGTGATCGTGGTGGTGGGACTGATCGGGCTGTACCGGTTGTTGGCGGTGTAAGGCTGCGATGCAAGCGCTGAGCGCCTCTTGTAAGCTTTTTGAATCTGTCTGAAAAGGGAGGGGCGACCGGTGGCTGAACGTGCTTACCGCACTGCGCCGTCTGCCCTTGCTGCTCTCGAGCCGTTTTGGCCCTCGCGCCGGTTGATGGCTTTCGACGAATGGTGTCGCGCGCGCATCTGATCCGCGCCCGTCAGTCCGTCAGGTCGCCCATGTCTTGGTGACCATTATTCGAAAGCAGCCGAATTCATGCGGTCGCTCATCATCTTCGCGCTCGTCGGCCTCGGAGCCCAGATCGTCGACGGCGCTCTCGGTATGGCCTTCGGCGTGACGGCATCGACCCTGCTGGTGCTCAGCGGCGTCGCGGCTGCACAGGCCAGCGCCGCGGTCCACCTGGCAGAGGTCGGGACGACCCTGGCCTCGGGCCTGTCGCACTGGCGGTTCAAGAACATCGACTGGAAGATCGTCCTGAAGCTGGGCGTGCCCGGCGCGATCGGCGCCTTCCTCGGCGCGACGGTGCTCTCCTCGCTGTCTACCGAGGACGCCGCGCCGCTGATGGCCGGGATCCTGCTCGCGATCGGTGTCTACGTGTTGCTGCGGTTCTCGCTGCGCACGCCGCCGGCCTTCCGGTCCGGCAGCACCCCGCACACTGCCAAGTTCCTGACGCCGCTGGGCCTGTTCGGCGGCTTCATCGACGCCTCGGGTGGCGGCGGCTGGGGCCCCATCACCACGAGCACGCTGCTGTCACGCGGCAAGACCGCACCACGCACCGTCATCGGCTCGGTGAGCGCCTCGGAGTTCCTGGTCGCGGTTTCGGCATCGCTCGGCTTCCTCGTCGGGCTGCGCGAGGATTTCCTGCACAACATCCCGATCGTGCTGGGCCTCGCGGCCGGTGGCGTCATCGCCGCGCCGTTGGCGGCATGGCTCGTGTCGAAGGTCAGCCCCGCGCTCCTGGGCACCGCGGTCGGCGGCGTCATCGTCCTCACGAATGCCCAGAAACTCCTCAAGTACTTCGGCATCCACGGTGCCGCCTCGACGGCGATCTACACCACGATCGCGGTCGTGTGGGCCGGGTTGGTCGTCTACGCGTGGCGGACCTCGCGGGCGCCGGAATACCTGCCCGAGGCCCTCGATGCCGAGGCTCCGGCCGAAGAAGAGCTCGCCGACGAGCCCGATACCGCGGTGCGATGACGCGCGGGGGTATCGATTGGGGCGGAGGCCGACCCCTACGGTAAGCTTTCGACTCGCTGCCGGTGCAAACCGGAAGCAAGCGGGCTGTGGCGCAGCTTGGTAGCGCACTTGACTGGGGGTCAAGTGGTCGCAGGTTCAAATCCTGTCAGCCCGACCATGAAAAGAACTCGCCGGCGGAAGCCGGCGAGTTTTTTCTTGGTCGGCTGACATGATGCTGGGAGCCGAAGCGCCCGCCGAGGTACGAGGCGGTCGCGCCGGCGGGTCCTGTCAGCCCGACAGGCGGAGTTATCGCAGGTCAGAGCCGGTGTCCAAGAGATTTGGAGACCGGCTATTGTCCGTTTTTTAGAGGGTTTGACCGCAGTTTTTGACCGCAGTTGTGAAGTCGGTCAAGTGGTCGCGGGTCAATTGCTGTCAGCGCGGCGAGTGGAGTTATCGCAGGTCATCGCCGATTTCTGAGAGGCGTAGAGACGAGATGTTGCCCGCTTCCTGCGACCACTTGACTCCGTCCGTGGTGGAGATGCAGTTTCTGATGCAGGATCGGGGATCGGTGCGGCGACATCGGATGATGCTCAACGTTGCATGTTCAGATGCCGGATGCATTGCCGTGCAATGGAATACGGATTGATAACTCGGTCGCTTCTTGTTGTGAGATCGTTCAGACTGTCAGCGTGACCGAGCCTGAACAGTCTGCCAACGGCTGGCCCCCGATCGATCCCGCCGATGGCTTGGCGCAGATTCTGACCGATCTCCAACGTGACTTGCACGAGATCGATCCGGGCCACGTTGTCCGGCAGGTGAAGCAGAAGTTCGGCACGCTCGACGTGTGGGCCGTCGCTAGCGACCCGGCGCTGGCGCACGCCGTGCACGAGCGGGCCACCATTGCGGAGCAGCAGTCGGGTACCACCTGTGAGCGTTGCGGTGCGCTCGGGTTGCTGCACCAACGCGCCAACGGATGGATGCGGGTGGAGTGCGATGTGCACGCCCAGCTAGAACTTCGTTGGCCGGCGTGTCCATGGCCCGGGTGGGCGTTGTTGTACGCGCGGCTGATCGAGGATCTCGTGGACATCGACGAGGACCTGATCGTGGAGGGCGTCGAGGTTCGGGATGGGGAACTACGCGTGGCGGTGCGCGGCAATGGAGTCGACAGGCACCACGTGGCGTTAACGCGGATCTCCGATGCCGAGGACGCGAGTCTGCCTGTCTGTGTGGTGTGCGGCGTGGAATCGCATCTGCCGCACGGCGCCAGTCCCGCCACTATGTGAGGAGCACCGGTGACGCCCTCGCCCGAAACTCGTGATCATCTTCTGCAATGCTGCCCAATTCCAGGAGCAGCAGTCGTTGGGCCGGCGAGGCTGATCCCTACACTCCATGTGGCATCGAGGCAGCGTACGGGAGGACGAGTGAGTGTCGAGGATCCCAAGCCGAATCGGCTACCTGAGGAGCGGCAGTTCAAGGCGGTCCTGATTGGCGCGTGCATCTTGGGTGCGCTGTTTGTGCTCTCCTTCGTTCTACTCACGTGCATCAAGTCGACCCTCAGCCCGCGCGACATCACCGCCAACTGGTTCGCAGCGTGGGGCACCTGGGCTGGCGGGTTGGCGACCGCGGCAGCGTTCGTCATCGCGGCGTTCAGCATCTCTGTGGCGAGCGCGCAAGCCCGGTTCGATCGCCGTGAGGCGGCACGCATCCGCGAAGACAACGACATGGCACAAGCGCGCCTGTTAGTCATCTACAAAGTCGAGGGCCCGCAGTCGATTTCATCTTTAGCGACCTACCGGATCGAGAACCGCAGTAAGGATCTGTTCTTTGACGTTTCTGTTCCATTCGTCGATTCCCCCGATGGCTCGCAAGCCGGTTTCGAACGCCGAACCGCCGAACTTGTCGCGCAGGACACTCGGCTACACGAGTTCATTCCTAACGCTGAGTTGCTCACCGCATACCGCGACCACAACGAGCATGAGGCATGGTTCACCCTCGTCACCGTCCACACTCACGACGCGACCGGAATCACCTTCGCCGTCGAGTACACCGACGCCGGTGGCCGTCGCTGGCGCCAGCATCTGGGCGGACAAATCGAACGGGTGCTCACTGCAATGGCGATTCCCGTTCGCGAGCCCGACAGGTTTCAGCCGCGCCAGCAGATCCGTCGGCTGTCCAACGTGGAGTCGTGGCGACTAGGCAGATCATTCGCACAGAATGTGGAGCCGCCTCAGACCGACGACGACTTCCTCGAAACTATCGAGGCATTCAACGTCATGCGCTGGAAACCGATCGAGCGTGTCCATGAGATTGCCGTGGAGCACAGCGGAAAGGGTGAGCAACCTGCGGAGACCACCGTTGCGGTGACCTTCAGCCCGAGCGCTCCGCCGTTCTGGGCAGATCACTTTCGCGACAAGTTAGCCGAGTCTGGATTGCACTACGGCGGTGGCAGGGCCGACGGCCGTAGCCAAACAGATTCTTTTCGCTGCACTCCAGCTGCGGCCGCGGCAGCAAGCGACGAACTAATCGACGCTGCGATAAACTACGCCAACGATCGATTCGAGCAGAATGAGCTGGCGGCCGCGCGCCGTGCATTGGACGTCCGGCGACAACGACAATAGATTGTGTCCTCCGTCGAGACCGTGGCCCCGCACCCGCTGGGCGGTCCAGGAACAGCCACATCACCGCGGCACAATCCGTGAGGCGACGGTGACTACTCCGAGCAGTAGGACACTGGTGGCGAACGCCGCGGCTACTTGACCAGGAGACTTGTGTCCCTAGCCCTGGAGCTGTTATCAGCGCCCAACCCTCGGCAGCGGTGGCTACTGCACCGCCGCGGTGAACAGGTTGGGCTTGGGTTCCTTCGGCGCCGGTGGGTGATCGGGCACTACGCTCTTGAACCCGAACTGTCCCTCCAATTCAAGAGGTCGTTGCCGCGGGTCTACAGCTGGGCGCAGCATCGGAATTGCCACGGCCCCAACGTCGATCTGCTGGTGGTCGAGGAGGCGAAGCGGCAACCGCTCCGCTTTGGGTTCGCCCTCAGCTACGAGGTAGGTCAGCACCAACGGAGTCCTCCTCACCCCGATCCTCGGCACTGTCAAGGGGATCCTCGGACGTGTCCTTGAGGTTGTCGAGGTACCGGCGAACATCGATGACCGCCTGATGATTCTTGAAGTCAGGCTCATGCGCATCCGGAACATGGACCGCGCCCTGCCACGCGTCAGCGTTGCGGTACGCCTCTATCGCCTCGAGGACCTCGCTGGGTGTGCGGTGCGGGTATTCGTCGGTGACCAGTCCGGAGTTGTCCCCATCCCCGAACGCCTTGGCGAGGAACTGTTCAGGAGTCACCGCCTCCAACGGTCGCGCGATCGCGAACACCGGGTATGGTCTACCGCCCCACACACCCTTGAGGGAATGCGTTCCGAGGAGGTACGCCGCTCGGCCGCGTTTGGTCTTGTCATCGTTGTAGTGCTTGAACAGAAGGTGGGCTACTTCGACAGTCAGGACGAAGTAGCTGCGCGCGGCGAACTTGAGGACGCGGAAGCCAGTGTCGATGCTCGGCCCGACGAAGTCCATCGCGAAGTTGATCGCGAAGTCCCCAGCGTCGCTGGCGTCGTTCAGCGTTGCCTCGTTCGTCTCCTCCACGTCGAGTTGTGAGCCGCCGTCGGCGCTCTGGACCGTGCGAGGGATCGCAACGCGTCGATCCGGCGACGGGACGGTGGCCAGGAATGCGCCGCCCTTGAGTGTCATCGGTGTCTTTCCCAGCAGGTGTTGGATCTCGAACTCGAGCATCGTGTCCGTCCACGCATCGACGGCGTCGCTGCACTCCAGCTCCGACTGGATCCGGATCGAGAAGATCAGCTCGTCGCCGATGGCCTTCCACAGCGACAGACGGCCCGATAGATCGGCATACGACTCGTTGATCTTTGCGGCCAACAGCGATGGGAACTCGGTGTAGAATGCCAAGAAGGTGGCGATCCATGCGTCGGCGCTCTTCTGCTTGAATTGCGTGGAGTTTTGCAAGTCGCAGGAGAGAAAGAGGATTGAGCCGTCTTGGTTCAGACCATTCGCCATTAGATGGGAAGGCCGAGATACTCAGCGCGCACTTTCGCCGCTGGAACCGATACCTCGAATCGGCGAGCGACCATCGCCATGTCGTGGCCCAGCTGCTCGAACGCCGCTCTGAAGTGTTCCTCGGGCATCAGGAGATTCGACGCGAACACGTTCGCCTGCGTCTCGGCGGTGTTGCGGCCCAGCCGGGTGAAGGTGGCGATGCGTTCGCCGACGCGATGTGTGTCCGGGGCGCGGTAGTGCAGGAAGTAGTGCCCCAGCTCGTGGGCGATCGTGAACCGGTCACGCAGCTGCGAGGTGTGCGTGGGGATGATCACCGTGAAGTCGCCCGGCTTGCGGACCTCGAGCGACTCGGCGCGGTCATCGACGATTATTTCACCCCCGAGCTTCCTCAGCAGCTCGTGCACGTTGACGCGACCACCCAGATCGATAACTTCGTGTTCGCGTGCGATCTGCTCGGCGTACGTCGCGATCGCGGAGTACGAGAGTGTCGACCGCGTCGCCTCTACGGCGCCTTGACTCATCACGGTCATCACGTCACCTCCACCCCAATTATCCCGCACTCGAACGCCGCAGGTGGTGCGAGTTACATCGCACAGTCGACTCCTTCGTGGCCCAAGTGACTGGTCACTCACCAACCCGTAGTGCGGAGACTAGCGCGCGACATCCGCCGCCGCGGCTCGACACTCTGCCCAGCGGGCCGATATGAGCCTAACGCGCCGTACCGACAAGTTAGCTTGTCGTCCAGTTGCGGTGCTGCGCGAGTCGTCCTGCGGGTTTAGGCGAGACCCAAATGGGCTGCCGCATCGTCCGCACCCCGTCTGGCGACCTGTACTGGGCCGCGGTGGACTAACAGGAGGCGGTGCTGAGCAAGGTGGAAGGCCTCGTACCCGCCGGGCGGCTGTGAGCTGGCCGCGGTGACCAGCTCGGCGGAGGCGCCAGCACCGGCCCGGTAACGGACGGGTTGCTGCGTGTTCCGGGTGGATCGGGGAGTGGCATGTCTCAGCGCGGAGGAGTTGTCGGTGCTGGGTGCGACTATCAACGGTCATGGGGAATCGGCAGGAGAAACGTGGACGGCGGCAGCGACGCATTGCGAAGCGGACGCGGCAACCGGGGAGCAGCGCAGCGGTGCCTTCACGCAGACCTGCCGTTCAACCCGCGGCGATGGAGCTGCCCGACATAAGTGACCTCCCTCCCGGGGCGCAGCGGGTCATAGAGGCAATGCACGGGGCGGCGCAGATCGCGATCACCGCAACAACGGTGGGGCTGGTCCCGCTCGATCGCGAGCAACGCCTCGCGCTCCTCTCGGGCATCGACAGCAAGGAGGTTTTGGTTGCACTCGCCGAGATGCAAGCAGAACTCGACGCGGCGATGCTCAGCAGCACGGAGACGTTGCCGATCGAGGCCCTGCGCATCGTGGATTCGCAGTGGTACGAACCAGTGCGGCAGCAGCTCGCGGCGGGGCATCGGCTGGCGCCGCCGCAGACGATGGTCCGACTCATGCGGGAGATCATCGAAGCTGGCGAGGGGCCCCGGCTCGGTGTCGAGGACGACGACGCTCTGCTCCAGCTGTTGTTGTCGGTGAACGAGGATCACGACACCCTGAGCGGCTTGGCTGCTCGGTTCAGCGGGATGGACATGCTCCAGATGGACGCTGTGATGCGGGCCATGTCGGAGGACGAGCTCATAGCGTTCGGCAACGAGATGGCAGTGGACGAGGCGGCGTCGATGATGTTCAACACCTCTCGGTTGCCCGAACAGATGAAGTGCATGACGCACGAGTTCTGGTACCACCCGTGGGCGGAGAAGGTCGGAGACCAGCTCGGCGTCACCCCCGCCGACACTTTCCGTGAAACCACCGGGATCTGCATGGACGAGTTCCTGCGGGCGGGTGACGTGATGATGCCGGCTCTACGGACGGGGCGTGCACGGTTCGACCTGGCCACCCTCCACGAGCACGGTGTCAGCGACGAGGTGGTGCAGTACATCCGGCGGAACATGGTTCGCGAGCTGGACGAGTTCCGTGCCATGTCACAGCAGGATCGGGAGCGCGGCGATGTGCGAGCGCAGCGCTACACGTTCACGCGGTTCCCCTTCCTCGACCTCGGCGACGGCACCGTGCTCGCGCTCCGGGCTCAATGGGGCATGGACCGGTTCTTCGGGAACGCCCCTGAGTTCGATGTTCAGCAGGGATTCGTAGAGCAGGGTAAGCCGGAGCGGGCAAGGCAGTTCCAGGATGCGGTCAAGCACCAGTTCGAGCAGATCGTCGGTCGTACGGTCGCCCGAATCGCCGCACGCAGTGCAGTGTTCGGCGCCATCGTCGGCGAGGAGGAGATGCAAGCCGCGTGGCCGGTGAAGAAGGGGCAGCAACCCAAGGCGTGCGACTGGATGCTGCCGACCAACAATCGGTTCACCTGGCTGATCGATGCGACCCACCGCCCGCTGAGGCAACCGCTGGCGGAAGGATGGGGCAGTGGCGAGGACTTCGCCTCCAATCTCGAAGCGTTCCTGACGAGCAAGAAGGCTCGTCAGTTCGATTCGGTGATCGATCATCTGATCGAATGCGGCTGGGACGGAGCATCGTTCACGGATACGACGTTCGCGCCCTTCGTCGTCGTGCCAGACGTGGGACTACCGAGCACCCCGATGTCGACGATGCTCGTCGGGCTCTGCGCTCGCGAGATGATGACGAAGTACAGGGGCAGGATGCTCACACCCGCTGTCGTCTCGATCTCTGATCTCCTGCTGCTCGAGGGCATGGCGGAGACGCCCAGAGTTGAGGTCGCCAACCTGATCCGGGCCTGGCGCCAGGTGGGAGTGATGCCGCTCCAGCAGTACCTGGAGGCAAGCGGTTCCCCGTACCGGCCGTGCCCACGCCATATGATCACGGCCGCCGCAGAGCTGGATGCGCGTATACAATCCGCACGAGCCGCGTGAGGAAACGCCGGCGGCTACGTCGGGTCAGACGGGGTGATAGCCGAACAGTGCGCCGTACAGCACGGCGCGTTCAGGCAGCGGAGGTTCAGTCCACCCCGGCGCTGCGATGAGCGAACCGAGCAGCGGGCTGGGCGCAGCCGCTGTCTGCGGCTTGTTCCGCAGGATTACCTTCGTGAATGCCTCGATGAGCTGAAGACCCGACATCAGGAGTGTGACTCCGGTTGTGGCGAGGTCGGCAACCTTCATCGGGTTGGCGAAGGCGTCGGCAGGGTCGGCTTGCCACGCTCCGAGCGAGTCGTAGTGCGCCTGCGTCAACCGGGTGTCGACAGCAGTGCTGCCGGGTTGCAGCTCGGGCATCGCGTCGAGGTTCAGCGCGATGTTGAAGGTGTTGCCGTAGCTGCGCCCGAGATGCTGGTTGACGGGCAGGATGCCGTCGTGGATGTGGTTGCGGAGCACCTTGCACACTGTCGCGTAGACGTGCAGTCGTTGGACATCGACGAGCAGGCTAGCGTCGTATTCCTTCTCCACGTGGTCCTTGATGTACCCCTTCCCGTCCAGTGACTGGCGGAAGTTCTTCGGGTCGCGCGTGGGATCAATGAGGAGGGGGTACCGGCGCCCGTAGATGTCGAAGGCCGCGGCGAGGTAGAGCAGTTCCCGGTCGAAAGCCTCCGCGGTGGTCTCGATTACATCGGCCTCGCGGTAGTTGTTCAACGGGTTGGAGAGCGCCGCGAGCATATGATCGAGTGCGCGGGCTGCACGGGTCAGGCGCACACGGATCGACCGGAGCGCCGTCACGGTTGCGCTGTCTGCCTCCTGCGTGGCGAGTAACTGGAAGATCTCGAAGTAACGCATGTGCGACACCAGGCCCCAGTTGTAGAGGTTCTCGATGGTTCCGGTGCTCAGCGTCGTTTCCCACGATCCAGCGTCGCCGGCAAGTGCTCCCTGCTCCACCCCGACGACAGGGTTGGCTGTCATGCGCAGATGGAGCCCGATCAGGGCCACGGCGCCATCCGGCGTGACTGCGATGACGATGTCGTTATCTGCAACGTCGGGCCGGCCCGCGGTCGGTGCGTTGGTGACGATGACGTCGATGTTGACCTTTGCCGCCACAGCTGCGTAAGCAGCCGCCTGGTGCCGCTGCGACGAGTTCAGCACCTGCGCGTTGGTAGGCGCTGCCTGCGCGTCGGCGAGCTGATACGCGGGGAAGAACTTTGCCGTTCCCCTGGTGCGTCGCGTCTCGCTGTCGGCAGTGAACCCGACGCTGAAGGCCAGCATCATCGGCCAGGTCTCGGGTACCGCAGTGAACCCGACTCGCACGGTCGTCGCCGCGGGCAACAGGGTGACCCACGTGCTGGGAACCTCCTGGTCTTCAGGGAGCAGGAGCTGGACGTCGATTTCGTCCCGCGTGAGGTACCCGGTGAGGAGTCCGTCCGGAGGAGTCGGCACCGTAGTGACGTCGATGCCCAGTCGCAACTGGCGCGTCGCGGGGCGAAGCGGGAACAGCGGGGGATGGTCCTCGTGCTCGCTGACCGGGGGACGCACGTACCGCATAAATCGCTCGTTGGGTTGCCCGCTGGGGAGGGTGATCGTCATGATCTCCAGCGTGTCACCGGAGTCCGACACATTTCGGTGGTTGGTACGCAGGACTCGCTGACACCACCCGACAGGGGCAAGCGATGAACCCCGGTACTGCACTCGCCGCGGATACAGTTCGTTCGCGACTGGTCTCATCTGGCGGTGTGAAGATTCGGGGGTAGGGCGTGACGATGTGGCGCCATCGTGAGATGGAAGCGGCGCTCGGTGGGGTGGTCGATAAATCGATGACCGTCGATCAGCTGCGCCGACTTGTTGACGAGTTCCGCGGCGAGTCGGAGTTCGTCGACTTCAAGAGCAGGTGGTCGCTGCTGTCCGCGCAGGGCGACCGGAACAAGTGGAGATTCGAGTGCGGTAAAGACGTCGCGGCGTTCGCGAACGCGCGGGGCGGTGTGCTGGTCTATGGGGTTCGAGACTTGAAGGCCACCGTGGATGGCGGCGATCAGATGGACCCATTCCCGATCGGTGAAGCCGACCCGACTGACCTCGAGGAGAAGTTCCGCAGGGCCGTTAGGGAAGTGACCGCACCGGTGCCGGGGTTCGAAATGTTCCCGGTCACTGGCTCAGACGCGTTCTGCATGGTCTGCGTGGTTCCACCGAGCGTCGCGGCTCCACACGCGGTCACGATGCCGGGCGACGGCCGCGAAGGGTTGGTGTACCCGAGGCGTTCTCCAGGCGAGAGTCACGCCGTCTACATGCGGGAGTATCAGGTGGCCGAACTTTACGAGCGTCGGGCGCGCGTCGGCGAGGACCGACGACGCAGAGTTGAGACGGTGTGGGCGGAGGGCGTTGCCGCCCTTGATGTTCCACGAGCTCCGCGGGTTTGGGTGGCGGTGGCGTCGATCCCCGATCTCCCCCGTGACGATGTCTTGACCGGGGAGGCGCGTCAGGCGATCGACGAGTGGGACGACATAGAGCCGTTCCCGTGGCGAATCCAGGAAGGCTTCGTCGGAGTGGGCGGATATCCGGTGCCCGCTCCCGGCCGTGTCTGCTTGACCGAGATTGTGCAGGATCCGGCCGACAAGCACATCTACGCCTCCGAGGTACGCAATTTCTACCGGGAGATTCACGCGGACGGCTCAGCGTTCGCCGCGCTTCCACTTTCGCCGCCAGATGCACTGTCGCCGTTCACGATTTCGATCGACGCGCTGGTTGACAACGTTGTGACCATGACGGCGAACACGGTGGCGTGGACGGGCAAGCGCACAGGCATGTGGGGCGCGGCCACGGTCACCGCGGGGATAGTCGTTAACGGACGAGAGCCGGCGGTGCTACAGATCAAGGATTTCGCGGGCCGCGACGGCGCACGGACGATCTACCGGCGGGTGGAAGGTCGGTGGCCGCACGCGGTCACCGTCGCAGATCTCGCGGACACAATCGGGATGCGAGACAGGTTGATCGTGGCCCACCGGCTGGCTACACCACTGGTGCAGGCCTTCGGCGTTCCTCGCCCTCCGTGGCTCGATGAGGACGGCACATTGCGGTCCTTCTACATGCTGAGAGAGGGCAATCGCGCCTTCACAGAGTGGGCACAGCACTACGGCGTTCCCATCGACCCCTCGTCGTAACGCCGTAGGCTCACCGCGGCACCCAGCTGGCCTGCCAGGGGATCTACGAATACCTGCTCGACGGGGAGACGAAGCCCCAATTGCTCGACATTCGCCTGTTCGAGGCCAAGGACAAGCGCGTCGCCTACGAGCAACAGACGATGAAAGCCAAGGCCTCTGGCCCTGCGAACTGCCCGCTGTGCGATCGGCCGGGGACAGTAACAGGACCCGGATCTACAAGCTGAACGAGATAGACGCCGACCACGTGACCGCCTAGTCCAAGGGCGGCTCGACGAACCTGTCCAACCTGACCATGCTCTGCGTGCCCCACAACCGCACCAGGGCAACCAGTAGCGGTGGGGCACCGGGGGCTTGGTCACCACACTCCACCTCAACACTAAGCACGGCATGTCCAGCAATTGGCTGTCCAATTCGACGGACGTCCGAACGGCGACGAGTCGCATGAAGTTTGCTGACGTCACGACGGCACGCCCTCACTTCTGCGCGAGTAGGAGTGTGCGTCCAGCGCCGGGTGCTCGTCGATGCCCACGTTTGGTGGGCACTGCTGGCTCTCGGTAACGGTCCTCTCGAGGACCAGACGAGAAGCCGCGTCAGTTGTGATGCTGCGGAGCCACGGGGGGGAGGAGTCGACCAAGGAACTGCCGTCCTCACGGCAAAGGGTCCTAGCGTTCAGGTCCAATACCTATGGATCGGCGCGGTCGGTAGACATGGCTATCCTGACCGCACTTCCGACCGCAGTTGGCGTTGAATCGCCTTAACTCAGGATGACTCACGAAGCCTCGAAACACCTCATGACCAGGCACGGAGAGGTTGCGCGATCCTTACTGAATCCCCAGAGCGAGGGCTGGGGGTCAAGTGGTTGCAGGTTCAAATCCTGTCAGCCCGACCATGAAAAGAACTCGCCGGCGACCGATCGGTCATCGGATCTCCTTTTGCTACGTGACGGGGACCGTTGAGATCACTCCGACGGCCGGGGTGGCGTTTCCCCGTCTGCGCCATGTCGCACAGCGCGTCAGCCACCAGCGCCTTGATCCCCGCGAGGGCCTCGTACGGGGTGGGCGCCAGGAACGACAACGATGGGAATTCGGTGGACAGGCCGACGAACTCACCGTCATCGTCCGACCACCGCGCCTCGTACTGATAGTGCTCGGGTCTCCGGCCGTCGGGGCCGTGCACATGCGGGCAGTCTGCGAGGCAGCATCCACAGATCGGGGTCTCGCCATCTCCGACAAGGAGATCGGTGGTGTTGACGCACTCGCAGTCCGGACACTGGCACGGCAACAGCGCCTCACCGTCGTCGGGCACTTTCATGCTGTTGAGGGTATTGCCGGGGGGACCGACAAGGAACCCACGTTGGTGATCAGTCCACAGCGTCGGTGAGATCGTCTGGCCGCGGCCTTAGTGCCGAGCAGTGAACCACCACGACGCGGCGGGAGCGAAGGTGTCGGTGGTGACTGGCAGTCTGGTCCGGCGATGACCCAAGTGCGTACCCTTCGGTTCCATACCAAGTACGGCCCCGCACCGCTGTTCGACAAGGCGCGCGAACAGCTGAAAAACCTGGCCGGCTTGAATCTGGAGATACCGCACGCGCAAGCACGCTTCGACGAGCGCGGGGTACCGAAGCAGTACCTGACTGATTTCGAGCCTGAGTGCTGGGAGTTGATCGTTGTGGAGACTGCGGTGCGCACTGGCCGCATCACCTACACGTCGCTGCGGCGGGAGATCGAATCCAAGGAGTATCTATGGATCGTTCTCGCGTCGGAGCACGTGATCACCGCGTGGGTCACGGAACGTCCGAGCAACCGCGCGACGCACCCGCTGATCGTGAAGGACGGGCCGGCGTGGGATGCGGCCGCGGAGGGACGGGAGCCGGCTGTTACCGGCACCATGGCCGAGTGGGCGAACGCCTATGCTCGACGGGTACGGGCGCAGCAGGTACTCGCCGCACTCGCCACCGTGCCCGAGCGTCCCAGCGGCGACCGCCTCGCTTGTGCCGCGCGACTCGCACTTGAGGGCCGCACTTGGAATGAAGCTGCGGCCGAGGCCGGGTGGGCAAGCCGATCAGGGCTGGATGCGGCGATCGTTCGCCTGCTCAGGGCGGTCAAGCACAAAGCCCGTGCGGCAGGCTAAGCGGATCCGTAGTACTGCAGTCGATCTGATCAGCCGACACACGTTACGTGCCCACGCCAGCGGGACCACGAGGTGCGTTCCGACCGATGAAATCCTTCTGACAAACGACGGAAGGGTTTCGTCCTTTCAGGGGCCGGAGTTCAGGGGAACCCGCCCCACCGTCACGTCACCCCACCGCCGCGTCGACTTCCTCGCTGCCCGCGGTAGCGGCAACGGGATTCACCCAAAAGATCTGCCAGGAATGGCCGTCCAAGTCGTTGTAGCTGCGGCCGTACATGTCGCCCTGATCCTCGGTGTCGCCGACCGTGCCACCCAATGCGAGGGCGTGGTCGACCAACGCGTCCACGTCCTCGCGGCTTTCGACGCTCAGGCAGATGACGCACTCTTTCACCTTGGAGGCGTCCGCGGTCTCAAGGGGATGGAGGGAGTCGAAGGTGTCACGCTGGATCAGCATCGCGAATTGGTTCTCACCGAGCACCACCGTCACCGCGTCGTCGCCGCTGGATGCCTCGTTGAAGGTGTAGCCGAGGTCGGCGAAGAACTTCCGTGAGCGCTCGACGTCGGCGACGGGCAGGTTCACAAAGATCATGGCGGATGGCTCCTACAGTCCGGGGCGCCCGGGGAACGAGCGCCGTCACAGGGGCAGACTCGGTGCGCCGCCGGAACTCATCGGGCGCCCACGCCAGCCAACCGCTCCAAAGCAATAGGCAATCCGTCAGCCGGCGTTGGCCCGGTTCCCCATGTCATGCGGGGCCGATACCCCGCGGGCACGTGCCACTGAAAGCGCCGCAACAACTGATGCATGATCGCCTTGACGTTCATGTCGGCGAATTGCTGGCCGAGGCATTTGTGGACGCCACCGCCGAACGGGGCGAATGCGTAGCGGTGGACGGCGGAGGCGTCGGCGCCGGTGAGGAAGCGGGCCGGATCGAAGAGGTCCGGCTCGGGCCACCAGTCGGCGAGCCGCATGGAGGCGTAGACGTTGATCGCCACCTGGGTCTTGCGAGGGATGTAGTGCCCGGCGACTTCGGTGTCCTTGATGGCCTGGCGAAACAGCGTGCCGGCCGGCGCGTACATCCGCAGGATCTCCTTGAAGGCCGCATCGAGTAGGGGATAGGCGTCGGACAGGTCGGCGGTCGTGAGGTGATCGCGGGGATCGGCTTGGGCTTCGTCGCGAAGTGCGTTCTGCCAGCGGTTGTTTCGCCCGAGCTCGTAGACGAGCATGGAGATCGCGATGGCGCTCGTGTCATGGGCGGCCATGAGCAGAAAGATCATGTGGTTGACGATGTCGGCGTCGCTGAACCGGTCGCCGTCCTCACTTCGGCTGCGGCACAGCATCGAAAAGAGGTCGGTGCCGGTACCGGCCCGCCGGGCCGGCAGTTGCGCGGCGAAGTAGCGCTCGAGACGCTCACGGGCGCGGAGCCCGCGCGCCCACATGCCGCCGGGGATGTCGGCGCGGATCATCGCCTGACCGCCGCACACGGTGTCGTGGAAGTCTGCCGACAGCCGGTCGGACTCGGCGCCGAGCTCGGCGCCGACGAACACCTCCGCGGCCTGGTCGAGGAGCAGGTGTTTGACCGACGTGTAGAACGGAAAGCGGGGCGCTGCAGGCCAATTGGCGATCGTACGGGCGATGCCGGGTCGCATCAGGTCGAGATAACCGTCCAGGGCGCTGCGGGTGAAGGCCTGCTGCATGATGCGGCGATGGTCGCGGTGTTCCTCGAAATCGAGCAGCATGATCCCGCGGTGGAAAAACGGTCCGATCACCGGCGCCCAACCCTTGGTGCTGGAGAACGCCTTGTCGGGGTTTATCCAGGCGGTCTCCAAGGCTTCCGGACCCATGAGTTGCACGACCCGGAAACCCACGCCGCCGGCCCAGGACACGGGCCCGTAGCGGTCGTAGCGGCGCCGGGCGAACTCCAGTGGCTCGACGATCGTACTCATGATGTGCCCGATGACCGGAAAGCCGTAGTTGCCCGGTACCGGCTTCAGGGTCGACCCGGCCGGGGGTTTGGCCAGGGCGTGCTCGCGACTCGGGTAGCGCGAGGTGAATTCTGCTGCCACACAATGTAATCGGAGCTTGGCTTCGGCCGCGGTATCCGATGAGAGGACGGTCATGGACTCCTCCACTTGACCAATTGTGGTACAAAGCTGTGCCAGATAATCTGGTACGAAACGGTGCCAGAGAGAATTGGCGGTTGTCAATGGCGAATTCGCGAGAAAACAACGATCGGGTGGCGTCCGAGTCGCAGCGCAGCTACGGCGGCCAATCCGCCGAGGAACGCCGCCAGGTGCGGCGCGTGCGATTGCTCGACGCCGCCGTCGACGCCATGTGCGGCAACGAGTGGCGCACCATCACCGTCGACAAACTGTGCGCGGCGGCGGGGCTGAACAAGCGCTACTTCTATGAGAACTTCAGCGATCTGGACGCGGTGGCCGCCGCGGCGGTCGACGACATCGCCGCCAACGTCAGTGCTGCCACACTCACCGCCGTGGCCGGCGCAGCCGCGGAACCCCTTGCGGCGCAGGCGCGGGCCGCGGTCGAGGCGGTGGTACACACACTCATCGACGACCCGCGGCACGCGCGGGTGCTTCTCGGCGGGGTGGCGAGTTCACCGGCGCTGCACCAACACCGAGACACCGTGATGCGCGGCCTGACTGCAGTGCTCGTCGGGCACGCCCGCATGGTGCACGGCGTGGAGCTGGAGACCGATCCGCTCGCGCAGGTCGCGCCTGCGTTCATCGTGGGTGGGACGGCCGACGCGATCCTCGCGTACGTGGACGGGCGCGCGCGGGTGTCGCTCGCCGATCTCGTGGACAGCTTGACCACGCTGTGGCTCGTCACCGGCAATGGCGCGGCCGACGTCGCACGGACGCGGCATTAGCGGGCGATCATCGTCTCCAAAGACGAGACCACCGGCGGCCCCGACGCGCGAGCGCATGTGCATGGGCGTCGCGCTTGTGTCGGCACACCGCGCTGGCCGCGGCCACGGCGTCCGGATCGAAGCCCGGCGGCACCGGGCCACCGGCGACCAGGGCCCGGACCAACGCCTCTTGGCGGCGCGCCAATGTGTCGCGATCCGTCATACCCACACCTCCCTGGCCGCGGTCGTGATGGGCATGGAGCCCGCGGCTGCGGCGATCGCGTCGAGCTCGTCGAAGAGTTTCGCGGTCGGCGGGTAGCGCCCGTCGCGCTCGAGCATGAACGGGGCGTCGACCCGTTCCCGCAGTGCCGCAACCAAATCCAGCACCTCACGCGGAGTCCGGTCAGTGTGCGTGTCGTGGTAGAAGCGGCCGTCCTCGTGTCCGCCCGCGACATGGCTGTAGGCCACCCGCTCGACCGGTAACCGTGCGAGCTCCTGGTGCGGGTCGCGACCTCGGTTGCGCGCGTTGGCATATACGTTCGCGACATCGAGGACCAACAGGACGCCGGTGCGTTCGAGCAGTTCGGTGAGGAACTCGGATTCGGTGAGATTCGATTCGGGCCACTCCACGAACGACGCGATGTTCTCGACGGCCAGCGGCACCGGCAATTCCCGTCGGGTGCGTTCGATGTTGGCCGCCAACACGTCCAGTGCCTCGCGGGTGCGCGGCACCGGCAGCAGATGCCCGGCCTCGATCCCGCCTGCCCGCACGAATGCGATGTGCTCACTGACCACTGGGGCGCCGAGCGCCTCCGCGCATGCGGCCAGCCGTCGAATTCGCTTGGGTTGCACGGGTTCGGTGCCGCCGAGGGAGAGCGCGACGCCGTGCGGGATCACCGGCACACCGCGCGCGGCCAGGCCGGCCAACAGCAGGTCCGGCCGGGCTTTGCGGCGACGCACGGGTATCGACTCGGCGATCACCTCGCAGAACCCCGGGCGCAGATCGGCGATCACCCCGGCGATCTCGCGTCGCCATCCGATGCCGACATCTCCCAGCGCGGGCACGGCACGGCTGAAGCTGCTCATCCGCCGCACCCTCCGCCACAGCCACCGCAGCCACTGCCGCAGCCACCACCGCCGTCACCCCCGCACGACGCGCCGCAGCCGCCGCCGTCGTGGCCGCTGGAGGCAGACCCGGCCAGTTGAACCGCGGTCGAGTAGTCCGCGTCGACCGCCCACAGTGCGCCCGTACCGAACAGCGCCACCGACCAAGCCACCGCAGCGGGGCCGTACGTGGCGAACGCAGGCCGCTTTGCCGGCTCCAGGTAGGCCAGCCGCTCCTGCTCGGCCGCAAGCAGGCGCCGGCCCGCGCGCGTCAGCCGATCCACGGTGAGTAGGCGGGGGAGTACCACCAGCCCGAACATGGCAACGGCGAACACCATCACCGCCAACGGCACGACATCTTGCGCGCGGTGCGACACCTGCGTCACCAGATATACGCACGAGGCGACGCCGACGAGCAGGACCGCGATCGACGGTGCCGTGCCCCAGCGCATGCGCGACCGCTCGGCGCGGGTCCGCACCAGCCCGCGCGCACTGAGTTGTGCCTCCAGCGATGCGAGGTCGGGCTGGGATGCGGCGAACAACGTGGGCACGGTGTGCACGGGATCGGTGGCCGCGCGTTCCAGCATTCGTGCAGTGAACCGGTCGACCTCCGGTCCGGCCGGCGCGGTGTGGTCCACCTGGTCGCGGCCGGTGATCCGGCCGCTCGCGCGCAGGCCGGCGAGAGCCGTCACCACCGGTGCGACGTCAGAACGCAAGAAGGCCAGCTCGGTCGCGCTGATCGGCTGAGCGCGAGCGGGCCGCCGCGGAGCCGCTGCGATCCGCCAGAGCACCGCGAACACCGCGGTCGCGCCCAGGATGATCAGATAGCCCTTGACTCCACCGGTCACCGCGCCGGCATAGCCCTCGATCACATCGCCGATCGACAACGCCTCACCTCCTGTGTTCAGGTGGGATCAGCGTGTCAGGTGTGTGGCTCTACCGGTCACAACTTTCCGGCGTGGCGGACGCGGCGAGATGCGCTCTATCGCAAGTAGGTTTCGTGACCCGTCGGGTAGCCGCCACCGTTGGTGGCGATGTGTACGTGGTCGTAGTGGTTGGCGGTGTCTCCACCTCGGTCCGACATGCGCTTCTTCGAACCGTCGTGCCGGTAGAGGGTCTGCCGGAAGATGATGTGGTTGACCCCGAATCGATCGGCGTTGTCGAGGACATAGGCGACGATTCGCTCGCCGAGTGCCTTGCCTTCTGGCGTGGCGTAGTGCGGGATCATCACGTCGATCGCCAACCCATGGGGATGCCACTTCAGCGGGTCGGACCGGACCCCGCCGATGGTCAGGATCTCGGGGAAGGCCGCACTGACGGCGCGGGCCGCCAAGATCGTCTCGACCTGCAGGCCCTTCTCCGGCGCCCGGCCGACCGGCAGCGGGACCCGGACATCGCGACGAGCGGCGCGGGCGTCCGGCGGCGGCAGCGGAGCCGGCGCGGGTTTGGCGACGGGCGGCGCGACAGCCGCCGCAGGCTTGACTTCCGCGCAGCAACGGACCTCAGGATTGAAGGTCGGCACCGTGTCTGCGCCGGCGATCAGAATCGTCGCAGCAGGTATGACGACGGCACCGACGACGGCCGACCGACGGCTGCGCCGCCTCTCAGCTAGACGGTGTCTTCCCACGAGGTCCGGACCCTACCGGCGGAAATGACGATCATTGCCATCGGCGGCGTTACCTGCACTCAGTGATGGCAACGAATCGGCGGTCCGTCGTCAATCGTGGGTTGACGCCGCGAGGTTTCCTGTAAGTAGACAGCGTTTTGTCGTGCGACGAGCGTGAACTGCCAGCTCAGCTGCTATCCCGCGGCTTTCGTTAAGCACGTCCATGTGGACTGTGACGGTTAACTGGTGACCAGCAGCGGTCGCGAAGTTCTAGTGACATGCGGCGCTCCGGGCAAAATCTATGGCGTTTACCACATTCGTGTTTAGAAGCCGGTTAATTGGGCCGTTTCAATGAGCCGATGTAGTAGGTTTCCTCGCCCGTCGGGTATCCGCCGCCGTCGGTGGCGATGTGGACATGGTCGAAGTGATTGAGGGTTTCCGAACCGTAGTCCGCGGTCCAACTCGGCGCACCGATGCCCGGGTAGTAGCCCTGCCGCCAGATCACGTGCAGCACGCCCCATCGCTTGGCATTCGCCAGGGCGAATCCGGCGATCTGATTGCCGAGTGCGATGCCCTCGTCGGAGTGGTAGTCGGGGATCATCACGTCGATCGCGAGCCCGTTGGGATGCCACTTCAGCGGATCTTGCCGGTACCCGCCGATCGTGGTGATCTCGGGAAACATCACGCTGATGGCCCGAGCCGCCCAGATGGTCTTGACCTGCAATCCGGACTCGGGCGCGACGCCGGGCGGCAACGCGAGCTGGAAGTCGCGCGCGGCGACCGGGGCACTTGCTGCCAACAGCTCGGCCTCGGCCGGGCTCGTCGCGGGTGGCGCGGCTTGCTGGCTGGGCGGAGTTGCCACGGGAGCCTCAGCGCAGCACGGAGCCTCGGCGCCTTGCGCGTAGAACATCGCGGCGGCGACGGCGATCGACGTCGCCAATGCCAGCCAGCGGCCTCGGCCATTGGCGAACAAGTTCCCGCGCACGCTCAGCAATGTACTTCACGCCCCCGCGCACACACCGGAATCTCGGATCACTGTTCCGTACACATTCGCCGTGGCGATGTTGGCGTTGATGACCCCGGACGGCAGCTTCTGCTTCATCTTGTCGCTGATCTGGGTGAACTGATACCACAGCCGGTAGATCGAATCACCGTTGTACAGCGGCGAATACTGGCTCTGGTCCGGGTAATTGGTGATGTACAAGGTATGTGCCCGCGGATCGAGAAATCCCGCGGACTGATCGAGGTTCGCGATGACGATGTCGCCCGCGGGCTGCACACCGGGTGCGGTCCACTCGTCATCCTGATCGCCCAGGAAGCGCTGGAACCCGAACACCTGGCTCATCAACGTGTCGTACTGGGCGTTGAACCATTGGCAGGAATCTCGTTGTGCGGTGATCTGCTCGGGAGTGACCCGGTTCTGCCACAAGTTGTAGGGGAACACCGTGTAGTTCGGGGACCAGTTCGACTGGTAGGGGATGAACGCAGGCAGCGTCGCTGGAGCGCCGTTCGGAGTGGCGGCGGCGGGGCCAGCGACGCTCGCCAGCACAGCGGCCAGAGCAGCGACCATCGCGGTGCTGACTCGGCCCAGAACCCGTTTCGACATCCGGCTCACCCCCGCTGGATTATGGCGGTTGGTTGCCGTTCGTATGTCCGTTATGCCCGAACTTGTGGGTATAACTACCCATCCGCGCAGTCCTCCGGACCGGCAGACTGAAGGCATGCATACGCCTGAGGTCGTGCCGTCCCCGGACACCGTGGCTGCAGAGACCAAGCCCGACCGGGACCGCGCGGTCGACGTCGCGCGGCTCGGCGCGCTCGTGGTCGTGATGTTCGGGCACTGCGCGATGCTGCTCGCCACGATCGATTCCGGCGGCGTGCGGGTCGGCAACATCCTCGGGGAATTACCTGCGCTCACCCCGATCACCTGGGTGCTGCAGGTCATGCCGTTGTTCTTTCTTGCTGGCGGCGCCGCGGGTGCATACAGCTGGCGTCGCGGCAATCCTTGGGGCGCTTGGCTGTTCACGCGGGCGCAACGACTGTGCCGGCCGGTGTTCTGGTATCTCGCGGTGTGGACGGTCGCCCTGGTGGCGGTGCACGCGACGATGGGCGAGGAATCCGCGGATGCGCTCGGGCGCGAATGCGTGGCGCTGCTGTGGTTTCTCGGCGTGTATCTGGTGACGCTCGCGTTCGTGCCTGCGTTGATGCGGCTGTCGAGCGGGCGATCGGCGGCAGCGCTCGTGGCGCTGCTCATCGCGGTGTCGACAGTGTTCGACGTGCTGCGGTTCCAACTGGATTCGGCCGCGGTCGCGACCCCGAATCTGATCGTCGTGTGGCTCATCCCGATGGTGATCGGGGTCGCCTACGCCCGCCGCCTGGTCCAGGCCCGGGTCGCCATTGCCGTGGCGGTGTCGGCGTTCGCCGCGGCAGTCCTGCTCGTGGTGTTCGGTCCCTATGATGTGTCGCTCGTGGTCACCGGGACGGAGCGGGTGTCGAACGTCTCGCCGCCCACGCTGCTGCTCGCGCTGCATTGCACGTGGGTGTCGTGCCTGTTCGTGGCGGCGGCCGGCGCGATACAGCGCTGGGCGCAGCGGCCGCGGGTGTGGTACGTCGTCGCGGTCGGCAACAGGGGAGCGATGACGATCTACCTGTGGCACATCCCGGTCATCGCCGTCGCGGCATTCAGCCTGCACGCCATCGGCCTGGACGCGTTCGATCCGCACGCGCCCGGCTTCTGGGGTCTGCTCGCGTTGCGTGCGGCGTTGTTCGCGGTGTTGATGGCCGTGGCGTTCCGGCTCCTGTCACCGCTCGAACACCGGCCGCTGCCGTGGTGGGACGGGCCGGTACGCGTGACCGGCGGCCGGTCGATCATGGCCGGCGCGTTGATCTGCCTTGCCGGTGCGGCGTTGACGTTGATGGCCAAGAACGGGCTCGACGGCACCGTGGGCTGGTCAGCGCTCGGCGGGTTCGTCGTCGCGGCTGGCGCTGCCCGGTTGAGCGTGGGCAGCGCGCAACGGCAGCCGAAATGACATGCGCTGCAACATCCCGTCGCGCAGCGTGACGGTGTGCAACAGCACGGCTGACACATGCGCGGCGATCACCGCCATCAGCAGGTAGGCGATCACCGTGTGGGTTTGGCGGAGCAAGCCGTAGAGGTCACCGGAAAACGGGGCGATGCGCGGTAGCGTGACGCCACCGATGGTCACGCGGTTGCCTGCCGCCGACAGCATCGTCCAGCCGACAAGAGGCTGGACCACGAGCAGTCCGTACAGCGAGAACTCCGACATCACAATGACTTTGCGTTCCAGCGTGCCGACAGTGGGCGGCAGCGGCGGGCCGCGGTGAAACAGCCGGTTGCCGATGCGCAGCACGACGACCACCAGGATCGTCGCGCCGAGCGTCTTGTGGACGACGAGCAGGGTGGCATAGCTCGCGATCGAGTTGACCATCACGAACCCGACGAACAACGCCGCGAACACGAGCAGCGCGGTCAGCCAGTGAAATACGCGCGTCGACGCCGCGTGGCGTGTGGCCGTCACGTCTGCACCTCGTCGACCTGCACCTCGGGCGGTGAGGTCTGGGGCTCCCGGCTGCGGATCCGGTACGACGCCCCATAGACCGCCGACCGGGCACTCAGCAGCGGATCGTCGGATGGTTCGATCCCGTCGGGCAGCACCATCGGATCGAAATTCACATCGCGACTGTTTCCCGGGCGTTCGGTCTCGATCGTGTCGAGGGTCAGCACCCCGGCGTCGACGGTGCGCCGATCGGGCGGCCAGGGCAGGGTCGCGTCGGCGACGGGATCGTCTGGCGCACCGATCGTCAGCAGCAACCGCCAGCGCAGCGGGCCGGTGCGCATCGACGCGATCAACGCCTCGAACATCCCGTTGTCGCCCCGAAATGCCGGGCGGGACGGTTGCATCGGCACCAGCGACCACCGGACCGGCGTGCGCACACCGTCGGCGTTCACGAAATAGAACGTGATCAGGCTGCGGTAGGTGCTGTCGGCGAAGCCCGGCGTCGGCGGGTTGGCCTTGATGATCTGCATGGCGCGCGCCGTCTCGGGATGATCGGCCAGAAACCGCGCCATCGCCGCGGGATCCGGTTTTCCGGTGGCCGGCACAGGCTTGCCCGCGAGCAGCCGGTCATAGAATCCTTGCGGCGAATTGTCAGGAAAGACGGGCAGATTCAACAGCGCCATCCGCCACTGCTCGTCGGACGGGAAACCGAACACCAGGCCGAGTCCGCGTGCCAGGGACGGATCGTCGGGCACCCGGGGATTTCCGTTGCCGAACGAGAACCGGCCCAGCACCGGTGTGATACCGCGTGCGAAGACGGCGGCGGTGGACAACTGCTGACCGTCGCCGTTGCTGTCGAAGTAACCCGACACCGCGACGGCCTTCGCATGGTTCACGCGGTATCCGGCATGGTGGCCGAAAACCGTCCGGAACGCGTCCACGAACGTCTGGGGGGTGAGGCGGCGCGGCCCGACGGTGTTGGTGGCGAACAGCAACGCGCCCACGTCGAGCGCCAGGAAGCCGCCGACGGCGGCCGCGCCGAGCAGAACCTTGCGCCGATCGAGCACCGGCCATTGTTGTTTGGGCATCGATGTGATTAACGCACGGTTCGCCCGATCTGCGACCGGCGCAGTGATTACCGAATTGTGACGCTCTCGGCGGACGGATGTACCTGCACCGGGTAGCCGTGCCGCAGCGCATCCAGCGACAATCCGGGCGTCACCACGCGCGCCTGCCGATCAGCTGTGAGAACAACGGGATCGGTGTAGCCCTCCGGTGACCATCGGTACGCCGTGCCTTGCCAGATCAGCCGAAAGTCGTTGTCGCCGAACGTGACGAACACACCATCGGGCAGTGTGCCGATCTCCGCCGTGATACCCGGCTCCTGCCGGGATGCTCTGAGTTGCCTGTCGAATTCCTTGGCCGAGCTGATGGGACGGTCATTGCCGACGTTGGCCGCGTCGATGTAGGCGCGGTAGGCCATGCGGCGGCACTCGCCGCACGGCCGGTGACCGGCCGCCAGGGCGACCGCCTCATCCAGGAAGAAGAGCTCGGTGTAGGTGCCGGGACGCATGAGTTCACGCCTGCGGCCCTTGAATTCGAGCTCGCAGATCAGCCACATCGCGTTGCGTGAGGTCCGGATGATCCGGCGGTTGTCGTCGTGCAGGATGCCGCGATTGCCCATGAACGTGCCGCGGGCGCTGGTCGCGATGATCGCTCCACCGGGTGTGACCCGGTTCTGCAGTGGCACGCGGTCGGTCAGTCCTCCTTGCGGATGAGTCGCCCGAGCGCCTGCCGGTCGGGCGCGAGCAACTCCTCGATACGGGGCTTGTTGACGTCGGCGACGATGATCTCGCCCACCTCCTGGTAGACGTCGCTGAATATGCCGTGGGTCTTCATCTTTTCGGTTTGATAGATGTTGTCCTCGGTCGGCGTCACGTAGTACACGATCTCGGCCTTGAAGCGGTGGATCAGCCACAGATGGATGAGGTCCATCAGCCGCTTCTTGCGCAGCTGCTCGGAGAACGTGTTCTGGTCGCGCACCGTGAGGATGCTGCGCCCGTGCCGGTCCTTGATCGGGTCGACGACGACGTTGGCCAACGGCTCGTCACCGTCGCCGTAGATGCCGAGATCGAGCACATCGGACCCGGCGCGCCGCGGCCGCAGCTGAACCCGGAGCTTCTCGGGTAGCTGATAGTGGTCGCTCCACAGCGCCAGCCATTCCTCGAGCAGCTTCTTCGGCACCTCGGTCTGCACCAGGTGCTGGTGTTGGGTCGAGCCTTTGCCCATCGCCTTGGTGGTCGCCGTGCGGCCCGAGGACGCGGCCAGTGCCGCATCGCTGCGCGGCCCGCCGACCAGTGTTTGCGGTGTGCGGTAAGGCGATTCGACCAGGCGCATCTTGCGTTGCAAACGGGCCAGCGCGAGCATGCCCTCCTGTTGGAGCGACGTCGCGAACTCCTCACATGCCACGCCGTCGACCTGGTGGCCGCCGTAGGTGATGAAGTTGAAGACGAATCCCATCTTCCCGAGTTCCTCGGGGAACGCCCGCATCTCGTCGTCGGTCATGCCGGTGGTGTCCCAGTTGAACGACGGCGACAGGTTGTAGGCCAGCATCTGGTCGGGGTACTCGGCGTGGATCGCATCGGCGAACTGCTTGGCATCGGCGAGATCGGCGGTCTTGGTCTCCATCCACAGGATGTCGGCGAACGGCGCCGCCGCGAGCGACTTCGCGATCGCGTACGGAATGCCGCCGCGGACTTGGTAATAGCCCTCCGGTGTCTTGGCCCGCTCGCAGTCCCATGCGACGTCGGCGCCCAGCTCCTTGGCCTTTTCCCGCGCCGTATAGAGGGGTGCGCGCGTGGCGAATGCACGCCAGTCGGCGGCACTCATGTCGGCGGGCTCGCCCTCGCGTTCACGGAACTCGAGCAGTTCGGCCACGGCCTCGCCGTAGGTGTTCAGCCCGGCATCGTCCTGCCAGGCATCGACGAAGGTTGACTCGACCTTGTCGAACAACGCGTCGACCGATCCGCCGCTCTGCTTCCAGGTCGCGGTGGCCTCGGTGGCCGCGTCCATGATGCCGTGTCGTTGCAGCCACTCTTCGGCCGCGGAGTACTCGCCTGCGGGCAGTGCGTAGAGCAGGTGCCCGTTGAGTTCGGCGACGCCCGACTCGTAGAAATGGCGGACCATCGCCAGGAAGCAGGATTTGTACGACGGGATCTTGAGGTTCGTGGCGCCCAGCAGGAACGGCTGATCGCGTTCGTCGGCGCGGCTGTCGATCAGGTTGGCGGCCTCGGCGTCGGTGCGCGCCACGATGATGCCGGGCACCCGCATGATGTCGAGCTGGAACCGCGCGGTGTTGAGCCGCTTGATCTGTTCGTCGGACGGCACCAGGACCTTGCCGCCCTGGTGACCGCATTTCTTGGTGCCGGGCCGCTGGTCCTCGATGTGGTAACCGGGCACGCCGGACTCGACGAAGCGGCGAATCAGGTTGCGCACGTGCGGATCACCGCCGTGGCCGGTGTCGGCGTCGGCGATGATGAACGGCCGGTAATCGTAGGCGGGCGTCGCGGCCCGCTGCTCCTCGGACATCTTCAGGCGCAGGTACTGCTGGTTGCGATCGGCGGTGAGCAGCGCGCGCACCAGCCCGGCCGCCTCGTCGGGCACCTGGCTCAGCGGATAGGAGGCCAGATCGGGGCCCGGATCCTCACTGATCGAACCTTTCGCCGAGGTCGCCCAGCCGCCGAGGTAGATCCCGCCGATGCCCATCCGTTTCATCACCACGGCCTGACCGGGCGAATACGGCCCGAACGTGGTGATGCTCTTCTTCTTGGCGAACAGCTCGCGCAGGTAGGGGTAGAACGCGGTCGCGGCTTCGCGCGCCACCGGATAGTCCGAAGGGATGGTGCCGCGCTGCTCGGCGACCTGGCGTGCCGAATACAGCCGGATGATGCCGTCGAAGCGGGAACTGTCGAAATAGGCTTGCGTGGCGGCTACATCGTGTTCAAAGTCCTGCTCGATTGACGAGTTGGTCTGTGCGTTGGCTTCGATCGTGGCCATGGGTGTCCGCTCCTGAACTCGGGTACCTCCAATCATTGCCGCACAGCCGGGTCGCTGGAGCCGGGTTGGGAGTTTTCTCAGGACATACGACGCCCGCTGAGGGTCGCGTCATAGGCTGCAGGCCATGTCGATCGACCGGGCGGCACTCGCCGCGGGCACCATCCGACTCGCCTCTGGGATCTCGTTTCTCGTCGACCCGCTGCGCGCCAACCGGCTGTGGGGTTCACCGGACAAACCCGACGCGACCGCGCAGCTGCTGCTGCGGTCGATGGGGTACCGCGACGCGTTGATCGGCGGGCTGCTCGTGGCGGCCGGGCTGCGCGGCGCCGACACCCGCGGCTGGTTCCTCGCCTCGGGCGGAGCCGATGCCGCCGATCTGCTGGGTGGGCTCGGCGTGCACGGCGAGATGCGGCGCAGTCAGCAGATCATCGGTCTCGGCGGGGCCGTCGTCGGAATCGGGGTCGGCCTGTGGGGCGCGACCCGGCGGCGGCCTAAGCCGGCGCCGACGGGCTGGCCGCCACCTCGATGATGTCGTTGCGGTACCGGCGGGCCGCGACGAAATAGCAGCCCATGGCGACGACCTGCAGGGCGGGCACCAGGATCAGCAGGGCCCGTCCCAATGCTTGCGCACCCAGATCGGCGGTCAGCGCGTCGCTGATCACGCCCGTCAAGAACGGGCCGACTGCTCCGAACACCGCGTTGAAGAACAGAAAGATCGCCGACGCCGTCGCACGGTGCTCGGGCAGAACCAGACGCTGCACCGCGGCGATGGACGGGGCCAGATACGCCGTGCCGATGACGTAGCTGAGCGCGAGGAACCACACGCACAGCGCCCGGTTGTCCACCACGAACGCCAGCACCGAAGCCGGCAGCAGCATCACTGTCAGCACGACGACGATCATCAGCAGCCAGCGCGGGTCACGTGCGGCAAGCCGATCGGCCAGGCGTCCCACGATCAGCAGCCCCAGGACTCCGGTGAGCCCGGTGGCCAGTCCGTACTCCAGACCGACCTCACCGAGCGACATGCCGCGCGTGCGCATCAGGAACGCGGGCGCGAACGTCGTCAGCGAGTATCCGGCCGCCGAGATGCACGCGGTGCCGCCGATGATGGCGAGGAAGCTCGGCTTGCGCAGCAGATCCCACCAGTTGATCTTCGTATCCTGCTCGGGCACAGTCGGTTTGGGCAGCGTCTGACGCACGCCGACCACCAGCAGGACGAGCGGGGCGAGCGCGACGCTGATCGCGCCCATGACCACGAAGGCCGTTCGCCAGCCCAGGTTCTCGGCCAGCAGCCCGCCACCGAGAATGCTGGCGGCAGACGCCAGCGGGATCGCGAACGTGATGACCGCAAGCGGCGCCGAGCGCCGCTCGGGCGGGAAATTGCGTGCCACATAGGCGTGCGCGGCCGGCGTGCTGCCCGCTTCGCCGACCGCGACGCCCACCCGCGTCAGAGCCAGTTGGAAACCGGACTGGACGGCGCCGCCGAGCACCGTCATGGCACCCCACAGCGTCAGCGAGCCCGCGATCACCGCGCCGAACGCGCCGCGGTCGGCGACGCGCGCGATGACGATCCCGAGCACCGCGTACACGATCAGAAAGCCGAACCCGTTGATGACGCCGATCGCGGTGTCCGACAACGCAAGATCGTTCTTGATCGGCTCGGCGAGCACCCCGGGCAGGAACCGGTCGACGTAATTGAGCGTGCCGACGAGCGCCAGCACCGCGACCGCGGCCCACGCCCGTCGTGGCCCATGCGCATCAGAAGGGTCCAACTGAATCATCGCCTGCGGTGACGGCATCGGCTCCTCCTGCTCGAACGCTCGCCGTAGCCTGCCAGAACGCCGGGGCAGATGGCTAGACGCGCAGGCTGCCGACCTCGATCTCGAACCCCACGAGGGTCTCCACGGCTTGCGCCACCCGGAACGTCATCGCCTCATCGTGCGGATGGCCGACCACTTGCACACCGGTCGGAACGCCCTCGGCGGACAACCCGCTGGGCACCGACAGCGCCGGGCAGTGGTTGGCGACATTGAACGGGCTGGTCAAGTGACCTTCCCAGTAGTGCTCGAGGTGCCTGCCTGCCGTGTCGATGCCGTCCAGGTAATCCCCGTCGGCCTGCAGCGAGGTCACCGCCGACGTCGGGCACAGCAGGACGTCGATGCCACGCATCGCGGCCGCCAGATCGGCTTGCAGTCGCGCGTCCATGGCCAGGGAATCGACCAGGGTGTACCGCTGCGCCGCCGCAGCCGCATCGGCGACGAAGCGCCGCGTGTAGGCCGCGAGCTGATCCTCGGTGCCCGCGGTTTCGCGCGCCACGGCCGGCCCGAGGATGTGGCCGAAGTGCGCGAAGATCGTCTCCCGGATCAGGGCTGTCGTCCACGGCAGTTCCACGTCGACGACGTCGGCGCCGGCAGCGGTCAGTGCTGCGGCGACCGCACGGGTGTTCTCGACGATCTCGGCAGCCACGGGAAAGTCGCCGAGCCGCACCGACAGCCCGATCCGCAGACCCTCGACGCCGCCGTGCAACGGGATCGGTTGGCCATTGGGGCCCCATGAGCCGTGGTCGACCGGATGCCTGCCAGACATGACCGACGACAGCAACGCCACGTCGGCCACCGTGCGGCCCATCGGCCCGTCGCCCCGGTACCAGTCCGCGGCCAACGGCGGCAGGCCCGGGATGCGGCCGTACGGTGCCTTGTAGCCGACCGTGCCCGTGAACCCCGCGGGGATCCGCGTCGAACCGGCGATGTCGGAAGCCGTGGCCAGCGTGGCGAACCCGGCGGCCAGCGCCGCACCCGCGCCACCCGACGAGCCGCCGGGGGAGGTCTGCGGGTTCCACGGGTTGCGGGTGACACCCCACATCGGCGAATGGGTCACGGTCGCGCAGCTGAACTCCGGACTTGTAGTGCGCGCGTGGATGATTCCGCCTGCCGCCTTGATCCGTTCGACGACGGGATGATCGTGCTGCGCCAACTGACCGCGCTTGGCCACCAAACCCTGTTCGAGCAGCCGCCCGGCGATTCCGTGCTTCTCCTTGGTCGCCACGGTCAAACCCAGCAGTGCGGGCGGCGTTTCACCGGTGCGGGCGCAACGGGCGTAGGTGTCGGCGGCGTGGCGGGCCGCGGGCCTGGCCTCGTCGAACAGCGTCTCGGTGAACGCGTTGATCCCGGTGGCGCGGTTGCCGTTGTGTGCTTCGATCCGGGCGATCTGGGCTTCGAGCACCTCAAGCGGCGAGAGCTCGAGCCGCCGGAACGCCGCGAGCGCTTCGGTGGCGCTCAGGTAGGCCAACTCGGTTGTCGAGGTCGTCTCCATCAGGCGGCCGACTCGGCGAGCGAACCGTTGACCATCTCCCACGCCACGTTCGTCAACGCGTCGACGCCGGCGACCATGTCCTCGTCGGTGCTGAACTCGCGTTCGCAGTGGCTCACGCCGTCCACCGACGGGATGAACATCATGACCGTGGGCACGATCCGGTTCATCGGCACCGAGTCGTGGCCGGCCATGGTGCGGATGGGGCGGACGCTCAGCCCGAGGTCCGCGGCCACCTTCTCGGTCAGTTCGATACCGGACTGGGGGAAGTACTGGATGTCGCGGACGTCGAAATCGCGCACGTTGATCGCGATGTCGTGTTCGCGGGCGATGGCCTCGATATCGCTGAGCAGGCTGGCCCGGGCCGTCGCGACGATTTCCGGTGAGGCCGAACGCAGATCGGCGACCAGATGCACGCGACGCGCCACGACGATCGGCGAGTTCGGCTCAACGGTGAACCGGCCGACCGACGAGACGATGGCCTCGTCCTCGAACTTCCGCGTGACGTCGTGGACCAGGAGCACCACCTTGCTGGCAGCGACCAGTGCGTCGTGCCGGTCGGCCATCGCGGTCGCGCCGGTGTGCGACTGCTCGCCGAGCACCTCGATGTCGAGTTTCTGTGTGTACCAAGATGATTCGACGGCGCCGAGGTTGATGTTCTCGCGTTCGAGGATGCGCCCCTGCTCGATATGGATCTCGGCGTAGCCGGCGGTGTCCGGACGCGGATCGGTTCCGCGGTAGCCGATGGCGTCGAGCGCCTCGGCGACCGAAACCCCGCCGAGGTCGCGAACCTGGAGCATCTCGTTCTCGTCCATCAGGCCGGCGAACACCGACGAGCCCATGATGGACGGCGCGAACCGCCCGCCCTCCTCGTTGAACCAGTTGACGACACCGAGGTTGTAGGTCACCTGGGCGCCGTGTTCACCGACCCGGGCGGCGACCCGTTGCGCGGCGTGCAATGCGGCGATGACGCCGTAGGCCCCGTCGAACCGGCCGCCCAGCGGCTGTGAATCCAGATGTGACCCGATGAGCACGTAGGGTGCGCCGGGCACGAACTCGATGAGCGCGAACATGTTTCCGATGGCGTCGACGCGCAACTCCCAGCCGCGCTGGGCGGCGAACTCGGCGAACCAGTCGCGGCTCAGCTTGTCCTCGGCGGTCGCGGCCTGCCGGTCGACGCCGTTGTTCGGCGTCGCGCCGAACATCGCGACATGATGGAAATCGGTGAGGAATGCGTTTGCATCCATGATGGAACTCCTTGGCTTCGAAAGTGTTTAGCCGATGCGGCGGCGCGTCTCGGGCACCTTGGTGAACACCAGCAGGAGGGCGACGACGGCGGCTGCCGCGGCCATGTACACGCCCGGTGCGGCGCTCAGGCCGGTCTTCGAGACCAGCATCGTGCCGATGAACGGTGCGGTGCCGCCGAATGCGGCATAGCCGACGTTGTAGCTGATGGCCGCGGACGTGAATCGGGTTTCGGTGGTGAAGATCTCGACGAAGAACGTGTAGCACCCGCCGCCATAGATGCACATCGGGACGACGAACAACAGCTGTCCGGCGATCGCCAGGGGCAGCGACCCGCTCGTCACCAGCATGAAGCACGGAACCGACAGCAGCGCCAGGGCCACCGAGCCCGCGATGAGCATCGGTTTGCGGCCGACCCGGTCACCGATCATGCCGCCGATCGGGAGCAGCACGGCATACATCGCCATCGCGACCGCATTGGCCAGCAGTGACTGCTCGCGGCTGAGGTTGCCGGTGACCTGCACGTAGGACACGAAGTACCCGGAGAGGAAATAGAAGCCCATCGCGGTCAGCGCCATCACGAAGATGACCTGCAACATCCGGATCCTGTTCTCGCGGAACGCTTCCCGGATGGGGCTGTACTCCTTGTGCTCATGCTTGGCCAGCACCTGCTTGAACGCCTCGGACTCCTCGGTCTTGGCGCGGATCCACAGGCCGAAGAACGCCAGCGGCAGGGCGATCAGGAACGGGATGCGCCACCCGTAGGACGTGAAGGCCTCTGACGACATCGTCGAGGACAACACCAGGATCAGGGTGCCGCCGACCACCGACGGCAGCGCGGTGGCGGCGAGCGTGACGTTGATCCAGAACCCGCGCCGGTCCAGCGGTGCGTGCTCGAACACGAATGCCGGTGCGCCCACCGATTCGCCGCCCGCCGAGAAGCCCTGGACCAGCCGGCACAGGATCAACAGGATCGGGGCCAGCACGCCGATGGTGCTGTAGGTGGGCAGCAGCCCGATCATGGTCGTGGCGGCGCCGATCGACAGCAGCGTGATGAACAGGACCTTGCGGCGGCCGATGCGGTCGCCGAGCGCCCCGAAGAACAGGCCGCCCAGAGGCCGGAACAGGAAGGCCACGCCGAAGGTCGCGAACGTGGCGAGCAGACCGGCCAGCGCGTTCTCGCTGGGGAAGAACAGGTTGGCGAGGGTGACCGCCGACAGTCCGTAGAGCGTGAAGTCGTAGAACTCGATGAACTGGCCGATGCTGCCACCGGCCAGCACCCGCTTCTGCATACCGGAGCTGCGCTTCGGCTGATCTGGTGCTTCGGGTTCGGTTTTCATGACCAGTTCCTGCGCTGTCATGGAGGTTCTCTTCTCGGTGATGCGGCCGGGGCCGGCGGTGTCGGGCGTCACAGTGCTTCCAGCATGGTGACCACCACCGAACGAGTCCAACGAAAAAGATTGGTCGTATCGATCGGTAAAAACGATCGGATGCGTCTCATCTGCGTCCCTCGCTTTGCAGCTCAATGCAGATTTCCTCGAACGCGATCGACTTGCGCGTCGGGCGCCCGCCCTTCATGCGCACCAGCACGAGCTCGATGGGCGGTAGCTCGTCGGCCAGTTCGAGCGGTATCACCCGCCCGCCCGCGTAGGTCACGTCGCGCGTCAAGCGCCAGTTCAGCATCGAGTAACCGTGACCCATGCTGACGTAGGAGCGCACGGTCTCGTATCCCGAGACCAGGTGCCTGATGCGGGGACGCAGGCCGAGACGTTTGAAGATGTCGAGGTAGTACTCGCGGCTGTGCTTGAGGTCGAGCAGGACGAACGGCTCGTCCTCGAATTCCTTCAGGTGGACGGCGACATCCGGATGCGCTGCGCGCGGGTGGTTCTCGGCCACCAACAGGTGGGGTGGCACGCGTTGCAGCACCCGGTATTCGTAATCGGTGCCCAGGCCGAGGTCGTACATCAATGCGGTTTCGCACGTGCCCTCGGCCAGGGATCTCATGAGCGTCTCCTGGTCGGCTTCGAGGAAGCTGAGTTTGATCGCCGGGTGGTGCTGCTCGAACGCGGTGAGAATCTTGGGTGCGAGGAACGGCGCGATCGGCGAGAAGATCCCCGCGACCAGGTCACCCGCCAGTTCCTCCCGCTCGGCGCGCACCGAGTGGTAGAGCTGATCGGCGTCTTCCAGCACGGTCCTGGCGCCCATGAGCAGCCGCCTGCCCTCGGCGGTGAGCCGCAGGCCGCGGTTCGACCGGCGATGGAACAGCTGGACACCCACCTCGCGCTCGAGTTGATGGATGGCGGCCGAGAGCGTCGACTGGGTGACGTTGAGTTCGAACGCGGCAGCCCGCATGTTCTCGAGCCTCGCGACCACCGTGAAGTACCTCAGCTGGACCAAGGTGAACGACTTCGCCATGACCGCATCATGCCTTGAGCCGGTCCGCGCACGTTGCCGTCGAATAAGGCGACGGTTCAGCGTTCTCACCGATTCTTAATTGTTGATCAGCTAATGAACTTCGGATGACTGCCGGGTAATTGGCGCGGCCGCCGAGCCGGTCTTTCGAGGTCATCACGCTGGTAACACCGTCGGTAAGGCCGTCGGTAGAAGGGTCGAGTCACCGAAAATCGGATTTTGCACAAGATGCCGTTCCGGGGCGAGCAAAATATGATCGTCGCGGCATTTCGTCGGGGAAGTACAGGAATTGGGGCCGAACGGGTGAAGACGGTACTGGGACTGTCAGTGACGTCGGACGGCGTCGGCTGGGTCCTTGTCGACGGCGATGCACCGGACGGCACTCCCCTGGACGACGACGCGTTCGACGTCGACACCGCCGACGAGCTCGCCGACCGCGGGGCCGCGGCCGCACGGGGCGCGCGCTCCATCGCCGCGTCGAGCGGGCAGGAGGTCCGGGCCGTCGGCGTCACGTGGTCCGAGGATGTCGACGCCGAGGCCAGGCAACTGATCGCAGCGCTTGCGGCGGCGGGCTTCGCCGATGTGCGCGTGGTGCCGGGAGCCGACCGCGATGATGACGCCGCCGAGCCCAAGCTGTCTCTCGCGCAAGCAGCGGCCCGCGCGGTCGCGACCGGTGCCATCGCCGTCCAGCGCACGCAGCCCGACGTCGACTCGGCCGTCAAGGCCAGAAGGTTCACGGGGCTTCGCGTCGGTGGTGCCGCTGCCGCCGCGGTGGTGATCGCCGTGCTGGTGGTGGGATCGCAATCCGTTCCCGAAGCTCTGCAGCCCGCGCCCGAGCCGCCCACCCCCGCGTCGGCCGGAAATCCGCAGGTCGTCAGCGTCGCGGTACCGCTCGTCGGCACCAAGCGCCCCGCTGTGGTCGAACCCGGTGCGGACGAGTCGGCCGAGCGCGCGGACCGCACGCCCGTGTACGAGCCGACGGAAGCCTTCGACACCGCGGTCGTGGAGTCCAGTCCGGTGGTTCAGGCCGCGCAACCCGCCGCGACGATCGAGCCGCCGGTGAGCGCACCGGAGCCCGCGTCGGCCGTCGTCGCACATCTGCCGGTCGCCGCCCTGCCCGGCCCGGCCGGCCCGCAGCTGTTCGCGCCGGGGCCCGTGCCTGCCGCGGCAACCGCGCCTGCCGCGGCCGCGCCGCAGGCACCTGTTGTCGCGCAAGCACCCGGCGTCGCGCAGGCACCTGTTGCCGAACCAGCACCGGCCATCGCGCCGCCGCCCCCGCCAATATTCGTCAATCCCTTCCTGGCCGGGCTGCCCTGACAAATTTGCGCATTCAATTTCTGTTTGCGTTAATTTGCTGCGTTTTCGTGTTCGCCGAAAATCCAATTCGCGGCACCAATAAGGCGTATTGTTCCGCATGGTCGGGGCCGTTACGAGGGGTTGGCCGCGGATGGCAATCGTTGCGACCATACGGCGTTACGCGGCCGTCGCATTGGCGGCCGCGTTAGCGCCCGGGGTGCTGGTCGCACACCCGGCCCACGCGTACTCGAATGCGCCGATCGAATTTCTCGACGTGCCCTCGTCTGCAATGGGCCGCGATATCCGGATTGAATTCCTCAGCGGCGGACCGGGTTCGCACGCGCTGTATCTGCTCGACAGCATGGAGGCGGGCGACGACCGCAACGGGTGGGATATCAACACCGCCGCATTCGATCTGTTCGACGGGTCCGGGCTCTCGGTCGTGATGCCGGTCGGCGGCAAGTCGAGCTTCTACAGCGACTGGTACGCACCGGCCGTCGGCAACGCGGGGACCGTCACCTACAAATGGGAGACGTTTCTGACCCAGGAGCTGCCGGCGTGGCTGGCCGCGAACCGGGATGTCGCGGCATCGGGCAACGCGGTCGTCGGGCTCTCGATGGGCGGATCGGCGGCACTGGTCCTCGCGGCGCACCACCCGGACCGGTTCGTCTACGCCGGCTCGCTGTCGGGCTTTCTCAACTTGTCTGCGGGGGACTGGCCCGGCAAGGTGCGGATCGCGATGATGTGGAACGGCGGCTTCAACCCCGACGCGATGTGGGGCCCGCCGGGTGATCCGGCCTGGGCGCGCAACGATCCCACGGTCAACGTCGGGCAGCTCGTCGCCAACAACACCCGGATCTGGATCTACTGCGGCAACGGCACACCGCGCGATCCGGCGCTGGCGAGTCCCGACGCGCCGATCGGCGGGCTCGGATTCCTCGAAGGGTTCGCGATCGATTCCAACCGGGCCTTCACCGACGCCTACATCGCGGCAGGCGGTCGCAACGGCGTGTTCGATTTCCCGGACGGGATACACAGTTGGGGGTACTGGGAGCAGGAACTGCAGCGGATGAAACCCGACCTGCTGCAGGTCGTCGGGTCAGTGCCCCAGGACAGCAGACCGAGCGAACTCGCGGACCCGGTCCTTGGCGACCTTGCCGTTTCCGGTCAGCGGTAGCGCGTCGACGAACAGCACCACGCGCGGGCGTTTGAAACCTGCGATGGCACAACGCACATGCTCGATCAGCTCGTCGGCAGACGGCTCGCGGCCCGCCACCGGCACGACGACCGCACACACCGCCTCGCCCCAGTAGTCGTCGGGAACCCCCACGACGGCGACCATGTCGACATCGGGATGACCGGACAACACGTCTTCGACCTCACGTGAGGACACGTTCTCCCCGCCGGTGACGATGACGTCCTTGAGCCGGTCCACCACGAACAGCCGACCGTCGGCGTCGAGGCGCCCGACATCGCCGGTGCGCAGCCACCCGTCGGTCGTACCGGGCTGAGCCGGCCAGTACCGGGGTGCGACCTGATCGCCCCGCACCACGATCTCACCGACGTCGCCGACGGCCAGGGGCATGCCGTCCGCGCCGACGATGCCGACTTCGACGCCGCGATGCGGATGGCCGGCGCTCACGAGCAGCCGGGTATCGCCTGCCGCTCCGGCGCGGTGGTCGTCTGGGCCGAGAAACGTGATGTTGCCGCCCGTTTCGGTCATGCCGTAGCCCTGGTGGAAGTCGACGCCGAGCACGTCGATCGCGCGGCGCAGTAGATCCAGCGGCATGGCGGCCGACCCGTACGCGACGGCTTGCAGGGTCGGCAGTCGCGTACCGGTGCGTTCGAGATGGCCCAGTAACGAGTGCAGCATGGTCGGGGCCAGCGAGCACGATCGCACGGCGTGCGTGCGGACCAGATCGGCGAAGGCTTCCGGGCGGAACTGTGCGGTGAGCACGACCGTCGAGGCGGTCGCGTGGTGTACGAGCATGTTGTAGCCGGCGATGTGACACATCGGGAACGGCAACAGATACACCCCGCCCGGTTGCACCGAGCGGCCGGCGACAGTTCCACGGACCGCCGCGAGAATCGAACGATGGCTGTGCACAACACCTTTCGGGGCGCCGGTGGAGCCACTGGTGAACAGCAGCCACGCCGGATCATCCGGACCCGCGGCGTCGGGGAATTGCGGGTCAGCCGTTGTCGCATCCCGCCAGGCGGCCGAATCGAAGGTCACCAGGTGCGAATCGTCGGGGGTGTTGTCCAGGGCCGACAGGTATTTCGCGTCACCTAGCACGAGCGCGGGACGGGTGGCGTCCAATTGCGCAACCTGCTCGGCGGGGCTCAGCCGTTGATTGATCAGGGTCAGCACCCGGCCGCTGCGGGGGACTCCGTAATAGAGCAAGGCGTAGGCGGCGCCGTTGTCGGCGATGACCGCGACCCGGTCGGCCGGATCGGTGCGTGAGGCGGTCCACGCGGCGACGGAACGGATCTGGCGATCGAACTCGGCGAATCCCGTCGTCGTACCGTCATCGGTGATGAGCGCCGCGCGGTCGGGTGCGGTGCGCGCGGCTTCCGCGATCAGCTCGTGCAGCAAATTCATAGCTGCTCACACCGGGTGGGCACCCTTGACCTCACGGCGCGCGGACTGCTACACATGGCCTCAGCTTATGCAGTTGAGCGATCGCCCAAAAATTGACCGTGCGCGGCGGCTGGGAGCGGCTGCGCATTGTCGTGGGCTGAGTCAGCCGCGCACCTGCTCGGCGCCGATCGCGGCGCGGGCGGGCGCGATCGTCGGTTCGGGGTAGCCGGCGCCGGTGACCACGTCGCGCACGGTACTGCCGACCGTGTCCGCCAGGTCGGTGGGAACCAGTGCGATCACACATCCGCCGAATCCGCCACCGGTCATCCGTGCCCCGAGCGCACCGGCACGCACCGCCGTGTCGGCGATCAAGTCGATGTGCGGGGTGGTGATCTCGAAGTCGTCGCGCATCGATGCATGCGAGGCCGTGAGGATCTCGCCGGCCTTGGCGTAGTCGGAAACCTCAAGTGCCGCAACGAAATCGAAAACCCGCTGGTTCTCGGTGAGGATATGGCGAGCGCGTCGGGTGTCTTCGGGGTCGGCCAGCCCGTCGAGGGCGGCCAGTCCGCGGGATTGCAGCTCGCGCAGCGAATCGACCTGCAGCGCAGCGGCGACCCGCTCACACGACGCCCGGCGGGACGCGTACTCGCCGCCGGCATGACGATGTGCGGCACGGGAATTCATCACCAACAAGGATATGCCCGCCGAATCGGGGTCGAACGGTACCGGTTTCACCGTGAGGTCGCGGAAGTCGATGAGCATCGCGTGCTGCGGTTGGCCGAACAGCGAGGCGAGCTGGTCCATCAGGCCGGTCGGCGCGCCGACGTAGGTGTTCTCGGCCCGTTGCGCGATGCGGGCCTGCTCGACCCGGTCGATGGACTGTCCGCTGGTGAGCGCCGCCAGCACCGCGCATTCCAGCGCCGCCGACGACGCCAGGCCCGAGCCCATCTCGACATCGCTGGTGATGGTCATGGCGCCGCCGGTGACCGGGTGGCCTGCCGTGCGCAGGGACCACATCACCCCCGCGATGTATGCCGCCCAGCCGGTGATGTCTCCGGGAGCGGTGCCGAGCGGTATGTCCACCTGGCCCGATTCGCGATCGCTTCGCACCGTGATCGAGTCCGAATCATCGGGCCGGTACTGCACGACGACGCGTTGCGGCAACGCGATCGGTAACGCCCAACCGAGGTTGTAATCGGTGTGCTCGCCGATCAGGTTGATGCGGCCGGGAGCCGCGTAGGTGACCATCACAGCTCCGCCAGCCGTGCCGCGACGCTCTCGGGCGTCACGTCGCTGATGAAGGCGTCCATGGCCGATTCCGAACCGGCCAGGTACTTGAGTTTGGTCGCGCTGCGCCGCACCGACATCAGCTCGACATGGAAGTAGCCCTCTCGCTGGTCGTCGCGGTCGCGGTACTGGTGCAACGCCGAAATATAGGGCAGCGGTGTGGGATACATGCGGTCGAACCTCTGCAGGATGTCGCGGTAGATCTCGGCGAAGCCGTCCAGCTCGTCGTCGCCGAGCTCGGTCAGGTTGTGTGCGAAACGGTTTGGATAGATGTGAACCTCCACCGGCCAGCGGGCCGCGAACGGCACGAACGCGGTGAACAGCTCGGTGCGCGCGACAACACGCACGCCCGCGGTGAGCTCGCGGGCCAGCAGATCGGCGAACAGGTTGGTGCCGTTGCGGGCGCGGTGCTCGCGCGCGGCGCGCAACATCTGCTCGGTACGCGGCGTGAGATACGGATAACCGTAGATCTGGCCGTGGGGGTGGTTGAGGGTCACCCCGATCTCCTCGCCGCGGTTCTCGAAGCAGAACACCTGCTGTATCGCACTGCGGCTCAACAGGTCCGCGGTGCGGTGCCGCCACGCCGAAACCACCAGCCGGGCATGGGGGAGCGGCAGCTGCGCGAACGCACCGGTGTGGTCGCTCGAGAAGCAGATGACCTCGCAGCGACCGTGCCCGGGCGCCGCGACGAATTCGGCGCCGCCGGTGTCGGGCAACGAGAACGCCGAATCCCCGGACAGGCTGGGAAAGCGGTTCTCGAAGACGACGACGTCGTAGTCCGGTGCGGGGATCTCGCTCGTCTCGCCGGACGGTCCCGGGCACAGCGGGCACCGGTCGGCGGCCGGCAGGTAGGTGCGATCCTGCCGGAGTGCCGCGATGACCACCCACTGGCCGGTCTGGCGGTCGAAACGCAACTGCGACATCTGTTTTCCGCGCGCGGGCAACGGGCGGCGATCCGGTACCGGGTCCGCGGTGTGGCCCGGCAGCGAGAAGTACAGTTGCTCGCGGCCGTCGGCCAATGTCCAGCGCAGGGGCTCGGTCATGACTGTCCCGGCACCTGCGCGATCACGACATTGCCGACCAGGCCCGCCAATGCGGCGCGATCCTCGTCGGCCAGCCCGTCGTCGACGATCAGGGTGTCGACCTGCCCGAGGCCGGCGAAGACGTTCGTGCCGATCTCGCCGTACTTGGTGTGGTCGGCCAGCACCACGAGCTGGGCGCCGATCCCGATCAGCGTCCGGTTCGTCTGCGCCTCAGCGATGTTGGGTGAGGTCAACCCGGCCTGCGGATCGAACCCGTGCACGCCGAGGTAGGTCGCGTCGACCCGGAACGATGCGAGTGCCGCGTCGGCGATGGGGCCCACCAGCGCATCCGAGGGCGTGCGTGTACCACCGGTGAGATAGACCTGCGGAGCGTCGGCGCCGTCGGTCGACGGTGCGGTCAGCACATCGAAGACCGTGAGGGAGTTCGTGACCACGGTGATCGACGGCCGGTGCCGGAGCCTGCGGGCCAATTCGGTTGTCGTGGTGCCCGCGCTGATCGCGATGGTGACGCCGTCGGCGACCATGCCTGCCGCGACATCGGCGATCGCGGCCTTCTCGGCCCGCTGCTGGGCGGCCTTGACCGACGACCACGGCTCCTCGCCGCGGTTGTGCCGGGTGACCGCGCCGCCGTGCACCTTGCGCAGCAGATCCTCGGCGTCCATGGCATCGAGGTCGCGGCGCACGGTCATCTCCGACACCGCCAGCTGGGCGGCGAGCTCGGCCACGCGCACCGCGCCACCCGAGTTCAGCGCACGCAGGATTGCGCGTCGGCGTTCAGCGGCCAACATTCGGCGGTGGCACCTCCTTCGAGTAGATGCGGCAAACGAACAGTAACAAACAAATTCTCACCGAATGCCTCATATTCTCGTCCCATCCCTGTTACCTTCTGGTTGTTTTCGTTGGAACCTGATACCTCAGAAGGTGTGGATGACCACAGATTTGGCGACGACCACCCTCGCGGCTGACAGTGTTCTGCGCCTGTCCGTCGGCGCGCTCGACTACCTGTTGATCGCGATCTACTTCGTCTTCGTCCTGGGAATCGGCTATATCGCCCGCAGCCAGATCTCGACGAGCCTGGACTTCTTCCTGTCCGGCCGCCGGTTGCCCGCGTGGGTGACGGGCCTGGCGTTCGTATCGGCCAACCTCGGCGCCATCGAGATCATGGGCATGTCGGCCAACGGAGCCGAGATCGGCCTGTCCACGATGCACTACTACTGGATCGGCGCCGTCCCGGCCATGCTGTTCCTCGGCGTCGTGATGATGCCGTTCTACTACGGCTCCAAGGTCCGCAGTGTGCCCGAGTTCATGCGGAGGCGCTTCGGGCCCGGCGCACACCTCGTGAACGCGATCAGCTTCGCCGTCGCTCAGGTACTGATCGCGGGCGTCAACCTGTTCCTGCTGGCCACCGTCATCAACGTGCTGATCGGCTGGAACCGCTGGCTGTCGTTGATCGTCGCCGCCGTCATCGTGCTCACTTACACTGCGCTGGGCGGGCTTTCGGCCGCCATCTACAACGAGGTGCTGCAGTTCTTCGTGATCCTCGCCGCGCTCGTGCCGCTCACGGTGTTCGGCCTGATCAAGGTCGGCGGGTGGAGCGGCCTCAAGGAGAAGGTCATCGACACCACGACCGACGGCACGGTGACCGCCTCGGTACACGAACAGCTCACGACGTGGCCAGGACAAGCGTTGTCGGGCTTCGACAGCCCGCTGTGGTCGGTCATCGGCATCGTCTTCGGTCTCGGCTTCGTGCTGTCCTTCGGCTACTGGACCACGAACTTCGTCGAGGTGCAGCGCGCCATGGCCTCGAACTCGATCTCGGCCGCCAGGCGATCACCGATCATCGCGTCGTTCCCGAAGATGTTCATCCCGTTCGTCGTGGTGATCCCTGGCATGATCGCGGCGGCCGCGATCGGTGACGTCATCAACCTGAAAACCACCGGCACCGGCGACATCACCTACAACGACGCGATGCTCGTGATGATCCGCGACATCCTGCCGAACGGCCTGATCGGCGTCGCGGTCACGGGTCTGCTCGCGTCGTTCATGGCGGGCATGGCCGCCAACATCTCGGCGTTCAACACCGTGTTCAGCTACGACATCTGGCAGCAGTACGTGGTCAAGGACCGGCCCGACGGCTACTACATCCTGGTCGGGCGGATCGCGACGGTCGCGGCCACGGTGCTGGCGATCTTCACCGCGCTGATCGCCGCGGGCTACTCGAACCTGATGGACTATCTGCAGACGTTGTTCGGGTTCTTCAACGCGCCACTGTTCGCGACGTTCATCCTCGGCATGTTCTGGAAGCGGATGACCCCCACCGCGGGCTGGATGGGGCTGGTGGCCGGAACCCTTTCCGCCGTATTCGTTTTCATCCTGTCCGAGGTGGGCGTGATCAACCTGCCCGGCCAGGGCATGCCGTTCGTGGCGGCGGCCGCGGCCTTCGTCGTCGACATCGTCGTCAGCGTCGTCGTCAGCATGGCGACGAGGCCGAAACCCGCCGCTGAACTGGTCGGCCTGGTCTATTCGGAGACGCCGCGCGAGATCTTCCACGACCCCGAGAGCGCCGGTAAACCGTGGTATCTGCGTGCGACGCCGCTCGCCGGCGTCGCGCTGGCCCTCACCGTGATCCTCAACATCATCTTCCACTGAGCCGGGAGTCCGAATGTCAAGCACTGCAAGGACCAAGCCGCAGTTTCGGCTGTTCGACATCCGCAACATCATCGGTGCGCTACTGGAGATCTACGGCGTGGTGTTGCTCATCGCGGGCCTCGTGCCGGCCGTACTGGCCGACCGTCACGAGGAGACGACCAACAATCGCGTCGACCTCTACATCGGAACCGACGCCAACTGGTGGGTCGGCGTGTGTCTGCTCGTCGTCGCCGCCGTCTTCTTCGCGTGGGCCTACCTGCGACCCGTCGACGACGAACAGGGGTGATCGCGGCGTCGAGAACAACGAAATGGTCGAAGTTTCATTGGGAGATCGACCTTTTCGTCGTTCTCGGTAGCGTTACGCGGAGCTGTCGGCGCTCTCGGTGGCGACCGACTTGGCCCAGCGATAGTCCGCTTTCCCGGCAGGGGAGCGGACGATCTTCGGCGCCCGGATGAACGCCTTCGGGATCTTGTAGCGCGCGATCGAACGCTGACACACCTCGACGAGTTCGTCGTCGCTGGCCGACGCGCCGTCGGCGAACTGCACGACCGCGACGACCTCGCTGCCCCAGCGTTCCGACGGCCGGCCCACGACCACGACGTCGTAGACGGCCGGATGCGCGGCCACCGCGCGTTCGACCTCCTCGACGAAGATCTTCTCGCCGCCGGAGTTGATGGTGACCGAGTCGCGGCCCAGCAGCTGAATCCGCCCGTCGGGCAAGACATTTGCGCGATCACCCGGCACCGACCAGCGCACGCCGTCGATGGTGGGGAAGGTGCGCGCGGTCTTGGCCTCGTCACCGAGGTAGCCGAGCGGGATGAGGTCGCGGCGGGCCAGCCAGCCCCCACCTTCGCCCGGGCCGAGCACCCGGCTGAGATCCTCGGCGACCACGGCCGTGTCGGACTGCGGGTTGAACGTGGCGACATCGGTCTCGGCACCCGCGGTTGCGTACGTGCTCATCTGGGCGCCGGACTCCGACGCCCCGACCGCGTCGAGCAACATGAGATGCGGCAGCGCGGTCAGGATGCGTTCGCGCACGGTCGGTGACAGCGGGGCGCCGCCGTTGCTGATCGTCACGAGGCCCGACAGGTCGTAATTGCCGGTCTCGATCTCGTCGAGCAGTGGCCGCGCGATCGCGTCGCCGACCACCGGAATGCTCAGCACCCGTTCACGTTCGGCGAGGCGCAGCGCGGCGTCGGGCTGCAACCGCACGACGTCGTCGGGTATGACCAGCCGCCCGCCCATCGTGATGGCGTTGTAGGCCGCCCACTGCGCGGCGCCGTGCATGAACGGCGGGATCATGAGCATCGACATCGCGCCCGCCGACGCGCGCGCCTTGTCCGCGAGTTCGTCGTACGAACTCAGGAATGTGTCGCTGCCGAACGGGCGCCCGCCCATCGAGGACAGGAAGATGTCGTGCTGGCGCCACAGCACGCCCTTGGGCATGCCGGTGGTGCCGCCCGTGTAGAGGATGTAGAGGTCGTCGCCGGACGGGGTCGGCATGTCCGCGGGCGCGGGCGTCGTCAGGATCGTCTCGTAGTCCACCGCGCCCGGCAGCAGCTCGTGCCCCGACTCGTCGGCGACCTGGATGAGCACCGCCAGATTCGGCAGCCGGTCGCGGATCGCGGCCACGCGCGGCGCGAACTCGGCGTTGTAGATCAGGGCGCGCGCATTCGAATCGGTCAGCAGATAGAGGAGTTCTTCCTCGACATAGCGGTAGCTGACGTTGAACGGGGCGACCCGGGCCCGGTAACTGCCGATCATCGACTCGAGGTACTCGTTGCCGTTGCGCAGATAGATCCCGAGGTGGTCCTGCCCCGATTCGTGACCGGCCAGCGCAGCGCGCTCGGTGTGCGCGCCCAACCCGGCCGACACCAGGTAGTGGGCGAAACCGTCGACGCGCGCGTCGAACTGCGAATAGCTCAACCGGCGGTCCCGCCACACCAGGAAGGTCTGATCGGGGATGGCGCGGGCCACCGTTGAGAAGACTGTGGACAGGTCGAACGTCACATCACCGCTCATGGCACTCCTGTGTGCATGGATTTTGGTGCCACGACCATACACCGGTCACATAGTTGTATGGCCGGGTGCCGGATGTGAATCAGCTGGGGAAGAACCCGTTGCCCGTCAACACGCCGGGCTGCCAGCCGCGTGCGCCGAGGCACAGCATCGGCCGGCCATCGGGTGACTGCGCGGCTGCCTGCGGGCCGGGACACGGCGAGCCGATCTCCTGCACCCCGTGCAGCGGATAGGCGTGGGTCCAGAAGCCGGTCGTGACGGGCGGCCACTGATTGGGGATCCACCGGCACTGCAACGGTTCCCCGCCGGGGCCCCGGCCGAAGACGTTGCGCTCCCAGCTGAAGCACGGGGCGCCTTGATGCGCCTCGTAACTCATGCCAGGCACATCGGTCGGATACCGGCCCGGCTCGTCGAAATACATGTTGTCGTCGGCGGCCGCACCGGCCGCCGTTGCCAGTGCGGCTCCCGTGATCGCCGCGGCGACGCACAGTTCGCGAATCATGTCTCACCCTCAGGTCTGCCGGCCAGGTCGTTTGTCCTGGGCCCGAAGCCTAACCGGTGGCGCCCGCGCTCCGTCGGCTTTTGCCGACCGGCCTACTCGGTGGTGTCGGTGGTGTCGGCGCGGGTGGTGTCGGTGTCGAGCACGCTGACCGCGATGCCGTACGGCAGGAACCGCACCCGGCGCACCGGATCGGTATTGGTGGCGTTCGCGCGCAGTGCGTCGAGCTCGGTGGGGAAGACCTGTTCGATGTGGGCACCGCCGTTGTCGTCGACGGTGTAGATCGCCCACACGCCGTCGCCCTTCTCGCCGGTGGTCTCCGGCTCGGTGCGCGGACGCGACATCCGGCTGAACTCGTCGAGCAGCCCGGCCCACCCGGCACGCTCACCGGACGTGGTGAAAAACCTGGTCATGCCCTCGAGCGCGTCGCGCAGCCCTTCGCCGGCCTCGCGGGCGACACGATCGAAGTCCTCGGGATCGAATCCGAAAGGTCCGTTGCCGCTCATCGCGACCTCCTAGTCAAACCGCAGTCAACTACCAGTGTGCGCGCAGCCGGCGCGATGCGGGATGGTAAACGAACCATATGAGCTTCACACGTGCCGAGCTACTGGTCGCGGCGGAACGATCGCCGCAGGCCGCGGGCGCCCACGACCGCGACGGGTGGGTCGGGCTGTTCGCTGACGGCGGACAGGTCGAGGACCCGGTTGGCTCGCGGCCGCACATCGGTCGCGAGCGGATCGCCCGCTTCTACGACACCTTCATCGGCCCGCGTGACATCACGTTCCACCGCGACGTCGACATCGTCGACGCCACCACGGTGATCCGCGATCTCGAACTCGAGGTGGCGATGGGCTCATCGGTCACCATGAGGATTCCGGCGTACCTGCGATATGTACTGCGGGCCGGGGCCGACGGCCCGCAGATCGCCGAACTGCAGGCCTACTGGGAGTTGCCCGCGATGGTCGGCCAGTTCGCACGCAACGGCCTCGGTGCGGTTCCGGCCGGTCTGCAGCTGACCGGCGCGCTGCTGCGAAACCAGGGTCCGGCGGGCGCCGTGGGCTTTGCGAGCGGGTTCCGCGGCGCGGGACGGCGGGGCCGGAAACTGTTCACCGGGCTGCTCACCGACCTGTGCGCGGGTGACGAGGTGGCGCTGCGCCGCAGGCTCAAACGCGACACCGCGGTGCTGGCGGGCGACACCGCCCCGCTGACGGCATCGCGGCTCGTCGAACAGACAGCCGGGGCGAATTGGCGCAAGGTGATCGCGTCGGGTCACAGTTTCGTGGCCGGCCTGGACTCGGGCGGGCGGCGGGCCGTGCTCATCGCCGACCTGACCGCAAAACCGGTCGCCGTGGAACGGTTGCGCTACTTCGCCGAGTGATCGGCCATACCGGCCCGGTTGTATCGCCACGGGCAGCCGGCGTGAGACGGTATCTACACCATGGCTGACCACGACTACATCACCTACGAGGAATTCGGGCGCCGATTCTTCGAGATCGCCGTATCCGAGGATCGGGTCGGCGACGCCATCGGGGCCATCGCGGGCGATGCGTTCGAGATGGGTCCGATCGGCCAGGGACCGGGCAAGATCGCCAAGGTCACGGCGCGCGTGCAGATCCAGAAGCCCAGGGTGAGCCGTCAGGTCGGCGACAGAATCAGCTTTTCCATCCGGATACCGCTGGAGATCGACATGGTCATCGATCTGCGGATCGACCGGCCGCAGTTCATGGTGTTCGGTGAGATCGACCTGCGGGCAACGGCATTGGCCGCCGAGCCGCTGCTGCTGATCCTCGACGTGAAAAAGCCCCGCCCGTCCGACATCTCGATCCACGTGACGTCGAAGTCGTTGCGTGCCGAGGTGCTGCGCATCCTGGCCGGCGTGGATGACGAGATCAAACGCTTCATCGCGGCCCACGTTGCCGGTGAGATCGACAGCCCGGAATCCGAGAAGGCCAAGGTGATCGACGTCGCCAGAGAGCTCGACTCGGCCTGGACCGGGATCTGATCGCGCCAGCCCGTACGATTCACAGCATGCAGCGCAGAACCGTCCTGGCCATCCGTGTGCTCGCCGCCGCGGCAGCGATCGCGACCGGAGGGGCCGTCGCCGCCGCACCGGCCGGTGCCGATCCGGTCGACCCGGCGTTCATCGATGCGCTCAGCCAGGCCGGCGTCGCGGCGGCCGATCCCGCTCAGGCGATGACCGTCGGGCAGTCGGTGTGCCCGATGCTCGCCGAGCCGGGGCAGACCGTTGCCGATGTCGCCGCCAAGGTCGCCGACACCGGCGGCATGCCGATCGGGCCTGCGACGATGTTCACCGGGGTCGCGATATCCACGTTCTGCCCGGCGATGGTGGCCAAGATGGGCGAGGGTGTGCCGGCCGATCTGGCGAACCTCCCGCTCTCGATTCTCGGTTTCTAAGCGCTCAGGCTCAGCAGCACCGGGCGGCGCGGTGCTCGGCCCGCGCCGGCCGAGCGGCCGCGCAGGTGGCGCCAGATCCACGGCATGAGCATGTTCTGTGTCCACAACGCCTGCGAATAGGCGCGCGACCGAAACGACTGCGGTTCCGCCGCGCCGCCGGCATGAGCCCAATCATGGCTGCTGCCAGGCAATCCCAGGGCCTCGGCGGCGGCAGCGGCGAACAGCATGTGGCCCTTGGCCGAGCCGTGTACCCGGTCGGGGCTCCAGGTCTCGGCCTCCCGCATCGACGCCGCCGAGTACAGATCGACCAACCGGAACCCGTACCGGTCGGCGGCCGCGGTGATGGCGGCGTTGATGTGCAGCACCCGTTTCCCGAGCAGCCGGCCCACCGGCAAGATCTGCGTGATGTCGGGGAAGGTCGTCGTCACCACCGTGGCACCGGATGCGGAGAGCGCGGCGTAGATGCGCTCCAGATCGTCGAGCGCCCGGTTGAACGACCGCCCGGGCCGGGTGACGTCGTTCATGCCGATGCAGATGGTGACCAGATCGGGGCGCATGGACAACGCTTGGGGGAGTTGGTCGGACAACACATCGCTGATCCGGTGGCCGCGCACCGCGAGATTGGCGTAGCCCAGGCCCGGATAGTGCCCGTCGAGTTCGAGCGCGAGGCGGTCCGCGAATCCCATCAGGCCGACGGTGTCGTCGCCGTCCCACAATCCTTCGGTCTGGCTGTCGCCCAGCGCGACATACCGGGTAAAGCTTGGCACGCTGGCGACTTTAGCGCCGCGCCGATGCACACGGTCGGCGACCCGGCCGGCAAATCACAAGAGGGGCGCCCGAATTGGGCGCCCCTCCATGACGTTTGGGAGAAGTTTGGCGTTACTTCACGTCCACGTAAACGGTCTTGTCGGTGACGGTCGTCTGCAAGCTGTCACCGGGATTACCGGAATCGGTACGTGAGAACGTCTGTCCCGGGCGCACCGCGACGACGGTGGCCTTGTCGAGCGGGGTCGAGCCGGTCCGGTTGACGATCACGGTATAGCCCTGCGACTGGAGTTCACTGATGGTCTCCTGGGCGTTACCCGGTCCGGTAGGCGCTGCCTGCGCCGGTGCGGCGAGGCCGATCACAGCCGCAACAGCTCCACCCGCGAGTGCGGTAGCAAATCCGAGCTTCCTCATCTTTCGTGCCTTCTTTCATTGTTCGGTTGTGTCGCGAGTCGAGGTGCGGCGCGTGTGTCGTGCGTTCACCCAGCGCTCATCGCTAAGTTCCCTGAGGGTTACATCGTGTTAAACACCCAGTTCAGAGATTTCATTCCCACTGCGCGAATTTGTTGTCAGTGGCCTGATTTCTGTGTTCGGGTTCCACTCGAAGGAACGGGTGAGACGGCCGTCTCACTCGTGTAAGTGACCCGCTTCATACCAAACCAGCAAAGTGATGGCGGTTACGGTCGGCGCATCTGCCACTCGGGCAGGGTCGCCTCGACCCGCAGCAGGTGCGGCGTGAACCGGATACCGGTCACCTGCAGCCCGTGCGGCAGTTCGGGCAGGCGGACGGGATACGACGGCGTGCGCCGCGGCACCGCCCAGCGCCGTCGCCCGACGACCAGACGCGTGGGGACAAACCGCAGCGTCGACCCGTCGAGGCGCACATCCAACTCGACATGCCCCAGCCGGGGGCGGCGGGCCAACCGCACCCGGGCCAAACCGTCGCCGCCCACCTGGACCCGTAGCCGCGGGACGGTGCGGGCGAGCAGTTCGTCGAGCGCGGGCGAAGCGGCCTCGAGTGTCAGTTCGACCGGCCTGGCCACCACCACCGGCGGTACTGACGGCCGGATGTGCACGTTGTGCAGTGTCACCGTGGCCCGTGCGAAACGGAGGCCGCGCCAACGGATGTCGCGGGCGCCGAGGTGGACGCGTCCCAGTTGGCCCGCCGCCAACGTGCGGGCGTCGAGTCGAGATCCGACGTCGGTGACGGTCAGGGCCACGGAGTCACCGCCGAGACGTGCCGTGAGCCGGCGGCCGACCAGGAGCCGTCGCATCCTCAGCCGTACCGGATGTGTCACCGCACCAGCATCCGTCATCGCCGCCGCCGGTGTCGCGCCCGCCCCGACTCCGGCCGCGCGTAACGTGCTCGGAATGGCCAAACTGAGTGCCGGGTTGCTGCTCTACCGCGTCGTCGACGACACCGTGGAGGTGCTGCTCGCCCATCCGGGCGGGCCGTTCTGGGCACGCAAGGATGACGGAGCGTGGTCGGTGCCGAAAGGCGAATACACCGACGACGAAGATCCATGGGCGGCCGCCCAGCGCGAGTTTGGCGAGGAATTGGGTGCGCCGCCACCCGCGGGTCCGCGACGGGACCTCGTCCCGGTGCGGCAGGCCGGCGGCAAGGTCGTCACCGCGTTCGCGGTGCGTGCGGATTTCGATGTGACGCACGCGCGTAGCAATACGTTCACCCTGGAGTGGCCGAAGGGCTCGGGGAAAGTCAGGGAGTTTCCCGAAATCGACCGCGTTGCGTGGCTTCCGGTGGCCGTTGCCCGGACGAAGATGCTGGCCGGGCAGCGCCCGCTACTCGATCAACTGATGGCCGCGCCGGATCTGGCGGGTTGCCATGAGGGTGGGGACGCAGACGGCGCAGCGGCCGGGTCTCGATAGCGTTGATGGTCAACGCGCGCCCATGGATACGCCAGCCTTTCGGCGTCAGCAGATACTCGTCGTCGTAACGCATGTGCCACACGAGGTCGGTCGGATGATCGGGGCCGAAGGACCAGTGGTGGGCGACGGCGGTGATGCGGCCCAGCGCATATCCGGCGTCGGTGCCCGGGGCGTAGACCTCGCCGACGATCTCATGCTGCGTGCGCACCACCTCGGTCAGCGCCGACAATGCCGTGCGCACGCCGTCGCGGCCATCCCAGCGCCGCACCGGATCCAAGCGTGCCGGCGGCTCGGGTAGCCGCAATTCGGCTGTCTCGGTGAACAATTCCGTGACATCGCCGAATCGGCGGTCATCGACCGCGGCCGCGTACAGGTGCACCAGATCAGCCAGGGCGAGGCGGTCGGCCACGGCGAGGGTCATGCCGTGAGCCCCAATCGCCGCGCGCACGCAGAGAGCGTGTCGCATGCTTCGGCGATGTCGCCGAGCGGTGGCATCGCCAGCACCAGCCGGTCGGCACCCAGATCCGCCAGCCGCCCGGCCCGGTCGGCATCGATCTTGGTGACCAGATGTCCCAGCGACAATTCCAAAGCCGAAGGGTCGCGGCCGGTTTCGTCGGCCTCGGCCCGCATGACCGCCAGCAGCTCGTCGAGTTCGGCACCGGCCACGCCCAGCGGCTGGAACCCGTCGCCGAGCCGGCCCGCGCGGCGCGCCGCCGCGCGACTGTGCCCGCCGATGTGAATCGGTATGGGCCGGGCCGGTTTCGGGTAGCTCATCGCGTGCGCGAAATCGAAGAACTCGCCGTGGAATTCGGCGCCCGCCGGCTGGTCCGCCCACAGTGTGCGCAGTACCGCGATCTGCTCGTCGGCGCGGGGCCCACAGGTCAGCAGGTAACCGGCGGCGCGCTCGGGATCGGTGCACAC